>CAWKBI010000001.1:0-1075000 GCA_963847845.1 uncultured Actinomycetes bacterium
TGCCCGAGAAGATCGTGATCGGTACGCCGGGCGGTGGCCGCAAGGCCACCCACGGTTGGATCGTCATCCTCGCCTCGATCCCGACCGGCGAAGGGAAGAAGTCCGCGACGAGCTTTGCGGCGAAGGCGAGAGGCCGCGGTCTTAGCCCGGTTTCGGTGCTCAACTCGTCGAACCGCCGGCCGCTGCGTGGTGGTTACTGGGTCGTCTATACCGGCCCGTACGCGACTCTGAATGCCGTTACGACGCCGTGCAGGCAGCGTGCATTCGCTCGGCTATCCGACGGCATACATCCGCGAGCTCATCGTCTACCGTTAGGACGCAACCAATGGCGATCTTCTCCTACGACGCAATCAACGCCCAGGGCCTCGAGAGCTCGGGCGTCATCCACGCGCCCGATCTGACGAACGCGCGCGAGCAGCTCCAGGCGCGAGGACTCCTGCCGCAGCAGCTGCGGGAGAAGGCCGCCGCCGGCGAGCAGAGCGCCCGCACGGCGTTCAAGAAGGTCAAGCCGAAGTCGCTGCAGATCTTCTCGCGTCAGCTCGCGACGATGATCGAGGCGGGGGTCAGCGTCGTTGCTGCGCTCGTCACGCTCGAGGAGCAGACCGATGACAAGTATCTGCGCGAAGTGATCATCGACGTGCGTTCCGACGTCGAGTCGGGGGTCGTGCTTTCTCGCGCGCTGGCGCGGCATCCGAAGGTCTTCAACCGGCTCTTCGTCGCGATGGTCGAGGCGGGCGAGTCGTCGGGAACCCTCGACACCGTGCTCGATCGCATCGCGATGCAGATCGAGAAGGAAACGGCGATCAAGCGCCGCGTCAAGAGCGCCATGGTCTACCCGATCGTCGTGCTCAGCGTTCGCCAGCCTCGTGCTCGTCTTCATGCTGCTGTTCATCGTTCCCGTGTTCGTCAAGGTCTTCGACTCGCTGAACGGCACGCTTCCGACTGCCGACGCGGATCGTGATGACTGCCTCGAACGGCCTGCGGGCATACTGGTTCCTGATCTTCCCGGCCGTCGGCCTCGCGATCTGGGGCATTCGCCGCCTGAAGAACACGCGAGCCTGGACGCCAGCGGTGGGACCGGATCAAGCTGAAGCTGCCGATGAAGGTCGGCGACGTCGTCCAGAAGATTGCGCTCGCTCGGTTCTCGCGGACGCTTGTCGACACTCACTAGCGCCGGCGTCGACATCATCACGGCGCTCGAGATCACAGGCGGCACCGCAGGCAACTATGTGATCGAACAAGCGCTCGTTCATGCGCGAGAGCGGGTGCATGAGGGCGTTCCGATCAGCGGTCCGCTGGCCGACGACCCGGTCTTCCCGCCGATGGTCAGCCAGATGGTCAAGATCGGCGAGGAGACGGGAGAGCTCGACAAGATGCTCGGGAAGATCGCTGACTTCTACGAGGACGAGGTCGACGCGAGCATCGCCTCGCTCACCTCGATCATCGAGCCGATCCTGATGATCGGCGTCGGAGCGATGGTCGGGACGATCGTCATCTCGATGTACCTCCCGATGTTCAAGCTGCTGACGCTGATCAAGTAGGCAGGCGGCCAGCGAGCCGTGAGACGTCGGGTCCACGGCGAAGGAACATTGCTGGCCGCGATCTTCGCCGTGAGCGTCGTCGCGCGGATCTACGCCGCCGGACAGCGCGTTACGCCGCTCTACTACCCGGACGAGTACATCTACGCGAGCATCTCGCGCTCGATCTCCTCGACCGGCGTGCCGCGGTTCCGCGGCGAGTTCCTGCACTTCTCGTCACTGTTGGCGCCCTATCTGATGGCGCCGGCCTGGTGGATCGGCAATGTCGGCACCGCCTATCACGTTGTTTTGGACCTTGGCGCGATCTGGTTTTCGCTCGCGGTGTTCCCCGCCTACGCGCTCGCGCGCAGACTCGGCATCTCACCGCGCGGAAGCGTAGGCGTCGCGTTGCTGGCGGTCCTCGTCCCGGACGCTGCGTTCGCGACTGCGGCGATGACTGAGCCATACGCGTACCCCCTCTTCATCACCACTCTGCTGGTCGCTCTCAATGCGCTCGTGTCGCCGAGCAGGATGCGCCAACTTGGAGTCGTCGCTTTACTGGTCGTCCTCTGTCTTGCCCGGGTCCAGTTCGCGTTCGTCGTCGTTCTCTACGTAGTTGCGGCGCTCACACAGGCCGGCGGCTCGTGGCGGAAGGCGCTTCGAAGCCAGCCGATCGTCGCTGCGGCACTGGGTCTCGGGCTCGTTGTGGTCGCTTCGCTCGGGCCGAGCAGCTTCGTAGGGTTCTACTCGTTCCCGGCTGATCCGTCGACGCTCTTCTCGATGTGGCGATGGTCGGGACTCAATGTCTTCGTCGTCTCGGTTGCGGCCGGCTGGGTGGTCGTTCCTGGTGCGATCGTCGGCCTTGCATCCTTCGTTCGGTCGGCCGACCCAAGCCGCCAGGTCGTTTGCCGTACTTGCCCTCGGGTCACGTGGTTGCGGTTGTCGTGGAGGCTGCCTACGTCGACGCCTACCAACACCGTGTGCATGAGCGCTACACCTTCTACGTGGTGCCCTTGCTCGCTGTTGCCTGCGTATGGGCTGTGGAGTCGGAGCGTCGGCGACGAGCGCGCTGGCTGATCGCCTACGGGTTGATCCCGGTGGCCATCTTCTTCCTGCGACCCACTCCTTGCGCCGTGCTGCGAGCGACCATTCGCCGACTCTGCTCGGACTCAACGCCCTCGGGCGCGGAGCGTCGAGGTGCTCCGCTCGATCTGGGCCGGCGGGCTTGCGCTTGCAGCGGTCTTGGTGGGGCTTTTCCGATCGCGGCCTCAGCTAGCCATCTTGCTCGCCGTGCTCATCTCGACCGCCGTATGCGTCGCCGGCACGCGGGCCTTGATCCATCTCGTGCCGCTTCCGGAGGCTGCTGCCGCGAGCCATGACCGACAAAGCGTTCAGCTCGACACGCCCGGTCAGGCAGCGCTTGTCACCTGGTCCGGCACAGACCGATTCACGTTGATGAAGACTCTCTTCTGGACACCGACGATCGACCGCGTGCTCGTGATCGGCGGCGGGTCGGCCGAGCGATGGCTTCCCATCGGTTCCCGTTACGTTCAACTCTTCTGGAGATCTCGTCGATCGCGCCAAGGCAGTCGACTTGGCGGCCCGTTCGCCTTCGCGCCCGACACGACGGTCGTTGCCGGGTTGACGCAACCCATGGCCGGGCTTTCCCAGACGGCTTGGCTCACGACGTCCCCTCGCGCCATGCATCTTCGGGCTCGACCGCACCGACGGCCTCCTGGGCACGGCAGCCGAGTTGTTCGCGGCCCCGAGTTCGAGGCCCGCAGACGGTCAGACTGAAGCTTCGGAGCGTTGCAGCAGCGAAGGCGCTCACGGTCGTCTGCCCCTCGGGGCAGACGACCGTGGTGGCGACCCGCATCCCGAGGACGGTCTCGATCCCCGTCGGGACAGACGGTGCGACACGCTGCCGGATCAGCCTCACCGAGGCTCGGCGGTCGAGGCGGGAGGCCGGATCACCAGCGGCGTGAAGGTCGTCAGCTTCACGATCGCAAATTCCCAGCCCTGAGTCGAACCTTCCGTCTCACGTTCGCCTCATCTTCCGCTGGTTCCCTGCGCTCATGCCTGCTCGCTCCGGAGGCTCCACGGGCAACTCGCGCCTGACTGCCCTGTCTGCGGTCGTGTTGCTCGTGCTGCTCGCGCTCGAAGGAGCGACGCTGCTCTCGCTGCGCACGTTCCTCTCCTGGCACATCGCGATCGGCATCCTGCTCGTGCCGCTGGTTGGTCTGAAGCTCGGGAGCGTCGCTTACCGGTTCGCCCGCTACTACATGCACCGGGCGGAGTACGTCGCAGCGGGGCCGCCGCCGACGCTCCTCCGCATGCTCGGCCCGATCGTGGTGCTCGCCACGGTCGGTCTCTTTGCGAGTGGGGTGGCGCTGGCCGTGCTCGGGCCGGGCACATCGCTCGTGCTGCCGTTGCACAAGGCGAGCTTCATCATCTGGGTTGTAGCGATGGCGATCCACGTCCCTGCACACGTGCTCAAGCTGCCGGCGCTGGCCACGGCCGACCTGCGGCGTGACGGTGCGGGCGGAGCCGGGCTGCGCGCGGGAATCGTCGGTGTGGCGCTCGTCTCCGGTGCAATCCTCGCGATCGCCTCGCTGCCGCTGGTATCGCCGTGGGTGCACTGGATGCGCGACGCTCACGGCTGACGCATCGCGAGCACAATGACGACATGCGTGTGCTGGTCGTAGAGGACGAGGCGAAGCTCGCGCAGCTCTTGGTTCGCGGGCTCCGCGAAGAAGGGCATGTCGCCGAGGCTGCGAGTCGCGGCGAAGACGGCCTGCTGATGGCGAAAATGACGGCGTACGACGCGATCGTGCTCGACGTGATGCTTCCCGGCTTGACTGGGTTCGACGTCTGCCGCGCGCTCCGGGAGAATCGGGTGTGGACACCGGTCCTGATGCTCACGGCCCGAGACGCCGTCGAGGATCGCATCGAAGGGCTCGACGCCGGCGCCGACGATTATCTGATGAAGCCGTTCTCGTTCGAAGAGCTGCTCGCACGGTTGCGCGCACTTGTGCGCCGCGCGCCCGGTGAGCGTCCGGTCGTGCTCGAGATCGGTGACCTTCGGCTCGACCCGGGCGCGCACCGCGCGTGGCGGGGTGAGACCGAGCTCGACCTCTCGGCCAAGGAGTTCGGGCTGCTCGAGCTCTTCATGCGGCACGCCGGCTCCGTGCTCACGCGCGACCAGTTGCTCGGCGGCGCGTGGGATATGGCGTTCGAGACACGCTCGAACGTCGTCGACGTCTACGTGCGCTATCTCCGCGAGAAGATCGACAGGCCGTTCGGGTGCGAATCGCTCGAGACGGTTCGTGGCGTCGGCTATCGCCTGCGGTCGAGCTGATGAGCCGGCTGCCGATTCGCGTCAGGCTCGCGCTCGCCTTCGCGGTCGCAATGGCGGTCGTGCTCGCCGGGATGGGCCTGCTCGTCTACGTCCGCGTCGGCGATGCGCTGCTTGCCTCCGTCGACCAGACATTGCGCGCGCAGGCGCAGGAAGCTGTTGCGCACGCCAACGACGAGCACGGCTTGGTCGACCCGGACACCGCCGGCGGCGTCACTCTTGCCCAGGTTCTCGACGCCCGCGGACGAACGCGGCGCTCGACGCCCAAGGGCCTCGCACCGCTGCTCGATCCGGCGAGTGCCGCACGGGCGGTCGGGGGCACGGTCCGCAGGACGATCATGATTCCGGGACGTGACGGGGAGTGGCGCGTGCGTGCGGTGCCGGCAGCGCAGGGCACGGTCACCGTCGTCCTCGCGCGCTCGCTCGATGCGCGCGAAGAGACACTCGACCGCCTGCTCCGCGAGTTGCTGATCGCGACCCCGCTCGCGCTGCTGCTCGCGTCGCTGGCCGGCTACGGGGTGGCCGCCGCAGCCCTCAGGCCCGTCGAGGCGATGCGCGCACGGGCCGCCGACGTGACTGCGAGCGTGCCGGCGCACCTACCCGTGCCACGCGCCCGAGACGAGATCTCGCGCCTCGCGCTGACCCTGAACGACATGCTCGCTCGGCTGCACGCCTCGTTCGAGCATGAGCGGAGATTCGTCGCCGACGCGAGCCACGAGCTCCGCACGCCGCTTGCGCTGCTCCGGACCGAGCTCGAGCTCGCCCTGCGCCGGCCGCGATCGCAGCAGGAGCTCGAAGCGGCGATCCGTTCGGCCGCCGAAGAGACCGAGCGGCTCTCCGGGCTGGCGGAGGACCTGCTCACGATCGCCCGCGCCGACCAGGGGTCCCTGCCGATCCGACGCCGACCGATCGAGACGTCCGAGCTGCTGAATGCCACAGCCGACCGCTACCGCCGCCGAGGCGCCGAGTTGCAACGGACCGTCCGGGCCACGCGCGACGGCGGCACCGTCATCGACGTCGACGAGGTGCGGGTCGGCCAGGCGCTCGCAAACCTGGTCGAGAACGCCCTCGCGTATGGCGCAGGCGACGTCGAGCTGTTCGCGATGCGCCGAAACGGCGTGGTCGAGCTCCACGTCGCCGATCGTGGGACCGGTTTCCCCGAGGCGTTCCTCGATCGTGCCTTCGATCGCTTCAGCCGCGCCGACGAGGCACGCAGCGCGGGCGGCGCCGGGCTCGGCCTTTCGATCGTCGGCCTGATCGCGGAGGCTCACGGCGGGATCGCCCGCGCCGCCAACCGGGCCGGTGGCGGCGCCGATGTCTGGGTGGAGCTACCCGGCAGCTCTTAACTCCCTCCTAGCAAGCGCTCATGGCTGTCTCATCTCGGGTTGCGACCTTGCTGGGATGAGACCCATCGACGATCGAGGCGGGATCCAGCGTGCGATCGGCGCCCGCGAGGCCGCCCGCTCCCGGTTCCGCCGGGCGACGGGCGCCGCAATCGCCGGGTCGGTGGCGCTCGGCGGCATCTTCGCCGCCCTGGCCGCGGGCTCGACCCACCCGAAGAAGGCCGGCGCCCCGGCGGCAAGCACGCGGAAGATCGCTGCCCTGACCTCGGCGCCCGCGGCGCCGCTCGTCGCCGTCGAGTCCGCGGGCAGCGCCTCCAGCTCTTCCACGCCCGCCGAGTCCGCACCGGCCACCGCCGCCCCGACGCAGTCCTACGAGCCGCCGGTCGTCTCCTCGGGCGGCTCCTGAGCCATGCGCGCGATGACGTTCACGGCTCTCGGCACCACGGCCGTCGTCTGCGTCGAGGAAGACGGGAGGCTCGGTGAAGCCTGTGCGCTGCTTGCTGACGAGGTCGCCCAGCTCGACCGCACCTGCAGCCGGTTCCGGCCCGATTCGGAGTTGCAGCGGGTCAACGACCGAGCCGGGGAGACCGGTCTCCGTCTCGCCGCTGCTGGCCGAGTTGGTCGAGATCGCGCTCGCGGCGGCCGTGACCACCGAGGGCCGGGTCGATCCGACGCTCGGCGTCCCGCTGCGCGCCGCCGGTTACGACCGCACGTTCGCGCTCGTCCGCCGGCGGGAGAGTTGGACGGTCGAGGAGCGCGCGACCCCGCGCGAGACCTGGCGCCTGATCGAGCTCGACCGCGACAGCTTGACGCTGCGGACGCCGGCCGGCGTCGAGCTCGACCTCGGGGCGACAGCCAAAGCCTGGGCGTCCGACCATGCGGCTTCCACGATCGCGCGCCAAATCGGCTGCGGGGTGCTCGTTTCGCTCGGCGGCGACGTGGCGGTCTCCGGGGGCGCGTCCTGGCCGATCCGGATCGCCGAGAACCATGCCGTTCCGGTTGGCCATCCCGGCCCGGTCGTCTCGATCGCGACTGGAGGTCTTGCAACGTCGAGCACCACCGTGCGCCGGTGGCGCACCGCAAGCGGGGATGCGCATCACCTGCTCGATCCGGCGACCGGCCGGCCCGCGACGAGCTGCTGGCGGACGGTCAGTGTCGCTGCGCCAACGTGTGTCGACGCCAACGTCGCCGCCACGGCGGCGATCGTGCTCTCGCACTCTGCGCGCGACTGGCTCGAGGCTCGACGCCTGCCGGCGCGCCTCGTCGGCCGTGAGGGTGACATCGAGCTCGTCGGCGGCTGGCCGGCCGACGCGGTCGCCGCGTGATCGCCGCGGCCGGCAATGCAAAGACCTTCTGGTACCTGACGCGCGGCACCGGCGTCGTCGCGCTGCTGCTCTTGACCGCCTCGGTCGCGCTCGGCGTCCTGACGACATCACGCTGGCGGACGCCCCGCTGGCCTCGCTTCGCGGTGAGCGCGGTGCATCGCAACCTGACCCTGCTGGCGGTCGTGTTCATCGTCGTGCACGTCGTCACCACGGTGCTCGACGGTTACGCCCCGATCCGGCTCGTCGACGCGCTCGTCCCGTTCGTCTCTCGCTATCGCCCGGTGTGGCTCGGGCTCGGGGCAGTCGCCTTCGACCTGATCCTGGCGCTCGTGATCACGAGTCTGTTGCGGGCGCGGTTCGGTTACCGCTTGTGGCGCAAGGTTCACTGGCTCGCCTACGCGTCGTGGCCGCTCGCGCTCGTGCACGCGTTCGGCAGCGGAAGCGACGCTCGCGTCGGCTTCATGGTCGCCGCAGGGTTCGGCTCCCTCGCAGTCGTCGCCCTCGCGGCTCTCACTCGCGTCGCCGTCACCCCGGGCCGGCGAACGCCGGTGCAGGCGGCCGCCGCGCTCGTCGCCCTGCTCGCGCCGCTCGCGATCGTCGCCTGGTACCAGGGCGGTCCTGCGAAGCACGGCTGGGCCAAACGTGCGGGCACCCCGCCGACCCTGCTCGCGAGCAGCCGCACGACGACCCGCCGGGTTGCTGCTGCTCGCCCGATCCAGACCTCGTTCTCGGCGCAGCTCGCCGGCACCATCGTCGAGACGACGAACCCGAACGGCCTGGTCGACGTCGTGATCGCCGGCAGGCTGAACGACGGTCGCGTCGGCGCCGTCCGGATCGACCTCCGTGGCGAGCCCCAACAAGACGGAGTGTCGATGACCGCCAGCGGTGTCTCGTACGTCCCAGCCGGCACGAGCACCGTCTTCAAAGGGAGCGTTGCGCGACTCGACGGCCAGGATGTCGTCGCACTCGTCTCCGCCGGCGGGACCCAGCTTCAGCTCAGCTTCAGCCTGAACATCGACGCCGCGGCCGGAACCGTCAGCGGATCGGTCGCGGGGTCACCCGCGGAGAGCGAATGACGACGTCCCGTCTCCTCGCCGGCGTGCGTCCCGACGGACAGCCCGTGTTCCTGAGCGAGCACGTCGCCCGCTACGGGCCGCTGCGCCTCGACCCCGACCTGATCGCGACGGCGACGACCTGCGGGTTGAAAGGCCGGGGTGGGGGCGCGTTTCCGACCGGCGAGAAGCTGCGCGCGGTCGCCGCGCAGGGCGGCCGCCCGGTCGTCGTCCTGAACGGCGCGGAGGGAGAGCCCGCAAGCGAGAAGGACAAAGCGCTGCTCGGTGCGGTGCCGCACCTCGCGCTCGACGGAGCCGTCGCCGCGGCGACGGCGCTCGGCGCGCGCGACGTGGTCGTCGCCATCAGCCGCGATGCCCGCGTCGAGCGCGATGTGCTCGCGAGAGCTCTCGGTGAGCGTCAAGACCCGGTGCGGTGGCGGCTTGCCACGGTCCCGGCCGGCTTCGTCTCCGGCGAAGAGACAGCGCTCTTGAGCGCACTCGACGGGCGTGCTCCGAAACCGACCCTCAAGCCTCCTTATCCGTTCGAGCACGGGCTCGGCGGTGCGCCCACGCTCGTGCAGAACGCAGAGACGCTCGCGCACCTCGGCCTCGTTGCTCGCCACGGCGGAAGCTGGTTCCGCGCCGAAGGAACGGCGCCCGAGCCCGGAACGGCGCTCGTCACGCTCTCCGGCGCCGTCGCGCGACCCGGCGTCTACGAGATCGCGCTCGGGAGCACCATCGACGAGTTGGTGCAGGCAGCGGGCGGCGTGACCGAGCCGGTAGGGGCGTTTCTGGTCGGCGGCTACTTCGGTCGGTGGACGCGCGACCGGGCGCTCCGGCTGGAGCCGGGATCAGGGCTCGGCGCCGGGGTCGTGGTCGCGTTCCCGGATACCGCCTGCGCGATCCGCGAGACGGCGCGCGTCGCCCGCTATCTCGCAGGCGAAAGCGCGGGTCAATGTGGCCCCTGCGTCCACGGTCTCGCGGCCCTGGCTCGTGGGCTCGAGCACCTCGCCGACGGCCACACCGGGAGCGTGGCCCAGCTTGCGCGCTGGGCGGAGGACGTCAAAGGGCGTGGCGCGTGCCGCCACCCGGACGGGGCGGCCGCGTTCATCTCGAGCACGCTTTCGGTCTTCGAGCACGAGACCGAGCAGCACCTCCGAGGCAGTTGCCGGCGCCGCGACCGCGGAGTTCTCCCCGTTGCCTAAGTCGCTCCGGGTCGACCCGATCGCCTGTGACGGGCACGGGCTCTGCGCCGAGCTCCTGCCGGAATGGATCCGGCTCGACGACTGGGGTTTCCCGATCGTCGACCCTCGACCGCTGCCGCCGAGCCTGGCGGCCGACGCCCGCCGGGCGATCAGGGAGTGTCCGAAGCTCGCGCTGCGCCTCGCCGAAAGTTGAATTTCGCCAGCCGCGTGTCAGAATCTCGGCCATGATGGCCACCATGCCCGCAAGGTCGAACCGGCAGGGGAACAAGCTGCTCGTGTTCCTGCCGCTCGCGACCGCGTTCGCGATCATCGCGGGCATTGCGATCTACGGCGTGCTGAGCCCCTCCAAGGCCAAACCCAATCCACATGCGCCCGGCTTCCGCGGCTCGCTCGTCTGGGGCGACGGGATCTTCGCGAACCAGGCGCAGCTGAAAGCCTGGCTCAAGCTGCACGGCGCCTCGTACGACGCGTGGGTCAAGCAGCATCCCGCGGCTGTCCGGCTCGTCAAGCCGCCGGTCAAGCACAAGGTTGCCGTCTCGCGCAAGAAGGTGGCCAAGCCTGCGCCGGTGCAGAAGACGGCCGCGCCGACTCCTGTCGCGACGACGACTTCGAGCAGCTCTCAGCAAGGTCTCGTGATCTGGCTCGCGGTCGGGGCCGGGCTGCTCTTCGGCGGCCTCGCTGCGCTGCCGCATGGGATCATCCGCCGGACGGGCTTCCTGACGACGGTCGGTGAGCGCGAGTTGCGGATCGGTGCGCTCGGAGCCGGCGCAGCCGTGCTGCTCGGCGTGATCGTCGCGACGCTTGCGAGTTAGTCAGGCGGCGGTCGCATCAGCGGCGAGACCCGCCACCGTCCGCGGTAGGGCCTTCGCGACAGCCGGCTGCTTCGATTTCTCGGCGACCGCGTCGTGGACGACGTCGACCAGCGCGTGCACGCACCGTCCGTCGAACTGTGAGCCCGCGTGCTCACGCAGCTCGGCCAGTGCTTCGTCGAACGTTTTCGCCTGACGGTAGGGGCGCGAGTCCGTCATCGCCTCGTAGGCGTCGGCGACCGCGATGATCCTCGCCTCGATCGGGATGTCGCCGGCGCGAAGCCCTTCCGGGTAGCCCTTGCCGTCGTAGCGCTCGTGATGGTGGAGGACCCAGTTCGCCTCGGTCGGCAGCTCGGCGGCGATCAGGATCGCGTGGCCGATCGTCACGTGTTCCGCCATTGCGTTCGACTCGTCCGGGGTCAGAGCCTCGGGCTTGTGCAAGATCGAGTCGGCGACGCCGATCTTGCCGACGTCGTGCAGCAAGCCGGCCATGCGCAGTTGCTCGAGATTGGCCGCGTCGACCCCCAGCCGCTCGCCGATCCCGACACACAGCTGCGCGACCAGCTCCGAGTGGCTGCGCGTGCCGCTGTCCTTTGCGTCGACGGCGCGGGCCAGGGCGGCCGCGAGCGCCCGCTGATCGTGGGACGGGCCTGGAACGGCCTCGACCTCGGCCGGGTGAGCGACGTCAAACCTGCATGGAACGCGACCGCGCTCAGCTTGGTTCTCTTGGCCTCGTACAGCGCGACGTCCGCCTGGTGCACGAGCAGATGGCGGCCCTCGGTCCCGAGCGATTCGGTGAGCCCGATGCTGACGGCTCGGCGGCCCGTGGCGAGTCGCGTCGCGTGATCGATCTGATGTGCGAGCGTCAGCCCGTGCCAGTTGCGGCGGCCGGGCAGGAGAGCCATGAACTCGTCGCCGCCGGTGCGATAGACGATCCCTGCGTCGCCGACGGTCCGCCTGAGACACTCGGCGACCTTGCGGATGTGGGCGTCGCCCGCCGGATGCCCGTGCGCGTCGTTGATCTGCTTCAGCCCGTCGAGGTCGATCGCCATCAGCGTCAGCACGGTTCCGGTCGAGCTGCGGTGCGTCAGTGCGTCGGAGAGGTCGTGATGAAACGCCCGGTGGTTGCCGAGGTGCGTCAGGTTGTCGGTCCGCGCCTGCCGCTCGAGCTGTTCGACCCGTGCGTCGGGCGCCGTCCGCCGCCCGTACGCCGAAACGACCAGGAGCCAAGCGCCGGTGAGCATCGTGAGGGCCCCCGCCGCAGCCTCGATCGACCCGCGATCGACCCGGCCGGCGTGCAGTACCGCCATCTGGCCGTCGATCGCGCCCAGCAGGGCCAGCACGACGATCACGAGCGCCGCAAGTGCCAGCAAGGCACGCGCCAACGCAGTCCCCGCCAAGGAAGTTTCGCGCCGCAAGGTCTGTTCTTGATCGACTCATGTTCGGCGCGAATCCCCCCGATAGGGGTTTTATGCCGCAAACCTGGGTTACCCTGGCTTTGATGCTCCGCCGCCGGGCAGCTTGCGCCGCCGCCTGCACGCTTGCGGTCTTCGCCGCCTCTGCGCGGGCGCAGGCGGCCGACCCAGCCCCCTGCGTGGGAGCCGGTGTGCTCGCCACGCTCGCACCCGGGGCGAAGGTGCCCACCGTCGTCGGCCCGTCGGTAACCGCCGCCGACAGGCAGAGCGGTAGCGCGGATTCGTTTCTCGACCCGGGCACGCAACTGACTCTCGACCACATCGACGTCGGCGCCGCAGGCTGTGTCGCCTCGGCGGCATCGCCGGGCGGCAGCGCGACTCGCACGACGGTGTGGCGCATCCTCGGCAACTCGGTCGGCGCCGACACGCTCGAGGTCGATCTCGTGCCGGCGACGGGCGACGGCTCGGGTTGGCGCCTGCGCGCGCACTTCGACGGTCTCGAGGTGAACGCGAAACCGGTGACCGTCGGGCCGGGCCAATCGGTCGGCGTCGGCGACTGGGGAACGCTTCGCTCGCAGGCAAGCTTCGACACCGGTGCCGGGCAACCGCTTCGCTGGTGGCGCTCTGCGCTCGCCCTCGAGCTGACCCGCCCGCATGCCGGATTCCCCAAGGGCACGACCTTCCTGATCGGCTGGGTCAGCGCCGACCGCGCGCCCGCGCCGCCGCCCGCCGCGCCCGTCGTCGCACCGCCGCAACCGAAGACCGTGGTGAAGAGAAAGCCGAAACCGACGACAACCGTGACGACCACGACCCCCGCGACGGCCACGACCACCAAGGCGCCGCCGCCGAAGCCCGCCAAGGCGAAGCCGAAGCACAAAACCAAGCCCAAGGCGAAGAAGGCGAAGCGCGGCTTCCATCCGACGCACCAGCCGCTGCGCGCCGCACCGCCTCTCGGTTCCCAATCGTATGACTTCCCGCTCTACGGGAACAGCTCGTGGGGCGACACGTACGGCGCCGGCCGCAGTGACGTCCCGGGTGGCTGGCATCACGGCGACGACCTGTTCGCGAAGCTCGGCACTCCCGTGGTCGCCATCGCCGACGGCACCGTCTTCGCAGTCGGGTGGAACCGGGTCGGCGGCTGGCGTCTCTGGCTCCGCGACAGCTTCGGCAACTCCTTCTACTACGCGCACCTTGCCGGCTACACCGCCCTCTCACGCGACAACCACCACGTGGCCCGGGGGGAGGTACTCGGCTTCGTCGGCAACACGGGCGACGCCCACACCACCGAGCCGCACCTGCACTTCGAGGTGCACCCGAACGGGCTCCTCTACCTGGGCTACGACGGCGCAGTCGACCCGACCACCTACCTCGCGCAGTGGAACCGGATCGCAAAGGTGCACATGCTGCCGCCGGTCATCCTGCCGTCGCACGCTCCCGCGGGGCAGGGCTCGCTGACGGACTTCCGCCGCCTGCTCGCGATCCGGCCGCTCGCCCATGCTGCGCCGCTGCCGAAACTGGTTGCCAAGCCCGATCCGAGGCCCGCAGTCGCTGCGGAGGCGAGCCGCGGAACTCTGCAAACGGCCTCGGAGAGCCGTGCGCCGGTGGTCGCGGCGGTCCTGCTGCTGCTCCTCGCCGCCGGTGCGGTCGGCCTGAGCGCCTGGCAAGGGCGAGCCGGCTGAACCTGCGGATTCTTCCCCCTCAAGTTCGGCCGTCTCCCAGCCGACAAGACCTAAAGGACGAGCCGTGTGCAGATGAACCCGATCCCCGACACCTTGAGCGACGACGTGGAAAACGGCCGCGTCCCTCTGGGACGCCTGCTCGTCGAAGCGGGCCTGCTCACGGACGCCCAGGTCGAGGACGCCCTCTTCGAGGGCAGCCAGACCGGAGAGCGGCTCGGCGAGATCGCCGTGCGCCGCGGCATGCTCTCGGAAGAGGACCTCGCCCGCACGCTCGCCGAGCAGTGGAGCCTGAGCTACGTCGACCGCTCGTCGATCTTCTTCGATGCGGGCGCGCTTGCCCGCCTCTCCCGCGAGGACGCTCAGCGGCTCGAGGCGATGCCGACCCGCGTGCAGGACGGACGGGTGGTCGTCGCCGTCGCCGAGCCGACCGAGCAGCGGCTGCAGGCGCTGCGAGAGGTGATCGGTGAGGACACCGTGATGGTCGTCGTCCCGCGCGCCGCGCTCGACGCGGCGCTCTCGAGCGAACTTCTGACCAGCCGCTCGCCGCAGTCCGAGCGCGAGGCCGCGCCCGAGCGGCCGCCCAAGCCCGTCGCGCCACCGCCGCAGGCGATCGAGGTGCCGCCCCCGCCGCCCCCGGCGTATCGCGAGCACGCCCGGGAAGCGGCCCCGCTGCCGCCGCCGCTACCGCCCCTCCAGGCGAACGCCGAACTGCCGGCCTTCCTCGCCGATCCCGGCTTCTCGGACGACGCCGGGTCGCCTGCCGAGATCGAAGAGCTGCGACTTCGCGTCAGGCAGCTCGAGAGTGAGCTCGAGCAGCGGAACGCCGTTGCGTTCGAGGTGCAGCGCCACCTGCAGGCAGCGCTCCGCCGCCTCTATTCCTGATCCCTCGTTTGGGGGACGCCCGGCGCTCCCGCGACGTCGATGATCGGCTCATAGATCCCATGTCTGCAACCGTTCCGGATACTGCGGCATCCGAACGTGGTGAACTGGTTGCCGCGTCGTACAGACAGCTGGCCGAGATCTACCACGACCTGCTCTCGCGCGAGGAGCTCGACCAGGTTCTCGAGCGCCTGGTCAAGACCGTTCGCCACCTGATCCCGGTCGCAAGCATTCTGATTGCCGAGGCACAGACCGACGAGCGCGTGATGCTGCCGCTCGTCGCCGAAGGCGGCTGGCCCGATGGGTTTCTCGAGTCCAGGCTGCCGTTCGGTGAGGGGCTGATCGGGCTCGTCGTCGAGCGCGGCCGGGCGATTCTCTGCAACGACGCGCATCTCGACCCGCGCGCCGGCCACGTCTCCGGCACGCCGATCGGCGAGCCTGAGGCGATCATCTCCGTGCCGCTCGTCGCTCGGGGGGTCGTGATCGGTGCGATGAGCCTGTATCGCGAAGGCGACGGCGCGACGTTCTCCGACCTCGACTTCGAGCTCGCTCAGCGCTTTGCCGACGCCGCGACGATCGCGATCGAGAACGCGCGCACGCGCGCCGAGCTACGGGAGCTCGGCCGCCGCGACGAGCTGACCGGGCTGCTCAACCGCCGTGGCTTCAACGAGCTGCTCGCGGCGGCCCTCGAGGAGGCAGACGCCAAGCCGGTCTCGTTGGTGCTGCTCGATCTCGACGATTTCAAGAGCGTCAACGACGAGCACGGCCATCTCTGTGGCGACGACGTGCTCGCCGAGGTGGCACGGGTCCTCAGCTCCGCAGTCGGCGGGGCAGGCCCGGTCTGCCGGCTGGGCGGCGACGAGTTCGCAGTCATCTTGGTCGACGGTACGGCCGCGCAGGCCGCCTCGGTGTCGGATCGCATCCATGCGGCTCTGGCGAGCACCGTGGTCGTCGTCAGCACCGGCGAGGTGCGTCAGCGAGCGAGCATCGGCTTCGCCGGCACCGACGTGATCGTATCGCCCTCGATCGAAGACCTGATGCGGGAGGCCGATCGCGCGATGTACGCGACGAAGCGCGAGAACGAGCCGGTCAGGCTGAAGCTCGTGGCCGACGCGACCGCGTAGACCGGGCCAGCCTGAAACCCTGCCGCTGCGGCAAGAGCTCGCGGTGGCGGATCGTCAGCACGCATAGGCTGACCACCAGCATCAGGTTGCCGGTGAGGATGAACGCGTCGGCCATGTTGAAGGCGATCCCGCCGGTCTGATGACCGATCAGGATCGGATTCGGAACCTCGAGGTGGTCGCTGCTCGCAGAGATCAGGTTGCCGAGCATGCCGCCGTTGAAGATCCCGGCCGCGACCGTGACGGTGTTCGAGGGCAGCCGCGCCAGCGCGAGCGCCGCGAACATCAGCACGCACGACCCGAAGAACCAGACGTCGGATCTCTGGTGGAGCGCCCACGAGGGCGTCGGCACCGCGAGCTTCACATAGAGGTCGACAGCCGCAAGGCTGACCGTGACCACGAGCAGCACGAACAGCCGCTCCATCCACACCGACCTCCCCACGGTGCCTCGCATACCCCGATGTTAGAGGGTGGAAACGTTCAGCCGGAGCCGCCGGCGTCGGCCTGCTCCTCGCGGCGCCGGCTCCGCTCGGCTTTCAGGGCGTCGATCTGGATGTGCAGCTCGCGCCGATGCTTGGAGATTGCCTGCTCCTGCTGCAGCGTCACATCGTTCGGGAAGCTCGCCAGGCGGTCGTGCAGCTTGCGCCTGCGAGCAGACACCTCACGCTCTTCGAGCTCGAGAGCGTCGATCTGGGCATCGAGCTGCTCGTCTTCCATCACCCTTCTTCTACATCAGATGCGGCAGTCGGCACAAGCCCCGCGTACGACCACCTCGTCGCGTGCGCGTCGTCGACCCACGCCGTTGCGACTCGCTAGCAATGGGTACCGATTCAAGGCCGTGCCGCGGCGCGCCGATACGTGCTGAGGGCGCGGCCACCCGGAGGGGAGAGATTCGAGGCGGCCGCGCCCTTTTTCACGGCAGCGCGTCAGCGCCCCCCGGAGCTTCTTCCGCCGGCATCTCGATCCAGAAGCGCGTGCCGGCGGGGAGCGCATCGAAGCCGATCCGGCCGCCGTGCGCCTCGATGATCCGCCGGGAGACCGCCAGCCCGAGCCCCGTGCCAGGGATTCCGGCCGCGGCCGCGCCGCCGCGGTAGAAGGGTTCGAAGATCTGTGCTCGGTGCTCGGGGTCGATGCCCGTGCCTTCGTCATCGACCCACACGCGAGCCGACCCGTTCGACTGCGCCGCGCCGACAGTGATGGTGCCGCCCGTGGGAGAGAACTTGACCGCGTTCGAGAGCACGTTGCCGACGACCTGCGCGAGCCGTGAGCGGTCGGCGTCGACGAGCAGCGGCGTATCGCGAACGTCGAGCGCCAGATGATGCTCGGCGTCGTGGGCGAGCGTCAACTCGGCTTGCTCGAGGACGAGCGCGCGGATGTCGAAGAGCTCACGGCGCAGCGCGAACTGTCCTTCCTCGATCAAGCGAGCGTCGAGGAAGTCGCTGACGAGGCCGGCGAGTCGCGTTGCCTCCGAATCGACGATCTGCAGGTAGCGGATGCGGTCGCTCTCGTCGATTTCGCGCTCGAGCAGAAGCCGCGTGAAGCCGAGAATGCTGGCCAGAGGTGTTCGAACCTCGTGCGAGACCATGCTGATCAGCTCCGACTTGTGGCGCTCGGCCTGCTCGAGGCTGTCGGCACGGGCGACGAGCTCCTCGTGGCTCGCGGCGAGCGACTCCGTCATTGCGTTGAAGGCACGGCCCAGCTCGCCGAACTCGTCGCTGCGGTGCTCGTCCAACCGCACGTCGAAATCGCCGGCAGCCACCGAGCTGGCGGCGTCGACCGTGCGGCGGAGCGGCCGCGCAACCGAGCGCGCGAGCCAGATGCCGAGGGCCACGAGCAGGATCGGCGTGATCAGCAGCGCTACGAGGCCTGCGAGGGATGCGCGATGCGCGAGGCGGTTCGCGGCGTCGCTGCGGTTCGCCGCGTCGGCGGCCGCCAGGCGCGCGAGCCCGTCAGTGTTGTTGAGGATCTTCGCGATTCGCAGCGAGCCCTCGGCATTCGCCGTCGACGACCGCGCGGCGCTCGGCGAGATCTTCGCAATCGCGATCACAGGCTCGCCGTAGTCAGTGACGTACGCCTCGATCGCGGCCCGCAGCAGCTGAGCGCGCTGTTCTTCGTCTGGGCTCTGCGACGCTGCGCGCTCGAGCTGCGACGCCGGGGCGCGCCAGGCCCGTTCGGCGGCGTGCCAGCGGGCGAGGAACCGGGCGTTGCCCGTCTCGATCACGCCCTGGAACGCGTTGTCGAGGTCGACCACGTGCGCACGCAGGTCGAACGCCGCCGCGCTGATCAGTGCCGCGCGCGCGTTGTCCTCGTTCGCCGACTTAAGCTTTGTGTTCGCTGCGAAGAAGAGGCCGAGCGTCGCCCCGATCGCGGCCGCGCCGAGCGCGGTGAATGCGGTTACCCGACCGGCGACACTATGCAGCAATGAGCCCTTCAACAACGTTGGCGAGATCCTCCGGATCGAACGGTTTACCGACGAAGGCATCGGCTCCTGCCACGAACGCGGCCTTTGCATCATCGGCGCTTTGCCATGCCGAGACAACGACAACGGGGATCGCCGGCTCCCCATCGCCGGCGCGAAGCTCGGCGAGAAACTCGATCCCGCTCCGGCCGGGCAGCATCACGTCGAGGACGATCGTGGCAGGGCTCTCGCCTGAGAGCGCCGCCTCGGCTTCGTCTGCGTCGGCCGCCTCGACGTACCGGTAGCGGTCGCCGAGCGCGGCTTTGATCAGCTCCCTGAGCGGCAGTTCGTCGTCGCAGATCAAGATCAGTGGCCGCAGCGTGCTCGCTGCCATGTTCATCCCGAGAGCCGGAACAGGAGTAGCTCCCGCCGCGGCTTCAGACCCTTCGCTGTCACCGTGAGCGTGCCGCGGGCGTTGTCGTACAGGCCCGTGCCGCCGATGATTGCCGCTGTGTAGAGGAGCCGGGATTTCAGGACGCCCGCCGTCAGGATCATCCCGCGCGGCAGGAGGTACGTACCCGAGCAGCTTCGCTGCGTCCGGGACAGATACATGCAGTTGAGCACGCCGGTGCCGATCGAGCGAGACTGCGTTGTCGTGCCGAACAGCTGCAGGTTGGCGATGTCGAGATCGCCAACCCCGTCCTCGCTCACGTTGACGTGCCGGATGCTCTGTTGCCTGTCGGTCAGCCGGACGACGGCGGGGCCCGTGGCCTCGTGAGAGTGTTCTGCAGCGACGCCGACGATGGCGGCGGCAACGAGCAGACCAAGCGGCACGGCAACGAGTAGGCCGCGTGCTGGGCGATCAGACCGGGCCACGCCGCCATTATTGCTGACGGTTCGCGCTAAGCCGAACGCCGCGTGCTCGCCGACTCCCAACGAGTTGATGCGGCTGGCGTTCGCCGCGGGCGCGATCGTCCGGGTGCTCGCATCGGTGCTCGCCGGCCTGACGGTCTCGTATACGCGAACCTCCCCCCGGGCGGCACGATCGTCCTGATCGGGACCGGCCTGTTCCTGTTGGCTTCGGCCGCCGCCGCCCTGAGAGCCTGAACTCGCGGTTTGGCTGTTCGTGAGCCGAAAACCCACGAACCTCGTCGGAACGAGGTTCGAACGTGGTTCGTTGGACTAGGCCGAATGGCCTATTGCGCTCCTGCGGGGTTCGATCGATCATCGGCAGGAGACGCGGGGTGCGGCACGAATCCCCCGCAGGAACGTTGGATAGAACCGGACGCTGTCCGGGTGGAGGGGAAGGATTGAGAGTCGAGAGCGCAGGTCGAAGGCACATTGACGGGTGAGGTCGGGCCGAGGTGCCAACTGACCCACCGACCTGAGCGCGAGGGACTTGAACGGCAATCGAGGGTCGCCGGCGACCATGCCGGCGGCCCTCTCGTTTTACGTTCGCCTTACCAGGCGCAACCACGACGATGACCGCCACCAGCATAGTCAGGACATGCGGCGGCTCGCCCGTTCTTGGTCGTAGTGCTCTGGGCCTTCGCCACGATCGCCGGCGGCGAGGCGCCGCGACGATCCCCGCCGATTCCCGACGTCCCGGGCAAGTGGTCGCACGTCGAGATCAACCGCAAGATCGGCAAGAGGCCGCACACGCTGATCCTCGACCGCGGGCGCATCATCCAGGCCGTCCGCGACGCAGATCACGATCCGCGAGCTCGGATCAGCGTGGCCGTGATCCCGCTCTCGCCCCAGACCCTCGTCGTCATCGACCGGCCACGCGCGACTCCTACGACCTGCGGCGGAGGATGACCGTCATGACGATGCGGATCGACGGCGGCGCCGCTGTGCGCGTGCGCGCCTCGTCCTTCTAATAGCCTTCTCGAACGTATGGCGGGGACGATTCTCCTCGTCGAAGACGAGCCCTCCGTCGGAGAGCTCGTCCGCGGCTATCTGACCCGCGACGGCTACCGCGTCGTCTGGGTGCGGTCGGGCGAGGAGGCCCTGGTCGAGCTCGACCGGCACCAGATCCGGATGGTGCTGCTCGACATCGGCCTGCCCGGCAAGGACGGCTTCGAGATCTGCCGCGAGATCCGGCAGCCGCTCGCAGGTGCCGATCCTCATGCTCACCGCGCGCGACGAGGAGCCCGACCGCATCGTCGGTCTCGAGGTCGGCGCCGACGACTATCTGACCAAGCCGTTCTCGCCGCGCGAGCTCGTCGCGCGGATGAAGGCGATCTTCCGCCGGACGGAGCCGCAGGACCACGCGAGTCGTTCTCGCTCGGCGACGTCATGCTCGACCGCGAATCCCACGACGTCACGGTCGACGGGCAAGCCCGTCGAGCTGACCGCGAAGGAGTTCGACCTGCTCGCGTTCTTCATGGCGAACCCGGGCGTCGTCGTCTCCCGCGACGTCCTGCTCGACCGCGTCTGGGGACAGGAGTACCCGGGCGGCACGCGCACGGTCGACGTTCACGTCGCCCAGCTGCGCCGCAAGCTCGGCCGGCCCGACCTGATCCGCACGCTCCGCGGCGACCGGCTACAAGGCCGTCCGAGTGACGGCCGGCTACGTGAAGAGCCTCCGGGCGCGGCTGTTCGCGGCGACGCTGGCAGCGCTCGCGCTCACGCTGGTGCTGACGATCGCGATCGGCGCCGTGCTGACCCGCCGCCAGGTCGACGGTCGCAGGCAGCGAACCTCGCCCGCCGCGCCGACGACCTGGCGCTGCAGCGCCGCGCAGAACGTCAACTACAAGACGCAGAACACGCTCTCGGGCAGCGTGCGGATCATGATCGAGCGCGCGTGCGAAGCTCGCGGCGCTCGTCCCGAACGTGAACCGGTCGAGCGACGGCGAGACGACGTACCTCGGGTGAGCGCCAGCTCTACTCGTACCGCACGCTCCCGCATCTCGGGCTGCTCTGTCCTGCGGTCCGGCAAGCCTGCGGTCGGCGGCGTGGCGTCCGTTCCTCGTCGACCTGCTGTTCGCGGCGCTCGCCGGGCGTGCTGTTCGCCGCGGCGCTGTCGTTCTTCGTCGCCCGGTCGATCGTGCGCCCGATCCGGCGCGTCGCCGACGCCACGCGCGCCCTGGCCGCGGACGAGCGGCACGATCCGCTGCCCACGGAGGGCTCGCGCGAGCTCGGCCGCGCTCGCGCTGGCGTTCAACCAGATGACGGAGCAACTGGCGGCCTCGCGTGAGGCCGAGCGCAACTTCCTGCTCTCGGTGAGCCACGAGCTGAAGACGCCGCTGACCGCGATCCGCGGTTACGCGGAAGGTCTCGCCGACGGCGCGTTCGGCCCCGACGAGGCGGCGCGCACGATCCGCGTCGAGGCGGGCCGGCTCGAGCGGCTCGTGCGCGACCTGCTCGACCTCGCGCGCATGAACCGCGCCGAGTTCTCGGTGCGCCGCGAGCCGGTCGACCTCGCCGAGATCGCGCGCGAGGCGGTCGCGCCGGCACGAGGCGGCGGCGCGGGAGTTCGGCGTCGAGCTCGGGCGGCGGGGGACGGAGGCCTGGGTCGAGGCGCGACCCGACCGGCTGCTGCAGGTCGCGTCGAACCTCGTCGAGAACGCGCTGCGCGAGACGCCCGCGGGCGGTGCGGTCACGGTCGTGCGGCCGAGCCGGGCCTGCTCGTCGTCGCCGACACCGGGCCCGGGATCCCCGCCGACGACCTCCCGCACGCGTTCGAGCGCTTCTACCTCTACGACAAGGTGGGGAAGGACCGCCCGGTCGGCAGCGGGCTCGGGCTCGCGATCGTCAAGCAGCTCGCGACGGCGATGGGCGGCGACGTCAGCGGTCGAGAGCGGTCGCGGCCGGCACGACGTTCACGGTCTCGCTACGGCCGCAGCTTCGAGGTGTCGACCACCTCGAAGTCGGAGCCCGTGAGGCGCCCGAGCGCGTGTAGCTGGTCGTTCGACCAGTGCGGGCTCGGCGCGCCCGAGACGTACCAGTTCGAGCCGTTGTCGGCGAGGATCAGGCCGTACGTCTTCATCGCCTGCGCGACGATCGCGCCTGCGGCGGCAGCTTGCTGATGTCGACGCTCGCCTTCAGGCGCACGCGCAGGCCCATCGGCGGCAGCGACGGGTCGCTGGAGCTCGCTCGCGTAGTGGCGGGCCGGATAGATGTAGGCGCGCCGCGTGCGTTGCACCGTGAAGCGCAGCGCGTGGTCGATGCGGCCCGTCGACGGCGTCGCCGTCCCAGCGCGCGAGCCCGGGCAGGATCGGCAGCCCGGCCGCGTCGGCCGAGGTCCACGTCGCCGGCCGCAGCGCGTTCGTGCGCAGGTTCCAGATCGCGCCGGAGCCGGCCGCCCAGCCGGCAGCCCTGGCGCTCGCAGCGCGTAGAGCTCGTAGAGCTTGCAGCGAGTCGCGGTCGACGATCAGCGCGTGGCGGTCGCCGTCGGTCGTGGTGCGCGGGCGCGCCCTCGATCGGCACGCCTGCGGGGATCGGGTACGGGCCCTTGTCGCTCTCGTCGGCGTAGTCGAACGTCACGCGCGACTTCGGCGTCGTCTTGCCGTGAACGACGACGTAGGGGATGCCGATGCGCGAGCCGTCGTAGAGCCCGTGCCGAAGTCGGCGTGCACGCCGCAGCCATCCCGATCGAACGCGATCAGCGTCGCCGAGTTCGCCGCGACCGGCAGCTTGTCGACCGGGCGGTTCCACACGCTCGAGGCGGGGAACACCGGGCAGCCTCCGAGCATCGGGGCCGGAGCGCGCGCGCCGACGCCGGTCAGCGCGAAGGTGCGACCGCTGCGGCGGCGAGGAGCTTCACGGCTGAAGGAGTAGCGACTCCCAGCCGCCGTCGCATGCCCTGATACAGGTGACGTTCGTGCAGGCGGTCGTCGCGGTGCCGCCAGAACTCGAACGTGTCGGGCACGAGGCGGTAGCCGCCCCAGCGATCCGGGCGCGTCCGGCTCTGCGGGCTGCGCGGCGACCGCGGCCTCGAGCTCGCTCGCGCGAGGCGAGCGGCTGCGACTGCCGCGACGCTGGCGGCGCTTCGCCGTGAGGCGGCCGGCCGGGTCGTGCCAGTAGGCGTCCGACTCGGCGGCCGGGAGTCGCTCGACGCGGCCCTCGACGCGCACCTGGATCGGTCGGGCGGTGGAAGAGGAGCGCGGCGCGCGGGTTCGCCTCGAGCTCGCCGCCCTTTGCGTGAGGTGTAGTCCGATGAAGAACGTGAAGCCGCGTCTCGTCGGCGCTACTTCAGCAGCAGCATGCGCACCGACGGACGCCCGTCGGGCGTCGCGGTCGCGAGCGCCATCTGGTCGCCGTCGACCCACTCGTGGAAGAGCTCGAGCGGGTCGTCTTCGGCGTTCATTCGGCCTCCTCCGGGACGTCGTGCAGGGAGCTGATCGGCGAGGGAAGTAGGAAGAGCAGCCCGGAGAGCGCACCGACCGTCGCGATCCAGAGCGTCGGGCGCAGGCCGATCGTCGAGCCGAGCACACCGCCGACGCTCGTCCCGAGCGGTCGCACGCCGTAGTTGACGACCATGAACGCCCCCGAGACCCGTGAGCGCAGCGTGCGCGGGATCAAGCCCGCGCTGATCGTGCCGGCCAGGATGTCGAGCAGCATCAGGCCGATGCCGGAGACGAACTCGGCAGTGAAGAGGAGCGCGAGCACGAACCAGTGCGGCCCGGCCGGCGAGCCGGGACGAGGATGAGCGGTGCCGGGAAGAGGAAGCAGCCGAGCGTGAACGCTCGCCCGACACCGATGCCGGCGGCTGATCCGGGCGGTGATGAACGAGCCGACCGAGCGTCCCGATCGAGCCGGCGCCGAGCACGAGCCCGAGTGCCGCTGGTGAAACGTGCAGGTGATCGGGTCGCGTAGAGCAGGAAGAGCGCGAAGAAGATGAAGTTGAAGAAGTTGAGCGTCGCGACGCCGAGCAATTCGGCGCGGATGACGGCGTTCGCCGCGGATCCAGCGTGCGCCTGCCAGTCAAGCCGCCTGACTCGCTGCGGCGCGCGCTGGCGGGTCTTCGAGCGTCGATGCGCTCGAGGAACAGTGCCGACCAGAGAAACGAGAACCCGTCGACGGCGAGTGCGTACGGCCCGCGCAGCAGTTGCACGAGGATGCCGCCGACGCTGTTGCCGGCGAGGAACGAGAAGGCACGGCTGCCGTGGGTCAGCGAGTTCGCCTGGACGTAGTCCTCGCGCGGCACCAGCATCTGGATGAACGCGCCGTACGCGACGTAGAAGAAGACGCTCAGCGATCCGGTCAGGAACGCGACGACGTAGAGTTGCGTCCAGGTCAGGTGCCCGAAGGCGTACGCCACGGGCATCGGAGCCGATCAGCAGCGCGCGGCCGATGTCGGTTGCGAGCATCACGCTCCGCCGGCCGCCGCTGCGGTCGACCCACGCCCCGGCGTGGAGGGCGAGCAGCAGGTTCGGCACGAGGTATGCGGTCGTCAGCGCGCCCATCTGGCCCGCGGTCGCGTGCAGGGCCAGCACGGCCGTCAGCGGCAGCGCGATCAGCGTGATCTGGTCGCCGAGCAGTGACACGGACTGGCCGATGAAGTAGCGGCGAAAGTTCGGATTGGTGCGAAGAAGCGGAGCAAGCACGCCGGTAGGCATATCTACCCTGACTGGGTGACGTAGCCGTCAGCCGTGCGGAGTACCGTCCCCGGGGATGAGGCGCTTCATCGATTTCGTGCTGATCGTGCTCGTGCTCGCCGCAGTCGGCTTCGGTGCCTACGCGATCGGGCACCGCGTCGACCACGCGTCGACCAGCCTGTCGTCGCAGGACTCCGAGTTGCACGGAACGACCCTGGCCGCGGGCCAGACGGCCAAGTCGTCGAACAAGCATCGCACCGAGATCATCGTCGGCGCCGCACTCGGTGGCACAGCCGTGCTGATCGTGCTCGGGTCGCTCGCCGGAACGCTGATGCGGGCGCGCAAGCGCGACTACTGGCGCGCCGGCTAGTAGCTCAGCAGATTTCGCTGCGCAACTGGAGGGCCTCTGCCTGAAGAGGCCCTCCAGCGTGCTCCCGGGGGGTTAGAAGAGCGGCGCGTCGAGCTTCGACGCGAGCCGCAACGCGTCGAGGGGCTCGAGGCCGCGGGCCAGAAGCTTGCGCATGCGCCGCAGGAGGATCGCAGTCGCTTCGTCTTCGCTCAGGGTCTCGAAGTCGGCCCGTGACCAGCCCGGTTCGGGCGCCCACTCGGCCTGTTCGTCTGTGAGTGCGTATGCAATAGACATCGATCACAGTTGTCGGCCGGACCCGTGAAAACTTGAGCAAGTCTGCGGAAAAGCCGTCGAACTTAGCCGTTCGTACTAGCTGACCTGGCCGCGACGGGCAGGGTCACGCCACGGTGACGGCGACGCGCTGCACGGCATTGTTCGCATAGCCGCCGACGTTCCACGGCGTCTCGAGCGGCTGCTCGTTGCCGGCCTCGTCCCGTGCCCGGCAGCAGAGCACGTAGGCGCCGGGCTCGGTCGCCTCCCACTCGTAGCTGAAGCGGCGCCAGGCCCACGGTCCGAGCACATCGGGCTCGATGGTCGCGGCCGACCAGGTCGCGCCGCCGTCGACGCTCACGTCGACTGCCGTGACCGGAGCCTTGCCCGACCAGGCCCGCCCCGTGATCGTGCACGTGCCGCGCTCGACCGTCCGCTCGCGGCTCATGAACTCGGGGATCCCCGGCGGCACGATCAGGGCGCGGGGATAGATCCGGTCGAGCGCCTCGCCGGGCTCGTCCGGGTCCTGGCGCAGGCGGTAGCTGCGGGCCTGCTGGTAGCCGGTGAATGGTTGGTCGAGGAGGGTGATGCGCGTGAGCCACTTGACGTTCGTCATCCCGTACCAGCCGGGCACGAGAAGCCTCAACGGGAAACCATGTTGCGGCGGCAGCGGCCCGCCGTTCAGGTCGTAGGCGAGCAGCACCTCCGGCCGCATCGCCTCGGCGACCGGGAGGCTGCGCTGGAACCACTGCGCTTCATCGTTCTCGATCCCGCGGTCGAGACCGGTGAACAGCACCTCGCACGCGCCGCCGGCGACACCGGCTTCGGTGAGCAGCGCCGCGAGCGACATGCCGCGCCAGCGGCCGGTTCCGACCGCTTCGAGCAGCCACGGCTGGCTGATCGGTCGCGGCTGCTGCTGCGCCCGGCCGTTGCCGGCGCACTCCATCGTCGACACGACCTCGGCCGCGGGTCTCGCGCGCACCGTGTCGAGGTCGAGCGAGAGCTCTCGCTCGACTAGGCCGTCGACCGTCAAGCGCCACGCCGACGGGTCGACGAGCGGAATGTCGTAGTGGATCAGCAGGTAGTGGAGGCCGACCGGGGTGACGTCCTCGCGCAGGGCTTCGAGCGGCATCCCGTGGTTCCGCGCCGCCAGCTGCAGCTCCTCGAGCGTGATCTCGCTCACGCGGACGAGCTTAGTCGGTTGATACCGACATAAGATCAGGGCTCATGCAAGCCGTCACCGAGCTCACCGACCAGGCGCTCGTCGCCCGCTGCCGCGACGGCGACCCCGAGGCGTGGAATCAGCTCGTCGAGCGGTTCTCGCGCTACGTCTACGCGATCTGCAGCCAGGGCTTCCGCTTCGGGCCGCAGGACGCCGAGGACGTGTTCCAGGACGTCTTCGCGAAGGTCTTCGAGCAGCTCGGGCGGCTGCGCGACGACGGGGCGTTCCGGCCCTGGCTCGCCCAGCTGACACGGCGAACATGCATCGACCGGCTGCGCGGTACCCGCGAAGAGGCGACCGGCGAGGAGCTCGAGCCCGCCGGTTTCGACGACCGGTTGGGCGAGCTGGAGGAGGCGCTCACCGTCCGGGAGCAGCTCGCGACCCTGCCCGAGTCCTGCCAGGAGATCCTCGATCGCTTCTTCGCCCGCGACGAGAGCTACAAGACGATCGGAGAGGCGCTCGACCTGCCGCCCGGCACGATCGCGAGCCGGATCTCCCGCTGTCTCGAACGATTGAAGTCGACGATGGAAGATTCCTCGGCCGTGCCGCGTCCTGTAGATGGGTGATTCGAGTGACCAACTACGACATCGAGCAACTGGCGCGCCTGATCGGTGCACTGCCGCCGCCCCCTCTGGGGTGGGTGTCGGCGGCCCAGGAGCTCCCGCGCATGCGTGCAAGCCTCGACGACCTGATCGTCAGGGCCGAGCAGGATGCCGAGCTTCGCGCGCGCCTCGTCGCAGATCTCGAATCGGCGCTGGCGGAGTCGGGCATCAGCCCGACTCCGCGCATCCTCGCCGAGGCCCGTAGCCGTCTCGCGAGCTAGCCGGCGCCGGATGGAACACGCACTCGACCTGCAGTTGGCGCTCGACGTGCTCGGCGCCACCGGAACCTCGGCGGCGGGCGGCTCGGCCGCAGCGCTGACCGGCGCGATTGCCGCGGCCGTCACGGTCAAGGTCGCCCGCATCTCGAACGACCCCGGCCATGCGGCGCAAGCTGTAGCGCTCGAAACGCGGTTGGCCGAGCTTGCACCGTCGGACGCCGAGGCCCTCGCTGCGGCGCGGGAGGCTCTCGGGACAGCGACGGCCGGCGGAGACGAGCGCCGGGACTTCTCGCTCGGGCAAGTCCTCGACCGCGCCTCGGCGATCCCGCTCGAGATCGCCGAGGCCTGCGCAGACGTCGCCGCGCTCGCCGCAGAGCTCGCAGAGACAGGCGATCACGACGCGCGGCCAGATGCCGCCGTCGCCGCCGTGCTCGCCGCGGCGGCCGCTCAGGCGGCGGTTCGCCTGGTCGAGGTGAACCTCGCCGTGGGAGCCGATGATGTCCGAATGCTTCGCGCCCGCGCGGCTGCGGAGACGGCGGCGGTCGCTGCGCAGCTCTTGACACCGTCGTAAGATCGCCTGGCCAACCGGACTCGATCGAGGGGAGCACGAACATGAACGGCAGGTCAAGGTCAATCGTGTTCGCGGCTGTGGTCGTGGCGCTCATCGTCGCGACCACCGGCTGTGGCAGCAAGAAGAAGAACTCTGCTTCGGACACGGTCGCGACGACGCCGGCCGCAGCGACGACGACGACCGCGCAAACGACGACGGACGAGATGACGACCGAGGCCGGCACCACGACGTCGAGCTCCTCGGGGTTCTCCTCGATCGCGACCGCGGGCAACTGCAAGGAGCTGTCCAATCTGTCGCAGAGCTTCAGCAAGGCGATCACGGGTGCCGCGAACGACGACTTCAAGGCGCGCGCCGACCTGCTCAAGTCGTTCGCCGACAAGACGCCGTCCGACATCAGGCCCGACTTCGAGGTGCTCGCGCAGACGTTTGCGAAGTACGCCGACGCGCTCAAGGGCATCCACCTCGGCAACGGTCAGGTCCCGAACGCCGCAACGCTCGCGAAGCTGCAGCGGCTCTCGACCTCGATCGATCAGGCAGCCGTGACGAAGGCGAGCGCCCACATCGAGGCGTGGGCGCAGAAGAACTGCACGCACAGCTGACGTGATGACGGCCGTCGTTCCGCAGGCCGCGGCAGCGGACGGCGAGGAGTTCCCCGCGTGGTCGCTGCCGAAGCTAGCGGCGAACCACATCGCGATCGACAACCCGCTCCCTGAGCGGGTCGATCGCGAGTGGGCGCTAGGCGGCGCCACGGGCAAGGGCGTGAAGGTCTGCGTCCTCGACAGCGGGGTCGAGTCCGACCATCCGCTGGTCGGGCCGCTGGCCGGCGCGGTCTCGATCGCGGTCGACGAGAACGGCGACCCGGTCGCGACCGAAGACATCGAGGGAGATCTCTGCGGCCACGGCACGGCGTGCGCGGGCGTGATCCGCTCGATTGCGCCCGAGGCGGAGATCTTCTCGGTCCGGGTGCTCGGCGCCGGGTTCAAAGGAACCGGACCGGTGCTGCTGGCCGGCCTCCGCTGGGCGGTCGGCCAGGGCTTCGACGTGGTCAACATGAGCCTGTCGACGACGAAGCGCCAGTTCGGCGAGGTGCTGCACGAGCTGGCGGACAGCGCCTACTTCCGCGGCACGATCCTCGTCGCCTCGGCCCACAACATGCCCGTCGAGTCGTACCCGTGGCGTTTCTCGTCGGTGCTCTCCGTCGGGAGCCACGAAGAAGACGATCCGTTCCTTTACTACGCGAACCCGGATCCGCCGGTCGAGTTCTTCGCCCGCGGTGTCGACGTCGACGTGGCCTGGCTCGGCGGCGGCTCGATCAGGGCGACGGGGAACAGCTTCGCGACGCCGTGCATCTCGGCGCTCGCCGCGCTCGTCCTGAGCAAGCATCCGGGGCTGACGCCGTTCCAGTTGAAGACGGTGCTCTACCTGACGTCGGCGAACGTGGGCGGTGGGGGATGACCGAAGAGGCGAAAGGGTTCGAGGCCGCCGTCGCTGCCGGCGTGCTCGCGTCGGAGGAGCAGTTCGCGCGGCTGCTCCGCTCGATCGTCGAGGTTGCCCGTGCGATCTTCGGAGCCAAGGCATCTTCAGTGTTCCTGTTCGACGAGGAGGCCGATGAGCTCGTGTTCGCCGCTGTCGCGGGCGACGACGAGCAGCACCTCGTCGGCAGGCGGCTACCGTCGTCGACGGGGATTGCCGGCTGGGTCCTCTCCTCGCGGACGCCGCTCGTGCTCGACGACGTGCAGAACGACCCGCGCTTTGCCCGCGACATCGCCGAGGGCACCGGCTATGTCCCGCAGGGCTTGATGGCGGTGCCGCTACTCGACGACGAGGCCGTTCTCGGCGTCCTGCAGGTGCTCGACCGCCCTGCCCGTTCGCGTTTCTCGCTGCAGGAGATGGAGCTCCTCGGCCTCTTCGCGAGTCAGGCCGCGATCGCGCTCGCCCTGCTCGGCACGGCTCGCCGCGCGCGCCGGGCGCTTGCGGGTGAGGGCGACGCTGCCGCGGTCGCCGCGCTGGCGACGGCATTCGAGGCGCTCGAAGGCGAACGGCGCGAGGCGGCGACGGCGCTGCTACGCGACCTGACGCTCGTCCTCGGCGGCTGAACTGGGGTCGAACGCCATTGAACGACGAAGGGCCCGCTGCGCGGGCCCTTCGTCGTCTCCCGTTCGGTAGCTCCTAGCCGTCGTTGCTCAGCTTCTCGCGCTCACCATCGTTGCTCAGCTTCTCGCGCTCACCGTCGTTGCTGAGCTTCTCGCGCTCACCGTCGTTGCTCAACTTGTGGGCCTCGACGTCGTTGTCGTCGTTCTCCAACTCTTCGTTCTGGGGCAACTTGTCAGACATTGGAGCCTCCTTGGGAAACCGTTGACCCGCTCTGGCGGATGACATCTACTAGACGGTGCAAGTACCAACAATCTTCCCGCCTCTTCCACTTCTCGTCGAACAGTGCGATCCTCGGCCCGGTGCAAACGCTTCGCGGCCGGTTCGCTGAGTCATTCTCCGCCCTCAAGGGCGTGTTCGCAAACCCAGACCTGCGGCGCGTTCAGCTCGCCTACGCCGGTTCGTCGATGGGCAACTTCGCGTACGGCGTCGCGATTGCCGTCTACGCCTACCAGCATGGTGGGGCAACGGCGGTCGGCGTCGTGACGGCGATTCGGCAGATCATCGCGGCCGGTATCGCCCCGTTCGCGGCGTCACTCGCAGACCGCTTCCCGCGAGAACGGGTGATGCTCGCGTCTGATTTGGGGAGGCTCGTGAGCGTCGGTGCGACTGCTGTGCTTGTGACCTCGCACTCTCCGGCGCTGATCGTCTACGTCGTCGCCACGATCACGACGATCCTCGGCACGATCTTCCGGCCGGCCGAGTCGGCCCTGATGCCGCTGCTCGCGCGCTCGCCCGAGGAGTTGACCGCAGCGAACGTCTCGTCGAGCACCTTCGACAGCCTCGGCGTGTTCGTCGGTCCGTCGATCGCGGCCTTTCTGCTCGCGCTCAGCGGCCCGGCGTTGGCGCTTGGCTTCAACGCCCTGACGTTCGCCTGGAGCGCCTACTTCATCGCGCGCGTGCGTACGCCCGCTGGCGCCGCTCCGCGCGAGGCCTCCGAGCATGCCGGGCGGGGTGGCCTGATCGGTGGCTTCAAGGCGATCGCCGCCGAGCCGAGGCTGAGGCTTCTGATCGGCCTCTACGGCGCGCAGTGCTTCGTCGCCGGTGCGCTCGGCGTCTTCGTCGTAGTGATCGCGCTCAAGCTGCTCGGGCTCGGGACGGCCGGCGTCGGCCTCTTGCAGGCGGCGTGCGGCGTGGGAGCGCTCGCCGGCGCGGCTGTCGCGCTGTCGCTCGTCGCGCGGGCTCGGATCGCTGCCGACTTTGCGATCGGGCTGCTCCTGTGGGGGCTGCCGCTGCTGCTCGTCGGCGCCGCGCCGACAGCGATCGTGGCGGCGCTCGCGCTCGGGGTCGTCGGCGTCGGCAACACACTCGTCGACATCTCGGCGATGACTCTGCTGCAGCGGGCGACACCGCCCGACGTTGCCGGGCGCGTCTTCGGCTGCCTCGAGAGCGTGATCGTCGGCTCGATCGCGCTCGGCGCCCTCGCCACGCCGGCACTGATCGGGCTGCTCGGGGTCCGCGGCGCGCTGTTCGCGATCGGCGGGCTGCTGCCGGTCCTCTCGATCCTCCGTTGGCGCAGCCTCGGGGCGATCGACCTGGGCGCGGGCGTCCCGACCGAGCGGCTGCAGGCTCTGCGCGCAGTTCCATTTCTCGCTCCGCTCCCGCTCGAGACACTCGAGCGGCTAGCCGGCAAGCTCGACGACGTGTCCCTGGCAGCGGGCGCAACGCTCTTCGAAGCCGGCGACAGCGGCGACCGCTTCTACGTCCTACACGCGGGCTCGCTCGAGATCGAGTTGCCGGGTGAGACGAAGCTCGAGGAGGCACCGGCGTTCGTCGGCGAGATCGCGCTGCTCCGCGACATCCCACGCACCGCCTCGGTGCGCGCCCGTAGCGACGCCTCCCTCTGGGCGCTCGAGCGCGACGACTTCTTGGACGCGGTCAGCGGCCATTCGCGCAGCCGCGCCTCGGCCGACGAGCTCGCGGTGACGCGCCTCGGGGCAATCACCGCGGTCTAGCGTCTACGCTGCGCCCGGCATGAAGGCGAGGATCTGGGGCTGCAGAGGCTCGCTCTCGACACCGGGAGCGGCGACGGTCCGCTACGGCGGCAACACGAGCTGCATCGAGGTGCGCACGGCGACAGGCGCGTTGGTCGTCCTCGATGCCGGTACCGGGATCCGTCCGCTCGGGGCGGCGCTCGCCGACGATCCTCCGAAGGAGCTCGACCTGCTCCTCACCCACCTCCACCTCGACCACATCGAAGGGCTCGGCTTCTTCGCGCCGCTCTTCGATCCCGAGTGCACCGTGCGGATCTGGGGGCCCCGGCCGGCTGCGGGCTCGCTCGAGGCCGAGATCAGGACGTACCTCTCGCCGCCGTTCTTTCCGGTGCCGTTCGAGCAGTTCCCGGCCGAGATCTCCTTCAACGAGATCTCGGAGGACAACTGGCAGATCGACGACCTGCGCGTCGCGACCGTGCCGGTGTGCCACCCGGGCTCGACGGTCGGCTACCGGCTGAGCCAGAACGGCAATTCGCTTGCCTACGTCCCGGACAACGAGCCGGCGCTCGACCGTCGCTCCGGCCTGGCCGTGGCGGGAGACGCCGACGTGCTCTTCCACGACGCCCAGTTCACCGACGCCGAATACGCGCACCGCGTCGGCTGGGGCCACGCAGCGATCAGTGACTTCGTCGCCTACGTCGGGGAGGCGGCGCCGCGCAGGGCTGTGATGTTCCACCACGATCCGGCCCACAGCGATGCCCAACTCGAAGCGATGCTGGCCGACGTCCAAGCGGCGGGCGGAGGTCATCTCGTCGAGCTCGCGCACGAAGGGCTTGAGCTCGAGCTTCGATGAGCCTTTCCACGCTGCGCTCGAAGCGTTTAGGATGGCCGCATGTCAGCCCCTGTTGAACTCATCAAGAACGTCCCGCTCTTTCACGGTCTGAACGACAAGCAGTTGAAGGCGCTCGCCAACAACTTCACGGAGCGCTCGTTCCGCGAGGGGCAGGAGCTGACGGCCGAAGGTCAGGGAGGCGCAGGTTTCTTCGTGATCGAGTCCGGCGAAGCTCGCGTCAGCATCGAAGGCTCGGAGCGCCGGATGATCGGGCCGGGTGACTTTTTCGGCGAGATCGCGCTGATCGACGGCGGCCTGCGAACCGCCACGATCACCGCCACCAGTGACGGCAAGAGCTACGGCCTCACCTCCTGGCAGTTCCGCCCGCTGGTCGAGGAGAACGCGTCGATCGCGTGGCCGCTGCTCGAAGCGATGGCCAAGCGCACCCGCGAGCTCGACTCACACGCGCATACCTGAAACGCGGTCACGATGCTTCTCAGGAAGAGCGCGAAGGAAGAGCTGATCAAGAGCGTGCCGCTCTTCTCGCGGTGCAACCGCAAGGAGCTCTCAGCTCTCGCCTCCGAGGCCGACGAGCTGACCGTTCCTGAAGGCAAGGAGCTGACCCGCCAGGGTGAGCGCGGCCGCGAGTTCATGGTGATCGTCGACGGCGCCGCCAAGGTGACGAAGAACGGGCGCAAGGTGAACGAGCTCGGGCCGAATGACTTCCTCGGCGAGATCGCGCTTCTCTCCGACGTGCCGCGCACGGCGACCGTGACGACGACGACAGAGACGACGATCCTCGTGCTCACCGATCGGGCCTTCAGGCGGGTTGCCGATCAGATCCCTTCGGTGCACTCGAGCCTGCTCGCGGCGCTGACCGCACGGCTCTCGCCCGACGCTCTGTAGATCAGCCGATCGCGTTCAGCGCGACGACTGCCGCGGCGAGCGCGAGCACGAACAGCCCGTCCATGAAGACGACCCGGGCGAGTGACGACGCCGCGTAGATCGACGCCGCGACGAGAAGCGGCGGACGCCACTGCGCCGGCTCGGCCTCTTCCTGCTCGGCGAGGAACCCGAAGTCGTAGAGCGCGGCCGGTCGGCGCGTCGTGCGTTTGAACTTGAGGAAGTCGTACGCCTCGAGCGGCGGCAGGCTCGCGATCGCGTCCGACCGGAGGACGGGGTCGATCAGCGCGAGCTCAGGCGAAACGAGGGTCATCCAACGTTGTTTCGGCGGCGATCGGGCAGTTCCTTAATACGCGTCGAGCACCGCCGTCCTGCGGGATTCCCGCTCGAGCAGGCGGAAGAGGCCAAATGCAGCAACGGCATAGAGAACGGCGATCGCCGCCTCGGTCCAGACGAGCCCGGCGACGTGCCCCAGGCTCGCTCCGGCGGCCACTTGACGGGCCGCGGCAATCCCGTGGGTGAGCGGCAGACAGCGCCCGACGAGGCTCATCCAGCCGGGCAGCTGGTCGAGGGGGATGTTGACGCCGCAGAAGAGCAGCATCAGGAAGTAGGCGAGGTTCGCGGCGAAGAAAAAGTCTTTCGCCCGGAGCCCGATCGAGCCGAGCAGCATCCCGAAGCAGGTGCACGAGGCGACGGTCACCGCGACGATCGCGGCGAGCGCCGGCAGGGCGCCGAGCCCGGGGCGGAAGCCGAGGAAGAGCGCGCCCGCGCCGAAGGTGAAGGCCGAGACGAGCAGCCCGTTCGCGAGCACCGGCACTCCGCGGCCGAGGAACACCGCGGCCCGGTTCGCGGGCGAGGCGAGCAGCGGGCCGAGGGTGCCGTACCAGCGCTCGTTCGCGACCGCCATCGTCATCCCGTACACCGACGACATCGCGCACACCTGGACGGCGTTGCCGACGATGTAGAAGTCGCGCGACTCGGCGTGCGCGTACTGGCCGAGCTTCGTGAAGAAGATCAGCTGGAAGAGAGGGCTCCCGAGCATCGTCGGGATGTACATCGCGGGCCGGATCCAGTTGAACAGGCCGCGGTAGGCGATCACGCCGCCCACGAAGAACGTGCGCAGCCAGCGCATCACGTCAGCGAGAGCGTCGCCCTGGCGCGTGCCAGGTGCTCGAAGAACCGGAAGGTGACCGTGGCGATCGCGACCGAGACGAGCCCGAGCGCGAGGACGAGGGCGAGCGGCCCCCACACCTCACCGCCGAGCGCGGCATGCCGGAGCGCGATCACGCCCCAGTACGGCGGCAGCGCCCAGGAGATCGGCCGCGTCCAGCCCGGCAGCAGCGAGGTCGAGAAGACGAGTCCCGACGCGATCCAGACCGGATACTCGAGCAGGTTGGAGAGCGCGTTCGCATAGCGGTAGAGGATGAACGTGGAGGCGAGCAGCAGCCCCATCAGGCCGAGCGAGATCACCGTCGCCGGCAAGGCGAGTGCGAACAGCCAGGGATGCGCGAAGTGGAGTGGCACTCCGAAGGCGAGCCGGCCCCAGACCAGGGTCGCCGCGAGCGCGTACATCCCGGTGAACGCGTTCGCGATCGAGAAGGGCAGGTAGATCAGCGCCATCGAGGGCGGCGCGCCGACGCCGAGCTCGAGCGTCCCTTGCCAGCGCTGCCACTGGATCATCCCGCCCGATCCGAAGAGCGTCGTCGACCAGACGCCCATCATCCCGGCGCCGAGCGCCGCGTAGAGCAGCGTCCCGGCCCGGTCGCCCGAGCGGTACATGTAGAAGGCGACCGTCGCGAAGATGATCGGCTGCACGACCGACGTGAGCAGGAAGAAGCTCGACGTCCCGAGCATCTTCAGGTTGATCAGGAAGCCTGTGGCAACGATCCGAAGGGCGGTCATGCGCGGTCGAGGGTCCCTGTCCGTCTGCCTTCGAACTCGAACCAGCGAAGGAGCGCGAACCCGGCCAGCAGGTAGCCCGTGCCGAGCGCGAGCTCGACGAGCACCGGCGTCGAGACACTCTTAAGCGAGGCGCCGCCTGCGACCAGCCGCGAGGCCGCGATCGCATGCGTCAGCGGTAGGGCCTCGGCGACCGTGTGCATCCAACCGGGGAGCTTGTCGAGCGGCACGTTGACGCCGCAGAAGATCAGCAGCACGGCCATCGTCAGGTTGGCGATGATCGGCACGTCGCGCATCCGCAGGCCGACGGCGCCCGTGAGCATCCCGAGCCCGGTGGATGCGAAGGACGCGAGCAGCACGAGCAGAGCGGTCGGCAGCACCGCCGACCAGGGCATCCGGAACCCGAGCAGCAGCGCCCCGCCGACGAAGCCGGTCGAGGCCGTCACGGCGGCATTGACGAGCACGGGCAGCGCGCGTCCGAGGAACAGTGCAGCCCGATTGGCCGGCGTGGCAAGCACCGCCGAGAGCGTCTGCGTCCAGCGCTCGCCGTCGATCGCGAAGCCCATCCCAAACAGTGCCGCGAGCGAGGCCGATTGCACCGCGTTGCCGACCACGAACCACGAGTCCGACTCGAGGTGGGCCGTCCGGCCCAGGTAGGCGAAGAAGATGATCTGCGTCGTCGGGCCGAGCAGCAGCGTCGGGATGTAGACCGAGGGGCGGATCCACGAAAAGAGGGCGCGGAAGCTGATCGCGCCGCCGACGAAGAAGATGCGAAGCCACGTTCTCATGGCAGCGGTCTCATGTCAGCGAGAGGGTCGCGCGGTCGCGCGCGAGGCGTTCGAAGTGATGCAGCAGCAAGGCGGCGACGGCCGTGTAGGCGACGCTCAACGCGAGACAGACGAGTAGCGGCGCGCCGACGTCACCGCCGATCGCCGAGCGGCGCACGGCCCGCATGCCCCACGTCGGCGCGAGCGTCCAGGCGATCGGGCTCACCCAGCCGGGCAGCAGCGAGAGCGGGATCAGCATGCCGGTGATCGTCCAGATCGGATACTCGAGCGCCTGCGAGAGCGAGCTCGCGGAGCGGTAGAGGACGAGGATCGAGGCGAGCACGAGCCCTAGCAGGCCGATGGAGAGGACCGCAGCGGGGATCGAGAGGACGAAGAGCAGTGGATGCGAGATGTGCAGCGGCACACCGAAGAGCAGCCGTCCCCAGAGCAGGGTCGAGGCGATCGAGTAGACGCCGATCCCGGCGATCGCGACCGTGATCGGGGCGAGCACGAGAATCAGGCGGGCGGGAGCACCGACGAGCAGCTCGAGGATCCCGTACCAGCGCTGCTGCTGGATCGCGCCGCCTGCGCTCGTCGCGGTCGTCGACCAGATCCCCATCACCGCCGCGCCGAGTGCCGCGTAGAGCAGCGACGGCGCCTGGTGCGTCGCCCTGAACATCAGGAACGCCAGCGTCGCGTAGACGAGCGGCCAGATCGCGGCTGTGACGAGCATGAACGGCGACGCCGACAGGTTCTTGAAGTGAAGGACGAAACCGGTCCAGAAAATCCTTGCATTTCCCGCTACGGCGCCGGCGAAGCCGGCACCTCCGCTCAGCGGCTCCGTCAAGCCTACGCCGCCCATCTCACTCGGCCGTGACGAGCGCGACGTACGCGTCCTCGAGCGTCGGCTCGCGTGAGACGACCCTCCCGACTTCGAAGCCGTCGAGCTGGGCGAGGAGTGGCGCGGTCAGCTCGCGCTCGCCGGTCGTCTGGACGACGAGTAGCTGCTTCTGGTCGCGTTCCTCGACCGCGACGGCGGTGACGCCGTCGATCGAGCGGAGCCGGGTCACGGTCGGCTCGTCGACGCCGAAGACTTCGATCTCGGTGACGCGGCCACTGCTCACGTTGTCCTTCAGCTCGGCCGGCGTGCCCGCGCCGACGATCTCGCCTTTCGCGATCACGGCGATCCTGTCGCAGAGCGCGTCGGCCTCGAACATGTAGTGCGTCGTCAGTAGCACCGTTTTCCCGGCTGTGACGAGGTCAGCGATCATCTGTCGCAGTTCGCGGGCGCCAACCGGGTCAACCCCGATCGTCGGCTCGTCGAGGAACACGACCTCGGGGTCGTGGAGGATCCCGCGGGCGATGTGCAGTCGCTGGCGCATGCCGCGCGAGTAGCCCTCGACGCGCTCCTGCTCGCGGCCCTTCAGGCCGACGAGCTCGAGCACCTCGTCGATCCGGATCTTCTGAGCCTTGCCGGAGACCCCGTAGAGCTCGGCGAAGTAACGGAGGTTGTCGTAGGCGGAGAGCCGCTCGTAGAGGCCCCGATCGCCGCCGAACACGTAGCCGATCCGCTTGCGCACCTCGCGTGCGTCGGCGACGACGTCGTGGCCGAGCACCCGGGCCTCGCCGCTCGTCGGTAGGAGCAGGGTGATCAGCATCTTGATCGTGGTCGTCTTGCCGGCCCCGTTCGGGCCGAGCAGGCCGAAGAGCTCGCCGCGCTCGACGGAGAAGGAGATGCCGCGAACGGCTTCGACCTCGAGCGGTTTGCGGCGGATCACGCCGGTCGTCGTCGAGTAGACGCGCCTCAGCTCGCGGGCTTCGATGACTGCGCCGGCCATGCCGCCAGACTAGTCGGGGCGTCGCACGAAGTCTGCGGGTCACCCTCGCAGCAGCCGAGCTTAAAGCGGCAATTCGGGCACTGCCAGGTCCCGTGCCGCCACACCATCGTCGTTGGGCAGCGCCAGCATCTCTCCGCCTCGGTCATCGGGGTCGAGCCTAGGCTCGACCCCGGACGACCCTCGCAAGCCGTGACTCGTCTGAACCAGCTTCGCGAGTTTCGATTGGTAAAATCGCAGCGCCTGGCGGCGTAGCTCAGCTGGTTAGAGCGTCGGACTCATAACCCGAAGGTCGGTGGTTCGAGCCCACCCGCCGCTATTCGATCCGTGGTGCGCGAACGGGGCCATTGACAGCGCACGGTCGCCCGCTCCAGACTGCTCGCATCGAGCGAAAGGGAGTGGGAAGTGCCATACGGAGTCGTCCATCACTTCGCAGGCGGTACGAAAGAGCAGTACGACGCCTCGATCGCGGCGGTCCACCCGAGCGGCGGCGGCCTGCCCGAGGGCCAGTTGTTCCACGCCGCCGGCCCGTCCGCGGACGGCTGGACGATCGTTGCGATCCACGACTCCCAGGAAGGTTGGGAGAAATTCCGCGACGAGACCCTGATGCCGCGCATGGCCGCAGGCATCGAGGGCGGGTTCACAGTCCCGCCGACCGAGACCGGATTCCCGGTGTACAACCAGGAGACGGCCTAGGAACATCGGCGGGGCCCGGAGCCGAGGCCGAGTCGAAGCGGCTGGCCGACCAGCTGGAGACGCTCAGACTGAGCCAGCGCTCCGGCTCGGCGGGCGAGAACTACCAGTCGGGCCGCGCCGAGTAGCGGCGAACCGCGCTCCGAAATCGGGCCGGTCCCGCTACAATCCTGCGGCCCTGGGGCAGTGCGTCAGCGTGCTCGGGGTCATTTTCCTTCCATCCAGAGAGAGACATGGCCAAGTCCGGAGTCAGAGTTGCGATCACGCTCGCCTGCACCGATTGCAAGCGGCGGAACTATCAGACGATGAAGTCCAAGCGGAACACGCCGGACCGCGTCGAGTTCCGCAAGTACTGCCGCTGGTGCGGCGGGCACACTCCCCACCGGGAAACCCGCTAGAACCATGGCCGACTCGCACTCGGAGCGCCGCCGGCTACAGCGGGCGGCGCGCACCGACCGTCCGCAATCGCAGGCGGTCGAGCCGCGGCGCCGCTCGAACTTCTTCGTCGAGTCGTGGCAGGAGCTGCGGAAGGTCGAATGGCCGGGCCAGTCCCAGGTGATCCAGGGGACTGTGGTCGTGCTGATCGCGTGCCTCGTCGTCGGTTTCTATCTCTACGTCAACGATGCGATCTGGAAACAGGTCGTCTCCAAAGTCTTGCTCGGCCAATAAAAAGGACGTCGAATGTTTCGCTGGTACGTCGTCAACACCTATTCCGGCCATGAGAACAAGGTCAAGGCCAACCTCGAGCACCGCATCGAGTCGATGGGGCAGCGCCCGCGCTTCCGGCGCGTCGTCGTCCCGACCGAGCAGGTGATCGAGACGAAAGACGGCCAGAAAGTGCAGGCCGAGAAGCGCGTGCTTCCGGGCTACGTGCTCGTGAACATGGATCTGAACGACGACGCGTGGACGGTCGTCAAGAACACGCCCGGCGTCACCGGTTTCGTCGGCGCAGGCTCGAAGCCCGTGCCGTTGTCACAGCCGGAGGTCGACCGGATCCTGAAGACGGGCGCCTCCGCAGGCGGCGACCGCGCGCGGACAACGATCGAGTACACCCTCGGTGAGTCGGTCAAGGTCACGTCCGGCCCCCTGTCCGACTTCGACGGCGAGATCGTCGACGTCAACCCCGATCAGCAGAAGCTCAAGGTATTGGTCGATATCTTCGAGCGCCAGGTTCCGGTCGAGCTCGGTTTCGACCAGGTCAAGAAACTGGACTGACAAGAAGCTCGACTAAAGGACAAGCGAATGGCGAAAAAAGTTCTCACCCTGATCAAGCTCCAGATCCCCGGCGGGCAGGCCAACCCGGCGCCTCCGGTCGGACCGGCGCTCGGCCAGCACGGCGTCAACATCATGGAGTTCTGCAAGGCGTTCAACGCCCAGACGGCGCAGGAGAACGGGCGGATCACGCCGGTCGAGATCACGGTCTACGAGGACAGGAGCTTCTCCTTCATCACGAAGACGCCGCCGGCGGCCGTTCTGATCAAGGAGGTCCTGCGGCTCGAGAAGGGCTCGAGCGAGCCCAACCGGACCAAGGTCGGCCGGCTTTCGCGCGCCCAGCTGCGTTCGATCGCTGAGACGAAGATGCAGGATCTGAACGCTCGCGACGTCGAACAGGCGATGCTCGTGATCGCCGGCACCGCCCGGTCGATGGGCGTGGAGGTGGATGCCTGATGGCTCAGCACGGGAAGCGCTACAACGAGTCGCGGAGCGCGATCGACCGCGAGCAGATGTACACGCCGGTCGAGGCGGTGCGCCTGCTCAAGGGGGCGCCGGCCGCGAAGTTCGACGAGACGGTCGAGGTGCACATGAACCTCGGGCTGAACGTCCGCCACGCGGACGAGCAGCTGCGCGGGACGATGATGCTCCCGCACGGAACCGGCCGCGAACAGCGGGTCGCCGTCTTCGCCGAAGGCGACAAGGCGCGCGAGGCCGAAGAGGCCGGCGCGGACGTCGTCGGCTCGGCCGACCTCGCGAAGCGGATCGAGGAAGGCTTCACCGACTTCGACGTCGCGATCGCGACGCCCGACCAGATGGGCAACGTCGGCCGGCTCGGCCGGGTGCTCGGCCCGCGCGGGCTGATGCCGAACCCGAAGACGGGCACGGTCACCTTCGACGTCGCCAAGGCCGTTCGCGATGCGAAGGCGGGCAAGCTCGAGTACCGCACCGACCGGGGCGCGAACGTCCATATCCCGATCGGCAAGCGGTCGTTCGACGAGCGCGCGCTGGTCGAGAACTACGCGGCACTGATCGACGAGATCGTCCGCGCGAAGCCCTCCGCATCGAAGGGGCGCTACATCAAGAAGATCACGCTCACCTCGACGATGGGCCCCGGGATTCACGTCGATCCGACCCGGACCCGCGAGATCGCCGAAGAGCTCGATGCAGGCGAGGTTCCCACGACCGCCTGAGGTTTTTCGTCAACCACCCGCGCCCGAGACAACTGGCAGCCGCGTCGCGGCAGAAGCCCAGTCGAGGCGAACCGGAATTGCTGGAGCGTCCCTCTAGTGAACTCGGCTCGCCGGCAGGCGGGCCGATTTGCAACTGGAGGTGAGATGCAGAAAGAAGACAAGGAACGCGTCGTCGCCGAGCTGACCGACAAGCTCAAGAGCGCAGAGACGCTGTTCGTCGCGGACTACCGCGGCCTGACCATGCCCCAGATCGACGCCCTGCGCGGGCGCCTGATCGAGCACGGGGCGAGGCTGTCGGTGGTCAAGAACACGCTCACCCGCCGCGCGGCCGAGGCCGCCGGGGCGGATGCGCTGCTCGCGCTGCTCGAAGGCCCGTCCGCGATCGCGTTCATCGAGGCCGACGGCGACATGGTCGCGGTCGCGAAGGCGCTCGCCGACTCGGCTCGCGACACGAAGGTGCTCGAGATCCGGGGTGGCGTCATGCTCGGCCGCGAGATCTCGGCCGAGGACATCGGCGAGCTCGCGAAGCTCCCGCCGTTCGACGTGCTGCGCGGCCAGGTGCTCGCAGCGATCATCGCGCCGCTGAACAACCTGCTCGCGCTCGTGAACGCGCCCCTGCAGGGGCTGTACGGGCTGATCGACGCACGGATCGAGCAGCTGGAGGCAGCCGGAGCGAGCTCCGCGCCGCGCGCCGAAGCCGACGCTGAACGCACAGACGAAACCACTGAGAACCAGGAGGAAGAGACAGATGGCAGGAGTTGACACCGTCTTCGAGCAGCTCGGGACGATGACCGTCCTCGAGCTGGTCGAGCTGAAGAAGAAGATCGAGGATGAATGGGGCATCACGGCCGCTGCCCCGGTGGCGGTCGCCGCTGCCGGCGGTGGCGACGGTGCGGCCGCCGCCGAGGAGCAGACAGCCTTCGACGTCGTCCTCACCGGTGCGGGCCAGCAGAAGATCCAGGTGATCAAGGTCGTCCGCGCCGTCACGGGTCTCGGGCTGAAAGAGGCGAAGGACCTCGTCGACTCGGCTCCGCAGCCGGTCAAGGAGGGCGTCGCCCAGGACGAGGCCGACACGATCAAGGGCCAGCTCGAAGAGGCAGGCGCTTCGGTCGAGATCAAGTAACAAGTTGTTACAAAGGCGCGGAAGCCAGGCCCAGCCTGGCTTCCGCGCCCGCACCACCGTTCGGGTGATCGCGGATTTCCGCCAGGTGCCGATCTGCCTCCCAAATAGACCTGGGAGGCATTCGATCCAATGAAGCTCAAGGCACTCTTTCTCGCCCTGGCGGTCGCGGGCGCAGGCGCGTCCTACGCGCTCGCCGACGGCGGGCATCACGACAGCGGCGGCACCACGAGCACGTCCGCCGAGAGCACCACGACCTCGACGACGAGCACGACCACCACACAGGACTGCCCTCGCTTCCAGCTGAGAGGGACGCTCGTGTCCACGTCTGCCACGTCGTTCTCGATCAAGGTCCTGAAGGCGAACCATGCGGCAGCGAGCGCGATCGGCGACACGGTGACGGTCGCGTTCACCCCCGACACCCGCGTCTCCTGGTCCGGTCGCGGCACGATGAGCGGCCCGAACACCGGTGACTACGCCTGGGTGGGCGGCAAGCAGTGCGGCGGTGACGCAGGCGCGCTGACCGCCCGGAACGCGCTCTTCACGGCGCCCCGGCCGCAGGCCGGCGACCAGAAGAAGGGCGATTCGCACCCGCCCGAGCCGGTCAAGAGCAAGTAACAACTTGTTACAAGCGAGGTCGGGGCCGGCACCAGCCGGCCCCGACCTGATACCTTCCTGAGGCGGCCCAGCGGGTCCCTCGTCGTGCGCTTGCGGCTGGAGGGACGCCTCCGCTACTGTGGAGGGTTGCGCCGCACGTCCGGACAACCCTGCACGTACGCCCTTTTTCCTGCTTCGCCGCCGCTCATCTCATCGCCACCAGTAAGGGAGGCTGTTCTACTTGGCCAAGTCGGTCCTAGCGCCTCGCGCGCGTAAGTCGTTCTCACGTCTCAAGCACGTCCTCGACCTCCCCAACCTGATCGACATTCAGCGTGAGTCGTTCGATTGGTTCCTGAGCGAAGGGCTCCGCGAAACGATCGACGACATCTCGCCGATCCTCGACTACACGGGCACGCTCGCCGTCGAGTTCGGCGAGTACAAGTTCGGCGCTCCGCCGATGACGATTCAGGAGTGCCGCGAAAAAGACATCACCTACCAGGCCCCGCTGACGATGACCGTCCGCTTCGTGAACACGGAGACGGGCGAGATTCGCGAGCAGACCGTCTTCATGGGCGACTTCCCGATGATGACGGAGTGGGGGACGTTCATCATCAACGGCACGGAGCGCGTGATCGTGACGCAGCTCGTGCGGTCGCCGGGCGCCTACCTGATGGAGCCGAAGGACGCGACGAAGCAGGTCTTCACCGCGAACCTGATGCCGAGCCGCGGCTCGTGGCTCGAGCTCGAGATCGACAAGAAGGGCGTCGTCTACGCACGCATCGACCGGAAGCGGAAGCTCCCGATCACCACGCTCCTGCGTGCGCTGCCGGCCGAGGACCCGACGACGGGGCACAAGCTCGACACCTCGACGAACGAGGCGATCCTCGCGCTCTTCGACAACTCGCACTTCATCGCGAAGACGCTCGAGAAGGACCCGACGACCCGCGAGGAAGAGGCGCTGATCGAGGTCTTCAAGAAGCAGCGGCCCGGCGAGCCGCCGACGCTCGACAACGCCCGCAACCTGCTCAAGTCGCTCTTCTTCGACTCGAAGCGCTACGACCTGACGAAGGTCGGCCGCTACAAGCTGAACCAGCGGCTCGGCGTCGACGTCCCCACCGACACGCGTGTGCTGACGACCCAGGACATCCTGGCGCTCGTTCAGAAGCTGGTCGCAATGCCGCACGCGATCGGCGTGCCGGAGGACTCGAAGGACTTCGCAGCCGACGCGATCGCGATCAGCCGTGACGCGATCCGCACCGAGCTCGACGAGTACGAGCACTTCGGCAACCGCCGTCTCCGCACCACCGGCGAGCTGATCCAGGAGGCATTCCGGGTCGGTCTCTACCGCATGGAGCGCGTCGTGCGTGAGCGCATGACGACAGAGGACGTCGACACGATCACGCCGCAGACGATCATCAACATCCGGCCCGTCGTGGCCGCGTTGAAGGAGTTCTTCGGCTCGTCGCAGCTGTCGCAGTTCATGCAGCAGACGAACTCGCTCGACGGGTTGACACATCGAAGGCGCTTGAGCGCCTTGGGAGCAGGAGGCCTGACCCGCGAGCGCGCACCGATCGAGGTGCGCGACGTGCACCCGACCCACTACGGCCGGATGTGCCCGATCGAGACGCCCGAAGGCCCGAACATCGGCCTGATCGGCTCGCTCGCCTCGATGGCGACCGTCTCGCAGTTCGGGTTCATCCAGACCCCGTACCGCAAGGTCGTCAACGGCAAGGTGACCGACGACATCACCTATCTGGATGCCGCCGAGGAGGCGCAGTTCACGATCGCTCAGGCCTCGGAGCCTCTCGACAAGGCCGGCAAGTTCGAGCACGAGCAGGTGCTCTGCCGTTCGTCGGAGGGCGAGGCGGTGATCGCGAGCGCCAAGGACATCGACTTCATGGATGTCTCACCGGCGCAGATCGTCTCGATCGCAACGGCGATGATCCCGTTCCTCGAGCACAACGACGCGAACCGCGCGTTGATGGGCGCGAACATGCAGCGGCAGGCTGTGCCGCTGATGATCCCGCAGGCGCCGATCGTCGGCACCGGCGTCGAGTACCGCGCCGCGGTCGATTCGGGTGACGTCGTCGTCGCGAAGAACGCCGGCACGGTGATCGACCTCGATGCGACCCGCATCGTCGTCGAGGGCAAGGGCACCCGCGACGAGTACGACCTGACGAAGTTCATGCGCTCGAACCAGGGGACGCTGATCCATCACCGGCCGATCGTGCGCCAGGGCGACAAGGTCGCCTCGGGTGCCGTGCTGGCCGACGGATCGTCGACCGACCACGGCGAGCTCGCGCTCGGCGCGAACCTGCTGGTCGCGTTCATGCCGTTCGAGGGCTACAACTTCGAGGACGCGATCGTGCTTTCCGAGCGGCTCGTCAAGGACGAGGTGCTCACCTCGATCCACATCCACGAGTACGAGATCGACGCCCGCTCGACCAAGCTGGGCGACGAGGAGATCACGCGCGACATCCCGAACCGCTCGGAGGAGTCCCTCCGCAACCTCGACGACCGCGGCATCGTCCGCGTCGGCGCCGAGGTCGGCTCGGGCGACCTGCTCGTCGGCAAGGTGACGCCGAAGGGCGAGACCGAGCTGACGGCGGAGGAGAAGCTGATCCGCGCCATCTTCAAGGAGAAGGCGCGCGAGGTCCGCGACACGTCGCTCAAGGTCCCGCACGGCGAGGGCGGCGTCGTGATCGACGTCAAGACCTTCTCCCGCGAGACCGGCGACGACCTGTCACCGGGTGTCAACGAGCTCGTCCGCGTCTACGTGGCGAAGAAGCGCAAGATCTCGGAGGGCGACAAGCTCGCCGGGCGCCACGGCAACAAGGGCGTCATCTCGAAGATCGTCGCCGAGGCCGACATGCCGTTCCTGGAAGACGGACGGCCGGTCGACATCCTCCTGAACCCGCTCGGCGTGCCGAGCCGGATGAACATCGGGCAGATCCTCGAGACGCATCTCGGCTGGTCTGCGGCACACGGCGTCTTCGCGGACGCCGAGGTGCTCCCGATGGACGGAGCCGCCGCCCGCGTGATCAACGCCCCGATGCCGACCCCGATCGCTACGCCCGTCTTCGACGGCGCGACGCTCGTGGACGTCGACAAGGCGCTGGTCGACTGGACGAAGATGAACTCGGACAGCCCGATCAAGTTCGAGGTCGACACGACCGCCGTGCCCGGCCGCCAGGCCTCCGGCAAGGTGCGTCTGTTCAGCGGGCGCACCGGCGAGCCGTTCGAGCAGGACGTGACCGTCGGCTACATGTACATCCTGAAGCTGCTCCACCTGGTCGACGACAAGATCCACGCGCGCTCGACCGGCCCGTACTCGCTCGTCACGCAGCAGCCGCTGGGCGGCAAGGCCCAGTTCGGCGGCCAGCGCTTCGGCGAGATGGAGGTGTGGGCACTCGAGGCGTACGGCGCCGCGTACACGCTCCAGGAGATGCTCACGATCAAGTCCGACGACACCGTCGGCCGTGTGAAGGCGTACGAGGCGATCGTCAAGGGCGAGAACATCGCCGAGCCGTCGATCCCCGAGTCGTTCAAGGTGCTGCTGAAGGAGATGCAGTCCCTGGCGCTCGACGTCGCCGTCATCTCCGAGGACGGCGGACAGGTCGAGGTTCGCGAGGAAGACGACGAGCTGCTCCGCGCCGCGGAAGAGCTCGGGATCGACCTCTCGCCCGGCTCGCTGCGCGCGGCTGCCACGCCGCCGACGGCGCAGGAGGCCGACGAAGGCGCTGACCGCGTCGACGCCGACGGCGAGTTCGTGCTGCCGACCGACGAGACGCTCGTCGACGTCGACAGCATCGAGGTCGACGGCCCGGCCGACGAGGAAGTTGAGCCGGTGGGTGCCGCTGACGACGGCGATGCCGAGCTCGAAGACTGATCACACCGACGACTGAATCACCCGACGACTGCACAAGAAAGAAGGCGAAGATTACTTGATCGACATCAATGAATTCGACGCGATCCGTATCGGGCTCGCCTCGAGCAAGCAGATCCGCGACTGGTCGTCGGGCGAAGTCACGAAGCCGGAGACGATCAACTACCGCACGCTCAAGCCGGAGCGTGACGGCCTCTTCTGCGAGCGCATCTTCGGTCCGACCAAGGACTGGGAGTGCTACTGCGGCAAGTACAAGCGCGTCCGTTACAAGGGGATCATCTGCGAGCGCTGCGGCGTCGAGGTGACCCGCCAGAAGGTGCGTCGCGAGCGCATGGGCCACATCGACCTGGCCGCGCCCGTGTCGCACATCTGGTTCTTCAAGGGCGTGCCGAGCCGCATCGGCTACCTGCTCGACATCGCCCCGCGCGAGCTCGAGAAGGTGCTCTACTTCGCCGCCTCGATCGTCACGAACGTCGACAACGAGGCGCGCGCCAAGGACCTGAACGACCTCGAGGACAAGGTCAAGGCCGAGTCCGAGCGCATCTACGTCGACCGCGACGAGCAGCTCGCCGAGCTCGAGAAGCGGCTCACCCGCCGGCGTGCCTTCTTCGCAGAGAGCAAGGAGAAGGGCTTCGACGAGGACGACGACTTCTGGACGCGCGGCCTCGCAACCTGGGCCGAGGAGTCGGTGCTGCCGCCGCTCGAGGACGCTCGCAAGCTGGTGGGCGGGCTCTTCCTGGAGCTCGTCCCGACGATCACGACCGAGGACGCGAAGAAGATCCGCGAGCTCGTCCGGAACGCCGCGATCCGCGACGACCGGAAGCTCAGCCCGCGCGAGCTCGAGCAGGTCGCGGCCGCGGCGGAGCAGATCCTCGCCGCGATCAGCCCCCTCGAGAAGGAGCTCGGCAAGGCGACGGGCGCGAAGAAGGGTGCGATCACGAAGCACCTCCACCGCGTCGTCGACGCGCTCCTGCTCGGCGAGGAGCTCACCGACGAGGACCAGGCGCTCACGAAGGACGTCGACCCGAAGAACCTCGCAAAGGCCCGCGACCTCGGGAACGGCCTGCTTCGCGACACGGTCGACACGTGGGCCGATGGCCAGGACATCCGCGAGCTGACCAACGACCTCTGCCTCCGCACCGACGGGAAGATCCAGAAAGAGGATCTCGACTCGCTGCTGCAGTGGGCCCTGAAGGTGCGCGAGATGTACCTCGACATCGAGTCCCGCCGCGAGGACACCCGCGAAGCTGCGGTCGACTCGGTGCGCCGGCTCGAGCAGACATGGCTCCTCTTCCGCGACCTGGAGCCGAAGATGGTCGTCAACGACGAGCAGCTGTTCCGCGAGCTGAAGGATCGCTTCGGCTCGCCCTACGGCTTCGGCGTCTACTTCCGCGGCGGCATGGGGGCGGAGTCGATCCGCGACCTCCTCCGCGACCTCGACCTGAACCTCGAGGCGGCGTCGCTCCGCGACACGATCAAGACCTCGAAGGGTCAGAAGCAGCAGCGGTCGATCAAGCGGCTGAAGGTCGTCTCGGCCTTCATCAAGTCGCAGAACAAGCCCGAGTGGATGATCCTCGAGGCGGTCCCGGTGATCCCGCCGGAGCTTCGCCCGATGGTCCAGCTCGACGGCGGCCGCTTCGCCACCTCCGACCTGAACGACCTCTACCGCCGTGTGATCAACCGGAACAACCGCTTGAAGCGGCTGCTCGACCTCGGCGCGCCGGAGATCATCGTCAACAACGAGAAGCGCATGCTCCAGGAGGCCGTCGACGCGCTGTTCGACAACGGCCGCCGCGGACGTGCGGTGACCGGCCCGGGCAACCGGCCGCTCAAGTCGCTCTCCGACATGCTCAAGGGCAAGCAGGGGCGGTTCCGCCAGAACCTGCTCGGCAAGCGCGTCGACTACTCCGGCCGCTCGGTGATCGTCGCCGGACCGACGCTCAAGCTGCACCAGTGCGGCCTGCCGAAGCTGATGGCGCTCGAGCTCTTCAAGCCGTTCATCATGAGCCGGCTCGTCGAGCGGAAGTCCGTCCAGAACATCAAGGCGGCGAAGAAGTACGTCGACTCGATGACGCCCGAGGTCTGGGACGTGCTCGAAGAGGTGATCGCCGAACATCCGGTGCTCCTGAACCGCGCACCGACGCTCCATCGTCTCGGCATCCAGGCGTTCGAGCCGATCCTCGTCGAGGGCAAGGCGATCCAGGTGCATCCGCTCGTCTGTCACGCATTCAACGCGGACTTCGACGGTGACCAGATGGCCGTGCACCTTCCGCTTTCCGCGGAGGCGCAGGCCGAGGCGCGCATCCTGATGCTGTCGTCGAACAACATCCTCTCGCCGGCCAGCGGGCGCCCGCTCGCGACGCCGACGCAGGACATGGTGCTCGGCATCTACTACCTGACCTACTCGAACGTGCCGCTCTCCTCGACGGACGCCTCGAAGCTGAAGCCGCACCCGCGGCGCTTCGACTCGGCCGACGAGATCGAGGTCGCGCTCGAGATGAAGGCCGTCGGGCTGCAGGAGCCGATCGAGTTCCGCTTCAACGGCGAGCTGCACTTGACGACGGCCGGACGGGTCGTCTTCAACTCGGCCGTCTACCGGGCGCTCGACGAGCTGCTGCCGCCCGAGCAGGAGCTCGACTTCGACTTCATGAACGAGACGCTCACGAAGCCGGACACCGACCGCTACGTGCTTGCTCTGTCGGACCGCTACGGCGCGCACACGCTGGCGCCGGTGCTCGACACGATCAAGACGCTCGGCTTCAAGTACGCGACCCGGGCCGGGGTGACGATCTCGAAGAACGACATCATCATCCCGCCGAACAAGGAGCAGATCCTGGTCGGCTACGAGAAGCGCGTCGAGGAGGTTCACGGCCAGTACGACATGGGCCTGATCACCGAAGACGAGCGTCACGAGACGATCGTCAACATCTGGACCGAGGCCACCGACGAGGTCGCGAGCGCGATGGAGGATCACTTCGACGAGCTCAACCCCGTCTTCATGATGGCCAACTCGGGGGCGCGTGGCTCGTTCAAGCAGATCCGCCAGCTCGCCGGTATGCGCGGCCTGATGGCGAACCCGAAGGGCGAGATCATCGAGCGCCCGATCAAGGCCAACTTCATGGAAGGCCTGTCGGTGCTCGAGTACTTCATCTCGACCCACGGAGCCCGCAAGGGCCTCGCCGACACGGCGCTCCGCACCGCAGACTCGGGCTACCTGACCCGGCGCCTGGTCGACGTGTCGCAGGACGTGATCGTGCGCGAGGAGGACTGCGGCACCGAGGATCACCTCGATCTGCAGATCCGCACGACCGAGGGCCTGAACAAGGCGCTGCTCGGGCGGATCATCTCGCAGGACGTCTACAAGCCGCTCGCGTCGGGCAAGCCCGGCAAGACGCTCGTCGCCGAGAAGGGCGCCACGGTGACGCTGCCGCTGCTCGAGGCCGCTGAGGCGGAGCTCGGCGGGGACGCCACGCTGCCGGCCCGCTCGGTGCTCAAATGCCGCGCGGTGACTGGTGTGTGCCGCACCTGCTACGGCATCTTCCCGGCGACGGGCGAGATGTGCGAGATCGGCGACGCGGTCGGCATCATCGCCGCCCAGTCGATCGGTGAGCCGGGCACGCAGCTGACGATGCGGACGTTCCACACCGGCGGAGTCGCCGGCCTGGACATCACGCACGGCTTGCCGCGTGTGGTCGAGATCTTCGAGGCACGAAACCCGAAGGGTGCTGCGATGCTCGTCGAGGCCGGCGGCCGCGTCGAGCTCGAGCAGACCGAGCGGGGCCCGAAGATCAAGATCCACCCGACGGAGCTCGGGGCGGACGGCGAGCTCGCCGAGCCGACGGAGTACCAGCTGCCGCGGCGCACCCGCCTGCTGGTCACGAATGGGCAGGTTCTCGAGTCGGGCGATCCGCTCAACGAGGGCTCACAGAACCCGACCGACAAGCTGAGGCTCAAGGGCTCGACGGCGACCGAGGTCTACCTGGTCGACGAGGTCCAGAGGGTCTACAAGAGCCAGGGCGTCGAGATCCACGACAAGCACATCGAGCTGATCGTTCGCCAGATGCTCAAGAAGGTGCGTGTCGAGTCGAACGGCGACACGGATCTCCTGCCGGGCCAGCTCGTCGACAAGGTCGTCTACGAACGCGAGAACGCCAAGGTGAAGAAGGGGGAGAAGGCGACCTTCGAGCCGCTGATCCTCGGCATCACCAAGGCCTCGCTCGCGACCGAGTCCTTCCTGTCGGCCGCCTCCTTCCAGGAGACGACGAAGGTGCTGACCGACGCTTCGATCGAGGGGAAGATCGACCGGCTGCTCGGGCTGAAGGAGAACGTGATCATCGGGAAGCTGATCCCGGCGGCCACGGGCCTGAAGCGGTACCGGAACATCGAGATCGCCCCGTCCGAGCCGATCGTCCGCGAGGCCTACGAGCGCGACACGCTCCTGCAGGCCCTCGAGGAGATCGGGCAGGACGGCAGCGTGATCGACTTCGGCCCCGCCGACGTCGAAGGTCTCCCAGAGGTCGACCGGCCCGCCGAAGACTGATCGGCCTGAACCGACCCGAGCCTTGTGCCAACTTGGCACAAGGCTCGGGTCTTTTGAGTGGCAAAGGTGGCACGGTTTCGTGACGCCGCTACAGGCACCCTCGACGTGTGCGTTCCGCGACGAGGTTCACGCCTGAGCTCGTGCGCCTGGTCGAACGCCTAGCGCGGGAGGATCTGAGCGCCGCCGACATCCACCGCTCGCTCGGCGAACGGGCGGCGGAACTCGGCGTCCCGCGCCCGAGCTACGAACGCACACGCCAGCTCGTCCACGCGATCCGACTGGAGCCCATCGTCCCGGGTTGGGGCGAGGTTACCGCCGACGTTGCTTTTCGCGCCCGACCGGCGACGGCCCTCCTCGACAAGGCGACCAACGCCTGGCCGATCGACGAGGACGCCGGCCTTCACCGCAAGGCCCGTCGCCCGGGCACGTAGCGCAGGGCCGGCGAACCCTCGTTTGTGCCAATTTGGCACAAACGAGTTGGCTCCTTTTGCAGTGCCGGTGGGGTTTCGGTACCATGCCCGGCCGGTTCGGCGTGAGCCGCGTGCTCCGCCGTCCTTCCTGTCTGCATACGACCCGAAAGAGAACAACGAGCCTCAGCATGCCGACCGTCAATCAGCTCATCCGCAAGGGCCGCTCCAAGAAGCCGGGGAAGACGAAGACCCCTGCGCTCGCCGGAGCACCGCAGAAGCGGGGCGTCTGCACGCGCGTCTCGACGATGACCCCGAAGAAGCCGAACTCGGCGCTCCGGAAGATCGCGCGCGTCCGGCTCACCAACGGGCTCGAGGTCGGCACCTACATCCCGGGCGAGGGACACAACCTGCAGGAGCACTCGGTCGTGCTCGTCCGCGGCGGCCGCGTCAAGGACCTCCCGGGTTACCGCTACAAGATCATCCGCGCCGCGCTCGACGCATCCGGCGTCGCCGACCGCAAGCAGGCGCGCTCGAAGTACGGCGCCAAGAAGGGCTCGAGCTAATGCCGCGTCGCGCTGAGATCACGCCGCGTCCGGTTATCCACGATCCGGTCTACGAGAGCCAGCTCGTCACGCAGTTGATGAACCGTGTGATGCGCGACGGCAAGAAGTCGACCGCCGAGGCGATCGTCTACTCGGCCCTCGCCAAGGTCGGCGAGAAGACGGGCCGGCCGCCGGTCGAGGTGCTCGAGCAGGCCGTCAAGACCGTCACGCCGGTGCTCGAGGTCAAGTCGCGCCGCGTCGGTGGCGCCAACTACCAGGTTCCCGTCGAGGTGCCGCAGCGCCGTGGGCGCACCCTCGCGCTCCGCTGGATCGTCACCTTCTCACGCGACCGTCGCGAGAAGCACATGGACGACAAGCTGGCCGGCGAGATCCTCGACGCGCTCGAGCAGCAGGGGAACGCGTTCAAGCGCAAAGACGACATGTACCGGATGGCGCAGGCCAACAAGGCTTTCGCCCACTACCGCTGGTAAGGACTGGAGCAACTTGGCTGTAACGGAAACACGGGTGGCGCTGGAGCGCGTCCGCAACATCGGGATCATTGCCCACATCGATGCGGGCAAGACGACGACGACCGAGCGGATCCTCTACTACACCGGCCGCACCCACAAGATGGGTGAGGTGCACGAGGGCGCCGCGACGATGGACTGGATGGTCCAGGAGCAGGAGCGCGGGATCACGATCACGTCTGCCGCGACGACCGCTTCCTGGCGCGACCATCGCATCAACATCATCGATACGCCCGGGCACGTGGACTTTACCGTCGAGGTCGAGCGGAACCTGCGCGTGCTCGACGGCGCGGTCTGCGTCTTCGACTCCGTTGCGGGTGTCCAGCCGCAGTCCGAGACCGTCTGGCGCCAGGCCGACAAGTACAAGGTGCCGCGGATCGCGTTCATCAACAAGATGGACCGCACCGGCGCGGATTTCTTCAAGGCCGTGCAGTCGATGGTCGACCGCCTCGGCGCCCGCCCCGTGCCGATCCAGCTGCCGATCGGGCAGGAGGAGAAGCACGTCGGCGTCGTCGACCTAGTCGAGATGAAGGCGATCGTCTACAAGGACGACCTCGGCGAGGACTTCGAGACCACCGAGATCCCGGCCGAGCTGGCCGAGCAGGCCCACGAGTACCACCACCAGTTGATCGACGCGATCGCGGAGTTCGACGACGAGCTGACCGAGACGTATCTCACCGACGAGTCCCTCGTCACGTCCGAGATGATCCGCCGCGCGCTTCGCGCCGCGACGATCGCCGACGCGCTGACCCCGGTCACGCTCGGCTCTGCATTCAAGAACAAGGGCGTGCAGCCGCTCCTCGACGCGGTCGTCGACTACCTGCCGAGCCCGCTCGACGTGCCCCCGATGATGGGCCTCGACCCGAAGACGGGCGCCGAGGTCACGCGCGAGCCGTCCGTCGAGGAGCCGTTCTCGGCGCTCGCGTTCAAGGTCATGTCGGACCCGTTCGTCGGCAAGCTCACCTATTTCCGCGTCTACTCTGGCCGCATCAAGGCGGGCGACCGGGTGCTGAACGCGACCACCGGCAAGACCGAGCGGATCGGCCGCATCCTCCAGATGCATGCGAACCACCGCGAGGAGCGCGAGGACATCGGCGCAGGCGACATCGCCGCCGGCGTAGGCCTCAAGTCGACGACCACCGGCGACACGCTCTCGATCGAGTCGGCGCCGATCGTGCTCGAGTCGATGACTTTCCCGGACCCGGTGATCTCGGTCGCCGTCGAGCCGAAGTCGAAGGCCGACCAGGACAAGCTCGGCAACGGACTCGCCCGCCTCGCCGAGGAGGATCCGACATTCCGCGTCACCTCCGACGACGAGACCGGCCAGACGCTGATCGCCGGCATGGGCGAGCTGCACCTCGAGATCATCATCGACCGCCTGAAGCGCGAGTTCAACGTCGACGCGAACGTGGGCCGGCCGCAGGTCGCCTACCGCGAGACGATCTCCAAGCCCGCGGAGAAGATCCAGGGCAAGTTCGTGCGCCAGACCGGCGGCTCGGGCCAGTACGGCGACGCCGTGATCAACCTGCTGCCGCAGGCACCGGGTGTCGGCTACGAGTTCGTCGACAAGATCGTCGGCGGCAAGATCCCCAAGGAGTACATCAAGCCGATCGACGAGGGGATCCGCGAGGCGATGGGCAGCGGCATCCTGGCCGGCTATCCGGTGGTCGATGTCAAGGTCGAGCTGATCGACGGCTCCTACCACGACGTCGACTCGAGCGAGCGCGCGTTCAAGATCGCAGGCTCGATCGCTTTCAAGGAAGCCATGAAGCGCGCGAAGCCGAAGCTCCTCGAGCCGATGATGGCAGTCGAGGTGACGACGCCCGAGGACTACCTCGGCGACGTGATGGGGAACCTCAACTCCCGCCGCGGCCGCATCGAGAACATGTCGCCCGTCGGTAACGCCCAGGTGGTGAAGGCGAGCGTCCCGCTGAGCGAGATGTTCGGCTACGCCACGGACCTGCGGTCGATGACCCAGGGCCGCGCAGATTTCACCATGCAGTTCGACCGGTACGAAGAGGTGCCGGCGTCAATCGCAAGCGAGATCACCGAGCAGAGCTCGGGGTCCTAGTCAAGGAAGGAAGGCATGGCCAAGCAGAAGTTCGAGCGCACGAAGCCGCATCTCAACGTCGGCACCATTGGGCATATCGACCACGGGAAGACGACGCTGACAGCCGCGATCTCGAGCGTGCTCGCGAAGCGCGGCGGCGGCGGAACGGTGAAGAGCTTCGCCGAGATCGACAACGCCCCCGAAGAGCGCCAGCGCGGGATCACGATCAACACGTCGCACGTCGAGTACGAGACGGAGAACCGTCACTACGCGCACGTCGACTGCCCTGGCCACGCCGACTACATCAAGAACATGATCACGGGCGCCGCGCAGATGGACGGCGCGATCCTCGTGGTCTCGGCCGCTGACGGCCCGATGCCGCAGACGCGCGAGCACATCCTCCTGGCCCGCCAGGTCGAGGTGCCGTACATCGTCGTCGCGCTCAACAAGGCCGACATGGTCGACGACGAGGAGCTGCTCGAGCTCGTCGAGCTCGAGGTTCGCGAGCTGCTCTCGAAGTACGAGTACCCCGGCGACGACATCCCGATCGTCCGCTGCTCGGCGCTGAAGGCGCTCGAGGGCGACGAGACGTGGGAGGAGAAGATCGTCGAGCTGATGGCCGCGGTCGACTCCTACATCCCCGAGCCGGTTCGCGACGCGGACAAGCCGTTCCTGATGCCGATCGAGGACGTGTTCACGATCACGGGCCGCGGCACGGTCGTCACCGGCCGCGTCGAGCAGGGCAAGATCGAGGTCGGGAACGAGATCGAGATCGTCGGGATTCACGACAAGGTCGAGAAGACCGTCGTCACCGGGCTCGAGATGTTCCAGAAGTCACTCGACTTCGCCCAGGCCGGCGACAACGCGGGCGCACTGCTTCGCGGCGTCAAGCGCGAAGAGGTCGAGCGTGGCCAGGTGCTGGCAAAGCCCGGCTCGATCACGCCGCATACCCAGTTCAAGGCCGAGGTCTACGTGCTGTCGAAGGACGAAGGGGGCCGTCACACGCCGTTCTTCAACAACTACCGGCCGCAGTTCTACTTCCGCACGACGGACGTGACGGGCGCCGTGAGCCTGCCGGAGGGCCAGGAGATGGTCATGCCGGGCGACAACACGAACATGGACATCGAGCTGATCCAGCCGATCGCCATGGATCAGGGTCTCCGTTTCGCGATCCGCGAAGGCGGCCGCACCGTGGGCGCGGGCGTCGTCACAGAAATCGTCAAGTAGACGATTTCCAAAAAACAACTGCTCGTCAACTAAGGGAAAAACGTCATGGCACAGGGAAAAATCCGGATCCGCCTGAAGGGCTACGACCACCAGCAGCTGGACCGGTCGGCCCAGCAGATCGTCGACACCGCTCAGCGCAGCGGCGCAACGATCACTGGGCCGGTCCCTCTGCCGACGGAGAAGAACGTCTACTGCGTGATCCGAAGCCCGTTCAAGGACAAGGACTCGCGCGAGCACTTCGAGGTGCGCACGCACAAGCGCCTGATCGACATCCTGAGCCCAACGCCGAAGACGATCGACCAGCTGATGCGGCTCGATCTTCCCGCCGGCGTAGACATCGAGATCAAGCTCTAAAGATGCGCCAAGGGAATCCTCGGCAAGAAGCTCGGCATGACGCAGGTCTTCGACCCGGAGACGGGCGGGGTCACCCCTGTCACCGTGATCCAGGCCGGCCCGTGCCCGGTCGTGCAGGTGAAGTACGCAGAGCAGGACGGCTACGACGCCGTGCAGCTCGCGTTCGACGCCGTCGCCGAGCGGAAGCTCTCGAAGGGCGAGCTCGGCCACCTCGCGAAGTTCAAGGTCGGCGCCTACCGCAAGCTCGTCGAGTTCCGCGGCGGCCTCGACGGCGCCGTCGAGGGCGAGTCGGTGACGGTCGAGGCGTTCGAGCCGGGCGACAAGATCAAGGTCGCCGGCATCGGCATCGGCAAGGGATTCCAGGGCACGATCAAGCGCCACAACTTCAGCTCCGGCCCGCGGTCGCACGGCTCGCACAACATCCGCAAGCCGGGCTCGATCGGCGCGTCGGCGACGCCGTCGCGCGTCTTCAAGGGCCAGAAGATGGCCGGCCGCATGGGCGGCAAGCGCGTCACCCAGCTCGGCCTGACGGTGCACGGCGTCGACGTCGAGCGGAACCTGCTCCTCGTCAAGGGCGCCGTGCCCGGCCCGAAGCACGGGATCGTCGAGGTGCGTGGTTAATGGCTGCCCCTAAAGCAACCCTGTTCGACGGTAACGGCCAGAAGTCGAGGACGTCACGCTCGACGAGGGCGTGTTCGCGGCCGAGGTCCGGCCGCACCTCGTGCACGAAGTCGTGCGCGCGGAGATGAACGCGCAGCGCGCGGGAACATCCGCGACGAAGAGCCGCGGGCTCGTCTCCGGCGGCCGCGCAAAGCCGTGGCGCCAGAAGGGCACCGGCCGCGCGCGCCAGGGCACGATCCGCGCCCCGCAGTTCGAGGGCGGCGGTCACGCGTTCGCCAAGGTGCCGCGCACCTACATTCAGAAGGTGAACCGGAAGGCCGCCAAGGCAGCCCTTCGCTCCGCCCTCGCCAGTCACGCAGCGGCGGGATCGCTCGCCGTCGTGGCCGCGGATGATTTCTCAGAACCCTCGACGAAGCTCGCCAGAGGGTTCGTCGAGAGCGCAGGCCTCGCCGCGCCGCTCGTGATCGTCGCGACCGAGGGCGAGACGGGTCTCGTCAAGAGCTTCCGTAATCTCCAGCGAGTCGCGATCGTCGCGCCGAGCGAGCTCGATGTCGCCGCTGTCGTCTGGGCGCGTTCGCTGCTCGTCACCGAGTCGGCACTCGAGGCGGTCACCGGGAGGGCGTCCTAGTCATGCATGCATCCCAAGTGATCCTCGCGCCGATCGTCAGTGAGAAGAGCTACGAAGGCTCGACCCGCGGCACGTACACCTTCCGCGTCCATTCCGACGCCCACAAGACGCAGATCCGCCAGGCCGTGGAGGAGCTCTTCGAGGTAAAGGTGCAGCGCGTCAACGTGATCAAGGTGCCGGCGAAGCCGAAGCGGCGCGGCCTGTTCAAGGGCACGAAGCCCGGCTGGAAGAAGGCCGTCGTGCAGCTGCGCGCCGGCGACACGATCGAGATCTTCGAAGGAGCGCAGCTGTAGTGGCTCACCACGCGACATCGAGCGGCGCCCGGCGCGCTATCACGCTGCGCCATGCCGCGTCCTCGGTCGCGCCCGGGCCCACCGGCCCGAACGCGACCTGCTTCCTTGCCTGGCTTGGTGCTAGCGCCCCGGGCATCCACTCATGCCACGAGGTGAACCACTAATGCCTGTCAGAAGGTTCAAGCCGACCAGCCCGGGCCGCCGCCACATGTCGGTCTCCGACTTCGCCGAGGTCACGAAGTCGAGGCCCGAGAAGGCGCTCACCGAGAAGTTGACCAAGAAGGGCGGCCGCAACAACCTCGGCCGCATCACGACCCGCCACCAGGGAGGCGGCCACAAGCGGCGCTACCGCCTGATCGACTTCAAGCGGACGAAGGACGGCGTCCCCGCCAAGGTCGCGGCGATCGAGTACGACCCGAATCGCTCAGCGCGTATCGCGCTCCTGCACTATGCAGACGGCTTCAAGAGCTACATCCTCGCGCCCGCCGGCGTCAGGGTTGGCTCCGTCGTCCAATCGGGCACCGACGCCGACATCAAGCCTGGTAACGCGCTGCCGCTCGAGAACATCCCGACCGGCACGCTCGTGCACAACGTCGAGCTGAAGCCGGGCAAGGGCGGCCAGATGGCGCGGTCCGCCGGTTCCGGGATCCAGTTGGTGGCCAAGGACGGCGGCTACGCGACGCTGCGTCTCCCCTCGGGCGAGATGCGCCGCGTGATGCTCACCTGCCGCGCGACGGTCGGCCAGGTCGGGAACGTCGAGCACAGCAACGTCACGATCGGCAAGGCGGGCCGCAACCGCTGGCTCGGCAAGCGCCCGGGCGTCCGCGGCTCGGCAATGAACCCGGTCGACCACCCGCACGGCGGTGGTGAAGGCAAGTCGAAGGGCGGCCGGCACCCGGTCACCCCGTGGGGCGTGCCGACGCTCGGCAAGCGCACCCGCTCGAAGCACAAGGAATCGGACAAATTGATCGTGCGCGGCCGCCGCCGCGGGAAGGACAAGCGCTAATGAGTCGTAGTTCCAAAAAGGGCCCTTTCATCGAAGAGCGCCTGCTCGCGAGGATCGAGTCGATGAACGACTCGGGCTCGAAGCAGATGATCCGCACCTGGTCGCGCACCTCGACCGTCTTCCCGCAGATGGTCGGGCACACGGTCGCAGTCCACGACGGCCGCAAGCATGTGCCGGTGTTCATCTCCGAGCAGATGGTCGGGCACAAGCTGGGCGAGTTTGCGCCGACGCGTCACTTCCGTGGCCATGCCGGCGACCAGAAGACACAGGTGAAGAAGCGCTGATGGCGACGGCAGAGGTCACGACTCCGAGAACGGTGCAGGCGGTGGCGAAGTTCGTGCGCGTCTCGCCGCGCAAGGCTCGTCTCGTCGCGGATCACATCCGCGGGCGCAGCGTGCCCGAAGCCCGCACGATCCTCGCTTTCACCGAGCGCGCTGCCGCCGTCGACGTCGAGAAGGTTCTGCGCTCGGCCGTCGCGAATGCCGAATCGAATCCCGCTTTGCACTGGAACGGCGACGACCTCGTCGTGCACTCGGTCTTCGTCGACGAAGGCCCGACGCTCAAGCGCTGGCGCGCACGTGCGCGCGGCCGCACCTCCCGGATCATGAAGCGCACCTGCCACATCACCGTGCAGGTCGCCGAGAAGGAGACAGGGAACTAATGGGACAGAAGATTCATCCGGGCGGTCTGCGGGTCGGCGTCATCCACGACTGGAAGTCGAACTGGATGGTCGGCAAGAAGGAATTCGCAGGCGCGCTCATCGAGGACATCAAGATCCGCGAGCACATCCTGAAGAAGCTCTCGCACGCGGGCCTTTCCGACATCCTGATCCGCAAGGACAAGCAGCGGATCACGATCGACATCTACACCGCGCGTCCGGGCATCGTGATCGGTAAGTCCGGGGTCGAGGTCGACGCGCTCCGCAAAGAAGTGCACGCGATGACCCAGAAGAACGTGCACATCAACATCAACGAGATCAAGCGCCCCGAGCTCGACGCCAAGCTCGTCGCCCAGTCGATCGCTGAGCAGCTCCAGAACCGCGTGTCGTTCCGGCGCGCGATGAAGCGCTCGCTCGCCTCCGCGATCCGCTCCGGTGCAGCCGGTGTCAAGGTGCAGTGCTCCGGCCGCCTCGGCGGCTCGGAGATGAGCCGCTCCGAGCAGTACTCGGAAGGTCGCGTACCGCTGCACACGATCCGTGCCGACATCGACTACGGCTTCGTCGAAGCGAAGACCCCGACCGGCCGCATCGGCGTGAAGGTCTGGATCAACAAGGGCGAGATCATGCCCGAGGGCTACGGCGGCGTTCCCGGCGGCGGTAAGGAGACACGCCTCGGCGACCAGGACACGGCCCGCCGGCGTGGCGGCGTCACCGAAGGACTCGGCGCTTCACGCGAGTCCGGCCGTAACCGCAACCAGGATCGCGAGGGCCTCGGCCCGGTCCGCCGCGGCCGGCCCGGCCAGCGCGGCGGCCAGCAGCGCCCCGGCGGCGGCGGCGGCGCAGGTGGACGCCCGCCGCGCGGTCGCGGAGCCTCCGGCAGCGGCCGGACCGCGACGCAGAAGCCCGCCGAGCAGGCGGCACCTCCGGTCGAGGAGACGAAGTTGCCCGCACCCGAGGCGACGACGGCTCCGGAGCCCACGCCGGCAACCGAGGCTGCACCCGAGAAGCCGACCGGCGGCGAGGAGACGACATAACCGATGCTGCTCCCGAAGAAGACAAAGTTCCGCAAGCACCACCGGGGACGCCGTCGTGGAGACACGAAGGGGCAGTCGGTCGTGCATTTCGGTGACTACGGGATCAAGTCCCTCGAGGCCGGCTGGGTGACCAACCGCCAGATCGAGGCAGCCCGGATCGCGATGACGCGCAAGATCAAGCGCGGCGGCAAGGTCTGGATCAACATCTTCCCCGACAAGCCGTTCACCAAGAAGCCGGCCGAGACGCGCATGGGCAAGGGCAAGGGCTCACCCGAAGGGTGGGTCGCCGTGGTCAAGCCCGGCCGCGTCATGTTCGAGCTCTCGGGTGTGCCGGAGCCGCTCGCCAAGGAGGCGCTTCGGCTCGCGAGCCAGAAGCTGCCGCTCAAGACAAAGTTCGTGAGACGCGAGGGCGGTGATCTGTTTGCGGGCTAGAGACCTACGGGACCTGACCGACGACGAGCTCGATCACCGGCTGGCCGACACGCGCAAAGAGCTGTTCAACCTCCGTTTTCAGGCGGCGACGGGCGCGCTCGAGAACTCGACGCGCCTGAAGCTCGCCAAGCGCGAGATCGCCCGCATCTTGACCGTGCAACACGACCGAAGCGGTTCAACACAGAAAGTGCAGAGCTAGATGGCCGAGAAGAAGAAGATCGAGAAAACCGAAGAGCCCGAGGTCGAGGCGGAGGTGGTCGAGGCGGAGGTGGTCGAGCCGGAGGTGACCGAGCCGGTAGCGGAGGAGACTCCCGCGCCCGAGGCCGCTCCCGAGCCGGAGGCCGAAACGCAGGAACCTGGTTCGGAGAACCAGGTTCCAGAGGTTGAAGCTGAGCCCGAAGCCGAGGTCGTTGCCGAGCCGGAGGCGCCTGCCAAGAAGCAGCGCTCGGGTCGCCACGTGCCGCGCAGCGAGCGCCGGACACGCACGAAGGTCGTGCGCGAGAAGCCGAAGAAGCGCAAGCCGATCACGCGCACCGAGACGCCCGAGGGCGAGCGCGGCCGGCGCCAGGAGCGCCGCGGCGTCGTCGTCTCCGACAAGGGCGACAAGACGATCATCGTCAAAGTCGACCTGATCAAGAGCCACCCCCGGTACAAGAAGGTGGTTCGCTCGACGGTCCGCTTCCACGCACACGACGAGTCGAACACCGCCGGCGTCGGCGACACCGTCCGCATCGTCGAGACGCGTCCGCTCTCGAAGCTGAAGCGCTGGCGCCTCGCCGAGATTGTCGAGAAGGCTAGATGATCCAGCAGGAATCACGTCTCAAGGTCGCTGACAACACGGGTGCACGTGAGCTACTCTGCATTCGCGTTGCGGGCGGCTCGCGGAGGCGCTACGCGCGCGTCGGCGACATCATCACGGCGACCGTCAAGGCCGCAGCCCCGCAGGGGACGGTCAAGAAGGGCGAAGTGGTGAAGGCCGTCGTCGTTCGGACGAAGAAGCCCTTCGGACGTGACGACGGGACACTGATCGCGTTCGACGAGAACGCCGCGGTGATCATCGACGCGGCACGCAACCCGCGCGGCACGCGCATCTTCGGGCCGGTCGCCCGCGAGCTGCGTGAGAAGAACTTCATGAAGATCGTGAGCCTGGCTCCCGAGGTGCTCTAGATGGCGAAAACGATGACGACGCTCAAACTCAAAAAAGGCGACACCGTCCAGATGCTGTCCGGCAAAGACCGTGGCAAGCAGGGCCGGATCGTCGACGCCCGCCCGCGTGACGGGAAGGTCGTCGTCGAGAACCTGAACATCCTGAAGAAGCACCAGAAGCCGCGGCCGATTCGCGACTCGAACCGCATGGGCGGGACCCAGATCGCGCCCGGCGGGATCATCGAGATTCCCGCGGCGGTCTCCTCGTCGAACGTCATGCTCGTCTGCCCGACCTGCAAGCTGCCGACCCGCGTCGGCTACCGCTTCAAGGAGACGAAGGGCGGCGACCAGGTGAAGGTCCGCGTCTGCAAGCGCGACGGCTGCGGCCAGGAGATCGACAGATGACCGCGACCGTCCAGGAGGCCTACCTGCCGCGCCTCAAGCAGCGCTACAACGAGGAGCTTCGCCCCCAGCTGCAGGAGCAGCTCGGCCTGGCTTCGATCATGCAGTCGCCGACGATCGCCAAGATCACGCTCAACATGGGCGTCGGCGAGGGCAAGACCGACGCAAAGCAGATCGACGCGGCGCTCGAGGAGTTGACGATCATCGCCGGGCAGCGCGCACAGGTGCGCCGCGCCCGGAAGTCGATCGCCCAGTTCAAGATCCGCGACGGGATGCCCATCGGTGTCAAGGTGACGCTCCGCGGCGACCGGATGTGGGAGTTCCTCGACCGGCTGGTCTCGATCGCGCTGCCGCGCATCCGCGACTTCCGCGGGCTCAGCCCCGACTCGTTCGACGGGCGCGGCAACTACTCGCTCGGCATTCGCGAGCAGATCATCTTCCCCGAGATCGACTACGACAGCATCAACCTGGTTCGCGGACTCGATGTCGCGATCACGACGACTGCGGTGGACGACGAGCAGGCGCGCGCGCTCCTTACGGCGCTCGGCCTGCCCTTCGCTGCCGCCGGAAGCGAGAGATGACGTGGCCAAGAAGTCACTGAGAGTCAAAGCCGCAAGGCCCGCGAAGTTCAAGGTGCGGAACTACACCCGCTGCAACCGCTGCGGCCGTCCCCGCGCTGTCTTCAAGAAGTTCGGGCTCTGCCGGATCTGTCTGCGGGAGCTCGCCCACGAGGGCGTCATCCCGGGGATGACGAAGAGCTCGTGGTAGGAGAACAAAGATGCTCACTGATCCAGTAGCCGACATGCTCACGCGCATCCGCAACGCCAACAAGGCGCTGCACGACCGCACCGAGATGCCGAACTCGAAGTTGAAGGTGGAGATCGCCCGCATCCTCAAGGAGGAGGGCTACATCCGCGACTTCCACGTCGCCGAAGGCGGCGAAGGCACGCACGCCAAGCTCGTCGTCGAGCTCAAGTACGGCCGTAGCCGCGAGCGCGTGCTCACCGATCTGAAGCGGATCTCGAAGCCTGGACGTCGCATCTATGCCGGCAAGGACCGCCTGCCGCGCGTGCTCGGCGGCATGGGCACGGCAATCCTGTCGACCTCCCGCGGCGTCGTCACGAGCCGTACCGCCGAAGCCGAGGGCATCGGCGGCGAAGTCATCTGTTTCGTCTGGTAACCAACGGAGCTTGAGGAAAATCAGTGTCCCGTATCGGTAAGAAGCCCATCGAAGTTCCAGCCGGCGTGATCGTCTCGGTCGATCCCGGGCGCGTCACCGTCTCCGGCCCGAAGGGTGAGCTGCGCCAGGTCGTCCCGTCGCGCATGCAGATCACGCAGGAGGAGGGCGTCGTCTCCGTCGCTCGTCCCACGGAGCGCGGCGAGGATCGCGCGCTGCACGGCCTCACGCGCACGCTGATCGCGAACATGGTCGAGGGAGTCACGCAGGGCTTCGAGAAGAAGCTCGAGATCCAGGGCGTCGGCTACCGCGCGGCGCTCGCGGGCGAGAACCTGGAGCTGCAGGTTGGCTACTCACATTCGGTGCGCATCACGCCGCGCACGGGGATCAGCTTCGAGGTGCCGGTGCCGACGCAGGTCGTCGTGCGCGGAATCGACAAGCAGATGGTCGGCCAGACCGCGGCCGAGATCCGCAAGGTCCGCCCGCCGGAGCCGTACAAGGGCAAGGGAATTCGCTACGAGGGCGAGCACGTTCGCCGGAAGGTTGGTAAGCGGGCATGAGCCGTAGGCTTGACGGAGGCGCCAAAGGAGCGCAGGTGCCGGCTTCGCCGGCGCCGGAGCGGGCATGAGCAAGATTACGGCTCGTGAGCTGCGGCTTCGCCGGCATCGTCGGGTGCGCGGGAAGATCCGCGGTACCGCCGAGCGTCCGCGCCTGACCGTTTTCCGCTCGAACCACGGCATCTTCGCCCAGTTGATCGATGACGACGCCGGCACGACCGTCGCGTCGTGCAACTGGACGGGCTTGCCGAAATCGTTCAAGGGCGACAAGACAGAGCAGGCGGCCGAGATCGGGAAGCGACTCGCCGACGCTGCCAAGAAGGCGGGCGTCTCGAACGTCGTCTTCGATCGCGGCGGCTACCTGTACCACGGACGCGTCAAGGCGCTCGCCGAGGGCGCGCGTGAAGGAGGATTGACTTTCTAGTGGCAACTGAGTTCGTCGAGACCAGAGAGCTGAAGGAGCGCGTGGTCGAGATCAACCGCGTCGCCAAGGTCGTCAAGGGTGGCCGGCGCTTTTCGTTCACCGCGCTGGTTGTCGTCGGCGACGAGGTCGATCGCGTCGGCGTCGGCTACGGCAAGGCGCGCGAGGTTCCGCTCGCGATCTCGAAGGCCGTCGACGACGCGCGCAAGAACATGTTCACAGTCGCGAAGCACGGCCAGACGATCACGCACGAGTCGCTCGGCCGTTTCGATGCGGCCCGCGTCCTGCTGCGCCCTGCCTCGCCCGGTACCGGCGTGATCGCCGGCGGCGGCGTCCGCGCGGTTCTCGAGCTCGGCGGGATCCACGACGTGCTCGCCAAATCGCTCGGCACGACGAACCCGATCAACATGTTGAAGGCGGCCGAGCAGGCACTGCGCCAGTTGCGCCGCCCTGAGGACGTTGCCAAGGCCCGCGGCAAGACGATCGCCGAGGTGCTGCCCTACAAGAGGCCCGTCGAGGCGGTGGTCGCGGATGGCGAAGCTGAAGCTGACGCAAGTTCGTAGTCAGATCGGCCAGTCCGAACGGCATCGCGGCACGCTGCGGGCGCTCGGCCTCGGCAAGATCGGCCGCACCGCCGAGCAGGACGACACCCCGGTGATTGCAGGCATGCTTCGCAAGGTGCGTCATCTCGTCAAGGTGGAGGAGTCGTAGGAATGGCCGGAGATCTCAACCTCTCGAATCTGCAGCCCGCGCAGCCGCGGCAGGACCGCAAGCGCGTCGGGCGAGGGCTCGGCTCGGGCAAGGGGCGCTATTCGGGCCGCGGGATCAAGGGGCAGAAGTCGCGCGCGGGCTCGCACGCGATGCGCGCCGGCTTCGAAGGGGGACAGATGCCGCTGCACATGCGCACCGCGAAGCTTCGCGGTAACACCTCCAAGGACGCGATGCCGATCGGCCCGTTCCGGACGTACACCCAGCCGGTGAATCTACGCGACCTCGAAGCTCGCTTCGAAGCAGGCGACGAGGTCACTCCCGAAACGCTGAAGGCGAAAGGCCTGATCCGTACGGTCCGCAAGGACGTGAAGCTGCTCGGCGTCGGCGACCTGACCAAGAAGCTGCAGATCGTCGTGCACGGCGCCTCGGCGACCGCGCGCGAGAAGGTCGAGGCCTCCGGCGGCACGCTCATGCTCCTCCGGGAGCCGAAGGCGCGCAAGCCGAAGAACCTGAAGCGCCGTCCCGAAGGACGCACGCAGAGCCCGGCCGAGACCGACGCGACCGACTCGACGGAGGACACCAGTTAAGTGGCCGCCCCGGCGAGTGCGGTACTGCCTGGCCGGCTGCAAACGCATCGCATCGCCGCGTCCTCAGTCGCGCCCATAGCTTCAGCTATGAACGCTCCCTGCGTCCTTGCGCTGCTCGGTTTTCGCTCGGCCAGACAGCACCGAACTCCCCGGGGAGACCACTAGTGCTCTCCTGGCTCGCCAACGCCTGGCGGGTCCCGGAGCTGCGGCGCCGGCTCCTCTTCACGGCCGCGATCCTCGCGGCCTACCGGCTCGGCTCGTTCATGCCTGCTCCGGGCGTGGACTCGCAGCAGATCCAAGACTTCTTCAACGGCAAGGGCGGCTCGCTGCTCGGCCTGCTCAACCTGTTCTCAGGCTCGTCGCTCTCGCGGTTCTCGATCTTCGCGCTCGGGATCATGCCGTACGTCACGGCGTCGATCATTCTGCAGCTCCTGACCGTCGTCATCCCGCAGCTCGAACAGCTGCAGAAGGAAGGCGAGTCGGGCTACGCCAAGATCAACCAGTACACCCGCTACCTGACGGTCGTCCTCGCGGCGGCGCAGGGGACCGGGTACGCGTTCCTCTTCCACAAGCAGGGCGCGCTCTCCGGCAACCCCGGCCGGCTCGTCCTGATCGTCGTCACGCTGACGGCCGGGACGACTCTGCTGATGTGGCTCGGCGAGTTGATCACGAAGCGCGGGATCGGAAACGGCATCTCACTGCTGATCTTCGCCTCGATCCTGACGTCGGCCCCCGCAGGGATCAGCGCCTGGATCAACGGCGGCCCGACCGAGAAGCTGTTCTTCCCCTTGATCGCGCTCGGCGTCGTCGTCGCGGTCGTGTTCGTGCAGGAGGGCCAGCGCCGCATCCCGATCCAGTACGCGAAGCGCATGATGGGCCGCCGCCAGACCTCGGGCGGCTCTACCTACATGCCGCTGCGCGTCAACATGGCGGGCGTCATCCCGGTGATCTTCGCGGCTGCGCTGCTCGCACTCCCGCAGACGGTCAGCTCGTTCGCGCCGGGAACGCAGTCGTTCATCAACACGCACTTCTCGCCAAGTTCGTGGACGTACCTCGGCGTCGAGGCGCTGCTGATCATCGTCTTCACCTACTTCTACACGGCGGTGCAGTTCAACCCGGTCGACCAGGCGGACAACCTGCGCAAGTACGGCGGCTACATCCCGGGCATCCGCCCCGGGCCGCCGACGGCGCAGTACCTCGACCGTGTCTTGACCCGCCTGACGCTGCCCGGCTCGTTCTTCCTCGCCTCGGTTGCCGTTCTGCCGTCGGTCTTCATCAACAATTTCGGCTTCTCGACGGCGACCTCGCGCGCTCTCGGCGGCACCTCCGTGCTGATCGTCGTCGGCGTCGCGCTCGACACGATGCGCCAGATGGAATCGCAGATGATGATGCGCAACTACGAGGGCTTCCTGCGTTGAACCTGCTCGTCCTGGGTCCCCAGGGTGCCGGGAAGGGGACGCAGGCCCAGCGCATCTCCTCCAACTACGAGATCCCGCACATCGCCACCGGCGACATGTTCCGGGCTGCGATCGCCGAGGGCAGCCCGCTCGGTACGCAGGTCGAGCCGATGCTGGCCGCAGGGATTCTCGTTCCCGACGAGCTCACCGTCTCCCTGATCCGCGAGCGCCTGTCCCGGGACGACGCCGGCGGCGGCTTCGTGCTCGACGGGTTTCCGCGCAACCTGATGCAGGCGCAGGCCCTCGACGAGATGCTGCGCGAGATCGGTCGCGAACTCGACGCGATCCTCTTCCTCGACATCCCGGACTCCGTCGGCATGGAGCGGGCGCTCTCCCGAGCCGAGATCGAGCACCGAGGCGACGACACCCGCGAGGTGATCGCCCGGCGGCTCGCCACGTACCACTCCGAGACCGAGGCTGTCGTCGAGCACTACCGCACCACCGGCAAGCTCGTCCCGGTGCACGCAGCGGGCACCGTCGAGGAGGTCTGGGGCGAGATCGACAGCGCGCTCCAGCAGGTCCAGGCGGCAGTCGCGTGATCATCCGCAAGTCGCAAGCCGAGATCGACACGATGGCGCGCGCGGGAGCGGTCGTCGCCGGCACCCTCGCGCTCCTCGAGGAGCACATTCAGCCCGGGATCACGACCGGTGAGCTCGACGCGATCGCCGAGGAGTTCATCCAGTCGCGGGGCGGCGTCCCGACGTTCAAGGGTTACCGGGGCTACCCGGCGGCAACCTGCCTCTCCCCGAACGACATGGTCGTGCACGGGATCCCGGGCGCGACCAAGCTGGTCGACGGCGACATCCTCTCCGTCGACGTCGGCGTGACGCTCGACGGCTTCGTCGCAGACTCCGCCTGGACGTTCCCGGTCGGAGCGATCTCGGCCGATACGCAGCGACTGCTCGATGCCTGCCGCTCCGCGCTCGAGGCCGGGATCGAGCAGGCGAGGCTCGGAAACACGATCTCCGACATCTCGAAGGCCGTTCAGTCGGTCACCGAGGCGGCGGGCTACGGCGTGATCCGCAGCCTGGTCGGGCACGGGGTGGGGCGGTCGATGCACGAGGATCCGCAGGTGCCGAACTTCGCCTCTTCGCAGCGTGGCCCGGAGCTCCGGGAGGGCATGACGCTCGCGATCGAGCCGATGATCACCGTCGGCGACCCGGAGGTCTACATCCACGACGACGAATGGTCGATCTCGACCGTCGACGGCTCGCTGGCCGCCCACTTCGAGCACACCGTCGCGATCACCGCCGAAGGCCCTCGCATCCTGACTCAGGGCGCAGGGGTCCTGGTACGATGACGACCCGCGTCGGCAGGCGGAAGCCTGTGCGCGTCCCCTTCTCATGAAAGTCCGTCCTTCCGTCAAGCCCATGTGCGAGCGCTGCCGCGTGATCAAGCGGCATGGGCGCACCATGGTCATCTGTACCAACCCGCGCCACAAGCAGCGGCAGGGATAAAGGAGAGATTTGGCTCGTATCGCCGGTGTGAACCTCCCGAATCAGAAGCGGCTCGAGATCGGGCTGACCTACATCTTCGGGATCGGCCAGCCGACCGCGCAGAAGATCTGCCTGGCGCTCGGGCTGTCGCCTGACACGAAGGTCCGAGACCTGACCGAGGACGAGGTCGCAAAGCTTCGCGACTACATCGATGCGAACGAGCAGGTGGAGGGCGACCTACGCCGCGAGCGCACCCAGGCGATCAAGCGCCTGCAGGAGATCGGCTCGTATCGCGGCCTCCGCCACCGGCGCAACCTGCCGGCCCGCGGCCAGCGCACGAAGACCAACGCGCGCACCCGCAAAGGCCCGAAGAAGACGGTCGGCCGCGGCAAGAAGGCGAAGACCTAATGGCTCCTCCGCGCAAGGCTGCGACCCGCGGTCGTACGCGCCGCCGTGTCCGCAAGAACATTGCGATCGGCCAGGCGCACATCAAGACTTCGTTCAACAACACGATCGTCGCCCTGACCGATAAGGACGGCAACGTGATCGTGTGGGAGTCCGCCGGCTCGGCCGGGTTCAAGGGCTCGCGCAAATCGACGCCGTTCGCCGCTCAGGTGACCGCCGACTCGGCCGCCCGCAAGGGCATGGAGCACGGTCTGCAGAAGGTCGAGGTCTTCGTCAAGGGGCCGGGTTCCGGTCGCGAGACGGCGATTCGCTCGCTCCAGGCAGCAGGGCTCGAGATTCTCGGTGTGAAGGACGTCTCGCCGCAGGCACACAACGGCGTCCGCCAGAAGAAGCGGAGGCGTGTGTAGTGGCTCGCGATACCTCACCGAAGTGCAAGCAGTGCCGCCGGGAGGGCATGAAGCTCTTCCTGAAGGGCGAGCGCTGCTTGACCGAGAAGTGCGCGATCGAGCGCCGCTCCTATCCGCCGGGCGAGCACGGCCGCGGCCGGATCAAGCAGAGCGAGTACCTGTTGCAGCTGCGCGAGAAGCAGAAGGCGCGCCGCTACTACGGCCTGCTCGAGACCCAGTTCCGCAACTACTACGAGAAGGCGAACAAGCAGGGCGGCATCACCGGTGAGAACCTCCTGCGCATGCTCGAGACGCGGCTCGACAACGTCGTGTACCGCCTCGGTTTTGCGGCGTCGCGCGCCCAGGCGCGCCAGCTCGTCCGTCACGGGCACTTCTCCGTGAACGGCCGCCGCGTGAACATCCCGAGCTACCAGGTGAAACCGGACGATGTCGTGACGCTGAAGAACGGGTCGACCGCGGAGCAGATCGTCCGCGATGCGACCGACCTCACCGCCGCCGTCGCCCCGTGGTTGCAGGCCGACCACGACGGGCTGACCGGCACGGTGCTCAAGTGGCCCGAGCGCGCCGAGATCGACACGCCGGTGTCGGAACAGTTGATCGTCGAGCTCTACAGCAAGTAGCGCTGCCCGCTACTCGCTAGAAAAGGAGAAAGACTTGGCAGTACGCGCGACCGATTTCCAGATTCCCAAAATCACCCACGAAGAGGTCAACGAGGACCGCGGCGTGTTCGTGATCGAGCCGCTCGACAAGGGCTTCGGTTACACGTTCGGCAACTCGCTGCGTCGGGTGCTCCTCTCGTCCCTCGAGGGCGCCGCCGTCACCTCGGTGAAGATCGAGGGCGTTGCGCACGAGTTCACGACGCTTCCGGGCGTTCGCGAAGACGTGACCGACATCATCCTCAACCTCAAGCAGCTCGTCTGCATCCTCCACGGCGAGTCGCCGGAGGTGGAGGTTCGGCTGACGAAGCGCGGCGAAGCCGTCGTCACCGCCGCGGACATCGAAGCGCCCGCCGACCTCGAGATCCTGAACCCGGACCTCGAGATCGCGAACCTCTCCTCGAAGGGCCGCCTTGAGATCACGCTCACGATCGGCCGCGGCCGGGGTTATCTCCCCGCCGAGGGCAACCGTGGCCAGGCGCACACGATCGGGGTCATCCCGGTCGACTCGATGTTCTCGCCGATCAACCGCGTCTCGTACGACGTGGAAGCGGCGCGCGTCGGCCAGCGCACCGACTACGACAAGCTCATCCTCGACGTCACGACCAACGGGTCGATCGATCCGAAGGACGCGATCGGCGAGGCCGCCGAGATCCTGATCCGCCAGCTCGCGATCTTCACCGACCTCGAGCGCATCGAGGGCTTCGGCGAGTCCGCAGCCGTCGCGGCCGACGGTGGCCTCGACACGGGCGGCATCTCGCTTGCGGGCGGGATGGAGAACTTCCCGATCGAGGAGCTCGAGCTCGGCGTTCGCTCGTACAACTGCCTGAAGCGCGTCGGCATCGAGACGATCGGTGACCTCGTGACGAAGTCGGAGTCCGAGCTCGCCGCGATCCCGAACTTCGGCAAGAAGTCGATCGAAGAGGTCAAGGAGACGTTGCAGCAGCACGGTCTCACCCTCCGCGGCGGCTCGACGAACGGGCTCGAGGCGTAGGAGCGACGTGCGGCACCAGCGAGTCGGCAAGAAGCTCGGTCGCGATTCGGCGCACCGCAAGGCTATGTATTCGAACCTTGCGGGTGCGCTGATCGAGCATGGGCGCATCAAGACCACCGTCACGAAGGCGAAGGCGGTCAAGCCGATCGCCGAGCAGATGATCACGCTCGGCCGGCGCGGCGACCTGCATGCCCGGAGGCAGGCGACGGCGTTCCTGCGCTCGCGCGATGTCGTGCACAAGCTGTTCGCCGAGGTGGCGCCGCGGTTCAAGGACCGCCCGGGCGGTTATGCCCGGATCATCAAGATCGGCCCGCGTGCGGGGGATGCGGCCGAGATGGCCTACCTCGAGCTCGTCGACGAGGAGTACGTGGCCGCGCAGCGCGAAGAGCGCACGCCGGTGCATGTGGTTGTCGAGGAGCCGGTCGCCGAGGCCGAGCCGGAGGAGCTGGAGGAGTCCCTAGACCCCGGCGCCGACGAGAGCGCCGACGACGGCGATGACGAGCCCGGCGAAGCTGACGAGCCCGAGGGACTTGGTGAAGCTCGTCCCGAAGAACCGCCAGCGGATCCCGGCAAGTCCGACTAGCTCGAAGGCGACCACGACGATCGCCGTAATGATCGCGGCGTGGTAGGTCGGCAGCAGAAACGGCAGCGTGTGGAGGATCCCGCCGAGGAACGTACCGACGCCGGTGATTGCGCCGCGCGTCGCGGGGTTGCCGCGTCCGGTCAGTTCTCCGGTGTCCGAGAGCCCCTCGGAGAAGGCCATCGAGATCGCCGCACCGATCGAGGTCGCGAGCCCGGCGGCGAAGGCGTACAGCGGTTTATGGCTGACGATCGCGACCGAGAAGATGGGCGCGAGGGTCGAGAGCGAGCCGTCGATGAGACCGACCATCGCGGGCTGCACTCGTTGCAACAGGAAGTTGTGCTCGTCGGACACGGTTAGAGTGTAGCTGAGAGATGCCAAGTGATTAGAGCAGAAGGAAGACCTTACAATAAGCCGCAGGTTGGCCTGACGTGCGTGTGAAGCTAACGATCGAGTACGACGGCACGGGTTTCCGCGGCTGGGCGGTGCAGCCGGGAGAACGAACCATCGAGGCCGAGCTCGTGCGCGCACTCGACCGTCTGTACGGCCCGGGCTCGAGCGGTCTCGCCGTGGCCGGGCGGACCGACGCCGGCGTGCACGCCTTGGCGAACGTCGTCTCCGTCGATGTCGACGGCGGCCCGCCGCCCGGGCGGGCGGCGGGAGCACTGAACGCGTTCCTGCCGCCGGATCTCGCCGTGGCCTCGGTGGTCGAGGTTCCCGACGACTTCCACGCTCGCTTCGACGCGCGTTCGCGGTCATATCGCTACCGGGTGTGGCGCCGCCGCGAGCGCTCGGCGCTCGAGTCGACGCGCGCCCTGTGGCATCCGGGGCTGCTCGACCTCGGCGCGTTGCGGGTGGCCGCCGCGCAAGTGGTCGGCAAGCACGACTTCTGCGCCTTCACGCCGACGGACACTCAGCACTCGACGTTCGTCCGAACTGTCTCGGAAGCGCGCTGGGTGGAGGTCGGGGAGAACGAGGTCGCGTTCGAAATCACGGCCGACTCGTTCGTCCGCCACATGGTGCGGAGCCTGGTCGGCACGATGCTCCGCCGCCAGGACCTGGAGCCCCTCCTCGAAGGCCGTCCAAGATCGGAAGCCGGCCGAACCGCGCCGCCCCACGGCCTGTACCTGACGGACGTCACCTACTAGGACATGACCCGTCGCCAAACCAGGGTGACAAAAGTGTCACAAACAATCCACAGGCTCTAGAACCCTGTCGTGGACAGGGTTGAAGCGTCATCCCGCCCGAAGAGCGTCGCCAAACCACCGTCGCCCAGGAGTGACATTCCGTCCACAGGCGTCTGGCCCGGTCATGGCCGCTTCGGTTGATTCGCGGTTCGATCGGAGGGAGACTGAGAGCGTGCACGCGTGTCGGCACTGTGGGAACAGGCTCGAGGATCGGTTCCGGTTCTGTCCCTGGTGCGCGGCGCCGCAGCGGCGGAAACTCGTCGAGTTCTTCGCCCCGCACCCGGCCGTGCCCGGCGACGTGCACAAGGCGCTTCGCGTCTCGCAGTACTTCGGGGACGACGAGACGGTGCCGCAGTTCCGGTTCAGCATCTGGTCGGCCGAGTCCGCCGACGCGGCCGTCTCGCTGAGCGAGGAGGAAGCCGGGCGCGTTGCGTCGTTTCTCACCCCGCCGCGCCCGCGGCGCGCGCTGATCGATTCGCTGCGCGAGACGCTCCGCCGCTGACCGTGGCTACGATCGGCCGGGTGCGCTTCCCGGTCGTTCTCTTCGATTTCGACGGCACGGTGGTCGACTCCGGCAGGATCATCCTCGCCTCGATGCGCCACGCCACCGAGACGGTGCTCGACCGCAGCTACTCGGAGCAGGAGTTGATGGCGAACGTCGGCGGCCCGGGCCTCGAGGCGCAGATGGAGGCCTTCGCGCCCGACCGTGTCGAAGAGCTCGTACGCGTGTACCGCGCCCACAACGAGCCGTTGCACGAGGAGCTCGAAGCGTTCGCGGGGATCGAGGCCGCACTGGTCGCGCTCCGGGACGAAGGCCGCCGGCTCGGGCTCGTCACGGCCAAGCGACGCTCGACCGTCGACCTCGCCTTCGCGCGCCTCCCGATCGCGCACCTGTTCGACACTGTCGTCGGCGGCGACGAGACCGAGTTGCACAAGCCGAATCCGGCGCCGCTACTGCTCGGTCTCGAGCGGCTCGGCGCGGCCGCCGACCAGGCGGCGTATGTCGGTGACTCGCCCTACGACATGCAGGCCTCGAAAGCCGGCGGGCTGTACGCCGTCGGCGTGACCTGGGGTCGGATCCACGACCGCGCCGCGCTCGGCGACGCCGACGTGATCGTCGACAACGCGGAGGAGTTGCTTGCCGTCCTCTGAGCAGCACACCAACGAGCAGCGCGCCGCAGAGCTTCGCGCCCAGCTCAACCGGTGGCTGCACGAGTACCACGTGCTCGACAATCCGTCCGTCGACGACGCGACCTACGACCGCGCGTACGACGAGCTCGTTGCGCTCGAACAGGCGCAGCCCGAGCTCCTCACGCCGGACTCGCCGACACAGCGCGTCGGTGCGCCGCCGTCCTCGAAGTTCCAGAAGGTGCGCCACCTGACGGCGATGGGCTCGCTCGAGAAAGTCACGACCGACGAGGCGATCCTCAAGTGGACCGATGACGTGGCGAAGCGGCTCGACGACGAAGGGCCGGTCACCTTTGTGATCGAGCCGAAGATCGACGGTCTCGCGATCAACCTGACCTACGAGAACGGTGTGTTCGTTCGCGGCGCGACGCGAGGAGACGGCGAGGTGGGTGAGGACGTGACCGTGAACCTGCGGACGATCAACCAGATCCCCCTGCGGTTGTTGGGTGACGACGCCCCGCCGCTCGTCGAGGTGCGCGGCGAGGTCTACATGCCGCTGTCGGGTTTTCGTGAGCTGAACGAGCGCCTGGCGGGGACGGACCAGAAGCTCGCGCCGAACCCACGCAACGCGGCCGCAGGCTCGCTGCGTCAGAAGAACTCGTCGATCACGGCGTCGCGCCCGCTCTCGGTCTGGGCCTACGGTGTCGGAGCCCACGAAGGCGTCGACCTTCACTCGCACTGGGAGACCCTGCAGTGGCTGCGGGCGCACGGCTTCCCGATCAATCCTTTCGCCGAGCGCCTCGACACGATCGACGCGGTCGTCAAGGCGTGCCACCTCTGGGAGCGGAAGCGGGCGCAGCTCGACTACGAGATCGACGGCATCGTGATCAAGGTCGACGATCTCGGCCAGCAGGGCAGCCTCGGGGCGCTGCATCAGCGCCCGCGCTGGGCGCGCGCGTTCAAGTGGGCGCCGATGACCGCCACCACGCGCCTGCACAAGATCGCGGTCCGCGTCGGCCGCACGGGCGCGCTCAACCCCTGGGCCATGCTCGAGCCAGTCGAAGTGGGCGGCGTCACGATTTCGCGGGCGACGCTCCACAACGAAGAGGACATCAATCGCAAGGACATCCGCGAGGGCGACGACGTGATCGTGCAGCGAGCCGGCGACGTGATCCCGCAGATCGTCGGCCCTGCCGGCGCGCACCGCCGCGGCACCAAGCCGTTTGCGATGCCGGCGAACTGCCCGCTCTGCGGCTTCGCGGTCGTCAAGCCCGAGGGCGAGGTGATGCACCGCTGCCCGAACCGCGCCTGCCCGTCGCGTGGTCTCGAGTCGCTGATCAACTGGGTGCAAGCCGCAGCCGACATCGAGGGCGTCGGGGAGCAGCTCGTGCGCCGCCTCTGGGAGCTTGGCCTCGTCCGTTCACTGCCCGAGCTGTACCGGCTGACGAAGGAACAGCTGCTCGAGCTCGACGGCTTCGCGGAGATCTCCGCCACGAACGCGATCAACGCGATCCAACAGTCGAGAGCGGCGATTCCTTTCCGGCGTGTGCTCTTCGGCCTCAACATCCCGGACGTCGGCTGGGTGACGGCGCAGAACCTCGCACGCCACTTCGGGGACGTCGACCGGCTCGCCGGGGCGACGCAGGAGGAGATCATGGAGTGCGAAGGGATCGGCCCCGAGCGCGCCGAGGCGATCGCAGAGTGGTTCGCCGACGAGGACAACGCCAGGTTGGTCGCCGAGCTTCGCGAGCTCGGGCTCAACTTCGAAGCCGACGAGAGCGACCGTCCCGTCGACGGCCCCCTCGCCGGCCAGCAGTACGTGATCACGGGGACCCTCGGGTCGATGTCGCGTGAGGATGCGCGGACGGCGCTCGAGGCACTCGGTGCGAAGGTCTCCGACAACGTCTCGAAGAAGACGGCCGGCGTGTTCGTCGGTGAGAACCCCGGCTCGAAGGTGGCGAAGGCAGAGAAGGCCGGCGTGCCGCTGCTCGGCGAGGCCGAGCTGCAGGCGCTCCTAAAGAACTGAGGCGAGAGCCGTCGCGAAGCGGTCCTGCGCGTGGCGGGCGGCCCAGGCGAGCACCGGCGACCCGTTCTGGATGATCACGAACGCGTAGCGGGTGCCCGCGTACCCGGAGAGCGCCGACGCCTGGTTCGTCGTCCCCGTCTTCGCTCGCACGACGCCGCGTGTCGGCGCGCGCTCCATGCGTTTCTCGAGCGTGCCGTTCTCGCCCGCGACCGGCAGCGCGCGCCAGAAAACGGTCCGCAGATCGGGGTTGTCCCAGGCGGCGACCAGCAGCGAAACGAGCGCTCGCGCCGTCACGCGGTCGTCGAGCGAGAGGCCCGAGCCGTCCGCGATCCGGATTCCGGCAAGTGGGACGCCGGCCGCTGCGAGGTCGTGAAGCGCGACGGCAGCGCCGGCGGCTGTCGTGCCCGCCTTGCCGATCTCGGCGCCGAGTTGCTTCAGCATCAGCTCGGCGGTGAGGTTGTCGCTGTCGCGGTCCATCTCCTGCAGCACTTTGGGCAGCGCAGCCGACTCGACCTGCGCTAGCACGGAGGCGCCGCCCGGCGCACGGCCGACGCTGGCTGGGCCCGTGAGGATGCCGCGAGCGCGAAGGAGCTGCTTGAAGCGTCCCGCCGCCGCGAGGGCCGGCTGGAGGGAAAGGTGGCCGTCGTAGACGCCGTGGTCGACGACGAGCGCGGAGAGGGGCGGCGACTCGAAGAGGAAGAACGACGACTTCCAGCCGGCGGCCGTGCGTCGCTGGTCGAACCACGACTCGTCGCCGACGACGCGGCCGTCGATGCGTTCGATGCCGGCGGTCTCCAGCTGAGCGGCCAGCCGCCGCAGGCCGAGCGACGTCAGCGTCGGATCGCCGAAGCCCTTCAGGTAGACGTTGCCGTGCCAGGTCGAGCCGTCCAGGTGGCCGGGAGAAACCACCTCGGTGCGGAAGCGGTAGGTGACGCCGAGCGAGACGAGTGCGGCGTAGGTCACGAGCAGCTTTTCGTTCGAGGCAGGTGCGAGCGAGCTGTCGGCGTTCCGCTCGAACACCGGGCGGCCGTTCGACAGGTCGATCGCAATCGCCGCCGAGGTCGCCGGGTTGCTGCCCGGAACTGCGAGCGCTTGCGCAAGCCGCGTCGGCAAGGGCGCCGCGGCTCGCGCGAGCGGCGCGAGCGCGAGGCACAGGAGGACGACGACGAGACCCCGACGCACACAACCATTGTGCCGCCGCGTCCGGTTGGGCCCCAAATGCGCCGAAGATGGGCCGCGCGGCCCTTGCCCGTCCGCGCCTCGCCACGAAGAATCGGCGTTCATGGGCGACCTCCACGACCGCATCTCCGAGCTGATCGCCGCCCCTGAGCGGGACCTCGACCGGATCGACCGGACGCTGACGGACGGTTACGCCCACGCCTTGACGCTCGAGGCCGAACGCGTCCGCCTCGAACGGCGACTGAGCGAGGCGGCGCAGACCCTGCAGCCGGGCGACCTCGCCGAGAAGGCGATCGAGCTGTCCGAGATTGCCCGACGGCTCGACGGCTACACCGGCGAGCTCGGCGACCTGCGTGGCCGGCTCGGCGAGCTTCGGCGGTTGCGCCTTTAGACAAGCCCGGAGCGCACCGCGTAGACCGCGGCCTGGATCCGGTTCTCGATCTGGAGCTTCATCAGGATGTTCGAGATGTGGTTCTTGACCGTCTTCGGGCTGATGTGGAGCTCGCCGGCGATCACCGCGTTGTCCTTGCCGTTCGCGATCAGCTTCAGCACCTGCAGCTCGCGGGCAGAGAGCTCAGACCGGATCAGCTCGGCCTCCCGGTGCGACGGCCCGGTCGCGCGGACGCGCTGCAGAACCTTGGAGGCGATCGTCGGTGAGATCAGCGCCTCCCCGACGGCGGCCGATCGGATGCCCTGCAGCAGGTCGGTGACCGAGGCGTCCTTGAGCAAGTAGCCGCAGGCGCCGGCGAGGATCGCGTCCATCACGTCACTGTCCTGGTCGGAGATCGTCAGCACGAGCACGCGCGTCAGCGGGGCGATCATCGAGATCTGCCGGGTCGCCTCGACGCCGCTGATGCCTGGCATGTTCAAGTCCATGACAACGACGTCGGGAGCGAGCTCTCGCACCGCCTGCAACGCGTCGGTTCCGTTGTCGCACTCGCCGACGACCTCGACCTCCTGATCGTCGAGCAGGTTTCGGAGTCCCGTGCGAAACAGGTCGTGGTCGTCCACGAGGAGGACGCGCGGAATCAGCCGGTCTGGGATCGTCTCTGGTTCGCTCAAGCCTGGGCCTACCTGGGCGGGTGAGCCGAAGCTTAGATGAGCTACCGCAAAACGATAGTGACGCTGCGCCGACCCCAGGCATTGGCCTGTGCGGTGGTCGGGAACCAGAGATCGATCGCCGCTCCGACGACGGCGCCACCCGTGTCCGCAGCGACCGCCACTCCGTACCCCGGGATGAGCATGTGCGACCCGAGCGGGATCACTGTCGGATCGACGGCCGCGACGCCCCAGCCGACCCGCAGGCCCGAGGCCGTCGTGCCCTGCATCGAATAGCCGGTCGCGGTCACCGTCAGGGTGCGCCCGGCGCTCGTCGGCGCGAAGGGTGCCGCCGCGAGGCGCGTGTTCACGGGTGCGTCGGCGGTCACGGTCCGGGCAAGCGCGTCGCTTCGAACCTGGGCTGCCTTCGCTTCGGCCTGCAGCGAGGAGAGCTGCTGGTCGTTCAGCTGCCGCTTGGCGGCGAGCGCCGAGAGGTAGGACCGCCGGGCGGCGCGCGTCTGCGAGAGCGAGTCGGCGGTCGCCCTTGCCTGCGCCTGGGCTGCCGCGATCGCGGCCTGCCTCGCGGCGAGGCGACCGGCTGCTCGGGTCAGCGAGGCCCTGGCGGTCTCGATCTGATGGACGACGTCCTCGCTCTGCGTCGTCATCCTGTTCAGGTTGTCGAGGCTCGAGAGCGCCTCGTCGAGGCTCTTCGAGCCGAAGATGATCTCGAGCGGCTCCACGTCGCCCTGCTCGTACATCAGCCGGAGCCGGTTCGCGAGCTGCCGCTGGGCGATCCGGTTGCCGCGGCGCGCGATCACAAGGGCGTGAGCCAGGTCGGCTCGCTCGGCGCGCAACGAGCTCGCGTCGCGGTCGAGCGTGACGAGCCGCGTCCGCGCGGTCGCGAGCCGCTGGTCGAGCGAGTACAGCTGCAGGACGGCCGAGCGCGAGCGCGAGGCCAGCTGGTCGTTCTGAGCCTGCAGCGACGAGGCAGACTGAGAGGACCCGGCCAAGCCGAGTGCGGGCGCCGCAAGGACGACCAGGGCGATGGCGGCGAACGGCAAAGAGCGCCGACGCGGCGTTTGTGCCTGCCCAAGCACGGATCGGGACCGTACCAGGTTCCGAGAAGGAACACACCCGCCGACGCAGAATTGGGTGTGTTTTGTCACGATTTCGGCAGTTCTCGGTTGACGCTCGTCCGAAAAGCCTGCTAGCCTCCTGCACTCGTGACGTACCGGCCCCTCCCGGTGCGCCCGTCCCGGCCCCTAACCAGGGGTTTGTCATAAGAAGGTTGGGGCAGGCGCCGTACGTTCTCGCGGGGATCTGTCTCGCCCTCACGGCGGCAGTCCCAGCGTTCGCCGACCCCTCGGTCGCGACGAAACGTGCTGAGGCGCAACAGGTGATGGGTCAGCTCCGCGACCTGTCCGATTCCCTCGAGCGGGCCCGGTCGCAGTACGACGCGTCGACGGCGCAGCTGCAGACGATCCAGCGCGGCCTGCGGGAGAACAAGCGTGAGCTCCGCGTCGCCCGGCACAACCTGAAGGAGAGCCAGGCAGCGATCTCTGCCCGGCTGGTCTCGCTCTACACGTCCGAGCCGACCTCGACGCTCGAGGTGATCCTGGGCGCCCGCAGCCTGGACGACATGATCAACCGGCTGGACAACGCGAAAAGCGTCACCAACCTGGATGCGAACGTGCTTGGCCAGGTCGAGACCTTCCGAGCCGCGGTGCAGCGGAACCGCGCCGAGCTGACGACTGCCAGGCAGTCCCAGGAGCGGGTGGTCGCCGTGCGCGCCGCCGCGAAGCAGGCGATCGCCTCGAAGCTCGCCCAGCAACAGTCGCTGCTGTCCTCGATCAAGGGCCAGATCGCCTCGATGGTCGCCGCCGAGCAGGTGCGCCAGCTGCAGTCGGCGCGGGCCGCCCAGGCGCGCGCCGCCGCCGCCCACCGCGCCCTCCAGCTCGAATCGGCCGACACCGTCGTCGGGATCACCGCTCAGGCGCCCGATGCAGTCACCGTCGTCGCTCCGCCCTCGAGCTTCTCCGGCGCCGTCGGCGTCGCGATGTCCGAGCTCGGCAAGCCGTACGTCTGGGCAAGCGCCGGGCCGGACAGCTTCGACTGCTCCGGGCTCGTCGTCTACGCATTCGGTGCTGTCGGCAGGTCGCTGCCGCATTCGACCTACGCTCTCTACAGCATCGGAGTCCCGGTCTCCCAGGATCAGCTCGAGCCCGGCGACCTCGTCTTCTTCGACGGGCTGGGTCACGTCGGCATCTACATCGGCGGCGGCCAGTTCGTGCACGCCCCGCACACCGGTGACGTGGTGAAGGTCTCCAGCCTCTCCGAAGGCTGGTACGCCTCGAGCTACGTCGGCGCCCGCCGCATCCTCTAGCCGCTAGTCCGCGTAGAGCGCTTCGACGTCCTCGGCGAAGTGCTCGAGGATCACTTTGCGGCGGATCTTCAGGGTCGGCGTCAGCTCGTCGTGCTCGAGCGAGAAGTCGCGTGGCAGGATCCGGAACCGCTTGATCTGCTCATACCGCGACCGGCCGTCATTGACCGCGTCGACGGCCCGTCCGACCGCCGCCTCGGGCTCGTCTGACGGTGCGTCGGGGTCGAGGGTGACCAGAACGCCGAGGTAGGGCCTGCGGTCGCCGATCACGAGCGCCTGTGAGACGATCGCGTGGTTCTTCAGCTCGTTCTCGAGGTTCTGCGGAGCGACGTTCTTGCCGCCGGCCGTCACGATGATGTCCTTCTTCCGATCGGTGATCACGAGGAAGCCGTCCTCGTCGAGGTGCCCGATGTCGCCGGTGTGGACGAACCCCTCCCGGTCGAGCACCTCGGCAGTTGCTTCCGGGTCGCGGTAGTAGCCCGCAAAGACGGTGTTCGAGCGAATCAGGATCTCACCGTCCGGCTCGAACCGCAGCTCGACGCCTGGCATCGGCTTGCCGACCGTGCCGAACTTGAAGGCCGCCGGCCGGTTGACCGAGGCAGCGGTCGTCACCTCGGAGAGGCCGTAGCCCTCGAGGATCAGGATGTCGATCGAGTGGAAGAACTCGGCGATCTCGCGCGAGAGCGGTGCGCCACCGGCGTTCGCGATCCGCAGCCGCCCGCCGAGCCGTTCCTTCACCTTCGAGTAGACGAGCTTGTCCGCCAGCCGGTGCCGCCGCGCGAGCCCCGGTGGGACGGGCTGCTTCGCCTGACGTAGCGCCGAGACCTCTTTCCCGACCCGCACGGCCCAGTCGATCAGGCGTCGGCGCACGCCCCGCTCGGCCGCGAACCGGGCCGCGACCGTGGCGTAGATCTTCTCGTAGACCCGCGGCACGCTCGGAAAGATCGTCGGACGGACGCGCGGCAGTTCTGCGGCCGCGCGCAGCGGGTCGGGCAGGAAGGCGATCGTGAACCCGATGTAGGCCCCCGAGAGATGAAGCAGGCGGCCGTAGTTGTGGGCGAGCGGGAGGTAGAGGAGCATCACGTCGCCGGGCAGCGTCAGACGCTCCTCCATTTCGTCGCTCTTCTGGACCATCGAGTAGTAGTTGCGGTGGCGGATCATGCAGGCCTTCGGCGGCCCGGTCGTCCCCGACGTGTAGATGAACGTGAACAGGTCGTCCTCGTCGATCGTCTCGCCGCGCTCGCGGAGCGCGTCCGGATGAGCTGCGGCATACGCGCGGCCGGCTGCCCGGAGCTCGGTGAGCCCGGCGTAGGAGACGACGTGCGCGACCGTGTCACCGACCTTGGCCCGTTGCTCGTCGTCCTCGACGAGGGCGCCGATCGCGCGCGAGTGCTCGAGCACGTACTGCACGTCGCGTGGCGAGCTCGAGGAGTAGATCGGCGCACCGACGGCGCCGACGAGCGCGAGCGCGAAATCGAACAGCGCCCATTCGAGGTCGGTCCGGCCGACGAGCGCGAAGGCGTCTCCCTTGGCGATCCCGAGGTCGAGCAGGCCGTTCGCGAGCTCGTCGACCGCCAAGGCTGCCTCTTGCCACGACACCGGGATCCACTCGCCGTCGACCTCGTGCAGGTAAGCCGGATCGGTGCGCTCCTGCGCCGTGGCGTCGCGCCACAACGTCACGATTGTCCTCCGATCCGCCATGTGCCGCAATCTACTCGGAGGAACTGTTCGACCGAGCACGAATCCGCTCCATCCCTCTACACTTTCCCCTGCAGATGCGTACATCATGGAACGGCTCAGTCAGCTTCGGCCTCGTCAACATCCCGGTCGGGCTTGCGCCTGCCACGAAACCCGCCGCGCGTCAGTCGGACGTCTCGTTCCGGATGCTGCATCGCGAGTGCGGCACCCCGATCAAGCAGAAGCGCTACTGCCCCGTGCACGAGCGCGATGTCGAGTCCGATGAGCTCGTTCGCGGCTGGGAGGTGGCGAAGGGCCAGTTCGTGATGGTTGAGGACGCCGACCTCGAAGCGATCGAGCAGCGCGACACGTCCCGGTCGATCGAGATCAGCCGGTTCGTCCGCCTCGAGGAGGTCGACCCGGTCTTCTTCGACCGCACCTATTTCCTCGTCCCCGCGGTCGCGGAGGCGGCCAGGCGGCCCTACGTGCTGCTGCTCGAGGCGATGAAGGAAGGGGAGGTCGCGGCGCTCGGGCGGTTCGTGCTGGCCGGCAAGGAGAAGCTGTGCCTGATCCGGCCGATGGGCGAGGCACTCGCGCTCGAGACGCTGTTCGTCGAAGAGGACGTCAAGAGCCACGCCGAGATCGACGAGGCCGTCGCGACGGCGGAGGTAAAGAAGCCGGAGCTCGACCTTGCGAAGCAGATCATCGCCTCGCTCGCGGCACCGTTCGATCCCTCCGAGCTGCGCAGCGAGTACCGCGCGCAGCTCCGTGAGGTGCTCGAGGCGAAGGCGGCCGGCCACGAGATCGCCGTTCCGGAACCCGCCACCGAGACGCCGGTGGTCGATCTGATGGAGGCGCTCCGCGCCTCGGTCGCCGCCGCGTCGAAGAAGCCCGCCGCGAAAGAAAAGGCCGCGGCGTCTTCTCGCAAGAAGACCGCCGCAGCCCGTAAATAGCCGTGTCAGCATCAGCTCAGTGCGCTCGTGCGTAAATGAGCTAGTGCCTAAATAGGCTCAGTGCTGCGGCTGCGCCCCGATCGCCTGCAGCTGGGCTGAGAAGAGCGTCTTGTCGATCTTCCCGTGGTAGATCGGGACGCTCTCCTCGACACAGATGCGGATCACGTCCTCACGGTCGATGCCCGTCTCCTTCGACAGCTCGTCCGGCGTCAGGTGATTTGCCATCTTGCTCCTTCCCGCATCGCTAGTCGGTCGAATCAGTAGTCGCTCGAAGCACGAAAAAGCCCGCCGCGCACGAGGCGCAGGCGGGCTGGTCGATCAAGTCCTCTAGGCGCAGGACAGGAAGCTTCACTCGCTTCCCCCTGTCGCCAACAAGCTCATAGTGGACACACAATAATCGATCGAGATGACGGATGCGAGCAGCCTTCTGCCGGGACTCGAAGAGCGCTTCGTCGAGCATCGCGGTGTCCGGATGCGGGTTTTCGCCGGCGGTGACGGCCCGCCGCTCCTTCTGATCCACGGTTACGGCGGGGCGGCCTGGAACTTCAGCGAGCTGGCGCCTCTGCTGCCCGGCAGGAGCCTCCTGATCCCCGATCTGCCCGGACATGCGGGCTCGGGCCCTTTGCCCGCCGGGCCGACGATGGCCGCCTACGCCGATGCGGTCGCCGCCTGTCTGCCCGACGAGCCGGTAGATGTGCTCGGCCACTCGATGGGAGGCGCGGTCGCGCTGCGGCTTGCCGAGCGCAGGCCGGACCTCGTGCGGCGGATCGTGCTCGCGGCCGCCGCCGGGATCACCAGCTCGTCGCGGCTCTCAGAGATCACGATCACGCTTGTCGGGATCGTCCAGCCGGCACGGATCCTCGGCCGGCGCGTCGAGCGCATCGCCCGCTCACCGCGTTTGCGCCGGCTCGTCTTCGGCGGGTTCGAGGTGTCGAACGCAGATCTGCTCACCCAGCGTTCGGTGCATGGCTTGCTGCGCGGCCCGACGATGCATACCGATGCGCTCGGAGCGGGCCGCGCGCTCGCGGCCGACGACCCTCGCCGCGACCTCGATCGCGTCCGCTGCCCCGTGCTCGTCCTCTGGGGCGGCCGCGACCGGCAGGTGCCGCTCGACGATGGCTTTGAGTACGCACGGCGCCTCCGCGCGCCGGTGCGCGTGATCGCCGACTGCGGGCACCTGCTGATCTCCGAGCGGCCCGATGCCTGCGCGAGGGCTGTGCTCGAATTCCTCGGGTAACCTGTGCCCTTCTCGGGGTGTGGCGCAGCCTGGTAGCGCGCTCCGTTCGGGTCGGAGAGGTCCGGAGTTCGAATCTCCGCACCCCGATACGAGAGACGCACGAACCTGGTTCGGCCGAACCAGGTTCGTGCGTCTCGGGCTATCGTCGCCGGCGTGATCCGCGCTGTCGTCTTCGACGTCGACTTCACGCTCGCGCAGCCCGGGCCGAGCCTCGGGCCGGAGGGGTACCGCGCGCTCGGCGCCCGCTACGGCCTCGAGCTCGACCCTGCTCGCTACGACGCCGCTCGAGTCGCCGCGTTCGAGACGCTCGAGCGGCACCCGGAACTCGAGCACGACGAGGAGACCTGGATCCTCTTCACGCAGCGGATCGTCGAGGGAATGGGCGGCCGCGGCGACACCTACGGCTGCGCAGCGGAGATGACGCGGGCCTGGGAGCACGCCGATCACTTCGATCTGTACGACGACGCGCTGCCGACGCTCGCCGATCTCCGGTCGAGGGGTATCCGGCTCGGACTGCTCTCGAACACCGCGCGCGATCTCGAGCAGTTTGTCACTCATCATTCACTCGACGTCGACGCCTTCCTGACCTCGCGCGTCCACGGCAAGACGAAGCCGCACGCCGCGATCTTCACGCACATGCTCGACCTGCTCGACGTCGCTGCGGAGGAGGCGGTGATGGTCGGCGATTCGCCGGAGGACGACATCGAAGGCGCCGTCGCGGTCGGTATGCGCGCCATCCTGATCGACCGGGACAATCGCCACTCGGGTATCGCCGACCGGCTGACCGACCTTCGCGCGCTGCCGGTCGCACTCGGCCTCATCTAAGCTCAATTCGTGGGTTGGCTCCTCTGGGTGCTGATAGCGGTCGCTCTTGCGGTCGGTGAGGTGCTGACCCCGGGCCTCTTCTTCCTCGGTCCGGTGGCGCTTGCCGCCGGAGCTGCGGCGGCCGCGGCCGTCCTCGGCGCGGGAACGCTCGGCTCGCTGATCGTCTTCATCATCTGCTCCGTCGCTTCGCTCGGAATCCTCCGGCCGATCGCGCGCAGCCACGTGCGGCTGCCTGCGCTGTCACGGACCGGCACCGACGCGATGATCGGCCGTAAGGGCATCGTCACCCAGCAAGTCGACTGCCACGGCGGCCGCGTGCGGATCGGCGGCGAGGAGTGGAGTGCCCGCGCATATCTCGACGACCAGGTGCTGCCCGAGGGTCGCACGGTCGACATCATCCAGATCGAGGGCGTCACCGCCCTCGTCGCCGAATAGGAGATCCAGATGGCTGTCTTGATCGTGCTCGGAGTGATCGCGCTCTTCATCCTGCTCGTCCTCGCAAAGACGGTCCGGGTCATCCCGCAGGCGCGCGCCGGCGTCGTCGAGCGGCTCGGTCGCTACTCGCGCACGCTGACGCCGGGCCTCACGCTCGTCGTGCCGTTCGTCGACCGCGTCAAGCCCCTGCTCGACCTGCGCGAGCAGGCGGTGTCATTCGAGCCGCAGCCTGTGATCACCGAGGACAACCTCGTCGTCAGCATCGACACGGTCATCTACTTCCAGGTCACAGACCCGAAATCGGCGACCTACGAGATCGCAAACCCGGTGAATGCAATCGACCTCCTGACGGTCACGACGCTCCGCAACGTGATCGGCGGCATGACGCTGGAGCAGACGCTCACGTCGCGCGAGACGATCAACGACCAGCTGCGCGGGATCCTCGACGATGCGACCGGCAAGTGGGGGATCCGCGTGCATCGTGTCGAGCTCAAGTCCGTCGACCCGCCTCCGTCGATCAAGGACACGATGGAGAAGCAGATGCGGGCAGACCGCGAGAAGCGCGCCGCGATCCTGCAGGCCGAGGGGATCAAGCAGGCCCAGATCCTGACCGCGGAGGGAGAGAAGCAGTCGGCCATCCTGAAGGCCGAAGGACAGAAGCAGTCGGCCATCCTGGCCGCTCAAGGCCAGGCGGAGGCGATCGGCACCGTCTTCAAGGCGATCCACGACGGCAATCCGGATCCTCAACTCCTCGCCTACCAGTATTTGCAGGTGCTGCCCCAGATCGCGCAGGGCGACGCGAACAAGGTGTGGGTGATCCCGAGCGAGCTGACCTCGGCGCTCGGCGGGATCAGGGAGCGGCTCCTGCCGCAGTCGGAGGGCAAAGACGCTACAAAGTGAGGGATGCGGGTCGGCGGCACTGCTGCCGATAGCGCGGTTGTACCCTTGACCCTCAAGCGCCTCCTCAACACCGGCTTCGTGCTGGTCGCTCTCGCGGTGACCGCACTCGTCGCGCGCCATTTCGCCCACACCGGCTGGCCGCTGCGCCGCGCCAACCTGTGGTTGGTGTCGCTCGCGGCCGTCATCTTCCTCTTCGCATATGCAGCCAAGGCGTGGGGCTGGCAGCGGCTGTTCCGAACCGAGCAGCGCCCGGCCGTGCTGACCCTGGCCGCTGCAGGCGGGGCAGCCTCGGTCGGTGGAATCGCGCTTCCCGGCCGTTGTGACGAGGTGATCCGCGTCGCCGTCGTCCGCCGGTGCCGTAGGCGGACGGCGAGCTTCGGGGCCGTCGCCCTCTCGATCTTCCTGCTCGGCCTGATCGACAGTGCGGCAGTGTCGCCGCTCGCCGCGGTCGCGCTCGCGATCGAGCATGTCGGCGGCTGGTTCCAGGCCGGCCTGGCCGTGGTCGTGGTCGCCGGCGTCGCCGCGGCTGCCGTGGTGCTCATGCTGCCGCGGCTGACGAACATCCGTTTCGTCGCTCGGTTCCGCGTCGCGGGCTACATGCGCGACAACGCCACAGCACCGCGCGAGGCGGTCTGGGCGTGGAGCGCCGTCGCCACCTCGTGGGTGCTTCGCTCGCTGGCCACCTTCGTGCTGCTCGCAGCGCTCGGCCTCGGCACCGACTTCGCCCTTGCCCTCGCGTTCGTCTGTGCCTCGGCTGCGTCGGCCGTCCTGCCGGTCGCACCGGCCGGCGCCGCGGTGCAGGCGGGTGCAGGCGCCGCGATCCTCATCGCTGCCGGTGTTCGCAGCCAGGACGCGATCGCTTTCGGGATCGCCGCTCAGGCGCTCGTGATCGCTGCCGGAGCGACGTGCGTGCTCGCCCTCGCGGCGTGGCATGCTCAGGCGCGGTTCGCGCCCTCTCGCTTCAGCAGGTAGGCGACGACTGGCAGGTGCGGAGGACCCGCACCGACGGCATGCCCGCCCGCCACGTCAGCGTGATCCGAAGTCGGGTAGCAGCTCGCGGATCTTGAGCCTTGCGTGCCAGGTCGGCTGGGAGCCGAGCCGCGGTGGTAGCGCTTGCCCGCGATGTAGATGACGCCGTCGCGGACCCATGCGAGCCGACCGTCGGGCGACCAGTCCGGTTCGCCGCCCGTCGCGACGACGTTGCCGCCGACCACGATCCGGTCGTCCTGCACGACGACGAGGCGTCCGTTGGGCGCGTACGCCGGGTCGGTCGCAGCGCCCGCGTGCTTCTGCGCACCGCAGTACCACCAGGCGGCGGTGTAGGTCTCGCCGTCCCGGTCGAACGCGAGGCCGGTTCAGTACGGTGACCAGTCGGGATGCAGCCCCCGTGCCAGGCCGGCTGATCGGCGGTTCGCACGAGCAGCGAGCGATTCGTCCCGCCACGGTCGGCCACCCAGCGGTTGCCGTGCATCACGTAAGCGATGCGCTCCGAGCTCGGGCTCCAGGACGGCGAGTAGCCGACCGGCAGGATCCGGTGCGGGCCGATGTGGATGCCGAGGAGCGCGAACGCGATCGCGGCGCCGCTAGCCAAGCTCGCGAGCCGCTTCCTCGATCGTCAGGACCGGCCCGACGCACGTGTCCTCGTGCTCGAGCAGCTGCAGCCAGTCGGCGAGCGTCCGCGTCCGAAAGAGCTCAGCGAGCGCGGGCAACTCGGTGTCGAACGCGCGGTCGGCGAGATCGGGCCGCTCGAGCAGCTCGCAGAGGCGCTGCCAGAACTTCGGCTCGAGCGCGGCAACGGTCAAGTGGCGTCCGTCGGCCGTCTCATAGATGCAGTAGCAGGCTGCGCCGCCGGTCAGCCTGCGTGCAATCGGCTCGCCGGCCAGACGGTGCGCGACGAGCTGATGTGAGCCGTGCGTCATCGAGATGGTGAGGCGGGCACCGCGGCCGGTCTGCGCGCGCTCCAGCAGCGCGGCGAGGATCTCGATGACCGCCGCCTGCGAGCCGGCCGCGAGATCGGCCACCTGCACCGGGGGCAGCGCCGGCGCCGTGTCGGCGAGCGCGCCCGCGTAGCCCAGGTAGTTGAGGTCGTGTCCCGCCTGTCGTGCGCGCGGGCCGGTCGCGCCGAAGCCGGTGATTGAGCACAGGATCGTCGTCTCGGGCAGTTCGACGCCGAGCCGCTCCCAGACGCCTGGGCGGAAGCCTTCGAGCACGATGTCCGCGTCGAGGAGCACCGCGGGTGGAGGCTCGCTGTGTGCATCCCAGGAGACGATCTCCTTGCCCGCGTTCAGGACGGCGTAGATCGCCGGTGAGCCGTCACGGGTCGGATCGCCGTCCGGTGGCTCGATCTTGACGACGCGCGCGCCGAGCCGGAGCAGCTCACGGCTCGCGAACGGACCGGGGAGGTAGCGCGTCAGGTCTGCAACGGTCGTGCCGGCCAGGGGCTGCATCGCGGGCTGATTATGCTGCTCGCTGCCATGTCCGAGCGGACGACGGATCGCAGGACCGAACTGCTCGACGCGGCCGTGCGGGTCTTTGCGGCGAAGGGATTCCATGCCTCGAGGGTCGGCGACATCGCCACGGAGGCGGGTGTCGCGCACGGCCTGCTCTATCACTACTTCCGTTCGAAAGAGGAAGTGCTCGAGACGATCTTTCGCGAGACGTGGACGACACTCGTTCGCGAGACCGCAAGGATCGAGGCGTCGGAGGCGCCGTTCCGCGAGCAGCTGCGACGGTTCGCGCGCATCTATCTCGGCTCGTGGCTCGTCACTCCAGAGCTGGTGTGCGTGCTCGTCCGCGAGGTGGCGCGCAGCCCCGAGGTTGGTCGACGTGTCGGCGAGATCAACGAGCTCTTCGAGACGCTCGGGCGCATCATCGAAGCGGGGCAGAAGCGCGGGGAGGTTCGTCACGACATCGACCCGACCGTGGCGGCGTGGGTCGTCTACGGCGCGCTCGAGGAGATCCTCACGGGCTGGGTGCTCGGCCAGCTTCCGGGTGAGGAGGCCGACGTCGAGCGGGCGGTCGTGACCGTCGTCGGCGTCACGCACGACGGCCTCACGGCTTGACCCGGATCTTCAACCTCTCGACGGCGAGTCTTCAACCTCTCGACGGCGAGCCCAAGCCAAGTGACCTCGCCCGCCGGGCCAAGGCCGCACGGGCCATGACCCGTCGCCAAACCAGCGCAACAAAAGTGTGACTTTTTGTCCACAGGGCGTTGCGGCCCTGAATCAGAGCCATCCAGGCCTCGCACCATGGACATGTCCCGTCGCCAAACGAGGGTGTCAATAGTGCAAGGTTCTGTCCACAACGGTCGGTTCGGCGCTAGTCCGTGAGGGCCGGGAGGCCGTCGATCGAGGTGGCGTTCTTCTCCCGCACGTACTCGCGGACGCCGGCTTCGCCCTTTCGCTCGAGCCACAGCTCGCGTTGCGGGCGCTCGGCGACGAAGTCGAGCAACGGGACGCCGTAGCCGCACGAGTCTGAGATCCGGTCGACGTGGATTCGAATCACGCCGCGGACGCCGTCGCCCGGGTCGTCCGCCGGCAGCACCTCGCCGCGCCCGTGCAGGCGGACGATTCGCGGCGGGCCCTCGAAGGTGCAGAGCATCAGGCAGATCCGGCCGTTCTCGCGCAGGTGGGCGACCGTCTCGGCGCCGCTGCCGACGTGGTCGACGTACTCGACGGTGCGTCCGTCGACGATCCGGAGCGTGCCGATCGGGCCCTTTGGGGAGACGTTGACGTGCCCGCCCTCGCTCGGCGCGGTCGCGACGAAAAACAGCCGCTGCCGTTCGATCCAGTCCGCGAGCTTCCCGTCGATCGTCTCGTAGAGCTTTCCCATCCGAGGATGGATAGCCGAAGTCGAGCTAGCTCGGCTAGCATTCTTGACTGACTGGTCAATCAAGGTCAGGAGCTCGGCATGGCATCCGTGGAGCAGGCCGTCGGCGGCGTCTCGTTCGCACTCACGGACGAGCAGAAGGAACTGCGTGCCCTTGCGCGCGACTTCGCGACGAAGGAGATCCGGCCGAAAGCGGCCGAGTACGACGTCGCGATGCGTCACCCGGCAGACGTGATCGAGCAGGCGCACGCGCTCGGCCTGATGAACGTCCACGTGCCGACGGAGTACGGCGGTCTCGGGCTCGGGACGTTCGACGGCATGCTCGTCGGCGAGGAGTTGAACTGGGGCTGCACCGGAATCGGCACGTCGCTCGGCGCGAATTCGCTCGGCGCCGGCCCGGTGCTGATCGCGGGCACCGACGAGCAGAAGGCCGACTGGCTGCCGCCGCTGATCGAGCGGCCGATTCTCTGCTCCTTCGGCCTCTCCGAGCCCGAAGCCGGCTCCGACGTCGCCCGTCTGAAGACGACCGCCGAGCGACGCGGCGACGAGTACGTCTTGAACGGGTCGAAGACGTTCATCACGAACGCGGGCTACGCCGAGTGGACGGTCGTCTTCGCGAAGACCGATGTGTCGAAGGGACACCGCGGGATGTCGGCGTTCATCGTTCCGATGAGCACACCGGGTGTGACGATCGAGCAGCACCTCGACAAGATGGGCCAACGCGCCACCGACACCTCGGCGTTCGCACTGCAGGACGTCGTCGTCCCGGCGGCCAACCGCCTCGGCGTTGAAGGCGACGGGTTCAAGCTCGCGATGCAGACGCTCGACTTCACGCGGCCGGGAACGGCGATCGGCGCCGTCGGCGTCGCACAGGCCGCGTTCGAGCTCGCTGTGGAGTACGCGAAGGAACGCGTGACGTTCGACATGCCGATCGCGATGCACCAGGGCGTCAACTTCATGATTGCGGACATGGCGACCGAGATCGAAGCCGCCCGGCTGCTCACCTGGCAGGCCGCGTGGATGCTCGATCAGGGCGAACGCGCGACGCTCTACTCGTCGTTCGCAAAACGATTCGCCGCCGACACGGCGATGAAGGTGACGACCGACGCGGTGCAGGTCTTCGGTGGGTATGGCTACATGAAGGAGTACCCCGTCGAGAAGCTGATGCGCGACGCGAAGCTCTTCCAGATCTATGAAGGCACCTCGCAGATCCAGCGGCTCGTGATCGCCAAAGAGATCTTCATGCCGCGCGGGTAGCGGTAGGCTCGCCGCGATGAGCATCGAGATCGATCTGAGCGGACGGGTCGCGCTCGTCACCGGCGGGTCGCGCGGGCTCGGCCGAGCCGATGCGCTGACGCTCGCGCGTGCCGGCGCCGACGTCGTGATCGCCGACTTGCTGGTCGAGTCCGAGCTCTCCGATGAGACGGACGCATACGGCCCGCTCGCGCAGGTCGCGCGCACCCAGGGCCTTGTGGGCACCGAGTCGGCCGCCGAGGAGATCCGCGAGATGGGGCGGAAGGCACTCGCCGTCCGCTGCGACGTCACCGACCGAGACCAGGTCGGAGCAGCCGTCGCGAAGGCCGTCGACGAACTCGGGTCGGTCGACATCCTCGTCAACAACGCGGGAACGCTCGACCACGTCGGGCAGTTCTCCGACCAGCAGCCGGCGCTCTGGGAGCGAGACCTCCGAGTCAACCTGACAGGCGCGTTCAACTGCGCGCAGGCCGTCTGGCCGCACATGAAAGAGCGGAAGTGGGGGCGCATCGTCAACATGGCTTCCGTCGCGGGCACCCTCGGCGGCTTCGGCCAGGCGTCGTACTCGACCACGAAGGCCGGCGTGATCGGCCTGACCAAGACACTTGCGCTCGAGGGCGGACGTCACGGCATCACGGCGAACGCCGTCGTCCCCGGGATCATCGGCACGGAGGCTTTCAACATGGCGAACCCGGCGATGAACGAGCGCATCGCGAACCGCACGGTCTTCAAGCGACCCGGCGAGCCTCAGGACATCGCGAATGCGATCGCCTGGCTGTGCTCCGACCTCGCCGCCTACGTCACGGGAATCGAGCTGAACGTCTCCGGCGGCGTCGAGTTGTTCGTCTTCTAGCAGCGCCCCTGGACGCACCCGGGGCTCCGGCTACCATGCCTCGGGCAGTGGCAGCGTCCTCGACGGCTCTTCGCACCCGCCGCCGCTCTTCGGCGCGCTTGCGTCTCTGGACCCGCCTCGGCCTTCTCGGCGGCATCATCGGTCTGGTTGCGCTCGCGCTCGGCCTCGTCTTCGCCGGCTCGGCGGACAAGCTCGCGAGCGGCACACGTGTCTCGGGCATCGACGTGGGCGGGCTCACCCCGGCGGCAGCGCAGCAGTTGCTCGAGCGCCGGGCGGCGAAGCTCGCCAACGTCCCGGTCGCCTTCACGGCCGGCGGAAAGACGTTCCGGCTGACCCCACGCCGGCTCGGCGTCGAGGTCGACTGGGCAGCCACAGTCGCGCGAGCGCGCCGGCAGGGCGGCGGCTTCGGCGTCGTTCGCGGCTACAAGCGGCTCGGCCTCGCGTTCTTCCCCGAGGATCTGGCTCCGAGGTCGCACGCCTACAACCCGGGCCTGAACTACGAGCTGGGCCTGCTCGCCCGAGCCGTCGACGCGCCGCATCGGGAGGCGCGACTCGTCCGCCGCGGTCTCCACGTGACGATCGCTCCGGGCTCGACCGGCCGCGCGCTCGACCGCGCGGCCGCCCGTGCCGTGATCGTGAACGCCCTTGCCTCGTTCTCACGTGCTCCGGTCGCGCTCCCGGTCCGGAGCGATCCCCCCTCGGTCACCGTCTTTTCGCTGGCAGCGGCCCAGCGCGCCGCGACGCAGGTGATCGCCGCGCCGATCACGGTCGTCGCGGGGCCGACGCGACTCCGGATCCCTCGCTGGCGGCTCGCGACGATCCTTCACCTTCCCACCGGAAGCGACACACGCCTCTCGTTCACCGGCGCGGCGGCTGACCGGTACTTCGGCCTGCTCGAGCGGAACATCGATCGTGCTCCGAAGGACGCCGGCTTCGCGGTCAACGCGTCCGGCGCCGTGCGCGTCATCCCGGCGTCACCGGGGCTCGGGCTCGATGTCCCGCGGTCCGCAGCGCGCATGCTTGCGGCAGCAGAGCAGTCGACCAACCGGGTCGCCCAACTCGCCCTGAGCGAGCGGCAGCCGCAGCGTTCGACGGTGCAGGCCACGGCGATGGGGATCACCGGCACGGTCGCCACATATGAGACGTTCTACGGCGGCGAGGCGAACCGCATCCACAACGTGCAGCTGGTCGCGCATCTCGTCGACGGCAAGCTGATCGCGCCCGGCGAGACCTTCTCGTTCAACGGCGCGACCGGCGAGCGGAGCGCCGAGAAGGGCTTCCTGGAGGCGCCGGTGATCATCAACGGCGAGTTGCAGACCGGGCTCGGCGGCGGCGTCTGCCAGGTCTCGACGACGGTCTTCAACGCCGCCTACGAGGCGGGCCTGCCGATCGTCGAGCGCACAAACCACGCGCTCTACATCTCGCACTACCCGCTCGGGCGCGACGCGACCGTCAACTATCCGGACGTCGACCTGAAGTTCTCGAACGACACCGGCCACTGGTTGCTGCTGCGCACGTTCGTCGGCTCCTCGTCCTTGACGGTGGGCCTCTACGGGACCTCACCACATCGCCGGGTCGAGAGCACGACCGCACCGCTCCGGGTCGTCGCGCCCCCGCCGGTCGAGAAGACGGTCGATGCGACACTCGCGCCGGGCTCAACGGCGGTCGATGACTCCGGCGTCCCCGCCCAGGCGACCTCGGTCGAGCGGAAGGTCTACACGCAGGCCGGCAAGCTGCTCTCCGACCAGACCTGGTACTCGAGCTACCGCGCGGAGCCGAAGGTGATCCGCGTCGGCCCGAAGAAGCCGAAGCAGCCGAAGAAGCCGGCTACGACGCCGCCGGGGCTCCCCGGGGGGCCGCACTGAGCTCGGCGCCGCCGATCGCCTCGGCCAGCCAGTCGGGCACGCGCGTCGGAAGGAGCGTCGCGGCGTCGACCGTGGCGTGCGATGTCCAGCCGTCGGCGATCAGCACGCCGTCTCGCTCGACGGCGTACTCGTAGCGAAAGCGCGCGCCTTTGACATCGAGGCAACGGGCGTGCACCGTGAGCCGGTCGTCGAACTTCGCAGGCTGCAGGTAGCGAACGTGGGTCTCGAGCACGAGTGCCTCGACGCCGAGGTCGCGAAGCCGCTGGTAGCCGCCTGCAAACGTCTCCAGGTACTCGACCCGAGCGACCTCGAACCAGATGAAGTAGTTCGAGTTGTGCGCGATCCCCTGCGCGTCGGTCTCGGCAAAGCGCACCTTGACCGGTGTCGAGAAATTGAACCCGTCCACTCGAGGCGGATGCTACGCGGCGGCGCGCTTGACGGGCTTCTCGTCGAGGATGCGTGCGCAGGCTTCACAGACCTGCTGCTCGACCTCGTACGGGACACCGGCCTTGAGCGCCAACAGGTGCACTCGCTTCGCGACGTGCTCGTGAATCGTGGGGGAGTTGCGCGCGGTCATGGTGTGACTCAGAGTAAGTGGGGGTGCGGAGGTCATGTGCTTCGAAACGGTGAATTCCGTGGAAACACTTTGTAACGAGTCAGACGCCCGCCGGCAGCGAAAGTTGCTGGTGATCGGCGAGACCCGACACACCGACGCCGACGAGGCGGAGGGGGCCCGGGCGATCGCGGAGCGCACGATCGAGCAGCGAGCACGCAAGCTCGCCGATCCGCCCGCCGTCGTCGGTGCCGACCGGCAGCGACGTCGAGCGGGTGCGAATCGCGAAGTCGGGATAGCGAAGTTTGGTCGTCACGGTGCGTCCGACCTGTCCGCGCTTCTGCAGGTGGTCGCCCAGGCGGAGCGCCTGCCGCCGCAGCTCGTCGTGCAGGCGCTCGGGGTCGCCGATGTCCTGTGCGAACGTCTCCTCGTTCGAGATCGAGATCCGCTCGGTAGAGACCTCGAGCCGGCGTGGGTCGATGCCGCGGGCCCGGTCGCGCAGCTGGCGACCGACGACGCCGCGGACGAGCGTCCGCAGGTCGTCGTCACCGAGGGCGGCAAGGCCGCCGATCGTCTCGATCCCGGCGGCGACGAGCCGTTCCTCCGCGCGGGGGCCGACCCCGGGAAGCAGCCGAATCGGGAACGGCGCCAGGAAGATCGCCTCGCGCCCGGGCCGGACAACCGTCAGACCGCCGGGCTTCCGCCGGTCCGAAGCGACCTTGGCCACGACCTTCGACGTCGCGACGCCGAGCGAGCACGACAGTCGCGTTCGCGCCCGGACGACTGCGCGCACCGTCTCTGCGACGGCCCGCGCGTCGTCGAACACCGGCGCGACCTCCTCGAGGTCGAGGTAGCCCTCGTCGATCCCGGCCTGCTCGACCGTGGGCACGATCTCGCGCACCGTCGCCCACACCTCACGCGAGTAGTCGCGGTACAGCGAATGGCGTGGCCGCACGAAGGTGGCAGCGGGGCACCGACGCATCGCCTCGGCACACGACATCGCCGAGTGGATGCCGAAGCTGCGAGCCACGTAGTTGGCCGTCGCGACCACCCCGCGGCCGCGCGGGTCGCCACCCACGACGAGCGGCACATGCTTGAGCGCGGGTTCCTCGAGCTCTTCGACCGCGGCGAAGAAAGCATCTAGGTCGAGATGCGCGACGATCACGAACAAAGGGTATGGATGCGGGCGGTCGCGGCTCTGCCCGCGGCCGTGGCCCTGGTGGCACTCGCCGCCGGCTGCGGCTCTGCGCGCCACCCGGAGGCTGCGCCGACGACCACGGGAACGACGCCGGCCGCGGCGCCCTGCGTCGCAGGCTCCCTGCATGCCATCGGCTCGACGCGTCGCGCCTACGTCGGCTCCGCACCACGCGGCGCCGTCGCCTTACGGCGGCCGAACGGCGAGGTGGTCGCACGCTTCGGGGCCAAGAACATCAATCACTACCCGACCGTGTTCGGCGTCGTCGGCGTCGTGGTCGGCGCCAATTGCTCCCCGCGCTGGTACCGCGTCGAGCTGCCGATCAAGCCGAACGGGAGCATCGGTTTCGTTCGCGCGTCATCGCTCGCGCTCGACGTCATCGGCACCCGGATTCTCGTCGACCTCTCCGAGCGCCGGCTGACGCTGTACGAGAACGGCAAGGCGGCGCTGACAGCCGCGGTAGCGATCGGCTCGCCGTCGACACCGACTCCCGTCGGGCGCTACTACGTGAACCAGCGTCTCGTCCCGACCGACCCCTCCGGGCCGTATGGACCCGCTGCGGCCGGCATCTCCGCGTTCTCGAACGTGCTGACGGGGTGGGCGCAGGGCGGGCCGGTCGCGATCCACGGCACCAACGAGCCGTGGCTGACCGGCCAGGCTGTCTCGGACGGCTGCATCCGATTGCCGAACAAGATCCTCCTGAAGGTCTTCGCTGCCGCGGTCGCCGGCACCCCGGTGATCATCAAAGCCTGACGCGTGCCGCCTGTCGGACGCGGGGATCCGCCGCGTGCGCTAGAAAGAAGCGGACATGAATCGCAATCCGCTCTCACAGCTCGCCTCGCTCGGCGAGGAGGTCCTCGACAAGGCCTCGCAGAACCCCACGGCGGCCCGTGTCCTGCAGGGCGCAGCGCAGCTTCGAGACCGGGTCGACGACCTGGGCAAGCGCGTCCGTGGGCTCGAGCAGATGGAGCAGCGCCTCTCGCAGCTCGAGGAGCGACTCGCCAAGCTGGAAGGTCCGGCGAAGAAGCCGGCCGCGGCCAAGAAGCCTAAGCCGCCTGCCAGCTCCTAGGAAGGCACGCGCACGCGAAGTGCGCCGGGCACGACCTCGAAGACGGCCGGCGTCGTCCCGATCTGCTCGCCCTCGACCTCGATCGGCAGGCGTTCGTCCGCGTCGACCTCGACGCGCGCGCTGCGGACGACCTCGACCTTCGGATGCAAGACGTGCCGGCCCTTGTAGATCTTCGGCGCCGTCGTCAGGAAGTCGACCTTGCCGACGTCGCCGATCAGCACCACGTCGAACAGCCCGTCATCCGGCACCGCGTCTGGGGCGAGCTTCATGCCGCCGCCGTGCCACGCGCCGTTGGCCACGACCACGTCGTGCATCCGGCCGGTTCGCTCGCCTCCGTCAAGCGACACCCGAACCTCCGTGTTCTGCCATTCGAGGAACACCCGCGTCAGCGCGTAGAAGAATGTCGCCTTGCCGCCGAATGCCTTTGACATCCCGTTCGCCCGTTGCGCCACGGCGCCGCTCATCCCGACCGAGCCGACGTTGGCAAACCAGCGCTCCGCCTCGGCGCCCTCCCAGGTCCGGTAGCGAACGCGTCCAGCGTCGATCGTCCGGCTCGTCCCGGTGAGCGCCACCCCGACCGCGGCCTCGAACTTGGTGGGAATGCCGTAGGTGCGGACGAAGTCCATGCCGGTGCCGATCGGGATCGTCGCGAGCTCGACGTCGCGTCCGGCCGCGCCGTTGACGACCTCGTTCAACGTCCCGTCGCCGCCGACTGCGACGAGGAGCTTCGCGCCGCCCTCGACAGCGCGCTTCGCCAGCTCGATCAGGTGCCCGGGCCGCTCGGAGAACAGCGTCTCGCCGTGAAGCCCGAGCAGCTCCGCACGGTGGGCGAGCTCCGGCCAGCGCTTGCCGGTCGCGCCGTTCGACGACGCCGGGTTGACGAGGAAGACGGTGTCGGTGCTAATCGGAGGTCGCGACTTCGAGCGCGATCTTCGTCATCCGGTCGACCGCGGCGCGCAGGTCGTCGTCCGTGATCCGTGTGAACTCGCCCTCGACCACGATGTCGCTGACGGTCAGCAGGCACCCGGCGTCGACGCCGCGAAGGGCGGCGATCGTGAACAGCACCGACGCCTCCATCTCGACCGCCAGCACGCCGCGCTTCGACCACCGCTCGTACTGGCCGCCGTCGGGGTTGTAGAAGACGTCGCTCGAGACGATCGGACCGACGTGGATCTCCTGGCCGATCTCCTTGGCGACATGCACGGCGCCGTGGATGAGGCTCCAGGAGGCCGTCGGGCAGTGCGGCTCGTTCCCGACCATGTGCATCGCCGTCGAGTCGGCCGGCACCGCGCTGAGCGCGACGATCAGATCGCCCAGCGCGTGGTGTGGCTGCAGGCCGCCGCAGGTGCCGACGCGGATCAGCCGCTTGCAGCCGAGCTGCACGAGCTCTTCGAAGACGATCGCGGCTCCCGGGCAGCCCATGCCGGTTCCCTGCACCGAGACCGGCTTCCCGTTGAAGGTTCCGGTGTAGCCGAGCAGGCCGCGCTCGCTGTTTCGCTGGACGACGTCGTCGAGGTACGTCTCGGCGATGTATTTCGCGCGCAGCGGATCTCCGGGCAGGAGGACCGCCTCTGCGTACTCGCCCGGCTCTGCGCGAACGTGGATCGGCATGCGCGCGGACTCTATAGAAGACTCCGCTTGTGACTCTCGTTGAGCCGTCCATCGAGCAGGTGCTTCGATTCTGTGCGCTCGCACCGGTCGAGCGGGTCTTCCTGGAAGACGTCGCGCGCCGGAATCTTGGCCATTTCGTGGCCGCTGTGAGCGATCGCGGGACGCTTTCGGCGCTCTGCCATGTGGGCGCGAACATCGTGCCCTCGGGAGACGGCTGCGGCGTCTTCGCCAGGGCGGCGGCCGAGGGGCAATCGAGGATGATCATCGGCGAGGCACGGGCCGTCACCGACCTCTACGACGCGGCCCGCAGGCGACTGCCCGAACCACGCGAGGATCGACCGGGCCAACCCGTGTACCTGATCGAGTCACCGCCGCCCGAAGCAGGCTCAGGGCTACGCGCGGCGACGATCGACGACCTCGACGTTCTGGTCCCGGCCTGCGCCGCCGCGCACGCGCTCGAGCTCGGTGGCGATCCGCTCGCGCGCGACGCCGACGGCTTCCGGTGGCGCACCCTGGCCCAGATCGAGGAAGGCCGCTCGTGGATCTGGCTCGACGGCGGCGTGATCCGGTTCAAGGCCGAGGCGTCGGCGTGGACGCCTTCGGCCGTCCAGCTCCAGCAGGTCTGGGTCGACCCTGCGGCCCGAGGGCGCGGCGACGGCGCGCGCGGGCTGCGCGACCTCTGCCGCCTCCTGCTCGCCTCGACGCCGCGCGTGACGCTGTTCGTCCGCAGCGACAACGCCCCGGCGCACGCGCTCTACGATGCAATCGGGATGCGTCGTGTCCTCGAGTACAGGAGCGTGCTCTTTTGAAACGGGTGCTGAAGCTCGGTGCGGCGTTCTGGGTCCTGCGCTGGGCAGCCGGCGAGCTCGCCGTGCGCGTGGCCCGGAGAAAGGCCCTGCGCTGAGTACCGACGACCTCTGTGCCAGGGTCGAGGCGCACGTGCGCCGGTACGACCTGATCCCGCCGGGCGGGGACATCCTCTGCCTCGTCTCGGGCGGCGCCGACTCGACGTGCCTCCACCACGTGCTTTCGGAGCTCGGCTACCGCGTCTCGGCACTGCACGTCGATCACGGTCTCCGGGATGCCGAGTCCGACGAGGACGCGACCTGGTGTAAAGCGCGCTTCGGCGCCGAGGTGGTGCAGGCTGCGGCGCGGTGCTCCACCGAGGCCGAGCTGCGCGACATTCGCTATTCGTTCCGGACCGATGCGCTTCGCGCGACCGGGCACACGCTCTCTGACCAGGTCGAGACGATCCTCTTCCGTCTCGTCTCGAGCGGGAACACGAAGGGAATCAAGGTTCAGCGCGCCGACGGCGTCGTGCGCCCGCTCCTCTGCGCCTGGCGCGAGGAGACCGAGGCCTACTGCCGCGAGCGGAGGCTCGAATGGCGCACCGACTCGACGAACCCGGAGACGGTACGGGGGCTGATCCGCAGCGCGGTGCTGCCGCTGCTCGAGCGCATCCATCCGGCTGCTCGCGAGAACATCCTCCGTTCGCTCCAAGAGCGGCGCACCTTGCCCGTCGCGCTCGCCGAGCTGCTCGATGCGCCGGCCGCCTCGCGGCGCGTCGATCTCGGAGGCGGCGTCCAGGCGGTCCGCGAGTACGACCGGCTGTGGCTCGAACAAGGCCCCGTCGAGCTGCGCGGGACGGTCGCGTGGGGACCGTGGCGCATCGAGTCGAGCGTCGAAGGGCTTAAGGTACGGGGGTGGCGTGCCGGCGACCGTCTCGCCGGCCGCAGACGAAAGGTGCAAGACGTGTTCGTCGACGCAAAGATCCCGCGCTCCGACCGTGAAGGCTGGCCGCTCGTCGTGCGCGGCCGCGACGTCGTTGCCGTGCCCGGGATCATCGAGGCAGAGGGGGTGACTGCGACCCGTGTCCGCGACTGAGCTCGAGCGTGGGGTCGGAGAGATCCTGATCGAGGAGGAGCGGCTGCAGGCGCGCATCCGCGAGCTCGGCCGCGAGCTCTCAGCCGACTATGACGGTCGCGAGCTGCTCCTCGTCGGCGTGCTCAAGGGCGCGGTGTTCTTCATGGCCGACCTGATGCGCTCGCTCAGCGTCCCGTGCGAGATCGACTTCATGGCGATCTCCAGCTACGGCGCCTCGACCGACTCGTCCGGCGTCGTGCGGATCCTGAAGGACCTCGACATCAACATCGAGAACCGTCACGTCCTCGTCGTCGAGGACATCATCGACTCCGGGCTCACGCTCTCCTACCTGTTGCGGAACCTGGAGTCGCGCGAGCCGGCCAGCCTGGAGATCTGCGCCCTACTGACGAAGCCGGCGCGACGCGAGATCGACGTCCCCGTGCGCTATGTCGGCTTCGAGATCCCGAACAAGTTCGTGATCGGCTACGGCCTCGACTTCGCCGAGCGATACAGGAATTTGCCCTATGTGGGCGTACTGCACCCTGACCTGATGCCCGAGGGCGCGTAGCGTCCGAGCCTCTTTTGACTTCGGCTCGCAGAACCGCTTTGGTCGGAGGGCCATAATGCCGATGACCCCGGGAGCGATCGCTCGGCTACCCTGACTGGACACCATCGTGAACCGTTTCTTCCGTAGCGCATTTTTCCCGCTCATCGTGATCGTTCTGCTGGTCTGGCTGGCCAGCCAGACGCTGATCCCGAAGGGCAAGGGCGCCGAGCCGCTGACCACCTCGGAGGCCTATGCGAAGGTGCGCGCCGGCCAGGTCCAGTCCGCTGAGTTCACCCCGAGCAAGCGCGCGATCACCCTCAAGCTGACCGACAGCAAGAAGGCGACGGTGCACTACGCATCCGATCAGGCGCAGTTGCAGTTCCAGGACCTCCTGCAGAAGGAGGGCGTCAAGTGGGACTCCAAGGGGACCGGCGGTTTCTCCTGGACGGCGCTGATCGGATCCTTCCTGCCCTTCCTCCTGCTGATCGGGTTCTGGATCTTCCTGATGAACCAGGTGCAGGGTGGCGGCTCGAAGGTGATGAGCTTCGGTAAGTCGCGCGCGAAGCGGATGGCTCCGGATTCGCCGAAGATCGGCTTCAAGGATGTCGCCGGTGTTGACGAGGCGGTCGAGGAACTGCAAGAGATCAAGGAGTTCCTCGAGAACCCGAAGAAGTTCCAGGCACTCGGCGCGTCGATTCCGAAGGGCGTTCTGCTCTACGGGCCTCCAGGCACCGGTAAGACATTGCTCGCGCGCGCCGTCGCAGGCGAAGCGGGCGTGCCGTTCTTCTCGATCTCGGGCTCCGACTTCGTCGAGATGTTCGTCGGCGTCGGCGCCTCGCGCGTCCGCGACCTCTTCGAGCAGGCCAAGCAGGCTTCGCCGTGCATCGTCTTCATGGACGAGATCGACGCTGTCGGCCGCCACCGCGGCGCCGGTCTCGGCGGCGGCCACGACGAACGTGAGCAGACGCTCAACCAGCTGCTCGTCGAGATGGACGGCTTCGAGATGAAGGACAACATCATCCTGATCGCCGCCACCAACCGGCCAGACATTCTCGATCCGGCGCTGCTCCGCCCGGGCCGCTTCGATCGCCAGATCGTCGTCGACCGTCCCGACCGGAACGGGCGCCGCAAGATCCTCGAGGTCCACTCGAAGGGCAAGCCGCTCGCGTCGGCGATCGACCTGGACTCGCTCGCCGCCGGCACGCCTGGTTTCACGGGTGCAGACCTGCGCAACCTGGTCAACGAGGCAGCCCTGCTCGCCGCCCGGCGAGGCAAGAACGTGATCGAGCAGGACGAGCTCGAGGAAGGGATCATGCGTGTGATCGCTGGCCCCGAGAAGAAGGCCCGCCTGCTCTCCGAGAAGGAGCAGCGGATCACCGCTTACCACGAGATGGGCCACGCGCTCGTCGGCCACTTCCTCGAGAACACCGATCCGGTGCACAAGATCACGATCGTGTCTCGCGGCCAGGCGCTCGGCTTGACGATCTCGTTGCCGACCGAGGATCGTTACCTGACCACGCGACAGGCGCTGCTCGAGCAGATCGCGATGACAATGGGCGGTCGCGCTGCCGAAGAGATCGTCTTCAACGAGATCACCACCGGAGCGTCGAACGACATCGAGAAGGTGACGGCGACTGCGAAGGCGATGGTGATGCGATTCGGGATGAGCGAGAAGCTCGGCCCTCGCGTCCTCGGCCGGAACCACGACATGCCGTTCCTCGGTCGCGAGATGGGCAACGAGCCCGACTATTCGGAAGAGGTCGCCCGCGAGATCGACGACGAGATCCGCCGCATCATCGAAGACGGCCACGATGTGGCGACGCGCGTGCTGCGCGAGCACATCGACCTCCTGCACCGGATCTCGCAGATCCTGATCGAGCGCGAGACGATCGACAAGGATCAGTTCGAGCGGCTCGCTGCCGGCGAGGCGGAGGACACCGTCTTCCCGGCACCGCCGGAGCCGGTCGAGCCCCCCGAGCCCGCTGCGCAGCCCGAGCGGCGTCCGCAGCTGAAGCCGCGGCCGTTCCCGCTCCCGGGCGGTGCAGCGATGCAGCCACCCGAGCCCGAAGCTTCGTAAGCGCCTGAAACTCGTGAACCTGGTTCGGCTATGCCGAACAGGTTCAATTGAGGCGTGCGGCTTCCGATCGAGGAGCGTTTCCCTGCCCCGTCCGTGATGGGCGTGATCAACGTCACCCCGGACTCGTTCTCCGACGGCGGCGTGCATCTGCGTGTCGGGGCCGCGGTCACGTCGGCGTGGGGGATGCTCGAGGCGGGTGCGGCGATCATCGACGTCGGCGGCGAATCGACGCGGCCCGGGTCGGGCGGTGTGACTGCCGAGGAGGAGCTCGCTCGGGTCGAGCCCGTGCTCGCCGACCTCGGTGGCGCGCCGGTCTCGATCGACACGTCGAAGGCCGCGGTCGCCCGCCGCGCGATCTCACTCGGCGTCGAGCTCGTCAACGACGTGACCGCTCTTCGCGGCGACCCGGAGCTGGCCCCCGTCGTCGCCGACGCCGGCTGCTATCTCTGCCTGATGCACATGCAGGGCGAGCCGCGCACGATGCAGGCGAACCCGACCTACGGCGACGTGGTCGACGAGGTCAAGCGCTTTCTGGCCGAGCGCCTTGCCTTCGCCGTCGCAGCGGGCGTTCGCGAGGACGCGATCTGCCTCGATCCGGGGATCGGTTTCGGCAAGACGGCGGCCCACAACTTCGAGCTGGTCCGGCGGCTCGGCGAGCTGGCCGAGCTCGGGCGCCCGCTCGTGATCGGCTTCTCCCGCAAGAGCTCGCTCGGCGCTCTGTTCGGCACCGCCACCGGTTCGGCTGCGGCATCCGTCGGGGCGGCCGTCTCGGCGTACGAGCGCGGGGCGACGATCATCCGGGCCCACGACGTTCGCGAGCACGTCGAGGCGCTCGGCGCCGCCCGGGCGGTGGTCGGGACGTGAAGGTCGAGCTGAGGGGGCTCGAGCTGCACGGCCACCACGGCGTCGAGGCCGTCGAGCAGGAGCAGGGCCAGCTGTTCCTCTACGACGTCACACTCGAGGTCGGCGACCGAGGCGCGAACGACCAACTCTCCGACGCCGTCGACTACACGCTCGTCGCCGCTGCGATTCGCGAGGTGAACGAGCAGAGGTTCGATCTGCTCGAGGCGCTCGCCTCGACGGTCGCGGACACGCTGCTCGAGCTGTTCCGGCCGGAGTCGGTGCGTGTGCGCGTGCGCAAGCCGGAGGTTGCGCCGGCCGGGCTGACGGTCGAGTTCGGCGCGGTCACCGTGACGCGGCCGTGATCCTCGCTTACGTCGGGCTCGGCGCGAACCTGGGCGATCGCGAGTCGACGATCCGGCGGGCCGCGGAACTGATCGGCGCAATCCGGGTCTCGACGATCCACGAGACCGAGCCCTGGGGCTACGAGAACCAGCCCGCGTTCCTGAATGCCGCGGCCGAGCTGGAGACGAACCTCGAGCCGCGACAGCTCCTCGATCATCTGCTCGATGTCGAGCGCAGGCTGGGCCGTGAGCGGATCGGCCCGCGCTGGGGGCCGCGGACGATCGATCTCGACCTCCTGCTCTACGGCGACCTGACGATCGACGAGCCGGGGCTGATCGTGCCCCACCCGCGTCTGCTCGAACGCGCATTCGCCCTCGCGCCGCTCGCCGAGCTGGTTCCGGCACAGAAAATCCCCGGAAACGGCACGGTCCGAGAGGCCCTTGCGGGGATACAATCCGAGTCGTGAGCAACCTCGACGAGCTCGACGAATTCGAGGCTGAGGCGGAGCTGCGGCTGAAGAAGGAATACAGCGCGGTCTTCAGTCTCTTCCGGTACTGCATCCTCACCCAGGACGCGACGTACCTCTGCAACAAGCTCGACTTCCAGTACGTTCCGCAGCCGAGCTACCCGTTCTTCCACCTGAAGATGGAAGACGTCTGGGTGTGGGACAAAAACCGCCCCACGCGCATGATCCCGCGGGCCGAGGTCTACACCTCGAGCGACGTGACGATCGAAGAGCTGCGCGGCGAGGGCGACGAGCCGGTCCTGACCGCAGAAGCGCTTGCGAAGCGCATCGGTGAGGGCCGCTCCGAAATCGAAGATCTATAGCGTCCAGCGCCATGCTTCTGGCGATCGACTGCGGCAACACGCAGACAGTCTTCGGGCTGTTCGACGGCCCTTCGCTGACAACCCAGTTCCGGGTCGGCACGAACCGGAACCACACCGGCGACGAGCTCGCCGTCCTCGTCCGCGGCTTCGTCGAGCTCGCCGAGCTGGACGGGATCGTCCTCTGCTCCTCCGTGCCGCAGCTCATCCACGAATACGAGCTCTTCGCGGAGCGCTGGGCAGGAGTGGAGCTGCTCGTGCTCGGGCCGGGGGTCTCGACGGGGGTGCCGATCCGCTACGACGACCCGCGGGAGGTCGGCCCCGACCGCATTGCCAATGCCGTCGCTGCGCGCGAGCGCCACGGTGCGCCGGCCGTGGTGGTCGACTTCGGCACGTCGACGAACTTCGATGTCGTGTCTGCGGCCGGCGAGTTCGCGGGCGGCGTGCTCGCGCCGGGGATCGAGATCTCGATGGACGCTCTCTTCGCGCGCGCCGCGCGGCTACCGAAGGTCCCGTTCGCCGCGCCCGAGCGCGTGATCAGCCAGACGACAACGGCGGCACTCCAGTCGGGTCTCGTCTACGGGTTCGCCGGGCAGGTCGACGCGATCGTCGACCGGATCCGCGACGAGCTGGGCGCCCCCGACGCCATCGTCGTCGCGACGGGCGGCCTCGCAGACCTGATCGCGCCGCACACGAAGACGATCGGCGTCGTCGATTCGGAGCTGACGTTGCACGGGCTCCGGCTGGTCTGGTCGAGAAACCAGCCGGAGCCCTAACGCCTAGCTGGGCGTCGGCGCCGACTCGTCGTTCTGCCAGAGGCCGAACTCGTTGCCGTGCGGGTCCTTGCAGACGGCGAACCAGCCCATGTTCGGGACGGGCATCGGGTCGCCGGACTCGCCGCCGAGCTCCTTGACGCGCGCCGCGCCGACGTTGATGTCGTCGACGGAGAAATACGCGCGGTTGCCGCGCTTGCCAGGCTCCATGTTCGTAATCGCCCCGCCGAGCTCCTTGGGAACGATCTCGGTCATCCAGTAGTCGGACGGCCCGGGATAGTTCTGGAACTGCCAGCCGAATAGCGACCCCCAGAACTCGCGAGACTTCTCGGTGTCGTCCGCGGGAATTTCGTAGTGCACGATCTGACCGGCCATGCGCACTCCTCTCGAATCGTGGTTCGGCACGGGCTTTCCCCGCCTGCAACTTAGACGCGTCCGGCGTCCAGAGTTCATCGAGGGTTGGTTGTTCGCCGCGAGCGCGGGCTTCCGCCCGTGCTCGCTCACCAGCTACCCGCCGCTTGGATTCTCGGGCGTCAACCGCCCCCGTAGAGCGAGATCGGCAGCGAGTCGAGCAGGACCTCGTCCTCGGGGTCGGGCAGCTCGTCGAGCAGGCGCTCGAGCACGAAGCGCGCGCCGGGTGCGACGGTGAGAAGCCGCTGTTCGACCTCGGCGAGACTCGGTAGCTGCACGAGTTCCTGCTTGAAGGGCCGGGGGAAGCGGCCGCGGCCGAGGTACCACCCGTAGAACTTCTTCAGGAACCCGAACGAGCGCTGTTCGCCGAGCTCGCGAACGGTCTCGCGCATGAACAGCAGCAGCTCGGCGACGACCTCTTCGCGAGTCGGTTCGCTTTCGTCCCCCATGATCTCGCGCAGCGCCCAGGGGTTGCCCTGAGCCGCCCGTCCGACCATCACGGCGGCCGCTCCGGTCGTCGCGAGCACGGTCTGCGCTCGGGCGCGCGACGTGACGTCGCCGGACGCGATCACCGGGACGTCGACGAGGGAGACGAGCTCGGCGGTAACCGAATGGTCGGCGGTGCCCGTGTACATCTGTTTCGCGGAGCGGGGGTGAAGCGTCAGCGAGCGGGCGCCGGCTTCGACGAGCCGCGGGCCGAGGATGATGCAGGCCCGCGAGCCGTTTTCGACGCCGCGCCTCATCTTCACACTGACCGGCAGCGGCGTCGCGTCGGCGACGGCCTGAACGAGCCTGCATGCCTGCTCGGGATCGTCGAGCATGGAGGCGCCTGCGCCGGTCTTCGTCACCTTGCGGACGGGGCAGCCGAAGTTGATGTCGACGATGTCCGCGCCGGCCGCATCCACCATCCGCGCGGCTTCGGCCATCGCGACCGGGTCGGAACCGAAGATCTGGATCGCCAGCGGGTGCTCGTCCGAGGCGACACGCAGGTAGCCGAGCGTCCGCTCGTTCCGGTGCTGGATACCCGCGACGGAGACCATCTCCGAGCAGACCAGCCCTGCACCGTAGCGGCGTCCCTGACGGCGAAACGCCTGCACGCTGACACCTGCCATCGGCGCGAGGACGAGCCTGCCGGGAATCTCGACGTCGCCCAGAAACCATGTGTCTCTCAGGTCGATGTTCACGAGATGTGAACTGTAGCCCGGTCTTCTTGCGAGCCCCTTGACGGCGTAGCTACCATTCCCGCCCGCTTCAGGGGGTCAGGAGGCCGCATTGAAGGAAGTGATTCTCACAGCCGAGGGGTACAAGAAGCTCCAACAGGAGATCGATCTCCTGCGGGGTGAAAGGCGCCGCGAAGTCGCGGAGCGGATCAGAGTCGCTCGGGAGTTCGGCGACATCGCAGAGAACGCAGAGTACGACGACGCGAAGAACGAGCAGGCAATGCTCGAGCATAAGATCGCGCAGCTCGAAGAGCGTCTGCTCTCGGCCCGCGTGATCACCAAGAAGGAGATCTCGAAGGACGCCGTCTCGATCGGCTCACGGGTGCTGTTGCGCGACGTGAAGGCGCGCAAGGAGGTCGAGTACCACATCGTCGGCTCGGCCGAGGCTAACCCGACCCAGAACAAGCTGTCGAACGAGTCACCGGTAGGTAAGGCGATCATGGGGCACAAGAAGGGCGACGTCGTCGAGGTGACGGCGCCACGTGGCGCGCTCAAGTTCAAGATCGTCGAGATCCGCGCCGCCTGACCCCCAGCTTTAAGCTCGCACGGCATGGAGGTCGTGCGCATCGGGAAGGAACGGCTGGGCGAGGCCAGTGACGTGCTGGCGCGCGCCTTTCACGACGATCCCGCGTGGGTGTGGCTCGTGCCGGATCCCGAGCGGCGCGCTCGGCTGCTGCCGTGGCTCTTCAGGGTCGGCTTCGACGTGACGGCTGCGGACGTATTCGTCACAGCCGGGCCTGTGCTCGGTGCCGCCCGGTGGCTTCCGCCGGGCCGGGCGGCGATGCGCGTGGGGCCGACGCTGCGTGCGCTCGTCACCACGCCGCTCCGGCTCGGTGCTGCAACCGGGCCTTTCCTCGCATACGGCCGGGCGGTCGAGCAGCTACGGGCCGACGTCGCCGGCGGGCCGCACTGGTACCTGGCAGGGATCGGGGTCGACCCCGTGGCCCAGCGCCGGGGCGTCGGCGCCGCGCTCGTGCGTCCCGGGGTCGACGCGGCGGCCGCGAGTGGCTTGCCCACCGTGCTGCTGACGAACAATGTCGCGAACCTGCCGTTCTACGAATCGCAGGGTTTCAACGTCGTCCGGCAGGGACGCACGCCGGAGGACGGCCCGAACGCCTGGGCTATGGTCAGACGACCGTGACCACGTCGCCGCCAAAGCGGTTTCCGGACCGCGACGAGATCGCCGCAGTCCACGCCGAGGCCGACGCGCTCGAGACCGGGCTCGAAGGCGAAGCGACGCGTCGGCTTGCGGGCCGCGTGTTGGCGCGCCGCGACATGGGCAAGCTCGTCTTCCTGGATCTCGTCGACCGGAGTGGCCGCATCCAGCTCCTCTGCCCTGCGGCCCGAACCGGCGAAGTCGACGTCCACCTCGGCGATGTCGTCGGTGCGATCGGCAAGCCCACGAAGAGCCGCCGCGGCGAGCCGTCGCTGATCGTCGACGAGCTCGTACTGCTCTCGCGCATCCGCGCCCCGCTACCGGACACGTTCCACGGGCTGACCGACGTCGAGCAGCGCTACCGCCGGCGGTATCTCGACCTGTTGATGAACGAGGAGATCCGCGCCGACTTCATGCTGCGTGCGCGGATCGTCTCGGCCGCCCGGCGATTCCTCGATGACGACGGCTTCATCGAGGTCGAGACGCCTGTCCTCCAGCCCCGGTACGGCGGTGCGTTCGCCGAGCCGTTCGTCACCCACCACAACGTTCTCGACCAGGATCTCTACCTCCGGATCGCCACCGAGCTCTACCTGAAGCGCCTGATCGTCGGCGGCCTCGAGCGCGTCTACGAGCTGGGCAAGGACTTTCGCAACGAGGGCGTCAACTACAAGCGAAATCCGGAGTTCACGATGCTCGAGTGGTACGAGGCCTACGCCGACTACCAGGACACGATGCGGCGCACCGAGAACCTGATCGAGCACGTGGCGCTCGACGCGCTCGGCACGACGAAGGTGACGTTCAAGGGCAACGAAGTCGACCTCAAGGCTCCGTGGCGCCGCGTCCGCCTGATCGACGAGCTGCGCGAGTTCGACCTCTGGACCGACGACTACGACGATCTCAAGGAACGTCTCTCCTCACGCGGCGTCGACGTCTCGCAGGACAAGACGTGGGCGCAACTCGTCGACAAGGCGATCACCGCCTATGTCGAACCGAGGCTGATCGAACCGACGATCCTCTACGACTACCCGATCGAGCTCTCGCCGTTCGCGCGTGCCACCGACGACGACCCGCGGATCGTCGAGCGGTTCGAGTACTACGTCGGCGGGATGGAGATCGGGAACGCATTCTCCGAACTGAACGACGCGAACGAGCAGGCGGAGCGGTTCGCGATGCAGGCGGTGGAGGGCGCGGGTGGGAACGTCGAGGCCGAGCAGGGCGATCCCGAGTACGTCGAGGCGCTCTCCTACGGCATGCCACCGACCGGCGGCTGCGGCCTCGGGATCGACCGCCTGGCGATGGTATTGGCTGGAAAGGACTCGATCCGGGACGTGATCCTCTTCCCTGCGCAGCGCCCGTCATCGCAACCGTGAGGGGGAGTACCATTACCGATCTGGATGAAGACAAATCGGTTTGACGCCGCCGGTCAGGCGGAAGAGAGGTAGCTGAGTGTTCGAACGGTTCACAGAGCGGGCACGCCAGGTCGTCGTCCTTGCCCAGGACGAAGCACGCGCGCTGAAGCACAACTACATCGGCACGGAGCACATCCTGCTCGGCCTGCTGCGCGAGGAAGAAGGTCTCGCTGCACGGGTGCTCGAGTCACTCGACATCACGGTCGAAGAGGTGCGGGCGCAGGTGGCGCGCATCGTCGGCCAGGGCGACGAGGTGACGACGGGGCAGATCCCATTCACGCCGCGTGCGAAGAAGGTACTGGAGCTCGCCCTGCGCGAGGCGCTCTCACTGGGACACAACTACATCGGCACCGAGCACATCCTGCTCGGGCTCGTGCGCGAGAACGAAGGGGTCGCAGCGCGGATCCTCCTCGACTTCGACGCCGACGCCGAGAAGATTCGTAACGAGATCATCCGCATGCTCTCCGGTCCCGGCCGGCGGCAGGGCGGCGCACAGAGCTCGTCGGGCGAGAAGGGCAAGAGCTCGAAGCTCCTCGACCAGTTCGGGCGGAACCTGACGAAGCAGGCGCAGGAGGGCAAGCTTGACCCCGTCGTCGGGCGGCAGACCGAGATCGAGCGCGTGATGCAGATCCTGTCACGCCGCACGAAGAACAACCCCGTCCTGATCGGCGAGCCGGGCGTCGGCAAGACGGCCGTCGTCGAGGGGCTGGCCGCGCGCATCTCGGCCAATCAGGTGCCGGACCTGCTCAAGAACAAGCAGATCTACACGCTCGACCTCGCGGCGCTCGTCGCCGGGTCGAAGTACCGCGGCGAGTTCGAAGAGCGCCTGAAGAAGGTGATGAAGGAGATCACCCAGCGCGGCGACATCATCCTGTTCATCGACGAGCTCCACAACCTCGTCGGCGCCGGCGCGGCCGAGGGTGCGATCGACGCAGCCTCGATCCTGAAGCCGGCACTCGCCCGCGGCGAGCTGCAGACGATCGGCGCGACGACCCTCGACGAGTACCGGAAGTACCTGGAGCGCGACGCCGCGCTGGAACGGCGCTTCCAGCAGATCCGGGTCGAAGAGCCGTCGACCGACGACACCGTGCAGATCCTGCGCGGGCTCCGCGACCGCTACGAGGCGCATCACCGCTGCAAGATCTCCGACGAGGCGCTGGAGGCCGCGGCGACGCTCGCCGCGCGCTACATCCAGGACCGCCAGCTGCCGGACAAGGCGATCGACCTGATCGACGAGGCCGCGTCGCGGATGCGCATCAAGACTATGACCGCACCGCCGCGCTATCGCGAACTCGAAGAGGAGATCGAGAAGGTCCGCAAGGACAAGGAAGCCTCGATCGAGGGCCAGGAGTTCGAGAAGGCCGCCTCGCTGCGCGACAAGGAGCGCAAGCTGACGCAGAAGAAGCGTGAACTCGAGGATCAGTGGCGCGACTCCGAGCAGACGGAGCAGCCCGAGATCGGCGAGGAAGAGATCGCGGACATCGTCTCGATGTGGACGGGCATCCCCGTCTTCAAGCTGACCGAGGCCGAGTCGCAGCGTCTGGTTCGCATGGAGGAGGAGCTGCACAAGCGCGTGATCGGCCAGGACGCGGCGATCATCGCCGTCTCGAAGTCGATTCGCCGCGCCCGCGCCGGGATCAAGGACCCGAAGCGGCCGACCGGCTCGTTCATCTTCCTGGGGCCGTCCGGCGTCGGCAAGACCGAGCTGGCGCGGACGCTCGCCGAGTTCCTGTTCGGCGACGAGGACTCGATGATCCAGATCGACATGTCGGAGTACATGGAGAAGCACGCCGTGTCGCGCCTCGTCGGCTCGCCGCCGGGCTACATCGGCTACGACGAAGGCGGCCAGCTCACCGAGGCCGTACGCCGCAAGCCGTACTCGGTCGTGCTCTTCGACGAGATCGAGAAAGCGCACCCCGATGTCTTCAACATCCTCCTGCAGATCCTCGAGGACGGGAAGCTGACCGACTCGCAAGGGCGCAAGGTCGACTTCCGAAACGTGATCGTGATCATGACCTCGAACATCGGCTCGACCTCGATTTCGAAGAACCAGGCACTCGGCTTCAACCTCTCGGACGAGCAAGGGCTGTCCTACGAGGACATGAAGACGCGTGTGATGGGCGACCTGAAGAAGGTCTTCCGTCCCGAGCTGCTGAACCGCATCGACGAGATCATCGTGTTCCCGAAGCTGACCAAGGTGGAGATCCTGCAGATCGTCGATCTGCTGATGAACCGCCTGCGCGTGCAGATGGCCGAGCACGAGGTGACGATCGAGCTGACCGACGAGGCGAAGGATCTCCTCGTCGAGAAGGGGTGGGATCCAACGATGGGGGCGAGGCCGCTCCGGCGCGCAATCCAGCGTTACATCGAAGACCCGCTCGCCGACTTCGTCCTCGGGCGCCAGCTCGAGGCAGGCTCGACGATCCTGGTCGCCCGAAAGAACGACGAGGAGGTCGACATCACCGTCGTGCCTCCCGCGCCGCCCGAGGCGATCGGTGTCGCCTCAGCTCCGGACTCGCTCCCGGACGACGTCGGAACCGCGGAGTAGTTCTTACCTGATTCTTACGCGGCTCACGTCGGAAGGCTGGATAGCCGACTATGCCGATCCGTATGACTTCATCAACGTGCTGCTGTCGGGTGACAGCCTGCACGCGTCGAACAACAACAACGTTGCCTACTTCAACGACCCGACCTACAACAAGCAGATGCGCTCAGCCGCGCTGCTGTCGGGCGCAAAGAGGTACACCTCGTAGGGCGGCCCGCAACAACTTCAACGACCGGGTCCTTTTGTCCGGCCGTGTGGGCTGCTGCACCTACAACGCGACCTACAGCGTCGATCTCGCGGCGCTCTGCCTGAAGTAACGGTAGGGAGGACGCGGAACGCAGGCGGCGGGGTGCTTGGGGCGCCCCGCCGCCAGCTCATCGACCCTTTCGGGCGCGGCCCCAAGTCCACTGGCCGCGGTTCCCATGGCCCGTCGCCACATGGCCCGTCGCCAAACCAGCGCAACAAAAGTGTGACTTTTTGTCCACAGGGCGCGCCGATTCTTGCTCCACGCCGGCTTCATCGCCGGCGAGGGACATGGCCCGTCGCCAAACGATGGTTTCAAGACTGTGACGAATCGTCCACAGGGGTCGGATTGGGCTAGGCGTCGAGCTGCCACACGTCGTTTCGCAGCAGCGTGACGTGTGAGCCGTCGGCCAGTACGCCGTCGACGTCGACATCCGGGCCGCCGATCATGAAGTCGGTGTGGACCGTCGACACGTTGACGCCCGCTCCCGGGTCGCCTTCGACCGCCTCGGAGTACGCGCTGCCGTACGCGACATGGCAGGTGGCGTTCTCGTCGAAGAGTGTCTCGAAGAAGATCTCTCCTGTCTCGCCGATCCTCGACGTGCCGTCGACGAGCGCGACCTCACCGAGGAACGGCGCCGACTCGTCGGTGGTCAGCTCGCCGCGAACGACCTCTTCACCTTCGTCGGCGCTGACGTGGACGATGCGGCCCGCCTCGAAGCGCACCTCGAGGCCACGCACGATCCGGCCATAGAGGGCGAGTGGCCGCGTCGAGCGGACATGCCCCTCCGTCCGGCGTGAGTCGGGCGTCGTGAATACTTCCTCGGTCGGCATGTTCGCGACATACGGGATCCCTGCAGCCGTGACCGACTCGACGCCCTGCCACCGCGACTCCGGTAGCAGGCCGACGGTCAGGTCGGTGCCTGGGCCGGTGAACCGCAGCGAGTCGAGCCGCAGCTCGTTCAGCAGGTGGGCCCGGGCGCCGATCCGCGCGACGTGACTCCGCCACGCCGCCACCGGGTCATCGGCATCGAGGCGCACACAGAACTCGACCAGCTTCCACAGCCGCTCCAGGTCGGGCTCGCCGAACATCTGCTGCGCCCACCCTGCGTTCGGAACCCCGACGACCGTCCAGTTGTTCAGCTGCTCGTTGACCTGCCGGCTGTTCTCCTCCGCGAGCTCCTTCGGACGTGCGCGTCCGACGCGGTCGCCCGGAAGATCCGAGAGCAGGTCCGGCTCGGCGTCGCCGGTGAGAGCGACGACCGCGGCGTTCTCGGCACCGATCCCCTTGGCGCGCTCGAGCAGCCACGGCGGCGTCCACGGGAGCACATCGTCGGCGGCATGCTGGATCAGCGCCCGCCGAACATGCTGGTCGCTGTAGAGGACGTCGACGTAGCGTGCGCCGGCCCGGTAGGCGGCGCGGGCGACCGCGCGGGCGACCTCCGCGTGCTCGACCTTCGCGAGCACCTCGACGAGCTGCCCGGGTTGAACGTTGGCGCCGACCTGGACCGCGAGCTCGGCGTAGCGGTCGACGCGTGCGCCGGGGTCCGGAGCTGCGCGGTCTAGAGCTGCCAATGATCCTCGCGCAGGATCGGCACTGCTTCGCCGTCCGCGGTGAGGCCGTCGACTTCCAGGTCGGGCCCGCCGACCATGAAGTCGGTGTGGACCGATGAGACGTTCATGCCTTCCTCCGGCTCGCCTTCGAAGGTCTCCGGGATCCCGAAGCCGTAAGCGATGTGGCAGGTCGCGTTCTCGTCGAAGAGCGTGTCGAAGAACGTCAGCCCCGTCTGGCCGACCCGCGAGGCGCCGTCGACGAGCGCGAGCTCGCCGAAATACGCGGCCCGCTCGTCGCTCTCGATCTCCGAGCGCACGATCCCGGCGCCGTGGGTGGCGTCGACGTCGACGATCCGGCCGTCCTTCACGGTCAGCTTGAGGCCTTCGATCACGTCGCCGGCGAGCGCAAGCGGTCGGGTCGACGTGATCGTCCCTTCGCCGCGGCGCGAGTCGGGTGTCGTGAAGATCTCCTCCGTCGGCATGTTCGGGACGTACTCGCGACCCTCGGCGGTGCGGAAGAGCGCCGACATCCAACGGGAGCTCTGAAGGAGGCCGATCGTGAAATCAGTCCCTGGCCCGCGGTAGCGGAGCGCATCGAACTTGCGCTCGTTCAGTTGGGCGGCGCGCGCCTCGAGCTTCGCGATGTGGTCGCGCCATGCTGCTACCGGGTCGGGCTCGTCGAGGCGGGTGCAGAAGGCGACGGCCTCCCAGAGCCGCTCCACGTCGGGCTCGCCGAAGACCTTCTCCGCCCAGCCGGCGTTGGGATATGCGACTCCCGTCCAGTTGATCGACCGGTCGACCATGAGGCCGCGGGCGATCTCGTTCAGCTCCTTCATCCGCGCGCGGCCGACCCGCTCGCTGTCCAGATCGGCCAGCAGGTCGGGCTCGGCGTCGCCGGTCGTCGCGATGTACGCGTTGCCGGCGAGGTTCCGCTGTCGTGTCTTCAGCCAGTCGGGGGTGTGCTCCAGCGCCTCGTCAGGCCCGAACTCGATCATCGCCCGGCGGACGTGCTGGTCGGCGTAACGCACGTCGACGTAACGCGCGCCCGCAGCGTAGGCGGCGCGGGTGAGGGCGCGGGCGAGCGGCGCGTGCTCGATCCACGTGCCGATGAAGACCGTCTGGCCCTCTTCCACATTCGCGCCGACGTGCACTGCGAGCTCGGCATAGCGCTCGAGCCGGTCGTCTACAGCTGCCACTCGTCCTCCCTGAGAATCGGCACGGCACGCCCGTCCTTCGTGATCCCGTCGACGGCGACCTCAGGGCCGCCGATCATGAAGTCCGTGTGGATGGCCGAGTTGTTGATCCCGCGCTCGCGCACCTGATCCGGGTCGAGGCCGTCCAACCCGTCGATCCCGAATGTGACCCCGGCGCCGTAGGCGATATGGCAGGTCGCGTTCTCGTCGAACAGCGTGTCGTAGAAGATGATCCCGGTCTGGCCGACCCTCGATTCGCCATCGACCAGTGCCACCTCGCCGAGTCGCTTCCCGTACTCGTCGATCGACATCTGGCCGCGAACGGCATCCTCGCCAGAACTGGCGCGCACCTCGACGGCGTCGCCGTGCTCGAAGCGGATCTCCAGGTCGCGGACGATCGTGCCGCCGAGCTGCAACGGCCGGGTCGAGCGGACGGTTCCCTCGGTTCGCCGCCAGTCGGGGCAGGCGAAGACCTCTTCGGTCGGCAGGTTCGGCACATGCTTGATCCCGCCGGTGGTCGACAGGCCGCCGCCCGACCAGCGCGCCCCCGGTAGCAGGCCGACGGTCAGGTCGGTACCGGGGCCAAAGAAGTGGACAGCATCGAACGCCGCGGCGTCGAGTTGCCGGCAGCGCGCATGCAGCTTGTCGACGTGGGCCTGCCACGAGGCGACCGGGTCGGGCTCGTCGAGGCGGACGGCATGGCCGACCGACTCCCAGAGGCGGTCGGTGTCGGGCTCGCCGAACACCTGCGTCGCCTGGCCTTCGGTTGGATACGCGATGATCGTCCAGTTGACGGTTCGTTCGTTCTGGGCGCGCAGCTGGCGCATCATGGCATCGACGGGCCTCGCCTTGCCGACCCGCTCCTGGTCGAGATCGGCGAAGAGCTCGGGATCCGGATCGCCGGCGATCATGATCAGCGCGTTGCCGTCGAGCGCTTCAGCGCGCGCGAGCAGCCAGGGCGGCGACTCGGTGAGAGTCTCGTCGGCGGCGTACTCGATCAGCGAGCGCCTGAGGTGGTTGTCCACATAGCGGACGTCGACGACACGGGCCCCCGCCGCATAGCCGGCCCGGCCGAGGGCACGTACCAGCGGGGCGTGTTCGACGAGTGCGGTCACGAAGACCGTCTGGCCGGGCTGAACGTTGGCGCCGACGCGGATGATCAGCTCGGCGTAGCTGTCGATGCGATTCATGCTGGGGACAATAGAGGCCCCGATATCATGTGTCGAGCGGAACCTCGTCCCATGACTCGCCGTCGCCGCACAACCAGGTCAGGGCGTGCTGGCGCTCGGCGGCGATCCAGTGCGCCTCGGCGTGCTGCAGAGCATCGAGATGCCGGTAGACCTTCCCGTAGGCCCGGAAGTCGCCGCGCATCGGGGTGGGCAAAAGCCCCTGCTCGAAGCCGCGCATCGCGGTGGCCGCGATCAGCTGATCGAAGGTGGCGTAACGCTCTGGCAGCTCGACCACACCGTCGGCCTGCACGCTCGTCGTGCGAGCGCGCCAGTGCCAGAGGCGCGCCGACTCGCGCTCGAGATCGATCTCGTCGAGCTCGCGGAGGCGTGCATCGTCGAGTGACGCTCCTGCGACCTCGTCGGTATGGAAGGGCTGGTCGTAGCCGGGCAGTTCGGCGAGCTGCAGTGCCCAGAGCAGCGTGCCGAGCGCCTCACCGCGCCAGATCGCTCCGAGCACCGCAAGATCGTCGGAGGGCAGCAGGTCGAGCGCTCCCTGCACCTCGCGCTGCAGCGCACGACTCTGTTCGACGACCTCTGACTGCGAGCGGAGCTTGTTGCGCGGCACTGCGGTGAGCCTAACGGCTCACCGCGAGTTCGATCTCGGCTCTCGTCTCAGGATCGAGGTCGATCCCCGAAGCGGCCGCATTGTCGCGCACCTGCTCGGGCCGCGAAGCGCCGACGATCGCCGAGGCGACGTTGTCGTTGCCGAGCACCCAGGCGAGCGCAAGCTGGGCCATCGTGATCCCGAGCCGCTCGGCGGTCGGGACGAGGCGCTGGACCCGTTCGAGGATGTCGTCGGCCAGCCAGCTGCCCATGAGCCGGCCCATCCGCTCGCTCGTCGCACGCGAGCCCTCAGGTGGCGCCTCACCCGGCCGGTACTTGCCCGTCAGCGCGCCCTGCGCGAGCGGTGACCAGACGATCTGCGAGATGCCGTTCCCCGAGCAGAGCGGGATCACCTCGTCCTCGGGCGCCCGCCAAAGCAGCGAGTACTGCGGCTGCGAGGAGACGAACTTGACGAATCCCCGTTCGTGGCTCAGGTCGAGCGACGCCTCGATCTGGGGCGCACTCCATTCGCTGAAGCCGATGTAGCGCGCCTTGCCGGCCCGGACGACCTCGCTGAGGGCCTCCATCGTCTCGGCGAGCGGAGTCTGCGAGTCGTAGCGGTGGCACTGGTAGAGGTCGACGTGGTCGGTGCGCAGCCGTGCCAGCGAGTCGTCGATCTGCTTCAGCACCTGCGCGCGTGAGAGGCCCTGATTCTCGCCGCTGTCGTCCATCGGAAAGTAGAGCTTCGTCGCGAGCACGTACGAATCGCGCGGCCGCGACGCCAGCACATCGCCGAGGAACGACTCCGCGGCGCCGAGCGCGTATACGTTCGACGTGTCGATGAAGTTGATGCCGACGTCGAATGCCGTGTCCACACAGGCACGAGCCTGGTCGTCGGCGACACCGCCTCCGTACGTGAGCCACGAGCCGAGGCTGATCTCCGACACCTCGAGCGAGCTCGATCCAAGTTGTCTGTATCTCATGGGAACGATCGTTCCAAAACCGGCACACGTGCCGTCGGGGGGTCGGAGTACCGTCCTCGTTCTGATGAGCCCTAAGACCGCATCGCTCCTCCACGTGTGCAGCGAATGCGGGACGTCGTCCGGACGCTGGCTCGGGCGCTGCCCCGGTTGCGGCGAGTTCGGGACACTGGTCGCGGAGGCGCCGCATCCCCGGCCCGGAAAGCAAACCCGGAACGGCGCGCGGCGGGCCCCGCTGCGGCTGGTCGACGTCGTTGCCGACGAAGCAGAACGCTTGCCGACCGGCGTTTCGGAGCTCGACCGGGTGCTCGGCGGCGGCCTTGTCCCTGCCTCGCTCGTGCTCGTCGGCGGTGAGCCGGGAGTGGGGAAGTCGACTCTTCTGCTCGCTGCACTAGGTGCGATCTCGCGCGATCGCCGCGCGCTGCTGATCACGGGCGAGGAGTCGGTCGCGCAGGTGAAGCTCCGGGCGGCGCGACTCGGCGGCTGCGACGACGTCGAGATCCTGGCCGAGACCGAGCTCGATGCGGTGTGCGAGACGCTCGAGCGTGAGCGGCCCGCTGTCTGCGTGATCGATTCGGTGCAGACCCTGTGGTCGGCCGACGTCGGCTCCGCGCCCGGTTCCGTCTCCCAGGTGCGCGAGGCGGCCGGCCGGATCCTGCGGGTCAGCAAGGAGTCCGGGGTGGCGACGTTCCTCGTCGGTCACGTTACGAAGGACGGCTCGGTCGCCGGTCCGCGCGTGCTCGAGCACCTGGTCGACTGTGTGCTGCAGTTCGAGGGTGACCGCTATCACGCACACCGGATCCTCCGGGCCGTCAAGAACCGCTTTGGCTCGACGAACGAGCTCGGTGTCTTCGAGATGACAGGCGCCGGCCTCGTCGGGGTGCCGGACCCGTCGGCGATCTTCGGGAAGACGCACTCGGGCGAGATCGGCGCCGCGGTCACCTGCACTCTCGAGGGGACGCGGCCGCTGCTGCTCGAGATCCAGGCCCTGGTTGCACCCACCGACCTTGCCATGCCCCGCAGGGTGGGCACCGGGGTCGACCCGAAACGGCTTGCGATGATCGTGGCCGTCCTCTCGCGCCACGCGGGCCTGGCGCTCGGCAGCGCCGACGTCTTCGTCAACGTCGCGGGCGGCGTGCGCATCGACGAGCCGGGTGCGGACCTGGGGATTGCGCTTGCGATCGCCTCGGCTGCGAAGGGCGTGGCCGTTCGCGACAAAGTGGCTGTTTTCGGGGAGATCGGGCTGACGGGGCGGCTGCGACCTGCCACCCAGGCCGACCGGCGCGTCGAGGAATGTCGAAAGCTCGGCTGTCAGCCGGTTGCCGGGGAGACGCTTCGCGACGTGTTGCGAAGCGCGCTGGCTGATTCTGCGAACTAGCAGGGATTTTTCAAAAAATGGCGCATTTGCAGGGTTTCTGCTACCCTGGTATCCCTCGCCGGTGAGCCTTCAAGGTCGCCGGCACTTTCGCGACTACAGACGGAAAGAGGCGCACTTGTACAAGGTCGGCGACAAGGTGGTGTATCCCCACCACGGTGCTGGGACGGTCGTAAAGCGCGAGAAGCGCGAGGTACTGGGCGAGAAGCGCGAGTACCTGACGATCAAGATCCTGCACAACGACATGACCGTGAACGTCCCTGCCGAGAACGCCGAGCGCGTCGGCCTGCGCAAGGTGATCGACGAAGAGGCGGTCAAGAAGGTCGTCAAGTACCTGACCTCCGGTGGCACCGAGATGCCGAAGAACTGGAACCGCCGGTTCAAGCACAACCGGGACAAGATGAAGACCGGCGACATCTACGAGCTCGCCGAGGTCGTTCGCAACCTCGCGCTCCGCGATGGCGAGAAGGGCCTCTCGACCGGCGAGAAGCAGATGTACGTCAAGGCGAAGAAGATCCTTGCCTCGGAGCTGATGTATGCGAAAACGATGAGCGAGGACGAGGCGCTCGAGTGGCTCGAGGAGACGTTGACGAACGGCGCCAAGCCGAAGGCGACTCCCGCCGAGCGGAAGGCGGCCGCCGCGGCAGCCAGGCCCGCCGCCACCGTCAAGAAGGCCGCGCCCGTCGCGAAGAAGGCAGCGCCTGCGAAGGCGAAGTCGGTAGCCGCACGTGCCGTCGTCAAAAGCGCGGCGAAGAAGTCACCCGCGACCGCCGCGAAGAGGAAGACCACCGCCGCGAAGTGAGCGTCTGGGCCGTTCTCGTCGCCGCCGGGCGAGGGGAGCGGCTCGGCGAGGATCGGCCGAAGGCGTTCGTCCGCCTCGGCGATCTGCCGCTACTGGCCGAGCCGCTCCGGCGGCTCGACGAGTGCGAGTCGATCGACCACGTGGTCGTCGTCGCGCCGCCGGACTGGGAGGAGCCGGCAATCCTGCTCGCCGAGGAAGTCGGCGCATCGAAGGTCGCCGCGTGCGTGACCGGCGGCGCCGCGCGAACGGACTCCGTCCGAGCCGGCGTAGCCGAGGTCCCGGACGAGGCGACGGTGATCCTCGTCCACGACGCGGCGCGGCCGCTCGTCGACGAAAGCGTCGTGCGGCGCTTGCTCGACGCCATCGGGCGCGGCTTCGACGGCGCCGTCCCGGTGTTGCCGCTCGCCGACACGGTCAAGCGCCTCTCGGCCGGCGTCGTCGCCGAGACCGTCGACCGAAGCGACCTCGTCACCGTCCAGACACCCCAGGCTTTCGCGGCGCAGGTGCTGCGGGCCGCGCTCGACCCAGTTAGTGCCAAGTTGGCACAAGCGACGGATTGCGCGGCGCTGGTGGAGGCCGCGGGCGGCCGTGTGGCGACCGTCGACGGCGACGAGCGGCTGCTCAAGGTGACGACGCGTGCCGATCTCGAGCGGGTTGCCGCATGGCTGTGACCCACGTCGTCTTCGACATCGGCGAGACCTTGATCGACGAGACCGCGATGTGGCAGCAGGCGGCCGACCTCGCGGGCGTACCGCGATTCACACTGATGGGCGTGCTCGGGGGCCTCGCCGCGCGCGGCGCCCATCATGACGAGGTCTGGGGCATTCTCGGTGTCGAGCATCCGGCTGCCAGTTGGGGGCCGCACGACTGGTACCCCGACGCGCTGCCGGCGATCGAGTCGCTTCGTGCCGCGGGCCTCGTCGTCTGGGCGGCCGGGAACACGCCGCTCGAGACCGAGGAGTTGCTTCGCCCGCACGTCGACTTCGTCGGCTCGGCCGCCAGGTGGGGAGTCTCGAAGCCGGACCCGGGCTTCTTCGACCGCCTGACCCGGGAGGTGGGCGTTCCGCCTGAGAAGATCGCCTACGTGGGCGACCGCGTCGACAACGATATTCTGCCGGCGCTCGCCGCCGGCCTCCGTGCCGTTCACATCCGGCGCGGGCCGTGGGGCCTGCTGCACGAGACTCCCGCCGGCGCGATCGCGATTCGCTCGCTCGCCGAGCTGCCGACGGTGCTCGCGTGAGCATGCGCGTGGGGATCGGCGTCGATGCGCATGCGCTCGTCGACGGTGTCCCGCTCGTACTCGGCGGCGTGGCGATCGAGCATCCGCGCGGGCTCGCCGGGCACTCCGACGGCGATGTGCTCGCGCACGCGCTGATCGACGCGCTGCTCGGCGCCGCCGGGATGGGCGACATCGGCTCGCTGTTCCCGTCGGGCGACGAGCGCTTCCGCGGCGCGAACAGCCTCGACCTGCTGCGCGAGGCCTACCGGCAGGTGCGCGAGGCGGGCTGGCGGCTCGTCAACGCCGACTGCGTCCTCGTCGGCGAGGAGCCGAAGATCGCGTCGCATCGGGAAGAGATGCGACGCCGCCTGGGGGCAGCGGTCGACGGGGGTGAGGTGAACGTGCGGGCGACGACAACCGACGGGCTCGGCTACGCCGGCCGCGGCGAGGGGCTCGCCGCACACGCGGTCGCGCTGCTGGAGCGTTGATGGAGCTCGTCCGGTTCGCCGACCGGCCGGATGTGCGCGACCTTCGCGGGAACCTGAACGAGTTCCCCGAGTTCATGTTCCACAACGCGATGGGGTCGAAGTACTGGGGGCGGCTCTACGACGAGTTCCCCGACTTCCAGCTGGGCCTGGTCGAGGACGGCGAGCTCGTCGCCGAGGTCCACGCGCTGAGCGTGCCCGTCGACGGGGCCGAACTCCCGAGCGGCTGGGACGAGGCGTTCGAGCGCGGGATGGAGTCCGGCGGCGGCAACGTCCTGTCGATGCTCGCGATCAGCGTCTCGTCCAAGCGGCGCGGCCGCGGACTTGCGACGCGGTTGATCACCGCGGCGAGAGAGGCAGCCGCGAACGCCGGGCTCGAATCCGTGATCGCGCCGGTGCGCCCGACGCTCAAGGAGCGGTATCCACTGATCCCGATCGAGGAGTTCATGACCTGGCGGCGCGCTGACGGCCAGCACCTCGATCCCTGGCTTCGCGTGCACGAGCGCGTCGGGGGCACAATCGAGCGAGCGGCTCCGCGGTCGATGCTGATCGAGGCTCCGGTAGCCGATTGGGAGCAGTGGACGCGAATGGCTTTCCCGGGGGCTGGCGCCCACGTCGTGCCGGGGATGCTCGCGCCGCTCGAGGTGCGGGGCGGCGTCGGCGTGCACGTCGAGCCGAACGTCTGGGTCCGGCACTCCGTCTGATTCCGCCGTTCACCGAGCTGTCACCGCCGTTCGGCCAGTTTGTGACCCGGAAACAGTGCGCGAGCGGCGAACCTTGGGCCGTGGCGTTCGAGATCCAGGCACACCGTGGGAACGACCCGCTGACGATCAGGCGGCTGCTGGCGGCCGCCCCGTCCTCGATCGAGATCGACGTCGGGCTCGCTGCTTCAGGACTCGTCGTCGCGCATGACGTCGATCACGGCGACGCCTCGGGTCTCGGCTTCGAGCGCGCGCTCGAGCTGGCCGGGGGGACGCCGCTCCAGATCGAGGCGAAGTGCTTTCCACCTCTGACCCCTTCCGCGCAAGAGTTCGCGCACGCGCTGCGGCCGCATCTGAGCCGGATCTCGGTCTGCTCGTTCTCCGAGCCGCTGATCGCCGGAATCGGGCGCCTCCGCTCGAGTGTCGAGACGACCTTGCTCTTCGACCGCCCGCAGGCGATCGTCACCGTCGCCCGGACGATCGGCCCGCGCCACGACGTCGTCACGCGCGACCTGGTCGACGCGGCGCACGCGCTCGGCCTGCGCGTCGTGCCGTGGACGGTCAATGACGTTGGCCAGATGTCGGAGTTGATGGCGCTCGGCGTCGACGGCCTGGTCACCGACGAGCCGACGCTCGCCTGGGAAGTCGCGCAGTCGCAGCTCGCCGCGGCCGCGTAGCTGTCAGCCGGGCAGCGACGCGACGCCGTCGTTCAGTACGACCAGCCCGTCACGTTCGAGGGCGACGAGCGCGTCACCGTCGCCTGGCTGCTCGCCGCGTGCGACCGCCCTGAGCGCGCGAGCGCGACGCTGGCGGAACGACCCCTCGAACCGCGACTGCTTGCGGAGCGGCTCGTAGCGGCTGCCGCGGGACGGGCACGCAGCTGCGACGGGGCATCCCGCGCAGCGGGGGATGCGCGCCAGGCAGATGGTCGCGCCGAGATCGAATAGGGCCTGCGTGCACGACCCGTCGAACGCCTCGCCCGTCCGCTCCTGGATCCGGCGCACGTTCGTGTCGACCGGGAGCACATCGCGTCCGAACGCGAAGTTGCCCACGGCCGCAGCGGTGTACGGCCCGACGCCGGGCAGCTCGGTCAGGTCTGCCGGCCAGCCACGTTCGGCAACGATCCGTGCGGCCCGCTGCAGGCTCACCGCTCGCCGGTTGTAGCCGAGCCCCTGCCAGGCGACGATCACGTCGGCGGTCGACGCGGCGGCGAGGGCCTCGGCGGTCGGCCACCGCGCGAGCCACGCGAGCCAGCGCGGGATCACCCGTTCGACCTGCGTCTGCTGCAGCATCACCTCCGAGACGAGGATCGAATAGGGATCCTTCGTCGCCCGCCACGGCAGCTGTCGCCCGTTGGCTCCGTACCACGCGAGCAACAGCTCTTTCATCCGGTAACCAGCACCACGAGCCGCCGCGGCCCGTGCACGCCTTCGACGCGGCGGAGCTCGATGTCCGAGGTCGCCGACGGGCCCGATACGAGGGTGATCGGCCGGCGTGCTTCGCGAGTCAGCCCGCCGGCGCGGCGAAGCGCTTCGGGTACGAGCTCGACGATCTGCCACTCCTCGACGACGCAGATGTGCAGATCGGGAACGAGACTCAGCGCGCGGCGTCCCGTCTGGGAATCGGCGGCGAGCACGATCGTCCCTGTCTCCGCGATCGCGGCGGTACAGCCGGTGATCGCGCCGTCGAGCGAATCCAGGCCCGCGATGTCGAGCGAGGTGTCGGGCAGCAGCTCGCAGCCGAGCGGCCGCCACTCGGCCCTCAGGCCTGCGGGGATCCCGAGGCGGGTCGCCCCGTGAGCTGCAGCTACTTCGGCGATCTCGCCCGCTACCGATTCCGGCGAGCAGCGCCGCACCTCGGCCCGGTAATCCGCGACGCGCCGGCAGAACAGGTCGACGACGGCGGTCGGAGCAAGGCTGCTTTCGCTGCGATAGGCGCGCTCGGGCGGGGTTTCCGGCGTGCGGGGGATCGCGGCGATGCGAGCCAGGATCTCGGTGCGGGCATCGCTCACCGCGACCGCCACCAGTCGCGGAAGGTCGAAGGCGGGACGCGGCGAAGGTCTCGCGTGCGGGTCCAGCCGGAGAGGGGCGGCGGCAGACGGCGGAGACGGCCGGCATGGACGAACGGGAGCTGCGCGAGACGGGCCGTGCGCTGCGCTGCGCGAAGCCTCCAGGCTCGGGCGAACGTCCAGGAGATCAGCCCCATCGCCGTACGCTCGGCCGAGCGGCCCTTCTGCTCGACCACTTTCTCCCGCAGGTGCAGGAGCACGCGCGGGATGTCGATTTTCACCGGGCAGACCTCGTAACAGGCGCCGCAGAGCGTCGAGGCGAACGGGAGCGAGGCGGCGTTCTCGATCCCGATCAGCTGCGGTGTCAGGATCGCGCCGATCGGCCCGGGATACACCGAACCGTAAGCATGTCCGCCGGTACGCGTGTAGACGGGACATACGTTCAGGCACGCGCTGCAGCGGATGCAGTGAAGCGCCTGCCGACCGACCTCGTCACGCAGCACTCGGGTGCGTCCGTTGTCGAGCAGCACGACGTGCAGCTCCTCGGGCCCATCGCCCGCGGTGACACCGGTGAACAGCGAGGTGTACGGGTTCATCCGTTCGCCGGTCGAGGAGCGCGGCAGCAGTTGCAGGAACACCTCGAGATCGTCGAAGCGCGGGATCAGCTTCTCGATCCCGAGGATCGAGACGAGCACCGGTGGGAGCGTCGTGCACATGCGGCCGTTGCCCTCCGACTCGACGATGCAGATCGTCCCGGTCTCGGCGACGCCGAAGTTCGCCCCGCTGACACCCATCCTGGCGCGCAGGAATAGCTCACGAAGATAGACCCGCGATGCCTCGGCGAGCTCTGCGGGGTCGTCCGAGACGATCTCCGGGGCAATGGTCCTCGCAAAGAGGTCGCGGATCTCACGCCGGTTCCTGTGAATCGCCGGAACCAGGATGTGCGAGGACCAGTCGCCGTCGAGCTGCAGGATCAACTCGGCGAAGTCGGTCTCGACGGCCCGGATGCCTCGCGCGGCCAGCGTGTCGTTGAGGCGGATCTCGTCGGTCGTCAGCGATTTCATCTTGACCACCTCGTCGATCCCGTGGGCGGTCGCGACGCTCGCCACGATCTCGCCGGCCTCGGCCCCGTCCCGAGCCCAGTGCACCTGGCCGCCGGCCGCGATGACCGCTTCCTCGAACTGCACGAGGTACTCGTCGAGCCGGGCGAGCACGTCGGCCTTGATCGCGCGCCCAGACTCGCGCAACTCCTCCCAGTCGGGCAACTCGCCGACGACCTGCGCTCGCTTTGCCTGGATCGTGTCGGTCGCGGCCCGCAAGTTCGCGCGTAGCTGGACGTTCCCGAGCTCGCGCTCCGCCTGCTCGGGGAACGGGCCGATGCTCATGCCGGGCCGGTCGACGCGAGGATCTCGGCGAGATGGATGACGCGCGCGGGAGCACCTCTGCGCGCGAGTGCGCCGCCGATTTGGAGCAGGCAGGAGCCGTCGACGGCCGTGCAGTACTCGGCACCGCTCGCCTCGATCGCCGAGCACTTGTCGGCGACGATGGCCGACGACGTGGCGGCGTTCTTGATCGCGAACGTTCCCCCGAAGCCGCAGCATTCCTCGGAGCGGTCGAGCGGTATGAGCTCAAGGCCGCGAACCTGCCGGAGCAGCCGCAGCGGCGCGTCGCCCACCTTGCTGACGCGGAGCGAGTGGCAGGTTGGGTGGTAGGTGACCCGGGCGGGAAACGTCGCGCCGACGTCCTCGACGCCGAGTCGCTCGACGAGCAGCTCTGACAGCTCGAACACTCGTGGTGCGAGCGCCGGCGCGTGCTCGCGAAGATGACCGACGCAGGACGAGGACGGGGAGACGATCGCTTCGTACTCGCTGAAGCCTCGCTCGAACTTGCGCACGAGGGCGGTGGCGGCGTCGCGATAGCCGCTGTTCGCGTGCATCTGGCCGCAGCAGGTCTGATCGGCCGGGAAGACGACCTCGTGGCCCAGGCGCTCGAGCACCTCGACGGTCGCCTTCCCAGCCTCGGGGGAGAGGGTGTCGACCAGGCACGTCACGAACAGAGCGATGCGCATCAGACGACCGCGTTCGCGGGTCGGCCGCCGTCGAGCAGCACCGTGCGCAGAGCGTGCACTGCGAGAAGCCCCATATCCTCGCGCGTTGCGCGCGTCGCGCTGCCGAGGTGGGGCGTGAGCACGACGTTCTCGAGCTCGAGCAGCGCGGGATTCACCTCCGGCTCGTGCTCGAAGACGTCGAGCGCCGCCCCGGCGATCGTGCCTTCGCGCAACGCGGCCACGAGCGCCCGTTCGTCGACGATCGCGCCGCGAGCGGTGTTCACCAGCACCGCATCGGTCTTCATCCGGCCGAGGGCTGCGGCATCGATCAGGTGGCGTGTTTCCGCCGACAGCGGGCAATGGAGGCTGACGATGTCGGCGGCCTCGAGCACGCTCGCGAGGTCGTCGGCCCGGCCGGTGAGCAGCGGCCGGGCGCCATGCGCCTCGGCGAGTTTCGCGACCGCCGTCCCGATCCGGCCAGGGCCGACGATTCCGAACTGCTTGCCCGCCAGCCCGGCGCCGAGCATGAACTCGATCCCGAAGGTCCAGGGGCGCCCGGCGCGCAGGAAGCGATCTCCCTCGGCGACCCGACGGAGGAGGGCCAGCGTCAGCGCGATCGTCATTTCGGCGGTCGCGCCGGTGAGCACATCCGGGGTGTTCGAGACCACCAGGCTGCGATCTCGTGCGGCCTGCAGGTCGACGTTGTCGACGCCGGCCCCGTAGTTCGCGACGATCTTGAGCTGCGAGCCGGCGGAGGTGAGGAACGCCTCGTCGATCGCAGTCGTCAGCATCGAGAGCACCCCGTCTGCCTCGCGAGGGTCGTTCACCAACGCGAAGGATTTCCGTAGCTCGGCCTCGATCGACGCGGGCACCGGGCCGGTGACGTGGACCTTAGGCGGCGACGCGACTCCAGCGGTCGCGAATGAAGGCCGCGCCGTCCCGCGCAAGCTGCTCCTCGCTCTCGAACATGCGTCGCCAGATTCGCGTCGCCGCGGCGAGCTCGGGAAGGGCGTCGCCGAACGCCTCGATCACGATCCAGCCGTCGTAGCCGATCTCCTTCAGGGCGGAGAAGGTGTCGTCCCAGGCGACCTGGCCCTGGCCCGGGGTGCCGCGGTCGTTCTCCGACGCGTGGAAGTGCACGAGCACGTCGCGACACTCCTGCAACGCTGCTCGCGGGTCCTTCTCCTCGATGTGGGCGTGGAAGGTGTCGTACATCAGGCGGCAGTTCGGATGATCGACCTCGCGAACGAGCGCGGCTGCGTCAGCTGCGCAGTTGATCAGGTACATCTCGAACCGATTCAAGTACTCGACCACGATCGTGACGTCGCGCGTCTGCGCATGCTCTGCGGCGGCCCGCAGGCTCTCGACCGCGCGCTTCCACTCGTCTGGCGTCGGGCCGGTGCCGCTGAAATACCCGAGCGGCGCTCCCAACGGCCCGCAGATCGTCTTCGCGCCGAGCGCGGCGCAGATATCCACGGCCGCGTTGGTCGCGCGCAGGCCACGTTCTCGAACCTCGGGATCCGGGCTGATCGGGCTGTCGTCGGCCGAACGGGCGCCGACGCCGAGGGCGGCGAGATCGACGTCGGCAAGACGCCGTCCGAGCTCCTCGTACCCTGCGAAGGACTCTGGCGAGGTGTCGAAGATCGGTACCTCGACCCCGTCGAACCCGACCTCGCGGAGCATCTCGAACACGGGCTGATACTCCGGTCCCGAAACATCGGTCGACCACAGCAGCATGTTCATCCCGAGCCTCACGACCGGGCGGCGTAGTCGATCTCGAGGAAGTCGGACACCTCGGGCTGCCAGCGTTCGGCCACGAATCCGACGTGCGCCGGATGGGCGTTGTAGTGCTCGTACGCCACGCGGTCCGCGAACTCCATCGAGATCCCGAAGCTGTAGTCGTTCTTCGGGCTCACCTCGGCCAGTAGCTCGAACGCCTCGACGCCCGGAATCGCCGCGAGCTTGCCGGCAGCCTCGAGAAAGTCGCGCTCAGCTTCAGAGCCCGCGGGGTGGGCGAGGGTGAACACGACTGTATGCCGGATGCGCTCCGCGTCCATCCGCGACAACCTACTTGATGACGCCCTGACGCTCCCGCCGACGGAGCCCATGTCGCCGACTGTTAGGTTCGTCGCCATGATCGAGCGGCCCGAGAAGATCGTCTGCGTCGGCTTGAACTACCGCGACCACGCCGAGGAGCAGGGAACGGCGCTTCCGGAAAGGCCGTTGCTCTTCGCGAAGTGGCCGAACACGCTGATCTCCGACGGCGACGCGGTCGTGATTCCTGCGATCTCGCAGAACGTCGACTACGAGGCCGAGCTCGGCGTCGTGATCGGCCGTCGCGCGAGCGCGGTCGACGTCGCCGATGCGCTCGACCATGTTCGCGGCTACGTCGTCGCCAACGACGTGTCGGGCCGCGATCTCCAGTTCGCGGACGGCCAGTGGGTTCGCGGCAAGTCCCTCGACACGTTCCTGCCCGTGGGCGACCTCGTCCCGGCGGCCGACGTGCCCGATCCGCAGCGGCTGGCGATCCGCGCGATCCTGAACGGCGAGGTGATGCAGGACTCCAATACGTCGAACATGATCTTCGGCGTCGCCGAGATCGTCTCGTTCATCTCGCAGGCGATCACGCTCGAGCCGGGTGACCTGATCATCACCGGCACGCCGGCCGGGGTTGGCGCGTTCCGCGATCCGCCGGTCTGGCTGAAGCCGGGTGACGAGATCACGATCGAGATCGAAGGCGTTGGTTCGATCACGAACCCCGTCGTTGCAGGCTGACGAGCTGTCCACCATGAAGGAGGCCGAATGTCGTTCGTTCTCGTTGTGCGCATGAAGGCAAACGAAGGCTCCGAGGACCGCGCGGTCGAGATCGCTCGCGAGCTGGCCGAGGCGTCCCGCGCGGAGCCCGGCTGCGTGTCGTACGTCCCCTGCCGCGACCCGGAGGATTCACGGTCGTTTCTCTTCTACGAGGCGTACCGCGACTCCGAGGCGTTCGAGGCCCACGGCGCGACGGAGCATTTTCAGCGCCTCGCGGTCGGCGAGCTCTTCGGGCTGATGGAGTCGCGCGAGCGCACGTTCTACGAGACGATCTAGCGCTACTTGAGGCGGGCGCCGTTTCTGGTCGCGCTGTTCCTCGCGGCGCTGGCGCTGCGCCCGCAGCTGGTCGGGATCGGGCCGCTGCTGCCTGCGGTTCAGGACGACCTCGACGTCACGCACGCCGTCGCGGGCCTGCTCGGAACGATCCCGGTGCTCTGTATGGGGCTGTTCGCCCCGCCGGCCCCGTTCCTGTCGGGCCGGATCGGGCCGCGGCTGGCGATCGGCGCTGCGCTCGCTCTGATCGGCGTCTTTGGCGTCGCGCGGGCTGTCGCGCCCGGTGCCGTCGCGGTGATCCTCCTTACGTTTCCGGTCGGCGTCGGGATGGGGCTCGCCGGGGCGATGCTGCCGGTCGCGGTCAAACAGCGCTTCGCCGACCGGCCCGGCTTCGCGACCGCCGTCTATACATCGGGGATCACGATCGGCTCGGCGCTCGCTGCCACGGTCGCGGTCCTCTCTCTCGCGTCGCCGGCGGCTGGCGGACGCCGCTACTCATCTTCGGCGCCGTGTCGACTTTGCTCGCGGCCGTGTGGCTCTGGTTGACCCGGAGCGAGCTTCCCCACGAGCGGGTCGACGTGCGGCCGCTCCGGTTGCCGTTGCGCCGGGCTCTCGCCTGGCGGCTGGTCGCCGCGTTCTTTCTCATGTCGTCGGTCTTCTATGGCCTCAACGCCTGGCTGCCGGATGCGTATGTCGAGCGCGGGTGGAGTGAGAGCTCTGCGGGCGCGTTGCTCGCGGTCCTGAACACGGTCACGATCCCCGTCGGGTTCGGCGTCGCCTGGGCGGCCGACCACTGGGGCACGCGCCGGGTTTGGCTCGGCGGTGCCGCCGTCCTGCAACTCGGCGCGCTGCTCGGCGTGGTGCTCGTGCCTGGTGGGGGCTGGGGTTGGGCGGTGCTGCTCGGCGCGGCGATCGGCCCGCTCTTTCCGCTGACGATGACCCTGCCGCTCGACAGCGCCGAGCGGCCGGCTGAGGTCGCCGCGCTGGCGGGGATGATGCTCGGGGTCGGCTACACGCTCTCGGCCACGTCACCGCTCCTGCTCGGGGCGGTGCGCGATGCCACCGGCGGCTTCGATGCCGTGCTCTGGGCGATCACCGGCCTGGCGGCGCTGCTCGTGGTCGTCGACTTTTCGTTCACCCCGGCGCGCCTCGCAGCCGGGCGTCAGGGATCGACGTAAACCGTGACGAGCTCGGTGTAGAACTCGATCGCCGCGCGGCCCTGCTCGTGCGGCCCGAAGCCGCTCGACTTGATCCCGCCGAAGGGGACGTGCACCTCTGCGCCCGCCGTCTGTGAGTTGACGTGGATCAGGCCCGCCTGCGCCTCGTTCTGGAATCGCGTCGCCGTCGCCAGATTCGAGGTGAAAATCGCCGTCGACAGCCCGAACTCGACGGCGTTCGCCCGCTCGAGTGCCTCGTCCAACCCGTCGAAGCGGTAGAGCGACGTGACCGGGCCGAACACCTCCTCGCAGGAGAGAAAGGCCTGGTCGGCGACTCCCTCGAACACCGTCGGCGGGATCAGAAAGCCTTCCGAGTCGGCTCGCTCGCCTCCGATCAGCACGGTGCCGCCGTCCCGCTTGCCGCGCTCGATCGCCTCGACGATCTCGTCGAACTGCGAGGCGTTGACGATCGGGCCGACCTCGACGTCAGGGTCGAGCGGATCGCCGACGCGGCCGCGGTCGATGCGGGCAAGCAGCGCTGAACGAAACTCGTCGTAGACCGGGGCCTGCACGTAGATCCGCCGTGTCGCCGTGCACTTCTGCCCGGCCGACCAGAAGGCGCCGGCATACGCGGCCTCGACGGCGCGGCCAAGATCTGCGTCTTCCATCACGATCATCGGGTTGTGGCCGCCGAGCTCGAGCTGGACGCGCTTGCCCGTGCGTGTCGCCTCGTCGCGCACGCCGTGCCCGGTCGACACGGAGCCGGTGAACGAGATCGCACGGACGCGCGGGTCGCTGACGAGTGCCGCTCCGACCGTCGAGCCGCGTCCCGTCAGGATGTTCAGCACTCCCGCGGGCAGGTCGGCCTCAGCGAACGCCTCCGCGATGTGCAGGCCGGTGCGAGGCGCCTCGTACGCAAGCTTGAGCACGACCGTGTTCCCGTAGATCAGCGCGGGGGCCAGCTTCCAGATCGGGATCGCGATCGGGAAGTTCCACGGGGTGATCAGCGCGACGACTCCGAGCGGGCGACGCCGGGTCGAGACCTGGGCGCCCGTGGCCGACTGCTCGAAGTGCTCGCCGACGGGCCGGAACGCCTCGCTCGCCGCGTAGCGCAGGATCTGCGCTGCGCGTCCGGTCTCGCCGCGTGCTTCGCGCAGCGGCTTGCCCATCTCGATCGACATGTCTCGCGCGATCTCCTCGCCGCGAGCCTCGAGCGCGGCGGCCGCGGCGTCCAGATACCGACCGCGCACCGCGAGTGGTGAGGCGCTCCAGTCGCGAAACGCGGTGACGGCAGCAGCGACTGCAGCGCTCGCGTCGGCTTCTCCGGACGCAGAGAACTCGCCCACGGACTCCCCCGGGCGCATCGGGTTCGTCTTCGTGTACGTCTCGCCGGACGCCGACGGGACCCAGGCTCCGCCGACGTAGTTCAGGCCGGCAGAACGGGGCGGTGCGTCGAGAACGTCGTTCACGCGGCCACCGTACCGATCACGGTGTTCACGAGGGCGCCGATGCCGTCGATCTCGATCTCAACCACGTGGCCCGGCTCGAGCGTGTACTCGTCGGGCGGCACGATTCCCGTCCCCGTCAGCAGCACGGAGCCGGCGGGAACCGGGTTGTCGCGCATCATCCAACCGACGAGCTCGTGTGGCGACCGCATCAGCTTCGCAGTCGACGTCGCACCGCCGAACAACTCGCGTCCGTCTCGATCCGAGATCCGCAGGGAGATCCGAAGCGGTGCGGCCCAGTCAGCCGGCACGTGGAGTGCCGGCCCGATCGCGCACGCACCGGCGAAGATCTTCGCCTGCGGGATGTAGAGCGGATTGGCTCCCTCGATGTCGCGGCTCGAGACGTCGTTGCCGATCGTCACCGCGACTGGCGAGCCGTCCTCGCCGATCACGACCCCGAGCTCCGGCTCGGGCACCGTCCAGCGCGAGTCGCTCCGGACCTTGATCGCGCCGCCCGGGCCGACCGTGCGGCGCATGCCGGCGTCCTTCAGGAAGAGTTCCGGACGGTCTGCCTCGTAGACCAGCGCGTAGACGTCGCGCGCCTCCGTCTCGGCCTCTTCGAGGCGCGCATCCCGGCTCCGCTCGTACGTCACGCCGGCGCACCAGATCTCGGGCGCCTCGATCGGCGCGAGGAGCTGCAGCGAAGCGAGCGCCACGGTCGATTCGACCCGGCCCTCACCGCGCAAGGCCGCGAGCGGATCGTCGTGGTCGAGCAGCCCGACGGTCTCGCCGTCGAGCAGTCCGACTCGCGAACCGCCGGACGTCATGGCCCTGACCAGGTTGCTCAATACGTCGCCCGGCCGCCCGAGATGTCGAAGCACGCGGCCGTCGAGAACGACATCTCCTCGCTCGCGAGCCAGCAGATCAGCGACGCGACCTCATTCGGCTCGCCGACTCGCGCAAGCGGGATCCGCGCGGTCATGTAGCCGATGTGCTCCTCGGAGATCTGGGCCAGGATCGGCGTGTTGATCACCGCCGGGGCGATGCAGTTGACGAGGATGCCGGTGTCAGCGACGTCCTTGCCGATCGCCTTCGTCAACGCGATCACCGCGCCCTTCGAGGACGAGTAGGCGCCGGCCATCGGGTTTCCCTCCTTGCCTGCGATCGAGGCGATGTTGACGATCCGGCCGTAGCCGTTCTCCTTCATCTTCGGGATCGCCGCCCGGTTTGCGTAGAAAACCCCGTTCAGGTTGATCGCGTGGACGCGTTCCCACTCCTCGTCGGAGACGTCGACCGTGTGCAGCGAGTCGCCTCCGACTCCGGCAGCGCACACGAGCACATCGAGCCTCGGCAGACGTGCGACCGCGGCTTCGAGCTGGCGCGAATCGCGGACGTCGTCGCCGTTCGCCATGTCGAAAATGTGAACCTCGGCCCCGCCGGTGCGCAGACGCTCCGCCGTCGCCGCTCCGATCCCGCTCGCGCCCCCGGTGACGAGCGCCGTGCGTCCCTCGAATCCGTAGTGGTTGGTCATCCTGCATTTCTATACGGTCTGGACCGTGGCCTTCGACCCGGTGCGCGACTACCCGCTCGGCACGAAGCGACCGGATCGAGTCAGGACTCCCGGCGGGCTGACGCTCGACGAGCTGACGCTGCATGGGCCGGGCGTCGAATCGGCCGAGCTGCGGGCGACGCCTGAGACGCTCCGGCTCCAGGCGGAGGTCGCGCAGGCAACGGGACGGGCCGAGCTGGCCGCGAACTTCCAGCGCGCGGCAGAGCTGGCGCAGCTTCCCGACGAGACGATCCTCGCCGTCTACACAGCACTCCGCCCTGCGCGCTCGACCGCGGCCGAGCTGGAGGATTGGGCTCGCAGGCTCGACGAGTGGCAGGCGCCGCTCACCGCGGCGTTCGTGCGTGAGGCGCTCGAGGTCTACTCGCTGCGAGGTCTGCTTGCCGCCTGATCCCTCATCGGCACGGTTCGCCGCCCGCGCCGAGCGCGAGCTTCGCCGCGAGGTGTTGATCGAGCCGCTCGCCGAGCTCGGGCTGGTGGCGTTCGACGGACCGAACGACCCCGTGCCGTCATTGCGGATCGAGGGCGGCGTCGTCGTCGAGCTCGACGGACGTTCGCGCGAGGACTGGGATGCTCTCGATCACTTCATCGCCCGCTCTGGGATCGATCTCGAAGTGGCAGCCGAGGCGGCAGCACTCGACGATGCGGAGATCGCACGGCGACTCGTCGACGTCGACGTCCCGCGCTCCGAGTTGGTTCGCCTCTCGCGCGGCCTGACCCCGGCCCGGCTGGCACGGGTGATCACGATGCTCGACCCGGTCGAGCTGATGTTCGCGATGAAGAAGCTGCGCGCGCGACGGGCGCCGGCGAACCAGGCTCACGTGACGAACCTGAAGGAGAACCCGGCGCTACTCGCTGCCGACGCAGGCGAGGCTGCTGCCCGCGGCTTCGCCGAGCTCGAGACGACCGTGGGCGTCTCGCGCTACGCGCCGCTGAACGCGATGGCGATCCTGATCGGAGGCCAGACGGGCCGCTCCGGGATCCTCACGCAGTGTGCCGTCGAAGAGCGGCTCAACCTGCGGCTGGCGATCCTCGGGCTCGTCACCTACGCCGAGACGCTGTCGGTCTACGGCACCGAGGCGGTGTTCGTCGACGGCGACGACACCCCGTGGTCGAAGGCGTTCCTCGCCTCGGCGTACGCGTCGCGCGGCATCAAGGTGCGGTTCACGTCGGGCGGCGGCTCCGAGGCGTTGATGGGCGAGTCGGAGGGGAAGTCGATGTTCTACCTCGAGGCGCGCTGCCTTTCGCTGGTTCGTGCGGCGGGATCTCAGGGCGTCCAGAACGGGTCGATCTCGTGTATCGCGCTCGCCCTCTCGGTGCCCGGCGGCACCCGTGAGGTGCTGGCCGAGAACGTGCTCGCCGCGTGGCTCGATCTCGAGGTTGCATCCGGCAACGACGCGATCGCGAGCCACTCCGAGATTCGCAAGACGGCCAAGCTGATGGGGCAGTTCTTGCCGGGAACCGACTTCGTCACCTCGGGCTACTCGTCGATGCCGCGCTACGACAACATGTTCGGCGGCGGCAACTACGACTCGCACGACTACGACGAGTGGCTGACGATGCAGCGCGACTGGCAGGTCGACGCCGGGATCGAGCCGCTCGGCGAGGAGGCGGCGATCGCCGTTCGGGAGCGCGCGGCGCGGGCGGTGCAGGCGGTCTTCGACGAGCTGGGTTTCCCGCCGATCAGCGACGAGGAGGTACGGCTCGCGGCCACGTGCCTCGATTCGCGCGACCTCCCTGACCGCGATCGCTCCGCCGACGTCCTCGCGGGCGACCGTGTGCTGACCGAGGGGATCAGCGGGCTCGACGTCGCCCGCGCCCTCGAGAAGCGCGGCTTCGCCGACGCAGCGGCCGGCGTCTTCGGGATGCAGCGGCAGCGCGTTGCCGCCGACTACCTGCAGACCGCGGCGATCATCGACGCGGACGGTGTCGTCAGCTCGGCGGTCAACGACGGCAACCACTACGCCGGGCCGGGCACCGGCTATCGCCTCTCGGGCGAGCGGTGGGAACGGCTCCAGCAGCTGCCGTACGCGATCGACGCACGGCTCCTCGGCGCGCCGGCCCCGGGTCGCCCCGCGGTCGAGGAGGTTGGGCCGGCGGTTCGCGGCGGCGGCGCAGACGAGGTCGTGATCGCAGTGGGGCCGGCGTTCGGCGCGGCGCTCGGAGAGACGATCAGCGGCCTGCTCGCACGCCCGGGTGCTTGCGGCGCTGCTCGAAGGAGTCCGTGGAGCAGGCGGCTCGCCGAGGATCGTGCGCGTCCGGCGGAGCGCCGACGTCGCGTTCATCGGCCACGACGGCGCGTCCCTGTCGGGCTCGGGAATCGCGATCGGGATCCAGTCGAAGGGCACGACGCTGATCCACCGCGCAGACCTGCAGCCGCTCGACAATCTCGAGCTCTTCGGGATGGCGCCGTCGCTGACGCTCGACTCATACCGCCAGATCGGCCGCAACGCGGCCGGCTATGCGCTCGGCCGGCCGGTGGCACCGGTGCCGACCGTGCTCGACAACTACGCGCGCGCGAAGCTGATCGTGCGGACGACACTGCTGCATGCGCGCGAGGCCGCCGAGGTGGTGCGCGGCGCCGGCCCGGTCGAGCTCGTGCCGGCGGCCGAGCTCGCCTCTGTCTGAGGGCTACCGAAATCAGGGGTTGCCGGCTTCGTCCCAGGGCTTGCCGTCTCGGCCCCAGCGATGCGCGTCATGGCCTTCGACGATCACCCAGGTGTGCTCGCGCAGCTCGGGCGCTTCGAGGGTCTCCAGCAGGGCGTCCGTCAGACGTGCGATCAGCTGCGACTCGAGCTCCGGGGTCAGGCGGCGCTCGAACAGCTCGACCCGGACGAGCGGCACTACTGCTCGACGTGCTGCGAGCCGCCGTCGGGGCCGAGCACGAGGTCGAGGTCACGGTCCGGTACGTGATCGAGCGGGACGGGGGAGAGCGCCTCCATGAACGTGACGCCGTGCTCCGAGTAGAGCTTGTGGTGAAGCCCGCGGTTGACCACCACCACATCGCCCGAGACGAGAGTCGTCGTGTCGTCCTCGATCGTCATCTCGACGCCGCCTTCCAGGATGAACATCACCTGTTCGGTGTCGTCGTGCTTGTGCCACGGAACCTGCTTGCCGGGCGCGTACTGCACGCGGCACATGAGCACCTGTTCGCCGCCGATCGCATGCAGGCGCACACCATCGACGAACTCCCACGAGTCGCGGCCGTTCCACGTGCGAAACGGCCGAGCCTCGGAGCGCTGATCAGGCGTCGACACCGAAGTAAGCCGCGCCGCCGTCGGATGAGACCGTCCGCACCGAGAGATGCTCGTCGAAGACGACGCGCTTGCCGTCGCGGCGGGCCTCACGCTTGTCGGCGAGCGCTGCGAGCACCCGGTCGGGCGTCGCCGGCATCTCCGTGATCCAGACGCCGATCGCGTCGTGGATCGCATTCGTGATCGCCGGCGGCTGCGCGTTGTTGGCCATCTCGCCGATCGCCTTGGCGCCGAACGGGCCATCAACCGACGGGTTCTCGATGATCACGTTGTCGAGCTCAGGGAGATCCTGTAGCGCCGGCCCGAGATAGGCGCCGAACTGGCCGCCGCGGTGCTCGACCGACGGATAGAACGGGTAGCTGTTCTCGAGCAGAGCGAGCCCGAGCCCCATGATCGCCCCGCCCTCGATCTGGCCCTCGACCAGCGTCGGGTTGATCGCGCGTCCGACGTCGTAGACCTGAACCATCCGCTCGACCACGACCTCGCCCGTCTCGTCGTCGACCTCGACGTCCGCCACACACGCCGCGTACGAGATCGCCGAGTGCGGCTCGATCTCGACCTGCCCGGTCGCATCGTCGACGTCGGCGAACGGCTTGAGCGCCGTCGACGAGCCGCTGATCAACTCGCCGTAGTTGTAGGTCGCCGCACCCGCGACGTCCGCCACGTTGATCCGCTTCTGCGGAGCACCTCGGGCGATCACCTCGCCGTCCTCGATCTCCAGGTCGGCAGGATCGATCTCGAGCTCCTTCGATGCGATCGCGAGAATCCGCTCCCTCACCCGCTCGGCCGCCATCCGCACGGCATTGCCGCCGATGAACGTGCCGCGTGACGCGAACGTGCCCGTGCAGACGGCCGAGGAGTCGGTGTTCGTGTTGTCCATCGTCACCCAGTCGTAGGGCACGCCGAGAGCGTCGGCGACGATCTGGGTGTGCACCGTCTTCGAGCCCTGACCGATGTCGACCGTGCCCGAGAACACATCGACGCGGCCGTCCGGCTTCAGCTTGATCCACGCCTGGCTCGGATCGCCGTTCTGGTTCATGCCCGTCGGGTACTCGATCGTCGCGAATCCGCGACCGCGATGTTTCGCCATCAGGCGTTCTCCCCGTTGAGGTTCTGTTGGGCGACAAGGTGCTCGGGCAGCAGCGCGCCGGCCCGCGGCTCCGGGGTCATCGCCCGGTAGTCCGCCGGCAGCTCGATTCCCACTCGCTCTGCTGCGGCGAGCGTGACCGGCACCGTCGAGGGGTCCTTGAGCGCAACGCCGTTGCCGCTCGTGTCGCCGATCCGGTTTGCGTTCTTCAGGCGCAGCTCCCACGGATCGAGCCCGAGCACGTCCGCGATCCGGTTCATGTGCGTCTCGACCGCGAACGACACCGAGGTGACACCGAAACCGCGCATCGCGGTGGTGGGCACGCGGTTGGTGAAGACGACGAATCCGTCGAACCGCAGGTTCGGGATCGTGTACGCCCCCGAGTGGTGGAACGCATGCTTCGTCAGCCCGTAGGGCGAGAAACGGGCGTAGGCGCCGGAATCGTGCAGCGTCAGCGTCCGGCGGCCGAGGATCCAGCCGTCCTTCGTCACCGCGTCGGCCAGCTCGATATGCCACGGCGCGCGCGTCGAGGACGCGAGAAACTCCTCCTCGCGCGTCCAGCGCCACTTGACCGGCCGGCGCGACTTGAGCGCGAGCAGCGCGCAGATCGTCTCGGCGGCGGTGTCGACCTTGCCGCCGAAGCCGCCGCCGACGGTGCCGCCGACGAACTTCAGCTTGTTCAGCGGAACCTGGAGATGCGCGGCGACGACGCCCATCGAGAAGTACATCGCCTGCGTGCACGAGTAGATCGTGAGCCGGCCGCTCGCCTCGGGAACGGCGAGCGCGACCTGCGTCTCCATCGGCATCTGCTCGATCGCCTGCGGGCGGTAGACGCCCTCGACGATCACGTCGGCCTCGTCGAACGCACGGTCGATGTTCCCCTTGCGCACCCGCCGGTGGTTGAACGGGCCGTAGTGGGGATACACGTTCCCCCACTGGTGGATCTGCGGGGCATCGGGGTCGAGCGCCTGCCGGATGTCGTAGAGCGCGGGGCGCTCCTCGAACCGAGACCTCGATCGCCTCGACCGCCGCCAGCGCAGCAGCCTCGGAGTCCGCGGCGACGGCGGCGATCGGTTGGCCGAGGTAGCGGACGTCGCCCTCGGCGAGCAGCGGCTCGTCGGCGGGGACGCCCAAGCCCTCGAGGTGCCCGTAGACGTTCTTCGGCACATCGCGGTGCGTCACGATCGCGTGCACGCCCTTCAGCTGCTCTGCCTTCGACGTGTCGAGGGACGTGATCGCGGCGTGGTGGTGCGGCGAGCGAAGTGCTTTCACCCACAGGGTCTTCCCGACTCTCACGTCGTCGACGAACTGCGTGCGACCGGTGACGTGACCGACGCCGTCGTAGCGCGGGAGCCGAGCGCCGACGGCCTTCACGCGGGGCTTCCTTTCGGAACGATCTCGGGCTCGCCCGAGACAGGCGCGGGCAGATCGTCGACATCGTCGACTTCGCCGCGCGCGGCCGCGACGACAGCGGCGACGATCTTGACGTAGCCGGTGCAGCGGCAGTAGTGGCCGCCGAGCGCCTCGAGGACGTCTTCGCGATCGACCTCACCGCCCTTGCGCTCGATCAGCGCTGTTGCCGCGACGACCATGCCCGGTGTGCAAAAGCCGCATTGAGCTGCGTAATGCTGGTAGAAGGCCGCCTGCACCGCGGAGAGCGATCCGGCGTCACCGAGGCCCTCGACCGTGGTGATCGACGCACCGTCGACCGCGGCGACGGCCGTCAGGCACGAGCGCCTCGGCTCGCCGTCGACGAGGACGGTGCAGGTGCCGCAGCCGCCCTGCTGACAACCTGCCTTGGGGCTCGTGATGTCGAGCTCGTCGCGCAGGACGTGGAGGAGCGGCGTGAGCGGCGGGCTCACGATCTCCTGCTCGAGGCCGTTGACGATCAACTTCATGCGGGCTCCAGTTGGTCGAGGGCTTCACCGATGAGCTTCGGCAGGACGGCGCGACGGTAGGCAGCGGAGGCGACGGCGTCGTCGACAGGCTCGATGTCGGCGAGGACGTCCGCCGGGTCGCGGCTTACTTCCACGCTGCGGCAGCGGACGGCTGTCGGGCCGACGCCGCCGATAGCCGATCCGGAGCTCGCTGCCGTCCGCACGCGAACAGGCGACGACGCTCGCAATCGAATAGGAGTGCGCGTGGCGGCGCCGGAGCGCGCTCGAACCGGAGCGCCGGTCGAAGCGGTCATACGCCACGTCGAGCACCAGGCGGCCGGCACGGTCGCCGGCGAGGAACTCCTCGATCGGCTCCGTCCGTTCGCCGCCGGCGCCCGTCGAGCGTACGACTGCGCCGAGCGCGATCAGCGGCGCGCCGAGGTCTCCGCGCTGCGCGTCGCTCGCGGCCGGGGCGGCGATGTTGCCTCCGACCGTGGCGCTACGGCGCACCTCGCCGTCCGCGACGTGGTGAGCGACCTTTGCGAGCACTCGGTCCGGGCGTCGAGCCAGGGCGGCGATCGAGACCATGGCGCCGATCATGACGCGGTCGTCGTCGACGCGTAGTGCGTCGAGGCCGGATCGATGGAGCATCAGTGCACGTTCGGGCTTCACCCTGCCGGCATGGCGATCTCGGGAAGCAGGATCGTCCCGCCGGCGAACACGGTGATGTCCGTGCCGTCGCCGTACAGGGAAACCGCCTCGTCGGCGGATGTCGGGAAGAGCACGTCGGCGGTCATGTTCCGATTCTAAGCGGAGTCCGAAGCTGCGCGCGAGAAAGTGCTGGTCGCACGTTCATCTACTCTGGCGGCGAATGTCGTTCGCGTCGATCGACGAGCTCGAGTCGGCACTCACGGGAGCGTCGTACCTCGCCGATCGAGGGCTTGCGACTGCGCTCTACCTGTCGCTCACGCTCGAGAAGCCGCTGCTACTCGAGGGCGAAGCCGGGGTTGGCAAGACCGAGGCTGCGAAGGCCGTGGCGCGGGCGCTCGGTGCGCCGTTGATCCGCCTGCAGTGCTACGAGGGCCTCGACATCTCACACGCTGTCTACGAGTGGAACTACGCGCGGCAGCTGCTCCACATCAGGGCGGCGCAGGCCGGCACGGTCGACGAGGCAGAGCTCTTCGGGCGCGAGTTCCTGATCCGGCGGCCGGTGCTCGAGGCAATCGAGTCCGAGCAACGGGTGCTCCTGCTGATCGACGAGATCGATCGTGCCGACGAGGAATTCGAGGCATTCCTGCTCGAGGTGCTCTCCGATTTCCAGGTGACCGTCCCCGAGCTCGGAACGATCACGGCGCGCTGCCGCCCGTACGTGATCCTGACGTCGAACCGCACGCGCGAGCTGCACGATGCGCTCAAGCGACGGTGCCTGTACCACTGGATCGACCATCCGACGGTCGAGCGCGAGATCAGCATCGTCGAGCTGCGCGTCCCCGGTGTCGCGGATCGCCTCGCGCAGGAAGCGGCGCGTTTTGCGGCAGAGCTTCGTTCGCTCGATCTGCAGAAGCCTCCGGGCTTCGCCGAGACGATCGACTGGGTGCAGGCACTGACGGCGCTCGGCCAGCAGGAGCTGGACGTCGAGAACGTGCAGGCGACGCTCGGCTCGCTGCTCAAGTACCACGAGGACCTCCTCTCGATCCGCGACGAGGCTTTGGCCAACCTCGTCGCGAGCGTCCGTGACTGAGCGGCTCCGACACGCGGTCGTCCGTCACGTCGTCGTCTTCGGCCGGGTGCTCGCGAGGGCGGGCTCGAAGTGGGTCCGAGGCGCATCACCGACGCGCTGCGCGGGACTCGACGCGGTCGACCTCGGACGGCAGGAGGACGTCTACTGGACGCTCCGCCAGTCGCTTGTCTCGCGCCGCGAGGAGCTTCCGGCGTTCGACCGTGCGTTCAACGCGTGGTTCCTGCGAATGGCGGAACCGGCGAACGGCCAGAGAGGCGGAGCCTCGTCGGCCGGGCCAGCGCCGGAAAGGCGGCGCGCCGGGTCTTGGGCCGGAGCTCGACGGCGGCGAGCTCGAGGTCGGAGCCTGGAGCTCCGACGAGCTCCTGCGCACGCGGGACTTCGCCGCTATGACCTAAGAGGAGTTCGCCCGTGCTCGCGTCCTGATCAGGCAGATCGCCGTCGGTCGGCCGCGGCGCCGCACGCATCGACTTCGGCCCGACCGCCGGGGGCAGACGCTCGACGTCCGCGCGCTCGTGCGTGCGTCGCTCGCGACGGGCGGCGACCCGGTCCGGCGCGCCTATCGGAGCCGGTCGCAGGCGCCGCGCAAGCTGGTGCTGCTCCTGGACATCTCCGGCTCGATGGAGGCGTACTCCCGAGCGCTCCTTCTCTACCTGCACGCCGCTCGCGGCTCGGGACGCGGCGTCGAGACCTTTGCGTTCGGCACGCGCCTTTCTCGGATCACGCCCGAGCTCGGAAGCCGCGATCCCGAGACGGCGCTCGCGGCAGCCGCGAAACGGGTGGTCGACTGGTCGGGCGGCACACGGATCGGCGAATCGCTCAAGCACTACAACGACGAGTGGGGCCGCCGGGCGCTGACGCGAGGCGCTGTCGTCGTGATCCTTTCCGACGGCTGCGAGCGCGGGAAGCCCCGACCTCGTCGCCTCGGAGATGGCGCGGCTCTCTCGTCAGGCGTTTGCGGTCGTCTGGGTCAACCCGCTGAAGGGCCACCCGGACTACGAGCCGCTGGCCGGCGGCATGCGGGCGGCCTACGACTACGTCGACCGGTTCGTCTCCGGGCACGATCTTGCGAGCCTCGAGGCGCTCGGTACAGTCCTCGGCGGCATCGAACGGAGGCATGCAGCGTGAAGGAGATCGTCGAGGAGCTCGAGCGCTGGCGCAGCCGGGGCGACAAGGTCGCTCTCGCGACCGTGGTCGCGACTCGGCGCTCGGCGCCCCGTCCGATCGGCGCGAAGTTCGCGGTCTCCGAGCTAGGCGAGATGTGCGGCTCCGTGTCGGGCGGCTGTGTCGAGAACGACGTCGCCGTGCAGGCGCGTGAGGTGATCGAGACGGGCGAGCCGAGGCTCTTGAGCTACGGGATCAGCGACGATCAGGCTCTTGGCGTCGGCCTTCCCTGCGGCGGCGAGATCGACGTCTTTCTCGAGCGCCTGGATTGAAAACCAACCTGATCGAGACGCTGCTCGCACTCGCCCGCAGCGACGAGCGGGCGGTGCTCTTCACGGTCGTCGAAGGCGATCGCGAAGTCGGTCGGAAGCTCCTGGTTCTGAGCGACCGCGGCGAGCTGGTCGGCGACGACACGCTCGGGCTCGCGGCGTTCGCGCCCGGCCTTCGGCGCAACACGCTGCTCGAGCACGACGGCCTGAAGGTGTTCGCCGAGGTGTTCGGCCCGCCGCCGCGGCTCGTCGTCGTCGGCGCGGTCGACACCGCCGAGGCGCTCTGTGCGGCGGCGAAGGCGGTGGGCTGGCACACGATCTGCGTCGATGCGCGGCTCCTGTACGCGATCCCGTCCAGGATGCCGAGCGCTGACGAGATCGTCGTCGACTGGCCCGAGCCCGCGTTCGCGCAGATCGGGCTCGACCACGACACCGCGGTGGTGGTGCTGACGCACGACGACAAGTTCGACATCCCGGCGCTCGCGACGGCGCTCCGTACGGAGGCGTTCTACGTCGGGGCGCTCGGGAGCCGACGGGCGCAGGCGAAACGACGGGAGCGGCTGCTCGAGATCGGCGTCAGCGAGGAGCAGCTCACGCGCCTGCGCGGCCCGGCCGGCCTCGACATCGGCGCCGAGAGCCCGGCCGAGACGGCGGTCTCGATTCTCGCCGAGGTGCTCGCATTGCGGGCCGGGCGGCTCGGCGGGCCGCTCCGCGAGTCGACGACGAGCATCCACGTCGAGCGCTGAGGCGCGGCGGCTGTTACGTTCGTCGCCGGGTCAGGGTCACGACGAGTAAAGGAGCGATGGTGCCGGTCGCGGTGAAGTCCGAGAAGATTCGCGCGTTGATCGACGAGAGTGCCGAGGTGGAGCAGGTCGCCACGGGATTCATGTTCACCGAGGGGCCGATCTGGATGGCTGACGGTTCGCTGCATTTCAGCGACATGCCGGGTGACAAGCGCCGCCGGTGGCATCCCGACGAAGGCGTGCGGGATCCTGCGCGACCCGAGCAACAAGTGCAACGGCATGACGAGGGACGCGAACGGCAACCTGCTCGTCTGCGAGCACGTCACGAGCTCGCTGGTGCGCGAATCTCCTGACGGAAGCCGCGAGACGCTCGCGTCGCACTGGGGCGAGCTCGAGCTGAACAGCCCGAACGACGTGATCGTCGCCTCCGACGGCTCGATCCTCTTCACCGACCCGACGTACGGGCGCATGCCCGGCTTCGGCATCGAGCGCGAGCAGGAGCTCGACTTCCAGGGCGTCTATCGCCTGCCCGCGGGCGGCGGTGCTCTGCGAGCTGCTGATCGACGACTTCGCGCAGCCGAACGGTCTCTGCTTCTCCCCCGACGAGTCGCTCCTGTACATCAACGACACCGTTCACGCCCACATCCGCGTCTTCGACGTCGGGCCTGGGCACAGCCTGTCGAACGGCCGCGTCTTCGCGGAAGGGATCGGTACCGGCGACCTCGCGTCGCGGGGAGCTCGTCGACGGCATGAAGCTCGACGAGCGCGGCAACGTCTACGTGACGGGCCCGAAGGGCGTCTGGGTCTTCGACCCCGGCGGCGAGCACCTCGGCGTGATCGAGGTGCCGGAGAACGTCGGCAACGTCAACTGGGGCGGCGACGACTGGCAGACGCTCTACATCCCGGCCTCGACCTCCGTCTACCGCGTGCAGATGAAGGTCGGCGGCAACAAGCTCGCCTACATGACCTAGGAGGTCACCATGGACAGCATCGACCCTAAGGCCGCGGCCCTGGTGATCCAGGATCTGCAGAACGACGTGATCATCGAGGGCGGCGCCTTCGCCGACTCGGGTGCGCCGGCGCACGCGACCAGCCAGAACGTGGTCGAGAACGTGAAGGGGCTTGCCGCTGCCTGCCGCGCGGCCGGGGTGCCCGTGATCCACGTCTGGTACATCGTCGAGCGGGCGCGTCGGGTCTGCGGCTGAACGCTCCGCTTTTCCAAGGGGTGCAAGCGATGCGAACGCGCTCGTGCGGGGCACCTGGGGGGCGGCACCGGCCGACGGGCTCGAGCCGCAGCCGGGCGATCACGTCGTCGAGAAGATGCGGATGAACGGGTTCTACGAGACCCGCCTCGACATCTTGCTCCGCGGGCTCGGCGTCGAGAACGCTCGTGATCTGCGGCGCCTGGACGAACATGTCGATCGAGCACACCGCCCGGCACGCGGCCGATGCCGGTTACCGCGCGGTCGTCGCCGTCCGACGGCACCTCGACGGTCGACGACGAGTGGCAGAAGGCTGCGCTCAGCTACGCAATGCAGAACGTCGCGACCGTCGCGACCTGTGCCGAGATCGCCGGCGCCTACGCGGGACTGAAGCTGCCTATGATCTGGCGGTGACGTCCATCGCCGAGCTGCCCCTGCTCGAGCTGTCCACGGCGACTCCGGCGCGACCTTCCCGGTCGACGACCCTGCGACCGGGGCGACGATCCGCGAAGTCCCGCGGATGGGCGCGGCCGAGACGGAGCGCGCGCTTCAGGCCGCCGAGGACGGCACTGCCGGCGTGGCGTGGCCTGTTGGCGAAGGAGCGGGCGCGCGTCTTGCGCCGCTGGTCGGATCTGATGCTCGAGAACACCGAGGCGCTCGCCAGCCTGTTGACGACCGAGCAGGGAAAGCCGATCGCCGAGTCGCGGGTCGAGATCGAGTATGCGGCGTCGTTCCTGGAGTGGTTCGGCGAGGAGGCGAAGCGCGTCTACGGCGACACGATCCCGACCTACATGCCCGATCGCCGGATCGTCGTCGCGAAGGAGCCGATCGGCGTCACCGCCGGGATCACGCCGTGGAACTTCCCGGCTGCGATGGTGACGCGAAAGGCTGCGCCCGCGCTGGCGGCCGGCTGCACGATGGTCTTGAAGCCGGCCGAGCAGACACCGCTGACCGCGCTTGCTGTCGCCCGGCTCGGCCGAGGAAGCGGGGCTGCCGCCGGGCGTGCTCGGGATCGTCACCGGCAACGCCGAGGACGCACCGGAGATCGGGCGTGTGCTCACGTCGGCGCCGATCGTCCGCAAGCTCGGCTTCACGGGCTCGACGGAGGTGGGGAAGTTGCTGATGGCGCAGTGCGCCTCGAGCGTGAAGAAGGTCTCGCTCGAACTCGGCGGCAACGCCCCGTTCATCGTCTTCGACGACGCGGATCTCGACGCCGCGGTCGAGGGCGCGCTCACGTGCAAGTTCCGGAACTCCGGCCAGACCTGCATCTCCGCGAACCGCATCCTACGTGCAGGCGCCGGTCTACGACGAGTTCGTCACGCGTCTGACCGCCGCCGCATCGGGACTCAAAGTGGGTTCGGGGCTCGAGCCGGGCACGCGCGTCGGCCCGCTGATCGAGCAGCAGGCGATCGACAAGGTCGAGCGTCACGTCGCCGACGCGCTGGCCCGAGGTGGCGAGCTGCTGACCGGCGGCGAGAACCTGGGTGGGCTGTTCTACGCGCCGACGGTGATCACCGGCGTGACGGCGGCCGCGGCGATGGCGTGCGAAGAGACGTTCGGCCCGGTGGCCGGAATCGCCCGGTTCACGACCGAAGCCGAGGCTGTGGCACTCGCGAACGACACGCCGTATGGGCTCGCCGGGTACTTCTACAGCCGCGACGTCGGGCGCATCTGGCGCGTCGCCGAGGCCCTCGAGTACGGGATCCTCGGCATCAACACCGGCGTCATCTCGACCGAGGTCGCGCCGTTCGGCGGCGTCAAGGAATCTGGCATCGGACGCGAAGGCTCGAAGTACGGCATCGACGAGTGGCTCGAGATCAAGTACCTGTGCATCGGCGGCGTCGACTCGTGATCGTCGAGCAGCGCGACTACCAGGTTCACCCCGGCAAGCTGAACGAGGTCGTCCGCCTGTACGAGACCGAGGGGATCGAGTTGCAGCTGCAGTACCTCGGCACGCTGCTGGGGGCGTTCACGGTCGACGTCGGCGGGCTCGCGACGTACTCGCACCTGTGGGGCTACACGAGCTACGCCGAGCGAGCAGAGCGCCGGGCGAAGCTCCAGGCCGACGAGCGGTGGCGCGACTTCCTGACACGGCTGCAGCCGCTCCTGCACACGCAGCAAAACCGCATCCTGATCCCGACCGCGTTCTCGCCGATCCGCTGATGGAGGGCAAGGTCGCGATCGTGACCGGAGCGGCGCAGGGGATCGGCCGCGCGATCGCCGAGGGCCTCTCGGCTGCGGGCGCGCGCATCGTGATTGCCGACCTCCACGGAGCCGAGGACGCGGCAGCTGCGTTCCCGGGCGGAGTCGGGATTACCGCGGATGTCTCCGACGAGTCGGATGTGCAGCGACTCGTCGACGAGACTGTCGAGCGCTGCGGGACGGTCGACATCCTCGTCAACAACGCCGGCCTCTACGCGTCCCTCGAGATGCGGCCCTTCGAGCAGATTCCGCTCGACGAATGGCGCAAGGTGATGGACGTCAACGTCGCCTCGATGTTCCTCACCTGCAAGGCGGTCGTCCCGGTGATGAGAGAGCACGGCGGCGGCAAGATCGTCAACATCTCGTCGGGCACCCCGTTTCGCGGCGTGCCCTTCCTGCTCCACTACGTCACGTCGAAAGGCGCGATCGTCGCGCTCACCCGTGCGCTGGCCAAGGAGCTCGGCAAGGACAACGTGCTGGTCAACTGCGTCGCGCCCGGGTTCACGATGTCGGCCGGCGTTGCGGCGCATCCCGAAGTGGTCGAGAAGCTGCGTGACGTCTCGGTCGCGGCGCGCACGATCCAGCGTGACCAGGTGCCGGACGACGTCGTCGGCGCGGTCGTCTTCCTCTGCGGCTCGGGCTCGGACTTCATCACCGGCCAGTCGATCGTGATCGACGGCGGCCAGACCTTCCATTGATCCTGCGGCTCACGGATCACCCGGACGGCGTCGAGACCGGCCCCGGAGACCTGGTCGTGTACGACGTCGACCGCGACCTCGCGAGCTTCGGCGCCGCCCGCATCAGCGGACGCGCGCTGGTCTGGGAACTGACGGAGCGGCCGGCCGGCGACTGGCTCGTGCGCGCCGACCGGGTCGACTTCCCGCCCGGTGGGGTCGCATACCGGCACACGCATCCCGGCCCGGGCCTGCGCGTCTTGCTGTCCGGCAGCATCCGGATCGAGACCGAAGGCGCGTCCCACGAGTACGGGCCGTTCGACTGGTGGTACGAGACCGGGCCGGATCCGGTGTACGCAGCCGCATCGCAGGTCGAGGACACCGCGTTCGTCCGCGTCATGGTGCTGCCGGGCGTGTGGGAGGGGAAGCGGACGATCCGTTACGTCGACCCCGCCGACGAGGAGAAGCCAAAGCTGCAGCGCGCCCGTGTCTACTTCGAGCAACGCCTGTGAGCACACGCTCATGAGCAACTGCGGAGGGGCGGGAAGCTGCTCGCCGACCAGCTCGTGGTGCACGGCACCGAGGCGGTGTTCTGCGTGCCGGGAGAGAGCTACCTCGAGCTGCTGGACGGCCTCTACGAGTCACCGATCCGCCTCATCACGTGCCGGCACGAGTCGAGCGCCGCGAACATGGCGGAGGCGTACGGGAAGCTCACCGGACGGCCCGGCGTGTGCCTCGTCACGCGCGGCCCGGGGGCGACCCAGGCGGCGGTCGGCGTGCACACCGCGTTCCAGGACTCGACGCCGCTACTCCTGCTGGTCGGGCAGGTCGCCTCGACCCAGGCAGAGCGCGAGGCGTTCCAGGAGATCGACTACCGGCGCATGTTCGGCCCCTTGAGCAAGTGGGTCGCCCAGATCGACAGGGTCGACCGGATCCCCGAGTTCCTGGCCCGTGCGTATACGACCGCGTGCGCGGGGCGGCCCGGGCCGGTCGTGCTCGCGCTGCCCGAGGACATGCTCGAGCGCCTCGAGCGAGGCCGAGGACGCGCCCGCGTTCCGTGTCGTCCAGCCGAGCCCGGCGCCGGCGGACGTCGACGCGCTCGCTGATCTGCTCGCCTCGGCCGAGCGGCCGCTCGCGATCGTCGGCGGCGCAGGCTGGACTGCCCGGGCCTCCGTCGATCTCAAGGCCTTCGTCGAGGGCAACTCGCTGCCTACCGGCGCGGCGTTCCGCCGCCAGGACGCCCTCGACAACGACTCGCCCGCGTACGCCGGTGACGTCGGCATCGGGATCAACCCGGCACTCGCCGCGCGCGTTCGCGCAGCCGACGTGCTGCTCGTCGTCGGCCCGCGGCTGGGCGAGATGACGACCTCCGGCTACACGCTCTTGGACGTCCCGCACCCGAAACAGACCCTCGTGCACGTGCATCCCGGCGCCGAGGAGCTCGGTCGCGTCTACCAGGCCGACCTGCCGATCCTCTCCGGGATGGCGCAGTTCGCCGCCGCGGTTCGCGACCTGCGCGTCGCGGCGAGTTGGTCGGACTGGTGCGCCGATGCCCGCGCCGACTACGAGGCGTGGCAGCGCCCGGGCTCGATGCCCGGCCCGGTCGATCTCGCCGTGTGCCTCGCGCATTTGCGGGAACGAGTACCGGATGCGATCGTCACCAACGGCGCAGGCAACCATACGGTGTGGGTGCATCGGTTCTGGCGGTTCCACGAGTTTCCGAGCCAGCTCGCGCCGACGAGCGGCGCGATGGGCTACGGCGTCCCGGCTGCGGTGGCAGCCAAGGTCGTGCGGCCCGATCGCACCGTCGTCTGCTTCTCGGGCGACGGCGACTTCCTGATGGCGGGTCAGGAGCTCGCCACCGCGGTGCAGTACGAGCTGCCGATCGTGATCCTGATCGTCGACAACGGGATGTACGGGACGATCCGGATGCACCAGGAGCGGCACTTCCCGGGCCGCGTCGTCGGCACCGACCTCGTCAACCCGGACTTCGCCGCGTATGCGCGCGCGTTCGGCGCGCACGGCGAGACGGTCGAGGCGACCGCGGAGTTTCCCGCCGCGCTCGAACGCGCTCTCGAGGCAGGCATTCCCGCCGTGATCACGCTTCGCATCGATCCGGAGGCGATCACGCCGCGCACCACCTTGAGCGCGATCCGAGCGGGCACATGACCCGGGACCCGTACAACGCGATCGTCACGGAAGTAGAGCCGGCGCCCGCACGGCCCGGTCCGTTGCACGGCCGTCGCCTGCTCGTCAAGGATCTGATCGACACGGCCGGCATCCGCACGACGTACGGCTCGAAGATCTACGAGACGAACGTGCCGACCGCCACCGCGACCGCCGTCGCTCGCCTCGTCGCCGCCGGCGCTGTCGTCGTCGGCAAGGCGAACCTGCACGAGTTCGCCTGGGGAATCACGAGTCAGAACCCCTGGTACGGGACCGTCCAGAACCCGAGGCGGCCCGGGCGCACGGCCGGTGGCTCATCCGGAGGCAACGCGGCCGCACTCGCCGCTGGCCTCTGCGAGCTGGGTCTCGGTTCCGACACCGGGGGGTCGATCCGGATGCCCGCGTCGTGCTGCGGGGTCGTCGGCCTGAAGCCGGCGTGGGGGCGGATCCCGACGGACGGCATCTTCCCGCTCTGCCGGAGCTTCGACACCGTCGGGCCGATGGCCAACTCGGTCGCCGACGTCGCCATCATGTGGTCGGCGCTGACGGGTGACGCTGTGCCAGCACCGTCGCTGGCCGGGCTGACCGTCGGCCTGCTCACGCGCCCGCCCTCCGTTGGCGGGCCGCCGTCGAGCGTGAATCGCGCGGCCGAGTCGTACGTGAGCCGGCTCGAGCAGCTCGGCGCGCGAGTGGTCGACGCCGAGATCCCAGAGCCGCCCGAGGACACCTGGCCGCTTTTCTTCCACGAGGCCGCCGAGGCGCACCGTGCGACGTTCCCGGCCAGGGCAGGCGAGTACGGCGAGAACGTGCGGCTGAAGCTCGAGCTCGCACAGAAGGTCGACCCGCGCGACGTCGAGCGCGCCCGTCGAGCCGTCGGCGCCTGGCGGACGTACGAGCCGGAGGTGGATCTCTACGTTGCGCCCGTGCTCGGCATCGAGGTGCCGCCGGTCGACTGCGACGAGCTCGAGGTGCGGATCCCGGCAACCGCATTCCTCAGGCCGTTCAACGTGCTCGGCTGGGCCGCGATCGCGATCGGCGACCTGCAGCTGATCGCGCCGCGTGACGAGGTCGTGCTCGCCGCGGCGCTCGCCTGGGAGGCCGCCGCTCGGTGAGGTCAGCGCGTCGGGCCGAACAGGACCTAGCCCAACGCGACACGTCCCTTCGCCAAACCAGGGTTACCGAAGTGTGACGAACGTTCCACAGGACATGGCCCATCGCCAAACCAGGGTTACCGAAGTGTGACGAACGTTCCACACGTGGGCCGCCGGGACGGGTTACTTCGGGCTGATGTCGAGGATGTCGCCTGGGGCCGGGAGCGTGACGTCGATCGGCGAGCCGAATTCCGAGTAGGTCGTGTCGACGGTGATCTTGCTGCCCTGCGCGGTCGTGTAGGCGACGAGCACCCGGCGGACACGGCCGCGGCCGTCGAGCCAGAAGTTCGCTGGGAACGGTTTCGTCTCGTAGTCGTTTCGGACCGCCGCCACCATTGCGGCTGGGGCGCGGGCCGCGAGGCGCGCAGGGACGACGAGACCATTGAACCGTGTGGTGCCGTCGGGCGACCGGCCGATGCGGGTGGGCGCCTTCACGCCGTCCGCGAGGTACGCGGGCGCGAGGACGTGGGCCAGCTCGTCGGGCTGTTTCCGCGTCTGCGCGGGCGTGAGGCGTCGGGTGTCGAGCTTCGTCCACGGCTTGACCGTGGGATCGGCGATCGCGGCCTGGACGTTCGCATTGGTGTACGTGTACGGCCCGATCAGCACGAGCTCCTGCGGCACCGGGGATCCGGGGATCTGCTTGTAGAGGTGTGCGCGCCGACGGGTGAACGACGCGGTGCCGTTCTCCTCGGCGTTGATCGTCGAGCCGCCGACGACGGCGGTGATGATCAGCGTGAACCGGACGGTGCCGGCCGCCGTCGTCTTCGCCCGTGCGGCCGACAGCGTTGCCCGCGCAGAGGGAGTTGGCGTCGTCGGTGATGTCGTAGTCGAAGGCGTCGACGACGTCGCAGACGAGGAGCCGCCGCAGGCGGAGAGCACGAGCGCCACGAGCGCGAGTGGGACGAGGCGCACGCTCGAAGCTTAGAGATGAATCGGCTGCGCGTTTCGCGGCCGCGGCCGGGCATCCTCACGCAGCACATCGACGAATGCGGCCGCAGTGGACGACCACTCCGTCCTCGCGTAGACCGAGATGTCTCGGATCAGCCGCGGTGCGAGCCGTAGGACGCCGCAGTCGAGTGCCGGCAGGACGATGTTGTCAGGCACGAGAGCGATTCCCAGCCCGGCCGCCGCGAGGCGCACCGCGCCCTCGGCCTGGGACGTCCGGACGGTGCCTCTCGGCCGGAAGCCGGCTCCCCGACAGATCTCCTCGACGACGCCCGCGAGCCCGTGGTCCGGGTGATACAGCACCCATTCGCGATCGCGCAGCTCTTCGAGCCCGACGGTTCGCCGATCGGCAAGCGGATCGGTTCGCGCAACGACGACGACGAACTCCTCCCATTCGACGATCTCGAGCGGCCCGTCCCAGTCGCGGACCGGCCGCGGCCCGACGGCGAAGTCGGCGACGCCCTGCTCGACGGCATCCTCGAGCAGGACTCGGTGGCGGAACTCGTGTAGTCGGATCGAGACGTTGGGATGTCGTTCATGCCACACGCCGATGTGCCGCGGCAGGACACCGACGGCCATCGAGAGCACGGTCGCGATCTCGAGCTCGCCCAGCTCGAGGGCGAGGGCCGAGCGGGCGCCCTGGCGGCCGCGCTCGAGCGCGCGCACCGCCGTGCGTGCCTCGGGGAGGAGGCTTCTCCCGGCCGGCGTCAACGAGACGCCGCGGGGCAGCCGGTCGAGCACGGCGCCGTCGAGCTCGAGCTCGAGCGACCGGATGTGCTGGGAGAGAGACGGCTGGGTGATTCCGATCCGTCGCGCCGCCCGGGTGAACGACCCTTCGTCGACGACTGCCACGAAGCACTCGAGCTGACGAAAGTTCATAGCCAAAACCTATAGCACCAACTGTCGAAACCGGGGCTTGACCTATGACCGGTCAACGGCGAGACTCGCCTCGTGCGTGCGACCGGGATCAATCATGTCAGCATCGCGGCAAGAAATCTCGAGGAGTCCACCCGCTTCTACGAGGAGCTGTTCGGACTGGAGCGGATCGCGACTCCGATCTTCGACACGCCGGTGCAGTGGCTGCGCGTCGGTGATCTGCAGCTGCACCTCTTCCTCGAGGAGGAGGGCAAGGCGCCGAGCCGCCATCATCTTGGGATCACGATCGACGACTTCGAGGCCGCGTACAAGGCGATTCGCAGCCGCACCGACGCCGAGTGGGGGGCGCAGCTCGTCGAGCTTCCGTCCGGGCAGGTTCAGCTCTACTTCCGTGACCCCGCCGGGAACCTGATCGAGCTCAACTGGGCCGACGCGTCGACCCTCGACCGTTCGCTCTACCCCGAGTTGCGTGTGCTTGCCGAGCACATCCCACAGACCTCCGAGTCAGAACGCGCCGTCCTCTATCTCGACCGGAGCCTCGTCTGAGCGCGTCCGCCCCCACAGTCAGCGCGGTCAGCCGGCGGGCCCGTAACCTCGCGCTGCAGACCCGCCTCCTCAAGGTGCTCGGCCTGACGTTGCTGGCGCTCGTGATCGTTCTGCCGGCGCTCTGGGTGCTCTTCTTCGCCCCGACGACCGGCAAGTGGGCGACCGCGTTCGGATCCGCCGTGCACGATCCGAAGGACTTCCTGATCACCGTGCTGAACGGTGTCACCGCCGCCGCTCTCTACTTCGTGGTCGCGAGCGGCTTCACGCTCATCTTCGGCCTGATGCGCGTCGTCAACATGGCGCACGGCGCGTTCTTCCTCTTCGGCGGCTATGTCGCGTTGAAGCTCCAGCGTCACTTGGTCGGCGAGGGAGGCTCGTTCGGGCTCCAGAGCGGGCAGGTGAACCTGACCCACTGGATCGTTCCGGCGATCGTCGGGACGCTGGTGGTCGCGGGCATGGGGCTCGTGATGCAGCAGGTCTTCCTGCGCTGGAACCAGGGGCAGGACCTCCGCCAGGCGCTGATCACGATTGCGATCTCGATCATCCTCGCCGACCAGATGCTCGCGCACTTCGGCGGCGTCGCCGAGGACATCGCCTGGCCGCGCAACTGGGACACCTTTGTCAACGTGCGCGTCCAGGGCATCCAGTACACGGAGACGCGGCTCGTGATTCTCGCCATCGCCATTGCGATCGGCGTCCTGCTCTGGCTGTGGCTCAAGCGGACGCGGACCGGGATGGTGATCCGCGCCGGAGTCGACGACCGCTCGATGGTCTCGGCGCTCGGGATCAACATCCAGCTCACGTTCGCGATCGCGTTCGCCGTCGGATCCGCCCTCGCAGGCCTCGGTGGCGTGATCGGCGGCTCGTTCGCGAGCCTGGCGCCGGGCGTCGACGCCAACTGGTTGCTGTATTCGCTCGTCGTAGTGATCATCGGGGGGATGGGGTCACTCGGAGGAGCTGCGATCGGCTCGCTGCTACTCGGCCTGACGAGCAACTTCTCGGCCGCCTATCTCCCGTCGACCTACACGTACTACTCGATCATCTTCACGTTCGTGCTCGTGGCGATCGTGCTCGCAATGCGGCCGCTCGGGCTGTTCGGGAGACCGGCGTGAAGAACGTAACCCCGGACCGTGTGGTCGGCGTGCTCGCGCTCGTGCTGGCCGTGACCGCGCCGTTCTACGTCTCGGACTACTGGGTCGGCGCGTTGCTCACGCAGATGTTGTTCCTTGGCATCGTCGCAGCGAGCCTGATCTTCCTCTCCGCCTACGGCGGGATGGTTTCGCTGGCGCAGGTCTCCGTGTACGGGATCGCGGGCTTCGTGCTCGGGAACGCGACCACCAACGGCAACACAAAGGGTCTCAATCTCGGCTGGAACCCGTGGTGGGGCGTCCTGCTCGGGCTCACGTTCGCGGTCGGCGCCGGCCTGATGTTCGGCGCGCTCGCGAGCAGGAGCGTCGGGATCTACTTCTTGATGATCACGCTCACGTACTCCGTGATCGCGAACCTGGTGTTCGGTCAGGTGACCGACATCTCGGGCTTCGGCGGGATCAGCGGTATCCCGTCGCCGCACGGCATCGGGCCGGTGGACGCCCATGAGAACCGCCTCTACTACGTGGCGCTGGTCGTCGCGCTCGCGGTCTACGTGCTCTTGCGCTACATCGCGCGGACTCCGTTCGGCCTGACGTTGCAAGGCGTTCGCGACGACCCTGTCCGCATGTCCTCGCTCGGCTACAACGTCGTGCTGCACCGGACGATCGCGTTCGCTTTCGCGTCGTTCATCGCCGCGATCGGAGGTGTGCTCTTCGTCTGGTGGAACGGCCACATCGACCCGGCTTCGATCGATCTGGGCGCCACGATCGACATTCTCGTGATCGCCGTGATCGGGGGCCTCTACCGCCTCGAAGGCGCCTGGGTAGGCGCGCTTTTCTTCGTGATCGTGAACAACTACTCGCAGCAGATCAGTTTCATTGGGCCGCGTTTCCACACGTTGATCGGGGCGATCTTCCTCGTCATCGTGCTGGTATCCCCTGGAGGCCTGGTCGGCCTCTGGGAACGCGCGGTGAACTTCTCCTCAGGGCGAACCCGCGGCCCGTCCGATCGGACACCGATCGACGTCGGCCGGGCCGAGCCCAGTGTCTGAAAGGAGGCCTTGACACCCCACACGTCATGGCACGTGCAACCCCCCAGAACTGCTAAGCCCTATCAACCCGTTCGAAAGGAGGAGGGCATCCGAATGAATGCTCTCAAAGGCAAGTGGAAGTTCGTCCCGCTCGCAGCTCTGGTGGTCGTGGCCGCCGCGCTCGCGACGGCGACTGCGACCGCTCGCAGCACGGCCTCTCCGATCAAGATCGCGGTCTTGTCCGACTGTCAGGGCGCCTTCGGGTCGTTCGACAACCAGGACATGGCAGGCGTGGTCACGGCGATGGTCCAATACGCGGGCGCCAAGGCGAAGAACCCGAACAAGCCGCGTGACGGCTGGACTGGTGGTCAGATCAACGGCCACCCGCTCAAGCTGGTCGGCGTCGGGTGCTCGAACGACCGGGCAGACACGGCCATCAAGGAGACGAAGCGCTTGATGGAGCAGTTGGGTGCCGACATCATGATCGGCCCGCTGTCCGGCGACGAGTCGATCGCCGTCGCGAACTACGCGAAGCAACATCCCACCAAGACGTTCGTCGACGGTGCGGCAGGCGCACAGGACACGACGCTGAAGGTGCGGGCGAAGAACTTCTTCCGCTTCAACGGCGACGGTGCCCAGTGGAATGCCGGGCTCGGCGACCTCGCGTACCACAAGCTGGGATGGCGCACAGCGGCGGTCGTCGCGGACGACTACTCATTCGCCTGGACTTCGGCAGCCGGTTTCATCGCCGAGTTCTGTGCTGTGGGCGGCAACGTGACGAAGCGGGTATTCCCGCCGCTGAACACGACGGACTACTCGTCGTACGCACAGCAGATGCCGACCAACGTCGACGGTACGTTCGTTGCGGTCGGCGGTGCCGGGCTGATTCCGTTCCTGAAGGCCTATGAGCAGGCGCATGGGCCGATCGACGGCAAGAAGTTCATCGGCAACCTGTTCTGGGGCACCCCAGGGCAGTTCCAGCAGCTCTCGACTCGGGTCGTCGGTGCGTACGTCGGCGGAGCCGGCACGGCCGGCGATCTGGCGACGCCCGCAGCTCAGGCGTACAACGCCACGGTCGGGAAGGTGTTCAAGACGATCCCGCCGTTCGGTGCAGCCGCGCCTCAGGCGTCGTCGACGTTCACCTTCGGGTACTACGTCAACACCTGGGGTCTGCTCGCCGGGCTCAAGGGTGTCAAGGGCGACATCTCCGGCGGCCAGAAGAAGCTGCAGAAGTCGATCGGCGGTGTCCACCTTCGGACTCCGTACGGGCCGATCTACCTGGACAAGAACCGCCAGGGGGTCATCCCGGTCTACTACCAGCAGCTGATCAACAAGGGCGGCAAGCTCGCCGTCAAGACCGAGGGCTACATCCCCGGTGTCAACCAGACGTTCGGCGGGACCTTCTCCCCGACGACCCCGGCACCAGGACGGACCTCACCGAAGTGCGTCAAGCGCAGCCTCCCGTGGATCGGGCATACCCGAATTCCGAAGGTTGTCGGGTAGTTCTTGACGGACGTTGCACTCGCTGAACACGCCGAGCCGATCCTCCGCCTACGGGGGATCGGCCGGCGCTTCGGCGGTCTTCACGCCGTGCGCGCCGTCGATCTCGACGTCGCGCACGGCGAGAGGCGAGCCATCCTCGGCCCGAACGGCGCCGGCAAGACGACGCTGTTCAACGTCATCTCGGGCGACGTCGCCCCGAGCTCGGGGACGATCGAGTTCCTGGGCGAAGAGGTGAGCACGCTGCCCCCACGGGCGCGCGCGAAGCTCGGGATGGGCCGGACGTATCAGAAGTCTCGTTCGTTTCTCGGCCTCTCGGTCGAGGACAACCTTTATCTCGCCGTGCTCGGCGTGCGGAGCGGGCATTTCCGGCCGGTCGTGCTGCGCAAGCGCGACCGCGAACTGCGCGACCGCGCCGTCGAGCTCGCACGGGTCGTCGGCCTCGGCGGTCGCGAGGACATGCTCGTCGGCGCGCTCTCGCACGGTGAGCAGCGCCAGCTCGAAGTGGGGATGGCGCGCGCGTCGAACCCGCGCCTGATGATGCTCGACGAGCCCGCATCCGGGCTCTCTCGTGGCGAGCGCGTCGCGCTGGCGGAGCTCCTGCTCTCCCTCGAGGAGTCGATCACCTTGATCCTGATCGAGCACGACATGGACGTTGCGCTTCGGGTCGCGGATCGCGTCACGATGATGCACGACGGCGCCGTGATCGTCGAAGGAACGCCGGCCGAGATTCGTGCAAACCAGACGGTGCACGACCTCTATCTCGGTCGAGGGAACCGCGGCGATGAGTAGCGACTCGACACCACTGCTCGCGGTCGACGGCGTCAGTGCGTTCTACGGGACAGCGAGAGCCCTCGAAGACGTTTCCTTCGAGATCGCGGGCGGCTCGACGTCGATCGTCGGCCGCAATGGAATGGGCAAGTCCACGCTCTGCAATGCGATCGTCGGGATTCCACCCGCGCGGGTGGCGGGCTCGATCCGTTACCAGGGACGCGAGCTCGTCGGCCGCCCCTCGTACAAGATTGCGAACCTGGGAATCGGCTACGTGCCGCAGGGGCGCAGGCTCTTCCCGTCACTCTCGGTCGACGAGCACCTCCGGATGATCGCCGGGCGGCGTAGCTCGGCGAAGCGGTGGACACCGGAGAAGGTCTACGAGCTCTTCCCGCGGCTGCAGGAGCGCAAGGGGAACGGCGGGGCGCAGTTGTCCGGTGGTGAGCAGCAGATGCTGGCGATCGGCCGAGCGCTCCTCACGAACCCGACGCTCCTGATCATGGACGAGCCATCAGAGGGGCTCGCCCCCGCGATCATCGAGCATCTGATCGAGACGTTCCGCGGGCTCGAGCAGGAAGGTCTCTCGATCCTGTTGATCGAGCAGAACCTCGGGATGGCGACGGCGATCGCCGATCGGCAGCTCGTGATGGTCGCCGGTTCGATCGCGGCCGAGACGACGGCCGCAGAGCTTTCGACCGACATGGAGCTGCAGCGCCGCTACCTCGGTGTCGAGCCGCTCGCGGAGCAGCCGCGATGAGCATGGTCGTATGAGCACGGTCGTGCTGCTCGGCACCCTGGACACGAAAGGCAGCGAATACGCATTCCTGCGCGACCGGCTGCTCGAGCACGGCGTCCAGGTGCTGGTCGTCGACGCGGGTGTACACGAACCGGTCGGGCTCGAGCCGGAGATCGGCCGTGACGAGGTCGCGCGCGCGGGTGGCAGTGACGTGCAGGCACTCGCAGCAGCGGCGGACCGCGGCGCGGCCGTGACCGCGATGGGCGAGGGAGCCGAGGCGATCGTGCGCGGCCTGTACAGCGACGGCCGGCTCGACGGCATCCTGGCGCTCGGCGGGTCGGGCGGATCGTCGATCGCAGCGCGCGCGATGCGCGCGCTGCCCGTCGGAGTGCCGAAGCTGCTCGTCTCGACGGTCGCCTCCGGTGACACGCGCCCCTACGTCGGCGCCGTCGACGTGACGATGATGTACTCGGTCGTCGACATCTCCGGCGTCAACCGCGTCTCGGCGCGGATCATGGCGAACGCTGCCGGGGCGATCGCCGGCATGGCCCGTGCGTCCGTTCCGCCCGTCGAGGGCAAGCCCCTCGTCGCCGCGACGATGTTCGGTGTCACGACGCCCTGCGTCACGACCGCCCGCGAGCGGCTCGAGGAGCTCGGCTACGAGGTGCTCGTCTTCCACGCGACCGGCGCCGGCGGCCAGTCGATGGAGGCACTTGCCAAGGACGGCTTTCTCGTCGGCGTCCTCGACGCGACCACGACCGAGCTCGCCGACGAGCTCGTCGGCGGCGTCCTCTCCGCCGGGCCGGACCGGCTCGAGGCGGCCGGCGCGGTCGGCCTGCCCCAGGTGGTGTCGCTGGGCGCGCTCGACATGGTCAACTTCGGGCCGCGCGAGAGCGTGCCCGAGCGGTTCGGCGACCGGAACCTGTACGTCCACAACCCGACCATCACCCTGATGCGGACGACGCCCGCCGAGTGCGCCGAGCTCGGCCGGACGATCGGCCGCAAGCTGTCGGCGGCCACCGGCCCGGTCGTGGTGTTCGTCCCGCTGGGCGGCGTCTCGATGATCGACGTCGCCGGCCAGCCGTTCCACGACCCTGAAGCCGACGCGGCTCTCGTCGCGGGCCTGAAGGAGACGCTCGCAGACGGAATCGAGCTGCACGAGCTGCCGGAGAACGTCAACGACCCTGCATTCGCGATCGCGATGGCTGACCGGCTGCACGAGCTGATCCAGGCGGCAGGATGACGCGCGCCGAGGCGCTCGCGCGGCTCCGCGCGCAGGTCGCGGCGAAGAGCCCGATCATCGGCGCCGGCGCCGGCACGGGCCTTTCGGCGAAGCTCGCCGAAGCGGGCGGGGCCGACCTGATCATCATCTACAACAGCGGCCGCTACCGGATGGGCGGCCGCGGCTCGCTCGCCGGTCTGATGCCGTTCGGGGACGCGAACGAGATCGTCGTCGACATGGCTCGAGAGGTGCTGCCCGTCGTGCGCGACACACCCGTGCTCGCCGGCGTCTGCGGCACCGACCCGTTTCGGCTGATGCCCGTCTTCCTCGACGAACTTCGGCGGATCGGCTTCAGCGGAGTGCAGAACTTCCCCACCGTCGGGCTGATGGACGGCACGTATCGGGTCGGACTCGAGGAGACGGGCATGGGCTACGGCCTCGAGGTCGACCTGATCCGGCTCGCGTCGGAGCGCGACTTCCTGACCGCGCCCTACGTGTTCGATCCCGACCAGGCCGCGGCGATGGCCGCTGCGGGTGCCGACGTGCTGGTGCCTCACATGGGGCTGACGACCGGCGGCGTGATCGGTGCGTCGTCGGCGAAGACGCTCGAGAGCTGCGTTCCGCTGATCCAGGCGATGCACGACGCAGCGAAACGAGTCAACCCGGAGATCCTCGTTCTCTGCCACGGCGGCCCGATCGCCGAGCCCGACGACGCCGCGTACGTGATCGCGAACACCGACGGAGTCGTCGGCTTCTTCGGTGCCTCGTCGATGGAGCGGCTCCCGACCGAGGTCGCGATGACCGAGAACATGCGCCGTTTCAAGTCGATCCCTGTCTGATCACCCAAGGAGGAAGCGCGATGAGCACGTTCGTGAAGCAGCCGGAAGTCGAGCAGGAGCAGTTCGACTGGGGCACGATCGGCTGGCGCTGCCGGCCGGCGAACACCGGCGCGAAGAGCCTCGTCGTCATGGACGTCACCCTCGAGCCCGGCGAGGGGCACGCTTTTCACCGCCACGACGGGCAGGAGGAGATGATCATCATCAAGCAAGGCGCGGTGACGCAGTTCATCGAGCGAGACTCGACGACCCTCGGTCCGGGCGACTCGGTGTATCTCGACGCGGGGGTCGTGCACGCGTCGTACAACGACGGCGACGAGACCGCGCACCTCCAGGTCGTGATCGGTCCGTCGCTCGGCGAGGGCGGCTACGGCCTCGTCGACGTCTCCGGCGAAGAGCCCTGGGCGTCGCTGAGATAGAGGTCTAGCGCCGCGCCGCTGCGAGCACGGCCGCGGCGTCGAGGCCGCGGATCGACGCGTCCACGAGCTCGATCGGATGCAACGCCGCGACGGGCCGGCCCGCGCGGCGGAGTGCAGCGGTCACCTGGATCAGGCAGCCCGGGTTGCCACTTGCGTAAGCGTCGGGCTCGGTCGCGAGGATGTGGCGCGCCTTGCGGTCGCCGAGCTCGCGGGCAGTCTCCGGCTGGGCGAGGTTGTAGATGCCGGCGCTGCCGCAGCACATGTCCTGCTCCCGAGGTTCGAGCAGCTGGAGGCCGGGGATCGCGCTCAAGGCGGCCCGCGGCTCGCTCTCGATGCGCTGCGCGTGCTTGAGATGGCACGAGTCCTGGAAGGCGACGCGGAGCGCGAGCGGGTGCCGCTCGGCGCGCGCGGGAGGGTCGGCGAGCAGCTCTGAGACGTCGACGACGTTCGGGATCTCGTGGTCCTTCAGGTGCGAGCCGCAGCCGGCCGCGTTCGTCACGATCACGTCGTAGCCGCGGAGGTCGTCGGCGAGCGCCTGTGCGCGCGAGAGACCCTCGTCGAGCCTGCCCGCGTGCGCGTGCAGCGCGCCGCAGCAACCTTGAGCGCGCGGGACGTGGACGTCGTAGCCGTCGGCGGCGAGCACGCGCGCCGTCGCCGCGTTGACGTCTCCGAAGACGACACTCTGGACGCAGCCCGCGACGACCGCGACCCGCGGCCCGGCGCCCGGCAGGTGCTTCGGTGGCCACGTGCTGCGCACCCAGGGCGGAGCGACCGTCCGCAGCGGTGCGAACGGCCCGAACGCGGGCAGCCGCCGCAGCGCGAGCGCCGCGCGCAGCCGTCGCCGGTGCGGGAAGACCTCGAAGATCAACCGCCGGAGCATGCGCTCGCCGAGTGGGCGTCGTACGTGCTCCTCGATGTGCGCGCGAGTCGTCTCGATCAGTCGTCCGTACTGCACGCCCGACGGGCAGGCGGGCACGCACGCCATGCAGCCGAGGCAGCGGTCGAAGTGCTCGACGACCGTGTCCGTCAGCTCGAGCGAGCCGTCGACCAAGCCGGCCATCAGGTGGATCCGCCCGCGGGGCGAGTCCATCTCCTCGTGCCAGAGCTCGTAGGTCGGGCACGACGGCAGGCAGAAGCCGCAGTGGACGCAGTCGGCGATCAGCTCGGTTTGCAAAACGCCTCCACGACCCGATTTGCGAGTGGGCTCCAGTGATCGTCCGGCTCGCCCTCGACGTACGCGACACACGGTCCGGGCCGGACGAGCGGCGCCGTGCCGCCGTCCCAGCGAACACGGCGGTGCAAGCCCGACTGCAGCATGCGGATCTCATCCCAGCGCTCGGCTGTGTCGCCTCCGAGTTCCTCTGCCTGTGCAGCGACCGCGGTCTCGCCTCCTTCGAAGAGCACGATCAGCCGGTCGCCCACGAGATCGACGGCCGACGGAGCAAGGCCTGATGCATGCAGCCGCGGCCATTCGGCGGCATCGGTGACGACGGTTCTCCGTGCGGCGGGCAGCGGATGCAGACGCAGGGCGAGCCGTTCGACGCTGCCGAGTCGCCCGCGAGAGCCGCAGAAGAGCTTGCCGAGGTCGTAGCCGGCCACGTTCTTGACGACCTTTCCGCCTGAGTGAGCCTCGGTCCCGTCCGGCAGCCGGACGGCGACGCCGAGCACGAGGTCGCGCATCGTCCCGAAGCGGTGACGGAGTGGGCCGGAGAGATCGTCGAGCAGGCAGTCGCCGAGCGTGGGGTCGCCGGGCGGGTCGAGCGAGAGCCGCTGGTTGGCGCCGCCGAGCGCTGCCTGCAGGCGCGAGAGCGAGATCCCCGCCTCGACGATGCAGGTGAGATCGCCGGGCTCGTGCTCCAGGATGCCCGTCTGCGCGCGGTTTGGCTGCTCAGAACCGGTCGGCAAGTCCAGCGACCTCGAGCGGATGGGCACGGTGCGGGCCGGGAACCTCGCCGCAGAGCCTCGGTGTGGGGAAGAGCTTGCCGGGATTCGCCAGGCCGGCTGGATCGAACGCGGTGCGCAGCCGCTTCATCGCCTCGAGATCCGCCTCGCTGAACTGGAGCGGCATCGAGCAGGCCTTGTCCGTGCCGACGCCGTGCTCGCCGGTGATCGAACCGCCGGCGTCGATGCAGGCCTCGAGGATCTTGTTGGCCACGAGCTCGGCTCGTTCGGCCTCGCCGTCGACCCGCTCGTCGTAGAGCACGAGCGGATGCAGATTGCCGTCACCGGCGTGGAAGACGTTGCCGACGCGAAGGCCGTGCTCCTGCGAGAGCGCGTCGATCCGTCGCAGCACGTCCGGCAGCTTCGTCCGCGGGACGACGCCGTCCTGCACGTAGTAGTTCGGGCTGACCCTTCCCATCGCCGCGAAGGCCGCTTTGCGCCCCCGCCAGATCGCCGCGCGGTCGGCTGCGTCAGCGGCGATGCGGATCTCGGTCGCCCCGTTCGACTGGCAGAGCTCCTCGACCCGAGCGGTGTCGTCGTCGACCTGCGCCGACGGCCCGTCCAGCTCGACGATCAGGATCGCGCCGCAGTTCGGCGGATAGTTCGCCTGCACCGCTGCCTCCGCGGCCTCGACCGTGATCGCATCCATCATCTCGATCGCGGCGGGCAGGATCCCGGCCGCGATCGTCTCCGAGACCGCGGCGCCGGCGTCGTCGGTGTGCGGGAACCCGGCGAGCAGCGTCCGCACCGTGTCGGGCGCCCGCAAGACGCGCAGCGTCAGCTTCGTCGCGATCCCGAGCGTGCCTTCGGAGCCGACGAACGCCCCGAGCAGCCCCGGACCCTCGTCCCAGACGGAGAGCTCGACGAGCTCGCCGTCCGGCAGCACGATCTCCGCAGCGAGCACGTGGTTGACCGTGAAGCCGTGCTTCAGGCAGTGCGCACCGCCCGAGTTCTCGGCAACGTTGCCGCCGATCGTGCACACCTGCTGCGACGACGGGTCGGGCGCGTAGTAGAAGCCGGCTTCCGCCACCGCTTCGGTGACGTCGAGGTTCGCCACGCCCGGTTCGACGATCACCTGTCCCCGCTCGACATCGATCTCGAGGACACGCGTCATGCGCGCCAAGGAGATCACGACGCCCTCGGCGACGGGCAGTGCTCCGCCGGAGAGCCCCGTACCCGCGCCCCGCGCGACGAACGGGATGCCTGCGTCGCTGCAGATCCGGACCACGGCCTGCACCTCGGCCGTCGTGCCCGGTAGCGCGACCAGCGCAGGGATCACTCGTCGTCCCGTGAGCCCGTCGCACTCGTAGGTGCGGAGCTGCTCGAGCTCGCGAATCACGTCGGTGGCCGCCGCGAAACGCTCGACGAGCTCGGGTGACAGGCCCATCGTCTCACCTTAGAGACTTGCGTAGGATCGGTCGGTGGACGCCAGGGCCTTTCTTCGCTCGATGGGCCTGCCCGGAGGCGATCTGAACGAGCTTCCCGACTCCTCGAAGCGGTTTCCCGACGGCGCGTTGTACCGCGTCGAGATTCCGTCCACCGAGGGACCGGCGTGTCTGGCGGCGGTGCTCGAGGAGGCAGAGCGCCTCGACGTCCTCGTCCACCGCGTGTCGCAGGGGTCTGGCGTGTTCATGCAGACGGACGCCGAGCTCGACGCCATGGCCCGTCTGGCCGCCGCTGCCCGCGTCGAGGTATCGCTCTTCTCGCGGCCGAACGCGGCGTGGGGGCTGTCCGCCACGGCTCGGAGCCACGGTGCCTTCGCTGCAGCCGCGCACGGGCAAGAGCAGGTCGTCGCGAATCTCGAGGACTGTCTGCGAGCGGCGGCTCACGGCTTCCGCTCGGTGCTGATCGCGGATCTCGGCGTGCTCGCGGTCTTCGGCGAGGCACGGGCGGCCGGGCTCCTGCCGGCCGAGCTGCAGGCGAAGGTCTCGGTGATGCTGCCGGCGGCCAATCCTGCAGCCGCACGGGTGCTCGAACGCCTCGGCGCGTCGACGATCAACCTGCCCACCGATCTCACGCTTGCTCAGATCGCCGCGATCCGTGCGACAGTAGACGTCCCGCTCGACGTCTACATCGAGGCACCCGACAACGTCGGCGGCTTCGTCCGCCACCACGAGATCCCGGAGCTGATCCGCGTCGCCGCGCCCGTCTACGTGAAGTTCGGCCTGCGGAACGCACCCGATGTCTACCCGGCCGGATCGCATCTCGAGTCGACGACCGTCGCCCTCAGCCGCGAACGGGTGCGTCGCGCACGGCTCGGGCTCGAGTTGCTCGCGCGGTCAGGCTACGAGCCGAAGACATCCGAGCGCGGCGCCCCAGGCCTCGCGCTTCCAATCCCGCGTTCGAACAAGGAGGCCTGAATGGCGCGTCCCGTCACTCTATTCACCGGTCAATGGGCCGATCTCCCGCTCGACGACCTCGCGGCCCGTTGCGCCGGCTGGGGCTTCGACGGGCTCGAACTGGCCTGCTGGGGCGATCACTTCGAGGTCGACAAGGCGATTACCGACAGCGGCTATGCGCAAGGTCGGCGCAAGCTGCTCGAACAGCACGGCCTCGGTGTCTGGGCGATCGGGGCTCACCTCGTCGGCCAGGCGGTCTGCGACCGGATCGACGCGCGACACAGCGCGATCCTGCCTCCCGAGGTCTACGGCGACGGAGAGCCCGAGGGCGTCAGAGCCCGCGCGGCCGAGCGCATGAAGGACACGGCGCGAGCCGCTGCGCAGCTCGGCGTGTCGGTCGTCAACGGGTTCACCGGATCGTCGATCTGGCATCTCATCTACTCGTTCCCGCCGAACGACTACGTCGCGGTCGACCGCGGCTATCAGGAGTTCGCGGAGCGGTGGGGGCCGATCATGGATGTCTTCGATGCCGAAGGCGTTCGGTTCGGACTCGAGGTGCATCCGACGGAGATCGCGTACGACTTCGTGACGACGCGAAAAACCCTCGCCGCGATCGGCAATCGCGACGCGTTCGGGATTAACCTCGACCCCAGCCATTTCGCGCATCAGTTCCTCGATACGGCTCAGTTCGCGCTCGAGTTCGCAGACCGGATCTACCACGTGCACGTCAAGGACTCGCGCCGGCGCCTCGACGGACGCCGCTCGATTCTCGCCTCGCATCTGAACTTCGGCGAGGAGGCTCGCGGTTGGGACTTCGTCTCGCCGGGGCACGGCGATGTCGACTTCGAGGATCTCTTCCGGGCCCTGAACCGGATCGGCTATCAGGGACCGCTTTCGATCGAGTGGGAGGACAGTGGGATGGACCGTGACTGGGGCGCGCCCGACGCGCTCGCCTTCGTCCGCCGCACCGACTTCGCCCCGTCGGAGATCGCCTTCGACGCCGCGATGCAGAAAGCCGGAGCATGACCACCGTCGACACGCGCCCGATCGGCGTCGGCATGCTCGGCTATGCGTTCATGGGCAAGGCTCATGCGAACGCGTATCGCACGCTTCCCTACATGGCCTGGCCGCCGCCGCTGGTGCCTCGCCTCGTCTCCGTCGCGGGTCGGGACGAGGCCGCGGTCGCCGAGGCGGCGGGTCGGTACGGTTTCGAGCGCTTCGTCACCGACTGGCGTCAGCTCGTCTCCGATCCCGACGTCGAACTGTTCGACAACAGTGGCCCCAACGACCTCCATGGAGCGCCGACGATCGCTGCGGCAGAGGCCGGAAAGCACGTTTTCTGCGAGAAGCCGCTCGGACGGACGGCCGACGAGAGCTTCGAAATCTGGCAGCGGGTCGCCGCGACCGGCGTCAAGCACATGACCGCGTTCAACTACCGGTTCGTGCCTGCAGTTCGACTCGCCCGTCAGCTGCTCGAGGCCGGGGAGTTGGGGGAGATCCATCACTTCCGCGGGCGCTACCTGCAGGAGTGGGGCTCGACGACCGATGACGCGTGGCGCTTCCACCGCGACGCGGCCGGCTCGGGCGCCCTCGGCGACCTCGGCGCGCACGTGATCGACCTTGCGCGGTATCTCGTCGGCGAGGTCACCGGCATCGCCGCTACGACGAGAACGTTCATGGCGGGGCGCGAGGTCGACGACGCGTTCCAGGCGGTCGGCGAGTTCGAGGGCGGCGCAATCGGCACGTTCGAGGCGACGCGCTTTGCCCCGGGGCGGAAGAACGCGCTCAGCTTCGAGATCAACGGCTCGAAGGGATCGCTCTCGTTCGACCTCGAACGGCTGAACGAGCTCGAGCTCTCGGAGGGGACGAAGGGGTTCCGCACGATCCTCGTCTCCGAAGGAGACCATCCGTTCTGGCAGTGGTGGTGGCCCCACGGGCACATGATCGGCTGGGAGCACACGTTCGTGCATGAGATCCAGCATCTGCTCCAGGCGATTGCGGACGACGGCGACATCGGGCCCCACGGCGCCACGTTCGAGGATGGCTACCGCGCCGCAGAGATCTGCGACGCCGTCCTCCGGTCGGCGGAGAGCCGGCGCTTGGAGACGGTCGCCTACCGCACGACGGCGTGAGCGGCGACGCCGAACGGCTGCGTCTGCGGGCGACCTTCGAAGAGGATGCCGAGCTCTACGACCGCGCTCGTCCGACGTACCCCGACCAGCTGTTCGACGAACTGCCCCTCCCTACGGGTGCTCGAGTGGTCGAGATCGGCTGCGGCACCGGTCAGGCGACGCGCTCGCTTGCGCTTCGCGGCTACGACGTCACGTGCATCGAGCTCGGTCCCCGGCTGGCGGCGATTGCGCGAGGGAACCTGGCCGAGTTCGAGCACGTTCGTGTGCTCAACGACTCGTTCGAGACGTGGTGGCCGGAGTCGGCCGGATTCGACGCTGTCGTGGCGTTCACTTCCTTCCACTGGATCGCGCCCGAGGAGCGCTATCGCCTCGCGGCTGCGGTTCTACGACCCGGCGGTGTCCTGGCCGTCGTCGAGACACAGCACGTCCTTGCGAACGGAGGCGACCCGTTCTTCGTCGCGGTGCAACAGGACTACATCGCGGCGACAGACGAGACCGACGAATCGCCGCCGCCGCATCCCGACGCCGTCGGCGATTTGAGCGGCGAGCTCGTCGGTAGCGGTCTCTTCGCCGATGTCGGGGTCCGGCGGTATCTCTGGGACGTGACCTATACGGCCGACGAGTACGTTGCACTGCTCGACACCTACTCGGGTCATCGGGTCTGGGACGCCTCGACGCGCGAGCATCTCTATCGACTCGTCCGCCGGAGGATCGTCTCGCAAGCAGGCGGCACTATCCGCAAGACCTACCTCGCGACGCGCACCGCCGGCACCTACCTCGGCGAACCGCTTTAGCCGACAGCGCTGCTGAACCGCACGACGGCCCGAGCCTTGCGGCGCTCGGCCTCGACCTCGCGATTGCGCGGCGGGGCCGACGTGACGAGCGACTGCAGCAGCCGCGTCGTCGCGCTGGTCACCTCGTCGATCGCGAGCTCGAACGCCTCCGTGTTCGCCTGCGACGGCTTCTGCATGCCGCTCACCTTGCGCACGAACTGCAGAGCGGCGCCGCGGATCTCCTCGTCGGTGACCGGCGGCTCGAAGTTGTGGAGATTCTGGATGTTCCGGCACATGCGCTGAACCCTAGACGGCGAGCTCGGTCTCGGGGTCGAAGAGGTGGATCCGAGGTTCATCACCGGTGAGCGGCCGAGCGCTACGGGCTGCGTGAAGGTTGAGGATCGGTGGCCTGCCCGACCGCGGAGGTGCTCCGCCAGGTCGCGAGGCCGACGCCGAACAGCGCGACCTCGACGACCGTGATCACGAGCCGGTTCAGGAGCGTCGCGCCGAGCGCCGGGCCTGCGCTCGTGAGTGCAAGCAGCAGGCCGTACATCGACGCTTCGCGGACGCCCAGGCCGGATGGCGTGAAGATCGCGAGCACCGCGACGATCGCGCCGACTGCGGAGACCCCGCCGAGGAACGGGATCGTCGACAAGGCGGGCGACGCGTCCAGGCTGCGTAGGAGGAACCAGAGTCCGAGGCCGCCGATCAGCCACGTCCCGCAATAGAAGAGAAGGAGTGCGATCGTGACGGGGAATGGCAACGGCTCGATCGCGTCGGCCCCGAACGGTTTCATCACCCTCCGGCTGAGCGGCCGGAACACGCGCGGGTGCAGAAGCGACGCTAGGAGCACTGTGAACAGGATCAGCCACGGCAACGGTGCGTCGACGCCCCGCACCCAGGCGAGGCTGACGACGAACACGATCACCCCCGAGATGGCGGAGAGCGCGGCCTCGACGAAGATCGACGTGAGGACAGTCGGCGTGTCGGTGACCCCGGCAGAGCGCCGGAGTGCCAGCGCGCGCGCGGCGGGCGTCCAGACACCCCCGGGGAGGTACTTGGCGAGCATCGAGACCATCTCAGCCTGCAGGGCGACGCGATACGGGATCGCGATCCCCCAGGCGGCGAGGATGCGAATCCAGCCGAGGATGAAGACGAGGTAGTAGACGGCGACAGCTGCGAGCGCTAGCGCGAGCTCGCCGGGATGCGCATGACGCAGCCTCGGCCCGGCCTTCGACCACTCGTCCCGGACTGCCCACGCGCAGAACGCGACCGTCGCCAGCACGAGCACCAGCTGAATCTGCTTGCGAGTGCGCGGGTGCTGCTCGAGGTAGAGCGCGGCCGCGCGGATGCGGTCGAGGAGACGATGCATGACTGCACGATAGGTTCTCGGCATGACACGGGTCAGGTTCGCACCGAGCCCGACGGGGACCTTGCACGTCGGGAACGCGCTCAGCGCCGTCGCGAACCGCCGGTTCGGCGACTGGCTGCTGTTGCGCATCGACGACACCGACCCGGTTCGCAACGTCGCGGGCGGGGAGGCGGGCGTGCTCGGCGATCTCACCTGGCTCGGGGTCGCCTGGGACGAGGGGCCGGTGCGGCAGAGCTCGCGTGCTGCGCGCCACCTCGAAGCGGCCGCGGCGGCCGGCCTGCCGCAGCGCTTCGAGGGCGTGATGCTGTGGCGTGACGACGAGACGCCGACGTTCCACCTCGCGAGTGTGGTCGACGACGCCGACTTCGCGATCACTCACGTGATCCGAGGCTCGGATCACAGGCCGAACGAGGAGCTCCATGCCGCGCTCCACCGCGCGCTCGGGACCGAGCCGCCGGAGGTGATCCACCACGGGCTCGTCGTCGGCGAGGACGGCAAGAAGCTGTCGAAGCGAGCGGAAGGAGCGACCGTCGCGGCGTTACGCGACGCCGGCTACCCGGCAGAGGCGGTGCACGCGTACCTCGAGGAGCTCGGCCTGCCGCGGCACGACGTCCAGCTCGATCTCGCGCGGATCCGCTCGCTCTCGGTCGACGTGCTCTCCGAGCTTTCCGACGAGGAGCTTGCCGAGCGGCTAGCCGTGCCGGTCGAGGCGGTGCCGCTCGGGCGCGGCGCCCACACCCTCGTCGAGGCGGCAGTGTTGATCCGCGGCGTCCTCGAGCCACCTAGTGCCAACTTGGCACAAAGTCCGGAGACCCTCGAGCGCTTCGTCGAGTTGCGCTCGGCGATGCCGGAGCACCTCGACAAGGACGGCGCGAAATCGCTGCAGCGCGAGTTGAAGGCCGTCGGTGGCAGCCTGCGCGACCTTCGTGTGGCACTGACAGGCGCCGAGCGCGGCCCCGAGCTGTGGGCGGTGCTGCGTGCGCTGCCGCGGGACGAGGCCATCCGCCGCGCTCTACCCTAGATCCGTGCACCTCTACGACACCATGACGCGCTCGCAAGTCGAGCTGCCGCCGGTTCCAGGCCCGGTTCGGATGTATTTCTGCGGACCGACCGTCTACGCGCGGGCGCATGTCGGCAACGCGCGGCCGTTCGTGGTCGGAATGTGGCTGCGCTCGTGGCTGCGCGCGACGGGGTACCAGGCAACCCTGGTACACAACATCACCGACATCAACGACAGGATCTACGAGGCAGCCCCGGGAGCGAGCGCCGAGCTCGCCGCGCGCGCGACTGAGTGGTATCTGCAGGACACCGGCGACCTCGGCCTCGGGATGCCGGACTTCCTGCCGAAGGCGACGGAGTCTGTGCCCGAGATCGTCCACCTGATCGAGCAGCTGATCGAGAGCGAGCACGCGTATCCCGTTCAGGGCGATGTCTACTTCCGCGTCGCGTCCTTCCCCGAGTACGGACGGCTCTCGGGCCAGCGGCCGGATCAGGTCGAGGAGCAAGAGCCGAATCCGCTCAAGGAAGACGGGCGTGACTTCGCGCTCTGGAAGGCGAACAAGCCGGAGACGGAGGACACGTGGTGGGACTCGCCGTGGGGCCGGGGCCGGCCGGGCTGGCACATCGAGTGCTCGGCGATGGCGGCGGAGATCTATGGCCCCGCCTTCGAGATCCACGGCGGCGGGCTCGACCTGGTGTTTCCGCACCACGAGAACGAGGTCGCGCAATCGCGCTCGGTCGGCCACCCGTTCGCGTCGATCTGGGCGCACAACGGGCTGCTCCGGTTCACCGGCGAGAAGATGTCGAAGTCGTCCGGCAGCGTGACGACGATCCGAGAGGCGATCGACGACTGGGGTCGTGAAGCGTTGCTCGTCTTCTTCCTCTCGGCGTCCTGGCGGAAGCCGATCGACTTCTCGGAGAGCACGATCGAGCAGGCCGTCGCGCGTCGCGAGACGTTCCGGAACGCGTTCACACGCCCGGCCGCAGCGCACGTCGAGAGTGGTTGGGCGGCATTCGCGAACGCACTCGAAGACGACTTCGACACTCCGGCCGCGCTTGCCGTCCTGCACGAGTGGGCGTCCGGCGGCCAGCTCGAGCTGCTGCGCCGCGGACTCGCGATCTTCGGGCTCGAGCAGCTTGCCGAGCGTGACCAGGCGCCGGCTGAGATCGTCGCCCTGGCCTCGCGCCGAGCAGAGGCGCGAGCCGCGCGGGACTTCGAGACGTCCGACCGGCTGCGCGACGAGCTCGCGCGCCTCGGGTGGGAGATGCGCGACCGAGACGATGGCTTCGACCTCGTGCGCGCGTGACGCCGGAGCTCGTCTACGGGCGCCGGGCGGTGCGCGAGGCGCTCCGCGGCCGGCGGGAGGTGCTCGAGGTATGGGCGACCGAGCGCGCCGTCAAGGCAGAGGACTGGCTCGCCGAGGCGAAACCGAAGCTGAAGGCGGAGCGCGAGCTGTCCGAACGTGCGGACACACGCGACCACCAGGGTGTAATCGCCCTCGTGGAGCCGTTTCGTTACGCGGACGCCTACGAGCTCGCTGCAGCCGCGAGGCCCCTGCTCGCAGTGCTCGACCGGGTCACCGACCCGCGCAATCTCGGTGCTGTCGCGCGGAGCGCCGAAGGCGCCGGCGCCACCGGAGTGATCGTCCCGGCTCACGGCTCGGCGATCGTCACTCCGGCGGTCGCGCGCGCGTCAGCCGGCGCTGTCGAGCACTTGCCGGTCGCGGTCGTGACCAACCTGGCGCGCTACCTCGAGGAGGTGAAGGGTGCCGACCTCTGGGTCTTCGGCGCGGTCGGCGATGCGAGCGCGACCTCGATGTGGGAGACCGATCTCTCGGGCGGGGTGGCCCTCGTGCTCGGTGCTGAGGGGGCCGGGCTCCGGCCGCTCGTCCGCCGCACGTGCGACGCGCTCGTCTCGATCCCGTTGAGCGGCGAGGTGGAATCGCTCAACGTGAGCGTCGCCGCAGCGGTGCTGCTGTACGAGGCCAAGCGGCAGCGTGCCTGACCCGACGCTCTATCTGTTCGACGGCTACAACCTTCTTCACGCCGGGCCTTACGACGAGCGCGTCGAGTTGGTCGACGCGCTCGCGAGCTTCGTCGCGATGCGCGGCGCCCGTGGTGTCGTCGTCTTCGACGGCGTCGGCGAGGCTGCAGAGCGCGGGCAGCTCGCGGTCCGTTACGCCCCGCACGCCGACACGTTGCTCGAGCGGCTTGCTGCCGAGCAACGATCCCGCGAGCGTGTCCTGCTCGTGACGAGCGATGCCACGCTCGCCGCCGCGGCGGGCGGGCAGGTGGCGAAGCTGTCGTCGCAGACCTTCTTCCGGGAGCTCGAGCCCGCGAGCCACCGCGAGGAGCGGCCGGGCGGCCTCGCCGGGAGGCTGGACGCGGAGACAAGAAGCAGGCTGGAGCGGTTGCGAAGAGGCGAGTAAGCGGGTCCACCGCAAATGGGGGTTGTGCTTCTTGCGGGTCCTTGCTAGATTCACCTCGACCTCAGGGTGAGACTTCGGTGGCTTTGCAGGACGAAGTCTCATCAAAAACACCAGCAATCACGGGGGTAGCCACCGTGTCCGTCCGTACCGCGACCGTCCCGAAGTCTCCGCAGAAGGTTCAACGAGAGCTTGAGGATCTACAACTCGTCCTGAAGGCCCGCAACGGCTCGAGCGTCGCGATGGACCAGTTGATCAGGCGCTACACGTCGTTCGTGCGGTTGAAGGCGAGCTCGTATTTCCTCGCCGGCGGCGACTCCGACGACCTGATCCAGGAGGGCCTCGTCGGCCTCTACAAGGCAGTTCGCGATTTCCGTCCCGACAAGGAGACGTCGTTCCGTTCGTTCGCGGAGTTGTGCGTCACGCGGCAGATCATCACGGCGATCAAGACGGCTACCCGCTTCAAGCACGCGCCGCTCAACACCTACGTCTCGTTCAGCCACACACCGGCCGGGCAGGAGGGCGACGACTGCAGTCTCGGCGACGCGCTTCCAGGCCCTGCGGTCAACGATCCTTCGGTTCGGGTGATCTCGACGCAGGAGCTCGAGTCGCTGGTCGGCTGCCTGTCGACGACGCTCTCGCCGCTCGAAGCCGATGCACTCCGGCTGTACCTCGAGGGTGCCTCGTACGAGCAGATGGCCGAGGACCTCGCGTGCGACACGAAGACGATCGACAACGCCTTGCAGCGCGTGAAGCGGAAGATCCTGACCCACCAGCAGGCACGCCAGGTTCTGCAGTAGCGCGAGCCGATGTTCCGGCACGGTCACGACACGTGGTATCGCGTCGTCGGCGACCTGCACGCTTCACCCACGCCGGTCATCCTCTGCCACGGCGGCCCCGGCGCCGCGCACGACTACCTCGAGCCCGCGGCCGAGCTCGCGCGCTACGGACGCGGCTGCGTGCTCTACGACCAGGTCGGCTGCGGCCGGAGCACGCACCTTCGTGACGCCCGAGCCGACTACTGGACCGTGCAGCTCTTCAAAGACGAGCTCGTCGACCTCGCAGACCTCCTTGGGATCTCCGATCGCTACGCGGTCGTCGGCCAGTCCTGGGGCGGCATGCTCGCCCTCGAGCATGCGCTCGATCACCCGGCCGGGCTGCGCGGGATCGTAGTCGCCGACTCGCCCGCGAGCATCCCGTTGTGGGTCGCCGAGGCCGACCGGCTGCGCGAGGAGCTCCCGGCCGACGTCCAGGCGGCGCTTTCCCGCCACGAGGAGGCCGGCACGACTGCTTCACCGGAGTACGAGGCGGCCGTTCGCGTCTACTACGACCGCCACCTCTGCCGCGTCCCCTGGCCCGACTGCGTCGAGCGGAGCTTCGCCCAGATGGCGGCCGATCCTACCGTGTACCACACGATGAACGGCCCGAGTGAGTTCCATTGCATCGGCTCTCTGAAGACCTGGGACATCACCGGCAGGCTGCACATGATCACGGCTCCGACGCTCCTCATCTCGGGCCGCTACGACGAGGCGACGCCTCAGATCGTCGAGCAGATCCACTCGCGGATCCCCGGTGCGCAGTGGCAACTCTTCGAGGAATCGAGCCACATGCCGCACATCGAGGAGCCGGAAGGGTTCCTCGAGACGGTCGAGGCCTTTCTGAAGACGATCGACTAGCTCAGTAGCTGCCAATCGTCTCGGACAGGCCGTGTCCAAATCAGACAACAAGACGTCGGCCTACAATCACGCAGACGCCGGAGTAGCTCAGTTGGTAGAGCAGGGCTCTTGTAAAGCTCAGGCCAGGGGTTCGAGTCCCCTCTCCGGCTCTCTGTTCAGGCGGCTGAGAGTGCCTGCTCGAGGTCGGCCCAGATCTCGTCGACGGGCTCGAGCCCGACCGAGAGCCGCAGCAGTCCGCTCGGGATGCGGTCGCCTTCCCAGCGGTGGCGGCTCTCCATCGTGGACGTCTCACCGCCGAGGCTGGTCGCGTTGACGATCAGCGTCGTCGCGGTCTCGACGGCGCGCGGCTCGGCGACGTCGAACGAGATCAGGCCGCTGAAGCCTGGGTAGCGGACGTTTTCAACCGCGGAGTGCGCGCGGAGCCTTGTGACGACCTCGGTTGCCGACTCGGTGTGCTGTTGCATCCGCGCTTCGAGTGTCTCGAGCCCGCGGAGGAGTGACGAGGCCGATTCGGGCGATGCGGTGATACCGGCGTTGACGCGGAGCTCGCGGAGGCGCGCCGTGTGCGGCGCGCGCGAGATCGTCGCGCCGAGCAGCGCGTCGTGATGGCCGGTCAGGAACTTCGTCGCCGAGTGGACGACGACGTCGGCGCCCTCGTCGAGCGCTCGAAGATAGATCGGCGTCGAGACCGTCGAGTCACAGACGATCAGTCCGGGATGCTCGCGCAGCGCAGGCCAGTTCGGCCGCGTCAGCGTCGGATTGGCCGGCGACTCGACCCAGACGATGTCGGCGTCGGGCGGGGTGCCTTCCTGGTCGAACTCGACGAGGCGGATCCCGAACGGGGCCAGGAGCCCGATCAGCTTTCCGGTGCCGAAGTACGCGCCTTCCGCGAGGGCGATCGTCGCGCCGGCGTGGGCGAACGAGAGGAGGACGTTCGTCGTCGCTCCCATCCCGGAGGCATAGAGCAACGCATCCCCGCCCTCGAACGCGCCGAGCCGTTCCTCGGCCGCGACGCCGCTCGGGTGGTCGTAGCGCGCGTAGTAGAACCGCCCGGGCTCGCCGGCGGCGTCATACGGCCAGATCGTCGAACGCTCGCTCGCCACGCCCCGACTCTACGTCCGCCGCCTGTCCCGGGGCGACACGTCCCGTCGCCAAACCAAGGTGTCAAGAGTGTGACGATTCGTCCACAGGTCCGCCGGCCCGTTGTCATCTAGGCTCCGCGCGAGATGGCGCCCGACGAGAAGCGCACGCACACGACGACGCAGGAGCGGCTCGATTGGCTCTCGGAGCTGCGCGATCAGGCGCGCCACGCCGGCTCGTCGGCGTCCGTTTCGAAGCACCGCGAGGCAGGGAAGTTGCTCGCCCGTGAGCGGGCGGAGAAGCTCTGCGATCCCGGTTCGTTCGTCGAGCTCGACCGCTATGTCCGCCACCGCGAGCCGAACTTCGGGATGCTCGAGCGGCGTCCGTACGGCGATGCGGTCGTCACGGGCTACGGCACGGTCTTCGGCCGGCGGATCTTTCTCTTCAGCCAGGACTTCACGGTCTTCGGCGGCTCGCTCAGCGAGGTCTTCGCCGAGAAGATCTGCAAGGTGATGGACATGGCGGCCAAGTACGGCTGCCCGATCGTCGGGATCAACGACTCCGGCGGTGCGCGGATCCAGGAAGGGGTCGTCTCGCTCGCCGGCTACGCCGAGATCTTCTGGCGCAACGTCCAGTCCTCCGGTGTGATCCCGCAGATCTCGCTCGTCATGGGGCCGTGTGCGGGTGGGGCGGTCTACTCGCCCGCGATGACCGATTTCATCCTGATGGTCGAGGGCTCGTCGTACATGTTCATCACCGGCCCCGATGTCGTGAAGACGGTCACCGGGGAGGAGGTCACGTTCGAAGAGCTCGGGGGCGCGACGACGCACGCGACCAAGTCCGGGGTCGCGCATCTGACCGCGCCGAGCGAGGAGGCCGCGCTCGAGGACGCTCGCTACCTGCTCAGCTTCCTGCCGCAGAACAACGCCGAGCCGACGCCGTTCGACGAGCCGAGCGACCCGATCGATCGTGAGTCGCCCGAGCTCGACACGCTGATCCCGGACGAGGCGACGCGGCCGTACGACATCAAGAAGGTGATCGAGGCGGTCGTCGACGACGGCGAGTACCTCGAGATCCAGCCGCTCTACGCGGAGAACGTCGTCACTGCGTTTGCTCGGCTTGGTGGCTACAGCGTGGGGATCGTCGGCAACCAGCCGAAGGCGCTCGCGGGCGTGCTCGACATCGATTCGTCGGAGAAGGCGGCGCGCTTCGTGCGCACGTGTGACGCGTTCAACATTCCGCTGATCACGTTCGTCGACGTCCCGGGGTTCCTGCCGGGGACTGCGCAGGAGTGGGGCGGGATCATCCGCCACGGCGCCAAGCTGCTCTACGCGTATTGCGAGGCAACCGTGCCGAAGCTGACGGTGATCACTCGTAAGGCGTACGGCGGCGCCTACGACGTGATGAGCTCCAAGCATGTTCGGGCGGATTTCAACTTCGCCTGGCCCACGGCCGAGGTGGCCGTGATGGGCCCGGACGGCGCGGTCAACATCATCTTCCGCAAGGAGCTGCAGGAGGCCGACGACTCCGACGACCGCCGCGCCGAGCTGATAGCTGATTACCGCGAGCGGTTCGCGAATCCGTATGCAGCCGCCGAGCGGGGTTACGTCGACGAGGTGATCGAGCCTCGCCGCACACGGCCGGTGCTGATCGATGCGCTGCGGACGACGATCACGAAACGTGAACGACGCCCGCAGCGCAAACACGGGAACATCCCGCTTTAGGCGATCAGGTGACTCGCTCGAGCGTCGACAGGACACCGTCGACGCACTTCATCGCAACGTGGTCGCCGACCTTCAGGTCGCCGAGCGCAGGGGCTGATGCACCGAGCTGGCAGGTCACGGTGCCGCCGTCGGTGAGCACGCTCAACGCAGTCGAGGAGACGGCGCTGACAGCGCCGCGCGCCCCAGTGGTGGTGTGCGTGGTCGGATCACCGGATGGGGTCGCCGGCGGAGCCGGAGGCGAAGCGTCGCCGCCGTCGAGCTTCCTGATCAGTACGAGTTGCATCGTCGCGGCGTTGCAGCCCATCCCGATCCGGTCGCCGACGTGGAGCTCGGCGGTGCTCGGTGAGCCCGCGCCGAGCGTGCAGGTGATGAGGCCATGCTCGGTCTGCAGCGTGAGCGCTTTGCCGTCGAGCCCGTTGACCGTGCCGACGAAATAGCGGCCCGCGTCGGCCGGGGTGACCGGCGCGATTCGGACCAGCTTGCCGCCGGCGCACACGGCCTTGACGTGCTGACCGAGCTTGAAGTCCGCGGTCGACGGCGAGGAGGAGTCGAGCTCGCACGTCAAGTCACGGTTGCCGTCGTGCAGGCTGATCGAGTCGGCGGAAAGCGCGGTGATTGCGCCGCCGAAGGTGACCGCTGCCGTGTCTTCCTTCTGGACACGAACGGTCGTCGGGTTGAGGTGATGGATCCGGGCAAGCACGAGCCGCCCCTTGCGGGCGCGGCAGACCATCTGGACGGGATCGCCGGCGGCGTAGCCGCCGAGCGATGGAGAGACCCGCGCGACGATGCAGGTCGTGATGATCGAACTACGGCTCTTGACCGCGATGCTGTGTTGGGAGACCGCTGCGATCAGGCCGTTGACGCTGCGCCCGTTGCCGGCTCCGGCCGGCAGGGCGAGACAGAGGGCGACGACGAGCGTCGCCCAGGGGAGGATGTGCCGCTTCACATGCCTACGTTGTTGTCTCGCCAGGCGGGCCGCCTCCCCCGTCTGAGGGGGTGGGCGAGAGTCACTCGATCTAGGATGTGCAATGGACGTGAAGCTGATGCCCGAGCAGCCGGCCGAAGTCGTCTCGGCTGCGAAGAAGCTGCTCGAACGCGCGCCCAATCCGCCTGATCCTTGGTGGCAGGCAGGCCTCGACGAGGCGCTCTACGGCGAGACCGCTGCGCGCCCGCGCAGCACCCTCGGTGCCGAGCGCGCGTAGTCGAGCCCCGAGACCCACGTCAGCACGAGGGCGACGAGGAGCGCCCACCACGCCACACGATCGCTCCACACGCCGGCCGCGGCGAGCCCGCCGACTGCCGCGGCCGTCGCTTGCGACCAGGTCTTCAGCTTGCCGAGGTCGCGGGCAGCGATCACGACGCCTCGTTCGATCGCGGCCTGTCGGAGTCCCGAGATCAGCAGTTCGCGGGCGACGATCGCCGCGACCATCCAGGCCGGGAAGACGCTCTGGTCGATCAGCACGATCAGGGTCGCCATCACTAGCAGCTTGTCCGCGACGGGGTCGAGCAGCGACCCGAGCGACGACGTGCGACCTGTGCGCCGCGCGATCCGGCCGTCGAACCAGTCCGTCGCCATCGCGCCTGCGAAGACGCCGGTCGCCCAGTAGTCGTGCCCGGTGAACGAGATCGCGAAGAGGGCGACCACGATCGGCACGGCTACGGCACGGGCGACGGTCAATTGGTCCGCGAAGCTCATCCGACGGAGAGAATACGGAGTGTGTTCGCGAAAGTCCTCGTCGCCAACCGTGGAGAGATCGCTCTTCGCATCTTTCGGACCCTCCGCGAGCTAGGTATCGCATCGGTCGCGGTCTACTCCGATGCCGACCGCTCGGCCCTGCCGGTTGCCTATGCCGACGAGGCCTACGGGCTCGGTGGCGAGACGGCCGCTGAGAGCTACCTGGTCATCGAGAAGCTGCTGGAGGCGGCACGGAAATCGGGTGCCGAGGCGGTCCACCCGGGCTACGGCTTCCTGGCCGAGAACGCTGCCTTCGCCCGTGCCGTCGAGGAGGCAGGGGTGACCTGGATCGGCCCGCCGCCCGACGCAATCGAGCTGATGGGCTCGAAAACGCGCGCACGTCAGGCGATGCAGGCGGCTGGGGTGCCGATCATCCCGGGCACGACCGACCCCGTCCGCTCGGCTGAGGAGGTCGTCCGGCTCGGCGGCGAGATCGGCTACCCGCTCCTGATCAAGGCCTCGGCGGGGGGCGGGGGCAAGGGGATGAAGATCGTGCGCTCGGCAGACGAAGCCGAGCAGGCTTTCGACTCGGCGCGCCGCGAAGGGCAGTCCTACTTCGCCGACTCGTCGGTCTACGTCGAGCGCTACCTCGAAGATCCTCGGCACGTCGAGGTTCAGGTGCTTGCAGACAGCCACGGCAATGTCATCCATCTCGGCGAGCGCGACTGCACGATCCAACGTCGCCACCAGAAGCTGATCGAGGAGACGCCCTCGCCGGCGGTCACGGCCGAGTTGCGCGAGCGGATCGGCGCCATCGCGGTCGACGCCGCGCGTGCCGCCGGCTATCGCTCCGCGGGGACGATCGAAGGTCTCCTCTCGCCCGAGGGCGACTACTTCTTCATGGAGATGAACACCCGGATCCAGGTCGAGCACACGGTGACTGAGCTCGTGACCGGGCTCGACCTCGTGCGGGAGCAGATTCTCGTCGCGGCCGGTCTGCCGCTATCGCTGCGCCAGGAGGACGTCCTGCTACGAGGGCACGCGATCGAGTGCCGCATCAATGCGGAAGATCCGTCCAACGGCTTCCTGCCGAGCCCGGGGCGGATCACGAGCTACCGGGAACCGTCGGGGCCGGGAGTGCGCGTCGACTCCGGCGTGCGGGCGGGGTCGGAGATCAGCGGGCTCTACGACCCGATGATCGCGAAGCTGATTGTCCACGACACGGATCGTGAGTCGGCTCGCCGCCGCATGCTTCGCGCGCTTGGCGAGTTCGAGCTCGCCGGGGTGAAGTCGCTGCTCGGCTTCCACCAGGCGCTCCTCAGCCATGCGTGCTTTATCGACGGCGAGACGTGCCACGGTCTCGTCGAGTCCGAGTTGATTGCGCAGCAGGCCGAGCAGTTTGCTCATCCGACAACGAGCGTATCTGCAACGTCTGACGTTTCGTTGACCGAGCGGACAACAGTGGCCGAAGTGGACGGTCGACGGGTCGAGATCAAGATGCTCGTCCCAGAGCCTCCCTACCGCGATCTTGCGCGCCGGCGGCGCGAGCGGGCCGAGTCGGGCCTCGAGGGCGCCGGCACGGGTGTCGTCGCGAGCCCGATGCAGGGAATCGTGCTCGAGGTGAAGGTCGCCCTGGGCGATCACGTAACCGCCGGACAGGTGGTGTGCATCGTCGAAGCGATGAAGATGGAGAACGAGGTGCTGACCGCGTTCGCCGGGACGGTCGTCGAGGTGAGCGTCTCCGCAGGCATGCCGGTGACGACGGGCCAGCGGATCTGTGTCGTCGGGGAACCGGAGAGCCCCTAGATGGTTGATCGGTAATTCACGCCGTCGCGGCTGGGGGCCTGCACGCGGCGCATTGCGCCCGCCTCGACCGGTACCAAGGCCTACTGGCCTTGCCACCGGTCGAGTCGACCACACTGCTTGGTGCATTCCCTCCCCGCAACGACGGCAATTACCGATCAACCATCTAGAGCGAGCGCTGGTACGACCGGAACGTCCAGGTTGCCCAGGACGCAGTCAGCGCGGACAGGCAGAGCAGCGCAAGCAGGTGAAAGCCGACCGAGCTCCACGACGTGCCGGGGAGCACGACCTCGCGTGCGGCTCTGACGCCCCAATCGACCGGGTTGAACTTGGCTGTTGCCTGCATCCAGCCGGGCATCTGCTTGAGCGCGATCATCGTCGAGGAGAGGAAGAGCAACGGCAGCCCGATGAAGTTCGCGACCGCGATCATCGTCGCCTCGCGCCGGGTCAGAAGGGCGATCGCCTGCGAGATGCCGGCGAACGCGCTGTTGACGAGGATCGCGGCGACGATGATCGTCAGCCAGCCGAGAATCCCGGTGTGGACACGGACGCCGAGCGCCAGTGCGACGAGCAGGATCACGACCGCCTGAATCGCCGCGGTCAGTGCCGAGCGGACGATCTGCGAGAGCACCAGCGAGAATCGCGAGGCCGGCGTGGCGAGGAAGCGCTCGATCACCTTGTGGTCGAGGTCCGCGATCATCGACATGCCGCTCCAGGTGGCGCCGAAGAAGGCGTTCATGACGACGATCGCCGGTGCCAGGAACGTGATGTAGGACGTCGTGCCGAAGCCGCCGAGACGCGTCACGTTCTTGAACAGCTGCCCGTAGAGAACGAGCCAGACCATGGGCTGGATCAGCAGTAGTGCGATCCAGATCGGCTCGCGCATCAAGTTGCGCGCCTGCCGGACCGTCATGAACCACGTGTGGCGAAGAACGGTCATTGACCGCGGTCATCCGAGTTGAAGTCGCGGCCGGTGAAGTGCAGGTAGACGTCGTCGAGCGACGGCCGCGACAGCGACACCGAGGCGACCGAGATGCCGGCCCCTTCGAGCGCCGAGATGATCCCCGGAAGTGCGCGGCCGCCGTTCTCGACGCGAGAGACGATCGTGCGACCGTCGAGCACCTGCTCCGGACGAGCGCCGACGCCGACGAGCACGTCCTGCGCTTCGGCGACCGCGCCGTTCTCGAGCTCGACGTGGACTGCGTCGCCCTGCAGGCCGCGCTTCAGCTCGCTGGGTGTGCCTTCGACGACGACCTTGCCGCGCGAGACGATCGCAAGCCGGTCGGCGAGCCGGTCGGCTTCCTCGAGGTAGTGCGTCGTCAGCAGGATCGTCAGCGACTCCGCCTCGGCCAGCCGGGACACCTCGGCCCACATCGCCACCCGCGCCTCCGGGTCGAGACCGGTCGTCGGCTCGTCGAGGAAGAGCACGCGCGGCCGGTGAACGAGGCCGAGCGCGATGTCGAGCCGTCGCCGCATGCCGCCCGAGTAGTTCTTGACGATCCGGTCGGCGGCGTCCGCGATGCCCACCAGGTCGAGCAGCTGGTCGGCGCGCGCACGGAGGTCGCGTCCGCTCATTCCCTGGACACGCCCCTGCAGAAGGATGTTCTCGCGGCCGGTGCCGAACTGGTCGACGCCCGAGTCCTGGGGCACGTAGCCGATCGCGCGGCGCACGGCTGTCTGCTCGGTGCGCACGTCGTGGCCCGCGACCGACGCGCTGCCCTCGTCGGCGTGCGTCAGGGTCACGAGCACCCGGACCGTCGTCGATTTACCGGCTCCGTTCGGGCCGAGCAGACCGAATACTTCTCCCTCGCGCACGGCGAACGAGACGCCGTCGAGCGCCTGCACCTCGCCGTACCGTTTCCGGACCGCGTCGACGACGATTGCATCCATCGACACCGAGACTAGCCACGTCGCTACAGTCCGCCGCGGCCGATGGATCTCTACGAATACCAGGGCAAGCAGCTCTTCAAGCAGTTCGGGATCCCGGTCTCCGACGGGCGGCTCGCGACCACCCCGGCCGAGGCGCGCGCTGCGGCCGGGGAACTCGGCGGCCAGACGGTGGTGAAGGCCCAGGTGTTGACCGGCGGCCGTGGCAAGGCGGGCGGCGTCAAGCTCGCCGAGGACGCGGCCGACGCCGAGCAGAAGGCGAAGGACATCATCGGCCTCGACATCCGCGGCCACGTCGTCGAGAAGGTCTGGATCGAGATCGCCTCCGAGATCGCCAAGGAGTACTACCTCTCCGTCACCTTCGATCGAGGTGCGAAGAAGCCGCTGTTCATGTTCACGACGCAGGGTGGGGTCGAGATCGAAGACGTGGCGGCCAACAACCCGGACGCACTCGTGCGGCTGCACGTCGACCCGCTCGAGGGTTTTCAGCCGTGGGTTGCGCGCCGGCTCGTCTACGGCGCCGGCGTCGAAGATCCCTCGGAGCAGAAGCAGATCGCCGACATCATCGGCAAGCTCTACCGCTGCTTTGTCGAGTGCGACGCGATGCTCGCCGAGATCAACCCGCTGATCGTCACGCCGGAGGGCGAGGTGAAGGCGCTCGACTCGAAGTTCACGGTCGACGACAGCGCGCTCTACCGCCATCCCGACATCGCCGAGTTCCGCGACACGAGCGCCGCCGACCCGCTCGAATCCTTTGCACGCGAAAAGGGCGTCACCTACGTGAAGCTCGACGGCTCCGTCGGGATCCTCGGCAACGGCGCCGGGCTGTCGATGTCGACGGTCGACGTCGTCGTCGTTGCCGGTGGCAAGCCGGCCAACTTCTGTGACCTCGGCGGCGGCGGCAGCGCCGAGGGTGTGGTCGACGCGCTCGAGGTGATCACCCGCGACCCGCAGGTGCGCTCGATCTTCTTCAACATCTTCGGCGGCATCACGCGCTGCGACGAGGTCGCGCGCGGCATCCTGGAGGCGCTCGAACGGCTGCAGGTGTCCGTGCCGATCGTTGTCCGCCTCGATGGCACGAACGCCGAGGAGGGGCGCAAGATTCTCGCCGATGCGGCGCCGCCGAACCTATACGTCTCCCCGACGATGCTCGACGCCGCCCGGCAGGCAGTGGAGCTGGCCGCATGAGCGCGAACGCCTGGGACGAGCGCGCCGAGCTCTATCGGACTTCGGCGACGCATGCGAGCGGCGAGGATCTCGACGCCGTCGTCGAGCTGTGCGAGCCCGCCCCTGGCGTGAAGATCCTCGACGTCGCAACCGGAGGCGGGCACGTGGCGCGCCGCCTGCGCGAGCACGGTGCGCAGGTCGTGACGTGCGACGCGGCCCCCGGGATGAAGCCTGATGTGATTACGACGGCGGAGCACCTTCCGTTCGACGACGGATCGTTCGACATCGTGGTCACGCGGATCGCCGCGCATCATTTCGACGACCTCGGCGCCGCGGTCGTCGAGATGGTCCGTGTTTCGAACAGCGTGCTCGTCGTCGAGGACATGCTCTACCGGAGCGAGGAGGAGCACGAGGCCGAGCTGCTTCGCGACCCGACTCACAAACGTTCGCTCACCGTCGAGGAGTGGCGGGAGCTGCTCGTTGACGCCGGCCTCGAGATCGAGCAGGAGCTGCTCTTTACGAAGGAGCACGACATGGACGAGTGGCTTGCCCGTACCGGCTGCACCGGCGACGACGCAGCGCGCGTCCGCGAGCTGCTCGCGCCGTTCTCGAGCGACGAAGGGTCGCGGTGGTCGAACGAGTACGTCGTTCTCAAGGCGAGGCGGTCGCAGGCCTGATGGCGATCATCGTCGACAACGACACGAAACTCGTCGTCGCAGGACTGACGGGGTCGGAGGGGCGCTTTCACGGACTGCGAAACCGCGCCTACGGAACAGCGCTCGTCGCGGGCGTCACCCCGGGCAAGGGCGGGCAGGACGTCGAGGGCGTTCCGGTCTACGACACGGTTGCCGACGCCGTCTCCGAGGCGGGCGCCAACACCTCGATGATCTTCGTGCCGGCGCGCTTCGCGCCGGATGCGATCTACGAGGCCGTCGACGCAGGGATCAAGACCGTGATCTGCATCACCGAGCACATTCCTGCGCACGAGATGCTGCGCGTCTACACCTACGTGCGCCCGAAGGGCGTGACGCTGATCGGCCCCAATTGCCCGGGCGTGCTCTCGCCCGGTAAGGCGAACGTCGGGATCATTCCCGCGGAGGTCTTCAAGGCAGGCTCGATCGGGCTCGTCTCGCGCTCCGGGACGCTCACGTACCAGATTGGGTACGAGGTGGCCCAGCGCGGGCTCGGCAACTCGACGATCGTTGGGATCGGCGGCGACCCCGTCGTCGGCTCCAGTTTCATCGACATCCTCGAAAAGTTCGAAACGGACGCGGAGACCGAATACGTCGTGCTCGTCGGTGAGATCGGCGGCGACGAGGAAGAGAAGGCGGCCGCATACGTTTCCGGGCACATGACGAAGCCGGTGTTCTCCTACATCGCCGGTTTCTCGGCTCCTCCCGGCAAGACGATGGGGCATGCCGGCGCGATCATCTCCGGCTCTTCCGGCACTGCGGTGGCGAAGAAAGACGCGCTCGAGGCGGTCGGGATCAAGGTCGGCACGACGCCGACCGAGGTCGCAGAGCTCGTAGTCGCTGCTGCCTCTTAAGCAGGAGCGAGCGGTAGCGCGAGCTTGAAGCGCGCGCCACCCGACGTGCTCTCGGCGGTTGCCGTGCCGCCGTGCGCCTCCGCGGCTTCGCGCACGATCGCGAGTCCGAGACCGGCACCCGGCTTCGAGCGCGCAGTGGCGGCCCGGTAGAAGCGGTCGAACACGCGCGGCAGGTCCTCGTCGGCGATCCCCGGACCGTGGTCGGCGACGACGACGTCGCCCCCTCGGACACTGACTTCGATCGGTGCGCCGTCGGGGCTGTACTTGACGGCGTTGTCGAGCAGGTTCGACACGGCTCGCTCGAGCAGTCCCGCGTCCGCCTTGACGATCGTCGGCGAGAGGGCCGTCACGAACCGCACCTGAGGCGCCCGCGCCTGCGCCCGCTCGACGATCGAAGCGACTAGATCGTCGAGGTGCACGTCTTCGAGGTGCAGCTGACGCTCCTCGCCGCGCGCGAGCTCGACGAGATCGGACACGAGCTTCGTCAGCGCGTCGAGCTCGACCGACGCCTCGTCGAGCGCGTGCTTCGCCTCGTCTGCGGGGAGCTTGCCCTCGCGGAGCAGGTCGACGTTCGTGCGGGCGGCCGTGAGCGGCGTGCGCAGCTCGTGGGAGGCGTCGGCGACCAGCCTTCGCTGCGCGCCGACCGAGCGCTCGAGGGCTGCGAGCATCTCGTTGAAGCGCGAGGCGAGCCGGCCGAGCTCGTCGCCGCCGCCGATCTCCACCCGCTCGGTCAGGCTGCCGGTCGTTGCGACCGATTCCGCCGCCGCGGTGAGCCTGCGGACGGGGCGGAGTGCCGCCGCGGCGACGAACGCCGCGAGCCCTGCGGCGAGCGCGATCCCGATCGAGCCGATCAGCAGAATCCAGAAGCGAATGCGGTCGAGAGCGCGGTCGGTCGGGTGTAGGTCCTGGTAGACGACCACTGCTCCCGCGGGGTCGACGGCGCCCGTGTAGACGCGGATGTGGTACTTCCCGACCGTGGTCGTGTACGCGTAGGACGACCTAGCGCCGGACGCAACCTGGCGTTCCTGCTTGGTCGCAGGAAGGCGGAGGCCCTGGTGCGCGAACGCTCCGCTCGGAGTGATCAGGTTGTACGAAACGGCGGACCCGCCGAACGGGCCGTTCCGGCCGCCGGCGAGTGCGAGCCCGGCCTGCGTCTGGAGGGATGCGTCGACCTGGGCGAACAGCTCGTGCTTGGCGACGATCCAGAGCGCGACCGATGCGCCGGTAACGGTCACCGCGATCGCGACCGCGGTGAACAGGATCAGCCTGGAGCGGAAGCTCACGGTTCCTCGCGAAGGGCGTAGCCGACGCCGCGCACGGTCTGCAGGAGGCGGGGCTCGTCGCTCTCTTCGAGCTTGCGGCGGAGGTAGCCGATGTAGACCCAGAGCGCGTTCGAGGTGGCGCCGAAGTCGTAGCCCCAGACGCGCTCGTAGATCTGCGAGCGCGTCAGCACCTGGCGAGGGTTGCGCAGGAACAGCTCGAGCAGATTGAACTCGGTGCGGGTGAGCTGCATGCGCCGCTCGCCGCGCGCCGCTTCCCGCGTCGACGGGTCGAGCGTCACGTCGGCAAAGTGCAGCACACCGTCGCCCGCGCCCGTCCGGCGAAGCAGCGCCCGGACGCGCGCACGTAGTTCTTCGACCGCGAACGGCTTCACGAGGTAGTCGTCTGCGCCGGCGTCCAGGCCCTCGACCCGGTCGGAGATGGCATCCCGCGCCGTGACCATCAGCACCGGCACTCCGTCTCCGCGGCGACGCAGCGAACGGCACACGTCCAGACCGTCGACCTCCGGCATCAGCAGGTCGAGCACGATCGCGTCGGCCGGAGAAGCGGCGTGATGCGCGAGCGCGTCCGCGCCGTCGCCGGCCTCGTCGACCTCGTAGTCGACCCGAAGCGCACGCGAGATCGCCGACCGCACCGCCGGATCGTCATCCACCACCAGAACTCTCGTCGCCACGGTTGCATTGTTGCCCGTTCGGCTAAGAGCGGCATAAGGCAGGCGCCCGATTGCTCCCGCCCAAACCCGCCGCGTCCCGGCGGGACGTGGCCCGTCGCCAAACCAAGGTGACAAAAGTGTGATGTTTCTTCCACAGCCCCGCCAAGGGGGATCAATCCAGGGCTCGCGAGGCTCGGGCGGCCACGAGCATCGCCAAACGAAGGTCACAGAAGTGCGACGGATCGTCCACAGGGCTGTGCGTGGGCGTCGGTAGGGTGAGCATGTGGCCACGATCTCGTTTGCGCGCGGCATTCCCGCGCCCGAGTGCCTCCCGGTCGAGGAGCTCGCCGACTGCGCGCGCGCGGCGCTGCGAGCGGGACGGGCACACGATCCTCTCCTACGGGCCGGCGCCCGGATACGGGCCGCTGCGGGAATGGCTCGCCGAGCGGCACGGCGTCGAGCCGGCGCGCGTCGTCCTCACGAACGGCTCGCTGCAGGGCTTCGTCTTCCTGCGCCCGCCGGCTCGCGCCGGGCAAGCGGGTGCTCGTCGAGCAGCCGACCTACGACCGGCCGCTGAAGATCCTCCGCGAGCTCGGGGCGCGAGATCGTGCCGCGTCGATTGCGACGACGAAGGACTCGACCCGGACGCGCTCGCGGCGGCGCTGCGAGGCGCGAGCCGCCGGCATTCCTCTACACGATCCCGACCTTCCAGAACCCGAGCGGGCGCACGCTTGTCCGCCGAGCGCCGCGGCGCGCTCGTCGAGCTCGCGCGCGAGCGCGAGCTGCTCGTGCTCGAGGACGACCCGTACGGCCTCGTCCGCTACGAGGGCGAGCCGCTACCGTCCCTGTTCGAGCTCGCGGGCGGCGAGCGGTCGCCTACAGCTCGTCGTTCTCGAAGACGATCGCGCCCGGGCTCCGCGTCGGCTGGTTCGTCTTGCCCGACGCAGCTTGCGCGCGAGGTCGAGGCGACCGCCGCCTCGACATACATCACGCCGCGTGCTGCTCGCCCAGGCGACGGTGCACGAGTTCGTCCGCCGCGGCCTCTTCGAGCCGAACCTCGAGCGCGTGATCGGGCTGCTGCGGGCGCGGCGCGACGCGATGCTGACGCGCTCGACCGAGCTCTGCCGGGCATGCGCGACTGGACGCGGCCCGAGGGCGGCTACTTCGTCTGGCTCGAGCTCGCCGGGCGCCGACGCCGCGCGAGTTGCTCCCGAGCGCCGAGCAGCCGGCGTCACGTTCGTCCCGGGCGCCGACTTCGGCGGCGGCGCCGAGCACCGCTCCGGCTCGCGTTCAGCTTCGTCTCGCCCGGAGGAGATCGCACGAGGGCGTTCAGCGACTCGCGCTAGCGCCGCGGCGCCGGCGCCGATATAGCTGCGAGAGCAGCACCCCGACGAAGCAGGCCGAGCCGCCAGGCTGAGCAGGACGAGCCAGATCAGCGACACGCGCGCCGAAGCGAGCGACGAAGTGCACGTTCACGTGCCGCGGTTCTCGACGACGAACCGAGCAGTAGGTAGATCGTGACGAGAAGGAGCCGAGCAGACGGAGGTAAAGACCCGGCTGACACGCTCGGCGGCCCTCTTCGAGCCGCTCGGTCAGAGACGGGCGTTCCTCGGACGGGCTTCCTCGGCATCCACGCGGGGGATGCTACGCCACTGCCGCGGCGGCTAGCGGCAAGTGGCACGAGACGAGGCTGGCGAGGCGGCTGCAAGGTCTGCGTCGCCGCCGGAAGGTGGGGCAGGGGCGCTCCGGTGAGCGCGCAAAGGCCGTGACGGCGGAAGTAGCAGTCATTGCAGGTCGGAGCACTTTGTCGTGTCATCGGTGTCCTGTCCTTCCGCGGGGCGGGACTGGCAGTGCGACGAGGCGCGACTCTAGGGGGTTCGAACCGCGGAGACAGGCTTGCCTAGACGGAAAACGTGCATTTTCCGGCGAATTTCGAAACCGCCGAAATGTGGGCGATTTCTACGCGCTCGGGCCGAGCGTCGCCAGCGCGCGCAACGCCTGTGGAAAAGTCTTCACAGGGATGATGCGCAGGCCGTCCGGCGTATCGCCGGGCCTCGCGGGCGTTCTCCCCAGCCGGGACAAGGAAGACGTCCACACCCGCCTCGCGCGCGCCGATCGTCTTCTGCTTGACCCGCCGATCGGGAGGACGGTGCCGTCGAGCACGATCTCGCCGGTCGCCGCGATCCTGTGCCCGTGGGTCGACGTCTGCGGCCGAGCTCCTCGCAGCACTTCGAGCGCGAAGGCGAGGCCGGCGGAGGGGCCGCCGACGTCGCCGGCGTCGATCGGACGGGGAACGGCAGCTGGATGTCGACGCCGGTTCGAGGAAGACGCCGATCAGCGCGCGCCGCGTGGTCGGGTCGCGCGACCGTGCTGCAGTCCGCTCGACGAGCGTCTGCTTTCCGCGGCGCACGGTGAAGCGGACATCGTCGCCGATGCTTGTGCCGAGTTCATCGCCCGAAGACATCGGCGACCGTCCGCACATGCTTGCCGTCGACGGCGACGATCACGTCGTCCGGCTCGAGCTTGCCGACCGGCGGCTTGCCCGGCTCGATGCGCGACGATCGACGCCGCCGGTCGACTGCGCGGACGATCTTGTAGCCGAGCAGCTTGAGCGCGACCGTGGCGCGCGATCTTCTGCGAATCGCTGCATGTCTGCGAGGTGGACCGCCGGCGCTGATGGTCGTCGAGCCCGGCGGGCTGATGGGCGCGCGCCGGGACGAGCGTCGAGCTCGCCTGTGCGAACCCACGGAAGAGCCGCTCGAGCAGACGGTCGCCTTGCTCGACGATACGTCGACGAAGTAGATCGCCGCCGTTCGTCGGGTCGTGGCCGCCCGGCGATGCGGACGAGTGGCGCGACCGGATGCGCCGGATCGCGGCAGGAAGATGTAGCCGTCGAGCCGGCGACGATCGACGACACGATGAAGACGAGCGCGAGGATCAGCGCGCCCGCGCCGGCCAGGCGCCGCGGGGAGAGCAGCTGCGCCGTGCCGCGGCACGGCGGCTCACGGCGAAAGCAGGCCGCGGGTCAGCCCGCCGTCGACGAGCGATCACGGTGCCGGTGACGTAGCCGCCGCGTCGGACGCGAGGAAGCAGCGACATGCGCCGAACTCCTGGGGCGGGCCGAAGCGGCGGAGCGGGATCTCCTCGAGCTGTCCTCGGCGCGAGGCCTGCCGGCGTAGACCTACAGCGCGAGCCGTTCGCGGCGTCTCGATGCGTCCCGGGGCGACGAGTTGACGGTGATCTCCTTCGGGCCCGACCTCGCGCGCGAGCGTCTTTGCCCAGCCGATCAGTCCGGGCCGGACGGCGTTCGAGAGCGCGAGGTTCGTCGATCGGCTCGCGCACCGAGCTCGAGGTGATGTAGATCACGCGGCCGCGGCCGCTCGCGCTCGAGCTGGGGGAGGCAGAGCGCGGTCGAGCCGGACGGCCGGGGCGAGGAGCAGCTCGAACGGCCTGCTCGACCTGCTCGTCGGTCGGCTGGTGGCGGCGGTGCCCGGCGGCGGGCCGCCACCGAGTTCAGACGAGGATGTCGATTCCGCCGAAGGCGTCGAGCGTGCGGTCGACGAGCCGCTCGAGGTCGGCGGGTTGGTCACGTCGCCGCGTACGGCGAGGCCGCCGATGCGGTCGGCTTCGCGCTCGAGAGCAGGTCGCGGCGGCGGGCGAACATCGCGACGTTCGCGCCCTCTGCCGCGAGAGCTTCGGCCGACGCGAGGCCGAGGCCGGACGAAGCGCCGCAGACAATCGCCGTGCGCCACGCAGCCCGAGATCCATCGCGGGAAGGTAACCGACGGCTTGTGTGGACGACGTTAGGTCAGGTCGTCAGGACCGAGACGACCTCGCGGACGGCGGCCGCGGACTTGCCCAGCGCGCGTGCTCAGACTCGTCCAGCTCGAGCTCGAAGATCCGCTCGATCCCCTCCGTCCCGAGCCGACCGGGCACGCCCATGTAGAGCCCGTCGATCCCGTACTCGCCCTCGAGATACGCAGTGCAAGGCAGGACGCGCTTCTCGTCGAGCAGGACGGCGTCGACCATCTGTGCGCCGGCCGCGCCCGGCGCGTACCACGCCGAGGTGCCGAGCAGCTTGACGAGCTCGCCGCCGCCCTTCGCCGTCCGCTCGACCATCGCCTCGATCCGGTCCTCGGAGACGAGCTTGCGCAGCGGGACGCCGCCGACCGTCGTCGCGGAGACGACCGGCACCATCTGGTCGCCGTGGCCGCCGAGCACGAGCGCCTGCACGTCCTTGACCGACGAGCCGGTCTCCCAGGCGATGAACGTCCGGAAGCGCGCCGTGTCGAGGATCCCGGCCTGGCCGAAGACGCGCTCCTTCGGGAAGCCCGAGACGTTCTTCGCCACGTGGCACATCGCGTCGAGCGGGTTCGAGAGGACGATGAGAATCGCGTCGGGCGAGGTGCGATCGCCTGCTCGGTGACCGAGCCGACGATCTTCTCGTTGGTCGTGACGAGGTCGTCGCGGCTCATCCCGGGCTGGCGCGGCAGGCCCGGCGGTGATCACGACCACGTCCGAGCCGGCGGTGTCCTCGTAGTCGTTCGTGCCGGTCACGGTCGGCTCGAAGCCGAGGATCGGCGCCATCTGGTTGATGTCGAGCGCCTTCCCCTGCGGCAGGCCCTCCTTGATGTCGGTCAGGACGATGTCGGCGTAGTCGCGCTGTGCGAGCACCTCCGCGCACGTCGCGCCGTCGTTCCCGGCGCCGACGATCGTCACCTTTTCCGCGCGCTCATGTTGCCTCCAGTTTCTCGATGATCGCGTCCGCGACCTCGCTCGTGCCGACCGCGGTCGGATCGTCGCGCGACGGCTTCATGTCGTAGGTGACGCTCTCGCCCTCGGCGATCACGGCCGCGACGGCGCGCTCGAGCCGCTCGGCCGCGTCGCTCTCCTCGAGGTGGTCGAGCATCAGCATCCCGGAGAGGATCATCGCGATCGGGTTGACCTTGTTCTGTCCCGTGTACTTCGGCGCCGAGCCGTGAGTGGGCTCGAAGACGGCGGCCGCCGTGCCGAAGTTGCCGCCGGGCGCGACGCCGAGGCCGCCGACCAGACCGGCGGCCAGGTCGGAGACGATGTCGCCGTAGAGGTTCGGCAGCACGAGCACGTCGTACTCCTCGGGGCGCTGGACGAGCTGCATGCAGACCTTGTCGACGAGGTCCTCCCACGGCTCGATCTCCGGGTTCTCGGCCGCGACCTCGCGGAACGTGTCGAGGAAGAGCCCGTCGGTGAACTTCATGATGTTCGCCTTGTGGACGGCTGTGACGCTTGCGGCCGTGGCGCGCGCGCGTAGTCGAACGCGAAGTCGAAGATCCGCTCTGTGCCTTCGCGGCTGATCGGCTTGATCGAGATGCCCGAGTCCGAAGCGACTGCCGTTTCGTGCAGACCGTTCAGCTCGGCGATCAGCGCTCGGCGTCGGCACTGCCCTCCTCGTACTCGATTCCGGCGTAGAGGTCCTCGGTGGTCTCGCGGACGATCACGAGGTCGACGTTCTCGTAGCGCGTGCGGACGCCGGCGTAGGTCTTGCAGGGCCGGAGGCACGCGTACAGGTCGAGGTCGTTGCGAAGCGCGACGTTGACCGAGCGGAAGCCCTCGCCGATCGGCGTCGTGATCGGGCCCTTCAGCGCGACGCGGTTCGCCTTGATCGAGTCGAGAGTCTCTTCCGGCAGCGGTGTCCCGGCCGACTCCATCACGTCCGCGCCCGCCTCCTGGACGTCCCAGTCGAACTCGACGCCGGTCGCCTCGAGCACGCGCCGGGTCGCCTCGGTCAGCTCGGGGCCGGTGCCGTCGCCCGGAATCAGGGTCACGCGGTGGGTCATCCGGGAGCGGAGGGTACAGGGAGATCCAGCGCTTCCGTCTGCGGTACGGTTCGCGCCGATGACCGCGTCTGCGAGCGACTTCCGGCCCGGCCTCGAGGGAGTGATCGCATTCGAGACGGAGATCGCCGAGCCCGACAAGGACGGCGGCGCGCTTCGGTATCGCGGGATCGACATCGAGGAGCTCGTCGGCCGTTACCCGTTCGAGAAGGTGTGGGGGCTTCTGGTCGACGAGGACTTCGACTCTCCGGCTGCCGCCCGCCGAGCCGATCGAGCTGCAGGACCCGAGCGGCTCGGTCATGGCCGACCTGCAGGCCGGGTTCGCGACGCTGGGCGCGAAGTGGGGACTGCAGAAGCTGGTCGACATCGAAGCGCCGCAGGCGCGCGACGACCTGGCGCGACTCTCGTCGGCGACCCTTTCGATCGTGGCGCAGGCGGCGCGTGGCTCGCAGCCGGCCGTGCCCGACGCCGAGATCGAGAAGGGGGAGAACGCCGCAGCTCAGTTCCTGATCCGCTGGCGCGGCGAGGCCGACCCGCGGCACGTGAAGGCGGTCGACACCTACTGGGTCTCGGCGGCGGAGCACGGGCTGAACGCGTCCACGTTCACCGCGCGCATCGCGGCCTCGACCGGCGCGGACTGCGCCGCGGCCCTCTCGTCGGCGGTCGGGGCACTCTCGGGGCCGTTGCACGGCGGGGCGCCCGCTCGCGTACTCCCGATGCTCGACGACGTCGAGGCGCGCGGCGACGCCGAGGCGTACGTGCGCGAGCTGCTCGATCGCGGCGAGCGGATCATGGGCTTCGGCCATCGGGTGTATCGCGCCTAGGACCCGCGCGCGCGCGTCCTCCGCCGCACCGCGATCGAGCTCGGCTCGCCGCGCGTCGAGGTTGCTGCAGCCCTCGAGCACGCGGCGCTACAGGTGCTGCGCGAAAAGTCGCCCGACCGCGAGCTCGAGACGAACGTCGAGTTCTGGGCCGCAGTCGTCCTCGATGTCGCCGAGATCCCGCCGACCTGACCCCGCCATGTTCGGCTGCGCGCGCGTCGCCGGCTGGTCGGCGCACGTCGTCGAGCAGAAGCGGACGGGGCGGCTGATCCGGCCGTCGGCCCGTTACATCGGGCCGGCCCACGCACACTCGCCGACCTATGAGCGACCTGGCCGACGCGGCGGCGGCGGCCGACTCGCTCGCCGGCGAAGGGCAAGGAGCAGGAGCTCTCGCAGCTGCGCGCGCAGTGGGACGAGGAGCTCGAGGCCGCCGCGCGAGGGGCGGACTTCCGCGAGCGCGCCGTCGCCTATCGCGCGATCGGCCAGTTCCGCTTCCGCACGAAGATCGAGCTGCTGCGGCGCGGTGCTCGAGGACGACAGCCCGGCGTGCGCGGATCGGCGCTGCTCTCGCTCGAGCTGCTCTCGCGCGACCATCCCGGCGTCGTCAACGAGGTGCGGTCCCTGCTCCACGAGCTCTTGACACACGACGGGAATGAGGCTGTGCGCCGGCTCGCGGTGGTCGTGCTCCGGAACGGCTCGGCCCAGCGCGACACGATCGAGATCCTGGCGTCGCTCGGCTCCGACGACGAGCAGCCGCGCGAGCTGCGCGAGGCGGCGGCGAAGGTCGCTCAGGCGCTGCGCTCGAAATCGCGCTCAGCTGCGCCGCGCGTGCGGGTGCGCGCTGGAAGTACGTCTCGCGGCGGCGGCGGTCGGAGATGTGCGTGTAGAGCTCGGTCGTCAGAGGTCGGCGTGGCCGAGCATCTCCTGTACCGACCTGAGGTCGGCTCCGCCCTCGAGCAGGTGCGTCGCGAAGGAGTGGCGCAGCAGGTGAGGGTGGACGCGAAGGGGATCGAGCCCGGCTCTCGCGCGAGCCCGCGCAGGATCAGGAAAGCGCCTGACCGGGTGAGTGGCCCGCCGCGCGCGTTCAGGAAGAGCTCGGGGCGGTGCCGTCGGTCGAGGTACGGCCTCCCGCGCGAGAGGTAGCGTCGAAGCGCGGTCACGGCGGGGCGGCCGATCGGGACGACGCGCTCCTTGCCGCCTTTGCCGATCACGCGCACGAGCCGATCGTCGAGGTCGATCCCCGCCTTGTCGAGCCCGACCGCCTCGGAGACGCGCAGGCCGGCGCCGTAGAGCAGCTCGACGAGCGCCCGGTCGCGCAGCGCGCGCGGCTGCGTCCCGGCCGCGGCGTCGATCAGCCGTTCGGCTTCGCCCGGCGAGAGCGTCTTCGGGAGCGGGCGGGCGCGGCGTGGGAGCTCGACTCCGGCGGCCGGGTTGTCGTCGCGGATGCCGATCAGCTGCAGGTGGCGGAAGAAGCTGCGCGCTGCGGCTGTGCGGCGGGCGATCGTCGAGCCGGCGAGCCCGTCGGCGCGAAGCTGCGCCGTGTAGCGCTCGAGCTCGTCGAGCGTCGCCTTGGACGGAGACTTGCCGAGGTAGTCGCGCAGCGCGGCGAGATCGCGCCGGTAGGCGTCGACCGTGCGAGGCGAGCGTCGGGCGGCGAGCAGCGCCAGAAAGCCATCGACATCGGGATCGCGCTCCACCGACCGAGATTCGCCGCGCCGCCCCACGAACCTGTCCGGGGCAGGCCGGTTGTGCGCAAAGATTGGCAAAGGAGTTACTCCGCTGTTGCACTTTTTCAACGGTGGCTGCCACCAGACGTGCTGCCTGTGGCCCCGCCGCTAGGAGCGGGGATGGGAGTGGTCGTAGACGCGCCGCAGGCGTTTTGCGTCGACGTGGCTGTACATCTGAGTCGTCGAGAGCGAGCTATGGCCGAGCAGTTCCTGGATCGTTCGGAGGTCGGCGCCGCCTTCGAGGAGGTGCGTGGCGAAGGCGTGGCGCAACCGGTGCGGGTGCGGGGCGAGGCGCCGGAGTGTCGACGTGTCGAGCCGATGGCCGCGGGCCGAGAGGAACAGTGCGTTCTCGGCGCCCTTCGCGAGGAGCGGTCGGGCGTCGCGCAGATAGCGGGCGACGAGTAGCGCCGCCTCCTCGCCGAGCGGGACGACGCGGTCCTTCGCTGCCCTTGCCGAGCCGGACGTGCACAGTTCCTGTTCGAAGTCGACGTCGCCCAGGTCGAGGCCGACCGCCTCGGCGCTCCGCAAGCCGGCCGAGTAGACGAGCTCGACGAGCGCCTGGTTGCGCAAGCCGAGCGGCTCGTCGGCGTCGAACCCGGCCACGGTCGCCTCGACCTCGGCCAGTTTCGGCGCGTCCGGCAGGCGCCGCGGGCGCTTCGGGGCAAGGGCCGCGTCCGGGACGCGTTCGGCCCCGAGCGAGTAGCGAAGCAGCGAGCGCACGGCGACGAGCTTGCGCGAGATCGTCGACGGTGACGAGCTTGCCCCGCTCGCGGATTCGGCCGAGATCGGACACCCAGTCGGCGAGCACGCGGACGTCGACGTCCTCGAGGGGGCTGTCCTGCCCGAACCACTGCGCGAACTCCCGAAGATCGCTGCCGTACGCTCGCCGCGTCGCCGGGGCGATCCCGGCGTGGGCGAGGAAACGCTCGCAGGCGGATTCGACAGTCATCCACCGGTCGCTTTCGGCGCCATGGGTAGGATCGCCTGCCGATGGCTGATCGCTGGACGCGTCTTGCCGAGCTGGCTGTGCACGGTGCGAACGTGCAGCCTGACCAGATCGTGATGGTCTCCGCCGAGCTCGGGCAGGAGGAGCTCGCCCGCGCGGTCGCCGTCGCGGCGTACGGACGCGGTGCGACGTTCGTCGACGTCATCTACTTCGATCCGTACCTGAAGCGCGCCCGGGTTCAGAACGCCGATCCGGAGACGCTCGAGTACGTCCCGGACTGGTACGGCGAGCGGCTGCTCACGCTGGCCGAGGGCCACGGCGCCCGCATCGCTCTCTCCGGTCCGATCGAGCCGAACCTGATGGACGATCTCGACAAGACGCTCGTCGGCAGAGACCGTCTGCCCTGGTTGAAGGAGACGAGCAAGGTCGTCGGTGAACGGACGACGAACTGGACGATCGTGCCGTGCCCGAACGACAAGTGGGCCGCGCTCGTGTATCCCGATCTTTCCGCCGACGATGCGCGCGAGCGGCTCTGGCAAGAGCTCGAGCATGTCTTGCGTCTCGACGAGCCCGATCCCGCTGCGGCCTGGGAAGACCGGATGGCCGTCCTCAACACCTCGGCGGAGAAGCTCGCCGCGCGTCACTTCGACGCGATCGAGCTGCGCGGCCCGGGCACCGAGCTGACCGTTGGGATGTTCCCGACCCACACGTGGTGGGCCGCGGACTTCTCGACGTCCGAGGGTCTCCGCCATTTCCCGAACCTGCCGACGGAAGAGGTCTTTACGACACCCGATCCGGCGCGGACGTCAGGTCACGTGACTTCCACGAAACCTCTCGTCCTGCGCGACGGGACGATCATCCGCGGCCTGCGCGTGACGTTCGAGAACGGCGTCGCGGTCAAGGTCGACGCGGATGAGAACGGCGAAGCGCTGCGCTCACAGCTGACGATCGACGACGGCGCGCTGCGGCTCGGCGAGCTCGCACTGGTCGACCGCCAGGGCCGGATCGGCCCGCTCGACACCGTCTTCTACGACACGTTGCTCGACGAGAACGCAGCGAGCCACATCGCGCTCGGGAACGGTTTCCCGTTCCTCGTCGAAGGAGACGACCTCGAGCGCGTGAACACGAGCGGCACCCACGTCGACTTCATGATCGGCTCGCCCGAAGTCGACGTCCACGGCGTGACGGCCTCGGCGAGCGCGTGCCGGTGCTGCGCGGCGGCGATTGGCAGGTCTGAATGCCGAAGGCTCGGGGAAGGAGAGCTCCGGATGACGATGACTGAGTTGCCAGGCCAGGTCGACCTCTCCGAGCACGGGATCGAGCCGTCCGGGCGCGTCTATCGAAATCCCACGACGTCCCTGCTCTACTCGCACGCGCTCGCCCGCGGGGAGGGGCGCCTCGCCGAAGGCGGCTCGATGGCCGTCGACACCGGCAAGTACACCGGCCGCTCGCCCAAGGACAAGTTCCTGGTCGAAGAGAGCGGCTCGCGTGACCGGATCTGGTGGGGCGAGGTCAACCAGGCTCTCAGCGAGGATCACTTTCACGGCCTGCGCGAGAAGGTGACCGCGCAGCTCGCCTCGGCGCCTGCGCTGTACGTCGTCGACGCCTGGGCCGGTGCCGACGCTTCCCACCGCATCGGCGTGCGCGTGGTCACGGCGCACCCGTATCACGCGCTCTTCGCGACCACCATGTTCATCGATCTCGCGCCCGGTGAAGACGAGAGCTTCGAGCCGACCGCGCTCGTCCTGCACACGCCCGACCTCGAGGCGGTCCCGGAGCAGGACGGCACGCGGACCGGCACGTTCGTCGTGTTGCATCCCGGACGCACCGAGCTCCTCGTCGGTGGCACGTTCTACGCCGGCGAGATCAAGAAGTCGATCTTCACCGTGATGAACGATCGCCTGCCGCTCGAGGGCGTGTTCCCGATGCACTGCTCGGCCAACGTCGCCGACGACGGCCGCGTCGCCGTCTTCTTCGGACTCTCCGGCACGGGGAAGACGACGCTCTCCGCCGACCCCGAACGCGCGCTGATCGGCGACGACGAGCACGGCTGGGGCGATTCGGGTGTCTTCAACATCGAGGGCGGCTGTTACGCGAAGGTGATCCGGCTCTCGGCCGTGGCCGAGCCCGAGATCTTCGCGACAACGCACACCTACGGGACGATTCTCGAGAACGTCGTGCTCGACGAGAACGGCGTCGTCGATCTCGACGACGACTCGAAGACCGAGAACACGCGGGCCGCCTACAAGCTGGAGCAGATCGCGAACGCGCTGCCCGCGAAGCAAGCGGGGCATCCCTCGACGGTGATCTTCCTGACCGCCGACGCGTTCGGGATCCTGCCGCCGATCGCGAGGCTCTCGCGCGAGCAGGCGCTCTACTACTTCCTCTCAGGCTTCACCGCCAAGCTCGCCGGTACGGAGATCGGTGTCACCGAGCCGCAGCCGACGTTCTCGACCTGCTTCGGTCAGCCATTCCTGCCTCAGCCTCCGAGCGTCTACGCGAAGCTACTCGGCGAGAAGCTGGACGAGCATGGCGCGGCCGTGTGGCTCGTCAACACCGGCTGGACGGGCGGGCCGTTCGGCGAAGGCAGCCGCATGCCGATCAAGGCCACTCGCACGATGCTGCATGCGGCGTTGTCCGGCGAGCTCGACGAAGCCGAGTCCCGCACCGACCCGAACTTCGGTTTCGGCGTGCCGATCGCGGTGGCCGGCGTCGACTCGAAGCTGCTCGACCCACGCGCCACGTGGCGTGACGGGGCGGAGTACGACCGCAAGGCGCAAGCGCTGGCAAAGATGTTCGCCGACAACTTCGCGACGCGGTTCGCCGACGTCGACGAGTCGGTGCGCTCGGCCGGCCCAATGCTGTGAACCCGACGCGGTGAGCGCGGCCCCGGCGGCTCCCTGGCGCGTCGTCCTCCTCACCGTCCTTCCGGTCGTCGCGCAGAACTACAGCGCCGCGATTCGCGCCGCCGGGCACGAGCCGGTCGCGGTGATCGTGCCGCGGCGGCGGGTACTCGACGCGCCGCCGACGCCGTTCGCAGCAGCTCATGTCGCCGACGACCCGCCCGAGCTCGATGTGCTCTTCGCCGCGACGAAGCACTCCCTGACTCGCCTGCTCGCGGCCCACGAGCCGGACCTCGCGATCTGCACCGGCTTCCCCTGGTTGATCTCGCAGGAGACGATCGACGTTCCCAGGCTCGGGATCGTCAACGGCCATCCGTCGCTCCTTCCCCGCTACCGGGGGCCTTTCCCGATCGCCTGGGCGGTCCGGAACGGCGAGCCGGAGATCGGGATGAGCTTCCACCTGATGGACGCGAAGTTCGACACCGGCAACCTCCTCGCCCAGAAGCCGATCCCGATCACTGAGGACGACAACGAGGAGACGCTCTTCCTCCGCTTCCCGGCCGTCGTCGCGGAGCTGCTGCCGATCGTCTTCGAGCGGCTCGCCGCCGGCGACCGCGGCGACCCCCAGGAGGGAGGCGAGTACCAGAGCATGTTCGAGCAGGCCTACTGGACGATCGACCCGTCCCAGACGGTCGCCGAGGTGCACCGCCAGGTGCGCGCCTGGGCGTTCGTTCCCCCGGTCGCACCCGACTTGGGCCCGTTCCTCGAGTTGAGCGGCGAGCGCGTGCGCGTGACCCGGACGAGCCTGATCGAGGTCGAAGGCGCGACCGTCCTGCAATGCTCCGACGGCCCGCTCTGGATCGTCGAGTCCCAGCCCGCGGCGTTCCGCTAGCGTCCTTCACCGTGGAAGCGAGTCACGACGTCCTGGTCGTCGGCGCCGGCTGCGCAGGGATGCGCGCCGCGATCGAGGCCCACGACGCAGGCGCCTCCGTCGGGGTGATCTCCAAGCTCCACCCGACCCGCAGCCACTCGGGGGCTGCGGAAGGCGGCATCAACGCCGCCCTCGGGAACGCCGCCGAGGACTCGCCAGAGAGCCACACCTTCGACACGGTCAAGGGCTCGGACTACATCGGCGACCAGGATGCGATCGAGATCTTCTGCCGCGAGGCGCCCGGCGACATCTACCAGCTCGAGAACTGGGGAGCGTTCTTCTCGCGCCGCGACGACGGCAAGCTCGCCCAGCGGCCGTTCGGCGCCGCCGGCTCTCCGCGTACCGTCTACGCGGCCGACATCACCGGCCATGTCCTGATCCAGGTGCTCTACGAGCAGCTCGTCAAGCGCGACATCACGGTGTACGAGGAGTTCTTCGCCTGGAAGCTGGTCGAGAACGAGGGACGCTGCCAGGGAGTGATCTGCTGGGATCTCCTGAACGGCGGCATCAAGACCGTCGGCGGCAAGACGGTCGTGCTCGCGACCGGCGGACAGGGCCGGATCTACCGCACGACGACCAATGCGTACGCCTGCACCGGCGACGGCGCCGCGATGGCGCTCCGCCTCGGCCTGCCCCTGAAGGACATGGAGTTCATGCAGTTCCACCCAACGACCCTGTACCCGACCGGGATCCTGCTCACGGAGGGCTGCCGCGGCGAAGGCGCCTACCTGATCAACAGCGACGGCGAGCGCTTCATGAAGCGCTACGCGCCGAACGCGATGGAGCTCGCCTCACGCGACGTCGTCTCGCGCTCCGAGCAGACCGAGATCGATGCCGGCCGCGGGATCAACGGCTCGGTGATGCTCGACATGCGCCACCTCGGCGCAGAGCGGATCATCGAGCGCCTGCCGGGATCGCGCGAGCTTTCGATGACCTTCGCGGGTGTCGACCCCATCTACGATCCGGTGCCGGTCCGCCCAGGTGCTCACTACCACATGGGTGGCGTCGAGACGGACAACGACGGAGCGACCGAGCTGACGGGTCTCTACGCGGCGGGCGAGGTCGCGTGTGTCTCGGTTCACGGCGCCAACCGGCTCGGCGGCAACTCGCTGATGGAGACGATCACATTCGGTCGCCGCTCGGGTCGCGCAGCTGCCGAGTGGGCGCTTTCACACACCACGATCGACGTGCCTCGAAGCGCGCACGAGGACGCCGAGCGCGAGTTGCGCGACCTACTCGAGGTCAGCTCGGGCGAGCGCCCGTGGCAGATCCGCAACGACCTCGGCACGTCGATGCTCGAGAACTTCGGCGTCTTCCGCCGCGAGGAGCAGATGGTCAGCGAGGAGGAGATCATCGTCGGCCTACGCGAGCGCTACGACCGCGGGGTGTTGATCGAGGACAAGGGCGACGTCTTCAACAGCGACCTGACGCAGGCGATCGAGCTCGGAAACATGCTCGACCTCGCCGCCTGCATGGTGCAGGCCGGGATCGCGCGTAAGGAGAGCCGCGGTGCCCACGCGCGGCCGTACGACTATCCGACCCGCGACGACGAGAACTTCATGAAGCACTCGATCTCCCACTGGGTTGACGGCGGCCCGGAACTGACCTACAAGGAAGTACGAGTGACGAAGTACGAACCGATGGAACGCACGTACTGATGCGCCTGCTCGTCCCGGTGGTCCGGCGCAGACATACGACATGACCGACGCTGCCGGCCACGCGCTCCAGTCGATCGGCGGGTAGCCGGACGGCGGCTCTGCCGCCGCCGCTAGGATCGGCCGCGGATGCAGGTTGGCCTCAAGATCTGGCGGTTCAACTCGCGCTCCGGCGAACGCGAGCTGCAGGAGTTCGAGATCGACGCGCCCGAGGAAGCGACGCTGCTCGACTGCCTCGACATCGTCAAGGACAAGCACGACGGCACGCTGGCCTACCGCAAGAGCTGCCGCATGATGATCTGCGGCTCGTGCGGCATGCGGATGGACGGAGCGGCGGTGCTCGCCTGCAAGGTCAGGATGTACGAGATCGCGAACGAGGGTCGCGTCCCCGTGATCTCGGCGATGGGGAACCTACCGATCGTCAAGGACCTGGTCGTCGACATGGAGCCGTTCTGGGAGAAGTTCCGCAGCGTCGACCCTTATTTGCAGCCCGGGTACGAGGAGCCGCCGAACGGCAAGGAGTACCGGATCACGCAGGAGCGCATGAACGTCGTCCACAAAGAGGCGCTCTGCATCAACTGTGGCTGCTGCGTCTCGGAATGCAACGCGATGGAGTCGGACCCGCGCTTCGTGGGGCCGCAGGCGCTCGCGAAGGCGTTCCGGTTCGTCGGCGATCCTCGCGACGGCAAGAAGCTGGCGCGGCTCGAGAAGCTGAACGACGAGCACGGGATCTGGGAGTGCACGCGCTGCTACTTCTGCAATGAGCGCTGCCCGAAGGGAGTCGACCCGCGCGACGCGATCGCGAAGCTCGGCGCCGAATCGATGAAGGAAGGGATCGACCGGGACATGGGGGCGAAGCATGCGAAGTGGTTCGTCGTCTCGGCGAAGACCACCGGCTGGCTGCGGGAGACCGAGCTCGTGCCGAAGACGCAGGGCGTCGTCGAGGCGATCAAGCAGACGCGGTTCGCGCTCGACCTCGCCCTCAAGGGCAAGGTGCCGCCGCCGTTCCCGCCGCACGTCGCGAAGAATGTGAAGGAGTCGAGGCGACTCTTCGATCTCGTCAAAGAGCAAGGGCGTGACGGCTACGCCGGCATCGTCCAGGGCGAGCGCGCGCTAGCCAAGCTTTCCCACGGCGACGTCGGCCGCGAGTCGCTCGAGCAGATCTACGAGCGCCCTGACGCGTTCAAACGCCCGTACATCGAAGGAGAAGAGGCGCAGTGACCCAGGTCGCCGAGAGCACGAAGCGCGTCGCGTACTACAAGGGCTGCCTAGCGTCTCTGTCCGCCAAGGAACTCGACTCGGCGACGCAGGCGCTCGCCCCGAAGGTCGGGCTCGAGCTCGTCGAGCTCGAGTCGGTCACCTGCTGCGGCGCCGGCGACATCCACGAGGCCGAGCCCGACTACTACCTGCACCTGAACGCGCGGATCCTCGCGTACGCGGCTGCCGAAGGAGTCGACACGCTGATGACGGTGTGCAACGTCTGCACCCTCAACCTGCGTCAGGCGAACTTCATGCTGAAGGGCGACTCCGAGCTGCGAGCGCGCATCAACGAGAACCTCGTCGCGGTCGGGGTTCCCGCCTACGAGCGCGACGTCGACGTGCGACACCTGCTCTGGGAGATCGCAGAAGGCGAGGGTTACGAGAAGCTGAAGGCCGCGGCGCATCGCGGGCTCAAGGGCTTGAAGGTGGCGCCGTTCTACGGCTGTCAGATCCTGCGCCCGTCGAAGATCAACGGGTTCGAAGATCCCGACCGGCCCTGGTCGCTCGAGCGGATCATCGAGGCGTGCGGGGGCGAGGCGATCGACTACCCGGCCAAGATCAAGTGCTGTGGCTTCCCGATCATCCAGGCGCGTGAGGAAACCGCGCTCGGCGAGCTGATCCAGCCGATCGAGCAGGCGATGGAGGCAGGCGCCGACGTGATCGTGACGCCGTGTCCGCTCTGTCATCTGTCCCTCGACGCCTGGCAGTCGAAGCTGAAGGCGACGACAGGACGTGACTACGGCATGCCGATCCTGCATCTGTCGCAGCTGGTCGGGGTGGCGGCCGGGCTCGAGGAGTCCGAGCTGAAGTTCAAGCGGCACGTCGTGTCGGTCAAGCCGATCATCGAGAAGCTCCAGATCTGAGCGCGGCAGCGGTCCTTGCCGCGGCCGTCGTCGTGCTGGCGGCCGCCGTCGCCGCGTACGCCTGGTTCGAGGCGGGCTGGGTGCGCTTGCGTGTGCTCGAGCTACCGCTCGCCGGGCTCCCACCGGAGCTGGACGGGCTGCGGGTCGCCCATCTCTCCGACTTCCACCTCGGTGTCCCCTCACGCGGCGTGCGCGCGGTCGAGCGGGCCGTCGCGTGGGTCGACGAGCGACGGCCCGACCTCGTCTGCCTGACCGGCGACCTGCTCTCTCAGCCCCGTGGCGAGCCGCTCCTGCGCACGCTGCTCGAGCGACTCCGTGATCCGTACGTCGTGCTCGGCAATCACGATCTGGCCGTCTCGCGCGATCCGTTCTCCCGGCCCGTCGAGCTCGAGGCGCTCGCTCACGGGACGCTCCTGAGCGACGAATCGGTGCAGGTGGAGCTCCGTGGCACGCCCGTCGAGCTCGCGGGCATCGATCCGCGCTCGTGGCTGGACAAGCGCTCGAGCGACTTTCCGGCCTCGACAGCCCCGCTGCACATCCTGCTCTGTCACTTCCCGGAGGCGCTCGACCGCGTGCCGGACGGACGCTGGGATCTGATCCTGGCGGGCCATCTGCACGCGGGTCAGATCGTGCTTCCATACGGCTTCGGGAAGCTGCTGCTCGCCCACCCGAGCGCCCGTTACGCCTGCGGGGTCTACCGCCGCGGCACGACGGCGATGCATGTCTCGCCGGGGCTCGGAACGACGTTCGTGCCGTTCCGTTTCTTCGCGAGGCCCGAGGCAACCGAGCTCGTTCTACGATGCGAGCATGCCTGACGGTCATAGCCACATCTCGTCGGATGTGCTCGCGCGTTACGCAGCGGATGCGGCCGCGGAGGTTCGCGGCGTTCACACCAAGCAGCGCCGCGGCGCGAAGATGATCGGCTCGGAGGTAGAGGTGCACGTCGTTGTCGACTACGGCGCCAACGTGCCGACGGTCGCGGGCCAGGTGCAGCGCCGGGTTGCGGACTACCTCGAGCAGATGGCCGATGCGCGGCCGAACGCGGTGCATGTCGTCGTCGACGACGTGCAGAGGTAAGCGGTGCCGACTCGCCTCGCCGGTCTGACGAAGCTGACGCTCGTGACGGCGCCGTCGGTGTGCCACGGGTGCATCTGGTGGCAGTCGCGAGGCCACCGCCCCATCGACAAGGACCGCTGGATGGAGAAGATCGAGCTCGACTTCGGTGCCTTCGGCACCGTCTACTACGACGGGCGAGGGCGGGTGCTGGGCTCGATGCAGTACGGGCCGGGTGCGGCGTTTCCCCGTGCCCACGAGCTGCCGGGCGGACCGCCGTCCGACGACGCGATCCTGGTCACCTGCGCCTATCTGGTCGACGAGTCGAGCCCGTGGGTGCTCCAGTCGCTGTTTCTGGCCGCGATCGGCGAGGCGCGTGACCGCGGCGCTGGTGCTCTCGAGGCGTTCTCGTACCGCTATCCGGAGGGCGAGTCGGCCTACGAGCGCTTCCAGGTGCACAAGACCGTGTTCCCGCAGTCGTTCCTCGCCGATCTCGGCTTCGACGTGCTGCGCGCGGCCGGCCGCGTCGGGCTCTCTCGGCTCGACCTGGGCGGCTTGCAGCCGGTCGCCGAAGGCAAGCGCGAGAAGGTGCTGCGCGTGGTCAAGGACGCGTTCGGTCTGCCCGAGCCGGTGCCCGCGCCGCCGCAGCCCTGAGCGGGCGTTTCCCCATTTCCGTCCCCGCTCACGCCCTCGCGATCTCGGCAAGCCTCGCCCGCGAGTCGATCAGCGCCTCGTCCGTGTCGAGCCCGTAGCCGCCCGAGAGCGGCAGCCCGCCGATCTCGAGGATCAGCGGCACTCCGAGCGTCGCCAGCGGTGAGAGGTCGACCGTCCCGCGACCGAGCGGGAGGTGATGGTTCGTGTCCGGCAGCGGCGTGTCCGAGACGTGGACGAGGCTCAGGCGATCGCGCAGGCTGAGGAACGCGTCGAGGTCGCCGGGCTCGGTGTGGTTCACGTCCCACACGAAGCTCAGACCGGGCAGCGCCTCGAGGATCCTGCGCAGCGCGGCCGGTGCGATCAGCAGCCGTTGCGCCGGCGCGTTGTGCTCGACGCCGAACACCAACCCGTGCTGCTCAGCGACCGTGAGCGCGCCGGCCAGCTCGTCGAGCAGTAACGGCTCGATCTCGGGGTGACCCACCGGATGGATGTGAACGCGCCGCACGCCGAGAGAGTCGATCGCGCGAAGGTTCGCTTCGAGCGCAGCCGTGAACGTCCCCGGCCGGCCATCGTGCCGAACGAGCATCTCGAGGACCGGCTCGACATTCTCGTTCCGGAACGTGGCCCCGACCCGAGCCAGGTTTGCGCGGAGGTGCTCCGCCAGCTCGCCAGGCCGGTCGCTGCGGATCTGGAGTGCTGCGAAGCCGTGCTCCGCGGCGAAGCGAATCTCGTCGGCGGGCGGCCGCCAATTGAGCGGGAAGAACCGCCCAACCATCCCGATCCGCACGCGCGGTCTAGGCCGCCGTGCGCTCGCGGGCGAGCACAAGCTCGGCGATCTGGATCGCGTTCAATGCTGCGCCCTTGCGAAGGTTGTCGCTCGCGAGGAAGAGCGCCAGCCCGCGATCGACGGTCGCGTCGCGCCGAATCCGGCCGACGAGCACCTCGTCGATCCCCGTCGCCTTGCGCGGTGAGGGGAACTCCTCGAGCCGGACCGACGGAGCCGCGCCGAGCAGCTCCTGTGCGCGCTCCGGCGAGAGATCGTCCTCGAGCTCGATCCAGATCGCCTCGGCGTGGCCGACGAGCACGGGCACGCGAACGCAGGTCGCCTGGATCGGCAGCTCGGGCAGCTCCATGATCTTCCGCGTCTCGTCGCGCAGCTTCGCTTCCTCGTCGAACTCGTCCCCGTCGAAGTCCCAGTCCATGCGCAGGTCGTGCTCGGCGGACGGCTCGTTTCGGAGCCGCTCCATCGCCTGTGCGCCCGCCCCGGAGACCGACTGGTAGGTCGCGACGCGAACCCGGACGAGCCCGGCCTCGTCGTGCAAGGGCTTCAGGACGCACGTGAGCGGGATCGCACAGCAGTTCGGATTGGCGAGGATCCCGCGATGCTCGAGCACCCGCCCGGGATTCACCTCGGGGACGACGAGCGGCACCCCCGGCTCGAGCCGGTACGCAGCCGACTTGTCGATCGCGACCGCGCCGCCCCGAACAGCGTGCGGCACGAGTTCCCGCGAGGCGGAGGTGCCCACGGAAAAGAGGAAGACATCGATGTCTCCGCGCTCGAGCGCCTCGGGCGTGGCCTCCTCGACCGTGTGGTCGCCGAGGCGCTTGCCCGCCGAGCGGGCCGAGGCAAACACGCGAACATCGTCGTAGCCGCGCTCACGCAGCAGCTCGAGCGTGACAGCGCCCACCGCGCCCGTCGCGCCGACGACGCCGATCTCAGGCACGGACGCGCTCTTCGGCGTAGGTCAGGAAGCGAGCATGCACGGCCTGCACCGCGCGTTCGAGGTCGGGCGCTCGGACCACGCAGGAGATCCGGATCGACGAGGTCGAGATGATCTCGATGTTGATCCCCGCCTCGGCCAGCGCTCCGAACATCTCGGCCGCCACACCGGGGTGGCTCTTCATGCCCGCGCCGACCAGCGAGATCTTGCCGATGTCCGGATCCTGTTCGATCCGCGTCGCGCCGACCTCCACCGCGACGGCCTCGAGGATCGGATCGGCGATCGCCACATCGGATTTCGGGATCGTGAACGTGACGCTCGTCGTCCCGTTCTCCGCAACGTTCTGCACGATCATGTCGACGTTGACGCCGCCTTCGGCCAGGGCCTTGAAGATGCGAGCGGCTGCACCGGGCCGGTCCGGCACGCCGGCGAGCACGATCTTCGCCTCGGAAGTGTCGTGGGTGACTCCGGAGATGATCGCCTTCTCGAGCACTATCTCGTCCTCCTCGCCGATCCAGGTGCCTTCCCCGTCGCCGAATGTCGGGCGGACCCGGAGCTTCACACCGTAGCTGCGGGCAACCTCGATCGACCTGAGCGCCATCACCTTCGCGCCCGACGCAGACATCTCGAGCATCTCCTCGTAGGTCACCGAGTCGAGCTTCAGCGCCTCCGGCACGAGTCGCGGGTCTGCGGTGAAGACGCCGGCGACATCGGTGAAGATCTCGCAGGCATCCGCCCCCAGAGCCGCAGCCAGAGCGACGGCGGTCGTGTCGGAGCCCCCGCGGCCAAGCGTCGTGACGTCGTTCGTCGCGGTCGAGACACCCTGGAAACCGGCGACGAGCACGATCCGGTCCTGCGCGAGTGCTTCGTGGATCCGCCGTGCACGCACCTCGATGATCTTCGCCTTCGTGTGGCTTCCGTCGGTGACGATGCCCGCCTGCGAGCCGGTGAACGAGACCGCCTCGTGGCCGAGATCGTGGATCGCCATCGCACAGAGCGCATTCGAGATCCGCTCACCGGTCGAGACGAGCATGTCGTACTCACGCGGGTGGGGCTGGGGCGAGACTTCGTGGGCGAGGCGGATCAGCGCATCCGTCGTCGACCCCATCGCCGAGAGGACGGCCACCACCTTCGCGCCCGACTCACGCGCGGCGACGAGGCGCTCCGCGACCTTCTTCAGCTTCGAGGTGTCGCCGACCGAGGTGCCGCCGAACTTCATCACGACGAGCCCCGGAGTCCGCACCGCGTCAGTGACCGTCGGAACCGCTTCGAACTCGAGCATCGTCATCTCTGAGACAGTGTAGGCAGCATGAAAGTCCGCCCTTCGACGTTGCGGGAGTGGGTCATGCTCCTGTTCGGAGCCGCCGGCCTCGGCCTCTTGCCCTGGACGATCTGGCTTGCGGGAACGCTCCGCCCGACGCACGAGTCTCCGCGCTGGGACATCGCGTGGTCGGCGTTCGACGGCACGCTCGCGCTGCTCTTCCTGCTGACGGCGGTCGCTGCCTGGCGCCGCTCGCCGTGGGTCGGTGTGCTGGCGGGCGCCACCGGGACCCTCCTCGTCACGGACGCGTGGTTCGACGTGATCCTCTCGAGCGACAGAGACGAGCTCCGTAGCGCGCTGCTGCTGGCGGCGCTGGCCGAGCTGCCGGCTGCTGTCGTCTGCTTCTTGATCGCCTACCGCACCGAGTCGTTCCTGGCCCGCGTCGTCGGATCACATCTCGCGACGGTGAGAGAGAGCCCGCCCGAGGGTGACCTCATCGGCGTACTCCAGATCCCCGCCGACGGGGAGCCCGCTCGCGAGGCGCGTCACTCGGACACGGCCCCGTAGCCGGTCGGCGAGAAACGCCGCGGTCGCCTCGCCCGTCATGTTCGGGTTCGTCGCGAGCACGACCTCACGGACCCCGTTCGTCGACACCCGCTGGAAGAGCTCATCGATGCGCAGGTCACCGGGGTCGACGCCGTCGAGCGGCGACAGCGCGCCGCCGAGGACGTGGTAGAGGCCGCGAAACTCCGCGGTGCGCTCGAGCGAGATCACGTCAACCGGCTGCTCGACCACGCAGATGATCGTGTGGTCGCGCCGCGCATCGGTGCAGATCGCACACACCTCCTCCTCGGTGAGGTTGCCGCACTCCCGGCAGAAGCGAACTCGCTCCTTGACCTCCGCGAGCGCCGCGGCGAGCGCGAGCGCTTCCTCCGTCGGCCGCTGCAAAATGTGGAACGCGAGTCGCTGCGCGGTGCGCGAGCCGACTCCAGGAAGCCGGCTCAGCTGTGCGACGAGGTTGTCGACCGAAGGGCTGAACACTTCGACCATTGTGCCCAGCGGCCCCGGCTGGCCCAGGCGAGCCTCGCCGAGACGCGTCCCGTCGCCAAACCAGCGCAACAAAAGTGTGACTTTTTATCCACAGACCCGTCAATCCCTGGCCGAGCCCGAGCCGGTGCTAGGCCCTCGGGGCACGTCCCTTCGCCAAACGAAGGTTTTGCGAAGCGCCGCGTTGACGCAAACCGGCATGTGCGATCGGGCGTACTACTCGGTGACATGACCACTTACCGCATCGCGCTTTTGTTGTTGTTCCTCGTCGCCCTGCCGCTCGTGCTGACTGCTTGCGGCAAGGGTGGCGGCGGCTACTAGAGACCGGGGAGCAGACCGCCCAGGTCGGGCGGCAGCATGCTCTTCATCTTCGCCTCGACCTTGGTGTGAGCTGCCCGGAGCGCCTCGTTCGCAGCCGCCATTACGAGGTCGGCGAGCAACTCGGGATCGCTCGGGTCGATCGCCTTGGCGTCGATACGCAGCTCTTTCAGCTCGCCGCTCGCACTCGCGACGACGGTGACCATGCCGCCGCCGGCCGACGCCTCGGCTGTCTCCTTCGCGGCGTCCTCCTGCAGCTTCTGCATCTGCTCCTGCATCTCTGCGGCCTGCTTCATCAATGCATTCATGTCAAAGCTCATTGGTCCAGCTCCCTCGCGTCGAAGGTGCTCTTCATCAGCTCGAGGACATCCTCTTCGCTGACCGGTGTCTCGTCGGCCGGTTCGCTGTGCGATGTGTCGCCGAGCTCGAACGTGACCGCCAGTTTACGACCGGTCACCTCGTAGAGCGCATCGCGGAGGAGCGCGGCGTTCTTCGGGTCTTCCGCGAGTGAGAGATGGAAGGAGGCCGTCTGCGGGAACTCGAGCGTCAACGTGTCGCCGTCGAGCGCCGCCGGATGGGCCTCACCGAGCGTCTTGCCGATCGGGATCGAGCGCTGCTCGACCGCCGGCAAGATCGAGCGGCGCCATGCCTCCTGCAGCTGCTCGAGTTCGACCGCGATCGGAGCGGGAGCTTCTGGGGCCGCGGGCGGCGCAGCAACACTCGAGCCTGGTTCGCTGCGAGAACCAGGCTCGTGAGGCTCGGTGCGAATCGGCGCGCCCTGTTCGAGCCGCTCGAGCCGGAAGGCCAGTGACTCGCGCGAGAGGTCCGCTGCCGGGCGCGTCACTTTGACGAGCGCGAGCTCGAGCGGGAGCCGGGGGTCGCCGCCCTGGCGCATGTCGTCGACCGCTACCGCGAGCAGGTCGATCAGGCGGATCACGCTGGCCGCGGGCAGTTGGTTCGCCTGCTCGCGGAGGCGCTCCTTCGCCTCGTCCGTGACGGGGAGCGAGTCGGGTACCTCGTTCATGTGCTGCACGAGCAGCAGGTGCCGCAGATGCTCGAGCAGGTCGGTGACGAGGCGGCCGAGGTCCTGGCCGCGCTCCGAGAGCTCCTCGAGGAAGACGAGCGCCCCGGCCGTGTCGGCGTCGACCACCTGGTCACAGAGCCGGAACAGCACCTCGTCCTCGACCGCGCCGAGGAGCTGGAGTACGTCCTGCAGTGTGATCGCGCCGCCGGTCGCGGAGGCGAGTTGGTCGAGTGTCGACTCGGCGTCGCGGTAGGCGCCGCGGCCGCCGCGTGCGATCAGCCCGAGCGCGGAGTCCGGAACGTCGATGCCTTCGCCGTCGGCGATCAGCCGCAGCTTGCCGATCAGCTCGGGCAGCCTCGGGCGCTGGAAGACGAACGTCTGGCAGCGCGAGCGCACGGTCGGCAGCACCTTCTGGAGCTCGGTCGTGCAGAAGACGAATAGGAGATGGGGCGGAGGCTCCTCGATCAGCTTGAGCAGCGCGTTCCAAGCTGCGTCGGTCAGCTGGTGGGCCTCATCGAGAATGTAGACCTTCGAGCGGCCTTCGACGGGCTGCAGCACCACCCGTTCGCGAATCTCGCGGATGTCGTCGATCCCCCGCTGGGAAGCAGCGTCCATCTCGATCACGTCGAGTGACGATCCGTTCGTGATCGCAACACACGAGTGGCAGGTGTTGTCGGGCGTCGCCGTCGGTCCGTGCTGGCAGTTGACCGACTTGGCGAGGATCCGCGCGAGCGAGGTCTTGCCGGTGCCGCGCGGCCCGGCGAAGAGGTAGGCCTGCCGAACCTTGTCCTGCTCGATCGCGTTCGTGAGCGTGCGGACGACCGCCTCCTGCCCGACGACCTCGGCGAAGGTCTGAGGGCGGTACTTGCGGTAGAGGGCGGTCACGCGATCGATTGTCGCAGACGCGTCAGCGGCCCGGATGACCAGGCAGACTCCGTCTCGTGACCGACGAGGAGATGTTGGCGGAGACCCGGGCGTTCAACGACGCGCTCGGGCTGGCACTTGCAGCGCTACCGAGCGTCCATACGCTGCCGCCCGAGGAGACCCGGCGAGCCCGGCGCGAGGGTCGCGGTGTCTTTCCGCCGCTGGTCTTCTCCGACCTCGCGACGACCGTCACGATTCCCGGACGGGCCGGCGAGATCTCGATTCGCGTGCTCGAGGCAGCGGAGCCGCGTGGTGCCTACCTACACCTCCACGGTGGAGGGTGGACGATCGGCTCGGCCGACGGCCAGGACGCGCTGCTCGAGGAGATGGTCCGCGAGACAGGACTGAGCGTGGCGAGCGTCGAGTACCGCCTTGCCCCCGAGCATCCATTTCCAGCCGGCCCGGACGATTGCGAGGACGCTGCCCGCTGGTTCGTCGAGCGGTTCGCAGGGCGCCTGGCGATCGGCGGTGAATCGGCGGGTGCGCACCTCGCCGTGCTGACGCTGCTTCGCCTGCGGGAGAGCGGCCGCACCCCGTTCGACGCGGCGAACCTCGTCTTCGGTCCCTACGACCTGACCGGGACGCCGAGCCGCCGGCTCTGGGGCGACCGCGAGTTGCTGCTCTCGAGCCTCGTGATGGACTGGTTCGTCGAATGCTTCGTCCCCGGACGCTCGGAGCGCGAGCGCCGCCACGCGTCGGTCTCGCCGCTCTACGCCGATCTGTGCGACCTGCCGCCCGCACTCTTCTCCTGCGGTACGTTCGACCCGTTGCTCGACGATTCACTCTTCATGGCCGCGCGCTGGCGTCAGGCAGGCAACGAGGCGAGCCTCTCGTTGTGGCCGGAGGGCGTACATGCCTACACCGCCTTCCCGATCGAGATCGCGCGCCGCTCGCGCGCCGAGCAGATCGCGTTCCTGCGCGGCTAGCCCGGCAGCCGCTCGCCGCCGCGAACCGGCACACTCAGCCGGTTTTCGGCCGGCGCAAGGGGACACACCCAGCGGGGGTCGTACGAGCAGGACGGGCTGTAGGCGAAGTTGAAGTCGAGCACGAGACGCCCGTTGGTCTCGCCGAGGTCGGAGCCTTTGACCGTGTCGAGCAGGTAGCGGCACGCGCCGTAGGTCTCGCTTCCGCTCGTCGCGTCGGCGAACGAGAGAAACACGCCGCCGCCGTAGCCATCGAGCCAGTAGAGGTCGAGCGACTGGTCGTCACCCAACGAGAATCGAGCGCGGGCAAAGCGCGTGAACGAGTACGGCGCTTCCCCCGACGTCGCAATCTCACGCCGCTCACGTGTCGCCGGCTCGACGATCCCGGTCACCCGCAGCTCCGGGTCGTACGGGTACAGCGGAATCCCGGTGAACGATGCGCGGTGCTCGGCCGGGATCGGCGACTGGACGTGCGAGCGAAAAAGCTCATCGCGAACGGCACGCCAGTGCTCCCAGCCGTGCTCAGGGTCGCGGTCGGCGCGCACTTCGGCGTAGAGCCCGAAGATGCGCCGCTTCCAGTCGAGCAGGCTGAGCTCGTCCGTCAACCGGTCCGCCTCGCCACCTCGGCACGAACGGCCGGGGCGACCTGGGTTCCGAGCAGCTCGATCGAGCGCAGCACCTCGGCGTGGGGGAGCGAGCCGACGCTCGATCTGCATCAGGAACCGCTGGTGCCCGAAGAGGTCGTGCTGAAAGAGGATCTTCTCGACCACCTCATCGACGCTGCCGACCACGAGGGCGCCCCGTTTCGTTCGCAGGGCGTCGAAATCCTGGCGTGTGATCCCCGTCCAGCCGCGCTCCTGCCCGATCCGGTTCATCATCGCCGCGTAGGCAGCTGAAGAACTCGTCACCTGCCTGCTGCGAGGTGGCGGCGACATAACCGTGCGAGTTGATGCTGAGCGCCGGGATCGGCTCGTGCCCGGTCTCGGCCGACGCACGGCGGTGGAGTTCGGCGAAGGGCACGAAGCGCTCGGGCTGGCCGCCGATGATCGCGAGCGCCATCGGCAGGCCGAGGGCTCCGGCTCGGAAAGCCGACTGCGGGCGTGCCGCCGACCGCGACCCAGACCGGCAGCGGGTCCTGCGCCGGCCGCGGGTAGACGCCGAGGTCGCTGATCGGCGCCCGGTGCGTACCCGACCACGTCACCCGCTCGGCCGCTCGCAGCGCGAGCAGCAGCTCGAGCTTCTCGGCGAACAGCTCGTCGTAGTCGTCGAGGTCGTAACCGAACAGCGGGAACGACTCGATGAAGGAGCCGCGGCCGGCCATGATCTCCGCCCGGCCGTCCGAGATCAGGTCGAGCGTCGCGAACTCCTGGAATACGCGCACGGGGTCGTCCGAGCTGAGCACGGTGACGGCGCTGGTGAGCCGGATCCGGCTCGTCCGCGCGGCGGCCGCCGCGAGCACCACGGCGGGCGCCGAGACGACGAAGTCCGGTCGGTGGTGCTCGCCGATCCCGAAGACGTCGAGCCCGACCTCCTCGGCGAGCGCGACCTCCTCGAGCAACGTCACGCATCCGCGCCGCCGGGCCGGCCGACCCGAGCTCCGCAAAGGTGTAGACGCCGATCTCGAACACGCGACCGACAGTGTCGCTCAGAGCCCGCCGCTCACGCCGACGATCATGCAGCCCGAGTCCGAGCAGCGCGAGTAGCGCAGGCAGCGCGACGGGCGCATGGCGGATCAGCCGTGCGCGAAGGCGGCCGGCGATCGCCGCGCCCCTGTCCCCGCTCCACGTGATGATCGCGAGGACGAACAGGAGCGGTGTGACGAACACGACGTTGTAGGCGACCACGAGACCGATGTCCGTGAGCGTGCTGCGCCTCCCCTCGGTGATGGCCACGAGCGCACCCAGATAGGGGAACGCTGTCGGCAGGTCTGTGGCCATGATCCCGGCGCCGAGGAGCAGCGCTGAACTGCGTGTGCGGGGCTGCTGGTCGGCGAAGCGGCGGCTCACCCGGGCGCGGATCAGCCAGAGGACCAGCGCCGCCACGATGACGACGAGCCCTGCCGCGGCTTCGATCACGTGCAGGATCCACGGACGCGGGTGCGAGATGAAATGGAGCAAGGCGCGTCCCGGGCCGAAGACGAGCAGGAGCCCGCCCGCGATCGACACCGTGAACACTCCGGCCGCGAAGGCGGCGACATCACGGCTACCGCCTCGGCCGAGGGCGTAGAGCAATGCCGGGAGCACCGTTGACGGGTTGAGTGAGTCGACGGCGGCAATCGAGATGACGAGTGCGACAAGCAGCACACCACGAGCTTCTCAGGATCGCTCGGGTAGCGTTGGCCCGCGTGCCGGTCCGCGTCCTCATTCTCACGGCGAGCGTGGGCGAAGGACACGACCGTCCGGCGCAGTGGCTGGCCGAGCAGATTCGGTCCGAGCGACCGGACGCAGTTGTGCTGATCGAGGACTCGCTGCGCGTGATGGGCCGGGTCGTCGCACTGCTCAGCGAGGCGGCGCCCCGGGTGTTCTTCTTCCGGCTCTACTGGTTCTGGGACTTCGCGTTCTGGGTCGTGACCGGGCCGGCTGCGGCCCGGGCTCTCGCGCAGCGCCTACTCGCCAGGTTTGGGGCAACCGGGTTGCTCGAGCTGGTCGAGCGATCGCGTGCCGACGTGGTCGTCTCGGTGTTCCCGCAGGCGTCTGAGGTGCTCGGCCGTCTGCGGCGATCCGGTCGGCTGGCATCCCGTTGTGTGCCGGGATCACCGACCTCGCGGCGCTGCGACTACTGGGCGAGCCCCGGCGCCGAACGTCACCTCGTCACGCAGCCCGAGGTCGATCGCCGAGGTGCGGAGGATCGCGGGCCCACCGACCGAGGTGCACTGCGTCCACGGCTTCATCGACGCCCGAATTCCTCGACGCCGCTCGTCGCGTGCGAACGCGCGCCGCGCTCGGCCTCGACCCGCGACGGCGCGATCGTGCTCGTCTCGGGCGGCGGCTGGGGCGTCGGCGACGTCGAGGGCGCCGTCGCGGGAGCGCTCGCGTTCGAGGGGTCTCGCAGGTCGTGTGCCTGTGCGGGCGCAACGACGCGCTGCGTGCGCGCTCGAGCGGCGCTTCGCCGACGAGCCGCGCGTGCGCGTCGAGGCGTTCACCGAGCGCATGCCGGAGTGGCTCGCGGCGGCCGACGCGCTCGTGCACTCGACCGGCGGCCTGACGGTGCTCGAGGCGATCGATGCGCGGCTGCGCGGCGGTCTCGTACGGCTGGGGACGCGGGCACGTCCGCCGCACAACGCAGCGTTGCGCCGCTTCGGGCTCGCCGCGGTCGCCGGCAGACGCCAGCGACCGCGCTCCGGGCGGCGCTCGAGCGCGCCGCTGCCGCCGGGCGGACGGGCGCGGGCTTCGCGGACCTGCCCTCCGCCGCGTCGTTCGTCCTCGCTGCGCGGCCGACGGGCGCGGACTGATGCGGCGGGCGGCAGCTCGCGGCGCTCGCCGCCTGGCGCTCGGCCGCGCGGCGTGCGCCGGCGCCGGCCCGGCGTTGCCGCGCCTCGCTCGGCGTTCCGGCATCGCGCTGCCGGCCGCGGCCGCGGGTGGCGCTGACGTTCGACGACGGGCCCCATCGGGAGGGGACGCCTGCGGTGCTCGAGGAGCTCGACCGAGCCGGCGTGACAGGCGACGTTCTTCCTCGTCGGCGAGCAGGTCGCACGCTGGCCCGCGCTCGCCGCCGAGATCGCAGCCGCCGGGCACGAGATCGGGATCCACGGCTACCGGCACGTCCTGCTGCTGCGACGGCACGCGTCCGGGCTCGCGCGCGACTTCGCGCGCGCGCCGACGTGATCGGCCAGGCGACCGGCGCAGGCGCCGAGCCTCGTACCGCCCGCCGTACGGCGTCTTCAGCCTGCCGGCGCTCGGCTCGTCGCGCCGGCGCTGGGCGCCGCATCCTCTGGTCGCGCTGGGGCCGCGACTGGGAGCGCGAGGGCGACGGCGGCGTCGATCGCGCGCCGCGCGACGCGCGGGCTCGGCGCCGGCGACGTCGTGCTCCTGCACGACGCCGATCACTACAGCGCGGCCGGACTCCTGGCGCAGGACGGTCGCCGCGCTGCCGTCCGTGCTCGAGGCGGTCGCGACCGGCGAGCCGTCGTCACGGTCAGCCAGTCGACGTAGCGCGCGACAGCCGTCGGCGAAGGTCGTCGCGGCGCCAGCCGAGCTCGCGGCAAGCGCGCGCGCCGAGATGCGCGCCGAGCCGAGGTCGCCGGGCGCCCCGGCCCGTGCACGATCGGGACCTCGGCCGACGAGGCGCGCACGGCGTCGGCGATCTCGCGCACGCTCGCCGTCCTCGTCGCCGACGAGGTTGTAGATGCGGCCTCGCGCCGCCGGCGCGAGCGCGGCGACGACGCCCTCGGCGAGATCCTCGACGTAGACGAACTGCCGAGCCTGGCGGCCGTCGCCGGCGATCGTCAGCGGCTCTGCCCGGCTGCGCGCGCGCGACGAATGCGGGCGACGACGGCCGCGGCCGCGCGCGCGCGGCCCGTACGGGATGCCGAAGCGAAGGATCGTGGGGCGAGGCCGAGACAACGTGCCGTACGAGCGGCAGTACATCTCGCCGGCGAGCTTGGTCGCGGTGTAGAGGTGCGTCGGCAGCGCGAGCGGCGTGTCCTCGTCGAGGGCCGTGGCCGGTGCGTTCCCGTAGACCCAGATCGTGCTGCCGTAGACGACGTGGCCGACGCCCTCGTCGCGCGCGGCCTCGAGCACGACTGACGTGCCGCGCGTGTTGACGAGTCGGCGCGCAGCGGGTCGGCGACGACCTGCTCGACGTCGGCGATCGCGGCGAGGTGGATCATCGCGTCGCAGCCGCGATCGCGCGCGCAGGCGGCGCCTTGTCGAGCGATGTCGCCGAGCACGGTGCTCGACGCGGTCCGCGTGGTGGCGCGACTGGGACGAGATCGAAGATCCGCGGCTCGTGGCCGTGCGTCGATCAGCCGGTCGACGACGTGCGAGCCGATGAAGCCCGACGCCGCCCGTGACGAGCACCCTCAACGTCCGATCCCTCCGACCGCAGGCTGCGAGACGCGGCCGGTAGTACAGCGGCACGCACCAGTGGTTCTCCGCCACCCAGTCGCTGTTCGGGAGATCGACGCGCGTGCCCCATGCATGCGATGGCAGGGCTTGTCGTAGACCTTGCCGGTCGAGCGCTCGAGCGGGTCGAAGACGATGTACTTGTAGAGCCCGGAGATCATCCCGTCCGGCAGCTCGAGCCGCGCCCGGGTGGGCCGGGTCGAGCTCATCGCGTGCGGCCGCGTTCTTCCAAGCGGTGATCTCCTCGAGCCGCTCGACGCCGACGACGCCGAGCGCCGCCGTGAACTCGTTCATCCGGTAGTTGAGGCCCGGCCGCTGCATAGTCGGGCTTGCCGTAGTTCGCGGAAGGCACTGGGCGAACTCGACGAGGTCGGGGTGCGGGGAGACGAGCATTCCGCCCTCGCCGGTCGAGATCGTCTTGGTGGCAGCGAACGACCAGATTCCCGCGTCGCCCCAGTTGCCCGGCTCGCGGCCGTTCCAAGAGGCGCCGTGCGCGTGCGCGCAGTCCTCGATCAGGACGATTCCCTCCGCGCGGCAATATCCGGCGATCTGCTCGACGTCGAACGCGATGTGACCGCCGATGTGGACGAGGAAGACCGCATGCGGCTTGTGCGTGTGCGCTTTGCGCTCGAAGTCCTCGAACGACATGCAGAGGTCGTGGCGGTTGCAGTCGACGAACTCGACGCGGCCGCCGGCGGCCTGGATGGCGAGCGGGGTGGCCATGAAGGTGTTCGACGGGCAGAGCACCGTCCGGCCGCGCACCTCGAGGTACTCGAGTGCGGCGAGTGCGGCGCCCATCCAGCTCCCCGTCGCTACGGCCGGCAGTCCGTTCCACGCGCCCCATGCCTCCTCGAACTGACGCGTGATTGGCCCTTCGGACCACTGCTCGGCGTCGAGGGCGGAGTCCCACAGGGCATGCAGCCGCACGCGGTCGCGGTGGTCGAAGCCGATGGCGAAGGAATCGAAGTTCATGAGCCTGCAGGATGACCCTAATCGGGGAACGGGGGCACCGGGGAACGAAGCACACCAATCCTGATGGGTTTCTGACTGGAAGCGAAATCGCCCGGGCTCGCCGGATGCGCGAGGGGGCTGGCCCGGGGGGTCGAAATGAACCGAACCTTGAACTACAGTCGGGACTCTGGCGCGAATTCCCGACATCGCCCGGAATTGCGTGGTGCCGTGCGCCGGCGGCAGCACAAAGAGAGGGGTTTCCACGTGAGATCGAAGATTCTGCTCACCGCTGCGCTCGCGGGCTTGCTCGTCGCGTTGCCGACTGCGGCGCTCGGCGGCTCGGCGCGGACGACCGCCAACAGCCAGACGTTTGCCGACTCGAGCGGGGAGGACGCAAACGCGCCCGATATCACGAGCGTCGTGGTCTCGAACGACGACGCCGGGATGATCACCTTCAAGGTCAACGTCAGCAACCGGCCGACGCTCACCCCGGACATGTCGATCCAACTGCTGCTCGACACCGATCAGCTCGCGACCACCGGTGACCCGGCCAGCCTCGGCGCCGACTACTTGATCGAGCTCGATCCAGGCTCGGTCGGGCTCTTCAAGTGGAACGGCACCGACTACGCCTTTGCCGCGTCCCAGACGTCGTTGACGTTCGCCTACGACGCGACGGGCGCGACGATCCGGATCAGTGCTGCTGACCTGGGTAAGACGAAGGCGATGAACTTCGGGGTGCTTGCGATCTCGGGCATCGCAGTCGATGCCACGGGCAATCCGGACTTCACGAACGCTCATTTCGATCTTGCCCCGGACACAGGGCACGGCTTCTACAACTACAAGGTCGTGACGAAGCTGACCCTCAGCGTCCTTGCGTTCACGACCTCGCCGAAGCCGGCGAAGCACGGCAAGAATTTCGTTGCCGGGCTAGCGGTGAACGAGAGCGACACAGCCGGGCCGGTGCAGACGGGGACCGTCACCTGCACGGCGACGATCGCGCTCAAGAACATCGTGACGCTCGGTCATGCGCTCAAGAATGGGATCGCCGGCTGTTCGTGGCATCTTCCGGCCGCGTCGAAGGGCAAGACGATCCGCGGCACGGTGACCGTGACCGTCCAGGGTACGAAGGTGGCGCGGAGCTTCACCGCCAAGATCACGTAGGCGACGCGCTCGAACCGGGGGCCCGGCTTTCGGGCCGGGCCCCGCCCTAGTCGGCTAGCGGAAGAAGCGGCCGCCGAGGGCGCCGCGCAGCACACCGTTCTGCAAACCGAGGATCCCACGCGAGGCGCCTGCGCCGGTGACCGTGACCGTGCCCTGGAAGACGAGCGGCGGGCCGGACTTCGCGATCTTCACGGTGCCGCTGAGCGCGACACCGTGAACGATGCTGTAGTTGACGAGCCTGAAGGCCTGTCCGGAGCTCCCGACGAGGTAGCCGCCGTACAACGCCGGAACGCGAGCGCCGCTCCCGGAGAGCCCGTCGGTCATCAGCCACGCGGCCTCTGCCTCACGGATCGTCTTCGTGGCGATCGTGTACGTCGCGGTCGGGCCGGCCGGGTGCTTCGGCTTCGCCTGGCCGGGCGGCGGTAGCGCCGGCACCGGGACGACCAGCGCTTTCGGGCGTGCACAAGTTGTCGGGACGGCTGCGTTCGTCATCCACGAGTGGACTGCGCGGGCGGCGCACGCCGAAAAGTCGGCCGTGACCGTGCTGTGGCCGATTCCGGGCACGACGAGCAGCTTCCCCTGCGGGAAACGTGCGACCACGGACGCTGCGCCGGCGGTCGGCGTGCGCATGTCGAAGCCGCCACTGATCGCGAGCATCGGCACATCGGGGAGCGGTCCCGCGCCAAGCGCGGCGCCACCGGCCGGGCTCGGCCAGCCGAGGCAGAAGTCGGCGTTTCCGAACCGTGCGGCCCACGTCCCGAACGGGCCGAACGAGCCGGCGGGCAACGCCGCGATCGCGGCCTGTTCGAGTGCCGGGCGCTCTGCGACGGGCGTGTCGGGCGCCCACGGGAACGGGCCGTCGTGGCAGACCGTCGCCGCATAGAGGGCGTCGCTGAGCTCGATCGACGACTCGATGCCGCTGCCGTTCTGCAGGTCGGCGAGCCGAAGGAGCGGCTGTGTGTTCCCGGAACGGGCCGCCTTGACGACCGCGGGCAGTTCGGCGGCGAGGCCCGGGCTCAGGTCAGCGCCGAGGATGATCGAGAGCAGATCGACTCCGCCGACGGTGACCGTCTTCGTCCGTCCGTTCGCCTCGGTCACCTTGCCGGTCAGCGGCTTCGCGCCGAGCTTGTTCGCGACGGCGACCACGTCTGCGCCGAAGTCGTTGGTCGCGGCGCGGCAGCCGCCGTCCGAGCAGAACGCGTTGAGGGTCGCCGGCAAATTCTGCAGCACGTTCGCCTCGTACGGATCGGGCTGCTCAGGGGGCAGTACCGAGTCGAGCAGGAGGCGCTCGACGTGATCGGGATGCGCGAGCGCGTACGCCATCGCGAGCTTTGTGCCGTAGGAGACGCCGAAGAGCGCGATCTTGTCGAGGCCGAGGGCTTGCCGCACGGCTTCCAAGTCCTCGGCGTGGTCGGCGGTGCTGTAGAAGTCGCGCTGCGGGCCGATCTGTGTCGCGCACGCCGTCGCTGCCTGCTGCTCGGCGTCGGCCGTGGACGCCTTCTGCAGGACGGGGCAGTCGAGGAGGCCAGAGGCGCCCGTGCCGCGGTCGTCGTAGGCGACGAAGGTGTAGCCGGGGAAGAGGAAACGGTAGAGCGACACGGCGCTCTCGTCGCCGAGCCCGTACACGTGCGCTGAGCCCTGGCCGGGCCCTCCGGCAATCAGGAAGACGACTCCGCGCGGCGTGCCTTGCGCCGGTAGCTCCTCGACGTGCAGGGAGACGGTTCCCGGAACCACGCCGGTACGGTCGAGCGGCACGAGCACGTCCGAGCACACCACGCCGGTCGACCCACACGGTGTGGCCACCGAGGCGGTTGCCGCGGCAAAGCCGCGGCTCGCGGAGCCATGAACCGCGGCGTGCAGGAGCGTCGCACGCAGGTTCGAGGGCGAGGCGGCCTCGGTGCGCTGGCCCTGCGAGGGCGCGGCGCCCGCCGACGCGGTCAGGGCGACCGCAATGGGCAGCGCAAGAGCAAGACCAACCCAGCGCCGCAGAAACCTCTGATCGACCCTCGCCACGCGCCGTCAAGGTAGCGGCTCAAGGCGTGACCCGGAGCTCGGTCGTGCGACGATGTGCAGATGCTGTTCAGGCCCGATCGCGACGTTGCGTTTCTGAATGGGATCGGCGAGGGCCACCTGCCCGGCTACCTCGGTGTCGTCATTACTACGGTCGCCCAAGGTGTGCTGAACGCCGAGCTGCCCGTCCGGCCGGAGTTGCTCGCGCCGAACGGGTATTTGCATGCGGGTAGCGTCGTCACGCTCGCCGACACCGCGGCCGGCTACGGGTGCTTCTCGCATCTTCCCGATGGCGCGTTCGGGTTCACGACGCTCGAGCTGAAGGCGAATTTCCTTCGTACGACGCGCGAGGGCGTGCTCCGCTGCGAGGCTCGAGCGCTGCACACGGGCAGGTCGACTCACGTCTGGGACGCGACCGTCACGTGCGACGAAGCCGTCGCTCCGATCGCCGTTTTCCGCTGCACACAGCTCGTGCTGTACCCGCAGGGAGCCGGGGTCGACTCGTGACTGTTGCTGCTACCGTGGGTGCAGATCGAGCGAGTACCGGTTGCGCAGACTGCGCTTCCCTGCCCGTTCTTGAGCTGGCAGAGGAGGTGTTTTTTCTATGGCAACTGGAACAGTCAAGTGGTTCAACGACGCGAAGGGGTATGGCTTCATCACCCCTGACGAGGGCGGCAAGGACGTCTTCGTCCACCACAGCGCAGTCACCGGCGAGGGCTACAAGTCGCTCGCCGAGGGTGCGAAGGTGCAGTACGACGCAGCTGACGGGGCAAAGGGTCCCGAGGCGAAGAGCGTCGTTCTGGCGTAAGCACGCGTAGGGCGCGGGGGCGAAAGCTCCCGCGCTATGTCCGACACCGGGGAGGCTTGGATGAACGGCACGCTGATTTGGTTCAACCCCGCAAAACGCCACGGCTTCATCCGGACCGAGCAAGGCGAGCGGTTGCTGGTCGAGGAGTCGGGCTTCGAGCCCGGCCACGTGCTCGGCGATCGGTGCGCAGGCACGCGCCTGACGTTCGAGCGGATCGAGGCTGATACGGGCGCGCAGGCAGTGCGCGTCGCAGTCGTACCCTTCGTCGAGCCGCGTCGAGCGCGTCTGCGGAGGGGCTAGCGGATGGGATCACGCAGCCCGGAGACGCAGATCAAACGAGCTCGCGAGCTGGCGCTCAAAGAAAAGCGTGAGCGCAAGCAGGCGAAGAAAGACTCGAGAGCTGCCGAGAAGCTGCGCGCCCTCGAGGAAGGGCCGCTGGAGCAGACGGACGAACCCGACGAGGAACATGCTTTGGAGGCGGCAGCAGAGACGGTCAGTCGCGAGTCGGGCTGATCTCTCGGAGGCGGTGCGTGTCGACGTCGTAGACGAAGCCGCGCACGTCGTCTCGATGCAACAGGAACAGTGAGCGCTCGATTCGGAGCATCGACTGCCTGACGTTGGCGTCGAGGTCAGTGAACGACTCGATCGCAAACTCGGGTGCCACCCCCGTCTCCCGGAGCAGCTCGGCGCGGAAGCCATCGTCGCTCAGCTTCTGCATCCCGCAATCGGTGTGCTGAATCAGCGCGATCTCGCGCGTGCCGAGCAGCCGCTGCGAGATCGCGAGTGAGCGGATCACGTCGTCGGTGACGACGCCGCCGGCGTTACGCAGAACGTGCGCGTCGCCGTCGGCCAGTCCGAGCGCGGCGAAGACGTCGAGCCGCGAATCCATACAGGTGACGATCGCGAGCGCGCGGGCGGGGCGGAGGTCGAGGTGTTGCTCGGCCAGCTTCTTCGCGTAGCGCTCGTTGTTCGCGAGCAGCTCGTCGATCACGTTCATCGCGAGAAGCCTACGTTCGGCGTCGAACCACAGCTACGGGATCCGGATCGCGCCGTCGGACGCGAACCGGGCGCCCGACGCGCCGAAGTCCTGGCGAGAGAGCTGCGCGACGAGAGCGAGGCTCGCGTGTGCCGGATCGAGCACCGGCGTGCCCGGCGGCTCGAGGCTGAGCGCCGTCCAGCGGGCCCCGGCGACGCTCCCGTCCGCATGCAGCTTCACGGTGATCACCGCCGATTCGGAGAGCGTTCCGCCCCCGGCGAAGGTGTGCCAACCGGCGAGGTTGCCGAGCGAGTACGCGATCAAACGGCCGTGGTACCACTGCACACCGCGGATCACGTGTGGCCCAGAGCCGACGACCAGGTCGGCGCCTGCATCGATCACGGCATGGGCGAACGCACGGCTCGAGCCGCGGTTCTCGCCGAGGAACACCTCGGTTCCCTGCGGAACGTGAACTGCCGATGAGCCCTCCGCGCCGGCATGGATCGCGACGAGAACCAGGTCGGCTTTGGCAGCGGCCCGGCGGACGAGGGCAACTGCGGCCGGGATTCTGTCGAGCCGCGATGCCCACGGGTAGGGAGCGAAGCCGAGGAACGCGATCCGCAGCCCGCGCATCCGGACGATTCGGATCTGGCCGGGTTTGCCGTTCCACAGCACGTGCGCCGAGCGCAGCGCGGCCAGCGTCGATGCCTGCCCGGCGGCGCCGTAGTCGTCGGCGTGGTTATTGGCGAGGTTGACGATCTGGATCCCGGAAGCCGGCAGCCCGTGTGCGTACGACGGGGGCGCGCCGAATGCGTAACACGCGCCGGGCGTCGATCCGGCGCACTTCGATGACGCACCTGTCGCGAGGGTCTCCTCGAGATTGACCCAGCCGACGTCGGCGGCCCGGAAGAGGGGAGCGACGTGCGCGAGCATGATCCGGCCGTCGCCCGGCGGCATCGCGTAGGTCGAACCGAGCACGGTGTCGCCGCCCCACGCGATCGTCACTGTGGCCTTCGCGTTCACGGCCGCGCGCTTTCGCACAGCGGTGGGGTGCAACTCGTGCTTGGCGACGTCCGGCGTTTTTGCGGGACGAGCCTGGGTCGGCGCCTCCGCGGCGCCGGAGGGGAAGCTGCGTCCGCCGAGGACGGCCACAGCGATCACGGCGGCGCCGATCGCCAGGCCGATCCCACGCCGGCGGCGGATCGCTCGCCTCTTGGCGGTGCGACGCTCGGCGAGCCGCTCGGTCAAGGCTTGGGCGGAGGTGACCAGCGGATGTCGTGGTGGCCGGCGAGCTCGAGCAGCAAGGCGTGCAGCACGCGGCGCTCCTCCGGGTCGAGCGGTGCGAGGAACTCCTTCTCGACCCGTTTCGAGATCGCCCGCAGCCGGCCCAGCTCTTCCTTGCCGGCAGGCGTCAGGCTGACGACGTGGCGCCTGCGGTCGCCCGGGTCGCGGCGCCGCTCGACCAGACCGCGCTCTTCGAGCTCGTCCAGGAGGCCGACCAGCTGGCTGCGGTCGTAGCCGAGTGCATCTGCGATCCCGCCCTGGGTCGCGCGCGTCCCTTCGTCGAGGAGTGAGAGGACGGCGTGGTGCTGCGGCGCCATGCCGGTTCCCTCGAGTGCCTCATACGAGCGGTCCTTGATCAGGAAGCCGAGCCGCTTCAGCAGGAAGCTCGTGCTCAGCAGCATCTCCCGGGAGGGGCCGGTGTGCGGAGAGGAGGGAATGATCGAGGGACTCGACACGTTTCAACCCAAAGTGTAGCGCGGTAAATTGTTTGCTCGTGCTATCATTGATTGAGTAAACGATTTAGGGGGACGATCAGTTCTGATGAAGTCATTCTTGCCCGAGACCGATCGAGCCACGCGGCGCTGGAGCGCCCTGGCTCTGATCGTGACGGCGCAGTTCATGGTGGTTCTCGATGTGGCCATCGTCAACGTTGCGCTGCCGTCGATCAAGTCCGATCTCCACTTTTCCGAGGCCAATCTGCAATGGGTGATCTCGGCCTATGCGATCCTGTTCGGCGGCACGCTGCTGCTCGGGGGTCGGCTCGCCGACCTCTTGGGACGTCGGCGGTTGTTCATCGCCGGCCTCGCGTTGTTCGCGAGCAGCTCGCTGCTCTGCGGCGTCGCGTGGTCTGAGACCTCGCTGATCGCGTTCCGCGCGGTCCAGGGACTCGGCGGAGCACTGCTCGCACCCGCGGCGCTCTCGCTGCTGATGACGACCTTCACCGAGGGGCGCGAGCGGAACGTGGCGCTCGGCATCTACGGCGCGGCGTCCGGTAGTGGCGCGGCTGTGGGCGTCCTGCTCGGAGGCGTGCTGACGTCGTATCTGAGCTGGTCCTGGATCTTCTTCGTCAACGTGCCGGTCGGGATCGGCGCGATTGCGCTGACCCCGTGGCTTCTCAAGGAGAGCCGGGCAGATCTGCCGCATCGCCATTTCGACGTCGCAGGCGCGACCGCCGTCACCTCCGGGTTGATGCTCCTCGTCTACGCGATGACCCGCGCGACCAGCGACGGGTGGGGGAGCCGGTCGACGGTCGGCCTGCTCGCGGCCGCGGTCGCGCTGATCGGCTCGTTCATCGCGATCGAGTTGCGCTCGAAGGCGCCGCTCCTACCGCTCCGGATCTTCCGGTTGCGGACCCTGGTCGCGGCCAACGTGACGATGACGCTCGTCGGCTCGGTCATGTTCTCCGAGTTCTTCCTGCTGACGCTCTACCTCCAGAACGTCCTGCACTACACGGCCGTGCAGAGCGGAATCGCGTTTGCGGCGTTCGCCCTGTCCGTGGTCGTGATGTCGAACGTCGCTCAGGTGGTCGTTGCCCGCTTCGGCATCCGCGCGACGCTGACCGGCGGGCTGATCGCATCGGCCGTCTCGCTTGCCTGGTTGACGCGGCTGCCGATCGACGGCCACTACTTCTGGGATCTGTTCCCCGCGTTCGTGGTCGGGGGTGCCGGGATGGGCTTGTCGTTCGTACCGGTGACGATCGCGAGCCTGCAGGGAGTGGAGCGGGCCGATGCGGGCATCGCCTCGGGGCTGATCAACACAAGCCGCCAGATCGGCGGTGCGATCGGGCTCGCCGCTGCGAGCGCGATCGCAGCAGCCTCGACGAGCCACTACGCCGACGCGCACACCGCGCTGACGGTCGCGAGTGCGCCGGCCATCGACCACGGGTTCCGAACGGCGCTCTACGCGCTGACGGGCGTGCTCGTGCTCGGCGCCCTCGTCGCGGGAACGCTGATCAGGCAGCCGCGCCCGGTCGAGACGGACGAGGTCGTGATCGGCGAGTTCGAGCCGCTCGAGGAAGCCGCCTAGCCACAAGGAGGATGTGAAGTCGGGATCCGATCTCTTAGGTCTTTACGCTTGACCGCCGTTGTCTACGCTGGGGATGCAGTGCGCATCGCTCGTCTCTCGGCCGCCGCGCTCGTCCTCGCTCTCGCGGCTTGCGGCTCGGGCTCAACTGCTCCGAAGAGGCTCACGGGCTCGGTCGGGCCGGGCTTCACGATCAAGCTGAACGCCGCGAGCGTGCAGGCGGGGAGTTACGTGATCACGGTCGAGGACCGGTCGAACGTCCTCGATTTCCACCTCACCGGCCCCGGCGTCGACAAAGCGACTGGCACGGCTGCCGTCAAGACATACACCTGGGCCGTGACGCTCGAAAAGGGCGTCTACAAGTTCGTCTGCGACCCGCACAGGACGATCCTGAGCGGGACCCTCGAGGTGACCTGAGTCTAGATGGTTGATCGGTAATTCACGCCGTCGCGCCTGGGGGCCTGCACGCGGCGCATTGCGCCCGCCTCGCCCGGTACCAAGGCCTACTGGCCTTGCCACCGGTCGAGTCGACCACACTGCTTGGTGCATTCCCTCCCCGCAACGACGGCAATTACCGATCAACCATCTAGGGCAGACGGATCGAGCCGAGACCCCGCGGCGCCGCCTCGCCGAGGGCGGTCGGCCAAGCCGCGACGTCCACGGCCCCGCCGGCGGTCGCTGGGAAGCGCGAGAAGAACTGGCGCTGGTTCTCCCAGAAGCCCACAGTCTTGCCGCGAGCCGACGCGGGAAGGGTCATCGAGAACGACCCGTTCTTGGTGGGCCAGCGCTCGGCCAATGGCTTGACCACGTGACCGGCCGCGGTGACGCCGACCACGAGCCCCGAGTAGACCGCGCCTGTATAGGCGCTCGGCGGGGTCAGCGTGTAGCTCGTTCCCGGCCCGAGCTTGATGTTCAGGACGGCGCTCGCAAGTCGCTTGAACGGCGCGATCACGCCGAGCGTGCCGCCGTAGGAGACACCGCCGGAGGCGACGCCGATGCTGAGCGGGACCGGATCCGCGGACGTCTCGTCGGCGGCGGAGTAGAACGAGGTGTAGTGGCCGTTTGCGTCGCTCGCCGACGAGTGGGTCCAGAAATCGCGGTCCTGGGTACGTGTGATGACGACGGCGCCCTGCACGGGGTTGCCGCCGGCGTCGGTGATCGTGCCGCTGAGTTGATAGGTGAGAAGCCGCACCGGCGGTGGTCCGTGTCCTTGGGCATCGGTGATCTTGCCCGTCACGACCACGGTGCCGTTCTGGCCTGCGTGGGCGGAGAGCCCGTGCACGGCGAAGCCGACGTTGAAGCCCGCGGTCGCCTTCAGCACCGCGCTTTGCTGGCCGGCCGACAGAAGCTGTCCGTTCACCGACGCGCTGTTGGCGCCGGTGACGTGCACGGTGTGGCGGCCCGGCGAGGTGTTGTCGATGTCGTAGCTGAACGATCCATCTTTGGCGGTCGGCTTGGGGATCGTGAACCCGTCGACCGTCACCCGTGCGCCGGCCACCGGCGACCCGTTGAGCGTCACCCGTCCCGGCACGGCCCCGACATTCGAGGTGTTTGCCGACCACGGCCGTAGCACGATTGCCCCCGGCGTCGAGACGCGACCGACGCCGACCGAGGCTGCCAGTTGCCGGCGTGCGGTCGTCCCGCTCGCCAGCGTCCGCGTCTCGGAGGGACGCGACGCCCGGAAGGTGGCGAGCTGCGGCGCCGCCGACTGGGTGCCTGACGCGTCGAGCGCGAACACCTGCAGCTCGCTTGCGATGCCGCCGTTCGAGGAGGTCGGCGTGCCGCCCGACGTGATGGCGACATACTCGGTGCCGTTGACCGAGTAGATCGACGCGCCGCCTGCGATCTGATGGCCGGTCTGGAAGGTCCGGAGGATCTTGCCGGTCTTCAAGTCGAAGGCGCGGAGGACGCCGTCACCGCCACCCGCGAAGCCGAGACCGCTCTCGGTGGTCGTGACCCCGCCGCGCTCCGGTTCCGGCGTCTGGAACTTCCAGACGCGCTTTCCCGTGGCAACGTCGATCGCGCTGATCGATCCGTGGTCGTGCCAGCCCGGCAGCACCGACCCGAAGTTGCCGTTCTCCAGGCCGAGGAAGACGTCGCCCAGCGTGAACTTCCGCTTCTTCTCGGTCGGCGTCAGTGCGGCCTGGACTTCGACGGCAGCCGTCTCGGCGGCGCCGTTGAAGATGTAGTTGGTCGTCGGGTCGAACGACGCCGGCGAATAGTTGACGCCGCCGAGCGACGAGGGGAAGACAGAGACGGGCTTGCCGGGCTGGAGTGACGGGTGCTCGGTTCGGTCGATCACCTTGACGCGCTGGTAGATCGGCCGTCCGGTCGCGGCGTCATAGGCGAACCAGACACCCTCCATCGTCGCAACCGAGACGACGCGTTCCTTCTTCCCGCCGACCTTGGCCGTGTAGACGAGCGGTGGCTGCGCGGTGTCGTACGACCATTCGTTGAAGGACATCTGCTGCTGCCACCACTTCATCCGTCCGGTGGCGAGGTTGACCGCGATCAACGAGTCGGCGCGGGGGTTCGAGCCCGGTCGGACCGAGGCGAAGTAGAGCGGCGTCGCCGAGCCTGTGCCGAAGTAGAGGGTGTTGCTGGTGGTGTCGACCGTGGTCGGCGTCCAGACGACGCCGCCCCCGGCGAGTGTCGAGTTCTGGCGCCACTCGGTGCCTGCCGGAGGGATCGTCCAGAACGGATTCGGCCACGCAGGCGTGAGATCGGTGTGGTAGGCCATGACAAAGCCCCTGACGCCGTACTCGGAGCCGGCCGCGCCGAGGATCAGCCGATGGTTCGCACAGATCGGCGCGCTCGTCTCTGAGTAGCCGTAGCTCGAGGATGCTCCTGGGACTGCTTTCGCGATCGGCACGCGGTGCTCCAACCGGCCCGTCGCCGGGTCGAGCGAGACGATCGTCATGTCGAGCGTCAGCAGGAACACGTGGTTGTCGCAGAGCGCAACGCCGCTGTTCGCGACGATGCCGAAGTTCTTGAAGACCGCAACGTTGTCCGGCGTCCAGCGCCACTTGACCTTGCCCGTCGTCGCGTCGAGTGCCCAGACGTTGTCGTCGTTCGTCGTCACATAGAGCGTCCCGTTCGACTCGACCGGAAAGGACTGCTCTCCGCGGCGGGTGCCGGCGTCGATCGCGTGGAAGTCGACCGTGAAGACTCGACCGAGCTTGTCGACGTTGCTCGGGGTGATCTGAGTGAGCGGCGAGTGGCGGTTCTCGTCGGGCGTATTGCCGAAGCCACCCCAACCGACGTTCAGCCCGGCGGCCGGGCGCGCGGAGGCGGCCGTCATGAGGACGGCGACGGCGCACGCAGCCGAAGTGGCTACCGCGATGAAACGCGCGCGAAAGCCCACGAGACTGCGGATCCTACGCGTCTCGGGGCGATCCGCCTAGGCAGGGTGACGAAGAGCACAAGCACCAATGCCAGTCCCGCGACGAACGGCGCGAGGTTGTGCGTTCGGCGGGATGCTACGGCGCCCTCATTCGTTGGACCAACGCTGGTCAGGTGTTGCAGAAAACGGGACGCGGCGTCGAGATCTCCGGCTGAAAACGACCGTCCGCCGAGCGACGAGGCAAGGTCGTCGAGCGCCGCCGGAGCCGCAGGGTCAGGTCGGTACGCACGCTCCGCGGTGCCGTCGCTGTCGTAGACCGATTCGTCGCCCGACCAGAACCGCAGGCCGACGAAGCGGTAGGCCCGACCGGCGCCGAAAGCACCGGCGAAGCCGCTCGGGTCGTACGGGTTGCTTTCGCCATCGGTCAGGAGGACGACGATGCGCCGTGTCGTGCCCGGGGCGAAATAGTTGCCCGCCGGCACGTCGGCGAGCGCTCCGAACGTCGTCGCCCTGGCGTTCGACGATGCGGGCGGCGGCCTGTCGATCTGCACAGTCCGGCGCAAGACGGCATCGAAGCCGGCGAGATCGGCGACCGGCAGCAAGTCGGGGAGCACGCGGTCGGTCATCGTCGCGACCCCCGAGTCGACCTCGGGAATCGCCGCACGCAGCCGGATCGCAGCCTCGGCCGCGCGGTCGAGCCGTGTCGGTGACGACGCGGTCCGCGATGCGGCCATCGAGCGCGACGTGTCGAGGACGAAGAGCGCCTGCACAGTCGACCGCACCTTCGGTCTGGCCTCGCGGCTGGTCGCGGGTTGGGCCGCTGCGAGCCCCAGCAGCGCGACCGCGGCTGCCGCGGCTGCGGCGCGGAGCGTCCCGTGTCGGTCCCGAGCTGGTGGGAGCCCGAGAGCCGAGCGAACAGCGGCGAGCCGCCGTGCCCCCAGCAGTCCGACGCAGATGGGGACGAGCGCGGCGAGGCTGATCAGCGCCCCGAGCGGGGTGAGCAGCATCATCAGTAGCCCCTCCCGCCGCTGCTCGTGCCGGCGCCCTTTCGGCCCTGGGCGTCGACCGGGCCGGCCGGTCCCGGCCCGACGCGGCTTCCGCTCGCGGCGGTCAGACGCAGCAGAAGTTCGAGGTCGTATTTCGCGTCGTTGTTGCGGGGGTCGGCTTCGATCGCACCCTGGAAGTCGAGCTCGGCGTTGTCGAGTTGCGTCGAGCGTCCGTCCTGGCTGGGGCTGCCGAACGCCAGCACGCCGAGGAGCGTCTGTGCCTGTGAGCGTCGTTCGCCGTTCGGATCGCGCGTAACACGTGCGAGTGAGTCCTCGGCCCGCGCGCGGGCGATCGATACGGCCGCCGCGTTGTCGAGGCGGAGCTGCAGACCCACCGTCGAGCGGTACAGCCGGAGCGCGCGACGGTAGGTGAGATCGGGTTGGATCTTCAGTAGATCGCCCGCGATGCCGCCCAGGTGGCTCGACGGCGCCCACGTTGTGTGTGCCGGGTTGGACGCATAGACCCGGTCGCCGTCCGAGATTGCGCGCGGCCACGAGCGAACGTCGGCCGCAAGAGCCACCGCCGCCAGCGCCAGCGCGACGAGCACTGCGGCGACGACGATCCGCCACCCGGTCATGCCACAACCCAGCGGAGTCTCCGCCGCCAGGCGGCGACCAGAGAGAGCGCAGCGGCCGTCCCGGCGGCGAGTAGCACGAGCACCCATGGGAACGGCGTCGACTCGTGCACGCGTGCCTTGTCCAGGGTCGGCGCGGCGACGACCGGCGTCTTCTGAGGAAGCAGCTGCCGGAAGAAGGCCAGGTCGGCCGGCGCCGGATTCAGTCCGACGATGCGGATCGGGATCGCATCGCGCCCGTACGCGAGTAGGACGGAGGCCAGGCGGGTGAGGTCACCGGGCGAATCCGATAGGTCGCTGACGAGCACGACCGTCGCGCGATGAGGGCCTTCGAGCGCGATGCGATGGGCAAGCTCGAGCCCGGCCGAGAGATTCGTCCCGGCAGTGAAACGACGTTGCCACGGATTGGCGGGATACGCCGGTAGGAACCCGGGTGTCTTCTGGGCAGGCAGTGTGAAGTACCGGACGAGCGGCGCGAGGTCGGCAGCCGGCGTCCCCGGTGGCAAGGCTTCGTACGCCTCGTCGGAGAAGACGACGAGGCCGAACCTCCGGCCGCTTTGCGACAGCGGCTTCAACGTCCCGCCGATCCGGGAATAGGTGTCCGACGAGATGCTCGCCGAGAGGTCGAGCACCAGCACCGTGTCGGCGTTCTTGCTCAGTGGGACGAGCGTGTGCGAGTGCGAGTCACGCGACTCGAACCCAAATGCGAGCACGAGCAGAACTGCCAGCGCCGCGAGGGCTGTGGCGGCGATTCGGCCGGGTCGGCTGAGACTGATCAGCCGGCGCGCGTCGGCGAGAGGAAGCGCGCTCATGCCGGTCTCTCGTCGTCGACGCGTCCCGCGAATGTCTCGACCCGCTCCGCGGTCGGCTCCGGTCGCGACCACGCGAGGTCGCTGCTCGCGTCGGCGAGCCTGAGGCCGCGCCGGTGAAGGACACGTGCGAGGTTCCCCAGCGCGCGCCGGCGATCGGGAGTGGTGCGCCGTTGCGATTCTCGGACGCGTTGGACGGCGATCGTCAACTCGTCGGGCACGGCGGGTGGGTGGCGCCTCCGGTGAGCGACGACGACGTGGCGAGCGATCAGGGACGCTGCGACGGTCGCGAGGAGCGCCGCCAGTGCGTCGAGCAGGAGCGCGAGCGAACGGGGAGCGAAGCGGAAGGTGGGGGAGGCGATCGAGGTGTCGGCCCGGAACGGCGGCTTCGCTGCCGCGAGATCGTGGGCGCTGACCCTGCCCACGACCTGCAGCTGCCCCCACCGGGCGGTCAAGGTTCGGGCTGCGCCGTCGGCGCCGGTGACTCGAGCGGTCAGCGGCGGTAGGTGGATCGGCGTGACGCGCGGACGGGCGACGCAGGCGTCGGCCAAACAGGCAGCGGCAATCGTCACGGAGATCGTCGTCGCGTGTCCGTTGCTTCGCCGGTGGGTCGCGGGTCGGCCAAGTTGGGTGAGAGGGGCAACCCCGGATGTGACTCGAAACGAGTCAGGGCGCACCTGCCGGTCGTCGACCTGGACGACGACTCGAAGCGTCACCCGGTCGCCGAAGCCGACCTTCGACGGGCTGAAGGTCAGCTGTGGTGTCGCGCCGACAGCGGGCGCTGCGAACGCGATCGCGAGCACGCCGACGGCGGCCACCGCGCGCGTCACCGCGCCCATCTCACCCGCCGCCGCTCGTCGGCCCAGGTCGAGAATGCGTCTCCGATCGCCTGCGGCTTGGCCGAGTCGATGATCACCGGGTCGAGCCCGAGCGAGGTGAATGCGGCGAGCAGCGCGTCGAAGCGGTGTTCGTGCTCGTCGCGGAGCGCACCGGCCTGCCGGCGCGTCAGGCGAACCGACCCCGGCCGTCCGCCGGCGGCATCTTCGACTGCGAGCTCGACGCCGCCCACCGGTGGGAAGCTGCGTTCCCACAAGGGATCCTGGAATACGACCGGCACGACATCCCAGCGATGCGCGATCGCGTTGAGCCAGCTCTCGAGCGGCGGCGGCGCGAGGAAGTCCGAAAGCACGAAGACGAAGGTCCCAGCGGGTAGGTTCGTGCGCCTGCCCAGGAACCAGAGCGAGCGCTCGAGCGTGTCGTCCGGGGCGTCGAACCTTGCACTCGCGACGCGGTCGAGGATCGCCTCCGCCCGGCCGCGCCGCGACGGTGCAAGCCACCGTTCCTCGCCGTCGGCGAGGTCGAGCGCCCCCACGTCGGCCCGAACCGCCTCCGCGCTTCGGACGATCGCGGCCGCCGCCTCGGTGACCGCATCGGCCTTTGCGAACCAGGGGAGGCCACGGGGATAGAGGCGCATCGCCGGCCGGCGGTCGAGCACGAGGACGACTCGCGGGGCCTCGTCGACTGCTTTCGAGCGGACGATGAACGCGTCGGAGCCGGTCGCGGTCGACAGTCGAGCCGTCGCCGCCCAGTCGATTGTCGAGACGGGGTCGCCCGGCTCGTACGGCCGGTATGTGATCACCTCGGAGCCCTGGCCGGGCCGCCGGCCGGGCTGGTCCCCGAACGCCAGGCCAGTGCGCCGGCGTAGAGGAACGAGCGGGAAGATTCGCCGCTCGCGAGCGGACGCGCCGCTGTTCGTCAGTTCCACCCCGGCGCGGGAGGGGGAGCAAGCGCGAGCGCCCGGTCGCGGACTTGCCTGAGGGCCGCGTCACGCCCGACGTCACGTGTCTCAGCGAGGTAGGCCGACATCAACACGAGACGGTGCCCGAGCACAGGCAGGAACAGCTCCTCCAGATCCTCCGGCGCGACGTGGTCGCGGCCGTGCAGCAGCGCCCAGGCGCGCGCGGTTCGCTCCAGCGTGAGGCTGCCACGAACCGATGCGCCGAGCGCGACCCCTTCGACCTCGCGGGTCGCGCGGACGAGGTCGACAGCGAACCGCAGGACGAGCTCATCGACGTAGACCGACTCGACGGCTCGCTGAAGCTCCGCGACGTCCGCCGAGGTGACGACCGGGCGCACCTCGTCGATCGGGTGCCCGTGCCGCTGGCCCAGCACGATCGCGATCTCCTGATCCTCGTCTGGGTAGCCGAGCGCGGCCCGGAGCGCGAAGCGGTCGAGTTGCGCCTCGGGCAGCGGAAACGTCCCTTCCTGCTCGATCGGGTTCTCGGTGGCGATCACGAAGAACGGCTCGGGAAGCCTGCGCGTGACCCCGTCTACCGTCACCTGACGCTCGGCCATCGCTTCGAGCAGAGCAGACTGGGTGCGCGGCATCGCCCTGTTCACCTCATCGACGAGCACGATGTTCGCGAAGACAGGCCCCGGACGGAACTCGAACTCCCGCGCGCGCTGGTCGAAGATCGACAAGCCCGTCACATCGGTCGGTTGGAGGTCCGGCGTGCACTGAAGGCGGGCGAACGTGCCGCCTTCGATCGTGTTCGCGAGCGCCCGCGCCAGCATCGTCTTTGCGGTTCCCGGCACGTCCTCGAGCAGGACGTGCCCCCCGGAGATCAACGCCGCGAGCACGAGGAGGATCTCCTCCCGCTTGCCGACCACCACGCTCTCGACGTTGTCGAGTATTCGGACGGCGGTTTCTCGCACGCGGTCTGCGTCGATCTGCTGCTCTCCAGCGCGCGACTGACTCACGACGAGAAAGTACAGCTAGGGGGTGATCGGTGCGGCGCCGCCACACCGTCGCGAGCGAGAGCTCAGTCGACGAGCCTGCGTGCAGCCGCCGGGTGACGTTGCCACCAGCCGCCGAACGGAACGCCGTGCACGCGAAGCCATGAGGACAGGGCGGTGCGGATGTAGAACCGCTCTCGGGACCACGTCACCGACGACATCTTGAACGCCTGCGCGATCCGCGGGTGCACCTTGAGGAAGCCGTTCAGGTTCACGCCTCGGAGCCGGATGTGCTTCTTGAGCGCGTTCCAGTTCTTGTAGTGGGCGCCGTCCCACCAGACGCCAGCGGGCGGCGGAGTGCTGGTAGTCAGCGTCGGAGTCGTCGAAGGTGGCGGCGTCGCTGCGGTCGTCGTCTGCGCGGTCGTTGTCTGCACGGTCGTTGTCTGCACGGTCTGCGCGGTTGTCGTCGGCGGCTTCGCCGAGTTCGTCGTCGCCGCCGGCGCCGACGCAGTGGTCGTGGCCGGTGCGGTAGCTGCGCTCGGCGGCAGGGTGGCGGTTGTCGGCGTCGTCGTTGTCGTCGGCGGCGGGCTCGTGGTCGGCAGCGCCGTCGTGGTCGTAGGTGCTGTGGTCGCAGGTGCCGTGGTCGCGGGTGCGGAGGTCGTCGTCGGAGCGGTGGTCGTGACGGTTGTCGCGAGTGGGGTCTTTCCGATCAGGCTGGCTGGGATTTGGGTGTCGGGGTTTGTGAGGGGTGGTGCGTTGGTGATCGTGGGGCCGCCGAGGTTGGTGCCGTTGCCGTTGTAGTGCTGGTCGGCGAGGCTGTCGCCGTTGACGACGGGGCGGTCGTTGAGTGCTTCGGTGAGGGTGCTGCCGATGCGGGTGAGGGCGAGGCGGACGGTGGAGGTGCTGGGGAGGTTTGCGGTGTAGTCGCCTTCCCAGAGTTGCATCCAGCGCTGGACGTACCAGTTGCCGTCGGGGCCTTTGGCGCGTTGGAGGGTGTTGATGTTGGTGAGGTTGAGGGCGGGTTGGTCGTTGTTGTCGGCCCAGACGGTGACGGCGCCTGGGTGGGGGGTGCTGCCGTCGGTGCGGCCGGCGGTCAGGTGGACGACGTAGGTGTGCCAGGCGTTTGGGGTCGGGACGGGGAGTGGGTTGTTGTTGTTGGGTGCGTTGGGTTCGATCGCAATCTGCGGTGAGCTTGCGCCCGGGAGCCAGTCGAGGGCGAGTGAGGAGACGCCGCTGCCGAAGCCCCAGCCGATGCCTCCGTCGGGTCCGGCGTCGCCGGCGACGTTGTGGAAGTTGGTTTCGCGGCCCCAGGCGCCGTGGTTGGTGGAGGGGTAGTTGGCGGGCCAGTAGCGTTGGATGATGAACCACCAGTTGTCGTTGCCGGGGCGTCCGTCTGCGTCGGTGGTGCGTGGGTCGAGTAGGAGGTAGCGGCTTTGTTGGTGGTAGCTGTCGGGTGAGCGGTATGGGGTGGTGGGGGAGGTGGGGTAGAGCCAGACTGCTTGCAGGTTCGCGGAGGCGGGGTCGTTCGGTGAGACCCAGTTCGGAGTCAGGGTGACGTCATAGGCGGCAAGGCTCGGCGTCGGCGAGCTCGAGCCCGAGCCCCAGGCGAGGCCGGCAAGCACGCCCACTGCGAGCAGAGCGACCAGCCAGGTGGCGGCGACGAGGCGACGTTGAACGGCCATGTCTTCGCCATCGACTCGGCCGGGAGCTCGCTCGTCAGCAGAACAGCACCTGATCTGCGCGGCTTTTCACGAGCCTCGTTCGAGGGATCGATCAGAAAGACGCGGCGCTTCAGCGGCGGATCGACCAGCTGGTGCCGCCTTTGCTCGAGCGCCAGGTGACCGTTGGAGTTTGCCGGCTGACGATCAGTTGCGGTGGCGAAACCTCTGGCTCGCGCGCCGCTCGGTCGGGTGAGCGTGTAGAAAGGAGAGACCGTGGTCGGCTCCCGCGAACTGCTGGACGAGCTCCGCGTCAAGCCGGGCTCGGCGCCTCGTCTCGACAAGCGGGATCCCGACGCGCGTGTCGGCGCAGCCGACAAGCAGACGGGGCTGGAGCGCATTGCGACGCTCGTCGAGCGGATCGGCGTCCTCCACACCCGGCTCTACGCGGAGGCGAGTCGGTCGGTGCTGCTCGTGCTTCAGGGGACGGACGCCTCGGGCAAGGACGGGACGATCCGCACGGTCTTCACCGGCGTCAATCCGCAAGGCTGCCGCGTCGAGTCGTTCAAGGTGCCGACGGTCACCGAGCTCGCACACGACTATCTCTGGCGCATCCACAACGTGTGCCCGGCACGAGGCGAGATCGTCATCTTCAACCGCTCGCATTACGAGGACGTTGTCGCTGTTCGCGTGCGAAAGCTCGTGCCCGAGAAGGTCTGGAGCCGCCGCTACGAGCAGATCTGCGCGTTCGAGCGGATGCTCACCGAGGAGGGCACGACCGTGGTCAAGGTCTTCCTCCACCTGTCGCGCGACGAGCAACGCAAGCGTCTTCAGGAGCGACTCGACGATCCCGAGAAGCGCTGGAAGTTTCGCGCCGGCGACCTCGACGACCGGAAGCTCTGGGATGACTTCGCCGCCGCGTACGAGGACGCGCTGCACAAGACGTCGACCGAGTGGGCGCCGTGGTACGTCGTTCCCGCCGACCACAACTGGTCACGAAACCTGGCCGTCGCCGAGATCCTCGTCGCCGCGCTCGAGCGGCTCGACCCGAAGCTGCCAGAGCCCGATCCCGGGGTCTTGGACGTCAAGATCGTCTGACTCGAGGGGCTTACGAGCGAACCGAAGCGGAATGTTCCGCGAGCAAGCCGCGAAAGCGCAACGCGACGTCCGGAGCCTCCCGCTCCAGCGCCCAGACGTCGCGCTTGAAGAGGACGATCAGCTTCATCGGCGAGGTTGCGGTCACGTTCGCCGTCCGCCGCCCGGAGGCGATCACTGCGACCTCGCCGAAGACATCACCTTGGCCGAGTGAGCGCAGGTGCGTGTCGCCGTCGGTCACGTCGGCAGTGCCGCTCTCGACCATGAACAGGGCGTGGCCGAAGTCGCCGGTACTGGTGAGCAACTGCCCCTCGGCAACCTCGAGTTCCGCCGCTCGAGCCGCGACCGCGGTGAGTTGCGGTTCCGCGAGGCCGACAAGAAGTGGGATGGCCGCGACCCTCGAGGTCTCCATCGCCGGAACATACAGCGGGCCCGCGCGCGATTTCGTGAACGAATGGAGTCGAGCTGGTGACAGTTCGATCGGGGGTCCGTCACACCTGTGACGGACCCCCGGCCCTACGATCCGGGGTGATGGAGTCGAGTCTGGAGCGCGAGTTGAAGCTGGAGCCGCCGGAGGGGTTCGAGCTGCCACCGCTCGAGGGCGCGGAGCTTCCGATCCGCCACTTCACCTCGACGTACTACGACACGCCGCCGCGCTCGCTCGGTCATGCGGGGATCACGCTGCGTCGCCGGCTCGAGAACGGCGTCTCGCTCTGGCAGCTGAAGCTGCCGCGTGGCGGCAACACGCGTGCGGAGATCGAGGAGCTCGGCGGGCCTGCCGGGCCCCCTGCCGGCCTGCTGGCGCTACTCACGGCGCACCTCCGGTACGGCGGCCTCGAGCAGATTGCGACGCTGCGCACGCGGCGCTCCGGGATCCGGGTTGCAGATGGAGGACGCGCCGTTGCCGACGTGACGCTCGATACCGTCCACGTGGTTGGAAACGGTGCAACCCGACACGGCTTCGACGAGCTCGAGATCGAACTGGTCGACGGCGACGAGCGAGATCTGAAACGACTCGGCCGGACGCTTCGGCGCGCCGGTGCGAAACGGTCCGACGGCCGCCCGAAGGTGATGCGCGTCGTGGGCCTCGTGGAGGCGGCCGAGCTGCAGTCCGATGCTCCGACGATCGAGCAGGTCAAGAGCCTGTTCGCATGCGAGTTGCGCGAGCTGGAGAGGTACGACCCGGGTGTACGCACGGCGGACGACACGGAGGATCTCCACCGGTTCCGAGTCGCAACGCGCCGTACACGCGCACTCGTTCGGGCGACCCAGCCGTTGCTGGGCGACCGCCTCGAGCGGCTCGCCGCCGAGCTCAAGTGGCTTGCGTCGGTCCTGGGCCCCGTCCGCGACCTCGACGTGCTCCTCGACCAACTGATGGGCGAGATCGCCCACCTCGGCAAGGACGAGCGGTCGGCGAAGCGGCTGCTCGGCATCCTCGAGCGCGAACGGAGGGCTCAACGTAAGAAGCTGGCCAGGACGCTCGACTCGGATCGCTACCTCGGCCTGCTCGACCTGTTCGGCGCCGAGATCGCGGCGCTGTCCGGCATCGGGGTGAAGTCGAACCTCTCGCAGGTCGCCAAGGCCGAGTTCAAGAGGCTCGAGAAGACCGCTGCACAGTTGCCGGCCGACCCGTCGGACGAAGAGCTCCATGCGACGCGGATCCGGGCGAAGCGCGCGCGCTACGCGGCGGAGTTCGTCGGCAGCAAGGAGCTGAAGCGCTACGTCACCGCTTTGAAACGGGTGCAGGACGTGATCGGCGAGCATCAGGACGCCGTGGTCGCGCAGCAGACGCTGCGCGAGAGCGCCGGCGAAGGCACGGCACTTGCGGCCGGGCGCCTGATCGAGCGTCAGCGCGCGCGCCAGCTCGAGCGGCGTGCCGCCTATCCGGCTGTCCTGGCCGACGCTCTCCGGAGAGGACGCAAGTCGCTGGGTTGACCGATGCTGCTGCTTCTTCGCCATGCAAGCGCCGGCGACCGCTCGACTTGGCGAGGGGACGACCGAGAGCGGCCGCTCGACGCACGCGGTCATGCTCACACGGAGAAGATCGTCACCCTGCTCGAGCCATTCGACGTCGCCGCGATCTACGCGAGCCCGTACCGACGCTGTGCCCAGACCGTCGAGGCTCTCGCTGCGTCACGGTCCCTGTTCGTCGAGCTACGCGACGAGCTTGGTGAGGAGGAGCAGGACGAGCGAGGCGCGGCGTTCGTGCGATCCGTCGGCGCCCGCGACGTCGTGGTCTGCGGCCACGGTGGGCTCGAGACGCTGCTGCTCGACGATCCGCCTCGTTGGCGAAAGGGCGAGACGCTCGTGCTCGATCACCGGCTCCGGCTCTTGCGGTCGCTGCGCTAGGCGGCGACGCGACGGGCAGCGAGGTCGATCAGCGCCCCGTCGCGGAGCCCGGCGCGGACGACACGCAGGGGAGTTCCGAGGCGCGCCTGGAGGCCGGAGAGGATGACGACGCCTGCGGCGAGCGTTCGGGCCCGTTCATCGCCGATCCCGAAGCGCGCTCCGACCTCGTCGGCGGGCAGGTCGGCGAGTACCGCGAGCGCCTCCTGTAATTCCGGCGCTCCGAGCCGGCCGCCGACGATCCGCTTCACGGCCCGGGCGCTGCCCCCGACGGCGAACGCCGTGCGCGGTGTCGGCGGGTCGAGGTCGGCGAGGTACGTATCGACCTCCGCGCGAGCCCGTTCGAGAGCGGCGACGCCCGGAGGGTCGGAGCTGAGCAGGCGGCTCGTGAGTCGTTGCGAGCCCAGGTCGATCGAGCGCAGCCATTGGGGGCCGGTTCGTCGTGTTCCGACGACGATCTGTGCGGAGCCGCCTCCCACGTCGACGACCGCGACGAGCCGGCGCGGCGGTGGCCCGGTGGCATCGATCGCACCCAGGAACGCGAGTCGGCCCTCTTCGAGCGCGGTCAAGACCTGAACCGGGCAATCGGCGGCATCGCCGAGCGTCTCCGCGAGCTCGCGTCCGTTTACCGCCTGTCGCCCCGGGCTTGTGATCAGGATTTCGAGCCGCGTGACGCCCTCGTCTCGTGCGACCTTTGCGTACCCAGCGACGACGGAGCGAGCCGCCTCGAGCTTCGCCTCCGAGATGCGGCCGTGCAACTCGACGTCTGCGCCGAGCCGCAGCATCTCCCGCTCCGTGCGGATCGACCGGCCCCGGCTCTTGATCAGCAGGCGTACCGTGTTCGACCCGACGTCAACGACACCGATTGGCATCGTTGGATGGTGACGACTCCACAAGACGGTGCCCCTAATGCGACCGTGCAAGTCGCCGGGCGCGTTCGCGGCGGCGCATGAAGAGCGCCTGCGCAAGGCGGCGGCGCTCGTTCTTCTTGGGTTGCACGCGCTCCCACGATCCGTCCGAACGCAACTCCCAGGCCTGCCGGTTGTCTGCAAGGAGCGCTTTGAAGATCGACTCGAGCTCGTTGCGCACGTGGAGGTCCTCGACCGGAACGACCACCTCGATCCGGTGGTCGAGGTTTCGCGGCATCAGGTCGGCGCTTCCGAGGAGGTAGGTCTTGCGTTCGCCCGCCTCGAAGCAATAGAGCCGGCTGTGCTCGAGGAACCGGCCGAGGACGGAGCGGACGCGGATGTTCTCGCTCACGCCTTCGACCCCCGGCACGAGCGTGCACACGGCGCGCACGATCAGCTCGATCCGGGCGCCGGCCTGTGACGCGCGGTAGAGCTCCTCGATGATGTCGCTGTCCGTGAGGTTGTTCACCTTGATCGTGATGCGCGCGTGCTGCCCGGCCGCGGCGGCCGCGGCGACGGCGCGGATGTGCTCGACGAGACCCTTTCGCAAGTTGAACGGCGCGGCGAGGATCTTGCGAAAGCGTTGCGGTCGGCCGAACCCGGTCACGAAGTTGAAGAGGTCGGCGACGTCGGCGGCGATGTCCGGATCGGCGGTGAAGAGGCCGACGTCTTCATAAATGCGTGCTGTCGTCGCGTGATAGTTGCCGGTGCCGATGTGCACGTAGCGGCGGAGCGTGTTGCCCTCGCGCCTGACGACGAGCGTCGTCTTCGCGTGGATCTTCATGTCCGGGAATCCGTAGACGACGTGCACGCCTGCCTGCTCGAGCGACCTCGCCCATTCGATGTTCCGCCGTTCATCGAAGCGCGCCTTCAGCTCGACGACGCAGACGCTCTGCTTCCCGTTCTCCGAGGCTCGGATCAGCGCCGGTGCGAGCGCCGAGTCGTGACTGGTTCGATAGACGGTTGTCTTCAATGTCACCGAGTCGACGTCCCGAGCGGCGGCCTGCACGAATGCCTCGACACTGGTCGCGAACGAGTCGTAGGGATGCTGCACGACGATGTCACGGTGGGCGATCTCGTTGAAGATGCTCTCATCGGTCGGTGCGGCGAGCCGCCGCTGGGTGTAGGGCAGCCACGGCTCGTACTTGAGGTCGGGACGGTCGACCGCGTACAGCTGCCCGACGTCGGCGAGGTCGAGGAGGCCCTTGACCGGGTAGACGTTGTCGCTGTGCACGACGAGGCGTTCTTTCAGTCGCGCGAGCATCGTGTCGGAGATCGAGCTTGAGACCTCCAGCCGGACGACGGCGCCGAAGCGACGGCGTTGCAGCTCACTCTCGACCGCTTCGAGGAGGTCGTCGGCGTCGTCGGAGATCTCGGTGTCGCCGTCGCGGGTGAGCCGGAACGCTGCCTGCTCGATCAATCCCATCTCGGGGAACAGCCACGGTAGGAAGTGCGCGATCGCGGATTCGAGCGGGATGTGCAGTCCGCGCTTGCCGACTGCGACGAAGCGAGCGAGTCCCTCGGGGACCTTGACGCGCGCAAACCGCTCTTCGCCCGACTCGGGGTCGCGCACAACCACGCCCAGGCTGAGCGACAGGCCGGAGATGTACGGGAACGGCTGGCCGGGACCGACGGCCAGCGGCGTCAGCACGGGGTAGATCTGGTGCGCGAAGATCAGCTCGAGCTCGTCGCGCTCGGCGTCGGTCGCGTCGTCGACCGTCCCGACGAGGATTCCTTCGGCGGCGAGCGCGGGGCAGAGGCTGGTCCGCCAGAGCCGCGACTGCTCGGCCGTCAGTTCGAGAGCGCGTGCCCGTATCTCGCCAAGCGTCTGCTGGGGAGTGCGTCCGTCATGCGTGCGGACTGCGGCGCCGGACACGACCTGATCGAGTAGTCCGGCCACCCGCACCATGAAGAACTCGTCCAGGTTGTTCGAGAAGATGCCGCAGAACTTGACGCGCTCGAGCAGCGGCTCGGTCGGGTCGGCCATCAGGTCGAGCACGCGCCCGTTCAGATCGAGCCACGACAGCTCGCGGTTGAGGATCGACGCGGCTGGCGCATCTGGGTGAAGCCGGTCAGCGATCGTCATGGACCAATCAGGATCGCTCAAATCTGGTGAACGTGGTGTTGCGATTCGGTGACGATGCGCCGCGGCGGCCCTGCAGCGGCCTAGCTCCTAGGCTGGCGCTCGACCAGGTGGTGGCGTTCGATCGGCACCGAATGCGTGCGCCGACGATGCCAGTTTCGGTGGCTCCGCGAACGAACCTCGTGAACGGCGTCGCTGAGCGAGCGCCTCTGGAGTTTCAGCCCATGCCCAGACAACGTGCCGCCTCCTTGACTCCGGGTCGACTCAATGAACGATCGTCTCTGGGACCATATCGCCTAAAGCCCCGGCTGGAGGCTGAGGCTTCGCTTTCTCTCGTGGCTGGTCGTAACGAACCCGCCGGCTACCAATCGGATGTGCTGACACTCGCCTCGACCGAAGGAGCATTGGAGCCGTGAACCTGTCCGAGCAGCAACGCGACCTCTGCATGACAAGCGCCTGGGATTTCTCCGATCTGCGCGCCCTCTATGTGAACTGCACGCTGAAGCCGTCCCCTGACGTCTCGAACACGCAGGGGCTGATCGATCTGTCGATTGCGATCATGGAAGCGAACGGTGTTGCGGTCGATCGGTTCCGAGCTGTCGATCACGCGATCGCACCCGGCGTTTATCCGGACATGACAGAGCACGGGGCCGCGGACGATGCGTGGCCTCGGCTGTACGAGCGTGTTCAGGCAGCGGACGTCCTGGTGTTGGCGTCACCGATCTGGCTCGGCGAGAAGTCATCGGTCTGCACCCGCGTGATCGAGCGGCTGTACGGCAACTCCTCGCAACTGAACGAGCACGGCCAGTACGCGTACTACGGCAAGGTCGGCGGCTGCCTGATCACCGGCAACGAGGACGGCGTGAAGCACTGCGCGATGAACATCCTCTACTCGCTGCAGCATCTCGGCTACGTGATCCCGCCGCAGGCCGACGCGGGCTGGATCGGCGAGGCCGGGCCTGGACCGTCCTATCTCGACGAAGGCTCGGGCGGGCCGGAAAACGACTTCACCAACCGGAACACGACCTTCATGACGTGGAACCTGCTTCACGTGGCGCGGTTGCTCAAGGTCGCCGGCGGCATGCCGGCCCACGGCAACCAGCGGTCGCTTTGGGATGCGGGCTGCCGCTTCGACTTCGCGAACCCGGAATACCGCTGAACGGGTGTGGCGCTGGTTCGAGCCTCTCGAGCTCGACGAACGCCGCGCATGACCGGTCCCGATGGCCGGCTTCCTCGTCTGCCAACCGTTCCTGAGCGGAAACGGCCTCGGAGGAGCGATCAAGGGCTGACCCGGCGACGGGCATCCTGTGCCATCGTCCGCGTCGTAGTATTGAGCGATGTCGAATCTTTGGAAAAGGTTGATGGGGCGTCGAGACGAGGCTACGAATCGGCGTGCCGAAGAGGCGAGACTCGAGACTCCCGCTGAGCGGCGCGTCGGAGCGGAGGGGGTCGAAGGGCTAGCAGCAGACGAAGTCGCCGAGGAGCATCTCGGAGGGTTCGATCCCGACCGCCTCGTCGACGACGAGTCCCGGCCCTAGATGGTTGATCGGTAATTCACGCCGTCGCGGCTGGGGGCCTGCACGCGGCGCATTGCGCCCGCCTCGCCCGGTACCAAGGCCTACTGGCCTTGCCACCGGTCGAGTCGACCACACTGCTTGGTGCATTCCCTCCCCGCAACGACGGCAATTACCGATCAACCATCTAGTAGTCGCGTGAGGAAGGTCCGGTGAGAGCCAGACCGGCTGTGCATCACCGACCATCGAAAACTTGACGGACGTTGCCGCAGTGTGACCGACGCGGTTTCGGAGGGAGTGGGCGGAACCGGACATTGCGCAAACCAGCTGTCGCTCCCGGGCGCTCGGCTATCCCAACCCGTGCCGCTCTGCGAGGGCGGGAATCGAGTCGAAGTCGATATCGATATCGAGATCGTAGCGTGAGACGACGTCGCCGATCGCGGCCTCGTCCCGGTCGGTCGCCGCAAGCAACGGCGCCAGCTCGCTCTCGCGCGAAGCGCAACTCTGCGGAAAGTGGGCCGGGCAGGTCTCGAACCTGCGACCTTGGGATTAAGAGCGGCGGTCCAGGGTTTCGGCCTGGTTCGGTGTGCCCGAGGGATCCGCCGCAAAATCGCGCTTTCTTGACGACATAGACGCCATCTGATTTCGGCCCGTTTCGGAGGCTCTTGGTATCACCTTGTTGCCACCCGTGCGGCCCGGATCGCTGGGGCGGACTTTGGCTTAGGCTCAGATCTCGTGTCGTAGATTGGGAGGAATCTGGAATTCGCGCATCGATTCTCGGCCCTCTCGAAGTCTCGGTCGATGGGCGTGATGTGACGCCGACGGCAGCAAAGCAGCGTGCGCTGCTGATTCGCTTGTTGCTGGAGAGCGGCCGGGCGGTTTCCGCCGACCGACTGGTCGAAGCCGTGTGGGGAACAGAAGCGCCGGCGTCCGCCAGGAATCTCCTGACCGTCTACGTCTCGCAGCTCAGGCGGGCGATCGGGGCGGAGGCGATCGAGACCCGCCTCGGCGGATACGCAGTTGCGATCGATCCTGACGACCTCGATGCCTTTGGCTTCGAACGGCTGGTCGCCGAAGGGACGGCAGCTCGCGCCGCGGGCAATCCGGGCCTTGCGGTGTCGCGTCTGAAGCGCGCTCTTGGCCTCTGGCGCGGTCCCGCGTTGGCCGACGTGGCGAATACCGCGTTTGCGGAACCGGAAGCGCGTCGCCTGGAAGAACTGCGCCTCACCTCCCTGGAAGAGAGCCTCGCGGCCGAGCTCGATCTTGGAAACTACGAGACGGTTGCCTCGGAAGCTCGCGCGCTAGCATTGTCGGAGCCGTATCGCGAGCGTCCCCGGAAACTGTTGATGGTGGCGCTGTACCGCGGAGACCGCCAGGCAGACGCGCTCGAGGCGTATCAGGAGTTCCGCGCGATGCTCCGCGACGAGCTGGGGCTCGAGCCGACTTCCGACCTGCGGAACCTCCACAGCGCTGTCCTGCGACAGGACGTCGAGCCCGCAGGCTCCGCGGTGGCGGATATCCGCTTGGAGCTTCCAACGCCCGTGACATCGCTGATCGGCAGGCAAAAGGAGATTGCCGAGCTCGGCAATCTCTTGCAACGACCTGGGACGCGCTTTGTGACCGTGACCGGAGCCGGCGGCAGCGGCAAGAGCCGAGTCGCGGTTGCGCTTGCAGAGAAGATGTGCGGGGTCTTCGCCAACGGGGTCGCATTCGTCGAGCTCGCACCAGTCGAGGACCCGGGACTGGTCGTCGTCGCCATCGCCCAGCACCTCGGAGTCGCGGAGCGGGGCGACGAGGATCTTCTTCACACGCTCTTACGATGGCTCGCACCGCGCGAGCTGCTGGTGATCCTCGACAACTTTGAGCGCCTTGTCGACGCCGGCCCGATGCTCGTGGAACTGCTGAAAGGGGCACCGATGCTGACCATCCTCGCGACGAGCAGAAGGGTCCTGCACCTGTCGGGAGAGCACCTCTTTCCGCTCCAGCCCTTGCCGGTCGACGATGCGGTGCGGCTGTTCGCTATTCGAGCACTCGCGCGCGATTCGACGCTCGATCCACGTACCCTCGAAGAGGAGTCGGGACGCGAGATCTGCGGGCGAGTGGACTGTCTGCCGCTCGCGGTCGAACTCGCCGCCACGCAGGTCCGCACGCTGGGCATCGAGAACCTGCGCGAACGTCTGAGCGAACGCGTCGCCATACTCGCCGATGGCCCGCGCGACCTGCCCGCACGGCAGCGGACCCTCCACGCCACGCTCGCCTGGAGCACCGATCTCCTGTCGCCGGAGGAACGCGCGCAGTTTGCGCGGCTTGGAGTCTTCAGCGGTGGCGGCAACGCTGAGGCTGCGCTGGCCGTGTCTGGCGGAACAGCCGAATCGCTTGCGGCTCTTGCTGATCACAGCCTGCTTCGAGTCTCCGACGAGAGCGGTGAGATGCGCTTCTCGATGCTCGAGACGGTCCGCGACCATGCCCTCGAACTGCTTGCTGGATCAGCTACCCGGGATGAGGCCCGGAACGCGCACGCCGAGCACTTCGCGAGCCTGATCGAGCGCATCGACCCCAGAAGCGAGGAGACAAAGCGGCTCCGCCTGATCGACCTCGACATCGACAACTTCCGCGCCGCGATGGACTGGTTCGAGCACAACGGGCAGGATGACGCAGCATTACGCATCGCGACGGGTCTCTACCACTACTGGTACCTGCGTGGACTCCTGCGTGAGGGCCGGGGCCGCCTCGGCGGGCCGCTCGGCCGTGGCGCAGGGAGTCCTGCGCTTCGCGCTTTGGCGCTACGTGCCCTGGCAGGTATCGACCTTGTGTTCGGCGACAAAGACAGCGCCGAGGAGCGGGCACGAGCGGGCATCGCGACCGGAACGGAGGCTGGAACCCTGGAACCGGTGATGGGGTGCGAGACGGTGCTCGGCCTGGCCGCGCTCGGACGCGGCCGGCTTGACGAAGCTGGCACCCATATCGCGCGAAGCGGCGCGCTCGCCCGAGAGCTCGGCCTCGAAGCGGACGTCGTGATTGCGGACACCAACCTGGCCGAGATCTCGTTTCGAGCGGGCGCCCTCGACGATGCACGACGCCGCTGGGAAAGCGTTCTCGCCTGGCACGAGCGCGGCTCGGCGCCGGAGAGCGGTGTGTTCGCGCTGCTCGGGCTTGCTGCGATTGCCCACACCGAAGACCGCCTCGACGAGGCTGAACAGCTGTTCGGGAGAGCCCGCCATCTCGCCGACACAGCCGGATTCACCCAGCTCGCCGGCCACGCCAACATCGGCTTGGCCGCCGTCGCCGCGAAACGCGGCGATCATGTCGAGGCCGCCAACCGACTCGGTCGCGCCGACGCAATGGTTGAGTTCGGCGGGCGTTCCGCAGAGTTCGACCCGGCGCTGCTTGCAAACACCGAGGCGAGCGCGCGCGCGGCGCTCGGCGAGAACGCCTTCACCGCCGCATACGAGGCCGGGCGTCGAAGGGCCATCGAGCAGCCACACACCCGGGGCTAAGCCGAAACTAAGCCTGCGCGAGCAACAGTTCGACGCGGGGGGTCTGGAGCGGATCCTCGGGATACCCGGGGTGGCGGTTCGCGGCTCTCGAGATCGACAATCTGAGGCGGGAGGAAACCCATGAGAGTCGCGTTACTGGCCTCAATCGCAGCATCATTCGCCGTCTCTGTAGCCGCAGGGGCGCAAGCGACCCCGACCCGGTCTGCGTGTGCGCTCACCTTCAAGACGGTCAAGGGGCACAAGGCGGCCGTCTACTGCGGCCCGGCTACCGCGTCTCTGCACATCGGAGGCAAGTCATACAGCTTCAAGGGCGGCACGTGCATTTGGTCCGGCGGCACCCTGACCCTCGCCCTCGGCACCCAGGTCAACGGCGTCCCTGCCTCGGCAAACAACGAGGGAGCGCCGCTGCTCCAACTAACGGGCGCAATTGGAGCGTCCACCGTCTACGCCTTCTCCGGGCGGTTCCACCTCGGTTTGAGCATCATCAAGATCACCGCGCACGGACACTCGAGCGGCACTTTCAAAGGAAGAGAGCCGCTCGGCGCCACACGTCCTTTTACCGGCAGCTACCGCTGCTGAGACCGTGCCGATCTCGATGAAAGTCAGCCACTGCGAATCGCAGCTCAGATTGACGGGACAACACGATCGAATTTGGGGGAACAGATGACTCAGCTCCGTCGCCATTCTGCGAACGAAGCTGCACGGCACCGCTTCTCACGCCGCCCAGCGAACGTCGTCATTGGGGCACTGATCGCGGCGGCCGCATTCGCCGGTGCACCGTCCGTGCTTGCTGCGGCAACGCCACAGCGCCTCGACGCACATGTCTCGAGCCCGTCGTGCAACCTTGCGTCCGCGAAGCGGGTGAAGTCCGCCCTCGGCATCACCGTCGCCTCTCCAACGGTGACGAAAAACCGCACCGTGACCGTATGTCAGTTCAGGAGCAAGACGGGGCTCCTGGTTCGCTTCCAGACCGATGAAAGCGCGTCGCTCTTCGCTGTCGGCCGGAAGAGCTTCGAGAAGCATGGTGAGCCAACCAAAACCGTCAACGGCCTCGGGACGAAGGCGTACTCCGCGAGTGTTGGAGGATTCACGACGATCGTTGTCTTGAAGGACAGCACCGAGCTGCTCATCACCGCGAACGTGCCGCGGGCGAAGATCGTGGCACTCGCGAAGCTCATCCTTCCATTGCTGTAGTTCAGTTCGATTACGCGGATGACCGGATGGGCGCACCTGGGATCGAACCAGGGACCTCTCGCGTGTGAAGCGAGCGCTCTCCCGCTGAGCTATGCGCCCGGGTAGAGGCCGGAAACCTAGCATCGAGGCGGATTCAGGTCGGCGTCGCTCCCCGTGCAGCCGCTCGTTTCTAGGTCAAAGGTCACTGGGGCTCCTGGCGAACCGTGCGAGCGACGATCTCCGCCGATTAGCATCCCAACACGCCAACGTGTGAGGAGGACGGCACTGAACTCCATCCGCGTCACAGCAATCCTCACCGCCTTCGCAGCACTCGCACTCGCAGCCTGCGCCGGAGCCTCGGCGGGGCACCGCAGTTCGCTTCCGCTCAAGGAGGTCGCACGGGTTGCTCTTCCCGGTCCCGACAACCGGTTCGACTACACGAGCATCGACCCGACCACGGATCGCCTCTACATCGCGCACATGAACGCGGGCCGGCTGATTACCTTCGATCTGAAGTCCAGGAAAGTCGTGAGAACGATCGTCGTGGCGGGCGTCCATGGCGTGATCGCCGTCCCCGAGTTGCATCGCGTCTTCGCGTCGGCGACCAACGATCACCAGGCAGTCACGATCGACGCCAAGACAGGCCGCATCATCGCCCGCGCACCGGCGGGCAGCTACCCGGACGGGCTCGTTTACGACCCGATCGAAAGACATGTCTTCGTCTCCGACGAGGCTGGCGGGGTCGAGACGGTGCTGAACGGCAAGGGCGCGCGGATCGCGACGATCTCTCTCGGTGGCGGCGCCGGCAACGTCCAGTATGACCCAGGCTCCCGACACATCCTCGTTGACGTGCAAACACGTGACGAAGTCGCAGTCATCGACCCGAGGACGAACAAGCTGATCCGACGGATTCCCGTCCACTGCCAGTCAGATCACAGCCTTTACGTCGACTCCTCGCGGCGACTGGCCTTCGTCGCCTGCGATGGGGACGCCAAGCTCCTGACACTCGACCTGCGAACGATGGAGGTAACCCAGACAGCCGACGTCGGGAGCGATCCCGACGTGCTCGCGTTCGACACCGGCAACCGCCGGCTCTATGTCTCGGCCGAGAGCGGCGACGTCGCCGTCTTCGCGGAACGCGCACACATGCTGGTCAAGCTCGGTCAGTCACACCTGGCCGCGGCCGCGCACACGGTCGCCGTCGACCCGCGCAGCCATCTCGTCTACTTCCCGCTCGAGGCAGGCAGCAACGGCCGGCCGCAGCTGCTGATCATGAAGCCTTCTTCGTAGGTTCAGTACGCGAACACAGCTGCGACGAGCCGTCCCGATTTCGGTGGCGTCGCGACCACTGACACCTGGCAGAGCGTGGCTCCGGCGAACACGGGCGGGTAGACCGTCACCGTGCCGACGCCTCGCGTCGTTCCCTGATACTGCTCCGTCATGCCGTCGTCGCTCTGAAACTCGCAGTAGCTGAACCAGGTCACCTGGATCGACTTGGCAGAAGAAGAGCGCGCGACCACACCGATTGCGGTGGGGTTCTGCGGCGAGCGAACGAAGTGGATCGCTTTGCCCGGTCGGGAAGCAGTCACTGCCGATCCGACCTGATGCCAAGCTCCGGGATGCGTCGGCGGCGGAACCGCGACCCTTGCGCCTCCAGCGACTAGCAGGGCGACGATCAGGCTGAACACGGGCACGGCCCAGGTGATCGTAACCGTCCGAAGTCGAAGCCAAAGTCCGCGGCACCGGTGAGGGATCCTTAGGGCTGCTTCCTCCCGGATCTGACCCGGTTCGGAACCTCACCGCGCCGCGGGCGAGAGCAAGTGTACCGCGGCCCTCGAGCTACTTCGCCTTGTCGATGCAGTCCTTGATCGCGGCGAGCTCGAGGTTCGAGATCTTTGCCGGCGGGGCGCCCTTGTAGATCGACGGGTTGCCCTTGAAGTCGACGACGCCATTCTCGACGAGCGCGGTCGTCTTCGGGTCCTTCTTCGCAGCGACGGCCTTGGCGGTGGCGTCGTCCTTGTAGAACGTGAGCTCGAAGACGACGCCCGACGGCGCTTGGCCGTTCAGCTGGCTGATGCTCGGCTGAACCAGGAAGTCGCTCGTGTTCAGGCAGTTACCGACCGTGATCCCGTTCACCTTCGACGCGTCGACGGTTCCGGTGTCCGAACTGGACGACTTGCCGCCGCCTCCGCCGCAACCGGCGAGCGCGACCGCGACGATGACAAGGACAACGAGGGGCGCAAGGGGCTTCGGCATGGCGTGGGTGGCCTTTCGCTGATCGAAATGCGGTGGTGGGCGCGGAGAGTAGCGCGCCGCGGGACTTGCGCAAAGAGCGGAATGCCCGCACAATGCCTCGAAACCGGACAAGGGAGGTGGTCGTGAGATGAAACGAGTCGTCGAGTCCAGCGTTTTCCGCGCCGCCGCCCGTCCCGCCGAGCTCTCCTAGCGAACGCGGTCGGGCCGCGCGCCCGTACATCGATTCGCACACAAAGGAGCATTGGTTGACACTTCCGGTCACGGATTCGATCCTTCATCGGCTCGGGTGGGACGACGGCTTCGAAGCCGCGTTCGCCGAGCACCGCGCCGCCGGGCTCGCGCCCGCCCGCGTCGCGGTCCAGCACAGGGGTGCCTACGACCTGCTCGGCGAAGCCGGCGAGCTGCGCGTCAGCGCGGCCAACCACCTGGTCCGGGAGGACGATCTGCCCGGGGTCGGCGACTGGGTCGGGCTCGATCCGACAACGAACCTGATCGAGGTCGTCCTGCCGCGGCGCACGTCGATTTCCCGGAAGGAGGTCTGGCAGGCGACGCGCGAGCAGATTCTCGCGGCGAACGTCGACGTCGCCTTCCTCGTGCAGGCGCTCCCACTCGACTTCAACGTCCGGCGCCTCGAGCGATACCTGGCGATGGCGTGGGAGAGCGGCGCCCAGCCCGTCGTCCTGCTCACGAAGACCGATCTCGTCGACGACCTCGCGCCGTACCTTGCCGAGGCCGAGACGGTGACGCTCGGTGCGTGCCCGGTTCTGGCCGTCTCCGCCCAGACTGGGGACGGCATGGACAGCCTCCTCGGCTGGTTCGAGGGCAACAAGACCGCGGTGCTGCTCGGCTCGTCGGGAGTCGGCAAGTCGACGATCGTCAACAAGCTCGTGGGGGAGGATCTGATCGAGACGCAAGAGGTGCGCGCCGACGACCAGATGGGCCGCCACACGACCACGCGCCGCGAGTTGATCCTGCTCCCCGGCGGCGGCATCGTCCTCGATACGCCCGGAATCCGTGAGCTGCAGCTCTGGGACGCCGACCTCGAACAGGCCTTTGGCGACGTCGACGAGATCGCACGTCGCTGCCGGTTCTCGGACTGCAACCACGACCAGGAGCCCGGCTGCGCGATTCGCGACGCGCTCGCCGACGGCTCCTTGGCGGCGGACCGATGGCAGAGCTACGTGAAGCTGCAGCGAGAGCTGGACGCGATCGAGCTGCGTCGCAACCACCTGCTTCGGCAGGAACGCGTCCGGGAGTACAAGATTCGCGCACGCGCGAATCGGTCCAAGAAGAAACGCTGACCCCGCCCCGCGTCTCCGCCGACGCGGTTGAGTTCCGCCTGCCCGATCCCGAGCACCGCCACGACGAGGTGGTGCTCGGCCAGGAGTTGACCCGGCCACGCACGGGGCCATCCTTCGAGCACGTCGGCGGCGAGTGGCGGCTCACGTTCCCGCGGCCGGCCGCCGACCGGATGGAGTACCTGCTCGGGATCGACGGCGCGTTCGTGCCGGATCCCTCGAACCGGCAGCGCGTTCCAGGCCCGTTCGGAAACAAGTCGGTGATCGAATGGCCGGAATACGAGCCGCCCGCGTGGCTCGACTCGATGGCGGATGCCGGCCCCGTCGAACGCGTCGAGTTGCGCTGTCGCAGGCTGGTCGCGCGCATCCGAGTGGTGCTGTACTCGACGCCCGAGCCGCCGGGCGCAGATGCGCCTTTGCTCGTCGTGCACGACGGCCCCGAGTACGCCGAGTACGCAGGCCTCACGCGGTTCCTCGACGCGATGAGCTGGGAGGAACGGATCCCACCGCTGCACGCAGCCCTGATCCAGCCGGTCGACCGGAACGAGACGTACTCGGCTTCGGCGCTCTACGCCGGCGCGTTGACGCGCGAGCTCTTGCCGGAGATCTCGAGGCGTGTCTCGCACGGCAAGCGGATCGGGATGGGCGCGAGCCTCGGCGCGCTTGCGATGCTGCACGCCCACGTGCGCCATCCGCGCTGCTTCGATGGCCTGCTGCTGCAATCGGGCAGCTTCTTCCGGCAGCGCTCCGACAAGCAGGAGTCGAGCTTTCCGCGCTACCAGCGGATCACGCGGTTCGTCGGCGGCGTTCTGCGCGGTGCGGGTGAGCCGATTCCTGTCGCGCTCACCTGCGGGACCGCCGAGGAGAACCGGGCCAACAACGAGAGCGTCGCCGAGGCGCTGGCCGACCAGGGCTACCAGGCATGGCTAGCGGAGTTGCGCGACGCGCACACGTGGACCTGCTGGCGAGACGGCTTCGATCCGCATCTCCCGGCTCTGCTCGAGGCGGTCACCTGATGCAACGGCGCGTAATCGAGATCGACGGAGGCGTCGCCCTCGCCTACGGCCACTACGGGCGCCCCGTCGTCGCGTTCCCGTCCGAGAACGGGCAGGCGAGCGACTGGGAGGATCGGGGCATGATCAACGCGCTCGCCGAGCTGATCGACGGCGGCCGGATCAAGCTGTATTGCGTCCCGTCTTTCGACAGTGAGAGCTGGACGCGCGGCGACCTGCCGCTCGAGGAGCGCGCCCAGCGGCACGGTCACTACGAGTGGTGGATCCTCTCGCGGCTCGTGCCATTCGTGCAGGCCGACTCGAGCACGCACGATGTGATCGGGACCGGCTGCTCATTCGGCGCATACCACGCCGCCAACTTCTGCCTCAAGCGCGCCGACGTCTTCCCGGTCGCGATCGGGATGAGCGGTGTCTACGACGTCTCAGTGCAAGGCGGAGGAGAGCGCGGCGATGCCGTCTACTTCTCGAATCCGATGGATTACGTCGCCCATCTGAACGGCGACCATCTCGACTGGCTGCGCCAACAGGCATCGCTACTCCTCGTCTGCGGCCAGGGCCAGTGGGAGGACACGACCGGCGCGCTCGACTCGACAAAGCGGTTTGCGGGACTGCTCGCCGACAAGGGCATCCGACACGAGCTCGACCTGTGGGGACACGACGTGCCGCACGACTGGCCGTCATGGCGTCGCCAGATCGCGCATCATCTGTCGCGTCTTGCCTGAGTCGATCATCGGACTGCTCCTCGGCACGGAGGAGGACTGGCCCGCCGCGTTCGAGGCGCTCATCGCACGGCTCGGCCCGGTCGACGGGACGACCCTGCGCACCGAGCGGATCTTCAACGAGCCGTTCGACCTTCGCTCCCGGCCCGAGTACGCGCTCGTGATCGACCGGCTCGCGTGGTGGTATGACCTGCCGCGTGCCTGGCTGAAGAAGATCGCGCTGATGGACGATGTCTACCTGCTCAACAACCCGTTCACCTTCCAGGCAATGGAGAAGCACTCGGCCTACTGCGCCCTGATGAGGCTCGGTATTCGCGTGCCCGAGACATGGCTGATCCCGCACAAGGTGCCGCCCTTGAACGAGCGCTTCCAGGAGACCGCGGAGCGCTATAACTCCCCGTTCGATCTTGAGGCGATCGGCGAGCACATCGGTTACCCCCTCTTCATGAAGCCGTTCGACGGCGGTCAGTGGGTCGGTGTCTCCCGCGTCGGCTCACCAGAGGAACTCCGCGCCCATTACGACGACTCGGGGCAGCGGATGATGCACCTCCAGACTGGTCTCGAGGATTTCGACGTCTTCGTCCGCTCGCTCTCGATCGGCGCCGAGACGATGTCGATGTGGTTCGACCCGAGCAAGCCGATGTACGACCGCTACCAGGTGCGCCACGACTTCCTCTCACCCGAGCTCGGCGACGAGATCGTCTCAATCTCGCGGCTCGTCAATGCGTTCTTCAGATGGGAGTTCAATTCGTGCGAGACGATCGTCAAAGACGGGATCGCCTACCCGATCGATTACGCGAACGCATCGCCCGACGTTGCGCTCACATCACTGCACTACTACTTCCCCTGGGCGATGAAGGCACTCGTACGCTGGTCGGCGTTCTGCGCCGTCACCCGCCGGCAGATGAACGTCAACCAGAACTCACGCGACTACTTCCAGCACGGCGACCGCAAGGACCTGACCTACGACGAGAAGCTCGCCAAGTACCGCGAGCTGGCCGACGGCTATTTCCAGATCGACGCGTACCAAGAGTTCTGCGACAAGCACCTTGGTCACTTCGACGAGGTCGCCTACGATTGGTTCACCTCGAGCGAGTTCGACGACGTGCTCGTGCAGACCGTCAAGACGATGTTCCCCGCACACGAGCACGAGCATTTCGTCGCGCACTACCGCGGCCTGATGGCCGCGTGGGCAACCGATAACACTTGACGGCCACTGCGCTCGCGTTGTAGAAAACGTCTCGCGGCACCTGCGGTCTTCGAAGGAAGAACTTGTCCGGAGACCACGAGGGAGGCCAACATGACCAGCACCGCGCTCGCGACCGGCAGGCTCGGCAAGCTGCCCGTTCGGACCGACGTTCGGACACTTCGTCTGCGTCAGTACGTCGATCGGACGGAGCTGCCAAAGCCACCGGCGAGTATCGACCTGACGCCGCCGGTCGCCGAGTGGCCGATGTATGCCAACGACACCCGGGGCGACTGCACGACCGCCGCGGCCGGGCACATGATCGAGGCTTGGACAGCCGCGTCGGCCGGGCAGGCGGTCGAGGTGTCCGAAGCCGCAGTCGTTCGTGCGTTCGACGCCGTGCGGCTCACGGATCCGCTAACCGGGGAGGAGGGGGCGATCGAGCTCGATGTCCTGCGCTACTGGCGCAAGCACGGGATCGGCGACCATCGCATCGGGGCGTTCGCGGCCGTCGGAATCCGCGACCACGACCTGACGCACACGGCGGCCTGGCTGTTCGGCGGCCTCTACATCGGTCTCGCATTGCCGCTGACCGCGCAGAGCCAGGAGGTTTGGGACTGGACGGGCTCGCTTCGCGGAGCTGCCAAGCCGGGCTCGTGGGGCGGTCATGCCGTCGACGTCGTGCGGCTCGATGCCGCAGGCCTGACGGTGGTCACGTGGGGACGGCTGCAGTTGCTGACCTGGGCGTTCTGGGATCACTACTGCGACGAGTCCTACTGCATTCTCTCGACTGACTTCCTCGACGCCGGACGTGCTCCGAACGGCTTCGACTTGGCAGCGCTCAAGCAAGACCTGAAGCTGATCACCGCTTGACATGTGACCATATAGTCACATAAGATCAACGCCAATGGAGGACGACGCAGTGTTCCGCGCACTCGCCGACCCGAGCCGCCGGCTGCTGCTCGACCTGCTCTTCGAGCGGGACGGCCGGACGCTCGGAGAGCTCGACGCGGAGCTCGAGATGACCCGCTTCGGCGTGATGAAGCACCTGCGGGTACTCGAGGACGCAGGGCTCGTCGTTACCCGGAGACGAGGGCGGGAGAAGTTGCACTTCCTGAACGCGGTCCCGATCCGCCTGATCCACGACCGCTGGATCGACAAGTACACGGAGCGCATGGTGTCGGCGCTCCTCGACCTCAAGACCGACTTGGAGGGAACAGCATGAGCACGACGACGATTCAACAAACTGCGACGACCGTGCAGGTCTACCAGGTGTTCATCAAGGCCACCCCGGAGCAAATCTGGGAGGCGATCATCGACCCGAACTTCACCACGAAGTACTTCCACGGGTCGCGCATCACGGTCACCCCGGAGCGCCGGGTCTCGACCTCGCCCGACGGCTCTGAGTCGTGGGGCGACGGACCGGTCTTCGAATGGGATCCTCCGCGGCGCCTTGCGCACGAGTGGCGCTCGCTCTACGACCCCGAGCTCGCGGCGGAGCAGGCCAGCCGAGTCACGTGGGAGATCGAGCCGCAGGACGGCGGCGTCTCGAAACTGACGCTGGTGCACGATCAGCTCGAAGCGTCGCCAAAGACGGCGGCGAGCGTCTCCGGGCCGGGCTGGATGTTCGTGCTGAGCGGCCTGAAGACGCTGCTCGAGACCGGCCAGTCCCTTTAACAGACTGTCGGGACGGGGCTGCCCGCGCGCGACACGGCGACGTGCTGCGCGCGGGCGAGACCTGCGAGCCTTTCGCGGTATGTGACCATGTCGGCGTGCTGCCAGTCGCCGTGCGTCTGGCAGCGCCACGGCACGTAGCGTTCGTAGTGGTAACGGCTCGTCAGGCTCTCTGCGTGGCCGATCACGTTCGGTAGCGAGATCCGGTAGCGGCTCATCAGCCAGAGCGTCAGCCGCAGCGAGGCTCGCAGCTGGCGCTGATTGGCGAGGATCGATGCGTCGCTCGTGCCGACGTGCTCGATCCCGATCGCCGTCCAGTTGAGCCCGACGGTGTGGCGGCAGATCGTCGACAGCGGCACGAGCTGGTAGATCGTCCCGTCGCGGTCGATCACGAAGTGGGCGCACGTGCCGGGCAGCTCGCGAAGTTCGGGGTCGGGCGAGTCGGCGGCGAAGGTGTTCCAGGCCGAGGAGAACGATGTGCCGGCCGTGTAGTGCTCGACGATCACGCGCGGCGAACGGAGCCGCCAGGTGTTGCGTCCGTAGTGGCGCTGCGAGTAGGCCGCCGTCTCGGCCCGCCGCGCTGCCGTGAAGGGGATCGGCTTTTGCACGATCGCCGGCCCTGGCGCAACGAGCAGGGCGAGTGCGAGGAGAAGCACTAGCGCAGAATGCCAGTGTGACCCAGCGAGTAACGGCCCGGCTGCGGCCAGACGCACAGACCGTGTGGTCCGTTGCCGACCGGGATCTTCGCCAGGAGCTTCCCGTTGCGGGTCGAGATCGCGTAGACGACGCTGTTGTAGCGGCCCGAGAGCCAGAGCACCTTCCCGTCGGCCGAGACGCCTCCCATGTCCGGGCTGCCGCCCCCCGGGATCGACCAGGTCCGAACGACCTTTTGCGTCGCGAAATCGATCACCGAGATGGTTCCCGCGCCGCGGTTCGTGGCGTAGAGGAAGCGTGCGTTGCGGCTTGGATAAAGGCCATGAGCTCCGCTCCCGGTCGACAGGAACCCCGCGACGCGGAAGGCGTCTCCGTCGACTTTCCAGAGGCCGTTCGCCATCATGTCGGCGACGTAGAAGACGCGTCCGTCGGGTGACAGCTTCACGTCCTGCGGCATGCCTCCGGCCCCGTCCGGGAGCGTCAGCGTCCCGACGACCTGCTCGCTCGCGACATCGACCTTGACCAGCTGCCCGGAGAACTCGCAGCTCGCGATCAGGTAGGAGCCGTCGGCCGAGAAATCCATGTGATCGACTCCCGCGCACGGCACGGTCAGAGAGTGGTGGAGCTTGAAGCTATGGGCGTCCCGGAAATCGAGGCGGTGCAGACGCTCGGCGACGACGATCGCATAGCGCCCGTCGGGCGTGAAATACATGTTGTAGGGATCGTCGACCGCAATCGTGCGGCCGACCTTGCCCGTTGCCGGATTGATTGTCGTCAGGCTGTTGCCCTGGTCGTTCAGCACGTAGAGCGTCTTCAGATCCCAGGACGGTGTTACGTGTTGTGGTAGCGCGCCGACGGCGAAGTGCTCGATCACCTTGAACGTGCGCGGGTCGATCACGTCAACGCTGTTGCTCAGACTGTTCGGCACGTACACCAACCGCCGTGCGGTCCGCGCGGCCCCTTGGAGTGCGCCGGCAGTGTCCGCTGCATAGACATTGATGGAGGTCGCCCGGCCAACGGCGGTGGGGGAGCGAGGAGCCGAACGACGCACGAGCGAGACGATCGCGTCGGTCGTTCCCGAAGTTGTGTGGCCGCCGAAAACGAGGATCCGTTGACCGAGAGCCGCGGCCGGGGCGTCCGATGTCGGGTCGGGCAACCGGCCCGCGATGCTCACCTTCCCGGTGCGGACGTTCACCGCGACGACGCGATCGGTCGGCGTTCCGAGTACCGCCCCGCGCCCGCCTACGACGTACGCGATCTCGCCGAGTGCCGCCGCGGACGCGTGCGTCGTAGCCGCGGGAAGCCGTCCGAGCAGATGTGCACGTGGCTGCCCCGGCGACCAGCTGTAGACGGCGCTGCTTGCCGTTCCATTCGGCAGTGAGCCGCCGGCGACGATCAGCCGGCCGCGCGCGGCCGCGACCGCGGCGTAGCGCAGGGCCGTAGGCAGATGCGCGACGACTCGCGCGCCGCGACGCGGATCGAACGCCACGATCGTGTCGAGCCAGCGCGTGCCTGTATAGCCCCCGACGATGTAGGCGGTGCCGCCGATCGTTGCTGCGGCCTGATCGGAGCTCGGCGCCGGGAGCCGACCCGCCGGCTTCGTCGGAATCTCGACGATCTGATCGAGCTGCGCGGTCCCGTCGCCGCCGCCGAACACGAAACTGCGGCCGTCGACGGTCGCCGCGGCGGCGTCGTGGATCGATCCGGACAGCGATCCGACGGATCGCGCTCCGCTCGCGGTCGCGCGGAGCACCGCGTTGGTCGAGGTGTCTGAAGCTGTCAGCCCACCGAGTAGGACGACCGAGTTCCGGCCACCGGCGGCAGCTGCATCCTGGAGCGGCGCGGGTAAATGCCCCGTCGTCGAGGCGGCCAGGTGCCAGTCGAGCGGGGATCGGTGGGTCGCCTTGACGGCGGTCCGCTGGATTACGGTGCTAACGGTTTGGTGCGCCTTGGCACAGCCGACCAGCGCGCAGGCGGCGAGCATTGCGGCGAGAAGGCGGAATGCCATCGGCACGGATGCTCGACCCGTGGCCCTGACTGTCGCATGACCGGGTCCGCGCCTAGGCGCTAGGCAGACGGACAACGAAGCGGCCGCCCTCCGTAGAGATCTCGGCCTCGACGTCTCCCGAGACCGATCGCGCCAGCCGTCGCGCAAGCGCGAGGCCGAGCCCTGCCGACGAGCCGGCCTGCCGGCCGGCGGTCCCGCGGGTCGTCGGCTCGAAGATCGATTCGAGCTCGTCCTCGGCGACTCCGGGGCCGTCGTCGGCCACCGTGAACGCGACACTCCCGTTGTCAGCGCCGATCGAGAGCCGAACGGCATGCGCTCCGTAGCGGCACGCGTTGTCGAGCACTGGATGCAGGATCCGCTCGGCGAGATCTCGGTCGACGCCGATGCGAAGCGTTTGTGGTCCGTCGACGGTGAGCTCGAGGTGCCGTTCGGTTGCGAGCGGCTCGCACGATCCGACCGCGGCGCGGGCGGCGTCCGATGCGTTTGCGACGCCGCGAGGACCGGCCTCGGCGCGTGCAGCGGCGAACAGGGAGTCGATGATGCGGGCGATCTGATCGGTGTTCGCGAGGATCACGTTCAGCGCTCGGCGGTACTCGTCGGCTTCGCGGGGCCGGCGGAGCGCAAGCTCTGCCTCGGCCGCGACTTTCGCAAGCGGCGTGCGGAGCTCGTGGGAGAGCTCTGCCGAGAAGCGCCGCTCGTGCCGCAGGCTCGCGGCGATGCGGTCGAGTAGGCGGTCGAGGGTCTGGGCGAGCCGCGAGAGCTCGTCGTACGGCTCACCACGCGCGAATCGCCGGTCGAGGTCGTGCTCGCTCCAGGCGCCGGCGAGCGCGGTCATCTCCGCGACCGGCTCGAGTGCCGCGCGAAGCAGCCACCGCGCGGCAGCCCACGAGACGAGGAGCAAGGTGGCCGCGAACGCGAGGGAAGCGAGTAGTGCCGAGCGCTCCGTCTGCTCGTACGGCGACAGCGAAAGCCCCGCGACGATCGTCCCGTACCGCTGTCCGCCCGCCCTCACCGGTAGCGCGAACAGCCTCTCGTCCGTCCCCTGCACTGATACGAACCTGCTCGGTCCGCGCGCCAGCGTGCGGGCAGCCGCGATCGTCTCCGGGTTGGAGCGCGGCTGCTCGATCGCACGCGGACCGTCGAAGATCCAGATGTGGCTCTCTCCGACCGGTCCGTCGAACCCTTCCTCGAGGTGAAGCCGGCCGTTCCTGACGGTGATCTGGCTCCGCTCGGACGCCGCCCGTTGCCTGAGCAACGAGTCCCATCGTCCGCGTTCGAGCGGACGAGCAGCAGGTTGAACCCGATTGTGGCGGCGGCCAGCGCAACCGTCACGGCCGCGAGAACGGCGAGCAGCAGCCGGGTGCGGACACCGCGAAGGCGGTCGGTCATTCGATCGCGTAGCCCACGCCGTGCACGGTGACGATCCGCGGGGCGGTCTGATGCGGCGCGAGCTTACGGCGCAGGCGCGCGATATAGGCGTCGAGTGTGTTGTCGCGTACACGCGCGCCGTGCGGCCAGCCGGTCTGAACGAGGTCGCGGCGCCGCACCGCCTGGCCGGGCATCGAGACGAGCTTCGCGAGCAGCCTGAACTCCGTCGGGGTGAGTGGGATCTTCGTCGACTCGACGAAAGCGGCGTGGGCGAGCGGATCGAGACGAAGCGCGCCCCGGGCGACCGAGCCTGTGTCGCCGGATCTGCGCAGCAGCGCGTGCAGGCGGGCGACGAGCTCGGCAAACGCAAACGGCTTGGTCACGTAGTCATCGCCACCCGCGCTGAAACCGGTGACCCGGTCGGTGAGGGTGTCCCTCGCGGAGAGGAAGAGCACGGGTGTCTGCAGCCCTTGCGCGCGTAACGCCTGGCAGAGGTCGCGACCGTCTGCGTCCGGCAGACCGATGTCGACGATCAGCACACCTGGCGCCTCGGGCTCGATTCGTGCCAGTAGCTCGGCGCCGGTGCCGACCCCCGTCGCCTCGAAGCCTTCCTCACGGAGGCCGCGAAGGAGCACGCCCCGGAGGTCGGCGTCGTCTTCGACCACCAGCACCTTGGTCACGACTAGGGTGCGAGCAGAGCGCCGCGTGCGACATCGCTGTGCCCCGTCGCCTCGCGCAGCTCAGCGTTCAGCCTCCCGATCGAGGCGGTGAGGCCCGTAGAGGCCACGCCTGCCGGAAGCTCCCCCAGCAGATCGTGGAGCTGGGCGCGGCGACGGTCCGACCAACGTTGGCCTTTCGGTGTAACGACGATCTGGATCGCGCGGCCGTCGTCGGGATCGGGGCGCCGTTTCACGAGCTGAAGGGTCACGAGCGTGTCGATCGCCCGGCTAGCCGTTGCGGCCGTGGTGTCCATCCGGTCGGCCAGCTCGAGGAGTCGCATCGGGCCGATAACCGCGACTTCGATCAGCGCGAGCCGTTGTGTGGCTGTCATCGGCACGTCGTGCTCGACGCGGCGGCTGATCCGAAGCAGAATCGCGTACAACTCGCCGATCTCGTCGAGGAGCCGCTGGAGTCGAGCGTCGTCGTGAGGCACCGCCCGATCATACGACGGCCGCGTCACGGAAGCTGCAGCTTGGCGCGAACCTGATCGATGCGAAGGTGCAACTCGCGCCGCTCGGCCGAGACCTCGCGCTCGCGCAGTTGGGTCACTTCGTTGGGGAAGCTGTCGAGACGCTCGTGCAGTTTGCGCCGGAACGACGAGACCTCGCGCTCGCGGCGCTCGAGGTGCTCCAACTCGGCAAGCAGGGTGCTGGCGTCTACATGCATGGTCGTCGCGTCGTGCTCGGCTTCGGGCCGCGCGGCTCGATTCCTGGCGCGCACTCCCTCGATCGGGTGAACCGAACCCCGAATTCTCGCACAGTTGATGATGGTTTTCGGCAAGTTCCGCTTGGCGAACGTTCTGGGTGTTGCTGTTCAAGGACGTGGCCGGCGCGGTCGATCCCTGGCGTACATTCACGAAGGAACGAAGGGGGCGCTCGATGCGTGACAGCCGCGAAATCCAGGTCCTAGTCGTCGATGACGACCTGGCGCTCTGCGAGTTGCTGCGCACGACCTTCGAGCTCGAGGGCATCAAGGTCCTCGAGGCGCACCATGTGATCGAGGCCGAGCGTCTCCTGATCGGCACGCGCCCCGACGCGATCGTGCTCGACATCGGCTTGCCGGGCGTGGACGGCATCTTCTACTGCGAGCGCCTCCGGGAGAGCCTGCAGACCAAGACGATGCCGATCATCGCGATCAGCGGCTCGCAGGCGGCCGGCACGCGGGCGATCGCCGCCGGCGCGAACGCGTTCGTCGGCAAGCCCTTCGACCCGATCAATCTTCTCGCGACGCTCGAAAGGCTGGTGGGAGTCTCGCCGTTGCAGACGGCACTGGCGCAGAGCGAACAGGGGAGCGAAGGCGCCGGCGAGCTTCGGCGACTGATCCAGATCGGTCAGCGCCAGCACGATCTGCTGCAGCACTCGTACCGGCAGACACTCGAGGCACTTGTCGATGCGCTCGAGACACGCGACTTCGGGACGAGCGCTCACTCGCACCGTGTTTCCGCCTACGCGACTCGGCTCACGCTCGAGGTCCGCCCGTCGCTCGTCGACGACCCGACTCTCGAGTGGGGCTTCCTGCTGCACGACGTAGGCAAGATCGCGATCCCCGACGAGGTGCTGCTCAAGCCCGGCCCACTGAACGTGGACGAGCGCGAGTGCATGCAGCAGCACACGCTGCTCGGCGAGCAACTCGTGTCCCACGTGCCCCTTCTTCAGGGCGCAGGCCTGCGGGTGATCCGCTCCCACCACGAGCGGTTCGACGGCAGCGGGTATCCGGACGGCCGTGGCGACGGCGACATTCCGCCGGAGGCGCGCATCTTCGCCGTCGCCGACGCGCTCGATGCGATGACGGGCGAGCGGCCGTACCGCAAGCCCGTGTCCTGGGACGAGGCGATCGTCGAGGTAACCCGCGGCCGGGGTAGCCAGTTCGACCCGGACGTGGTTGACTCGCTGGTCACCTGCGAGCCTGATCTCCACGCCACGTATCTCGAGGTCCAGCCGGCCGCCTGAATCCCGAGCGAGGGACGTACCGGTCGACGTCGAACTCCAAGCGCCATGAGCTCTCTCGTGAACATGCTCCTTGGCGGAGCGATCGCGGTCGCGATCGTGCTTGCCTTCTGGCTGCTCGTCGCCTTCATCGACGACATGCAGCATCACCAGGCTCGCAGGTAACTCTCTCAGAGAGGCCGTCGAAGGCGCTCGTAGAGCGACAGGGTCTGCTTGGCGATCGCCGCCCAGCTGAACCGCTCGACCGCGCGCTGCCGCGCCGCCCGGCCGTACTGCTCGGCGAGGCCGGGGTCTGCGAGCAGCGCGTTCACCCGTTCGGCGATCGCGCGGGCGAACTGCTTCGGATCGACCGGTTCCCGCGACCCGTCGTCGCGGGGCTCGAAGGGGACGAGGAGGCCGGTCACGCCGTCGTCGACGACCTCGGGGATGCCTCCGGTGCTCGTCGCGACGACGGCGGCCCCGCACGCCATCGCCTCGAGGTTGACGATCCCGAGCGGCTCGTAGATGGACGGGCAGACGAAGACCGACGCGTGGCTGAGTAGCTGGATCACGTCGTGCTTCGGCAGCATCTGCTCGATCCAGATCACGCCGCCCCGCTCGGCACGAAGTCGCGTCACCTTGTGCTCGATCTCGGCGGCGAGCTCGGGCGTGTCAGGTGCGCCCGCGCAGAGCACCAGCTGCGCGGCGGGGTCGAGCTCGCGCGCCGCCTCGAGCAGGTGTGTGAGGCCTTTCTGCCGGGTGATCCTGCCCACGAAGACGACCGATGGCCTACCGAGGTCGATGCCGTGGCGTTCGAGCACGTCGGTCCGTGTGTCCCGCGCATACTCCTCGGAGTCGATCCCGTTGTAGATCACGGACACACGCTCCGGCTCGACCGACGGATAGCAGGCGAGCAGGTCGCGGCTGTGCTCCTTCGAGACCGCGACGATCGCGTCGGCATGCTCGAGCGCGGTTTGCTCGCAATAGCTCGAGAGGGCGTAGCCGCCGCCGAGCTGCTCGGCTTTCCAGGGGCGCATCGGCTCGAGGCTGTGCACCGTGACCACATGCGGTACGTCGTAGATGAGCTTCGCGAAGTGGCCCGCGAGATTCGCGTACCACGTATGGCTGTGCACGAGTTGCGTTCGCGCGGCTCCCGCGGTCATCGTCAGGTCGACCGAGATCGCCTGCAGCGCGGCCGCGTGGGGTGAGCCGTCCGCGAGCTTCTCCCAGGGTTGATGCGCGACGACGCGCGGCCGCTCGGCGCCCTGCTGCGGCCGGTCGGGGCCGAAGCAGTGAACTGTCACGTCGACCAGCTTCGCAAGCTCGCGCGCGAGGTACTCGACATGCACGCCTGCGCCGCCGTAGACGTCCGGCGGGTACTCGCGGGTCAGGAGCGCGACCCGCGTCATCAGGCTTCGACCGTGTCTCCCTTGCCGACGACGACCACGCCGCCGTCGGAGACGACGAACCGCTTCCGGTCGGCTTCGGCGTCGACTCCGACCGTGGCACCGGGCTCGATGCGAACGTTCTTGTCGACGATCGCGTTCTTGACGATCGCACCGCGTCCGACGTCGACGCCGTGCATGAGCACAGTTCCGGTCACCTCGGCATTGGAATGCACCCTCACTCCAGGCGAGATGATCGATCGGCGCACCGTTCCCCCGGAGACGACGACGCCCGAGCAGACCAGGGAGTTGAGCGCCTGGCCCACCCGACCCGGTTCGTCGAAGACGAACTTGGCAGGCGGCAGCGGCTCGTGCCAGGTCAGGATCGGCCATTCCTCGTTGTAGAGATTGAAGACCGGCTCGACGGAGATGAGATCCATATGAGCGTCGTAGTAGGCGTCGAGGGTCCCGACGTCACGCCAATAGGCTCGGTCGCGCTCCGTCGACCCCGGGACGTCACTCGCGGCGAAGTCCCACACGTAGGCCTCGCCGCGGTCGACGAGCATCGGGATGATGTCGCCGCCCAGATCGTGGTTCGAGGCCGCGTCGTCGGCGTCGGTCGTGACCGCTTCGATCAGCAGGTCGGCGCTGAAGACGTAGTTGCCCATCGAGGCGAACACGAGGTCGGGGGCGTCGGTCAAGCCGACCGGGTCAGCCGGCTTCTCGCGAAAGGCCGCGATGTGCTGACCGTCGGCGGCAGGCACGATCACGCCGAACTCTCCGGCCTGGGTGATCGGGACGCGCATCCCGGCCACCGTCACCCCGGCGCCCGTCGCAAGGTGCTGCTCGATCATCTGGCGCGGGTCCATGCGGTAGATGTGGTCGGCCCCGAAGACGCAGATTGTTTCGGGACGCTCGTCGTAGACGAGGTTCAGGTTCTGGTAGATCGCATCCGCCGAGCCGGCGAACCACCGCGGCCCGCGGCGCATCTGCGCCGGCACGGGGGTGACGTAGTTGCCCATCAGGGGTGACAGGTGCCAGGTCGTCGCGATATGCCTGTCGAGGCTGTGACTCTTGTACTGCGTCAGCACGACGATCCTGCGGAACCCGGCGTTGACGAGGTTCGAGAGTGCGAAGTCGATCAGCCGGTAATCGCCGCCGAAGGGAACCGCCGGCTTCGCCCGATCGGCGGTCAGTGGCGCGAGCCGTTTGCCCTCGCCTCCAGCCAGCACGACGGAGAAGACGCGAGCGGTTTCCACTCGTCAACACTAAACGGAGGTCCGCGTGCCGCGCCATTTTCGTCCGCGGACGAGCAACAAACGAACGGAACGACCCGCGCCGGGCGGGTGGCCCGGCGCGGGTCGGTTGCCGCGACCCTAGAAGACTCGACCTCTGCCGAAAAAGCCGAGGAGAGCCAGTACCAGAATCACGATGATCACGATCCAGAGAATGCCCATGCCAACCTCCCTCGTTCGTCGTCAGATGTTTGCCGTCTCGCAAGTTCGCGCTTCCTACCCGGGTGGGCAGTTGGTTTAACCAGCGAGGCACGGGGTTGACGATCGGCGAGTTGGGCATAGAGCGAATCGTCCGTGCCGATGCGCGCCCTCGTCTTCGCTTGCGCTGCTCTGCTCGCCGGTTGTAACGGCGGGACAGTCGATCGTCACGCCCTGACGAACGACGCGGCGACCGTCGACTCGATGGCCTGCGAGGGCGCTCTGCTCGCGCACGACGTTGCGAATGGAAAGACGACGAGCACCTTTACGCGCGAGCAGGCGGCTGCGCTTCGCGTCCAGGCTTCGAACCTCGCCGATGCACTGGCTCACCGGAAGGCGCTGCCGTCGATCGAGCAGAAGGTCCGTGCGAAGGCGAAGGACGCGCTGAGGCTCAGCGTGACGTTGCAGCGACTCGGCGATCACGCGTCGGATCGGCAGGGTGCGGCCGAAGTCGAGCTTCAGCTGAAGCGCCTGGGCACCTGCGGATGAGCAAGCTCTTCGGCCTGGCGCTGGGGATCCTGGCTGCAATCGGCGGGTTCGTCGACATCGGCGACCTCGTCTTCAACACAGCCGCGGGTGCGACGTTCGGGTATCAGCTGATGTGGGTGATCCCGATCGGCGTGGTCGGGATCATCGTCTTCTCCGAGATGTGCGGTCGCGTGGCAGCCGTCTCCGGAAAGGCGGTGTTCGATGCCGTGCGCGAGCGTGTCGGCTTCAAGGCGGCGCTCGGTGCGCTCGTCTCGTCGGAGATCGTCAATCTGATGACCCTCGCCGCCGAGCTGGGCGGGGTGGCGATCGCGTTGCAGCTTCTCTCGGGGCTTCCGTACCGCTGGTTGATCCTGCTTGCGGTGCCGGCGTTCGCGGTGATCGTCTGGGTGACCTCGTTCGAGTGGCTCGAGCGCATCTTTGGCTACGGCGGCCTGTGCATGCTCGCGTTCGCGGTCGCGGCGGTGAAGGTCGGCCCCGACTGGACAAAGGTCGGGAGCGGCTTCATCCCGCATGTCGCGCAGAACAACTCGATCTTGTATGCGTACTTCGTCGTCGGGCTCCTCGGTGCTGCGATGACGCCGTACGAGGTCTACTTCTATTCGTCGGGCGGCGTCGAAGAGCGGTGGCAGCCGAAGGACATCGGTCTGAACCGGACGAATGCAATCGTCGGGTACGGGCTCGGTGGAAGTCTGTCGCTCGCCCTGATGATCGTCGGCGCGACGGTGTTTCTCGGCCACGGGATCCAGCCCGAGCACCTCGGCACGATCGCGCTCGGCGCGGGCGATCCGCTCGGGAAGCTCGGCCTGTTGCTCGCCCTCGTGGGCATTCTCTTCGCGGTCGGCGGAGCATCGATCGACACCCTCTTCTCGGGTGCGTACAACCTCGCGCAATTCTGCGGCTGGGAGTGGGGCCGCTACAGGCATCCAAAGGGCGCGCCCCGCTTCGCCGTGACATGGCTCGTGTTGCTCGTGCTCGCCATGGGGATCGTGATGACCGGCGTCGACGCGGTCGTGCTGACCGAGTACGCGGTCATCTTCTCTGTCGTTGCGTTGCCGCTGACCTACGTTCCGATTCTGCTGGTCGCGAACGACAAGGCGTACATGGGCAGGTACGGCAACGGCCGGCTCGCGAACGTGCTGGGGCTCGTCTACCTCGTCGTGATCGCCGCGGTCGCACTGACTGCGATCCCGCTGATGGTGCTGACGAATGCGGGCCAGAATTGAACGACCACCTCGAGATCGGCCTGCATGTGCTCGACCACCAGTTGCTCGACAAGGATGGCCGCCGGTGCGGGAACGTCGACGACCTGATGATCGAAGGCGGAGCGGGCGAGCAGGCGGAAGTGGTCGCGTTGCTCGTCGGTCCAGGCTACTGGGGGCCGCGGGCCGGTTGGTTGGGGCGGCTCGCCGGCTGGCTCGGGGGCGGCGCGAAGGTCCGCATCGACTGGCGCGAGGTCGCGAAGCTCGACTCGGCTGTCCACCTGAGGCACGACGCGACGAAGCTCGGTCTCGGCCGCGGTGACGATCGGCTGCGGCCTTATGTCGAGAAGATTCCCGGGGCCGGCAGATGAGGACGTTCTCGTCGTTTCAGAGGCGCGAGGTCGTGACCGAATCCGGCCGTGCGCTCGGCCGTTGCTACGACCTGCTCGGCGAGCTCTCCGGGTCGAAGCTTCGCGTGACCGGGCTCTGCGTCGGCAGGAGAGCCTGGCTCGCACACCTTGGCCTGCGGCCGGACTGGCGGCAGCGAGTCGTGCCGTGGGACTCGATCGTGCGGATCGAAGGCAAGCGCATCGTCGTTCGCGATGCCGCCGAAGGCGGGGTGGATCATCGTGGGTGAGGGGCGCCTCGACGCGACTGCAGCTCCTCGCTCGACCCGGGTCGGGCCGAGCGAGGAGCGCACCGCCGGAGCTTCAGCGCTTAGCGGTGGAGATCGACCGAGCTCGAGACGAGCCTGCGGGTCGAGATGCCGCCCAATGTGGACTCGCCGGCCTTGCGGGCGCGGACGAAGAACACGAGCAGCTGCTGGCGATTCGCAGCGGGGAAGCCGCCTTGACGGCTCATCTGGATGGTGACGTTGCCGTTATCGTCAGTCGGCTGTTCTGGAGCGATCGTGAACTGGTTGAACGGGACCGCCGTCACGTAGACGAGGGCACCGCTGACGGACTGGTTACACGTGTCCGAGATGTGGAAGGTCGCCTGGATCGACTGGGTCGATCCTCCGATCGGGCTCGGGTTGACGCTGAAGCGATCGATGTTCAGCCGTGCTGGAGCCGAGACCTCCGAGATCTTGGCGGTGCCGTTGCCGGCTGGGCAGCCGGTTGTCGGCTTCGGCGTCGGTGCCGTGGCCGCTTTGATGACGGCGGTGGGGACCGAGACAGCGGTGTCGGAGCCCTCGCTGTTCGTGGCGGTGACGCGCACCCGCACGGTGTTACCGACGTCCTGACCGGTCAGCGCATAGCTCTTTTGGGTGGTTGAGCCGCCGGCGTAGCAGTTGTTACCGGCCTTGTTGCAGCGAAGCCAGTGATAAACGTAGGTGAGCGGCTGCGTACCCGACCACTGTCCGTTCGTTGCGGTCAGCGTGTTGCCGGCCTGAGGGGTGCCGGAGATCGTCGGAAGGGAGGTGTTCTTCGGCATCGCTGCTGCGGCGGCATTGCTGCCGCCGGCGACGATTGCCGCCGAGATGGCGGCGAGGCTGAGTAGCGCGATCGGCAGAGCAAGCCGGAAGCGTTTGTCGCGGGTGATGCGCCTTGTACTCATTCGGTACCCCTTGTTAGACTGCACGAGTAACTTCGTATAGCGAATGATTCGCTACACGAAGCGTATCCAGTAGGTCTTCACCCGAAACATCGATGCCCAAGAACCCTTCTGCTCAAGAACTCGAAACGGTCGCGCAGCTGCGTGTTGCTTTGCGGCGATTCCTGTTCGCAACAAATCAAGTAACTCAACGGCATGGCCTTACATCACGTCAATACGACCTGCTGTCGCTCCTCCACGACCCCGAGCAAGACCATCTGACCGCGAGTGCGATCGCTGAACAGCTCAGTCTCTCGCCGAGCGCGACCACCGAACTCGTCACCCGCGCGTCGAAGGCCGGTTTGCTCGAGCGGCAACTCGACCCGAAGGACACGCGCATGAAATACGTCATCCCGACGAGAGAAGGCCGTCGACGATTTTTCGCGGCCGTTCATGATCTGCGGAGCGAGCGGACCAAGATTCTCGATCTCCTCCGTGCCGCCGCAGCGCTCGCCGCACTGCTCAGCGCGACGCTATGACCGAGGCGTGCGCCGGGACGGCGAGCCGCCCCGGCGCGCGGGTGTGCCGTCGTCAGCCGACGATGAAGCCGGTGCCCTTCACGGCGGCAAGGATCTGGGCCATCGTGAAGCCATCCTCGAACGCCGCGGGAGCCGGGGTGTGGGCGCTCGACGGTGCGGTGACGCCGCCGCGGAAGCGGATGTCGCGGATCCAGGCCGCGTGGCGGGCCTCGACCGGCAGGATGCGGCCCGCTCCCGCCAGTACCGGCTTGGCCTTGATGTTCCCGACCTGACCGAGGTAGGCGTGCACGCCGGTGTTCTCGAGCACGTCCGCGGTCGCCTGGAAGCTCGCCATGTCCGCCGTGGTGCCCCTGAAGTCGAACTTCGGCAGTGCGACGGCCTTCGAGCCGAGGACGCCCTTCAGGAACCCGACGTGCGCGGCCTCGTGCTGCGAGACGACGGTTGCGAAGCGACGCGTTTCACCGGTCAGCTTCTTCGCGCCGACGGCCTCGGTGTAGAAGGCCGACTCGAGATACTCGAGCGTCAACGCGAAATTCAGGATCGCGATGTCGCTCGCCGGAATTCCGCCGGCACGGGCGATCGCCGGAATCCCACCGGCGAACGCTCCGCCCGCGACGACGGCGCCCGCACCAACGCCGGCCTTCTTCAGGAAAGACGCTCGCGTGTCACCGGAGACAGCCTCCTCGGCCGTCTCACGCAGCGCACCGTCGCGGTCGAACTTGTCGATCAGGTTCCAGCTACTCAAGACAGATCCCCTCCCGGTTGTTGGCGGCCGACTGGGCGCGTGCCGCCGGAACCTGTCATTCGCACGCATGTCGCCGATGGTTCGCGCAACGAGCAAAAAGTTCACAAACGGCGAGCGGAGCGGCGCTCCGGGGCCGTCGTCGTCCGGGGGTCTTACGACCGTCTCCTGGGCGACGCCATGGCCCGTGACGGCGCACTCTGTACGCGAGCGGGCTCGAATACGCCGGGCTGACGAAACTCCTGCCACGACAGGAATCCCGCCAGCCCTGCAAACAACCTCTTACGCCACGCGCTCCATCATCTGCCGGAGCGCATGCGAATGGTGCTCCAGCGTCGAGACCGGCGCAAGCGGCTGGACATCGATCGCGACGATCACGAACGCCGGCGAACTGGCGAGCAGTTCCGACAACTCCTCGCCAGAGTCGGCATTCACGATCGCCATCCCCCCTGAACCCTGAACAAACACGTAGGCGCAGTCGAAGACCCCGTCGTCGACCTTCGCCTCGAGCCAGCCTCGCTGCGCCTGCAAAATGCCCGCGATCGCCTCCGGCGGGATGGGCACGCCGTCGCGACGCCGAAACCTCACCCAGTACTTCATGGGCTCACCTCCGTACCTGGATTACCGAGGCCGATTCTGAAGTCCGAATGTGAGTTTCGAACAAGCACGACGTATAGGAGCGCTCACACGAGGTGACGCGAGCCGCCTGGTCGCCGTGGCCAGGCGGCGCGGGTGACCGATGCGACGTCGCCCCTTTTCGCGAAAGCGAAAGGCCCGCAACCGCGGGCCTCTTCGCCGATGGAGCTAGGCGGGCTCGAACCGCCGACCTCCTGGGTGCGATCCAGGCGCTCTCCCAGCTGAGCTATAGCCCCGGGACGACTGATTGTAGCCGTGCCCTGCCTCTTACAAGAAGCTGACGAAACGCTTACCGAATTGACGCGTGGACTCCGCCGGCGTGGGAAGAGCACTTTGTGCATCGCCCACGAAACGGAGGTTCGACCACGATGAAGCACAGACAAGGTCTCGAACGCGGCGTGACCGCGGTGCTGCTTGCGGTCACGGCGCTTGCGATCGGTGCCGTCTTTGGAGTCGCCGGCAACGGCAATGCCGCTGGAGCCGCGGTGCCGATCAACCAGTCGCCGCCGACCATCACGGGGACGCCGGAGGACGGCTCGACGTTGACGGCGACCGCAGGCGAATGGAGCGGCACCACGCCGTTCACGTTCACGTACCAGTGGCGTCGCTGCGACAGCACCGGCGGCAGTTGCGCCTCGATCAGCGGCGCAAACGACAAGACCTACGTCCTGAAGGGCGTCGATGTCGGCAACACGGTGCGCGTGCGCGTCACTGCAAAGAACAGCAGCGGCTCGAACAACGCGACCTCGGTTCCGACCGCCGTCGTCAAGGCGAAGCAAGGTCCGCCGCCGACCTCGGCGAACGGTTGCCCCACGTCGGGCAGCGGCACTGTGGACGTCAAGGACGTCTCTTCGCCGGCACGCCTCTTGATCGACGGACAGTCGATCGCACCGACCGTCGTGAGCCGCTCGACGCAGTCGATCACCGTGCGCTTTCATGTGAGCGCCTGCGGAGGTCGTCCGGTGCAGGGCGCGCTCGTCTACGCGACGGCCGTTCCGTTCTCACAGTTCACGATTCCGCCCGAGGCGACGACTGCCGCCGACGGCTGGGCAACGCTGACCATGAACCAGGATCGCTTCTTCCCGGCTTCGGCCAGGCAGCAGCTCCTGGCAATGCAGGCTCGCGCCCGCAAGGCCGGCGAGCCGATCCTGTCGGGCATCTCCGCCCGCCGTCTGGTCTCGTTCCCGGTTCACCTCTAGTAGTCAACTGAACCCGACCGCGCGCACCGCCGTACGATACGGCGGTGCGCGCGGTCGCCCTCGACGCGGACGGGCTACCCGAGCTCGCCGAATTGCCCGAGCCGACCGGTCCCGGCGAGCTCGTCGAGGTCCTGGCCTGCGGGCTTTGCGGCTCGGATGTGGAGAAGCTCGGGCATGCCAGGGCCGGGACCGTGCTCGGCCACGAGGTCGAGGGCTGCCTCGCCGACGGAACGCGCGTCGCTGTTCTCCACCGCGTTCCCTGTGGCTCGTGCGATCGCTGCCTCGCCGGTCATGCGTCGACGTGCGAGGCGTTCGCGGTCTCGCGGATTGCGCCGGGCGGCTTTGCCGAGCGTCTCACCGCGACGCACTACGAGACCCTGCCGGGCACGCTCGGCGAGCACGACGGGATCTGGGTCGAGCCGCTCGCCTGCATCCTTCGCGCGGCCGAGCTCGTACCCGCCGACGGCCCCGTGCTGATCGTCGGGTGTGGTGCGATCGGCTTGCTCTGGGCGCAGGTTCTGCTCAGCCGCGGACGGACGGTCGTCGTCGCCGACGTGCAATCGGACCGCCTGAATCGTGCGCTCGAGCTCGGCGGAGTCGTGCACGCCGAGGGCATCTCGTCGGCGGTCGTGACCGCGTATGCGGGGGTCGATGACGCGCTTGCGCGTCTCGAACCGGGCGGGAAGCTGATCGTCTTCGCCGCGGCGGCTGCTCCCGTGGCCGTGTCGCTCGATCGTGTCTACCGAAACGAGCTGTCGCTGGCCGGTTCTCGCTCGGCATCGCCCAAGTCGTTCGGCGAGGCCGTCCGGCTGCTCCCGTACCTGGCGCTGCCGCCGGTGACGGTGCTGCCGCTCGAGCGGTTCGCTGAGGGTGTCGACCTGTACAGGCGCGGCGCCGTGCTCAAGGTTGCCTTTACGCCGTGAGAGCAGCGCTCCTGTATGCGTCCGGCGATCTCCGCGTCGAGGAGGTGCCACGGCCCGAGCCCGGGCCGGGCGACGTGCTCGTTCAAGTCGAGCTGGCCCTCACCGACGGAACCGACCTGAAGACGTACCGCCGGGGCCACCCGCTGCTCTCGCGGTCCGGCCCGGCGCCGTTCGGGCACGAGTTCTGCGGGCTCATCGACGGACGGCGAGTCGTTGCCGCGAACTCCGTGCCGTGCGGGCGCTGCGAAGGTTGTTCACGCGGCGAGCAATGTCGCGAGCTGGTCTTCCTCGCCGGTGCCTATGCCGAATGGATCGTCGTACCCGAAGATGTCGCCGCGGTCAGCCTGCACGAGGTCCCGCGTGCGCTCGCGTCCGATGTCGCGGCGATGGTCGAGCCGCTCGCGTGTTGCCTGCGCGGCGTCGAGCGGGCAGGGATCAGCGCCGGCGACGTCGTCGCCATCCTCGGCGCGGGCCCGATCGGGCTGATGCTCGCAGCCTGCGTCGCGGACGCCGGCGGCTGGCCCGTCGTCGTCGGCGGGAGACCCGAGCGCCTCGAGCTTGCGAGCGAGTTCGGCGCGCAGCCCGGCGACGGCAAGAACGCCGACATCGTGATCGAGGCTGTCGGTACGGAGCAGGCGTGGGTGGACGCAGTCGAGCTCGTTCGCCCCGGCGGCACGGTCGTCATGTTCGGCGGCCTGCTGCGCGATGCTCGGCCGGCAGTCGATGCCTATCGACTGCACTACGACGAGCTGACCGTGCGCGGCTCGTTCCACCACACGCCCGCGACGGTTCGCGCCGCGCTCGTGTTCCTCGCGAGCGGCGCGTATCCGTGGGAGCGCCTTGATCACGCATCGCGTGCGGCTCGATGATCTGCCCGGCCTCTTCGCCGAGCCACCGAACGGCCTCCTCAAGGCAGCGGTCGTGATGTGAGGACGCTCACGCTTCGCGAGCTCAACCGCACGCTGCTCGCGCGGCAACTGCTCTTGGAGCGAAAGCGGCTCTCGGTCAGCAAGGCCGTCGAGCGGCTCGTCGGGCTCCAGGCGCAGTACGCACCCTCGCCGTATGTTGCGCTCTGGGCGCGGCTCGAGAGCTTCCGCAAGCAGCAGTTGACGAAGGCACTCGTCGACGGCTCCGTCGTCAAGGCGGGAACGCTCCGGACCACGTTGCACGTGATGAGTGCAGCCGAGTATCCGGCGATCGCTTCGGCGTACATCGAGTCGCAGCGTGGACGGTCCGAGGGCCTCGGCGTCGACCTCGATGCGCTGGCGGCAGCGATCCCGGAGGCTCCGGTGACGAGCGTCGAGTCATTCGAGATCGGGCATCGCGTGCTCGGGACAGACGATCGCTGGACGGTCTCGTTCGCGTTCCGTGCGCTGCCGTTCGTCCGCACCGCACCGGTCGGGCCGTGGCCGCACACGAAACCCTCGGCCTCGGTGCTCTGGCGCGACCCCTTGCCCGATGCTGCCGCCGCCTCGGCGCACGTCGTCCGCCGCTACCTCGCCGCGTACGGGCCTGCGTCGCGCGACGACATCGCCCAGTTCACCTATTTCAAGTTCAGGCAGATCGATCCCGCGCTCCACGGTGCGCGCACCTTCATCGACGAAGAAGGTCGCACGCTCTACGACGTTGCGCGTGGCGTGTTGACGTCGCCCGACGCTCCGGCGCCCGTCCGCTTCCTGCCGGCATTCGACTCGATCATCCTCGGACACCGAGACCGCAGCCGCATCGTGCCGCGGGAGTACCTCGGCGTGGTGTTCAACACCAAGAACGCCACGACCAAGCAGATCTTCACAGTCGACGGGCTCGTTGCGGGGGCGTGGCGTACCGAGCGGAAGCAGGGTCGCTGGAAGCTCGAGCTCGAGCCGTTTGCGCCGCTACCGGCGAAGTGGCGCCGCGAGGTCTCCGCCGAGGCCGAGCGGCTGGCCGCGTTCTACGAGTCCTAGAGTTTGAAGAGCGTGAGTTCCGGCTCGCGCTCGCCGCGGAGGACGGCGAGGTCGACCAGTGCGCACTCGATGCCGCGGCTCTCGGCCAGGGCGACTGCCTGCGGCTTGATCGACTGGGCGGCGAGGATGCCGCGGCAAGCTGCCCGCGCGGGATCGGTGCGGATGCAGTCGAGGTAGCGGCTCAGCTGCTCGACCGCGTCGATCGTGCCGACGCGCTTGATCTCGACCGCGACCCACGCGTCGTCCTCGTCCCGGCACATCAGGTCGACCGGGCCGACGTCTGTGGGCCACTCGCGCTTCACGAGCCGAAGCCCGGGCTCGACCTGGGAGGGATCGTCTGCGAGCAGCAACTGGAGGTCGCGCTCGACGCCGTCCTTCTCGAGCGCCGCCGCCTCGCCCATGTCGTGCGCCACGTCCGAGAGCACCTCGACGAACCGGATCTCGAGGCGATCCTCGCTCCGGCCCGCGCGCTTGCGCACGACGAGCGAGGTCGCCGGAGTCCTCGATCACGGTCGGCGGCGTCATCCAGTTGAGCGGCTTGTAACCGCCCGCGTCGGCATGGACGAGCACCGAGCCGTCGTCCTTCAGCATCAGCAGGCGCGTCGACTCCGGCAGGAACGCGTTCAGCCGGCCGGTGTAGGTGACTTCGCAGCGGGCGACGATCAGGCGCACCGGGGCAACCTACCGTCCGTTTCGGACATGTCCCGCGGAACGTTGTTCGAACCTCGTCCCGAACCTCGTTCTGACGAGGTTCGTGGGTTCGGCGCTAGGCGCGGCGGATCAGCGTCATGCCGTCGCGGACGCTCAAGAGCACCTGGATCGAACGCGGATCGGCGGCGACGTGCTCGTTGAAGCTGGCGATCGGCGGCTGCTCCGAGACGACCCGGCCACCGGCGAGCGTGTTGTCGGCCACGATCAGGCCGCGCTCGCTGAGACGCGGAAGGACGGCCTCGTAGTAGCCGATGTAGCCCTCCTTGTCTGCGTCGATGAAGACGAAGTCGAACTCGCCCTCCAGCCGCTCGATCGTCTCGATCGCCGGCCCGACGTGAAGTGTGATCCGCGAGCCGAACGGAGAGCGGTCGAAGTAGCCCTGGGCGAACGCCGCGCGGTCAGGGTCGAGCTCGCAGGCGTCGATCCGGCCGCCCTCCGGGAGAGCCGCCGCCATCGAGAGCGCCGAATGGCCACTGAAGGTTCCGACCTCGAGCACGCGCCGCGGGCGCCCGAACCAGATCAGCAGCTCGAGCAGCCGGCCGGCGACAGGCCCGGTCAGCATCTGCTCCATCCCGAGGGTGTCGCGCGTGTCCCCGGAGAGCTCGGCGAGCAGATCCTCGTGGGGGGAGGTCATGAGCTCGACGTATTCCTCCACCCGGGGATCGATGACATCCATGCTCTCGTTAGGCTAACGGTGCACCCAACGCGAGGAGCTGAGGACACGATGCCGGGGCTGATGGCTCGCACGATCACTGATCTTCAAGGCGAAGTTCTCGAAGGCGCTCGACCGCGCCGAGGATCCGGCCGAGACGCTCGACTACTCCTACGAGGAGCAGCTGCGGCAGCTCCAGAACGTCAAGCGCGGGATCGCCGACGTGACGACGGCGAAGAAGCGGCTCGAGCTGCAGTACACGTCGATGCAGCAGCAGGTCGAGAAGCTCGACGGCCAGGCGCGCGAGGCGCTGCAAGGCCGGCCGCGAGGACCTCGCCCGCGAGGCGCTGGCGCGCAAGGCGGCCCTGCAGGCGCAGCTCGACGGGATCATGCAGCAGGGCCAGCAGCTCGAGGCGCAGCAGGCAGAAGCTGATCGAGGGCGAGAAGACGCTGCAGACGAAGGTCGAGTCGTTCCGCACGCAGAAGGAAGTGATCAAGGCGCAGTACTCGGCCGCCGAGGCGCAGGTGCGGATCGGCGAGGCGGCGACCGGGATCGGCGAGGAGATGGCCGACGTCGGGCTCGCGATGCAGCGCGCGAAGGACAAGACCGAGCAGATGCAGGCGCGCGCGTCCGCGGTCGACGAGCTGACCGACGTCCGGCGCGCTCGAGGACTTCACCTCATCGGGCGACGACATCGACCGGCGAGCTCGTCGCAGATCTCCCAGTCGACCCAGGTCGACGACGAGCTCGCGAAGATGAAGGCCGAGCTCGGCAGCGGTGCACCGCCGAAGGAGCTGGCCGACGGTGGCGGGGAGGCGGAGAAGGCGTGATCGTCCGGCTGATGGGCGAGGGGCAGTGGCGGGTCGACGACGACGTCGCTGCGCGCCTGAACGAGCTCGACGACGAGCTCTCGAAGCGCGGTCGACGCGCGGCGACGAGGCCGCACTCTGGCACGGCGCTCCAGGCGTCTCGCCGAGACCGTCCGCTCGAGCGGCGAGAAGCTCGACGACGCCGACCTGCGCCCATCCGACGCGATCATCCCGCCCGAGGACCTCTCGCTCGACGAGGCTCGCGAGCTGCTCGCAGGGCGAGGGTCTGATCCCGGACCCGCCGAGCGCGTGAGCAGGGAAGTCATCCTCGCGGCCCGGCCACAGGGTGCGCCGGTCGAGTCGGATTTCGAGCTTCGCGACGTCCCGGACGGAACTCCCGGCGAGGGCGAGGCGCTCGTGCGGAACGTGTTCGTCTCAGTCGACCCTTATATGCGCGGTCGTATGACGGGCGTCGACACGTATGTCCCCGGGTTCGCGGTCGGCTCGTCGGTCGACGGTGGTGCCGTGGGGCGGGTCGTCGTCTCGCATCATCCGCGACTCGCCGAAGGCGACTGGGTCGTCTCGACAGCTCGGCTGGCGTGAGCAAGGAGTCGTCGCGGGCGACCGCGTACGGAAGATCGATCCGGCGATTGCCCCGCCCTCGACCGCGCTCGGCGTGCTCGGGATGCCGGGCTTCACAGCCTGGGTGGGGCTCGAGGTGATCGGGCAGGTCAAGGCCGGCGAGACGATCTACGTCTCCGGCGCTGCGGGCGCGGTGGGCAGCGCTGCCGTGCAGATGGCGCGGCTGAAGGGTCTGCGCGTGATCGGGAGCGCCGGAACGGCCGAGAAGGTCGAGTGGCTTACGTCGCTCGGGATCGAGGCGTTCAACTACCACGAGACGCCGCCGAAGGAGGCGCTTGGCGAAGGCATCGACGTCTACTTCGACAACGTCGGCGGGGATCAGCTGGTGGCGGCGCTGACCGCGCTGCGGGTGCACGGGCGCGTGATCGCCTGCGGGGCGATCTCCCGCTACAACGACGAGCGCGCAGAGCCAGGGCCGCGGAACCTCTTCCTGATGGTGACGAGGCGCCTGCGGCTACAAGGATTCATCGTCTTCGACCACAACGACCGCCTGGGTGAGTTCGCGGCCGAGGCAGGCCCGTGGGTGCGTGACGGCTCACTCACCTACCGCGAGACGATCGTCGACGGGATCGAGCGCATCCCAGCAGCTTTCACCGGGCTGTTCCGCGGCGACAACATCGGCAAGATGCTCGTCCGCGTCGGTCCCGACGACTAGACCGGTGCGTCGAAGAGCGCGAGCCAGCGCGTCAAGTCCTGTTCGATCGGCAGCTCGTGCTCGAGCTTCGCCTTCAGCTCGAGCTCGGTCGCGTTGTCGCGCTTCTGCTCGCCGATCGGCACGAACGGCCAGAACGCGCCGCGCTTGAAGCCGTAGATCCAGTAGACCGGATTCGAACCGCCGTCGAACTTGAACATCGCCGCGAGCAGCTGCGAGCCGAAGCCCTTGGCCGTCAGCTCGGAGGCGAGCGTGTGCGCGGCACCGACCAGATCCTCGAGGTCCGGGTCGTGCACGACGATCCAGTCGAAGCCGTACTCGTCGCTCTTGCGCTCGATCGTCGTGCCCGACGCCTGTGCGACCGCGTCGGTCAGCTTGTCAACGTCGTCGAATGCGCTTCGGAACTCGCCTGACGACTGCGGCTTGAAGGCGATCGCGGCCGCGCCGGCGGTCTTCAAGCCCAGTTCGGTCTGCAATGTGATCGCCGCGGTCGGCAGCATGAAGAGCTGATCGTCCTTCGGCTCGGAGAGCTTCTTTCGCCCGAATAGGACGTCTTTCAAACCCAAGTGCTATGCGACCGGGCGGCCCATGTCGCGGGCGATCTGCGCGAGCGCCGCGATCCGCTTCTCGAGCGGCGGGTGATCCATGAAGAGCTCGCTGGCAGCCGACTTCGCCTTCGCGGGGATGATGAAGAACGCGCTCATCCCCTCGACCTGCCGGAGATCCTGGTTCGGGATCAGCGTCATCTGCGACGAGATCTTCTGCAGCGCACTCATCAGGTACTCGGGCGCACCCGTGATCAGCGCTGAGCCGCGGTCGGCCGCGTATTCGCGGTAACGCGAGATCGTCCGGATCAGGACGAAGCTGATCACGTAGGTAAGCAGCGCAACGACCGTGACGATCAGCCAGATCGGCGGCCCGTTGTTGTCCCGGCGGCCGCCGCCGAACATGCCGGCATACAGGCCGAAGCGGGTCAGCAGCGCGGCGAGCATCGCGAAGAAGCTCGCCACGGTCATGATCAGCACGTCGCGGTTCGCGATATGCGAGAGCTCGTGGGCGAGCACGCCCTCGACCTCTTTCGGCTCGAGGCGCTCCCACAGGCCTGTGGTGATGCAGACGGCGGCGTGCTTCGGCGACCGGCCGGTCGCGAACGCGTTCGGCACCGGGGTGTTCATGATCGCGACCCTCGGCTTCGGCAGGTCGGCCATCGCGCAGAGGCGCTCGACCATGTCGTGCAGCGCGGGCTCCTCTTCGCGGCTCACGACCTTGGCGCCGGCAGCCTTGAGTGCGAGCTTGTCGGACGTGTAGTACTGGAAGAAGGCGAGCGCGATGATGATCACGAGCATCGGGACGAGCCCGACGCCGAGGAACTGGAGCAGGACGAGTCCGAAGACAACGTAGAGGAGGCCGAGCAGCCCGGTCGTCAGGAGCATCCGGAGTGTGAGCCCAGCGTCGCGGCCGTAAGATCTGCGTTTCATGAGCATCATTGTAGGTGGGTCTCCGGCCGTGCCGACGTGCACTTAACGACGCCTCAACGTCGCCCGGCCGTTATAGACTCCGCCTTCGTGCGCCGCCTTGTACCGATCGTGATTCTGCTGCTTCTGCTGCTGGCCGCGGCGGGCTGCTCGACGTCGAAGCCGGGCGAGAAGGTCGTGACTCCGACCCCGACCACCGTGATCGGGACCGTGGCGACCCAGCCGACCGCTTCCGTGCCGGCTCAGTACAAGAACGGCGATGCGACCGCCGGCAAGGCCGTCTTCACGAGCGCAGGCTGTACCGGCTGCCACACCCTGAAGGACGCCGGCTCGACCGGCACGGTCGGCCCGAATCTCGACCAGGCCAAGCCGTCGCTCTCGCGGGCCGTGACCCGCGTCACCAAGGGCGCCGGAGCGATGCCCTCGTTCAAGGGCCAGCTCACCGACAAGCAGATCGCCGATGTGACCGCCTACGTCGTCAAGGCGTCCGGCGGAAACGCGAACGGCTGAGCCTGCAGCTCCCCGCAGCGTTCCCGCGGGATCTTCGCGTCGTCGCGAGCGACTTCGATCGCACGCTCGTCTGGGAGGACGGCATCCTCAGGCCGCGCACGATTGCGGCGCTCAAGGCCGCTCACGCCTCGGGCCTGCACGTGATCGTCGTCACCGGCCGCATGGTCAGGTCGGTGCAGCGCGCGCTCGCCCCGGCCCAGCTCGGCGATCCGCTGATCTGCTACCAGGGCGCCGTCGTCGTCGACGGTGACGGGAACTGGCTGAGGCACGCGCCGATCCCGCTCGAGCTCGCGCGCGAAGCGATCGCCTTCGCCGCGGAAGAGGGATACAGCCCGAACGTGTACGTCGGCGACCAGCTCTACGTGTCGGAGGTGACGCAGCACGCGCGGGACTACGCAGAGTTCCAGCATCTGACGATCGAGCCGGTCGGTGACCTGCTGACGTGGCTCGCCGAGCCGCCGACGAAGCTCGTGCTGGTGGGGGAGCCCGACGCCCTTGACGCCGTCGAGTTGCGTGCCAAGGGTCGCTTCGGCGAGCAGCTCTACATCTCGAAGTCGCTGCCGTACTTCCTCGAGTTCGCCGCCGCCGGTGTCACCAAGGGAACCGGGCTCGACTTTCTCGCCGCCCACCTGGGCTTCAACCCCGAGCAGACGGTCGCATTCGGAGACGGTGAGAACGACGTCGAGCTCGTCGAGTGGGCGGGGTTCGGCATCGCCGTCGAGAACGCACACGAGCGGGTGAAGGCGGTCGCAGACTGGATCTGCCCGAGCGCGAAGGACGAAGGGGTCGCCCAAGTGCTTGAACTGTTTCTAGACTCGAAGCGATGATCGATCTCAGGGCCGCGCGCAACGACCCAGCCGATGTCCGGGCCGCACTCGCACGCCGCGGGGCGGGGGAGGCCTTCGACGAGCTGCTTGCGGCCGACGAGCGCTGGCGCGCGCTCGTCCCTCGGGTCGACGAGCTGCGCGCGCAGCAGAAGCTCGACGGGAAGCCGACGCCGGAGCAGCTCGAGCAGCTCCGGCGCGTCAAGGACGAGCTGAAGGCGAGCGAGGAGCAGCTTTCGACTGCCGAGGCGGCTCGCGACGCGGCGCTCGCGAAGGTGCCCAATCTGCCGCACGCCTCCGCTGCCGACGGGTTCCGCGACGAGGACGCGATCGTCGTCAAGGAGTGGGGCGAACCGCGCGCGCCAGACCAGCTGGTCGAGCACCTGGACGTCGGGAACTACGACCTGGAGCGCGGCGCGAAAGTGTCTGGCGCCCGGTTCGGCTTCATCATCGGCGATGCTGCCCGGCTCTCACTCGCGCTCTACCGCCTTGCGCTCGACCGGCTCGTCGAGAGCGGCTTCACGCCCGTCCTGCCGCCCGTGCTCGTGCGTGAGGAGGCGATGTACGGAACCGGTTTCTTCCCGTCGGAGAAGACCGACTACTACTCGGTGCCCGAGGACGGTTTGTATCTCGTCGGCACCTCGGAGGTGCCGCTGATCGCGATGCACATGGGCGAGATCCTCGAGAAGGTTCCGATCCGCTACTGCGCGTTCTCCTCATGCTTCCGCCGCGAGGCAGGGGCAGCAGGGAAGGACACGCGCGGCATGTTCCGGGTGCACCAGTTCCAGAAGGTCGAGATGGTCGTCTACATCAGGCCCGAGGAATCCTGGGAAGAGCACGAACGGCTGCTCGCGATCGAAGAGGCGCTCGTGCAGGAAGTCGGGCTGCCCTACCGCGTCGTGAACAGCGCCGCGGGCGACCTCTCGAGCGCGGCGGCCAAGCGCTACGACATCGAGGCGTGGTTCCCGTCGCAGGAGCGCTACCGCGAGATCACCTCATGCTCGAACACGACCGACTACCAGGCGCGGCGGTCCGGCATTCGCTTCCGCGCCGGCGAGAAGCAGCTTGCGACCCCGCACACCCTGAACGGCACCGCGGTCACCGATCGCTGGGCGCTCGCGATTCTCGAGAACTTCGGCGGCGACGTGCCCGACGTGCTCCAGCGCTACGGGGCGCCGGCGCGCGTCACCAGGTGAGGCTCGACCCGAGGCCCGGCGGCTGAGAACAGCCGCCGGGCCAACGGGTGCCAAGACGCGGAAACACGCGTGTCTGGGTGCGGGCTCCCGGGCGACCCCGGCGCCTAGACGGGGCGCGAGATCATCTCTCCGTGATCGGCCGGGGCTACTCATAGCCTGATCACCCACGGGAGGGAGCGATCGGCTTGAATGGGCACGCGCGGCGGGGTGCCGGAGCGGCCGAACGGGGCGGTCTTGAAAACCGCTGACGGGGCAACTCGTCCGTGGGTTCAAATCCCACCCCCGCCGCCATGCAACCTCGTCCTGTCACGGTCTCAGCCGGAACGGCGGGTACTCGTCGGTTACCAGCACGAAGGAATAAGCGACGACACGCATGTTCCAGCGTCCCACGCCTTCCAAGTAGTTGAAGAGGCCGCGCGGGAATCGTCCCGTGAAGAGGATCGCGAACCAGGCGCCGATCACCGCGCCGAGCGCGCCGATGAAGAGGAAGAAGAGCACGATGTAGTGCGGGATCGCGAGCAGCCACTTGACCAGTGGGAGCCAGCGGTTGAGGCCGCTCTTGGCGTCCGGGTACGGATAATCGAGCGTCACTCCTTGGTGTTCATCGGTCGACGGATAGCGGTCATCCATCAACGCGAGATAAACGCCGACTCGATTCAAGAAGCGAAGGAGCTCGAGGTTCCAGTCGTACCACCAGCGTGGGTACTTCTGGCGGAAGACGATCATCAGGAGCGGAGGGAGGAAGAGCAGGCCTCCAGCGCCGACGGCGCCGCCGCCGCCCTGACCGGCGTTATGCCCAAAGCTTCCCCAGGCGTCGCCGCTGAGGGTCGCTGCGAGAACGAAGATTGGGATTGCGACGATCAGCCTGAACGCGGTTGTCAACCGGTTGAGAGCGCGTTCCGGGTACTCGACCGAAAACTGCACCGGGTAGCCCGAACTGGTCGATTGCTCCATTGGCTCCATCAAGGCCCTCCTGCTCGTTTGCCTGGAACGGAGACCATTGCGCGGGTGCCGAGTGAATGCAAGCTGCGGTCCTCGACTCCTCTCCGACCGGAGTGCTTGTGTCCCTTTCGAGTGCCCCTTTCGGGGGACGGGAAGCTACTGGGACGGGTCGATGTCTTCTCGAACGAGGTACCCCCATGTCATCGAACTTGGAGAATCACATGCTGCGGTTTCCCCGCCCGACCTATTCCGGCGTTGTCGCCACGCTGGCGCTCTTCTTTGCGCTGAGCGGCACGGCGCTCGCCGGCGCACATCTGCTGATCACCGGCGCCAACGTGAAGGATCAGTCCCTCACGGGCGCCGACTTCGCAAACCACTCGATCGGCTTCGCCAAGCTGAGCGCGGGCACCGTCGCGAAGCTCCGTGGCGCACAGGGTCCGGCCGGCCCGGCCGGAGCCACCGGCGCCCAAGGGCCTGCAGGTCCCGCAGGAGCTGACGGCGCCGCCGGAGCGCCGGGGACGATGATCCAGCTCGCCGGCCACGCCACCTCGGACGACCAGGTGCTTCCCGACGACTCCGAGTTCCACACGGTCTGGTCGACGCAGTTCCAGGCATCTGCGAACGAGGCCTTCATCGCCACCGGAGCAATCGGCGGCGCCAGCACTCCCGGGTGCCCCGACGGCGACTACTCCGCGCAGGAGCAGGTGATCGTCGACGGAGCGCCCGCCTCGTTGAACGGCGCGTTGATGACGTTCTCGCCCGGCTCGCACACGCTCGGCTACCAGGTCCGCAGCAACTGCTCTGTCGGAGGCTTCCCTGCGCACGTCCAGGGCCAGGAGGCAATCCTGATCCCGTTCCTCCTCCCCTAAGCGCTTTCACCGGTCGGGGGAGCGCCCACGAGTGGCGTTTCCCCGACCGATACCCTCGGCGCTCTGAGAGACCGCGCCGCAGTCCGGATCCTTGCCGTCGTTGCCGGCTCGACGTTCACGCTCGCGGGCATCTTCGGCTTCGTCCCGGGGATCACGACGCACTACGGCGACCTCGGCTTCTCCGGCGCTGCCTCACATGCGAAGCTCCTCGGCGTCTTCCAGGTAAGCGTCGTGCACAACCTCGTGCACCTCGCCCTTGGTGCCGCGCTCCTGCTCGCCCGGACGCCCGCAAGAGCTCGAGCGCTCCTCGGCGCAGGCGGCGTCGCGTCGCTCACGCTCTGGCTCGGAGGCGTGGTCGGGGTGCTCGACTGGCTACCCGCGAACGCAGCGGACAACTGGCTGCATCTGCTGCTCGGGCTCTGGCTGCTCGCGCTCGGCCGGTTCGGCCGCTAGCTCGTTCGCGCGGCGAGGATCTGCGCCACGATCTCGAGCGCGATCTCGGCGGGCGTCTCGCCGCCGAGGTCGAGCCCGACCGGTCCGTGGATCGAGTCGGCGAGCACGCCGAGCTTCTCGCGGCGCTTCTCCTGCGCCCGCTTGGCGCCGAGCGCGCCGACGAAGAACGCCCCGCCCTCCACGCCGGCCCGCAAAGCCGGAATGTCCAGGCGCTCCTCGTGCACGAGCGAGACGACTGCGGTGTCCGCGTCGACGTCGATCTCGTCCGGCCACGCGACCACCAGCTCATCGGCGCTCGGCACGCGCTCGCGGGTTGCGAGCCCGGCACGAGGGTCGACGACCGTCGTGTGCCAGCCGAGGGGCCGTGCGATCGCGCAGAGCGCCTCGGCGATGTCGCCGGCGCCGACCGCGACCAGGCGCGGCGGCGGTGCGACCCGTTCAACGAAAACCGTTCGGCCCTCTTCCTCGTGGAGGGCCGTCCGCGCCGAACTGTTGTCGTGCCAGCGCTCACCGATGCCCACACCCGCGACAACGACGTAGCTCGTGCCTCGCTCGACCGGCGGCGCCGCGTCGAACGGCTCGACGAAGACATCGATCTCGCCGCCGCACGGCAGGCCGACGCTCCAGGCCTCCTCGTCGGCGATTCCATACGAGACCAGCTCGGGAGTGTCACCGGTCAGGACCGTACGCGCGCGCTCGCAAACGTCAGCCTCGACGCAGCCGCCCGAGACCGATCCGAACATGCGGCCGCTCGAGGTGATCGCGAGCTTGGAACCAAGCGGCCTCGGTGCGCTACGCCGTGCGCCGACGACGGTCGCGAGCGCAACCTCCTCGCCGGCCGCGCGCCATTCCTCTGCCTTCGCGAGGACCTCATCCATATCGCGATGATGCCAGTCATGGACGATCTACCGAGCCAGGAGCTCGACGAGCTACTCGTGCGGGTCGACGCCGGCGAGCTCGGCGATCCGCTGCCGGTGCTCGCATACCTCGCCGGCCAGGCAGTCGTGTTCGACGAGAGCGAGTTGAACGGCGCCCGTCGCAGGGCTGTTCTGCTCGTCGCCGCAGGCGGCGACCCACATCGGGAGCTCGAGATCGACGATCGGGCGGTCAAGGCGCTCGGGGCCGACCTCTACGACGCCGACCGGCGCGCCGAGCTCGCGCGCGGCCTCGACTCGCTCGTCCTGCGTGTCCGGGATCTGCCCACGGCCCGTGAGGCGGCGATCTTCCTCGTCGCGGACGTCGATCTCGCCTGGCGGCTCTTCGCGCTGGCGCTCCTCGCCGACGAGCTCGCCGGATGACACCGGCCGTGGAAGCCGCCAAGCGGGCCGGGATCGAGTTCCAACTCCACGCGTACGAGGGTGTCGACGTGGGGAAGGGCGACTATGCGATCGCGGTCGCGAAGGCGCTCGGCCGCCCAGCGGGCCAGCTCTTCAAGACGCTGGTCGTCTCGGTGGACGGCGACCTGCGAGCCTACGTCGTTCCGGCCGACCGGCAGCTCGACCTCCGGGAGGTCGGCAAGCGCGCCCAGTTGGCCGGACGTGCGGTGGCCGAGCGCGCGACCGGGTACGTCGTGGGCGGGATCAGCCCGCTGGGCCAGCGTCGCCAACTGCCGACTGTCGTCGACTCGTCCGCGCTCGGCTGGGAGACGATCCTGGTCAGCGCCGGTCGGCGCGGCCTCCAGATCGAGCTCGCGCCGCAGGAGCTCGTCGCTCTCACAGGCGCGACTTTTTTTTAGGTCCCCCACCAGAAACTGGCGGCGATCACGACGTAGAAGCCGACGAGGACCGCGCCTTCTTCCCACTGCGATTCGCCGTCGTTCACGACCAGAGCGCCGAGGATGCCCGCGAGCAGCAGAACGAACGCGAGCAGCGTCGGGAAGACGAGAGTCAGGTGCGCTGCGAAGAGAAGCGACACGATTACGAGCACCGGGGTCAGGGCGAGCGCGACCTGCAGCGACGAGTTGACGATCACCGAGACGGCGAAGTCAGCCTTGTTGCGCGCCGCGAGCTGAATCCCAACAACGTTCTCGACGGCGTTACCGGCGATCGCGACGATCACGAGGCCCGCGAACTCCTCGCTCATGTGCAGCGTGTGGATCGCCGGTGTCAATGCCGAGACGAACCAGTCGGAGGTGAATGCGGCTGCTGTTCCAGCCGCCGCGAGCGCGAGCGCCGTCGTCCGTCTCGACCAGCGAGCGGGAGCTTGCTCCTCGCCTGGTGCGCTGCGGAGAAACGAGGGCAGCGTCAGCACGTAGAGGGCGAGCAGCACGACTGCGCAGACGAGCGACAGCGCTTCGCCGTGCGCAGCCGCGGGCGCATGGAAGGCGTGAGCCAGTGACGGGATCGCCATCGTCGCTGCCGCGAGAACGGTCAGCGTCGAGACCAGCCGGGCCCGGCTCGAGTCGAAACGTTGCGGGCCGTTTCGCAGCCCGCCGACGACGAAGGCGAGGCCGAGCACGAGCACGCTGTTCGCGAGGATCGATCCCACCAGGGCGGCCTGTACGACCCCGACCAGTCCTTTGTTCAGCGCGAAGAGCGCGATGAAGAGTTCGGGCAGGTTGCCGAGGGCCGATTGGACGACGCTTGCTCCGCCCGAGCCGAGTTGCGCGCCGAGTTGCTCGGTCGCCGTGCCGACCGTTCGCGCCAGCAGCGCGAGGGAGGCGGCGGCGATGAAAAACGTCAAAACCGGTCCCAGGCCTGCGAAATGACAGATTGCGGCGACCAGGACAGCGGCCGCAGTGATGGCGATCTCGATCAGGTCGCGCCGACTCACTGGGGGCGGAACCTACCAAGCTCTTCCCCCGTTCCAGGGGTCGGGCGATCGTCTCGATCTGCCGATGACAAGGCCAAGCCATCGTTCTCGGGAACCCAGGAGGAAGCACGTTGCGGCACGGCCTACTCGTCCTCGTCCTCGTCATCGCAACGTCGGCGTTCGCAGCCACCGCGCGCGCATCCGACTTGATCGACCGGAATGCCCACGGCATCACCCTGTCGGTCAACACGAAGGGCGAGGCGCTGATCAGCTACACCGCACACGGCAAGCGCCGTCACGTCCTCGCGTGGGGCGCGCTGAACGCGATCGCGCCGACCCGGGCGAGGCCGCAGATTACGTTTCACCTCGACTACGCGGGCGGGTGGGGCAAGTACAAGGGCAACTACTGGAAGACCTTCCGCAACGCCTGCAAGGCGTACACGGGGCCGGCCCTCGCCTGGAAGGTGACGGCCTGCCAGGCTCCCGACGGCTCCTACTGGGCGCTACAAGCCTGGCAGCGGATGCTGCCGAACTACGGCGTCGCGCCGACCGGCATGCAGGGCTCGTGGGAACTTCGGCTCTCGCACTGGACCGGCGAGCTGCCTGCACTCGAGATCGACACCGACTGGGCATGGCACCAGTGGGATCACCTCTTCGGAACATTCAGGTACGCGAACGACCCCGTGTACGGCTTCCGCTCGACGTCGTCGGGCGTCCCGCTCGACACGTTCGGCCGGAACGTCTTCGTCGACACCTACGACTCGGCCTACGGCACAGGGTGGAAGCGCGAGAACAGCTTCCTGACCCACACCCGCACCGGGGCGTTCTGTTACTCGTTCAACCCGCATGCCGGCCATCCAGCCGGAAAAGGAACGCGCTACCGGGCGACCGTCGAAGGCCCGGGAGTGACACCCGACGTGATGTGGCTCGGGGCGTCAGCCGGTTCGTACGACCGGGCGCTCGACCTCGAGAAGAATGCGCTGATCACCCAACTCGGTGATCGCCAGTGCCGCGCGAACTAAGCGTTGATCTAGGCTCGGCCGTGTGGCTGAACGTGGAGCAGAGCAGCGGGCGCTTTTCCGGCGCTGGCCGGCGGGGGTCTCGGTGGTCGTCGCCGAAGTCGACGGCCGCCGCTCAGGGCTGACGGTCTCCTCGCTCGTCTCGCTGTCGCTCGCGCCGAGACTCGTCGGCATCTCGATCGCGCTCGACGCCTCGTTGCACGAGTTGCTTCGCGACGCGGAGGAGTGGGCGGTCTCGATGCTCTCGGGCGACCAGGAGCACCTCGCGCAGCATTTCGCGAGGAGCGTGCCCCCGATCGCGCTCTGGAACGGGATCGACGTTCGCGAGGACGATCCACGTCTGCTCGTCGGCGCTGTCGGCTGGCTGACCGCCCGCACGGTCGACGAGGTTCGAACGGGCGACCACACCCTGTTCGTCGGCGAGTTGCAGACGATCGAGGAGGCGCAGCAGCCGACGTCGCTCGTCTACGTGCACCGGGGTTACAGCCGGGTTTGATCGAGGCCGTCGTCTTCGATCTCGACGGCGTGATCGTCGACTCCGAGCAGGTGTGGGACGAGGTACGAGCCGAATACGCCCGCGAGGCCGGCGGCCGCTACAACCCGGAAGCCGCGCGCGAGATGATGGGCATGAGCTCGCCCGAGTGGTCGGCCTATATGGTGCGGGAGCTCGGTCTGCCCGGCACGCCGGAGCAGATCAATGCCGACGTGGTCGAGCGGATGCTCGCGCGCTACGGCGCTTCGCCGCCGTTGATCGAGGGCGCCGCCGCGGTCGTGCAGCGCGTCGCCGCCGAGCGTTCGGTTGCGATTGCGTCATCCTCGAACCTCGAGTTGATCGAGGTGGTGCTCGCCTCGGCAGGACTCGCGCCGGTCGTCCGCGAAGTCGTCTCGTCCGAGCAGGTGGCGCGCGGCAAGCCGGCCCCGGATGTGTATCTCGAGGCCGCACGCAGGCTCGGCATTCCGCCGGAACGCTGTGCAGCGGTCGAGGACTCGCACAACGGGATCCGCTCGGCGAAGGCCGCCGGGATGTTCGTGTTCGCGATTCCGAACCCGCACTATCCCCCGGGAGCCGACGCGCTCGCAGCTGCGGACCTGGTGCTCTCTTCGATTGCGGCGCTGCCCGATGCTCTCTAGTCCGCGCGGCCGAGCAGGACGCAGCCATTGTGCCCGCCGAGGCCCATCGCGTTCGAAAGGGCGACATCGGGCCGGAACTGCCGCGCTTCGTTCGGGACGTAGTCGAGATCGCACTCGGGGTCGGGCTCGCGGTAGTTGATCGTCGGCGGCAGCACGCCGTCGCGTAGCGCGAGCACGCACATGATCGCCTCGATCGCACCGGCGGCGCCGAACGTGTGACCCATCATCGACTTCGTCGATGAGACGGCGAGTGAGTAGGCGTGGTCGCCGAAGACGGCCTTGATCGCGCGCGTCTCGGCCGCGTCGCCGAGCGGGGTCGACGTCCCGTGGGCATTGATGTAGCCGACCCGGGTCGGCTCGACGCCGGCGCGCTCGAGCGCGCCGCGCATCATCGCGGCGACACCGGTCGCCTCAGGCTCGGGCTGCGCCATGTGGTGTGCCGTCGTTCGAAGCGCCGTAGCCGAGCACCTCGGCATAGATCGTGGCACCGCGCCGCTCGGCGTGCTCCCAATCCTCGAGTAGCAGTGCGCCGGCGCCCTCCGACATCACGAAGCCCGCGCGAGTCGCGTCGAACGGCCTCGAGGCGTGCGGGGGATGCTCGTCCTCGACCGCGAGGCCGCGCATCGCGGTGAATCCGGCCAAGATCAGCGGGATGATGCAGGACTCGGTTCCGCCGGCGAGCACCGCATCGGCCGCGCCGCGCCTGATCATCTCGGCCGCCTCGCCGACGGCGTGCGAGCCGGTTGCACAGGCTGAGACGACCGCGTAGTTCGGGCCTGTGATCCCGAGCGAGATCGCAAGCTGACCCGAGACCGAGTCGACGAGGACGTTCGGCAGGAAATTCGGAGAGACACGATCTGGCCCGCGGTCGCGCAGCGTGTTCGCCTGCTCGACGATGCCGGGTACGCCGCCGATCGCCGAGCCGAAGATGATCCCGACGCGGGACGGGTCGAACCCGGTGAGCTGGGCGTCGGCCATTGCCTCGCGTCCGGCTCCGACGCCGAGCAGCACGTTCCGCTCCAGCTTCCGAGCCTCCTTCGGCGAGACGACCTGGGTGGCATCGAAGCTCTTGACCTCGCCGGCGACGCGGACCGGCAGGCCGTCGGCGTCGAACGCCGAGATCCAGTCGATGCCGCTGGTGCCTGCCTTGGCCGCGGCCCACGTGGAGGGCACGTCGAGCCCGAGCGGGGTCATCGCGCCGACGCCGGTCACCGCGACCCGTCTCATCGCCCAAGCCTAGACCAACGCCTACGCTTGTCCCGTGCCGGTGCCGAGCATCCCGTTCCCGCCCATGGAGGCCGAACTCGTGCGCGAGCTTCCCGACGGGGACGGCTGGCAGTACGAGCCGAAGTGGGACGGGTTTCGCGGCGTGCTCGAGAACGCCGGCGGCGAACTGGCGCTCTGGTCGCGCAACGAGCGGCCACTGCTGCGGTACTTCCCGGAGCTGCGGCAGGTTGGCGAGTTGCTGCCGCCGAACTCGGCGCTCGACGGCGAGATCGTGATCGTGCGTGACGGTGCGGTCGACTTCGACGCGATGCAGACGCGACTGCATCCGGCCGAGTCGCGGATTCGCAAGCTGTCGGCCGAGATCCCGGCCGAGTACGTCGTCTTCGACGTCCTCCTCTGGGATGCCGAACCAGTCTGGAAGCTGCCGCTCACCGAACGCCGCGTGCGCGTGGAGGCGCTGTCCGGGTTCCGGATCTCCCCTGCGACCCGAACGCTTGCCGACGCGCGTGCCTGGCTCGATCGCTTCGAGGCGCTCGGCCTCGACGGCGTGATCGGCAAGCGGCTCGACTCGGCGTACCTGCCGGGCTCGCGTGACGCGGTCGTGAAGGTGAAGGAGCACCGGACCGCGGACTGCGTCGTGCTCGGCTTCCGCTGGAAGGGCGATCAGACGGCGATTGCGACGCTCCTGCTCGGCCTGTATCGCGACGACGGCGGCGTCGACTATGTCGGCTCGTGCGCGGTCGGAGCGCGGCTGCGCGAGGAAGTCGCGAAGCGCGTGCTGCCGCTGGTCGACGAGTCGTTCGAGGGCCGCGTCTCCGAGCCGAACCGCTGGGGCACGGGCGAGCTGCAGGAGCAGCGGGTGCGCCCGGAACTCGTCGTCGAGGTCCGGTACGACAAGGTCCAAGGGCCACGGTTCCGGCATGGCACGAAGTTCATCCGCTGGCGTCGCGACAAGGACCCTGCCGCCTGCACGTGGCGCGAGGTGCTCCCGCCGCGCGACCCGAACGCGGCCGGCGTCGAAGCGCTATTCGCGCGCTAGGCGCGAACCACTCTCGAACCACGTTCGAACGAGGTTCGAGGGTCATGCCCGTTGCAGACCGCGAGCCTGAAGTCCCGCGCCGCTGCGCGGCGCGGAACCCATGAACCTCGTTCGAACGAGGTTCATGGGTCATGTCCCGCACAGGTCGTGCGGCCACGTCCGTAGGAGTCGGTCAGGAGCCGGGATCGACTGAAGGCGGTTCGAGCCCGAGTGGCTCGAAGCGTGAGAGCAGCGACGGTGGGTTTCGCCACATGCCCTCCATCGGGTCGCCCACTGCGGCGATTCGCTCCCGCATCGTCTCGATCGTGAATGCCTCCGGCTCGACCGTCGCCACCTCGTCCCAGCCGAGCGGTGCGGAGACGCGCGCGTCCGGAGTGGGGCGGACGGAATAGGCGGATGCGATCGTCCGGTCGCGTGCGTTCTGGCCGAAGTCGACGAATACGCCGACGCGGTCGGCCACCCGCCACGTCGTCGTCGCGATCGACTGGTCGTCGATCCGCCGCTCGACCTCCGCGGCGATCGCCTTGGCCGCGCGGCGTACGTCGGGAAAGAGGACGTCGCGCCTGATCGGCGCGAGGATGTGCAGGCCCGTCGCGCCCGAAGTCTTCGGGTAGGAACGTAGCCCGAGGCCGTCCAGCACCTCGCGGACGACGAGCGCGATCTCGCGCACGAACGGCCACTGGCCGTCTGTCGTCGGGTCGAGATCGATCAGCAGGTAGTCGGGAACCTCGATCTCGGGGACTCGCGAGTGCCACGTGTGCAGCTCGATGCAGCCCAGGTTGGCGACCCAGGCAAGCCCCGCCACGTCGTCGAGCACGGCGAAGACCGTCGAGTGGCCACTCGGGAACTGCACGAAGATCTCGTCGATGTAGGGCGGATGGTTCTTCGGGACGCGCTTCTGGTGGAAGAACTCGCCGGCGACGCCGTCGGTGAACCGCTTCATATGAAACGGCCGCTGCCGGACGTGGGGGATGGCGAACGGTGCGACGTCGACGTAGTAGGAGACGAGGTCGAGCTTGGTCAGTCCACGCTCGGGAAAGAACACTTTCTCCGGGCTGGTCACGGGGACGTCATGGCCGCCGATCTGCACAGAGCGAGTATCGTGGAGAGCATGCTCGAAGGGCATCCACTGACCGACGTGACGCTCGAGCCGCTCGACGATCACATCGTCGTCGAGACGCTCGACGAGTCCGAGCTGCCGAGCGGGCTGATCGTGCCCGCGAACGAGGCGGCGCAGTGCCGCACGGGCATCGTCGCGGCCGTCGGGCCGGACGTCGGCACGATCGAGCCAGGCGACAAGGTGCTGTTCCCGCGCGACGCCGGCTTCGAGGTCCGACTTGCCCGTTCGTCGCACCGCGTTCGCGTGCTGAAGCGCGAGGATCTGATCGCGCGCATCAGCGATTGACCCGGCCGTAACGTCTGTACCCTGTCGCCCGATCGGAGGGGTGGCAGAGCGGTCGAATGCGGCGGTCTCGAAAACCGTTAACGGCGGTTACGTCGTTCGAGGGTTCAAATCCCTCCCCCTCCGCTCGAAGGCTCCGGCCGCGGCTAACCTCCCGGCGTCCGCACGGAGGGGTGTCCGAGTGGTCTAAGGAGCGCGACTGGAAATCGCGTATGTGCCGAAAGGTGCATCGAGGGTTCAAATCCCTCTCCCTCCGCTCGGTCGAAAGCCCGCCACCAGGCGGGCTTTCGCGTCGAAAGTGCTCCGGTACGATGCGCGACTTCGGGAGAAGTGGCCGAGTGGCTGAAGGCGGCGCCCTGCTAAGGCGTTAGGTGGGGAAATCCCTGCCTCGAGGGTTCGAATCCCTCCTTCTCCGTGCCGCCCCCCGAACGGGTGAGGCGAGGATCACCCCAATGGGCGATGCCGCGTGCGGGCCTCCTGCGACACCATTCGTCTTGCCGGCTCCCCCAAATCTGTACCGGCGAACTGACGTGACTGCGGCGAATCCCGCCCCTCCCCCGGGCGGGTTTCGCGCGTTTAGGGCCTATTTCCCGGCGACGCTCGAGACGTACGTCGAGACGTCGGCGATCTGCTTGGCGCTCAACGTGTCCTTGAACGCCGGCATCGGGCCGCCGCCGTTCTCGACCTGATGCTTGACGCGGGCGAAACCGGGCTTCAACTGGTCGAGGTTAGGGCCGACGTTGCCGGTCGACTTGGCGTCCTTCAGTGTGTGGCAGCTCGAGCAGCCGGCGCTCGTGAAGACGGCCTTGCCTGCGGTGGCGTCGCCCGTCGCAGGTGGGGCAGGGGTACTGGTGGTGCCTGCGGGCGCCGACGCGGTCGTTTCCGGCTCGGCAGTCTCCTTCTTCTCCTTGCCGAAGACGAGCACCGCGCTCATCATCGCCACGAAGAACAGCGTCCCGAGCAACACGTACCAGCCGACGCCGCGGCCGGGGAAGTTGGCGCTCCGCCGCGGCAGCACGAACGACGAGATGAGCGCGAAGAGAATGAACGCGCCGCCGACCGCGGCCAGGCCGATCTTGTGGCCGGTCGTCAGTCCGGCGACGACGAGTGACGTCGAGAGCATCGCGGCCGGAAACTACCCGAACTAGCTCGTTGCCGTGTCGGCTGCTGCCGCCGACGGCCGCAGGTAGAGCATCTCGTAGACGGATGCTGCGATCACGGCGCCGGCCAGCGGGCCGACGTACCAGATCCACCAGTGCGCCCAGTGATGACCGACGAGTTGTGGCCCGAACGCGCGGGCAGGGTTCATCGCGGCGCCGGTCAGGACGCCGCCCATCAGGACGTCAATCGTGATCGTCAAGCCGATCGCGAGGCCGGCGACCTGGCTGAACGTGCAGCGTGAGTCGACGGCGGTGCCGAAGACCACCCACACCAGGAAGAACGTCAGCACGGCCTCGACGACCACGCCCTGGCCGGTGCCTATGCCTCCTCCGAGCGCGGGCACACCGAGATGCGACTGGGTCTCGAGGCTGTTCGGGAGGACCCACTTGAGCAACAGGGCGGCGACCGCGGCGGCAGCGAACTGGGCCAGCCAGTAGCAGACGGCGAGCGCCGGGGCGATGCGACGCGTGACGAGGAACCCGAGCGTGATCGCCGGGTTGAAGAGGCCGCCGGAGTGGAAGCCCATCGCGCAGATCATCACTCCGATCGCGAGTCCGTTCGCGAGCGCGACGTCGGTCAGCGTGCGGGCGAACGACACGGAGCCGGCGCCGATGAAGATCAGCGTGAAGGTGCCGATGAACTCGGCGGTACCGCGACGCAGATAGTCGCGCTCCAGCACGGTTCGGAGCATAGGACCCGCGTCGGACGGACTTCGCTCAGATCATGAAGGCGCCGTTGGGGTGAGCGATCGGAGGCGAGTCGACGAGGATGCTCGGAGGATCAAGGCTCGGTGACGGCGCCGAACGAGATGACCACCTGCCGGGTCCCGCGTCGCCGGCCGCCGCCGCGGAACTCGTCGAGCAACTCCTCGAAGCGAGCCCCGAGCTCCTCCAGTTCGGCCGCCGTCAGATTCAGGGTGGCCGACGACGTCTGCGCAGCCCGCCGCCAGCTCGGCGGGAGCTCGTGCTCGCGCCGCAACGCGTTTCGCAGCCGCTGCTGCTGGCGGCCGACCAGCTCATCTCGCAGCACTGTTGCCTCGAGGCCGTCCGCCTCGAACTCGATCCGCATGGCGGCCGCACGCCACGGCCGTTCGCGACCTGCGCCGCCTTCGGCCTCCTGGACGAACCCCCACTTGGCGAGCGCGCGCAGGTGATAGCTGCACGAGGAAGGGCTGTCGCCGACTGCCGCGCCGCATTCGGTCGCCGTGGCGTGATCGACCGCATGCAGGTGATCGAGGAGCGCGAGCCGCGTCGGATGCGCGAGAGCGCGCATGGCCCGCGGGTCGGTCAGCGTGAGCGAGTCATCGAAAGAGATCTTTCGAAACTACTATTGCGAAAGCCATGCGTCAAGCACCAACCGCTCCTTGTCGCGTGCGAGACCGGCCGGCGGGTCCTCGGGTCCGTCGCCTGCCCGCACCCAGTCGAGCGTGTCGCGAACCGTCTCGGCAAGCGGCCGCGTCTCGAGCCCCGCGGCGAAAGCCGCTGCCGGGTCGATCGAGAGCATCCCTTGATGCTCCTCGTCGAGGAGCCAGAGCGGCAGCTCCATCCATTCGGCGATCTCGTTCGTGGCGAGGAACTCGCCGTCGACCCACACGAGTTCGGTGGCAGCGCCGGAGACGTCGACGCAGGTCTCGAACAGCGACGATCGGGTGGTCGCCCGGTCGACCGCGTTGTACGTGCCGGCAAGGCGCATTTCGGCCGCTCGCACGATCCAGGCCGCGAGGTCGCGGCCGTCGATCATCTGGGCACTCGCGCTGGGCGGCGCGGGGACTAGCACCTGGCCGCCCTCGGCGATCCGCTCGGGCCAGTACGTGAAGCGGCCGGTCGGGTCCCAAGGCCCGACGATCAGGCCCGGTCGCGGGATGAACGCTTCTGGGAAGCGCGTGCGAACGACGTCCTCGCAGTCGGCTTTCAGCTCGCCGTAGGCCTCGCGCCACTCTTCGGTCGGTGTCTCGAGCTCGCGCACCGCAGACGTTTCCGACGGCGGCACGGAGAGGTCTGCGTACACCGACACGGAGGAGACGAATGTGTAGTGGCCCACCTCCTGGAGCGCCTCGAGCGTACGACCGACGATCCGCGGCACGTAGCCACTCGTGTCCACGACCGCATCGAAGCTCCGGCCGGAGAGTGCCGATAGGTCGCCGTCGCGATCCCCTCGCAGCCGTTCGAGGTTCTCGAAGAGTTCGGGCCTCGTCTGTCCGCGGTTGAACAGCGTCACGTTGTGTCCGCGCGCGAGCGCCGCGTCGACGACGTGCCGTCCGAGAAACTGCGTGCCGCCGAGAACGAGGATCTGCATACGCTGAGCCTATGTTGCTGATCCGGCAGGCCGAGCCGGAAGATCACGGCCGGGTCGTCGAGGTGGTGGACGAGTGGTGGGGCGGACGCTCGATGGCCGCGATGCTCCCGAAGTTGTTCTTCGTCCATTTCCGGGACACGTCGTTCGTCGCCGAAGACGACGGTGCGCTCGCCGGCTTCCTCTGCGGTTTTCGTTCGCAGACGTTCGACGACGAGGCCTACATCCACTTCGCCGGGATCGACCCCGCGTTTCGACGGTCAGGCCTCGGCAGGACGCTCTACGGACGCTTCTTCGAGGCGATCGCGCCGCGAACGACCGTGCGCGGGGTCACGTCGCCCGTGAACGTCCGCTCGGTCGCGTTTCACCAGGCGCTCGGCTTCGAGGTCGAGCGGATCGACCCCGCGTACGACGGCACAGGCGAGCCGCGAGTGCTGCTCGTCAAGCAGCTCTCGTAGCTCATTCGAGGGATACGGGGCCCCGCATCACGATCCGACCATGGAGAGGTGGGAGTACCGGTCTACCGGGGGCCGTTCGGCGCACCGCAGGCAGAGCGGCTGCTCTGGCGCGCGGGCTTCGGCCCTCGCAAGGGCGAGGCCGAGGCGCTCGCGAAGCGCGGCCTCGACGGCGCGGTCCGTTCGCTGGTCGTGCCCGGTCCGGAACGGCTCGTCGGGCCGCGCCCGCACGACGACAAAGGGCGCCCGCTCGCCCCGGCCGACGCCTGGGGCCACGACCACTGTTGGTGGCTCGACCGCATGGTGCGCACCTCGCGTCCGCTCGTCGAGCGGATGACGCTCGTTTGGCACGACTGGTTCGCGACCTCGAACGACGGGGTCGGAAGCCAGGAGCTGATGATCAAGCAGAACGATCTCTTCCGATTCCATGCGGTCGGCTCGTTTCACCGGCTGCTGCTCGACGTGACCAAGGACCCGGCGATGCTCAAGTGGCTGAACGGGACCGAGAACGTCAAGGGAGCGCCGAACGAGAACTACGCGCGCGAGATGATGGAGCTCTTCACGCTCGGTGCGGATCGCGGCGCCTACAGCGAGCGCGACGTCCGCGAGCAGGCACGGTCGCTGACCGGCTTCCAGAACAGCTGGAGTCGCAGCAAGGGCGATTACAACTTCCACTTCGAGGCGCGCGACCACGACGAGGGGATGAAGACGGTCTTCCACAAGTCCGGGCGCTTCGCCTGGCAGGACGCGTGCCGCCTTTGCGTCTCGCACTCGGCGCATCCGTCGTTCTTCGTCAACAAGCTCTGGAGTTACTTCGTTCCTGTCGCGCCGAGTCGCTCGACGCTGGCGGGCCTCGAGGCGATCTACCGCCAGGGTTACGAGGTTGCACCGGTGGTCAGCGCGATCCTCAAGCATCCGGCGTTGATCGACGGCCCTCGGATGGTGAAGCCTCCGGTCGTGCATCTCGCCGGGCTCTTGCGCCGAATCGGCGGCGGGATCACGACGACCGACTGGGCGTGGATCGGCTCGCTCTCGGGCCAACAGCTCTTCTATCCGCCGAACGTCGCGGGCTGGGACGACTCCCGCTGGCTCGACACCGCCACCTACCGCGGGCGCTGGATCGCGGTGCAGCGGTTGCTGCGCGACAACCACCTCGATCCCGCGAAGCCGCCGGCCGGGCTACCGGCCGACGCTGCCGGACTGCTTGCGCGGGCGCTCACGTTCTGGCGCAACCCATCGCTCTCATCGGGGACACACGCTGCGCTGCTCCGGTTCGCGCAAGCGGCCATCAACGACGCGCGCGGCGCGAAATGGAAGCAGGCGCAGTACCCCGTGCTGATCGAGAACGCCCTTCGTCAGCTGATCGCCGTCTCCCCGGACGTGCAGACGTCATGAGCCGCATCTCCTGCGACGAGTGCTCTCGCGCCGACGTGATGCGTGCGGTTGCGGGCCGCGGACTGCCGGCGATCGAGCCGGGCATGCCGACCCCGGCCGGAACCGGACTGACGCGTCGCGCCTTCGTCGCGCGCTCCGCCGGGCTCGCGCTGGCCGTGTACGGCGCGGGCAAGTTGCAGTGGTTCGAGGAGGGAATCGCGGCCGCCGCGAGTGGCGTGCAGAAGCCGATCCTCGTCACCGTTTTCCTGCAGGGCGGTGCGGACGCACTCTCGCTGCTCTATCCGCAGGGCGATCCGCTCTACCAGAAGTTCCGCCCGCGGCTCGCGGTCACCGGAGGCACCCCGTTCACCGAGGACGCCCGCCTGCTCTGGAATCCCGCGCTCGCGCCGATCGCGCAGCTGCACGACGAGGGCAAGGTGTCGGTGCTGCCGTCGGTGGGCTACGACCATCCGGATCAGTCGCACTTCACCTCTCGCCATTTCTGGGAGGTCGGCGCCACCGACCCGCGGCTTCTCACCGGTTGGCTCGGCCGCTACCTCGACATCGCCGGCACGGCGGACAACCCGCTGCAAGGGCTGTCGATGACCGGCTCGCTGCAGCCCGCGCTCGCGACGTCGAAGGTTCCCGTCGCTGCGATCGACGGCCCTGATCAGTACGACTTCTACGTGCCCGGCGTGTGGGGCGAGGTGCAGAGCCGGATGCTCGACGCGATCGGCGGCCTGGGTCATGCGAAGCAGCACGATCCTGCGCTTCGCACAGCCGCCGCCGTGACGGCGCAGGCCGACAAGCTGCGGCGCCAGCTCGCTCCGTTTGCGGGGACGAAGCCCGTCGCGCCCGCCGTGCCGTATCCGACCGGCGATTCGTTCCCGGCCCGTCTGCAGGGTCTTGCCGCGATGGTCGCCGCCGGGCTGCCGCTCCGCTGTGTCGCGCTCGAGGCGACAGGCGAGTACGACACTCACGCCGGCCAGACAACGGCGCTCACGCCTGCACTAACGACCACCGCCGCGTCGCTGTTCGCGTTCCAGCGCGACCTCGAGGCGCGCGGCGTCGCCGACCGGGTACTGACGCTCGTCTGGTCGGAGTTCGGACGGCGCGCCAAGGAGAACGGCTCGGGCGGCACCGACCACGGTGCTGCCGGCACCGGCTTCCTGATCGGCACGCGTGCGGCCGGCACGCAGGTCGGCGAGTTCCCCGGGCTCACCACGGGCCTCGATGCGGACGGCAACCTCAAGCCGACATCCGACTTCCGCGGCGTCTACGCGTCGCTGCTCGAACAGTGGCTCGGGTTCGACGCGGCACGCGTGATCCCCGGCGCTCGCAAGTTCGCGCGGCCGCAACTCGTCCGATGAGGCTCGCGCTGCTCGCGGTGGCGCTCTTCTTCGCGAGCAGCACCGCGTTGCTCGGGATGGCTCCCGCTCCCTCGCGGATGCAGGTCGTCGCCCACGAGTTCTCGTATTCCCTCTCGCGGCCGCGCCTGAAGGCAGGGCCGGCCGTGATCGAGCTGGCGAACTTCGGGCAGGACGCCCACGACCTGCGGGTGCAGCGCGTCGGGGCGCGTCACATCGCCGGCACGCCCGTGGTTCAGCCCGGGGCGCGAGCCGAACTATCGGTCTCACTCGCGCCGGGGCGATACTCGTTCTGGTGCTCGGTCGCAGACCATCGGGCGCGCGGGATGCGCGGGACGTTGATCGTCCGCTGATCGACGACGTCGGCGACCCGGCGGGGACGCCGGTCGTCTATCTGCACGGGGGCGGTGACTCACGGCTCTCGCGGCACCCGGACGACTCGATCGCAAAGGGACTCGGCTTGCGGCTGCTCGCGGTCGACCGATGCGGCGTCGCGTCGCGGCACCGCTCGTTGCGCGCCTGGGCCGAGGCAGCCCTCGGAGTGATCCAGCCCGATCGGTTCGCGGTCGTCGGTTGGTCGGCGGGCGGGCCGCACGCGCTGGCGCTCGCCGCGGTCGCGCCGGCGCGGGTGTCCCGCGTAGCCCTCGTCGGCTCGATGCCCGTCGCCGCCGGGGTCGGCGTGCTCTCTCCGGACGTCCGGCGCGCGATGCGGATCGCCCGCGTGGCGCCATGGGTCGCAGCGCGCGGTCTCGAGCGCTGGGGGAGGCGCCCGCCGCCGCCGACGGGCGACTCGGCGAGCGATGCGGCGTACGCCGCGGGGCGGATCGAGTCGTTCCGCCACGGCGGGCTGTGGCTCGCCCGCGAGCTCGCGTACCTCGGCCGGCCGTGGGGCTTCGAGCTCACAGACGTGCGCTCCCCGGTGACCCTCTGGTGGGGCGAGAGCGACACCGTCTGCATCCCGGCGATCGGCCGCGACTACGAGCGCGCGCTCCCGAAGGCAACGCTTCGCCTGGAGCCAGGGACGCACCAACTCCTCTTCAGCCGCTGGCGCGAAATCCTGGAAGACGTCTCGAGGCCGCTGTAGAGCTCACGACCTGTGGAACGAATGTCACAGTTTTGACACCGTGGTTTGGCGAAGCACCGATCGGGTTGCGGTTGGATTTCGCTTGTTTCGGAGCGAAATCCGAGGGCTGTGGAAAGAACGTCACAGTTTTGTCACCCTGGTTTGGCGACGGGCCAAGGCTTGGCGGGACGTGTTCTCCCGGGTTAGCGCGGTGGTCTGAGGGTCGCGAAGGCGTCCGTCACCTCCAGGCGCTGGGAGGCGAAGCGGAAGACGGCTGCGGGGCGCCCGCCGGAGCGGCCGGGAGGGCGGAGTCCGTCGATCCGCTGGAGGACGCCGCGCCGCAGGAGCACGCGCTGCAGGTTCGTCGCCGCGACGTCGTGCCCAAGTGCGGCGACGTAGACCTGGCGTAGCTCCGAGATCGTGAAGGTCGCGGGGGCGAGCGCGAAGCCGATGTTCGTGTACGAGAGCTTCGCCCTGAGGCGAGCCTGCGCCGCCGCGACGATTGCGGCGTCATCGGCCCCGACACGCAGCGGCCCGCGCACGAGCTGCCATTCGCCTTCGAGCTCACCGTCGGAGCGGACGAGGCCGAGGTACGCCGTCGCGAGCGTCGCGTCTGCGCGGACGCGCGTCTCCAGCTGCTCGAGGTGGGCGAGGGCATCGATGTCGAGGGCACGCGCCAGCGCCGTCTCGAGCGACTCGCCACGCGCGAGCACCGCCGCGGGGAGCGCGCCGGAGCGAAGCAGAACCTCGAGCCGCCCGTCGCGCGCCCGTAGGACGACGCCGACGACGGTGTGCCAAGTAGAATCGGCCACAGTTTTCGTCCCACAGTCTAAAACCTCGGAGAGTCCCGATGCAGAAACTGCTCCCGTTCACGTTCGTCATCGTCCTGGCTGTCGCCGCAGCGGGCTGTGGGTCGTCGAAGAAAGCGGACACGACCACCGCGACGACCACAGCGTCCTCCTCGTTCAAGGTTGGGCTGATCACGGACACCGGCGGCCTCAACGACCGCGGCTTCAACCACCTCGCCTACGTCGGCCTCCAGAAGGCCGCAAGCGACCTCGGCGTCCAGACGAGAGTCGTGCAGTCGTCGTCGCCGGCCGAGTACATCCCGAACCTGAGCGCACTCGCCCGGCAGGGCTACAACCTCGTGATCGGCGTCGGCTACACCGAGATCGACGCGATGAAAGCCGTCGCGAAGACATTCCCGAAAACGAGCTTTGCGATCGTCGACGTCGCCAACGCTGACGAGGGGAACGCGCCGAACGTCGAGGGCCTGCTCTTCAAGGAGCAGCAAGTCGGCTACCTCGCCGGCTACGCCGCGGGGCTCGCCGCGAAAGCCGACGGGGCGACCGCGGTCTCGAGCGTCGGCGGTGAGAAGCAGCCGCCGGTCGACCGCTACATCGCGGGCTACCAGGCCGGAGCGAAGGCGGCATACCCGGCCGTCAAGACGGTGAACGGCTACTCGCAGGACTTCAGCATCGAGGCGAAGTGCAAGGAGCTCGCCCTGAACCAGATCGCGGCGGGCTCGGACGTGGTCTTCCAGGTGGCAGGCGGATGCGGTCTCGGCGCGCTCGACGCGGCCAAGACGAAGGCGGTCTGGGGGATCGGCGTTGACGCCGACCAGGGCTTCCTCGGCCCGCACATCCTCACATCGGCGCTGAAGGGCGTCGACACCGCAGTTTTCCTCTCGATCAAGGACGCGAAGGAAGGCCACTTCAAAGGCGGCCAGGATGCGGTCTACGGGCTCGAGCAGAACGGCGTCGGCCTCGGCAAGTTCTCACCGAAGGCTCCGAAGGGCATCGAGGCGAAGGTCAAGCAGATCGAGCAGCAGATCATCGACGGGAAGATCACCAACATCCCGACAACCGTGAAGTAGCGGCTCAAACGCCGCTACGGTGTCCCAAACCGAAGAGGAGGGGGTTCCTCATCCGGCTATTGGGCTCGACTACCGCGGCGGCTGCCGCATGTGCGCTTCTCGCAGGTCTCGTTCAGATCGCAGCTGCCGAACCGGGCACCACCGCCGGCGCTTCAGTCGCGGGTACGAAGATCAAGGTCGACGGCAAGCCGTTCTTCCCGGTGATGCTGATCGACCAGTGCTCGAGCGGCGCAGCGCAGCGCGCGCACGCGCTCGGCATCAACCTGATCATCAACGAGAGCTGCCCGCAGGTCACAGCACGACAACAGCTGAATGTGATCAGCCGCGGTTCGCTCGCCGTGCTTCCGATCGGGGAGCGGCTGGTGCGCGGGCCAGAGCTGGCCGGCTGGGCGTTCCCGGACGAGCCGGAGGGGAACGGTTGGACGCCGGAGTCGCTGCAGAAGGCCGCGCCGTTCCCGCGTGGCGGTGGCGACGGGCTGCTCAGCTTCCTGACGACCGGAGCGGGGTTCTTCCGCTCGCCGTACACACCGACGAACATCGACCCGTCGGTCTACGGGCGGTTCGCCAGGCTCGCCGACGTCGCCGGCTTCGATCTCTATCCGCTGGCGCACTGCAGCGCCGATCTGAGCGCCGTCTATGACGCGCAGCTTGCGTTCAAAAGGCTCGCCGGTGCGATGCCGACATTCCAGTGGATCGAGACCGGCCCGAGCCGTTCCAGCTACTGCGGCGGCGCCCAGATGACGCGTGCCGAGTTGCGCGCCGAGGTCTGGCTCGCGATCGCAGGAGGCGCACGCGGGATCGGCTACTTCACGCATACCTGGACGCCGGCGCACAGCGAGTTCGACGTCCGCGCGCCGCTCGCGCACGAGCTGACGAAGACGGACGGCCTGCTCTCCGCGCTCGGCCCGGCTCTCGCCGGCGACGGCGCCGCCGCCTCGGTCGACTCGACCTCCGTCAAGGTGATCGCGAGGAAGCTCGGCCGCAAGACGTTCGTGATCGCCGTCAATGCGACGCGGCTTCCGCTCAACGTGCAGTTCCACGTGCCGGCGTTCAAGAACGGACAGGTGCAGGTCTTCGGAGAGCGCCGGACGGTCAGCTCGTCGACGGGCCACGTGAACGACACTTTCCGCCCGCTGGCGGTGCACGTCTACGTTCAGTCGTCGTAGCTCGGCGGATTGAAGAACACGCGCAGGTGCGTTAGGCGAGAATCCTCCGAGGCACGAGAAACGCGGCGCGTGGCGGCACTCACGAACACTGATTTGGAGCTACCCCGGCGCGCCTTGCAGTTGTCGTGCTGGCCGCGATCGTCGTCGCGCTTTGAAGCGCGGTCGACTCGTTCCCGGTCGCCGACGCGCAGGTCGTCGTCGGGGTCTTGCTGCTCGTCGTCGGCGCAGGCCGTGCTCGGCGGTGCGTTGCTCGCAGCACGCGTCGATGACGCGCGAGGCTGGGCGGCGGTTCTCCTGGTGGTCGGCGTCGTCGCCGCGCTCGTGGTCACGGTCGCGGGCTCGCGTCGCCCTGCCGCCTGACGCGCGGCCGATACGCTCCGGAAATGTTGTCGTGGTTGCGTTCGCGTCCGGGTGCGACCTCTCTCGTCGCAATCGCGGCCGCGCTCTGGGGGCTCGATGCCTGGATCCGTGCTCCGCTCGCCCAGTCGACGGCCGTCGCGACGATCGTCTTCGGCGAGCACGTCCTGCTCGTCCTGCTCACGTTGCCGTTTCTCGCCGCCGCCTTCCTTGCCGTTGTTCGTCTCGGCTGGCGTCATGTTCTCGCCGCAGTCGTGATTGGAGCCGGCTCGTCGGCACTCGCGACGATCCTGTTCACACAGGCGTTCGTGGCCGGCCACGACTTCGTCACGCCGGTCGTCCTGCAGAAGATTCAGCCGATCATTGCGGTCGTTTGCGCGGGCCTGATCCTCGGCGAGCGCCCGCGACGCAGCTTCGCCGTCTTCTTCGTCCCGGCGATCATCGGCGCGTGGCTGATGGGTGTGCAACACCCCTTCCATCCGAGCGTTCACGGCCTCAAGCCGACGCTCTACGCGCTCGGCGCGGCGGCGTTGTGGGCGCTCGGCACGGTGCTCGGCCGTTACCTCGCGCGTGACATGCGCTTCGAACATGTCGCCACGCTGCGCTTCACCTTCGGGCTTGCAGGCAGCGCGATCGCACTGCTCGTCCTGCATGCGCCGGCGTTCTCGTCCGTTCACGATTCGTTCTGGATCGGCTTCCTCGCCGTGGTCACGGGCTTCCTCGCGCTCGGCCTCTACTACTACGGTCTCCTGCGAACGCCGGCTGTCGCCGCGACGATCGCCGAGCTTGCCTTCCCGGTCAGCGCGACACTCGTCCTCTACTTCAAGTTCGGCCAGGCCCCGACCCACTTGCAGTGGGTCGGGCTGGCGCTGACGAGCCTGGTTGTCGCGCTGTTGCCGCTGCGTCCGCGCGGCACGGTCGACGTGCCTGTGCCCGCAGTCGCGCCGGCGTGATCACGATCTGCGATGTCGGGCCGCGCGACGGCCTGCAGAACGAGCCGGAGGCGCTCGCACCTGCGGTGCGAGCCGAGCTCGTCTCACGGCTGGCCGCCGCCCGGCTGCCGCGGATCGAAGCAGTCTCGTTCGTTCGCGACGAGCGCGTGCCGCAAATGGCGGGCGCCGAGGAGGTCGTCTCTGCGGCGAAGCCGGAGCGCGCCGAGCTCGTCGGGCTGGTGCTGAACGAACGCGGCTACGAGCGTTTCGCCGCGACCGGGCTCGCCCGCCTGAACTGCACACTCGCCGCGACCGAGGAGTTCAACCGGCGAAACGCGAACGCCTCGCTCGCCGACGCGCTCGAGCGAGTGCGCGCGATCCTCGCGGTCGCCGGGGTGCCGACGACGGTCACGATCTCGTGCGCTTGGGGGTGCCCCTTCGAAGGCGAGGTGGATCCCGGCGCGGTCGCGGATCTCTGCGAACAGCTCGAGGCCGCAGAGGAGATCGTGCTCGCAGACACGATCGGCGTCGCAACGCCGCGTCCGGTCAGGAGGCTCGTTGAGCGCGTGTCGATTCTCGGCAAGCCGGTCGGAGCTCACCTGCACAACACGCGCAACACAGGGTACGCAGGAGCGTGGGCAGCGCTCGACGGCGGGGCGACGATCCTGGACGCGTCGGTCGGCGGGCTCGGCGGCTGCCCGTTCTCGCCGAACGCGACGGGCAATATCGCGACCGAGGATCTCGTCTGGCAGCTCGAGCGCGACGGCATCGCGACCGGAGTCGACCTCGACCGCTTGCTGACAGTCTCGAGCTGGCTCGCCGAGCTGCTCGGACGAACGCTCGAAGGGCAGCTCTACCGCGCGGCGAGCTGGCCCGCATAGGCGGCGAACGCCGACCGCAGCTCGGCCGCCGTAACGGCCGGATAGGCAGCGCGCTCGGGTAGCGATTCGTAGAAGTCGGCTGCGATCCCCGCCGTGAGGCCGAGCAGGTCGCGCAGGTCTCCTGCCATCGTCCAAGCCTAGACTTCGCGCGTGGAGTCGCGGGAGTTTCGAGACGACGAGCTGCCACTCCTACTGAGGCTCGCGCAGGAGCTCTGGCGGGCCAATCCAGGGTCGCTGTCGTGCGACTTCGGCCAGATCGCGTTCTGGTCGTCGCACATCCCGCATGCCGAGCACCGAGTGCGCCTCTGGTTCGAGGGTGAACAAGTAGCGGGGTGGGGGTGGCTGACCCGCGGGACCGAGCTCGAGTGGCAGGTCCGGCCCGACCAGCCGGAGCTCCTGGACGAGATTCTCGCCTGGGCGGAACCGGCCGAGGTACTCGTTCGCACAGACCACCTCGACGCGATCGAACGGCTGGGCGCGCACGGTCTGCGCCACGACCCGAGCGGCGCCTGGATGCGCCTCAACCAGCGGACGCTCGAGCAGGTCGAAACGCCGGTGCTTCCGGACGGGTACCGCGTGCGGACTGTCGAAAGCGCCGATTTCGAGTCGCGCGGCGCCGCCCACCGGTCGGCGTTCCACCCGTCGCGCTTCAGCGACGACGTCTACAAGCGTGTGCGAGCCGCCTGGCCGTACCGGCAGGACCTCGACTGCATCGTCGAGGCGCCGGACGGCTCGGTCGCGGCCTACGCGCTCGCGTGGCTCGACGAGGAGAACGGCGTCGGCGAGCTGGAGCCGGTCGGGACCCACGCCGACCATCAGCGCCGCGGTCTCGGCCGCGCGGTCAACCTGTTCGCCCTGCAGCGGCTGCGCGCCGAAGGTGCCTCGGTGGCGCTCGTCGCGTGCCGCGGGGACGACGCCTATCCAATTCCCCGGCAGCTCTACGAGTCGGTCGGCTTCCGCGAATTGGCCCGCACGCACGCGTTTCGCAGGTTCTGAGGTTCAACCCGCCCAGGCGAACAGGCCCGGCAGCAATGATCCAGGCGTGTTCGAGTCTGCGTTCGACCTGCTCTCGCAGTCGCCCGAGGCGTACGTGATCGTCTTCGCCCTGGCGCTCGGAGACGGGATCTTCCCGGCGTTTCCGAGCGAGACCGGGCTGATCCTCGCCGGGCTGCTCTCCGTCGTCGGCGAGCTGCAGCTCGGCTGGGTGATCGCCGCCGGGGCCGCCGGTGCGTTCGCGGGCGACAGCCTCTCGTACGGGCTCGGCCGCTACGTCGGTCGCCCCGCGCAGCAGCGGTTTCTCGACGGCCGCCGGGCGCGCGCCGCGCTCGAATGGGCGCGCGGGCAGCTCGAGACGCGGGGCGGCATGGTCGTGATCGTCGGCCGGTACATCCCCGGCGGGCGGACCGCCGCCACGTTCACGGCCGGGATGACGCACTACCCCTACCGCACCTTCCTCGCCTTCGACGCCGTCGCCGCGACCACCTGGGCGATGTACGCCTCGCTGCTCGGCTACTTCGGCGGCCGCTTCTTCCACGACCACGTCTGGGCGGCGCTGCTGCTCGCCTTCGGCGCTGCCGCGACGATCGCTTTCGGGGTCGAGGCCGTCCGCAGGCTGCGTCGATGAACCGCCTCGCCGCAGAGACGTCGCCGTATCTCCTCCAGCACGCCGCGAACCCCGTCGACTGGTACGCATGGGGCAACGAGGCGCTCGCACAGGCCCGCGAGCAGGACCGGCCGATTCTGCTCTCCATCGGCTATGCCGCCTGCCACTGGTGCCACGTCATGGAACGCGAGTCGTTCGAAGACGGGCTCACAGCGCGCGTGATGAACGACAACTTCGTCAGCGTCAAGGTTGATCGCGAGGAGAGGCCCGACCTCGACGCGGTCTACATGGATGCCGTCGTCGCGCTGACCGGAAGCGGCGGCTGGCCGATGACGGTCTTCCTGACGCCCGACGGCGAGCCGTTCTTCGGCGGCACCTACTTCCCGCCCGAGCCGCGGCACGGACTGCCGTCGTTCAAGCAGGTGCTGCTCGGCGTCGCCGAGGCATGGCGCGACCAGCGCGGCGAGGTGGAGCGCTCCGGCCGGAACCTGACCGAGCACATCCAGTCCTCCGCCCGCCTGCAGCCCTCGGCCGAGCCGCTCACCGAACAGCTGCTCGACGACGCCCAGAGCCGGATCGCGCAGAGCTTCGACCCGCGGCACGGCGGCTTCGGGCGGGCCCCGAAGTTCCCGCCCGCGCCGGTGCTCGAGTTCCTGCTCCGTCGTGGCGAGCGTGAGATGACGAAAGCCACCCTCGACGGGATGGCGCTCGGAGGCATGTACGACCTCGTCGGCGGCGGCTTTCACCGCTACTCGGTCGACGAGCGTTGGCTCGTCCCGCATTTCGAGAAGATGCTCTACGACAACGCGCTGCTCGCATCCGTCTACCTGCACGCTGCTCGGCGGTTCCCCGACGACCGCTATCGCGCGGTCGCTGATGCGACGATCGACTACGTCCTGCGCGAGCTCGCGCTCGAGGGCGGAGGCTTCGCCTCGGCCCAGGATGCGGACACGAACGGCGTCGAAGGTCTGACCTTCACCTGGGCTCCCGGTGAAGGCGCGCCCGACGAGTTGCTGCAGCCGTTCGAGGGCGGACGCTACATCCTGCGTGGCGAGCTCGACGAGCAGACGCGCAGCAGCCTCTTCGAGCTGCGCGAGACGCGTCCGAAGCCGGCACGCGACGACAAGGCGATCGCATCGTGGAACGGCTTGCTGCTCGCGGCGCTCGCCCAGGCAGGCCGGCTCGAGCCGGCAGTCCGGCTGGCGGAGTTCCTGCTCGGCCCGCTCTCGAGCGACGGACGGCTGCACCGCACGTGGCGGGACGGCGTCGCGAAAGGAACGGGCTACCTGGAGGACTACGCCGATGTCGCTCACGGATTGCTCGAGCTGCACGTCGCGACAGGCGACCCCCGCTGGCTGCGCGAAGCGCACCGCCTCGCGACGCTCGCGGTCGAGCTCTTCGCAGACCGGGAGGCGGGAGGCTTCTTCCATTCGCCCGCCGACGGCGAGCAGCTGGTCGCGCGGAAGAAGCTCCTCGATGACCATCCCTCCCCGAGCGGCAACGCGATGCTCTCGTATGTGCTGCTCAGGCTCGCGCGGATCTGGGGAGACGACGAGCTCGAGCAGCTCGGCGTCTCGGTCCTCCGTCTCGTCCGCGAGGCGCTGCCGAAGGCGCCGACCGCGTTCGGGTGGCTGCTCGTCGCCCTCCAGCAACACCTTGCGCCGCACCGCGAGCTCGCGATCGTCGGCTCGCCGGAGGCCGAGGTCGCACGCCTCGCCGTCGAGCAGTCGAGCGCGACCGACGTGGTCGCCTTCGGGCCTGCGGAGGACATCCCGCTGCTCGCCGGCCGGGGCCTCGTCGACGGGCTTCCGACGCTCTATGTCTGCCGTAATTTCGCGTGCGAGCTGCCTGTCACCGATCCAGCGCTCCTCCATTAAGCTCAAGCCCGATGGCGCTGCTCGAGATTCGCGACGTGACGCGGCGATTCGGCGGGATCGTCGCGATCGACGATGTGTCGCTCGACGTCGAGGCGGGGGGGATCGTCGGACTGATCGGTCCGAACGGAGCCGGCAAGACCACGCTCTTCAACGTGATCACGCGTCTGTACAAGCCTGACTCGGGCACGGTGCGCTTCGACGGCAAGAGCCTGCTGCGGACGCCGCCTCACCGCGTCGTGCGTCATGGCATCGCGCGCACGTTCCAGAACGTCGAGTTGTTCCGCTCGATGACCGTGATCGACAATGTGCTCGTCGGCGCTCACACGCGGATCCGCCCGTTTCGCGGCGGGGCGGTTCGCGGTCGCGCGCGCGATGTCCTCGAGTACGTCGGGATCAGCGCCGTCGCCGAGCGGCCGGTCGCGGGATTGCCATTCGGGACGCTGAAGCGCGTCGAGCTCGCCCGCGCGCTCGTCGCCGAGCCGAAGCTGCTGCTGCTCGACGAGCCGGCGGGCGGCTTGAACCACGAGGAGGTCGCCGAGCTCGGGGTCTTCATCCGCACGTTGCGCGACGACTTCGATCTCACCGTCCTGCTCGTCGAGCACCACATGGGACTGGTGATGAGCGTCGCCGAGCGCATCCACGTTCTCGACTTCGGCCGCAAGATCGCCGAAGGCACGCCCGAAGAAGTACAGCGCAACCCGGCGGTGATCGAGGCCTACCTGGGCGCCGAGCCTGCCGCCGCGTAGTGGCCGCCAGTTGACAGCGCTCGCCTGGGAGGGGTGTCTGAACGTTCGCGACCTCGGCGGGCTGCGCGTCGAGAGCGGGGGGCGAACGCGCTCCGGGACGATCGTACGATCAGACAACGTCCGTGCGCTGACGGATGCCGGCTGGCGGTCGCTCGCCGAGCATGGCGTCGGTCGAATCGTCGATCTGCGCTGGCCCGAGGAGCTTGCGGAGGATGCGCCTCGTGACGTCGAGATCGAGGTCGTCCACGTCTCGGTGCTCGGCGAGTCCTACGACGAGGAGTACGTCGCCGAGCTCGATGCTCATCTCGAAGGCGTTGACGACGTTGCAGATCACTACGCGTGGTCCTACGTCGACTTCCTCGAGCGCTTCCGCGAACGGTTCGGGCAGGCGTTTGCTGCGGTCGCGGACGCCGACGGCACCGTCGTCGTGCACTGCATGGGAGGCAAGGACCGTACAGGCCTCGTCGCGGCGATCCTGCTGCGGCTCGCGGGCGTCGACCTGGCCACGATCGGCTCCGACTACGCGCTCTCGTCCGCGAACCTTGCGGCGAGAAGCGTCGAGTGGGTCGAAGCGGCCACCGACGGCGCTCAGCGCGCCAAGCGCCAGATGCTCTCCGACACACCCGCCGAGGGAATGGTTCGCACGCTGGCGGAGATCGAGCGCCGGTACGGCAGTGCCGCGGCATATCTGCAGGCGGCCGGGCTCTCCGACGCCCAGGTCGGGCGTCTGCGGGATCGCCTTGTCCCTGCTTGAGCTGCGCGACGTAGAGGCCCGCTACGGGGAGATCCGCGCACTCCAGGGCATTTCGCTGACCGTCGAGGACGGCGATTTCGTCGCCGTGCTCGGCGCGAACGGCGCAGGGAAGACGACGATGCTGCGCGCGGTCTCCGGAACGGTCAAGACGAGCGGCGACATCGTCTTCGAGGGCGAGAAACTCTTTCGCCGGACGCCCGAGTCGATGGCTCGTCGCGGCGTCGCACACGTTCCTCAGGGCCGGGGAACCTTCACGACACTCTCGGTGCTCGACAACCTCCGGCTCGGCGCGTGGGTGCAGCAAGGCACGTCGCGACGAGACCTCGCGCGTGTCTTTGAGTTCTTCCCGCGGCTGTACGAGCGACGTGATCAACGGGCAGGGACGCTGTCCGGAGGAGAGCAACAGATGCTCGCGCTTGCGCGCGCGATGATGGCGAGACCGAGGCTGCTTCTGCTCGACGAGCCGTCACTCGGGCTCGCACCGCTCGTGGTCGGCGAGCTGTTCGACGTCCTACGGCGAATGAACGAGACGGGGACGACTGTCGTGGTCGTCGAGCAGAACGCGCGACTCGCGCTTGCGTTCGCTCGCCACGCGTACGTGCTCGAGGCCGGCCGGTTGGCGCTCGCGGGCGACTCAACGGTGCTGCAGGCGGACGAGTCCGTGCGTCGGACGTACCTCGGCTACTGATGACCAACTTCGTGCAGCAGGTGGTGAGCGGCCTCGCCTCTGGCGGCATCTACGGGTCGCTCGCGCTCGCGATCGTGCTCATCCACCGCGCGACCGGAGTCCTCAACTTCGCCCAGGGCGAGCTGGCGACGCTGTCGGCGTTCATCTGCTGGACGCTCGTCGATCACGGGTGGGCGTTCTGGCCCGCCTTCGGTGCGACGATCGCGCTCTCCTTCGGGGGCGGCGTGCTGCTCGAGCGCACGGTGATCCGGCCGATCCGAAACGGCCCGCAGTCTGGAGTCGTGATCGTGACGGTCGGGTTGCTGATCGCGGTGAACGGCCTCGACAGCTGGATCTGGGGCGACGTTCCCCGGCAGTTCAGCGGGCCGTTCTCGACCGCGCCGGTTCATCTCGGCGGCGCCGCGTTCTCGAGGCAGGACGTCGGCGTGATCGCCGTCTCGCTCGTGGCGGTGCTGGTGCTCGCGCTGCTCTTCGCGCGCACGAAGTTCGGTCTCGGCTTGCGCGCGGCTGCCGTCAACCCGACCGAGGCCCGCCTGGCCGGGGTGCGCGTCCCCGCGATGCTCGCCGTCGGGTGGGGGGTCGCCACCGCGCTCGGTGCGGTCGCCGGGGTGATGGCGGCTCCTTCGCTTCTGCTCGAGCCGAACATGATGCAGACCGCGCTGCTCTATGCGTTCGCGGCAGCCGTGCTCGGCGGGATCGACTCGCCGCTAGGAGCGGTGATCGGCGGCCTCATCCTCGGCGTGTTCCTGAACATTGTCGCCACGTACGTGCAATGGGTGGGCGCTGAGCTGCGGCTTGCGGTGGCGCTCGCCGTGCTCGTCTCCGTTCTGCTCGTTCGCCCTGCAGGGTTGTTCGGTCGGCCGGCGGTGAGCCGCGCATGAGGCCGAGGCTCTTCGCCGTCGGCGTTGCGCTTGCGGTCCTGGTCCTGCTGCCGTTCGTCCTCTCCGAGCCGAGGACGGTTCAGCTCGCGACCGTCGGAACGTCGTTCATCGCGATCCTGGGGCTGAACATCCTCTCCGGTTCGACCGGACAGATCTCGCTCGGGCACGGAGCGTTCATGGCACTCGGCGCGTACACGACCGCGATCCTGGTCGCGCATCACGGCGTCCGCGACCTCTGGACGATCGCGGCGGCGGCGGCCGTGGCGGGCGGGATCGGGCTGCTCGCCGGGATCCCAGGTCTGAGGTTGCACGGTCTCAATCTGGCGCTCGCGACCTTCGGCTTTGCGCTGGCGCTGCCCTCGGTGCTCGGGAAGTTCGGGCACTTCACCGGTGGAGAAACCGGGATCTCGTTCTTCGGCAATCGGCACGAGACCGGCCGCGGCACAGGCGTCGGGCTGCTCGGCACGCACCTGTCCAACGGTCAATGGGTCTACGTCCTCACCTGGGCGGTCGGCGCAGCTTCGTTCGGTGTCGCCTGGTGGCTGCTCGGCTCGCGGTTCGGGCGTTCGCTCCGCGCCGTTCGTGACAACGAGTTGGCCGCGACGGCCGCGGGCGTGAACCGGTCTGCCTACGGGGTTGCAGCGTTCGGCGTCTCCGCCGCATATGCCGGAGTCGCCGGCTCGCTGCTTGCGATCAACAACGCGTATGTCAGTCCGAGCTCGTTCTCGGTCCAGTTCTCGCTGTACCTGCTCGTCGGCTCGGTCGTCGGCCTCGTCGGGTCGATCTGGGGCGCCGCGTTCGGCGCGTTGGCGATTCAATTCCTGCCCGAGCTCGTCGGCATGCTTCCGCACGTCGAGCCGAATCAGGCCGGTCCGTCGACGTTCGTGTTCGGAGCGGTGCTCGTGGCTTCGATGCTGCTCTTGCCGATCGTCACCAAGGTCGCGGCGCGGGCCGGATACTCGCCGCCCGGCTGACGCCGCGCTCGCGAGCAGCAGGAACGGCCGGTCCCAGGCCGAAGAATCCGTCCTGGTGCGCCGCCTCGGATTCATCCTGGCGGTTGCCGCGCTCTCCGCGCCGGCTGCCGCACACGCTTCTGGTAACCCACAGATCGCCGGGTTGCAGGTCGCCCTGCGCGCGCACGGCCTCTATCTCGCACCGATCGACGGCGTTGCAGGCCCTCGGACGTCCGCCGCGGTGCACGCGTTTCAGCGTCGTCATCACCTGCACGTCGGCGTCGCGGACATCAAGACCCGCACCGCGCTCGGTCCGCTCGGGCGTCCGCTCTTCGGCTCGCGCACGCTCAGGCAGGGCGACTTCGGCTGGGATGTCTCCGTCCTCCAGTTCCTACTCGTGCGTCGCGGCGTCTACAACGGCGCGCTCGACGGCTACATGGGGAAGGAGACCGGCGCGGCGCTCAAGCGGTACCAGCGCGTGATGCATCTGCGCGCCGACGCGGTCGTCGGGCCGAGGACACTGACCGCCATTGTGCGTCACGACCGCGTGCCCGTTCGTGCGCGAGTGCCCGGCACCACCGTAGCTCCGACCGCGACATACGTCGTCCGCTCGGGTGACTCACTGACGGCGATCGCGCGTGCGCACGGCACGTCGATCACAGCGCTTGCGACGCTGAACAAGCTCAACTCCGCCGGGCCGATCCTGATCGGCCAGAAGCTGCGACTGCCTGCACCGGCACCAGGCGCACTCGGCCCTCAGTCCGTCGACGTCCGCTCGATCCTCGATGCGTGGTCGAACAGGCTTGGTGTCGACGAGCATCTCGTGCGCGCGCTCGCCTGGATGGAGTCGGGCTACCAGACTTCGATCGTCTCGCCCGCGGGCGCGGTCGGTGTCCTGCAGACACTGCCGACGACCCGCGACTACGTCGAGACGGTTCTCAACGGCAAGCCGATTGCGCACACCGTCAACGGCGATGTCGAGGTCGGCGTGCTGTATCTCAAGCATCTGCTCGCGGTGTTCAACGGCGACGAGTCACTCGCACTCGCAGGCTGGTACCAGGGCGAACGTGCCGTCAACGAGCACGGTGTGTACGCGGTCTCGAAGCCGTTCGTCGCGAACGTGCTCGCGCTGCGCGCGCGGATGTAAGACTCGAGTCGTGCGCCTCGCGCTCGTAGTCGCGGCGACGCTCGGGCTCCTCGCTGTGCCGCTGGGGCTCGCGTCGCGTACCGGACCCGAACCGCATCGCCGTGCACATGTTCCGCTTCAGGCCGAGCAGCGGCGTGCAGTCGCGGCCGCCCTCGGGCGCGGCGAGCCGGTCTACTGCGGCGGGCGGAGGTCGAACGCAGTCGCGCTGACGTTCGACGACGGGCCGGGGGAGTACACGCGCCGCATCGTCGCCGTTTTGCGCGCCGCAGACGCCCGCGCGACGTTTTTCGTTGTCGGCAACCGCTTGCAATACTGGCCGGGCGTCCTCCGCGACGAGGAGACGGTGGGTGTCGTCGGCGACCATTCCTGGTCGCACGCGCACCTCACGCAGTTGCCGCGCTGGCTCGCTTGGCTCGAGCTGGCACGCACGCAGTACGCCGTCACCGAAGAGCTCGGCCGGCGCCCGAGGCTCTTCCGCGCTCCCTACGAAGAGCACGATGCGGAGCTCGACGCGAGCGTGACGTCGCTCGGCCTTGTCGAGGTGTTCTGGTCCGTCCTCTCCGGAGACGACCGGCCGAAGGCGACCGCGCGCTCGGTCGCACGGCACGTGCTCGCGGGGCTACGGCCCGGCGCGATCGTGCTCATGCACGACCTTCATCCGTGGACGCTGAAAGCGCTCCCGCAGATCCTCCAGGCGATCCGGCTACGGGGACTGCGCGCCGTCACTGTCCCAGAGCTGCTCGCGCTCGACGCACCCACCGAGCATCAGGGCTGCCCGCTCGCTCCCGGCATCTAGATGTCGTACGCGAGTAGGTCGTCGATCGTCTCGCGCCGCCGGATCAGACGCGCCTGGCCTTCGCGCACGAGCACGGCCGCGGGCCGCGGTACGGCGTTGTACGTCGAGCTCATCGCGAGCGTGTAGGCGCCCGTCACGGGTACTGCGAGCAGATCGCCGCGGACCGGCTCGGGCAGCTCGACGCGCTCGATCAGGACGTCGCCCGACTCGCAGTGCTTGCCCGCGACCGCATACGCGCCGGTCGGCTTTTCGCTCGCTCTGTTCGCAAGTAGCGCGGTATAGCGCGCGCCGTACATCGCCGGCCGGGGGTTGTCGGACATGCCCCCGTCGATCGTCACGTATGTCGTCGCCGCGCTGGCGCGCTTGACGCCGCCGACGGAGTACAGCGTCACGCCGGCGCGAGAGACCAGCGAACGGCCGGGCTCGAGGATCAGTTCGGTCGGCGGCAGACCCTGTAGCTGCCACGCGCGGCTGAGCTCGGCCGTCAGCCCGCCGACGAACTCGCCGATCGTGAACGCAGGTTCTTCGAGCACGTGGCGCACGCCGAGCCCGCCGCCCAGGTCGACGATGCTCGGTGTCCAGCCGAGCTCGGCGCGCGCACGGGCTGCGAACCCCGCTACCCAGTCGACGGTCATCAGGGAGGCGCCGAAATGCTGCAGCTGCGAGCCGACATGCACGTGCAGGCCCTCGGCGCCGTCGACGCGGGCGAGCGCCTCGAGCGCGTCGTCCGGCGGCAGCCCGAACTTCGACCCGTGATGTGCGGTCTTGACGGCCTCGTGGGTGTCGGCCTCGATCCCCGGGGTGACGCGAATCAGGAACCGCGTCGCGCCAAATCCTCGCGCCCGGTCGAGCTCGGTCAGTGAGTCGAGCACGATCAGCGCGCCCGCCGACGATGCCTGCCGCAGCAGCTCGTCCTCCTTGTTGTTGCCGTGCACGACGAGGCGCTCGCCCGGGATGCCGGCCCGCTGTGCGAACGCGAGCTCGCCGGCGGTGGACACGTCGGCACCGAGCCCTTCGTCGGCGAACAGGCGCAGCAGAGCCAACGACGGAAACGCCTTCGTGCCGTAGACGACGAGTGCGTCGGGCGCCGCGGTGCGGTAGGCGCGAGCGTGTTCGAGCAGCGTCAGCTCGTCGTAGACGACGAGCGGCGTGCCGAACTCCCGAGCGAGCTCGCTCGCCCGGATTCCCCCCAGCGTGAGCTCCCCGCCGGAGAGCGCGGCGGTGGCCGGTAGGAGGGGGAGGGTCGTTGGCTCCATCGGGATTCCATGGTTACACTGAGCGCAGTGAACCTGCTTCTTACCTGAGCCAGGGAGCAACGCGGCGACCGCTGCGGCAGCCTCCCACGGCCTCTCACCTCGAGAGGCTTTTTCATTTCTAGGGCGGAGAAGACCGATGGACGCTTACGACGCACAGACAATTGAGGAGAAGTGGCAGGCCGTCTGGGACGACGAGCGTGCGTTCGCGGTCGAGAACCCGACCCCGGGCGGTGAGCTGCCGGAACCGCATTTTTACATGCTCGAGATGCTGCCGTACCCGTCGGGCAATCTGCACATGGGGCACGTCCTCAACTACACGCTGGGCGATGTCGTCACGCACTTCCGGCGGCGCAACGGCTACACCGTGCTGCGGCCGATGGGCTTCGACTCGTTCGGCTTGCCGGCTGAGAACGCCGCGATCAAGGAGGGCGGCCACCCGCTCGAGATCACCGAACGCAATATCGCCGCGATCGAGAAGCAGATGCGGCGGATGGGCTGGGCGATCGACTGGGATCGCGAGGTCTCGGCCCACGAGCCGTCTTTCTACCGCTGGACGCAGTGGCTGTTCCTGAAGTTCTTCGAGCACGGGCTCGCCTACCGCAGCGAAGCCCCGGTCAAGTGGTGCCCGAACGATCAGACCGTGCTCTCGAACGAGCACGTCATCGACGGGCGCTGCTGGCGCTGCGGCGCGATCGTCGAGACGCGGAACATGGCGCAGTGGTTCTTCCGGATCACGGCGTACGCCGACGAGCTGATCGCCGACCTGGACACTGTCGACTGGCCCGCGCGCTCGAAGAAGATCCAGCGCGAGCACATTGGCCGCTCCGAAGGCGCGGAGGTTCTGTTCCGTGTCGACGCGCTCGACCGCGACATCCCGGTCTTCACGACGCGCCCCGACACGCTGTTCGGTGCCACCTTTTTCGTGATCGCTCCGGAATCACCGCTGGTCGACCAGCTGGCGGGTGACAACGACGAAGTGCGCACCTACGCGAGCGTTGCGGCCGCGAGGCCTACCGAGGAGCGCGCGACGCGCGAGAAGACCGGCGTCTTCACCGGCCAGTACGCGACCAATCCCGTCAACGGGGAGCAGCTACCGATCTGGGTCGCCGACTACGTCCTGATGGAGTACGGGACGGGTGCGATCATGGCCGTGCCCGCCCACGACGGGCGTGATCGCGAGTTCGCCGAGACCTACGACCTGCCGATCCGACCGGTGATCGACGACGACGGAAACCTGATCAGCTCGGGCGAGTTCGATGGGCTGCCGTGGCGCAACGCCGTTACGGCGATCACCGAGTGGCTCGACGAGCGCGGTTTTGGGAAGGCCGCGATCAACTACCGCCTGCACGACTGGAGCTTCTCGCGGCAGCGCTACTGGGGCTGCCCGATCCCGGTCGTCTACTGCGAGCGCGACGGGATCGTCGGCGTTCCGGAGGACGACCTTCCGGTCCTGCTGCCAGACGTCACCGACTACCGGCCGAAGGGCCAGCCGCCGCTCGCCTCGAACGCAGAGTTCATCAACACGACGTGCCCGAAGTGCGGCGGCCCGGCGAAGCGCGAGGCGGACACGATGGACACCTTCGTCGACTCGTCCTGGTACTTCCTGCGCTACACGGATCCGCACAACGACGAGGCGCCGTTCAACCGCGTGATCGCCGACTACTGGATGCCAATCGACCAGTACGTCGGTGGGATCGATCACGTGAAGGGCCACCTGCTCTACTCGCGCTTCTTCGCCAAGGTGTTGAACGACATCGGACTCGTCGGCTTTCGCGAGCCGTTCCGCCGGCTCTGGCATCAGGGCTGGGTCAAGCAGGGCGGCTCGAAGATGTCCAAGTCGCGCGGCAACGTCTCGGGGCCGGACGAGTTGATCAGGCTGTACGGAGCGGACGCGACCCGGCTCTGCATCCTGTTCCTCGGCCCGGCCGACCAGGACATCGACTGGACCCCTGAGGGCGTCGAGGGGATGGTTCGCTTCGTCAAGCGGCTCTGGCGTGGCGTCGGCACGGTCGTCGACCGGCCCGCATCGCCGGCAGGCGTCGACACGCCGCTGGCGCGGAAGGCGCACGAGACGATCGCGCGAGTGACCGACGACATCGATCGCCGCTTCGTCTTCAACACGCCGATCTCGGCTGTGATGGAGCTGGTCAACGAGCTTTCGAAGGCGCCGGACGACCCGGCCGCCCGGTTGGCAGCCGAGACCGCTGTATCGCTGATCCAGCCGTATGCGCCGCACGTCGCCGAGGAGCTCTGGCTGATGCTCGGCCACGAGCGGCTCTGGCTGACATCCTGGCCCGTCGCGGACGACGCGTTGCTGCATCGGGACACGGTCGAGCTGGTGCTGCAGGTGAACGGCAAGGTGCGCGACCGGATCGAAGTGCCGGCGGGATTGTCGGACGCCGAGCTCGTAGAGCGTGCCCGGGCCTCCGAGAAGGTTCGAGCCCACCTGGACGGCGCGCATCTGGACGGCGTCGAGCAGCGGGTGATCGTCGTGCCCGACAAGCTCGTCAACATCGTCGTCTAGGTCTAGGCGACATCGTCGTCTAGCAACATCGTCGTCTAGCAACATCGTCGTCTGGCGATTTCACGAAGTCGGCACAGAGACGTTTCACACGCGTGACACTTCTCCCGGCATCGTCGCCGGATGCTCTCGTTTCCGCTCACGGTCCCTCAGCGCCGGATCGCCGCCGCGCTGCTCGTGTGCCTCGTCGCCGGCGTGCTCGTTCTTCGCCGCCACGGCAGTGACGCGGGCGCAACGGCTCTCCGCGTTGCTCCGGTTGCACCCACTGCATCGTCGCCCGCACACGCGGCCCGGCGTTCGGTTGTGGTCGACGTCGCCGGCGCTGTCGCGAGGCCCGGTCTCTACCACTTGCCGCAGGGCTCACGCGTCGCCGACGCCGTCGCTCGTGCCGGCGGGCTGACCCGGCGCGCCGAACGGACGGCGGTCAACCTCGCCGCCCCGATCTCGGACGGCGAGCAAGTGCTCGTCGCCGAGCGCGGCTCTTCCGCCGGTGGCAACTCACCGGGTACCGGCTCGACGAATCCCGTGTCGCTCAGCTCCGCGTCGGCCGAAGAGCTCGACACCCTGCCCGGTGTCGGTCCCGTGACCGCACAGAAGATCGTCGCCTACCGCCAGGAACACGGGCCGTTCACGTCCGTCGAGGCACTCGACGCGATCCCGGGGATCGGGCCGGCCCGGATCGCCGACCTGAAAGGGCTTGCGGTTCCATGAGACGCGTCTTGCCGGCTCACGTCGTCATCGGCGCCGCCGTCGCTGGGCTGGCGCTCTCGAACGCAGTCCGGATCGGGCCGGCCGGCGCGCTGCTCGGTGCTGCCGCGGTGGGGCTGGTCGCGATCGGCGTGGCCAGGGCGGCACCCCTCGCCGCGGCGAGCGTCCTCGTGCTCGTGCTCGCCTGGGGCTTCGGGAGCGCGCGACTCGACTCGCTCGACCGCAGCCCGTTGCGAGCCGAGGTCGGCCGTGCCGGGCGGTTCGTGGTCGTGGTCACAGGCGACGCACGCGTTGGCCGCTTCGCGCAGCGGCTGCCGGCGCGGGCACGGCGCTTCGAGCGCCGCCCGGTCGACGAGCGCGTCCAGCTCGACCTGCCGCTCGGCCGCGCTCCGCCGCAGGGAGCGATCGTCAGCGCGCTCGCAGTGGTGCGGGAGCCGCGCAGGCCGCGAAACGGTTTCGACGAGCGACGCTGGCTTCGCCGGCAGGGGGTCCACGTGGTCCTGCACGTCGACGAATGGCACGTGGTCGGTCATCGCGGAGGGCTCGGCGGCCTCGCCGACCGCCTGCGCACGTGGCTCCGCCGCGGGTCTGCGCCCGGCCTCACGGGGGAGCGTCGCGCGGTCCTGGAAGGGATCGTCCTCGGCGACGACTCCGGGCTCGGCGACGGGCTCAAAACGAGCTTCCGCCGGTCGGGCCTCTACCACCTGCTCGCGGTTTCAGGGCAGAACGTCGTCCTGATCGCCGTGGGCGTGCTCGGCCTGGCCTGGTTGCTCGGGCTGCCGCGGGTGGTCGGCCATCTGGCTGTGCTGGGGTCGATCGGCGCGTACGTGCTCGCCGTCGGGCCGCAGGCCTCGGTGATCCGCGCCGCGGTCTCAGGGATCGCCGCCTCGCTGGCGTGGCTCGCGGCGCGCGAGCGGGATCCCTGGCACACGCTGCTGCTGGCCGCGTTCGTCTTGCTCGCGTGGAGCCCCTACGAGCTCTTCGACCCGGGTTTCCAGCTCTCGTTCGCGGCCGTCCTCGCGATCTTCGTCGCGGTCGGGCCGGCGCTCCGCCTGCTCGAGGGCTATCCGGTGCCCCCGTCGCTGGCCGTCGCGCTCGCGATCTCCGCCGTCTGCAGTGTCGCGACGGCGCCGATCCTCTGGCTGCAGTTCGGCCAGGTGCCGCTGCTCGGTGTGCTCGCAAACGCGCTCGTCGAGCCGGTCGTAGGACTCCTGCTCGGGCTCGGGCTCGTCACCGCCTGCGTCGACGTCGTCGACCCCGGGCTGGCGGGTGTGCTCGCGTCGCTGAACGGGTGGATCGCCGCCTACGTCGCCGGTTGCGCGCATGCGATCGCCGCAGCGCCGTTCGCCCAGGTGACCGGGCGTGGCGCTGCAGCAGCCGGCGTCGGCGCGGTCGTGGCCGCGGCCTATGCTTGGCAGCGATGGCGGACGAGCTTCAGCCGGCCTATCTGATCGGCGGCAGCGACCGGCCGAAGGTCGACCGGGCGGTCGCCCGGCTGCGCGGCCGGTTCGAGCCCGACGCGGTCGAGTTGCACGATGCCACGGCGCTCGGCGGTGAGGATGCCGTCGCTGCGTGCAACGCGATGGCGCTCTTCGGCTCGGGCAATCGTCTCGTTGTCTTCGAAGGCGTCGAGGCCTGGAAACCTCCCGACGCGAAAGAGATCGCGACGTACCTGAAGGCGCCCGCACCGGGAACGACGCTGGCCCTCGTCGCCGGCGACCTGCGTAAGGATTCGCCTCTGGCAAAAGCGGTGACCGGCCGAGGGACCGTCCTCCTCTGGGACGTGCTCGCACGGGCGGTGCCGCGCTGGATCGCCGAGCAGTTCAAGCTGAGTGGCGTCACCGTCGAACCGGAAGCGTGCCGTCTGCTCGCCGAGCTCGTCGGAGACGACCTCTACGAGCTCGCGAGCGAGATCGAGAAGCTGGTCACCTGGGCGAGAGGGAGCGGCCTCACCTCGACCGATGTGGAGGCGCTCGTCGCGCCGCGCGCCGGCTCGCCGCCCTGGGACCTGACGGACGCTTGGGGAGCCCGCGATGTCGGCGGGGTGCTGCGGGCGACCGAGCGGATGCTCGACCGCACGGGCGATCCGGTCTCGAAGACGATCCCGCGCCTGGTCGGTTCGCTCACCAAGCACGTCCGGAACGCCCGCGCCGCTCAGCGGCTCGAGGACGAAGGGCTCTCTCATCAGGAGGCCGCGACGCGGCTCGGGATCAAGCCGTACCCGGCGCAGAAGCTCTTCGCACAGGTCAGGAACTTCAGCGGGTCCGAGCTGGACGACGCGCTGATTCGCCTCGCCGAGCTCGACCACTCGCTGAAAGGTGGCTCGCGACTGTCCGGCGAGCTCGTGCTCGAGCGGACGCTCGTCGAGATCACCGCGCGGTAGTCGGGGGTTAAGCGGGCGGAGCGGAGGTCAGGCGGGCGGGCCGGCGGCCAGGCGAGTCGCTTGGGCCTTCTTACGGGCGCCGGCGTTCCGGTGCAGCGAGCCGTGCGAGACGGCACGGTCGATCAGCTGCTCGAGATTTCGCCGCTCGGTGGCGATCGCGTCGGTGTCGCCTTCGGCGACAGCCGTGCTGAGCCGCTTCGTCAACGTCTTGATCGTCGAGCGATAGCGCAGGTTCTCGACCCGCTCTTCGGCGGCGATGCGGACGCGCTTCTTCTGCTGCTTGATGTTGGGCATACGCGAGAAAACAAGCCCGCAGACCGGGTGGGGCGGGCGCGCGAAGGCTAGCAGAGGCTCGCCGTATGCTGGCGTCCAGTGGACGACGACGCACGACGCCGCGAGCGCGCGGCGCGGCTCCAGGCGCGCAACGAGCGCCGCCGCAGCCAGGGAAAGCCCGTCTGGGATCCCGGCGACGGCTGGTCGGCGACGACTGACTCCGGTGAGGCCGTGCCGGCGCCCGCGGCGCCTGAGCCCCGGCGACTGATCGTCTCGACGGCGATCTTCGGGATCGCGACCGGGGTCTCCCGCGTGCTCGGGCTCGTCCGCGAGATCGTCGCCGCCTACTACTTCGGCGCCGCCGGGCGGATCAACGCGTTCACGGTCGCCTTCCAGGTGCCGAACCTGATCCGTGCGCTCGTCGCCGACGCGGCGCTCTCCTCCGCGTTCGTGCCGGTCTTCAGCGACCTGCTCGAACAGGGGGACCGCAAGCGGGCCTGGCGGGTCGCCTCGAGCCTGTTCTGGCTGATGCTCCTCGGGCTGACCGCGCTGACGGCGCTCTTCGTCCTCGTCGCGCCGTGGGTGATCGGGCTCTTCGGCAACCCAGGGAACGACCCGGGTCTCGCGGTCGGGCTGTCACGGGTCCTGTTCCCGATCGTGACGCTCCTCGGCGTGTCGGGGATCGTCGTCGGGATCCTGAACAGCTACGACCACTTCACCGTGCCGGCGGTCTCGCCGGTGTTCTGGAACATCGCGATCATCATCGGGCTCGTGATCGGCGTGCCGCACGCCCACAGCGTCGACTCGAAGCTCTACGTCTACGCCGGCTCGATCCTCGCCGCCACGTTCATCCAGGTGTTCCTGCCGATGCCATGGTTGCGCGGCCTCGATCGCGGCGAGGAGCGCCTGCGCATCGTCCTCGACTGGCGCGACCCGGCGGTGCGGCGCGTCTTCAAGCTGATGGTCCCGGTCACGCTCGGGCTTGGACTGATCAACATCAACGCCGTCATCGACACCTTCTTCGCGGCGCGCTACATCGACCCGTCGCTCGCGCCGACCGCCATCCAGAAGGCGTTCCTCGTCTACATGCTGCCGCAGGGGATGTTCTCGGTCGCGATCGCGACCGTGCTCTTCCCGACGCTCTCGCGGCTCGCCTCCCGCGGCGACCTGCACGCCTTCGCCGACACCGTCTCGAACGGCCTCCGCCAGATCGCGCTGTTACTCGCGCCGACCGCCGTTGTCAGCGCCGTGCTCGCCGAGCCGATCATCCGACTGCTCTTCCAGCGCGGCCAATGGCACCCGGCCCAGACGCCGGTCGTCGCGGGCGCGCTCGCCGCGTTCAGCGCGGGTCTGGTCTTCAACGGCTTCATGCTGATGCTCAACCGGGCGTTCTTCAGCCTGCAGTCGAACTGGATCCCCACCTGGGTCGCGCTCGGGAACCTCGCCCTGAACGCGATCCTGGACGCCGTCTTCTACCGCTTCGGAACGTGGGGGATACCGCTCGCGACGGCGGTCTGCAACGTCGCCGGAACGATCGCGCTCGTGATCCTGCTCCGACGTCGCCTCGGCAGCTTCGGCGGCGCCGCGATCGGCGTCGCGCTCTCGAAGATCTTCGTCGCGGCGGCAATCGTGGCGCCGGTCTCATACGGGATCTGGCGGCCGCTCGACTCATCGCTCGGCCGGTCGTTCCCGGCGCAGGTCGTCTCGCTCGGGCTGGCGCTCGCCATCGCTGCAGGCGCCTACCTCGGAGCCTGTCGCGCGCTCCGGGTGCGCGAGTTGCAGGCGCTACTCTCCTTGCGCAGCCGCCTGCAGCGCGGCTGAACGCCCATGGACCAGCAGCACATCCGCAACTTCTCGATCATCGCGCACATCGACCATGGCAAGTCGACGCTCGCGGATCGCATCCTGCAGCTCACCGACACCGTCGCCGCCCGCGACATGCGTGCGCAACTGCTCGACTCGATGGACCTCGAGCGCGAGCGCGGGATCACGATCAAGGCGCAGGCCGTACGCGTCGCCTGGAAGGGCCATCAGCTGAACCTGATCGACACGCCCGGCCACGTCGACTTCACCTACGAAGTCTCGCGGAGCCTCCAGGCCTGCGAGGGTGCGCTGCTCGTCGTGGACGCCGCGCAGGGGATCGAGGCGCAGACGCTCGCGAACGCGTACCTGGCGATCGAGAACAATCTCGACATCGTCCCGGTCGTGAACAAGATCGACCTGCCCGCGGCGGATCCGGACGGCGCCGCGCTCGAGATCGCCGACCTGATCGGCGATGACGCGCCCAACGTGCTCCGCATCTCGGCGAAGACGGGGCAGGGTGTCGAGGCCGTTCTCGACGCGATCATCGAGCGCATCCCGGCTCCGACGGGTGACCCCGACGCACCCGCGAGGGCGCTCATCTTCGATTCGTCCTACGACCAGTACCGCGGCGTCGTCGCGTTCGTGCGCGTCGTCGACGGCGTCTTCCGGCCGCGCGAGCACCTGCGCGCGATGGCGCTCGGCACCCGCTTCGAAGCGCAGGAGATCGGCTTCATGACGCCGGTCATGCGGCCCGTGCAAGAGCTGCGTGCCGGCGAGGTCGGCTATGTGATCACGGGCCTGAAGGACGTCTCCGAGCTGCGTGTCGGCGACACCCTCACCGCCGAGAAGAACGGGGCCGCCTCGCCGCTCCCCGGCTACAAGGACGTCAAGCCGATGGTCTTCGCCGGCCTCTTCCCGACCGACTCCGACGACTACCCGGAGCTGCGCGACGCCCTCGAGAAGCTGAAGTTGAACGACGCCGCACTCTTCTACGAGCCCGAGACCTCGCAGGCGCTCGGCTTCGGCTTTCGCTGCGGTTTCCTCGGCCTGCTGCACATGGAGATCGTCCGCGAGCGGCTCGAGCGCGAGTTCGATCTCGACCTGCTCGTGACGGCGCCCAACGTCGCTTACCGCGTGCGCGGCCTGAACGACACCGAATGGGTCGAGGTGCACACGCCCTCCGATCTCCCCGACGCCTTCGAGGAGGTCGAGGAGCCGTACATCAAGGCATCGATCATCGTCCCGAAGGAGTTCGTCGGCGCCGTGATGGAGCTGAACAACGACCGGCGCGGCAAGTTCGACCAGATGGAGTATCTGTCGCCCGAGCGCGTGCACCTGACATACGAGTTGCCGCTCGCCGAGATCGTTCTCGACTACTACGACCAGCTGAAATCGCGCACACGCGGCTACGCCAGCTTCGACTACGACGTCACGGGCTTCCAGACCGGGAACCTGGCGCGCGTCGACATCCTCGTCGGCGGCGAGCCCGTCGATGCGCTCTCGCTGATCATCCACCGCGAGTTCGCCTACGACCGCGGCAAGAGCCTCGTCGAGAAGCTGCGCGAGGAGATCCCGCGGCAGATGTTCGACGTCGCGATTCAGGCTGCGATCGGCGCGCGGATCATCGCGAGGGAGACCGTGAAGGCGCGTCGTAAGGACGTGCTAGCGAAGTGTTACGGCGGCGACATCTCCCGCAAGCGCAAGCTGCTCGAGAAGCAGAAGGCCGGCAAGAAGCGAATGAAGCAGGTTGGCGGCGTCGAGGTGCCGCAGGAGGCGTTCCTGGCCGTGCTCAATCTGAACGACACGGCGAAGAAGTAGCGGTGGCACTCGAGCTCCGGCCCAACTGTGAGCGCTGCGGGACTGCCCTTGCTCACGATGCTGCGGCGGCGATCTGCTCCTTCGAGTGCACCTTCTGCCCGTCGTGCGCGACCGAGCTCGGGCACGTCTGTCCGAACTGCGGCGGCGAGCTCGTCGCGCGTCCACGCCGCACGTCGTGACCGGCGCGCGCCACCTCTACCTTCATCTGCCCTTCTGCAGTTCTCGCTGCGGCTACTGCGACTTCGTCACGGTCGTGGGACGCCGCGGCGAGCACGCCCGCTACGTCGACGCGTTGGTGCGGGAGCTCGAGCTCGAGCGCGAGCTGCTCGCCGATCCGGTCGAGACCGTCTACCTGGGCGGGGGCACGCCGACGCACACCGAGACGGCGGCGCTCGAGCGCCTGCTCCGCGCGCTCCCGGCGTCCACCGAGCTGACCGTCGAGGCGAATCCCGAGACGGTGACACCGGAACTCGCGGCGCTGCTCCGCCGCTCCGGCGTCGATCGCGTCTCGCTCGGCGCGCAGACGTTCCAGGCGCGTCTGCTCGAGACACTCGACCGCGTTGCGTCGCCGGACGACGTCAGGCGCGCCTTTCATGCCTTGCGCGAGGCCGGCTTCGACAACATCTCGCTCGATCTCATCTACGGGATCCCCGGCCAGGAGCCAGCAGCCCTTGCCCGCGACCTCGACGAGGCGCTGGCACTCGACCCCGAGCACGTCTCCGCCTACGAGCTGGAGGCGAAGCCGGGCACGCGCTTCACTCACGCGCACGGAGCGGAGCTCGACCGTCAGCGAGACTCGATGGAGTCGTACTTCGAGCTCGTCGTCGAGACGCTGACCGAAGCCGGGTACCGGTGGTACGAGACCGCCAACTTCTGCGTCACTGCCGAACGGTCCGGCGGCCGCGACCTGCAGGCCCGTCACAACGTCGGCTACTGGCTCGGCCACGACTACCTCGGGCTCGGCGTCGGAGCCGTCAGCACGATCGGCCAGACGCGGCGCCGGAACGCACCGTCGCTCGCCCGCTACCTGGCGGCGCTGGAACGCGGCGAGCGTCCGCCGCGCGCGGTGGAGGAGCTATCGGAGGCGGTTCGCCAGACCGAGCGGTTGATGCTCGGCCTGCGTCTCGACCGGCCGCTGCCATTCAACGGCCTGGAGGGTCTCATCGACGCGGTCGAGCTCGCTCGGCTCGCGCGACTCGGTCTCGTCGTCGAGGGGCCGGGCACGATCGCGCTCACCGACCGTGGGCGCTTTCTCGGCGGCGGCGTCACCGCAAGCCTCCTCGCCTAAAACGCTCCTAGTTGCCCGGCTGAGCGACGTCCCCGGGGCGGCGCCTACCATGGCGGGATGCGAGCAGTCCTGCCGGAGCGCCGCGGAGACATCCTCCGCCGTGTCGTCGAGGAGTACGTCGCGACCGGGCAGCCGGTCGGGTCGAAGACGCTCGTCGAGCGGGCGGGGCTCGGGGTCTCGCCGTCGACGGTGCGCTACGAGCTGGCCGAGCTGGAGCGGCTCGGCCTGCTGACGCATCCGCACACCTCCGCCGGACGCGTCCCGACCGAGGCCGGCTACCGCCTCTACGTCGACCACCTGCTCTCGACGCCGGAGCCGCGACCCGCGACGTTCACGCTCGACCTGCCCGTCGCGCGCGCCGAGGTGGAGGAAGCGCTGCAGACGACCACTGAAATGCTCTCGCAGGTCACCCGGCTGCTTGCGGTCGTCTCCGCGCCCGCGCGCGAGACGGCTGCCGTCCGCCATGTCGAGGTGCTGCTGCTGCAGCCGAACATCGTCATGGTCGTCGTGATCACCTCGGCAGGCGGCGTCACGAAGCTCCGCTATTCGTTCGTCGAGCCGGTCGACCCGGGTCTCGTCAACTGGGCGGCCGAGTACCTGAACGAGCGCCTCATCGGTGTGCGGCTCGGCTCGCGCGGGGCGAAGCTCGCCTTCGACGAGCCGACGCTCGGCAACCGTGAGCGCGCGTTCCTGATCGTCCTGCGCACGGCGTTCGAGCAGGCGCCCGAGGAGGAGCGCAAGCTGTTCTTCGGCGGCACCGCCGGGCTGCTCGACGAGATGCGCACCGAGGAGATCGGTGCGTACCGCAGCCTGATGGAGGCGCTCGAGAAGCGCGCCGCTCTGCTCGACGTGCTCGCCCAGCGACTCGATCCGCGTCAGTCGTTCGCCCGGGTCGGCGAGGAGCTCGAGCAGCCCGCGCTCCGCGAGCTCGCGCTGGTCGGGGCGACCTACGGCTTCGCGCACCAGACGCTCGGCGCCGTCAGCCTGCTCGGGCCGCTCCGCATGGACTACGAGAAGGCGCTCCACTCGGTGCGCGCGGCCGCACACGAGCTTTCGCGCTTCGTCGAAGACGTCTACGGAGATGAGTGATGGCGACCACCGACCGCGATTACTACGAGCTGCTCGGGATCGCGCGCGACGCCGACGACGCAGCGATCAAGAAGGCGTTCCGGAAGCTCGCCCGCCAGTTGCATCCCGATGTGTCGACCGAACCAGGCTCCGAGCAGCAATTCCGCGAGGTGACCGAGGCCTACGAGGTGCTGTCGAGCTCCGAGACGCGGGCGCTCTACGACCGCTACGGGCACGCCGGCCTGCGCTCCGGCGGCTTCCAGCCGACGAACTTCGACATGGGCGGGCTGAGCGACATCTTTTCGGCCTTTTTCGGCGACGACGTCTTCGGAGGCGGCGGGGGAGCCGGGAGGCGCCGCCGTGGCGCCGACATCGGAGCGACGATCGAGATCGAGCTCGCCCAGTCGGCGACCGGGGCCAAGGTGCAGGTGCCGTTCGACGTGACCGTGTCGTGCGCGACGTGCGGCGGCGACGGTGTCGAACCAGGGACCCAGCCGGTCCCATGCGCCCGCTGCGGCGGGACCGGGCGGCTGCAGCAGGTGACCCGAAGCGTCCTCGGCCAGTTCGTGCGCACCCATGGGTGCCCGGACTGCGCGGGACGCGGCGCGATCGTCGAGCACCCCTGCCGGGCCTGCGACGGCGGCGGTGTCACGGTCGAGCGGCGCGAGCGCGAAGTCGACATCCCCGCGGGGATCCACGACGGCCAGCGCATCCGGCTTTCCGGCGAGGGCCACGCGGGCGAGCCCGGCGGGCGCGCGGGCGATGTCTACGTGCTCGTCCATGTCAAACCCGATCCCCGGTTCGTGCGCGAAGGCAACGATCTCTATTTGCAGCTCGACGTGACCGTCGTGCAGGCCGCGCTCGGCGCGACTCTGACGATCGAGACACTCGAAGGCCCGATCGAGCTCGACGTCGCAGCGGGCACGCAGCCTGGCGATGTGCGCGTGCTGCGCGGCAAGGGGATGCCGGTGCTTCAAGGGTTCGGTCGCGGCGACCAGCGCGTCCTCGTGAACGTGACCGTCCCGCGCCGGCTGAGCGACGACCAGCGCAGGCTGCTGCTCGAGTTCGAGGCGGCGAGCGACGCGGATACGTATAGCCAGGACGAGAGCTTCTTCGACAAATTGAAAAGCGCGTTCCGCTGACCGGTCTCCGCCGCGTATCGGTACAGATCGGCAGCGACCGTGCCGAGGAGGGACGCGCGATCATGATCGAGCTGTATCCCGAGGGCTTCGAGGAGGTCGAGCGGATCAGTGGGGTAGAGCTCGCCGCGTACACCGATGCCGCCGGCGAGGAGCGCATGTGGCACGTCTTCGGCATGGGGGACGCCGCCGACGTCGAGGACGGCTGGGAGGACCGCTGGCGCAACTTCCACCGGCCGGTTCGCGTCGGGGGCCTGTGGGTCGGCCCGCCGTGGGAGGTCGTGCCCGCTGACGCGCTCGCGGTGGTCGTGGATCCGGGCCGCGCGTTCGGGACGGGCGCCCATCCGACGACGCAGCTCTGCCTCGAGCTGCTGCAGGAGCTCGAGCCCGGTTCACTGCTCGACGTCGGCTGCGGCTCCGGCGTGCTCGCGGTCGCCGCGGCGCTGCTCGGCCATGCACCCGTGCTCTGCGTCGACATCGAGGAGCCGTCGATCGCCGCCACGCTCGAAAATGCGGCGCGAAACGGCGCTGAGCTCGACGTGTGGCTCGTCAAGGGCGACGAGCCGCTCCCCGCCGTTCGGTCGGCCGTGGCGAACATCTCGATCGACTCCGTCCAGGGACTGGTCGGGCGCGTCGACGCTGAGGTGTTGCTGACGTCCGGCTACTTCCTCTCCGAGCAGCCCGTTCTCGCGGGCTACGCGCACGAGACCCGCCGCACGTACGACGGCTGGGCCGCCGACCTGTACCGGCGAACGATCTAGCATCCGATCAATGGCGACGTTCCGCGTCGACTTCCTGGGCTGCAAGGTGTCCCATGCCGACGCGCAAGAGGTGCGTGAGGCACTACTTCGCGACGGGCACGACGAGAGCGGTGCAGGCGCAGATGTGGCCGTGATCAGCACATGCTGCGTCACGAACGAGGCTCTCGCGAAATCCCGCAAGGCGGCAGCTCGCGCGGCGCGCTCGCACGAGCGCGTCTACGTGACGGGATGCGGCGCCAACCTCGACCACGCGAGCTTCGCCGGCCTGCCCGCGAACGTCGTCGTGGTTGCCAGGCGCAGCGAGGAGACCGCGGCGTTCGTCGCCGGCGATGTCGGTGCGATCGGCTGTGTCCAGGCCGACGCTCGCCTCGAGCGCGTTCGCGCGTTCGTGAAGATTCAGGACGGCTGTTCGTTCTCGTGCAACTTCTGCGTCATCCCGTTCGTTCGCGGCGCATCGCGCAGCCGAAGCGCCGCGGCCGTGCTCGCCGAGATCGCGCGCCGTGTGCGCCAGGGGCATCGCGAGGTCGTGCTCACGGGCATCAATCTCGGCTGCTTTCGCGATCGCGCCGCCGGCTACGACCTGCCGCGGCTCGTCCGCGAGGCAGGCGCGACGCCGGGCCTCGAGCGCCTCCGGCTGAGTTCGATCGAGATCAACCACGTCGATGCGGAGCTGATCGCCGCGCTTCGCGAGACGCCGACGGTCGGCCGTCACCTGCACGTCCCGCTGCAGTCGGGCGACGATGGTGTCCTTCGTGCGATGGGCCGCAGGTACACGACGGCGACGTACTTGCGACGGCTCGCTTCGCTCGCCGGCGAGTTCAACCTGACGAGCGACGTGATCGTCGGGTTCCCGGCCGAGGACGAGACCGCGTTCGAGCAGACGCTCAGCACCGTCGAGCGCGCCGGGCTGACAAAGGTTCACGTGTTCCCCTACTCGCCACGACCCGGGACCGTCACGGCCGGGGATGATCGGGTTCCGGCTGCCGTCAAGAAGGATCGCGGCGCACGTCTGCGAGCGCTCTCACACGAGCTCTGCCGGCTGCGCTGGGAGACGAAGCTCGGGGTCGTCGACCGGGTGCTCGTCGATCGGCCCGGGCGAGGCTACGGTGACGACTATTCACCCTGGCTCGTCGACGCGCCGGTCGGCGGGCTCGTTGCCGTGCGCGGCGCGCGGGTCAGCGAGGAAGGGATCCATGCCGAAGCCGCGTGAAGGGTGCCTGTTCTGCAGCATCGCCCGAGACGGGACCTACGTCCACCGTGCGAAGGGGTTCGTCGCGATCAACGACATCAACCCGCAGGCGCCCGTCCACGTGCTCGTTCTGCCGGAGCGCCACGTCGACACGTTCCGCGACGTCGGCGAGTTCGGCGCCGGCGAGGCGAAGCGGATGCTCGAGTTCGTGGCCGAGACAGCGGCGATCGTCGGGCTCACCGACTACCGTGTGCTCGTCAATGTCGGTGCAAGCGCCGGCCAGACGGTGTTTCATCTGCACTGGCACATCCTCGGCGGCGGGACAGAGACGCCCGCCGAGGTGCCGGCAACGATCGCGATCGCGGAGGCAGAGTGAGCTTGATCGGCACGTTGGAGCAGGAAGTCCGGGACGCGATGCTCGCGCGTGACAACGCGCGCCGCGATGCGTTGCGGCTGATCCTGTCGAGCCTCAAGTCGGCCGAGAAGGACCTGCAGCGCCCGCTCTCCAACGAGGAGGAGCTGCAGGTGCTGCAACGCGAACGCAAGAAGCGGCACGAGGCCGCAGACGCCTTCCGGGGCGCGGGCCGGGAGGAGCAAGCCGCGAAAGAGGAAGGTGAGCTCGCCGTGCTCGAGGAGTTCATGCCCGAGCCGCTCTCAGAGGAGCAGCTCGACCAGATCGTCGACGACGCGATCGCCGAGAACAAGGCGACGAGCATGCGCGACATGGGCCGTGTGATGGCTGACGTGATGCCGCAGATCGCGGGACGGGCGGACGGCTCGGCCGTCAGCCAGCTCGTTCGCGAAAAGCTCGCGTGATCGAGCCTGTCGATCTCGGCATCTGTGGAGGCTACGAATACGCCGGTGACCCCGAGCGGACGGCGATCGTCCTGCCTGGGGCGATGCTCGCCGGCATGCCGGCGAATGCGTTTGCGATCGAAGGCGTGCTGAGCTGCGGCTGGCGAGCGATCCTCGTCTGGGACCAGTTCCTCGACCGTTCACAGGACCCGCTGCGGTGGGTCACGGCCAGGCTCGACGCTGCGGTCGCGTATGCCGGTGACGCGAAGCGCTTCCTCGTGATCGGCAAGTCGCTCTCGACACGGGCAGCAGGAGCCACCGCCGACCGGGGCTGGCCCGCGGTCTGGCTGACCCCGCTCCTCCGAGACGACGACATCGTGTCGATGCTGCGCCGGCGCACGGCTCCGGCGCTGCTCGTCGGCGGCACTGCGGACGGAAGCTGGGACGGCACCCTGGCGCGGGAGCTCTCCGACGACGTACTGGAGCTCGACGGGGCCGACCACGGGCTCGCGAGAGCCCAGGATCTGACGCGGATCGTGGCCGCCGTCGCCGCCTTCGCCCAGTCCGAGCCAGGTTAGGCACGGCCTACACTGAGCGGATGCAGCAGACGCTCGACGTCTCGAATGCCGTCGCGGCCGAGCTGGCCGGGATCTCCGACGGCGTCCTCGATGCACTCCGCGAACGGCTCACCTGCACGGTGCGCCTTCGGGGCAACCAGCTGACCCTCGAAGGCGACGAGGAGCACGTCGAGAACGCCCGAGCCGTGATCGACGAACTCGTCGAGCTGGTCGAAGGCGGGCACCAGGTCGGTTCGCACACCGTGGATGCCGTTCTCGGCACGCTCGAGGCGGGCCAGGACGTGCGCGACGTCTTCGACGCGGTCGTCTGGCGCCATCGGGGCAAGAAGATCGCGCCGAAGACGGTGACGCAGAAGGAGTACGTCGACCAGATAAGACGCTCGACGGTCACCTTCGGAATCGGGCCGGCAGGGACGGGCAAGACGTATCTCGCGATGGCGATGGCCGTCGCAGCGCTGCACGAGCGCGAGGTCTCGCGGATCATCCTCACACGCCCGGCAGTCGAGGCCGGTGAGCGCCTCGGCTTCCTACCCGGCGACCTGATGGCGAAGGTCGATCCGTACCTGCGGCCGCTGTTCGACGCGCTCTACGACATGCTCGATCCCGACAAGGCGCTGAGCCTGATCGACCGCGGCACGATCGAGGTGGCGCCGCTGGCTTTCATGCGCGGGCGCACACTGAACGACAGCTTCATCATCCTCGATGAGGCGCAGAACACCTCGCCGGAGCAGATGCAGATGTTCCTCACGCGCCTCGGCTTCGGCTCGAAAGTGGTCGTCACGGGAGACGTGACGCAGATCGACCTGCCGCGTGAGCAGCGCTCGGGGCTCGTGCACGTCCGCGACGTGCTCGTCGGGATCGACGGCATCAGCTACGTCGAGTTCGGGCACCGCGATGTCGTCCGGCACAAGCTCGTCCAGCGAATCGTCGAGGCGTACAAGGAGCACACCGAAGAGCGCACGCGATGATCTCGGTCGAGGTCGAGAATCGAAGCGGGGTGGAGGTCGACGAGCCGGCCGCGGTCGAGCTCGCGGGACGCGTCCTTCGCGCCGAGGGCGTGGACGACGGCGAGCTCGGGATCGCGTTCGTGGCGGAGGACGAGATGCGCTCGCTGAAGCGCGAGCACCTCTCCAGCGACGAGGTGACAGATGTCCTCTCGTTCCCCATCGACGGTCGCGACGAGGTGCCGGCGGGTGTCCCGCGCGCGCTCGGCGACGTCGTTCTGTGCGCACAGGTGGTGCGGGACGAGTGGCGCTGGCCGCTGACCCACGGGTTGCTGCACCTACTTGGTTATGACCACGGCGACGAGATGGAAGCGCGCGAGGCGGTGCTGCTCGCATGACCGCGCAGCGCTCCTCCGGCGTCTTCGAGTCGTTCAACTACGCCTTCGAGGGGATCATCCACGTGCTCCGCACCCAGCGGAACATGCGGATCCATTTCGCGATCGCAGTCTTCGTCCTCATCTTCGCGCTCGTCGTGAACGTGACGAAGCTCGAGCTGATCGCGCTGCTGATCTCGATCACGTTCGTGCTGATCGCCGAGATGCTGAACAGCGCGGTCGAGGCGGCGATCGACATTGCGACGACGTCGTTCGACCCGATGGCGAAGCTGGCCAAGGACGTCGCTGCCGGTGCTGTTCTGATCGCGACGACCAACGCGATCGCCGTCGGCTACCTCGTCTTCGCCGGCAAGGTCGCAGACCGCTCGGCACACCTCCTCGACCGTCTGCGCCAGGCTCCCGCTGAGCTGACGCTCGTGGCGCTGGTGCTGACCGTGATCGTCGTGATCGCGACGAAGGCCTACACGGGCCGGGGTACCCCGCTGCGCGGCGGTGTGCCCTCCGGACATGCAGCGCTGGCATTCGCGGGCTGGATGGCGGCGACGTACGTGGCGGGCGCCGACCATCGCTTCCTGATCTCGTCGATCGCGTTGATCATGGCCCTGCTCGTTGCACAGACCCGCGTCGAGTCTGGCGTGCACTCGGCGATCGAAGTCACCTACGGGGCGCTGGTCGGCTCGCTCGCGACCCTCGTCATCTTTCAGGTCTTCTCGTGAGTGATCTCGTCGACAAAGCCGAGGCTGCCGCGGCGAATGCGTATGCGCCGTACTCGAAGTATCTGGTCGGGGCGGTCGTGCGGACGACCGACGGCCGTGAGTTCACGGGCGTCAACGTCGAGAACGCGGCCTACCCGCTCGGGATCTGTGCGGAGAAGACCGCGATCGGCGCTGCCGCGACCGCCGGGTATCGGCCCGGCGACCTCGTGGCGATCGGGATCACCGCGTCGCCGTGCGGTGGTTGCCGGCAGTGGCTGCACGAGTGGCGCATCCCTGACGTTGCGTATCGGCGCGAGGACGGCTCGGTCGGGCTGGCTGCGGCCGCCGAGCTGCTTCCGGACACCTGGGAGCTGCCGGAGTGAAGTCCGGCTTCGTCGCCGTCGCCGGACGGCCGAACGTCGGCAAGTCGACGCTCGTCAACGCATTGACCGGCTCGAAGGTGGCGATCGTGTCCGACAAGCCGCACACGACGAGGCAGCGGATCCGCGGGGTTTACACGACCCCCGAAGCGCAGCTCGTGCTCGTCGACCTTCCCGGGTGGCAGCGTCCGATCGATCCGCTGACCGAGCGGATGCAGGAGACCGTCGACGAGGCGATCTCGAGCGAGGACGTCGACGCGGTTCTGCTGGTCGTCAGCGCGCGCGACCGGATCGGTGCGGGCGACCGGTTCGTCGCCCGCAAGGTCTTCTCGCTCGGCGTTCCGGTCGTGATCGTCGTCAACAAGGTCGATCGGCTGCGAAACGGCCACATCGCGTCGCAGATGAAAGAGGCGGCGACACTCGGCGACTTCCACGCGCTGCATCCGGTGAGCGCGGTCACCGGCGACGGCATCGAGGAGCTGCGCGGCGATCTGATCTCGCTGCTGCAGGACGGCCCACAGATGTTCCCGACGGAGATGACGACCGACATGTCGACCGAGACGCGTATCGCGGAGCTCGTCCGTGAGCAGGCACTGCGCGTCACGAAGGAGGAGGTGCCGCACGCGATCACCGCCGAGGTGGTCGAGATCGAGGGCGGGCACGTCCACGTGCGGCTGTACACCGAGACGGAGAGCCAGAAGCAGATCCTGATCGGCAAGGGCGGCACGATGGTGCGCGAGATCGGCCGCACAGCCCGCCCGCACATCGAGGAGCTGCTCGGGCAGCGCATCTATCTGCAGCTCCAGGTGAAAGCAGCCCCCAAATGGAGGCGTAACCAGACCATGCTCGAGCGGCTCGGCCTGTAAGCGAGAGCCCTGCAGGTCCGACCCTGTGGAAGAAACGTCACACTTCTGACCGCTTGGTTTGGCGAAGACCGTTCCGGCTCGCCGCCCGATTCTGGCCTGCTGACTGCGACCTTCGGCCGCCTGTGGAGAAAACGTCACAGTTTTGTCACCTTGGTTTGGCGACGGGACGTGTGGCGTCCGGACATGGCCGGTTTGGGGCCGCCCCCGTCCGGAAGGGCCGGGCGAGGTCTCGGAGCTACACTCGCCGGGTGGCTCAGGCGCCCGCTCTTCCGCGCGGATTCGAGTTGCCGCTCAAGCAGCGGTTGCCGCGCATCGGCTCGATCGACCAAGTCGCTGTCGAGGTCCGTGCCGCTGAGCTCGCCAAGCGCAGCATCAAGAAGGACGCGAAAATCTGGGCGCTCGAGCTTGCTCTCCGCTGCTGCGACCTGACGACGCTCGAAGGACAGGACACGCCCGGCAAGGTCGCCGCCCTCTGCTCGAAGGCCGTCCGGCCCGACCCGAGCGACGCGAGCATCCCCTCGGTCGCCGCCGTCTGCGTCTATCCGAACCTCGTCGCGACGGCGGTGGAGCGGCTTGAAGGCTCGGGCGTGAAGGTGGCGAGCGTCGCGACGGCGTTCCCGTCTGGCCAGAGCCCGCTCGACGTCAAGGTGCGCGATGTCGAAGAGGCCGTCGCGCTCGGCGCCGATGAGATCGACATGGTGATCGACCGCGGCGCGTTTCTCTCCGGCCGCTACGCGAAGGTCTTCGACGAGATCGTCAGGGTCAAGGAGGCGTGCGGCGACGCACACCTGAAGGTGATCCTCGAGGTCGCCGAGCTCGGTACCTACGACAACGTGCGCCGCGCCTCACTGCTCGCGATGGCCGCCGACGCCGATTTCATCAAGACGTCGACCGGCAAGCTCCCGGGTGCGGCCACGCTGCCGGTGCAGCTCGTGATGCTCGAGGCGATCCGCGACGTGCACGCCGAGACGGGCCGCAAGGTCGGGCATGAAGCCCGCCGGTGGCATCCGCACGGCGAAGAACGCGATCCAGTACCTCGTTCAGGTGCACGAGACGCTCGGCCCTGACTGGCTGACGCCCGACCTCTACCGGATCGGCGCCTCGAGTCTCGTCAACGACATCCTCATGCAGCTGCGCAAGGAGAAGACCGGCGTCTACCAGTCGAAGGATTACTTCACGAATGACTGACGTCGAGAAGCGCCAGGATCGCTCGCCGGTACCTACCGACTGGACCTACGCGCCCGCGCCCGAGTCGACCGAGCTCCTGAAGCTCGAGGATCGCTACGGCTTCTTCGTCGGCGGCGAGTGGCTCGAGGCGAAGGAGCACTTCACGACGATCTCGCCCCGAGACGAGGAGCCGCTCGCCGAAGTGGGGCAGGCGAGCGAAGCCGACGTCCATGGGGCGGTCGCCGCAGCGCGCGAGGCGTTCGCCAGCTGGTCGCGCCTGCCCGGCTCGCAGCGCTCGAAGTACCTGTTCCGGATCGCGCGGATCCTCGCCGAGCGCTCGCGCGAGTTCGCGGTGCTCGAGAGCCTGAACGGTGGCAAGCCGATCAAGGAGTCACGCGACGTCGACCTGCCGCTCGCGGCTGCGCACTTCTTCTACTACGCCGGCTGGGCCGACAAGCTCGAGTACGCGTTTCCGAACCGCTCGCCGAAGCCGCTCGGCGTCTGCGGTCAGATCATCCCGTGGAACTTCCCGCTGCTGATGCTCGCGTGGAAGATCGCGCCGGCGCTCGCGGCGGGCAACACGGTCGTGCTCAAGCCGGCCGAGACGACGCCGCTGACCGCGCTCCTCTTCTGCGACGTCCTGCGCCAGGCCGAGTTGCCGCCGGGCGTCGTCAACATCATCACGGGCGACGGCGCCGCGGGCGCAGCCCTCGTCGACAGCGACGTCGACAAGATCGCGTTTACCGGCTCGACCGAGGTCGGCAAGGCGATCCAGCGCCGCCTCGCCGGAACGGGGAAGCGCGTGACGCTCGAGCTCGGTGGCAAAGCCGCCAACATCGTCTTCGACGACGCAGCCGTCGACCAGGCGGTCGAAGGGATCGTCAACGGCATCTACTTCAACCAGGGCCACGTCTGCTGCGCCGGCTCGAGGCTGTTCGTACAGGAGTCGATCTACGAGCCGGTGATCGACAAGCTGAAGCTGCGGATGCAAACCCTCCGTGTCGGCGACCCGCTCGACAAGAACACCGATGTGGGGGCGATCAACTCGCGGATGCAGCTGGACAAGATCACCGAGCTGGTCGCCGCCGGCGAGGCCGAGGGCGCCGAGATCTACCAGCCGCCGTGTCGCCTGCCCGAGAAGGGCTACTGGTTCGTGCCGACCGTCTTCACCAACGTCGCGCAGAGCTATCGCATTGCCCAGGAGGAGATCTTCGGGCCGGTCCTGAGCGTGCTGACGTTCCGGACGCCGGACGAGGCGATCGAGAAGGCGAACAACACGCCGTACGGCTTGAGTGCCGGCGTCTGGACGGAGAAGGGCTCGCGCATCCTCTGGATGGCTGAACGCCTGCGCGCCGGCGTCGTCTGGGCGAACACCTTCAACCGCTTCGACCCGACGAGCCCGTTCGGCGGCTACAAGGAGTCGGGCTTCGGACGCGAGGGCGGCCTGCACGGGCTCGAGCCGTACCTGGACTTCGCATGAGCTCGAAGCGCTTGCCGGTCAAGAAGACGTACAAGCTGTTCATCGGCGGCGCGTTCCCCCGCAGCGAGTCGGGCCGCACGTACGAGGCGCAGGGTCAGAACGTTGCGCGCGCCTCGCGCAAGGATGTGCGCGACGCCGTGCAGGCAGCCCGCGGGGGTCTACCGAAATGGTCGTCGGCGACCGCCTACAACCGCGGCCAGGTGCTGTACCGGATCGCGGAGATGATGGAGGCGCGCCTGCCCGAGTTCGCCGAGCTCTGTGGCGGCAGGGACGAGGTCGAGCGCTCGATCGACCGCTGGGTCTGGTACGCCGGCTTCGCCGACAAGCTTGCCCAGGTGATCGGCTCGTCGAACCCCGTCGCCGGTCCGTACTTCAACTTCACGATCCCCGAGCCGACGGGCGTCGTCGGCGTGGTTGCGCCCGACGAGCCGCCGCTCCTCGGGCTCGTCTCTCGGATTGCGCCCGCGCTCACCGGCGGCAACGCGGTCGTCGCGCTTGCGTCGGAGACGCAGCCCTTGGCAGCGATCGAGCTGGCCGAGGCGATCGCGACCAGCGACGTGCCGGGCGGCGTCGTCAATCTGCTCACAGGCTACCGCGCGGAGCTCGCGCCGTGGCTCGCAAGCCACATGGACGTGAACGCCATCGACCTGACCGGGGCCGACGGCCTCCGGACCGATCTCGAGGTCGCGGCGGCGGAGAACGTCAAGCGCATCGTGCACGGAAACGCCGACAGCCAGTCGCTCCATGACATCTCGTCGTTCATGGAGCTGAAGACGGTCTGGCACCCGATCGGGACATGAGCTACTTCGGCAAGCTCAGCGACCTCGAACGCATCCGCATCTGGGATGGGCTGATCGGGCGTGCCGTCGTCGGCGCCGAAGCCTCGCTCGTCGCGATCGAGATCGAGCCCGACATGGACGTCCCCGAGCACAGCCACGCGAACGAGCAGACCGGGATCCTGACTCACGGCTCGGTCACGTTCACGATCGGCGGTGAGACTCGCGACCTGCAGCCCGGCGCGACGTGGGTGATCCCGGGCAACGTTCCGCACTCCGTTCGCTCCGGCCCCGAGGGCGCGGCGCTGATCGAGTTGTTCGCGCCGCCGCGCGACGACTGGGGTGGGCTGGAGCGGCTCGCACCGGCGCCGCCGGCATCTTTCGGCAGCACCGAGTAACTCGACGACGTGTAACTCGACGACGTGTAACTCGACGACGTGTAACTCGACTACGCTGTCCGAGTCAGTGCCCGGTTCACGCCGTCTCAGTCAGCGCATCTCCGAGGGAGACGGGATTGCCGTCATCGCCTGTGTCCATGACGCGGGCGGCGCGCGAGACGCCGAGGCGCAGGGTGCGAAAGCGCTCGCAGTCGCCCGTCCGATCGACGGGATCCGCGACGCGACGTCGTTGCCGCTCCTCTGGATCGGTGACGGCGAGCCGGTCGATGCCGACGCGATTTGCCTGCGGCCCGAGGACGAATATCTGCACCCTCAGCTCGAGCCGGTCGCGGATGTTCGCGACGAGGACGAGCTCGAACTTGCGCTCGAACAGCGCGATCCGGAGATCTTCCTGCTCACGGCCAGGCACGACGAGGATGACGTCGATCCTCTCGATCTGGTGCTGGAGCTGCTCCCGGACGTACCGGCGGGCAAGCTCGCGATCGCCCGGGTCGACGTCGCCACCCGCGACGAGGTGCTCGCGCTCGAGCGGGCAGGGATCGACGCCGTGCTCGTCAGCGACGGGGCCGTTCGCCCACCTCGTCGGGCACCAACCGTTCGAGGTGTAGGCGGCTACCATCCCCCGCGTGAGAGGGCTTCTCGCCGCTTCGCTCCTGTTCGGCACGTGCGCAATCCTCGCCTCCGGGTGCTGGCGAGGCGAAGCAGGCTGCCGCCGCGCCGCCCGTTGTCAAGCCCAAGCCCACCTGCGCGCACCGGCCGGCTGGCAGAAGCTCGCGAATCGCATCAAGGCGCCGGTGTACTGCCCCGGCCTGGCTGCCCGACCCGCTCGAGGGCCAGATCGGCGGCCGGTGGAACAACATCAACTCCGTCTCAGCCGACCGCAGCTACCTCGAGAGCTTCGTCTGGCAGGAGACGGGCGGCGGCGCTGCCGGCGGCGAGTTGCACGTGAACCTGCGCGGCTATCCCGGGCCGGACGACCATCCCGACCTGCCGCACCGGCGGCAGCGACAGCAGGAACGTGCCCTGTTTCGCCGACCCCGGCCGTGCGATCACCGCCAACGGAATCACGACCCGCCTCTACACCGTCAACCAGGATGCCGACGCCTGGCACGCGTTGTTGCTCTGGCGGGCAAGACGGCACGCTCTACACGCTGTCCGAGCACGTTGCGCCTCCGCTCACGTTCGATCACGTCGTGCGGTACCTGAAGCAGGAGCTCGCGTCGCTCGTGCTGATCAAGCCAGCGGTCTGATGAAGCTCACTCGGCGGCAGCTGGTCGTCGGCGGCGCTGCCGGCGCAGTCGGCGCGGCCGGGATCTACGAGCTCGTCGACCAGCTTGCCGGCGCGACCCCGAAGCGCAGCCGTCGTCGCCACTCGCCTGCCCGAGCAGCACCTGCTCGAGGGAATCCGGGTCGTGCGCTCGGACGAAGATCGCGGTGCTCGTACCGCCCCTGCACCACCGCGTCCTGACCGCTCGTCTGATGGTCGGGCGGGGAGACCTGCGTGACGCGCAGCGTTCGCTCGAGAGCGCTCTCGCCGGCCTCGAGGCGGACTACGCTCCGTCGCCTGCGGGCCTCGGCATCACCGTGGCGTGGGGGAGGCCGTACTTCGAGCAGTATGTTCCGGCCGCGGCGAAGCGGCTGCTGCCGCACGACCGCCGCGCCGACAAGTCGGTGCTGCTCGACGGCGAGCGCTTCCCGAGCGACCCCTCGGATACGAGGCTCGAGCAGAACCATCTCGCGATCCTGCTGCGCTCCGACGACCAGCAGCACATCGACGACGCGCGAACAGCGGATCCGCGCGACCAAGCTCTTCAGGCTGGCGTCGATCAGGCGCGGCTTCGCGGGTGGCGGGTTCGATGGCGCCCGGTCGCTGCCGAAGCAATCGCCCAGGCCGCGCAGATCCCCGGCGCCGACCTGATCCCGGACACCTCAGAGCTGTTCCTCGGCTTCACTTCGACGCAGAAGGCCGGTATGGGGCCGGGCTCGATCGCGAACTTCGAGACCCTCGGCTATGTCGACCTACGCGGCAGCGACTACTTCCGCCACGGGACACACATGCACCTCTCGCACATTCACGAGGACCTCGAGTCGTGGTACCTCAACTTCGACTTCGACGAGCGCGTCGCGACCGCGTTCCGGCCCAATCTCGACGTTCGCCAGGGGACGCAGACGGTGCGACAGGATCCACAGGATGTCTCGACCGAAGCCGACGTGCATAGCGACTTCAAGAGCGCGGGACGCATTGGTCACAGTGCGCCGATTCAGACCACCTCACGCCTGCAGTCCGATCACATCGCCGAGGATGGAGCCGTCTACGCGAAAGGGACGGCGGTGCCGATCCGTGCCGACTTCAACACGCTCGACAACCCGTTCTCGTGGTCGGAGCGGGCCGACGAGATCGGCGCGCTTCCGGCCGCGGGTGTCCACTTCGTCGTCTTCAACCCGACCGGGGACGATTTCCGCCGCAACCGGCGCGCGATGGATGGGGTGCTGCCGGGCGGGAAGATCCGTTCAGCCCGCGGGCCCGCGAGCAGGGCTTCAACTCGGTGCTCTCGACCACGCACCGCCAGAACTTCGTCGTGCCGCCGCGCCGGCACCGCAGCTTCCCGCTGGCCGAGGTGTAGCTCGACTCAGCCGAAGAACGCACGGGCGACGTCGTACCAGTCGTTGTGACTGTCTTCAGCTCGGCGGTCGCCTCGCGGAGCGACACCGAGACAACGTCGCTGCCGCGCAGCGACGCCATCTGGCCGAAGTTGCGTGCTTCGACCAGGTCTGCGGCCTTGAGCCCGAAGCGTGTCGCGAGGATCCGGTCGTAGGCCGTCGGCGAGCCGCCGCGCTGCACGTGGCCGAGCACCGTGACCCGGGTCTCGAACCCTGTGCGGCCCTCGATCTCCTCGCCGAGGCGGTCGCCGACACCCCGTTTGGCGAGCAGCTTGTGGCCGAACTGGTCGACCTCGCCCTTGTCCTCCGCGCCGGGGAGCTCGCAACCCTCGCTGACGACGACGATCGAGAAGTTCTTGCCGCTCGAGTGCCGGCGCTGCAGCTCCCGAGTCACCTCGTCGAGATCGACGGGCCGTTCCGGGATCAGGATCACGTCGGCACCCCCGGCGATCCCGCTGTGCACCGCGATCCAGCCCGAGTGCCGGCCCATCACCTCGACCACCATCACCCGGTTGTGCGACTCGGCCGTCGTGTGGAGCCGGTCGATCGCCTCGGTGCAGATCGCGACTGCGGTGTCGAAGCCGAAGGTGTAGTCCGTGCCCGACAGGTCGTTGTCGATCGTCTTCGGAACACCCACCACGGGCGCGCCGAGATCGTCGTGGAGCCTCGAGGCGACGCCGAGCGTGTCCTCGCCGCCGATTGCGACGAGCGCGTCGAGCTCGCTGAATGACCGCTTGATCCCTTCGACCCCACCGTCGACCTTGAACGGGTTGGTGCGTGATGTGCCGATGATCGTTCCGCCGCGCGGCAGGATCCCGGAGACCTCGCGCGGCCCGAGCGGCTCGAACAGCTGCTCGACCATGCCGCGCCACCCTTCGCGCACACCGACGATCTCGTGGCCGCGCGCCCACGATCGCCTGGCGACGGCGCGGATCACCGCGTTCAGCCCTGGGCAGTCGCCGCCGCCGGTGAGTACCCCGATCCGCACCTTGATCTGAGTCTACGTTCACCGGCCATGCGCACCGGCCGCCGTCGTCAAGATCGGCGTCGGTGGTCGCTGCTCCGGCCCGGCCGCTCACGAGCGCGGTCGGGCCGGCAGTTCTCCTAACCCGCTTCGCCGGTGTAGTAGCTGACGCCGCTCGACCGTTCGACGATCAGGTTGTCGGCTTTGTTTCCGGGCCAGATTCCGATCTTGTCGCTGTCCGGGTAGACCGTCGCGGCCGGCACCTTGATCGTCGAGTACATGAGGACGCGGACCGGCTCTGTGGTGTCGTTGCGTACCAGGTGTGCGCCGTCCGGGCCGGTCGGGAAGCACACGAGATCCCATTGCTCGAGGACGTCGCTGCCCTCCGGATGCCGCAGTGTCGGGCTGCCCTGCAGGACGAGCAGCCATTCCTCTTCTCCGTACTCGTAGTGGTACGGGCAGATCGCCTGACCGGGCGGGACCTCGTAGACGGTCGTGCCGAGTTGGGTCGCTGCGAGCGACGGGCCGACGCGCCGTGACCCTGCGCGAAAGCCGTCCGGGTCGTCGGCGTCGTAGTCGAACGTTGGGTTGCCGATGTTGATTCGCTTCATCTTCCGAGATTACCCGGGTGTACCCCAGGTGACGGTGGCGACGACGTCGAGCTCGTAGCGTCCGTCGTGCACCGTTGCCAGTTCGTCGAACGCGGCCGCCAACTCGCGGTCGAAGCCGTCCGGATCGCTCATCTTCTCGATCACGAACCCACTCTGCGAGTGGTGACAGCCGATCAGCTCATCGAGCGTCGGCCGCCACGGCTCGGGAGCCGTCGTCCGGGTCCCGCGCTGCTCGAACAGCCCGCGGCGCGCGAGCTCCTCGACGACGTCGCGCCGCGTGAAGTCCGTCTTCGCCGCGTATGCGCTGTAGACCGCTGTGAGCCGCTCGGCCAGCTTCGGAGCGCGAATCCAGTCGCGGTAGACGAGCGCGAGGGCGCCGCCGGGAGCGAGAGCGCTCGCGAACCGAGGCAGGGCACGCTCCCAGTCGAACCAGTGGATGCTCTCGCCGGCTGTAACGAGTCCGTACGGCGGGCTCAGCTCTGCGGTCTCGATCGGGCTCTCGATCCAGTTGAGGTTGGCCGCGTTGCCGCCGGGCAGCGCGCGTGCCCGCGCGAGCATCGCGTCCGACTGGTCGACCGCGTCGACCCGCTCGACGCGCGAGGCCAGCGGTCGCGCGAGATCGCCGGTCCCGCAGCCCGCGTCCAGGACCGAGCGCGGTGCGTCGCCGAGTAGCGACGTGAGGATGGCGAAGACCTCGGCGGGATAGGGCGGGCGCAGATCGTAGCGTTCGGCAACCGAGGCTTCACTGAACCAGGCCCCATATTCGGCCGACCAGCCTTTCGGCTTCGGTTCCACGCGGGAAGCCTACGTGCGGTCACTAGTAGGTTCTTCGGCGTGCCCAGGTCGCCTGCTCTCGCGATTGCGCTGGCTGCGACCGCTGCAGGCTCCGCAGTTGTCCTGTTCGTCGCGACGCAGACTTGGGGGCTCGGCGTCTCGTACGACTCGGTCGTCTACGTGCAGGCGAGCCACCGCCTCTCGGCCATCCCGCTGCCCCAGCCCCGCGACCTCGGAGGCCAAGCGCTCTACTGGTGGGGGCCGGTCTACCCCCTCGTCCTGAAGGCCGTCGGCGCGGGCTACTCGGGTGCGAGGATCCTGAACGCGATCCTGCTCTGCGCCGGCTCCCTCCTCGTCGGCGCTGTGACGTGGAGGTCGGTCGGCGCCCGCGCGGGGCTGACGGCCGGCGTGCTCTATGCGCTTTCGCCCGCGGTCTTTGCGGCACACCTGAATCTGCTTGCGGAGCCGCTCTACCTGCTGCTCGCGACCGGCGGGCTGGCGCTGGTCGCCGCGCGGCGACCTGTGCCGGCGGGTCTCGTCGCGGGGGCCGCGACGTTGGCCCGGTACGCCGGCCTGCCGCTGATCGTCGCCGGCGCCGTCGTGCTGCGGGGCCGAGACCGGCTCAAATTTCTTGCGGTGAGTCTGTCGCTGTATCTCGGCTGGATCGTCCGAAACCAGCTTGCAGCGGGGCAGACGACCGGCCGGGTCCCACGGTGGCACCCTCCTTCCTGGTCGGTGGTCGATGCCGGTGGGCACGAGCTTGTTCGCCTGCTGATCACGCCGGGTCGGTTGCCGTCGCTCCACCTGCCGTTCGTCCATGCAGGCGCGATCGCGCAGGTCGTGGCGGCGGCTTCGTTGTCGTACGCGCTCGTCCGCGCCGACCGTCGAGCTCCTCCGCCGCTCGTCCGGCTCGGCTTGATCTACGCCGGCCTGTACATCGCGTTTCTCGCGCTGACCATCTCGCTCTTCGATGCGGGAACCCCGATCGACGAGCGACTGCTCGTGCCGCTCGTCCCGCCGCTGGTCGTCGCGTTTGCGTGGCTGGCGAGGTCGCTGCCGATCGTGGCGGCCGTGCTCTGCTGTGTGTTCGGAGTGGCGATGCTGCAGGAGGCTCGCTCCGCCGACCGTTACGGAGTCGACTACTCCGGGCGCATCTGGAGTGCGGCCCGTATTAGGCCCGCGGAGCTCCCGCCCGGGCAGCTGTACTCGAACTGGCCGGCTGCGATCGCCTACTTCACCGGGCGATCTCCACGCGAGATCCCGCGGCCGGTCGACAGCCACACGCACGCCACCAATTCGCGCTATGCGCGTGAGCTCGACGACCTCGCCCGCGCGGTCAGGACAGGACGAGCGTCGCTCGTGCTGCTCTCGGACGGCTTCCTGCAGATTCACGACGTCGGCACCCCGCTCGAGGAGACCGCGCCGTTCCGCGCCGACTGCCGCCCGGTCACCCAGATCGTCACTATCTGCACAACGCGGTGAGCTCGACCGCCGCCAGCGTTTGCTCCAGGCTTGGGCATGACACTCAGGCCCGCGTCTCGATTGTCTTCACTGCACATCGGCCCAAACTCCCTCATTCGTGGCACGTGGCACGTGCGGAGCTGGCTGTTTGCCACGCCCGATGATCCCAGGGATTGATCAGATGCAGTTACCTGTAGTACCTTCGAGTCCCACTTACACAGGAACGCGAAATGCTGCGGGGCGCAACATCGGTTTGAAATGGTTTCCGGGCTCTGTGGTCCAGGTCTTCGTTGCCGGTGATGCTTCGGCCCACAACGTCAAGCGCTCGGACGAGTGCGCTAGGACCGGCGCGCATTGCATCGCGGACTCGAAGGCCCTCCACCCGCCCAGGCTGCACGGCTCATTTCCATTGGTGCAACGGAGCTAGGTAGCCGGTGAGCTCCTCGAAACTTCGACGAGTGGCCGACGATTCGGCCCCGCGTCCGAGTTACGGCCTACGCGTAGTCACGCGGTCACATTGACGCAACAGATTCAGTTCGGTCGCCGAACCTTCGGTAGCACTGCGATCGTAGCCGCCGTGGTCGCTCTCTTCTTCGCGCCGGCCTTCGTCTCGTCCGGTGCACCCATGGACGAGGGAATTCTCGTTTCCTATCCGGCGCTCATTCTCCAGGGAGCGGTCCCCGGCCGAGATTTCGAGACGTTCTACGGTCCGGCGGGCCCTTATCTCACGGCGGCTGGGTTCGAGGTCCTCGGCAATCATCTCTGGGTGGAGCGGTTGGTGGGACTACTCGGACGGATCGCGATCGCCGGCTCGATCTTCATGATTGCCATGCTTTGGGGTCGTCGGCTCGGCATTGCCCTAGCGATCGCTGCAGGAATGATCATGTATCCGCTCGGCCTCGCCGCGTACTCGTTGGTCTTGGGACTTGGCGCAGTGCTCGCCGGCTTGGCCGTGGCGATCGCGGGTTCGGCGCTCAGACTCACGTCGAGACGACGCGCCGCCCTTTTTGCGATCGCCGGTTTCGTTTCGGGAACGGCGTTACTCTTCAGACCGGACTTCTTGCCGGTGGTCATTTTGCCGGTTATGCCGTTCATCTGGGATCGGCGGAGAGCGATGCGCTACGCCGGCGGGCTTTTGTTGGCCGTAGTTCCGCTCCTGTTCTACCTCGGCGTCGTCGGAACGGACCGTCTTCACCTTATCCTCCGCGATCTTTTGGCTTCGAGGTCCGGCCGTCGACTGCCGATTCCGTCGATTTTATCAATCGAGGGCCAGCTTTTGGTCGCCACTACGGCGGCAATGATTCTGTTTGTTGTCATCGGCGTGATGCGCATGCGCCAGGAAGAAAGCGACATGCGCGCGCGGATAGATCTTTCGATCGGCCTCGTTCTGGTGACCTGCTATCCCGTGATCGTGAACCGAGCGGATATCGCTCACATCGTGCCGGTCGCGGCCGTGGCGATCTCCCTCTTTCCGATCCTCGCCCTTCCCCTCCTCCAGGAGCGTGGCGCGGGAAGAATGGGATCAGTAAAGGGAGTCGTGATCGGCCTTGTTGCACTGTTCAGTGCATTGGCGTTCGTGCATGTCGCATTATCCGGGCTACGAGAGGATGCTCGGATCGTCAGCGGTCGGGAACGGAGCTTTGAGGTTCGAACGACGGCCGGGCGTGGGTTTCGCGTGGGCTCGCCGTCGATGGCCCGCGACCTGAATCGCCTGCTGCCGGTCATCGAGCGAGCTACCAAGCCAGGGAGCTCCCTCTTTGTCGGCCCCAGCGACCTGCGGCGAACGAACTACAACGACTCATTCGTCTACTACCTGCTGCCGAAGCTCAGGCCTTCGTCCTTCTACCTGGAGGTCAATCCCGGTACAGCGAACAGAACCGGTTCGAGCCTTGCGACCGACCTGGAGAAAACCAGCATACTTCTCCTCACTACCCGTTACGACAACTGGAGTGAACCCAACGACTCCGCGAAGTTCGGGTCCATAGCACCCTCCGAAGTCGTTGCCGATCACTTTTGCCGCATCGCGAGGAGCGGCACGTACGCGGTGCTTACCCGGTGCCGCTGACCCGTCATTAATTCCGGGCGGGCAGGTAGGTTCCGGAACGGGAACGGAAGTCGCGTCGCGCCCTACGTTGCCCTGGGCTCGCCCTGCGTTGCCCTGGGCTCCTTGCGGGACTGGCCGAGCCATGTTCGTTTGGCTCAACATCTAGTGCCGAAGGTGGGAATCGAACCCACACTCCCCGAAGGGAACCGGATTTTGAGTCGCCCCGAACGGTCTCGCGTCATCTCGCCTGGTCTAGCGATCCCGGTTGAATCGGTCGAATCGCCACCGACCCATACAACCTGATCCCGGCTCCTCTCGGCGGGTTTAGTTGCCCGGTTGTTGCCCCGTCGGAAAGCCTGGGAGTCAGTTCAGTGGATCACCGGGGGGCGTATGCGTTCGGTCGACGCGGTCCCGAACACGGTCGAAGCGCAACGGGACGTCTGCGTGAGGACGATTGTCGCGATCACTGTCTGAGTCGCCCTGAACGCGTAGACGCTCTGATAGACGCCGTTTCGGTTCGGCTTGTCCGCGCACCTGTAGTAGGCAGGCAAATGGCCCAGCCGGAAGAGCAGCAGCCTCACGGCGTTCGGCCTTGGCGGAAATGCGCGACCTGGGCAGCTTTTCGGGAGCGACTCCGTGCTGACGCAGCCGCTGCCGAGGCCGACGCGGCTGTTCGCCAGGTAGAGCGTCGCCGACTGGGGCGGGCCGTCGGAGAGGCCGGACATATTCCAGTGGCGATAGACGACAGAGCACTTGAACGCGGCGTAGTGGCCGGACCAGGCGGGCGATCCGATCGGGGCGCAGGACGCCTGCTCGACGTAGTCGCAGCCGCCGCCAGGTCTGCTGCCCTGGCAGTCCGTTGCAGACGTGTTCCACTGCGGGATGTTCCAGATCAAAATCTGCGTCGCCTCAAACGGTGTCCAAGCCCATGCAGGTTTTGGCTTCGGCGTAGCTGCCGACGCAACCTGCCGCGCGCTCTGCGCGCTCCGCTGCCGGTCGAGCCGAGCCGACGGCAACAGGTACTCGGCCAACGCCTCCTCGCGCTCCTCCCGCCCGTCGGCGATCGCGATCTCGTCGCCGTGCAGGGCAGCCCGCTCCAGGTCGAGCCGGGCTTCGATCGCCTTGATGCGCTTGCGCCGCTCGTCCCGTAGCTGCTCGCGCTCGCGGATCGGCTCGTCAAGTGTCGCAGCGCAAAGGTCGCGCGCCCGTTCGCGAAGATGAGTCGCGGAGGCGCGGAGCCGTTCGAGCTCGCGCCCGGCGTGTCCCGCTCCAAGCGACCGAGGTGGCACTCGTTGAAGACGTCGGCAAAGCGGCGACTCAGGTCAGGCCCAATCCGGGGAACGCGTTGTCTCCGGCGCTCGTCGATCACCGTGATCCTCTGCCGTGGACGTTGCCCCATACGTTGCCCCATCTCCGCTTGTGCGTTCCACGCGCCTGGGGTTTTGACGCTGCCACAAGTGCCGAAGATGGGAATCGAACCCACACTTCCCCGGGTATGGGACTGGATCAGGGGTAGCCACCGGCGCAAATCAGTGGAGTCACGGATGCGGCATGGCGCCCCGGGCCGCAAGACTGCCGCCACAGGGAAAGGAGGCCCGTTGGAGAGCGTGATGCACACCCTGATCGAGCGCGTGGACGAACTGGTTCAACACCCGAGCGAGCGGCCGCGGATCTGGGGGAACCCACTCGTCTCGACGACCCCGACCGCGATGGTCATCCCACATCTCGTCGAACGCATCGAGGCACTCGAGGAGGCGCTGCGGGAAATCGCACTTGAGCTCCAGAAGCACCTGGACGACGACTGAACTCGAAGCCGCCCGCCAGGGACTTTGCGCGGACGGAGGGGATTGAATGCCGAAGGTGGGAATCGAACCCACACTCCCCGAAGGGAACCGGATTTTGAGTCCGGCGCGTCTGCCAGTTCCGCCACTTCGGCCCGCCGCGCTGATCGTAGCCTCGACACGGTAGGACTTTTCTCGCTGAATTAGTAGAGTCGCACCACCTTGACTGCGGATGCCACTGCCACGCCCCTGAGTCGGCTGCGCGCGCCCAGTGTCGTCAGCGTGCTCGGGGTCATCTTCGTCGGATTCATCGCGTTCTGGCTCGTCGTCAATCTCGTCAAGAATCCGAGCGATTTCTTCGAGGTGACGGCAATCGGGCTGACGAACGGCTGCGTCTACGCGCTTGTCGCGCTCGGGTACACGCTTGTCTACGGCATTCTCGAGCTGATCAACTTCGCTCACGGCGACGTCTTCATGCTCGGCGGCATGTTCACGATCACCTACGGCGCCCATGTCTTCGGCTTGCATCACGGCCAAGGCCCGGTCCTGATCCTCGTGATTATCGGGGTCCTCTTCCTGACGATGGCCACGTGCGGCGCCTTGAACGCGATGATCGAGTTCTTCGCGTACCGGCCGCTCCGATCGGCTCCTCGACTCGCACCACTGATCACCGCGATCGGCGTCAGCTTCATCATCGAGAACGTCGCACTCGCCGTCTGGGGGCCTGAATACGTGATCGCGCCCGACGTGCTGCCGCGCTCCGACGTCTTCAGCATCGGCTCGTTCGACTACCAGTGGAACAAGCTGATCGCGGTGATCATCACCGTGCCGGTGCTGCTCGGCCTCGTCTATCTGATCCGCAACACCCGGCAGGGCAAGGCGATGCGCGCAACGGCCCAGGACAAGGACGCGAGCGCGATGATGGGGATCAACGTGAACCGGACGATCTCGTTCACGTTCGTGATCGCCGGCTCGCTGGCGGGTGCCGCCGGCGTCGTCTACTCGCTCTACTTCACGAGCGTCAAGTTCGACCAGGGCTTCCAGCTCGGCCTGATCGCCTTCACGGCGGCGGTTCTCGGCGGGATCGGCAACCTGCCGGGCGCGGTTCTCGGCGCCGTCCTGATCGGGATGCTGCAGGGTTGGAACGAAGGTCTCGACTGGCACGCGCCGGGCTCGGACTGGACCCAGTCGATCGTTTTCGGGATCCTGATCCTGATCCTGGTCTTCAGGCCGTCCGGTCTTCTCGGCGAGCAGACGCCGGAGGGTGGATGACGACCGACGGGCCGGCGGAGGTCGGGGCCCGCAACCAACTGCGCGCTCGCTGGCGGCAACTTTCGACTCGGACGCGTGTCACCGTGTCGGTCGCAATTCTGGGCGCGTTCGTGGTTCTGATCTCTTTCACGGACCACTCGCTCGCCTGGGGCGTGCTGATCGGCGGGGCGATCTACTGGCTGCGCCGGCTGCCGGAGGAGCGATTCCGGCTTGGCGCGATGGCGGCGATCGTGGGACTCCTCGCCGTGCTCGCACTCGTCGGCAGCACACCATGGTCGCTCGTCCTGCTGCTCGGTGCCGTGTTCATCGTCGCCGCGATCCCGGCCGCCCAGCGTTCGCGCGCGCTTCCCGTCGCGGCGGTGGCCGCGGCGATCATGTACCCGTTCTATTACGGGCATCTGTTCACGCTGCCGATCTTCGGCGCGTGGCCCGACGTCGCGACGGGCGTCTACATGCTCGTATTCATCATGATGGCCGTCGGCCTCAACATCGTCGTCGGCTACGCGGGTCTTCTCGACCTTGGCTACGTCGCCTTCTACGCAACCGGCGCCTATACGGCAGCATGGTTTGCGTCGCAGCAGTTCGCCGGCCAGAAGTGTCCGACGAAAGGCGTCAGCGTCGCGAACTGCGCCGAGGGGCTCGTTGCGAAGACGAACTTCAGCTTCGGCTCGGTCGGCGTGCTGCCGGGTTCGGGTGGGCTGCACATCTCGATCTGGCTGCTCCTCCTGCTCGGCGGGGTGATCACGGCGCTCTTCGGGATCGTGATCGGCCTGCCGACGCTGCGCCTCCGCGGCGACTATCTCGCGATCGTGACGCTCGGCTTCGGGGAGATCCTCCCGCAGATCGCACGGAACGGTGACAACTTCTTCGGCACCGGATTCAACCTGACGAACGGCCCGAACGGGATCACTCCGCTCGACTCGCCCGGCTTCGGCAATCGCATCTCCGACCTGACCGGCGGGTTCCTGCCTTCGAACTATCTGCAGTGTTGCAGCGCCAACCATCTGGGCCACCAGATCCAGTCGACCGATGTCTTCTTCTGGACGGCGATCGTGCTCGTGCTGATCACGGTCTTCTGCTCGTACCGCCTTCAGTTCTCACGCCTCGGCCGCGCTTGGATCGCGATCCGCGAGGACGAGACAGCCGCTGCGGCGATGGGCGTGCCGCTGATGCGGACAAAAACCTGGGCGTATGCGAGTGGTGCCTTCTTCGGGGGCGTCGCCGGCGCGTTCTATGCAGCCTTCAAGAGCAACACCTTCCCCGGCGACTTCTACTTCAACATCTCCGTTTTCATCCTCTGCATGGTCATCCTCGGCGGCATGGGGAATATCTGGGGCGTCATCGTCGGCGCGGGGTTCCTCGCGTACCTCAACGTCTTCGGCCTCGGCACGACCGGCCAGTGGGTGAACACGCATATCCATGTGGGTAGCCACCACCCGAACATCGACGCCCAGCTGTACTCGGCCGGTATCTACGGCGCGATCATCCTGCTCGTGATGCTCTTCCGACCTGAGGGCCTGATCCCGTCGAAACGCCGGGCCGCCGAGCTCCACGAGGGCGTTCACGACGACCCGCTCTACGACTCGACCCAGGCGGGCGTCGGATGAGTGCAGATGAGTCCATCCTGCTCGACGCGCAGAACGTGACGAAGGCGTTCGGCGGGCTCGTGGCCGTCAACGATGTCTCGTTCACGGTTCCGCGCGGGAAGGTCGTGTCGCTGATCGGGCCGAACGGCGCGGGCAAGACGACGTTCTTCAACATGCTGACCGGCGTCTACAAGCCGACCTCCGGCCGGATCATGTTCCTCGGCGAGGACGTGACCGGCAAGCCGCCGCATGCGATCACCGCACGCGGGGTTGGCCGCACGTTCCAGAACATCCGTCTCTTCCAGAACATGACGGCGCTCGAGAACGTGCTCGTCGGGATGCATGCTCGGATGAAGGCCAACCTCTTCAACTCGATCCTGCGCACGCCGAGCGTGCGGCGTGAGGAAGTGAAGTCGCGCGAGCGTGCATACGAGCTGCTCGAGCTGACCAGCCTGCGCCGCAAGGCGGGTGAGGTCGCGCGCAATCTCCCGTACGGCGACCAGCGGCGGCTCGAGGTCGCACGGGCGCTCGCGACCGAGCCGCAGCTCCTGCTGCTCGACGAGCCGACCGCCGGCATGAACCCGCAGGAGTCGGCCGAGTTCACCGCGTTCCTGTTCAAGTTGCGCGACGAGTACGACCTGACGGTGCTGATGATCGAGCACGACATGCGGGTCGTGATGGGCGTCTCCGATCGCGTCTCGGTGCTCGACTACGGCGAGAAGATCGCCGAGGGGTTGCCGCGTGAGGTGCAGAAGAACGAGCGAGTGATCGAGGCGTATCTCGGTCGGGCCGCGGTCGAGGACATGAAGCGGCAGGGGCTCTCATGACCTCCACGAATGGGGCGACGCCGGTCCTCCAGATCGACGCCATCCATACGTACTACGGAGCGATTCATGCGCTCAAAGGCATCTCGATCGAAGTGCGTGAAGGCGAGATCGTGACCCTGCTCGGCGCGAACGGTGCCGGCAAGTCGACGACCCTTCGTTCGATCAACGGCTTGAACCGCCCTCGCCAGGGCTCGATCCGGTTCATGGGCAAGGACATCACGTCGGTGCCTGCGCACCAGATCGTCAAGCGCGGGATCGCGCAGTCGCCGGAGGGCAGGCGGCTCTTCCCGCGCATGACGGTGACCGAGAACCTCGAGATGGGGGCGTTCCAGCGCTCTGACCGGTCGGCGATCCGCGCCGACATGGATCACGTTTTCGAGCTCTTCCCCCGCCTCCAGGAGCGCAAGGATCAGAAGGCGGGGACGATGTCGGGTGGCGAGCAGCAGATGTGCGCGATCGGCCGTGCGCTGATGGCGCGCCCGAAGCTGCTGCTGCTCGACGAGCCGTCGCTCGGGCTCGCGCCGATCTTCGTCGAGCGGATCTTCGAGATCATCCACACGATCAACGAGGAGGGCACCGCGATCCTGCTCGTCGAGCAGAACGCCTTGATGGCGCTCGACGCCGCGCATCGCGGCTATGTCCTCGAGACGGGCCGAATCGTGCTCGCCGACGACGCGAAGGCGCTGAAGACGAACGAGCAGGTCCGCAAGACCTACCTCGGCGAGACCTAGCGCCGACCTACCGGCCGAACAGCTAGGCGTCGCGGCGGCCGGTCCACCAGCGTCCGGCGAGGATCGCCGCAACAGCCCAGGCGAGCAGGACGATTACGGCCGTCGTCCCCGACATGGAAACCTTGTCGCCGCCGTTGATCGCCGGGGAGAAGTGCTCCGCGGCCGCGACGTCGAACAGCTTGCGGGCGCCTCCAAGCGCGTGGATCGACATGATCAGGTGCGAGACGATCGAGTTCCACGCGATCAGAACGCCGACGACGACGCGGGAGCTCGTGAACGCCGCGATGCCGATCGCGAGGATCAGGTTGAGCCCCGTATACGAGACGACATAGACGATCGTGTGCCACACGTAGGAGGCCGACGGCGATGCGTTGCTGCCTGCGAGGAGATACACGACGGCGAACGAGAGGATCCCACCGACCGCGAGCATCGCGAAGAAGACGATCATCGCGCCGGGGATCCGGACGTCGAAGAGGGTGCTCCGCGGACGGCCGGTCACCACGAGATCACGGAAGACGCCGTTGCTCACATCCTGCGTCCCCGCGGCCGAACCGATCAGGATCGCTGTCACTGCGCCGAGTTGCGCGAGTAAGAAGGCGTAGGCTTCGAGGTTCGTTCGGCCTCCCGCCGGCCCGTGATGCGCAGGGTTGGCGGAGTGGAGGACGACCAGGATGATCTCGGTGACGAGGACGGAGCCGACGGTGAGGATCACCGACCACGCCATCAGGCCACGGCGCCGGCGAAGCTTGAGAACCTCGGCGGCGACCAGCCTCACTCGTTGCTCTCCAGTCGCGATGTGACCTCGAGGAACTTCTCCTCGAGCGTGGCGCGCGCGGGCTCGAGGCGCGAGACGGCGATCCCGGCTTGCACGAGCGTCTTGTTCAGCTCGGCCGAGTTGAGCCCGCCGCCGAGCGTCACTCGAAGCTCGTGCCCTTCCTGCTCGACCTTGGTGACGCGGGCTTCTGCCGACAACAGTCGGCGCGCCGCGACGAGGTCGTCGACGTCGATCAGCACTGTCGGGTCGCCGGTCGCCGCGATCTCGTCGACCGCTCCCTGAAGGATCACGCGACCCCGATCGACGATCGCGATCTGGTCGCAGGTCTTCTCGACCTCGTCGAGCAGATGCGACGAGAGAAAGACGGTGCGGCCCTCGTCGACGAAGGCGCGGATCAGACGGCGCGTCTCGAGGATCCCGGCGGGATCGAGCCCGTTCATCGGCTCGTCGAGAATCAACAGCGCTGGGTCGGCGAGGAGGCAGCGTGCGATCCCGAGCCGCTGCCGCATCCCGAGCGAATACGTCTTCACGCGATCGTCCGCTCGCTGGCTGAGACCGACTCGCTCGAGCGAGCTGTCGATCCGGGCCGAAGCCGCGCGATCACGAGCGGCGGCGACGACCCTCAGGTTCTCGCGGCCCGTTAGGTGCCCGTGGAAATTCGGCTCCTCGACGATCGCGCCGACTCGTGCGAGCGCCTCGCGCCGCTTCGCCGGTTGCGGCAGGCCGAGCAGGCTTACCTGACCGGAGGACGCACTCGTCAGACCGACGAGCGTGCGGATCAGCGTCGTCTTGCCGGCGCCGTTCGGGCCGAGGAAGCCGAACGCCACCCCTGCAGGCACGACGAGATCGACGCTGTCGACGGCCACGCGGTCGCCGAATTTCTTCGTCAACCCGTGAGTCTCGATGACTGCATCCATCGCCGTGCAGCCTACGGGTCGTCAGCTGCCGACGACGAGCGGCACGTAGGGCGGTGCCATCAGGTACCCGACCCGCCGGGCGCCGCGTCCGCGCGCCATCTCGAGCGCCGCGCCGAGCGTGCCGGCCGGGACGAAGCCGAGTTGGCGGGCCGATTGCGCGTCGCGGCAGCCGGCGACGATCACGGCGCCGAGCCGGTGGGTCGAAGCGTCGCAGGCGCTCCATTCGACGAACGGCTGCAGCGGGTGGCAGGCGTGTCCTGCCCGGTAGTCGGCCAGCGCGCGGGTGTCCTCGCCGGCGGCCCGCTCGGCGTCGCGCATCGCGCCGGGGTCGCCGGCGGTTCGTGGATCGAAGAAGAGCGCCCGGTACGGGATCTGGGTCGGTCGTGGAAAGCGGCGGGGGAAGGGGTGGACGATGATCGCCGTCCCTCCGGGCGCGATCGGCGGTGTGTTCCGCCAGAGTCGCAACGCCAGGCCGAGACCGAGATACGCGGCGCTGACGGGGTTCGGCCGTTCGCGCGGCATGAACGGGGTGGTCGACGGGATCCCGATCACCATCGCGTCGACCGGCTCCGCGAGCTCGATCCCCTTCAGCACCGTTCCTTGGAGCAGCGCCTCTGCATGCGCGACCGACGGCGGTCCGACATAGACGAGCGAGGCGGTCTGCTCACGTGGCAGGCGCTCGAGGATGCGCTGCCTGATCCGACCGGGCGCGACCTGGTAGATGCGCCGGACGCGTGAGTTGAGGAGGCGTTCCACTGCCTGCTCGTCATGTGGATAGCCGGTGAACGGCCCGGCGACGCGCGGCGGATTGAGCGCGAGCGAGACACCGAGGACTGCCGTCCGCTCGGCGAGCCGCCGCTCGATCTCGACCGCGAGCCGCCAGCCCTGCGACGCGCTCGTCTCGAGCAGCGAGAAGGCGCCTCCGGCACGGAGCGAGTCACGGCCGCTCGCAGCCAGCAGGGCGGCGGGGCCGCCGTGCAGCACCGTCTCAGCGGCGGTCACGGTGACGATCAGATCCGTCTCGACCAGCGCCGGGTTGACCCGAAGCTGCACGGTGCCGGCCCTTCCGAGGTCGACGAGATCCTCCGCCTCCGCGTCGTGCACGATCACGCGTCCGCGGAAGCGCCGTCTGAACTCCGGCGGGACGAGCAGGCCGATCTCGCGCGGCGCAGTGCGCCGAAGCAGGCCGCCGGCCACAAGGATCGTCACCTGTTGCACACCGAGGCGGTCGAGCTCGTCTGAGACGGCGGCGATTGCCTCGTGACGCGGCCCGAACTGCACACCGGGTATCGGCAGGGAGGGCTGCTCGATCACGATCGTCGCCGTGCCGCCACGTGTCACGAGCTGCTCGAGCGGCGCGCCGGCGAGCGGGAACCTGAGGGCGTCGCGCACGGCCGCGCCCACATCCTCGAGCTGATTGCGTGCCGGCCCGGGCCGGAGAACGACGTCGTCGACGCCGAGTTCGGCGACGACGATCCTGGCGTCTGCCAGCAGCGGGACGCGCGTCACGTGCTGCGGTGCGCCGCGGCCGCCGACAGCCCGAGCGCGACGAAGATCCCGCCGGTCGCGAACCGCCTGACCCGCGCGATCGCGCCCCCACGCCGGAGCCGGCCCGCGAGTGCGTCCGCTAGCAGCGCATAGGCAGCGTCCGAGCAGAGCGCGATCGACACGAACAGGCAGCCGAGGAACGCGATCTGGAGCCAGGCCGATCCTCGGGCCGGATCGACGAACTGCGGCAGGAAGGCGAGGAAGAAGAGGGCGGTCTTCGGGTTGAGGACGTTGACGACGACTCCCTGGACATACACCTTCTGCAGCGGCACCGGTTGGGTGCCCTCGCTGGCGAACTCGTCGTCGCGCGAGAGGATCCGGCGAACGCCGACAGCGACGAGATAGGCGGCGCCGATCAGCTTCACGGTCGTGAATGCGGTCGCGGAGGAGGCGACGAGCGCCGACAGCCCTACGGTCGCGGCGACGACGTGCACGAACCCCCCGCTCGAGACGCCGAACGCCGAGATCAAGCCGGCCCGGCGCCCCTTGTCGACGCTCTGCGTGACGATGTAGGTGACCGCAGGGCCGGGGACGATCGCCAGCGCGACGGCAGCGACCGAAAAGAGGGCGATCGTCTGCAGGCTGGGGAACACCACGACCGCGTGACGATACCCTCGCGGTATGCCGAAGACGGTGACCGGGGCCGAGCTCGACCTCGACGACGCGCCCGCCCGCGAAAGCGAGCTGTTCATCGTCGACGGCAACAATCTCGCCTACCGGGCCTTCTTCGCGCTACCCGAGGAGCTCGCGACCACCGACGGCCAGCCGACGAACGCGCTGCTCGGCTTCACCAACATGCTCTTCAAGCTTCTGGCCGACTACCGGCCGAAGGGAGTGGCCGTCGCCTGGGACTCCCGGCCTGTTCACCGCGCGGCGGTCGCCGAAGCCGGGGATGTGGTCTACAAGGAAGGGCGGCGGCCGATGCCGGAGCTGCTGCGCGAGCAGTTCCCGCACTTCCGGCCGATCGTCGAGGCGTTCGGATACCGCAATCTCGAGTTCGAGGGCTGGGAGGCCGACGATGTGATCGCGACGCTCTCGACCCGGGCCGACGTCGAGGGAATCAAGACTTGTGTCGTCTCGACCGATCGCGATGCGTTCCAGCTCTGCAGCGCAAACGTGTGCCTGATGATGACGCCGCGCGGAGTGGCCGACGTGAACGTCTACACGCCCGAACGCGTCGAGGCACGCTACGGCGTCACGCCGGAGCAGGTGCCGGACTTCATCGGTCTCAAAGGCGACACTTCGGACAACATCCCCGGCGTTCCCGGGATCGGCGACAAGACGGCCGGTCAGCTGATCTCGCAGTACGGCTCGGTCGAGGCGGTGATCGAGCACGCGTCAGAGCTCTCGCCGGCTCGCGCCCGCAACATCACCGAGCATGCAGAGCTTGCGCGTCTCTCGAAGGAGCTCGCGACGATGCGGCGCGACCTCGACATCGACTGCGATCCCGCCGCGCTCGTCCTGAACCCGCCCGACCGGGCCGAGCTGAAGGAGATCTTCCGCCGCTTCGAGTTCCGGAATCTGCTGAACCGCGTCGACGAGCTCGACGCGGCGGTCCCGTCGGCGCCGCTCCAGGTGACCGGGATCGAGGTGCCCTGGCGCGAGGGCGAGCTCGATCTGCGGGGCGTCGTCGGGTTTGCGGTCGACGGCGATCGCGCGGCCGTGGCGGTCGACGGTGAAGTGGTGATCGGTGCTCCGCCGGCGGTCGACCAGTTGCGGGAGGCCGAGCTGATCGTTCACGACGCGAAGGCGCTCGGCGTCGACGCACGGGAGGACACACTGCTCGCCGCGTACCTGATCGACCCGGGGCGCGCCTCGTACGAGCTCGACGATCTTGCGGCCGAGTACGGCGTCGAGCTGGTGCCGACTCCAGCGGCCGACGAGGACACCGTGGCGCTCGTCCGCAGAGCCGAAACACCCCGTCGCCTCGTCGCGCCCCTGCTCGGCCGGCTCGAAGAGCGCGACCTGACACAGCTGTACCGGACTGTGGAGCTGCCGCTCTCCGACGTGCTCGCGCAGATGGAGCGGGCAGGAGTGAAGATCGACACCTACCGGATGGGCGAGATCACGGCACGTCTTGCCGACCGCGTCGAGGAGCTCGAGACGCAGGCGTACGAGCTCGCCGGCGCCGAGTTCATGGTCGGCTCGACCCAGCAGGTCGGACGGGTGCTCTTCGAGCAACTCGGGCTCACCGCCGGGCGCAAGGGCAAGACCGGCTACTCGACCGACGCCAAGGTGCTGCGGTCGATCCGGCACGAGCACGTGATCGTGCCGGTGATCGAGGAATGGCGCGAGCTCTCGAAGCTGCTCAACACCTATCTCGGGCCGCTACCGTCGCTGCTGTCAGAAGACTCCGGGCGGTTGCACACGACGTTCAACCAGACGGTCGCCGCGACCGGGCGGCTCTCGACGTCGGACCCGAACCTGCAGTCGATCCCGATCCGCACCGATCTCGGTCGCGAGATCCGCTCAGCGTTCATCGCCGAGGAAGGGCATCGCCTACTTTCGGCCGATTACTCGCAGATCGAGCTGCGGATCCTTGCGCATGTATCGGGCGAGCCGAAGCTGCGCGAAGCATTCGAGCGCGGCGAGGACATCCATACGGCGACCGCAGCGGAGGTGCTCGGCGTCGAGCCGGCCGCGCTCACGTCAGGGCAGCGGTCGATCGCGAAGATGATCAACTTCGGGATCGTCTACGGCATCTCGGCGTATGGCCTGTCCGAGAACCTCGAGATCCCACGTGATGAGGCGCAGCGCTATATCGACGCGTACCTCGCCCGCTTCCCGCACGTCCAAGACTTCATCGCGCGGACGATCGAGCAGGCCGGCCAGGACGGCTACGTCACGTCGCTGCTGGGCCGGCGCCGGCCCGTCCCGGAGATTCGCGCGTCGAATCGGCAGACGCGCGGCTTCGGCGAGCGGATTGCGGTCAACTTCGTCATGCAGGGCTCGAACGCCGACATCATCAAGGTCGCGATGATCCGGATCGCGCGCCGGCTGCGCGAGGAGGGGAGAAGCGCTCGCCTCGTCCTGCAGGTGCACGACGAGCTGCTGCTCGAGGTGCCCGAGCCCGAGGTGTCGAAGGTGCGAGAGCTCGTGCGTGCGGAGATGGTCGGTGCGTACGACCTCGACCCTCCGCTCGCGGTCGAGGTCGGCGTCGGCGACAACTGGGCTGACGCGAAGTAGACGCAGGCGAACCTCGGCTAGCAGGCCGAACTGAGAGCCGTCTGCGAGCCGCTCACCGCCCGGAGGGCAATGTGTGGGGCGTCGCGTGGGCAAAGGGCGCGGCGATCGACGAGCGCGGCGGCCACGTTTTCCCATAGCCGGACGTCCAGGGCAACCTGGCTATACTTCGCGGCCGCTTTGGCTTCCCACGAGATTATGGAGCGCGAGCCCGGTGTTTGGGTCGAAGGACCGGACGGCGAGCTCATCCCCGATTACGACTCGACCTTCCCTGAGATCAACGAAGGGCAGGTCGTGCACGGGACGGTTGTGCGCGTCGACAAGGACGAAGTCCTCGTTGACATCGGCTACAAGTCCGAGGGCGTCATCCCCGTTTCCGAGCTCTCGATCCGCCGCTCGGTCAATCCCGCCGACGAAGTCTCACTCGGCGACGAAATCGACGCGCTCGTGCTTACGAAGGAGGACGCCGAAGGGCGCCTGATCCTGTCGAAGAAGCGCGCGCGCTTCGAGCTGGCATGGAAGAACATCGAGGGTGCCGCCGAGTCGGGCGAGCCTGTCAACGGCCGGGTGATCGAGGTCGTCAAGGGCGGCCTGATCCTCGACCTGGGCGTGCGTGGCTTCCTACCTGCCTCGCTCGTCGACATCCGCCGCGTCCAGGACCTCGACGAGTTCCTCGGCCAGGAGCTGCGCGCGAAGGTGATCGAGCTGAATCGGTCGCGCAACAACGTCGTGCTCTCGCGCCGCGCGGTGCTCGAGGAGGAACGGAAGGATCAGCGTCAGCAGATCCTCGACAAGCTGCAGCCGGGCGACGTCGTCGAGGGTCAGATCTCGAACATCGTCGACTTCGGCGCCTTCGTCGATTTGAACGGAATGGACGGGCTGATCCACATCTCGGAGCTCTCGTGGTCGCACGTCAACCATCCGTCCGAAATACTCGAGATCGGCCAGACCGTCGAGGTGAAGGTGCTCGACATCGACCGTGAGCGCCAGCGCATCTCGCTCGGCCTGAAGCAGACTCAGAGCGATCCCTGGCAGCAGGTGCTCTCGAGCTACCACGAGAACGACGTTGTCGAAGGACGCGTCACCAAGGTGGTCACGTTCGGTGCCTTCGTGGAGATCCTCCCGGGTGTCGAGGGGCTCGTGCATATCTCCGAGCTCGCCCAGCACCACGTCGAGAACCCGCGCGAAGTCGTCGCGCAGGGCCAGCCGGTCAACGTGAAGATCATCGAGGTCGACGGCGAGCGCCGCCGCCTCTCGCTCTCACTGAAGCGAGTCGAGGACACCGACCCGGTGCAGCCCCGCGCAGACGGTGCCGAGTCGGTGCACACGCGCCCGAACCTCGATCTGTCGGAAGACGTCTTCGCCGACGAGCCGTTCGCAGATGCAGCCCCGCCGCTGGCCGAGACCGTTCCGGCCGACGGCGACGAGGCCGAGACCGCCGAGCCGGAGAGCGCCGCAGCCGTCGAGGCCGAGACCGAGACAGCCGCCGTCGAAGCGGAGCCGGAGCCGGAGTTGTCGGCAGAGCCGGAAGTGCAGCCGGAGCCGGCTGATCCTGAGCCGGAGCCGGAGGCGTCCTCCTCCGAGGAGTGAGCCGCCCGGTCGCCGTCGCGATCACCGGCGGCATCGGTGCAGGCAAGTCCGAAGCACTGCGCGCGTTCGCGCGGAACGGCGCCGCTACCGTCTCCAGCGACGAGATCGTCCATCACCTGCTCCGCCGCGACGAGGTGAAAGCCGCAATCGTCTCTCGGCTGGGAAACGGAGTCCTCGATCCCGATGGCGAGGTCGACCGTGGCGCGCTCGGCACGATCGTCTTCAACGACAGATCCGCCCTCGAGTGGCTGGAGGCGCTTCTGCACCCGCTCGTCTCGGTCGAGTACCTGCAATGGCGTGACGCTCTGGCCGAGTTGCCGGACGCTCCACGCGTCTCCGTCACCGAGGTGCCGCTGCTCTACGAGACGGGTGGTGAGGAGCGGTTCGACAAGGTGGTCGTGATCACCGCGCCGACAAAGCTTCGGCGGATGCGATCCGAGCTGGCGACCGCAGAACGGGAAGCACGGCTGATCCCTGACAGGGAGAAGATCGGACGCGCCGACTGGTCGTTCAAGAACATGGGCTCGCTCGACGAGCTCGACGCCTTCGTGAAGTCGGTGATGGCGGAGCTGAGCGCCGAGTGAAGCGGCTGCTCGTCGCCACCGCTCTGGTGGTCGTCGTTGCCGGCGCGCTCCTCTATGTCGACGAGACGACGCCACCCTGGTACGAGCGACTTCGCTATCCGCTGCGCTACAGCGAGTACGTTCGCGTGCACGCACGTGAGCACGCGCTCGATCCCGCTCTGCTCGCGGCCGTGATCTACCAGGAGTCGAAGTTCCGGCCGAGCGCCAAGTCGGCGTCCGGCGCGCTCGGCCTGATGCAGCTGACGCCGGCGACGGCAAAAGGCATCGCATTACGGACCGGCGGCCATGCCTTCAGGACGGACGACCTCTACAACCCGGAGATCAACATTCGTTACGGCGCCTGGTATCTCGACAACCTCTTCAAGAAGTACGGCGATGAGCAGCTCGTGCTTGCTGCCTACAATGCGGGCCAGGGAAATGTCGACCGCTGGCGGGCAAACGACGAGCCGATCCAGTTCGCGGAGACTCGTGCATACGTGAGGCGTGTCGAGGACCTGAAGTCCATCTACCGGAGCGCGTGGCGCTCGAAGCTGTACAGCGGAACCTGAGCCAACGTGCCATCACTCGTCGAACTCGCAGAGAATGCCAACACCTACACGCCGCTCGGTCCCACCGACGAGCGCGTCGTCGACGACAGGTACGTCCTCTGGATGGGGCGCGGTGACGAGCCCGGCTGGAACGTCGCGCAGCGTTTCCGCTTCAAGCCGGATGAGCTCACCGAGATCCGCGAAGAGATCCACGCACACCTGCGGGCAAAGGGCCGTACGGCCTGCACCTGGGAGATCGGCACGCACGCGACCCCGGAGGATCTCGTCGACCGGCTGCTCGAGCTCGGTCTCGTCGACGACGAGCCGACGCCACTTGCCGTGGGAATGGTGCTCACCGAGGCTCCAGCGCAGGCGCCGCCCGATGTCGAGGTGCGTCGGGCGACGACCGGCGCCGAGCACTTCGCCTCGGCGCGGATCGCTGCCGTGGCGTTCGGCGGACCGATCCCGACCGAGGTCCCCGCCGATCACGAGCCCGATCCCGACAACGTCGTCTACCTCGCGTACGTCGACGGCGAGCCCGTCGCCCGCGCGTCGGCGTCGTGCTTCGAGCACGCCGTAGCACTCTTCGGCGGCTCCACGCTGCCCGCAGGCGCGCGGTCGCGGCGCCTACCGGGCGCTCGTCGCTGCTCGCTGGGAGGACGCCGTGGCGCGCGGAACGCCGACGCTCGTGACCCAGGCATCTCCGATGTCGCGGCCGATTCTGCGCCAACTTGGCTTTCGCGAGCTGTGCGAGATCCGCATCCTGCTCGACGTGTTCGACAAGCGCGCATGAGGGTCTCGGCCAAGGCCGACTACGCGATCCGCGCGACGATCGAGCTGGCCGCAGCCGCCGAAGGCCCGACGAAGGGCGACCGCATCGCGCAGGCCCAGGCGATTCCGCTCAATTTCCTCGAGAACATCCTCGTCGACCTGCGAAATGCGGGTCTCGTCGCGAGCCGGCGTGGGGCGGAAGGCGGGTACTGGCTCGCACGGCCAGCGGCCGAGATCAGCCTTGCCGATGTGATCAGGGCGGTCGACGGCCCGCTCGCGAACGTCCGCGGAGTGCGCTCCGAGCAGCTCGACTACACCGGCAGCGCCGAGCCACTCCGCGATGTCTGGGTGGCGGTTCGCGCGAGCCTTCGCGCCGTGCTCGAGTCGGTCACGCTCGCCGACCTAGCAGCGGGAGAGCTACCCGAGAACGTGCGCGCGCTCGCGGCCGACCCGGACGCCTGGGCGTCGCATTAGGCGAACGTCGTCTCGCCCGTCGTCGCGAGCCGGTGGCCGAACCAGCCGGTCGCCCGTAGAGGAGAAAGAGCGACAGGCCGACGACGAACGGGGGAGAGGGCGAGCGGCAGGTCGACGAGCGCGTCGACGATGCCTGCGCCTGGGAAGCGGCGCCGCGGGCAGCGAGTACTCACGCACGTTCATGCCTCATGGCCAGATAGCGGAGGCCGCCGATCGAGGGAACAGCGAACGAGTAGGGTGCTCGCCTGATGCGGTTCAGACCGGGCGCAAAACTCGATCCGTCCCAGGTCGAAGACCGTCGTGGACTCGGCGGCGGCAGCTTCGGCGGTGGCCCGATCGCGATTGGCGGCGGCGGCCTCGGCGTCGCCGGCATCGTCATCTACCTGCTCTTCGCCCTCCTCGGTGGGGGCGGAGCAGGCACCTACGGCAGCCTCGACGGAGTCACCCAGTCGGGCCAGCAGCCGCCGTCACAGTCGCTCGGAGAGAGTTGCCAGACGGGTGCCGACGCGAACACGAAGCAGGACTGCCGGATCCTCGGCGACGTCAACAGCGTCCAGAAATACTGGACCGACTATTTCCAGGCGCACGGGAAGGCCTATCAGCAGGCGCCGACCGTCTTCTTCACGGGTTCGACCGACACCGGCTGCGGCCAGGCGACGACCGACGTCGGGCCGTTCTACTGCCCGACCGACAGGAAGGTGTACATCGATCTCGGCTTCTATCAGGAGCTGCACGACCGTTTCGGCGCGACGGGCGGCCCGTTCGCCGAGGCGTACGTGATCGCCCACGAATATGGGCATCACGCGCAGGATCTTTTCGGCGACCTGAGCCCCGGTGGCTCACAGGGCGCGACCAGCAAGTCGGTGCGCACCGAGCTGCAGGCCGACTGCTACGCAGGCGTGTGGGCGCGAAACGCTGTCGCGACGGGCTATATCGTCGATCTGACCGACGCCGACATCGCCGACGGACTCGACGCCGCGGCGGCCGTGGGCGACGACCGGATCCAGCAGGCGACCCAGGGGCACGTGAACCAGGAGACGTGGACACATGGCTCGTCGGCCGAGCGGCAGAAGTGGTTCCAGCGCGGCTACCAGCGCGGCGAGCCGAGCGGTTGCGACACCTTCAGCGGATCGTTGTAAGTTTCCCTTTATGACTCAGAGTGCAGGCCGGCGCGCGCTGGCCGAAGCTCTGCGGCACGTAGGTGTGAGAGAGGCCCCGCCGGGCTCGAACCGGACGATGTTCGGGCGCTGGTTCGGCGTCGACGGCGTTCCTTGGTGCGCGATCTTCGTCTCCTATTGCTTCGACGTGGGCGCAGGTGTCGTGCTCTGCCGCGGCTGGCACGGCGCGGGCGTCGGGAAGCGAGGGGTCGCGTACGTGCCGACGCTGTCGTCGTGGCTCCGCGCGACGGGCCGTGTCGCCACCGGCGCGCCGCGCCCGGGCGACATCGCGATCTTCGACTGGGACGGCGGTGCGCCGGATCACGTCGGGATCGTGATCCGCGCCATCGGTGGCGGCATCGAGACGGTCGAGGGGAACACCGCGGTCGGCAACGATTCGGACGGTGGCGAGGTGATGCGCCGCCGGCGGACCCGGGCACAGGTTGCGCTGTTCGGCCGGATCTAGAGCTCTCAGCCCGCGCGTTCTGCGCGCGAGAGGCCGGTCCGCGCCCATACCGCGAAGAACAACAACAGGCCGAGTGCGATCGAGAACGCGGCGGCGGTCTGAGTCGGCTCGCCGTCGATGAAGCCGCGGCCCGACTCGACGAGAAAGGTCAGCGGGTTGAAGCGCGCGACGGCGTGGATCCAGCCGCGCAGGAGGTCGAGCGGAACGTAGACCGGCGCGAGGAAGAGCGCCAGGAACACCGGCGTCTGCATCAGCGGGCCGGCCTGGACGGAGCGGAGGCGCATCGCAACCCCGCAGGCCCAGAGGAGCCCTACCTGGTTGAAGATGATCGCGAGCCCGTAGAGGCCGATTAGGTCGACCCCGTTTCCGCCGACCTGCATGCCCGCGACCAGGGCGACCACGGTCAGCACGATCGCGATCATCAACCAGCGGAGGAGGGAGGCGAGGCCGTAGCCGAGGATGATCCCGCCGCGTTGCGGCGCCGAGACGAGCAGGCGCTTCGCGAATCCGCGCTCGAAATCACGTGCGATCCCGAAGCCGGCAAAGACGCCGCCGAACGCCGCGGACTGCAGCAGGACGAACACGAACTGGAACGCCGTGTAGCCGGACTTGAACTCGAAGCCAGGGACGTGGCGCAGGCGCGACAACCCACCCGCGAACGCGAGGAAGTTCATCAGTGGGAACAACATCGGCGGCAAGAAGAGAGACGGGTTCTTGAGCAGCACCGTCGTCTGCCGGTACGCGAGCGCGAGCGCGACATCAAGGCGGCTCCTCACGTCCGGGTCATCCTCACCTTCAACTGGCGCGCCGCGAGCACCATCGAGCCGCCCATCAGAGCGAACGTGAACGTGAACCCGAGCGCAAGCGCCTGCGCGTTCCAACCCTCGATCACCAGCGAGCGAAGCGCCTCGATCAGGTAGCTGACCGGGTTCGCCGTTGCGAGGTCCCGGAACCAGCCGACTTCGATCAGGTTCCGCGGCAGGTTCATGCTCGAGATCAAAAGCAGGAAGAAGAGCAGCGGGAACTGTGACTGCACGCCCTCGGTCGAACCGGTGCGGAGTGCCAGCCAGAGCCCGAGCGTTCCGAAGCCACCGGCGATCAAAATCGCGAAGACGAGGATCAGCACGGCGCCGCCAACGCCTGAAGCGATGTGGACGCCTGCGGCGAGCCCGACGCCGAGGTAGACGAAAGCTTGGATCGTGCCGATCCCGAGCGCGCCGCCGATCTGGCCCAGCAGCAGCGCGCTGCCGCGGACGGGCGTGAGTGCAAGGCGGTTCAGGAAGCCCGTGTCGATGTCACGCGCGAAGTCGACGCCGGCGATCCCCGACGCGAAGAGCGCTCCCTGCATGAACGAGAACGGCATGAAGAACGCGAGGAAGGACTTGGTCGGAAAGCCCGGCAGGTGGGTCGCGGCCCGCAGGCCGTTCGAGTTGACCGCCATCAGGATCAGCGGAAATGCGAGCGGTGGGATCCACGTGCCCGGCTGCCGGGCGTTCCGCACCACCGACCGGCGTGCGATCAACCAGACCTGCCCGGCAAACAGGCTCATTCGTCGACGGAGCCTTCGAGCGTATGCCCGGTCTTCGCGAGGAAAACGTCGTCAAGCGACGGCTGGTGCAGGTTGACCTCGGCCGCGCGCAGGTTCTCCTGGTCGAGGGCCCGGATCACGTCTGCGAGCGCTCCGTGCCCGTCGAGCTGCACCGCGCTCGCTCCTGGGCGCGCGGCCGTCTCGACACCGAAGCGGGAGAGGATCGACGCGAGGCGAGTGCCCTCGGCAACCGCCTCGGGCACGACCTCGACCGTCGGCTTGCCGATCTCCGCCTTCAGCGCCGCCGGCGTCCCTTCGGCGACGATCCGCCCGTGGTCGATGATCCCGACCCGATCGGCGAGCACGTCTGCCTCCTCGAGGTACTGCGTGGTCAGGAACACGGTCACGCCCTCGTCTCGCGCAAGGCGTCCGACCTCTTCCCAGAGCGCCGTCCGGCTCTGCGGGTCGAGGCCGGTGGTCGGCTCGTCGAGGAAGAGGATCGATGGAGAGTGGATCAGTGACAGCGCGAGATCGAGCCTGCGCTTCATGCCACCGGAGTAGGTCCGGATCTTCCGGTCACCCGCCGAGGTGAGCCCGACGCGCGTCAGGAGCCGGTCGATCAGCTCTTGCCGTTTCGCGCCGCGAATCCCGTGCAGCGAGGCCTGCAGTCGCAGATGCTCGCGGCCGGTCAGGAAGGGGTCGAGCGCTGTCTCCTGCAAGGCGGCTCCGATCGCGGCCCGCACCTTCGGCCCCTCGCGGACGATGTCGAAGCCCGCGACGGTCGCCCGTCCCGACGTCGGGGGGAGCAGGGTGGTCAGCATGTGGACCGTGGTCGATTTCCCGGCCCCGTTCGGGCCGAGGAAGCCGTAGATCTCGCCCGGCGAGATCCGCAGGTCGATCCCGTCGACCGCCAGCACGTCCTTGAACTGCCGGACCAGCCCCTCGACCTCGATTCCCTTGCTCTGAAACGACATATAGAAGAACCTATCGGCACTAGGCAGACTCCGGCCCGGCAGCTACACTTGAGGGCGCAAGGACTTTTCGACACGATGACAACGACCTCGACACCTCCGCAGCAGCTCGACTCCTGGGTCTCGTTCCTCCGTGCCCACGCCGCGATCACGCGGGAGCTGTCCGCGCAACTGCAGCGTGAGCACGGGCTGACGCTGAACGACTACGAGGTGCTGCTGCACCTGTCGCACGCCGACGGCGGCATGCTGCGGCGGGTCGACCTCGCCGAGCGGGTCGTGTTGACGGCGTCCGGGATCACGCGCCTCCTCGAGGGTCTCGAGCGGGCGGGCTTTGTCAGCAAGGAGACCTGCGCCTCCGACGCGCGCGTCTCGTACGCCAAGCTCACCAGCGAGGGGCACTCGAAGCTGCGCGTCGCGGCGGTCACGCATCTCCGCGGCATCGACGAGCTGTTCGTGGGTCGTTACTCCGGCTCGGAGCTTGCGACGCTTGCCGAGCTGCTCGCCCGGCTGCCGGTGACCGGCGCCGCCTGCAAGTCGCCCGAGCCCTGTAGCTGACTCGCGAGCCTCCGGAAAGGCCCATCTTCGGCGAGGAGCTCGTCGAACCGCCCGCGCTGGCTGATCCGGCCGTGCTCCATCACCAGGATCTGGTCTGCGCGCCGGACGGTGGCGAGGCGGTGGGCGATGATGATCGAGGTCCGGCCGCGAAGCAGGCGGTCGAGTGCCACCTCGATCAGGATCTCGGTCGGGCGGTCGATGTTCGACGTCGCCTCGTCCAGGATCAGGATCCGCGGATCCGCGAGCAGCGCGCGCGCGATTGAGATCAGCTGACGCTCGCCCGCGGAGAGGCCGCTGCCGCCCTCCCGGACTTCGTGCTGCAGCCCGTCCGCGAAGCGCCGCGCGATCCGGTCGATCCCGACCGAGCTCGCAACGTCGGCGACCTCGGCATCGGTTGCCTCGGGACGGGCGAAGCGAATGTTGTCGGCGATCGTGCCGGCGAACAGGAACGGGTCCTGCAGCACGACCCCGAGTTGGCGGCGGTAGGAGCGCAGCTCGAGTTCGCGGAGGTCGCGCCCGTCGACGCGGATCGCCCCTGCATCCGGGTCGTAGAACCTGCCCACGAGCTTGGCCGTCGTCGACTTGCCGCCGCCCGACTCCCCGACCAGCGCCAGGCACCCGCCCGGCGGGACGTGGATGTCGACCGCATGCAGCACCGGCTCCTTGCCGTAGGCGAACGTCACGTGGTCGAGGTGCAGGTCGCCGTCGATCCGCGGTGCCGGTAGCGACGCCGGCTCGTCGCGGATCTCGGCGTCGACGTCCAGGACGGTCGTGATCTTCTCCATCGCGGCACCGGCCGACTGAACCTGGCCGTAGAGATCCGAGAGCTCTTGCAGCGGCTGGAAGACGAGGTTGAGCAGGAAGACCGACGATACGAGCGTGCCGATCGTCAGCGTGTCGTGCGTCAGCATCCGGCCGCCGACCCACAGGACGGAGGCCATCGCGATCGCGCCGAGCATCTCGATGCCCGGGAAGAAGAGCGAGTTCAGGTACTGAGCGTGGGTGTTGGTGCGTCTGTTGGCGTCGTTCGCCGCGTCGAATTCCGACAGGAACGCCTGCTCGCGGTTGAATGCCTGAATCACGGCCATGCCGGAGACCGACTCCGCGATCTGTGCCGTCATCGACGAGATCGTCTCGCGGACGCGGAGGAACGCCGCGTGCGAGCGAACCTGGAACCACCGCGTCAGGACGAGCGTCGGCGGCAGGATCACGAGCGCCACGAGCCCGAGCCGCCAGTCGAGCACGAACAGCCCGACGATCGCCGCGAGCAGCGTGAGCGTGTTCACAACGAGCGTCGTCAAACCCTGCGAGAGGACGTCCGACAGGGCGTCGACGTCAGACGTCAGGCGGGCGATGATCCAGCCCGCTTTCTGCTGCGAGAAGTAGCGGAGCGAGAGCGTCGTCAAGTGGTTGAAGAGGTCGCGCCGCAGACCGAGCACGACGTTCTGCCCGACGCCGGCAAGGCCGCGTACGAGTGTGGTCTGCAGTACCCAGGCGAGAGCGTTGATCGCGAGGTAGATGATCACGTCGCGGCTCAGGCGACCCTTGTCGTGCCCCTTCATGCCCTTGTCGATCGCGTCCTGGACGACGACGAGCGCGCTCACCGGCGCCGCCGCGGAGCAGACGCCGATCAAGGCGAGCACTGCGACCCGTCCGCGGTGCCCGACGAGGTAGCGGCCGAGCCGGGTCAGGCCGGTTCTCTTGTGGGGTCTAGGCCGCTGCACTGACTTCCTCTCCGAACAGCGAGGCGAACAACCCACCGACTGCCAGTAGCTCCTCGGGCGTTCCGGACTCGACGACGACACCGTCGTCGATCACGACAGCGCGGTCTGCGACCTCGACCGTCGACAGGCGCTGTGTCGCGATCAGCACGGTGCGGCCGGCGAGCGCGGGACGGAGGTTCTCGACGAGGTGGCGCTCGGTCTGGGTGTCGACGGCCGACATGGGGTCGTCGAGCACGACGACGCGCGAGCCAGCCACAAGTGCCCGCGCGAGCGCGACACGCTGACGCTGTCCTCCGGAGAGGTTGACGCCGCGCTCGCCGATCAGCGTGTCATAACCGTCGGGGAGCTCGGCCGCGAACTGTGCGACGCCTGCGGCCTCACAGGCCGCGATCACCTCGTCCCACGGCGCGTCCGGGCGGGCGGCTGTCAAGTTCTCGTGCAGCGGGATCGAGAAGAGAATCGGCTTCTGCGTCACGATCGCGACCGCGGTACGGAGCTCGGCGATGGGCACGTCGCGCACGTCGACACCGCCGACGAGCACGCGGCCCTCGGTGGGGTCGTAGAAGCGGGGCAGCAGGTTGAGCAGCGATGTCTTGCCGGTGCCCGTCGGCCCGCAGATCGCGACGATCTCGCCGGCTTCGAGCGCCAGGTCGATGCCGGAGAGAACCTCCGAGCCAGTCCCGTAGGAGAACTTCACGCCCTGGAATGCGACGGTGAGGCCGCCGGCGGGTAGCTGGGTCGGATGAGTCGGCTCGGGGATGGTCTCGATCCCACGCAGCCAGGCGAAGCTGCGGGAGGCCGAAGCGGTTGCGCGCTGTGCGAGTGACAGGATCCAACCGAGCGCCTCGAGCGGCCAGACCAGCTGCAGCAGCAGTTGGTAGAAGAGGAAGAACTCGCCGTAGGTGAGCGAGCCGCCAATCACGTCGCGGCCCCCGAACAGCACAACGGCGCCGATCGAGATCGTCGGCAGGAAGAGCAGGCCAGGCAGGAAGGCGGCCTCGATGCGCGCCTGCCGCAGCACGCCGTCGCGCACGAGCTCTGCCTTGTCCGCGAACCGTGCCTGCACGTCGTCCTCGCGCCCGAACGCCTGCACCATCTCGATTCCGACGACGGCCTCGTCGGCCGCCTCGGTGACGTCGGCCTTCAGTTGCTGGACCTGCCGTGAGATCGGCACCACCTTGCGCCCGAAGGTGAAGGCGAGCAGCGCGACGGCGGGCATCGCGACGAGCGCGATCGCCGCCAGCTTCACGTTGACGAGGCAGAGGACGACCGCGATCCCGAAGATCATCATCAGCGACTGGATCCCCTGCGTCAGTCCCCAGCCGATGAAGTAGCGGATGGGGTAGAGGTCGTTCGTCGCCCTCGAGACGACCTGGCCGGTCGCGTGGCGGTCGTAGAACGCCCGCGGATAACCGAGGTAAGCCTTGTAGAGCAGCTCACGCATCCGCGCCTCGACCCGGATTCCGGTACGGGCGGTCGCGTACCGGCGCGCGAAGTTGATCCCGAAACGGATCAGCGCGAGCACGACAACGATCGCGAGGTACGGCCAGAGCGCCGAGCGGTGGCCGTTCTTCGGGGCGATCGAATCGTCGATCGCGTGGCGGATCACGATCGGGATCGCGAGTGAGAGCCCGGAGTAGACGAATGCACACGAGAGTCCGAAGACGACGAGCCGTTTCTGCTCACGCCAGAGCCCGGCCAGGCCTTTGACCGTGGGCCAGAGACCGAGATCCGGAGGGTCGACTGAAAGAGAGCGCCTGCTCACTTCACGAAAACTAGCGGACGTCGTTAACGAGGCTAACTACTTGCGAGCGCATAGAATGTGCTCGATGCGCACGCACCCTCCCTGGTAGATCGCCCGAGCTAGACCGCTCGGCGTCATCGCGACGCTGCTTGCGATCGAGTTGCTCGACGAGCTCGTCTTCGGGGCTCGCGAGGCCGCCTGGCCTCTGATTCGAGACGACCTCTCACTCTCGTACGCCGTGATCGGGGTCGTGCTGTCCGGGCCCAGCCTGGTAGCGCTGCTCCTCGAGCCGGTGATCGGTCTGGCGGCTGTCGCCGGCCGCAAGCGTGCCTTTGTCGTCGCCGGCGGAATCTGTTTTGCGGGCGCGCTCACCGCCGTGGCCGCTGCGCCGTCGTGGTGGCTCCTGCTGCTCGGGTTCGCCCTTCTCTACCCGGCTTCGGGCGCGTTCGTTTCGCTCTCACAAGTGACGCTGATGGACCTGCAGCCGGCGAGGCGCGAGCACAACATGGCGCGCTGGATGGTCGCCGGTGGGATCGGCGCCGTGATCGGCCCGTTGCTGCTGGCGGCCGCCCTCTGGGCGGGGGTCGGGTGGCGGGGTCTCTTCGTTGGGCTCGCCGTCGTCTCGCTGCTGCTCGTCCTCATCGTGCGCCGCGCCCCGCCGGTGGACGAGGATCAGGCGCGGCTTCGCCTGAGGGGCGCGCTTCGCTCGTTGGTTCGCCGCGAGGTCCTACGTTGGCTCCTGCTCGTCGAGCTCGCCGACCTACTGCTCGATGTCCTGCTCGCGTTCCTCGCCCTGTATCTGGTCGACGACGTCGGCGCCTCCGTGACTACAGGCGGGCTTGCCGTGGCCATCTGGACGGGGTGCGGGCTGCTCGGTTCCGCAGGGATGATCCCGCTGCTCCGCCGGGTCGACGGGCTGCAGTACCTCCGCTGGAGCGCGGCCGCGGCCGGCGCGTTGTTCGCAGCTTTCTTGCTCGTGCCGGGCATCGGTCCGAAGCTCGGGCTCGTCGGCGCGCTGGCGCTCGTCAACGCGGGCTGGTACCCGGTCCTCCAAGCTCGGCTCTACGACGCCCTTGGTGGTTCGAGCAGTCTCGTGCTGACGGTGGGCGTGCTCTTCCCGCTCGATGCCGTGCTGCCGCTCGCGATCGCGGCGCTCGCTACCCGTTTCGGCCTGACAGTCGCCCTCTGGCCGTTGCTGCTGGCGCCGGTGTCGCTGCTCGCCCTCGTGCCGCAGCGCCGGTGATGCCTAGACTCAGCGCGTGTCACGGTGCGCGAATTGCGGCCACGAGAACCGGGAAGTAGCCCGTTTCTGCGAAGCCTGCGGCACCGAGGTAGTCCTCGGCGCCGAGACGGGGGAGCAGCGCAAGACGGTCACGATCCTCTTCTGCGATGTGACGGGATCGACCGCGCTCGGCGAGCGACTCGACCCGGAATCGCTGCGAGCCGTGATGGGGCGGTATTTCGACCTTGCGCGTTTGGTCGTCGAGCGGCACGGTGGTTCGGTCGAGAAGTTCATCGGGGACGCCGTGATGGCCGTCTTCGGCATCCCGGTCCTGCACGAAGACGACGCGGTCCGTGCGGTCCGTGCGGCGGCCGAGTTGCGCGACGGGCTGGTTGCGTTGAACGAAGGCCTCACCCGCGACTTTGGGACGTCGCTCGAGGTGCGGATGGGCGTCAACACCGGCGAGGTGGTCACCGGCACGGAGGAGCGGCTCGCGACCGGCGACGCCGTGAACGTCGCCGCACGCCTCGAACAGGCGGCGCAGCCGGGCGAGATCCTCCTCGGACCCGAAACGCTGGCGCTCGTGCGAGACGCCGTCGACGTCGAGCCCGTCCCTCCGCTTGACCTGAAGGGAAAGACCGAGCAGTTCAACGCCTACCGGCTCGACGCGATTCGGGCCGAGGTCTCGCCGCGCCCGCTGGTCGGGATGATGGTCGGACGCGCGCGCGAGCTCGCCCGGCTGCAGGCCGCGATGGCGCAGGCGGTTGCGGACAGCTCCTGTCAGCTATTTACCGTGCTCGGCGCGGCCGGGGTCGGGAAGTCACGGCTCGCGTACGAGTTCCTGAACGGCCTCGACGACACGACGGTCGTGCGCGGCACCTGTCTGTCCTACGGCGAGGGAATCACCTACTGGCCCGTCGTCGAGGTGGTACGGCAGCTCCTTGGCAAGCATCCGGAAGGCCCGATCGCCGAGCTCGGGTTGGATCCGGGCACGGCGCGCGCCGTGCAGGCGGTGCTCGGCGACGGAACCATCGTCTCCTCGGTCGACGAGATCGCGTGGGCCATGCGGCGTCTGCTCGAGGCAGTCGCTGCCCGCGGTCCACTGGTTGTGGTGCTCGACGACATCCATTGGGGCGAGGAGGTGTTCCTCGACCTCGTCGACCACATCGCCGACCTGAGCCGCGACGCGCCGATCCTACTGTTCTGCATGGCGCGGCCCGAACTGCTCGACCGGCGGCCAGGCTGGGGCGGAGGCAAGCTGAACGCGACGACCGTGCTGCTCGAACCGCTTACCGAGGACGACGCGGACACGCTCGTCGCGAACCTGCTCGACGGTGCGCCGACGGACGAGGCGTTGCGGGGCAAGATCCTCGCCGCGGCCGAGGGGAATCCGCTCTTCGTCGAGGAGATGGTCGCTCTGCTGCGCGAGTCGCCCGACGGCTCGGTCGTGGTGCCGCCCACGATCCACGCGCTCCTTGCTGCGCGGCTCGACCAGCTCGACCCGACCGAGCGAGTGGTGCTCGAGCGTGGGGCCGTTGAGGGCCGCGTCTTCCACCGCGGAGCTGTCCAGGCGCTCTCGCCTTACGAGACGCAGCTCGTCAGGCCGCTCACCGATCTGGTCCGGCGTGAGTTGCTCCGTCCAGACCGGGCCGTGTTTCCCGGCGAGGACGCGTTCCGGTTCCGACACCTGCTGATCCGCGACGCGGCCTACGACGCGCTCCCGAAATCGACCAGAGCAGATCTGCACGAGCGGTTCGCCGACTGGATCGGCGAGCGCGGCGTGGATCTCGTCGAGCTCGACGAGATCATCGGCTACCACCTCGAACGCGCGTATCGCTACCGCGCCGAGCTTGGCCCAGCCGGCGAGAACGCGCTCAAGATAGCCGCACGCGCCGCCGATCGGCTGGCGGCCGCCGGCACGAAGGCGTTGGCGCGCGGTGACATGCGAGCGGCCACCAACCTGCTCTCACGCGCGGCCGATCTGTACCCGCCGCACGACGTGCGGCGCCTCGTCCTGCTGCCCGGGCTCGGGCGTGCGTTGCACGAAGCGGGCCTGTGGGACAGATCCGAGGCGATCCTCGTCGAGGCGGTGCGGATCAGCGAGGCGTCAGGCGAGCGACGCCTGGCAGCAGATGCGTCGGTCGCACTGACACATCTCCGGCTGTTCTCCGATCCGACCGCGACGCACGAGAGGATCAAGAGTGAGCTTGCCGGCCCGGTCGCCGTTTTCGAGGAGCTCGGAGACGAAGGCGGACTCGCTCGCGCACTCGGGCTTGCCGGTCAGCTCCGCTTCTGGGCCGGCGACTCACTTGCCGCAATCGCCGATCTCGAACGGTCGGCGGAGCACGCACACAACGCCGGTGACCGGCTGCAGGAGAGCCAGAGCCTCGCCTACGCCCTGATCGCCTCGGTCCACGGCCCGACCCCGGTCCGGACGGCGCTCGAACGCGCCGAGCAGATGCGCGGCCGGGTCGAGGGCGACCGCAGGCTCGACGCGAACATTCTGCGGTGGCAGGCGCATCTCGAAGCAATGGAAGGGAACTTCGACCAAGCCCGGGAGCACGCCCTTCAGGCTCTGGCTCTCACGGAGGAGCTCGGGCTCGGTGTCCAGGCAGCGGGCGTGCGCTCCGGTTGCGGCGAGATCGAGCTTCTGGCCGGCAACCCCGCCGCGGCCGAGGCGTTCATCCGAGCCGGCTGCGAGGCGCTCGAGCGCATGGGGGACCAAGGCCACTATGTGACGGTGGCAGTGGGGCTCGGCGAGGCGCTGCTCCTGCAGGGCCGGCTCGACGAGGCCGACGCGGTGATCGAGCGGATCACGGACTGGGCGATCGACGACGACCTCGACCCACAGGTCGGCTGGCGACGCCTGAAAGCGACGCTGCTCGCGCAGCGGGGCGAGTTCGAGGAAGCGTTGCGTCTCGGGCGGGAAGCCGTCGCGCTTGCCGGAGCCAGCGACTACATCGACACGCACGCACGCACGCGGTTCGATCTCGCCGCGGTGCTTCGGCTCGCGGGCCGCCACGACGAGTCCGCGGCGGAGCTTGCCGAGGCCTTGCGGCTCTACGAGCAGAAAGGCAACCTCGTCGCGATCGCCAAGGTGCGGTCGCGCTCGGTTAGGAGCTAGGCGGGCTGCGGCAGGCGTCGGCCGCCGGTGGCGGCGAAGCGCAGCCCCTGGACCGCCCAGCCGCCGAGGGCAAGCAGGAGCAGACCGGTGACGAGCAGGAAGAAGATCAGGCGGCGCTTCATGAGCGCGACACTACGGAGCGTGCCGGTCGCTGGCATCGGCCGGGCGGATGATCCTGCGTCGGCCTCGCGGACGAACCGGTCAGTTTCCCGCCGCGCCGTTCGGGGCATGACCTGACCATGGCTGCGCGTCCACTCTGGAGCGGATCGATCTCGTTCGGGCTCGTCAACCTGCCGGTGCGCATCTTCAGCGCCGTGCACGAGCACAAGCTGCAGTTCCACCTCGTGCACGAGAAGGACGACGGGTCGATCGGTTACGAGAAGTTTTGCAAGCTCGAGGAGAAGCCGGTCTCGAACGACGAGATCGTGAAGGCGTTCGAGTACGCCAAGGGGAAGCTCGTCCATCTGACCGACGAGGATTTCGGGGCCGTCCAGGTCGAAGGGCAGCGCACGCTCGACCTCCAGGACTTCGTGCCCTACGACGAGATCGATCCGACGTTCTTCGCGCACACGTATCTCGTCGGCCCACAGGACGGCGCCGAGAAGCCGTATGCGCTCCTCGTTCGTGCGATGACCGACGCCGGACTGGCCGGGATCGGCAAGTTCGTGATGCGGAATCGTCAATACCTCGGCTGTCTGCGAGTCCGCGACCGGACGCTGATCCTCGAGCAGCTGCACTTCGCCGACGAGGTGAAGGCGCCGGCGGGAATCGTTCCGGCGCGTCTGCCCGCCGTCAACGGGCGAGAGCTCGAGCTGGCGCGCGACATCATCGAGAGCCTCTCGGGCTCGTGGCGGCCGCAGAAGTACAAGGACACCTACACGACGGCGCTCCGCTCGCTGGTCAAGAAGAAGGTGGCCGGGCACGAGGTTCACACCGCCGCCGAGGTCGAAGCAGAAGAGCCGGTCGACCTGATGGAGGCGCTCCGTCAGAGCGTCGAGCAGTCGAAGCGCCCGAAGCGGAAGACCCGGGCCAGGAAGAAAGCCGCCTAGCCCGGCTCGAGGAGGTCGAGCACGGCTTCCTCGATCGGCCCCTGTGTCGCCGGCGCATCCGGCTCGAGTGGCCAGTTCAGAGACTCGAGTACCGGAGCGATCGTTTGGCCCGCGAGGTAGCGATCGACGACGCGCGGGTCGATGTACGACGCGCGGCAGACGGCCGGCGTGTTGCCGAGGTACAGCGCGACCTCCTGAACTGCCCGGGAGATCGCGCGCTTGCGTGCAGTCTTCGACGCTGCGTGCGTCGAGATCCCGAGGCCGACCGCAGCGAGGACCGTCGCATGCCACGTGCGAAAGTACTTGGCGGAGAAATCGGGGCCGGAGAGCTCTTTGACGAACGCATTGATGTCGGTCGAGCGGACGTCGACCCAGCGTCCGTTACGGTATGCGAGAAACGCCATCCCGCCGCCTCGACGCCGTTTCAGCTCGGCTGCAGTGTCGTAGACGAGTGGATCGACGATCCCTTGTAGCCGGCGTTTGCCGGACTTCGCGACGTAGTCGAAGACGAGCCTGTCGTCGGGCAGCAGCTTGACGTGCCTCTTCTCGAGCGTCGCGAGCCCGTAGCTGCCGTTGCCGTCGGCGTACTCCTCTCCGCCGACCCGGAAGAAGCCGAGATCGAGGAGGCGGACAGCGCAGGCGAGTACTCGGTCCTTCTCGAGCGAGGCGGCCTCGAGGTTCGTCGCCACTGCCGAGCGCAGCTCGGGCAGAGAGCGCGCGAAGGCCAACATGCGATCGAACTTCTCCTGTGACCTACGAGCGCTCCAGGAAGGGTGGTAGAGGTACTGCCGACGACCCGCGGCGTCGAGTCCCACCGCCTGCAGATGACCGTTTGCCTCCGGGCAGATCCAGACGTCCTCCCACGCCGGTGGAATGACGAGGGCCTGAACGCGGGCGCGGATCTCGCCGTCGCGGATCGGCCGATCGTGCTCGTCGAGGTAGACGAACCCCTTGCCGTGGCGGCGCCGCGTGAACCCCGGCTGGGCGCAGTCCGCGCGGCGAAGGCGAGTCATGGCGTGCGCTAGGCGTCGTCAGGCGACGGAGGCTGCGGCGGATCGAGCTCGTCGGGCGGCGGGTACTGCTCCGGGACGCGAGCAGGCTCCGGCGGGGTTCCCTCATCGGGCGGGGGCTGCGGTTCGGGCGGCAACTGGGGTGCGTTTGGAATCGTCATGTGGTCGCTTCTGCTCTGGAGGGCCGGCGGCCAAACATCGGCCTTGGCTTGGCGCAGCGTTTGGGACCGAGCGGAGCGGGAACGCTCACCCGGATGGCCGCAACGCTCGAGTCACACCCAGCTTTCGAAGGCTATTCGGAGCGGCCCCAGCCGCTGACCTCCTACGCCACTCTCACGGCGACATTCGGGGTCGGCCTCGGCGCCGCGCTCGCGACCGCTGCCCGTCGCGGTCGACTGAACGACCTCGGCGTCGGCGATGTGATCGGGATGGGCCTGGCGACGCACAAGATCGCGCGTCTCGCGACGAAGGACTCCGTGACGAGCTTCGTGCGGGCGCCGTTCGTGCATCTCGAGGAGAAGACCGGCAGCAACTCGGTCAAAGAGAAGCCGCGCGGGCGTGGTTTGCAGCGGTCGCTGGGCGAGCTTCTTTCCTGCCCGGAGTGCACGGGGCAGTGGGTGGCCGGCGGCCTCCTCGCGGGAATGCTGCACGCACCGCGGACGACCCGGGCGATCACGTCGATGTACTCCGCGCTGACCTGCGCCGATCTCCTGCAGTACGTCTACACAGGACTGAAGCGCCGAGCCTGATGGGGTTCGACCAGTACCACGAGCCGCCCGAGGAGCTCTCGCAGACGACGCGCACGTTCGCGCGCATGATCCAGTCGCTGATCGAGGAAGCCGAGGCGATCGACTGGTACGAGCAGCGCCTCGATGTCGAGAAGGACGCCGCTGCCCGGGGGATCATGGCGAACGCCCAGCAAGAGGAGTTCAAGCATTTCGCGATGGATCTCGAGTTCTTGCTCCGCCAGAAGAAGAAGTGGCGGATCGCCTGCCAGGGCGTGCTCTTCCAGGACGGCGACATCGTCGAGCTCGGCGAACAGGCCGAAGAGGCGGAGTCGGACGCGGAGTGACCGATCGGGCGCCGACGATCGATCCCGAGAAAGCGGTGCGCCCGGCTGAGAGCAGGTGCGCGAGGTGCGGGTACGGCGTGTGCACGACGTCGTTGCCCGAGCGCTGCCCGATGTGCGGCGGGACGGATTGGGAGCCGAGGGCCGACGCCCAACGTCCTTCGTGAGTAGCGGGTGGAACCAGACAGATCACTCGGCAAACCACCACCTCCTCGGGGAGCCGGCGCTGCGGGTCTGATGCCACCTTCGTGCCACAGACGTGGTATAAACATGGCATGGCGCGCGTCAGGATCAGCACCACGGTCGACGAGCAGTTGCTTGCGACGGCGCGGCGGACGCGTTCGGAGCTGGCGGATGCCGCACTGATCGATGAGGCCCTTAGTGCTCTCGTGGCCCGCCATCGCGCAGGTGAGATCGACGCTGCCTACACGGCTTACGATCGTCTCCCGCTCGACGTGGACGATGAGTGGGGAAACCTCGCCTCATTTCGGACGGCTGCCGGCGCGTCGTGACGGCACTTCCGGCGCGTGGGGAAGTCTGGTGGTGTGAGCTCGCGCAGATCGGACGGCGGCCGGTCGTGGTCCTGTCTCGAGACGCGGCGATTCCGCGCCTTCGACGGACGCTGATCGGCCCATGTACAACGACGATTCGCGGGATTCCGAGTGAGGTGCTGCTCGAGCCTGGCGAGGACCCCGTCCCGCGGACTTCGGTCGTCAACCTCGACTCGGTCGAGAGCGTCTCGCTCGGAACGCTCGTCGAGCGTCTTGGCCGACTCAGCGATGAGCGGATGGGTCTGATTTGCGAAGCCCTCGCGATCGCGGTCGCCTGCGAAGCTTGACTTGGTTCGCGTAGCACGCGTTTACGTCCATGAGATGGCGCGAGAGTTCAGTAGCGAGAGCTCCGGACCGCGGTCCTCGACCAGCATCCGTGGCCACGTGGCCGGGGCCCGTGATTCAGCGCGGCGTCATCGACACGTCGGTCGTGATCGACCTCGGACGGCCCTCATGCGACCGGCGATTCTGAGGAGCGCGCTCGTCGCCAGGATCGGCTCGACCGGCCGGAGGCAATGTTCGAGTCGTTACCGGTTTACGGAGCCGTCGCCCGCCCATGGTCGCATCTACGCCGCGGTTGCCGACGCGGGACGGAAAGCGCGCGGTCGGTGCGCCTTCGATCTGCTCATTGCGGCCACTGCGCTCGCCGCCGAGTTCCCGCTCTATACGCGCACCCCGAGCGATTTCCAGGAACTCAAAGGCCTGCTTGAAGTCGTTCCCGTTCAACTGCCGTAGCCGTCGGCCAGTCGCGACGGCCTGGTTTGCGCAATGTCAGTCAGGACTCAACTTGGCGTTGTACAAACCACGTGACCGGGGAGCCGCTCGATCTCGCGAGCCGGTTGTGAACCGAGTATCAGGCGTGAGCGCGCTCGGTGAGGCGAGAGGTTTCGCGACATTCAGAACCGAAATCGCACCGCTGGGTCAGAGCCTGCTGATCGGTCTTCGTAGGTGACGATATGGTCAGCGCGTTGAGGCCGATCGAAGTCCGGACAGCGGTTGCAGATGAGGTGCCGAAAGTGGCGGGGGCGCTGGCGGACGCGTTTATCAACGACCCCGTGTTCACCTTCCTTCGGCCCGGCCGTCTGCGGCCGGAGGCGCGACTACGAACGATGTTCGTGGTTGAGATGGAGCAGTACGTGCTGGCGAACGGGGGGACCGTGTGGACGACGTCCGGGTACGACGGCGCGGTGGCCGAGCTGCCACCTGGCGCCTGGGAGATGCCGAAGTCGGCGACGGGGAAGGAGGCGCTCAAGTGGATGTGGGCGTACCGGACGCGATTGCTGCGCGCGATCAGGGTGCAGCGTGCGATGACGGAGCGGCACCTACGCGAGCCTCACTTCTACGTTCGAACGGTCGGGGTGCGCAGTGCTCTGCAGGGACAGGGCTTGGGATCGATGCTGATGCAGCCGACGCTGGCGAGAGCCGATTCGGCTGCGCTACCGACGTACATCGAGGCCAGCAGCGAGCGGAGCGCGGCACTCTACGAGCGGCTCGGCTTCGTGCACATGGGTGTGTTCGAGCTGCCAGAAGGCGGCCCGCCGGTTTGGCCGATGCGAAGGTCTCCGGCAGGGGCTCACGTCGATCACAACGGTTGAGGAGCTCGGCGCTCAGGCGTCCTCGCGGACCACTGGCGCAGGCCAACGGTGGCTTGCCCAGGCACCGTTACCGAACCGTCACGGGCGCTCGCGCCGAGCGAGCGGAAAGCGGCTTGGCATTGCGTAAACCATGTCAGCGCCCAGCCTCTCGACCTCGGATCAACTCCTCGGCGATGATCGCGGGAGCTGTCGCTCGCGTAGGCGAAGCCCTACGCGTTCACAGTCGGTGCGAGATCAGCCAGTGGTGCCCGAATGGGTCGACGACGCGGCCCTGCCGCAACCCATACGGCTGGTCGGCGACAGCGAACATCTCGCGCGCTCCTGCGGCCACAGCACGGGCTTGTGCAGCGTCGGCGTCATCGACGTGCAGCGAGATGCGGACGGTTGTGGCACCGACGGTTTCCGGACTCGGCGTGCCGAGGTCGGGTGCCTCCGTGGCCACACCGACGCGCTGCCCTCCAATCACGAGTAGTGCCACCTGGGGTCCGTCTGGCGCGATCACGCGCTCCATTTCCTCCCTCGCGCCGAACGCCTCCGCGTAGAAGTCGACTGCAGCGTCTACGTCTTTGACCGCGAGGAAGGGATAGATCTCAGGCACGGGCGCGACTCTAGTCGGTGAAGGCTTCAAGCGCGGCGACGAGCCGCTACGCCGGCCCTGCGCGGGAAAGACGCCTCGAGCTGACTACTACGCCGAGTTGCTGCACGCGCGCCGTGCCACCAGAGTGGTGCGGTTGTGCAACCCCAAGTTGATGGAGCGTATCGGGATCGAACCGATGACCTTCGGCTTGCAAAGCCGACGCTCTCCCAGCTGAGCTAACGCCCCGTGCCGCGAGCAGTGTAGCCCCGGTCGCCGCTTTTACATCCGTTTTACACCCCTCTCGCGGAACTCCCACGCTCGCCCGGGATGCTCGGCGAAGACAACGAACCAGGAGGATTCGAGTGCGCAGGCTGCTATTCGTCGCTGCCGCCGTCGCCGCGCTTGCCGCGGCGAGTGTCGCGGTTGCACAGGGAATCGTGGGTGCCAAGACCGCGAAGAGCGTCGCCGGCACGTTCTCGGCGACCTCGGCGAACGTCTCGACCCGAACGTGCACGACGACAGACGGCAAGGCGCTCGCAATCACGAATGCGCGCTACACCGGCACGGCCTCGGGTGATCCCGACCTGACCGGCCCGATCACCCTGCGCGCGCGCAGCGTGATCGATACGACCGACGGTGTCGGCGTGGTCGACGGCTCCCTCCGAATCGACGTCGCCTCCGGCCGTGACACGACCGCGAACTACTCGGCCGCTTACGACCACGGCAATGTTGCCGGGCTCGCCACGGGCCGCGCCCACGCCCCGTCTGCACGGCTCGTCGCCAACCTGTCGGCCGGCTTCAGCGCTGTCGGCGGTTTCACGGGCGGCAAGCTCGGTGGCGGCGCCGCCGGCGGCTCGGCGGTCGAGATCGGCGCCGGGCGCTGTGCTCCGGCGAAGAAGCCCGAGCAGAGCGAGGCGCGTGGCACGATCACGGCGCTCTCGTCCAACTCGATCACGGTTGCCGGTCTCACCTGTGCGATCGCGAGTGGCGATTCTGCGGCCGTGAATGAGAAGTTCAAGGTCTCCGACCGGGCTCGAATCCGCTGCAGCCTCGTGAGCGGCCAGAGCACCCTCACCAGGATCGCGAAGCGGTAGTGGTGGCGAGAGGGGCGCGGCGCGGGGGGACGCTTCTGCTGACGGTGGTCGCACTGCTTGCGACCGCATCAGGAGCGAGCGCCGCGGCGCCGACGGCGATCACCGGACCGGTGACCGCCGTCGGCGCAGCCACTGCCACCCTCTCAGGGACCGTCAATCCAGGCGGCGTCTCGACCTCGTGGTACGTCGAGTACGGCACGAGCACCAGCTATGGCTCGAAAACGGCGTCGGCGAGCGCCGGTTCCGGCTCTGCGAACACGGCGGTCTCGGCCTCGCTGATCGGGCTGGCCGAGGGCGCCACCTACCACTATCGCATCGTCGCGACCTCGACGGCCGGCACGAGCCACGGTGACGATGGTCTCTTCACCACGCTCGCGGCGCCGGGCGCCGTCACGGGCTCCGTATCGGGGATCTCCGTCTCGTCGGCCACCTTGAGCGGTTCGGTCGACCCGAACGCGCGAGCAACGACGTGGTGGTTCGAGTACGGAACGAGCACCTCGTACGGCTCGAAGACCGCGGTCGCGAACGCCGGCAGCGGCACCGGGCCGAAAGGTGTCTCGGCGAAGCTCACCGGCCTCAAGCCAGGCGTGACGTACCACTACCGGCTCGTGGCGACGAGCGACGGCGGCACGACCCACGGTAATCACGTGTCGTTCCGGACGAGTTCGGCGCCGTCCGTCGCGACAGGTGCGGCCTCGTCGATTGCACCGACCTCGGCCCATCTGAACGGCTCCGTCAACCCGAATGGCCTTGCGACGACCTGGTGGTTCGAGTACGGGACGAGCACGTCCTATGGCGCGAAGACGTCGAGGCACGGCGCCGGCTCGGGGACCACGACAGGTAACTATGCGATCGGTCTCAGCGGTCTCAAAGTCTCGACGACCTACCACTTCCGGCTGGTCGCATCGAACTCCGGCGGCACGACCGCCGGCGCCGACGGGACGTTCTCGACCTCACTGGCGCCCGGGATCGTCACCGGCGTCGCGCAGAATGTGGGCGCGTCGACAGCGACGGTCACCGGCACGGTCGATCCGCGTGGCCGGACGACATCCTGGTGGTTCGAGTACGGCGCCAGCGCGAGCTACGGCACGAAGACCGCGGCCAAGTCCGCCGGCTCGAAGGCCGGGGCTCAGAACGTCGCCGTCAACCTGACCGGCCTCAAGAACGGGGTTTCATACCACTACCGGCTCGTCGCGAAGAGCGACGCCGGCACCACGTACGGGTCGGATCTGACGTTCGCGAGCCGCGGCGTGACGATCGCTGTCGGCGGACGCGCGGTCATCTTCGGCGGCCGCGTCACGCTGTCGGGCGCCGTCCCCTCGCGCAACGCGGGCGAGCAGGTGACGGTGTTCGCGCAGGCCTACGGCCGCGGTTCGCCCGTCTCGGTCGCGACGATCCTGACTGGCTCGGGCGGTGTGTGGAGCTACCTCGCCCGTCCTCGCATCGGGACGACCTACCAGGCCGGCTGGCAGGGTGGGCTCAGCCCGTCGGTCGCGGTCGGCGTGCACCCGGCGATCTCGCTGATCCGGACAGCCGCGGGCAGGCTTTCAGCGCACGTCGGGGCCGGCAGCGGCTTCCGCGGGCGAATCGTCCAGCTGCAGCGCCGTACCGCCGCCGGCAAGTGGGTGACGATCCGCCGCGTCCGGCTCGGCCGCACTTCACACGGTCTGTTCAAGCTTTCGCTGCTGCCGCGCGGCCGTTCCACGGTTCGCGTGGCGATGAGCGTCAATCAGGCCGGTGCCGGCTATCTCGGCGGCTTCAGCCGTAAGCTCACCGTCACGCGGAGGTAGGGGGAGACCCCGGTTTCGGTGACCGTGCGCGGGGCGCCCGGCTTGACCGGGTGCCCCGCGCCCTATCGTCTCGCGGGCCGCTAGGCGGCGCGGGAGAGGCGCTCTTCTTGGCGCGCCTTCTGGATGATGACGTCGCGATCGCCGAAGCGCATCAGCGCACGGGCGTTTCGCTGCTCGTCCCAGAGCTGCGCGATCTGCTCCTCGAGCTCTTGATGCTCGGCGGCCAGCGTCGCGTCGAAGCCCTCGGAGAGCCTCCGCATCACCCCGATCCGGCGCTCCGACAGCGCGTCGATCTCTTGTTTGATCTCTGTCAGGGTTCGCATACCGATCAGAACGAGCGTTGCCAAATCGGTATTCCGGCAAACCTCAACGGGCGAATCGGGCTGCTCAGCGTCGCGGCTGAAGCGGCGCGCGGACCTGGAAGAGCCGGATCGTCAAGGCCCCGAAAAGGAACCCGCCAACGTGCGCGGCGAACGCGACACCCCCGCCCGAGTCGGGATGTGTCATCGAGAAGCCGCCCTGCCAGAGCTGGAAGGCAAACCAAAATCCGAGGAAGAGGACGGCCGAGATCGGGACCGGCAGGAATCCGAAGAGCAGCGTCACCACGCGTGCGTGTGGGAGGAGGATCAAGTACGCCCCGAGGACGCCCGCAATCGCCCCGCTCGCGCCGACGTTCGGGATACTCGCAGCGGCCGTGCCCGAATAGTGGAGCGTCACCCAGGTCTGGCCGAGCGCCGCCGTGTAGCCCGCCCCGAGGTAGAAGACGAGAAACCGCAACCGGCCCATCACGTCTTCGATGTTGTTGCCGAAGATCCAGAGAAACAACATGTTTCCGAGAACGTGCAGCCAGCTCGCATGCAGGAACATGCTGGTGAGAACACCTTCCGGCCACGCGAGATGCCCGGTCGCGGCGCCGACGCACGGCCCGCTGACCGCGCAGGGATAGAAGGCGTAGTCGTCGATCCTCGACCCCCGTGAGGAGAGCTCCCAGACCCACACTGCGAGATTTGCCGCGATCAGCCCGTACGTCACGGCCGCGAAGCGCCGCGTCGGCACGTTGTCGAAGAGCGGCAACACGATGCCCTACGGTTCCTCGAGCAGGTCTCGCAGCTTGGCGAGGGCTGTGAACATGCGGCTCTTTACCGTTCCGAGCGGCACGCCGAGCCGTTCTGCGAGCTCGGTCTGCGACAGCCCACCGTAGTAGGCGAGCTCGAGCGCCTGCCGCTGGTCGGGCGACAGTTGCGCGAGCGCCGCCTGGACAGCCTGGCGCTGCTCGCGGAGCTCCGAGGTGTCGTCGGCCGACTCCCCGACGGACGCCGGCTCGGCATCGAGCGGCTCGGCCCGGCGGCGCTCCTCGCGCCGGACGACGTCGACGGCCCGACGATGAACGATGGTCAGTAGCCAGGTCGACGCCTTGCCGCGACGTGGATCGAACGACGCGGCCGTTCGCCAGGCCGCGAGGAAGGCGTCCTGGACGGCGTCCTCGGCCAGGTTGGCGTCGCGGACGATTCGAAGCGCGAGCCCGTAGGCCACCCGCCCGAATCGGTCGTACAGCTCGGCGAGGGCGGCTTCGTCGCCGCCGGCGACGAGTGCCGGCAGCGCCTCGTCGGAAAGGTGTGCGAGCGGGGGAGGCATCGACGGCGTCCGCCGAAGCCTATCGACCCGGCCGGATCGGCCAGGGAAGTACGGGACCGGTTCGGACTAGGAGACGATTCCTTCGCGGATGCGGTCGCCGACCGACGCCATCTCGAGCGTCGCCCCGGTCACGTCCTTCAGCAACTCGTCGGCGGTCGGGCCCTGGCCGAGCGACCAGAGCTCGCGAAGAAGATCGCCGGCCTCGCGCTTCGCGAACCACTCGTTGCCGAACTCGCTGCGCAAGAACTCGCGGAGCTGTGACTCGAACGCCCACGAGCGGAGATACCCGATCACGTAGAAGCCGCCGTCGATGTCGTCGAGGTAGCTCTCGCTGTTGACCGGGAGCTTCAGCGCGTCACTCAGGATCTCGAAATAGCGCGGCTGCATCGCGGTCAGATCCTCGGCCTGGAAGAACTCGAGCTCGTAGAGGAGCTTGGCCGAGTAGCGACGGACGAAGTAGAGGAGCGAGACGGCTGCGTCGTGTGCGATGTCCTGTGGGCGCGGGACGTCGAGACGCCGGTTCAACCAGGCGGTGTCGGTGACGAGATGCTCGAGGAGCGCCGCCCAGCCTTCGGTGACGGCCATGTCGCCGAGCCGGCGCGCTTCCATCGACAGCTCATCGCTCGCATGCGCGTAGTGCTCGGTGTGGCCGGCCTCGTGGAAGAGCGCTTCCCAGTCGTCCTTGCCGCCGATCGGTTGGATCACGAGCATCACTCTTCCGGGAATCTCGATCGGGGCGCAGAACGCGCGCGGCGATTTCGACGGCCGACTCTCGAGGTCGAGGTGCACATTCGACTGCGAATGCAGATCGATCCCGAGGTCGCTGAGCGTCGATTCGAGCGCCGGCAACATGCGCTCCGACGGATAGAGCTGGTCGAGCTCGGGCGCGCGGAAGAGCCGAGACACGTCCCACGGCCGCGCATCCGAGAGGCCGATCCCGAGACGCGAGCGGAACAACCGGTCGCCTTCGCGCTCCCAAAGCTTTTCGGTGTCGTCGAGCACCGCCCGGCACTCGTCGGCCAGCGAGTCGAGACGGAAGCCGAACTTCTTGTAGAGCTCGTAGTAGTTGGGCGCGCCGAGCTGCTGGACCGCTTCGCGGTCGATCTGCGCCGCCTCGAGGTAGACGGGGTTCAGGTGCTCGTCGAGCAGGCGCACGCGCGACTCCTCGAGCGCGCGCCGCTTGTCGCGGTCCTGCTCGTTCGACATCGCCACTCGGAGCATCCGGTAGGGAATCGTCTCGCCGTCGACCTTGGACTCGAGTGCTGCTTCTTCACGCGCGACGCGTGCTTGGTGCTCGCGGGTCAGGTTGCCGAGGAAGCCTTCGCAGGCGAAGCGCCACAGCTCGCTCGGCGCTCCTTCCATCCCTTTCGCCGTCTCCAGGGTCGTCAGGTCGGCGTAGCGCTCGTAGACCTCCTCGACATCCAGGCTCTCCTTCAGGCCGGAGAAGTGCAGGTAGAACTCCTCGTCGAGATCGGCGATGAAGCGGTCACCGCGCTCTCGGAGTGCGTCCATGTCGCGGCTCGATGGCCCCGGGGTCGACATCGCTCCCTAGGATACGGGCGCCGGTGTTGACGCTGACGATCACAACTGAACGCCATACGCAGCTCCTCGACATCACGCCGGAGGTTCGAAGGGCCGCCGCAGGGCTGAAAGGCTCGGCGCTGCTTGTCTATGTGCCGCACACAACGGCCGGGTTGACGATCAACGAGCACGCCGACCCGCTCGTCGCCCGCGATTTCGAGATGGCGCTCGAGCGGATCGCGCCGGAGGGCTGGGGTTGGCGGCACATCGAGGAGGGCGAGGAGAACGCCCCGTCCCACATCCGTGCAGCTCTGATGGGCCCTCAGGTTTTGATTCCCCTGACCGACGAAGGCGAGCTCGCACTCGGCACGTGGCAGGGCATCTTCTTCTGTGAGCTCGACGGCCCCCGCACGCGGTCGGTCCACGTAAGCGTCCTCGGGTAAGCCGATGGTGCGACCCTCGCGTGTTTGACGTTCGTCTCTACAGTCGCGGCCGCGGTGCGGCCCAGCGGTAGCGGAGCGCGGCCAGCCGGACGGCCGTTGCAAGGGCTGCCGCGGCGACCTCGACGCTCGGGGCGCGTGAGCCCACCGCCACGATCACCGCGGCCACAGCCGCCGGCGTCGCATAGATCTCGCTGTGCAGGATCACCGGCACGTCGCCTGCAAGCACGTCGCGCGCGACGCCGCCGCCGACCGCCGTGATCACGCCGATCACGATCGCGCCGACCGCGGGCACTCCGTGCTCCATCGCCTTCGCCGTGCCGGCGACGGCGAACACGCCGAGTCCTGTCGCATCGACGACGAGCACCGTGCGACGCGCCCGTGCCACCGCACGCGGAGCGGCAAAGCCGACCGCTCCGGCTGCCGCGGCCGTCGCGAGATACGCCCAGTGGGTGATCGCGGCCGGCGGCGTCGCACCGATCAGGACGTCCCGGGCGATCCCGCCGCCGAGCCCCGCTGCGATCGCCAGGACGACCACGCCGAAGACGTCCATCCGCTTCCGCGCTGCGAGCAGCGCTCCCGAGAGAGCGAATGCGAACGTGCCAACGAGATCGAGGGCGTGAAGCATTCGTCTAGCCTGCTGAACGTGGCCGCCCCCGTCCAGCGAGGTCAGGAGCTCGAGCTGACGATCGACTCCCTCGCCTTCGGTGGGAATGGCGTCGCGCGCCTCGATGGTTTCGTGGTCTTCGTGCGCCGCGGCCTGCCCGGCGACACGGTCCGCGCGCGAGTGACGAAGACCCAACGACGCCATGCGGAGGCGATCGTGACCGAGGTGCTGACCGCCGGGCCGCAGCGCGTAGCGGCGCCCTGCGCGCACTATCCGGCCTGCGGCGGGTGCCGCTTCCAAGATCTTGCCTACGACGCGCAACTCGAGGCGAAGCAACGCTGGGTCGGCGATTCGCTCCAGCGCCTGGCCGGGCTCGTCGACTTTCCACTCGACCCGATCGTCCCGGCCGTCGCCCAGTTCCACTACCGCAACAAGATGGAGTACTCGTTCACGGAGCTCGAAGGTGCTCCGACACTCGGCCTGCACAAGGCCGGGCGCTGGGACGAAGTCCTCGAGATCGAGAACTGCTGGCTCACTTCCGACCTGGGTAACGCGATCCGAAACCGCATGCGCGAGTGGGCCTGCGAGGAGAAGCTGCCTGCCTACAGCCAGGAGACGCACGAGGGTTACCTTCGCCACCTGGTCGTTCGTGAGGGCCGAAACACCGGTCAGGCGCTCGTCCAGCTCGTGACGGCCCCGGGCGAGCGGTTCGATCGCGAGCGGCTGATCGAGGTGCTGACCGAGTTCCCGGAGTTGAAATCGATTCACTGGTCGATCAACGAGGGTGTCTCGGAGATCACGAACCTGTCGACCGAGATCCTGTGGGGCGAGGATGCGATCGAGGAGGAGATCGGCGGCCTTCGCTACCGCGTGCGGCCGAACGCCTTCCTGCAGACGAACACCGCGATGGCCGAGCAGCTGTACGCGATCGCGCGCGAGTTCGCGCAGCTCGAAGGTGGCGAGACCGTCTACGACCTGTATTGCGGCATCGGCACGATCGGGCTCTCTCTCGCCGCCGACGCTCTGACGGTCTGGGGGATCGAGATCAGCGAGGAGTCCGTCGCCTGCGCGATCGAGAACCAGGAGCTGAACGGGATCGGCAACGTCGCGTTCTTCGCGGGCAACGTCGGGGAGGTGCTGCGCGACCTCCGCGACCGCGCCGGCGACCCCGATGTGGTCGTCGTCGATCCGCCGCGCGCGGGCCTGGCCGGCAAGGCGTTGAAGCGGCTCGGTGAGGCGAACGCCCCGCGGATCGTCTATGTCAGCTGCAACCCGACCACGCTCGCCGGAGATGCGAAGCGGCTCGCCGACGACTACGGCTACGAGATGACTCGCGCCCGGCCGGTCGACATGTTCCCGCACACGCCGCACGTGGAGTGTGTCGCGGTGCTCGAACGCCCGGCAACGTGACTACGTACCTCTGCAAAGCCTGCGGCACGCAGTACCCACCGTCCACCGAGCCGCCCGCGGCCTGCCCCATTTGCGAGGACGCGCGGCAGTACGTGCCGCACGACACCGGCCAGGTGTGGGTGACCTGGGCCGAGTTCCTCGCGAGTCACGAGGCCGACGTGCGCGACGACCACGGCCTCCTCGGAGTTGGCTGCACGCCGTCGTTCGCGATCGGCCAGCGTGCCTTGCTCGTGCAAGGCGACGCGGGCAACGTGCTCTGGGACTGCGTCCCGTACCTCGACGACGACCTCGCCACGCGGATCGACGACGAGGGCGGGCTCGTCGCGATTGCGATCTCACACCCGCACTACTACTCGACCATGGTCGAGTGGGCGCATCGTTTCGGCTGCCCGATCCACATCCACGACGACGACAGGAAGTGGGTGTTTCGTCCGGATCCGTCGGTTCGGTTCTGGACCGGGGAGACGTACGAGCTCGGCGACGGGTTGACGCTCGTACGCTGCGGCGGGCACTTCGCCGGCGGCCAGGTGCTGCACTGCGAAAGTCGGCGTGCGTTGCTGGCCGGCGACCTCGTCCAGGTGGTCCCCGATCGCAACCACGTCGCATTCATGTACTCGTACCCGAACCTGATCCCGCTCCCTCCGGCCAGCGTCGAAACGATCGGAACGGCGCTCGAGCCGTTCGAGTTCGACACGATCTACGGCGCCTGGTGGGACCGGTTCATCGAGCGCGACGGGTCAGGCGTCGTCCGACGGTCGATCGATCGCTACGTACGGGCGGTCACCGGGCCCGGGCTCGCCTCGTAGGCGCCTCACCAGCAGATCGAGGTTCGGCAGCAGGAAGCCGACTGCGAGCCCCGGCAATGCCGGCAGGCCGCTCAGGTCGAAGTACACCGTCGCTGCGATCGTCACGCCGAGCCCGGCGAGCAGTGCGACAAAGGTTGCGAGCACGCGCAGGCCGAAACGAGCGGACGCCGCGAGGAAGAGCGAGAAGAAGAGCAGGTCCGGAACGCCGAGATTTGCGGCGACGTGCTCGCCGGGAACCGGAAAGGCGAACGAGAGCACGTCGAACACGTGCGCGTGGTTCGCGATGATGTGCTTCGTCGGGCCGCGCCAGACGGAGTACGCGTCGACCCACGGGATGATGCACGCGACGATCACGACCCACGACACCGTCTCGAAGTAGCTGAGGAAGAACCAGCCGAGGAGCGCCGTCGCCGCGAGTCGCGCGAAGTTGGCGAAGACGTCCGCATCCGCATACGTCAGGACCGCGGCGAGGACCACGAATGCGAGGCCGACCGGCAGCAGCCCGCGGGCGTCACGGAGCGGCAGCGCGAGCAGGACGAGCGAGAAAACGGCGGGGATGAGGACGAGCACCAGCCACGCGACATCCCACCAGGTGCCGGCCCGCCACAGATGCGACGACGTCTCGTAGTAGACGACGAGCAGCCCGAAGACTGCTAGTACGGCGGTAGAGCGGCCCACCAGGGGCCAACGGCTTTGAAGGCGTTCCAAAACGCGGTCTTCGCAGGGGCCTCGTCGAGTGCGGAGTCGATGTCTGGGACGGCGAGCGCCTCGATCGTCGGCGTGAAGCGCTGCAGTTCGCCCAGCGTAGTCGTGATCGGCGTCGCCAGCGGGAAGCCGATCCCGTTCACGAACTCGAGCGCGTCCTCGCCCATCACGACGAGCAGCTTCGGCTCGACGATCCGGAGTTCGCGACGAAGCAGTTCGGCGGCGAGCGTCAGGTCGCAGCCCGCGAACTTGACCGCGTTCGTGCCGTAGACCTCGAGGGGATCGACGTGCAACCGCTGCAGCGACTTGATCAAGGCGTTGCCTGCCCGGCCGTGGAACGCGACGCCCTCCTGCAGCTCTGGTGCCTGCGGCCCGTACTTGAGCAGGAAGATGCTCGCCAGCGGATGGCCCGTGGGCAGGGCCGTCGGAGCACCGTCCGCGGCTTGCGCGACCTCGTGTGACAGGCGATTGATCTCGGTGATCGCCTTTCGGAGGTAACGCTCGTAGATCTCGTCTGTCGTCACGGCGGTGGCCACGGGCGGCAGCAGGACCTTCGCGTTTACCGGACCCTTTCCTTGACCTGAGCGACCCATTTGAGCGACTGAAGGTAGGCAAGGGACTTGGGACGCCGCAGCACCTCGGCCGTGCGCAGGGAGATCATGAACTCCTCCGGGTCGCGAAAGGCCCGCATTCGCACGGCTCCGGTGCCGACGCCCTGCAGGACGTGGGCGTCCGAACCGGCCCCCATGGTGAGGTTGTACTTGCGGGCGAAACGAAGCGCTTCGTCGTTGTAGGCCTCGAAGAGGAGCCGAGCGTTGTAGACCTCGAAGACGTCGATCTCGGCCAAGTGGCGGTGCAGGGTCCTCGGGCCTGGAATCGCGTGCATCCGGTCGAACGGGTGCGGCATGTAGACGATCCCATCCTGTTCGCGAATGGCTGCGACCGTGTCCTCGAAGCTGAGCCCGCGTGCGATCTCGCGCTCTAGGAACAGGCCGATCACCTCGCCGTGGGTGTCGGTCTTGATCTCCTCGCCCGGAATCACGATCAGCTCACGGCCTCGGGCGTGGTCGACGGCCTCGAGTGCACCGCCGAAGACGTTGTGGTCGGTGACAGCGATCGCACCGAGGCCTTCGGCCTCCGCGTGGTCGACGAGTTCCGCCGCGTCGATTGAGCAGTCGTGCGACCACGAGGTGTGCATGTGCAGGTCGGCGATCACCCAGGGACGGTCGGCCAGGGGATCCGCTGCGACACGCTTGCGCCGGCGCGTCGGCAATGTGGTGTAGATCGTCTCGAGCTCTCGTGCGACGTCGGTGAAGTCCTGACGCTTCGCATTCGCGCGAGCCGCCGCGCCTTCGCGCTCGCGGTAGACGGCGTCTTCCGCCAGGCGCGCAGTGGCTGCGGCAGCGAGCTCGGGTTGCTGTTCGACCCCGTCCGGGTGGGCGATCGCGCAGCCCGCTGCCGAGGCTTCGAGCGTGACACGCCGTAGGCCTGCGACTCCGGGGACGAAGATCGCCGCGGAGTTGAGCAGCGCCGCGCGCGTTTCCGCGTCACGAGCGGTGCGGACACGGACGCGGCCGGCAAGGCCGCGCGGGATCGCGGGCCGACCGATCAGCGGGCGTGTGCGGAGCAGCACGAGCTCCCAGTCGGGCAGTTCGCGCAGCGCGTGCAGGGCTCCGCGTGCGACCGTACGCTCGTTCGGCCGCAACTCGACGACGATCACATTCTGCTTCGGCGACGGCGCGAACACTGTCGTGTCGACCCCCGGTGAGATCAGCCGGTAGTCGCCGGGGAACCGCTCCTCCGCGGCCGCACGAGCCTCTTCGCTGAGTGCGATCAGGCAGTCGAGCCGGGCGAGCAGCTTCTCGCGCTGCGATCGGGCCGGCGGATAGCCGAGGCGGTTTGACGAGACGAACGTCGCGACCGCGAGCGCGTCCGTATCGCGCAGCGCGAGATACGACAGCGACGGGACGCCCGGCTCGAAGCCGTGCACGACGTCGAACTGGCCCTGAGCGAGCGCGAGCGCGAGGTTCGCCTGTACGCCGACCGGGACGCCGAGCTGTGAACGACGCGACACCGGGACGGCGGCGCCGAGTGCGATCACGTCGGCTCGTTCGCCCCGCGTGAGCGCGCGTCGCCCGGCGAGCAGGTCACCGGCCCGGGTCGACGGAGCGAGCACCGTCACCTCATGGCCCCGCCCGCGCAGACCACCTGCTACACCCGCGACGTGTTCGTTCACGTCGTGCGGCTGCGACCACGCGAACGGCGTGACGAGGCAGACTTTCATCCCCTAAAGATACGGGCCGCCCCGAAAGGCGGCCCGCGATGTCCGTCTTAGACCTGTGCCGGGGCCGGAGTGGTGATCTCGCGGCGGTTCCGCTCGATGAACTCTTCGACCAGCTCGTAGGCGTCGTCGTCCGCGATCTGGACCGGGGGCGACTTCATCAGGTACGAGCTCGGGCCTTCGAGCGAGCCGGAGATGCCGTTGTTCAGAGCCAGCTTCCCCAGCCGGACGGCGTCGATCACGATGCCGGCCGAGTTCGGCGAATCCCACACTTCGAGTTTCAGCTCGACGTTCAGCGGCACGTCACCGAAGCTCGATCCCTCGAGCCGGATGTACGCCCACTTACGGTCGGTGAGCCACGGGACGTAGTCGGACGGGCCGACGTGCACGTTGCCTCGCGCCGAGGTCGTAGTCGAGCATCGACGTGACGGCGTTCGTCTTCGAGATCTTCTTCGACTCGAGCCGCTCGCGTTCGAGCATGTTCAGGAAGTCGGAGTTGCCGCCGACGTTCAGCTGCATCGTCTTGTCGAGGTGCACGCCGCGCTCGCGGAAGAGCGAGGTGAGCACGCGATGCGTGATCGTCGCGCCGACCTGCGACTTGATGTCATCACCGATGATCGGCACGCCGGCTTCCTGGAAGCGCTTGTTCCAGTAATCCTCACGGGCGATGAACACGGGCATGCAGTTCACCATCGCGCAGCCTGCGGTCATGATCTGCTCGGCGTACCACTTGGTGGCATCCTCCGACCCGACCGGAAGATAGTTGACCACGACGTCGACCTGGCGATCCTTGAGGATGCCGACGATGTCGTCGGTCGGGCTGTCGTCCTTCTCGACGACCTCGGAGAGGTATTTGCCGATCCCGTCGAGCGTCATGCCGCGCGACACGGTGATCCCGGTCTTCGGGACGTCGGCGAACTTGATCGTGTCGTTCGGATGCGCCCAGATCGCGTCGGCGAGGTCGACTCCGACCTTGCCCTTGACGACGTCGAACGCCGCAACGACCTCGATGTCGCTGATGTGGTACCCGCCGAGGTCGACGTGCATCAGGCCCGGTACGAACTCGTCGCGCTTCGCCTCGTTGTAGTACGTCAGGCCCTGCATGAACGAGTTCGAGCAGTTGCCGACACCGATGATCGCGACGCGCACTTTGTCCTGCTGGCGCCCGCGAGCGTTGCCATTCAGCTCACTCATAGGTTGTTGCCCTCCATCAGTTGCTTGCGGACGTGCAGGACGCGCTGCCCCACGGTGATCCAGGCGGTGGCGGCGAGGAGCACGAGCGCCCACGGTAGGACGCCCCAGGGCGCGAGTACGAGCCCCACTGTGATCACGACGACGCGCTCGGCGCGTGAGCCGATGCCCACGTCGCCGCGAAGTCCGAGTGCCTCGGCCCGCGCGCGTGTATAGGAGACGAGGAACGACCCCGCGACGCCGGCCATCGCGACCGCCACGAACAGCGGATGGTGATGCGTCGCGAGCACGTAGGCGATCGCGGTGAGCATAAAACCCTCGCTCACCCGGTCGGTGGTGGAATCGATGAACGCGCCGAACGGTGTCGTCTTGCCGCCTGCACGGGCCAGTGCGCCGTCGAGGATGTCGAGCAGCGACCCGGTGACGAAGACGAAGGCGGCCAGCCAGTAGAAGAGCAGGTGGCTGCGGCCTTCGAAGAGCACGAGTACCGACGCAGCGGCGCAGAGCAGCACGCCGCTCGCGGTCAGGGCGTTCGGGGTGACCCTGGTGCGGGTGAGCCCGATCACCGAGCGGGAGGCGAGACCGCGAGCACCGGTCGTGTAGCCGTGCTTGATCGCGGCCGCTCTCGTCACGCGAGGGACCGTAGCACCGTCCTTCGCGTTTGCCTCCTCCGCGTCGTCAGACGGTCGGTTAGACCCGACGAGCGGCAAAGGACGTGCGCAGACGGTCCCTATAGACGACTCCCATCGAGAGGAGCGCCACTCCGATGCCGGCGATGCAGTCGAGCCAGAAGTGGTTACCGGTCGCCATCACGCAGAACCACACCCAGACGGGCCACGCCGCCCAGAGCGCTTTGGCCCACGGGCTGCGGCAGACCGAGAAGAGCACGACGCCGACGATCAGCGCATCCGCTGCGTGCAGGCTGGGCATCGCCGCGTAAGGATTGGCGGCAAGGCTGACGAGACCGTCGCGATGCTGATCGCTGAAGCCGAGCCCGAGCAGCCGGGGCGGGGCGGTCGGCATGAACACGTAACCGAACAGGCCGATCACGTTCGCGAGCAGGACCGAGTTCCTAAACCGCGTGAACGACTCGTGGCGGCGCACGTAGACGAAGAGCACTGCGAGCCCGACGACCGTGAACTCCGAATTCCAGTACGTCCACGAGACGATCGTCTCGAGCACGTGCCGCTGGTCGACGAAGTTCTGGAGGGTCAGCTCGTAGAGGCGATGGGTGAGGTGGGTCTCGAGGTCGACCACGGCGCGGCCGTGTGCGAACGCAACCGAAGGCGGCTTGCGATCGGCGATGCCGCGCGCGAGCTGATAGAGCACGGCGAAGCCGAACCAGATTGCAAGCTGGCGTCCGAGATCAGACCAGCCGCCCGGCAGATGCCGGCGGCCCGCTGCGACCACCGAGGACATACAAGGCCCATTCTAGACGTCGATCCGGGGGCGACAGCCCCCGAAACGGGCCGTTCAGCCGCCGATGTAGCTCATTTCCACCTTTTGCAGCCCTTTTGTCGCCGCAGAGCGAAGGTCGGAGTAACGGTCGCTCCGCCCTGCCCAGATCCCGCGGATCGCGGCCTCGAGCTCGGCATCGTCCGCGCCGCTTCGGATCACGGCGCGGAGATCGGTGCCGCGGACCGCGAACAGACAAGTGAACATCTTCCCTTCGGCGGAGAGCCGCGCACGGGTGCAATCACCGCAGAAGGGCTGCGAGACCGACGCGATCACGCCGACCTCGCCGCTGCCGTCTTTGTAGCGCCAGCGCTGCGCGACCTCGCCCCGGTAGGACGGATCGACAGGCTCGACGCCGAATGCCTGGTCGAGCGCCGCAACGATCTCGCGTGCCGGGACGACGTCGTCGAGCCGCCAGCCGTTCGTGTGGCCGACGTCCATGTACTCGATGAAACGGAGTGTCTCGCCACGCTTCTTGAAGAACGCCGCCATCGGCACGACCTGATCGTCGTTGACGCCGCGCTTGATCACCGCGTTCACCTTCACCGGCAGGCCGGCGCCGACCGCGGCGTCGATGCCTTCAAGGACGCGATCGACGGGGAAGTCGACATCGTTGAGCGCCCGAAAGGTCGCGTCATCGAGCGCGTCGAGACTGACGGTGATGCGCTTGAGGCCGGCGTCCGCGAGCGCGCGGGCTTTGGCCGCGAGCAGCGATGCGTTCGTGGTCAGCGTCAGGTCGACATCCAGTGACGCGAGCTGCTCGACGAGGCGCTCGAGGTCGCGGCGTACGAGCGGCTCGCCGCCGGTGATGCGGATCTTCTGCGTTCCGAGCGCGACGAACGTGCGCGCGACACGCGTGATCTCCTCGAAGGTTAGGAGCTCCCGACGGTCGAGGAAGCGATGATCGCGGCCGTAGACCTCCTTCGGCATGCAGTAGGTGCACCGGAAGTTGCAGCGGTCCGTCACAGAGATGCGGAGGTCGCGGAGCGGCCGGGCGAGGGTGTCAAGCGTCTCCATCTGTCTCAGACGGTAGCTCCAGAGCTCCCTCCTGCCGAGCTCGCTGATTGAATCGTGGCGTGCGCCCGATCGCGAATGACGCAGCGTGAGGGCGCTTCCAGCGCTGGTCGCCGTGACCGCTGTGTGGGGTTTGACCTTCGTACAGGTCAAGGACGCCGTCCAGATCTATCCGTTGTTCGCCTTTCTGGCGCTGCGCTTCGCGATCGCGAGCTGCACGCTGGTCGTGCCGGCTGCGGCGCGCGTGCGCACACTCGGGCGCGGCGGGATCGCGGCCGGGGTGCTCGCCGGCTCTCTGCTCGGCGCGGGCTACATGCTGCAGACGGCAGGGCTCGAGCGGACGACCGTCTCATCGACCGGTTTCGTGACGGGCATGTACGTCGTCCTGACGCCACTGCTCGCACTCGCGATCTTCCGCGCGAAGATCGGCGTCGGTGCGTGGGGTGGTGTGGCGCTCGCGACGGTCGGGCTCGCGATGCTCGCCGGGATCCACGGCGGCTCGCCGAGCGGCGATCTGCTCGTGCTTGCCGGCGCGGCGGTCTATTCGCTGCAGATCGTGCTCATGGAGCGCTACGCGCCGCGGTATGACGCGCTCGCATTCACGCTGGTCGAGATGGCGGCTGCCTTCGTCGGCCTGCTCTCCGTCGCGGCGGCCACGGGGCAGCTCGGGGTCCCGCACGGCTGGACGGTATGGGGAGCGTTGCTCGTTACCGGCGTGTTCGCGAGTGCACTCGCCTTCCTCGTTCAGACATGGGCGCAGCGGCGCGCGAGCGCGACCCAGACCGCGCTCGCGTTCTCGCTCGAGCCCGTCTGGGCAGCGTTCTTCGGCTTTACGATCGCGGGCGACCGGCTTGGCCTGCTCGGATGGCTCGGCTGCGCCGTGATCATGTGCGGGATCGTGCTGGCCGAGCCGGCTGCGGCGAGCACCCTGGTGCGGCTCGCTCGGCGGCCCGAGAGCGGTGGGCTCGACGGAGGCTCACAAGGAGCGAAGGTGCCGGCTTCGCCGGCGCCGGAGCGGGAACCGTGACGGCTGTCCTGCTCGCGCTCGCGTCCGCTGCGCTCTTCGGCGGCATGACGGTGGCGCTGCGGCTCGCACTGCGCGGGCTCGACGATGCGAGCGGCGCGGCGTTCGCGACGGTGATCCCGGCGCTCGGCATCGCGCTGGTCGCAGCTGCCTTCCACCCGAATCTGCACGGCGCCTGGCCGTTTCTGCTCGCGGGCCTGCTTGCGCCCGGGGGCTCGCAGATCCTGTTCACGCTGGCCGTGCGCGAGGCCGGTGCGGCCCGAACCTCGGTGATGGTCGGCGCCGCGCCCCTCGTCGCGGTGGCGATCGCCCTGATCGTCCTCGGCGAGCCGCTCCGCCTACCGCTGCTGATCGGCGCGGTCGGCATCGTCGCCGGCGGTGTGCTGCTCGCGGCCGAGCGAGACCGACCGGGGCACATCCGTCGACTCGGGCTGCTCTACGCGGCCGCCGCGGCCGTGCTCTTCGCAACGCGCGACAACCTCGCCCGTGGCCTGCACACGCATACGACCCCGGGAACGGCTGCCGCCGCGACGCTGATCGCGGGCACCGTCGCCGCGGCCGCCTGGACACGCCGCGCTCCGACAGCACAAGAGTTGCGGCGGCTCGCACCAGCAGGGGTGCTCTTCGGGCTCTCGTACGTCTGCCTCTTCGAGGCCTATTTCCGCGGCCGGGTCAGCGTCGTTTCTCCTCTGGTCGCGACGGAGTCGCTCTGGGGGGTGGGGCTTTCGGCGCTCCTGATCCGTCAGACCGAAGGCATGGGCAAGCGACTCGCGCTCGGAGCACTGCTCGTCGTCGCGGGTGGCGCCCTCATCGGCGCGACGCGGTAAAGGGCTTGTTTAGCGGCGGAGCTCGGCGATCGCGAACACGATCACCAGGGCGGCGAAGGCGGCGATCAGGCCAGGCGTCTTCCCGATTCCGCCGGCGATCGCGATGATCGGGATACAGACCCCGAGCGTCCCGGGGTGGAGCGGGGACGAGCCGCGCTTCGCAGGCGCGCGCAGGGCGATGCGCTCGTCGACGCGACGGTCGATCTCCTTCTCGATCCGGTCGAGGAACCCCGCGACCAGCTCGTCGTCGTGGGCCGCGCCGAGCTCGCGTCGTGCGGCGATCGTCGCCTCCAGCTCTTGCCTGGCGAGCGGTTCCACACCGGGACGGTAGTCCGGATCACAGGCTCGGGCAAGGGTTCTCGCAATCTGATATAACTAGACTTAGATTTTCTCCCAGTAACACAAGCAAGGAGCGAAACCAGTGGCAAAGACGATTGGCATCGACCTGGGCACGACCAACTCGTGCATGGCCACCCTCGAAGGTGGCGAGCCGACGGTGATCCCGAACGCGGAGGGCGGGCGGACGACGCCGTCGGTCGTCGCGTTCACGAAGGACGGCCAGCGGCTCGTCGGCGCGCCCGCGCGTCGACAGCAGGTCACGAACCCCCAGAACACCGTCTTCTCGATCAAACGGTTCATGGGCCGGAAGTTCGACGAGGTCAACGAGGAGATGACCATCGTCCCGTACAAGGTCGAGAAAGGCCCGAACGACGACGTGCGCGTCGACGTCGAGGGCAAGGAATACGCACCGCCCGAGATCAGCGCGATGATCCTGCAGAAGCTGAAGGCAGACGCAGAGGCGTATCTCGGCGAATCGGTCACGGACGCCGTCGTGACGGTGCCGGCCTACTTCAACAACGCTCAGCGCGAGGCGACGAAGGATGCAGGCAAGATCGCCGGCCTCAACGTCCTGCGCATCATCAACGAGCCGACCGCTGCAGCACTCGCGTACGGACTCGACAAGGAAGGCGCAGACCAGACGATCCTCGTCTTCGATCTCGGCGGCGGCACGTTCGACGTGTCGGTGCTCGAGCTCGGCGACGGTGTGTTCGAGGTCAAGTCGACGAATGGCGACAACCACCTCGGCGGCGACAACTTCGACAAGGCCGTCGTCGACTGGATGGTCGCCGAGTTCAAGCGCGACCAGGGGATCGACCTGTCGATCGACCCGATGGCGCTCCAGCGCCTCTACGAGGCGTCGGAGAAGGCGAAGATCGAGCTGTCGTCGACGATGACGACGCAGATCAACCTGCCGTTCATCACGGCAACGGCTGAGGGGCCGAAGCACCTCGACCTACAGCTGACGCGGGCGAAACTCGAGGAGTTGGCACACGGCCTGCTCGAGCGCACAGTTGGCCCGACCAAGCAGGCGCTCACCGATGCCGGCCTCGACGCCTCGAAGATCGACCACGTCGTGCTGGTCGGCGGCATGACCCGCATGCCGGCGGTGCAGGCGAAGGTGAAGGAGATCGTCGGCAAGGACCCGCACAAGGGAGTCAACCCCGATGAGGTCGTCGCCGTCGGCGCGGCCATCCAGGGCGGCGTGCTCAAGGGTGAGGTCAAGGACGTGCTCCTGCTCGACGTGACGCCTCTCTCGCTCGGGATCGAGACGAAGGGCGGCGTGATGACACCTCTGATCGAGCGCAACACGACGATCCCGACCCGCAAGTCGGAGGTCTTCTCCACGGCTGAGGACAACCAGCCCTCGGTGCTCGTACACGTGCTTCAGGGCGAGTCGGAGATGGCGACCTACAACAAGACGCTCGGCAAGTTCGAGCTAGTCGGAATCCCGCCGGCGCAGCGCGGCATGCCGCAGATCGAAGTGTCGTTCGACATCGACGCAAACGGGATCATCAACGTCTCGGCGAAGGACAACGCGACGGGCAACGAGCAGCAGATCCGGATCGAAGGCGGCTCGGGCCTGAAGCAGGAAGAGATCGACCGCATGATCCGTGAAGCAGAGGCCCACAGCGACGAGGCCCACAGGCTTCGCGAGCTCGCCGACGCCCGCAACGCAGCCGAGTCGCTCGCCTACCAGATCGAGAAGTCGCTGAACGAGAACCGCGAGAAGCTCGACAGCTCGCTCGCCTCGACGGCCGAGGGCCGCATCATGGAGCTCCGCGCCATGCTCGAGTCGGGCGACGTCGCCGAGATCAAGGCGAAGACCGACGCGCTGCAGGAGGCGTGGACGCAGGCGGCTTCGGCCCTCTACGCGCAGGCCTCGGCCGAGCAGCAGCAGCCGTCCGGGAACGGCGACACGGCGGTCGGTGACGACGAGGTCGTCGAGGACGCCGAGTACGAGGTGGTCGACGAGTAATGGACGACGCGAATATGGAGGAGTCAGAGGTGCGGGCCGAGGCGGCGGCCGAGGTGGTGGAGAACCCGCTCGCCGCGGCGACGCGTGAGCGCGACGAGTACCTCGACACGCTCCAGCGGCTGAAGGCCGAGTTCGACAACTACCGCAAGCGGGTTGCGCGCGACCAGCATGAGCTGGCCGCGCGCGCCCACGAACGGCTGGTCGGCCGGCTCGTGCCCGTGCTCGACGACCTCGAGCGTGCGCTCGAGGCGGCTGCCCAACACGAAGAGGCGACGCTCGAGGACGGCGTGCGGCTCGTCCACCGCTCGCTCGCCGAAGCGCTCGGCAGCGAAGGACTGGCGGAGATCCCGACCGAGGGCAAGTTCGACCCGCACACGCAGGAGGCATTGCTCTCCCAGCCGTCCGCGGCGGAGGAGGGGACAGTGATCCAGGTGCTGCAGAAGGGCTACACGCTCGGGGACCGCGTGCTTCGCCCGGCGCGGGTCGTGATCTCGGCGGGGAGCGATGGCTAAGAGCCTGTACGAGACGCTCGGTGTCGCGAAGAACGCCTCGCCCGCCGAGCTCAAGAAGGCCTATCGCTCACTCGTCCGCGAGGTGCACCCCGACCGGAACCCGGGCAACGAGGAGCGCTTCAAGGAGGTGCAGTCGGCGTACGACGTCCTCTCCGATCCGGAGAAGCGCAAGCAGTACGACGCGGTCGGCTCGACCAATGGCCGCGTCGCAGGCGGAGCTCCGGGCGCGACGACGTTCGACTTCGGTGACTTCGACCTCGGGGACATCTTCGGCGGCCTCTTCAACCGCGGCCGCGGTCCGCAGCAGCCGCAGCGCGGCCAGCGCGGCAACGATGTCGAGGTCGAGGTGCGGGCCGCGTTCGACGACGCGCTGCGCGGCGTCGAGGTGACGGTGCCGGTGCAGCTCGAGCTCGCATGTCACACGTGTCATGGCACCGGCGCCGCCCCAGGGACGGCGCCGGTGCGCTGCCCACAGTGCGAGGGCTCCGGGGTCGTGGCGACCTCGCAGGGCCTCTTCGCGCTGCAGCAGCCTTGCCCGCGCTGCCACGGCATGGGCTCGATCGTCGAAACGCCGTGCCCGACCTGCCACGGCGCAGGTCGCGAGCGCCGGACGAAGCGCTTCAAGGTGCGCGTTCCCGCCGGCGCCAAGGACGGCACGCGGATCAGGCTCAAGGGCAAAGGGGAGGCGGGCTTCGGCGGCGCTTCCGCCGGCGACCTGTTCGTGACGGTGCGGGTCGAGCCGTCGAAGATCTACGAACGGCGCGGCGACGACCTCGTCGTGCAGGTGCCGGTGCCGTTCGCGAGCGCGGCGCTCGGCGGCACGGTCGAGGTGCCGACCCCGGAAGGAGCAGTCTCCTTGAAGGTGCCCGCCGGCACGGAGGACGGCAAGCTCCTGCGCATCAAGGGGCGTGGCGCGCCGCGCCTCAAGGGGGCGGGCAAAGGGGACGTGCTCGCGCGGATCAGGATCGAGGTGCCGAAGAAGGTCTCGAAGAAGCAGCGTGAGCTGCTCGAGCAGTTGCAGAAGGCGGGCGGATGACCGACGCGGATCGCCCCAGGTACATGATCAGCGTCGCGGCGGAGCTGGTCGGGATGCATCCCCAGACGCTGCGCATCTACGAGCAGCGTGGGCTTGTGCGCCCGCAGCGGACGGCCGGCAATACACGGCTGTACTCCGACGCCGATGTCGCACGGTTGCGGCTGATCCAGCAGCTCACCTCCGAGGTCGGCCTGAACCTGGCAGGCGTCGAGCGCGTGCTGCACATGGAGGACGAGCTTGGCCGGATGCGCCGTCGGATCGAGCGCATGGAGCAGGAGATGCGCTGCGCGCTCGACGATGTGCATCGCTCGTACCGGCGCGAGCTCGTGCTCTACCGCTCTCCCAAGCCTCCGATGCAAAGGAGCTGAGATGGATTTCAACAAGTTGACGATCAAGAGCCAGGAAGCGGTCGCAGCCGCCTCCGACGATGCGCGCCGCCGTGGCAACCCTGAGGCCACGCCCGACCATCTGCTGCTGGCGCTGCTCGACCAGGAGCTCTTCGGCGACTGGCAGGGCCTGCGCGCCGACGCCGAGCGGAAGGTCGCAGCGTTGCCGTCCGTGCAAGGCGGCCAGCAGCAGCCGAACGCCTCGGCTGCGTTCTCGCGCATCCTCGACCGCGCCGACGCCGAGCGGAAGTCGATGGAGGACGAGTACGTCTCGACCGAGCATCTCTTCCTCGCGCTCGAGCCGGTGCCGCGCTCGGAGATCGAGGCGTGGATCCAGAAGATCCGCGGTGGCCAGCGCGTCACGTCGCAGGATCCCGAAGGCACCTACCAGGCGCTCAACAAGTTCGGCCGCGACCTGACCGAAGCGGCCGAGGACGGAAAGCTCGACCCGGTGATCGGCCGGGACGAGGAGATCCGGCGCGTGATCCAGATCCTGAGTCGTCGCACCAAGAACAACCCGGTGCTGATCGGCGAGCCGGGCGTCGGGAAAACCGCGATCGCCGAGGGGCTCGCGCAGCGGATCGTCGCGCGCGACGTCCCAGAGGGCCTCAAGGATCGCCGCGTCTGGTCGCTCGACATCGGCTCGCTGCTCGCAGGTGCGAAGTACCGCGGCGAGTTCGAGGAGCGGTTGAAGGCTGTGCTCGCGGAGATCAAGAACTCCGACGGCCGCGTCATCCTCTTCATCGACGAGCTGCACACGATCGTCGGCGCCGGTGCCGCCGAGGGCGCGGTCGACGCGGCCAACCTGCTCAAGCCGTTGCTCGCACGTGGTGAGCTGCGCTGCGTTGGCGCGACCACACTTGACGAGTACCGCAAGCACATCGAGAAGGACTCCGCGCTGGAGCGGCGCTTCGCACCGGTCTATGTCGGCGAGCCGTCGGTGCCGGACACGATCGCGATCCTGCGCGGCCTGAAGGAACGCTACGAGGCGCATCACGGCGTCCGCATCCGCGATGCCGCGCTCGTCGCAGCCGCCGTGCTCAGCCACCGCTACATCGCGGATCGCTTCCTGCCCGACAAAGCGATCGACCTGGTCGACGAGGCAGCGTCTCGCCTGCGGATGGAGATCGACTCGAGCCCGCTCGAGCTCGACGAGGCGAACCGGCGCGTCATCCAGCTCGAGATCGAGCTTGCGTCGGGCCCAGACAGCCGTGATGCGCTCGAGCAAGAGCTTGCCGAGACGAAGGAGCGCCGCGATGCGCTGGCCGCGCGCTGGTCGCGGGAGAAAGAAGTGCTCGAGCAGGTCAAGGACGCGACCCGGAAGATCGACGAGCTCCGCATGGAAGCCGAGCGGGCCGAGCGCGAAGGGAACCTCCAGCGCGTCGCGGAGATCCGCTACGGCGCGATCCCCGAGCTGGAGGCGCTTCTCGAGGCTCGCCCGCAGGACAACACGCTCGTCAAGGAAGAGGTCGATGAGGACGACATCGCGATGACCGTCGCGCGCTGGACGGGGATTCCCGTCGACCGGCTGCTCGAGGGCGAGACCGAGAAGCTGATCCACATGGAGGAGCGGCTGCACCGGCGCGTGATCGGCCAGGACGAGGCGGTCTCGGCGGTCGCGAACGCGCTGCGGCGATCACGGACGGGGTTGCAGGATCCTGATCGTCCGATCGGATCGTTCGTCTTTCTCGGTCCGACCGGTGTCGGCAAGACCGAGCTCGCACGCGCGCTCGCCGAGTTCATGTTCGACGACGACCACGCGATGATCCGGATCGACATGAGCGAGTATCAGGAGCGGCACACCGTGTCGCGTCTGGTCGGCGCTCCGCCTGGCTATGTCGGATACGACGAGGGTGGTCAACTGACAGAGGCCGTACGCCGGCGACCGTACTCGGTCGTGCTCCTGGACGAGATCGAGAAGGCGCACAACGAGGTGTTCGACGTGCTGCTGCAGGTGCTCGACGACGGGCGTCTGACCGACGGCCAGGGACGCACCGTCGACTTCCGAAACACCGTGCTGATCATGACCTCGAACATCCGCACGCCGGACGAGTTGCGCGAGTTCTTCCGGCCCGAGTTCCTGAACCGGATCGACGAGATCGTGCAGTTCCACTCGCTGTCGCGCGAGCAGATCGGCGAGATCGTCGGGCAACAACTCGGCCGTCTGCGTGAGCGTTTGGGAGAGCGCGGCCTGTCGCTCGAGCTGTCCGACGAGGCCAAAGCGGCGATCGCCGAGGCCGGCTGGGACCCGGCCTACGGCGCAAGGCCGCTCAAGCGAGCGATCCAGCGCCTGCTCGAGAACCAGCTCGCGCTGCGCTTGCTCGAGGCCGACTTCACCGACGGGGACACGATCCAGGTCGACGTCCAAGACGGCGAGCTGACGTTCGACCGGAAGGTGCTCACCGCCGCCTGATCGCCAGCGAACCTGGTTCGAACCACGTTCGAACCAGGTTCGTGAGTTTCGCTCGCCGGGCGCTCAGGCCTTCGGAGGCAGCTCGACGTCGTCCAGGAAGTCGGCGCCTTCGTGGCGAGGCGGGGCCCCGTAGGCGAAGCAGACGAGCTCACTGTCGGTCTCGTTGCGCATCTGCAACGGCGTCATCGCATCGACGACGACGACACTTCCGGGGCCGAGATCGACGCGCTCGGGGTCGTCTCCGAGCAGCATCGTCAGGGTGCCCGAGATGACGACGAACACCTCCTCCTGCGCGTGATCCCGATGCCGGCGCCCGGTCGTGTGCGGCGGATAGCGCCAGACGCGAGCGCGCGATTGCTGCAAGCCGGCCTGCGTCGTGATGTCCGCCGCGAGGCGCGTGCCCTCACCTTCCTTCGGCGGGCGCTCGTCCCAGGTCAGTTCCGTAATGTTCGCGACGCGGTAGGCCACTGCCAGATCCTAGACCGATACGGTGCCGCCGTGATCCTCGTCGCCGCAGCAACCGACCGCGAGCTCGACTACGTGACCGGAGCCGAGCACCTGCTTTGCGGCGTCGGGCCGGTCGAGGCGGCGATCGCGACCGCCCGCGCGCTCAAGGCACGCCGTCCCCGGGCGGTGCTGCACGTCGGGCTCGCCGGTGCGCGGGACTTCACAGCCGTCGAGGCCGTGATCGGTTCGGAGGCCGTTTACTCCGACGCCGCAGAAGGGACGATCGTGCTGTCACGCGCGCGGCCAGACGAAAGTCTCCTCGAAGCTGCGGCACGTGCCTTGCCCGACGCTCGCGTGCTGGCGATCGCGACGAGCGCGCATGTCGGGGGATCGTCGGGGTTCGACGTCGAGGCGATGGAGGGCTTCGCCGTCCTGCGCGCCTGTGAGCTCGCTGCTGTTCCTGCCGTCGAGGTGCGAGTGGTCGTCAACGAGATTGACGAGCCGGATCGTGCTCGCTGGCGGTTCGAGGACGGCTTCGCGCTGCTCCGCGAGATCGTCCCGGCGCTGATCAGAGAGATCGAGCGTGCCTGAGCTGCCCGGCGCGCTGCCGCCCGCCGAGCGCACAGTCGGCCAACTGGTCGCCGAGACGATCCGTGCCTACGGCGACCATTTCTGGCGTGCTCTGCCGCTCGGGATCCCGATCGCGCTCTCGACGCAGATCTCACTCGGCCATTCGGCGAACGTGCAGACAGTCGTCCTGCTCGCGTTCAGCCCACTCGTTGCGGCGTCGTTCGTAGGTGCCTGCCACCTCGTGCATGGGACATCGCCGACGTTCCGGGCGTATCTGCTGGCGCTACTCATCTTCGCGCCGGTGCCGTTCCTGGTTCGGCTGGTCGTGTTGCCGGCGGTCGCCTGGCTCGCGCTGTTCGGGCTCGCGGTTCCCGCGTCGCTCGTCGAGCAACTCGGCTTCCGGCGCGCCCTCGAGCGTGGCCGCCGCCTCGGGACAGCGGACTTCGTGCACGCCATGGGCTCGCTCGCGGCGATCGTGATCGTGGTCGGCGTCTCGGAGTTGACGCTGATCGCCTTGCTCCGTTCGCAGGGCGAGAACGGGCAGCGAGTGGCACATGCGCTCGCCGACCTCGTCTTGAGTCCGCTGCTCTACCTCGGCGGCGCCCTCCTCTATCTCGACCAGGCGGCAAGGATAGGCTCCCCGCGTCCCGAACGAAGGAGCCGAGCCGATGCCGATCTTCATCCTGCTCTCGACACTGACCCAACAGGGCGTTCAGACCCTCAAATCGAATCCTGAGCGTCTTCGGCAGGTCAACAAGGACCTCGAGGAATTGGGCTGCACGGTGCTGCACCAGTGGGCGACGCTCGGCGAGTTCGATTTCATCAACGTCGTCGAGGCGCCCGACATCGCGACCGTCGCCAAGGTCTCGGTTGCGATCGCCGCCCGTGGATCGACCAAGATCACCACCTTGCCGGCGCTCGAGATCGAGGATTTCTTGCACACTTTCGACTAGTCCGAAAGGGACGGTTGTCACTGCGGCGTTCTGCGGCTACCAATCAGTCACGTGCGTGATCCTCGTATAGACGACTACGCGCGGCTGCTCGTCGACCGCTCGGTCGGCGTCCAACCAGGCTGGCAGGTGGCGATTCGAGCAACGCCACTCTCGCGCCCACTGGTCGAGGCGGTGACCGAGCAGATCGCGCGTCGCGGTGCCTATCCGATCCTGCTGATGAGCTTCGAGCACATCGGCGGCCCATTCGCCCGCGAGGCCCCGATCGACGTGCTCGCACAGCCGGCGCCTTTGCTCGCCCAGATCTGGCGGGAGGTGGACGCATTCATCTCGATCTGGGGTCCCGAGAACAGCCGTGAAGGCTCGGAGCTGTCCGGCGAGCGCATGGCCGCTTTTCAGCAGATGACGACCGCGATGCGCGAGCGGACGATGTCGATGGCGGTTCCCTGGGTGATCGCGGAGTATCCCGTCTCGGCCACCGCTCAGGAAGCGGGGATGACGCTTCTCGAGCTCGAAGAGTTCATCTTCGACGCGGTGCTGCTCGACTGGGACGCCGAGGGCGAGCGCCTGCGTACGATCGCAGACTGCTTCGACGGGGCGAGCGAGGTCCGCATCGTTGGCGCGGGCACCGATCTGACGTTGTCGCTGGCGGGCCGCTCTGGCGTCATCGACGACGGGCACGTCAACATGCCGGGCGGCGAGGTCTTCTACTCACCCCTCGAGGACTCGGCAACCGGAGTCATCGAGTTCTCCGAGTTTCCGGCCGTCTACTACGGCGGCGAGGTCGTGGGGGCGCGGCTCGCGTTCGAGAGCGGCCGGATCGTCGAGGCGTCGGCAAAGTCGGGTGAAGACTTCCTGCTCCGCACGCTCGACACCGATGACGGCGCACGTGGAGTCGGTGAGCTCGGGATCGGCTGCAACCCGCGCATCCAGCGCTTCATGAAGAACGTCGGTTTCGACGAGAAGATCGACGGAACCGTGCACCTCGCCGTGGGCAACTCGTACACGATCAACGGCGGTCGGAACGAGAGCGCGATCCACTGGGATCTGGTCAAGGATCTCCGTGCCGGGGGCCGGATCTACGCCGATGGCCGCCTCGTGCAGGAAAACGGCCGCTGGGAGATCTAACCGCGCCAGGGCGGCAACTCGAGCGCGCGCTCGAATGCGGCCCGGTCGTGCACGGGCTCGCCGTGCGAGACGATCACGCGCTCGAACGGGAGCTCCAGCAGGGCGCGCAAAGCCGGACGCGCACGGTCCTCGAGTGAGGGCGTGTCCCAGATCCGCAGCGCGCCGCCGCCTTGCGCTGTCAGACCGTCGGCGAAGACGATCGTTCGCTGTTCGGGTAGCCAGACCGGCGTCTCGTTCCGGCCCCGGCCGTCGTAGAGCGCGAGCAGCCCGCCCGGTAGCCGGGTCCCCGGCTCGATCGGCTCGAGCTCGGTCTCCGGGATGTTGGTCCGCCAGAACAGCCAGGGGCCATAGGCGTGGGCGCCGTAGCGCTGGACGAACAGGTCGACGTCGCGCACGTGGTCGGGCTTCAGGATCACGACGGCCGTCGGCGGCCGTGCGTCGAAGCGCGCCCACACCTCGGCCGCATCGACTGGGGGCGCGAGCGGATCGAGCAGCACGACTTCGCCGCCCGACTCGACGCAGGTCGAGTTGACGTGGGGCTCCCAGCCCGCGTCGGGCCGCCAGGCGGGGTATTCGCGCCGCCAGAGCCAGAGGCCGGGGGCTATGTCGATCAGCTCGACGTTCAAGCGGTGGCTGCGGGCGCCGCCTCTTTCTCACCGCGGAGCAGAGTGAAGAGCCAGCCGAAGGTCCCCAGGATCACGAAGGCGAGCAGCGGGTGGAATGCCCCCACCCATCGTCCGCCCGCGGGCAGCAGCGACTGAATGAAGAGCAGGAACGGCAGGACGATCGAGATCGTACGGATGCGCTTGTTCAGATGCCACGCCAGCAGCGCCACGATCAGGAAGAGCAGGGCGCCCGGGCCCGCCAGAATGAAGCCAAGTGCCCGATGCGGGTCGAGCGTCTTCGAGTTTCCGATGCAGTTCTGGGCGACCTTGGTCTTGGTGCAGTCGTGCTTGATGTTGTTCAGACCAAAGATGCCCTCGCCGGCCAGGAACACGAGTAGAACGATCAGGACGATGTACAAGCCCGCGAACCACTTCATAACCGACCGTGCACCAGCTCTCATGCCGCAGCTCCTTCTCGATTGGGTGTCGCCCGAACGTACTAGACGTGAGCGTTTCTGACAACGGCTGCGATCTCCCCGGCGAGGCGCGCGTTGCCGACGATCAAATCCCGGTTTGCCTGAAGCGTGCGGCCGTCGCTCTCTCGGTGCAGGTAAGACAGGACGAACGGCGTCACCGCCTGCCCATGGACATCCAAGGACGCGGCCTCGGCGAGCGCACGCTCGATCAGCGGCTCGATGTCCTCCAGGCTCTCGTCCGGTGGCCGGCCGAGGATCAGCCCTCCGCCGTCGAGCTGCCAGTGCGCCGCCGCGAGCCGGGCCGCCTCGGCCGCCGACTCGACGCGTGCCGAAACGGTGGGTCCGCCGTGCGCCGAATAGAAGAGCGGCAACGTCTCGGTGCGCCAGCCGAGCACGGGCACGCCAAGCGTCTCGAGCACTTCGGACGTCGCTGCGACGTCCAGCAGCGACTTGACGCCCGACGAGACGATCAGCACTCGCGTATCTGCGAGCGCGCGCAGATCTGCGGACACGTCAGGCGGGGTGGGCCAGCCGCGGTGCACCCCACCGAGACCGCCGGTCGCCATGTACCGGATCCCAGCTGCCTTGCACGCCGCCAGCGTGCCGCCGACGGTCGTCGCGCCGACGGCGCCCTGCACGACAGCCGCGGCGAGGTCGCGCGGGCCGAGCTTCCGCGCCGAGACGTCGAACCGCGCAAGCTCGTTCCCCGTCAGGCCGATCACGAGCTCGCCGTCGAGCACGCCGATCGTCGCCGGGACGGCGCCGCCGTCGCGAACCGCCTGTTCGGAGGCGAGCCCGACCGCGATGCCGTCGCCCGGCGGGAAGCCGTGCGCGATGAGCGTCGTCTCGAGCGCGACGACGCCGTCGCCGGCTTCGAGTGCGGCCGCCACCTCGGGCGCGACCCTGATCAAGGCATCGCCCCGAGCCGGCTGCAGCACCGTGCCGCCGCCTGTAAACCGAGCTTGGGGCCGCCGATCAGGAATCCGGCTGCGAGCGCGTCGCCGGCCCCCGTCGCATCGACGACGGTCGCAGCCAGTGCGGGATAGTCCCGACCATCGGCGGAGAGGCCCTGTGCGCCCCGCTTGATCACCCAGCGCGCGTCGACGGCGCCAACAGCGTCACGCTCGAGCTCCGTCGCGAAGACAAGGTTTGGCTCGAGATTGCGCAGCCGAGCTCGAAAGTTGTCGTCGACGAGCGTCCACGTCGAGACGTCGACCGACACCTGCGCGCCGTGGTCGCGCGCCAGTTCGGCCGCCGCGAGTGCAGCGTCGGCGAGCGGCGGCCGCAGGAGCGAGTAGCCCGAGACGTGCAGCACGTCACAATCGAACCAGGTCTCGTCGAGCTCGTGAGGCGTTAGGTCGACGGCGGCGCCGCGGTCGGAGGCCATCGTGCGGTCACCGTCGGAGGCAAGTGAGACGACAACCCCCGTCCGGCCGCCGGCCGGCCCGGAGACTTCGACGCCGCGGCCGGCGAGCTCACGCGTCACGAGCTCGCCCGCGGTGTCGTCGCCGCGCTTACCGACGAAGCGTGCATCGGCGCCGAGTTCGCGCGCCCAGGCGGCGACGTTCGCCGCCTGCCCGCCCGCGCCGGTGTAGGTCGTTGCAACCTGGTCGTCGCCGGTGACGAGCGGCTGCGCGAGCTCGACGATCACGTCGAGCAAGAGGTCGCCGAGGGTGGTCAGCCGCACGAGTACGATCGTCGCATGGAAGGGAGGCCGCGCGGAGGGAGGCTTCGCTCGTTCGCGATCGGCGGGCTCGTCGGTGCCGCCGGCGCGATCGCGACCGTCCGTCGCTCGCCGCGTCGCGCACGGAGTTCCCGTGAGGCACCGGGTGGCCTCGTTGCCTTCGAGGATGCGCCGTGCTTCCTCGAGATCCTCGGCGAGCAGGCGCAGCGCTACCGGGAGGGCGGCGACACCACGACCGGCTCGTCGAACCCGACGTAGCGCTCGGTCATGAAATGGGCGGCGGCTGTCATGTGGATGACGTGGGGCAGCCGGCCGTCGACCTGCATCTGAAACCACGCGGGCAGGCTTCGGTCGAGGAACGTCAGCACGCCGGGTGAGATCTCGTGGACGTTCGAGACCGTCGACCAGTAAGGCTCGAAGACGTCGAGCGGCGTCTGCGCGGACTCGACGAACGGCTGTCCCGGCGCGCTCCGGTCCCAGCGGCGGGCTCCGATCACGATTGCGGACGGCCCGTTCACCGTCTGGTACGAGAGTCGATTCGGTGCGATGAGCGTGAAGTGCGTCTGGATCCCGCCCGTGGCGGACGACGAGAGCTGCTCGTCGAAGACCACGGTGTGCAGCGCGCGGAAGGCGCGGGTCACCTGACGGAGCTGGGCGGCCCCATCGGGGGCGCGGCTCGGCACGTCGAAGCTCAGCGCTTTCCCGCCCACCGTCACGCGGACCGGCCCGTCGGCGGCTGCAGCTCGGTAACAGCCGCTTCCGCACGCTGTCGCCGGGCGCCCGTCGATCGTCACGCGCTCGCCGCTGACCCCGGTTCCGTCCTGTCCGAGCAGGGTCACCGTGGCGCGTCCGGGAGTCCGCGCGATCGCGACTGCGAGCGCTCCGAGAGCGCGTGCATCCACGACTGCGTCCCGGGGAGGGAGCGCCGGGGGCTGTGCTGCTTGGAGCGGCGCCGCGGACGCCGTACTCGGAGGGCGTGAGACGCCCGGTCGCAGCTCGGTCAGCACGCCGACCGCGACCACGATCGCGGTGAGCAGCACCGCCTCGAGCATCGCCGAGCGGCGGAGGCGCGCGAAGGCGTCGAGGAGCACCGAGCGGTTGAGCCAGCCGAGGCCCAGCAGCGGCAGGAAGATCACCGACTTGACGATCAACGCCCTGCCGTACGACGTCGACCACACCTGCGAGACGCTGTGGAGCTCGCTCAGCGCGCGGCCGAGGCCCGAGAGCGCGAGCACGACGACCGAGGTGAGCGCCGTCGTCGAGAAGCGCCGGACGACGCGAGAACGTTCGCCGGCCTCAGCGCTTGCGTTCGGCACGACGAACACGAGCGAGACGAGTCCTCCGAGCCAGACCGCCGCCGACGCGATGTGGGCGAGGTCGACCGGAACCGAGATCCAGCTCGTCTGGTCGCGGTCCAAGGCGTGGCCGGAGAACGTCGGCGCTGCGAGCAGCGCGATCCCGCACGCTCCTGCGACGTAGAGCAGCCGGTCGTAAAGCGGCGAGAGCGCGGCGGCGACACCGCCGGCGAGCGCGACGATCACGGCGATGCGGACGACGAGCGCAAATCGCGTGCCCGGAACGGCGCCATGCGCGATCCCGCTGCCGCCGAGAAACGTCGCGAGCAGGGCGAAGAAGATCAGATGGGCGAGCGGCCGTTGGAGGCGCTCGCCGAGCACGGAGCGCGTGAGCAGCCCGAACGCGGCGGCTCCGCCTGCGATCAGGATCCCGAGGTAGTACAGCGTCCGCAGGAGCAGGTCGATCGAGCCCAGCGACGCGTTCGCCCCCAAAACGGCCTGGGGCGGCGCGCGACCTGCACCCACGGCGAAGGCGATGACGCCCTGCTCACGATGCCCGTCGTCCGACACGATGCTCCAGCGAATGGTGTAGTCGCCATTCGGGAGCTCGCTGCGGAGTGGCAACGTGAGGACGTGACCCCGTGCCACGGCCGGGCCGGCGAGCTGGGAGACGCGGGTCGCGTTGTCGATCGCCGCGTTCCCCGAAGCGACGCGCACCGTGTCGTCGAAAACGACCGTCACGTTCACGGGTGCGCGATCGACGACGGCACCGTTCGCCGGGGTCGTCCGCAGGAGCGTTGCATGTGCGGAGGCGATCGCGGGGAACGAGAGGCAAGCGAGTGCGACGAGGAACGCGACGCGCTTCGGGCGGCGATGGCGAGGCTCGGACCCGGTGCTAGCCTTGCCGCTCCCATGCCGATCTACGAGTACAAATGCCCGAACGGGCACCTGTTCGACGCCTTTCACGGCATGACCGAGCCCGGGCCGACCGTGTGTACCGTCTGCGGTGAGGGACCGTTGCAGGTCGTCCTGCACCCGGTCGCGGTTCACTACAAGGGGTCGGGCTTCTACTCGACGGACTATGGCCGCAAGTCGAAGCAGCCTCCGAAGGATGGAGCCTCCGGCGACTCGTCCGGCTCGACCTCGGGCGGTGGCGATTCGGGCAGCAGCTCGGACGGCGGGTCCGGGGGAGACTCCGGCGGCTCGACCGGTCCGAGCGAGCCGAAGAAGGCCGCCGAGGCGTAGGCCCCGGCCAGCCGGCTCACCGGCTGCGGCGGCAAGCGGTTGCGAAGTCTCGACGTTCTCGTCACCCATCTCTGACCTATTCGGTGCGAGACTCGCACCGGTTCTCAGGAGGCGCGCGGTGCGCGGCTACCAAGGCCGGCGGGGGCCTCGCCGGCCGGCGATCGCCTCGAGCGCGAGCAACAGCACGACGGCGCCTGCGACGGCGAGCAGGAACGGCCCGAGGTGCCAGCCGAACCGAACCTTGTGACCGAGCGCGAAGTCGCCGATCAATCCGCCGAGCAACGCGCCGACCATCCCGACTGCGACGGTCGCGAGACACCCGATCGCCTGCCGTCCCGGCGTCACCATCCGGGCGACGAGACCTGCGACGAGACCGAAGATCGCGAACGAGACAAAACTCACGCGGCGACCTTACTTGAGGACGTGCCCGGTGACGCAGCCGGGGTCGAACGCGTCGGTCGGCGGCTGTGGCGCGGAGCGGCCGAGGAACATCGCGATCGTCGCCGGGTTGTCCTCGCTCGGGCTGCCGCGTGCCGCCGCCGCCGAGGTCGCCGCCGAGCCGGCAGTGGACTGCGCCGGCGTTCGACGACGCGGAACTTCACCCAGCCGAGCTGCACGAGCTGTGCAGCGGTCAGGTCGGTGGTCAGAGGCTTCGCGAGCGAGCTGCCCTAGAACGGCATCCGCATCAGCATGCCGATCGAGGTGAACTTCTGCGGCGACGGCGTCCATCACGTCTTGCTGCCGGGCGCCTCGCGTCACATCGGTCTCGGACGGGTCGAGGGGGTTCTCGCGGATCCGCGAGTAGATCAGCGCCCGGCTGCCGCTCATGTGCTGCGTGCCCTTCTGAAAACGCCAGCCGGGCCACGCGTCGCAGCGCGCCTGGGTCGCGTAGGGGCAGTCGAACCGGTTCGAGCGGATCGGCTTCGGGACGTTCACATCGATCCCGCCGAGGGCGTCGATCAGGTCTTTGAAGTCGGCGAAGTTGATCGACCATCACGTGGTCGATCTCGAGGCCCGTGAACTGCCTGATCGTCTTGATCGCGAGCGCCGGGCCACCGATCTGGAACGCGGCGTTGATCTTCTGCGTCGCCGGCGCCCGGAATCGGCACCTGGAGGTCGCGGGGGATCGAGAGGTAGTAGAGGCGGTGGTGCGAGGGGTCGGTCCGCAGCAGCAGGATCGAGTCCGAATGCATGTCGCCTGCGCGGCTCGCGAGCTTCGCGCGTTGTCGGTGCCGAGCATCAGGATCGTCGTCGAGTGGGAGAGCACCAGCCCGCCCTGAGAGGTCGAGCGCGAGCCTTCGCGTTCGGGTCGAGCCGCTTGTTCGCGTCGGAGACACCGCTCGAGAACGCGAACCAGCTCGCGACCGCCCAGACGATGACGAGCACGAGCAGGACGAGGATGCCGAGCGCCGATCCGGCGACCCCAACGCGACTTTGCGCTCGCCGGTCGGCGCTCCTGGGCCGCGGTACTCCGACTGGCCGGAGCCGCCGTCGCCACCACGGCGCCTGAGCCCGCGGCGCTCGACTGCGAGGCGCTCGGGACGCGGCGTCGTCGGCACCTTCCCCTTGGCGCGGCCGCCCCGATAGACGCGATACGGCTTTTCGTCCGCGCGCCATTCGGCGGGTTAGGTTACCCGCCGGATATGAGCGCGAACCGCGTGATCGGCGTCGACCTCGGCGGGACCAAGGTTCTGGCCGGCCTGATCGAGGACGGGAGCGTGCTTCAGACGGTCGAGCGTGCGACGGTCGACCACGTCGCAGGAAGCGCTGTTCGACGGGCTCGCGGCGCGGTGTCGACGAGTTGCCGCTCGACGGCGTCGCCGCCGTCGGCTTCGGGGTGCCGTCGCGCGTTCGACCACGGCACAGGCGTACGCCTCGGCGCAGTCAACATGCCGATCCGCGAGGTCGACCTGCGCTCTGAGATGAAGCGGCGGCTCGGCTTGCCGATCGGGGTCGAGAACGACGCGAGCTGCGCGGCGTACGCCGAGCACGCGCACGGCGCCGGGCGGCGACGTGCACATCTCGTCACGCTCACGCTCGGAACCGGGGTCGGCGGCGGGATCGTCTTCGCCGGGCAGCTCTTTCGCGCGTGGACCGAGCTCGGCCACATGGTGATCGTCGAGGACGGCGAGCCGTGCAAGGGCGCGTGCGCCGGGCGAGGCCATGTCGAGTCGTACTGCTCCGGCACCGCCGCGACCGGCTGGCCAGGAGCGTTCTGGGCGAACACGCGACCGCGCGCGACCTGTCGGCCGCTCGGCATCCGGCGCTGGAGTCGGTCGGCCACCACCTCGGCGTCGCGATCGGCTCCTCGATCAACATCTTCGGGCCGAACTCATCGTGATCGGCGGCGGCTTCGGGGTCGCGGCGTTCGACCAGCTGCTGCCGGCGGCTCGCCCGGCGGTCGTGCGCGAGGTGCTCGGCCACGGCGGCCGGGCTGCAGATCAAGACTGCCGAGCTCGGTGCCGAAGCGGGCCTGATCGGCGCCGGCCTCGTCGCCTTCGAGGCGGTCCCCGCGTAGTGCCTCTGGCCGTCTGTGCGACGCCGATCGGCAACCTCGAAGACATAACGCTGCGCGTTCTCGCCGAGCTCCGCGAGCCGCGGACGTCGTGCTCGCCGAGGACACGCGTCACACCCGCGGGTTGCTCGACCGGCACGGCATCTCGGCGCGGCTGCTTTCCTACCACGAGCACAACGAGGCGGCGCGCGTCGCCGAGCTGCTGCCGCGCCTCGAAGCGGCGAGCGCATCGCACTCGTCACCGATGCGGGCATGCCCGCGATCTCCGATCCCGGGGCGCGACTGATCCGGGCCGCGCTTGAGGCGGGCGATCGAGTTGACGGTCCTGCCGGGGCCGTCCGCGGTCGAGACCGCACTCGTCACGAGCGGGCTGGCCGAGCTTCGGTACGCCTTCGTCGGCTTCCTGCCGCGACGCGCAGGCGAGAGCTGGACGCGCTCTGGCGCGAGACGGCGAGGCTGGTCCTGGCCGGCGGTCGCCTTCGAGTCGCCGCAGCGGCTGCCAGCAGACGCTCCGGTCGCTCGCGACCGCTCGACCCGGAGCGGCAGGTCGCCGTCTGCCGAGAGCTGACGAAGCGCTTCGAGGAGGTCGCAGCGGGGCAGCGCCGCCGAGTTGGCCGCGCGCTTCACGGAGCCGCCGAAGGGCGAGGTGACGCTCGTGCTCGGGCCATCGTCGCGGGACGCGACCCCGGCGCCGCGCGAGCGGCCGTCGCCGAGCTCGTCGCTGCCGGAACGCCCCGGCGGGTGGCTGCCGACGTCGTCGCTCGACTGACGGACTCGGCTCGAAACGACCTCTACCGGGGCTCTCTGTGACAAATTTGTAATCTCGTTTGACAACGGACGTCGCCCGCCCCTACCGTGGAATCGGAAACACGTTCTCTAGCCGGTGACCACCGATGGTCTCGATCGAAGGGGTGTCATGCGCCAAAAAACTGTGCAGCTCAAATCGCTCTTGTTTTGCGCGGCGGTTGCCGCCGTGCTGGTTCTGGCGCCTGAAGCAGCAGCCTGGACCTGGCCCGCCGACGGGCCTGTGCTCCAGCCGTTCGTGTTCGATGCGGCGCATCCGTATGCCGCCGGCCAGCATCGGGGCATCGACATCGGCGGCGCGGCCGGCGCGGCGGTCGTCGCCCCCGAGGCCGGGAACGGTCACGTTCGCAGGCACCGTTCCGGCTTCGGGCAAGAGCGTCACGATCAGACCGCCGACGGATACGCGGTCACGCTCACCCATCTCGGCTCGATCTCGGTCGTCCAGGGAGCGACCGTCGCCGAGGGCGCCGCCGTCGGCACGATCGGGCCGAGCGGGGACGCCGAGGTCGCGCAGCCCTACGTTCATCTGGGCATTCGGGTTGCCGACGCAGGACCAGGGTTATCTCGATCCGCTCTCCCTCCTGCCCGCAGGAGTCCTCCCGGCGCCGCTCCCGACTCCGATGCCCAACGAGTCGCCCGCGCCGCAACCCTCCGCGCAGCTTGTTCCGGCACCCGTCGCCGCCTCGCCTCCGGCAGGGCCGCCGCCGGCTCCCGCAGTCGTCGGCGACGTGCTTCGACGCAAGCCGCGCCACGAGCTGCGACTGCCGCTGCGGCTGGCGGCTGCGGCTGGCGCTGGGGCTGGCTGGCTGCGGGCTGGGCGAAGTGGCGCCAAGCGTGGCCGACCCCGGTGCCGGAGCACTCACGGTCGCAGCGCGCCCGGTGAGAAAGCCGGCGACAGAGCCCGCGCCGCCTCGGCAGGCCCGGCAAACGCCTCACCGCCTGGCGCAGCCGGCCGCGCGCTCACTGCGCGCCGGCGGGCAAGCCGCGAACGAAACCCAGTTGTCAAACGTCACGGCCGCGTCGCTCAGCCGTCCGCGAGCAGAGCCGCAGACGTCATCGCGAGCGAAAAGCGCGGACGATCGGGTGGGACAGCCGCACATCCGGCTGCATCATCGAGTCGCGAACGCTTCCGGCATCAGCGTGCCGCGCGCAACCGTCGCGGTGCCTCGTGCGTTGCCGGCGGCACTTCCCGACGTACGTGTCCGCGCACACTCCGAGCCGCGCGCCGCACTGGGCCATCGATCGCGGGCGGTCACCGGCTGCCCAGGGCGTTCTTGCCCAAGGCGTTGCTCCCCGGGGCGTTGCTAGCCGGGGCGATGTTCGTGCTGCTCGTCGGGGCCGGGGTCGGGCGCAGAGTCGCGGCACGTCCGTCCCTATCATGTGGTCATGCGCTTCTACGTGACCACGCCGATCTACTACGTGAACGACAAGCCCCATATCGGTCATGCGTACACGACGATCGCCGCCGACATCCTCAGCGCGCCATCACCGGCAGCGCGGCGAGGAGACCTTCTTCCTCACCGGCGTCGACGAGCACGCCACCAAGGTGTGGCGCGTCGCTGAGAGCCAGGGACTCGGCGGCGCAGGAGTACGTCGACCGGATCGCCGAGGCCTGGCGGGAGCCTGCCGACGACGCCTGAACGCCGAGACGGACTTCTTCATCCGGACGAGCGACGAGGGCCACAAGGTGTTCGTCCGCGAGTTCCTGCAGCGCATCTACGACAACGGCGACGTCTACGAGGACGTCTACGCCGGGCTCTACTGCGTGGGCTGCGAAGCGTTCAAGACCGAGGACGAGCTCGTCGACGGCAAGTGCCCGCTGCACGACACGGTGCCCGAGTGGATCGAGGAGAAGAACTACTTCTTCCGGCTCTCGCGCCTACCAGGACAAGCTGCTCGAGCTCTACGCGGAGCGGTCCGACTTCGTGCAGCCGCCGTTCCGGTTCAACGAGGTCAAGAGCTTCGTCTCGGGCGGTCTGCGTGACTTCTCGATCAGCCGCGCGGGCCAGCCGTGGGGGATCCCGCTGCCGTGGGACGAGGGCCAGGTCGCCTACGTCTGGGCCGATGCCCTAGTCAACTATCTGAGCGCGCTCACCTTCGCCCGGCCGGGCGAGGATCTCCGTGATGCAGTTCTGGCCGGAGGTGCGGCACCTGATGGCGCAGGACATCCTGCGCTTCCACTGCGTCTACTGGCCGGCGATGCTCCTCTCGGCGGGGTACTCCGTGCCCAAGCAGATCTTCGTCCACGGATACCTGCTGCTCGACGAGCTGAAGATCTCGAAGTCGCTCGGCAATGCGGTCGATCCACTCGAGTTGATCGACACCTACGGAGCCGACGCGCTGCGCTTCTGGTGTGCGCGCGCGGTGTCGTTCGGCCAGGACGGCAGCGCCTCGGTCTGCGGGATCGCCGACCGCTACGAGCGCGAGCTCGGCAACGATCTCGGCAATCTGCTCTCGCGCACGACGGCGATGATCGCTCGGTTCCGCGACGGGACGCTGTCCACGGCTCCGGGGCGCACGGCTGCGATCGCCGACGAGATCGAGTCGCTGAAGACGGGCGCGTACTGCGGCCTTCGATGCTTTCGACATCACCGGTGCCGTCGACCAGGCATCTGGGTGCTCGTCCGTTACGCTCAACCGGTACGTGACCGAGCAGGAGCCCTGGGACGCTCGCGAAGGACGACGTCGAACGCGGCCGAGCTCGACCAGGTGCTGTTCGACCTCGCAGACGGCCTGCGGGTGTGCGCCGATCGCGCTCGCCGCGCACCTTCCGGAGACGGCGCCGAAGATTCTCGAGGCGCTCGGCCAGCCGTTCGAGCTCGGGTGGGAGCAGGTCGAGTACGGGCGGCTGCAACCGGCGGCCGGCATCGGCCGCGGCGCCGCCGCTTTTTCCGCGCATCGAGCCTGCCGACGCCGACGCGGCGTGATCGACACCCACGCGCACCTCGGCGACGACGCCGCCGAGGTGCTCGAGCGCGCCCTCGCTGCCGGTGTGGCGCGTGTATCGATGTCGCGACAACGCTCGCGGGCGCGCGCGCCTCGCTGGCGCGCACCGAGGAGCACGATGGGGTCTACGCCTGCCTCGGCATCCACCCGCACGAAGCGGGCGCGGCTGTCGATCTCGACGAGCTGCGTGACTTGCTGCAGCATCCGCGTGCGGTCGCCGTCGGCGAGACGGGCCTCGATTACTTCCGCGACTACGCGCCACGTGACGCGCAGGAGCGGCTGTTCACCGCGCAGCTGTCGCTCGCGCACGAAGTCGGTAAGCCCGTCGTGATTCACACGCGCGCCGCAGACGACGACACGCTCGCGCGCCTGGTCGAGCACAGCGGGCCGGTGATCCTCCACTGCTTCTCGTCGCCGGGGCTCCTCGAACCGGCGCTCGAACGGCGCTGGTGGGTCTCGTTCGCCGGCAACGTCACCTACAAGAACGCCTACGACCTCCGAGCCGCCGCGCGTCGCGTTCCCGCCGACCGGCTGCTGGCCGAGACCGATAGCCCCTACCTCGCACCACAGGCCGTGCGGGGACGCCGAAACGAGCCCGCCTATGTGCGCCAGACGCTCGAGGTGCTGGCCGAGGCGCGGGACGTCGACGCCGGCGAGCTCGAGCGGCAGATCGATTTGAACGCCACGGAGGTGTTCGGGCTGTGACCTTCACGCTATGACCTTCACGCTATGACCTTCACGCTATGACCTTCACACCGCGCAAGAGCCTCGGGCAGCACTTCCTGGTCGACGAGAACATCCTGGCCGTGATCGGGCGCCTCGCTCGGCTCCAGCCCGACGATGTCGTGCTCGAGGTCGGGCCGGGCCTCGGCGTGCTGACGCGCTATCTCGCCGAGCAGCTCGTGCACCTCCATGCAGCCGAAGTCGACCGGCGCCTCGAGCCGCAGCTCGCCACGATCCCGAACGCCGAGCTCCACTGGGGCGATGCGCTCCAGCTCGACATCACGGCTCTCACGCCGCCGCCGAACAAGCTCGTCGCGAACCTTCCATACAACATCGCGACGCCTCTGGTCGTCGAGAGCCTTGCTCACGAACAACTGGCGCTCTGGTGCGTGATGGTGCAGCGCGAGGTCGCAGACCGCTTCTTCGCCGTCCCTTCGACGAAGGCGTACGGGGCGGTCTCCGTGCTCGTCCAGCTCGCTACCAGGCGCACAGGGCTTCCACCCGGTCTCCCGGGAGGTCTTCAGGCCGCGACCGAACGTCGAGTCTGCGCTCGTCGCCTTCCGAGCGAATCGGACCGGGGGCCGATCCGACCCTCAAGCGCCTGGTCGAAGTCGGCATTCGGCCACCGGCGAAAGACGCTCGCGAACTCGCTCTCCCTCGGCGGTGTCGCGTCGCGTGAGCAAGCGGTCGCCGCGCTTGCGGCGATCGGACGCGAGCCGAACGTCCGGGCCGAGGAGCTCGCACCGCACGAGTTCGCCGGCGCTCGCGGAGGCCCTTCGCTGACCGGCCCCGCACCCGCCAAGATCAATCTCGCACTGGTCGTCGGCCCGCTCCGAGCCGACGGCAAGCACGAGTTGGTCACCGTCTACCAGCGCCTCGACCTGAGCGACCGTGTTACCGTCGAGCCGGCCGCCGCACACGTCGGTGCAGGGTTCGCCGGCGACGCGATCGTCCAGGATGCTCTCGCCGCACTCGGCGCCCCGCACGGCTGGCGGATCGAGCTCCGACAAGCAGATGCCGGTTGCTGCCGGGCTTGGTGGCGGGAGCTCGGACGCAGCGACGGCGCTTCGGCTCGCGAACGCGCAGCTCGCGCGACCGCTTCCACCCGCCGACCTGCACTCACTTGCCGCGGGGATCGGCGCCGACGTCCCCTTCTTCCTCGCGGACGGCCCGCAGCTCGGAACAGCCGACGGCACCCGCCTCGAGCGGCTCGACCTGCCGCAGGACTTCACCGTCCTACTCCTGCTGCCGAACGGGTGCTGTGAAGGGGTCGACGGCCGCGGTGTACGCCGCGTTCGACGCTCGCGAGGGCGCCGCGGGCTTCGCGGCGCGCGTCGAATCGCTGCACGCGTCGCTGCGTGAGGTCCGGCGACCCCGCGACCTCGCCTCGCTGCCGCCGAACGACCTCGCCTCGTCGCCGTTTGCCGAGCGCATTCGCGCGCTCGGCGCGTTCCGTTCCGACGTCAGCGGCGCCGGCCCGACCGTCTACGGCCTCTTCCAGCATCGCGCCGACGCGACGCTCGCCGGCCGCGCGCTGCGCGGCCTGGGACAGGTCTGGGTCACGGTGCCAGCGTGGTACGGTTGAACCGCATGTACGGGGCGCACGCGATCGAACATGGCTCGAGTCGTTCGAGCCGCTGGTTGCGCGAACGCCGCCTGCGGATCACGCTCTGGATCGCCGCCGTCGAAGGGCTGCTCTATCTCGTGCACGTCCTTCATTGGTGGGAGGCCGTCGTGCTCGCCGTGATTGCCGTCGGTTTCTGGTGGACGAACGGCCGCTCGAACCGCTCGTACCTGATCCAGCAGGTGAGCTGGATCTTCGCCGCCTCGCAGCTGCTCGTGATCTGCGTTCCGATCGCGCTCTCGCTGGTCAAGGCGCTCGCGATCGGCGTGATCGCCGTCCTGGCGATCGTCGGCCTCGTCCTCGTCTTCACCCGGAAGCCCGCCTAAGCCGCATCTAGACTGTCGGCCCATCGATTCGATGGGGCGTAGCCAAGCGGTAAGGCAGCGGGTTTTGGTCCCGCGATCCCAGGTTCGAATCCTGGCGCCCCAGCCATCCAAGCGACCACCATGTCCGACACCACCCTTGCAGCCGTCGTGATGGCCGGAGGCCTCGGCACCCGGATGCGCTCGCGCGTTGCCGAAGCACTTCCATGACTGCTCGGCCGGCGCATGGTCGACTGGGTCGTCGAGACCGGGCGCGAGGCGGGGGCGAGCCCACTCGTCGTCGTCGCCTCGCCCGCGGGACGTGACGAGTTCGAGTCGAGCGGTGTGACGGTCGCAATCCAGGAGCAGGCGCTCGGCACGGGCGACGCGGTTCGCGCCGCCCGGTCTGCTCTCGCAGACTACGAAGGCGACGTGCTCGTCCTCTCCGGGGACACGCCGCTGCTGACCGCAGGCCTGCTCGGCGAGCTGGTGGCCACGCACCGCAGGGAGCAGGCGGCGGCGACCATCCTGAGCGCAGAGCCGCCCGACCCGCGGCTCTACGGGCGCATCGTCCGCGACGACGCCGGGAACGTGCTGCGCATCGCAGAAGGCACCGACGCGAGCCCCGACGAGCAGAAGATCCGCGAGATCAATTCCTCGATCTACGTCTTCCGCTCCGACGCGCTCTGGCCGGCGATCGAGCAGCTGCAGCCGAAGAACGTCCAGGGTGAGCTGTACCTGACCGACGTGATCGAGATTCTCGTCGCCCGCGGCGCCAGGGTGTCTGCGCACATCGCGGCCGACCACCGCGAGACGGACGGCGTCAACACCCGCGTTGAGCTCGCCCATGCGGGCGCGATCCTGCGCGACCGGATCAACGAGCAGCACATGCTGGACGGCGTCACGATCATCGATCCGTCGAGCACGTGGATCGATCCGACGGTCGAGTTGGAGGCCGACGTGACCCTCCACCCGTTCACGATCCTCCGGGGCGCCACGACAGTCCTCGCGGGGGCCGAGATCCACGCCAACACGGTTGCGATCGACGCCCGAATCGGCAGGCACGCGAACGTGGGACCGTTCTGTTACCTTCGCCCCGGAACGGTCCTCGGCGACTCCTCCAAGGCGGGCACCTACGTGGAGATCAAGAACGCGCGGCTCGGAGACCGGAGCAAGGTTCCGCACCTGTCCTACATCGGCGACGCGGACATCGGCGAGGACACCAACATCGGTGCCGGCGCGATCACCGCCAATTTCGCGCACAAGCCCGGCGAGCCGAAGAAGCGCACCCGGATCGGGAGCAACGTCAGGACCGCGATCCACAATGGTTTCGTCGCGCCCGTCGAAGTGGGGGACGGAGCATGGATCGCCGCAGGTTCGGTCATAACGAAGGACGTCCCGCCCGACGCTCTCGGCATCGCGCGGGCCCGCCAGGAGAACAAGGAGGGGTATGCAGCCCGGAAGCGCGGCGACTGAGCTCGTTCTCCCCGGTCTCGAGACGCCAGAGTCCATGACCGAGCCTTCGACCGGACATTGGCTCGAGCGCGGCCCGCAGAAGAAGCTGATGGTTTTCTCCGGGCGCTCGCACACGGCGCTCGCGCAGAGGATCGCGGAGCAGCTCGGGGTCGAGCTCGGCGAGATCGAGCTGCACACGTTCGATAACGGCGAGACGTACTGCCGTTACTGCGAGTCGATCCGCGGCGCCGACCTCTTCCTCGTGCAGACAGGTTGCCACCCGGTCGACCAGAACCTGATGGAGCTGCTGCTGATGATCCAGGCGGCGAAGCTCGCCTCCGCGAAGCGAATCACGGCCGTGATCCCGTGGTTCCCGTACGCGCGGCAGGACCGCAAGGCAAAGCCCCGCGAGCCGATCTCGGCCCGTCTCGTCGCCGACATGCTGCAGCTCGCGGGCGCCGACCGGTTGCTGACGATGGATCTGCACGCCGGCCAGATCCAGGGGTTCTTCACGATCCCCGTTGACCACATGACGAGCCTGCCGCTCTTTGCGCGGCACTTCCGCGACCTCGGGCTGCACGGCGAAGGTGTCGTCTCGGTCGCACCCGACGCTGGGCGCGCCAAGCAGGCCGTGCGCTTCGCCGAGATGATCGACGCCGACTTCGCGATCATGCACAAGACGCGTACCGCGCACGACAAGGTCTCCGTAACCGAGGTCACGGGTCGCGTCCGCGACAAGATCGCGATCATCGGCGACGACAGCACGATGACCGGCGGCACGCTGATCGCCGGTGCGAACGCTCTCAAGGAGCACGGCGTGCGCGAGGTCTATGTCTTCGTCACGCATGCCCTGCTGTCGCGCGAAGGTCTGCAGCGGCTGAGCGACGCCGACCTCGCAGGGATCGTCGTCACCGACACGGTCCCGCTCGACCCGACCGCGATGCCCGACAACATGACCGTCCTCACCGTCGGGCCGCTCCTCGCCGAGACGATCATGAACGTCTTCGCCGACGACTCGGTCTCCGCCATCTTCGGCGGCGAGAACCAGCTCTTCTGATATGGAGCGGTGTTTGTCAAGGGTCCAGGCCGCGTCGCCCGGTCGCTGACTGGGTGGTTTGCTGTTCGGGTGGGCGTCGGGCGCTGCGACGACGTCGCGTGCTGTCAGTCTGATGATGCGGGGGTTGGCTACCCCATTGCCCTGCTTGCGTCGCCGGTGTGCGCTGTCTAGGAGCGGGCGTGGCCGGTGAGGTGCCCATAGAAGAGTCGCGCGTGCCGGCAGCGTGTGGCTCGGCGCCCGCCCGAGCAGGCGGCTGTTGAGCGGGAGCTACTCGGACACGGCGGCGGCCCAGAGGAAGCAGGCGAGTTCGCGGGCGACGGCGACGGTCGTGACGTTGCCGGGTTTGCCGCGTTCGCGTAGGCGTTGGTAGAGGCGATGGAGTCGTCGTTCGGCGCGGTGGGCGATCTGGATCACGTGGTCGGGCTGGCCGGCGCGGCGGGCGGCGATCGTGGGGCCTTCGCTTGGCCGGGGCAGGTAGTGCCAGGCCGCTTCGACGAGCAGCCGGCGGGCGTAGCCTGATCCGGTCTTGGTGATCGCGCCTTGGCGGCGGCTCTCGCCGGACTGATCGAGCGAGGGCACCAGGCCAAGCCAGCCCGCGAGCTTCGCCGGCCTGGGGAAGCGGCTGAAGTCGCCGATCTCGAGTGCGAGCACGAACGCGGTCAGGGTGTCGATGCCGCGGAAGCAGCGCAGCCGGGCGACCGTCTGCGACCACTCGCCTTCGAGCGCGAGCCGTGAGAGCCGTTCGTCAAGTGCGCTCTTGCGCGCGATCAGGCCGTCGACGGCGGCCAGGCAGTCGAGGAAGGCGAGCTCGGCCGCCGGCTCGTCGAAGCGTTGCTGGGCGAGCCAGCGACGGTGGGTCTTTGTCCAGGCGCCGCTGTCGTAGACGCGGCCATGCAGCAGCAGCAGCTTCGAGACGCGGTGGCGGCAGCGCATTAGGTCGCCACGCACCTGCTCGCGGGCGCGAGTGAGATGCCTTGCCGCCTCGAGCGGTGCCGTCGGCACCACAACCGTCTTCAACTGGCCGGCCAGCAGCAGTCGCGCCAACAGTTCGGCGTCCTTGCGGTCTGACTTGATCCGGTCGCCCGGCGCCCGCGGCGTCTTCGACGGCGCGATCACGTCGATCTGCAGCCCGGCAGCCTCGGCGGCGCGGTAGAGCGCGAACCCGGTCGGGCCTGCCTCATAGCAACCTCTAAGCGGCTGCGGCAGCAGCTGCAACCAGGCAATCGTCTCGTCGCTGCCGCCACCGAAGCGCGCACGGCGCAGCTCACCGCTTCGCGACATCGATCGCCGCAGCGTGCGTCGAGCGAGCGTGGACATCCAAGCCCACGTACGTCATCGTTTCCAACATGGCCGGACCTCCTTCGTCTGGGGTCAGCCGGAGCCCGTCTCCGGCCAGACAAACCCCCGAACGTACGAAGTGTCCGGCCTACAACAGCCTCCGGCTACTCAGACTCCATAGGGTCTAGCGTCGTCTTGTGCAGGTCGTCCTGGCGCGTCTCGTGGTTGCTTCGCTGGCCCTGCTCGCGGTGTTCGTGCAACTCGCGGTGTGGGGGGCGACGAAGATCAGAGCCGACGGAGCGCTCCTGCAGTCGTGGCAGCCGTACTTCGGGTGGGCGTACGGGCTTGCGTTCGCCGTCGTGCAGCTCGGGGTCTGCTGGTGGCTGCGGATCGATCGAGGAACGGTGTGGCTGCTTCGTACCTGGGTGATCGGCGGCGGGCTTGCGGTCGTGGCGACGTGGATCGGCGGCCGCGGCCTCGAAGCCGTCGACTCCGGGGTGGCGCTGATCTCTGGTCTCGGCGCGCTGGTGCTCGCGGCGGCGTTGTACGACGGCAGGCTCGCGCCGGCCAGGTTCTAACCCCGAGCGGCGCCGGCTGCCACCCGCTCGGCGGCTAGCCGCTCGGCTGCGGCTGCCGGGGTGATTCCGGCGGCGTCCGCCTCCTCGGAAGAGCCCGCGCAACGTGTCGCCGATTGCGGCCAGGTGGCGCTGCAGCTCGTCGTCGTCCCAGCCGTGGTCGACGAGGCCGAGCAGCTGGATCACGCCGCCGGCGCTCGAGACGTAGTCGGGTGCGTAGAGGATGCCTGCCGCGTGCAGCCGGTCGGCGTCTTCGGGCTCGGCGAGCTGGTTGTTCGCCGAGCCGGCGATCACCTGGCAGCGCAGGCGCGGAATCGAGTCGGCGTTCAACGTCCCGCCGACCGCGCAGGGTGAATACACATCGCATTCCGTCCCGATCGCCTCGTCGGCCGGAATGGCCGTGCCGCCGACCTCCGCCGCCACCGCTTCTGCACGGTGCGCGTCGACATCGGTGACGAGCACGACGGCGTGCTCGGCGGCGAGCAGCGAAGCGAGATGATGGCCGACCGAGCCAACGCCCTGGACGAGCACGCGGCGGCCGGCGAGGACAGGCGACCCGAACCTGTGCTCGATGCTCGCGTGGATCGCGTGCAAGACCCCGACCGCTGTGCCTCGCCCGCTGTTGCCGCCCGCGCCGGTCGTGCCGTAGACCCACGGGCACACCTCGGCGACGATGTCGAGGTCGGCCGGCGTGATGTTCATGTCGCCCGCCGTGCGGTAGGTGCCGCCGAGGTCGGCGACGACCCGCGCGTAGCGGAGGAGGAGCGCCCGGCGCGCCTCGCCCTGCGGCAGCTCGGGCACTGCGAGCACCGCCTTGCCGCCGCCGCGGTCGGCATTCGCGACGGCCATCTTGACCGTCATCGCCTGCGAGAGCCGCAGCGCGTCGGCGAGTCCGTCGGCCGGGGTGGGGTAGACCCGGAGCCGCGTTCCGCCGCAGGCCGGCCCGCGCGCGGTCGAGTGGACGCAGATGAACATCCAGGCACCGCTCTCGGGGTCGAAGCGGATCACCGCCTCCTCGCCGTCCCAGCACTCGAGCAGCTCTTCGAACACGCCGCAAGTGTGCAGCAAGCGGCCAATCCGGCGCCGCACCCGGTACACTCGTGCGCCGTGGCTGGAGAGCGCGTCAAACTGATGGTCCAAGACCGTGCGATCCTCGGCTCAGCCGAGGCGCGCCGCCTGCGCAGGCAGGGGGTTGTGCCCGGCGTCCTCTATGGCCGCGAAGCACCGATCTCGATCTCGATCGCCGAGCGCGACCTGCGCGCCGCACTCACCACGAGGGGCGGTCTGAACGCCGTGCTCGACGTCGTCGTCGAAGGCGGCAAGACCCACTCGTCGGTGCTCAAGGAGTACCAACAGGATCCGGTGCGCGGCCTGATCACGCACGTCGACCTGCAAGAGGTGCGGCTCGACCAGCCGATCCACGCGACTGTGCCGCTCGAGCTCCACGGCGAGCCGGTCGGCGTCAAGGAAGGCGGCATCCTCTCGCAGGTGACGAACGAGCTGAACGTCGAGGCGCTGCCGATGGAAGTGCCGGAGCACCTCGAGATCGACGTCTCCGGTATGCAGATCGGCGAGACGCTTCGCCTCTCCGCGCTGCCGGTCACCGAAGGCGTGACGCTGCTCGACGATCTCGAGCAGACGGTGCTCGCGACGGTCACCCAGCCGAGGGCCGAGGACGAGCCCGAGACGGTCGAAGTTGTCGCTGAGGGTGAAGAGGCGGCTCCGGACGGCGAAGCGGCCGACGAGCAGGGCGAGTCCGAGGCTTCGGCCGACGACGCCGACTCCGAGAGATAGTTGCGGCTCTGGCCGCGGCGACACGGCACCGCGCTCGACCTGTTGGTGGTCGGCCTCGGCAATCCCGGGCGCGAGTACGCGCGTAACCGGCACAACGTCGGCTGGCTCGTGGTCGACGAGCTCGCCCGCCGGCACGACGGCTCGTGGCGCGGCAAGTTCGAGGGCCGCCTCGCCGAGGTGAGGATCGACGGGCACAAGGTCGCGCTGCTGAAGCCCGAGACGTTCATGAACGACTCCGGGCGCTCCGTTCAGGCCGCGGCGCGCTTCTTCAAGGTCGAACCGGACTCGATCCTCGTCGTGCATGACGAGAGCGACCTCGAGCTCGGCCGCCTGCAGGCGAGGCGTGGCGGCGGGCTCGCCGGCCACAACGGCCTGCGCTCCGTCGCGAAGCAGCTCGGGACGCCCGATTTCATCCGTCTGCGCGTCGGCGTGGGGAGGCCCGGCCGCGGCGACCCCCGGCCGCTCGCCGACTACGTGCTCTCGAACTTCGAGCCGCACGAGGATCCCGACCGCCTGGTCGGCGCCGCGGCCGACGCCGTCGAGCGCCTCGACGCGGAGGGCCTCGAAGCGGCCCAGCGGGCGATCAACAACCGTTGACGAAGGCGTACCATGTCGACCCGGCCGAACGCCTCGTTCGGCCCCTCGTCATGGACCGTCCTGTTCTCTACAGCCTCGTCGAGCGCGTCCGCGCTCAGGAGCGCCTCCAGGAATTCGCTGCGGCGCTGCCGACGCGCGCCCGCGTTTCCGACCCGGTGCTGCCGCTCGTGCTCGCCTCCCTGCACGACGAGCTCGGCCGCGGTCTCGTGGTCGCGCTCGCCGAGGACGCCGACGCTCGTGACGTCGCGGAGGCCGCCGGCTGGTTCCTCGGCGACGACCAGGTCGCGCTTTTTCCGTCGCGCGGCGTGCGCTGGGAGTCGGGGTTGGAGCCGCCGCCGCACCTGATCGGCGAGCGTGCCCGCGCCTTCGAGGTGCTCGAACGCGGCGGGCTGGTCTGCGTTTCGGCGGCCGCCCTCGCCGAAGGCATGCCGCCCGTCGGAGCGAGGCCCGTTCCGCTTCGGCTCGCGCAGGGCGACGAGCCCGGCATCGACACCCTTGCCGAGGAGCTCGCGCGTGCGGGCTACGAACGCGTCGAGCGAGTCGAGGAGCGTGGCCAGTTCGCGGTGCGCGGCGGGCTCGTCGACGTCTACCCGACGACGGGCCGCGAGCCGCTTCGCATCGAGCTCTTCGGCGATGAGATCGAGCAGATCCGGGCGTTCTCGCCGTTCACCCAGCGCGCGCTGCGCCAGGTCGAGGCTGCGACGGTCTACCCGGCGGCCGAGCGGCGCGCCGAGCTCGTCGAGATCCAGCTACCCGACGACGAGGACGAGCCGGTCCGGGTGCCCGACGATCTCGTCGCCCCGTTCGTGGGGGCGCCCGATGTCGTCTGCTCACCGGACGAGGTGCGCGCCGTCTGGGAAGAGGAAGGTTTCACGCCGGTCTCGCTCGCCGGTGCGACCGAGCTCTCCCCGCTGCCCCAAGGGCAGCCGTTCTCGTTCGACGCCCAACGGCCGGCCCTGGCGGCCCGCGGCCTCTCCGAAGCCGAGAACGAGCTGGGCGGGCTGCTCAGCCAGGAGCTCGACGTCGTCGTCGCGTTCCCGCACCGAGGCGAGGCCCTCCGCCAGCAGGCGCTGCTTCGCCGCTCGCAGCGCGAATGTGCTCGAGCTCGGCCAGGCGCCCGATGGGCTCGTCATTCGCCGTCTCTCCGGCACGGCGCGGCTTCGTCTGGCGCGAGCTCGGTCTCGCGCTGCTGCCGGACACGCAGGTCTTCCGGAAACGCCCGCCGCGCGCGACGACGTCGCCCGGTCGGGCACTGCAGAGCTTCTCCGATCTGCGCACCGGCGACTACGTCGTGCACGAGGACCACGGCATCGCGCAGCTGCTCGGGCTTCGAGACGAAGGAAGTCGCGGGCGTCACGCGCGATTACCTGCTGCTCGCCTACCGTGGCGACGACCGGGTCTACGTCCCGCACGAGCAGATCGGCAAGGTCAGCCGGTACATCGGCGCCGACTCGAAGGCGCCCACGCTCTCGAAGCTCGGCGGCAAGGCCTGGGACAACCTGAAGACGCGCGCGCGGGCGCACCTCCGCGAGATGGCGGGAGAGCTGCTGCAGCTGTACGCGCAGCGCCAGACCCAGCCGGGCATGGCCTTCGACGTGGAGCACGAGTGGGTCGAGCAGCTCGAGAACGAGTTTCCCGTACCGCGAGACGGAAGACCAGCGCACCGCGATCGAAGCGGTGAAGGAGGACCTCGAGTCGCCGCATCCGATGGACCGGCTCGTCTGCGGCGACGTCGGCTTCGGCAAGACCGAGGTTGCGTTGCGCGCCGCGTTCGCCGTCGCCGTCAACGGCAAGCAGGTGCTGATGCTCGTGCCGACGACCGTGCTCGCGCAACAGCACTGGAACACCTTCAGGACGCGCTACCGCGACTTCCCGGTCCGCGTCGAGATGGTCTCGCGGTTCCGGAGGCGAAGGAGACGAAGCAGGCGCTTCGCGACTTTTCCGAAGGGAAGGTCGAAGTTCTGATCGGCACGCACCGGGTTCTCTCGCGCGACGTGATCCCGAAGGAGCTCGGGCTCGTGATCGTCGACGAGGAGCAGCGCTTCGGCGTCGCCCAGAAGGAGCTGCTGCGCCAGTTGCGGCTCGAGGTCGACGTGCTCGCGATGAGCGCGACGCCGATCCCGCGGACGCTGCACATGTCGCTCGCCGGCCTGCGCGACATCTCGGTGATCGAGACGCCGCCCGAGGGAAGGCGGCCGATCCGCACCTTCGTCGGCGAGTACGACGACGAGTTGATCGGGACCGCGCTCGAGCGTGAGGCCGCCCGAGGCGGTCAGGCGTTCTACCTGCACAACCGCGTCGACACGATCGAGGAGGCGGCCGCGAAGCTCGCGGCAGCTCTGCCCCGACCTGCGCTTCCTCGTCGCGCACGGTCAGATGCGGGAGCACGAGCTGGAGGAGCAGATGATCTCGTTCCTCGCGGGTGACGCCGACGTGCTCGTCTCGACGACGATCATCGAGTCGGGCCTCGACATCCCGCAGGCGAACACACTGATCGTCGAGCGCGCCGACCGCTCGGCCTGAGCCAGCTCTACCAGATCCGCGGGCGCGTCGGCCGCAGCGACGTGCTCGCGCACGCGTACCTCTTCTATCCCGACGCGCACGAGCTGACGCCGGAGGCGCGGGCGCGGCTGGCGACGCTCGCCGACCACACGGAGCTCGGCGCGGGGTTCGCGATCGCGATGCGCGACCTCGAGATTCGCGGTGCCGGCGACCTGCTCGGCGCCGAGCAGTCCGGCCACGTCGCGGCGCTCGGGTTCGAGCTCTACGTCGAGATGCTGCACGAGGCGGTCGCCGAGCTGTCCGGGCAGCGGCGGCTCGCGACGCGGCCGGTACGGGTCGATGCGCGCGTCGACGCCTACGTCCCGGCGGCGTACATCGCCGCCGAGGCGCTCAAGATCGATCTGCATCGCCGCATCGCGCTGACCGAGACCGAGGACGACCTGCACGAGTTGCGGGTCGCGACCGAGGACCGCTACGGGCCGCTGCCGGAGCCGGTCGAGAACCTGTTCGCGATCCAGGCGGCGAAGCTGAAGCTCGCCCGGCTCGGGGCCGACTACCTCGTGTTCCGAGGCGGTCGCGCGTCGGTCGGGCCGGTCGTGCTCGGCTCGGCGAGCTGCGCGATCTGCGCGTCGCAGGTCGAGACGGCTGTCTACTCGACAGGCAACCGAGAAGTGACGTTAAGAGGCGATGAATTCAAGGGGGCGCTCGATTTGGTCGATGCTATGCTGGCCGCGCGCCAGGCCGCGCTAGCCGGCGCTTTCTTATGAACAAGCTCAAATTCCCACTTCTGCTCGTCCTCTTCGCGGCGCTGCTCGCGGGGTGCGGCGGCGGCGCTGCGGGCCTGAAGTCGAGCGACGTCGCCACGGTCGGCAAGACTGCACGTCAGCAAGGCCGACTTCGACGCTGCTGATCGCGCAGGCGAAGCGGAGCTACGCGTCGCAGACGCCGCCGAAGACGTTCCCGAAGCCGGGCACCGCCGACTACGAGACGATCAAGGGACAGGCCGTACCGCTGCTCGTCCAGCAGGCCGAGCGCGAGGAGAAGGCCGCCTCCATGGGGATCACGATCTCCGACGCCGACGTGCAGAAGCGCCTCGACCAGGTCAAGAAGCAGTACTTCGGCGGCAGCGAGACGAAGTACCAGGCGCAGCTGAAGAAGCAGGACCTGACCGACGCGCAGGTCGCAGAAGGACATTCGCCAGCAGCTGATCTCGGAGGCGATCGTTCGCCAAGGTGACGAAGGACACGAAGGTCTCCGACAGCGCGGTGCACGCCTACTACGTCGCGCACAAGTCGCTCTACACGCAGCTTCGCAGTCGCGGGACGTCCGGCACATCCTCGTCAAGTCCAAGCGCTGGCGCAGTCGCTCTATGCGCAGCTGAAGGCGGGGAACGACAAGACCTGGTGCACGCTCGCGAAGAAGTACTCGCAGGACCCGAGCTCGAAGAACAACTGCGGGAAGCTGACGGTCTCGAAGGGCCAGACGGTGCCCGAGTTCGACAAGGTCGCCTTCGGCCGAGCAGACCAAGGTCGTCCACGCCCCGGTGCACAACGCCCAGTACGGCTGGTTCGTGATCGAGCCGCTCTCGAAGCGTCAAGCCGAAGTCGTCGACGCCCGAGAAGACCGTCGCGGCACGATCAGGCAGCAGCTGCTGCAGCAGGACAAGAACCAGGCGATGACCGACTGGGTCAGCTCGCTCTCGAAGAGCTTCTGCTCGGGCTCGAAGATCAAGTACCAGGTCGGGTTCGTGCCGAGCCCGGACCCGTGCACGTCGACGACCAACGCGACGACGACCTAGAAAGACTCGGCTCGTGTCTCTCGCGGAAGCGCTCGTCGAGCTCCAGGAGCTGACCGAGCGCCTGCGTCGCGACTGCCCGTGGGACCGCGAGCAGACGACGCGGACAATCGTGCCGCACACCGTCGAGGAGGCGTACGAGGTCGCGGACGCCGCGCTCGCCGGCGACGACGCCAAAGCTCCTCGACGAGATCGGCGACCTGCTGTTCCAGTGCGTATTTCCTCGCGCTGCTGCTCCAGGAGACAGGAAAAGGAGATCTCGAGCAGGCGACGCGCGGCGTCACGCGAAGCTGGTCCGGCGCCATCCGCACGTCTTCGGCGACGCCGAGGCCGACAGCCCCGGCGCCGTGCGCCAGCGGTGGGAGGAGATCAAGCGAGAGGACGAAGGCCGCGAGGGCGTCTTCCACGACGTCCCGGAAGGGCTGCCGGCACTGCTCTATGCGCGCAAGGTGCAGCTCCGCGCGCAGATCGGTCGGCTTCGAGTATCCGGACCTCGCCGGAGCGCTCGCCGACTTCGACGACGAGCTCGCGCGAGCTCCGCGCCGAGCTGCCGGCCGCGCGATCCGGCGGAGGAGACCGAGCCTGAGGCGCGTGTTGCAGCGGAGCTCGGCGACGTGCTGTTCGCCGCGGTCAACGTCGCCCGCCGGTTGAACGTCGACCCCGAGCTCGAGCTGCGGGCGGCGGCGAAGCGCTTTCGCGCGCGGGTGGAAACTGCGGAGGCGATCGCCGCCGCGTCGGGCAAGGATTGGACGACGCTTCCGCTCGACGAGCAGGACGCCTACTACGACGAGGCAAAGGGGACGAGACTGTGACGAAGATCGCCGCAGTGCAGGGCCGCCAGGTGCTCGACTCGCGCGGCAACCCGACCGTCGAAGTCGACGTCACGCTCGAGTCGGGCGCGGCTCGGGCGGGCAATCGTCCCGTCCGGGGCGTCGACGGGCGTGCACGAGGCGGTCGAGCTTCGTGACGGCGGCTCCCGAATGGGGCGGCAAGGGCGTCTCGAAAGCCGTCGCGAACGTGAACGGCGAGCTCGCCGGTCGCCGTGCGGGGTCTCGACGCCGCCGACCAGGAGGCGCTCGACCGCGCACTGATCGAGCTCGACGGCACGCCGAACAAGGGCCGGCTCGGCGCGAACGCGATCCTCGGCGTCTCGCTCGGCGCGGCCAAGGCGAGCGCAGCCGACGCAGGGGTCTCGCTGTTCCGCTGGCTCGGCTCCGGGCAGGCGACGCTGCCGGTGCCGATGATGAACGTGATCAACGGCGGCGTGCACGCGGCGAACTCGATCGACCTGCAGGAGTTCATGGTCGTGCCGGCCGGCGCAGAGTCGTTCTCGGAGGCGCTGCGGATCGGCGCCGAGGTCTACCACGCACTGAAGGAGGTACTCGGCGAGCGCGGGCTCTCGACCGGGGTCGGCGACGAGGGCGGTTTCGCGCCCGACCTCGAGTCGAGCGAGGCAGCGATCGAGGCGATCCTCGAGGCGGCCGAACGGGCCGGGCATCGCGAGCGCGTCGCGATCGCGCTCGATCCCGCCGCGAGCGAGATCTTCCGCGACGGCGTCTACCGCTTCGAGGGCCGCGAGAAGACGAGCGCCGAGCTGCCCGAGTTCTGGGCGGGCATCGTCGACCGCTATCCAATCGTCTCGATCGAGGACGGGGCCGCCGAGGACGACTGGGAGTCGTGGGAGGCGCAGACGAGGCTGCTCGGCGACTCGCGTGCAGCTCGTCGGCGACGACATCTTCGTCACGAACCCGGAGCGGCTTCAACAGGGGATCGACCGCGGCGTCGCCAACTCGATCCTCGTCAAGGTGAACCAGATCGGGACGCTGACGGAGACGATCGAGGCGGTCCGGCTCGCCCAGGCTGCCGGCTACAGCGCGGTCATGTCACACCGCTCGGGCGAGACCGAGGATGCGACGATCGCCGATCTCGCCGTCGCGCTCGGCACCGGGCAGATCAAGACCGGGGCGCCGGCGCGATCCGACCGCGTCGCGAAGTACAACCAGCTGCTGCGGATCGAAGAGGAACTCGGCTCGGAGGCGCGGTACCCGGGCTGGGATGCCTTCCCGAGAAGATCGTGACGTACGAATCTGACTCGTCCCCTCACGAGCCAGACTCGTGCGTCACGCTGCGAGACGCGACTTCCCCCCAAGGATAAGCGTCTCTAGCAATGCGAGCGTCTCGCGCCCGCTCCGGTGAAGTCCAACCAGGCGCAGCACACCGCTCGGATCGATGAAGAGCGTCATCCGGCGCTCCTCCGAGATGTCGGTGAGGATCGGGAACCTCACCGACGTTCCTGCGTAAGTGAACGCCGCGGAGTACCAGTCGTCGGCTGTGGCGGCGACGACAACGGCTCCGTCCGCGGCGAACATCTCTTCGAGCTCCGCGAGCTCGAGCACGTCTCGGCGTCGCGCGGCGAGCGCGACCACGAGCCAGCTGCCGCGGAACTCCGTCAGCGCTAGCTCGCGTCGCCGCTCGCCGCGCACGAAAGCTTCGGCAACGAGCTGCGGTGCGGTTGCGTCGATCAGATAGCTCATGGGACGAGAGTACGGTCGCCCGATCCGCTCGTCGTCGTCGCCGCGGATGATTCTCGGTCGTTCCTACGGAGGATGAGTAGTCTGGCCACATGGCAGCCGTTCGCCGCAGAACGAAGATCGTCGCGACGATCGGCCCCGTCTCGTCGACTCACGACGCCGTTCGGGAGCTCGTCGATGCCGGCGTTGACGCGATCCGGCTCAACCTTTCGCACGGCAACCACGACGATCACGCCGAGCGCGGCAAGATCGTGCGGGAGGTCCAGGCCGAGACGGGCAAGCCGCTCGCGCTGATCGCCGACCTCCAAGGGCCGAAGCTCCGGATCGGCGACCTAGCGGCGCCGCGGCTGCTCGTCAAAGACGAAGAGATACTCGTCGTCGGTGAGCAGACCGCCACCGGGACCGAGCTGCCGGTCGCTCCGGCGGTGATCGGCGAAGTGCTGCGGCCCGGGCACGACATCCTGATCGACGACGGGCTCGTCCGCCTGACCGTCGAGGAGGTGGAGCACGGGCGGGCGCGCTGCCGGGTTGTCGTCGGCGGCCAGGTCAGCTCGCACAAGGGCGTGAACCTGCCGGGTGTCCCGCTTCCGATCCCTTCGTTGACGAAGAAGGACCTCGAAGACCTCGGCTTCGCGCTGGGGCTGGGCGTTGACTTCGTCGCGCTTTCGTTCGTGCGCGCCGCGGCAGACGTCCGCGATCTGCAAGCGATCATCCGGCAGCACGGCTCTCCGGCGCGCGTGATCGCGAAGATCGAGAAGGCCGAAGCCGTCGCGGCCCTGGAGGAGATCCTGATCGAGTCCGACGCCGTCATGGTCGCGCGGGGTGACCTCGGGGTCGAGATCGGCGCCGCGACCGTGCCGCTGCTGCAGAAGCGAATCATCCTGCGGTGTCTCGAGGTGGGAAAGCCGGTGATCACCGCCACGCAGATGCTCGAGTCGATGATCGAGCACGCAGAGCCGACGCGGGCCGAGGCGAGCGACGTCGCGAACGCGATCCTCGACGGCACGTCCGCGGTCATGCTCTCGGCGGAGACCGCGACCGGCAACTACCCGGTCGAGGCGGTCGAGACGATGGACCGGATCGCTCGGGCGGTCGAGCCGTCGATGGGGTACCGGCACCAGATGCCCGAGCCCGGCGAGGAGACGACCGTCGGACGGGCCATGTCGAACGCGGCGTGCGACCTCGCGGAGACGCTCGGCGCGAGCGCGATCATCGTTCCGACGTTCACCGGGCGCACCGCATCAGCGGTCGCCCGGCTGCGTCCCCGCCGGCCGATCGTGGGGCTCTCCCATCACCAGACGGCGGTGCAGCAGATGGCGCTCGAATGGGGCGTCACGCCGGTGGTGATGCCGCAGACCGACGACGTCGAGGATCTCTGGACGCGCGCGCTCGAGCTCGCGGTGCACGCTGGTGTGGTCGAGTCGGGCGACCGCGTTGTCACGACTGCGGGTACGGCGGTCAATCTGCCCGGGTCGACCAACGTGATCAAAGTCGATATCGCTTGACCGACGGCTCGTACTCGATCCCAGAGGTTCAGCGCCTGGTCGCGACGCTCGTCGCCTCGAAGCCCGACGGTCGAATCGCCGAGCTCGGGACGTCGTACGGCGACGGCGCGAAGGCAATCGCGGCGGCGCTCTCCGCAGGGGCGACCTTCGTCACGGTCGAGCTCGACCCGGACCGTGCCGGCCGCGCGCGTGACGCGCTCGCGGGAATGCCCGCCGAGGTGCTCGAGGGCGACTGGCGCGAGCTGCTGCCGCCGCGTGGCCCTTTCGACGTGGTCTTTGCGGACGGGGGCGGCGACTACAGCGGCGTCGCCGACCTGCTTCGCCCCGGCGGGATTCTCATCAAGGACGATCTGACCCCGGGCCGTCCGGTGGCAGGCGACCCGACCCGCGAGGCGCTGCTTCGCGATCCCCGTCTCGAAGCGACCGAGATCCTCGTCACCCCGGCGATGGCCTGCATCGTCGCGGTCCGCCGAACCGCCTGACCCGGCGCCCCACGAACCAGGTTCGAGGGTTTACGGCTTGCGGCAAGGGTTTGCGTGGTCACCCGCGAAACCGTCCGGGTGATCAGACTCCGGCCGACCCGACTGCTCGCGCTCGCCGGCCTCGTGCTCGTAGCCTTTCTCTACTGGAAGCCGGCCGGCACCTACCTGCATACGAAGAAGCAGCTCGACGTCCGGCAGGCTGAGGTGCGCTCGCTCCGCACCGAGCAGGCGCAGCTCGAGAAGCGTCTCGCCCAGGCAGGGACGACCGAGCAGCTCGTTCGTGAGGCGCGCCGGCTCGGCCTGGTCAAGCCCGACGAGCGTTTGTTCATCGTCAAGAACATCGCCGCCTGGCGCAAGCACCACTAGATGGTAGATCCGGGTGACCGGGAGCTGATCGCGAGGCAGCTGGGCCGCAGCCCACGCGCTGTCCGGGGCGTCGCGGTTCGGTGCCCGTTCGGCAGGCCCGCCGTGACCGAGCAGGCGCCGTTCGACGAGGATGGCCGCCCGTTCCCGACGCAGTTCTATGTGACGTGCCGGTATCTGGTCGCTGCGATCTCACGGCTTGAGGCGGCCGGTGGGGTGGAGCGGTGGACGCGCGCCGCCGCCGAGGACCCGGCGCTCGCAGCGAGCCTTGCGACTGCGCAGGCGAAACAGCGAGAGCTGCGCCCGGAGCTCGACGCCGGGATCGGTGGCGCGACCCGAGCCGGCAGCCTCAAGTGCCTGCACGCGCACGCTGCGTTCGCGCTCGCGCGACCGGGGTACGAGCTCGGCGAGCGCATTCTCGACGAGCTGCCGTCGCGCTGGCCCGAGTCCTGCTGTACTGCCTGACGTGGACTTGGAGCTGGCTCGCCACCAGTGGGAGGACGGCCTGCGCCGCCTCGAGACCCGTGCGCGCGACGGTGCGCCGTACGAACGCCTGCTTCGACAGGTCGACGTCGTCTCGAAGGGCCTCCGTCAGCGAGTCGGGCAGGTGTTCACGCTCGCCGAGCTCGCAACTGTCTACGACGGCGCGGACGAATGGGCGCGTGGCCTGATCGACGACGCCGATCCCGAAGCCGCGCCTGCAGACGAGCCCGGCACGGTTGCCGACGCCGCCTTCCATCTCTACGCGCGCGGCGCGGCCGACTACACGCCGTGAAGCGGCGGCTCCTGATCGTTCTCGGCCTCGTTGCCGCGTTCGTCGTCGGGACCGCCGTCGGCGAGTCGCTCGACGACAACACCACACCGGGCGGAACCCAGACGCTCGTGCGCACGCTGAAACCGCTGCCGCTCGCACCAGCTGCCCGCGAAACGGTCACGATTACCGTTTCAAACCCTTAAACCGGTTTAGGTAGTGGCAAGTTTGGCTACGTTTTAGGGGTGACGTTCCCCGGCAGACGCGCACCGACGACTGAGCCCGACTGGCTCACGCTAGGCCAGGCGGCGAAGTTCCTCGGGGTCGCCCAGTCGACGATCCGCAAGTGGTCGGATCAAGGCCGCGTGCCCGCCTTCTATACGCCCGGAGGCCACAGGCGCTATCGCCGCCGCGACCTCGAGTCGTTCCTGGACCGCTCAGGTCCAGGTGGTCGTACCGAAGGTCCGCTCGTACTTGTGGTCGACGACGATGCCGCTTTGCGCGAGCTGATCCGGGTCAGCCTGACGCTCGACGGCTATGCCGTGCGGGAGGCCGCGAGCGCCGAAGAGGCACTGGCTGCGATCGAGGACACTGCCCCCGACCTCGTGTTGCTCGACGTCGTCATGCCCGGCGTCGACGGCTGGCAGATGCTTCAGCGCATGCAGGAACGGCACGGCTCGATCCCGGTGATCATGTTCTCGGGCAAGGTCGACGAGGAATCGGCCGCCGAGGCAGAGTCGCGTGGTGCTCAGGGATTCATCGGTAAGCCGTTCGATCCGCAGCAGCTGATCGAACGCGCCAAGCAGCTCGTCCCTGCTTAGCGGTTCTGCCTACAGCTCCTCGGCTGCGCGCAGCAGTCCGCCAAGCACAACGCCGAGCGCCGCGAGCAAGCTGATGAAGATGCCGATTCCGCGTCCGTTCGCGGGCAGGACGGCGTCCGGGATCGAGATCAGCCGGATCAGCACGAAGATCAGGCCGAGCGCTCCGAGTCCGAGCACCACGAGGCTTTCCGGAATCGTCGGCGGCAGCTCGAAGCCGGCTTCGCGCAGCGCGACCAGGGCAATCACGGCCAAACCGACGAAGAAGACAAGCTTTCCGAGTACGCCGGTGTGCCAGCCGATCACAGCCAGACGGACGCCGACGCCGGAGCCGGCATACCAGTCCATGAAGCTCGACAGGGCGAGCACGAGACCGGCGATCCACGTGATGCGCTCGCCCGCTGCCCAGATCCCGCCTGCCGCCGGCCTGGCGTACGCGGTCTCTGCTTGTACCGGCTGACCGGGGGCATCGACGTCGAAGAAGTCAGGAGTTTCCACGGTCCGTAGTATGGGCGAGATTCAGGTCAGACGCCGAAGAGCGTGCCGACCTCGTGCCACGCGGCGAGGATCACGAAGGCGGCGAAGAACGCGAGCACGAGCAGCGTCACCCAGAAGCGGACGTCCGAGCGGCGCGCCGCGTTCCGACGTTCCACCCGTGCACGGCGGCGGGCACGTTCGCGGCGGTAGGCCCGCTCGATCGCCAGAGGGTCGAGGGAGGGAGTGTCGTCGTCGATCAGTTCGGGCTCGCGTGCTGTCTCGGACATCTGCGCCAATTCTAGTGGGTTGCAGGGGCATTGAAGGGTATCGTCGGCCGCGATGCGCTCGTGAACCTGCGCCGCGGGCCCGGATCGCCGCTCGTGATCGGCCATCGCGGGGCAGCCGCCATCGCCCCTGAGAACACGATCGAGGCGCTGCAGGCAGCGGTCGACGCGGGCGCGCAGCTGGTCGAGTTCGACATCGGCCCCGATCTGCGACTCGCCCACTCGGCCCGTGAGGTGCCCGAGACGGTGGTGTCCCTCGACGAGGCGCTCGAGTTTCTGCGCGCTCACTCACTCGGCGTCCAGCTCGATCTCAAGCGACCGGGCTACGAGGCGGCCGTCGTCGAGGCGCTGCGCCGTCATGGGCTCGAGGAGCGCTCGATCATCTCGACGGCGTACGCGGTGAGCGGGCGCCGGCTGGCGGTACTCGCTCCGACGGTGTCGCGTGCGATCGGCTACCCGCGCGACAGCTTCGGGATTGCGCGGTTTCGGTGGCCGGCGGGGCTGACCCGGCTCGGCGCGGCGGCGCTTCGCCAGGCAATGCCACTGCGCGTACCCGTGCTGATCCGGCTTGCACGCGCGAACACGCTCTCGTTGCACCATTCGCTCTGCTCCCGGGCAGCCGTGCGGGCCGCGCATGCGCTCGGCGCACCCGTGCTGGCGTGGACTGCGGACGATCCAGCCACGGTGCTTCGGCTCGACGCGCTCGGGGTCGACGCCATCGTCTCCGACGACCCGGGGATGGCTCTGCGTGCGCTGGCTACACTGCGCCCGCAGTGAAGCGCCTGCTCGCCGCCGGTTTATTCGTGATCGGGCTGGCGATCGCCGGGGGGTTGTCCGGTCCCGTGATCGCCGACATCACGACCTCGACGTCGACCACGACGGCGACGACCACGGCTGCCGTAACGACGACGGCAGCAACGACGACGACCACGACACCGATCGGTGGCGCGACGATTCCGGGCGGCGTCCGCGTCGCAGGCGTGAAAGTCGGCGGCCTGCGGCCGAGCGATGCTGTGGCAGCCGTCCAGGAAGCGTTCGCGGCCCCGCTCGCGGTCGTCGTCGATCGCAGCAAGCTGACGCTCGACCCGCGCGTCTTCGCCTCCGCCTACATCCCAACCGCCGTCGCGAAAGCCCGCGTCGCCGACCCAGGCACCAACGTCAAGCTGGTCGTGGCGGTCCGTGGCGCCGCTCTGCGCGCGTGGGTCGACAAACTGATGCATCGATTCGCGCGGCCCGCCGTCGACGCTACGCTCACGTTCCGCTCCGACCACCCGTTGGTCAAGCCCGAGCGGACCGGCCGTGCGCTCAGCCGCGGCACCGTCACCCGCCGAGTCGCCGCGGCGCTCGCGGCGAACTCGCGCTTGCCGGTGCGCCTGCGGAGCAGACGGGTTGCGCCGACCGTCACGGCCGCGTCTTTCAAGGACGTGATCGTGATCAACCGGTCGGCGAACCGGCTGTACCTCTACAACACGGCGAAGCTGCATCGGACGTTCGCGGTCGCGACCGGCCAGACGATCTACCCGACGCCGACCGGGACCTTCCACATCGTCGTCAAGTGGAAGAACCCGTGGTGGTACCCGCCGACCCAGGATGCTTGGGCAAAGGGCCTGAAGCCGGTGCCACCCGGGCCGGCGAACCCGCTCGGAACACGTTGGATGGGCCTCTCGACGCCGGGCGTCGGGATCCACGGCACCGACGCTCCCTCGTCGATCGGCTACAGCCTGTCGCACGGCTGCATCCGCATGCAGGTCCCCGACGCGGAATGGCTCTTCGATCACGTCGAGATCGGGACGACGGTCCACATCGTCTGATGAGAGTCGTCCGCGTCGCCGCGGTCGCTGTCGTGCTCGCGCTGCTCGGGCTGTTGGTCTGGGATGTCGCGCACCAGAAGAACAAGGGAATCGCCACGAAGGTCGATGGTGGCCAGACGGTCGCCGCACCCGACCTCCGTCTACCCCGACTCGGCGGCGGCCCGACGTTCGATCTGGCCGCCTTTCGAGGCAAAGTCGTCGTGGTCAATTTCTGGGCCTCGTGGTGTGTCGAATGCAAGCTCGAGGCGAAGACACTCCGCGATGCAGCGATCCGTTGGCGCGGTCAGGCGGTCGTGATTGGCGTCGATACGAAGGATCTGACCTTCGCGGCCCGGCGCTACATGATCCACTACGGCGTCAACTACGGCGTCGTGCGAGATGTCGACGGCTCGGAGAGCGACCGCTGGGGCGTCACCGGATACCCCGAGACGTTCTTCGTCGACCCGGCCGGGAAGGTGATTCCGCCGCACGTGAACGGGCCGATCCCGGCCGCGCGGTTGAACGCCGCGATCCGAGAGGCGGTTCGCTCGTGAGCCTGAGGAGCGCCGTTCGGGCCGCAGCCGGGGTCGTGGTCGCGGTGCTCGCGGGCGTGCTCGTGTGGCATCTGACCCACCAGCCGGCCTCGGTCGCACCAGAGGTCGCCCGTCATCAGATCGTCGCTGCTCCGAACTTCAAGCTCGACCGGCTCGTGGGCACGGGCTCGCTGTCACTCGCGTCGCTGCGAGGCAAGGCGGTGGTGGTCAACTTCTGGGCGTCCGACTGCGCGCCGTGCAAGCAGGAGATGCCGCGTCTGGTCTCATTTGCGAAGACCTGGTCGGCGCGCGGGGTGGTCGTGGTCGGGATCGACGTCCTCGAGTACCGCAAAGGGCCGGCGCAGGCGTTCAGCCGTCGCTACCGCGCGACCTATCCGATGGTCTTCGACCCGACCGGCAAGACGGTCGCGCCCTGGGGGATCGCGGGCACGCCGCAGACGTTCTTCGTCGACCGTCGCGGACGGATCGTCGACCACGTGCTTGGCCCCGTGACGGACGCGACGCTCGCGGCCGGCGTGCAGCGCGCGCTGCAGGCATGAGAATCGTCGTCTGCGCTCTGCTCGCGTTCGCCGTGACGGCGCCGGTGCTCGCAGCCTCGCGCCCCAGCGAGGCTGATCTCGAGACCAAGCTCGTATGCCCGGTCTGCCACGAGACGCTCGACCAGTCGACGGCGCCGGTCGCCGAGCAGATGAAGACGGAGATCCGAAGGCGGATCGCGCAGGGCTGGAGCGAGAAACAGATCCTCGACGAGATGGTCGCGAACTACGGCAGCGGCGTCCTCTCGACCCCCGCAGACCCACGGCTTCGACCTGCTGGCGTGGTTGCTGCCGATCGGGGGGATCCTCCTCGGCGCCGTGGGCCTCGCGGCCGGCGCGTGGTACTGGTCGCGTGGCCGGCCCGGCGATCCCGACGAGCCGATCGTCCGCCTGGCGCCCGAAGACGAAGCGAGGCTCGACGCGGAGCTGGCGCGCTTCGATGCTTGAGAAGCTGCCGGTCGCGTTCCTGGCGGGCCTTGTCTCGGTGATCACGCCGTGCGTCCTGCCGCTCGTCCCGGGCTATCTCTCGGCGCTCTCCGCCGTCGAGGTGACGCGGCTCGGCGAGCGGCGCGTCTCGCGGCAGGTCGTGCTCGCGAGCCTTCCGTTCATCGCCGGCTTCACCGTCGTCTTCGTGCTGCTCGGGGCGGCTGCCGCCGCGGTCGGCAGCACCGTCAACCAACGCTCCCAGTACGAGATCGCCGGCTTCGTGCTGATCGTGCTCGGGCTCGCGTTTCTCGGGGTGCTGCCTTGGCCGGAGCGCGCAGTCGCACCCGGGCTGCTTCAGCACGCGAGAGGTTCGGGCTCACGGGTGCTGCTCGGCGGGGCGTTCGCGGTCTGCGCCGCACCCTGCATCGGCACGGTGCTCGCGTCGATCCTCGTACTCGCGTCGTCCTCCGGCTCGGTCCTTCGCGGTGTCGTCTTGCTGGTCGCTTACTCACTCGGCCTCGCCGCCGCCTTTGTGGCCGCCGGGATCGCGTTCGCGCATGCGATGCGCGCGTTTCGCTGGGTCCGCGATCACTACGGGATCGTGCGCGGCTTCTCAGGCGCGACGCTCGTCGTGCTCGGCCTGCTGCTCTTCTTCAACCGCGACTGGTGGCTGCGCGTTGCGCTCGACCAGGTCTTCACGCGGATCGGCCTCGGCACGCTCTAGCTTCGCGCGCAAGAGCTCGACATCGAGCCCGCGATGTGACGGCTCGAACGCCGCGAGGCGGCGCAACGCCTTCACGCGCTGGCGCTCGGCGGCGATCGGCTTGCCGCGCTCGCGCTGGTACGCAGAGACGACTACGTGCACGAGCCCTTGGAAGAAGTCGCGCTCCGGGGCCGCGCAGGCACGCCACGCCGCCTCGAAATGCTCGTGCGCCTCGAAGAACCTGCCGTGACGCGCGAGCTCGAGACCCGTTTCGTAGCCTCCGCTCACGCTGCTAACGTCGGCTTCACTCATGGCAACGATCCTGCTGTGTGGGGTCGATCTCTTCATCCGGGGCAAGCTCGAGGCGGTGCTCCCGGAGCATCGTTTCGAGACGACGGACGGAGTCGAGCCGGCCGATCTCGTGATTGCCGACATCGCGCGGATTGACGCTGCCGACGTGGCCGACAATTATCCGGAGGTCCCGATTCTCGGCTACACGAACCACACCGACACCGAAGGTTTGCGTCGCGCCCATGCGGCCGGGTTCGACCAGGTGGTGGCGAAATCGGCGCTCTTCGAGCGCACGCGCGAGCTGGTCGACGGTCTTCTCGCGTCGGTAGAGTAGGCCGCCGTGACGTACGTCATCGCCGAGCCGTGCATCGACATCAAGGACCGTTCCTGCGTCGATGTCTGTCCCGTGGATTGCATTCACGAGGCGGGCCGCATCCTGGTCATCGACCCGGAGGAGTGCATCGATTGCGGTGCGTGTGAGCCAGAATGCCCGGTCGAGGCGATCTTCCCGGAAGATGCGTTGCCAGACAAATGGGAGCCGTTCGTCCGCATCAATGCAGCCTACGGCGAGGGAATGGACGTCGTGAACACCCTCACCGACGAGTACGCCACGGCGCACAACGTCCAGAACGAGCCGCTGGAATAACGAACCGTCCCGGGTTTCCGGGCGAATACAGGTCCGGATCGATATGCCCGACGACCTCCACGAGCTTTCCGCCCTCTACGCCCTCGACGTGTTGGACGCCGACGAGCGCGTTCGCTTCGAGGCGCACCTGGCGGGTTGCGACCGCTGCTCCTCCGAACTTGCCGGGCTTCGGAACGCTGCGACAGCGCTCGCGTTCGTCGACGGGCCGCCGCCGCCGGTCGAGCTGCGCTCACGGATCCTGAATGCGGCGCGAGCCGAGCCGTCCAACGTCGTCGACCTGGCGAGCCGTCGCTCGCGCGTGGCGTCTGGCGCCGTCGCCCTCGCTGTCGCCGCCTCGGCTGCGGCGGTCGGCATTGGCATCTGGGCTGCGACGCTTCACCACTCGTTGACCCAGGAGCGGTCGGCGACGAGTGTCCTGCGCGACCCGCGCTCTCGTCACATCGATCTGCAGGGAAGACCGGGGGAACTCGTCGTTGCTCCGTCCGGTGACGCGGTGCTCACGGTGTCGCTGCCGGCACCGCCGAAGGGCCGCACGTACGAGGCGTGGGTTGCGACCCCCGCGGTGAAGTCGGCGGGCGTGTTCTCCGGAGGGCTCGTCAAACTTTCGCGTCGCGTTCCTCACGGTGCACTCGTGATGGTGACGCTCGAGCGGAGCGGAGGCGTCGCTGCGCCCTCGCAACAGCCGCTCTTCCGCGTTCGTGCGTGACCTGCGATTCGCGTTCGTTTTCCTTTCCAGCAACGTGCACACGAAGTTGTCCGTCCGCGTTGCACGTTACAAACCCACGTGGTAGGGAATCGTGCACGCGAATCCAACGCAGGAGGTCTTTGATGACCCAAGAGGATTGGAGCGGGATCGGCGAGACGGTTCAGCCGTTGAGCGTCGACTCGCTAAGCGAATCGTCCGCAGCCCCCGAGGCTGCCGGCGAGACGTGGGGCGACGCCGCTATCGGCGACGTGACAAGTGACGAGACGGAAGTCGCACGCGCAGTTCCGGCGACGACCAGGTCATCGTCGCGTTCTGGCTCGCGCAGTTCCAGCTCCCGCTCGGGGTCTTCCCGGAGCAAGTCGGGCAGCAAGAAGAAGAGCTCGGCTCGCAAGGCAACGGCCAAGAAGTCGACGGCCAAGAAAAAGTCCACGGCCAAGAAGTCGACGGCCAAGAAGTCGACCGCGCGTAAGTCGACAGCGAAGAAGAAGTCGACAGCTCGTAAGTCGACGGCCAAGAAGAAGTCGACAGCTCGTAAGTCGACGGCCAAGAGGAAGTCGACGGCGAAGAAGTCGTCGGCCAAGAAGAGGTCGACAGCCAAGAAGTCGACCGCTCGCAAGTCGACGGCGAAGAAGAAGTCGACAGCTCGTAAGTCGACGGCCAAGAAGAAGTCGACAGCTCGTAAGTCGACGGCGAAGAAGAAGTCGACAGCTCGTAAGTCGACGGCCAAGAAGAAGTCGACGGCCAAGAAGGCGACCGCCAAGAAGGCGACCGCCCGGAAGTCGACGGGTCGCAAGACCGCCGCCCGGAAGGCCACTGGCCGGAAGTCGGCGGCGAGCAAGACTCGCTCGTCGGGTGGGACGCGCTCTCGTAGTGCCTCCCGCTCTCGCTCGGCGAGGCGCGGCTCGCGCTGAACCGGTTTCGCTCGGGCCTCGGGATTGTCTCCCGCGGCCCGAGCGTGACTGCTCTGTCACGGCACAGCCAGCCGCTAACGTGGCGATCCGTGCAGCCGAAGACGCTCGACCACGTTGCTTTCTGGGTCGCCGAGCGCGCCGCCGCCGCTCGCGTTCCTCGAGCGCCATGTCGGCATGCACGTGATCGCGCGCGAGAGCAACTTCACGCTGATGGGTAGCGACGCCCGCCGCGGGAAGCTGACGCTCTTCGACGCCGAGGCGCCTCGCGACGAGGGTGCTCTCGAGCACGTCGGCCTGCGTGTGTCTGACCTCGCCGCCGCAAGGGCCGCCTTACCGGACGGCACGCCAGAGATCTTCGAGGTCGGCGACGGGATCAGGCTGACGCTGGTCGAGGCACCCACCGACGTCGAGTACGACCTCGACCACGTCGCGCTGCGCACGACCGATCCGCAAGCGACCGCCGCCGCCTACGAGCGGTACGGCTTCAAGCCCGCCGGTCCCGGTCGCGTCGAGGTCGGAGGAGCGTTCGTCGAGTTTCGCCCGGGCGACCCCGGCGCATCCGCACGTCCGCTCCTCAACCATCTGGCCGTTCTCGTCGACTCGGCGCAGGACGTGATCACCGAGGCAGGCGCGAACGGCATCGAAGTCGAGTCGGTGGTAGACGCAGCGAACACCTATGCCGCATTCCTCTGGGGGCCGGACCGGGTGCGCATCGAGTACGTCGAGCACAAGCCGACGTTCTCGCTCACGTGATCGACATTGCAGGCGGGGGCATGGCGGGACTCGTCGCCGCGACCCGTCTGCGCGAGCTGGGCCGGCCGGCGGTCGTTCGCGAGAAGGGCACGCGGCTCGGCGGATCGATGCTTCTCTCGTCATGCGTGATCTGGCGGCACCGCACCTGGGACGACGTTCGGCGCGAATGCCCGAACGGCGACGAGTCCCTTCAGCGGCTCGTCTTCGAGCGACTCGACGAGGCTCTCGTCTGGCTGCGCCAGCTCGGCGCCCCGGTGGTCTGGGAAGAGACGGGAAACCCGCTCACGGTCGGTTCACGGTTTGATCCGCGCGGGCTCACGGAGAGCCTCGCTGCGCGTGTCGGCGAGATCGCGCTCGAGACCGATGGCTTTCGCGAGGCTCCGACCGTTCTCTGCACGGGGGGGTTCGCCGCCTCCTCCGAGCTCGTCACCCGTTTCATTGCGCCGGCCGCGTCGCTTCGGCTGCGGGCGAATCCATGGTCGACCGGCGACGGGCTGGGGCGGGCCGTCGCCGAGGGCGGAGCGCTGACGGCCGGGATGGATGAGTTCTACGGCCGCAACATGCCGGATGCTGCGTGGGACGAGACCCAACTCGTCTCGGCCTCGCAGTTGTACGGGCGCTTCGCACGGATCTTCGATGAGGACGGCGTCGAGTTCTTCCGTGCCGAAGACGTTTCGTGGTCGGAGACCAATGTTGTGCAGGCGACGGCGCGGCGCCCGCACGCCCGAGCGTTCTACGTGCTCGATGCGCAGGCGCTCTCGCAGCGCGTGCGCGACCGGAGTGTTGCCGAGATCGTCGAAGCCGCCCCTGCCGAGGCGCGGGTGAAGCTCGAGGACCTGCCGTTCGCGCCACCGGCGGGCGCGGTTGAGGCCGTGCGGGTGATCGCGTCGATCACGCACACGGTCGGCGGCCTTTGCGTCGACGACCACGCCCGTGTCCTGCGCGCCGACGGCGGCGCGATCGAGGGGCTCTGGGCTGCGGGTGTCGATGCCGGCGGCGTTGCGACGGGCGGCTACGCAAGCGGCCTCGCCCAAGCGCTGGTTCTCGGCCTTGCCGCCGCCGAGGACGCCGCAGGGACGACGTGACTCAGGCACGAACCTGGTTCCGGGCTAGCTCTTGCCGAACGAGTAAGCGCAGGGGCGTGGATCGCCCGGGAGCGGTGAGCGGCCGACCTTGTTGATCACGACCGTGCGTCCGTCGTCCTCGACCTCGTCGCCGACGTTCGGCGGGTCGCCTTCTAGCTCGCGCAACGAGTAACCGGCGGGCGATGAGACGAACAGCAAATACCCGTTCGACATGCGCGGAACCTAACGGCGGATGGCGTACGCGGGGAGCATGACGGTGACGGTCGTGCAGTCGTGATCGATGCTCATCTCGATCGTCCCGTGGAGCTGGCGGACGCGCTCCTCGATCGCCTCGAACGTCCGGCGGCGGCGCTCCGGCTCTGCATCGTCCGAGACGCGCGTCTCGATGCCGCCGTCGGCGGTCGTCGTCATCGTCACCCCGACCCGGGTCGGCGGACCGCGCCGCACGGCCTGCTCGAGCAGTTCCCTGATGATCGTGTAGAGCGCAACCTGCGCTGTCTCGCCGAGCCGCTCTGACTCATCGACGTTGAGGTCGATCCGGATGCGGCTGGTGGCGCCGACCTGCTCGGCGAGCGCGTGCAGGGCCGCACCGAACCCCTGGTCCCGCAACACGACCGGCTCGAGCGCGAACGAGAGATCGCGGAGCTCCCGGATCGTCAGCCGCTGCCGTTCGAGGGCTTTCGCCAGCACTTTGGCGGCGTCTTCGAGCTTGCCGGTCTCGATCGAGTGCAGGGTCGCGTCCAGCATGAGCGCGATCCCGGCGAGGTTCTGCACCGGGCCGTCGTGCAGGAACAGGGCGATCCGGCGCCGCTCGTCCTGCTCGGCGGCGATCAGGCGGTCGACTCGCTCCGCGTCGGCGGCCACTTAGAGGCTTGATGTGGATTGGGGGTGCTCGCGGGGATGTACCAGACCAAGCGATTCGACTGGATCCGGTGCAGCCCGTAGCGGTGTTACCGGCAAGCCGGAGCCGGGCGAAGCGCGCCGAGTCTGGCACACCATCCGTGAGCGCGAACAATTCACATCAAGCCTCTAATCGATGATCGCCTCACGAAGCGCGATCGCGACCGCGTGTGTGCGCGTGTCGGCCTCGAGCTTCGTGAGGATGTGGCGGACGTGGCTCTTCACCGTCTCCTGGGAGATGAAGAGGCGCCCGGCAGCGTCGGCGTTCGACATGCCGTCGGCGAGGAGCTGGAAGATCTCGCGCTCCCTCGTGGTCAGCATGTCGGTCTGGTCCTTGCCGGCGAGGAAAGCCGGCATCAATGCGGGGTCGACGTACCCCTCGCCCTGGGCGACCTTCTCGATCGCCCGGACGAGCGTCTGGTGCGGCGCCTCCTTCAGGATGTAGCCCTTCGCGCCTGACTCGAGCCCACGGCTGAGCAACGAGCGCTCCGAGTACGCCGTGAAGATCAGCACCTTCGAGTCCGGAACCTGCTCGGTGAGGAGCTTCGTCGCCTCGAGGCCGTCCATCCCCGGCATCCGCACGTCCATGATCACGACGTCGGGCTTACGCCGGGCCGCCAGCGCTACGGCGGATGCGCCGTCGGCGGCTTCGCCGATCACGCGGATGTGCGGGGCGCGGGAGAGCGAGAGGCGCAGCCCCTCACGGACGACCTCGTGGTCGTCGACGATCAGCGCCGTGATCTCGTCTGCCATGCGCGCGCATCCTACGCTGAAGCCAGGAGGGACAACTGCTCCGGCTTCGGCGGCGGCCGCAGAGGCTCGGGCCTCCGATCCCGGATTCCGTGCGCCCGAGCGAGGTTCCGGACCTGATCTCGAGCCGGAGCGGTGTCGGCGGCTGCCAGATAGGCCCGGCGCGCATAGAGCTGCTCATAGTCGGCCACGAGCTCGGGCCAGTCATGCTCGAGGCAGCGCAGGAAGTGCTCTTTCGTCCCCGGCTTGAGGTACAGGACGTTCGCCCAGATCCCGCATGCGCCGGCGGCGCGGGCTGCCTCGACGACGCGGCGGATCTGGTCGGGCGAGTCGGAGAGGCCGGGGAGGAGCGGCGCCATCCCGACCGAGGCACGGACGCCGTGCTCGACGAGCACCTTGAGCGCCCGCAGCCGCTGCCTGGGAGGCGAGGTGCCTGGCTCGGTCGTTCGCCACACGTCGTCGTCGAGCGTCGGCACCGAGAACGTGACCGACACCTCGGCGCGCTTCGACGCCTCTGCGAGCAGCTCCGCGTCGCGGACGATCAGGGGGCCACGGGTGATGATCGAGAACGGCTGCGCCGCGCTGCGCAGCACCTCGAGACAGTGGCGCGTCAGCCGGTACCTGCCCTCCGCGGGCTGATAGGGGTCGGTGGCCGCACCGATCGCGATCGGCTCGCCGCGCCAGCCCGGGCGCAGAAGCTCGCAGCGCAGGACGTCGGCGATGTTCGTCTTGACGCGGATCGACGAGCCGTAGCGGTCATCGGAGGGGCGGTCGGCGCGGCGCTCGAACGCGCGCACGTAACAGAACGTGCAGCGGTGGACACAGCCCATGTATGGGTTCAGCGACCAGTCGAACGGCATCCCCTTGACGCGGTTCAGCGCGACCCGGCAGGGCTCTTCGCGGTACTCGACCCGCATCCCGAGACTATAGAACACATGTTCGTACGTCCAGGCTCTCGTTATACTCGGCTGACTGATTCGCGTGGACGACGATCTGCCGCCCAGTACGCGCGCGCCGGAAAGCGGCGCATGACTTTTCTGCTGCAGATGCTGGCCCTGGCGGGCCTCCTGCTCTTGAACGCGTTCTTCGTCGCGGCCGAGTACGGCCTCGTCACCTCGAGGCGGACCCGGATCATGGAGCTCGAGCACGAGGGCAACCGGCGGCGCTCGGGCGGTGCTGCGGATCACCGCCGACCCGCCGCGGTTCATCGCCGCGATGCAGCTCGGCGTCACGATCTCCTCGCTCGGCATCGGCGCCCTGGGCGAGCAGGTGCTCGCTCACCAGCTCGACACGGTGATGGCGTCCTTCTTGTCGGTGATCGTGGCGCTGCTGATCGTCACCTACCTGCACGTCGTGATCGGCGAGCTCGTGCCGAAGGGGATCGCACTCGGCCATCCGGAGCGAACGGCGCTTGCCGTCTCGACGCCGGTGCGCGGCTTCTTCATCCTTTTCAGGCCGCTGATCTGGGTGTTGCAGTCGTCCACGAACGTGATCCTGCGAATCCTGGGCCTCGAGCCGCCGGGTGCCGAGCACGAGGCGCACTCGGAGGCCGAGCTGCGGATGCTTCTGTCCAGCTCGGCCGACCAGGGCGAGATCGAGCACGAAGAGCAGGAGATGCTCTACAAGGTCTTCGACTTCGCCGACAAGGAGGTCTCGGACGTGATGGTCCCGCGGCCCGAGGTGGTGGCGATCTCGATCGCCCTTCCAGCCGATGAGGTGCTGAAGGCCGTGCTCGAGTCGCCCTACACCCGCTACCCGGTCTACCGCGAGTCGCTCGACGACATCGTCGGCGTCCTGCACATCCGCGACCTGATCGAGGCGATGCACGACCGCGGGATCGTCGCTGTCGAGCTGGAATCGCTCGTCCGTCCTGCGTACATGGTCCCCGAGACGAAGGAGCTGGGCGCGCTGCTGACCGAGTTCCGACGCACGAACCAGCACATGGCGGTCGTGATCGACGAATACGGCTCGATGGAGGGCATCGTCACTCTCGAGGATCTGCTCGAGGAGATCGTCGGCGAGATCGAGGACGAGTTCGACCTGCCCGACGAGACGGTCGAGCGGATCGACGACGACACCATTCGGATCGACGGCACGTTCCCGATCGAGGACTTCAACAACCGCTTCCACTGCGACCTGCCGAGCGAGGATTACCACACGATCGCAGGCTTCGTCTTCGGCGTGCTCGGCCGTGGCGCCGAGCCCGGCGACGAGGTCTCACATGATGGCCTGAGCTTCCAGGTCGACTCGCTCGAGGGCCAGAGAATCCACCGCCTGATCGTCACCTTCCAGCCGTGGCACCACCGCGGCGAGCCGACGACCGCGACGAGTGCTTAGGATCTGAGCGTGGACGAGCCGATCGACGAACTGCGCGCGGTGGTCGCCAATGCCGCTCCCGCCCGGCCAGAGATGGCGCGGTACCTCGCCAAGGTGCGCCAGTGCGCCTACGAGATCACCGATCACGATGTCGACGCGCTGAAGGGGGCCGGCGTGACCGAGGACGAGATCTTCGAGCAGACGGTTTCGACCGCGATCGGCGAAGGGCTTGCGGCGGCTCGACACGGCGCTACGAGGTGATCGGATGAGGCTCGCGGTCGTCGATCACGGGCATGCGCCCGACGAGGCCGCGATGCTCGCGCGAGATCCGCGAACGGAGCGGGCGCGAGCCGCTCGGGGTCGTCAAGACGCTGCTCTACCGGCCCGAGCTGTTCGGGCTGCCGTTCTCGGACGCGCTCGACAGCGTCATGCGCGGGCCGTCGGAATGGAGCGCCGGCGAGCGCGAGCTGTTCGCCGGCTTCACGTCGCTACTCAATCAATGCCCGTTCTGAACGGGCTCCCACGGCGCAGTCGCGTCGTACGCGCTCGGTGAGGAGGTCTGGCAGGCGGTCGTCGACGACTGGCGGACCGCGCCGCTTCGTGCCCGAGGTCGCCGCGACGCTCGTCTTCATCGAGAAGCTGACGCTGCGACCCGAGGAGCTCGAGCCGGCCGACGCCGACGCGGTGCGCGCCGCCGGCGTGTCGACCGAGGCTCTCCGCGAACGCCGCGACCGTGTGCGCGCTCTTCAACATGATCGTCCGGCTCGCCGACTCGTTCGGCTGGGACGTGCCGACCTGGGAGCAGCCTGCAGGCGCGCGCGGGCGCGATGCTCGAGGGCGGCTACCAGATCGGCGCGATCCGAAAGCGCTAACCCCAGCTGAGCCTCGGTCATCGGGCGCAGGGCCGTCTCGAGCATCCGGAAGTGGCGCGGCCGCTCGAGCACGAACACGCACGACCTCCGCGACGTCCTCGGCGCTCATCATCCCCGGCAGCACGTCGGGCGACCGGCCGCGGCCGTCTCGAGCGCGAAGTCGGTCGCGACACCGCCCGGGCAGACGTTCGTGCAGCGGATCCCGTGCTCGCGCAGCTCGTGGTCGAGCGCGCGCGTGAGGCCGACCTGGCCGAACTTCGACGCGCAGTAGACCGCCTCGTACGGAAGGCCGCGCCGCCCGCCTCGGAGGCGAGCGTGACCACGTCGCCCTCGCGGCCGAGCATGTGCGGCAGCGCCGCGCGGATCGCGTAGACGGTGCCCTTCAGGTTGACGTCGAGCATCTCGTCGAGGTGCTCGCGCGAGAGGTCGAGGAACGGCCCGTACGCGCCGACGCCCGCGTTCGGCGACGACGATGTCGATGCCGCCGAAGCGGTCGGCGGTCGCGTCGCAGAGCGTCGACGAGCGCGTCGAGGTCGCGCACGTCGCAGGGCCGGGCGACGAGCGGTCGAGGCCGAGGTCGTCGCCGCTGCGGGACGCGAGGCCGAGGTTGGCGCCGCGGTCGTGCAGCATGCGCGCGACGGCGGCGCCGATGCCGCGGCTCGCGCCGGTGATCACAGCCGTCTTGCCTTCGAGGCTCATGCCGTCTCCTCCAGTGGGCTGCAGGGTGGGGTAGAGCGTCGGTAGCGCCCGTAGCCGACGCTCGTAGCTCGACCCAGCCGGGCTCGGATCGATGCGCTCGCGGACGCGGACGCAGCGCGAGACCGCCTCGTCGGCGTCGGCGAAGACGCCCGCGCGCACGCCGGCGAGCAGCGCCGCGCCGAACGCCGAGCCCTCCTCCGACTCGGTCGCGCTCGAGCGGCAGGCCGAGCACCGACGCGACGATGCGCAGCCAGAGCTCGCTGCGCGCGCCGCCGCCCGAGACGCGGCCGACCTCCGGCTGCGACGCCGAGCGCGCGGAGCAGCTCGAGCGAGTCGCGCAGCCCGTAGGCGACGCCCTCGAGCATCGCGCGCCAGAGCGCGCCGCGGTCGTGGCGCAGCCGAGAGGCCGGTGAACGCGCCGCGCGCGTCGGGATCGGCGTGCGGGCGTCCGCTCGCCGGCGAGGTACGGCGCGAACAGGAGGCCCTCCGCGCCGGGCGCCCAGCGCGCGGCCTCGGCGTCGAGCGTCCGCGAGGTCGGCGCCGAGCGCGTGCGCGGAGCCAGGCGGCCGAGCCGGCGGCGCTCAGCATCACGCCCATCGCGTGCCAGGTGCCGGGCACCGCGTGGCAGAAGACGTGCACCCGCGCCTCGCGCGTCGGGCGCGTAGGCGGGCAGCGCCGCGAAGACGACGCCGGAGGTTCCGAGCACGACCGAGACGGGCCCGGGCGCGTCGATCCCGACGCCGAGCGCGGCGGCGGCCTGGTCGCCGGCGCCCGGCGATCTCGGTCGACTCGTGCGCGGTCGGGCAGCCAGTCGAGCGGCACTCGAGCGCGGCGCAGACCTCCTCCGACCAGCGCGCGGCGCGCGACGTCGAAGAGCAGCGTCCCGGACGCGTCGGCGACGTCGATCGCGCGCTCGCCGGTCAGGCGGAGCCGCACGTAGTCCTTGGGCAGCAGCACGTGGCGGATCCGCGCGTACGTCTCGGGCTCGTGCGTGCGCAGCCAGAGCAGCTTCGGCGCGGTGAAACCGGTCAGCGCGCGGTTGCCGGTCAGCTCGATCAGCCGGTCGAGCCCGACGCGCTCCTCGATCTCGGCGCACTCGGCGGCCGTGCGCTGGTCGTTCCAGAGGATCGCCGGGCGCAGCACGCGCTCGTCGGCGTCGAGCACGACGAGCCCGTGCATCTGCCCGGACAGGCCGATCGGGCCCTCGGGCAGCCGCGCGAGGCACGTCCTCGGCCGCGCGCCACCAGTCCTCGGGATCCTGCTCCGACCAGCCGGGCTGCGGGGTCGAGAGCGGGTAGCCTCGTCGGCGCCGTCGCGAGCACGTCGCCGTCCGGCGTAGATCGCGACGCCTTGACCCCGGACGTGCCGACGTCGAGGCCGATCGAGCGCACGTCAGGCGCCGAGCGCGGCGTAGACGAGCTCGTAGGCGCGGACGGCGTCCTTCGCCTGCTGCGCCTCGCGCAGCGCGGCGCTCGTCGATCTGCGCGGCGACCCCGTCGATGAACCGCCACTGCAGCACCGAGCGCTTGACGGCGCCGACGGCGTCCTCGGTGTAGGGGTAGAGGTCGAAGCCGAGGCGCTCGCCGTTGTCGCCGTAGCCGACGCGGCGCAGCTCGAGCGCGAGCTCGAGCGTCTCCATGAACGCGGTCGCGCCGACCATGTTGTCGTCGTCGAAGGTGCCCCAGCCGGAGTTCGCGTGCTGGTGGCCGAGCAGCCCCTCGGCGGCGAGCAGCGCCGCGTACTCGGCGAGGTTCTCGCCGTTCATGATCAGGTGCTGCCAGTCCATGTTGACCTTGACGTTGTCGATCCCCTGGCGCGCGCAGCGTGTGGATGACGTGCAGCGTCATGCCGATGTTGCGCATGAGGATCTTCATCGCCGGCTCGGAGTTCTTGTGCTCGAGGAAGACCGTGACGCCGCTGCCCGTTCGCGTGCTGCGCCGCCTCGCCGACGCCGTCGATGAACCGCGCCCAGGACGTCGGCGTACGGCGTCTGGAACGGGTAGTTGTAGCCCTCGATCCCGGGCCAGATGATCGAAGTGCGCGCCCGACGTCGGCGGCGAGGTCGATCGCCTCGCGCGTCAGCCGCAGCGCCTCGCCCGCGGGTCGCGTCGTCCGGCGAGCGAGAAGCCGCCCTTGCCGAAGCGCGGATCGAGGTGCAGGCCGCTCGCGATGCAGTAGATGCCGTGCCCGTCGAGCGCCTGCTCGGACCTCGTCGAGGTTCGTCGCGCGAGAGCTCCTGCGGATAGTGGAACTCGTAGTCGTCGATCAGGTCGCCGAGGCCTGTCGACCGCGGTCTCGCACCTTGCTCGGCGGTCGAGGCGCCCGGCCAGCTCGGGCTTGTAGCCGCCCGGGTTGAAGCGCGTCGCCATGGCGCCGAACGCCCAGATGCCGAGGATCGTCTTCATGCGGGCGAGCCTATCGTCACCGCACGCGCATCGTATCCTGCACTTGAGTCGTTGTCACGAACTTGACTTGCAGTCGTCAGGAATTGCGACGAACGTGTGGCGTGTCAACTGGCCCCCCGTCACGCTCAACCAAGGAGATTACATTTGAAGAAAGTTTTCCGCAGGTCGACGGTCCTGGTGCTCGTCGCGCTCGTCGATCGCCAGCCTCGCCGTGTTCGTCGTCGCGAGCGCGACCGCGAGCACCAAGAAGAAGACGGCGAGCGTCCAGGTCTGCGTGCTGCTGCCGGACACGAAGTCGTCCGTCCGCTGGGTGCAGTTCGACGCTCCGGCGATGAAGGCGGCCTTCAAGAAGGCCGGCGTCACCGCTTCGATCAACAACGCCCTCAACGACCCGCTCAAGCAGAAGGCACAGGCGCAGGCCTGCATCGCCGCGGGCGCGACGGTCGTCATCGAGACCGCGCTCGACAACGGCTCCGCTTCGTCGATCGAGAAGCTCTTCACCTCGAAGGGCGGCAAGGCGATCGACTACGACCGCCAGGTCACGCGGCGGCACCGCATCGGTGTACGTCACCTTCGACGGCAAGGCGGTCGGCAAGGCACAGGCCAACGGCGTCATCGCCGGGATGAAGGCGCGAGGGCACGTACCCGGGCGGCACGGTCGCCGAGCTCTGGGGCGGCCAGACCGACCAGAACGCGTTCTGGTTCAAGAGCGGCAACGACGCCGTCTTCAACCCGCTCTTCAAGACAGCACAAGCTCAAGAAGGGCCCGCAGCAGTTCGTGCCCGACTGGGATGCGAACAACGCGGCGACCATCTTCAGCCAGATGCTCGTCAAGACGAGCAACAAGATCCAGGGCGTGCTGGCGGCGAACGACAACATCGCCGGCGCCGTCATCGCCGACCTGAAGGCGAAGCACCTGAAGCCCGCTTCCGCTCTCCGGGTCAGGATGCGTCGCGTCGCAGGGTGTCCAGAACATCATCTCCGGCTGGCAGACGGGCACGGTCTACAAGTACGTGCCTGCCGAGGCGAACGCTGCCGCAGCTGCTGCGGTCGCGCTCATCAAGGGCAAGAAGCCGAAGACGAACGGCTTCCGGATGAACGGCAAGAAGCACGGAGCCGACCCTCGCGCTTCCGGTGATCTGGATCACGAAGACGCAACTACAAGCGCCTCTTCACGGACAAGTTCCTGAAGAAGAGCGACGTGTGCGTCGGCACGTACAAGAAGTACTGCAAGTAGGATCACGCACGATCCGCGGTGGAGGCGCCTCTCGGGGCGCCTCCACCGCGACTAAACGACGATGAGCGAGACCCCACTCCTCCAACTCCGCGGCATCACGAAGACCTTCGGCTCGGTCGAGGCGCTGACCGACGTCGACTTCGAGGTCAACGCCGGCGAGGTGATGGCGCTCGTCGGCGACAACGGCGCCGGCAAGTCGACGCTGATCAAGTGCATCGCCGGCACCCATGCCTACGACAGCGGGCAGATCCTCTTCGAGGGCCAGGAGGTGCACATCCACGGCCCGAAGGACGCGGCGCGCCTCGGGATCGAGGTCGTCTACCAGGATCTCGCCCTCTGCGACAACCTCGACGTCGTCCAGAACATGTACCTCGGCCGCGAGGTGAACCGGTGCGCAGATCCTCAACGAGGCGGCGATGGAGCACACCACCGCCTCGACCCTGAAGAGCCTCGCGGTGACGACGATCTCGTCGATCCGGCAGCCGGTGGCGACGCTCTCCGGCGGCCAGCGCCAGTCCGTCGCGGTGGCGAAGGCCGTGCAGTGGAACTCGAAGCTCGTCATCCTCGACGAGCCGACCGCGGCTCTCGGCGTGGCGCAGACGGAGCAGGTGCTCGCGCTCGTCCGCCGCCTCGGCGAGCAGGGGCTCGCGGTCGTGATCATCTCGCACAACCTCCACGACATCTTCGAGACGGCGGACCGGATCACGGTGCTCCGGCTCGGACGGAACGTCGGCATCTTCGAGCGCCGCACGACGACGCAGCAGGCGGTCGTCGAGGCGATCACCGCCGGCGTGCCCACGAAGGTCTCGGGCATCCCGGTCGGCACCGGCAGCCGGAGGCGAGGCATGACGTCCGCCGACGTCGTCGGCCCCGACGGCTCCGAAGCCGGCTGAGGCGGAGCAGCTCCCGGGCGGGCCTCGCCGGCCTCTACCACAGGGCCTGGTTCAACCTCAGGACGGGCAACCTCGGCCCGGCCCCGATCATCGTCGGCGAGATCCTCGTCGTCATCCTCTTCGGCCTGACGGCGACGAACTTCTTCACGGCCGTCAACTTCACCAACCTGATCAACCAGATGGCCGGCACGGCGATGCTCGCCTTCGGCGTCGTCTTCGTCCTCCTGCTCGGCGAGATCGACCTCTCGATCGGCTACCTCGCGGGCATCGGCGCGCTCATCGTCGCGGAGCTGCAGCTGCCGGGCAGCGGCCACCAGCTGAACGGCATCCTCGCGATGGTGCTCGCGGTCGCCGCCTGCGCGCTGATCGGCGGCGTGCAGGGCTCGATCGTCGCGTTCGTGGGCGTGCCGTCGTTCGTCGTCACGCTCGGCGGCTTCCTGATCTGGCAGGGCGTGATCCTGAACACAGCTCGAGCAGCGCGGCACGATCATCATCCAGGACCGCTGGATCAACTACACCGACAGCTACGCCTTCTCGCACGTCGGCGGCTACCTGATCGCGCTGGTCATCACGGCTCTTTATCCGCTCAGCATCCTCTACAAGCGGGTCGCCGCCCGCGGCACGCAGATCGCCAGGGTGAACTGGACCGGCGTTCGCGGTGAAGACGGTCGGGGATCGCGCGTCGCCGCGTTCGGCACGGTCGCGATCGCGAACCACGGCAAGGTGATCGCGACGTCGCTCGGCCTGCCGCTCTCGGGCGTGATCATCATCGTCTTCTTCATCCTGCTGACGTTCCTGGCGAAGTGGACGACGTTCGGACGTCACGTCTACGCCGTCGGCGGGAACGCCGAGGCGGCTCGCCGCGCCGGCATCAACGTGCCGCGCATCCGCGTGCTCGTCTTCATGCTCTCCGGCGCCACGGCCGGCGATGGGCGGGATCATCTTCGCGTCGCAGGTGAACTCGGTGGCGCTGACGTTCCCGCCGGGCAACCTGCTGCTGAACGCGATCGCCTCGGCGGTGATCGGCGGCGTCTAGCCTCTTCGGCGGCCGCGGCGAGGTGCGCGGCGCGCTGCTCGGCGCCGTCCTGATCGGGACGCTCCAGAACGGCCTGAACACGCTCAGCGTGTCGAACGGCTGGATCTACATCATCACCGGCCTCGTGCTCCTCGGCGCCGTGACGCTCGACACGGTCGCCGTTCGCCTCCAGGCCCGCTCCGGCCGCTAGCTCCGAGCGGCTACTTGTTGCGCTCGCGTCGTGCGGGAAGAACGCGGTACTTGAGGATCAGACCGAATCCGGCGAGCGAGAAGAAGGTGCCTGCAGTCGGGGATCCGCTGACGTAGACGATCCCGCCGAGCAGGATGAGCAGCGCACCGATCACGGTGCCTGCGGTGGGCGTCTGGAGCCGCTGGAGCAAGGCGCTTGCGACTCTACTGGTTGTCAGTCGCGAAGCTTGCCCCACACGAGCTTGCCGACCTTCGTGCCCAGGGTGCGGCCTGCGGTGACGTCGTCCGAGAGTTCGATACCGCTGTCGACGCCCTGCGTCGCGGCGCGGGCGGTCTGCCCTGCGAACGAGCGGCCGGTGAAGGCCGTGAGCACCTCGCCCGCGGCGTAGGCGAATGCACTGTCGCCGGAAACCCAGCCGGGCGAGGCGGGCGTCGCAGCGAGCGGGCTCCAACTCTCTCCGGCCACCCACTGGCCCGCGCGCAGGACGAGTTGCTTCCCGCCGACGTTCTTGACCAGGCCGGGAACGAGCGGGAGCTGGTTGTTGAAGGCGAGGTACCGGATCATCGAGATCGGCCGCGGCGACTGGTAGGCGCGCTTGGCGCCCCAGGCAGCGATCGCCGCATCGTGCAGCGCGCCGTTGAGCGCGAAGTAGAGCCGGACGTCACTTCGCAGACGAGCGGCCGCGCTCGCGCCGGACGACAGCGATTCGGCGACCGCATTCCACCCGACCGGGGACGCGTCGAGGATCGACGGCCGGCTTCGGGCCGCGGTCGCCCGGATCACTGCGACCGCCGCCTGCCTGTACGCGGCGGTGGACGGGACGCCGAGGGGCGGTGCTCCGGGATCGATCGGGAGGCCCTTCGGCGACGGCGAGAGCGCGAAACCGCGGACGCGGCCCCACTGGCTGTCGGCGAAGTTCTGGACATCGGCGGGAACTGCAGCGAGGCCCTTCGCTGCGTTCTTCTCGAGTGCGAGCGGCTGCCAGAACGTCGCGTCGTGCACCGTGGATCCCGGCTGGCTCGACGACGAGTGGCGCGTTCATCGGGATGTAGCTCGCGTCCTCGTAGTGCAGCGCCTCCAGTCGAACCGTCGTTACGGCCGGCCGCGATCGCGGCCGCAGCAATGCGGTTCCCGAGCGCGGCTGGGGAATCGCCGGTGGTGCTCGTGAAGTCGGGGGAGTAGCAGAGCGAGCGCAATTGCTTGGTCAGCAGCGCAAAGGTGGAGTCGAGGTTCGCGTTGAACGAAGCACGCCAAAGCAGGAGGCGGTAGGCCGCGTAACTGATCGCGGCGTCGCGCGCGGACTGCACGTCGGTCGCCTGCGCTTTCTCACTGACGAAGTAGCCGTTCGCCTTCGGGTCATAGGCAGCCCAGGCGTCCCACATCGCGGCGGACAGGTGGAACAGATCGCGTGCCTGCACCGGCTCGGTGGCTGCGCCCGTCGCGGAGCGCGGCGACCGCCGCTTCGTCCCACCGCTCTGCGACCGAACGCCCCCGCGGCGCCGATCTGCACGCAGCTCGCGAGCTGGTAGGCGGTCGTGGCCGCGGTCGTGGTCGTCGTCGCCGGCGCGGGCGCGGTGATCTTCAGGACCTGGTCGGCCTCGACGCCGGCGGACCGCGTCTCGCCGCCCCACGGGTAGCGAACCGTCACGAGGCGGGCCTTCGTCGCCGTGCCGAGGCCGAAATGCAGGCGCGGATCCTCGGAGGAGAGGTAGCTGCTCCCTGTCTGCACTTCGCGGACGAGCCTTTGCCCGCCGGGGAGGACAACCGTGACGAGCGCACCGGGCGAGAGCCTCGACAGCTGCACGTCGAGCCAGTGGCCGCTCGTGCCGGTGGGGCGAAGCAGAGCGAGCTTGCCGCCGATCGTGTTGATCGCGATGTTCATCCGGCCGTCGTTGTTGACGTCCGCTGCGGCGAGACCGCGTCCGTTCAGGCGAGGCGCGCCCGAGCCGAATACATCCTTGGCGTCGCCGTACCGCGGCTGCCTTCCTCGGGCTGCGACCGGGCTCAGCACGCGAACCGGCTCCGCGTCGTTCGAGAGCTTCGTCACCGGAATCGCGCCGGCAGCGAGCACGAGGTCGGGCGATCCGAGATTCCACAGGTCGACCCAGGACGCGCCCCAGCCGGCGAAGCCGGTGCCGAGAGCCTGGTCGAACGTCGGGCGCGCGTTCGTGAACGCCGGCGATCTCGCATTCGCCAGCCCGTGGAAGGCCGCCGACGGCTCGTTGCGCGAGTTGGTCACGAACAGGTCGGGACGAGCGTTCGCGCCGATGTTCGTCGCGATGCCCATGCCGGCGAATCCGTCTGCGACGCCTTCGGTCGCGCCGCGCTCCTCGAACCGGAACCCGAGCCCGGCCGGATCCGCCGCGACCCCTCCGGGCCAGGGAATGTTCTCGTACAGCTGATTCGGATCCTCGTCGTCCGCTACGTAGAGATCTGGGCGGCCGTCCCCGTTGTAGTCCGTGAAGACGGCGCCGAGGCCATGACGCGGCTCGGCCGACTCGATTCCTGCCTGCACGCCGACTTCGCGGAACCGGGCGTGGCCGCTCGAATCGTTCCCCTCGTTCAGATACAGCAGGTCACGAATTCCTGCGAGATTCGTGGGGAAGCCGGCGACGGAGTTCGGAACCGGCTCGTTCGCGTCGGCGTAGCCGGCGACGAACACGTCCATGCGGCCGTCCCCGTTCACGTCAGCGACCGCCGCGCCCGTGTACCAGCCCGAAGCGCTGAGGCCGGCGGTTCGCCCTCCGTCGTTGAAGGTGCCGTCGCCGTTGTTCCAGAGGAGGTCGATGCCGGAAGTCGTCGTGACCAGGAGATCCGTTCTCCCGTCGCCGTTGAGGTCGGCAGCCACGCAACCGTCACCCTGAATCGCGAGATCCGCGTGAGTCTGCCTGCTCACGTCGTGGAACGCGCCGTGATCGTTCTCGAACAGCGCCGTCCGCGGCAGCCCACCGTTGCTTTCCCAGCGAGCGGTGTCGGCGCTCGCGTACGAGTTGACGGCGAAAAGGTCGAGCCAACCGTCGTCGTTGTAGTCGAGCCAGCAAACCCCGCCGCCCATCATCGCCCGGTAGTCGTTCGACACGCCGTACCGGAACGATCCCTGCTTGAAGTCCAGACCGACCAGGCTCGCCACGTTCGTCAGCCTGTGCCCGCGCGGCACCGGCGCGGTGACGATCTCGTCCGAAGGGGCCGACGCCGGCCTCGTGCTGAGCACCCAGTCGAAACCGTTCTGCTGGAGACGGTAGGTCACGCCCGCGAGTTGCGCTACGGCGACGGGTGGGCTCTGACCGACGCCGGGCTCGAGCCAGACGCGCACACCGTCGCCGACGTGCGCCGGCACCGCTGCCACCAGCCCGTGCGTGATTTGCTCGGCGGTTGTGGAGTTCAGCTGCGTCTGCACGCCACGGGATGGCAGGATCGTGATCGCCGGGAGCGACCCGGCTGCCATGGGCGGGGCAGCGCTCGACGACGACGCACCGGTGATGCTGACGAGCGCGCCCACGTAGACCGCAAGGCCCGCCCCGGCGGCGACCGCGAGCCTCCTGCTGCTGACGCGCCATGGCACGCGCCGAAGCAGCGGCAGGAGTGGCATGGCGATGCAGACGAGCACGAGCGAGCCGAGCAGGCCGACCTTGCTTGCGAACTCGGTGCGCGCGCCCGCGATCAGCAATGCTCCGAGCAGGCCGAGCGCAATCCCGTACGTAATTCGCGCGCGGGCACCCTTCGGCGCCGTCTTCGGGTCGGTGATCATGAAGAAGAGGAAGACGAGTACCTCTGGTGACGTCACCAGCACCCACCAGAAGCTGAAGCCGGTGACCGGACCGAGGTGCCAACGCGCAGTCATCTCGTGGCCACTCAGCGCGATCACGCCGATTCCCGCCGCGAACGTGATCCAGAACGAGACTGCGATCCAAAGCAGCTTCAGCCGCGAAAGAATCAAGAAACCACCGGCGAGGATCACCACGAGTGCGAGGATCAGCCAGGGCGACATCGGTCCCCACCAGAAATCGAGCGGATTCGCGCGACCGCGCCCCAGGATCAGGAAACACAGGACGAGCCCGATGTTCGACGGATTGAAGATGTGGCTGCCGCGCCACTTGACCACGTGCTTGGAGAGCAGCGAGATCGCCGAGGCTCCGGCGAAGATCCACCAGCCCTTCGTGCTCCACCAGTCGCCGTGTCTCGTGTCGGGCACGCGGAGAATGAATGCGACGCCGTTGCCGGTGAGGAGCGCGCTCGCCGGCCACATCAGCACGTGCTGTTTGTGGAAGGCAATCGCCACCTCCAGCACGGCACAGGTGGCTAGCGAGATGAGGATCTGGGCGATCGAGAGCTGGAAGTGAAAGCCGATCTGACCGATCACCTGCAACGAGATGATCGTGGCGGCGAGGTGCAGCCGCGGATCGGTCAGCTTCGGGAGAACGACGGGGTAGTGCGTGCCCCGAATCACGACCACAGTCATCGTCGCCATGGTAGTTCTCGTCTACGACTGTGGCATCAACCTTTCCGGCGCCCGCGCGATCGTCGAGATATTGGCCCCGGCGGCGTCGGCCCCCGTTTCAGGTGGGTCGCTTCCCCGGCTCTCCCGTGGAGTCTCGATCGTCTACGGCCCGGCCGATCGTCCGTGGGGCGTGCAGTCAGCTGGCTTCCGCGACCCGGACGGCCAGCTCTGCAGGTCGGCTCGGATATCCCCAGCACCTGAGTCTCGGGCTCAAGCGTCATTCCAAACCGCGCGCCCGATAGCCTTCTGCGCATGCGTCGCTTGCTTCTTGGCGTTGCCCTCGTTCTGGGCGGCAAGCGCGCCTATCGGTTCTACGCGAGCGGTGCTGTCACGATTGATAGCGGTGTCGGCAGGCGTGTTCGCGAACTCGGACCCGTGACCTGGGAGATCGCAGCCGATCGCGAAACCGTCTTCGATGTGATCGCGAGCCCATACCTCGGAAAGACGCCGCGTTCGATGCAGGATCACCTCGACGTTTGGGAACGCAGCTCGGACATGGTTCTCGCGGCGCACTACACGAAGGTCAAGTGCGGCGTCACGAGCACGGTTGAGACCGTCCAGTTCGAACGACCCGCGCGGATCAACTTCCGCCTTGTGCGAGGGCCGGTTCCCCACGTCCGCGAGTCCTTCGTCCTGGAGGCCGCCAAAGAAGGCTCAACCCTGACCTGGGAAGGCGAACTGGGGACGGACTACGGTGCACTAGGCGCGCGCTGGGGCAACCTCGTGGCGCGCTCGTGGGAGAAGGCGGTCCGCTCGTCCATGAGCGCCGTCATCACCGAGGCTGAGCGCCGGTCTCGATCAACCATCTAGGAGCGACGCCCCGCCGTCTCGGCGCGCTCGGCCCTCGGTTTGTCCCGAACCGACTAGCGCTGAATAACCTTGTGGACGTCGAGGTATTCGATCGAGGGTGGCCCAGCTCCGAAGCCCGCCTCCGTGCGGACCGCCATCACTTTCTCGCCCCACGCCTCAGCCTGTTCACGCGAGTCCCACACCTCAAAGACTCGAATCTTTCCGTCTTCGCCGACGTGGCCCCGCTGGGAACTGCAGTCCGTCCGCCTAGCCTGCGCGTCGGTTCAGTCGTCATTGCCAGACACCGGCGCACGCGAGGTTGGGCTTCTCAGGTGTGCGCAGCGGCGATCACTCTGCCGACGCTCCGCTCCGTGTCGCCGGCGAGGAGCGGCCGGATGTTGTCGCGCATCCACGCACCGCCAACCTCACGCGCCATACGGTCCGCGTCGTCGGCTGATGAGAACTCAAGGATCAGGATCAGGTGCGTTTCATCGACCTTCGCGACCCGAGCCGAGACCGCGCCCGCATCGACCGCGAGCTGGACCCCTTTCCGGAGCGCCTCAACGGTCTCGTCCGCAACCGGATCCCGCAGGCGAAGGTGATTGATGACGACCTCCACGACGCCGACCCTATCGCGTCGTCGGTCGTCGAATTCGTCGGTCGCCCGCGCGTCGAGTCCGACGAGCAGGTGCTCCGCGGAGGGACACCAGAGAACGCTGAGCGTTCGCGTGCCGGGAAAGCAGGATCCGCAAACGCGCCCACCGCGACAGCGAAGACACCTTTAGTTCGACGCTGGCAGGCAAGAAGTGGCATGCCGGGACCTCATTTACCCGACTCCAGTGAACGCCTCAACGATTTGACAGTTCGTGCCCGTTCGCTTCGTGCCAGCAGCGCCGCAACCGGCTTCATCAATCGCATCAAGCCGAAGAGCTCACCCTGCGCGGTGTGATGAACGATCGTCTTGTCCCGGTCAGCCTCGAGGAGGTACTCGGGTCTCGCCTCCATCAGGTCGGAGCCGAACCACCGCAAAGTCTCGCGAAATCCGATCCGCGACGGCGGCTGATAGTCCGTTATCTGACCGCGGAAGGTGCCCATCCTCGTGGCGTCGACGTACACGGTTCCCGAGCCCCGAGGTCCGTCAGAGGTCTGGCCCGACCTGCGGAACAAGCCCGTACGGTGCATCCAGGCTCGGTAACCATCGAGGTCCGCCAGCCGCGCGAACACGTCGCCGATCGGACGGTCGATCGTCGTGCGCGTCTCGTATCGAACGGTAGTTGTGCCCGTCTTCCTCGGGCGCTCACCGCGCCCCACATCCGATTCGACTGTCATCGCCGTCCCTCCGATCCGAAGTCTGCGTAACCCCTACCTGCAAAACGCGCAAGCGCTGGGATCTATGCCGCCCTCTGCCCCGGGGACATTCGCGAGCACTCCCGATACGCTGGCCCGGCTCCAGAAGCACGGCGCGCAGCTGGTCGCCGAAGTAGTCCAGTACGAAGCTGTGTATCGACTCTGCTACGTCCGAGGCCCCGAGGGCATTCTGATCGGGCTGTCCGAGCGAATGGCCTGACGCCCCGCACCGCTCATCGTCATTGCCGACCGTTGGAGGGTGATGGTTCGCTTCCCCAGCTTCTCCTGAGCCGACGTTCTACGATTGGCCGCGTGGCCGAGTTCGTTCCGCCCGACTTCGACGTCCCGCTCGGTCTCGAGACATCCGCGTTCGTCCTCGAGCCGCTCGGGCCTGAGCACAACGAGCTGGACTACGACGCCTGGACGTCATCGATGGCGCACATCGCGGCGACGCCCGGGTACCCCGACGGCTCGTGGCCGCGAGAGATGACGCGCGACCAGAACCGGGCCGACCTGCAGCGCCACGCCGACGACTTCCGCACCCGCAAGGGGTTCACGTACACGGTGCTCGATCCAGGCAGCCGCGACGTGATCGGGTGCGTCTACATCTATCCACTCCGCAAAAGCGGCAACGACAATGACGCCTGCGCGCTCTCGTGGGTGCGGGAGAGCCACGCACATCTGGACACCGCGCTTTGGCGCGCTGTGAGTACGTGGCTCGAATCGGACTGGCCGTTCAAAAGCGTGGAGTACGCGCCGCGCGCCTAGGCGTCGGCGTGCGGCTCGGCCGGGGTCATTCAGGAGCGCGGGCGCACTCGCACGCCGCCTCGTCGAGGATCAGGACGCCTCGGTCCAGCCCGGAAAGACAGCCCGCAGCCCCGCCTCGACCGAGGCGCGGTCGTCGTCGCCGCTCGCGCCACTCGCCCCGGCAGCGCCCAGCACGCTCTCGCCGCTCCGGATCACCACGGCGCCCGGGCCGGGGATGAGCGGCAGCCGGACGAGTCTGCTGACCGCGTCGAAGAATCCCTGGTGCGACTCGTGGCTCGCTGCGAGCTGCTCGCCGTCGCGGTGCCACAGCGCGGTCCCGGCCGCCTTTGCTTCGGCGATCTGCGCTGAGAGCGGGAACGCGCCGTCCATGCGGCCGAGCGCGACGAGGAGTCCGCCCTCATCGACGACGGCGACGGCGATCTTCCAGCCGTTGGCGAGCGCGTGGTCATTCGCGGCTGCGATCAGGGCGTGGGCCTGAGCGAGGCTCAGCGGCATCCGCCGGAACGTATCAGCGCGAGTCCGCGAGCCGTTCGTGGGATCTTGCGTCAGGTCGGCGATGAATTCGGACGCGACGCATCGTCTAATTCGGTACCGGGCTCGGCCCTACTACTAACCTGGAGGTTGAGGGATGACTCAATCGCTCAAGTCCGTCAATGTGATCACGCTGTTCGTCGAGGACGAGCAGCGTTCGAAGGAGTTCTACGAGCGTCTGTTCGAAGTCGCCGCGGCCGACGAGGGACACGGCACGATCATCTTCAAATTGGACAACCTCTTCTTGCGTCTGCTCAAGCGCGTCGAGGCGGAGAGCGAGATGCTGGGACAAGTGCCCATTGCCGATCCAGGTGCGGGAGCGAGCGTGCAGCTGGCGACGTTCGTGGACGACGCGGATGCTTTCTGCGCTGAGCTCGCCGAGCGTGGGGTCTCGATCGTCTACGGCCCGGTCGATCGTCCGTGGGGCGTGCGGTCGGCTGGTTTCCGCGACCCGGACGGCCACCTCTGGCAGTTCGGCTCCGATCTCCCCAACACCTGACCGAACGCCGCGGCTTCATTGCCGAACACTCGACTGGCGCAGACGAACGGCACACATTCCGGCGCGAGGGCTGTTCATGTGAACGCCAGCTACCCCGGGTTACGGTGAAGCGCGATGATCGAAGTGGTCGACCTGACGAAGGATTACGGCCACAAGCGCGCCGTGGACGAGTTGTCATTCACGGTGAGACCCGGAGTGGTCACTGGGTTTCTCGGCCCGAACGGCTCGGGGAAGTCGACGACGATGCGGCTTGTCCTCGGTCTGGACGCGCCGACGAAGGGTGACGTCACCGTCAACGGCAAGCACTATCGCGACCATCCGGCGCCGCTACACGAGGTAGGGGCGCTGCTCGAGTCGCGTTCCATCCACCCGGGCCGCTCCGCGTACAGCCATCTGCTCGCCCTGGCGCAAACGCATGGCTTCTCGAAGAAGCGGGTTGCAGACCTGATCGAGCTCGTCGGTCTGGACGAGGTCGCGAGGAAGCGGGCCGGTCAGTTCTCGCTTGGCATGGGTCAGCGGCTGGGAATCGCGACCGCGCTGCTCGGCGACCCGTCGACCGTGATGCTCGACGAACCCGTGAACGGCCTCGACCCGGAGGGCATTCATTGGATACGTACCCTCCTCAGGCAGCTTGCGGCGGAGGGGCGCACGGTCTTCGTCTCCTCGCACCTGATGAGCGAGATGGCCGTCACGGCCGACCACCTGATCGTGATCGGGCGGGGCCGCCTGATCGCTGATGTCGCCGTCAGCGAGTTCATCGAGGGAGCGTCGAAGAACGTCGTTCGTGTCCGTTCGCCGCAGACGTCCGAGCTTAGAGATCTGCTCGTTGGTCCAGATGTCACGGTCGTCACGGCGGCCGACGGTGCACTCGAGGTGGGCGGGCGCTCGGCGGTTCAGATCGGCGACCTCGCGGCCGCGCATGGCCTGCGCCTGCATGAGTTGACCCCGCAGCAAGCCTCCCTCGAAGAGGCATTCATGGAACTGACACGCGACGACCTCGAGTACCGTGCAACGCTGGGCGTTTCCGAGGAGGTGACCTCCTGAGCGTAACCACGGCCCTTCCTCAACTCGAACATACGGGCCGCGTCACGCCGTTGCGCGTCGCGCTTTCCGAATGGACGAAGATTCGCTCCGTCCGCTCGACGCGTTGGTCACTTCTTGTTGGGGTCGTGCTGACGGTCGGCCTACCGTGCCTTTTTGCAACTGTCACGGCTTCCCGCTGGAACGCGATGAGTCCTCACGAGCGGGCCAATCGGCACCCGCTCGAGATCGCGACCGCCGGTGTCAATCTGTCTCAACTCGCGATCGCCGTTCTCGCTGTCCTGGCGATCACCGCCGAATACTCGACCGGGATGATCCGTGCGAGCTTCACCGCCGTACCGAGGCGACTGCCCGTTCTCTGGGCGAAGCTCGTGGTCTTCGCGCTCATCACGCTCGTGCTCGCGCTCCCATCGGTATTCGCCGCCTTCTGGGCAAGCCAGGCGATCCTGCACTCGCATCCGACACTACAGACCTCTCTCTCCGATCCTGGCGTCGCCCGGACGGTGGTCGGCGGCGCCGTCTACCTCGTGCTGATCGGGGTCTTCGCGATGGCGCTCGGCGCGATCATCCGCAGCACCGCCGGCGGCATCTCGATCTTCGCAGCGATCTTCTTCGTTATCCCACCACTCCTGAACATCCTCCCGGCAGACTGGAACAACGCGATCAGCCCGTACCTGCCTGACTCGGCAGCGCGTGCCATCTTTCAGCTGACACACGATTCCGGATCGCTGGCCCCTGGGCCAGGCGCCCTCCTCTTCTGCGGCTATTGCGCCCTTGTGATCGCGATCGCGGCCGTCCTGCTCGTTCGCCGCGATACCTGACCCACGAAGGCCACAGCTTCACTCTGGAGCTAGATGGTTGATCGGTAATTCACGCCGTCGCGCCTGGGGGCCTGCACGCGGCGCATTGCGCCCGCCTCGCCCGGTACCAAGGCCTACTGGCCTTGCCACCGGTCGAGTCGACCACACTGCTTGGTGCATTCCCTCCCCGCAACGACGGCAATTACCGATCAACCATCTAGCGGTGATGGGCCGGGGCGTCAGGCGTCACGGGCGGAGCTCTGACGCAGGCCGGCCTGCAGCGATACCCCGACGCCCATCAGGCGGAGCACCTACGGGCTGCGCCGAAACAGCCGCGCGAAATTGAGCGCGTAACCCCATCCGAACGCTCTGGGCGTGATCAGCCGCGGTTCTGCCGGGTTCCACCAGCGCTCGCCAAGGCGCGCCTTGAAGCCGTGCAGCCGCCAGTCGTACGGCACCCCAAGAAACGTGCCGGTGCGTGGCTCCTTGCTTTCAGCTGACATCGCGTGCTCCTCTCCCTTGCTTCTGCTCGAAGCGTACTCCCGCTCCCGACGTTGCCATCGGTAAGTTCGCGCAACCAGGAGAAGTGCTCTACTCGTGTCCGGTCGCGGGCCGGGGGCGTGAGAGCCACCAATCGGTCAGGGCGACGATCGCGATGATTCCCACGAGTCCACCGATCAGGATCAGCCAGGTCCAGCCGGTCTCTCGGTGTGTCCCGGGCAGGAATCCGGCTGGTGAGTAGTTGGTCGCATCGACCCGGGTCGACGCGCGGCCCTGGTGGACGTAGTCGATCAGCCACTGCGTTCCAGACTTGTCGAATCGGAGTGCGATCAGATGTCCGTCGGGGTCGCCAGGCTTGTTGGCGGTGACGATGAGCCCGACTTCGCTGGGTCCCGAGTAAGCGATTGTCGTGCTGCCGAGGCTGCTGTCCTTCCCAAACCTGAGCGGCAAGTGCTGCCCGCGTTGCCAGTCGTCGACCGAGCCGGTCTGGAAACTCGGGGTGAGCAGCGCATGAGCGTTCTCAAGGTTCGTCCGCTCGATCATCGCGTTCACGAAAACGTTCGCGAGCGGCCGCACAGCTGACTCGGCTTGCTCCCGCGCTCGCTCTTCGGTCGCGCTGATCGTCGTCGTGAAGGCGGGTGGCCCGGTGGTTGTTTCGCCGAACTGGGGCGCTACCGGTTTCACGCGCTTGGCCGGCGAGCCTCGGCCCGGATCAAGGATCACAACCGCCGCTATCAGCCCCAAACACGCAGCGAACCCGGTCGCCCACGCAAGTCGGCGGCGACGCCTAGGCGAAGCTAGAAGGGACATCACCCGGAAGATAAACCCAGTCGAGATGTAGACGGCTTGGGGCTACGCTGACTCCTAATGCGCTGGCTCGTGATCCTGGCGAGCGCAGGGCGTGCTAGCCCGACGAGGTTCTTTCGGGGACGGGGGTGAACAGCTTCCAGTTCCCCTCGGAGACGACTTCGACGCCGCCGTCGGCGACCCTGATGGCTGTCTGATCGTCGATCGCGTACGCGGGCACTGACAACCCGGCCGCCCATTTTTCGATGTTGGCCAGGGAAGTGTCCGGCATGTCCTCGCGCTCCACCGCTCGAAGTGAGAAGAAGCTTCATCGTGCCTCCCGGAGTCATGATGCAGGCGAGACCTCGTCAAGCGCTTTGCGGATCCGTACGCCATAGAGCCTCGCAGTTGTGCGCGGCACGCCGTGATCGGGGTTATGGTCGCCGTACCCCAAGAGAGAGGATCGTCGTGAGCTTGCTCATCCGCTTTTCCCCTCCGTCGCTAACGGCAGAGCAGTACGACCATGTGGTGCGTCGACTGAACGAAGAGGGCGTCACCCCCGCGGACGGACTCGACTACGAACTCTGTTTCGGTTCGGGCGACCAACTCAAAGTCAGTCTGGTCTGGGACTCGAAGGAGCAACTCGATGCCTTCGCTGCTCGCCTGATGCCGATCCTCGCAGAGGTCGGCCTCGACCCGGGCGAACCCGAAGTGTTCGAAGTCCACAACATCATCAAGCGCTAGCGGTCTCCTCGAGGACCGGCGCCGGTCCCGACCCGCAACGCGCAGGCGACCGCCCGGACTGGCAGCTGCCGCTAGACGTACTTGCCCATACCGCCTGCGACGTCGATCGATGCGCCGGTGATGTAGGTCGCGCGGTCACTGAGCAGAAACGAGACGAGACCCGAGACCTCGTCGGGCAGCCCGAACCGGCCGAGTGGCACCTCCTGCGCGGCAAGTCGATTGAAGAAGTCTTCGCGTTGCGACTCGGGCGCTCGGCGCTGGCGGATGTTCTCCCACTGCGGCGTGACCACAAAGCCGATGTTGACCCCATTGACGAGGATGTTGTCCTTCGCGACCTCGAGCGCGAGAGTCTTCGTGAACGAGTTGCCCGCGGCGCGGTTGACCGAAGTCGCGAAGAAGGTCGGATCTGGGTACCGGGAGTAGACGGCACCGATGTTGACGATCCGGCCCCCGCCGGCGGTGCGCAGGTGCGGCAGGACCTCACGCGAGCAGCGGATCAGTGAGAAGAGCTTCACGTCGAGGTCGGCAACCCAGTCCTCGTCGCTCAATGTCTCGAACGTCCCGGGGTGAGCGCCACCGGCGTTGTTGACGAGGAAGTCGATCCCGCCCAGCGCGCAGGCAGTGCGGGCGACGAGATCACGCACCTGCGCCGGGTCGGTGACGTCTGCCGCCTGCGCGTACTCGGCACCGACCTTCTCGGCGGTTGCGGTCACCTCCTGCTCGTTGCGAGAGCAGATCGCGACGCGGGCACCCTCGGAGACCAGTTCGCGCGCGATCTCCTCGCCGAGCCCCTTTGATCCGCCGGTGACGAGCCCGCGGCGACCTTCGAGACCGAGCTTCACTTCGAGCGCAGGTAGGCGTCCGACCCGTCGAGCCAGTCCTGTCGCGGTGGGTTGAAGATGTCGATGTCGAGGGTCGTCTCGATGGCCTCGGCCTTGTGCGGCACCCATGAGGGGATGTGCAGCACCTCCCCGGCGGCGACATCCACCGTTTCGGACTCATCCTCGCCGAGCCAGAAGCGAAGAGTCCCTTCGAGGATGTACGTGAGCTGCTCGTTCTCGTGCGAATGGCGCGGAACGACTGCGCCCTTTTCGAGGAAGACCTGGGCCAGCATCATCCGATCGGTCGAGATCAGCCGACGCGACAGGTCGTCTTTCAGCGGCTCCTTCGGCAGGTCGTCCCAGCGGTAGTGCGTTGCTTTCGGCTTGGTCACAAGAGCGCCCCGAGGCGCGCAATCCCGTCGTCGATCTTCGCCTCGTCGACCTGGCTGAAGGAGAGGCGGAGGCTGCCCATGCCCCGGCCGTCCGGAAAGAAGAGCAGCCCGGGAACGACAGCAACTCCCTGTCGGACCGCCCGCTCTGCGAGCTCGACCGCGTCGACCCCCGGCAGCGTCAGCCACGAGAAGAAGCCGCCTTCAGGCGTCGTCCATCGCGCCGACTCCGGCATCGAGCGCTCGAGCGCAGCCAGCAACCGCTCGCATTTACGCCGGTAAAGCGCCCGCGAGAGCGCGAGCTGCTCGTCGATCCAGCCGCGCCGCGCCGACTCCTCGAAGAGCCGCTGTCCGAGCGCACCGGCGCATTGATCCGTCAACTGCTTGGCCGCGACGAGGCGGTCGACGACTTCGGCCGGCCCGGCCGCCCAGCCGAGGCGGACTCCGGGGAACAACGTCTTCGACGTCGTTCCCACCTGGACGACGACGTCTGGGCCGAGGCTCCACAGGCTCGGCGCCGATTGGCCTGCAAAGCCGAGCTCCCGGTAAGCCACATCCTCGACCACCAGGAAGCCGTACGAGCGCGCCAGCTCGACGAGCGTCGCGCGGCGATCGGCCGTGAGACTGACACCGGCCGGATTTTGATGATCCGGAATCGTGTAGAGGAGCTTTGGCCGGAGCCCGTCGCCAAGCCGCTGCTCCAACTCCTCGACGTCGAGGCCGTTCGCGTCGAGGGTGACCGGCGCAAGTTCGGCCTCGAAGCTGCGGAAGGACTGGATCGAGCCGAGATATGTCGGAGCTTCCACGACGACAACGTCTCCCGGGTCGAGGAACGATTTCCCGATCAGCTCGAGCGCCTCGATTCCGCCACTGGTGATCATCAACTCGTCGTCCGCGGGCCGACTGCCCTGCTGACCCTCGAGGCGATCTGCGATCACAGCCAGCGTTCCTGCGAGGCCGCGAGTGGGCGCATACTGGAAGGCGGTCGACTCTCCGGCCGCGGCGAACTCCTGCAGCAGTGTCGCGACCCGCTCGCGCGGGAACGTCTCCGGATCGGGGAAACCACCCGCGAACGAGATCAGATCTGTTCGGCCGAGGAGCGCCAGCACAGAGGCAATCCCGTCGCCGACCTCCCCGCGTGTCCGCGCGGCCGCGAGTGCGTCCCAGCGAGTCGAGTCGGATGCGAGCGCCACACTCAGATCCTAAGCGGTCGGCGGCGCCATCCCGCGAAAGGTCTCGGACGTGTCCACAGCACGGCTGAGATGCTCGAGCCCGACGAAGTCAATCAAACGGCGTCGAACATACAGTGCCGGCGGGGATCACGACCGCGGTCATCGCCTCGATCCTAGTTCGCTCACTAGGATCGTGACATGAATCTGTCCCGCGCTCGCGCGATCGTCGAGATCGTCGTCTCGGAGGCCTCGGCCCCTGTTTCGGTGTTCGTCGTGGACACACATGGGGAGTTGGTCGCGGCCGCGACGATGGACGGCGCCGCGCCCGACACCCGGCTGAACGCCCAGCGGAAGGCCTATACCGCCGCTCGCAGCGATGCCCGCACGACGCGCGAGCTGGCCGAGAAGGTCGCCGACGATCCCGTCGAACGGGCCAGCTTCGATCCGTTCTTCACATTCTTCCTGGGCGGCGTTGCGGTGTTCGACGGCGACCGGCGGATCGGCGCTGTCGGCGTCAGTGGGCTACCCGGCGAGGTCGACGAGAGCCTCGCGGTGAGCGCTATCGAACGATCTGCGGATCGCTGAAAACGTCGTTCTCGTCGCGCGACCGCGTCGAGAACTCCGAGACGACTGCGCCTTCGTCGCCCGCCTGGAACCAGTGCAGGGTGTTCGGCTCGATCGTGAACTGTTCGCCTGGTCCGAGCACGATCTCGTCGTGGTTCTCGACGTGGAGGTGGACGGTGCCGAGCCGGCAGCGGAACGTCTCCTCTTTTCCCGGCTCGTCGCCGACCGGCGGGTGTCGGTGCTCTGGGCAGAGCTGCCGGGGCAAGAGGACGAGCTCCTTCGCGCAGACGCGGTCCGTATTGACGTAGACCACGAGCTGTAGGCCGACCTCCTCGAGCCGGCCGAGGCCGAAGTCGGCGACCTCGATCGCCGCCCGCTCGGCGGGTGTCAGGACGATCCCGGCGCGCTCGAGTTGCGCCGCTGCGCGCTCGCGCGCCTCGGCATCCGTCACAGCGAGACGGGAGCCGCGGTGGTCGCCGACTCGTGCAGCGCCTCGAGCACGCGTGCCTGCGCCATCGCGTCGTCGCGGCCGAGCAGCAACTCGGCTTCGCCGCGGATCGCGTCGCTTACGTTTTCGAGTTCGAGCCGGTAGGAGTCCTCGACCTCCGGCTCGATCCGCTCGACACCGTCGTCGCGGCGCAGCTCGATCACCGGCTGTGTGCAGTGCCATGGGTCGTCGAGGAACAGCGAGCCTTCGCTGCCGATCGCCTCGAGCTCGTCGCGGTCGGCGAGCGCGGTGCCGCAGTCGAAGGTCGCGAGCACGTTGCCGGGGAAGCGCAGCGATCCTGCGAACACCCAGTCGGTGCCGGAGGGGCCGAACCATGCCTCGCCGAACACCCGCTCCGGCTCACCGCCGAGTAGGCGTGAGCCGCTGACGTTGTAACAACCGACGTCCATCAGCGCGCCTCCCTCGAGGTCGGTGCGAAGGCGGATGTTCGACTCGTCGTAAAGGCCGTAGCTGAACGCGGAGCGGATCAGGCGCAGCTCGCCGATCGCCCCGTCGGCGACCAGCTTCCGCAGGCGCTTCGTCTGCGGGTTGTGGCGGTACATGAACGCTTCGCTGAGCAGGCGGTCGCTGCGCTCGGCGGTAGCGAAGGCGGCTGCGACCTCGTCGGGATGGCGCGAGAGAGGCTTCTCGCACAACACGTGCTTGCCCGCCTCGAGCGCGTGGATCGACCATTCACAGTGCATCGTGTTCGGCAGCGAGATGTACACCGCTTCGATCTCGGGGTCGGCGAGCAGCGCTTCGTAGGTGCCGTACGCGCGCTCGATCTCCCACTCCTTGGCGTACGCGTCGGCGCGAGACTGCTCGCGGCTCGCCACCGCGACGAGGTCGACCTTCGGCGACGCATGCGCACCGGGGATCAGCTTCCGGTTGATGTCGGCGGTGGAGAGGATTCCCCATTTCACGGGTGCGCTCATATCCGTACTATCGCGGAATGGCTGAGATCGGGGTCGGCATGCTCGGCTACGCGTTCATGGGCAAGGCTCACTCGAACGCGTTCAAGAAGCTCGCGTACATGACGTGGCCGCCGCCGCTCGAGGCGAAGCTGATCGGGATCGCCGGCCGCGATGCGGACGCCGTCGCAGAGGCCGCGAAGCGGTATGGGTACGAGTACGCGACCGGAGACTGGCGCGAGTTGATCGAGGACGACCGGATCGGGCTGTTCGACAACGGCGGCCCGAACTCGCTGCACGCCGAGCCGACGATCGCCGCCGCGCGGGCCGGCAAGCACGTGCTCTGCGAGAAACCGCTCGGTCGCGACGCCGCCGAGAGCTACGAGATCTGGCAGCAGGTCGCTGCAACCGGTGTCAAGCACCTCTGCGGCTTCAACTACCGGTTCGTGCCGGCAGTGCGACTCGCGCGGGAGCTGATCGAGGCGGGCGAGCTGGGGGAGATCCGCCATTTCCGCGGGCGCTACCTCCAGGACTGGGGCGACGACCCGACGCTCGACACGTGGCGCTTCCAGCCTGACGAGGCCGGCTCCGGCGCGCTCGGCGACCTCGGCACCCACGTCGTCGATCTAGCGCGCTTCTTGGCGGGCGAGATCGAGACGGTCTCGGGCTTCGCCAAGACGTTCGTCGAGGGTCGCACGGTCGACGACGCGATCGAGGCCGCGGTCGAGTTCAGTAGCGGCGCCGTCGGGACGATCGAGGCGACGAGACTCGCGCTCGGCCGACGGAACGCGTTCCAGTGGGAGATCAACGGCTCGAAGGGCTCGCTCGGCTTCGACATGGAGCGGCTGAACGAGCTGCAGGTGTTTCGCGCCGACGGCGACCGGGCCCGCGGTTTCAAGACCGTCCTCGTCTCCGAGACCAACCACCCGTACTGGGAGCACTGGTGGCCGCCGGGCCACATCATCGGCTGGGGCGACACGTTCGTCCACGAGGTGCACCACCTGCTGAGCGCGATCGCCGAGGACACGGACGTCGCCCCGTACGGAGCGACGTTCGAGGACGGCTACCGCGCGTCCGAGGTCTGCGACGCGATCGTCCGGTCGGGCGAGACCGGCTCACGCGTGCGCGTCACCTACCGCTAGCTTCGTCGCGCACGAACTGATACACGGCACCGCCGAGCGACGCGCCGACGATCGGGGCGACGATGTAGAGCCAGAGGGCGTGCAGGTCGCCGGAGACGAGCGCCGGGCCTAGCGATCGCACCGGGTTCATCGACGCACCCGAGACCGGTCCGCCGAACATCGCATCGAGCCCGATCGTGCCGCCGATCGCGATCGCGGCAGCCTCGCCGACCGCACGAGTGTCGGTTGCGACCGCGAGGATCACGAACATCAAGAACGCGGTCATCACCAACTCGAAGAGGAACGATTGTCCTTGCGTGCCTGACGGCAACGTCGCGCCGATGTGAGCGACCTTGCCGAGCGACGCCCGCAGGAGCAGTGCCGCGCTGAGGGCGCCGGTGAGCTGAGCACCCCAGTAACCAACAGCACGCAGCCAGGGGAAGTGACGGGTGAGCGCAAACGCGAACGTGACCGCCGGGTTGAAATGTGCGCCCGAGATATGCCCGACCGCGTAGATCATCACCATGATCACGAGGCCGAACGTGATCGCGACGCCGACGTGTCCGAGTTGATGAGTCTTTGCGTCGACCATGATCGCGCCTGCCCCCGCAAAGACCAGCGCGAAGGTTCCGACCGCCTCGGCGACGAGGGAGCGTAGGAGCGTGCCGACCCTCACGCGAGCAGGCTACGGAGTGCCTCGAGCGACTCGGGTACCACGCGGAAATACGCCCAGGAGCCGCGCTGGTCGCGCTCGACGAGACCCGCCTCTCGGAGCACCCGCAGGTGGTGGCTGACGGTGCCCTGCGTGAGCGCGAGCGGCTCGGTCAGGTGGCAGACGCACGCCTCGCCGCCGGGCTGAGCCTGGATCATGCTCAGGATCCGCAGCCGTGTCGGGTCGGCGAGGGCCTTCAAGGGCCCGGCGATCTGCTCGGCGTCTTCGGCCGAAAGAGTGCTCTCTCGGAGCGGGGTGCAGCAGGCGGCGATCGTCGCGAAGGTTTGCATGGACACATATTGACATACATCAATGTCCGTGTCATCATCGACATTGATGAGTGTCAATGCCGCGGTCGTCAATCCCGTCGTGCTGTTCGTCTGCGTCCACAACGCCGGCCGCAGCCAGATGGCCGCCGGTCTGGTGAGGTTGCGCGCGGGCGGACGTATCGACGTCCGCTCGGCGGGCTCCGAGCCCGCGGATCGTCTGAATCCGACGGTTGTCACCGCGATGAACGAGGTCGGCGTCGATCTCAGCGAAGAGTTGCCGAAGCCGCTCACCGGCGACGCCGTTCAGGCCGCCGACGTCGTGATCACGATGGGCTGCGGCGACGCCTGCCCGATCTACCCCGGCAAGCGCTACGAGGACTGGGAGCTGACCGACCCGGCGGGCCAGGACCTCGCGACGGTCCGCGGGATCCGCGACGAGATCGACCGCCGCGTGCAGCGGCTCGTGGCCGAGCTCCTTGATTCGTCCCTCGACACCTGACGACGAAAGGAGGCTCGATGTCCCTCTACCGCAAGGACGGCTGTTGTGACTCGGACTGCTGCGGCGACGACTGCTGCTAGCGGTCCGAGACTCACGAACCTGGTTCGAACCTGGTTCGAACCTCGTTCGAACCAGGTTCGAGGGTTTGCGGTCAATCGGACAGAACGAGCGTGGCCTTCCCGGACGGGTAGGCGAACGCCTCAGCGAACCGGTCGAGCGGGACGCGCAGGCCGATGATCTGTTCGAGCGCGTCCTGCCAGCGCTCGCGGGCGCGATCGAGGGCAGTCAGTCCGGCGAGCCAATCCTGGCGCTCGGCGCTGACACTCCCAAAGACGACGCGGTTCTCGAGCACGGCGTCGACACCCAGCACCGGGCCGTCAAGCGACACCTTTCGTTTGCGGCCGTCGATTCCGATCAGGCAGGCGACACCGCCGCGACGCAGCATCGAGAGGCTGTCGGCCATCAACTGCGCGTCGCCGGCGGCCTCGACGACCAGGTCGAAGCTGCCGAGCTGGTCGAGCGGCGTCTCCCGCGTCGAGACGTACGAGGCGCCGACCGCCTCGACGACGGCGTTCGCGGGCTCGAGCGACGCGGTCTGGACCTCGACCCCTTCGAGCCGGAGCAGAACGGTCGCCAGCATCCCGATCGCGCCGCCGCCGACGACCAGCGCGCGCTCGAGCCGCCACGGCTGGCGGCCGGCAATCACGGCCGAGTGGCGAAGTGCCCGTGCGCAGACCGACGTCGGCTCAGCGAGCACGCCGAGCCGCCCGAGTGCCGAGGGGACGGCGATCAGCTGCGACGCCGACTCGGCGATCGCCTCACGCGCGAACCCGTCCAGGTGCTGGATCCCACGCTCGCTGTAGTCGCCCGTGAAGCAGGCGTCGGGGGAATCCTCCGCGCAGGCGCGGCAATGGCCGCACGAGCGCCGCACCATCGCCGTCACGAGCTGGCCGGCGGTGAAGCCGTCGCCGTCGCGCGTCGTGACCGCGAGCAGCTCGTGACCCAGGATCAGCCGTGACGAGCCCTCCGGCGCCGCGCCGAACAGGCCGTGTGCGATCTCCCGGTCGGTGCCGCAAACACCGACCTCGAGCACGCGAAGCGGGATCTCTCCGGGCCGCGCCCCGACCTCGGCAACGTCTTCGACCCGGGCCGAGTCCGCGGCCCCTGGTTCCGTGACGAGCGCCTGCATCAGGCGGCGGTCAAGCCGCCGTCGATCACCAGCACGCTGCCCGTGACGAACGCAGCCCGGTCAGAAGCGAGGTACGCGACGGACTCGGCGATCTCCTCCGGCGTTCCGAGACGGCCCATCGGCTGGCGCGACCGCAGCGCGTCGAGCGATTCGCCCGACTCCTCGACGAGCCGGCGCACCCATGGTGAGTCGACGGTGCCGGGGCAGACGGCGTTGACGCGGATGCCGTCGCCGACATGATCGATCGCGAGCGCGCGGGTGAGGGACACGACGGCGCCTTTCGACGCCGAGTAGGCCGCGCGATTTCGCAGCCCGACGAGCGCGGCCACCGAGGCGACATTGACGATCGATCCTCGCCCGCGGGCGACCATCCCGGGGATCGCGTGCTTGCAGCAGAGAAACGTGCCGCGCGCATTGACCGCAAAGACGTTCTCCCAGACCTCGAGCGGCGTCTCCGGTGCGTTGGTCGTCGAGCCGATCCCGGCGACGTTGATCAGAACCTCGATGCCGTCCATCGCCGGGGCGACCTGCTCCTCGTCGCGCACGTCGAGCCGCATTGCGCGAGCGCCGAGCTCGGCCGCGACCGACTCGGCCGCATCCAGGGAAGCATCGCTGACGACGACGTCGAGGCCGTCGGCGACCAAGCGCCGCGCCACCGCCGCGCCGATTCCCGAACCACCACCTGTGACCAGAGCTCTTGTCATCGTGCAAGCTTCGCCGAATGAGCGTAGACGTGGCGATCGAGGTGCGGGCGAGGCTCGGCGAGGGGCCGCGCTGGGACGCCCGCAAGCAGCATTTGCTCTGGGTCGACATCCACGGTCGCGCCCTCCACATCTTCGATCCTGCCCGGGGTACCGACCGCGCAATCGCGCTCGACAACAGGCCCGGCGCCGCGGCGCCGATGTCCGACGGCCGGGTGCTGGTGGCGCTCGCCGACCGCCTCGTCGCGCTCGAGCTCTCCGACGAGTCGCTGGAGACGCTCGCCGAATTGCCGCACGGTGCCGAGATGCGGGCGAACGACGGTGCGTGCGACCCTGCGGGGCGGTTCTGGATCGGGACGATGGAGCTGGACGAAGCACCCGACCTGGCCGCGCTCTACCGCTTCGCCGGCGGCGCGCTCGACTTGATCGTCGATCGCGTGTCGCTGTCGAACGGCCTCGGCTGGTCGCCCGACGCGCGGCTCTTCTACTACATCGACACGCCGACCTCCGCGATCGACGTTTTCGACTTCGATCTCGAGACCGGCCTGCCGACGGCCCGACGCCGCTTCGCGGACGTCGAGACGGCCGCGGGTTTTCCCGACGGACTCGCGGTCGACGACGAAGGAGCCTTGTGGGTCGGGCTCTGGGGCGGGTTCGCTGTACGCCGCTACGCGCCCGACGGACGGCTCGACCGCGTGCTCGAGCTTCCCGCCGAGAACGTGACGGCGTGCGCGTTCGGCGGCGCCGACGGCCGTTCGCTCTTCATCACGACGGCAGCGCCGGACGGGCGGGTCTACGTCGCCGACGTCGGCGTTGGCGGGCCTCCTGCGAACGTGTTTCAGCTGGGACCGGAGCGGAGCACGGCTCCCTCCGACGCCGAGCCCACCAGCGCGCGGTAGCGTGCGAAGACGCCGCCGGTCAGCGTCGAAGCGGGCCCCTGCCAGCCTTCGAGCCGCACCGCGATCTCGTCGTCGCTCGAGGTCGACCGACAGCGACTTTCCGTCTACGTCGATCGTGATCGTGTCGCCGTCGCGCACGATTGCAAGCGGCCCGCCTCGTGCAGCCTCGGGGGAGACGTGGCCGATCATCAGGCCTCGCGTCGCCCCGGAGAAGCGCCCGTCGGTGATGAGCGCGACGGAGTCGCCGAGACCTGCGCCGACGACGGACGACGTGATGCTCAGCATCTCGCGCATTCCGGGACCACCCGCCGGGCCCTCGTTCCGCACGACGAGCACGTCGCCCGCCACCGCGACGCCGGAGCGAACTGCGTCGGCGCACGCCTCCTCGCTGTCGAAGACTCGCGCCGGGCCTGTGTGACTGCGCCTGGTCGTCCCCGACACTTTGACGAGGCTGCCTTCGGGCGCGAGGTTGCCGCGAAGCGCGTAGAGCGCGCCGCTCGTTCGGAACGGGTGGCCGTGCTCATAGAGCACCTTCCCGTCGGGCTCCGCAGCCGAGGCGGTCTCTTCGGCGAGCGTCCGGCCGGTCACGGTCGGCGCGTCGCCGTCGACGTGCCCGCTGCGCACGAGCTCGCGAATCAGCGTCGCGGTGCCTCCAGCGCGGTGCATCGCCTCGGCGGTGTGGGTGCCGGACGGCGTCAGGCTCGCGAGTACGGGCGTCTGCTCGCCGATCACGGCCAGCTCGTCGAGCGTCAGCGGCACGCCGCACTCGTTCGCGATTGCGAGCAGGTGCAGCACGCCGTTCGTCGAGCCGCCGCTCGCAGCCACGCCCGCCATCGCGTTCAGCAGGGCGCGCCGGTCGAGGAAGCGGCGCGCGGTGACGCCATCGTGCACCAGTTGCACGGCAAGCGCCGCGGCCGCGTCCGCGGCCGCCCCTTTCGCCTCGTCGTCGTCGGCGGGGATCAGCCCATCTCCGATTCGCGCCAGGCCGAGGCAGTCGAGGGCGACCGCCATCGTGTTGGCGGTGAAGTGGCCGGCGCAGGTACCGGCTCCAGGACAGGCGACACGTTCGAGCTCGTCCAGCTCGCCGCGGGCGATCAGCCCGCGCTCCTCGGCGCCGATCGCTTCCCAGACGTCACCGATCGTCACTGGTGCCCCGTGATGGTGGCCGGCGCGCATCGGCCCGCTGTAGAGAACGACCGCGGGTTTGTCGACGCGAGCCAGTGCCATCAGCGCAGCCGGCGTCGTCTTGTCACAGCCGACGAGGCACACGAGCCCGTCGAAATCGTGCGCGTGCACCATCAGCTCGATCGAGTCGGCAATCACCTCACGCGAGACGAGTGACGCGCGCATGCCGGGAGTGCCCTGCGACTGGTTGTCCGAGACCGCGATCGTGTTGAACTCGAGAGGCACGCCACCGGCCGCAGCGACGGAGTGGCCGACGCGGCGCGCGAGCTCGCGCTGGTTCAAGTTGCACGGCATCGTCTGCGTCCACGTCGAGGCGATGCCGATGATCGGGCCGTCGAGCCGCGCCGGGTCGATGCCCATCGCGCGGAAATGGGCGCGGGCTCCGGCGCGCTCCGAACCGGCCGCGAGCTCGGCGCGGGCCTGGCGGCGAAGCGCGTCGTGCGACGACGAAGTCACGCCGGCCGAGTGTACGTTGGCTCAGGCGCATGCGTCTCGGCCTGCTCACGACAGCGCACATCAACGGGGCGATTCTCGGCGCCCGTTCGCCCGCTGCGCCGTTCGAGGTCGCCGCGGTCGGGTCGCGCGACGCGGCACGGGCGCGGGCCTATGCCCACGAGCACGGGATCGAGCGCGCGCACGGCTCCTACGGCGAGCTGCTCGGCGATCCGGAGATCGATGCGGTCTACATCGCGCTGCCGGCGTCGCTCCACCACACCTGGACGATGCGCGCTCTCGCCGCGGGCAAGCACGTGCTCGTCGAGAAGCCGTACACCCGCAATCCGCTCGAGGTCGACGAAGCGCACGACCTGGCTGAGAGCCAAGGCCTTGTTCTGACCGAGGCATACATGTGGCGTCATGCTGCCCAGACCCGGTTGCTGCAGGAGTTGCTGCCGCGGTTGGGGGAGCTTCAGGCGGTGCACGTGTCGTTCTTCGGGATCCTGCCACGGGCCGACGACATCAGGTTCGTTCCCGAGCTCGGAGGGGGCGCTCTGCTCGACCTGGGTTGCTACTGCTGTAGCGCGGCGCGGCTGGTGCTCGGAGAGCCGGGCCGTGTCTACGGCGAGGCGTGGCTCGGCCGCGGCGGTGTCGACGAGCGGTTCGCTGCGACGTTGCGGTTCGGCGACGTCGTCGCGACCTTCCAATGTGGTTTCACGGCCCGGACGAATCAGATCCAGGTGACAGGCAGTGACGGTGTGCTGCTCGTGCCGCAGGCGTTCGTCGATCCTCCAGGGGTCGTGCTGCTCGACGGAGGAGAGCACCGGGTCGAGGGCGGAAACCACTACCGGGCCGAGCTGGACGACTTCTGTGCAGCCGTGCGCGGGGAGCGGCCGCCGCTTCTCGGCCGGCGGGAGATGCTGGGTCAGGCGCGCGTGCTCGACGCGCTGCTTCGCTCGTCGGAGAGCGGGATCAGCGTTTCTTGCCCGGGTTGAGCAGGCCCTTCGGGTCGAAGGTCTGCTTCAGCCGCAGGTGCAGGTCGTAGCCCGCGGCGCCTAGCTGATGCTCGAGCTGGCCGCGCTTCAGCCAGCCGATTCCATGCTCACCGGTGACGGTGCCACCGAGCCGGCGGGCGAGCTCGAAAAGGTCGTGGCACGCGGCGTCGGCGCGGCGCTCCTGCTCGGGCTCGTCGGGCGAGAAGAGGAACGTCGAGTGGATGTTGCCGTCGCCCGCATGCCCGAACGACAGCGCCGGCACATCGTGCCGCGCGCCGATCTCGAGCGTCTCGCGCGCGACGTCGCGGAGGCGGTCGAGGGGAACGGCGATGTCTTCGCTGAAGGCGCCACCCCGTTGGGCGAGGATCGCGAAGGCGACCCCGCCGCGCCAGCGCCACAGGTTGGCGACCTCGGCCGGATCCTCCGGCGAGTGCACGGCGACGGCATCGTCGGCAAGCGCCTCGCGCAACTCACCGGCGACCCGCTGCGCCTCGGCGCGCGAACCGTCGGCCTCGGTGATCACCATGAACGACGCATCGCCCGGCAGGCTGAACGGGTACGCGTCGCCGGAGTACGACAGGGTGACGGCGTCGAGATACTCGATCGCGGCGGGGACGACGCCCGAGGCGAGGACGCGCTCGATCGCCGAGACACCGGCGTCGGCGTCTCGGTAGAGGCCGATCACCGGCAGCTCGAGCTCTGGCGCCGGTACCAGCTTCAGCCAGGCGGCGGTGACGAGGCCGAGCGTTCCCTCCGAGCCGACCAGCAGGCTCTTCAGGTCATAACCGGCAACGTCCTTCCGGATCGGCCCGCCGATGCTGACGATCTCGCCGGGCGGGATCACGGCTTCGATCCCGGTCACCCAGTTGCCGGTGACGCCGTACTTGAACGCGTGCGGGCCGCCGGCGTTGCACGCGATGTTGCCGCCGATCTGCGAGATCTCGGCTGCGCCTGGATCGGGCGGGAAGCGCAAGCCGTTCTCACGCGCGAGCCGCTGGATGTCACCCGTCGTGACACCGGCCTCGACGTGGATACGCCAGAGCAGAGGATCGAACCGGCGCACCTTGTTCAGGCGCTCGAAGCCGATCACGACCCCGCCCTCGACGGGGACCGCGCCGCCCGCAAGCCCTGTACCGCCGCCGCGCGCCGTCAGCGCGGTGCCGGTCTCGTAGCACCAGCGCATGACCGCCGCGACCTCCTCGACACTCGACGGGAAGACGACGGCGTCGGCCGTGCCGACGACCCCGCGGCCCATCAGATCGGTCAGATACCGGCCCTGCGGCTCGACGAGCGATTCAGGCGCGACAACATCCGCGAGACCCATGGAGATCAGCGTACTCTGAGGGCGAAATCGTTCCCAATCGTCTGAGGAGTCACATGAAGCTCGTTGCACTTGCCGCCATCGTCGCGGCTCTCGTCGTGCCCCAAGCGCTGGCGGCGACGCCGACCTTGACCGGCACCGTCGGACCGGGATTCACGATTACCCTCAAGCAGGGCACGGCGAAGGTGTCCAAGCTCAAGGCCGGAAAGTATGTGTTCAAGATCACCGACAAGTCGGCGATCCACAACTTCCACCTCAAAGGCCCGGGCGTGAACAAGTCGACCTCAGTCGCCAAGACCGGGAGCTCGACGTGGACGCTCACCCTGAAGGAGGGCAAGTACACCTTCGTGTGCGACCCGCACGCGACGATCATGAAGGGCAGTTTCACCGTTTCGTAATTCGCGACTCGTGGCTACGCGAGGGCGATCTCGTCCGCGCCCTCGCGTTCCACGCGCCATGCCCGAAGCTCGTCCAGCTTGAGCCCGTAGATCACGAACGGGCGGCCCGACCAGAGACCCGCGAGCTCACGGTCGGTGCGTGACGGGATCGGCGCTGTCTCCGGGTGCGAATGGAACACCGCCAGCTCGTAGCCGTCGTCCTCGAAGAACCACACTGCCGGATCGATCTCGAGCTCATAGCGATAGGGCGAAGCCAGAGCGTTACGGCCCCGGATGTAGCGCTCGGCGACACCGTCGCGTAGCAGGATGACCCCGCAGCACTCGTTCGGCGATTCCTCGGCGGCATGCGCGCGCAGCTCGGCCCGGACGTCGGCGCCGATCACCACCAGAGCACCGACTCGTCGATCTCGTCGCCGCCCCAGAACGGCGCCGACAGGTATTTCCAGCCGCCGTCCGCGAGCACAGCGACCACGATCGATCCTTCCGGCAGCTCTTCGGCGACTCGCCGCGCCACGTGCACGACGGCTCCCGAGGAGACGCCCGCGAACACGCCCTCGCGGTCGAGCAGCACGCGAACCGCCGTGGCCGCCTCGGCATTCGAGACGAGCAGCTTGCGGTCGAGTTGCGCCACGTCGAGGATCGGCGGCACATAGCCGTCCTCGAGCGAGCGGAGACCCATCACCGGCTCGCCCGGCAGCGGCTCGGCGGCCACCACCTGCACGTCCGGGAACGTCTCTCGAACGCGCGCACCGGCGCCCATCAGCGTGCCGCCGGTGCCGAGCCCCGCCACCAGAGCGTCGACGCGGGGGAGAGCGGCCGCGATCTCGGCGCCCGTACCCTCGTAGTGCGCGCGCGGGTTCCACTGGTTCGCGTACTGGAACAGCATCACGTAGCGGTCGTCGCGCGCGGCGATCTCCTGGGCAAGTCGCACAGCGCCGTTCGAGCCCTGGTCGCCCGGCGAGTCGACGATCGTCGCGCCGTACAGCTCGAGCAGTGTTCGCCGTTCAGGGGTGGCGTTCGCAGGCATCACGCACGTCAGCTCGAGCCCGCGCAGTTTGGCGACGAGCGCGAGCGAGATGCCCGTGTTGCCGCTCGTGGGCTCGAGCAGCTCCTGGCCCGGTGCGAGTTCGGCGGCATCCACCATCGCGAGCGCGACGCGGTCCTTGATCGAGCCCGTCGGGTTCTGCCCCTCGAGCTTCGCGTAGATCCGCCTGCCCGGCGGCGAGAGGCGCTGCAGCTCGACCAGCGGCGTCGAGCCGATCAGGTCGAGCAGGTTGTTAGCGACCACCGGCCATCGCCGGCAGCAGGATCACGGTCGAGCCGTCGCGGACCTGGGTCTCGAGGCCGTCACGGGTGCGAACGTCTTCGCCGTCGACGTAGACGTTGACGTACGGGTGAATCGTGCCCTCGCCGTACACGCGGGAGCCGAGCGCCGGCAGCTTCGCGGCGAGATCCTCGAGCAACTCGCGCACCGTCGCGCCTGCCGCATCCACCTCTCGAACGCCACCCGCTTCAGCACGAAGCACGGGCGGCACGCGCACGATCGTCACCGAGCGCAGAACTCCACGTAGTCGATGTACTCGGTGATCGTCGGGTGATCGCCGCAGACGGGGCAGTCCGCGCGGCGCTCGATCTTGACCTCGTTGAACTCCGTCGAGAGCGCGTCGAAGAGCAGCAGCCGACCGACGAGCGGTTCGCCGATGCCGGCGGCCAGCTTGATCGCTTCGCTGGTCTGCAGCGTGCCGACGATGCCCGGCAGGACGCCGAGGACGCCGCCCTCGGCGCACGACGGCGCGAGTTCCGGCGGCGGCGGCTCCGGGAACAGGCAGCGATAGCACGGCCCGACGTGTGGCGCGAACACCGTCACCTGCCCTTCGAACCGGTAGATCGAGCCGTGAACGACCGGGATGTTGCGCCAGACCGACGCGTCGTTGACGAGGTAGCGGGTCGGAAAATTGTCGGCGCCGTCGACGATCAGGTCCCAGCCCTCGTCGAGGATCCGGTCGATGTTCTCGGAGGTGAGGCGCTCGCGATAGGTGCGCACGTCGACGTCCGGGTTCAGTGCCTCGATCGAGCGCTTGGCCGAGTCGACCTTCGGCGTCCCGAGCGTCTCGAGCGAGTGTGCGATCTGCCGCTGCAGGTTGGTCTCGTCGACGATGTCCGCGTCGACGATGCCGATCGTGCCGACGCCCGCGGCCGCCAGGTAGAGCGCCGCCGGCGAGCCGAGCCCGCCTGCGCCGATCAGCAGGATCCGCGAGTCGAGCAGCTTGAACTGGCCCTCCTCACCGATCTCCGGGATCAGCAGGTGGCGCGAATAGCGGGCCTTCTTCTCTGGCGAGAGAGTGCGCGGCGTGACCGTCTCGCCGCCGTTTCGCTTCCAGTCGGTGAACCCACCGACGAGCGAGTAGACGTGCTTGTAGCCGAGGTCTTCGAGCGTTTTCGCGGCGAAGACGGAACGGTTGCCGGCGGCGCAGTAGAGGACGATCGGCGCCGAATGGTCGGGTGCAGCCGCCTCGATCCGTGACTCGAGGTTGCCGCGTGGCACGTGAACGGCCCCCGGAATCTGGCCCTGCTCCCATTCGTCCGTCTCGCGGACATCGATCCAGAGCGCGTCTTCCAGCGCTTGCGCATCGCGCGCGTCGAGTTCGGAGATCTCTGCGCGGGTCCGCTGCAGTAGCTCGCGATAGGTGCTCATGGTCGTAATAACGGTAGCTGTACCGCTTTCCATTCCCGGTACCTTGGCCGCCGATGTCGCCGGCTGCCCGTGTGCGCGTGCTCGTCGGCGTCGCCGCTTCGGCCGCGGCGGGCGTGGTCGCCGGAGTCGTCCTCGCGACTCGCCAGGATCCGGCCCAGCCGAAGGCCGAATGTGCCTCCGGCGCGCAGGCCCTGGTCGTCCCGGGCGTTCCGACCGCGCGGGCGGCCGCCGTGCGCCAGGCGCTGACTCTGCCGGCCCGAAAGGCCGCCGTCGCGCTCGAGCCGATCGCCCAGGATGCCCCGAAGGATCCGGTCGTCCAGTTCAACTACGGGCTCGCCCTCTTCTGCGCCGGTTACCTGAACGAGGCGAGCCAGGCTTTCAGAACGGCGAAGACGGCCGGGCGGAACACGTTCTACGAGATGCGTGCGGACGAGATCCTGCACCCGCAGTACTTCTCCCCGCAGGACGGCCTATATCCCGTCTTCCAGCCGGGCGGCTCCGACGCCCTGCTCATCCGCGGCGTCCTCCAGCAGCGCCAGGGCCACCAGCACTCGGCCGAACGGCTGTACCGGCAGGCTGCGACGCAGCGGCCGGGCGACGACGAGGCGCAGGTCGCGGCGGCGGTCGGCCTGTTCGACGAGGACAACCTCTCGGCGTCGTTCTCGCACCTCGGGCCGCTCGTCAAGCGCTTCCCGAAGAGCCAGAGTGTCCGCTACCACCTCGGGCTCCTGCTTGCCTGGACCGGCCAGCGCGACCAGGCGATCTCGGAGTTTCGGCTGGCGCGCTCGCTGGGGCCGCAGACGGTGCTCGGCAAGCAGGCCGGAGTGTTCCTCCAGGGGCTTGTGCCCAATGGGACGAAAGGCCAGGGAAGATGAGCCGTACGGCCTATGGCGTCCATCCGCTTTGAATGCGAGAGTTCCGCATCCGTCAGGCAGGGGGAAGCGATGGGGACGACCAAGGATCAGTTGATTGCCGAGGCCGAACCTGCCGACGATGAGTCGGCGGAGGCGAGCGCCGAGGTCGTCGATGACGACGACGAGGTCGAGGCTGAGCCTGCCGATGAGCTGAGCGCCGAGGCGGCGGCCGATTTCTATGCGGCAGTCGAGGTCGGCGCCGACGACGTGGTCGAGGCGCCCGCGCTCGAGTTCACGGCCGACTCGCTCCAGCTCTTCCTCAAGGATGTCGGCCGCGTCAGCCTGCTGACCGCTGCGCAGGAGGTCGAGCTGGCGAAGCGCATCGAGCAGGGTGACCACCGTGCGAAGCAGGAGATGGTCGAGGCGAACCTCAGGCTCGTCGTCTCGATTGCGAAGCGCTACCGCAATCAAGGTCTCCCGTTCCTCGACCTGATTCAGGAAGGCACGATCGGGCTCGTTCGCGCCGCGGAGAAGTTCGACTGGCGCAAGGGCTACAAGTTCTCCACCTATGCAACGTGGTGGATCCGCCAGGCGGTCGCCCGGGCGCTCGCCGACAAGGCGCGCACGATCCGCATGCCGGTCCATGTCGTCGAGAAGCTGAACAAGATCATGCGCACCGAGCGCAAGCTGCGCGCCGAGCGCGGCCGCGAGCCGACGAACGAGGAGATCGCCGCCGACCTCGAGCTGACCATCGAGGAGGTCGAGTCGATCCGCCGCACGTCACAGACGCCGGTGTCGCTCGAGAAGCCGGTCGGCGACGACGAGGAGTCGGAGTTCGGCCAGTTCCTCGAGGACCAGTCGACGCCGCTGCCCGACGAAGCGGCCGACACGGCATTCCGCGCCGCGGCACTGACGAAGTGCCTCAGCGCCCTGAGCCCGCGCGAGCGGCGTGTGCTCGAGCTCCGCTACGGCCTGAACGGCGAGCAGCCGAGGACGCTCGACGAGGTGGGCCGTGCGTTCCAGGTGACGCGCGAGCGCATCCGCCAGATCGAGAACCAGGGCCTGAAGAAGCTGCGAGCCCTCGCGGACTCGCAAAAGCTCCGCGACGTCGCCTAGCAGCCGAGTGTCGGCTCTCAGCTAGTCTCGCGCGGGTGTCCGAGCCCTGGTTCGACGAGCTCGCGGAGTTTCTCCGCATTCCTTCGATCTCTGCCGACCCGGCTCACGCGGCGGACGTGATTCGCGCCGGCAACTGGGTCTGCGACTTCATCCGTGGCGCGGGCGGGGAGTGCGAGCTCGTCGACTGGCACGGCCAGCCGCTCGCGATCGGGGAGATCCGCGCCTCGACGAACCCAGAGTCGGCACCGACGGTCCTCTGTTACGGCCACTTCGACGTCCAGCCGCCCGACCCGCTCGAGCTCTGGGACTCCGATCCATTCGAGCCGGAGCTTCGCGACGACTACCTCTACGGGCGCGGCACGGTCGACGACAAGGGCCAGCTCTTCATGCTTCTCTCGGCTGCGCGCGAGCTCGCGCGGGCCGGCGAGCTGCCGGTCAACGTCCGCTTCTGCTGCGACGGCGAGGAAGAGACCGGGGGCCACTCGATCGTCGAGTTCCTCGAGGCCGACGAGCGTGGCGCCGACGCCGCGATCATCTTCGACAGCGGCATGATTGCCCGCGACGTGCCGGCGTTCAGTATCGCGACACGCGGCGTTCTGTACTTCCACGTCGCCGTCAGAACCGGCGAGCGTGACCTGCACTCCGGCACGTTCGGCGGCGCCGCACTGAACGCGGCCCACGTGATGGTGCGGACACTCGACTCGCTGATCGCGCACGACGGCAGGCTCGTCGAGCCGCTCCGGAAAGGCATCACTCCGCCGACCGAGGAGGAACTTGCCGACTGGGCGCTGCTGCCGCCCGGGGCGACCGAGCTCTCGGATCAGGGCGCACGCCCGAAGGACGCGCGCGCGGCAGCGGAGTTCTACCCGCTGACACTGGCCGAGCCGTCGCTCGAAGTGAACGGCATCGCGACCGGGTCGCCACATCTCCAGAAGACCGTGCTGCCGATCGAAGCGGTGGCGAACGTCTCGATCAGGCTCGCGCCGGGCCAGCAGGTCGACGAGATCGTCCCGGCGTTCGAGCGGCTGCTACGCGAGGGCGCTCCGAGCGGGGCAGACATCCAGGTCGATCTGTGGTCGGCCGCGGCGCCCGGCCTGGTGCCGCCGGATGCGAAGGCAATCCAGCTCGGGCTTGACGCTTTCGAACGGGCGCTCGGCCGCCGGCCGGTGCTCGTCCGGATCGGCGGCACGCTGCCGATCCTGCCCGCTCTCACCGCCAAGGGCATCGCGACGGTGGTCACCGGCTTCGGCCTGCCCGACTCGCAGCTGCACTCACCGAACGAACGGCTCGTGGCGGCGTACGTCCCCAAGGGGACGGACGCCGCCCGCGAGCTGTATCTGGCGCTCGGCTCGCTCTAGTTCTGCGTGGCCGGGTTGCCCGGCTCGTGGTCGCCGACGTGACGTGCCGGCGTCGACTCGACCTGGGCGAGCGACGAGCCGGCGTGCGCGCGGATCCGCACGGTGACGCGGTCGCCGGCCTTCAACTGCGATGCGGCGATCACGCTCGGGACCTTGCCCTGCCAGAGCAGGAAGATCGTGTCGTCGCTGTAGGTGAACGTCTGGTCGGCCGACTGGCCGAGCAGTGAGCGCAGCGCGCGGCGGTTGCCGGCGTTGACGTGCAGCGCGATCTGTCCACCGGACTGCGGGCCGGCAACGGTGCCGACGTACAGCCACAACGGGAGAGCAGCATCGGGCTGATGGACGCGGTCGCCGATCGTGCCGGCGGCCTTCGCCTCGAGATCGGCCAGCGAAGAGCCTGCATGGTCGCGCACGTTGACGTTGACCCAGTCGCCGGGCTTCAGGTCGCTGTAGCTGCCGACGGTGGGGACACCGGTGCGCCAGATCAGCACTTCCGTCTTCGGGCCGATCGTGAAGGTCTGGTTCTGGGCCTGTCCAAGCATCGCCCGCAGGGCCGGACGGTTGCCTGCCTCGACCGTGACTTGCACGGACGTTGCACTGGCAGCGAGCACCTCGCCGCGGAACTGGAAGAGACGGCCGTGGCCGCCTTTCGCTGCCGAGGCGCTTGCGACAACTGCGGCGCAGGCGACGAGCGCGAGCGCGAGAACGATCATCGAACGGTGTTTCATGGTGGAACCTCCTGGAAGGGTCATGGTCACGTCCTCACCATCACCCGGCTTCGCCACGGCCGTGTCTTGCGTGCGTAAAGCGCACGCAAAACGTCGCTAATCCCAGGGAGGCGGGTTGTGCACCCAACGGCCGCCGACCATCGTGGCCACGACCTGCGCGTCGAGGTCGTCCCACGGGTCGCGGTCGAGGACGACCAGATCCGCGTACTGGCCCGGGATCAGCGTCCCGCGCCGGCGTTCGTCGCGCGCGAGCCAAGCGGGCGCAACGCAGGTTGCGTGAAACGCCTGACCGACGGTGAGCGTCTGCTCGGGATGCCACGCGCGGGCGGTTGTCGATCGAGCGCCGCACCCCTGCGCGGATGCCTGCGAGTGGGTCGAGCTCCTCGATCGGGGCGTCGCTGCCGTTGCAGAGCACGGCGCCCGACTCGAGCAGCGCCCGAAACGCGTAGGCGCCGTCGAGTCTTGCCGGCCCAGTACTCGTCGGCGAGGTCGCGGTCGGATGGCGCGTGTGAGAACTGCACCGAGCAGGTGACGCCGAGCTCGGCGAAGCGGTGCAGATCCTCGGGCGCCAGCAGCTGGGCATGCTCGATGCGCTGGCGCAGACCCTTCGGCTGCCAGACGGCCCGGGTTTCGGCGAACGCGTCGAGGGCTTCCCGGTTGGCTCGGTCGCCGATCGCGTGCACAGCGACCGGGAAACCTGCCTCGGCACCGCCCCGCACGATGTCTGCGAGCTCGTCGCCGCTCGTGATCTGCACGCCGCTGCCGTCGAGCATCCAGGCGGTCTGCGAGCCGAGCGTGCCGTCCATGAAGACCTTCAGGTAGCCGAGCCGCAGGTACGGGCTGCCGAAACCGGAGCGAACGCCGAGCGCCCGTGCCTCGTCGACGCGCTCGTGCGGGATCGACTGCCAGACGCGCAGGCTCAGCGAGCCGCGCTCCTCGATCTGCCGCCACAGGCGCAGCGCGCCGAGCCAGCCGTCCTTGTCGTGGACGGCGGTGACGCCGCGCGAGTTCGCGAGCTTGATGCCGGCGCGCATCGCGTCGAGGTACTCGTCGTCGGGCCACACCATGTAGCGCTCCTTGAATTGCCACGCCGCCTCCTCTCGAAGCACGCCGGTGGGGCGGCCGTCTCGCAGCGCGCTCGACGACGCCGCCGTCGACCTCGAGATCGCCGTCGGCGAGCGCGAGCGCGGCGGTGTTCAGCCAGAGCGAGTGGTAGTCCTTGGCGATCAGCGCGGCGGGCGTGTCGCCGGTGATCGCATCGAGGTCTGCGCAGGTCGGTTCTTGCTGTGGCTGCCAGTCGCCGCTTCGCCAACCGTAACCGCGCAGCCAGCGTCCGGCCTCCGGAGCGGGGAGCGTCGGATGCGGTCGAGGGCCTCGTCGAGCGACGCGCAGCCGTCGAGTGGGATTTCGTCCTGGGCGAGCGCCCAGGTCGGGAAGTGGACGTGCGAGTCGGTGAAGCCGGGGACGACGACGCGGCCGCCGAGGTCGAGCACGTCGGGCGAGGCGAGGGCGGTCTCATGGACGCCGACGCCGCCCGCGATCCATTCCCCGGCGATCGCGAGCGCCCGTTGCGTCGGGCACCGACGGGTCGAGCGTGCGGATGAGCCCGTTCTCGAGAATCATCAGGCGGGACGAGTCGGGTGCATGTAGGCACCATGCCATGCGTGGCGACACCGGTGGAAGAGCGCAAGCAGCCGGCCGACCGAGCGACCGCCCGGCGGCCCGAGCACGAGTTCGACGCGGTCGTGGTCGTCTCGTTCGGCGGCCCGGAGGGAATGGACGACGTGATGCCGTTCCTCGAGAACGTCACTCGCGGCCGAGGCGTGCCGCGCGAGCGGCTGCTCGACGTCGGCGCACCACTACGAGCTGTTCGGCGGCGTCAGCCCGATCAACGCCCAGAACCGCGAGCTGATCGCCGCCCTCGAGCCTGAGCTCCGCGCGCACGGGGTCGAGCTGCCCGTGTATTTCGGCAATCGCAACTGGCGCCCGTTCCTGACCGACACGATGCGGCAGATGCGCGACGACGGTGTGCGCCGAGCGCTCGCGCTCGTTCACATCGGCGTTCAGCTCCTACTCCGGGTGCCGGCAGTACCGAGAGGATCTCGTACAACGCCCGCAGGCAGCGGGCCCGATGCGCCCGAGGTGCTGCAAGCTCCGGATGTTCTTCAACCAGCCGGGGTTCGTCGAGGCGAACGTCGAGCGCGTGCGCACGCGCTCGCCGCAGCTCCCGCCAGCGCCGACGCGCACGATCGCGTTCACCGCGCACTGCGATCCCGATCGCGATGGCGAAGAACTGCGCCTACGAAGCGCAGCTCGCCGAGGCCGCGCGGCTGGTCGCCGGCCGCCGTCGGCGTCGACGACTGGTCGGTCGTGTACCAGAGCCGCAGCGGCCCGCCGCAGGTCCCGTGGCTCGAGCCAGACATCTGCGATCACCTCGCGGCCGTGGCGGGCGCGGCGTCCGCAACCTCGTCATCTCGCCTCTCGGCTTCGTCTCGGATCATCTCGAGGTGCTGTACGACCTCGATGTCGAGGCACGGGCGACAGCCGACTCGCTCGGCCTGACGATGGTTCGAGCCGGTGCAGCGGGAACGCATCCGGCATTTGTCGCGGGCCTGTGCGACCTGATCGTCGAGCGTCTGACTCCCGGAGCCGGGCGAGCGGCGCTCGGGCGCTTCGGGCCGAGCCATGACGTGTGTGCGCCCAACTGCTGCCTGCCTGGCAACGGGCGGCCGAGCCCCTGGGACGCCCCAGACTAGAATCATCGGTATGAGCGTCCTCGATCCGCTGACCGACGAGCAGCGGGAGCTGCGCGAGCTCGTCCGCGCGCTCGCGCGCGAGCGGATCGCGCCGCGCGCGGCCGAGATCGACGCGTCGCACGAGTTCCCGTGGGACGTCGTCGAGCTGTTCCGCGAGAACGACATCTTCGGGCTCTTCTTCGCCGAGGAGCACGGCGGGCTCGGCACCGGGACGCTGCTCTCGCTGGTCGCGATCGAGGAGGTCGCGAAGGTCTGCGCGACGAGCGGCCTGATCCTCGCGGTGCAGGAGCTCGGCTCGCTCGGGCTCAAGCTCGCCGGCAGCGACGAGCAGAAGGAGCGCTGGCTGCCGAGGCTCGCGCTCGGGCGAGTGGCTGCCGGCGTACGCGCTGACCGAGTCCGGCTCCGGCTCCGACTCGGCGGCGATGCGGACGACGGCGCGGCGCGAGGGCGACGAGTACGTCCTCGACGGCTCGAAGCGCTTCATCACGAACGCCGGCGTCGCGAACCTCTACACCGTCTTCGCGAAGACCGATCCGGACGCGGGGCACGCGCGGCATCTCGGCGTTCGTCGTCGAGGCCGGACGCGCCCGGCTTCGCGGTCGCGCGGCTCGAGCCGAAGATGGGCATCTCGGGCTCGACGACGGGCGAGCTGACCTTCGACGAGCTGCCGCGATCCCGGCCGCGAACCTGCTCGGCGAGGAGGGCGAGGGCTTCCGGATCGCGATGCGGATCCTCGACCGCTCGCGGCCCGGCGATCGCGGCGCAGGCGCTCGGCATCGCGCAGGGCGCGACCGACTACGCGCTCGAGTACGCGAAGACGCGCGAGACGATGGGGCAAGCCGATCGCGCAGCACCAGCTGATCCAGGCGAAGCTCGCCGACATGGAGACGGAGTGCGAGGCGGCGCGCGGGCTCCTCTACCGCTTCGGGCGGATGGTCGACGAGGGCGTCGAGGGCGCGGAGCTGACGAAGGCGTCGGCGATGGCGAAGCTCAAGTGCGGCGACGTCGCGATGGCCGTCACGACCGACGCGGTGCAGATCCTCGGCGGCTACGGCTACATCAGCGAGTACCCGGTCGAGCGCTTCATGCGCGACGCGAAGATCACGCAGATCTACGAGGGCACGCAGGAGATCCAGCGGCTCGTGATCGCCCGCGAGATGCTGCGCGAGAGCCGCGCCTTCCTGCTCGCCGGCGTTGGCTGAGCTCGGCGCGCTACGAGCCGAAGCACGAGCCGCTCGCCGAGCGCGAGTGGGACGAGGACGTCGTCGCTGCGCGAGTCGCCGCACGATCGTGGCCGACGCCGAGGCCGCTGTCGACGGCGAGCGCTGGCCGTTCCACCCGCGCGACGAGGGCGACGACCTGAAGACGGAGCAGCCGACGACGATCTATCTCGGTGTGCGCCGGGATGATCTGGGCGCTCCACCAGCTCGGCGCCTCGGCTCGGGCGCGCGTGTCGCTCGCCGCTCGAAGTCGTGCATCGCTACGCGAGCCCGACTTCGGCGAAGAGTGCGTCGCGCCGAGCTATCATTTCGGCGCGATCGGCGATCTGCTCGTCGCGCTACCGTCTGACGGGCGATCGCCGGCGTCGAGCGATCGCGTGCACGAGCGCGTCCGCGGGAACGTGCGCAACGAAGACGTGGGAGATGATGTCGGGCTCGCCGGGCTCGATCCTCGCCGCCGAGGCATGCTCGCGGGGACTGGACGACCGAGGCTGGCAGACGGCTCGGCCGCTGCTCGAGGCCGGGTGCGAGCGGCGAGACCGGACGGCTCTGGACGCAGACACTCGGCGGGAGAGGCAGCCGCGTACCTCGGCCCGGCGCACGGCTTCGCCGGCAACGTCCATGCGCTGCGCGGTTCGCTCTCCGGCGACGAGCTGCGCGAACGGCTCGAGCCGATACTCCGCCGCTACGCGACCGTCGAGGGCGGGCTCGTCAACTGGCCGCCGGTCGCCGAGCGGGCGTCCTGACAGATCCGGGTGCAGTGGTGCCACGGCGCGGCGGGCATCGTGGCGACGCTCGGCGACCTGATGCGACGCACGAGCTCGCTGCTCGCCGGCGGCCGAGCTGACCTGGCGGGCAGGGCCGGTCGCGCAAGGGTGCCGGGCCTCTGCCACGGCACCGCCGGTAACGGCTACGCGTTCCTGCGTGCTGCACGCCGCACCGGCGACGAGCTCTGGCTCGACCGGGCGCGGCAGTTCGCGATGCACGCGATCGGCCAGGTCGACGCCGAACGCGAGGTGACGGCCGCGGCCGGTACAGCCTTTTCACCGGCGACGTCGGCGCGGCCCTCTTTGCACGTTCCTGCGTCACGGCCGACCCGCGATTTCCGACAATGGACGTCTGGTGACGCAGCACGAGGTGAAGCTGTCGAGCGCGGATCGCGTTCTGTTCCCGGACGACGGGATCACGAAGGGCGACCTGTTCGACTACTACGGCCGCGTCGCCGACGTGATCGTTCCGCATCTGGCGACCGTCCGTTCACGATGAAGCGCTGGCGCGAGGGGCTGCCAGGCGGTGCGTTCTTCCAGAAGCAGGCGCCGAAAGGGATTCCGTCGTGGATTGAGACACGCGAGTTCCGCACGTGGCCGCGTGGGGGCAAGGGGGAGTCGCGGCTCGTCGACTTCCCGCTCGTCAACTCGCGTGAGGCGCTGCTCTGGATGGTGCAGATGCACTGCATCGACATGAACGCCTGGTACTCGCGAGTCGACAAGCCGGACCGGCCGGACTTCGTGCTGTTCGATCTCGACCCCCCGGAGGAGGACGGCGCGTTCGCGCTCTGCATCCGAGTCGCGCACTACGTGCACGCGGCGCTCGATGCGCTCGGGCTCGTGTCGTACGTCAAGACGAGCGGCTCCGACGGCATCCATGTCGTCGTTCCGATCGAGCGCCGCGCGACGTTCGAGGACACCTACGAGTTCGCGGAGCTGCTCTCGCGGCAACTCGAGGCCGACCATCCCGGCGAGGTCACGACCGAGTGGCTGAAGAAGAAGCGGTCCGGGGTGCTGGTCGACCATCGCCAGAACGGCCACGGCAAGACGATCGCCTCGGTGTACTCGGTGCGGCCGAAGCCCGGGGCTCCCGTGTCGACGCCGCTCCGCTGGGAGGAGCTAACGGAGGGCGTGCGTCCCGAGCAGTTCCCGATGGCGGTCGCGCTCGAGCGAGTCGCCGAGCACGGAGACCTGTTCGAGCCAGTGCTGCACGCCGAGCAGCGACTCGGGCCGGCGCTGAAAGCGTTGCGGTGATCCTCGCCACCGACTGGGTCGTGGTCTCGTCGATCGCGACCGCGGCAGCGACCCTGGCGCTGGCGCTGGCGACGTTCGCCTCGGTGCGCTCGGCGAACCGCGCGGCGCGCGCCGCCGAGCGGTCGCTGCTCGCCGGCCTACGCCCGCTACTGGCGCCGACGCGCCCGGAGGATCCTCCGGAGAAGGTCGGCTTCATGGACGGCAAGTGGTTCGTGATCCCCGGCAACCAGGCAGCGCTGGAGGCGACCGCGGAGGTCGTGTACCTCGCGATCGCGGTGCGGAATGTCGGCAGCGGCGTCGCCGTGTTGCACGGTTGGTATGTCGACACCGACCTTCGCCGCGGCGCCGAGAGCCATGCGCCGCTGGCGGACTTCCGGCGGCTGACGCGCGACCTGTACATCGCAAACGGCGAAGCCGGCTTCTGGCAGGGAGCGATCCGCGACACGAGCGACCCTGCGTTCGGGCCGGTCAGTGAGTCGATCAGGGCGCGCTCGCCGTTCGGCATCCAGATCCTCTACGGCGACCATGAACTCGGCCAGCGCTCGGTCACGTACTTCTCCCTGAACCCCCGCGACGAGCGGGGCTGGTACGCGACGGTCGCGCGCCACTGGAGCATCGACCGGCCCGACCCACGCTAGCGAGCAGCGGCGCGACACACCTTCCTCGCCCGGACGTGCCGAACGAGCCAAAGCGAGAATTCACAAAATTGGCACAGTTCTGTGGCACTTCCGTGACGGTGGCTGCCACCAGTCGTGTTCCGGCCGGACGTGGCCCGGCTGGCTAGGGCTACCTGGCCAGCTCGCGGCGCACGATTTCGAGATTCGCTCGCCACAGGTCGTCCGGTAGCGGTGGCAGGACGTCGTCCCAGATCGCTGCGAACGAGCCGATCAGTTGCGAGATCCTCGCCGGGCGCGCCATGAACCACAGATGGAAGTGCTCGCTCCCGTCGCCCCAGCGACAGACGTGCACGTTCCCGATGTCGCCGATCGCGTACACGGCGCGCTGCACCTTGACGAGCAACGGGCCGAGCTCCGCCTGCAGCGCATCCGGTAGATCCTGGAAGTCGTAGTGGTCGCGCGTCTCGAGGATCACGACCGCCGGCAGGCCGCTCGGATGCCCGAGCGGCGTGACGCACCAGTGCTCGTTCGACCACAGCGCAGCGTCGTCGCCGTGGCTGCAGCGCCAGCAATCGACACCACCCGCTCCGCGCCGCGGCTCCTCGGCGTCGACCGGCGGTGCGAGCTTGCGCGGAGTGAGGGCACCGTCGAACGGCCACGTGTCCCATTCCTCGACCGGCGGCATGCGGAGCGAACCCCGCGTCCGCTCCCAGAACTGCTCAGGGCTTTCCGGCACGCAGCTTTGCTTTGTACGCCCGCTTCGCTTCCTGGTACGCCTCGAGCTCCGCAGGCGAGGTGACGTCCCCGAGCGTTGTGTGGGTCGGCGCGAGACCCGCCGCCGCCGCGACGCCGTACTGCTTCGCGAGCAGCGAGCCGAGGGCCTTGATCTTCATCTCGCCGAACCCCGGCAGCGCCCCGATCCGCTTCTTCAGGTCGGCGGTGTCGGTCGCCTCGCTCCAGATCCGGCTCGCGTCGCCGCCATAATCCTCGGCGACGACCGCCGCCAGCTCGCGGACACGGGCTGCCATCGCGCCGGGGAAGCGATGAATCGCCGGCTTCGTCGCGAATGCCTCGGTCAGATCGAGCTTCGCGAGCCGCTTCGGATCGAGCGTGCCGACGCGCTCCTTCAGGACGAACGGGCCGGCGAACGCCTTCTGCACCGTCACCTGTTGGTCGATCGCGAAGCCGATGAGCATTGCGAACGGATCCGAGCCGAGCAGCGCGCAGGCGGCCGGATCGTCGGTGAAGTAGAGCGCCTTCGGCATGTACAAGAAAGATTCTATTCGTCAAGCAAGGCCCGGAAGCCCTGGAAATCCGGGAGCGTCGACACAGAGCGGATGGCGTCACGCCAGCGAGGCTGCTCTGCGATCAGCGCGGCGTAGAGCCGCTTCGCCTCCTCGAGGTCGCCGAGCGCGAGCGCGTCCTGGATCGCGAGCTGCTGCACGTGCGCCGCAGGGAGCCCGTGGCTAACGCCGACGGCGGCGCGCCCTGCTTCGGCCCGGCTCGCGGCGCGGTAGCCGAGAGCGAGCGTCAGCAGGCGGCGCAGCTCGACGAGCGAGCCCTCACCGGCCTCGACCCGCAGGTCGACGACACGCTCCCACGGCTCGCCCTCGCCCGGCACGACGAGTACCGCCGCGCCGCCACGGCCGCGCCAGTCGCCGCCTTCGGCTTCGGCGGCCTCGAGCGCGCTCATCAGCCGCTCGGCCAGCGAGCCGGAGGTGGCGGCGAGCGTTTCGCCCAGCGCTTCCCAGACACGCGGCGAGGCGACCATGTTCGCCTGCGCGATCCAGTCTTCACCGCGTGAGCTGCCCGCGTCCGCGACGCAGTCGGAGCCTGTCCACTGCGCGCTCCGGCCGTCCGCCGCGAGCATGCCGACCTGGCGAAGCTCGATCAGCTCGTCGTCGGAGCGCAGCTGCGCGAGCGCGGCGTCGGGGGATAGACCCTCGGCCATCAGCTCGAGCCCGCGCCAGCCGTACCTACGGTCGGTGAACGACTGTGTCGCGACCGCACCGACACCCGGACGAGCCCACGGAACAGCGGCGCCGGTATTGAACGCCTGCGACTGCACCCCGACCCCGACCTCGCCGGTTGCCGGGTCACGCGCGACGATCGAGTAGGTCACGGCTCTATTTATGCACTCCCACCGCGATCCTGCCTGTGAAAGAGCTGGGAAGCTAATCTCAATTCGATGGATCCGCTCGCTGCCTTCTCGCCTGCGACGCGGACCTGGTTCGAGCAGGCGTTCGATGCGGCGACACCGCCGCAGGTGCTCGGCTGGCCGGCGATCGCGTCCGGCGACCACGTCCTGATCCAGGCGCCTACCGGGTCGGGCAAGACCCTGACGGCCTTCCTCTATGCGCTCGACCGGCTCGGCCGGGAGCCGGGCGCCGGCCTCCGCGTGCTCTACGTGTCACCGCTGAAGGCGCTCAACTACGACATCGAGCGAAACTTGCGCGGCCCGCTCGCCGGTCTCGACTCGAAGGTGCGGGTCGCTGTGCGCACGGGCGACACGCCGCAGAAGGAACGGCGCGAGTTGCTCCGCGAGCCGCCGGACATCCTGATCACGACACCCGAGTCGCTCTACCTGATGCTCACCTCGCAGGCGCGCGACACGCTCCGCTCCGTCGAAACGCTGATTCTCGACGAGGTGCATGCGATCGCCGGCACGAAACGCGGCTCGCACCTCTCGATCAGCGTCGAGCGACTCGACGCGCTGGCCGAACGGCCCATTCAGAGGATCGGGCTCTCCGCGACCCAGCGGCCGCTCGAGGAGATCGGCCGCTTCGTCTCCGGCGGCCGGCCGATCACGCTCATCGATGCCGGCACGCGCAAGGAGCTCGACCTGGAGGTCGTGATCCCGGTGGACGATCTCCGCGAGCTCGACTCGACCGGCACGCTCACCCACCCTGTGCCCGCCGACGGCCAGGAGATGGACATCGGCACCGAGCGCAACTCCCGTTCGATCTGGCCTTCGATCTATCCCGAGATCCTGAAGCTCGTGCGCGAGCACCGATCGACGATCGTCTTCGTCAACAACCGCCGCCTCGCCGAACGGCTCGCGCTGCGGCTGAACGAGCTGGCCGAGGACGAGATCGCGCGCGCGCACCACGGCTCGCTCGCCCGCGAGCAGCGTCAGCTCGTCGAGGAGGATCTGAAAGCTGGTCGCATCCCGTGCCTCGTCGCGACCTCGAGCCTCGAGCTGGGGATCGACATGGGTGCGGTCGACCTCGTGATCCAGGTCGAGTCGCCCAAGTCGGTCGCGCGGGGACTGCAGCGCATCGGCCGCGCAGGGCACGAGCTCGGCGCCGTCTCGAAGGGGCGCATCTTCCCGAAGTTCCGCGCCGACCTGCTCGAGTCGGCGGTCGTCGCTCGTGCGATGCGGGAAGGTGAGATCGAAGAGACCGTCATCCCGCGCAACCCACTCGACGTGCTGGCGCAGCAGATAGTCGCGATCACTGTCGACGAGGAGTTGAGCGTCGACGATCTGCACGCGCTGATCAAGCGCGCGTATCCGTTCCGCGATCTCTCGCGCGCGCAACTCGAGAACGTGCTCGACATGCTGGCGGGCCGCTACCCCTCGGACGAGTTCGCCGAGCTCCGCCCGCGCATCGTCTGGGATCGCACCGGCGGGCTGGTGCGCGCTCGCGACGGCGTGCGGAAGCTCGCGGTCACGAACGCGGGGACGATTCCCGACCGCGGCTTGTTCGGTGTCTTCCTGGTCGACGGCGGTGGCCGCGTCGGCGAGCTGGACGAGGAGATGGTCTACGAGGCCCGCGCCGGGCAGACGTTCTTGCTCGGCGCCTCGTCGTGGCGGATCGAGGAGATCACTCGTGACCGCGTGCTCGTGTCACCGGCGCCCGGCGTGCCGGGGGCGGTGCCGTTCTGGAAGGGCGAGGGGATCGGCCGTCCGTACGAGCTCGGCCAGAAGATCGGCGCGGCGTCACGCGAGCTGTCTGCGCTCTCCGACGCGACGGCGGGCAAGCGCCTGCGCGGCGAGTACCACCTCGACGAGCGCGCAGCCAAGAACCTGCTCACGTTCCTGCGCGAGCAGCAGGACGCGACCGGCGCCGTCCCGTCCGACCGGACGATCGTCGTCGAGCGGTTCCGCGACGAGATCGGCGACTGGCGCGTCTGCATCCTCTCGCCGTTCGGCAGTCGTGTGCACGCGCCCTGGGCAATGGCGATCACGGCGCGGCTGCGCGAGGCACACGGGATCGAGGCGCAGTCGATCTGGTCGGACGACGGCATCGCGCTGCACTTCCCGGAGGCCGACCTGCCGCCGCCGGTCGAGGACTTGCTGGTCGATCCCGGTGAAGTGGAGGATCTTGTCGTCGCCGAGGTGGGCGAGACGGCGCTCTTCGGCTCGCGCTTCCGTGAGAACGCAGGGCGCGCGTTGCTGATCCCTCGGCGCCGCCCCGGCGAGCGCACACCGCTCTGGCAGCAACGGCTGAAGGCACAGTCGCTGCTTCAGGTCGCGCGCAAGTACGGCAGCTTCCCGATCATCCTCGAGACCTATCGCGAGTGCCTGCAGGATGTCTTCGACCTGCCGGCTCTCCGCAGCCTGCTGCAGGGACTCAAGACCCGCAACATCGACCTGGTCGAGGTCGAGACGCAGAGCGCGTCGCCGTATTCCGCTTCGCTGCTCTTCGACTACATCGCGACGTACATGTACGAGGACGACACGCCGCCCGCCGAGCGGCGTGCCCAGGCGCTGTCGCTCGACCGCGACTTGCTGCGCGAGCTGCTTGGCCAGGAGGAGCTGCGCGATCTGCTCGACGCCGACGCCGTCGACGAGGTCGAGCGTCAGCTGCGCGGCACTCCGACGTCGCCCGATCAGCTGCATGATCGGCTACGGATTCGGGGCGATCTGAGCGCGGCCGAATATGACCCCGAGCTCGCGGCGGCGTTGCTTGCTGAGCGTCGCGCGGTGCTGGTGCGGATCGCCGGGGAGGAGCGCCTGATCGCCGCCGAAGACGCGGGCCGCTACCGCGACGCGCTCGGTGCGATGCCTCCCTCCGGGCTTCCCGATGCTTTTCTCGAAGGCGGCCCCGATTCGCTGCGCCAGCTGGTCCTCCGCTTCGCCAAGGGACGCGGGCCGTTCACGACGGCGGAAGCCAACACGCGCTTCGGGCGCGACGTCGGCGAGCTTCTGGGCATGCTCGAACGCGACGAGCTGCTTGTGCGCGGCGAGCTTCGTCCCGGCGGGAGCGAACGCGAATGGTGCGACCCAGATGTGCTGCGCAGGTTGCGGCGCGCGTCGCTCGCGGCGCTGCGCCGCGAGGTCGAGCCGGTCGACCAGGAAGCGCTCGCGCGGTTCTTGCCCGGATGGCATGGGATCGACCGCCGCGCGACGTTGCGCGAGGCGCTCGTGCCGCTGCAGGCGCTGCCACTTCCCGTCTCACTCTGGGAGTCCGAGGTGCTGCCGCGGCGCGTGCCCGACTACCGGCCCGAGCACCTCGACGCGCTGACTGCGAGCGGGGAGGTCGTCTGGGTCGGCGCCGGGCCTGATCGCGTTGCGGTCTACTTCCGCGAGGACGCCGCGGCGCTCGGGCAGGTGCCGCATGCGGTCGCCCCGGAGGGTGCCGAGCACGATGTCGTCCGTGGCGCGCTCGAGCGTGGAGCGCTCTTCTGGCTCGATCTGCTCGAGGAGACCGCGCTCGAGGAGTCGATCGTTCTCCCGGCGCTCTGGGATCTCGTCTGGGCCGGCGAGGTGACGAACGATGCGTGGACGCCGCTCCGCGCGACGCGTCGGTTCGGACAACCGCAGGGCGAGCGCCGCCCACGCCGGTTCTCGCGGCGCAGGTCACAGGGTGCGACCGCGACCGCCGGCCGCTGGTCGCCGACCGAGCGGCTGTTCGCCGGTGCTCCCGACCGGCGCGCGCTCGCCGAGCTGCTGCTCGAGCGTCAGGGCATCGTCACGCGCGACGCAGTCCGCGCCGAGGGGATTCCCGGCGGGTACGGCGCGGTCTATGCAGAGTTGCGCGCACTCGAGACGCTCGGGCTCTGCCGTCGTGGCTACTTCGCCGAAGGGCTCGGCGGTGCTCAGTTCGCGCTCGGCGGCGCAGTCGAGCGGCTTCGCGAGTTGCGCGACCGCCCGCTGGATGCCGAGGCACTCGTCCTTGCCGCGGCCGATCCTGCGCAGCCCTACGGTGCGGGGCTGCCGTGGCCGCGCCGCGCGGGTGCCCGCGCCGCAAGGGTCGCGGGCGCATATGTCGTCTCGCTCGGCGGCGAGCCCGTGCTCTACGTCGAGCGCGGTGGGCGCTCGCTCGTGCCGTTGCGCGACCCGGAAGCCGAGTGGCTGCGTCCCGCACTGTCCGCTCTCGCGCGGCACGTCAAAGCCGGTCGCGGCCGCAGGCTCGCGGTCGAACGTTTTGACGGTGAGCCCGTCGTCGAGACGGAAGCGCTCGAATTGCTCGTCGAGGCGGGTTTCCTGGCCGGCCCACGGCGCGCCGTTCTACGGGCTTAGCCGCGCGACGACAGCGGCGGCCGGTTCTGCGCGCGCGAGTGCTGCGTTCGTGCCCGCCCACAGGTTGAACCCGTCTGTATCGCCGGCAGCACGCGCCGCGGCGCGCAGCGGAGCGGTTAGGTAGTGGATCTGCGGGTACGCCGACGGCGCGTCCGGATGCTCGCGCATGAACGCGTTCACGAGCCCGCGCGCGCGACGACCGGTGAACGCGCGCGTGACGGCGGTCTCTCCACCGGCGGTGATCGCACGCCGATGAGGCTCGCTCGTGCCTGCCTCGGGGCAGAGCAGGAACGCCGTACCCACTTGCACTGCAGCAGCGCCGGCAGCGATCGCGGCGCGAGCGCCGTCACGGTCGGCGATCCCGCCCGATGCGATCAGCGGCAGGTCGACTGCGGCCGCGAGCTCGCGTAGCAATTCGAGGAGTGGCCGGTCTCCGTCGTCCGAGTCGTCCCAGGTGCCTCGATGGCCGCCCGCCTCGGCGCCCTGGACGATCAACGCGTCCGCACCGGCTGCTCGGGCCGCTCGGGCCTCGGCGACGTTGGTCACCGTGAGCCACGACTCCGCGCCCGCCGCGCGCACGCGTTCGAGGGCCGCCGAGTCAGGACAGCCGAAGGTGAACGAGACCACCGCAGCTCGTGCGCCGAGCGCGCGGTCGAGCTTCGCCTCGAAGGCGTCGTCGTCGAAGCGAGGCTCACCGAGCGCCACGCCGCGCCGCGCGGCTTCCGGTTGCAGCTCGGCTGCGTACTCGCCGATCGCACGATCGTCGACAGCCTGCTCGCTCAGCACGAACAGGTTGACGCCGAACGGAGCGTCCGTCAGGACGCGCAGCACGTCGAGGTGCTCGTGGAGTTCGACGGGCGTGAGATAGCCCGCGCCGAGGAACGGCAGCCCGCCCGCCGCTGCGACGGCGGCTGCCAATTGCGGCGTTGAGGCTCCGCCCGCGAGCGGCGCCAGCACGACCTTGTTCGCCGGTAGCGCGCTCATCGCGCGAGCCGGCCGAGCACCGCGCCGAAGAGGGCGTGCCTGGCCGTCGCCTGGGCGAGCCCGCGGACGTTCCAGAACGGAGCAACGCCGGGCTCGCCGGCTGCCGGATGCCAGCGCTCGAGCTGGGATGCGAGTGGGAAGGTCGCGAAGTTCTCGGCCAGCGCGAGGGCGAGCGCGAACCGCCTCGGCCGGGCGCCGGTCCGGCGTCGAAGCGCGTCGAAGGCAACTCCGAATGCCGCTCCGTTCGCGGCGTGCAGCGCGAGGCCCGCGACGGGCCACCAGCGCGAGCGGGTCGTCAGCTTGCCGAGTAGCGCGACGTCCGAGTAGTCGACCCGGAACACCCGCTTGTCGATCGGCTCGAGCGCCGCCCACGCGAGCGCCGCCACCGCGCCCGCTCCAGCCGCTCGTGCGCTGCTCATAGCCCAAGTCTGCCGTTACCGTGGGGGTCGACGTGCCCGAGGGCGACACCGTGCATCGAGCCGCGGCCCGGCTCCAGGTTCTGGTCGGCGAGCGGATCGAGGCGAGCTCGCCGCATCCGCGCGCCCAGGTCGAGCGCGTCGCCGAGCGGATCGACGGCCGGCTGCTCGAGTCGGTGACGGCGCATGGCAAGAACCTCGTCCTGCGGTTCGAGGGCGGCGTGGTGGTTCGCTCGCACCTGCGGATGTCCGGGCGTTGGGCGGTCGGCCGCGCGGGCAGGCGGCGCGCGGCACGCCGTGGCTCGTACTGCGCGGTGAGCGCGCCGAGGGCGTGCTCTGGAACGGGCCGGTGCTCGAGCTGCATACCCGCGCGCTGGCGAGGCTCGGGCCGGACATCCTCGAACGGCCGCCGCGGATCGACGCGATGCTCGCCCGACTGCGAGCGGCCGACGCCACGCGCTGGTTCGGCGAGTCGCTGCTCGATCAGCAGGTCGTTGCAGGCATCGGGAACATGTGGCTCGCGGAGGTGCTCTGGGCGACCCGTCTCTCGCCCTGGCGGCGGCTCGCCGACGTGGGCGAGGACGAGCGGAGTGTGGCGCTCGAGACCGCCGCGGAGCTGATGCGCGCGTCGGTCGACGGCGGCCGCGCGGCGGGACGCCAGGTGTATCGCCGCGTCGGCCGTCCGTGCCCGCGTTGCCGCACGCCGATCCGGTCCCACGGGCAGGGAGATGACAACCGGATGACGTACTGGTGTCCTTACTGTCAGAGAGGAACCGACCCGCGCGGCGCGTAACTCACGTGTGTGGCTCACCTTCGGGCACCGCACCTGTACGAGTCGCTTCGCGGCTTCTGCCTGGCTGCGTTCGCGGCCGAGCGGGGAGCCCAGGTGCCGTTCGCGTTCGAGGAGCACACGACGCGTTCCGGCCCCTCGCTCTACGAGTACCGGCCGCTCGTCCGCGGCTTCGTCGAAGAGCAGTCGCCGACGCTGCGGCGGCTCCCCGACGCGCGGAATGCGATCGACGACCTGAAGCTCGAGCCGGCAGCGGCGATCTTCGCGCGCGCCCACGCAGGACTCGCCGAGACCGGTGACGACGCCCTCTACCGCTCGATCCTCGTCCCGATGCTGACGTGGACGGCCGAGCGCTGTGGAGGCTTCGACTGGAACGACGAGGCGTTCGACTCGGCCTATCAGGATCTGGAGCAGACGCTCTTCGGCAGTGCGAGGACCTACGTCGCGCTTGCCCCGGTGGTCGGCCTCTCGGCCGCGAACGACACCGACCTCGGCGGTGGGATCACGCTGCGGCGGATCGTGCAGGGAGAGATCTCGCAGCTCTGGCCCGAGGCGCAGGGCTTGATGCCGCCCGAGTTTGGTCGTGACACCGACCGCCTGCTCGTGCTCGAGCTGCGACGCGAGCTCGAGCCCGACGAGGTCGAGCCGCCCGATGCGGCCGCCGAGCTGGCAGATGCGGTCACGGCTTTGAGGCTCGCGACGGCCGGCGCGGTCGCCGCCGGACCTGTGGTCTTCGAGCGACTCGACTTCCGCCCCCTGCGCGTGTCGCCGCTGCTGCCGATCGCCGCCACCGAACCACGAGGCGAACCGACAAGGCTCGACGCGGTGCGAGCCCGCCTGGCGGCCGAGCTACGTGAGCGGCTGCCGCTGGCCGACGAGGATCGCGAGCTCGGCGAGTCGCTCGACCGTTGGGAGTTGTCGCTCTTCTCCGAGGAGCCGTTCCGCTCCGCGCAGGTGCGCGAGGCGCTCGCCTGCCTGCTCGGCGGCGAGGGCGGCGCCTGGGCCGCATCGCTTCGCGCCGCGATCCTGCTCGCCGAGAAGGGTGCCGAGCGCGGCGAGGTGCTCGAGAGCCTCCGCGCCGAGCGGCTCGACCGAACTGCCCGCGACGCGGTGCGCCGCGTGCTCGTCGAGGCCTTGCTGCACGGCTCGCGCGCCGAGCTGGTGGCTGCGGTCGACGACACGCTGATCGGCCTGCGCCCGCGGCCGTCGAGCGTGCTGCGCGTCGCCTGAGCCGTCGCGCTTCTTTCGCAGAGTCGGCACAGACACGTCACAGGTCTGGCCGTAGCGTGGAGGGATGGACGACGCGGGAAGGTTGCTCGAACGGCTGAGGCGAATCGAGGCGCTGACCACCGACGGACGTGGGCGGTCCGGCGAGCTGCTGGCCGAGTTGCGGGCGCTCGTCCCCGAGGCCGAGGCGTGGGCCCGCGTCGAGGGTGACAGGCGTGCCGTCGCCGCAGTCGCGAAACTTCGGGAGGGGGCGGGAGGAATGCGCTAGAGCAACCAGAACTGGCCTGGACATGGGTCTCGCGCGCCTCCTTCCGCGTTCTAACGTTCGCCCTGCGAGCGTGCGTTCGCCTGCCGAGCCGCAGGTGATCGTGCTCGCGAACCAGAAGGGCGGCGTTGCGAAGACGACGACGACCCTGAACCTGGGCGTCGCGTTCGCGGAGCAAGGGTTCAAGGTGCTGCTCGTCGATCTCGACCCGCAGGGCAACCTGACGATGTCGCAAGGGCTGAATCCGGACACGATCCAGAAGTCGATGTTCGACGTGCTCGTCCACCGCCTGCCGATCGAGGAGGTGATCGAACAGCGCGAGGTCGAGATCGCGGTGTCCTCGATCGACCTGGCCGGAGCAGACATGGCACTTGCGAGTCAGATCGGACGGGAGCGCGCTCTCGAGAAGGCGCTCGCCCCGGTCCGGGACAACTACGACTACATCCTGGTCGACACACCGCCGTCACTCGGCCTGTTGACGATCAACGCGTTCGTCGCGGCAACCGGAGTGGTGGTGCCGGTCCAGACCGAATACCTTTCGCTGCGCGGTCTCGTGCAGCTCGAGAACACGCTTTCGATGGTGCGCGAGAACCTGAATCCGCGCGTCGAGATCATCGGGATCCTCCCGACGATGTACGACCGCCGAGTCACCCACTCGCGGGAGGCCGACGAGATCCTGCGCGAGAACTTCGGGAAGCTCGTCTACAACACGAGGATCCGCAAGACGATCAGATTTGCCGAGGCGCCCGTCAAAGGTTCGTCCGTGCTCGCCTACGAGCCGTCCGGTGAGGCCGCGAACATGTATCGCGATCTCGCGAAGGAGGTGCTCAGTGGCCAGAAATCGCGCCAGCATGCGTGAAGGCCCGTTGGCCGAGCTCTTCCGCGCCACCGAGGCGGCGCAGAAGCAGGGCGGCAAAAGAAAGCCGAAGAACGAGGGGCAGCAGCAGCTCCCGACCGAGCCGGTTGCGGTCGACGAGCCGCCCGCGCCGACGCCGATCCGCGCCGTCGCGCCCGCCGCCGAGCCCGCGCCGCCCGAAGAGCCGCTCGAGCAGCCGGTCACCCGCTGGCTCGACCCGCTTCCCGACCAGCCGGCGCGCCTCGAGCGCGCCCGCGACAGCGCTTCGTACCTGGCCGTGCTTCGCGTCGTCGGCGTCGGCGGTGCCGGCCTGAACGCGGTCGACCGCATGATCGACGCGGGGATCACCCAGGTCGAGTTCGTCGCGGTCAACACCGACATCCAGCAGCTGCAGATGAGCGACGCGTCGACGAAGATCCACATCGGCAGCGAGCTCACGGAAGGGCTCGGCTCCGGTGCCGACCCGGAGATCGGCCGCAAGGCCGCCGAGGAGGGCTACGACGCGATCAAGCGCGCCCTGCGTGGCTCCGACATGGTTTTCGTCACCGCCGGCGAGGGTGGGGGCACCGGCTCCGGCGCGGCTCCGATCGTCGCCAAGATCGCCCGTGACCTCGGCGCGCTGACCGTCGGGATCGTCACGACGCCGTTCAAGTTCGAAGGCTCGCGGCGCTCGAAGCAGGCCGAGGCCGGCGTGGCCGCGATGCGCGAGGCATGCGACACCCTGATCGTGATCCCGAACGACCGGCTGCTCGAGGTGCTCGACAAGTCCACCTCGATGCTCGACGCGTTCCGGATCGCCGACGACGTGCTGCGGCACGGTGTCCAGGGGATCTGCGACCTGATCACCAACCCCGGTTTGATCAATCTCGACTTCGCCGACGTGCGCACCGTGATGAAGGACTCCGGCTCGGCGCTGATGGGCATCGGCTACGCGACCGGCGAGAACCGTGCGAAGGAAGCCGCCGAGCGCGCGCTCCGCAGCCCGCTGATCGAGACCGAGATCACGGGTGCTCGCGGGATCCTGCTTTCGATCGCAGGCGGCGACGACCTGACGCTGTACGAGGTCAACGAGGCCGCCGAGGCCGTACGCGAGGCCGCGACCGACGACACGAACATCATCTTCGGCGCGACGATCGACGACCGCCTCGAGGGGCAGATGTGGATCACCGTGGTCGCGACCGGCATCGGCGGGCGCTCGTCCGGACGCCGCAGCACGTTCGTCACTGCGGGGTCCGGGTCGAGCGGCGATTCGCTCGAGCCGCCGTCCTTCCTGCGCGGCTGAACGCGCCCGCGGCGGCGAACCGCGAAGATACGTCTATGAGAGGTGCTGTCGCCGCCGGCCATCGGCTCACTGCCGACGCGGGTGCCCGCGTGCTCGCGGAGGGCGGAAACGCGGTCGACGCCTGCGTCGCGGCCGCGTTCGCGGCCTGGGTGACGGAGAGCCCGCTCACCGGCCCCGGTGCCGGTGGCTTTGCGCTCGTCCGCCCCGCCGACGGGCGGCCGGCGCGGCTCGCGGACTTCTTCGTCGCGACACCGGGCCGCGGGCGCGACGAGCCCGAGGGTGGGGCGATGGAGGCGATCGACATCGCCTTCGGCGGCGACGGCGAAGCGACGCAGATCTTCCGGATCGGCGGCGCGTCATGCGCGGTCCCGGGCGCGACGGCCGGCCTGGCTGCGGTGCATGAGGCGTATGGCCGGCTGCCGTGGGCGGAGTTGCTCCAGCCGGCGATCGAGCTCGCACGCGACGGCGTCGGGTTGACCCGGCCGCAGGCCCATCTGCACGCGATTCTCGACCTGATCATCCGCCACACGCCGGAGGGCCGGCGCCTCTACAGCCGCGCTGACGGTGCCCGGCTGCAGCCGGGCGACACGCTCACGCTGCCCGACCTCGGCGAGACGCTTCGCGCGATCGCCGCCGGCGGCTCGGCCGCCATCTACCGCGGCGAGCTTGCAGCTGCAATCGCCGCGACCGTCGAGGCGGGAGGAGGGACGCTCACCATCGCCGACCTCGAGGCTTACGAGGTCGTGTGGCGCGAGCCGGTGCGTGCCCGCTATCTCGGGCATGAGGTGATCTCTAATCCTCCGCCGTCCTCCGGCGGTGTCCTGATCGCGTACGGCCTGGCGCTGCTCGACCGGATAGCGCGCGGCGGCCCGGGGACCGCCGAGGCTCTTGCCTCTCTGACCGAGGTGATGCGCGAGCAGACGCGCGCCCGCGGCGGCAGCTTCGCCGACGACCTCTATGCGGGCGGCCTCGCCGAGCAATTGCTCCACGACGACTCGGTGGCGGCCGGAGTGGCACGCATCCTGCAGTCGCTTCCCGGAGCGGTCGAGCACGCGCCGCACGGCGGGACGACGCACGTGTCGGTCGTCGACGCCGAGGGTAACGCCGCGTCGCTCTCGTCGTCGACCGGCTCCGGCTCGGGCGTGATTGTGCCCGGCACCGGCATCCAGCTGAACAACATGCTCGGCGAGTACGACCTCGTCGGCTCGGGGCCGATGGAGCCGGGACGCCGCCTGACGAGCATGATGTCGCCGACGATCGTGGTCGGCAGTGAGGGGCCGCGGCTCGTCGTCGGCAGCGCGGGCTCGATCCGGCTGCGCGGCGCGATCATGCAGGTGATCGCGAATGTCGTCGGGCACGGTATGGGGGTCGAGGCTGCGATCGATGCGCCGCGGATCCACATCGAAGAGCCGCATGTGCACTGTGAGGGCGGCTTCGATCCGGCTGAGCTCGACCGTCTTGCGGCGATGGGCTACGACGTCGTCCGTTGGCGACGGCGGAACCTCTACTTCGGCGGCACGAACGCAGTCGAGGTGTGCGCGGACGGCACACTCGCAGCCGCCGGTGATGCACGGCGGGGCGGTGCGGGCGTCGTCGTCTAGCTAGGCGTCGGTGTCGAGGTCGAGCGGCGTCACTTTGCCGTTCGAGCCGGCGCGGTCTCGTAGCGTCTTCTCGAGCCGAACCGCTTCGAGCGCGATCTCGAGCAGCTCTGTGAGCCGTCCGAGGCGTTCGCGTGGCGATGTCGAGGCGAGCAACTCCTGCTTCGCGTCGGGCGCGAAGTCGACGCGCGCGGCCAGCTCGAAGTCGAGGAGCGGGGAGTCGGCCTCTGGCACTTCGACCTGGCTCTCCGTCTCGGCCACGAGCGCGGCGAACGCGTCGACGGCCCGCGTCAGGTCGGTGTGCAGGTGAGGCTCGTCCTCGTCGTCGATCACGTCCTCGACGATGCCGGTCGTGAATGACCGGCCGCTCGTCAGCTCGAGCAGCCTGAAGCGGCCGCGGCCCTCGACGATGATGTTCAGACGGCCGTCGTCGAGCTGCTCGAGCACCTCCTCGACCGTGGCGCGCGTCCCGATCTCGTGCACGGCGCCGTCGTCGGTCGCGAGCAGTAACCCGAACTCACCGCCGGTTTCGAGGCACTCGTTGATCAGCTCGCGGTAGCGCGGCTCGAAGATGTGCAGCGGAACCCGCTCGGTCGGGAGCAGCACGATCGGCAGCGGGAACAGCCCCAGTTCCGGCATCACCGCAGCGTACGCACGTAAGCTTCCTCCGTGCGCCGACACGCAACTCGTCCGAACATTTTTCGCAGAATCGTCACAGCTCTGTTCGGCCGTGGCCCGCGCCTCGATGACCGGAGCTGGGGCGAGCCGCCGCCCGACATCGGCGTGCGCGAGCCGCGCCGCCCGCGGCCATCGAGCTCCGGCGGAGCCGCAACGCTCGATCCGCCGGCCGAGCTCTGAGCCGCAAGCCGTAGACCCTCGAACCGCGTTCGAACGTGGTTCGAACGTGGTTCGTGAGTTCCGTGAGCGTTGAGGACGTGTCCGGACTGCGCAGCAGCCTGACGCCGGTACTCTCACGCTGTGGCAACGGGCTCTTTCGACATTGCTGATTCGTTCTTCCGCCCGAGCGTGGCTTCGCTGACCCCGTACCAGCCGGGGAAGCCGATCGAGGAGTGTCAGCGCGAGTTCGGGCTCGACCGGATCGTCAAGCTCGCATCGAACGAAGGCCCATTCGGGCCGTTCCCGGCCGCCCGCGAGGTGCTCGAGCGGAGCGCCGGCGACCTGAACCGCTACCCCGACGGCGGCTCGTTCGAACTGCACGAAGCGCTCGCGGAGCGGCACGGGGTCACCGCCGCCGAGATCGTCGTCGGCCCAGGCGCCGACGGCTGCATCGACATGCTCAGCCAGGCGATCCTCGACGCTGGCGACGAAGTCGTGTGCGGCTGGCCGTCCTTCCCGAGCTACGTGATCTACGCCGCGAAACTCGGCGCCGTGGTGCACCGGGTGCCGCTCGTCGACCTGCGCTACGACCTCGACGCGCTGCTCGCAGCGATCACGCCCAGGACGAAGCTCGTCTACATCTGCCACCCGAACAACCCGACGGGCACGATCAACACGGTCGCCGAGCTCGACGCGTACTTCGACCAGGTTCCCGAGCACGTGCTGACCGTCGTCGATCAGGCGTACTTCGAATACATCGACCAGCCCGACTATCCCGACGCGGTCGAGCGCTACCTGAGGGCCGGCCGGCGCGTCGTCGTGCTCCGCACCTTCTCGAAGATCTACGGGCTCGCCGGTCTTCGCGTCGGGTACGCCGTCTCGGCTCCGGTGGTCTGCCAGTCGCTTGCGAAGGTCCGCCGGCCATTCGATCTGACGACTCCCGCGCAGCTCGCCGCCGCGGCCAGCATCGGCGACGACGCCGAGCTCGCGAGCCGCCGAGCCGTCAACAGGGAGGGCATGGTCCGGCTTGACGCGATCCTGCGCGAGCACGGCTTCGATCCTGCCCCGTCGGTGGGCAACTTCCTGTTCGCCGACACACGCACGGACGCGGTTGCGCTCTACGACCGCCTCCTCCGCGAAGGGGTGATCGTGAGGCCGCTCGCCGGCTTCGGCGCGCCGACCGCGATCCGGGTCACCGTCGGAACTTCCGACGAGCTCGACTTCTTCTCGGCCGCGCTCGGCCGCGTGCTGCAGCCCGCCTGACCATCTAGTCTGGCTCCGGGTGCCGTCGCCGCTCCACCGCCAACTCGGGTTGCTCCGCCGCGCGGGAAGTTTCCGGCTGCTGTTCCTGGCGACGCTCGGGTCGGGCATCGGCACCTGGATGGCGACGATCGCGCTGACCGTCGACATCAAGGCGCGGACGAACTCGCCCTGGTGGGTGAGCGCCCTCTTCATCGTCACCCTGTTGCCGTCCGTCGTGATCGGTCTGACGGCCGGGCCGCTCGTCGACCGGCTGTCGCGCAAGCGCCTCGTCGTCACTGCCGACCTGGTCCGGCTCGGCGTTTTCGTCGCGCTCCCGTTCGTCACCAGCGCAGGGGGGATCCTTGCGCTCGCCGCTGTGGCCGGGATCGCCACCTCGCTCTTCCGGCCCGCGGTTCTGGCCGGCGTCCCGAACCTCGTCTCGGACGGAGAGCTCGCCCACGGCACAGCGCTCCTGCAGGCGACCGACTGGGCTGCGGCCACGCTCGGGCCGATCCTCGGCGGCATCTTGACGAGCGTGTCGAGCCCGCACGTCGTCTATTGGATCAACGCCGCCACCTTTGCCTACTCGGCGATCCTGTTGCTGCGGATCCCGGCGAGGCTATTGCAGAGCGAGCAGGCGATCAGCCGCGGACACTGGCGCGACCTCGCCGAAGGGTTGACCGTCTTCCGGCGCTCTACGGCGCTGATGACCGTCGTCGTCGCGTTCGGGTTCGCGATGCTGGCCAGCGGCCTGATCAACGTCTCCGAGATCTTCCTGGCCGAGCGGGCACTGCACCGCGGGCCGTTCGGCTACGGCCTCCTCTGGTCGGCGAGCGGCCTCGGGCTCGTCGTCGGCAGCCTGTATAGCGGCTCCCTGCTCGAGAACCGCGATGTCACCTCGATCTTCCCGCTCGTCTTCCTGCCCTGGGCGGCGGGCATTCTCGGAGCGGGAATCGCTCCGAACGTCTGGGTCGCGGCGTCTGCCGTGGTTCTCGCCGGTTTCGGCAACGGCCTTGCGTTCCCGATGATGGTGCTGATCATCCAGCGCTACACGATCGACCGGCTCCGGGGCCGCGCGTTCACGCTGATCATCAGCGCGCACAACTCGCTGCTCGGCATCTCGATGGCCTCGGCGGGGGCGCTCACCGGCCTCGCGGGCGCGCGCTGGACGTACGGCGTCGCCGCGGGGCTCCTCGCGACGGCATCCGTGACGGCGCTCGTCCTCTCGCGCGGCTTGACCACGCGCACGATGCTCGCCCGCCAGCAGGCCGCGTAGCGTCATGGCCGGGCGGCGTGACTGGACGCGCGAGACGCTCGCGGCGGGGGTGCGAAGCGGCGATCATCGTGCGCTCGCGCGCGCGATCACGCTGGTCGAGAACGGCGACCCGCTCGCCTATGCGGTCGTCGCCGACCTCTACCCGGAGACGGGGCACGCGCATGCGGTCGGCCTCACCGGCCCGCCGGGCGTCGGCAAGTCGAGCTTGATCTCGTCGCTGATCCGGCTCGCCCGCGAGCGCGACGAGACGGTCGGCGTCATCTCCGTCGACCCGTCGAGCCCGTTCACACAGGGAGCGCTCCTCGGCGACCGGATCCGTCTCAGCGATCACTTCCTCGACCCGAACGTGTTTATCCGCTCGATGGGGACGCGCGGCCACCTGGGCGGCCTCGCCGAGACAACGCTGCAGGCGCTGCTCGTGCTCGACGCCGCGCACAAGGATGTGGTCTTCCTCGAGACCGTCGGCACCGGACAGAGCGAGGTGGGTGTGCTCTCGATCGCGGACACCGTCGTGCTGGCGCTGATGCCTGGCTCGGGCGACTCGATCCAGGCGCTGAAGGCCGGGATCATGGAGATCCCCGACGTGATTGCGATCAACAAGATGGACCACCCGATGGCGAAGACGATGCTGAACGAGGTGCGCCAGGTGCTCGCGCTCGGGCCGCACGAGGACTGGACGCCGCCGATCGTGCTCACCGAGGCGATGCGCGGCGAGGGCGTCGAGACGCTGTGGGAGAAGATCGCCGAGCATCGCGCCTGGCTCGAGTCCGACGGCGCGCTCGAAAGACGCCGCCGGGCCAACCTTGCCGCCGAGGTCTTCCAGGTCGCCTCGGCACGCGCGCGCCGCCACCTCGAGCTGGCGGTGCAGGACGATCCCGAGCTTCGCCGGCTGCTCGACGACGTGCAGGAGCGCCGCCTCGACCCGCTGACTGCGGTTCGTGAGATCCTCGAGCAGGTGTTCCGAATTGGATCGTCCGACACTCGCTGACATCGAGGCGGCCCGCGAGCGGATCGCGGGCCACGCCTGGGTGACGCCGGTACACGCAAGCGACTCGCTTTCGCGCCGGATCGGCCGCACCGTCTGCCTGAAGGCCGAGAACCTGCAGCGGACAGGCTCGTTCAAGGTGCGCGGCGCGGTCAACAAGCTGCTGACGCTCGACGAGTCGCAGCGTGGGGCGGGTGTACTGGCAGCGAGCGCAGGTAACCACGGGCAGGCCGTGGCCTGGGCTGCGCGCGAGCTCGGCATCAAGGCAACGGTGTTCATGCCGCAGGACGCCCCGATGGCCAAGGTCGAGGCGACGCGCAACTACGGCGCCGAAACCGTCCTCGCCGGCGCGAGCTTCGACGAGGCGCTCGCACTCTCGTTGGCCCGCGCCGAGGCGACGGGCGCCACGTTCGTGCACGCGTTCGAGGACCTGGCGGTGATCGCCGGCCAGGGAACGCTCGGCCTCGAGCTCGCCGCCGAGCTCGGCGAGATCGAGACGTTCGTTCTGCCGATCGGTGGCGGCGGCCTGGCGGCGGGGATAGCGATTGCGCTCCGCGCGCTCTGCCCACGCGCGCGCCTGATCGGCGTGCAGGCAGGCAAGACCGCGCAGGGGACGATCGCGGACGGGATCGCGGTCAAGCACCCGGGCGAACTGACGATGTCGATCCTGCACGACCTACTCGACGAGATCGTGCACGTCGAGGACGAGGAGATCGCCGACGCGATCACCATGTTGCTCGAGCGCGCCAAGCTCGTCGTCGAGGGCGCAGGGGCCGCGTCGGTGGCTGCGCTGATCAGCGGCAAGGCCGGCGGCAACGGCGATGCCTGCGCACTCCTCTCGGGCGGCAACATCGACCCGACGCTGCTCATCTCGGTGATCCGGCACGGCCTCACCCGGGCCGGCCGCTATCTCGTGATCCGGACACGCATCCCCGATCGTCCGGGAGCGCTCGTGGAGCTACTCGAGTTGGTCGCCGACGAGCGCGGAAACGTCGTCTCGGTCGAGCATCACCGGGAGGGGATGGCGATTCACGTCGCAGAGACCGAGGTCGAGCTGACCGTGGTGACGCGGGACGAGGACCACTGCGGGAACCTGTGTACGGCCCTCGAGGCGCGGGGCTACACACTCGACCGGCTGCGCTGAGCGCATTACCCTCCTTCGATGATCGTCTGTCATGTGTGTGGGCGGGAAAGTCCGGCCGACGCACGCTTCTGCGCATCCTGCGGGTCGGTGCTCTCCGCGGCAGGTCCGGCGCGCGAGGAGCGCAAGGTTGTCAGCATCGTCTTCGTCGACCTCGTCGGTCACACGGCACGCTCGGAGAGCGCCGATCCCGAAGACGTACGTGCGATGCTAGTCCCGTACTACGCCCGTGCGCGGGACGAGCTGGAGCGCTTCGGCGGCACGGTCGAGAAGTTCATCGGCGACGCCGTGATGGCCGTCTTCGGAGCGCCTGTCGCACACGAGGACGACCCGGAACGTGCCGTGCGCGCTGCGCTCGCGGTTCGCGACGCGCTCGTCGAGGGCGGTCTGGAGATCCGAGTAGCGGTCAACACCGGTGAGGCGCTCGTCTCGCTCGACGCAAGCGCCGCCGAGGGCGAGGCACTGGTTGCCGGCGACGTCGTCAATACGGCCGCGCGCCTGCAGTCCGCCGCGCCGGTCAACGGTGTGCTCGTCGGCGCTGGGACGCATCGTGCGACCGAGCGTGTGATCGAGTACCGGGACGCCGCGGGGATCACCGCCAAGGGCAAGTCGGAGAGGGTGCCCGCCTGGGAGGCGATCGCGCCGCGCGCGCGGCTCGGCGTCGATGTCACCCACCACGGCGCGGCGGTGCTCGTCGGCCGCGATCAGGAGGTCAGGCTGCTCTCCGACGCGCTCGAACGGGCGCGCGGGGGCTCGTTGCAGCTCGTGACGCTCGTCGGCGTCCCTGGGATGGGCAAGAGTCGTTTGGTCTGGGAGCTCTTCGAGCGGATCGAGTCGGAGCTCGAGTTCACGCATTGGCGCCAGGGCCGGGCACTCTCCTATGGCGGCGGCGCGTTCGGCGCCGTTGCCGAGGCGGTGCGCTCGCAGGTCGGCGCACTCGAGTCGGACTCGCCAGCTCAGGTGGAGGAGAAGCTGCGGACGGGCCTCGAATCGTTGCCGCTCGGCGACGACCGCCAGTGGGTCGCGACCAGGGTTAGGCCTCTGCTCGGCCTCGAGGTGGCAGAGGCATCTGCGCGCGAGGACTCGTTCGTCGCGTGGCGGATGCTGCTCGAGGCGGTGGCCGAAGTTCACCCGCTGGTGCTCGTGCTGGAGGATCTCCACTGGGCCGATGACGGCACGCTCGATTTCGTCTCCTACCTCCTCGACTGGGCGAGCGACACGCCGATCTTTGTCCTCTGCACGAGCCGGCCCGAGCTGCTCGAGCGACGCCCCACCTGGGGCGGAGGGCGCCTGAACTCGCAGACGATCGCGCTCGCACCCTTGACCGACGACGCTGCGGCGCGGCTGCTCGCGGTGCTCCTCGACCGGGCGGTGCTCGACGCCGACGTGCAGGCGCGCTTGCTGCAGCAGACCGGCGGCAACCCGCTGTACGCCGAGGAGTACGCCCGGATGATGGTTCAGGGCGAGACGGGCGACGCACTTCCGGACACCGTGCAGGGCGTGATCGCCGCTCGTCTCGACCTACTGGAGCCGGGCGAGAAAGAGGTCATTCAGGCCGCTTCGGTCCTCGGCAAGGTCTTTTGGCGCGGCGGTGTCGCGGCGCTCGGTCCCGACACCGATCTCGACGAGACCCTGCAGCGGCTGGTGCGGCGCGAGTTCATCAAGCGCGAGCGCGGCTCATTGATGGTCGGCGAGGCCGAGTATGCGTTCCGGCATGCCCTGGTCCGGGACGTCGCCTACGCGCAACTGCCACGCGCCTCACGAGCGGACAAGCACCAGCTCGCGGCCGGCTGGATCGAGACGACCGCTGCCGCCCGGCCCGACCTGATCGCTCACCATTACGGCGAATCGCTGGCGCTCGGACGTGCGGCCGGCGCCGACGTGACCGCGCTCGAGGAGCCGGCGAGAACGGCGTTTCGGGCGGCGGGCGACCAGGCCGCCTCGCTAGGGGCAGGCCCCGATGCCGCCGCTCTCTATCGGAAGGCGCTCGAGCTTTGGCCGGAGGAGCCGTCCCGCGGGGCGGTCGAGCTCGCGCTCGCGGAAGCGCTCGAGGACGCGGACCCGCCGGGTGCGATCGAGGCTGCCCGCTCGGCGAGGGACCGGTTCGCGGCGCTCGAGGACTTCGCCGCGCTCACGCATGCCGAGTCGGTGCTGGCAGCTTCCGCCTGGCAGATCGGCGACGGAGCGCAGTCACGCCTGCATCTCGAGGCCGCAGTCGATGCCGCCAAGCGGTCTGATTCCCCGATCGCGCTCGCTCGTGCGCTCAGCCAGCAAGCCCGCCTGCTGATGGTCTCCGGCGACTACGCGGCGGCGATTGTCGCCGGTGCCGAGGCTGTTTCACGCGCCGAAGCGGCCGGCCTGGAGACGGTCGCTGTGTCGGCGCTGAATGCACTCGGAACGGCGCGCGGAGCGCTCGGTCTGGACGGCTGGGAGGAACAGCTGATCGAGGCTGCCGAGCGGTCGCGAGCGCTCAACGACGTCGGTCTGCTTCATCGGGCGATCAACAATCGCGCAAACGAGGTCGCGCGTTGGCGGGGTGTCTCGGCCGCGGCGCCGATCTACGAGGAAGCCCGCGAGGTTGCCAATCGATTCCCAGTGCCGTACGCCGTGAAGTGGGCCGAATCTACAGTGGGTTCCAGCACCTACATGCGCGGAGGATGGGACCGTGCGCTTGAGCACGGCGAACGGTTCTTCGCCGTCCAACCGGGCGCACCCCATTACCTCGAGATGCAGGTCCTGCTGACGCGCGCGCTGATCGCGCACGCAAGGCTAGACGAGGTCACCGCCGCGGCTGACTACAGCGTGGCCGTCGAGCTCGGACGCCAGGCGGGCGACCTACAGGCAGTTGGCCCGTGCCTCGCATTCGGCGCCCGCATGGCCTTCGAGAGGGGGAGCGCGGACGAGGTGCGGGCCCTCATCGACGAGTTGCTCTCCGTGCCCGGCGGTGCGTCGGCCGCTGCAGAGTATTTCACCGAGGTGGGCTGGCTGGCTGCCGATTGCGACCCGCTCCTCGGGGTCGACATCCATGGCGCGGGCGTCTCCCAACGCGCGAACCGGGCGATCATCGACGGTCGGCTCGAAGACGCGATCGAGATTCTCGACTCGACCGGCGATCACACGTCGGCGAACTATGCCAAGCTCCGTCTTGCTCGCCGGCTGGCGGAGCGAGGCGACGACCCCGAGCCGTGGCTCGGCGAGGCAGAGGCGTTCTATCGCGGAGTGCGCGCGACGCGCTACCTCCGGGAGATTGAGAGTCTGCGCGCTACGCGCCGCAGCGCCTGAACGCGACGACGTCGCCCGCAAAGTCCGCGATGCCGCCGTCGGTGACGGCGCTCACATCGAACCCCTCCCGTTGCAGCAGCGACGCCGCGATCGCAGCGCGGGGGCCGCTCTCGCAGACGGTTACGACGGGCCGGTCGCGTTCCAGCGCGCCGCAGCCGAGCTTGCGGAGCAGGCGGTAGGGGATGTTCGTCGAGCCGGGCAGGTAACCCTCGTCGCGCTCCGCCGACTCGCGCACGTCGACGACCTGCACCTCGGCGCGGTCGAGCAGCGCCTTCAGCTCTGATGGGTTGACCGTCGCGAGCGTCTCGGGCGCGTGCGGGTGGATCACGTAGCCCGTGAGATCGAGGATCCCGACGGCCCAGAGCTTGCGCGCGGCGGAGAGAGCCTCGTCGCGCGACGCCGCGTGCAACACCACCCGTTCGTCGGCCGCGAGCACGAAGCCGGCTTTCGTCCCGAACGAGCCACCCGAGACCGGGACGCTGATCGAGCCTGGGATGTGCCCGGCGCTGTGCTCCTCGAACGGACGCACGTCGAGCACCGTCGCGTCGCCGGGATCGTCGAGCTCGGCTGGTTCGTCGGGCAGAGGCACCCATGGGCCGCGGTTCAGGGCGACGACCCGCTCGGTCGTCGGCGGGCGTGGGGTGGAGACCGACGCGGAGACGAGCACGAACTCCTGGACGTCGCGGAACTCGAGCGCCGGGTTGCTCTGCAGTTCGTGCGCGATCGTCGACGACCGCTCCGAGCTCATGTTGCCGCCGCAGAGAGAGCCCGCGACGTGGCCCGGAAGCACTCGCACCGTGCCGGGGAGTGCCGCCAGTCGAGCGAGCGAGTGGAAGAGATCCTGCGCACCTTCGCGTGCCGCCACGGCGAGATCGGGACGGGCCGCGTCCCCGACGAACAGGGAGTCGCCCGTGAGCACGGCCTCGTCGTTGATCAGGAACGCGCAGTGCTCGGGGCGGTGGCCCGGCGTGTGCAGGACGGTGATTCGTACCGAGCCGACCTCGATGATCTGCCCGTCGGCAAGCGGCTCGAACGGAAACGCCGGCTCGGCGATCGGGTGCACGGCGACGGGCACGTCGTGCTCGAGAGCGAAGCGCCCGTGCCCCGAGACATGGTCGGCATGGGTGTGGGTCTCGAGCACCCGCTCGATCCGCATTCCCGCCTCGCCGGCGGCCGCGAGCAGAGGCTCGAGCTCGAGGGGAGGGTCGACGACGACCGCCACGCCGGCGCCCTGGTCGCCGACCAGGTAGGAGGCGCAGCCGAGATCGTCATTCACGAACTGCCGACAGAGCAGCACGGGCAATGAGCCTACAGCGGCGGGGGGCGGAGCCATACGTAGAGGCCCGTGAAGAGGGCTCCGAGCGCCAATGCGCCGCCGATGATCGCGATCAGCAGCGCCGCCCGGCCGAGCGAGCGTGCCCCTGAGTCCTGCTGCCCGTGAGCGGCCACCTGGAGCCCCACCCGGTAGGTGATCGACTTGCCCTTGCGGTCGCCGACGAGCACGTTGAAGAGGACGGTCTCGGCCTTCTTCGGGGCCGTGCCGCGGATCGAGAAGGTCGCGTACTGGCCTTTCGGGATGTTGCCGCCCGACCACGTGACCGCCTGGCCGGTGCGTGACTGGCTCCAGCCCGGTTTCGTCTCGGCGTCGTCGAGCTCGAAGTCGGCCGGGATCCCGAGCGTCACGTGCTCGACTCCGATCGGGTCGTCTTCGTTCGGCACCGAGAAGACGAGGTCGACGGCAGCGCCCTTCGTCACTTGCGCAGGGTCGAGCGACAGGTGCGCCGACGCGGTGCCGGCGAACACGAGCGCGCTACAGGCCGAGATGGCGAGCGATGACCATCCGCTGCACCTCATTCGTCCCTTCCCCAATCTCGAGAATCTTCTGGTCGCGATAGAAGCGCGAGATTGCGTACTCGTCCATGAAACCGTAACCGCCGTGGATCTGGAGCGACCAGTTCGCGGCCCGGTGCGAGAGCTCACCCGAGAACAGCTTGGCCATTGCGGCGGTCTGCGCGAACGGCCGTCCCTGATCCTTCTCCCAGGCCGCCTTCCAGACGAGGATCCGCGCTGCTTCGATCTCGGTCGCCATGTCGACGAGCTTCTCCTGCACCGACTGGAACCTCGAGATCGGCTTGCCGAACTGCTCGCGCTCCCGCGCGTAGGCGTAGGCGAGGTCGTAGGCACCCTGTGCGAGCCCGACGCCCATGGCCGCGACCGAGATGCGGCCGCCGTCCAGGATGGTCAGGAACTGGCGGAAGCCTTCGCCGCGCGCCCCGAGCAGGTTGGCCTCGGGCAGGCGCACATTCTGGAAGCTGAGCTCGCGGGTGTCGGAGGCCCGCCAGCCGAGTTTCTGCATCGGCTCGGAGATCACGTAGCCGGGAGTGCCGTTCGGGACGATGAGGTTCGAGATCTCGCCGTCGCCGGTGACAGCGGTGATCGTCACGCAGGAGGTGATGTCCGTGCCTGCGTTCGTGATGAACATCTTCGAGCCGTCGACGGTCCAGTCGCCGTTCTCGAGCCGCGCGGTCGTCTTCGTCGCGGCGGCATCCGAGCCCGCGCCTGCTTCGGTCAGTCCGAATGCGGCCAGCTTGCGGCCGGAGGCGAGGTCGGGCAGCCACTGGCGCTTCTGCTCCTCGCTGCCGAAGTAGTAGATCGGCAGCGTGCCGAGGGAGTGGTGGGCGGCGACGGTGATCGCGACCGACGAGTCGATCCTCGTCAGCTCCTCGACGGCGATCGCGTACGACAGCGTGTCGCTGCCGGCTCCCTCGTACTCCTCGGGAATCGTCATCCCCATCAACCCGAGCTCGGCCAGCTCGGCGACGAGCTCGTACGGGAAGCGCTTCTCGCGGTCGAGCTCTTCGGCGACCGGTGCGACCTTCTCGAGCGCGAACTGGCGTACCGTGTCGCGCAACAGCTCATGCTCGGGTTGCAGGTCGAAATTCATGCGGTTCCGGCGAGCTCCATTCCGCTTGGCGATGGTACAGAGGACCTTCTGCGATCGCGGCGAACTCCAGTCGACGTGAGGCAACAATGGACGGTCGAGGCGTTGACCGAGGAGATCGGGCGAATCGTGATCGAGCGGCAGGAGCTGCGCTCGGTCGGAGCGGCTGAGCCGTTGCTCGAGGAGAACCGCCGCCGTCTCTCGGCAGCGCAGAGCCAGCTCTCCGACTTGCTGATCGCGCGGCATCTGCCGGCCGCGCATTCTGGGTAGCGGTACCTTTGCGTCGGATCTGATCCTCGAGCAAAGGAGCCCTGTGGCAGCCAAGGAGTTCTTCGACAGCCTCTCGACACGCGCCGACGCGGAGAAGCTCGCGGGCATGAACAACTCGTACCTGTTCGACATCGAGGGTGAGGGCCAGTGGCACGTCGTCGTCGCTGACGGAGCGATCCAGGTGAACGAGGGCGAGGGTGACGCCGACACGACGATCTCGACCTCGGCTGACACGTTCGCGCAGATCGTCGCCGGCGAACAGAATCCGACGACCGCCTACATGACCGGCAAGCTGAAGATCAAGGGCGACATGGGCGCCGCGATGAAGCTGCAGAAACTCTTCTAGAGAGCTACGACGCGCAGGGGAAGAAGATCGCCCAGGCGCCGAGGTCGAGGTTCGCGTTCGGCCCGCCGATCACGAGCGGCGGGGCGCCGAGGAACAGGTCGGCCTGGTTGTCGGTGCCGCACGTGAGGGCGACGGTCAGCGACCACGCGCCGGTCGCGAACACGCCGGAGGCGTACGCCTCGTTGGTGTGACCGGCAGTCGTCGACTGGTAGCTCGCGAGGCTGACCGGGCAGTTGACGACGCTGACGTCGAACGACACCGTCAGCGCTGCGCCTGATCGAGTCTGGCTGGTGTAGGCGGCGCACGGTCCCATCGCGAGTGCGGCCGGGGCGGTCGGAACGACCGGGGTGTCGACCGGCGGTTCAGGGGCGCCCGGTGTCGTCGGCGGGAGCGGGCCGGGCGTAACCGGAGGCTGCGGTGTCGCAGGCGGTGTGTCGGTGGGCGGTGCCGGGTTGGTGGACGGCGGCGTCGTAGTCGGCGGCGTCGGGGTTGGCGTCGGAACCGGCTGTGGCTTCGGCTTTGGTGTCGGCGTCGAGACCGGCTGCGGCTTCGGCGTGTGTCGCGCGACGTGATGCGTGCGGGTGACGGTGTGCTGCGCAACCTGGATCGTCGGGTGCGCGGCCGGCTTGGCCGCCTGTCCCGTCTTGGCCGGCGACTGTGTGGCGACCAACTCGACGGGCGTGTGGGAGGGCTTGTGCCGCGCCGGGCGATGCGGCTTCGTGTGCTTCGCGGTCGGCTGGGCGATCACGACCGAGATCCGAGGCGGATGGATGGCGACGTCCTGCACCGCGTGGGGCACGTCGGTGATCGAGCGCAGCCATAGATCGCCTGCGAGGAGCGTGAGTCCCACGGCGATCGCGACAGCGGCTGAGAATCGCAGTGCACGCATCGGTCGCACAGTCTTGCGACCCCGTCGGACAGGCCAGCCCGAGCCCCGAAAGGCGGCCCGCGGGAAGATCCGAGACCTGACGAGCGTCTAGTCGAAGACAGGGGTATAGCTGCGCTTGAAAGAGGGGGAACAAATGAGCACGATGACGCTCGCCGAGACCGCAGGTCGCGATCTCGGCAAGTTCAAGGGGGAGTTGATCTGGCCCGCCGACGCGGGCTACGACGAAGCCCGGGCGTTGTTCAACGCCATGATCGACAAGAAGCCGGCGCTGATCGCCCGGCCGACCAACGCCGAGGACATCGCGAAGCTGATTGCCGTCGCGCGTGAGCACGACTTGCCGCTCGCGATTCGCGGCGGCGGCCACAACGGCGGTGGCCTGGGAAGCGTGGACGACGGCATCGTCATCGACCTGTCCGGGCTGCGGTCGGTCGCGGTCGATCCGGACGCGAAGACGGTCCGGGTCGGCGGAGGCGCCACTTGGAGTGACGTCGATGCAGCGACGAACGTGCACGGGCTTGCGGTGCCGTCGGGAGTCATCTCGACGACCGGCGTCGGTGGGTTGACGCTCGGCGGCGGGATCGGCCATCTCACCCGGGGCTACGGCCTGACGATCGACAACCTGCTCGCGGCCGAGGTCGTTCTGCCCGACGGTCGCCAGGTGACAGCGAGCGCCGACGAGAACCCGGATCTGTTCTGGGCGCTCCGCGGTGGCGGCGGCAACTTCGGCGTCGTGACCGAGTTCACGTTCCGCGCACATCCGGTGAGCGACGTGGTCGGCGGTCCGACGTTCTGGCCGATCGAGAAGACCGCGGAGTTGCTCGCCGCGTATCGCGAGTACCTGCCGACGATGCCGCGGAATGCGAGCGGCTTCTTCTGCTTCCACACCATTCCGCCCGGACCGCCGTTCCCGGAGGAGATCCACATGCGCAAGGTGTGCGGGATCGTCTGGTGCATCGTCGGTACCGACGAGGAAGCCGAGGAGATCATGGCGCCGATGCTCGCCGTCGCCGAGCCGCTGATGCACGGCGTGCAACGCATGCCGCTGCCGGCGTTGAACAGCGCCTTCGACGGTCTCTACGGCGCGGGCGACCAGTGGTACTGGCGGGCCGACTTCGTCAACGAGATCCCCGACGAGTCGGTCGCGTTGAACGAGGAGTGGAACACGAAGATGCCGACCTGGAAGTCGGGCTCGCACATCTACCCGATCGACGGTGCGGCGCACGATGTCGGTGCCGAGGACACCCCATGGGCCTACCGCGATGCGCAGTTCGCGCAGGTGATCATCGGTGTCGACACCGATCCGGCGTCGGCGGGCGCTCTGCGTGACTGGACGGTTGGCTACTGGGAGGGCGTCCACCCCTACTCGGCCGGAGGCGCCTACGTCAACTTCATGATGGACGAGGGCCAGGAGCGTGTGAAGGCGACGTACGGGAAGAACTACGACCGGCTGACGAAGGTCAAGGCGGCCTTCGATCCGGACAACGTCCTGCGCGTCAACCAGAACATCGAGCCTGCCTGATCGGTGACGTGCGGTGCGCCCTCGGGGGCGCACCGCACGGACTACCCGCGATGGTCGCCCTCTCCTTCGGGTGGTTGGTGCCCGACCTTCAGCGGGGGCGTGAGCGAGCCGTCTGCCTCAACGTGAGCAGGAGGCTCCGCAGGGAGCACTCGAAGTCCCACTGCGAGGCATAGACACGTCGGCAGCCCTGGTCGCTGCCCTTCGCCGACGGAGAGCCAATTGCGAAACCGAGCGCGGTGCGTCCCCGATCTTCGAGAGGGCGTCATCTTGCTTCGCTTCCCGCGCACGCTCCTGCTCCTCGCCTTGCTTTCGGTCGCGGTTGCCGCCGGTCAGGCTCATGCGGCCGCGGGTCGCGGCGACTGGGTCGCCGCCGAAGCCGATCAGCTCAGCAATCGCAGCCTGATCGTCACGTGCGCGGCCAACGCCGGTGACTGGAGTCAGGCGCTCACCGCCGTTGGGTTTCCGGCAGACGAGGCCGACGAGTACTACGGCTTCAGCCTGATCGTGCAGGGCGAAATGCACCTGAGTCCGTACGTGTGCGCCGGGCTGCGGCTGGGGCTCGTTGCCTCGACCCGGCATGCGAACGAGTTGCAGGTCGCATGGTCGGTGAATGTGCTCGTGCACGAGAGCGTGCACATGGCCCGCTACACGACCGATGAGGCGCTGACGGAAGCCTGTGCCCGGGCGGGACTGCCCCTCGAGTTGCATCGCCTCTACCACATCGCCTACGGATCGACCGAGTTGCGGCGACTCACAGCGGCGGCCGCGTCGGTTCGGCGGACGATGGGCAGCACCTACCAGAACGGCGTCTGTACGCCCGCCTAGGCGCGGATCGTCACGGGGTCGCCCGGGGCGATGTGGCCGACGAGCCACGTGATCGCCGTGCTCCTGAGCCGGATGCAGCCGTGTGAAGCCGCGGTGCCCGGCGTGCCGCCGAGGTTGTCGCGGCCGTGCAGTGCGATCTGTCCAGGCCCGCCTTCGAACTCCTGGAAGACGTTCGAGCGTGCGCTGAGTGCCAGCGCGAACGGCCCGCCCGCTTCGCCCGCCGGCAACTGAATCGATTCCTCGACGAAGAACCGTCCTTGCGGAGTCGGCGTCGTCGGCTTACCGACGACGGCGGGGAACGCCCGCACCGGCCGACCGTTGCGGTAGACGATCGCCTCACGCATCGAGAGGTCGACGACGATGCGCCAGATCGTGCGCCGCTCGACGGTGCCGACGCGCTCGATCCATCCGGTATGACCGTTCGGCCGACCCGGGAGCCGTACACGGAGCCAGCGGCGGCCGTTTGGCGCGGTCGCATAGCCGACGATCGGCAGTGCTGTGCGTTCGTTGGTCAACGGCCGGTGCGGTGAGACGACGATCAGCCGCGGCGAGCTGCGCCGCGGCGTCTGTCGCACTGCGTGGCGGAACTGAATCAGGGCGATCATCTGCGTCCGGGGCACAGCACTGTGCTGCTCGGGCGCGGGGGTGCCCGTCGCGTTGGCGACGAGCATCCCGAGCGCTCCGAGCAGCATGAGCACCGACTCAGCCGGTCAGGCCGACACGGCGGACAGGCGGGCGTGCGCTCCCGCGTGCGACCGTGCTGGTCGTGGCGGACGAGTTCGTGCTGACCGCAGTCTTCGCTGCCGCCGTACGTGCCTTGGCCGTCGCGGCTTTCTTCGCCGCCACCTTGCGGAGCGCGGCCTTCTTCGCCGCTGCAGACTTGACCGCGGCGGCCTTCTTCGCTGCCGCTGCCTTGGCGGCGACGGTCGTGGCGGCGGCGGCCTTCGCGGCTGCCGCCGGTGGGACGGTCGGTGTGGTCGCCGTCGGCGACGTTGCGGTCGTAGTGCTGGTCGTAGTGCTGGTGGTCGTCGCCGCAGTCGTCGTCGCGGCGGTGGTCGTCACCGGCGCTGCGCACACCGGCACGGTGACCGTGTCGTTGATCAACGTGACCGCACCGGCTCCCGAGGCTTGCTCGCCGGCGAGGAGCCTGCCGTCGACGGTCACGGCGGCGCCGAGACTGATCGAGGTGTGCGCCATGATCGTGCCGCGGAACGTCGAGCCCGCACCGAGCGTCGCGGAGGTCCCGACCTTCCAGAACACGTTGCACGACTGAGCCGAGCGGATCATGCTGACGTTTCCGGTGGCTCCCGTGATCAGGGTGCCGGTTCCGTCGGCGGTCTGGAAGATGAAGACCGCGTCCGGGTCATTGGCTGCATCGAGCACCAGTGTCCCGGTCATCCCGAACGTGCCGGAGGCGGACGTGTAAACGCCTGGGGCGAGTGTCTGGCCCGCGAGTTCCGTCGGGATCGTCGTCGGTGACTGGCCCGCTGCGACGTTGTAAGCATTCGTCAACGCGGCTTTCGCCGACTGCGTTGCCGGGTCGTTCGGGTCGGGGTCGGCGTGGTTCGCGCCGGTCTGCGTGACGCAGTTCGCGGCCGGGCAGGCGCCGAACCCGGTCTCCGAGTTCGTCGGAGAAGAACCTGAGTCACCAGTTAGCGTCGTCGCGCCCGTGTTGGTGATGCCGGAACCGGCCAGCACCGCGAACGGTCCTGCCGTTCCGAGCGGCACGGTGGTGCCGGCCGCTCTGGTCAAGCTTGCGAATGCCCAGGACGCAATCACTGCTGCGGCGAGCACTCCCATCAGTGCGGGATACTTGAAAGTCTTCACGAAAATCCTTCCGGTCACGAGCGTGGTCGGCGACGCGGGCGCGCCGCCGGGTTGTGTTCCGACCGGTTGCGGAGGGCGGATCCGTAAATCTGATGCGTCACGCGGCACTTGCCACACGTGCGTCACGCGCTGACAGGACGAGGGCGAAGGCATCGACGACGGCGGGGTCGAACTGGGTGCCGGCGTTCCTGCGCAACTCGGCGAGAGCGGCCGCAGTTGTCGTCGCTTGCCGGTAGGGACGGTCGTTCGTCATGGCGTCGAACGCGTCGACGACGGCGATGATCCGCGAGCAAATCGGAATCTGGTCCAGCTTGAGGCCGTCGGGGTAGCCGCCACCGTCGGCGCGCTCGTGTGCGGAGCGAACGATCGGTGCGATCGCCTCGAGTGTGGCGGCGGCAGCGACGATTCGCTCGCCGATCGTGCTGTGACGCTCCATGAACGAGCGCTCGGCGTCGTTGAGTGGTCCCGGCTTGTCGAGGATCGAGGACGGGATTGCCGATTTGCCGATGTCGTGGAGCTCGGCCGCGAGCTTCGCGCGCCGGACCTCCTCCGGGGCCAGGTGAAGCGCCACTGCGGTGCTTTCTGCGAGTGCAGCGACGTGTCCGAGGTGGGTTGCGAGGTCTTGGTCCTGTTCGATCAGCACTTGGAGCAACGCGTCCTTGACGTCGGACTGAAGCCGGCTCTGGGCGGAGCGTTTGTTGGCGTAGAGACGTTGGTCGGCGACGTGAAGAGCCTGTTCGAGCGTGACGCCGGTGACGAGGCGGGTCGCTCCGAGTGAGCAGCCGACCGAGAAGCCGGCGCCGCGTTCGCTGAGCGCGGCGCGCGCGTCGCGGAGCAGCTCCTCCCCGTCCGGGGACGCGGTCACGACCACGAACTCGTCGCCGCCGATGCGATAGGCGCGACCCTGGTCGCCGACTGCGTCGGCCAGGCGGGTACCGAGACGAGCGAGCAGGGCGTCGCCGGCTGGATGGCCGAAGGTGTCGTTGTAAGCCTTGAATCCGTCGAGGTCGAAGATTCCGACGGCGACGGAGTGATCGGCGTCGAGCGCTGCAACCTCGCGGTTCATGTCGGCGAAAAGCTTGCGGCGATTTCCGAGGCCGGTCAGCGTGTCTGTCGTGGCCTCGTGGTGGCTGCGGCGCCGAGCCCGGTAGGAGTACTGGAATGCGATCGTGAAAGCGAAGAGCAGAAACACGATCGCCGCTGCAGTCCCGACCGACGCGACCGTACGCGACCGCTTAGCGATCGACTCGTACCGGGCGTCTGCCAGCCTGAGCTCGCCGGCCACTCTTGCGTCAACGCCACCGGGTCGCTGGCTGGCGCCGAGCTCGAGTGCAGCCTGGCGGGATCCGTTACGAGCAACGAGATCGGTCAGCCGGTCGATGAGCCGGAAGTATTCGAGGTCGAGCGACTGGATCCGCTCCGGCGCATCCGAATGGCCGATCCGCGCGAGCTTCTCAACCGAGCCATTGAGCGTCCGCTTCGCCCTCGTCATCTGAGCGGCGATCTGCTGCTTGCCGGGCGCGTTCGCCGGTGACGCGAGCGCGGGGTCGAAGGCCAGGGCGAGCAGTGCTCCCTGCTGGTCGCGGATCTGCCCGATCACGAGCTGGGCGCGACTTGCGCCGTCGACGCGACGGTCGAACTGGATGACGGCTGTGAGCGCGATCAGCCCGAGCACCCACATTGCGGCGACGAGAACGATCGCCTGGCGCTTGGAGCCGCGGTCACGGTCGGCTCGAGCGGCGCGCCGAATCTGCGGCTGCAGCTCACGCGGCCAGGGCGAAGCAGGGTCGCGCTCCAACACGTCCACACTTCCTCCTGAAAAGAATTCGGCGAAACTTCGCCGCTGGTTAGTGCTTCGGCATCGACGCCGAATAAGTGAGCCGAATCACAAGCTGACCCTCGAACGAGGGATGGGCGACGATCCGCCGCTGAGGCCGATCAGCGCTGCAGCGCCTGCCGCAGCGCGGCGAGCGTCTTCGGCCCGACGACTCCGTCGGGTGTCAGCCCCGCCGATCGTTGGAACTGCTGCACGGCCTTCACAGTCGCCGGGCCGAAGATCCCGTCGATCGTGCCGGGTGAGTCGCCGAGCCTCGCGAGCGCTCGCTGCAAGATCTTCGTCTGCGGGCCGGAGGCACCCGCCTTCAGCGTCACGGTGGGCGCCGGGACGCGAGTGGTCTTTGGTGTCGTCGTGGTCGTGGTCGTGGTCGTGCTCTGCGCCGTGGTGGTGGGTGGGGGCGTGGTCGTTACCGTCGCCTTCGGCTTGCTGCTGCTGAAGACGCCCGCCGCGTAGAGGCCGATCAGAAGCAGTACGAGCACGGCGGCCGAACCTCCGGCGATCAGCGCACGCGGATCTCGAGCGAGCACGGCCGACGCGCTGACCGTCCACGGCTCGCGCGTCGGTTCGGCCAGCCAGCTCTCGTCGACCTGGGCGGACGCGCGCGCCGTCCGCGGAGGGGGAGGAGGTGACTCCTCCCACCAGTCGTCGGGGTCGTGGCCTCGGGGCGGTTGGTCGCGCATCCCGCAACCGTAAGGCCGTAAGCGCCCGCTGCCTAGAGGGTTGATCGGTAATTGCCGTCGTTGCGGGGAGGGAATGCACCAAGCAGTGTGGTTGACTCGACCGGTGGCAAGGCCAGTAGGCCTTGGTGCCGGTCGAGGCGGGCGCAATGCGCCGCGTGCAGGCCCCCAGCCGCGACGGCGTGAATTACCGATCAACCCTCTAGAGGGTGGTGACGTGTTCTGCGCTGGTCGGGGCGTTCGGCTGCTGCGGATGAACCCTGAATCCGCGGAAGCCACCCGGCCCACGGAAGCCGAATCCGTTCGGTGCGGCCCCCGAGCCCGGCGTCGCTCCGGCGGGAGGCGTGGGCTTCTTCCCGTTGACGAGATCGGTCAGCATCGCCTTCGTGTTGTCGAGCAACGTCTGTTCCTTGGCGGCGGTCAGCCTGCCGGCGGTGACGGCCGCGTCGAGCCGCTTCTTGGCGTCGGCGAGCAACGTCGAGACCACTCCGTCTGCGGTCTTGTTGTGGGCGACCGCGATCTGGGCGAGCGTCTTGCCGCTCTGCAGCTCGGTGCGAAGCTCGGCCTGGGTGATCCCGAGGTAGGTGGCGAGGGTGCTCGAGGCGCCGAAGAAGCCGCCGCCGTGCCTGCCGAACCCTCCGTGGCCGAATCCTTTTTGTCCGCCGAGACCGCCGACCAGCGGCACTTCGCCGGCGTCGACGCGCTTCTTCAGTGCTGCGCCTTGATCGGCTGTGATCGTGCCCGCCTTGACCTCGGCATCGATCTGGTTGTCGATCGCCTTTTTGAGGGCGCTCGAAAGTTTCGACGGGTCGACATTCAGCTGGCCGGCGGCGTCATTGATGATCGCCTGGCTGCGTGCGTTCGGCGAATCGAGGCGGCTGGCGGCGAACGCGCCGCCCGCGCCGGCGATCACGACACTCGCGACTGCTGCTGTGACCAGATGTGCTCTCTTCATGACGACGCGCTCCTCTTCCCTTGTGGAACGTCCTCTTCGGATAGAAGCAGAGAAAAGGCCCTCTGGCGCGATCTTGCGGAAGTTCTTAGGTTCAGTTCATGCGGCCTTCGGCGACCGCCGCACACGCCTGGCAGACGCGAAAGCCCTGATTCCACGGCACGCCGGTCTGGTCGACCCCGCAGAGCGCGGTGTCGGGATCGTCGTCGTGGACGATGTGCTCGCACTCCTCGAACGCGGCGCCTTCGCCGGAGCGATGCCGCACAGGCCTGGGGGAGGAGATGTGCGAGTCCATCAGGGCCGAGGGTAGCTCGCGCGCCGTGCTAATGACGCCGGATCGACGATCGTCGTCTGGCCGCGGTTCAGCGTCACGGTGCCCCGCGCGGCCTCGGCCCGGAGGACGCGGTTGACGGTCGCCCGCGATGTGCCGGCGAGACCGGCGAGCTCGTGCTGGCTCAGCGGCACGACGGTGCCCTGTTGGACGGCCGCGCCCGGCGCGTCCTTGCCGTAGAGAGCAGCGAGCTCGTGCAGCCGCCGGAGGACGCGGGTCTCGGCGTCGGCGAAGAGCGCCTCGACGTAGAGGTCGTTCATCCGCCGCACGCGCGCGGCGAGCAGCCGGACGAGTACCTCGTTGACCGAGGGGTAGTCGTTCCGCAACCGGGTGAAGTCGTCTCGGTGCACCGCGTACGTCTCGCTCGGCTCGATCGCCACGATCGTCGTCGAGCGGCTCTGCTCGGGGTCGAGTAGGGCGAGCTCGCCGAACGCCTCGCCCGGCCCGTGCACCGAGACGGTCACGGTGTCGCCGGCGCCCGTTTCGACGCGCGCGATCAAGCGTCCGCTCGCGATCAGGTGCAGCGTGTCGGCCGGGTCGCCGCGGTGGAACACCACCTCGTTACGCGCGAACCGGCGCCGTTTCGCGATTGCGACCAGACGCCGGAGCTCCGGCTCGGGTAGATCGCGGAAGAGGTCGACTCCGAGCATCAAGACCCAAGTGTGACGGCCGCGACACTCGGTGTGTCAAGCGCACGCACTCGCGCAAGAAGCTGTCCGCCTCAACCGTCCTGTGGTCATGGCACTGACGAGAAGCACATCGAGCGAAGGGGGCAGGGAGATGAAGCACCATCGTTTCGCGATCAAGGTCTGGCTGACGACGGCCATCACCACCGTGGCGTCGCTGGCAGTCGTCTCGGGCGCATCCGCAATGCGCAACGCGAGGGATCCGTTCAACGAGGGCTACGGCCGGACCGAGCCGAACGCTGTCGTCTCAAACTCGAGCGGCTTCAACTGGGGGATCGTCGCGATCGCCGCCGGCTTCATCCTCGCGGCGGCGCTGGTCGCATATGCAGTCTCGCGCGTCGGCCGCACCCGCGGCAGCCTCGTCGCAGCGAACTAGGCGGCGAGCGCGCTAAACCAGCTGAGGAGAGGGGGCGCTACGTCGCCCCTTCTTCTTGGCGCGGGCGCGAGGCGGCCGGGAAAGCTCGGCGCGGAGCTTGTCGATCTGCCGGCCGAGAGTCTCGAGCTCGGCCTGAGCGTCTCGCTCCTGCCGCTCGAGCACCGCGTTCGGGAAAGCTGCGAGCCGTTCGAGGATCGTCACGCAACGCTCGATCGCCGAGCGCTCGCGAAACTCGAGCTGTTCGAGCCTGGTTTGGCGGTCGAGACGAGGCATGTCAGCCGGCGCTCGGTTCTGCCTGGCCGCCGCTCGCGAAGGCGTAGATGCCGGGCTCGATCTCGACCCAGCCCTCGCCGAGGTATTCCTCGATCCAGGCTGCGCGCTGCTTGATCGCCGACCTGGTGCGTTTCCAGTCGTCGTTGCCCAGTTGGGCAAGCAGGTTCTCGTTGGTCGGTTCGACTGTGTCCATGAGAGATTGGAAGCGCCGGTTGGCCTTGCTCGAGCGAAGCGTGTGCGATGTTGGCGTCGACAAACATCGCCGAAGGTCTGGTCCCGGTGCGCCTTCCGGTGTGCTCGTCCGTTTGGCGATCTGGCGGATAGGAGAGGACATGGGGTGGATGAGACGTTGGAATCGAGCTTTGACAACGCTTCTGGGCGCTGCAGCGGCCGGATGCCTACTCTGGTACGTCCCGCATTTCCACCGCTGGACGACGGGCGGGTACTGGGGCGTGATCGGGCTGATGGTGCTCGCCGGCCTGCTGATCGGCATCTCGCAGCTGCACGGCCGCGACGGAAACCCCGTTGCGAGCTTCCTGTTCGCGTCCCTGCCCGTGCTGGTGGCGGCCGGCTGGGTGATCCTCGCGGCGCAGCCGCGTGGGAGCTGGCTGCGCGACCACGTTCTCTCGTGGAGCGGTGACCTGGGGATCGGCCACGCGGTGCACAACCTCGGCGAGCACGTCTCCGTGCTTGCGTTTGGCCTCGGCTTGATCGTCGGCCTCACATTCGAACCGGCAATGCTGCGCCGGAGACAGGCCGTGCGCGTCGCTCCTGGGGCGCCGCTCGTTCCCGCCGAGACTGCTTATGAGGAGCCCGTGGCGGACGAGCGCTTGGACAACGACCATGAAGTCGTCGGGCCGGACGCGGTTCCGCCGCCGGCCTAAGAGCTGCACTCACCCCGTGTAGTCACTTACCCCGTGTAGTCACTTACCCCGTGTAGTCACTTACCCCGTGTAGTCGATGCTCGACTCGACGGGCGAGACGAGCGGGATCCAGATGGGCGTGCCTTGCACGAGCAGCCGCAGCCGCAGTTGCCGGCCCGGGCCGAGGTTGCTGTCGATCGGAACGACCGCGTCGTGCTCGGCCCAGGTCGGGGCGAGGTTCCATTTCGGCACGAGGACCTTGTTCGAGCCGATCTTCGTGCAGCTCGTGCTCGACTCCGTCGCAAGGCCGCCGGGGCAGTCGTAGATGTAGAGCCAGAGGGTCTCCGCCTTGCCCAGGTCGAACTTCTCGGTCGCGGCGGTCAGATGCAGGGTGAGGGGGCCGTGGAGTCCGAGGCCGAGGAATCCGGTTTCGAAGGTCCAGATGTGCTGCTTCTTCGAGGGGTTGACCGTTTCCTTGCCGTCGCTGCCGGTAATCGTCAGGCCCGGCTGGCCGTCGCCGTCCGAGATCGGGGACCGGCGAGACCGCGGGCGGGGGAGTAGTCGCCAGATCCCAGACGCCGGATGCCAGACCACTCGTCGACAGGTAAAGGGTGTTGGTGCTCGGTCCGAGCAGCGTCACGGAGATCGTCACGGTGCCGGTGGCCGTCTGGCCGATTCCGTTCGTGATCGTGTAGCCGAACGAGTCGCTACCCCCGAGGAAGAGCAGTGACGGCTGGTAGTCGAACGATCCGTCCGCGTTGATCGTCGCTGAGCCATGCGTCGTGGCGATGCGTGCCGGGCGTCACGGTCAGCGTGCTCGAGTTGACGTCGGCGTCGTTCGCGAGGACGCCCGGCGCTCCGACGTGCAGCAACGTGCCCACAGTCGTCGTGTACGAGTCGTCGGCTGCGTTGGGGGGGAGCGGCGTGATCGTGATCTGGAAGCTGATCGAGGTCGTGTCTTGTCCACCGTTGGCCGTGCCGCCGTCGTCTTGGGCTGTCACGGTCACGGTCGCCGTGCCGAACGCGCCTTCGGCCGGAGTGAACGTGAGCGTCCCGTCGGAAGCGACGAGCGGCTCGCCGGCGAGGTCGAAGTACTCGGGATGGTCGGTCGAGGTGGTGAGCGTCACGGTCTGGCTCGCTTCGTCGGCGGGACCGGGGCTCACGCTGGTGAGTGCGACCACCTGCTGGCCGTCGTCCTCGAACACGGACTGGTCAGCCGGCGCGGTGAGCGTCGGCGGGTCGTTGACAGCCGTGACGGTGATCGTGAACGTCGCAGTCGTCGAGTCGTGGCCGCCGTTCGCGGTGCCGCCGTCGTCCCGAGCGACGACGGTGACCGTGGCGGTCCCGCTGGCGTCGGCGGCCGGTGTGTAGGTCAGCGAGCCGGAACTGTCGAGGCCGGGCTGGCTGCTGAAGAGTGCGTTGTCGTCGTTGGTGGTCGTGAAGGTGACGGTCTGGCCGGCCTCGTTCGGCGCCCCGGGGTCGATGGCCGTCGCCCACGGTGTGCTCTGCGCGCCCGCGTCCTCGCGCACGGTCTGGTCGCCACCTGGGTTGAAGCTCGGCGCCTGGTTCACGCCGGTGACAGTCAGAAGGTAGGTGGCGGTTGTCGAGTCGGTGCCGCCGTTGGCGGTGCCGCCGTCGTCGGTTGCCGTGACTGTGAGCTGCGCCGAGCCGGCGGCGTTCGGTGCCGGGGTGAAGGTCAGCGTCCCGTCGGGCGCGAGCGTCGGCTGGCCGCCCGCGGTGAAGAGCGATGGGTTGTCGCTGCTCGTCGAGTACGTGATCTGCTGGGTCGCCTCGTTGGCCGGACCTGGGCTCTGTGAGGTGATCCAGGCCAGCGACTGCGCTCCCGCGTTCTCGAGCACCGAGACGTTTCCTGAGGTGCTGAAGCTGGGGGCGTCGTTCACGGGTGTGATCGTGAGTGCGAAAGTCCGGCTCGTCGTGTCGTTGCCCCCGTTCGCCACGCCGCCGTCGTCCTGAGCGCGGACGGTGACGTGGGCCGAGCCGTAGGCATCGGCCGCCGGGGTGTAGGTGATCACTCCTGTTTGCGTGACGGCTGGTTGGGCGCTGAAGAGCGACGGGTTGTCGTTCGTCGCTGCCAGCGTGACGGTCTGCGCGCTCTCGGCCGGGGAGCCGGGGCCGATCGCCGTCGCCCACTGAACGCTTTGCGCTCCTGCGTCTTCGAGCACCGTCTGGTCGCCGCCGGGTGTGAACGTCGGCGGTTGGTTGACCGGGACGACGGTGATCGTGAAGCTCGCGGTGGTCGATGAGTCGATGCCGCCGTTCGCGGTGCCGCCGTCGTCGCGTGCGGTCACCGTAACCCGGGCGATCCCACTCGCGAACGGTGCTGCGGTGAACGTCAGCGTGCCGTCAGGGGCGATCGAGGGCCGGCCGGAGAACGTGAACAGTGCTGCGTTGTCGTCCGCCGCTGCGAAGCTCACGTGCTGGCCGGCCTCGTTCGTGGGGCCGGGGACGATGGCGGTCGCCCAGGCCTGGCGCTGCGGGCCGGCGCCTTCGTTCACGGTCAGGTTTCCGCCGGCGCTGAAGGTCGGGGGATCGTTCACCGGCAGGATCGTGAGCGTGAAGGTCTGTGCTTCGCTTCGATCGTGTCCTCCGTCCGCGGTCCCGCCGTCGTCGAGCGCTGTGACGGTGACCTGTGAGGTGCCGTATGAATCCGGCGCGACGTCGCAGTGCAGGGTTCCGTCCGGGTCGATCGTCGGCCGGGCGGTAAACAGGCTGTCGTTCGTCGACGACGTCACGAAATGCACCGCGTGGCCACCGTCGCCGTCCCCGATCGCAGTCGCCCACGGCACACTCGAGGGTGGCGCATCCTCGAGCACGGTGACCCCGCCGCCGTTCACGAATGTAGGTGCGTGGTTGACCGCGAGCACATCGACGGCGACGGTCGCGGTGGCGGTGGTGCCGCGTGCATCTGCGACCTGGTAGTGGAACGAGTCGACCCCACGGAAGTTCGCCGCCGCGTGATAGACGATGCTCGTGCTGGAGATGGTCGCCTGGCCGTGTGCCGGCGGCGTGACCGACTGGACCACGAGCGGGGCCGCCCCTGTGTCGTTGGCCAGGACTTCGACCCGAACCGCGCCGTCTTCGTGGACGGTCGCACCGTCGTCGGCTGCGGTGGCTTGCGGTAGGGGAGCCTGGGGTGGGGCGGGTGCGGCGGCAGGGACGCTGGACGTGACCGGGGGTGCGGGTGTCGGCGGGGAAGCACGGCGCGGGACGCGCACCGTCACGCGGCGTGTCCCTCTGGGCAGCACCAGGGACGACTGGCCCGAGTAGGTGATCGGGACGCGCGGCGCGACGAGTGGCGCGGTGGCGACGGCGGGGGCGAGCGGGAGGTGCGATCAGGCCGCCGACGCCCGAGGTCGCGGCCACACCGAGAGCGCCGACGAGCGTCCCGAGGCCCGGCGTGAGTGGCAGGCGTCCAAGCAGCGGTGCGTGAGCGAGCCACGACAGTGGGCCCATCACGAATCGCATGCGGCCGAGCGAGACCGCGAGGAGTGCCCTGACGACGTGTGGGTCGAACTGCGTGCCTGCGCAGCGGGCGATCTCTGTGCGGCCGTCCTCGGCTGCCGATGCCTTCTTGTAGGAACGCGCCGAGGTGATCACGTCGAACGAGTCTGCGACGGCGACGATGCGACCGGCGAGCGGGATCTCTTCGCCCTCGAGCCCGAGCGGGTAGCCCGTTCCGTCCCACCGTTCGTGGTGCGAGCCGACGGCCTCCGTCCATTTTCCGAGCCAGTCGCGGATCGGCGCGACGAGCTCGGCGCCGAGCTCCGGATGGCGGCGGAGGATGTCCCACTCGTCGTCGGTCGGCCGTCCGTCCTTGGTGAGGATCGCGCCGGGCACCTGGAGCTTGCCGACGTCGTGCAGCAACGCCGCCCAGTTGAGCAGGTCGAGCTCGTCGCCCGACAGGCCGAGCTCCTTGCCGATCATCACCGAGTAGGCACGCACGCGCTCGCAGTGACCGCGCGTCAGGCGGTCGTGGATGTTGAGCGCGGCGACCAGCTCGAGCAGGACCGCTGCTGCCTCGCTCGGTGTGGCAGCTTCGGACGCTGCCTTCGCCGCCGCCACACGTCCGGCTAGATCATCGACGGAGCCCGAGCGCAGTGCGATCTGGAAACGCGACGGCGCCTCGTCGGGGAAGACGAGTGAGAGCTTCAGGAGCGCAGCCAGCGGCAGGAGCTTGCGGAACGCGCGGTCGATCACGACCAGGACAACGGTTGCGAGAACGCTCAGCCCGAGCCACCAGACGAGGAACAGGACGAGCGATCCGGTCGGGGCGGGAACGACCTTGCTCGCGTAGTGAACGAATGCGATCGACCCGCCGAGTGGCGCGACGTAGACGAGAGTGCGCAGGGCGATCGCTTGCGCCGGCCGGCCGGACCAGCGCGAGGCGGCCGTCTTGGCCATGTCCGCAGGGACGGGGGTGTCCATCGCCTGTCCTATATCGGCGTTTCGGCTCCGCGCTTGAGCCGCCGGGAGCCGTCTCCGCCCAGGCTCTCAGCGCTTGACGAGTGCCACCGCGTCGAGCCCGTTGCTGTTGTCGTCGCCCGGATCCTGGTTCAGGAACTCGATCGTCGTCGAGGCGGAAGTCGCCTGCACCGGCACGGTGAACGATTTCCAGCTCTGAGTCCGTCCGCCGCCCCCGTTCCGGGCGGCGAGCAGGCGGTTGCCGTCGATCAGGACGTCGACCGTCGAGTCCCTGCCGAAGAGCCCGCCCGGGTCGATCACGTTGCCGACGGCGAAGCTCAGCTCGTAGCTCGCTCCCGGGGTCGTCTTGACCGTCTGAGCGACGCCGGTCCGCGAGTTGCTCGAGCCGGTGAGATCGAGCCACTGGTCGCCTGCCTTCGCGACGAAGCGGATCCCGTTCTGCGCGAATTGTGTGCCGACGACGCCCACGCTGCCGTGGGCGCCGACCACGCGCCAGCCGGCGATGGTCGCTCCGGTCGAGACCGCCGCGTAGCTGCTGCTTGAGACCAGGGGCTGCTCGAAGCTGCCGTTCGTGAGGAGGTTCGACGGCTCAGAGGTTCGCATCGTCGTGTTCGGGACGACGAGAGCAGCAGCGGCCACCAGGCCGAAGCCGGCGGCGGCAACGGAAAGCGGAACACCTGCCCGGCGTGGAGAGCCGTTCGGGGCCACGCGTTCATCGTGTCGCGCGACGCGGACGGCAGCCCGATGCGGTCGCGCCGGTCGTCCTGAAGCTCGAGCCTAGGCGGCGTCGGGGGGAAATGCTGCCGACTCGACCCGGACCTGCAGGGTGTGGTCGAGCTCGCGAGGCTCGTAGCGGGGCGCTTCGCGCTCCAGGGAGCCGGCGACCTTGGCGAGCTCCGAGAGCTGCTCGCCGACGTGGCGGATGTACGTCCGGATCACCTTCTGGCGCTCGTCGAGTGCGGCGGCGAGATCCGATTCCGACCGGCGGAGCGCGTCGGCCCGGCTGGCCAGATCGCTGACCTTGGACTGTGCCTCGAGTTCCGCGCGACCGAGCAGGTCGTAGGCCTTGGCTTCCGCTTCGCTCGTGACCCGGGCGGCTTCCGCGCGTGCCTCTTCGACGAGTTGCTCGCCGATTCGCTTCGCCGTCAGGAGCACGCTGCCGAGCGCCTCGGCGTCGTTCTCGGGCGGTGCGGCCGGCGCGGCGCCGTTCTCGAGCCCTTTGAGCTTGGCCACTGCCGTATCGCGTTCCTTGACTGCCGCTTCGAGCGCCTTCGCGGCCTGCGCAAGGAGCGCCTTGGTGGCGGCCTCGTCGTAGCCGCGGAAGCTCCGCGGCAACTCGAGCGCGTGGATCTCTGACGGCTTCATCGCCACAGTCTGAGAGTTTGTGGGGCGATCGCTCACGACCCGAGGGCCAGCCTTCGCTAGCCGAACGTGGGGTTTTCGCGGACGGTTGCCTGCCGGCGCGCGGGAGGCAACCTGATTTACGCTCCGATATTCGAGCGTTCTTCCCGTCGATCGGATGGGAGCGCGTAAACCAAGGATGGCGGCGCGGTCCCGACTTTTGTGTGTCTAGGCGCGTCGAAGGGTCTCGGCGAGGTGACGTGCTGTCTCCTGGATCGCCGCCGTCTCGACTTGTGCGTCCTTTGCGATCAGTTCGTAGAGGAACTTCGGAAAGGTGATGAGCACCGAGCCGAGCTTGAACGGCTTCGGGAACAGGCCCCATTCAGCACCGACGAAACAGAGCACGGGTCGTACCGGAAGGTCGGCGTAGCCGAGCGACGCGATGGCGTCGCGGACGACCTCGGCCTGATCCTCGGAGCCGTGGAGCAGTTTGGTGCATTCTCGGCGACCGACATAGAGGCGAACGTCGGAACGGAAGAGGTTGCCGAGGTTGCGTCGCTCGACCCGTCCGCTGTAGTGCTTCGCGTCGATCACGAACACGCCGCCGGGTGCGATCACGAGGTGGTCGATGTTGGCGCGGCTGCCGGGGATCTTGCGGTCGTGCAGCACGACGACCCGTTCTGAAGCGTGCGCATTCAGTTTCGCCCCGAGCGCTTCTTCACCGACCGCTCCTTTGCCCCAGGAGCGAATCGATTGTGGTTCGTCGCTGACCGCGAGGATCAGCTTGCCGAGCCGAGGATGCCGAGTCAGGGTGTCGAGCTCACGTTTCGCTCGACGTCGTTCGCCCTCTCGCCGGGCCGAGGCGCCGGCCTCGCCGTCGACGGTGAGCGGCTCGGTCTGCGACCGCTCTGCTCCGGCGGGGATTCCGACGTGTTCGCCACCATCCTCTGGTCGGCAGGCGGTACAGACGATCTTCCTCTCGTCGCTGTACCACCAGGCGCGAGTGCGCCGAGCTAGCTGCGACTGACAGACGGAACAGACGCCGTCGTACCGCAGGTTGAGAACGCGGACGGTTGGGTTTGGTTGCACAGCGTCAGTTGGGTCGGCTGGATCCGCTCTGGCCTTCGCGGTTGGCTCATCTCTTCGGGGTGGTGCTGGTGCCGCGTCGTGGGTGTTTGAGCGCCTTCGCCTCTTCGACGGCGTTGTTGGCGGTGGTCAGGAGGTCTTGCGCGATCAGCGTGGCGTCCGGATTGGAGCCCGGGTGGGCTTCGTAGTCGAGGACGAGTGATCCCGATCGTCGCCTCGATTCGGGCCACGGTGGTGGGCATTTGCTCTTCGCTGGCGAAGGTTCTGCGCGCGATCGCGCCCAGGATCGTGCCTGCGGCTTCTTCGGCTTGTTTCTGGTCGAGTGGCAGGAGTGCGGCGAACTCGTCGCCGCCGGTGCGGAAGACGAGATCGTCGCGGCCGATCACGGCGGAGATCGTGTCGGCGACGCCGGTGAGTACTTGGTCGCCGACCTGGTGGCCGTAGAGGTCGTTGATCGGTTTGAAGTCGTCGAGGTCGATCAGAAGGAGTGCGAGTGGTGTGCTGGTGTTGATTGCTCGTTCGATCTCGCGGGGGAGAACAAGCCGGGCGAATGCCTGGTGGTTGAGGAGACCGGTGAGCGAGTCGGTTTGGGTTTCGAGCCCTGCGCGGCGCCGGCTCTCGTGCGTCGAGTCGACTATGGCCGTGTCGCGTTCGAGCTTTGCCCGTTTGAGCGCCCGGTTCGCACGCTGGAGGGCGACTTCGAACGAGGCGGCGGGGTCGAGCATCGCGCCGCCGACCGAACAGGTGACCGTCACGTCCTGCTCGCCGATTCGCACCGGCAGGTCGCGAACGACTCGTCTCAGTTTCTCTGCAAGCACACCGAGGGCGGCGGGGTCGAGGGCGGGTGCGAGTACGACCAACTCTTCTCCGCCCCAGCGCCCGACGAGGTCGCTCGTCCGCAGTTCTGCGAGGAGTCGCTGCGAGATGGCGCGGAGCACGAGATCGCCGCCGGCGTAGTCGTAGGCGCTGTTGATCCAGTGAAAGCGGTCGAAGTCGAGCAGGAGCAGACCGGCGGAGTCGCCGCCCCGCAGCACGCGTGCGTGTTCCGCCGAAGCCGCTTCCTCGAAGCCGCGGCGATTGAGAAGTCCTGTCAATGCGTCGCGGCGCGCGAGCCGCCGCTCGGCGGCCAGCTGTCCGAGGAAGCGGCCGCGGCCGATCCGGGCGAGGGCGAAGACGGCCAGCAGCGAGCAGAGCGCGAGCAGAGTCAAGGTCGGGCTCGAGCCGAATCGGTCGACCAGGATGATGATCAGCGGCAGCGCCACGATCAATTCGATCGCCAGCGCGATGCACTGACTGCGCAGGATCCGCTCAGGCTCTGGGGAAGCGGCGAACGTGCTGAACGAGCGCGATCGCAAGGAGGGCCAACCCAGATTCGGCGCTCATGGCGAAGAGCGCCCTAAGCGGAGGTCGAGAGCGGCGAAATGCCGATCAGACCTGCTGTAACCCCTTGCGAAACGGAGACGGCCGACCAGAAGAGACAGGCCTGCCAGGCGCGCCAGTAACGGGGCGCTCCGGCCAATCCGGCGACCAGACCCGTGACAGGCCCGCCGATCAGCGCAGCGATCACAATCATCAGCCCGGTCGGGGCGTAGTTCGCCCGTTTTCCTGGAAGGTCCGCGAAGCGAATCCATGAGGCGGTAAGCGCAAGCGCTGCCAGGACCGCTGTCTCGCTTACCGAGACGCGGTGCTCAGCCCACGTTCGGCTCACCACCCAGGCCGCGGCGACAAGGGCCACCGATGCGGCAGCGACAGCCAGCCGATTCCCGGCACGCCCGACGTCCCGGCCAGGAGACTGCCGAACCTTCGCGATGCCAGCCGCAGACAACGCCACACGCCTAGCCTCGTCCGACCCATCAGCGAGCGCGTCCCTCGAAGGAGTGATTCCTCACGCGAGCGACCTCTCCAAAAGTGGTCACTTCGAGGCATAGCCGTTCTGCGAAGGCAACGGTACGGTTCGCCCGACGTGAGGAGGCTCGTCCTGGCAATCGTCGTCATGCTGCTGGTCGCAGCCGTACCTGCCTCCGCGCAGCTGCAGACGGCGTTTCCACGGGAGCGCATCGGTACGAGCATCCTTGCGACATCGGGCGGTGGCGTCGTCACCGGCGACACGTACGCGACGCGCTCCGCGGTGGTCGCCTGGAGCCGCAGGTTCAACACGCTGACGCTCTACCTGTTTTGGCGTAGACACGTCACCTGCGGGACGCTGCTGCGCGCGGTCCAGCAGCCGGGGCACCTGATCCAGGTGCACGTCACGAGCGCGCCACGTGTGCACGTGGGGCGGCCGATGGCCGGCCCGGAGGTGGCGTTCCTGACCGTCTACCGGCCGCCGAAGCCCGAGCATGTCGCCGGTTTGAAGAACGGCGCGCGGCTGGCGTTCGCGAGCGTCAACTCCTATCCGGGCGGCGTCTGGCGCGGCCGCTTCGACGTACCGACCCGCGTCTACGGGGACGGAAAGCTCTACGGCTACCACGGCACGTTCGCGGCGAAGTTCTGCGACCTGCGTAAGTAGGAGTCCTAGAGACGAAGAGGGGGAGCGGTTTCCCGCTCCCCCTCCGTCCGACGACTCGAGGCGATCGCTCAGCAGGCCTGGGCGACCACGGTCCCCGTTCCGGCGTGACCCGGATCGGTCCGTAGCCCGGGTCCGTCTTGACGACGACGATGTGCGGCCGTATCGCCGGAGATCTGCGATCCCGTCTTTCCGACCGAGTCGGTAGACGATCACGCCCATGTACGCCGGTAGCGGTCCCCCGGAGGCGAGGAGCTGTTGCCCGGGTCGGTGCTCCAGCCGGTTCCGCACGTGGGCGTGGCCGGACGTGTTGGCGTAGCCCTTGAACGAGGCGGGCGCGGATTGCCGCCGCTGAGGAGCGTTCTGCTTCGCCCACTGGGCGCCCCAGTAGGTGACCGTGTCCCGTTGCCGCTCGACTCGTCGCCGACAACGAAAGAGCCGCCGCCCGGGAGCGAACGCGAAGACAGCACGGTGCACGGCGAGGTCGTGTCGGCGGTGCTGCCGCCGACGTCGTCGACGTGGACGTTCACGTCGTAGTAGCCGGTCGACGTGTATGTGTGGGCGCCCGCGACGCTGTAGCCCCGCCGCTGCCGGTCACCGTCCCGCTCGACGTCGAGCCGTCACCCCAGTCGATCGTCGCCGTGAAGTCGCTCAGCGGTGCTGCCGGGTTCCCGTCGTGAGATGGCGACCGCCCCGTTGAACGCCTGCAACGAGACGGCGGCGTCGCGCAGCTCAGGCTCAGCGGCGCGTCGGCGACGGGAACGGAGAAGGCAGGTGACGTCGAGAGCCCGGTCGGGTCGGTGACGACGACGTGGCCCGTGTGAGGAACGTGCCGTTCCTCGGCGAAGGTGTGTTGACGTTCTTCCCGGTTGCGGTGCCTCCGTCGTCGAACGTCCAGTCGAAGGTGAGGCTGTCCGCGCCGCACGGGCTGAGGCTGCCGCCCGGTCCGGTTCCCGTGACGCCCAGCTGAACCGGGTTGCCTTCCGTCCCGTCCGGCGGGATCGTGTCCATCGCGACCGTGGGGGCGGTCACGTTCGGCAGCAGGGTGCCGAGGTCGACGTTCTGGGCGGGTGCGCTGAGCGTGATCGTGTTGAACGTGACCGGTGACAGGCTGAACAGGTCGGGGAGGTCGAACGGCCCGACGGTGAAGAGGTGGATGTCGGGCAACGGCGGGACGTCCCGTACGTACGCGTCGCCCTGGACACAGACGCCAAAGCCCTCGGTCAGCGTGCCGTTGACGTGGCTCGACTCGTCGCCCATCGCGTAGTTCACGGGCTGACCGGCCGCCACCGTGCACGCGAGATGCGCGCTTTCGTCCTTCGCCTGCGGCGTCGAGGTGAAGGTGAGGTCGGTCGGCGGGAGCACGTCGCTTCCGCCGGCCGTCAGCGTGCGATGCGACGTGACGCCGTCGCCGTTGATGCTTGCGGTCGTCGTGATGTTCGCGTTGAAGCTCACCTGCAGGTAGGCGACGCCGATGTCGATCGGCGTGAACGAGAAGAGCGTGACGTTCTTCGTGTCGAGCAGCCTCGGTGAGTCAGTGGTAGCCCGCAGTTCGCGATCGTGTCGCCCTCGGTGTGGCTGTAGGCGAGGTCGAAGCCGAAGACGCGAGAGTCGCCGCTCAGCGTGTAGTCGACGCCGAGCGACTGCGAGTCTCGCGTGAAGGTGTTCGTCAGGTCGAGCGTGCTGCCCTGACGGAGGTTCGTGTCGGTGAAGGTCAGGTCGTTGTGCGTGCCGGCGTTGGCGGTCGTCTTCATGTCGAGCGCGATGCCGCCGTGGATGTCGGTGTCGATGTCGAGCGGATCGCCGACGACGATGTGGCAGCACTGAAGGGTGGTCGAAAATGTTCGTCGACGAGTTCCCGCTGAGCGGGAAGTTGAGCGTCTTCGTCGTCCGCGCCGAACGCCGGTGCCGTCAGCAAGAGCGCGCCGGCGACGGCCGCCAGCGCGACAAGAAAGCGTTTCCTCACGGTACGTCCTCACCTTCTCTCCAACTGGGTGTGGAGACTTGGCGCGACGCTATGCCCGGCGTCTTCGGGCGTCAATCCGCAATTCGAGGGATCAAGTTGTTCGCTTCCTGCGCGGCTGACGCGCGCGGCTGCGAACCGCCATTCGGTTCCCGCCGTTCGTCGCATGCTGCGGACCCACGCGGAGGTGTGCGTCCGGTTAGCCCACGGTGAGCCCGCCGGGGCTGGAGGCTCCTTTGATGAAGTGTTGGTTGACGGCGGTGCCGTTGAGGTTTGCGCGGCCGATCGTTGTGCCTCGTGTGCCGTGCGGGCCGCCGAAGTTCGCCCAGTAGATGTGGGTGGCGTTGACGGTGAGCCTGCGGGTGAGTCGGCGCCGCTGATGAAGCTCTGGTTCGCGCCGCTGCCGTTGAGATTGGCGCGGCCGATCGTCGTGCCGGATTCGTTGCTGCCCTGGTTCGACCAGTAGATGTAGCGTGCCGTGGACGGCGATTCCGGCCGGGGCGGCTGCGCCGGTGATGAAGCTCTGGTTGACGCCGTGGCCGTTCGAGGTTGGCCCGTGCCGATCGTCGTTCCGTCGCTGCCGCCGTTTGCGCCGTAGTTCGTCCAGTAGATGTACTGGCCCGAGACCGCGATGCCCCACGGTCCGATCGCGCCGCTGATGAAGCTGCGAGTTGACCTGGGTGCCGTCGAGCCTGGCCCGGCCGATCGTGTTGCCGTAGCGGCTGACCCAGTAGAGGTAGTTGCCGCTGATCGCGAGGCTGTGCGGGCTGTTCAGCCCGGTGATGAAGCTCTGATTGACGTGCGTACCGTCGAGCTTCGCACGGCCGATCGTGGTGCCGGGGCTGTTGGCGTCGATTCCCGGATTCGACCAGTAGACGTAGCCGCCGTGAACGACGACGCCGACGGGGCCGCTCGCGCCCTTGATCAGGTGCTGGGTGACCGCTGATCCGTTGAGGTTGGCCCGGCCGATCGTTCCGCCGGTCCCGCTGATCCCGTAGTTCGTCCAGTAGAGATGGACGGCGGAAACAGAAGAGAGCGCCGACGGCGCCGGCGAAGGCGACCGGAACCAGCAACAGGCAAACGCAGGCGAGCAAACCAGCCGCGAGTGCCGGGCGTGTGAAAACGGGGTCTGAACGGGTTCTGAGAGATGGCCCTTCCTTGAAGGAGGTGTGTGAGATCAACGCTTGACCAGGCTGACCGCGTCGAGTCCGTTGTCGCTGTCGCTGTCGCAGTTTTGGGACTCGATCGTGGTCACCTGAAGTGCCTGCGGTCGATTCCCTAGAACCTCGATGTGCCGGCTGGGTTGAAAGCGGTCGCCGACATCGCATTCCCCGTGAGGTCGGTGATGGCTGTGCTCGGTGTGTAGGTCGGGGTTCCCGCGGGAAAGCTGCTGTTGATTCCAGTGCCGAGTCTGGTACCAAAGCTTGAGCAGCTCAGGCCATGTCTTCGCAGCCGGATCCCACGCGATAACTGAGGCGCCGTTCCCATCGAAGATCTTCGTTGCGAGACGTAGCTTCCCACCTGCAGGCTGATCGACCCGAGGTGGAAGTTCGTTCCTCCGCTTGCGCAGCCCGGGCGCCCAGTCACGAAAGCGTGTCGTTAGCCCCGGAATCGTGATCGTCGTTCCGACTGCATTCGAACCATTGCCGCTGAGCGTCTGAGTCGAGCCATTGCTCCACCCTGAGCAGATCGATGCGGCATCCAGAACTTCTGAGAATGTGATCGTGAGCGTGTCACCACTTTCGACGGTTCCGACAGTTCGCCACTTTGTTGGCAGAACGACATTCGTGGGAGTCGGAGCGGTTGCGTCGTATGCCCAGGTCGTTGAATCCGCGGATGCGTTCATGTTGCCGACGTTGTCGATTGTCTTGACGGTCAATGTGTAGCTGTGCCCACTTGTGAGGCTAGCCGCGGGCTCAGCGAAGTTCCACGTCGTGGTGCCCGCTACGTTCACGAAGTTCGCAGTTGGGCAGCTCGTGACCGTGAACGCGCCCGTCGCGTCGCGCAGGTGCTGTTGGTCGTATCTCGGATCGAGACTTGAACCTGTGCCACGCCTGAAGCCGCATCAGAAGCGGTGCCACTGATTCCACCGGTTTGACCAACTCGTTGGGCCGTACGTCGGCGCGCTGGGGAAGTTGATCACCGCGAGTCGCTGCGGTCGAATCGTTCGTCAGCGTCAGCGTGCATTCGATGGTGTTGTTTGCCGCGTCCTTGCTGGTGACGGTGCCGGTTGCGTTGGCCGCCGCGTGCCGAAGTTGAGGTACCGGATGTAGTAGGTAATGGTCTGGCGATGCCCCGCAACCGTTGTTGAAGCTGTTTCCGTCTGCCGGCAGTAGTGCTGCCGGTCCCCAGCCCGTGGCGGAGATAGCTGGGAAGGTTGCTGAAACGGGGCCGGCGCCATTGTCGGTGACTGCGTCGACAAGGTCTGAATGATCCGCCTGTTGATTTGTTGAAGTATAGCGTTGAGGTGGCGGCATTCAGGAAGGCTCCTGTCGCAGAGGCCAAAGACAGGGCGTTTGTAGGTCCGTTGAATCGTTTGTGAGGGTGACGGTCTGGGTTGTGCTGTTGCCTGCCTGGTGAGATGATGGTGATTGAGTAGGAGGGACTGGTTGCTGACGTTGTCCAGGTGTAGGCGGACGTGGATGTGAATAGCGCCGCCTGCGGGTGTCGGAATCGTTCCGTCGTTCGCGCGGTCCAGCTCGCTCTGCGGCCAGTGCCCAGGCAAGGCTGCATGCTGGCCGCAGGCGGAGTCGGTGGCGTTGGTGATGAGCTTGAAGGTGCGGTTTCCGGTGGTCGCCTCGGTTTGCTTGAAGAAGATCGTCGTCTCGGAAGGCGCCGCGCTGCGCCTGCGGCAGCCAGTGACACAGCGTCACCGTGGGGACACGTTGTCGAGCTTCGGATGCGGCTTGTCCCCTGTGTTTGTTGTTTTGATGTTGCCTACGGTTGGTCAGGTGTAGGCTAATGGCGTGTCGTCGGCGTTCATCGGCGACGACGCCGGTGTAGGTCTGTTGTGATCCGCCGTCGATCGGGTAATTGTGGAGGTGACGCCAGAGCCGGTCTCCGTGACTCCGAGCGTGAAGGTGACGCTGGATCTTTTAGCCGTTGTCGGCGCCGTCTGGGCTGCCGGAGTGGTCGTGAGTGTTGTGACGGGGCCGTGGTGTCGACCTTGATCGTGCCGCTCGTGTGCGTGGTTTCGAGGTTTGTCGCGTTATCGGTTGACCATAGCTGATGGTGTGTGGCCTTGTGGGATGGTGACCCCGGTTGTGTACGTGGTGATGGTTCCGCTGTCGATCTGGTAATGGGCGGTGGCGACCGAGGAGCCGCCGGTGTCGGTGACGCCGCAAGATAATTACCCGGGGCAGCGTCCCGGTGTACCAGCCGTTCGTGCCGTTCGGCGACGCCGGGTGCATGATCGTCGTGATCGGCGCGGTGGTGTCGACGGAAGTATGAATGTGTTGGTTGAGCTGGAGCCGGTGTTGCTGGCAGCGTCGGTTTCGGGAGGCTTGCGCGGTGTAGGCGTTGTCGGTGAGTGCCGGTGAGGCGGCGACGGTGTAGACGCCCGAGGTGCAGGCAGCGCTTCGTGTTTGGATAGCGTCGTTAGAGCCCTGTTTGACGAGGATGGTGACGTTGCCGTCGCCCGTCGTGCAGGCGCCGGAAAAGGTGGGTGTGGTGTTGTCTGCTTGTTGAAGCTGTTGTTCGTCGGCGCGATCAGTGTGACGGTGCGGCGCAGGTGCGGTCGATGGTGATCGACTTACCGAACCGCAGCTGCCGCTGTTTCCGGCGAGGTCAGAGACGTCGAAGTTGCGGTGACGGTGTAGGAGCCGTTGGCCGAGAGCGCGGGTGACGCGCTGTAGGTCCAGGTTCCGGAGGAGCACGTGGCGCGACCCCCCGCCTGGCTGGCTGTGCCGGTGATGGTGACGTTGATCGTGGTGGAGTCGCCGGTGAGGACGCCGCAGGTTCCGCCGATGCTGGTGACATTGACGTTGAGTGAGTAGGGGAAGCTGCGGCGTTGCCGTTGACGGTCGTGATCCGACGACGGGGGTGGTTTTGTCGAGCCGGATAAGCTCGCTGTCGCTGCCCGGTGTTCGATGCGTTGTCGGACTGGGATGCGGCGGCGGCGTAGCTGCCTTCGGTGCTGATCGTTGTCAGGGTGCCGGAGGTCCAGGTTCCGCTGGTGCAGGTGGCGGTTCCGGATTGGCTGTCGATCGACCAGCTCACGGGGTGAGGTCGCCGACGTCGGTGCCACAGGTGCCGCCGATCGAGGTGATGTTCTGGTTGGTCGAGAACGGGAACGTGACGGTGGTTCCGTTGACCTTGGTCACGTAGACGGCGGGTGGTGTCGAGTCGGAGATGACGTGGACGGATCCGCTGGGGCTGCTTTGGGCAGTCCAGCTGTTGAAGACGGCGGTGACGCGGTAGGTGTAGAAGCCGCTCGGCTCGGTGTCGTCGCAGGAGGTTCCGCTGATTAGCGAGAGGGGCTTGAGCTGCAAGCGAGCGCCCAGCCGCGGACCGCCGGTGTTGCTTTCGACGTAGTAGCCCTGCGGCGTGACCCCGCCGCCACCGGTGCTGGATGCAGTCCAGGTGACATGGACGGTGCCGCTGCTCGTCGACGGCACCGTGACGCCTGTCGGCGCGTTGAGCGTTCCCGACTCGCCGCGTCGCTGATGCCGCTGCCGTGCGTTGTCCAGTAGGCGAAGACCCGGCTGCGCTCGCGAGCGCAACCAGGGCTGCGACGAGGAGCAGACGCGCCTTGAAGCTGAGCCGCGCGACGCGAACCGCTTCTTCGTGGCGCGGGCAGGTTCGATCGCCGGCGCCTGGTTACCCGCGCCGGGCGGGGCGGGAGGTTGTAGTCGTTCCAGCCGAGGCCGCTCATGAGTGGGCGCTCCCGCTGTACGTCAGGGTGAAGGTTTCGTTTTTGCAGACGTCCTGGTTCGAGGGCGGTCGAGGAGCTTGACGGTCGGCTGTTTGCCGGCGGGACGGCGAAGTTGACGGCGTTCGCCGGTACCTGGAGGTCTGGGCGTGCCGTGCCGGCTGTCCAGCTGACGGTCTGGAACTTGGTCGCGGTGCAACCGGCGGAGCCGGCGTTGACCGAGAGTCGCGACGGTGATCTGGGTGACGAAGATCGCGACGCTGTTCGGGTTGGTGATCGTGACCGGCACCGGCTGCGCGACTCCGATCAGCAGGACGCTGACGGTGCCGTTGATCGTGAAGTCCTGCGGCGAGCCTTTGTCGACTTTCCATTTGTAGGAGATCGAGTCGGAGACGTTGCCAGCCGCGTCGATCGCATGGACGGCGAACTGGTGCTCGCCGTTGTTCGTCGTCGAGACGGCGTAGGTGAGCGGGGTGGTGCAGGGCTGGAAGGAGCCGTTTTCTTTGCTGCACTCGTAGCTGACGCCGGCTTCGCTGTCGTGCCAGGCAAAGGTCGAGGTGGCGGTGTTGTTCGGGTTCGGCGGTGTCTGGTCGAAGACCGGCTTCGGTGGCTTGGTGCGGTCGACCGTCCAGGTGAACGAGGCAGCGCCGGAGGTGCCGTCGGAGCTGGTTGCTTCGACCTGGAAGGTGTGGGAGCCGTCAGCGAGGCCGCTGTAGCTCTTGCCGCTCGTGCAGGCGGCGAAGGCGGCGGTGTCGAGTTTGCAGAGGAAGCCGACACCGGGCTGGCTGTCGGTGAAGGAGAAGCTGGCGCTGTTCGACGAGCTCGGGTTTACCGGATGGGAGGTGATCGTCGGGGTCGGCGGCGGCACGGCGAGGGTCGCGAAGTTGACGACGACCTGCGAGCCGGCCGGGGTGGTGTTGCCGACCCCGTCTGTTGCCCGGACGTGGAGCACGTAGTTGCCGTTGGCCGGGAAGGCGAGCGGGTAGCGGCCGCGTATAGGTGCTGCCGGAGCCGCCGGTCTGGGTTGCGTTGTTGAAGACCTCGCTGGCCGAGCTGAACGCCGAGCCGTTCCAGTACTTGCCCGTCGCTACCTGCAGGATCGAGACGACACCCGAGGAGACACCCGAGGGGTCGGTGGCCGAGCCGCAGAGGCCTGCCCCGCCGGAGCAGCCCGCATTCCAGCCGCTCGAGTTGTAGGTGCTGCCGTTGGTCGGGAACGTGACGGTGATCGCGGGTGCTGCGGTGTCGATCGTCCAGGTGTAGGAGGCGGCGGCGCTGAGGTTGCCGGCGGCGTCCTTCGCTTCGACCTGGAAGCTGTGCGTGCCGGCTGCCGAGGCTGCTGTAGCTGACCGGTGAGCTGCAGGCGGTGAAGGTTGCGGCTGCGTCGAGGTTGCAGAAGAACGCCGAGCCGCTCTCGCCGGTGAAGGAGAAGGTCGCCGCCGTCTGGTTGGTACGGCTGGACGGCTTGCCGGTGATCGACGGAACCGCCGGCGGGATCGTGTCGACCGTCCAGGAGCGCGAGACCGCGGCCGAGGTGTTTCCGGCTGCGTCCTTCGCTTCGACCTGGAAGGTGTGCGCGCCCTGGCCAAGGCTCGAGTAGCTCGCAGGCGACGTGCAGGCCGCGAAGGCGGCGCTGTCGAGCTTGCAGAGGAACAACACACCGGCCTCGCTGTCGCTGAACCCGAAGGAGGCGCTCGCCGTGTTGACGAGCCCGGTCGGCCCGGAGTTGATCGCCGGCGCGGGCGGCAGCACCGTGTCGAGCGTGAACGCAGCCGACGCGGCATAGGTCGTGCCGGTCTGCGCGTTGGCGAGCGAGTCGCTCGCCTGCACATGCACCGTGTAGCTGTCATCCGGCGGCAAGGCGAGCCCGTACTTCCAGCTCGTCGTCCCCGAAGCCGTGTTGAAGGTCTCGCTCGACCCGGTGAAGCCGGAGCCGCTCCAGTACTTGCCGGTCGAGTTGCGCTTGACCGAGACCCGCACCGAAGCAACACCCGACGGGTCGGCCGCGGTGCCGCAGATACCGGCCGGCGAGCAGCCGGCCCCGTAGCCCGATGCGTTGTAGGTGCCCCCGTTGGCCGGGAAGCTGATCGCCGCGGTCGGCGCCGTCGTGTCGATCGTCCAGCTGTACGACGCCGCACTGCTCGTGTCTGACCCGGAGACTGCTTCGACCGAGAAGCTGTGCGAACCCGCCGAAAGCCCCGAATACGCCTTCGGACTCGTACAGGCCGCGAAAGCCGCCGCGTCGAGTGAGCACTTGAAGCTCACACCGCTCGTCGAGTCTGTGAACGAGAACGACGCCGACGCCGACGCAGACGGGTTCGCCGGCTTCGCAGTGATCGACGGCGTCGCCGGCCCCTTGTTGTTCTTCGCCAACGTGTAGGCGCCGTAACTGGCCGCGAGAACAGCGAGCAGAACCAAGACGATCAGCCGCCTGGTTCTCTCCGATGTTCTCTCAGTCCACCAACCAACCATCAGATCCCCTGTCGCTCCCTTTCGCTCCCAGTTGCCCTAGCCCGCTCCGGCCGGATACCCGACCGTTTCCAACAAAGTGGGGTGGGGCGGCCACCGCAGCGACCGCCCCACCCGTCTGTGCTACGAACTAGTTGCTGCGTCAGGTGGAGCGTGCACGGTCGCGCCTTGCAGTCGTCCTGGTTGACGCCGGTGTCGTCCATCTGCAGCGTGCCGGTGTGGCCGATCGAGCCGCGCCTGCAGCGGATCGTCGTCGAGACCGACGTTGGCATCGCCAGGCGTGACGTCACTGAGTCGGCCGTCGTCGCGGGATCGGGTTCGCAGCTCGGAGCCGGCGATGGTGCACGTCGGCTCGCCGTGATCCGCTGTCGACTCCGGCGACCGAGGCCAGGTTGTTCGTGACGACGTGATCGACGACGGCGATGCTGGAGCGTCACCGCTCAGCGGTGCGAGCGGTCTCGTCCGGACAGCCGGTGACAGCGAGTCGTCTGAGTGACGGTCGATGCCGGCCGTACCACCGGTGGCCGAGCCAGTGCCGGTACCAGTGGCCGTCCAGTACGCGTACGCGCCAACAGCAGCAATCGCTGCGATGGCCAGAGCAAGAAGGACGATTGCCTTCTTGGACTTGATGAGTTTCATTACTACCCCTCCTGTGGGTAATGAGGACCGTCGCCGCCGGTGGCAGCAACGCTGTTGCGGTGGCGCGATCCTTCAAAGGTGTCCGCCCAACCGCTCCCCTCGAGGTCGAGGAGCTCACACAGGAACGAGGTGTGGCGACGGCAAAAGCCGTCACGCGCCGACGTTCGACTAGACACAGTCGTGCCGTTCACTCCACACTCTCCCCTTTTCCCTGTCGGCGAGCGCGCCGGATACGAGCCGCAGTCGGCGCCGCGCTGACAGAGCACAGAGTGAGCGGGATCGCACGAACGACACAGCACCGAACGGTTAGGTTCCGCTCACCGTTCGGTGCAGGAGTTTTGCACCGCGCCACCCGTACTTTCGCGGCGCAAACGTGCGAGGGGCGCTACCGCGGCCCCTCGCACGTGGTCGCGTGGCTCAGTCGCCGTGGTCCGAGTGCGACTGATACGCGTCGATCACCGACTGCGCGAGTAGCTCCGCGCCGGACTGCGTCGGATGCACGTCGCACGTCGTCTGGTCGCCGGGCGTCGTGTTGAGCAGACCCGCCTGACACGTGTGGCCACCGGCCGATGCAGCAGCGTGCTGGAACGCGGTGAACGCGTCGGCCACGATCGCGCCGTTCGCATCTGCGGCGCCTTTGATTGCGCCGTTCAACAACCCTGTCAGTGCTGTCGTGTTCGCATCTGAGTAGTCGAGCGAGTAGTAGTTGACGACGATCACCTTGCCGTGGAACTTCGTCGCGTCGATCGCCTTGAGGATCGTGTCGAGATTGGTTCTGATCGTCGCCAGCAGCCCGGGGAGCCCGGTGACGACGCAGGCCGGCTGCGGCGTGCACCCTTGCAGCAGGAACGCGTCGTTGGCGCCGAGCTGCAGGGTGACGAGCTTCGTGTTCCGGTGCGAGTCGAGGTAGTCGGTCGCGAACGCGAGTTGCGTCCCGCTGTAGTCGGTGTGCAACGGGAAGTTCGCCTTGTACGGCCGGCAGCCGTTGTCGGCGCCTGTGGTGGAGATGAAGCCGGCTGTCGTCTCGCCGGGGCACGATGCGTTCGTCACCGATTTGCCGAGCGCGAGCGCGACGTAGCTCGGGAACCCGACGAAGTTGTCGGCGTTGCGGTACTCGAACCCCGCCTGCGTGATGAAGCCGAACGAGACGCTGTCTCCGAGCGCCAGGTACGGATGTCCCGAATCCGCAGACGCGCCGCCGAGCAGCAGCACCCCGGCTGCCAGCAACGAGACCACCGCTGCGCCAAAGACCCGCTTGTGCGATCGCCGGAAGACCATGTTTCTCTCCCTCGGTTGTTGTGGCTGCCGCAGGTTGCCGGGCGAGTCTACTCCTGCCGCAATGCCTGCTCGATCAGTGTGTCGGTACGACCCCAGATCGCCTTCTTGCCCGCGGCGCTCAACGTGTAGACCGAGCCGTGATCGGCGGTGAAACCGGGCGCAGAGTGAATGACGCCGCCGTGGATTCGCGCAGCAGGAAAGCCGAAATTGAGCATGCGCGTGTCGAGCTCGATCGCGCCGGTGTCGCCGACGCTCGTGTCCTTGTCGCCGACGAACAGGTAGACGTTGGTCGTCTTCGGGATCAGCTCGAAGTCCGTCGACGGTTCGACCTGCAGGTTGATCTGACCCGGGAAGAACGCGATCACGAGGCGCGGCTTCAGGAACGCGGCAGCCTCGACCGCGAGCCGGCCGCCGCGCGAATGGCCCACGAGCACCAGCGGCACCTTCGGGCGCCCGAGCGTGATCAGCGCGCGGCCGACTGCCGAGACGATGTTGTCGCGCGCGTCGAAGTCGGGCGGCGGCTGCTCGTAGCGCGGATAGACCACGTCGTAGCCCTCACCCGCGAGATGCGCCTGCCACGGCTCGAGCTGCTCGCCCGAGTTCTGGCCGAGCCCGTGCAGCAGCACGACGACCGCCTTCGGGTCGCCCTTCGACCTGACCACCCAGTACTGCTGCTTGCCGGAACCCGTGGACGCGAACGTCGCCTGCCAGCTGCTGCCGCCGCACGCGGCGAGCAGCCCGATCACGACGACTGCGCTAACCGTCCAGCTCGACCAGCAGCGCGCCGCCCGCGACGCGATCACCTTCCTGGACGTGCACGGCGCCGACGACGGCGTCGTACGGAGAGGTCAGCGGCGTCTCCATCTTCATCGCCTCCAGTACGACGAGCGGGTCGCCCGCCTTGACTGTTGAGCCTTCGTGAACCTTGACGCCGATCACCGTGCCCGGCATCGGCGCGACGATCTTGCGAGGCCCGTCGGCGACCGGCGAATGGTCGACGGCCAGCGCGTCCAGATCCGGCGCCGCGACCAGCGCGGCCGGCGGCAGGTTGAGCCGGAAGCCGCCCCGCCAGACGTCAGGCGGCAATTGCCGCGGCGGCGCCGAGAGCGGGGGGTACTCGGTCAGGAACGCGGTCGTCGTCTCGCCCGCGCGCACGGCCGGGTGCGCGACGAGCCAGCGCAGGAACGGCAGGTTCGTCGTCACGCCCGACACCTCGGTCTCGGCGAGCGCGGCCGCGAGCCGGTCGAGCGCCTCGTCGCGCGTCGCTCCGCTCGCGATCAGCTTCGCGATCATCGGGTCGTAGGCGATCCCGACCTCGTCGCCCTCCTCGACCGCGCTCTCGACGCGCACCGACGCCGGCAGGCGCAGGTGCTCGACGCGCCCGGCCTGCGGCAGAAAGGTGCGGGGGTCCTCCGCGTAGAGGCGCACCTCGACCGCGGCGCCGCGTAGCTGCACGTCGACGTCGAGTTGCTCGCCGCGGCGCGATCCGCAGCTGCCACTGCACGAGGTCGAGCCCCGTCACGGCCTCGGTGACGGGATGCTCGACCTGGATGCGGCCGTTCAGCTCGAGGAAGAAGAAGTCGCGGCCCTCGAGCACGAACTCGGCCGTACCGGCCCCGACGTAGCCGATCGCGGTCGCGAATCGCACCGCCGCGTCGCTCATCCGTGCGCGCAGCTCGGCATCGAGCGCCGTCGACGGCGACTCCTCGAGCACCTTCTGGTGGCGGCGTTGCACCGAGCACTCCCGCTCGCCGAGCGCGAGCACGGTGCCGTGGGCATCGGCGAGCAGCTGGATCTCGACGTGGCGCGGGCGCTCGAGGTAGCGCTCCAGGTAGACGCGGTCGTCGCCGAAACCCGCCTTCGCCTCTCGTCGTGCCGCCTCGAGCGCGGGCGCGAGCTCCTCGGCGGTGCGGACGACGCGCATCCCTCGTCCGCCGCCGCCGGCCGCCGCCTTGACGATCAGCGGCGGCGTCTCGGCCTCGGGGATCGTCGGGACGCCTGCCTCGGCGGCGATGCGCTTCGCCTCCAGCTTGTCGCCACCGCGGCGAAGCGCGTCGGGTGGCGGCCCGATCCACGTCAGCCCGGCTGACTCGACGGCTTCGGCGAACTCGGCGTTCTCGGCCAGGAAGCCGTACCCGGGATGCACGGCGTCGGCGCCGCTCGCGCGCGCGGCGCGGATGTGCTCCTCGGAGTCGAGGTACGAGGTGATCTCGATCGTCTCGTCCGCCGAGCGCGCGTGCAGCGAGCCGGCGTCGTCGGGCGCGACGACGGCGACCGTTCGGAGCCCGAGCGCGCGGGCGGCCCGGAAGACGCGCAGGGCGATCTCGCCACGGTTCGCTACGAGCACGGTCTGCACGGGCAGGGACGCTACCCCGCTCGTGCGGAGCTATGCAGCCGGCTTGGCGCCGTTGGAGCGCGCGGGCTTCTTGGCCGCGGTGCGCTTGAGCAGCCCATCGGTCGCGCCGTGGTGGCCGTACGTCTCGCGCAGCTCTTCGAGCTCGCGCTCCATCTCGGCGACGCGTGCCTCGGCGGCGGCGAGCTTCGCCCACTGCTCCTCGAGGCCTGCGAGCGGTGTCAGCGGATCGTCGTCCTTCGGGACGGACACGGTAGGCTCGACCAGCTTGAGCAGGTGCGTGTCATCAGGTGCCGGTGGCTCCTCGGCGGGGCGGGTCTTCTTCTCGTAGCGGCGTTCGAGCTCGGCCCGAAGGCCCGTGCCGAAGCCGGTGTCGTACGCGAGCTCGACGCCGTACTGCTCTGCGAGCAGCTGTGCGAGCGCGGAGCTCGAGACATAGCCCAGCTCGACGAGCTTCTCGCCCAGCCGTCCGCCCTTCTCGGCCTGCACGTCGAGGGCATGCTCGAGGCGCTCCTCGGAGAGGAGGCCCTTGCTGACGAACAGCTGCCCAAGGGGCCGCCAGGAGATCTCGGGTTTATCCACGGCACTTCTATCGGCAGCACCCGCGGAGAAATCAAGTCCGAACTTTCGAACCCCGCAACCGGGCCAGTGTCAGGCAGCAGATCGCCGAGAGCAGCAGGTACGGAACCGCATCGCTGCTGGCGTGGGCCAGCGCACCGCCGCCCGCCGAGCCGAGGGCCTGGCCCGGCGCCCAGGCGAGGTTGATCAGCGCAAACGTGTAGCCGTAGTCGAGCCCGCGAGCCTCCGAGAGCTGGGTCAGCAGTGCCATGCCGGGCGTGAAGAAGAGACCGAAGCCGAGCCCGCTCGCGACGACGAGCGGCACGAGCACGACCGCGCCTCCGGGCCACGGCAGCACGGCCGCGAGCGCCGCGGAGGCGACGAGGCTCCAGACGAGCGGACGCATCGGCCCGGTGCGGTCGGTGACGCGGCCGGCGAACACGTTCGTCAGGGTCTCGACCGCCGCCGCGGCGAGAAACACGGCTCCGATCGCCACCGAGCCGAGCCCGAAGGTGGCGAGCCGGAGCGGTGCCAGCACCGTCAGCGCCCCGAACAGGAGCGCGCCGAGCACGATGAACCAGCCGGCGCCGAGCACGCGCGGGTCACGGAGCGCACTGACCAGCGCGTCGAGTCGCTGCCGTTCGAGCGGCGGCTCGGCCGCAGTCGCCGCGGCCCACGCGACGAGCGCGAGCGAGCCGACACCGACGGCGCCGAACGTCCAGCCGGTCCCGGCGACCGATGCGACCCCGCCCAGCACCGGGCCGACGAGCGCGCCGAACACGGCCGCTGCGAACGCCTGCCCGATCAACGTCCCGCGCCGCCCGGCCGGTGCGGCCGAGACGAGCCAGGCGAGCGCGCCGGTCCAGGTGAACGCGCTCGCGAGCCCCTGCACGAAGCGGGCCGTGTCGAGCTGCCAGGCGGCATCCGCGATCCCGAAGAGGACCGTGCAGAGCGCGACGGCGCTCAGCCCGACGATCACCGTCGGCTTGACGCCGGCACGCGCCGCGACCATCCCGCTCGGGATCGCGCCGATCAGTGCCCCGGCGGGGTACGCGGCGGCGAGGACACCGGCGCCGGTCTGGCTCAGGTGCAGCGAGCGGGCGTAGTGCGGCAGCAGCGGCGTCAGCGCGGCAAAGAAGAGCGTGTCGAAGAAGATGACAGCGCTCGTCAGGAAGAGAAGTCGGCGAAGGGCCAAGTAACAGAGTGTTACCCGTGCCCAGAACCACCTGCTCCGACAGATTCGGGCTGAAGCCGGGAGATCGCAGAGCCAAGATCGGGAGGCGACTCCAGCTCCGCCGCGGATGCCTGCCTGAGCGGGAATCGCAGCTCGAAGACGGAACCTTCGCCGAGGACGCTCGAAGCCGTGCACTCTCCGCCGTGGGCGCGTGCGACGGCGGCCACGATCGAGAGCCCCAGCCCGACGCCGCCGGCACGCCGCGACCGGGAGGCGTCCGAGCGCGCGAACCGCTCGAAGACGCGTGCAAGGGCCTCATCGGCGATCCCGTGACCGTCGTCTGAAACGGAGATCACGACGATGTGACCCTCGCCGCGAGCTGAGATCTCGATCTGCGCATGGTCGTCGGTGTACTGAACGGCGTTTTCGAGCAAGGCGTCGAGCGCCGTCCGCAGCCACGTCTCGTCTACGTGAAGGGTCACGTCGAGGACCTCGCCGAGGCGCCAGGCGCGCGGGGCGACCTCGGCCCAGCGCATGAACACGTCTTCGAGGAACGGCACGAGGCGCACCTGAGCCGGCGCGACGAAGTCGGGGCGCTCGGCGCGCGCGAGCAGCAGGAGCCGTTCGACGATCCGCTCGATCCGCTGCAACTCGTCGAAGGCGACCGTGAGCTCGGGTTGCTCGGCTCCCAGTCGCCGTTCGAGCAGCTCGAGGTGGCCGCGGGCGATGGTGACCGGGGTTCGCAGCTCGTGTGAGACGTCATGCAGCAACCGTTCCTCCTGAACCAGCAGTGACGCTCGCTCGTCGGCCAAGGCCCCGACGGTCTCGAGGGCTTCCACGCGGCGTCTCGCGTGCCAGACCATTGCAAGGAACATCGCCGACATCAGCGGAACCTCGAACAGCTCGCCCCAGAGCTGCAGCCCGGCGAAGGCGTCGGTCATGATCGAGGCGCCGGTGCCGATCGCCACGACCGCCAGGACCGCCGAGGTCGTCGAGACCGACCAGACCCGGAACCCGTACAGGATCGTGAGGCTGATCCAGATGACGTGAAACGGGATCGTCTCCCACGCCGGGAACGCGAACATCGTCGCGAGGCACGCGACGGCAAGCGCGGCCCAGGCGATGTCGATACGAAGACCTTTAGGCAACAGCCAAGCGGTAGCCCGCATGCCGCACGGTCTCGATCGACGAAGTCGGCCCGAGCTTCTTGCGGAGGCGCCGTACGCAGACGTCGACGACGTTCGACCCCGGGTCGAAGCTGTAGCCCCAGACTTCGGAGAGGAGCCGCTCCCGGCTCACGACCTCGCCTGCGTGGGTGGCGAGGTGGTAGAGCAGGCGAAACTCGCGGTCCGAGAGGTCGGTGACGGTGTCTTCGAGGCGCGCGCGCCGGCGGGCGAGGTCGAGCTCGAGCCCCCCGATCCGAACGGTGGAGGCGTCCTCGCTCGTTCCGTGACGGAGCTGGATCCGAACGCGCGCGACGAGCTCGTCGAACGAAAACGGTTTCGACAGGTAGTCTCTCGCGCCGAGCTGAAAGCTCTGGAGTTTTGTCGCGAGGTCGTTGCGGGCCGAGAGGATCAGGATCGGCAGCTCGGGCCGGCGCCGGTGGAGATCCTCCAGTACCTGCAGCCCGTTGAGATTCGGGAGCTGCAGGTCGAGGACGACCAGCTCGTACGGTTCGCAGAGCGCGAGCGCGAGCCCCGAGGCGCCGTCCTCCGCACCGTCGACGGCGAACCCTTCGGCCGAAAGCCCGACCTTCAGGAACCCGAGGATGCGCGGCTCGTCTTCGATGACCAGGATCCGCATGGGTCGACGACTGCCGACCCTAACAGGCCCCGTCCGGAGGATGCGCCGGAGGCTGCTCAGGCTGCCAGCCGTTCCACCTCCCGCTCGGGCAGCACGGCGAGCTCGTGCAGTTCTTCCCGGTGTGTGCGGAGCCCGTGGGCGAGCAGATGATGGAGGGCATAGGCCACGGCCGCCCCGAGGACGGCGTTCAACGTGATGATCGTTGTGAGTGTCATGAGCAAATCGTGCTGGCCGAACTTGAGAGGGAGATGAGATGAAGCTGGGAGGTTGCTGAGCGTCCGCCTCGTCATCGCACGCAAGTGACACGAAAGTGACACTTTCGTCACTTTCGGCGGAAGGCTGCTGCTGCTGCGGTATACGCGTCAGTCGTGAATTCGCGCGCCCAGAAGGCCGTCGCCACGATCGTCGGCGTCGCAGCGGTGGCGGTTCTGATCGGTGTCTACGTCACGAACCTGACGGGAGGCCCGACGCCGTATCGCATCCCGACCGCGGGTACGGCCGGGACCAAAAGCGCGAACCTGACGCTCCAGACCGTCGCGGCGGTCGGGCCGAAGCTTTCTCCCAACGAGAACTGGGTGTCGTACCTCGTCCGCGAGAACGGCACGTGGCATCGCAGCACCGTCTGGACGCTGCCGGCGCATGCGCTCGTCCACGTGACCGTGTACCAGTTCGACGGCAAGAGCGGGCTGCGCAATCCATTCCTCGCCCAGGCGCGCGGCATCGTCGGCGGAACGTTCACGCTCGACGGCAAGGCGCTGAAGACGATCGCCCCGGACGACGCGTCGCATACGTTTGCGATCCCCGCACTCGACGTGCTCGTGCCGCTGCAGGGCGTCGACGACAACGCGAAGAACCAGTGTGACTTCGCACCCTGCTCGATGTCGAACGCGCATACGACGATCACCTTCACGTTCCGCACCGGCAAGAAGGGCCACTACCGCTGGCAGTGCTTCGTGCCATGCGCTGCCGGGTTCCTGTACGGCTTCGGCGGCCCGATGCAGACGATCGGCTACATGGACGGGTTCGTGAATGTCGTCTGAGGGGTCGGCGTGAAGAGCCACGGCGCGCGGATCGCAGCGCTGACGATCGTCGGCACCGCGATCGTGCTGCCGCTCGTCATCTTCGTACTCGGGCCGAACATGCCGCCCGGGCACCGGACCACGAGCGCGAGCTCCCAGGTGACCGACAACACGGTGCTGCTTGTCGTGATGACACCGTTCACCGTCTTCATCCTCGCCTACCTCGGCTACGCGATCGCGAACTTCCGTGCGAAACCCGGCGAAGAGCTGCGCGACGGCCCACCAATTCACGGGCATCTGCCATCGCAGGTCGCCTGGCTCGTTGTCACCAGCGCGGCCGTGTTGTTCCTCGCCATCTTCGGGACCGCGGAGCTCTTCGCCGCGAACGGTGCGGGGGGCGGCAGCGGGCCGAAGCCGATCGCGAAGCCGAGTGGGCCCGTGCTGCCGGTCCAGGTGATCGGCCAGCAGTGGGAGTTCACCTTCCGCTACCCGACCTACGGCGGCGTCGAGACCGCACAGCTCGTCCTGCCGGTCGACCGCGAGATCGAGTTCCATGTCACCTCACTCGACGCGATCCATTCCTTCTGGGCCTACGAGCTCGGTGTGAAGGCCGACGCGAACCCCGGCGTCGACAACGTGGCCTTCGTCAAAGCGACCAAGACCGGTGACTTCCAGATTCGCTGCGCCGAGCTGTGCGGGCTCTGGCACGGCTACATGTACGACACGGGCCAGATCGTCAGCGGGTCGCAATTCACCTCCTGGATCGCCGGCCAGCGCAAGCAGTTCACGGCGGTCCAGAAGTACCTACCGCCCTACGCGCTGATCTACAAGCCGGATCCGCAGGGACGGGCCGGATGAACGTACGTCGCCTGCTCGGCTACAACCTGCTCTCCGCCGTCGTGCTCGGAATCGTCGGCTACTACGTCGGGTGGTGGCTCGGCCACCAGATCACCGGCCCGAGTCTCGACTACTTCAGCGACACCGGCCAGAACGACATCGCGCTCTTCCTCGCCTACATCGTCGGCGTCGTCGGCTTCCTGTTCGGGCTCGGCTTCATGAGCTATCCGATCCAGCGGCTGCTCGGCAAGCCGCCGTCGTTGCGCGAGAAGGAAACGGCCGGAGCGGGCCGCTACTTCACGCTCTGCACCGACCACAAGGTGGTCGGGATCCAGTACCTGATCGGCATCGGCTTCTTCATCTTCATCGGCGGCCTGAACGCGATGCTCATCCGCTTCGAGTTGCTCAGCCCGAACCACCAATCGTTCAACGCGAACAACTACCTGACGCTCGTCGGCCTGCACGGCACGATGATGATGGGGATGATGACGAGCGGGATCCTCGGCCCGTTCGCGAACTACCTCGTGCCGATCATGATCGGCGCCCGCCGGATGGCGTTCCCACGCATCGAGGCGCTCACCTTCTGGCTGCTGATGCTCGCCGGGGTGATCCTGATGACGACGATCGGCTACGGCGGCTTCCCGACGGGCTGGACCGGTTACGCACCGCTGAACGTGCAGGCGAACATCGGCATGGACAGCTACATCGTCTTCTTCGGATTGGTCGGGATCTCGATGTCGCTGCTCGGCCTGAACATGCTCGCGACGGTGATCACGATGCGCGCGCCCGGGATGTCCTGGGGCAGGCTGCCGATCTTCGTGTGGGGCGTCGTGTCGACCTCAGTTCTGATGCTGCTTGCTGCGCCCGTCTTGATCTCGACCCTGTTCATGGTCGCGCTCGACCGAACGGCGCAGACCGGGTTCTTCAACGAGGCGGTCGGCGGGAGCGCCTACCTCTACCAGAACCTCTTCTGGATCTTCGGCCACCCCGAGGTCTACATCCTCGCGTTGCCAGGGATGGGAATCGTGCTCGAGATCCTGCCCGTCTTCTCGAGGAAGCCGCTGTGGGGCTACCGCCTCGCCGTCACGGGCATGCTCGGGATCTCGCTGCTCTCGTGGCTCGTGTGGCAGCACCACCTGTTCGTCAGCGGCATCAACGCGGATTTGCGGCCGTTCTACATGCTCTCGACCGAGCTGATCTCGCTGCCCACCGGATTCATCTTCATCTGTGCGCTCGGCACCCTTTGGGAAGGACGCATCCGCTTGACGGTGCCGATGCTGTTCGTGCTCGCCTGGTTGTTCAACTTCCTGATCGGCGGCCTGTCCGGCGTGTTCCTCTCCGACGTCCCGAGCGACGTGACGACGCACGGCAGCTTCTTCTCGATGGCGCACTTCCACTACACGATCATGGGCGGGCTGCTCTTCTCGTTCTTCGCCGCGATCTACTACTGGGTGCCGAAGATGACGGGCCTCGCGATCAACGAACGCTGGGGGAAGATCCACTTCTGGTCGATGTTCATCGCGTTCAACTCGACCTTCGGGCCGCTGCTCGTGATCGGTTTCCTCGGGATGCCACGCCGGTCGGTGACGTACGCCGGCTACCTGCACGGCGGGAACACGTGGGTGTCGATCTCGGCGTTCTTCCTCGGTGCCTCGATGCTCGTCTTCATCGCCAACTTCATCTGGTCGATGGTGTTCGCTCGCGTACCGGTCGGGCCGAACCCGTGGGGGTCGAAGTCGATCGAGTGGCAGCTTCCCTCGCCGGTGCCGGTGCACAACTTCGACCGGATCCCGACCTTCGGCCCCGATCCATACCCGTACGGGCAGACCGACGGCCCGCCGACGCGCATCGCCACCGTGCCGGCGCGCCCGACCACATGACCGAGCTCGCCACACCCTCGGCCGACTACAGCGTTGTCGAGCGCGAGCCGCCCGCGGTGTTGGCGCGCAACCTGCGGATCGCGGCACATCTCTGGTCGGGCGCGACAGCCTTCTTCTTCGTGGCGTTTCTCTTCGCGTTCTTCTATCTGCGCTCGCTCGACAAAGCGGCGACCTGGCGCCCGAAACACGTCGATCCGTCGTTCACGCTCGGCACACTCACCGCGCTCGCGCTTGTCGCAGCGGCGGTAGCGCTGCGGCTCGGGCTCGCCGATCATCGCGCCAACAAGCGGCCCGCGTGGCGCATCAAAGGCTCCGTAGCCCTCGCGCTCCTGATCGCATCGATCGTGCTGCAGATCATCGAGTGGGCGACACAGGGGTTCGGGCCGACGAACGGCCCGTACGCGAGCGTCTATCTCGGCTGGACCGGCCTCTTGACGATCTTTCTCGTCGGGCTCGTCTTCTGGGTGGAGACCACGCTGGCGATGTCGTTCCGCTACCGCCACATCTCGAGCGACCTGCTGCCGGAGGGGCACGGCTCTGGGGACGCCGACCGCACCGAGCCGGATATCGATAACCCGGTGTCGCTCGTCCGGGCGGAGTTGGAGGCGGTGTCGTTCTACGCGATGTTTCTCGCGGGAGTCGGCGTCGTCACCTGGTTCATCCTCTACGTCCTCTAGCGGCATGGGTTCTAGCGGCATGGGGTTCTAGCAACATGGGGTTCCTGCTCCAATCGTCGAACTGGCCGCTCGAGTGGCCGCTCGCGGCGATCGTCGTCGCTGCGGTTCTCTATCTCGCCGGCGGCCGCCGCAGCGCGACGGCGAGCGCACCCTCGAAGCGTTGGCGGGGCGCTTCGTTCTATGCGGGACTCGTGGTTCTCGCGCTCGCTATCGGCTCACCGATCGACGCGTATGCGGGCCGTCTCTTCTCGGTGCACATGGTTCAGCACGTGCTGCTCATGATGGTCGCGCCGCCGCTCCTGCTCCTCGGCCGGCCCTGGCCTCGCATCGTTCGACCGCTCCCGCTCAGCGTCCGGCGGCCGCTCGCACGCACAGCGCTCGTGGGGCCGGGGCTCGCTCCGGTCCGCCGTGCGTTCCGCTGGCTTGCCGCGCCGTTACCGGCGTTCGTCGTTTTCAACGGCACGCTCCTCCTCTGGCACCTGCCGGCGCTCTACGACCTGACGCTGCGGGACGGCCCGGTCCACGATCTCGAACACGCGCTCTTCTTCGGGACAGGGCTGATCTTCTGGGTGCATCTCCTGCCGGGAACCTCCGGCCGCCCACAGCTGACCGACGCCGCGCGGGCGGTTTACGGCACCGCGGCGCTCGCCGTCAGCTGGATCCTCGCAATCGTGCTCGGGCTCGCGTCCGAGCCTCTGTACAACGCGTACGCCGGTCTCGCCCATCGGCCAGGAGGGCTCTCGGCGCTCGGCGACCAACACCTCGCCGCCGGCGTGATGTGGGTGCCGGGCTCGGTGCCCTACTGCATCGTGCTCGTTGTCGCCGCCCTGCGGTGGCTCGACTCCACTCAGGCGCCGGGCGACGGCACGCGGGTGAGCACTGACACTTCTCGACTGAGGGAGATGCCATGGTCGGTTCGTTCCTGACGGGCTCGCTGCTGACGATCTTCGTCCCCGTCGGCTTACTCATCGCCGTCGGCGTCTACTGGTGGCTGATCGCTCGCGGCCGCGACGAGTTCTGATGCGTCGCCGGTGGTTCGTCACCGGCGTCGCTGCTGCCGCGGTCGCCGGGATCGCGATCGGTGCCGCGTTCCACGCACAGCTGAACGGCGCGGCGGCAGCCGACCAGGTCGCCGCGCCGCAGCTCCACGGCCAGGCGACCTGGCCGGCAGGTCAGCGTCCTGCGCCCGAGATCTCATTGCGCGACCAGCATGGCAAGCGCGTCACACTCGCCTCGCTGCGCGGGAGCACGGTCGCGCTCACGTTTTTCGACTCGCTCTGCAAGGAGGCGTGTCCGATCGAAGGGAAGCTGCTCGGAGCTGCGATCCGACAGGTCGGAAGTACCGCACGCCCACGCCTGCTCGTGGTCAGCGTCAATCCCGCGGGCGACACACCGAGCACGGTGCGGCACGCGCTCGAGAAGTGGCACCTGCCCGCGGACACGATCTGGCTGATGGGCACCCGCTCTGTCCTGAAGCCGGTCTGGGACGCCTACCAGATCACCGTCGACCCGGTCTCGGGCGACATCGTCCACTCAACTGCCGTCTATCTGATCGACCGAAGCGGCGACGAGCGAGCTGGATTCCTGATGCCGTTCATCCCGGGTCTCGTCGCCGACGACTTTCGTCTCCTCGGCGCCAAACAGGGCGCTCAGTAACCCGACTCGGGCCAAGTAACAGAGTGTTACTTGCGCGGGTGCTGGCTCGAAGTTGGCACAGAGTCGTTACACGCTCGCGGCCAAACTCGCTGGATGACCAACGCCTCCGCGCCGCGGATCGATCAGCGTTTGCACCGGCTGATCGAACAGGCGAGCGCGGACACGTCGGCCGCCGACCTGACTCGGCGAGTGGGGGATGCCGCCGCGGCGCTCGGCCTCGCGCGGCCGAGCTACGAGCGGGTGCGGATCCTGCTGCACGGCTCGCGCGCCCGCCAGGCCGAGGTGACCCACCTCGATGTGCTGGCCGATGCGATCGTGTGGCGCACCCGACCCGCCTACGACTACACAGACTGGCTCTACGGCGACCCGCTCCCGTACCGGCCGGCAGCGAAGAACGACCCACGCCGCACTGGTTAGTAACAGAGTGTTACTTGGCTGGTTCGTCGGCGCGCCACGCCGCGGCGCGCTTCTCGAGGAACGCGTTCAGCCCCTCCTGGCCTTCGCTGCTCGTGCGGTGTTCGGCGATCAGGCGCGCCGTCTCGTCGGCCGACTGCGGGGCGCGGGCGAGCGCCTTTGCTGCTCGGGCCGCTGCCGGGCCGGCGCCGAGCAGCTCGCCGACGATCCGCTCGACCGCCGCGTCGAGCTCGGCCGCAACCTTGTGCACGAGGCCGATCCGCAGCGCCGTCTCGGCGTCGAACCGTTCGCCGGTGACGAAGTAGCGCCGGGCAGCGCTCGGGCCGATCTTCGCGAGCGCGAACGGCGAGATCACCGCGGGCACGATCCCCAGCTTCACCTCGCTGAACGCGAACTGGGCCGACGGCTCCGCGACCACGATGTCGCAACACGCGACCAGGCCGACGCCGCCGCCGAGTGCGTGACCCTGCACGCGGGCGACGACCGGGGCGGGGCAGCCGTCGATCGCGTCGAGCATCGCGCGCAGCCGCAGCGCGTCCGCGATGTTCGCGTCGTACGAGAGCGCGACCGACGAGCGCATCCACTCGACGTCTGCGCCGGCCGAGAACGATGGGCCGTCGCCGCCGAGGAGCACGACCCGCGCGTCGCCGACGCCGTGAACGCCTCCGTCAGCTCGCCGATCAGCGCGGCGTCGAACGCATTTCGCCGCTCGGGGCGGGCCATCGCGATCCGCAGCAGCGCGCCGTCGCGCTCGATGCGGAGCGCGCTCACCCCTGCGACTCGAACAGGTAGATCGCGCCCCAGCGCTCGGTCACCTCGTCCGAGAGCCAGATCTTCACGAGCAGCCCAGGCACCGTGGGTCGTAGCTGCCGCGGCGCGCGCCGCCCGGCCCGGTTCCCTCGATCTGCCCGATGTCGATGACCGTGTATCCCATGGCTACATCCTGAAGATCCCGAAAGTCGTATCGGAGATCGGTGCGTTCAGCGACGCTGCCAGCCCGAGCGCCAGCACACGGCGCGTATCGAGCGGGTCGATCACGCCGTCGTCCCACAGTCGCGCGGTCGAGTAGTAGGGGTTGCCCTCGGCCTCGTACTTGGCGCGGATCTCGTCCGGGTCGGCGTCGCCGACCATCGTCAGCACCGTCGCCGCCTGGTCGCCGCCCATCACGGAGATGCGCGCGTTCGGCCACATCCAGAGCTGACGCGGCGAGTACGCGCGGCCGCACATGCCGTAGTTGCCGGCGCCGAACGAGCCACCGGTGACGACGGTGAACTTCGGCACCTCGGCGCAGGCGACCGCCATCACGAGCTTGGCACCGTCGCGCGCGATCCCGCCCGCCTCGTACTCCTTGCCGACCATGAAGCCCGTGATGTTCTGCAGGAACAGCAGCGGGATGCGGCGCTTGCACGCGAGCTCGATGAAGTGGGCGCCCTTCTGCGAGCTCTCGGCGAAGAGCACGCCGTTGTTCGCGAGGATCCCGACGGGAAAGCCTTCGATGTGCGCCCAACCGCAGACGAGCGTCTCGCCGTAGAGCGCCTTGAACTCGTCGAAGCGGCTGCCGTCGACGATGCGGGCGATCACCTCGCGGGCGTCCATGTGGGTGCGGTGGTCGTCCGGGATCAGCCCGTAGAGATCGGTGGGGTCGACGGCGGGCGGCTCGGGCGTCGCGCGCACCCACGGCAGCTCCGGGCCGCGGCCGGCGGTGTTCGCGACGATGCGGCGGGCGATCGCGAGCGCATGCTCGTCGCTGACCGCGTAGTGGTCGGCGACACCCGACTGCCGCGTGTGCACGTCGGCGCCGCCGAGCTCCTCGGCGGTCACGTCCTGGCCGGTCGCCGCCTTCACGAGCGGCGGGCCGCCGATGAAGATCGTGCCGGTGCCGCGCACGATCACGGTCTCGTCGCTCATCGCGGGCACGTAGGCGCCGCCGGCGGTACAGGAGCCCATCACGACCGCGATCTGCGGGATTCCGGCGGCCGACATGCGCGCCTGGTTGAAGAAGATCCGGCCGAAGTGCTCGCGGTCGGGGAAGACCTCGGCCTGCAGCGGCAGGAACGCGCCGCCCGAGTCGACCAGGTACAGGCAGGGCAGCCTGTTCTGCTCGGCCACTTCCTGCGCGCGAAGATGCTTCTTGACCGTCAGGGGGAAGTACGAACCGCCCTTCACCGTCGCGTCGTTCGCGACGATTACGCATTCACGGCCCTCGATCACTCCGATCCCCGTGACGATGCCGGCGCTCGGCGCCTGATCGTCGTAGACCTCGAAGGCGGCAAGCGCGTTCAGCTCCAGAAACGCCGTTCCCGGGTCGATCAGCCGGTCGATGCGCTCACGCGCGAGCAGCTTGCCGCGGGAGCGATGGCGCTCGATCGCGCGCTCGCCACCGCCTGCGGCGATCGTCGTCGTCCGCGCCTTGAGCTCGTCGACGAGCTGCTGCATCCGCCCACTGCGGCGCGCGAAGTCGTCGGTTCGCTCGACACGGCTCTCCAGCAGCGCCACGGCCGGAGCCTAGATGATTGATTCCTAAGTGGCGGGCGTGCGGGGAGGGCCTGTACCAAGCAGTGTGGACGAATCGACTGGGGTCAAGGCCGGTGGGCCTTGGCGCCGGGCGAGGCGGCCGCAATGCGCCGCGTACAGACCCCCAGCCGCGCCGCGAACACTTGGGTATCAATCATCTAAGGGATCTGGATCTTCGGGCACTCTGTAGATCGTGAAACAGAACCGCCTGGTCCTGCTCGCGGGCGCTGTGATCGCGGCAGCCGTGATTGCGGGCGTCCTGATCGCCGTCTCGTCGCGGAACCACGACAAGCCGTCGGCGTCAACCACCGACACCGCCACGACGGCTGCTCCGACGGTCGCGCCCTTCGCCGGCATCCCGCAGCATCGAGACACGCTCGGCAAACCGACCGCGCCGGCGACGCTGCTCGTCTTCGAGGACCCGCAGTGCCCCTACTGCCAGGAGTGGGCGCTCGGCACGCTGCCGCAGGTGATCAACGACTACGTGAAAACGGGCCGGGTGAAGCTGGTCTATCGCGGGATCGAGGTGATCGGCCCGAACTCGGAGCAGGGCCTGCGCGCGATCTACGCCGCCGGGCTTCAGAACAAGCTCTGGAATGTCGCCGAGGCGCTCTACCGCCGGCAAGGCTCGGAGAACAGCGGCTGGATCACCAACTCCGTGGTCGAGGCCGCGGCAACGGCCGCCGGGGCGAACGGCAAGAAGATCGTCGCCGACAAGGGCTCGAAGACGGTCACCGCCGGACTCAGCCTGGCGGCCGCCGAGGCCGGCGCCGCGGGCATCAACGGCACGCCCACGTTCGTCGTCGAGAATCCGCCCGCCCGACCGCAGACGCTCCAGTTGTCTGCCCTCGACGCCGCCACGTTCGAGGCGGCGCTCGAACAAGCGCTGTAGATGGTGCGCCTGCGGGCCGGGATCGCGGTCACCGCGACGATCGGCCTCGCGATCGCCGTCTATCTGACGGTCGTGCACTACGCCCACACCTCGCCGATCTGCACGAGCGGCGGCTGCGAGAAAGTGCAGCACTCGAGCTACGCCCTGATCGCGGGCATTCCGGTGGCGCTCCTCGGCCTGCTCGCCTATGCCGGGATCCTCGCCAGCACCGCGCTGCGCGGTGTCGAAGCGGCGCTCCTCGGCTGCGTGCTCGCCTTGGTCGGGGCTTCCTTCAGCGCGTACCTGCTTTGGGCCCAGATTGCGAGGATCCATGCGATTTGCGTTTGGTGCGTCGGCAGCGACGTGACCATGGCCTGCCTGGTCGGTCTCTGCGTCGCGCGCCTGCTGCGGGTTCCCGGTTGACAGTCGTAGATCGCTTGATTCAAACTCCCGCCCAATCGTAGGTGGCGCCCGATCACCGTCGGCGTCTGTTCGAGGCGAACAAAGGGGGGAACATGCGTCACGGGATCAACGGCAGGACCCTGCCGATCTTTATCTCCGTCGCCGCGCTTGCAGTCTGCGCGGCTGTCAGCGGAGGGGCCGCGGCCGGAGACGGCCACAAGCGCCCGCACGACGTGAAATCGAAGAACGATCCGGCGGTCGACACCAAGCTGTCGCCCGATCTGCAGCAGCAGGTGGCGAACGACTCGACCGCATCGGTCAAGGTGCTCGTGACGCTGAAAGCGTCCGCCCTCGCGCAGGCGAAGAGCCTGCTCTCCGACGCCCACGTCGCGACAGGGAAGAACGTCGCGCTGCTCGTGGGGACACTGAACGCCACCAAGCTTGCGAAGGTCGCGAGCCTGAAGGGCGTCGTCGGCGTGACGTCCCTGCAGTTCAAGCAGTCCGGAAGCCCAACCGGCAACGACCCGGAGATCGGCAACCAGCCGGATAAGAAAACGCGCAACGCCGCGCTCGCCGCCTTCCAGAAGAAGTCGGTGCCGTACTACAAGGCTCCGCCGCTCAAGACTTCGAACTTCGACCAGGTCAAGAGCCTGAACGTGCTCGACGCCAAGACCCACAACTTCACCGGTGCGTGGAACGCAGGCTTCACGGGCACGGGCGTCACCGCCTCGGTGCTCGACGGCGGCACCGACTGGGGCCACCCCGACCTGATCGGCACGTGGCAGACGTGGACCTCCGCCGACGTCACGAAGTACGGCGCAGACCCCGGCTGGGTCGGCTGGCCGAAGGCTTTCGACCCGTACAGCACCCTCGTCTCGCTGGCCGCGCCCGACATGGTCGCTCAGGGCCTGTCCTGGTACACGCTCACCCAGGCAGCGACCTGCACCTACGTGAGCAAGAACGGCAAGCCCGCGAAGAAGGTCGACAAGAACACGCTCTGCCAGGTCACCTTTGCGACCCAGACCGGCCCGGCTCGTAACTTCTCGGCGCCCGCCGGCACCAACTCGCACACGTACACGTTCCCGGCCAGCTGGACGCAGTCCGGCACGGTTAAGCTCACGAGCCATCCGGACGAGTACCTGCTCGAGCTGTACGGCGAGCGGCCTGCCGTGCTGGTCACCGACCCGAATGCGCCGGGTCAGTACGACACCGCCTACGTCGACCTGAACGACGACTACGACTTCTCGGACGAGAAGCCGGTCACCAGGAGCTCGCCGGTCTCCTACCGCGACCTGAACGGTGACGGCTACACGGATCTCTCGGGCGGCCTCCTCTACTTCATCTCGGACGGCCACACGACGATCCCGGGCGGCCCGACCGACTTCGGGGACACCGAGACGCCGGCGTCGGGCGACTTCCTCGCCTGGAGCGGTGACTTCGACCCCGGCATCGAGGGTCACGGCACGCTCACCGCCTCGAACGTGGTCGGCCAGGCCGTGATCAACGGCAAGGCACCCTCGTTCGACGACCTGAAGGCGCCGCACAACCACGACGGGACGATCCCCGGCATGGTGCTCGGCGGAGCCCCGAACGCGAAGCTCGCCCCGATGGGCGACATCTACTTCTCGTTCGACTTCTCGAAGCAGTTCGGCTACCTGCTGACGAACGAGTGGGGCGTCCAGGTGACGTCGAACTCCTACGGCACCTCGACGGACGACAACGACGGGATGGACGTCTCGAGCCTCGAAGCCGACCTGATCCACTCGGCCTTCGGCAACATCACGACGCCGATCTTCTCGACCGGCAACGGCGCTCCGGGCTTCGGCACGGTCACTTCACCGTCACCCGTCTCGGGCATCGATGTCGGTGCGTCGACGAACTTCGGCTCGACCGGCTGGGACTCGATCGCGAACTACTCGCAGGTCACGGACAACGACGTGATCGAGTGGTCGAACCGCGGCCCAGGGGCGAACGGCCGAAACGGCGTCGACGTGGTCGCCGACGGCTCCTACGCGCCGGGTGACGCGACGCTGAACACGATCATCGACGGCCAGAACGCGTGGACGACGTGGGGCGGCACCAGCCGTTCGACGCCGGTCACCGTCGGCGCCGTCGCTCTGGTCGAGCAGGCGTACCGCGCCGCGCACGGCTCGTTCCCGACGGAGCCCGCGGTCAAGACGATCCTCAAGTCGTCGGCCAAGGATCTCGGCTACGACAACTTCATCCAGGGGTCAGGCTCGGTCGACGCCGGTAAGGCTGTCTCGGCCGCGGTCGGCTCGGGGACGACCGTCTCGCCCGACGAGTGGCGGCCGGCGACCTCCGGCACGAACCCGGAGTTCCCGCAGACCATCTCGCCCGGTCAGTCGGCGAGCCAGACGTTCACGCTGGGTGGCCCGACGGGCGGCTGGTCGGTCTCGGACCGGATGCTGCAGCAGTACGCATCCGACCCGATCTCGTTCACCAGCCAGCCGCTGGCCCAGGAGTCGGCGTCGAACTTCAACGCACCCGACTACCTGCTGAACATCACGAACAACATCAAGGCGCATCCGGATGCCGACCTCGTCGTGATCCGGGCGACCTATCCGCACAGTGAGTTCGACGGCAACAACGACTACGCCTCGGATCAGGCATGGCGTCTGCTCGCCTACAACTGGACCGACATCAACCACGACGGCAAGTTGTGGGTCGACAAGAACGGCAACGGTGTCGTCAACCACACCGACAAGGCGTCGAGCTCGAACATCGACGGCTTCAACGACATCAACTTCAAGCAGTCGGAGATGCAGCAGGGCGAGTACGAGCGGTTCTTCTACCACCGCCCGGGCTCGAACGTCCTGATGGGCTTCATCAACCATCCGAACCAGCGGATGGCCGACGGCATCTACCTCGGCTTCCAGCACTCGACGAAGAATCCGGCGATCGACCGGACCGACTTCAAGATCGAGATCGACTACTACAAGAACGTCGACTGGCCGTGGGCGACGGAGACGCAGCCGTCGGGCAACTCGTTCACCGCCACGGTCAACGTGCCCGCCGATGCACCGTTCGGCATGTACGAGGGCTCGCTCGTGGCGACGAACGGCTCGCAGTCGACGATCGTCCCGGTCGCGGTGACCGTCGCCGCGACAGCCGCCCAGAACAAGGACGGGTCGCTCGCCTCGGCGCTTAACTTCGGTGGCACCGCCGTTGCGAACGCCCAGTCGGCGTCCCTCTACAACAACGGCTCGATCTTCGGCGCCAACGACTGGACGTGGCGTGAGGAGTCGGGCGACTGGCGGTTCTTCTACTACAACGTCACTCACGACGTGCCGGCCGGAACGCTGTTCCTCACCGACACGACCTGGGACGATCCGACGGTCACCGACCTCGACACCCTCCTGTTCGGTCCCGCCGAGCTTGCACCCGACGCAGTGCCGATCTTCGGGCCGGATCCGTTCCCGACGATCGACACCGTCGGCGGGAGCGCAAACGCCTATCTGGGCAGCGGTACCTGGGCCTTCAACACGTCGACCGGCCACAACGAGGAAGTCGTGGCCGCGCCGGCGTCCCAGGGTGTCCACGCGGTCGTCCAGCACGGGGTCGGGTTCGACGGCGACAAGTTCAACGTGCCGTTCTCGACCACGCTCGGCTCGCTGGCGGTCAACCCGTCGGCGGTCACCTCGAACGCTGCTGCCGACGGCACCGGCGCTTTCGACGTGACGGTCAAGTCGAGCCTCGCGCTTCCCGGCCTGAAGGCCGACGCGTTCGGGCTCAGCCAGCCGCAGAAGTTCACCGTGCATGCGGCACAGGACGACCAGTCGGAGGCCGACCCGTCGACGGCAACAGCCAAGGTGACCGGGATCACGATCGGCGATCACGCCGCTCAGGCCACCTTCTCTCTGAACGACGTGAGAGCCGCCGAGGACCTCGACCTGTTCGTCGCCTATGACACCGGCGGCGGGAACTACCAGGTCGTCGGCTCCTCGACTGGCCCTGCCGGAGCGCAGGAGTCGGTGACGCTGGTCGCGCCGCCTGCAGGCAACTACCAGGTGTGGGTGTACGGCTTCCAGGTCAGCTCAACGGACACGACGACCGGCAACGTGGTCGACGTCGACATCGTCCAGGGCAACGACCTGGCCGTCACCGGTCTGCCCGTCGGCCCCGTGCCGCCGAACACACCGGTCACGCTGCACGTGACCTACGCGCACGCAGTGACGTCGCCGAACCCGTACCAGGCCTTGCTCCTGCTCGGCCCGGACGTGGCTCCGACGGCAGTAACCGTGCCGATCACGATTCACGGCGCCCCGTAGGCGCCGGGAATCCGACCGGCTGAAGCGAGCGAGGGCCGCCGACGGGCGGCCCTCGCTGTATCCGCGGTATCCTTGGAGAGTGATGCGGGGGCTCATCACAGCTGTTCTGCTGGGCGTTGTGGCGTTCACCGCGGTTGCTGCGAGTGGGGCAGCCGCCCCGAGAGTCTGGCTCGCCCAGAAATCGCCCGCAGTCGTTGTCGGCACCGGCTTCAAGGCGGGGCGGAGCGTGGCCGTCACCTACGCCTCGGGCGCCAAGCATCTGCGCCGTACCGTCACCGCAAGCTCGCGCGGGCGGATCCGGGCGGTCTTCGGCGGCACCAGGTTCGCGCGCTGTAGCGGAGTCCAGATCGTGGCCGGAGACGCGTCGCTCGTCGTCCGCTCGTGTGCGTCCGGCGGTCGCCCGGTGCTGACGGGCACCCTGGCCGGGATCGTTCGCGGCTCCTCGTTCCTGCCACACGAGCGGGTACAGCTGTTGGCCCGGGTCAGCGGCCAAAAGCCGGTCTCGGCCTCGTTCGAAGCCGGCTCTGCCGGTGGCTTCGCCGGCCGCGTCCCGGTGCGCATGCTCGCGTGCGCCGAGGTCTTCTACCGCGCGACCGGTTCGCTCGGCTCGAACGCCACGTTCACGGTGGCGGCGCCCGAGTGCAAGGCCCCGTAGCCACCACGCGCCGGCGACCGTAAGCGCCGTGGTCGCCCTCCGCTAGAGTCGGTCCGCCGCTCCGGCCCCTAGGAGAGTGTTTGACTGCGCAGGGCCATCCCAGAGCGGTGTTCTACCGGGCGATCGAGCGTAGGAATCTGCCGGTCGCCGAGACGACGCTTCGCGGCCTCGGGCGTCCGACGCTTGCGGAGTTGCTCGAGCTGACGATCCTGATCGCAGAGCTGGAACCGCGGCGCCATGCGCGCGTCTCGGCCCGCTGGCTGCTTCGCTATCTCGAGACGCAGAGCCAGGCGACGATCGACGACGCGGCGATGGTGACGGCGTGCCTCGTCGCGCTCGGAGGCGACCGGCACGCCGAGGCGGCGACGGCGCTCCGCGCGATCGCAAAAACAGCGGGCCGGGGACGGCGCGTCGCGTAACTCGGGCTTGCGGTTCGTTTCCCGATCGACCAGGCTGGGAATCGAGGAGTCTTTGGAAACAACGAGCAGGGGAGAGAACGTGGCAGAGACGATTGTTGCCGTCGTCGGCATCGCGCTGGTCGACGTTGTGGCCGTGATCGCCCTCGGAGGCTTTCTTCGCGGACGGGCCGAAGTCAGAAACGCACGGAGAGCGGCGGCGGTCACCTCGTCCGAGCCTGGTTCCGCGTAGCTGAACCAGGCTCACCGCAGGACCCAGGTACCACGTTCGAACGTGGTTCGAACGTGGTACCTGGGTCAAACCGACCGTGCGGGCCAGGCCGGTGACCCTCGAACCTCGTCGGAACGAGGTTCGAACGTGGTACGTGGGTCAACTCTTCGACCTGGCTCGCTTGCGAGCCAGGTCTAGAAGTCACTGACGCCGGACGGAGAACTTCAGGCGGCAGACCCCCGGGGGAGTCCTTGGATCTGCCACCTGATTCGAGCAAACCGAACTTAGCCGGTCGCGGGTGCCGCGTGGCCGTGAGCGTGGATCCCCTCGGCGAACTCCTCGATCATCTTCTCGTTGAAGCTCGGGAGATCGTCGGGCTTCCGGCTGGTCACGAGCCCATTGTCGACCACGACCCGTTCGTCGGCCCAGCTGCCGCCGGCGTTTCGGATGTCGGTCTGCAGGGTCGGCCACGACGTCAACTCGCGGCCGCGGACGACGTCGGCCTCGACGAGCAGCCACGGGCCGTGGCAGATCGCTGCGACCGGCTTACCCTGATCGAAGAAGTCCCGGGTGAAGCGCACCACGCGCTCGTCGCCGCGCATGAGATCGGGGTTGCCGACGCCGCCCGGAATCAGCAGGCCGTCGTACTCGGATGCGTCGACCATCTCGATCGTCTTGTCGACCTTGTGGCGGTCGGCTTTGTCGAAATGGTTGAAGCCCTGGATCGTTCCGGACTCCATCGAGATCAGATGCGTCTCGGCGCCCGCCTGCTCGAGCGCCTTTCTCGGCTCGACCAGCTCGACCTGCTCGACCATGTCGGCAGCGATGATCGCGATCGTCTTTCCAGCGAGGTTTGTCGGCATGGGTCCTCCCGTGTCTTTACCGGGAGCCTTCCACGAGGGTCGACCGCCGAAACCGAGTTTGCGCTAGTCGGTCAGCGCTTCGTCGAGCGCATGCACCCGATTGAGCACCGGCAGCACGCCCGTGATCTCGAGTACTCGTTCGACGACCGGTGCCGTGCCAAGCAGGAGGTTGAAGCGACGACCGGCGGCTTCGGCGCGATCCTTGCTGCCAACGATCACCCGGATCGTGCTCGAGTCGATGAATTGCGTCGTGCTGAGATCGACGACGAGGTGGGAGCAGGTCGCAAGCGTGCCGGCGAGGGTCTCGTCGAGCCGGTCTTTGCTCCCGAGGTCGTGCTCGCCGCCAAGGACGACGTGGGCGACGTCGGGGCGCGGCCAGAGAACCTCGATCGTCGTGTCTGGGCGAGCCACTTCCGAATCGGCACCGGCATCAGACTGGTTCATCGTATTCCTCTCTGAACCGTAACCGTCGGCTGGCCGACGCGTCCCTATAGGGCAATCGAGGAACGCCGACCACGGTAGCAGGGTGTAATCGCATTTGTTTCGATCCGCACTACGGGGAACGGTCACTGTATGACCCCATTTCAGTTGACCGTGCCTTCGCAGCCGAATCAACTGGCGGGACTTCGGCACCGCTTGGGAGCCTGGCTCGACGACGCCGGCTTTTCCATCCGGGCGCGCGACGACGCTGTGTTGGCCGTCAACGAGGCAGCGGCCAATGCGATCGAGCACGCTCATCCAGCCGACTCCGTGACGCTGCGCGCTGAGATCGACAATCGGATATTGACCCTCGAGGTCGCAGACACCGGCAACTGGGACGGCCAAGTGGCGAAGCGCATCGACGGAACGTCAGGGCGAGGCCTTGCGATCATCGGGCAGCTCATGCAGACCGTCGAGATCAACACGAACCCTGCGGGTACGACTCTCTGCATGCATCAGCCCTTCTAAGGGCTTCCTTGTCATCGGGAGTCCACCTGCGCTAAGAAGAGTGCGTGGCGCGGATCCTTTCATTCATCGCCGGCGCAACTGTGCTGCTGGCCGGGGCGATCATCCTCGTCGGCTGCGGGGGCAAGTCGGCGGCGGATCCTGCGACGACCACCGTCACCCACACCGCTCCGCCGTTGCCCGCCAACGCGGTCCGGATCCATTGGAAACCGAACGCGCTTGTGCCGGCGGCGCGCGCCGGTCATGTCTGCATCACCACCTACAAGACAGGGCATTTCTGCGCGAGCTATCTCGCCGGTGAGATTCCCGCCGCTGCTTTGAGGCGCGACGCGCGGGCGAAAGGCTGGATACTCGTAACCTCGAACTGACGGTCACTGCGACGCGCGGTCACTCGAACGAGGCACGCCGCATGACGACCAGGGTCCGCCGGAAGGGCTAGCGCCCACAGGCGGCCGAGCGGCCACGGTAAGACCATGGGGAGCAGGGACGAGACAGTGAACGCGAGCGGCCGGGGCACTCACCCCGTGATCGCCACCAAGTGTGCGCAGTGCGGCAAGTTGAGCAGCGGCTACTGGGTTGGCTGGCGCGCGTGTCGCAGCGACGACCCTGAGCTCGATGAGACTCCGACGCTCGCGTTCTTCTGTCTCCGCTGCGCCGAGAAAGAATTCGGTGTCTAGCGCCATGGAACAGGTTCAATCGCTCGTCTCACTCGAGTACCCGAACGGGCGGACACACGACGCGGCGATCCTCGGCAGGGCCGAGTTGCAACCCGGCCAGGAGTTCGACCTCCACGGCCGTCGTTGGCGTGCGGTCGACCGCCGGTCAAGGCGTCGTCCTCTTGCCGGCGATACGCAACGTCTGACCTGCATCGCCGTGCCGCCGCTCGAGCAGGCATGATCCCTTCGTGGATCCGGCGGCGAGGTAGCGGTTAGCGCGGCGAACAGCCGCGCATTTCCCGCGCAGTGCTGCGAGCCCCGTCGGGCGGGACTCGAGCGGCTGCGTACCCACCGCTACGACTTGGAGGTACCACGCATGACTCGTCAGAACCTTTTCTCCGACGCATGGGACGGGGAGAGCGAGGAAGCCGGGACCCGGCAACGGGTCTTCTGGCGGCCGGACGACGCCAGGATGGGTGCAACGCAGTACGAACTGGCTCCCGGCAACAACGATCAGCGGCTTCATATGCACTTTGGAGCCGAAGAGATGTTCTTCGTCCTGAGCGGTCGTCCCGTCTTCCGGAATCAACACGGCGAAGAGGAGTTGGCTCCGGGCGACTTCGTCTTCTGCCCCGAGGGACGGGCCGGCCTGCATATGTTCAGCAACCCGTCGGAGGAACCCGCTCAGATCCTCGGGATCAGCGCCGGGGGCTTCCCCGACGTCGTCGCCTATCCCGAGGACGGATATGCATGGGTGGCGACGCGCGATCCGGATCCCGAGCTACTCGCGAGAGGCGGCGACCCAGGGATCATCACTCGCTTCGAGATCCCGATCGAGTAATCGCCCGGCCCAATCGACGATCGCCAGAAGCGAAGGGGCCGCGCGAGCGGCCTCTTCGCTTGCCTGGCCGAGCCGCAGCAGCAGGGGCGACAGGACTTGAACCTGCAACCCCCGGTTTTGGAGACCGGTGCTCTACCAATTGAGCTACGCCCCTCGGTTGCGCCGAAAAGTCTATCCGCGGCGGATCGACCATCTACCATCGCCCGCGTGCCGATGGTCGCTCTTTTCGCGTCGATCACGGTCGCATTTGCACTGATTGCGGCGTGGACGATCTCTGCCGGGCGCTACCCGATCGGGCTGGCAGCGGCCGCTCTCGCGGCCTGGATGGCGTCACTTACCTGGTCCGCTCTGAGGAGAATGCGCTCCTAGCGCGTATTCTCACTACGTGGCCGGGGAGGATACGCAGGCAGTCTGGCTCGAATTCAGCCGCACGCGGGACAAGGAGATCCGTGATCGGCTGATTCTCACCTACGCGCCGCTCGTCAAGTACGTCGCCGGGCGGCTTGGTTCAGGGCTTCCCGCGCATGTCGACGAGGGCGATCTCGTCTCCTACGGGCTGCTGGGGCTGATCGGCGCGATCGAGCGCTACGACCCGTCCCGCGACATCAAGTTCGAGACCTACGCGATCGCCCGGATCAAGGGGGCGATCATCGACGAGCTGCGCGCGCTCGACTGGGTGCCGCGCTCGGTCCGGTCGAGAGCCCGCGAGATCGAGCGGGCGATCGCCGAGCTCGAGGCCAAATCCGGCATCGCACCGACCGACGAGCAGATCGCGGCCAAGATCGGGATCTCGGTCGACGAGCTCGAGGAATCGCTCACCGACATCTCGCGTTCCTCGATCGCAGCTCTCGACGAGCTGTGGTCGCTCTCGGGCGACGGCGACCAGATTTCGCTGCTCGACACGATCGAGGACGAATCCGGGCCGCGCCCCGAGGCTGCCCTCGACCAGACGGAGATGCGCGAGGCGCTCGCCGACGCGATCGCCCGGCTCCCCGAGCGGGAAAAGCTGGTCGTCACGCTCTACTACTACGAGGAGCTGACGCTGCGCGAGATCGGCGAGGTGCTCGGCGTGACCGAGTCGCGCGTCTCACAGCTGCATACAAAGGCGATTCTTCGCCTCAAGGCACGGCTTTCGGGCGCGATCGTCCGCGGCGTGCCCGGCTCGGTTTAACGAAACCTGAAGCGTTCTCTCAGGCTGCGCTTAGGGGCCGCGTGTGAACTGGCTTCATGGCACAGCCTTCACGGATCGAGGAAGCCCGCCGCCGTCTCCGGACCGCCCGCTTCGGGATCGGGGCCGCGGCTGCGGCCGGGTTCGCCCTCTTCGTCTTCGCGGCGCGCGCCGCGCACCCCGGGACGAGCAACGCCACCCAGGTGACGCCGGCGGTCGAGCAGATCACCGGCAACAACGACGACCAGACGAGCGACGACTACGGGTTCGATTACGGGTCGGGCTCGATCGGCCCGTCGACCGGCGCTCCGTCGGTGCGGAGCGGAGGCTCATGACCCACTTCCGCTCGATGGGGTGTGAGGTGGTCGTCTCCGACGGAGCGCCGGTCGGCAGCGTCCGCGCGCTCTTCGACGACCGCGACCGCCGCTTCAGCCGGTTTCTCGAGAACTCGGAGTTGAGTTCCGTCAACGCCACTCCCCTGGGCGTTGCCCTCGTCTCCGAGGAGCTGGCGTCGATGCTCGCTGCGGCACTCGACGCGGCGCACGCCACCGGCGGCCTTGTCACCCCGGCCGTCGGTGGCGCCGTAATCGCAGCCGGCTACGACAGAGACTTTCCCGCCCTGGTCGACGACGGGTTCGCTCCGCTACCTGCGCGGGTGCCGTCGGTCGACTCGATCTCGCTGCGCGGGCGGATGCTGCTGCGCACCGACACCGTCGTCCTCGACCTGAACGGGGTCGTCAAGGGACGCACGGTCGACGACGCGGTCGCGCTCGTCGGCAGCGGCTGGGTCTCGGCCGGAGGCGACCTGGCGACGACCGTCCCCGTCAACGTCGGTCTGCCCGGCGGCGGTTCGATCACCGTCTACAAGGGCGGCCTCGCCACCAGCAGCACCGGCGTTCGGACGTGGCTGCGGGACGGCGCCCCGCAGCACCATCTGATCGACCCGGCGACCGGCCTGCCGGCTCGCACACCGTGGCGCGATGTGACCGTCGCTGCCGCCGGCTGCCTCGCAGCCGACGTCGCCGCCAAGGCGGCCCTGCTGCTCGGGGCGGCCGGGCCGTCTTGGCTCGACCGCCGCGGGCTGCCCGGCCGGTTCGTCGACCCACACGGCGTCGTCAGCGTCAACGAGAGCTGGCGCACCGCCGTGCCCGAGCCGCTCGCGGCATGAGCCGTAGGCTCGACGGAGGCGACCCGGGAGCGCAGGTGCCGGCTTTGCCGGCGCCGGAGCGGGTATGAGCCCGGCTGTTTGGTACTTCGCGCGGTCGGCGGGGATCGTGGCGTACCTGCTGCTCTCCGGCTCGGTGATCGTCGGCCTGCTCATGTCGGGCCGCGTCTCGCTCACCTGGCCGCGGTTCGCCGTCGAGGAACTGCACCGCTTCCTGGCCATCCTCACGGGGGTCTTCATCGTCTTGCACGGAGGCTCGCTACTCCTCGACCGCGTCGTGCCGATCTCGTTCGGCCAGATGCTCGTCCCGTTCTCGTCGCCGTATCGACCCTTCGCGGTCGGACTCGGCACGACCGCCGCCGAGCTGATGGCTGCGGTCGGGTTGACGAACGCCGTTCGCGGCCGGTTGCCGCATCGTTTGTGGCGGCGCGCGCACTACCTGACGATCGCCGTCTGGGGACTCGCATCGCTGCACGGCTTCCTCGCCGGCAGCGACCGCGCCGACCCGTGGTTCGCGGGCATCGTCGCCGCCTCCGTGACGGCAGTCGGGCTGGCCTTCGCGGTCCGGTTGCGAACCTCGCTCGTGGCTGCCGCCGCACCATAGGATTGAGAGGAAACCCCTCACCGCTCCCCAGGAGGACTCGATGCCCACCGAAGCCGGGAAGATCCGCAACGTCGCCGTCGTCGGCCACCGTGGAACGGGCAAGACCTCGCTCGTCGAGGCGATGCTCTTCCAGGCGGGAAAGACCAACCGGCTCGGGTCGATCGACGCGGGCAACACGGTCTCGGACTGGGAAGAGGACGAGCAGCGTCGCGCGATGTCGATCTCGGCGTCGCTCTGCCACTGCGAGTGGCAGGACCGCAAGCTCAACCTGATCGACACACCGGGCGACTCGGGCTTCCAGGCCGACACCGTCGCCTCGCTGCGCGTCGTCGAGGGAGCGCTGATCGTCGTGTCGGGCGTGATGGGCGTCGAGGTCAACACGTCAAGGGTGTGGGATCGCGCCGAGGAGCTCGAGCTCTCGCGTGTCGTCTTCGTCAACATGCTCGACCGCGAGCGGGCCGACTTCTACCGCGTACTCGGCTCGTTGCAGGAGCAGCTGTCGGAGCGCTGCGTGGCGATCCAGCTGCCGATCGGTTCCGAGCACGAGCTCTCCGGTGTCGTCGACCTGCTGCACAACTGCGCATACATGGATCCGGCGGACGCGCGTGAGGGCGACCCCGGGCCGATCCCCGAGTCGATGTCCGGCGTGGTCGAGGAGTACCGCACGAAGCTGCTCGATGCGGTCGTCGAGACGGACGAGGCGTTGATGGAGCGGTACCTGGGCGGCGAGGAGATCCCCGCCGAGGACATCGCGCACGCGTTGAAGAATGCGGTCACGCGCGACGAGATCTACCCGGTCGCCTGCGGCGTCGCGACCAAGAACCTGGGCACCCACGCGCTGCTCGACCTGATCGTCGAAGGTGTGCCGAGCCCGGCGAAGAAGGGCTCGCCGATCGACACCGACGCGAACGTGGCGGCATTCGTCTTCAAGACGGTCGCAGACCCGTTTGCCGGCCGGATCTCGTGTTTCCGCGTCTATGCCGGCGAGGTCAAGGCCGACACGACTCTTGTCAATCACCGCGACCACTCGAAGGAGCGGCTCGGCTCACTGATGCTCATGCAGGGCAAGGAGCACGAGCGCAGCGAGGGTTTCGGCGTGGGGGACATCGGCGCGGTCGCAAAGCTGAAGGACGTGCAGACCGGCGACGTGCTCGTCGATGCCGAGCACGATCTCGAACCTCCGTCGCTCGGGTTCCCCGACCCGGTGATGAGCTTCGCCGTCACCGCGAAGACGAAGGGCGACGAGGACAAGGTCGCGCAGGCGCTTCGGCGTCTCGGTGAGGAGGATCCGACGCTGCGGTTGCGCCGCGACCAGCAGACCGGGGAGGAGCTGCTCTCCGGCATGAGCCAGATCCACGTCGAGGTTGCGGTCGAGCGGGCGAAGCGACGGTTCGGCGTCGAGATGGAGCTGCACCAGCCGCGCGTCCCGTACGTCGAGACGATCAAGTCGGAGGCGCGCGCCCACGGTCGCTACAAGAAGCAGACCGGTGGGCGCGGCCAGTTCGGCGACTGCCACATCGTGATCGAGCCGCTCGAAGGTCACGTCGGCTACGAGTTCGTCGACAAGATCGTCGGCGGCGTGATCCCGAACGGGTTCCGTCCCGCAGTCGACAAGGGCGTGCAGGAGGCGCTGCAGCACGGCGAGCTCGCCGGCGCGCCCGTGCAAGGGCGTGCGCGTAACGCTGGTCGACGGCAGCTACCACAACGTCGACTCGTCGGAAATGGCGTTCAAGATCGCGGGCTCGATGGCGTTCCGCTCGGCGTACGAGAAGGCACAGCCGACACTGCTCGAGCCGATCATGGAGCTCGAGGTGACGGTGCCCGACGATTCGGTGGGAGCGATCAACGGCGACCTCAACTCGCGGCGCGGCCGTCTGCACGGGATGGAGCCGAAGGGCGGCATGACGACGATCAAGGCAGAGGTGCCGATGGCCGAGGTGCTGACCTACAACCAGGCGCTCGTCTCGATGACCGGCGGGCGAGGCGACTACCACATGCAGTTCCTGCGCTACGAGGAAGTGCCGGCCCATATCGCTCAGAAGCTGATCGACGCAGCCAGGAAGGACAAGGAAGCTGTGCCCGCGTAGAGCGAAGCGCTACGCTCGCGGGGGATGACGCGCGTTACGCGGGTAACGGTCGATCGCTCGTGCGCGATCTGCGAGCGCACGCTGCTGATGGGCGAGCAGGCGATTCGCTTCTCGCCGAACGGAGGCGCCGACTACGTCGACGTCTGCCCGCTCTGCTCCGACACAGCGATCGAGTACGGCTGGGTGCGCGAGGGCGCGCCAATCTCGCTCACGGTTCCGGCCGAGCGCCGGCGCCGCGGCTCGAACTGGCTGCAGACGTTCCTCGGCACGCGCCCGCGCGAGACCGAGACGACGGTGGCCTCGGACCCGATCCTGCGGCGGCTCGACGACCACGAAGTGGCGATGGTCGAGGCCGCAGATCTCTTCAATGCGTCGCAGTACCGGCGCACCGTCGGGGGGATCGGCAAGTCGCTCGGCGAGCCGCGGGTCTCGGTCGTGCCGCTGTCGGGCGTCAACGCTGAAGTGGTCGTGACGGTCGCCTGGGACATCAGCTGGTACCAGTACCGCGTCTCGCCCGAGTCGGACAATCCGGTGCGGCTCGAGGGCCGCGGCCACGATCCGGATCAACTCGAGACGGGCTTCAGCGCCTGGAACGCGCACATGAGCGAAGACGGCCGGATCGTTCCGGATATAGCCCGGGTAATGTTGACACCGCTTCTAGTACGGGATAGCCCTTTTGGGGTGGCGACGGCCGCGGGCCTTCGTATGATGAGGCAGTGATTTTCTGCGTCATCCCCCGCGAGCTGGAGAGCGACCTCTACGGGAAGATGGTCGACTACTACAGCGACAACCCGAACGTGACGGTCATCATCGACCGCCGCGAAGGCCCGGATCGCCGTGCGGGGCAGGAAGACGGCTCGTTCAGGGAGCAGCGTGAGATCCGCGACCGCCGCCGTGCGCGCGCAGCGGGGACCTTCCTGGACACCGACGCCGCGAACGGGTAGCTCGCCGCTCGGCCCTGAGCGGTACGCGGTTCGAGGTGGCTGCGATCCGCCTCGATGGAGCAACTCTTGCCGTCGGACCCGGCGTCAGCGGCCGGGCCCGACGACCCTACGAACCGAGAGCCTTTAGGAAACGATCAGCGTGCCGTGCATGCCGGCATCTTCATGGCCGGGGACGGAGCAGTAGTAGTTGTACTTGCCGGCCTTCAGGGTCACGAACATGGTCGTCGTGGCGTGGCTGACGGTGGCTGACTTGCCCAGCTCGTGCTCGCCGCTCTCGACGTTCACGTTGTGCTTCAGCGACGAGCGGTTCAGGAAGACGATCTTGATCCGCCCCGGATGGGCACGAACGACTTTCTGGTCGTACCGAAGACCGGACACCGGCGCACTCAGATGAACGACGCTGACGACGGGCGTGGCAGCCGACGAGATCGCCGGAACGGCGATCGCCGCCGCGAGTACGAAGGCAAATGCGTATCTGCGCAAGCTGACTCCTTGATGACGCGGGTTGTTTTCTTTGCGGCCAATCAAGCAGCGGGGCATGAGAAGCGGATGAGTCGTCGCGGCCCCGGTCCTCTCCCCGGCTAGGATCGCCCGGATGGCCACCGCAACCTTTGAATCGCTCAACCCGTCGACCGGTGAGGTGATCGAGTCGTTCCCGCGGTCGACCGCGGCCGACGTCGACCGCGCCGTCGACACGGCCCGCGAGGCGTGGGAGAGCTGGCGGCTCGTCCCCGGCCCCGAGCGCGGCAACATCCTCTTCCGCTTCGCCCAGGTGCTCGAGCAGCACAAGCCCGAGCTGTCCGAGCTGATGACGCGCGAGATGGGCAAGGTCAAGGCCGAGGCCGGGGGAGACGTCCAGGAAGCGATCGACATGAGCTACTACATGGGCGGCGAGGGCCGGCGCCTGTTCGGCCACACGACGCCGTCGGAGCTGCCGGACAAGTTCATGATGAGCGTGCGTATGCCCGTCGGCGTCGTGGGCGCGATCACGCCGTGGAACTTCCCGATCGCGATTCCCGCCTGGAAGCTTTGCCCGGCGCTCGTCTGCGGCAACACGGTCGTGCTCAAGCCCGCCGAGGACACGCCGCAGCTCGCCCAGCGCTTCGTCGAGCTGCTGCAGGAAGCCGGCTTGCCCGAGGGTGTCGTCCAGATCGTGCACGGCTTCGGCGAGGAGGCAGGCGATGCGCTCGTCCGCCATCCCGACGTCCCGGTGATCACCTTCACCGGTTCGCGTGAGACCGGCATCCTCGTGACGAAGAACGCGGCCGACGAGTTGAAGCACGTCCACCTCGAGCTCGGCGGGAAGAACGCGATCATCGTCATGGACGATGCCGACATCGACCTCGCGGTCGACGGCATCGTCTGGTCAGCGTTCGGCACGGCCGGCCAGCGTTGCACCGCCGCCTCGCGCGTGATCGTGCAGCGCGGCGTGTACGAGGCGCTCAAGTCGAAGCTGGTCGCGCGCGCGGAGAAGATGCGGATCGGCGCCCCGTGGGAGGACGACACCGACATCGGCCCCGTGATCAACGAGACCGCAGTCGAGAAGATCCACTCCTACACCGGGATCGGCAAGGACGAGGGCGCGACGCTCCTGACCGGCGGCGAGCGCGTCGAAGGTCACGGTTTCTACTACCGCCCGACCGTGTTCGCCGACGTCGACCCGCAGATGCGGATCGCGCAGGAGGAGATCTTCGGTCCGACCACCGCCCTGATCCCCGTCGACTCGTTCGAGGACGCGGTGCGCGCGGTCAACAGCGTCGACTACGGCCTCTCGTCGTCGATCTTCACGAGCGACGTGAACAAGGCGTTCAAGGCGATGCGCGACCTGCAGACCGGGATCACGTACATCAACGCCGGCACCACGGGCGCCGAGGTGCATCTGCCGTTCGGTGGCATGAAGCAGACCGGCAACGGCCATCGCGAAGCGGGCCAGGCAGCGCTCGACGTGTTCACCGAGTGGAAGTCGATCTACGTCGACTACAGCGGCAAGCTGCAGCGCGCGCAGATCGACAACGTCGAATAGCCGTCCGGCTCTTCACCGACGGCGGTGCACGCGGGAACCCCGGCCCGGCCGCGTACGGCTTCGTCCTGGAGGCCGAGGACGGCACCGTGCTCTGGGCCGAGGGAGAGGCGATCGGCGTCGCGACCAACAACGTCGCCGAGTACAGCGGGCTCGTCGCCGGGCTCCGCCGCGCGATCGAGCTTGGCCTGCCCGCGATCGAGGTCGTGTCCGACTCCGAGCTGATGGTGAAGCAGATGCGCGGCGAGTACCGTGTCAAGAACGCAGCGCTGCGCGGCCTCTACGTCGAGGCGGCCGAGCTTGCGCGCAAGCTCGCAACCGTCGAGTATCGGCATGTGAAGCGCGCCGACAACGAACTCGCAGACAGTCTTGTGAACGACGCACTCGACGCGGCGACATGACCGTCGCACACCCGTTCGGGCAGGCGATCGAGGCCGGAGACGAAAGCGCGGCGCTCGCCACCCTCGCCGACGACGTCATCTTCCGCAGCCCGGCCGTCTACAAGCCCTATCAGGGGCGAGACCAGGTCGAGCAGATCCTCCGCCTCGTCGCGACCGTATTCGAGAACTTCCGCTACACGAACGAGTGGCGCGACGGCCGAACGACGATCCTTTTCTTCGAGGCGAACGTCGGTGACCGCGACCTGCAGGGCATCGACATCCTCGAGGAAAACGAAGACGGCAAGATCGCCGTGTTCACCGTCATGATCAGGCCACTTTCGGGGCTGCAAGCGGTCGCAGCGACGATGGCAGCGCGTCTGGGCGCCGGCTAGCGCCGCTATACTTCGGGCCTACGCGGATGTAGCTCAGTTGGCTAGAGCGTCTGCTTGCCATGCAGAAGGTCGAGAGTTCGAGTCTCTTCATCCGCTCTCCAAAAACCCCGGTTGTCCGGGGTTTTTTGTTGCTGTCAGTCGCAGTTCACGGCTAGGGAGCCGTGGCGGCGCCGGTACCGGCGCAGTTGGTCTTCTGGTACCAGACGGTCGGACCCGGGCCGGAGGCGCTCAACGTCTTTCCGCCCAGTGTCGCGTTCAAGCAGTAGGTGGTTGCCGTCGGTTTGCCTTTGCCCGTGCCGACTTTGACCTTGATTGTCGGGTCGTAGAAGACGAGCCCCGGCGGGGTCTTCTTTGCTTTGTTTCCGAGGCCGACATACGTGTCGTTGTCGAGGTGGAACGCTTCGGCCAGCGGCATTGCGCTTCGGAGCTGATGCTCGGCCACTTTGAAGCTCGCGCGCCCGGTGAGTGCACTGTAGGCCGGAACGGCAAGTGTCAGCAATGCGCCAAGTACGGCGACGACGATCAACAGTTCGATCAGGGTGAATCCGCTTGCGTCCTGACGCAGCCGTCCAAGGCACCGGTGGGGGTGGTGGTGTTCGAACGAATACATGAGCCATGCATGTATCGACTGAATCCACGCACATAATGTGCCCCTTCAGGGTGATTCGGCCGAGCAGGAATCGGCAACGGATGATGAAAGTCGGAAACTGTGAGCAGGGCGTCGTCTGACAGTGCGTACCTGGCCGCGGCTGAACTGCGCGTCCGCCTGCTCACGTTCACGCGTCGAACTGAGGAAATCACGACGCGGCATAGGGTTACCCCGGAGCGATACCTGCTGCTCCTGCTCGTGCGAGTCGACGAGATCCGAGGTGTCGCGACGACCGTCACGTCGCTCCGGACCGCCCTCAAGCTGAACCAAAGCAGCGTCAGCCGTCTGGTAGAGGGCGCCGTGGCTGCTGGGCTAATCGACCGCGAACCGGATACGGTCGACCGTCGCCGCCGAACGCTGCGCCTGACCGACGCGGGAGACGCACGACTGAACGCCGTCTTCCGTGAGCTCGGGCCTGAACGGAAAGCACTCGCCGAAGCACTGGGAAGTTGGCGACGTTGACCTCATCGACTGTCGTGGCCCACGGCGTGAAGCTGCCATTGGCCGGGTACACCCTTCAACTCGGCAAGCCCACGGTCCTCGAAGCTCAACCCTGACCCGGCGACGATGTCCTTGACGGTCGAGGAGACGAGAATCTCTCCTGCCTCGGCGCGTGCTGCGACACGCGCTCCGATATTGACTGCGATACCGGTGATCTTGTCACCGACGACTTCACACTCGCCGGTGTGCAGACCTGCGCGTATCTCGAGTCCGAGCTCGCCAACCGCCTCTCTGATCGCCTGCGCGCAGCGGATTGCTCGGATCGGGCCGTCGAAGGTGGCGAAGAATCCGTCGCCGGCCGTGTCGATCTCCCGTCCGCGGAAACGGCTGAGCTGCTGACGGATGAGCGCGTGGTGTCGCTCGGCCAATTCCCGCCAGCGCGCGTCACCCAGCTCGGCGAGCTTCGCGGTGGAGCCGACAAGGTCGGTGAAGAGGATCGTTGCGAGGACGGTTTCCGGCTCCTCGATGCCGAGCGTACCCACGAATCGCTCGAGCTCCGGCGCGAGGGCATCCTGGAAATAGACGCCGCCCGGCCCGGTCAGCTGAAACCGACGTGCGCCCGGGATCCGGGAAGCGATGTAGGCGGCCTCCTCGAGATTGCGCGGATCGTGCAGGATCAGGGTGGGGACGCGGATCGCGCCGAGAATGTCGCGGACATCGACGTCGGCGCTCATCCGCATGATCGTCGCGACTGCGCCCGGGCTGGCGGACAGACGCCAGCGGCGCGCCAGCGCCGCGACGAACTCGGGATCGTGGGCGCGACCCGGAGCCAAAAGGCGGGCTGACCGCTCGCCCGCGGCATACGTGCCCCAGCTGCTGACCTGCTCGTCGATGAGGCCTCGCCACGACTCGAGCGTCTCGGCCCACGGGTACTCCGGTGCCCATGTTCCCCTCGCGAACGGCGAGAAGAGCGCGAGCCCGAGGGTTCGATCCGGGTAGGTCGCGGCGAAGAGCATGCACATCGCCCCGGCCTCGGCGGTCCCGAACAACACCGCGCGGTCTGAGCCCGCTGCGTCGAGCACGGCACGCAAGTCGTCCATCCGAGCCTCCAGCGTCGCAGGCTCGCGCAGACGGTCGGAAAGCCCCGTTCCTCGCTTGTCGAACATGATCAAGCGTGAGAACTCGGCCAGGCGATCGTGGAAGGCCCGCGGTTCCGGCGTCTCCCGCTCGATCTCGATGTTGCTCACCGCCCCGTGCACGAAGACCAGGTCGCGGGGGCCCTCGCCGTAGACGGCGTAGGCGATCGAGACGTCTCCGCTTCTCGCGTAATTGAACTCGTCGCGAGCTTGCATCACCCTCCGAGCAGGAACTCGTCGTAGGCCACCTTGGGCTCCGGCATCTCATAGTCGGTCATCGGCTGGCCCGGCTCGAGAACGGTCAGATTGATCCTCGCGACGAACCAGTCGGACACGGGCCTGAGGCTCTCAGTTTCGGCGATGCCGCCGGGTGCGCTCGTGCGCGTGGGCGTGCGGCCGCGAGGCCAGCAGAGCGATCAGCGCGACCGCAACGAAGTTGCGAAACGTCGGCTCGGGCCAGCGCACCTGCGCTGAGCCGTGGAACCAGGTCGGGTCGATCAGGAAGACGATCGCCGTGATCACGACCTTGCCGAACCAGGAGATGACGAGGAACAGGGTCGCGAGCACGATCCCCCAGAAGCCGAGCTCCGGCAGCCCGACCGCCGAGGCCAGGTTGAGCACGTTCCACGCGATCCAGAAGACGAGCGGGCCGAACAGCACAGCAGCAAGCAGCGCCAGGAGCACGACCGTCAGCCCTCCGGCGACGACAGCACCGATTCCGACGACGCGCAGGATCAGCCGAAGGACAGGGTTCACACGTCGAGTCTACGGCGATCCGGGTTGCTCGCAGCGCCTCTGCGGGAATCTACGGCTGATTCGAGTGCCTTCGTCCCCGACGTTGAGGCTGTGCATCCAAAGCGCCTCAGCGTCGCCTTGCCCTGTGTCAGGTGCTTTGCCTTTCGGGCCTGTTCGCGCTCGCCGCGCTCTGCGCCGGCGCCGCGTCGTTGATCCTCGGCAACGGGACGGCGGCGACGGTGCTGCACGACTCGGTCGGGCTCGCCGCATCAGCAGCAATCTTCCTCGGCGTGTGGCTGTATCGGCCGAAGCCGGCCGTGCCGTGGGCCGTGGCGGGCCTGGCGACGTTGCTCTATGGGTCCGGCGATGTGGTCTATGCGGTCGATCGATCGGGAGGGATGACCTACCTGTTTTCGATCGGCGGCTGGCTCTACATCGGCGGCGGGCTGTCGTTGATAGGTGCGTTGGCACTTTTTGGAGACCACCGCGTGCGCAGATCGCGCGTCTCGCGGCTGCTGTTCGTCGATTCCGCGGCTCTCTTCCTCGGAGCGTTCCTCCTCATCTGGTTCCTCGTCTTCGATGGTCAACTCGACGTGGCAGCTCGTCGACGCCGACTCGAATGTTGATCGTCGTCTTTCCATGCTCGACGTGCTCATGCTTGCGCTCGCAGGTCGCCTGCTCCTGATGGGCGCCGCGCGCCGTCCCTCCTTCGGCCTGCTGGTTGGAGGAATCGTCTTCGGACTGCTCGGCGACCTGATCTGGCGCGGCTTCCTCACCGACAGCAGCCACGGGACGCTCTGGCTGAGCGGCAGCTTCTACATCTGTTACGCGTTTCTGGGCGCCGCCGGCCTCCATCCTTCGATGCGCGAGTTGACGGCGGTCGAGGCACCCGCTGACACGGTGATGCCGATCTGGCGGCTACCGCTCGTCGGAGCGTCTGACGACCGTGCCCTCGTCGTTCTGTTGCGGCATACGCAGATCAACGATCCATTCGGCTTGACCTTCTTCGGGATCGCGGCGACGTTGATCCCGGCGCTCGTCGTCTATCGGCTGGTCGACCTCGTCGCTGTCGGCCGGCGGCTGGCCGCACAGGCCGAGTCGTCTGCGGGGCGGCTCTCGGCGCTCTTGGGTGCATCCCCGCTGCCGGTCGCCGTGCTCAGCCCTGCGGGAAAGATCGGGCTCTGGAACGAGGCGGCCGAGCTTGTCTCCGGCTGGCCCGCCGAGGAGGTGCTCGGCACCGAATGGCCCTCGCAGGCGCCACTCGACGAACGGCGGCTGCTCAATGTTCGTGCTCGCACACTCGCGGGAGAGCGTTTCGATCGCGTCGAGCTCAACGTGCGCCGGCGAGACGGCGAGTTGCGCCGCCTCGAGGTGTCGACGGCACCGGTTCTGTCGGGTCAGAAGCTCGAAGCCGTGGTCGCAGTCTTCGCCGATGTCACAGACGAGCGGCAGCGCCAGGACGAGGTTCGCTACCTCGCCGAACACGATTCGTGACCGGTCTTTTCAACCGGCGTAGCTTCCAGGAGCGACTGACTGCCAAAGCAAGCGAGATGCACGTCGATCCGCTCGTCCTCGCCGTCGTCGACATCGACAACTTCAAGCTCGTCAATGACAGCGCCGGCCACCTCGTCGATGACCAGATGCTGTGCGCGCTTGCCCAGATGATCACGAGCGAGCTGCGAGCCGACGATCTCTGTGCGAGGCTCAGTGGTGACGAATTCGCAGTGCTGATCTCGGGTGCGAGCATGGCCAAGGCGATGCAGATCGCCGAGCGTCTCGTCCAGGCTGTTCGCGATTATCGCCTGCCGACCGACGGTGGCTCCGTCGACGTCACGATCAGCGTCGGACTTGCCGTCCTGCCGCCGGCCAAAGACTCCGTGCGGGCCGGGGAGGAAGCTCTCGTGCTCGCCGACGCGGCGCTCTACGAGGCCAAGAACCAGGGCCGCAACCGGGCCGTCGCCTGGAACCCGTCGCTCGCCCGGAACAAGCAGATCACATCCGCCCGCGACTGGTCGACCCGCATCAAGGAGGCGCTCGATGCAGGGCGCATCGTCATCCACCTGCAGCCGATCGTCGACCTGCAAGACGGATCGACGGTCTATCACGAGGCATTGAGCCGCATGCTCGATGATCACGGGAAGCTCATACCTCCTGCCGCCTTTCTGCCGCATGCACACCGGCTCGGCCTGACCGAGCGGGTGGATGCGAACACGATCAACCGCGCCCTTGAGCTGCTCGACGCAGACCCCGAGCTACGGCTGTTCGTCAACCTCGACCCGGAAACGTTCGACAGCGACCAGATCCTCGATTGGCTCGAACAAACGCTGCAGGAGCAACCGGAGCTCGCCGGCCGGTTCGGGATCGAGATCACCGAGCGCGCGCCTGTCCGCGACTACGAGCGCGCCAAGAAACGGCTGAACGCGCTCTCGTCGCTTGGCTGCCTGATCGCGATCGACGACTTCGGCAGCGACTTCTCATCGTTCGAGCACCTGAGAGCGCTTCCCGCGGACATCGTCAAGATCGGCGACAACTTCATCGCAAGGCTCGGCATCGACCCGGTCACCGACGCGCTCCTCGATGCCGTGGTGACGGCTGCCCACGCGCTCTCCAAGCGCGTGATCGCCGAGGGCGTCGAGACGGAAGAGACCGCGACGCTGCTCCGAGAGCGCGGCGTCGAATACGCGCAGGGCTACCTCTACGGCCGTCCGCAGCCGACGGTAGCGCGCGAACGCGTTTCGCTCGTCGCCTGAGGTGTCAAAGGCGTGACTCCGGGTAAGTCAGGAGCACCTGTCAACGTACCGAGGAGGCCGTGATGAGCAATGCCGACGACGCCAAGGGCCGCTTGAAGGAAGCTGCCGGCGACCTCACCGACGACAAGGATCTGAAGCGCGAGGGGAAGATCGACCGCGCCGAGGGTGCGGTCAAGGAGAAGATCGACGAGGCAGCCGACAAGGCGAAGCACGCCGTCAACTCCGACGACTGACTACCGGCCGGCGCAGGCGAGCACCTAGCGCTTGGAAAGCGCTGCTCGCCTGCGCCGCGCTCTTTCTCCGCTCGGCGTCGGCACAATCGTGCCCATGAGCAGCCTCGTCGAGTTTCGGGTTCTTGGTCCGTTGGAGGTGCTCGTCGACGATGCGCCGGTGGCACCGAGCGCCCGCCGTCAGCGCGTGCTCCTCGCAGCGCTTCTCTTGCGAGCCGGAGAGGTTGTCTCCGCCGACACGCTGACCGAGGCGGTCTGGAACGGCGAGGCGCCTGCCTCTGCACAGAGCGTTCTCAGGGTCTACGTCACCCAGCTACGCCGGACATTGCCGGCGGGACGGCTCGTGACCCGGCCTTCCGGGTACCAGCTCGTGATCGAGGACGGCGAGCTCGACGCGAAGCGGTTTGAGACGCTGGCGGCCGACGGGCGGGCGGCGCTCGCCGCCGGCAGTCTGCGGCTCGCACGCACCTGCTTCAAGCGCGCTCTCGCCCTCTGGCGCGGCTCGGCCTTCGAAGACCTTGCGGATCTCGCGTTTGTCCGCGACGAGGCCGCCAGGCTGGACGAGCTGAGGCTTGCCTGTGTCGAGGCACGCCTCGAGGTCGAGTTGCGAGCGGGCCGCCACACGGAGGTTCTCGCCGACCTGGAGCAGGTCGTCGCCGAGCAGCCGTATCGCGAGCATCTGCGCTGCCAGCTGATGCTTGCGCTCTACCGCTCGGGTCGTCAGTCGGACGCGCTCGCGTGCTACCGCGAAGGCAGGACGATCCTCAGTGAACAGATCGGCATCGAACCTGGTCCCGAGCTGCGCACGCTCGAGCGGCGAATGCTCGAGCAGGATCCGGCCCTCGAGCTTGATGTAGCGCTGACCGAGAGGACCGGCGCGGCGCCGAGCGTGCCGAAGCCGCCCACGCCGACGATCGGCCGCGACGCCGAGGCCGCCGAGCTTCGCCACCGGCTGCTGGACGGCGGGCACAGGCTCGTCACCCTCGTCGGCCCAGGCGGGATCGGCAAGACGCGGCTCGCTGCGCAGACGGCGCATGCGCTCGCCACCGAGTTCGCCGACGGTGCCGTGTTCGTCGACTTTGCACCGGCGGCCGACCCCGACCAGACGGTCGCAGTGATCGGCAGGGCACTCGGCCTGCGGGAGGACGGCTCGGCGAGCTGGGGCGAGCTCGTGGCAGAGCACCTTCGAGGCCGCGAGCTCCTACTGGTGCTCGACAACCTCGAGCACGTCGTCGACGGAGTCGCGCCGATCGCGACGCTGCTCGACGCCGCACCCCGTGTGACGGCGCTCGCTACGAGCAGGCAGGTCCTTCGCCTCTCGGCCGAGCACGTCCTCCAAGTTCGGCCCCTCGAGACGTCAGCCGCGTTGTCGTTGCTGACGGAGCGGGCGGCCGCGGCAGGCGCTCACGTCGATGCGACCGACCGGATCGTCGAAGACGTCTGCGCGCGCCTCGAAGGGGTGCCGCTCGCCATCGAGCTCGCGGCTCCATGGCTACGCACTGTCTCTCCCGACGAGTTACTCCGGTTGCTCGACTCGCGGCTCTCCGTGCTGGCGGAAGGCCCGCGTGATGCGACGCCCCGGCACTCGTCGATGAGGGCCGCCATCGATTGGAGCTTCGGCCTGCTGAGCCAGGGCGCACAGCGGCTACTCGGGCGTGCATCGCTGTTCAATGGAGAGTTCTCGACCGACGCGATGCTTGCCGTCGGGGGTGAGCAGGCGAGCGTCGAGCTGCTCGGCGAGCTTGTCGATGCGAGCGTCGTCCACTCGGCCCGCGGACGACACCGACTGCTCGAGGTCGTGCGTGAATACGCCGCCGGCCTGCCTTCAGCCGACGACACAGGGCGATCGCTTCACGCCGACTATTTCCTACGCCTCGCCGAGGCAGCGGAGACCGAGCTTGCGGGGGCCGATCACGGCGTCTGGCTCGAACGGCTCGAGACGGAGCACGACAACTTCCGCGCTGCTCTCGACTGGCTCGGCACCACTCCCGAGTCGACGCGCGAGCTGGCGCTGGCCGCGGCTCTCGCCCGCTTCTGGTACGTGCGCGGGTACCTCAGTGAGGGGCTCGATCGGTTGCAGCGGGCCGCGGCGAGGGCCGAAGACGGGGAGGAGGCGACGCTCGCGAAAGCGCTCCGGACCGCCTCCGCGCTCGCCCTGCTGCGCGGTGACTACCCGCTTGCCCGCTCGCTCGCGGAACGCGCGCTCGAGCTGTATCGCATCCTCGGCGACCAGGTCGGCGTGGTCCGCGCGTTGAGCAATCTCGGCGCGATCCTGCATGCGCAGGGAGAGCTCGACGTCGCGGCAGAGACCCTGGATGAATGCATCGGCGCCTGCGGAGCCGTCGGAGACGACCGCCTCATGGCGCTGGCGCGCAACAACCGCGGCGACGTCGCGTTGTCGCAGGGGGATTTCTCGCTAGCGACCGATCAGTTCGCACAGAGCCTCGAGCTGTTGCGAGCAGTCGACGATGTTGCCAACGTTGCCCGCGCCTTGTACAACCTCGGCGCTGTCGCGGTCGAGGAGGGCAGAACCAGCGAGGCGGGCGAGTTCCTGCTCGAGAGTCTCGAGCTCTCCGACCGCCTGGACGACGACGAGGATGTCGCCTGGTGTTTGATCGCGCTGGCCGCCGTCGCTGCGAGCGACGGAAGCGGCACCAATGGTGTCTCCCTGCTCGGGTTTGCCTCGACAATTCTCGCGCGGCTCGGAGCGACGATGAAACCGTTCGAGCAACGGCTCTTCGACCGCACTCGCGGCACCCTGCTCGAGACGGTCGGCGCTGCCGGCTTCGAGCAGGCGCTCGAAGCCGGCAGTCGCCTTCAACCGGACGACGCCGTCTCCCTCGGCGTGTCCGTTGCTCGAGGTCACGGCGTCCGGTAGACCACTCCGTGGCAGTCCCACGAGCCGGTGAACACCGCTTCTCCTAGCCGAGCACGAGCGAGAGATCGTCGGCTCCCGCGAGGTTGTAATTGTGGTGGTCCATGAACGTGATCACGATCTGGATCGTCGACGTGCCTGCGGGCACGACGCTGCTTCGGGTTCGCAGCGCCAGGTCGCCGCTCGGGATGCTCACCGACGGACCGATCCTGAGCGACGAGAGCACCTTGCCGGCCGCGCTCATGAACTCAGCCCGCACCTGCGCGGTGTTCGAACCGTAGTTGCCGATCCAACCGCTGAGGGTCGCCTTGTGGTGCGCCGCGCCCGCCGGCGCTTTGATCGTCTGCGTGCCGACGCTCGCCGGAGCGTCGGTCGCCGCCGTGCTGGTTCCGCCGAAGAAATAGTTCTTACCCTTGTTCTTCGGTCCGGCCGACGCGGTCCTGATCCAGCCAATCCCCATCGAGTACGACGCCGCGCCGAAGCCGCCGGCGGAGTTGGTCCAGTGCGGCACATTCCCGGTCTCGTTCGGCGCTGTCACTCCGCGCCCCGATTCTGCCCCGGGGTTCTTGATCAGGTTCTTGCCGCAGAAGGTGCATGCCGCGGTCGGCGCGGAGGAACCGACCGCGGCAAGCGCGAGCGCCGCGGCCGCGACGGTCAGGAACAGGAGCGTGGCTCCGCGAGCCGAGGGGCGACGGTTTGCGCCCGGCCGGTGTTGCTGGTCTTTCATGGTGAACCTCCGCTGGTCTCGTGACGTGCTCGGACGGTTCCGAGTGTCGCGAGCGGCCGCATAGAAACGGCATAGCCGGCGGCCAAGCGTCGGCGATCACGAGCAGCAGCGTCGGATTCGCGGATCTACTCGTCGGGCGGCGCGGCGACGTAGTTCGCGTGCAACACCTGAAGCGCCTCGGGCAGCCCTGGCGACATCAACGCGGTCTTGTGCAGGTAGCCCGCCGCGCCTGCCTCGGCCGCTCGGCCGATGTCGTCGTACTCGTCCGAGCCCGTGTAGATGACGACATGCTGGCCCGCGTCGCGTTCGAGGATCGCACGGGTCGCGTCGATCCCATCTTGACCCGGCAGGCCGATGTCCATCAACACGACGTCCGGCGTCTGTTCCTCGACCAGGCGGACAGCCTCGTTGCCGTCGGTCGCTCGCCCCACCACGATGAACCGTCCGTCTCGATCGAGGATGTCAGCGACGAGTGCGGCGAGCTGCTCGTCGTCCTCGCAAATGACGATCCGGAGTGGGGTCTCCAGCACGAATCCCGGAGCCTGCCACATCGACCCCTAGGATGCGGCAGTGATCATCGACGGACACAACGATCTCGTCCTACGCCGCTGGCGGGGCGAACCGAGCCTGCACCTCGACCTCGAAGCAGCGCTCGCCGGCGGCTTCTCCGGTGGCTTCTTCGCGCTCTACGTCCCGTCGCCGAAATTCCCTGATCCGACAGAGACCCCGTACTCAGTTCCGCTGCCTGATCCCATCCCGCACGACGAGGCAGCGCGGATCGCAGAAGAGCTCTTCGCCGTCCTTTGTGAGCTTCCGGTGACGCGAGCAACGTCGACCGCCGACTTCGAGAACGGTCGCATCACGGCGATCGTGCACATGGAAGGAGCCGAGCCGATCGCGCCTGATCTCTCGAACCTCGAGGATTGGTACGACCGCGGGCTGCGCTCGATCGGCCTCACCTGGTCTCGGCCGAACCTGTTCGCCGAAGGCGTGCCGTTTCGTTTTCCTTCGTCGTCCGACACCGGCGGTGGGTTGACCGACGCCGGGCGCGAGCTGGTGCGAGCCTGCAACCGCCTCGGGATCCTGGTCGACCTCTCGCACCTCAACTGGGCCGGCTTCTGGGATGTCGCCGAGATCTCGAATGCTCCGCTCGTCGCCACCCACTCGAACGCGCATGCGCTCTGCGCCTCATCGCGCAACCTGAACGACGAGCAGCTCGATGCGATCGTGGCATCGGGAGGAATCGTCGGCGTGAACTTCGCGATCACGTTCCTGCGCGAGGACGGGCTCGAGCGGCGCGACACCTCGATCACAGAGATCGTTCGCCACGTGGACTACCTGGCTGAGCACATGGGAATCGACCACGTCGCGCTCGGCTCGGATTTCGACGGCGCCGCGGTTCCCGACGAGTTGGGTGGCGCCGCCGGCCTGCCGAAGCTGATCGACGCGCTTCGCGCGTCCGGGCACGACGATGACGCCGTCGCGAAGATCACGCATCGCAACTGGCTGCGTGTGCTCGACGTTACGTGGCGCTAGCCCGCCGCGCGAAGAAGCCGCGCGCCCGCATCGTCAGCACGAGCACGTCGTCCTGGTTGAAGACCTCGCTCGTCGTGAAGATCGTGCCGCGCCCCGGGTTGGTGGACGACGGCTGCGCATCGGTGACGGTGACACGCGCGTGCAGGCGGTCGCCCGGACGCACCGGCGCCGTCCAGCGCAGCTGCTCGATCCCGGGCGAGCCCATCGAGGCAGCGTCGAGCAGGATCCCGCGCACGAACAGGCCCATGAAGAGCGCAGCCGTGTGCCAGCCGCTCGCGATCAGTCCGCCGAACGGGCCGTCCTCGGCCGCAGCCGGGTCGATGTGGAACGGTTGGGGGTCGAACCGGGCGGCGAAGTCGATGATCTCCTCTTCGGTGACGTCGACCTCGCCGAGCTCCGTCACGTCGCCGACCGCGAAGTCCTCCCAGAAGCGCATCGCCTCTGAACCTATCGGTACGGTGCCGAGATGCGCACGCGCTCCCTCGGATCGCTCGAAGTCAGCGTCGTCGGACTCGGGTGCAACAACTTCGGCCGCCGCATCGACGAGGCCGCGTCGCACGCCGTCATCGATGCGGCGATAGCGGCCGGTGTCACGTTCTTCGACACCGCCGACGTCTACGGCACCGGTGCGAGCGAGGCGATCATCGGCAATGCCCTACAGGGGCGCCGCGACCAGGTCGTGCTGGCGACGAAGTTCGGCAGCGACATGAGCGACGGAGCCGACCGGCGCGGCTCGCGCGAGTACATCCGCGCGGCGCTCGAAGCATCGTTGCGCCGGCTGCAGACCGATGTGATCGACCTCTACCAGCACCATCAGGAGGATCCGAAGACACCACTCGAGGAAACCTTCGGTGCGCTCGACGAACTCGTCGGCGAGGGCAAGATCCGCGCCTACGGCACGTCGAACTACGAGCCCGGCAATCTTCGGCGCGCGAAGACGCTGGCGGGCGAGGGCTACGTCTCGGAGCAGAGCGAGTACTCCTGGCTCGACCGTGACGCAGAGCATGAGCTGCTGCCGACGTGCGAACGAGCTCGGGCTCGGCTTCATCCCGTACTTCCCGCTCGCGTCCGGGCTGCTCACGGGCAAGATCTCGCCCGGCTCGCCTCCGGCGCCGGGCACGCGGCTGCACGGCCGCGAGATCGAGGAGGCGCGGCTCGAGCGGGTCGAAGTGCTGCGCGAGTGGGCCGGGGCGCACGATGTGACACTGCTCGACGTCGCGATCGGCGGGCTCGCAGCAGTCAGCCCCGTCGCCTCCGTGATCGCCGGCGCGACCAAGCCGGAGCAGGTGCGAGCGAACGCGGCCGCCGGCGCGTGGGAGCCGACAGCCGACCAGCTCGCCGAGCTGCTCGCGCTCTAACTCGCGTACCACGTTCGAACGTGGTTCGAACGTGGTTCCTGGGTCGAAACGACCGTGCCTCGCCAGGCCGGCAACCCTCGAACCTCGTCGGAACGAGGTTCGAACGTGGTTCGAGGGTCTGCTTTTCGAAACTGGTTCGGCGTAGCTGAACCAGTTTCGTGGGCCGGGGTCCGAGCAGTCAGTAGTCGAGCTTGGCGACCACGTGCTTGATCTGGGTGTACTCCTCCATCGAGTACGCCGACATGTCCTTGCCGTAGCCCGAGCTCTTGTAGCCCCCGTGCGGCATCTCGGACGCGATCGGCACGAGGTGGTCGTTGATCCAGACGCAGCCGAACTGGAGCTTGCGAGCGGCGCTCAGCGCGCGCCCGATGTCGCGTGTCCACACCGAGGCGGCGAGGCCGTAGCGCACGCCGTTCGCCCACTCGATCGCCTGGGCGTCGTCGGCGAACTTCTGCACCGTGACGACCGGGCCGAAGACCTCGTCCTGGACGATCTCGTCGTCCTGTGCCACGTCGGTGACGACGGTCGGTGTGACGAACCAGCCGCGGTCGCCCTGTGACTGCCCGCCCGTGAGGACCGTCGCTCCCTTCGCGCGCTCGAGGAACCCGAAAATGCGCTCTTGCTGATCGGCCGAGATCACCGGGCCCATCTCGATCTCCTCGCTCGAGGCCGGGTCGCCGACGTTCAGCGACTCGACCGCCGGCACGAGCGCCTCGAGCAGAGCGTCGTAGATCTTCGGGCCGGCGATGATGCGCGAGCCGGCGGTGCAGTCCTGTCCCGAGTTCGCGTAACCCGCGATCTTGATCCCCTCGGCAACGGCCTCGGGGTCGGCGTCGTCGAACACGACCATCGGCGCCTTGCCGCCCAGTTCGAGGTGTACGCGCTTGAGCGTGTCGGCTGCGTTCTTCGCGATCAGCTTGCCGGTTGCGACGTCGCCTGTCAGCGAAACGAGGCCGATATCCGGGTGCGAGACGAGGCGCGCCCCGGTCGGGACGCCGTCGCCGGTCACCGCCTGCAGCACGCCGGCGGGGACGACGTCCTTCGCGAGCTCGAGGAACCGGAGCAGCGACATCGGCGTCTGCTCAGCGGGTTTCAAGATCTGCACGTTCCCGGCCGCGAGCGCCGGCCCCAGCTTCCAGACAGCCATCATCAACGGGTAGTTCCAGGGGCAGATGCCCGCGACGATCCCGATCGGCTCGCGGCGAACCATCGACGTGTAGCCCTTGATGTACTCACCCGTGCTCTTGCCTTCGAGATTGCGCGCGGCTCCGGCGAAGAAGCGCAGGTTGTCGGCGGCGAACGGCATCTCCTCGCGGGCGAGCGAAATCGGCTTGCCGACGTTCCGCGACTCGATCTGGGCCAGTTCCTCGGCGTTGTCGGAGATCACGTCGGCGAGCTTCAAAAGCAGCTCGGCCCGCTCGCCCGGCGTGGCGTCGAGCCACTCGGGAAGCGCCGCACGCGCACGGTCGACCGCAGCGTCGACCTCCTCGGCCGACATGTTCGGGACGGTCGCGATCGACTCGCCCGTCGCCGGGTTCCGCACCTCGAGCGCAGTGTGCTCCGTCGTTACCGCCATTGGAAAGCCTCCTGTTCGGTCCGCTGCAGGACGAACCTACCCGAGACCTACTTCTTATGGACGGTGACCGTGACCACCGTCGTGATCGGCGCCGGGACGACGGTCTCGGTGACCGTCAAGGGCGGCGTCGTCACGGTCTCCGTCACTGTCCTCGTGCGGGTGAGCACATCGGTGGAGGTCCGGCCGGGCGCCGTGACGGTGACGACGCGGGTGCTGACCACCGGCACGGTTCGGTTCCTGATCACGCTGACGTTCGTCGTGACCGGCACGGTCACGGTTCTGACCCTTCCGGGGGTGGTCACTACGCGTCTGTCGTGGACCGTCCGCGTGACGGTGTAGACGCGCGCCTTCCGGACGGTCACGCGCAGCGAGCGCGCGTCGATCAGCGCCTGGGCGCCGCTCGCCGACGTCGAGCTCGGCTCGGCGTTCGCCGACGAGAGACCGTCGGCGGCGAGCCAGCCGCCCCAGAGCGTAATCGCCGAAACGACGATCAGCGCCCCGACGCGAACCTCCGCCGGAACCCGGTCACGCCACAACCAAAGCCAGTACCGCCCGCTACGCCAACTCTCCCGGAACACTCGTCGACCCCCCAGCCGTCGTGTTCAGGCTCTCCCCTGCCCGATTGGTGTGGATCCAATCATGCTACGGGCTACTCGGTACGCAGGATCCCGCTCTCGCTGGTGAGCCGCTGCGCAAGGGCGACCGGGATGATCGTCACGGCAAGAATCAGGAAGACGACGACGTTGACCTGGGGAAGTTGCTGGCCGAGCCGGATCTGGCCGAAGATCCAGATCGGCAGCGTGTTGTTCGCGCCCGCGGTGAACGTGGTCACGATCACCTCGTCGAACGAGAGCGCAAAGGCGAGCAGCCCCCCGGAGATGAGCGCGGTCGAGATCGTCGGGAACGTCACATAACGGAACGTCTGGAATCCGTCGGCTCCGAGATCCATCGACGCCTCCGTGAGCGATCCCGGCACGCGGCGCAGACGCGCGATCACGTTGTTGTAGACGACCACCACGCAGAAGGTGGCGTGGCCGATCACGATCGTCCAGAGACCGAAGTTGAACTTCCAGAACGTGAAGTACGAGTTGAGAGCCATCCCGGTGATGATCCCGGGGAGCGCGATCGGGAGCACGAGCAGGAACGAGATCGCGTCACGGCCGAAGAAGCGGAAGCGGTGGACTCCGAACGACGCCGCCGAGCCGAGCACGAGCGCGATCAATGTCGCGAGCGCCGCCGCCTTCAGCGACAGCCAGAGCGCCTGCTGCATGTCACCGTTGTGGATCGCCGGCGAGAACCACTTCGTCGTCAGCCCGGCGATCGGCCAGCTCTGCACGTTCGAGGAGTTGAACGCGTACAGGCAGATGACCCCGATCGGGATGTAGAGGAACGCGAGCACGAGCGCCACCCAGGTCCAGAGCGCGATCCGTCCGCCGCGAGTCGTCATAGCGCGTCGAACGCCCCGAGCCGCCGTGCGATCATCAGGTACACGCCCATCACCACGACCGGCACCACCGCGAACGCGGCACCGAACGGCAGGTTCGACGATTGGTTGACCGAGTCGTACACGACGTTGCCGATGAACTGCGACGACGCGCCGCCGATCAGGACTGGAGTGATGTAGTCGCCGAGCGTCAGCGAGAAGGTGAAGATCGAGCCGGCGACGATCCCCGGCAGCGCCAGCGGCAGGATCACGGTGCGGAGCGTGCGGGAGCCATGGGCGCCGAGATCCCGTGAGGCCTCGATGTAGGAGTGGGGGATTCGCTCCAGCGACGCGTAGACCGGCAGGATCATGAACGGCAGCCAGATGTACGAGAAGACGATCCACATCGCGGTATTCGAGTACGCGATCCCCGCCGACGGCAGGCCCACCTTGTGCAGCGACCAGTTGAGGAGGCCGTCAGAGTTGAGGATCAGCCGCCAGGCGTAGACGCGCGCCAGGTACGACGCCCACAGCGGCAGCAGCACGAGCACGAAGAGGACGGCACGGGTGCGACCACCCGCAACGCGCGCCATGAAGTAGGCAAAGGGGAAGGCGATGATCGCGTCAGTGACGGTCACTGCCGCCGCGATGTAGATCGTCCGCAGCGCGACCCGGCGGTAGGTCGGCTCCTGCCACAGCGTGCGGAAGTTGTCGAGCGACCAGTTGTGGATCAGCTTCGACGTGAACGGGTCGACGCTCCAGAACGCCGAGACGAACAGCGCGACGAGAGCCGCGATGTAGACGAGCATGAACGCCAGCACCGGTGGCGAGAGGAGCGAGAGAGCTTTGAGCCACGGCCGGCGCCAGAGCGCGCCGCCGAATCGGCGGCGCGCTCTCTGGCGATCCGGTTCTAGCCCTTGAGTTGCGTCCAGGCCTGCTGCCACTTCGTGTAATCCATGCAGTTCTTCTGCCCGTTGCCGCAGTCGGCGATCGGGGTCTTCCAGAAGTGGATCTGCTTGAAGTACTTGAGCGGAGCGTTGGCGTGGTACTGCGCGCACGAGCCCTTCGAGAGCTTGTTCATGATCGCGCAGGACTTCGAGTTGACGGGGGTCTCACCGAAGTAGATGGCCTGCTGGGCCTGCACCTTCGGAGTCGAGATCCACGCCAGCCACTTGTAGGCGCAGTCGAGGTTCTTCGTCTTCGACGACACCATCCAGGTGTCCAGCCAGCCCGTCGCCCCTTCCTTGGGGACGAGGTCCTTCACGGGCGCCTTCGCACCGATCAGGGTGTTGGTCTGGTACGGCCACGACGCGCCGATCACGGCGTCGCCGTTCTTGAACAGATCGATCTCGTCGGACGCGAGCGCCCAGTATTTCTTGATCAGCGGCTTCTGCCTCTTGAGCAGGTTGATCGTCGCCGAGAACTGAGCGCTCGACAGCTCGTACGGATCCTTGATCCCGAGCGACGGCTGCGTCTTCGAGAGGTACAGCGCCGCGTCGGCGATCTGGATCGGGTTGTCAGGCACCGTCACCTTGCCCTTGTACTTCGCGTTGTAAAGCGAGCTCCATGACGTCGGTGCGGGGCGGACCTTCTTCGTGTTGTAGAGCAGCGTGTTCGGGCCCCACTGGAGCGAGACGCCGTAGTGCTTGCCGTTGATCGTGTTGTTTGGCGGCGACTTGAAGGCCGGGCCGAAGTTCTTGAAGTCGGGGATCTTCGAGACGTCGATCGGCTGCACATCCTTGCCGTAGATCAGCCGGAGTGACGCGTCACCCGAAGCCGAGACCATGTCGTACTGGCCACCGCCGCCGGACCGCATCAGCGTCACCATCTCGTCCGACGAGCCGCCGTACTTGGCGTGCACCTTGCAGCCTGTCGCTTTCGTAAAGGGCGCGACCCATTGCGGCTGGGTGTAGCCCTCCCACGCGATCATGTTGAGCGTGCCGCCCTGCTGCTTCGACACGCCGGAGGCTGGTAGCGCCAGTCCGACGGCGAGCATGGCGACGAGCGCCCACGTGCGTTTTGTCATCTGTCCTCCTGCTCGGGGGGTCTGTTCGGGGTTTGGCCGGTGATCTCGTAGGCGTCCTCGTCGCGCCAGGAAAGGTTGACCTTCGTACCCGGCTCGACGCGTGAGCCGTCGCTCTGGCGCACCACTGTCAGCCGCTCGCCGGCGTTCGTCTCGACGACGTAGCGCGTGAACGAGCCGACGAATACGACGTCGGCGATCACGCCAGGCTCGCCGTGGCCGTTCAGGTCGATCCGCTCGGGGCGGACGCTGAAGCGGCGGCCGTTCCGTTCGAGGATGTTCGACGTGCCGACGAAGCCTGCGACGAACTCGGTCGTGGGACGCTCGTAGATCTCCTGCGGTGAGCCGACCTGCTCGATGCGCCCTTCGTTGAAGACGGCGACGTGGTCGCTCATCGTCAGCGCCTCTTCCTGGTCGTGCGTGACGTAGAGGAAGGTCATGCCGAGGTCCTGCTGCAGCGCCTTCAGGAACACCTGCATCTCCTGGCGCAACTTCAGGTCGAGGGCGCCGAGCGGCTCGTCGAGCAATAACACCTTGGGCTGGTTGACGATCGAGCGGGCGAGCGCGACGCGCTGTCGCTGGCCGCCTGACAGCTGCACGGGTTTCCGTGAGCCGAACCCTTCGAGCCGCACCATCTTCAGCACCTCGCTCACCCGGCCGATGCGTTCGCGGCGGGCGACCCCTTTCACCTTGAGCCCGTAGCCGACGTTCTGCTCGACGGTCATGTGTGGGAAGAGGGCGTAGTCCTGGAAGACGGTGTTGACGTCGCGCGTATACGGCGGGCGGCGTGTGATGTCCTCCCCGCCCAGCGTCACGCGCCCGTGATCGGGCTGCTCGAAGCCGGCGATGATGCGGAGCGTCGTCGTCTTGCCGGAGCCCGATGGGCCGAGCAGGGTGAAGAACTCGCCGTCTGCGACTTCGAGGTCGACGTCGTCGACCGCGACCACATCGCCGTATGTCTTCCTGATCCCGGCGACGCCGACGTCAGCTGACAAGACAGCCCTCGAGGATGTCGAGTCCCTTCTCGAGGTCGTCGTCGGAGACGGTGAACGGCACGAGGATGCGGATCACGTTCCCGTAGAGACCGCACGAGAGCAGCAGCAGGCCGCGCTCGCGTGCTGCGGCGGTGATCCGGGTTGTCTCGTCGCCGGTTCGCTCCGTGAGCTCGATCGCCAGCATCGGGCCGAGACCGCGAACCTCGGAGCCGGCCGGCGCCATCGCGTCGAGCCGCGCGCGAAGGCGCTTGCCGACCGCCTCGGCCCGCGGCCGCTGCTCGGCGAGCGCGTCGAGGATCGCGACGGCGGCCGCACACGAGACCGGGTTGCCGCCGAACGTCCCGCCGAGCCCGCCGGCGGGGACCGCGTCCATCACCTCGGCGCGGCCCGTGACGGCGGCGAGCGGGAGGCCGCCGCCGAGCGTCTTGCCGCTGACGAGCAGGTCGGGCTCGATGCCGAAGTGCTCGATCGCCCACACCGGTCCGGTGCGGCCACAGCCGGCCTGCACCTCGTCATCCACGTACAGGATCCCGTAGTGGTCGAGCAGCTCCTGCAGCCGCTTCGGGAAGTCGCGGGTCATCGGGATGAAGCCGCCCTCACCCTGCACGGGCTCGAGCACCGCGCAAGCAACCGAGTTGGGGTCGACGTCGCCCTTGAAGAGATGCTTGAGCGCGGCGATCGCGTCGTCCTCGGTGATCCCGCGGAACGGGTAGGGCGAGGGCGTGCGGTAGACCTCGGGCGCGAACGGGCCGAAGCCGGCTTTGTACGGAACGACCTTCGAGGTCATCGTCATCGTCAGCAGCGTGCGCCCGTGGAAGGCGCCGTCGAACACGATCACCGCCGGACGGCCGGTCGCGACCCGGGCGATCTTGACGGCGTTCTCGACCGCCTCGGCACCTGAGTTCAGAAGGACGGACTTCTGGTCGGAGCCGCGGCAAGGGGAGAGCTCCGCCAGCCGCCGACAGACCTCGATGTAGGGCTCGTACATGCCGACCATGAAGCACTGGTGCAGGTACTTGTCGACCTGCGCGTGCACGGCGTCGACGACCGAAGGCAGCGAGTGGCCGAGGTTCGCGCAGCCGAGCCCGCCGGCGAAATCGATGTACTCCCGGCCGTCGACGTCCCAGACCCGGGCTCCCTCGGCTCGCTCGACGACCAGCGGCGGCGTCGAGATGCCGCGGGCGACATAGCGCTCGCGGGCCTCCTGGACGCGGTCGGTCGCGCTGCGTTCGTGAACGGCCACCGTAGGTGCGACTGTATATCGCTCATTCAGCGTGAGCCAGGGGCGCGGCTAGGATGCCCCCTCGCGTGGCGCCTTGGCCGAGTGGTTAGGCAGCGGCCTGCAAAGCCGTTTACAGCGGTTCGAATCCGCTAGGCGCCTCTCCAGCAATGGCACCGAACCGGGCGCCCCAGGTCAGATCGCGAACTCGCTCCATGCGCCGCTCGTTCTCCAGCCGCCTGAGATAGATCTGCGTCGTTTCGGGTCAGGGCTGGCGTGCCCCGCCGTCGGGGTACCGGATAGCCCTAGACTTCTAACACCTACGGATTTCTGTAGGTACCCCTGGTATTACGAACCGGGGCGGTAGGGCGTATGACGAGAGGACGCTCGCCCAGCCAAGTGCTGGGGCACTCAAGTTCCGGTGCCGCCCGTGCCCCCGATGGTCGGTCCCATACGCTGAATCTCGTTGAAGTCACCGAGCGGGTCCGGCAGGTCGCGTGCGCGGCGATCGTCGCTTGCATCGGACGTTTCGGCCTCAGCCGCCGTCCGTTCAAAGTCGGTCCGTCTCCTCGTGGTTCTGCGGTCGTTCAGTTTCTTGCGGATTCCGTCGAACATGGCAACCTCCTGCGGAGTTGGACCAAGCACCACTTTCGAACTCGGGGAGTGGACTATGGCGAGTGCCGCGCCTGGGCTAGCAGCTTCTTCCAGAAGAGCGGAGATGGTGCGTCGAGGTAGTCGCTGAGTGGCTTGCCGTCTTTGTCGACAACTTGGAGCACGCCTTCGGATCCTCCGGCGGGCTTTGGCTTGGGACGGGTCCAGGTGAATGTGCCGTCGGCGTTGATCGGGATCAGGTGTGTGGCGTGGCCGAGTGAGTATTTGTAGACCGCGACGTTGGCGGCACCTCGGATTAGGACGTGGCCGCTGATTGTTGATTGGAAGCCTGGCCCTGTTGTCGCGACCGGCTGGGGTGGGAGCACCTCGGTGGAGAGCACGGGAGTTCCGTCGTCGTGTTGGAATTGGATGGTCATCGGTTCTTGTCGTGCGAGCCTCTGGTTTTGCGTCGAGGGTTCGTAGACGAAGAAGCCGTTGCTTCCGATTGGGATCTGTTCGGTGGTGCCGTCGGGGTAAACGGCGACGGCTTTTGTTGTGCCTGTTGCGAGTCGTCCCCAGCGGATGACTGGCGGCTCGACCCCTTTGACAGTGATCGCCTCGATATCGAGTCCTTCGGCCCCTGGCGTCACGAAGTGAGAGCCGATCCGCAGCCCGTCCTCGCAGATGAATGACCAGACAAGTCCCTTCCGGGCTCCAATGAGTTCGACGCAATAGTTGCCCTGTCGGTCGCTGATCCCGTAAAGGGTCGCGTCCGATGCTTCGGCGACGACTCGGGCGGTTGCCTTCACGAGGCCCGGGTGGCCGGAGAACATGACAACTGCCGAGCGATGGATGTCAGCCTGAACGCCCTTCGGCGCGGGCTGCCCGAGCAAGGTGACTGCGGCCACCGCACTGCCGGCGATCACCGCGGCTGCTGCGGCGGTTCCTAGCACGACCTTTCGTCTACTGAGCCGCGAGCGCAGCGGTTGAGTGGTTGTGACGCGCTCGTAGACTCTGCGCGCCGTCGCACTGTCGGGCGTCGGCACGGTATTGCGGAATTCGGAAAGCAGTCTGAGGTCGTCGTCGCTCATTGATGCTCCTCGGTTGTCGCGAATGGTCGTGTCGAATGGGATTGCCCGTTGCCCCCGAGCCGGTTCCGGAGCCGCTGGCGCATCCTGTGGAGTCGCGACTTGACCGTCCCGAGTGGCAGATCCAACGCCTGAGCGATCTCGTGATCACTCAGCTCCGCCCAGGCGTGCAGCAACAGGATCTCCCGGTCTGCTGGACGTAGACCAGCGATCTCCACGGCAATCAGGCGAAAGCAGCCCGCGGCGTCGATCCGCGCGACATCGGTCTCCTCCTCGCTGACTGGATCAACACCTGTTCGGGCGTACGCCCGCAGCATGCGCCGCTCGTCTCGCCAATGACGGCGGACAAGCTTCGCGGCAATCCCATAGACCCAGGGCCGGAGCGGGCGGTTCTGATCGAACCGGTCCCAACTCGCATAGAGGACAGTGAACGTCTCAGCGGCAAGGTCATCCGCAGCCGCTGCACCCACGCGTCTGCGGAGGTATCGGTGAAGGCGCCCAAACTCAGCCTCGAACGCCTCCTCAAAAGACATACCCATCTCTAACTGCTTTCCCGATGTGGGGCTACTGGTTCCCAAGAGGTCAGGCGTCATTCCGGAACACTGGCGCAGGCGGTACGCGACGCTTTCGAGGTTAAGCTGGCTCGATGGGAAGGTCGGCAACCAGCGTGCTCTACGTGGTTGCGATGGTAGGAGTCATCGTCGCCGTGGATGTCTTGTTCTTCCGGGGCCACGTTTGGGAGCGCCTTGCAGCCAACGTTGGCATTGTCCTGGTCTTCGGGGCGTTCTACTTCAGGTTCCTGCACCACGTCTAGGCAAGCGCGCGGGACAGATGCCACTCGCTTGCTCAGGCGTCATTCCGGAACGCACGCGCAGGCGAGACCCGCGTGGCAGAAAGCCTGGCCTACCGGACCAAGCGTTGTCTTCGCCGCAACCCGACGACGAGCAGCACAATCCCGGCGGCGAGGAGAACCACGCGTGCGAGCAGCAGCGGCCAACTGCTCGCGGTAGTGACGGCAAGCACTCCCGCTGCTGCGAACAGGACGGCAGCCGAAACGACAAACGGAGTCATCGTGGCAGCCTGTCAGACGGAGACGGAGACGGAGCGGACAAGTGTTGCGCGCCGAACGCTCCTCGGCGAGTCAGGTAACGCGGCCGACCTTCCGCCTCCGACTTCGGGTCAATCTTCGGTGCACGTTCACGCTGCCGATCGCTCACCGACAGATGGTCGAGGTGGCTGCTCGCGGCACCAGATGGGGAGCGCGTGTGGAGCGGCTTCTCGTGGGGAATCTATGCAGTCCTGTCGTGGCTATTCGTGGTGGTTCTGACCGACAGCGGCGAGTGGATCGGCTTGATCGGGATACCGTTTGCGTTGTGGTGCAGCGGGCTGGCCATCGCTCAGGCACGGCGCGGCAGAATGTGGCGGTAGCCGACAACAGGCTGTGAGCCTTCGGGTGACATTCCAGAACTGTGAGTGTGTGGTTGTCCCGTCTGGGGCGGTTGTCAGGTTGGTGCTCGGTGCTCTTTGCTTGTGACTCGATTCGCGAATGACCCGTTGGCTGCGGTGTCTTTCCAGTGATTTGTCCGGGCGGAGAGTCCGGTGCCGGCCTGGCGTCCGCTTGCTGGCCTGATCAGAAGCCTGTCCGCCCTTTCGGCGCGTGACCCGTCACAGTCCTGCCGCCCGCGGTTTCCATCCCCAGACCGACACCGGTTGTGTCCCCCAACGCTTGGCTGGAGGTCGGTGACGGATGCTTGCAGATCAGCTGGACTACATCGTTGGTGTCGATCCGCACCGCGATTCGCATGCGCTTGCGGTCGTGCAGGTCGTCAGCGGCGCGGTCGTCTTCGAGGCGACGGTCGCCGCAAACAGCGACGGTTACGCGAAGCGCTGAGGCTCGTCGAGCGAGCACGCGGCGGGTCGGCGCGCGTTCGCGGTCGAGGGGACCGGCTCGTTCGGTGCTGGGCTGACGCGCTTCCTGAGCGGCCGGGGCGAGCGGGTGCTCGAGGTGGGCCGGCTGCGCCGGGAGCGCCGCTCGGGCGGCAAGACCGACGCGCTCGACGCGGTCCGTGCCGCCCGCAGCGTGCTCGGCCAGGAGCGGCCGGCGACGCCGCGGGCCGGCGGCGAACGCCAGGCGTTGCAGGCGCTGGTGGCGGCACGCGAAGGAGCGGTCAACGCGAAGCGCGCCGGGCTCTGCCAGCTGCGCGACCTGCTGATCACGACCCCGGAGCCGCTGCGCAGCGAGCTGCGGCCGCTGACACGGGCTCGCGCTGCTGCGACGCCTGGCAGCCACTCGACCCGAGACGCGACGCGACCCCGAGCTGCGCGGCAGCCTGCTCGCGCTGCGCTCGATCGCCCGACGCGTCCTGCAGCTGACCGCCGAGGAACGCGAGCTCGCACGCGAGATCGAGACGCTCACCCGCAAGCTCGCACCGCAGCTGCTCGACCAGCCCGGCGTCGGACCACACGCCGCCGCCCAGCTCGTCCTCTCCTGGTCACACCCAGGCCGCATCCGATCGGAAGCCGCCTTCGCCCGACTCGCCGGCGCCGCACCGATCCCCGCCTCCTCCGGCCAAACGATCCGCTACCGACTCGACCGATCAGGCGACCGCAAACTCAACCGCGCCCTGCACCTGATCCTCGTCACCCGCAAACGCACACACCCCGCCACGAACGCCTACATCGAACGACGCATCCAAGAAGGCAAGACCCGACGCGAAGCAACCCGCTGCCTCAAGCGCTACCTCGCCCGCAACCTCTACCGCCTACTCGAACACGGACCGCCGCTGGCGACTTGACAAACATAGAAGCATCACTGGCGTAGGCAAGTCATCTGTCACCTGCTCGCGTCGCTCTGCTATTCGGGGTGCCAAAGCGGCGCGCGCCGCATCCTCGACCCAGTAACGTGCACCGAACAGGATGCGAGCGGCTGGGATCACCGCGCTCGGCGAGCCCGTCGAGATCTTCGAGGTGGACGAGCCTGCGACGCCTGCCGCAGGCGAGGTCCTCATCGACGTCGTTGCCGCGGGCATCGGCAGCTGGGACGAGCTTGTCAGGATCGGCAGCTGGCAGGTCGGTGGCCCGGCGCCGATGGCGCTCGGGACGGAGGCGGCCGGGACGGTCGCGGCGGTCGGCTCTGGCGTGGCCGAGTTGCGCGAGGGCGACGAGGTGATGACACATCCGCTGCCGCTCCGGCGTCACGGGACGTGGGCGGGGAGGGTGCTCGCGCCGGCGGCGACGGTCGCCGCGCGGCCGCCAGAGGCGTCATGGGAAGCCGGCGGAGCCTTTCCGATTCCGGCGCTCACTGCGGCTCAGGCACTCGACGAGGCTCTCGGGATCGAGAGCGGCGGCTGGGTCGTCGTCAACGGGGCCGGTGGAGTTACGGGTGGCCTGCTCGTTCAGCTAGCCGTGGCTCGGGGCGCCCGCGTGATCGCGACCGCGAGCGCGAAGAAGGCCGAGCGCATCCGCGACTACGGCGCGTCGGAGGTGCTCGACTATCACGGCGACTGGCCTGCGCTGGTCCGCGAGATCACCGGCGGCGGCGCGCCCAAGGCCGTCAACGCTGCGCCGGGGCAGGAGGCCACCACGTTGAAGGCGGTTGCTGACGGCGGCCGCCTCGCCACTATCACGGGCGACCCGCCGCGGGAGGAACGCGGCGTCGCCGTAGTCGACGTCTACGTCCGGCCCGATGGTCGGCAGCTTTCGGCCCTCGCGGAGCTGCTGGCCAAGGGCACCGTTAGCGTGCCGATCGCGTCCGTCCATCCGCTGGATCAGGCGGCACAAGCGCTGCGCGAGGTAGTCGCGGGAGCGGACGGCGCGATCGTCCTGTCACTCCGAACCTAGCTGGGCCTCGAATCCCTACTCTTTCTGGAATGGACGAGATGGAGCCTCAGGAGCGCGCGATCGGCGCACTGCCAATCAGCCCCCGCGCGTACTCGGCGTTCGCGGCTGCCTCGTCCTCGGTGGGCAAGGTCGCCATCGATCGGGCCGCTGGTGTGCCGTGAGGGTTGATCAGCTCCGCGGAAGCGACCGTCGCTCTGGTGGACGATCTTGAAGTGGGGGCTTACGGCCGAGTCATCGCTCCTCGTCAAGGAACTTCCCCTCCCTTCCGGCTCGAAAGTGCTGCGTTCAATCTTCGCAAAGGGCAGCCTGCATTGCGCGGGCGGACTCTGGTGACATTCCTGAGCGCTGGCGCAGCCGACTTTCCTCGGCTACGAGCGAAGTGGCTGACGCTCTAGCCAGTCTTCATTCCAGTGCCCCCGCTATCGCCTTCATGGCGCAGGAAGAAGTAGCGAAGCGTCGCGCCGTCGCTAGTCGGACAGGCGGAGCGTCCGCGCGCCTCGAAGGCGGACTGTTCTGCGTCACGCCACGCCGACAGCGAAGCGTCTGAGGGATGGGACCACTCCATGTTCTGACCGTAGCCGTCAGGCGTCATTCCGGAACACTGGCGCAGCCCGGCGTCGTCACTCCGGTAGGTGGCAGACAGCCTCGATGTTGTTGCCGTCGGGGTCGAGGACATAACCGCCGTAGTAGTTGGGGTGGTACCAACGCAGGCCGGGTGCGCCGTTGTCTGTCCCCCCTGCCTCCATGGCTGCGGCGTGGAAGGCGTCCACTTGCCCGCGGCTGTCAGCCCGGAGCGCGATATGAAGCCGTCCACGCACCGGCTCCCCATGGGCCTCGATGAAGAACGAGGGTCTTTCTGCATCTTCCTTGCCGAATCCGGCTGCGGCTTCGGCGAACTCCATCAAGAGCTTCAGCCCGAGCGGCGCAAAGGCTTTCTCATAGAAGGTCTTGCTTCGCTCGTAGTCGGCAACGGCGAACCCAACGTGATCGACCATGATCATCCAGTCCCTTCGGCAGTAGTCGCGAACCTGCTCAATTATCGCCCGCCGCGATCAGGCGAAATTCGCGAACACTGGCGCAACCGACTGCCGCGCGTTGAAGTTCATACTTGTCGAATGAAGAAGCGCACCGGGTCTCGCCGTCGCCGTTTTCTGATCTTCGCCGCAGCTGTCTTAGTCGAGCCCGTGGCAATGAAACTTCGCGGTTATCGGATGGGCGGCAACCTTGTCGTTCGCTGTTGCGAAGGACATCTCTTCACGACGATCTGGATGCCGGGGGCGTCGCTGAAGTCATTGCGCTTTGGTTGGTGGAGGTACCAACGGTGCCCCGTCGGGCGTCACTGGTCGATCGTCACCCCGGTCAAAGAGTCCGAGCTGACCGAGGACGAGAAGCGGACAGCGAGCGAACACAAGGACGTCCGGCTTCCCTGACGGTTCACGAACTGCCGCCGAGCGTCGGGGAATGTTCCTGAACACTGGCGCAGGCGAGCGCAACCGGTGTCTGACACCGAGGTGTCAGACACTTTTCCCGTCGGCACGCGGCGATCGTCCTCAGGCGTCATTCCGGAACACTGGCGCATAGGAGCGGTGGTCTCTTACCGTGCGGTTTCGGTGCCATGGGCGCGCGTCAGTGGTATGGCGGTAGCGTCTCGGAGGTGAAGGTCGCGAAGGAGGATGCGCGTCGTTTTCTCGTTGCGCGGCAGCTGCTGGCGCCTGCGCGGTCGGTCGCGGGCGGCCCGGACGGAGTGCTTAAGGTTCTGTCGAGGCTGGGTTCGATCCAGCTCGATCCGGTTGAGGTGGCGGGCCGCAGCCATGATCTCGTCCTGCACGCGCGGGTCGCAGACTATGACCCCGGTTGGTGCGACGAGCTGTACGAACGCCGCGAGATCGTCGAGACGTACAACAAGGGGCTCTCGCTCGTGCTGGTGAGCGAGTTCGCGTGGTTCCGTGTCCGTCGCAGCGCCCGCTGGCAGCAGGTGCTCGACGACAACGAAGACGTCGCGAAGCGGGTGCTGGAACGGGTGCGTGCGGATGGGCGGCTCTCCTCGTCCGACTTCGAGCGGGAGAATGGGGGTCCGACGAAAGACTGGTTCGGGGCGCCGGTGAACGCTGTCCGCGCGGTGCTCGATGCGTATGTGCGGATCGGCGTGCTAGGCATCGCCGAGCGGGAGGGCAATCACCGCCACTACGATCTGCCCGAGAGGTTTCTTCCTGCCGAGGTGCTTGCGCACGACCTCACGCTGCACGAGCAGTTGCGGCACAAGATGCTGTCGCGCTATCGCGCGCACGGACTCGTTGGTGCGACTGGACACGGCGAGGGCATCTTCGAGTTTCTCGGCCCAGCGAATCCTGATCCGCGGTATCCGGGGTTCCCCGGCCGCAACGCGCTGCGTAAGGAACTCGTCGAGCTGGGAGAGCTGGTACCTGTCGATGTTGACGGGGTGAGCGGCAAGCGGTACGTCGTCCGCGACGATGTCGAACTGCTTCAGGCGCCGCCGGAACTGCCGCCGTCCGTCGCGTTCATCTCCCCCCACGATCCTTTTGTTTGGGACCGCAAGCTCCTCGGGAGCCTGTTCGATTTCGAGTACGTCTCGGAGCTCTACGTGCCGCAACACAAGCGCCGCTGGGGCTGGTATGTCCTGCCGATCGTCTTTCGCGACCATCTCGTCGGCAGGATCGAACCGCGCATCAACTCCGCCGAAGGAACGGTGCAGATTCTCGCCCTGTGGTGGGAGGACGGCTTCGAGCCGCGCCGAGCCGAGGGGTTCGTCGAGGGCATGCGTGGAGCGCTTCGCGCCTACCTCCGATTCGCCAATGCGGACCGCATCGACTGGCCGTCCGGATGTGGCGATGAGAAGCGTTTGTTCGGTACAGCGGCACTCACGGCCCCGGTCAAGGATCGGGAACGCGAGTAGCGCTCAGGCGTCATTCCGGAACACTGGCGCAGGCGAGGTTATGGGGGCTGGTGGCCCGACAAGATCTCGATCACGTCCTCGACGCTCTGGCTGGCCGTAACAGTCGATCTTGGCCTGGCGAAGTCCACGGAACGCCCGATTCAGGCGCTCTGCCGACCCACTCCCTGCCCTGCGGCGCTGTTCCGGCTCAAGGTTCCGAGCCACCGATCAAACTCGCGCCGCCTCGTGAATCGGAACGTACGGGTGTGCTGCGATGTCGCGCCATGGATCCGGTCGGCCAGGTACTTGCGGCGCGCCTCGAACGATGTCACGGCATGCCAAACCGGGTGGTCTTTGCTGAGCCACCCAGACCAGGTCTCCCGGTTTCCGTTGAAGATCTCGGCTCGGGTCGCCGTTCGCACGAACGAACGGCGGACGAGGTGCGGCACCACGACTCGGGCTGGGAAGTCGAGCCACACAATCGTGTCCGCGGCGGCCCACATCGCATCACGTACCTGCGGGTAACCCCACGAGTCGAATACCCATGCGGGCGTGGCGACGATCTGCTCCACGGATTCGACAAACCTCGGCGCGGTCGACCAATTCGGCCCGAAGGCGAGCTGGTCCAGCTCGTGGAACGGCACATCGATCCACGCCGCGATGCGACGCGCAGCAGTGGTCTTGCCTGAACCAGACATCCCCACGACGAGAATCCGACGCACAGCCCCAGTCTCCCTTCAACGCCGAGTCGGCCGGCCCCCGGAGGATTACAGAACGGGACCAACGCCCAGGGTGCTTCGGAACGCTGGCGCACGCGAGCCCTTAGTTCCTAGGGAACGTCGTCACGAGACGGACAGCGAACGAGCGATCTCCTCTGCGAGGCGCTCGGCGATCATGATCGTCGGGAAATGAGTGAAGCCCGACGGGACGTCGGGCACGATCGAGGCGTCGACGACCGTCAGACCCTCGACTCCGAAGACGTTCCCTGAACCGTCGACCACCGACCCCATCGCGCAAGTCCCGACCGTGTGCGGAATGGAGAAGAGCTCGCTGCGGATGAGCTCCTCGAGGTCGCCGGGCTCGGTCGGCCCCGAACCGCGGCACAGTCGCCGAATAGCCGAGGCGTTGGCAACCTCGAGCGCCCTGCGGTAGCCCTCCGCGAGCCGCGCGACGTCGTTTGGATCATCGAGGTTCGGCAACTCGATCAGCGGCGGGTCGAGCGGATCGATCGAGCGCAGTCGTACCGCACCGCGTGACCGGGGGCGGAGAAGCACCACATCGATCCCGAACGCCGGCGGATCACCCTCCGGGTCGCTCAGCCAGAACATCAGGTCGGGCGTTTCCGTCTCTGACCGGCCCTCGCTGCGCCAGTTCGTAGACGCCGGCGCAGAGCGCCACGCGTCCGGCCTCGACAACCGTGCCGTCTGCCAGACGGACGCCGACGGCACGTGTGCCGTCGAAGACGATGCGGTCGACGTGCGAGTCGGGGCGCACTGTCAGGTTTCTGGGAGTGGCGTCGAGTCGCAGGTACGCGTCGGCGGTCGTCACGCGGCGCCCGCCCGGGAGGACGTTCATCGGCATTCGTGTCGCGCCGAGAGCGCCGGGCTCGTTGTGGTCGTCGATCCACGGAAAGCCCGCGGCGCCGAGTGCCTCGACGCTGGCCGTGGTGACGTCCGTAAAGCCGAGGTCGAGGTGCCGTGTGGACGGGACCGGGCCGCTGTCACCGTGCCATGGCCGGTCGCCGAAGTGAGGTCGTGCTCCAGCTTGACGAAGTACGGGAGGGTTTCGTTCCAACCCCAGGATGGAAGGCCTCGCGACGCCCAGCCGTCGTAGTCGGCGGGAACACCGCGCGGGGCAAAGCGGGTCAACCACGAAGTCCCGCCGAGTACACGTTTGCGCCGAACCGGTTGCCCCGGTTCCGCGGCGGAGGTGTACCCCAGTCGAACATCTCGCGCTCGATCGTCCAGCCGTCGATCAGCTCAGCGGGCATGTCCGTGCGGCACAGGCGAACGAGTCAGTGCGGGCGGGACGGTAAGTGGCGAAGACCCATCACGTAAGGGGCGCCAGCCATGATCGTCTGCGCGGTGAAAGCGATACGCGCAACCGCGCCTGGCGTTGGAACAGCGGGAAGCGGCTCGGTGATCTCCGCAAGATCGACGAAGTAGGCACGTACAACCCCGAGGCCTTCGAGTTCCTGGTCGACGGAGCGGGCGCGGTCCCGGATCTCGCCGTCGGACGCGCCGAAGAGTTCCTCCGTAAGCTCGCCTGCTCCTGGTGAAAGGCCCGGTGCATGGCTAGGGCGGCCCGCGTGACGGCATCCGCCGCGTCGACGCCCGCTCGCCGGTCGGCAAGGAAAGCCGCGTCGCCCTCGATCTCAATCAACTCGAGGTGAGGAACCGCATCGATCACCGCCTCGAGTAGCCGACCTGTGTTCGCCTCGGCGTGTGCGAGGCCAACCCGGTGCATCTTCATGTACTGGGTGTAGCCGCCAATGTCGGCGATCACGAGGAGCGCTCTAGGATCTGGCATCGCGAAGAAAGTATGGCCCCGACGGGCCGAACCTAAAATCGCCCAAGGGGCGGTTCTGGTCGCGGTTCTGAGGAACTCGGCTCGGTGGCTCCGCTTTCACCCAACAGCGGTTCGAACCCGGTAGGCGCCTCTCCTGCTGCGCGGCTCCATAAAGCGTGTGAAACGGCACCTCGTAGAACTCAACCGAGGTGCGACTGCCGGCGTCTCTAGGACCCGCGTTCATCGCCTCGGATCGGCTTCGATCGTCTCCACCGGCGGTCGACGGACGCCTGAGGGTCGGTGCGGGCTGACGTGTTGCGATGATTCTCGGAGGCCGCGCGAGTCTCTAGGTCGAGCCCACGAAAGGAGCCCCGATGAGTGACAACCCGGTTCAGCGAACGAACCTCGCCGCGATCACATGCGACCCGCGTCCACAGCTGCCTGACGGCTTCCGACGCAACAGCACCCGAGTCGGGGCGGCGCTCGGCGCAGCCCTCACCGGGCTCAGTGTCTACGAGCTCCCTCCTGGCCAGGCGGTCAGCCCCTACCACTACGAAGACCCAGATGAGGAATGGCTCCTGGTCGTCTCAGGCACGCCAACGCTCCGGCACCCTGACGGCGAGGAACAGCTCGAACCGTGGGACCTCGTCTTCTTCCCCGCCGGCCCCGCTGGCGCACACCTCGTCCGGAACAACAGCGAAGCGACCGCCCGCGTCGCCATGTTCTCGTCGAAGTCATCAGCAGCAGGTGCCGTCGTCTACCCCGACAGCGACATGATCTGGATGTGGACAGACGACGACGCCGTCGACATCGTCGTCAAACGAAGCAGCGCCGAAGCAGACATTGCGCCGTGGACGAGCGGGGCCGAGAGCTAAACCGCTCGCCTGGGCCAGGGATGAAGGTCCGATGCCGTGTTTGAACGTGCCGCTAAGACGTCACCGGGGTCGCAGCGAACCAGCGCCGCTCGAAGAGCACGGAGAGCCAGATCGACGCCTCGAAGAGCACAGCGAGCGGGATCGTTTCGATCACGGTCGTGACCGGGTCGACGCCCGGGAGCGCCACGCCGATGGCGGTGACGATCAGGTAGCCCATCCGCCGGTTGCGGCGTAGCTTGTCCGAGGTCAAGGCCCGGACCCGGACGAGACCGAGGACGACGATCGGCAGTTCGAAGACCGCGCCGCAGGCCGCGAGCACGAGCACCGCGAACGTGATGAAGTCGGCAGCGCGAAGCTGCACGTTGTAGAGGGAGTTGTCGTAGTTCGTCAGGAACTTCAGCGCCGCCGGTAGCGCCACACGGTCACCGAAGATCACGCCGCCGGCCATCAACGCGCCCGCGAAGACGACGAACGCGGCGATCGCGCGCTGCGTCGACGGGTCGAGCGCTGGAGCGAGGAACGCCCACAGTTGCCACAGCACGACGGGCAGCGCGAGCAGGAAGCCGGCGACGATGCTGAGCTTGAGTGACGTCGTGAACGGCTCGGCGACGCCGAAGGTGATGAGCTTGCGGTGCTGCGCGGGCAGGGCGTCGATCAACATCCGCAGAATCCGTCCATGGACCGCGAACGCCGCGATCGACGCCACCAGGACAGCTCCGCCGGCGACGAAGACGCGCAGGCGGAGCTCCCCGAGGTGGTCGACCAGAGTCGCCTCCTGAGCGTGACCGAGGCGGCGAGGCAGCTGCATCGAGCTAGGCCACATTCCGCTGGCTCGGAACCGGGACGGGCGTGAGCTCGGCGGTCGTCGACTCTGCCGGGACGGTGAGCTTGGTCTCGTCGAAGCCGTGATCACGATTGTCGTCGCCCGTGATCGACTCCTTGAACTCGCGCAGGCCCTTGCCGAGGCCGCGACCCATCTCGGGCAGTCGCTTCGGGCCGAAGAGGATCAGGGCAACGAGGCCGAGGAGCATGAGCTCGGGCAGTCCGATGAATCCAGGCATGAATGTCCTTTCAGTGCAGTTGAAGGATCGGGCGACGCTCCCGGAGTGAGCGCCGCCCGCCGTGCGGAGCAGGGCTAGCCGACGATGAAGCCGGTGCCCTTGACGGCAGCGAGGATCGCCGCCTTCGACTTGGCGCCTTCGAACGCAGCCGGCGCACCGGAGACGTCGTTCAGGTCGCGGATCCAGCCGGCATGCCGTGCTTCGATCGGGAGGATCGAGCCTGCGGCGCCGAGGATCTTCTTCGACTTGATGTTGCCGACCTGCCCGAGGTACGCGGCAACGCCGGTGTCCTCGAGAACCTGCGAGGTCGCCATGAACTTCTTCTCGTTGGTCGTCGTGCCCTTGAAGTCGAACTTCGGCTTCTTGACAGCGGCACTGCCCAGAGCACCCTTGAGGAAGGCGACGTGCTGGTTCTCATGGCCGCTGACGACTTTGGCGAACTTGCCGACCTTGCCGGCGAAGCGCCCCTTGTGGACGGCTTCGGCGTAGAACGCCGCCTCGAGGTACTCGAGCGTCAGCGCGTAGTTCAGGATCGCCACGTCGCTCGCGGCGACCTTCGAGCCGGCAAGCGCCGGCATGACGCCGCCGAAGAAGGCACCGCTACCAGCGACCGCACCGACACCGAGGCCGGCCTTGCGTAGGAACGACGCACGCGTCGCACCATCGACCTTCGAGGCCGTTTCGCGGATCGCGCCGTCGACATCCAGCTCTTCCAATGCGGGAAGAAAAGACACTGTTAACCCCTCTCGTGCGGCGGCGTAGGGAACCGAACGTCTTGCACCGTCCGCGCGAGTGATTCGCCGGCCGCCCAGATCCGGTTCGATTCGAGCTAGCGCCAGATGCCGGTCAACGGCTTCGCTCCGGCCGACAAGCCGAGCCGCGGCAGGCCGAGCGCAGCTTCGATCGTGCGCACGAGCCCGTAATGCGACGTCGGGGCCGTGAAGCGGGAGTGAGGCTTGACCACTGTGCCCGCGACGAGTAGCGCGACCCGGCCGCCGCCGCCGAGGTCGGATGAGCCTTCGTCGAAGACGATGAACACCGCGGTGCGCTTGATCGTCAGCAACGGTTTCACGAAGGTTGCGAGCCAGGAATCGCCGGTGGCGACGGAGCAGTCGTGCATGTCGTGACAGAGATCCGGAGTCACGAACGAGAAGGCGGGCAGGTGAGCCGGGTCGAAGGCGCCGAGCGGACGGACGTGGGAGCGCCCGGCGGGGAAATAGAGAAACGGGACGTGCTTCTTGGCGAAGCGTGGGCCAGACGGATAGCCCTCGGCATAGCTCGCCCAGCTACGGCTGCGCTCGGTCAGGAGAGTCCCGATGGTCGGGCCGGTTTGGGCGCAGCTTTCGCAGTCATCCGTGACGCCGTGAGTGGAGCCTGAGACGAGTGCCAAGTAATTCGGGAGGCTTGGATGAGCGACCGCCCGGTCGTCGGTGGCCTCGGCGTAGCGCGCGGCGAGCCCGTCGAACGTCGGTGCCGCGCCGGACCCGAGCACGCTTGCACGCTCCTCGTTCTCGAACACGATCACGACCACATGCGCGAGGCGCGGCACCGTCGAGTCAGGCCCTGCTCCTTCGGCAGAGCGGGCGCCCGCGAGCGAGCAGAGCGTCGCCGCGAGCGCGAGCACAGCGGTGACTGGCGGCGCGTTGATGGCAGGATCTTGCCTCTTGTCCAGCCGGCGGGAATCACCCGTTCGGGGGTGCCCGTCCCTCGATCGAGTGACGATGAGCAGTCGATGCAACGGCAGTTCTTGTTTCGGTTCGGCCGCGGAAGCCGCAGTGCATCGCGGGCGTCTGATCAGCCGGGAAACGGCTCTTCGCAGGACGGGAAGTACGGCTCCGGTTCGGGGCACGGCTTCTCTGATCGTGGGGGGTACGCCCGGCAAGCCGGTCAGTCGCCACAACGTGATGTTTCCTGCGGCTCCCGCGGCCGAGGCCCGGGCCAGCGAACGATCTCGCGCGTGAGCTTCCTCGGTACAGGCCTCGTCGGCGCGGCCGCTGTCGCGGGTCTCTACGCGCCGTCGATGAAGGCGAGCACGAACGTTCAGGTGTGGGGGCTCGACCCCGAAGGCGGCGCGCACGACAGCTGTGGCTGCCGCAGCTGCCAGGCCTGCCGGTCGCACGCGGCCAACAAGCTCTTTGCGAGCGTCTCCGACGCCGAAGCCTCGCGCGCGCATCCGTTTTGCAGGTGCCAGGTCGTGCCGCTCGTCAAGGTCGACGAGCGAACGTACAACGCACTGTTCGTCGACGGCGGTGCACGAGCGTCCGTCGATCGGAGGCATACGTGGGTGCTCGCAGCGCTGGCGCAAGGGCCGCCGATTCCCGATCCGACGGCGCCCGTCGACGCCGCGGGCAAGCCGAAGAGCGCGATGCCGCTCGTCAAGGCTTCCCTCGTGCAGGCCCGCCTCTACCGCGGGCCAGGCGGCGGGCGCGTCGTGCACGCCAAGATCGATGCTGCAGAAACGGTCGCGGCGACGATCACGCTACGGCGCGGCCGTGTCCCCCTGGCTCACCGGCACATTGCGCGCGTTCGCGGCCGGCGGACGGTCATGCTCACCATCCCGTCCGGCGTCAGCGCCGGGAGCGCGCGACTGTCCGTTCGGCTCGAAGACGTGGCCGGACGAGCCAAGCTCGAAACCAGAGACCTCTACATCGCGAAGGAAAGGACCCCACATGCCAAGCGTCGGAGCACCTGAACTGATCGTTCTCCTGTTCGTCGCCCTCCTGCTCTTCGGGCCGAAGCGGCTGCCGCAGGTCGGTCGGTCGATCGGCCAGGGGGTGCGCGAGTTCAAGGACACGATCACCGCTGTGAAGTCGCCGGAACCGGCGAAGGCGAAGGTGGAGCCGCTCAACCCACCGTCGTAGTCGTAACGGGTGACTCGTCGTGCCCGAAGATCGAACTCTCGAGAACATAGAACAGCGCGATCGCCATGTAGAGGCCGACCGCGAGCCACGACGAGAGGAGCGCGCTCAGCGTCGCGATCGCGTAGATCGGGACGCCCGGCATGAACGCACGTGAGATGCCCGTGACCGTGCGCTGGTCGGCGCTCGCAGCGATCAGCCTGCGCCCCCTCGCCGCATAGAACCAAAGGATGTTGTAGAGCACGGCCATCAGCACCATCGTCAGCCCGTACACGAACGCCGCCGCCTTCGCGTCGTGCTGGACGTGCTCGGCGAGCACGCGCGTCGGGAACGGGATGAACGCGATCAGCATCAGGAAGATCACGTTGATCGTGAGGAAGGTTCGGTCGAGGCGGTCGATGCAGCCGAACACGGTGTGGTGATTGATCCACATGATCCCGATCGTCACGAAGCCGAGCGCGTAGGCGGCATAGGACGGCCAGATGTGCAGGAACCCGTGCGCAACCCCGCCGTCGGGCGGCAGCCGGACATCGAGGATCAGCAGCGTCGCCGCGATCGCGAAGACGCCGTCGCTGAACGTCTCGAGGCGAGTCGTGTTCATCGCCGAGATTGAAGAGCACCGGTCGGCCGACACCGCGGTTAGGTCCGACAGCCGCGTAGGATCGCCGGGTGAGCTTCTCCGGCTCGTTGATCCAGAACGCGATCTACATCGCGCAGCAGCCGCCGGAATGGCCGGTCACCGCGGCCGGCTGGGAGCGCGCCGCCGAGGAGAAGCTCGCGCCCGGCCCGTTCGGCTACATCGCGGGCGGGGCGGGCGCGGAGGAGACGATGCGCGCGAACCTCGAGGCGTTCCGAGGCTGGCGCCTGCGCCCGCGGATGCTGACGGGCAACGTGACGCGCGACCTCTCGGTCGACGTGCTCGGCCTGCACTCGCCGTCACCCTTCCTGCTCGCGCCGATCGGCGTCCTCTCGATCGCTCACGAGGAAGCCGAGGTCGGAGCCGCGAGGGCCGCCAAGGCGGCGGGCGTCCCGGTGATTCTCTCGAGCGCCTCGACTCATTCGCTCGAGCAGGTCGCCGAAACCGGTGTGCCGCGCTGGTTCCAGCTCTACTGGGTCTCCGATCGCGAGATCTGCGCCAGCTTCGTCGAGCGTGCCGAGACCGCCGGCTACGGCGCGATCGTCGTCACGCTGGACACGCTCCAGCTCGGCTGGCGCCCTCGCGACCTCGAAAACGCGTACCTGCCGTTCCTGCAGGGCGAGGGCTGCGGGCAGTTCTTCAGCGACCGGGTCTTCCTCTCGCGGCTCAGCAAGCCGCCCGAGGAGGATCTCCTGACGGCGGCGGCGACCATGCTCGCGACCTTCCCGAACATCGGTCTCACCTGGGACGACCTCGACTGGCTGCGTGCGCAGACGAAGCTGCCGCTGCTCGTCAAGGGCGTGCTGAGCGCCTCCGACGCGCAGCTCGCGCTTCAGCATGGTGTCGACGGCGTGATCGTCTCGAACCATGGCGGCCGGCAGGTCGACGGGGCGGTCGCCGCGCTCGACGCGCTCGTCGAGGTCCGTGACGCGCTGCCCGAGGCGGTCGTGCTGATGGACGGTGGGATCCGGACCGCCGCCGACGTGCTCAAGGCGATGGCCCTCGGAGCCGACGCGGTGCTGCTCGGCCGCCCGTATGCCTACGCGCTCGCGGTCGGTGGGCAGCGCGGCGTCGAAGAGCTGATCCAGAACCTGATGGCCGAGCTCGATCTCTCGCTCGCGCTCGCCGGCGCCCACTCGGTTTCCGACCTGGACCGCTCGTGGCTGACCAGGGCGTAGTTCTCTCGTCGCGCGACTCGGTCGCGCTCGAAGAGATCCGCGTCGAGCAGCCCGGTCCTGGAGAGCTGCTCGTTCGGATCGACGCGACCGGGGTGTGCCATAGCGACCTGCACGTGATCGAGGAGGACGGCTGGCATCACCGGTATCCGGTGCTCCTCGGCCACGAGGGCGCAGGCACGATCGAAGCCGTCGGCGACGGTGTTACCGCGCTTGAGGTCGGCGATCGCGTCGTGCTCGGTTGGAAGACCGCCTGCGGCGTCTGCGCGCCGTGCAAGCGCGGCGAGCCAAGGCAGTGCAAGCGCCCGCCGGCTGCGGCCGGCCGGCTGTTCCGGGGCGACGGCAGCGAGCTGACGCCGGTGCTCCGCACCGGCACCTTTGCCACGCACACGGTCGTCCCGGAGGTGGCAGCCGTCAAGATCCCACCCGAGCTGCCGGCCGAGCAGGCGTGCCTGATCGGCTGCGCCGTCGCGACCGGCGTCATGTCCGTGCTCGAGACCGCGAAGGTCTGGGAGGGGGCGCGGGTCGCCGTGATCGGCTGCGGGGCCGTCGGCCTCTCCGTGATTCAGGGCGCGCAGATCGCTGGGGCGTCCCAGATCCGCGCGATCGACCTCGACGAGCGCAAGCTCGAGCAGGCGAAGGCGTTCGGTGCCACCGACGTCGGCGAAGGCCCGGTCGACTTCGCGTTCGACGTCGTCGGCCGGCAGTCGACCTTCGAGCTCGGACTGTCGCTGCTCGCGGCCGGCGGAACGCTGACGCTGATCGGCCTCTCGCCGGCCGGTGAGACCGCCCGGGTCGAATTGCCGGGGCTGTTCTCGAAGCGGGCGCGTATCCTCGTCTCGCACGGCGGCGACCATCTTCCGGCCGAGGACTTCCCGAGGCTCGCGGGCTGGGCGCTCGACGGCACGCTCGATCTCGCCGGAATGGTCACGCGTGTGGCGCCGCTCGGCGACTGGCGGAGTGCTCTCGACGCGCTCGGTGCCGGCGACGTGATTCGAACCGTGCTGACACCCTGAGCCAAACCGAAGCGTCGCCTCGGCACGTACCTCCCGACAACTCGAACTGGAGGTACCGATGCTTCGCAAATCACTCGCCGTTGGGATCGTCGCCCTGCTGGCAGCCGTCCTCTCCGCGACCGCACTTGCACGCCGCGATTCGACCCCAACGCTCGTCGGCACCGTCGGGCCGGGGTACACGATCGGGCTGACGCAGAACGGCAAAGCCGTGAAAGCGCTGAAGGCCGGCGCATACAAGCTCGTCATCCACGACAAGGCTTCGATCCATGCGTGGTCGCTCGACGGGCCGCACGGCTACGCCAAGGACTTCACAACGGTGGCGTTCGTCGGGACGAAGACGATCGCGGTCAACTTCAAGGCCGGGAAATACAAGTTCTACTGCCCGCCGCACGAGTCGATCATGTTCGGTCGCTTCACAGTCAAATAGACCGATCGCCGAGAGAGGGGGTGGCAGCAGCCGCCTCCTCTCGTCGATCGGCAACGTGCATCAACGGAAACTGCTCGGCCGGCGTCGAAGGCGGTATGACGGTGGTCGATGTCACGACGGGCACCACACACGTCAGCCGCCGGGCTGTAGGGCGCTATCTCATCGGCGACATCTCGTTCACCGGCGGAGCCCGTCTATCGTGGCACGCCCATCCGCGCTCGCTCGTCGCCGTCGTGGTCCGCGGCGGCGTGCAGAAGACGTACGCCAGGATGACGCATGAGGCGCGCCGCGCGACCCTGATCGCGATGCCTGCCGAAGAGCGGCATGCCGACAGGTTCGCGGCTGCAGGCGCGCGGATGATCGTCGTCGAGTCGGAAGACGACCTTCCGGCCGTCGCGGCATTCGACAGTTGGGCGGCGGCGGGGATCGCACATCGCATTCGGCAGGAGCTCGCTCAACCCGATGCGTTCTCCGACCTCGCGCTCGAGGGCCTGGCGCTCGAGCTCGCGGTCCTTGCCGGCCGGTCGGCGCCGTCGCTCGACAGTGCGCCGGGTTGGCTGCTCGACGTGCTCGCGATCCTGAGCGAGCACACGTGTGAACCACCGTCAGCTCGGCACCTCGCGGACGAGGTCGGGATTCATCCGGCGCACCTCGCCCGCAGCTTCCGTGCCGCCACGGGACAAAGTGTGGGGAGCTACGCCCGCAACGTCAGCCTGGACTGGGCAGCCGGGCGGCTCGTCAGCACCGACGATCCGCTCGCTCGCGTGGCGTGCGAGGCGGGCTTCGCCGACCAGAGTCACTTCACACGCGCCTTCTCCCGCCGCTTCGGCGTCGCGCCCGGCCGCTACCGGCGTGCGCACCGCTGAGACAAACGCCGGCGGACGCGTTCAAGACGGCCCCGCTCGCGGACGTGACGCTCAGGGTCATTCCAGACACTCGGAAGGAGACCCACCATGCTCAAGGCACTCCTGTTCACGCTCCTGGCACTCGCGGTCACCGGCGCGGCGTGGGCCACGAACGGTCCTTCGGCAAGCGGCGGCGCCCATCTGGTCGTACACGACGTCTTCGGACTGCAGACGCTCGAGCTGCAGACGTTCTCGTTCAACGCCCGCGCGAACGGCGGCAACTTCGAGTATCGCGAGATCGACGACGGCGCACCGTTCAGTGCGAGCGGGGCGGTCACCTGCCTGACGGTGATCGGCAAGGACGCATGGATCGGCGGAGTGATCAGCAAATCGAACGATCCAACGTATGTCGGCGTCGGGGCGTGGTGGCACGTCACAGACAACGGCGAAGGGTCGAAGGCGCCGGCCGATATCACGACCTTCATGGGCGCCGGCACGTTGGCCGAGACGACCGCCTTCTGCGCCACGCATCCGGCGTATAAGCACCCGTTCGCGATCGATCACGGGAACATTCAGGTTCGCGACTGATTCGGGGTTAAGATCGCGTCGTGGATCTACGCGACACGGTCGACGAGGCGGCGTTCAGGCAGGAAGTGCGCGAGTTCATTGCGCACAACCTGCCCGCCGCCTCGATGAAGCGCAGCGGCCGGCGGTTCGAGGATGCCGACCGCGACTGGAGCCGGCGGCTCGGCGAGGCGGGCTACGCGGGATTGACGTGGCCGAAGGAGTTCGGCGGGGCGGGCGCGCCGTACAGCCACCAGGCGATCTATCTCGAGGAGCTGGCGCGCGCAGAGGCGCCGTCACATCTCGGTGTGATCGGTCTCGGGATGGCAGGCCCCACGATCATCTCCTGGGGAACCGACGAGCAGAAGCAGCGTTACCTCGCGAAGATCCTGAGCGCCGAGGAGATCTGGTGCCAGGGATTCTCCGAGCCCGACGCCGGCAGCGACCTCGCCGCTGCGCGCACGCGGATCGACGACCAGGGCGACCACTTCGTCGTCAACGGGCAGAAGGTGTGGTCGTCGTTCGCGCACATCGCCGACTTCTGCATCCTCGTCGGGCTCGGGCTGCCCGACGCGCCGAAGTACAAGAACCTGACGTACGTGATCGTCGACATGCACTCGCCCGGCGTCGAAGTGCGGCCGCTCGTACAGATCACCGGGCATCCGGAGTTCAACGAGATCTTCTTCACCGATGTGCAGGTTCCGAAGGAGAACGCGCTCGGCGGCGTCGGCGACGGCTGGCAGGTCGCGATGACGACGCTGCTGCACGAGCGCGGGACGCTCGGCTTCGCGCTGGCCGCGACGCTCGACGTCGCCGTGCGCAAACTGTCTGCGCTCGCAAAGGAACGCGGCGTGACCGATCCGATCCTGCGCGACCGGATCGCCCGCGAATGGGTCGAGCTGCAGGCGCTCAAGTACACGAACTACCGCTCGCTGACGACGTTGCAGAAGACCGGCGTCCCCGGGCCGGAGGGCTCGGCGTCGAAGCTCGTCTGGTCGGAGAACAACCAGCGGCTGACGAAGCTCGCGCTCGAGGTGCTCGGCTCGCACGCACAGCTGACCGACGGCGGCGGGTACGCGGACGGTTACTGGCAGTACCAGCAGCTTCGATCGCGCGGCAACACGATCGAAGCGGGCACGAGCGAGATCCTGCGCAACATCGTCGCCGAGCGGGTGCTCGGGATGCCGAGGAGCAGGTAGTGGACTTCTCGTTCACTCCCGAGCAGGAGGATCTGCGGCGCGAGGCGCGCGCGTTCCTCGAGGCGAACCCGTCGCCGTCCATGGACCAGCTCGCCGAGCTCGGCTGGGTCGGGATCCTGCGCAGCGAAGACTTCGGCTTTCTCGATGCGGCTGTCCTGTTCGAGGAGCTGGGACGGGTGCTGTACGACGGTCCGTTCGCGCTCAACGAGCTTGCGGGCCAGCCCGGTGACCAGATCTGGTCGATCGAGATCGACGGGTTTGTGCCGCACCTCGCTCAGGTACAGCGGGTGCTCACACCTACGATGGAGGCGGCCGCGGCGGAGGGCGACGCGGTCGCGACCGTCGACGAAACTCTCTCGCTCGGCCGGCTGTCGCGAAACGGCGCGGAACATGCCGAGGGCGACTGGGCCGAGGTTCGGCGCCGGCTGCTCGCGGCGCTCGCGCTCGAGGCGGTGGGGATCGGCTCGAAGGCGAACGAGCTCGCGATCGAGTACGTGAAGGGACGCGAGCAGTTCGGCAAGAAGATCGGCACTTACCAGGCGATCTCGCACTCGCTTGTCGACGGCTATGTCGCCGTCGAGCTCTCGCGTTCGCTCGCCTACTGGGCAGCGTGGGCGGTTGCCGAGGGCGACGAGCACGCCGACCTCGCGGTCGCCGCGGCCAAGTCGCAGGCGGCCGAGGCGGCAGTGCAGGCGTGCGAGCGCTCGATCCAGGCCCTCGGTGGCATCGGCTTCACCTGGGAGCATCCGCTCCACCGCTACTACAAGCGCGCGCTCTGGCTCGAAGGTGCGCTCGGCTACGGACGCGAGCACCGGGCGGAGATCGCGGCATACCTGCTGGACTCGTAACCGGCGCCTCCAGCGGGATCGGCGAAGCGGTCGCGGTGCGGCTGCTCGAACGCGGTTGGACGGTGTACGCGTCCGTGCGCCGCGCCGGTGATGCGCCAGAGGGATCGACCGAGCTGGTGTTCGACGTCACGGATGCGGAAGCGATCGCGCGCGCGGCTGCTCAGGTCGATCGCCTCGACGCGCTGATCGACAACGCGGGGATCGCGATCGCGGCGCCGCTCGAGTTTCTGCCTCCCGACGAATTGAAGCGGCAGCTCGACATCAACGTGGTCGGGCAGCTGCGCGTGCTACAGGCGTTCCTGCCGGCCGTTCGCGCCGCCCGCGGCCGCGTCGTCGTCATGGGATCGATCGCGGGCCGTTCTGCGCTGCCGTTCCTCGGCGGCTATGCGATGTCGAAGTTCGCGCTCGAGGCGATGGCCGATGCGTTGCGCGTCGAGCTCGCGCCGTGGGGCATCCGCGTCTCGATCATCGAGCCGGGCACGATCGCGACCCCGATCTGGACGAAGCCGCAGCCTGCCGTCGAGCATCTTCCCGACGCGGCGGGGGAGTTGTACGGCGTGCGCGCCGCCCGCTTCCGGCAGCTCGCCGCCGAGCGAAGCTCGAAGGCGGCCCCGGTCGAGCTGGTCGCCGATGCCGTCGAGCATGCGTTGACCGCCCCGAAGCCGAAGGCGCGCTACGTCGTCGGCCCGGACGCAAAACGCAGAGCCCGCGTGCAGCGCCTGCCCGACAAGCTACGAGACCGAGTCCTGACGCGCTTCCTCTTCGGCTCGTAACGCCGTGTCCCCTCCGGACACGACAGGTGGCAGCCACCGTTGTGAAAGTGCCACAGAAGTGCAACAAAAGTGTGAATTCTCGGCGGGCGTAGGGTTGGCTGGGTGAAGGCGGCCAACCTTGTGCTCCGGTTTGCGTGCGAGCTGGCCGCGCTCGTCGCGGTGGGTTGGTGGGGCTGGACCGTGAACTTCGTGCTCGTCGTCGTCCTGCCGCTGGCGGTTGCTGTGGTCTGGGGCGCGTGGATCGCTCCGAGGGCACGGCGGCGGCTCGCCGATCCGGCTCGGATCGGGGTCGAGGTCGTGATCTTCGCCGCCGCCACGGCTTGCTTCGCGGCAGTCGGCCAGCCGGGCGTCGCGGCCGTTTTCGCGGCGGTGGCGCTGCTCACGGCCCTGCTCGTCCGGAAATGGCCCGAGCCCGTCGCTTCGCGCCCTGGCTAGCCAAGTCCCGGGCGGTGCCGCGACGGCTTAGGATCACGGCCATGGGCTACCAGGTGAGTTCTCTCGATGCACTCGGCGAGGGCTACGGCTTTCGCAAGATCCGCTCCGCGCTCGGCGTGACCGCGTTCGGCGTCAACGCGCTCGTCTTTCCGCCGCACTACGACGGCCCCCAGCACTACCACGACACCCAGGACGAGCTCTACTTCGTCCACAGCGGCACTGCCACGTTCGAGCTCGACGGGAACGAGCAGGAGGTCGCCGAGGGTGGGCTCGTGCACGTCGAGTCGACGACGCCACGGCGCGTCTCGAATCGAACCGACGGCGACCTGGTCGTCCTGGTCGTCGGCGGCAAGGACGGCTACGTCGCACGCGACGGCCAACTGGTGTCGCCTGAGGATCTCGAGAAGCGCCAGGCGCTCTCGAGAGGAGAGTTCTGATGGACGGCCTGATGATGGACATGCAGCTGACGCTGCCAATGCTCCTCCGCCGCTCGGAGCTCTACTACGGCGCGAACGAGATCGTCACGCGGCTCCCCGACCGCAGCTTCCACCGCACGAATTACGCCGAGACGGGTCGCCGCGCCCGCGCGCTTGCCGTCGCGCTACAGCAGCTCGGCCTCGAGCGCGGCGACCGGGTCGCCACGCTCTGCTGGAACCACCACGTGCACCACGAGGCCTACCTCGGAATCCCATGCGGTGGCTTTGTCCTACACACGCTCAACCTGCGGCTGCACCCGAACGATCTCGGCTACATCGCGACGCACGCGAACGACAAGGCGGTGATCGTCGACCGCGCGCTCGTGCCGCTGCTCGACATGTTCCTGCCGAAGACGAAGATCGAGCACGTCTTCGTCGTCGAGGACTCCTACGAGGACCTGATCGCATCAGTCGACGCGGACGCCTGGCGCGATCCGGAGCTCGACGAGAACGAGGCCGCGGCGATGTGTTACACGAGCGGTACAACCGGGCTCCCGAAGGGCGTCCTCTACTCGCACCGCTCGACGATGCTGCACACGCTCGGCGTCGCCGCCGGCAATCCGCTCGGCCTCGGCATCTCCGAGGGCGACACGATCCTGCCCGTCGTCCCGATGTTCCACGCGAATGCCTGGGGCTATCCGTACCTCGCGACGATGCTCGGCTCCAAGCTCGTCTATCCAGGCCCGTTTCTCGACCCCGAGAGCCTGCTCGAGGACTTCGTCCAGGAAGAGGTGACGTGGACCGCAGGCGTACCGACGATCTGGCTCGGCATCCTCGCGATGCTGAACGCCGAGCCCGACCGGTGGGACCTCTCGCGGATGAAGGGCATGCTCGTCGGCGGCTCCGCCGCTCCGCGCGCGATGATCGCCGGCTTCAGGCGGCACGGCCTCGACGTCGTGCACGGCTGGGGCATGACCGAGACGTCACCCGTGGCATCGACGGCGCAGCTGCCGGGCGACCTCGCCCATGCCGACGAAGACACCCAGGTCGACTACATCGCAATGCAGGGCCTGCCGTTGCCGCTCGTCGAGCTGCGTCACCGCGACGCCGAAGGCAACGTGCTGCCATGGGACGGCGAGTCGATGGGCGAGCTCGAGACCCGCGGCCCGTGGGTTGCCGCCGCGTACTACGACACGCCCGAGCAGTCGGACAGGTGGACGGACGACGGCTGGTTCAAGACCGGCGACGTCGTAACGGTGCACCCGCGCGGGTTCATCCAGATCAAGGACCGGTCAAAGGACGTGATCAAGTCGGGCGGCGAGTGGATCTCGTCGGTCGAGCTCGAGAACGCGCTGATGGCCCACCCGGCAGTCGCCGAGGCCGCCGTGATCGCCGTCCCCGATCAGAAGTGGGATGAGCGGCCTCTGGCCGCGGTCGTGTTGCGCGAAGGGGCAACAGCGACCAGCGACGAGCTCCGCGACTTTCTTGCCCCGAGCTTCGCGAAATGGTGGCTACCCGACCGTTTCGAGTTCCTGACGGAGATCCCGAAGACAAGCGTCGGCAAGTTCCTGAAGACGGAGCTCCGCGAGATGTTCGCACCCGACAAGGTGGCGTCGTGATCAAGACGGTCTGGCTCGACAACCCGCCCGTCAACGCCGTCAACGCGGGCATAATCGAGACCCTCTGGTCGGAGCTCGAGTCGCTCGACGACGACGTGCGCGTCGTCGTCCTGCGCGGCAAGGGCGACCGCGCATTCTCTGCGGGCGCCGACATCTCCGGTTTCGTCGGCTCCGGCGCGGAGACCGAGCGTCCGGGCGGGATCCAGCCGGCCGCCGACCTGATCGAAAGCGTCCGCGTGCCGGTGATCGCCGCCATCCACGGCTACTGCCTCGGGGGCGGGCTCGAGATCGCACTCGCGTGCGACTTCCGCATCGCACAGCGCGACGCGCAGCTGGGCTTCCCAGAGGTGAACCTCGGCCTGCTGCCGGGAGGCGGCGGCACGCAGCGCGCACCGCGTTTGCTCTCGCCCGGCCGCGCGCGCTGGCTGACGATGTCCGGCGAGCGGATCGACGCAGCGACCGCGGCGGACTGGGGGCTCGTCGAGTTCGTCGTCGACGACCTCGAAGCAGGCATCGCGCGCTACGCCGAGCCGCTCGCCAAGCAGTCACCGCACGCGATCGCGCAGATCAAGGCGCTCATGCACGCGACTCGCGACAACCGCGACGACGACCGCGAGGTGGCCGCGTTCGCGGCGTGCCTGCACTCCGAGGACGGTCAGGAGGGTGTCGCCGCCTTCCTCGAGAAGCGCGAGGCTCGCTGGACCGGACGTTGAAAGGCGGAAGTTGAAAGCCATTGTCCTGCATGAGGTCGGCGGGCCGCTCCAGCTCGAGGAGCTACCGGAGCCGGGCGAAGGCACGATCGTCGATGTCCGTGCTGCCGGGATCAACTTCGCGGACGTGCTGATCCGCCGCGGGCTCTACCCGCAGATGCCGGAGCTTCCTCACGTCCTCGGCTCCGAGGTGGCCGGCGAGCTCGACGGTCGCCGCGTGCTCGGCCTGCCACGGGCCGCAGGAGGCTACGCAGAGCGCGTGGACGTCGACCCGGAGTGGATGTTTCCGCTCCCCGACAACGCCTCGTTCGCCGCCGGCGCTTCGTTTCTGACGACGTACCTGACTGCGTACATCCCGCTGCACCGGCAGGTACGAGTGACGCCGGCAACGACCGTGTTGGTGCACGCCGGTTCGGGCGGCGTCGGCTGCGCGGCGATCCAGCTCGCAAAGCTCCTCGGCGCAACCGTGATCGCGACTGCGAGCTCCGACGAGAAGCGCGCATTCGCGCGTGACGTGGGCGCCGACGAAGCGCGTGGCTACGACGAGCTCGACGATCTGCGCGTCGACGTGGTGCTCGACCCGGTCGGCGGCGAGGTCTTCAGCAGGTCGCTACCGCTGCTGAACCCACTCGGCTCGATCGTGGCGATCGGGTTCGCGGGCGGGCTGTGGGCCGACCCGAGCGTCCAGTGGCTCGTGGGACGAAACGCATCGGTGGTCGGCGTCTACCTCGGCCGGCTGATGAAGCTGCAGCCGGCGTTCGTGCGCGAGTGCGCACTCGAGCTGCTGTCGCTGTGGGCTCAAGAGCAGATCGACCCGGTCGTCGGTGCGCGCTTCCCGCTCGCCGAGGCCGACGCCGCCCATGCGCTGATCGAAACGCGACGGCACGTCGGGAAGGTCGTGCTCGAGCCGTGAAGGCGCTCGTCACCGGCGGTGAGGGCGGGCTCGGCCGGGCGATTCGCGCGAGGCTCGAGCAAGAGGGGTACGAGGTCGAGTCGCTCGATCTGGTGAATGGGTTCGACGTCACCGACCCCGCGGCGTGGGAGAGGATCACGAACGTCGACCTCGCCTGCCTGAACGCGGGAGTGCTCACCGGCGAGAGCGACGTCCGCAAGTTGACGGACGAGCAATACCACCGTGCGGTCTCGGTCAACGTCGACGGCGTCGTCTTCGGCGTGCGCCGGCTCGCGCAGGTGATGGAGCGCGGCACGATCGTGGCGACGGCTTCGCTGGCCGGCTTGACGTCGATGCCGACGGACGCGATCTACTCACTGACGAAACACGCCGTCGTCGGGTTCGTACGGAGCGTGGCTCCGCTGCTTGCGCCGATCAAGCTGAACGCGGTCTGCCCGGGAATCGCAGACACGCCGATGATCGACGGACAGCGCGATGCGTTTGCGGCCGCAGACTTCCCTCTCCTGCGGCCGGGCGATGTCGCCGAGGCTGTCTGGAGCGCGGCAACCAGTGACGAGACGGGCCAGTGCTGGTTCGTCCAGCCGGGCCGCGAACCGTCACCGTTCGTCTTCCCGAACCTGCCCGGCCCGCGCCGCGACGGGTCGAGCGTCGGGCGCCCGCCGCTTCCCGCCTAGCTGCGCGCACGTAGGCGTAGTACGACGCCCGGTCCGGCGGACGTGAGTCGCCGAAGCCGAAGCCTCAGTTCAGCGACGGGTCGAACGGCATGTCGATCATCATCTCGAACGGGCCGCCCTTCCGGTGCAGCACGGTACGCCACAGCTCGTCCGGATCGATCGCGAAGGCGTCATCGGTCTCGGCGTCGACGACGATCCAGGACGGCTCCTCGAGCTCGGCCTCGAGCTGCCCGGCACCCCAGCCGGAGTAGCCGGCGAAGAGCCGCAGCCTCCGGATCGAGAGATCCTCCGGCTCGGACTCGGCAGCCATGAACCCGAGCCGGTCGAAGATCGGCGCGGCCGCCTGAGCGACATCGTCGAACTCCGCGAGCACGATCAGCGCCTCGGGCTGGACCGGACCGCCGACGAAGACGGGGTCGGCAGAGCCTGGAAGCCCTTCGAGCGCGGGCGCCGCCGCTTCGGCGGCGACGTCCGACGGCCTGCTGAGCACGAGGCCCATCGCACCGTCGGCGTCGTGGTGCGCGATCAGCACGACCGTCTTGCGGAAGTTCGGGTCGTGGAGCGCGGGTGAGGAAACGAGCAGCTTGCCCTGGAGGAACTCCACGTCAGGTGAACTGCCAGCCGTCGCCTGCAGCGAACGCTTTCAGGATCCGTTTCGCAACGACCACGCGATGGACCTCGTCGGGGCCGTCGTAGATCCGGCCGCCCCGCGCCATCATCAGCATCCCCGCGAGCGGCGTCTCGTCGGTCAGTCCGCGGGCACCGTGCACCTGCACGGCACGGTCGATGACGTCCTGGAGCACTTTGGCCGCGAAGAACTTGACCGCCGAGACCTCGACCCGCGCCTCGTCGCCGCCGTCGATCTTGTGGGCCGCGTCGAGCGTCATCAGCCTGCATGCCTGGATCTCGGCGTAGCTGTCGGCGATCCAGTTCTGCACGGTCTGCTTGTCGGCCAGCGGCCCGGTGGAGGTCTCGCGTGCAAGGGCGTAGCTGCACATCAGCTCGAACGCACGCTGCATCTGGCCGAGCCAGCGCATCACGTGGTGGATGCGGCCCGGCCCGAGACGCTTCTGCGCGATCAGGAATCCCGCTCCGATCTCGCCGAGCGTGTTCGCGACCGGCACACGGACGTCGGTATAGAGCACCTCGCAGTGCGTCGACCAGCCCTTGCCGGCGTGGCCCATGACGACGATCGGCCGCACGATCTCGACTCCGGGTGTGTCGGCGGGGACGATGATCTGCGTCGCCCGGGCGTGGGGCGGTGCGTCGGGGTCGGTGACGGCCATCACGATCCCGAAAGCGGCGCCGTCGGCTCCGGACGAGAACCATTTGTGGCCGTCGATCACCCAGTCGTCGCCGTCGCGGACCGCGCGAGTTCGCAGCGTCGTCGGGTCGGAGCCGGGGACTTCGGGCTCGGTCATCGAGAAGAACGAGCGGATCGTTCCGGCGACCAGCGGGGCGAGCCATGCCGCCTTCTGCTCGTCGGTCCCGTAGAGGTGGAGGATCTCGGCGTTCCCCGCATCCGGGGCCTGGCAGCCGAAGACGCGCTGGCCCCAAATGGAGCGGCCGATGTGCTCGTTCAGGTACGCGTAGTCGAGGAACCCGGTGCCGGTGCCGCCGGCCTCGGGCGGGACGTGCGGTGCCCACAGCCCGGCGTCGCGGACCTCGGCCTGCAATCGCCGAAGCAGCGCCTCGCCGTCGGCGTCCTGGCGCTCGATCGCCGTCTCGTTCGGGAGCACCCGCTCGGCCATCAAGGCACGCACCAGTGCCAGGCGCTCGGTCGGAGGAGCCCATGCGGTCGTCGTCATCCGGTTAGCATCGCACGTCATGCGTCTTGGCTTCTACATGGGTTATGCGCCGCCCGGCACGAACCCCCTCGAGTTGCTCGAGCTGGCGTGTGAGGCGGAGCGCCTCGGCTACGACTCGGCGTGGGCGGCTGAGGCGTGGGGCGTCGACGCCGTGACGCCGCTCGCGTGGCTGGGAGCGCAGACGACGACGCTGAAGCTCGGCACGGCGATCATGCAGCTGCCCGGCCGCTCGCCCGCGAACGCTGCGATGACGGCGGCCACCCTCGACCTGCTCTCGGGCGGGCGCTTCCTGATGGGTCTCGGTACTTCAGGCCCACAGGTCGTCGAGGGCTGGCACGGGCAGGAGTGGGGGAAGCCGCTCGGAAAGACGCGCGAGTACGTCGAGATCGTGCGAACGGTGCTGCGGCGCGAGCGGCTGGAACATCACGGCGAGCACTACGACATCCCGGTTCGCGGCGGCACCGGGCTCGGCAAGCCGCTCAAGCTGATGGCCCGCCCGTTGCGCGCGGAGATCCCGATCTATCTCGCGGCGATCGGCCCGAAAGCGGTCGAGCAGACGTTCGAGATCGCGGACGGTTGGCTGCCGATCTTCTGGTCGCCCGAGCGGGCGCGCGACGTCTTCCCGCTCGAGCGGGCACGCGAGGGCTTCGAGATCGCGCCCGCCGTCCCGGCAGTGGTGACCGACGACGTCGATTCGGCACGCGGTGCGCTCAAGGAGTACTACTCGTTCTATATCGGGGGCATGGGCGCGCGCGGGACGAACTTCTACAACGACCTGTTCACCCGGTACGGCTACGAGGCGGAGGCGCGCGAGATCCAGGAGCTGTTCCTCGGCGGCCACCAGCGCGAGGCAGCGACGAAGGTGCCGGATGCGTTCGTCGACGAAGTCGCGCTCGTCGGGTCGGTCGAGCGCATCGCCGACCGTCTCGCCGCGTGGCGCGAATCGGGGGCGACGACGTTGCTCGTCTCGACGCGTGACGTCGCCACGCTACGGGCTGTCGCCGAAGCCGCGGCGTGACCCGCCGATCGTCTCGAGCGCGGTCGCCGCGAGCAGCGGCACGCCCGTCTCGAAGATCGCGGCGCGGGTGTCTTCGCTGCCGAGCTCCCCGCGGATGTAGCGGCCGTAGATCGCCTCGCAGAAGACCGCCGCCTTCCACAGCGCGAGCCCCTCGAACCACGCGAGCGGCTCGACTTCCCGTCCGCTCGCCGAGACGTAATGCTCGACGAGTTCCGCACGCGATGGGAAGCCTGCCTCGGCAGTGACCGGTGACGAGCCGAGTGCGCTCGCGCGGCCGTTCGGCTCGCTGTACGTCGCGAGCAGGTAACCGACATCCGCGCGCGGGTCGCCGATGGCGCCCATCTCCCAGTCGAGCACCGCCAGGATCCGGGTCGGCGCGCCGGGTGCGACCATCATGTTCCCGAGGCGGAAGTCGCCGTGCACGACCGTCGAGGCAAGTGGCTCGGGAAGATGAGCAGGTCAGCCAGGCGCCGACCTGCTCGACGTCGGGCAGCTCACGCGTCTTGTTGATCTCCCAGAGCTGCGCGAACCGGCGCACCTGCCGCTCCAGGTAGCTCCCCGGCCGCGCGAATGCCGCCAGCTCGGGCCGCAAGACGTCGGCTGCATGGATCTCGACCAGCGTGTCGACAAGATCGAGGCCGAGCCGCCGGCGAGCATCCTGGGCTTCCAGCCCGCGAGGAAGCTCGCTCGTGATCACGTCGCCTTCCAGGTACCGCATGACGTAAAACGGGACGCCAAGCACGTCTCGTGTCCTCGCAGACGGCGACGATCTCCGCCAACCGCCTGAAGCCTGCTGCGCGGATCGCGTTCTGCAGCCCGGCCTCGCGCACCATGTCGTGGGCAGAGGGCGGCAACGGGGGGCGTGGGGGCCGGCGGAGCACGAACCGTTCGCCGTCGCGGTCGACGAGGAACGTGAAGTTCGAGCCGCCGCCGTCGCCGATCCGCGAAGCGACGACCGGGCCTGAGCCGAGTTCGTGCGCGTCGAGGAACGCCTCGACCCGCTCCTCGACGATCAGCGGCGTCCTGTCGGTCATCCCGCGATCCTAGGCGCCTGCGATCGCGACCACGCCGGCCATCGCGAGTGCGATGCCGGCCTGCTGCGCGCGCGTCAGCCGCTCGCCGAGCAGAGCATGGGCCAGAAGCACCGTCACGACCGGGTACAGCGAGCCGAGCACCGCGACGAGCGACAGCAGCCCGTGCCCGGAGGCAAACGCGAACAACGCGTTCGCAGAGACATCGGCCAGGCCGACCGCCGCCACCGGCCAAAGCGCGGGCCGAGGAACCCGAATCGGGGCGCGCGCCGCGACGGCCACGACGAGGAGCAGCCCGAGTGAGCCGACCCTTGCACCGACAAGGGTCGACAGCGCGTCGCCGTCGCGGCTGCCGAGCCCGAGGAAGTAGACGAAGATGCCAAGCGCCAACGCGGCGACGACCGCGAGCGCCACCGCTCGCGCGCGCTCAGGGGAGGCGGCACGGCGCTCCTCGACCGACGCGAGCACCGCGCCGATCAACGCGACCGAAGCGCCGGCGACCGCGAGTGAAGACGGCCGGTCGCCGGCCGCGATGGCGATCGAGAAGGGCACGACTGCACCGCAGGCGACGAGCGGGGAGACGACGCTCATCGTGCCGAGCGACAGCGCCGAGTAGAACGCCACCAGCCCGGCGCCGCCGCCGAGCCCGGCCAGCGTCCCGAGCGCGAAAGACCGCCAGTCGATCGATCCGCGTGCCCCCACCGCGACCAAGAGCAGCACGAAGCCGGCGGCCTGCGAGACGATCGTGACCGCGAACGTCGGCAGCCGCTTCGTCAACGAGCCACCGGAGAAATCGGCCGCGCCCCACACAACCGACGAGGCGAGCGCGAGTGAGAGCGCGAGAAGGCTCAGAGCCGTTCGACGAGCATGGCCATTCCCTGGCCGCCGCCGACGCACATCGTCTCGAGCCCGATCGTCTTGTCGAGCGTCTCGAGGTCGTTCAGCAGCGTGTTCATGATCCGGGCGCCGGTCATCCCGTACGGATGCCCGAGCGCGATCGCGCCGCCGTGCGGGTTCAGCTTCTCGCCAAACGGGTCGACACCGAGCTCACGGCAGACCGGGATCACCTGGGCCGCGAACGCCTCGTTCAGTTCCATCACGTCGACATCGTCGATCGTCATGCCCGCGGCGGCGAGCACTTTCCGCACAGCCTCGATCGGGCCGACCCCCATGATCTCCGGCTCGACGCCCGAGACGCTCGAGGCGATGATCCGCGCCCGCGGCTTGAGCCCGAGCTGGGCTGCTCGGTCGGCCGACATGACGACCACCGCTGCCGCGCCGTCGTTCAGCGGGCACGAATTCCCCGCCGTCACCTTGCCGCCTGGCTTGAATACCGGCTCGAGGCTCTCGAGCTTCTCGAGCGTGGACGATCGGCGTGGCCCGTCGTCGACCGCGACTCCGTCGTAAGGCGTGATCTCGCGGGCAGCGAAACCCGAGTCCTGCGCCGCGACCGCACGCTCCTGGGACCGCTGCGCAAACCGGTCCATCTCCGCGCGCGAGACGTCCCAGCGCTCGGCGACGTTCTCGGCGGTCAGGCCCATCGGGATGTAGACGTTGGCGATCGGCGCGTCGTCGCCGAACAGCGCCTGGTGCAGCTCGTCGTCCGATTTCGGGTAGCCGTTCACCTGGCTGATCGACTCGACGCCGCCGGCGACGAACGCATCGCCCTCGTCGGCGCGGATCGCGTGGAAGGCCATCCGGATCGTCTGCAGGCTAGACGCGCAGAAGCGGTTGACGGTCGTGCCCGGCACGGACGCCGGCAGCCCCGCGAGCAGCGCGACACGGCGGCCGAGGTTCATGCCCTGCTTTGCCTCCGGGAAGCCACAGCCGATGATCACGTCGACGATCTCGGCCGGAGGCAGTTCCGGCACCTGGTCGAGGGCCGAGCGGATCGCGAACGCTGCGAGGTCGTCGGGGCGAGCGTCGACGAGGGAGCCCTTGCCGGCTCGCCCGATCGGCGTGCGCGCAGCGGCGACGATGACGGCTTCGCGCATCGCGTGATTGTAGATGCCGGCGGGAGACCCGAGGGCCTCCCGCCGGCAGCGAGCTCACTTGCCGCGGCCGTTGATCAATGTGCCGATCGGCTGGAACACGTTGTTCTGGTACTGCACCAGCGTCACCTGAGAGATCGGGAACTGGTAATCGCCCTTCGTGTGGGTGTCGATGCCCGGAAGCAGGAACGGGTTCGCGTTCTTCAGCTTCGCGGTGAACGACATGTTGCGTGCTGCCTTCATCAGGGCGGCGCGGGTGAGGTTCTTCCCGGCTGCCTGGAGGATCTGGACGATGTTCCACGCCTTGGCCATGCCGTAGACGTTGAGCCCGTCGGTGACATTCCCCTTCGGGTCGTACTTGGCCATGATCTTCTTGTACAGCTTGATCCCCGGCGTCGAGTCGTACTTCGGGTTCGCCGGGTCGAGGGTGTAGTTGACCGTCAGCGTCCCGGCCGTGATGTCCGAGCCCGACTTGGTGGCAATCGTCAGGAACGTGTCGGTCGCGGAGACCGAGTTCGTGATCACGTGTGCCGGATGCCAGCCAAGCTTGGTCGCGATGACGTACGCCTGGATCGTCGGCGTCGGCGTCGCGAAGATCACGAACGTGTCGGCGCCCGACGCTTTCAGCTTCGCCGTCTGTACCGACGGCGGGGTCGTCGCACTCAGGTCATACGGTTCTGCGTCGACGATCTGCGTCTGATGCTGGGCGGTGAGGCCCGCCTTCAGGCCGCGGAGGTAGTCGTTGCCGTAGTCGTCGTTCTGGTAGAGCACGCCGAGCTTCGCGTTCGGCAGGTTCTTCGCCACGTACTTGCCGTAAATCGAACCCTCAGCCTCGTAGTCGGGCTGCCAGCCGATCGTCCACGGGTACGTCGAGAAGTCGCGATCGAACGTCGTCGCGCCGGTCGACACGAACAGCTGGGGCACTTTCGCGCTGTTCAGGTACTGGCGCACCGCCGTCTGGGGCTCCGTCCCGAGTCCCCCGACCAGCGCGAACGCATGATCCTGCTCGACGAACTTGTGCGTGAGCTGGACCGTGTTGGCCGGGTTGTAGCCGTCGTCCGCGTACTTGAAGAAGATCTGCCGCTTGTACAGGCCGTGCTTCGCGTTCACGTACGAGAAGTAGGCGTGCATGGCGGCCGGGATGGGCGCGTAGCCCGAGGCCGGCCCGCTCAGGGGGAACGTGCCCTCGAGCAGGATAGACCTCGCGGTAACGCCCGGAGTCGCCGACGACGTCGCACCCGCCGTCACAACGACGACGGCCGAGACCGCGAGCGCTGCGGCGAGCAGCAGGAACGTCTTTCTCATGCGTCTTCATCTCCTTGTGCGGAGTGGCCTGGGGGGACCGCGCGTACGCCACGACTATACGAGGCTACGGCCGGAAAGAGAAGGACCGGAGAAGCCCGGCCAGGCGGCGAAGAAGCCCGGCGGCGCCTGCGGGCGCGACGTAGAGCACTGCCAGCAGCACTGCGCCGTAGACGACCAGCCCGGAGCCTGGCGCTCGAGTGTTGATGTGGTGCACGTGCGAGATCTGCTCGAGCAGCGCCGGCCCCCAGCTGATCTGGATGAACTCGACGAAGATTGCCCCGAAGAGCATTCCGTAGAGGGATCCCGCCCCGCCGATCACGATTCCGACCAGAAGCAGGATCGAGAGCTCGATCGGAAACGTATCGGGGTTCACATAGGTGATCCCGATCCCGTAGAGCGCGCCCGCGACGCCGCAGTAGAACGCGGAGATCCCGAAGGCCGACGTTTTGATCGCGGCGGTCGAGACCCCGTTCGCGGTCGACGCGATCTCGCTGTCCCGGACCGCGCGGAGCGACCGACCGAACCGCCCGCGAACGATTCCGAAGGCGAGTGGAAGCATGATCAGAGCGACCACCCAGCAGACGCCGTAGAACCAGACCGATGGGTTCGCATGCACCCCGAACTGGGGATGGAGCTGAGGGAGGTTCTTCCCGACGTTGCCGCCGGTGAAATGGGGGAAGCGTTTCAGCAATCCGATGAACGAGAGCGGGATCGCAAACGTTGCGAGCGCGAGGTACGGACCGGCGAAGCGTGTCGCCGGCAGACCGAACGCGAGGCCGAACAGGCCGGCGACGATCCCGGCGACCGGGATCGTCCAGAGGTCGCGCCAGCCGTGGTCGACGACCAGGATCGTCGTCGTGTAGGCGCCGATCCCCATGAACGCGCCGTGCCCGAGCGAGATCTGACCGGTGAAGCCGGTGAGCATGTTCAGGCCGAGGAGTGCGACGAGAAAGAGAGCGACGAAGCCGAGCTGGAAGGTCCGGTAGTGCGAGAAGACGAACGGCGCCAGCACGACGCCGGCCACGAGCACGGCGAACCCGAGCGGGGCGGAGACACGCCTCATACGCGTCTGACCACCACGCGGCCGAGCAGCCCGGCGGGCCGGATCAGCAGCACGAGCAGGAGGACGCCCAGCGCGACCGGCAACTGCAGCTCGCTGGTCACGAAGCTGACGTACTGGCCCAGCATCGCGAGCAGCACGCCGAGCGCCAGCCCGCCGACGACCGCGCCGACCGGGCTCTCGAGCCCGCCGAGCACTGCTGCGGCGAAGGCGTAGATCAGGACCGCCTGCATCATGTTCGGCGTCAGGAAGACGGTCGGCGCGACCATCATTCCGCTGACCGCGCCGAGCACTGCGGCGAACCCCCAGCCGAGCGCGAGCAGCCAGCCGGTGCGGACGCCGAGGAGGCGCGCGGCATCGCGATTCAAAGCGCCCGCGCGCATTCCCAGCCCTAGCTTCGTGAAGCGGAAGAACGCACCGAGCACGACGACGCAGCCGATCGTGACCGCGAAGGTGCCGACGTCCTGCTTGCCGATGTGGACGCCGCCGATCACCCAGGACGAGGTCGGGAACGGGCTCGGGAAGAACTGGATCTGCGGGCTCCAGATCCAGCCCGCGAGTCCGTTCAGCATCACGAGCAGGGCGATCGTCGCCATCACCATCGTCAGGACGCTCGCGCGCTCGAGGGGGCGGACGACGACCCGCTGCAGCGCGACACCGCCGACAAAGGCGATTCCCAGGGTCGTGAAGAACGCCGGCCAGTACGAGAAGCCGTGATGGGTGATCAGCGACCAGCCGATGTACGTGGTGAACATCGCCATCTCGCCCTGTGCGAAGTTGATCACCTCGGTCGCCTTGTAGATCAGGACGAGCGCGAGCGCGAGCGAGCTGTAGATCGACCCTTGCGCGAGCCCCGAGACGAGTGTCTGGAAGAACTGCTGCATCAGCGGTCACCCATCTAGTAGCCCAGGTACGCCGAGCGCACCGCGTCGTTCGCCTTCAGCTCGGCGGCGGTGCCCGAGATCGTCAGCGAGCCGGCCTCGAGCACGTAGGCGCGTGCGGCGGCGGCGAGCGCGATCGCCGCGTTCTGCTCGACGACCAGCACCGCGAGCCCCTCTTTCTGGTTGAGATCGCTGACGACCCGGAACACCTCGCGGGTGATCAGCGGTGCGAGCCCCAGCGACGGCTCGTCCAGCATCAGGAGCCGCGGCCGTTGCAGGAAGGCGCGGGCGAGCGCGAGCATCTGCTGCTCGCCGCCCGAGAGCGTGCCTGCCTGCTGGTTCCGCCTCGACTCGAGCCAGGGGAAGTAGTCGAGAACGGTGTTGAAGTTCGTTCGCCCGCGTTGCGTGTAGGCGCCCATGCGCAGGTTCTCCCAGACGGTCAACTCGGCGAAGATCCCGCGGCCCTCGGGCACGTGGGCAATCCCCGCTCGCGCGACCGCCTCGGGGCCGCAGCGGGTCAGCTTGCGCCCGTCCAGGACCACGTCGCCGCTCTTCCGCACCGTTCCGGAGACCGCGCGCAGCGTCGTCGTTTTGCCGGCGCCGTTCGCGCCGAGCAGCGCGACGATCTCGCCTTCCTCGACGGTCAGGGTCACTCCTTGCAGCGCGACGATCTGCCCGTAGCGGGCAGAGACGTCGTTGAGCTCGAGCAACGCCGTCATTCCTGAGTACCTTCTCATGGGTGATCGACCTGGAGGAAGGGATCCGCCGTACGACGTTCTCGTTGCCGTTCGGCATCGACCACGTCCACTGTTACTTCCTTCGCTCGTCGAGCGGCGGTTGGATCCTCGTCGACACCGGGCTCGGCTCGCGCTCGCCCGAGGAGCAGTGGCGGCCGGTGCTCGACGAGCTCGATGCGCCGGTCGAGCTGATCGTCGTCAGCCACATGCACCCCGACCATGTCGGAGGCGCGCGCGACGTCGCCGAGCTCACCGGCGCCCCGGTCGTGCAAGGGCGCGAGGATTACGAGCAGTGCGTCCGGGCGTGGGGAGAGCACAACCCGAAGCAGTTCGTCGACTACTGGGTCTCACACGGGATGCCGGAGACTCAGGTGGACACGATGCTGCGGGAGTCGGGCCGGCTCGTCGACGCGGTGCACTGGGTCCGCGATCCGAGGCTGGTCGACGACGGCGATGAGATCGACGGCTGGCGGGTGATCGTGCTCCGCGGCCACGCAGACGGCCACATCGTGTTGCTTCGCGACGGAGTCCTGATCGCCGGCGATACGATCCTCACGGGTATCACGCCCGCGATCGGCCTCTACGCCAAGTCGCGTCCGGATCCGCTCGGCGACTACTTCGAGACGCTTGCGCGGATCGAGGAGCTCGAGCCGCGCGTCGCTTACGCGGGCCACAAGGAGACGATTCGCGCCCCGGCCGGTCGGGCACGCGAGATTGCCGAGCACCACCGCGTCCGTCTTGCACGGACCGAAGCGGTGCTCGGTGCGCGCCCACAGAGCGCCTATGCGGTCTCGCTCGAGCTCTTCCCGGGCGACTTGTCCTGGCCGCTCCGGAGGTTCGCAACCGCCGAGTCGCTCGCGCATCTCGAACGACTCGTCCTCGAGGGCCGAGCGGTCAGAGCCGGAACCGGGTACCTCGAAGCCGGTGTGGACAACCGGTGATATCGGTTCCTGTTTGACAACCAATCGAGGATTTGAATAAGTCCCCTGCGCAGCTTTCGGTGAGGTCGCGTGGAGCGGCCCATGACTGTTCGTGAAAGGGGAGATCTTGAAGAGATTGCTCAACGGCCCAGTGCCGCGGTGGTTCGTCGTGGCGCTCACGGCCCTCGGCTGCGTGTTCGTCTTCGGCGGCACCGCCGTCGCCATCACCGGTGACGACACGCCGACGCTCAAAGCGGGCGCAAAGCCGAAAGAAGGCGACGAGTCAGCCGAGCAGCGGCTGCTCCAACTCGACCTGGCCACCACAAGCTCCCGGCTTGCGGGCGACAACCCGCTCGATATCGGGCAGGCAGGATCGCTACGGAGCGCCGCAGCCAAGGCGGCCCGTAAGCTGGCCAAGCACGCGCCCGGTGACGGGCCGCATACGTTCGCAGGCTCCTGGTCGAGCCTCGGTCCGAACCCGATCGTCACGGCCGCGCGCAGCGACTCCGCGTTCTACGCGTTGAGCGGCCGCATCGGCGCGCTCGCGATCCGGCCGTCGAACGGCGAGTACATCCTGGGCGGTGCCCAGGGCGGCATCTGGACGTCCACCGACTCAGGTGACAGTTGGACGCCGAGAACCGACGACCAGGACTCGTTGACGGTCGGCGCGCTCGCGGTCGCACCGTCGAACGACTCGATCATCTATGCCGGCACGGGCGAAGGCGCCCTCTCCGGCGACAGCATGTTCGGCAACGGCATTCTCAAGTCGACCGACGGCGGGACCACGTGGTCGCACGTCTCGGGTGACTATTTCATCGGCGTCTCGGTCTCGCGCATCGTCGTCGACCCGGCCAACCCAAGCCATCTCTACGCGGCGATCCTGCGCGGTCGCGGCGGAGCCCGCCGCGTGTCACCGCCGGTCCACTCCCGCTTCGGGATCTGGGAGTCGAAGGACGGAGGCGTCACGTGGGCACTCCTGCGGGAGGTCCCGGAGGTGAACGGCGCCACCGACCTCGAGCTGGACCCGCTCAACTCGAGCATCCTCTACGCCTCGTTCTGGGGCGACGCCATCTACAAGAGCACCGACGGCGGACACACCTGGGCCAAGATCATGAACGGCATGCCGGCAGGCGCGGACTTCGCGGGTGCGCAGACGCGCTTCTCGATCGCGATCTCCCACCCGTCGGCGGCCCATCCGGCGGTTCTCTATGCCGGGCTCGACTGGAACCAGGCCGGCGTGCATCACGTCGCCGAAGTCTTCAAGTCGACCGATGCCGGTGCCAGTTGGTCGGAGACCAACAGTGGGGCGACCAACGACACCGACAACGTCGAGGACTACTGCGGGACGCAGTGTTTCTACGACAACGTGATCGAGGTCGATCCGAAGAACCCGGACATCGTTTACGCCGGCGGCTCGTTCGGCTATGACCTGAGCCCGCAGTCAGGCGGCATCTTCCGCTCGACCGACGGCGGGACGCATTGGCTGAACCTCGGCTGGGACCTGCATCCCGACTTCCACGCGCTGGCGATGGACCCGTCGAACCCGGCACACATCCTGATCGGCAACGACGGCGGAGTCTGGTCCAGTGCGGACCGCGGTGGGCGCGCCAGCTCAACTCAACCGCTGAGCGACGCCGATTGGGTCGACCTGAACGGCGGGGGGCTCTCGATCACCCAGTTCACCTCGATTGCGACGGTTCCGACCGTTGCCCGGGGTGCGAGCTCGGAACGGTTCTGGGGCGGCACGCAAGACAACGGCACCCAGCGGAAGTCGGTCAACTCGAACACGTGGTTCGACGTCGCCGGTGGTGACGGTGGCCAGGTGCTCGTCGACCCGAGCGCGGGCAGTCCGAACTCGGACTGCGCACTCGGTGCGTGCTACGTCTACGGCACGTACTTCGGGATCGCGAACTCGATCTACCGCTTCACCGACGGCGGACAGAACTTCTTCTCGAACCAGTTCATCCAGAGCGGGCTCGCTCTCGGCGATCGGTCCGATTTCTACGTGCCGTTCGTGATGAACCAGCTGAACCCGAGCCAGCTCTTCGTCGGCTCCTATCGCCTCTATCGGACCGATGACGCCCGGGGAGCCGCGCACTGGAACGCGATCAGCGGCGACCTGACGTCGGGCTGCACCGGCACCGCTCCGAACGGCGCCAGGACCTGCGCCATCTCGGCGATCGGGGTCGGCGGTGGCACGGCGGCCTACGTCGGAACGCTCGACGGGCTCGTCTGGGTCAGCCCGGACGCCCAGACGGCTGCCAGCCCGACGTGGGTGCAGGCCAACGCCAAGAAGGGCAAGCTCCCGAACCGGCCCGTGGCAAGTTTCGCGGTGGATCGGAGCAACTACCGGATCGCGTACGCCGCGTACAACGGGTATGACGAAGCGACACCAAAGCAGCCCGGCCACGTCTTCGCGACCTCCGACGGAGGACAGTCGTGGACGAACGTCAGCGGCGACCTGCCGGACGTACCGGTCAACTCCCTCGTTCTCGATCCGTCGTATCCGAACACGCTCTACGCCGGGACGGACATCGGCGCCTTCGTCACCTATAACGGTGGCGCCCACTGGTCGGAGCTCGGCACCGACATGCCGACCGTCGCGGTCTGGCAGCTCGACCTGGATCCGCTGCATCGCATCATCGCGGCCGGCACGCACGGTCGCGGAGCGTTCCGCCTCGGCGACAGCGTCGCTGCCGCCCCGGCCCTCGTCGTCTCGAAGGTCGACGCGGGCGTCCCCGTCGGCCCGTCGAGCAACATCAACTACACGATCACTCTCCGGAACATCGGCAATGGGCCGGCTTCCGGCGTCACGATCACCGATCCGGTTCCGGACAACACGAGCTTCGTGTCCGCGAGCAACGGTGGCACCGCCGACAAGAAGGGCCTCGTCACGTGGACCGGTCTGGGCGTGGCGCCCGGAGGAAGCATCTCCGTGACGTTGACGGTGAGCATCGCCGACGCGCTCAAGAAGAAGGTCACGGCGATCACCAACGACGGCGTCAGGGCCACCTCGGCGCAAGGCCCGTTCACTACCGGCTCGCCGGTCGTGACGCAGCTCGCGCCCGCGTTCGGCATGAGCGTCGCACCGGCGTCTCTGACGGACGGTGGCAAGGCCGGCACGAGTGTCAGCTACCACGTGAGTGTCACGAACAACGGGTTCACGACCGACACGTACAAGCTCACCTCGACCGGCGGCACGTACGCGGTCAGCTTCTTCGACACGACGTGTGCGACACCGCAGACGACGACGCCCGCCGTCGCCGCCGGAGCCACGGCTGATGTCTGCGTGAAGGTCGCCGTCCCGGCTGGGGCAAACGACGGCGACACCAACACCACGACGGTGACGGCGACGTCCGTCGGCAGCCCGTCACTCTCGGGCAGCTCGACCCTGAAGACGATCGCGGTCACGAAACCGACGCTTCTCGTCGACGAGGACGGCAACACACCAGACGTGCAGAGCGTCTACACCGCGGCTCTCACGACGGCCGGTGCCTCGTTCTCCACGTGGGATCTCGCGGCAGACCCGAATCTGCCCGCGGGCTATCTCGCGGCGCACAAGAACGTCATCTGGTTCACCGGGAACAGCTATCCCGGTCCGATCCTCCCGTACGAGGCGGAGTTGAAGACGTTCCTCGACGGCGGCGGCCACCTGTTCATGTCGGGCCAGGATCTGCTCGACCAGGCTGCAGGTACCACCGCGTTCGTGCACGACTACCTGCACGTGACCTGGGACGGCTCCGAGACGCAGAACGACAAGGCAACAGCGTCGGTCACGAGCGTCGCCGGCAACCCGGTGACGAACGGAATCGGGACCGTGTAGATCGACCATGGTGTCCTCGGCGCCAACTTCGAGGACGAGATCACGCCGAACGGCGGCGCGCTGGCCGCGTTCACCGACGACGGGGTGGCAACGGGAACGCCGGGCACGGACGCCCTGACGTTCTCCGGCGCCTACAAGGTCGTGTTCCTCGCCTTCCCGTTCGAGGCGTACGGCAGCGCGGCGCAGAAGGCAACGCTGCTTTCGAAGTCGCTGGCCTTCTTCGGGCCGTAGTCGAAGCACGTTTCCCGTCGCATCCGGGGCCGGCGATCGCCGGTCCCGGATGTTTCGACGGCTCGGAGAGCCGGGTACAACAATGGGATGCGGTCTTTTGCGTTGATTTCGGTGCTCGTCTCGCTGCTTGCGGTCTCCGTCGCGTCTGGGACGGCCCGGTCGCCGAACGTCAAAGGCGTCGTCGTTCGCGCCACCGGCGGTGGCGGCTGCTATCAGGGCGAGCCGTGCGATCCGTTGCCGCCCGCGACGTACGTCGTCTTCTCACGCGGGAGCGTGGCGACGCGGTCGAAGCTCGCTGCGAACGGCTCGTTCTCGATTCACCTGGCGCCGGGCCGATACACCGTGACCGTGGCACCCCCTCACGGGTTGCTGACGCCGGCGACCCTCGCCGTGCCGCGGGTCGGGACGCTGCACCCTCGGCTCGTCGAGCGCCACCGCTGACCCACTACCATTTGGGTCAATGGAGCCGCTCCGGATCGGCGTTCTCGCCCTGCAAGGGAACTTTCGCGAGCACGCAGCGATGCTCCGACGCGTGGGTGCCGACCCGGTCGAGGTACGGAAGCCGGAGCAACTCGACGGGCTCGACGGCCTGGTCATCCCGGGCGGCGAGTCGACCACCTTCATGCGCCTGATGCGCCTCTACGGCTTGGACGAGGCGATCAAGACCTTCGAGCAGCCGGTCTTCGGCACGTGCGCCGGGATGATCGTGCTCGACCGCAACCACCTCGGGCTCGTCGACGTCGCCGTCCGGCGAAACGCGTTCGGCCGCCAGGTCGCGTCGTTCGAGACCGATCTCGACGTTGCGGGCGAAGACGAGCCGATGCGTGCCGTGTTCATCCGTGCACCGTGGGTCGAGGAGGTCGGGCCGGAAGTGGAAGTGCTCGGACTCGTAGACGGCCGGCCGGTACTGGCGCGCGACGGCCGCTATCTCGTCGCCGCATTCCATCCCGAGCTGACGGACGACACGCGACTGCACGAGCGGTTTCTCGAGCTAGTTCGGGAGGAGCGCGTTGTCCGGGCATAGCAAGTGGTCGTCGATCAAGCACAAGAAGGGCGCCGCCGACGCCAAGCGCGGCAAGCTTTTCTCGAAGCTCTCCCGCGGCATCATCGTGGCGGCCAAGGAAGGCGGGGGAGACCCGGCCAACAACCTCTCGCTTCAAAACGCGATCGAGAAGGCCAAGTCGTACTCGATGCCCAAGGACAACATCGACCGCGCGATCGCGAAGGGGTCAGGCGCCGACGCCGATCAGGACGCGTACGAGACGATCGTCTACGAGGGCTACGGCCCGGAAGGCGTCGCCGTGATCGTCGAGGCGCTGACCGACAACCGCAACCGGACAGCCGCCGACGTGCGCCACACGTTTGCGAAGAACGGCGGGAATCTCGGCGCCACGGGTGCCGTGGCGTGGCAGTTCGAGCGTCGCGGCGTCGTCGTTGTGCCGGCCGAAGGAGTCGATGAGGACGAGTTGCTGCTGGTCGCCGCCGACGGCGGCGCCGAGGACGTCACACGGGACGGTGACGTGTTTCAGGTGACCTCACCGCCCGAGGAACTGACGTCCGTCCGCGAGGCGGTCGAGGGAGCCGGCATGACGGTCGACTCGGCCGAGCTCCAGCTCGTGCCGAGAACGACGGTGTCGATCGACGACGAGGCGAAGGCGCGCCAGGTGATGCGCTTGATCGACGAGCTCGAGGACAACGATGACGTCCAGGACGTCTACGCGAACTTCGACATCCCGGAGCGCGTGCTCGAGGCCGTCGCCGGCTGAGCCCAGGAACATCCGAGGGCGCGCCTAACGTGTCTTCGTGAAGGTTCTCGGCATCGACCCAGGGACGGCTGCATGCGGGTACGGGATCGTCCACGAAAGCGGCGGCCGCCTCAGGGCCACGTGCCACGGGTGGTGGCGAACATCCGCAAGGGAGCGTCCGGAGGCACGCCTCCTCACGATCTTCACGGGCGTTCAGGAGCTGATCGCCCTGCACGCTCCGGATGCCGTCGCGCTGGAGGAGTCGTTCGTCGGCGCAGACGCCCGCATCGCGCTCTCCGTCGGGCAGGCGCGGGGAGCCGTGCTCGTCGCCGCGTCGTCCGTCGGCGTCGCATGCGCTGAGTACGCGCCCGCGCGGGTGAAGCAATCGGTGTGCGGCTACGGCCGCGCCGACAAGGAGCAGGTGGCGAAGATGGTGAAGGCGATCCTCTCGCTCGACGAGGCTCCGACGCCGAGCCATGCCGCCGATGCGCTGGCAGTGGCGATCTGCCACGCGCTTGCGCCGCCGCTCCTTGCGGCGATGTCCCGGTAGCCATGCAGGACGCCGGGCACGCAGGATTCGACGCGCTGTCCGCCGAAAGCCGTCGCTCACGAAGGCAACTGCGACCGGAGGTGGTCCCGGGTGAAACAGTGGCAGAAATATCTGGCCGAGCTTCTCGGCACGTTCGTCCTGGTCTTTGTCGGCACGACCGCGATCGTCGGCGCGGTGCGCGTTGGCGCCCCGGTGCTGGTCGTCGTCCCGTTTGCGTTCGGGCTCGCCCTGCTCGCCGGCCTCTACGCGTTCGGCGAGGTCTCCGGCGGCCATTTCAACCCGGCTGTCTCGCTTGGTCTGTTCCTCGACCGCCGGCTGACGATCACCGACCTGTTCGGCTACTGGATCTCGCAGTTCGCAGGCGCCATCCTCGCGTCGCTCGTGTTGTTGCTCGCGACGTCGAAGCACGAGGTCGCCGGGACAGCCACTCTGCCGTCGTCGAACGGCTCGGCGTTCGTGATGGAGGTCGCGTTCACGGCGATCTTCGTCTCGGTGATCCTCTCGGCGAGCAAGAGCAAGCTCTACGCCGGCAGCGCCCTGATCGCGATCCCGATGACGCTGCTCGCCATCCACTTCGCTGCGATCCCGTTCAGCGGCTCGTCGGTCAACCCGGCCCGAACGCTCGGCCCGGCGATCGTCGGCAACACCTGGCACGGACTCTGGATCTACCTGATCGCCCCGCCGATCGGAGCGGTGATCGCCTGGCTCGTCCACACGGTCGTGGTCAGGGGTGACACCCACCTGCGCGACGACTTCGAGCAGATCGAGGGTGAGCTCCTCGCCGGCCCGGCGACCGAGTAGGAACGTCCGTTCGGGCGCGTACCCTGACGTGATGAGGTCGAGTCGATGATCGCCCGGCTTCGCGGCCGGATCAGCGGACGTGCGGGGTCCGGGCTGATCGTCGACGTCGGCGGTGTCGGCTACCTCGTCAACGCGACACCCTCGGTGGCGCGGCTCGGCGACGGCGACGTGACGATCGAGATTCACACCGTCGTCCGAGAGGACGCGCTACAGCTGTATGGATTCGCGACCGCCGACGAGCGCGAGCTGTTCGAGCTGCTGCTCAGCGTCTCCGGGGTCGGGCCGAAGGTGGCACTCGCAATCCTCTCCGGCTCGACGCCGGCCGAGCTTCGGCGCGCGATCGCCCGTGACGACGTCAAGCGATTCCAGGCGATCCCGGGCATCGGCCTGAAGACCGCGCAACGCGTCGTGCTCGAGCTGAAGGCCGCTGTCGCCGACGCCGCCGCGGCGGCGGGCGCGAGCGACGACCTCGCGGCTCGCGACGCCCTGGTCGAGCTCGGCTGGACGCTGCTCGACGCCGACCGCGCGCTCGCCGACGTCGACGCGTCGCTACCGATCGAAGAACAGGTGCGGGCGGCGCTTCGGAGGGCGGCGTGAGCCAGTTTCTCGCGCCGGTCCTCGCCGACGCCGAGGAGGAGGTCGAGCGGACGCTCCGGCCGCGCACGCTCTCCGACTTCGTCGGGCAGGATCGCGTCAAGGAGCAACTCGAGATCGCGCTCGCCGCCGCGAAAGCCCGCGGCGAGGCGCTCGACCATCTTCTCCTCGCAGGCCCACCAGGGCTCGGCAAGACGTCGCTCGCTCAGATCGTGCGGAACGAGCTCGGCGTCGGGATCCGCCAGATCGCCGGCCCGGGGCTCGAGCGCAAGGACATCGCGGCGATCCTGACATCGCTCGAACCACGAGACGTCCTCTTCATCGACGAGATCCACCGGATCAGCCGCGCAGCCGAGGAGATCCTCTATCCAGCGCTCGAAGACTTCCGGCTCGACATCGTGATGGGGCAAGGTCCCGCCGCGAGGACGCTGACGCTCGACCTGCCGCCGTTCACCCTTGTCGGAGCGACCACGCGTACCGGCTTGCTGACGACACCGCTCCGGGACCGGTTCGGCCTCACGTTCCGGCTCGACCTGTACGCCGCAGACGAATTGGCGCAGATCGTTCGCCGCTCGGCGCGGATCCTCGACGTCGAGCTGGCAGAGGACGCCGGCGAGCTGATCGCAGGTCGTTCACGTGGGACGCCGCGGATCGCGAACCGCATCCTGCGTCGCGTACGTGACGTCGCCGAGGTACGCCATGAAGGTGTCGTCACGACGGAGATCGCAGAAGAGGCGCTTCGCCTGCTCGAGGTCGACGCGGTCGGGCTCGAGCGGTTCGACCGCGAGTTGCTGCGCTGCGTCGTCGAGCGGTTCGGCGGCGGCCCGGTGGGCCTTTCGACGCTCGCGGTTGCGCTCGGCGAGGAGCCGGAGACGATCGAGGACGTCTACGAGCCGTTCCTGCTCCAGCTGGGCTTCCTGCAGCGCACACCGCGAGGGCGGATCGTCACGGACCGCGGCCGGGCTCACCTCGGCGCGACCGTTGACGACGGCACGCTTTTCTAGAACGCGAGACGGGCGAACTGCTCGCCTGGGCCGTGCTCGAGCCGATGCAGGATCGCCCCCGCGCACTCCTGCGGGTCGCCAGCGGACGTGTCGACCTCCAGGTCGTACGCCCAGTGTGCATGCACCTCGCGTTGCCATCTGAGCACGGGCTCCGGCACCGGCTCAGACGCAGGAGCTCCGACGTAGCGTGACGGACCGGCTTGCCGTCGTCGCTCCATGACCGCCTCGATGTCGCACCGGACACCAACGAACAGGACCGGAAGCCGCTCGAGCCGCCGGGCAGCGTCCGCGGCGACCGCCGTGTCGTAGAGCCCGACGTCCACGACGACGTTCAGGCCGAGCCGGGCGTGCGCGGCGACCGATTCCCACAGCCCCGCGTAGAGAACGGGCAGCATCGCCGCAGCCGGGTGTTCTGGCTCGCCCGGACGCAGGCCGATCCCCGGCTGCACTCCAGGCGGGATGATCGCCCGTGCGGCATCGACACCGAGGTTGAGCCACGTGCCGGCGAACGTCGCTTGAATCGCGGCAGCGATCGACGATTTCCCCGAGCGGGGCGCGCCGTTCAGGATCACGATCTGTCCTGGCGCCGCCACGGCGCGCTCGGCTCCCGGTCAGCCCAGCTCGAGGTGCTGTGGGAGCTCGTCGGTGATCTCGAACCACGGCGCCTTCGAGCCGACGTAGATGTGCTCCGTCGGCCGGATCGTGGGCGCGTCGACGAGCGAGCCCATTGCGACGTGCACGTACTCACCGTCGCGCACGACCGAGAAGAGGAGCGACCCGCAGACGCCGCAGCGAGTGTGGTTCGCGTCCGTCTCACCGACGATCAGCAGCGAGTCGCCACCAGCCGTGATCGCGAGCTTCTCGCGCTCGATCCCCGCGAACGACTTGAATGCCGTTCCGGTCGACGCCCGGCAGCGGGAACAGTGGCAGTTGGCCGCGTACAGAAACTCGTCGGTCACCTCGTAGCGAACCGAGCCGCATTCGCAGGCTCCGGCGAGACGCTCCGTCTGGCCCTTGCCGCTCGGCATTGGATAGCTCCTTCCCTTCGGTTGCGTCGTCGGAACGTAATGATCGCGTCGGGCCTCGCAGCGAACCGGCCGCACTTCACCCCCGTCTAGGCGAACAGCTTCCAGGTTCCTTCGGAGACGACTTCGACGGTACCGTCGACCACCTTGATGGCGGTTTCGTCGTCGATCGCGTAGGCAGGATTTGACAAGCCGGCAGCCCAGCGCTCTGCGGCCGCAATGGTGTTCCCGGGCAGATCCGGGTTTTCAACGTGCGGATAGATCGAGAAATCGACCACGCCGAGTGTTCTGTCCTCGGCGGGCGAATGCCAGTTGACGAAATCCGCGCCGACTCGAGGGGTCATCACCATGCTGCCGGCGCTCACGCCCACCCAGACCGTTCGCCGCAGCGACGGCAGGAGGTCGGCGAGGCCGGACGCTCGCAGCCAGTGGCACAAGTACGCGGCATCGCCGCCGTCGACCAGGAGGATGTCCGTCTCTCGGACCAGCGGGACCCAGCGCTCCTCCTCGAGGCTGGGCAACGCAGTCAGCTCCAGCAACCCCACGGACTTCCAACCCAGTCCAACCATCGGGGAGCGCGGTTCTTGCCCGCTGACGAACCGCCAGGCCTGGCGGGGACCGGCCATGGGGTGCCCGTACAACCCCGTGGGAATGCAGAGGGCATCCGACTCGGCGATCGGCTTGCCCAGCAGATCGAGCAGCGCCGCGTGGATGCTGGCGTTCTTGATGCCCGCGGAGGTGAGAAGAAGCTTCAAAAGGGCGTTCGCTTTCGCTCGTGTGTCGGCATGGTGCGTCCTCGGTGAGACTGCGCCGAGGCGTGCAACTCATCGGTCGCGCGGCGGGATCGGCGGGTCAAGGCGACGAGATACGGCGCGACCAACATCGCCATCACGTCGAACCACACGTAGCCGGAGGCGACACCGCTCGGCGGGTTGCCGTCCGGGATGCCGAGGCCGGGTAGATCGCGCGCCCAACGCCAGGTCCCGATCGCCGTCCCGTAGAGCTCGAGCGAAGCGACAACGAGGAAGACGCCCGCGTAGATCGTGCGGTTTCGACCGCGCCAGAGGAAGACGAGCAGGAGCGGAACGCCGACGGCGCCCGCCACATCACGGTGCGGCAACACCGTCAGGCCGGCCAGGCCCCACGCGGCGGCGATCGCCGCGGCGGCGACCACGAGCACGCGCGAGTGCTCTCGGACAGCGGTCGCCAGCGAGAGGCCCGTCAGGTAGACCAGCCCGTGCGCCGGCGGCACGAAGAGCGGCAGGTTGTGCAGGCGGTAGTGGTAGACGCCCCAGATCAGTGAGCCCGTCACCTCCCCGATCGTCGCAAAGCAAACGACGCCGAGTGCCTGCGCGCGCCGCTCGGCGGGAACGCGCGTGAGAGCCGCGAACAGGACCGCCCAGGTCAGGACGCCGAGTGCGAGTTGCTCGGGATAGTTGGCGGAGTGGTCGAGCGCGAGCAGAACGGCCAGGTACGCCGCGCCGAGCGCTACTGCTTGAACTGGAGCTCGTGCCACGACGGGACCGGGGCGAGCTCGAGCAGCGGCCGCCCGCCGCCCGGGTGCTGATAGGCGAACTCGTCGTCACCTTCGTCCCAGACGACCTCCAGCGAGCCGCGCTTCACCTGATGATCGAGCCAGGCGCCGCGGAAGATCAGCTTGCGCAGCCAGTAGACGAGCGACTCGCCCCCGACCAGGGCCACCCGTTCCCAGTTCCGCACGAGGTAGCGGCCGAGCCGCGAGGCAGGCTCGTCGATCACACCCTGTGCAGCGAGCGTGACGAGGTCGGCGATCGCCTCGTCGTCGAGTTCGGGGTTCGGGACGACGCCGAGCTTGACCGCAGCCGCGACGACGCGACCCTCGAAATCGGTCGACCCGAACGAGAAGCGGTAGCCGAGGAACTCGACGACGTAATCGTCGCCCGAGGTGTAGTTCGCGTCCGGTGTCGGCAGCGCGTCAGGCACGATCCAATGGTAGTGAACGCTTTCCCCGTCGCCTCCAGCGTCTCGCGCTATGTCGTCTTGCTGCCGGCTCTGCTCGTCGGATTCGGGCTGATCGGCGGGATTCTGATCCTCCTCGGCCGCGCGTTTGCCGAGACGGTGCGGGAGTCGAGTCACCCCCGGTTGATCGTCGGCGGGCTGGTCGCCCTGGCCGGCGCGGTCGTGCTGCTCACCTACCTCGGCGTGTCGCTGCCTAAAGAATGACGACCGGCGTTCCGACCTGAACGCGCTCGAACAGCCACTCCGCATCAGGTACCTGCATCCGAACGCAGCCGTGTGAGGCGCTGTAGCCGATCGAGGTCGGCGCGTCGGTCCCGTGGATGCCGACACCCGGCGCGTTCAGCCCCATCCAGCGGGTGCCGAGCGGGTTCGACGGCCCCGGCGGCACCGGCTGCAGCCCCTTCGCCCATTCATCCTGCGTCGGCGGGTACCACCAGGGATCCCGTTGCTTGGTGACGATGTGCCAGATCCCACTCGGGGTCGGGTAGATCGCCTGGCCGGTCGCGACCGGGAACTGCCGCACGAGCGAGGTCCCGCGGAAGAGGCGCAGGGAGTTCTCGCTGCGTGAGATCACGATCACGGCACCGAATGTCGTCGCCGTTCGCTTCGGGGCCACCGAATGCGTCAGGAGCATCAGCGGTGCGCGCGAGCTGTCGGCAAGGGCCTGTGCGAGCGCCTTGCGCATCGTCCCCGCCTCGACTGCCAGACCGTTCTTCGCCGGTGAGAACTGCGGCCCGTGCGTCGTCGCGCCGATCACGGTTGCGTCCACCGGGGCTCGGTCGTAGCGCTTCGCGAGCGAGGCGACGACCGCGGCGATCTTCGACTGCGAGGAGTGCACCGGCAGCGCGATTCGGCTCTTCGGCGTCGCGGCGAGCGCAGCGCTGACCGCCGCGTCGACGCTCAGCCCGGCCCCGAGCGACTCGGGTCGGAATGAAAGGCTCTGTCCGCCATGCCGAACGCTCACCGAGCGCTCGAACGCGCGCTCGACGACGGCGCGGGCAGGCTCGGCGCTCAGCCCGCCGATCGCCACGCCGCCGACCAAGACGCCCACCGGCACTGTGTGGGTCGGAGTCGACGCGGGCGCGGCCGTGCAGGCCAATCCGGCAGCAGCAACAATCGCAACGAACGTCCTCAACAAGGGCGAGCATTAGAACACGTTTTTCGGCCTCATGCGAGGGATTTCGGGCGAGCCTCCGTCCGACGGCGGCCGTACTCTCGACAGCCCGATGGCAGCCGGAACCTGGGAACTTGCACCGTGTTCGCACCGTGAGATCGAGGCGCTTTCCGCGTCCCTCGAGATCGACGAGGTGACGGCAGGGGTGCTCGTGCGCCGCGGTTACACGGACGCCGTCGAGGCCGCTCGCTTCCTCGCCGGCGAGCTGCCCGGCCATGACCCGTTCCTGCTCGGCGACATGCGCGAGGCGGTGGAGACGATCGCCGCCGCGGTCGACGCGGGCGCGCGCATCTGTGTGCACGGCGACTACGACGCCGACGGCATTTGCGCGACCGCGCTGGCCGTGCTGTTGCTCCGCGAGCTCGGCGCCGACCCGGCCTGGCATCTTCCGTCGCGGTTCGAAGAGGGCTATGGGCTGAACGCCCAGACCCTGACGCGGCTCGCCGACGAGGGGTTCGACTTGGTGCTCACGGTCGACTGCGGGATCACCGGCGTCGACGAGGTCGCGCACGCTACGGCGCTCGGGCTCGAAGTCGTCGTGACCGATCACCACCGGCCGGCAGCGGCGTTTCCGGCCTGCCCAGTGGTTGCGACCCTGAAAGGCGAGTATCCGTTCGCCGGGCTCTGCGGGACCGCCGTCGTCTGGAAGCTCGCCGAGGCGCTGCTCGGACCGGGACATCCGTTCCTCGAGCGTCACCTCGACATCGTCGCCCTGGCGACGGTCGCTGACGTCGTTCCGCTCGTCGACGAGAACCGGGCATTGGCGCTGCTCGGGCTCCGCCGGCTCGCGCAGACGCAGAAGGCCGGACTTCAAGCGTTGATGCGGGTCGCCGGCGTCGACGCGGCCGCGCTCGACGAGACGTCGATCGGGTTTCGGCTCGCGCCGCGCATCAACGCATCGGGGCGGCTGGGCCGTCCGGAAGCAGCGCTGACGCTGCTGCTGACCGAGGACAAGGAAGAGGCGAAGGCGCTCGCCGAGGAGCTCGAGACGCTGAACAGGGAGCGCCAGATCGTCGAGGAGCGCATCTCACGCGAGGCCGTCGACCAGATCGAGTCGTGGCCGGAGGCGCGTCGCCGGCGGCGCGGGTACGTCGTCGTCGGCGAAGGCTGGCACGAGGGTGTGATCGGGATCGTCGCTTCGCGCCTGGTCGAGCGCTTCAACCGGCCCGTGGTGGTGATCGCCGGCGCGGACGGCGTGTGGAAAGGATCAGGCCGGTCGGTCTCCGCTTTCGACCTCCATGCAGGCCTGGCCGCTTGCGCGGGCCACCTGCTGCGGTTCGGCGGCCACCGAGCCGCCGCCGGGTTGACCGTTGCCGCGGAGCAGATCGAGACGTTCGCGGCCGCGTTCGCCGCTCACTGCGACGCGGTGCTGGACGACGAGGATCTTCAACCCGTGACCCGCGTCGACGCGATCGTACCCGGCGCCAAGCTCCACCTGGCGCTAGCCGCCGAGCTCGCTCGCCTCGCGCCGTTCGGGCTCGGCAACCCCGGCGTAACGCTGCTGGTCGACGGGTGCGAGCTCGCCGATCTCGGCACCGTCGGTGACGGGAAGCACCTACGGTTCCGCGTCCGCCAGCACGGCCGCGACTCCGGCTCGGCGATCGCGTTCGGGATGGGCAGCCACCTCGACCGGCTCCGCCGGGAAGGCCGATACGACGTCGCGTTCCGGCTCCAGGAGAACCGGTGGAACGGCACGATCGCCCCTCAGCTCGTCGTGCGGCGGATCTTCGACGCTGTCGACGGGTTCGACGACCTGCGCGAGTGGCTCGCCGCCCAGTGGCGCGCAGGCGAGGCGGAATGGACTCCCGAGGCGCGGGCGATCTTCGCCGAGCTCGAGCTGGAGGGCGGCGCCAGGCGCAGCCTGCTCGAATCACCGGCGTTCAGGATGTTGCTCGAACGGAAGCCCGTGCTCTCTGAGGCCGCCTAGGCCGAGCGGACGCGGCGTCGAGCTCGCGCATCAGGCGCGCGACCCGCAGCAGTCTTTTCATCTCCCGGCGTCGTCTCAGCATGGGCTTATTCCGTTCATCGGCAACTGCCCTTTTCCTCTTGAACGAATCCCCACGAGCGAGGGATGTGGCCCGAAATGACCGGGGTACACTGGATGCATGGCTGTACTCGAGCGGCATCAGGAGCTCGTCGACGAGCTGATCACCGAGGTCGAGGCGTACAAGCCCGACGTTGATCGGGCGTTCCTGACCCGCGCCTTCGATTACGCCGCCGCCGCCCACGCTGGTCAGGTCCGCCAGTCGGGCCAGGAGTTCATCTACCACCCGTGGGGCGTCGCCAAGATCGTCGCGAGCCTCCAGCTCGACGAGCCGACGCTCGCGGCTGCGCTGCTCCACGACGTCGTCGAGGACACCGGGATCGAGATCGACGAGCTGCGGGCCGAGTTCGGCGACGAGATCGCGACGCTGGTCGAGGGGGTCACGAAGCTGACCCGCGTCCAGTTCCAGAGTCGCGAGCACGCGGAGGCCGAGAACTACCGCAAGCTGATCGTGGCGATGGCCGAGGACGTGCGGGTGATCCTGATCAAGCTCGCCGACCGTCTCCACAACCTGCGCACGATCGAATATCTGGGCAAGCAGAAGCAGGTGCAGAAGGCGCGCGAGACACTCGAGGTGTACGCGCCGCTCGCCCATCGCCTCGGTATCCACGCGCTCAAGTGGGAGCTCGAGGATCTCGCCTTCCAGACGCTGCACCCGCGCAAGTTCGAGGAGATCAAGCAGATGGTCGCCGAGCGCCGCACGGATCGCGAGGAGCACGTGCGCGAGGCGGCGATGGTGCTGCAGAAGGAGCTCGACAAGGTCGACATCCCGGCCGAGATCTCGGGGCGCGCGAAACACTTCTACTCGATCTACGACAAGATGGCCAAGAAGGGTCGCGAGTTCAACGAGATCTACGACCTGACCGCGATGCGCGTGATCGCCGAGCGCTCCGGCGACGAGGGAACCCGTGACTGTTACGGGGCGCTCGGGCTGATCCACTCGCTGTGGAAGCCGATGCCGGGTCGTTTCAAGGACTTCATCGCGATGCCGAAGTTCAACGCGTACCAGGCGCTGCACACGACGGTGATCGGTCCGCAGGGCCGCCCGCTCGAGATCCAGGTCCGCACACGCGAGATGCACGCGACCGCCGAGTACGGCGTTGCCGCGCACTGGCTCTACAAGCGCGGCAAGAAGGACAAGGACGTCGAGTGGACCGCCTGGGTGAAACAGCTGATGGACGAGGGGACGACCGACGAGGCCGACCCGCGCGAGTTCATGAAGGCGTTTCGCACCGACCTGTTCGGCGAAGAGGTGCACGTCTTCACGCCGAAGGGCCAGGTCAAGACGCTGCCTGCCGGCTCGACCCCGATCGACTTCGCCTATGCGGTTCACACGGACGTCGGCCATCGCACGGTCGGGGCGAAGATCAACGGACGGATCGTGCCGCTGCATTACACGCTCAAGAACGGCGACTTCGTCGAGATCCTGACCTCGAAGCAGGGGCGCGGACCGTCGCGCGACTGGATGTCGGTCGCGAAGAGCTCGCGTGCGCGCAACAAGATCAGGCAGTGGTTCTCGCGCGAGACTCGCGAGGAGTCCGAACATAAGGGGCGCGAGGCGCTCGCTCAGGCGCTGAAGGCGCAGAACCTGCCGTACGCGAAGCTCCGCGGGTCGGCGACGCTCGCAGAGGTGATCCGCGACAGCGGCTTCAAGAAGGCAGAGGATTTCTATCTCGCGCTCGGCTCGGGGAAGCTGCAGGCAGGCTCGATCGTCAACAAGGTCGTCCAGCGGCTGAAGACCGAGCAGGTGGCCGAGGAAGCGCCGGTGATCACGAAGGCGCCGCGGGCGCGCGAGACGGTCTCCGGCAGCGACCTCGGCGTGGTCGTCCCGGGCGTCAGCGACGTGCTTGTCCGGCTTGCGAAGTGCTGCACGCCGGTGCCGGGCGACGAGATCGTCGGCTACATCTCACTCGGCAAGGGGATCACGATCCATCGGGGCGACTGTCCCAACGTGAGGGCGCTGAAACGGAGCCCGGAACGGTTCACGGACGTGGAGTGGGACGGCGCGACCGCTGCGAAGAGCTTCCGGGTGCAGATCGCCGTCGACTCGTGGGATCGCCCTCGGTTGCTCGAAGACGTGGCGCGCACCTTCGCCGAGCACGGCGCGAACATCGTCACGTACAGCGGCGTGGTCGAGGATCAGCTGGCGAAGAACCGGTACACGGCGGAGGTCGGCGACCTGAAGAGCCTGCGCACGCTGCTGACGGCGCTCCGCAATCTCGAAGCCGTCTTCGACGCGTACCGCGTCACCCCGTCCTAGCGCGCGCCAGCGGTCACTCGATCGAGTGATCGGGGCGAGTGCCGGAGGGGTACCTCAATTGAGGGATGGCGTCTCGAACGGCGCTCTCCTACAACAAGAGCGGGGGGAGCGGCGGTTGGCCGCCCGCCCGCTCGGTCGGGAGAGGGCCGGGCGGGCGGAGCGCCCCGTTGGTGCTTTACGGCTGCTCGAAGGCGGCGATCCGCTCGCGGAACGCTGCGGGAACGGGCACGGCCTTGCGTTCGTCGAGCGCGATGCAGACGAGCGTCGCACTCGACGTCGCCATCAGCAGATCGTCGTCGCTGTCGTCGTCGATCCGGTAGGCGGCGTGCTCGTAGGTGATGCTCGTCGTGCCGATCCGGGCAATGCGCACGAACACCTCGAGCAGGTCGTCGAACCGCGCCCCGGCGTGGTACTCGACCGTCGTCGCACGCATCGCGAAGTCGACCCCGCCGAGTGTCACCCGGCCGAGATGGCGGTGGTACTCGGTGCGTGCGAGGTCGAAGTAGGGGAGATAGCGCCCGTAGTAGACGACCCCTTGCGCATCCGTCTCCGAAAACCCGACGCGCGTGTAAGCGGCATAGCGGAAGGGGAGCTTCCGCTCGGTCACGTGCCCCAACTCGATCAAGCCGCACCCACGCGGGCGATCCTAGCCCGAGCCTGTGGAACGTTTGTCGCACTTCCGTAACCCTGGTTTGGCGACGGGCCATGTCCCTTCGGCCTCGGCCGTTCGCTGACTTCGAGAAACCATGCGCCGTCGCAGCGGGGCTGTGGAAGAAAAGTCACAGTTTTGTCACCCTGGTTTGGCGACGGGACCTGCCCGGGACGGCCGTGTTCGATAGGGGCGAGGGCTCGCTAGTCGCGGATGACAGCGAGGACTTCGTCGCGCTTTTCGTCCATCAGGGCTTGCGAGCGTGCCTCGAGGTTCAGGCGGAGGAGCGGCTCCGTGTTCGACGGGCGGACGTTGAAATGCCAGTCGGTGGCGAGCACGGAAAGGCCGTCGAGATGGGTGACTACCCCTTCGGGCCCGAAGCGCTCCTCGAGCTCCTGCAGCTTGCTCGGGACGTCGGCGACCGGCGTATTGATCTCGCCGGTGATGAAGTAGCGCTCGCGCAGCGGCGCGAGCATCTTGCTGAGGCTGCCGCGCCGGGAGACGAGCTCGCACATGAGCAGGAACGGGATCATGCCCGAGTCCGCCTGTGAGAAGTCGCGGAAGTAGTAGTGCGCCGAGACCTCGCCGGCGAAGACCGCATCCACCTCGCGCATCCGCTGCTTGATGAACGCGTGGCCGACGCGGTTGATGAGCGCCGTGCCGCCCGCCTCTCCGATCGCCTCGGGGACGGCCCACGACGCGCGAACGTCGTAGATCACCTTCCCGCCGGGCTCCTTCGCGAGGATCGACTCGGCGAAGAGCGCCGTCATGAAGTCGCCTGGAACGAACTCGCCGCCGTCGTCGACGAAGAAGCACCGATCGGCATCGCCGTCGTAGGCGACGCCGAAATCCGCCTGCGCGTCGCGCATCTTGGCGACGATGAACTCGCGGTTCTCGGGCAGCAGCGGGTTCGGCTCGTGGTTCGGGAACGAGCCGTCGGGCTCGAAGTAGCAGCGCACGACATCGAGCTTCGGCAGCCGCTCGAGCACCGGCGGCAGCATCGTGCCGGCCATCCCGTTCGCCGCGTCGATCACGATCCGCAGCGGCCTCAGCTCCGAGACGTCGACGAACGAGAGCACGCGATCGACGAAGCGGCCCCAGACGTCCTCGGCGCGGATCTCGCCGCGCGCCGCCTCGCGCCACTCGCCCGCGACCGCACGGTCGCGAACGTCGAGCAAACCCGACTCGCTGCCCACAGGCAGCGCGCCGCGCGCGCACGATCTTCATGCCCGTGTACTGCTTCGGGTTGTGCGACGCGGTCACCATGATGCCGCCGTCGAGCCCCAGCTCGCCGACCGCGAAATAGACCATCTCGGTCCCGACCATCCCGAGGTCGAGGACGTTCGCGCCGCCGTCGGCCGCGCCTTCGCGAACCGCCTCCGCCATCGACGGCGATGAGAGCCGCATGTCCCTCCCGACGGCGATCTGCGCTGGCGCGAACTGCTCGACGAAGGCGCGACCGATCGCGTACGCGCCGTCCTCGTCGAGCTCGCCTGGATAGACGCCGCGAACGTCGTACGCCTTGAACGCCTTTGGGTCGAGCACGCACGCAGCCTAACTACGCGCCGAGAACCGCCTTGATCTCCTCGGTCGACTCTGGCGTCGGCGACTCCGAGATCACGGTCGCCGGACGCTCGAACCGGGCGAGCGCATCGCGGAGCGGCTCGGCGCGCAGCGTTCCCTCGCCGTAGGGCAGGTGCTTCGTCTCGTTGCGGTTCGCGAACTGGATGTCCGAGAAGTGGATGTGGAACGGCGCGCCCGGCGGGAGCACAGCGTCGGCCTTTTCGAGCGCCTCGGCGAACGGCTCGACCGATGTGAACGCGCCGTCGGAGGTCGCGTGCATGTGCGCGAAGTCGATCACGGGCCGAACCCAGCCGAGACGCGACGAGATCTCGACGACGTCGTCGATCGAGCCGAGCTCGCGGACGCGGCCCATCACCTCGATCCCGAACGGCACGCCGCGATCCTTGCCCTCGAGCCGCTCACGCAGCTCGCCGAGCTGCTCGACGACCGAGTCGATCGCCTCCTCGCGGGTGCGGCCGAGCAGGAAGCCGGGATGGAAGACGACCACCTCTGCGCCGGCCGCTTTCGCGATCCCGGCCGAGTGGTCGAGCATGCCGACCGCCATGTTCAGCTTCTTGCCGCGCTCGGCGTGGCCCATGAACCCGGCGATCGGCGCGTGCACCGAGAGCGCGATGTCGTGCTCCCGCGCCAGCTCGCCGAAGCGCCCGCGAAGTCGTAGTCCATCCAGAACCGGCCCTCGAAGTCGATCTCGCACGCCGAGAGCCCGCGCTCGAGCAGCGCTTCGATCGCCGCCTCCGGGCTCTCCCGCGACGGCACCCGTGCTGGGCCGAAATGAAGGCGGCGAGGCATGGAGCAGCCGAGCGTACCGGGTCCGTCCGACCGGGCTCCTACCCTGATTCCGATGTCCGACAGCCCTACCCGCATCGATCTGCTCGAGCTCGACATCGACCTTCGCCTCGCCGACCTCTGGCGCGAGGCCGCCGGGATCGAGGAGTGGTCGCTCGAGGTCGTCGCCGCCTTCATGCGCGCGGCCTACGGCAAGGGCTACTGCGACGCGCTCACCGAGGAGCTGCCCGGCTCGCTCTGCGCCGATCACGGCTACCGCGTGCCCGGCCGCAAGCGCCAGCACGCCTAGCCAACGCTCTTTCGGCGGGTAGACTGTTCGGTGTGTCCGGACGCAGCCCCGCGCGGCTCGTCATCGCGCTGGCCGTCGCGGCATGCTCGCGGTCTTCCTGGTCTACACGGCGGTGGCAGGCAACTCGACGCCGCGCTGACGCCGAGCCAGCTTGCCGGGCACGCCGGCAAGGTCTCGCCGCCGGCAAGGTCGTCGGCCCGATCAGGGGCGACGCGCATCAGCCCATGGCCTGCGCTTCGGGCTGAAGAACATCAAGGGCACGAGCGGGATCGTCCCGGTCGTCTACCACGGTGGACCCCGCCGAGCTGTTCACGGTCGGGCGCGACGTCGTCGTGGGCGGCAGCTATGCCAACGGACGCCTTCGGGCAACAGCATCCTCACGAAGTGCCCGTCGAAGTACCAAGCCGCGAGTCCGAGCGCATAGGTGGCTGACCTCGGTCGCGCGGCGCTCGTCGTCAGCCTCGGGCTGGCGGCTCTACGCGCTCATCGCCGGCGCGTACGCTGCGCACGCGAACAAGCGGCGCCTCGCCGACTCAGCGCGTAACGCTCTCGTCTGCTTCGGCTCGACTGCGATCGCCGCGGCGGTGCTCGCGACGGCGCTCGTCCGCCACGACTTCACCTTCACCTACGTCGCGACGCACACGAACCGCACCTCTCGACCGCCTACTCGCTGAGCGCGTTCTGGGGTGGCCAGGAGGGCTCGCTGCTGCTCTGGCTGCTCGTGCTCACCGGGTACGGCGCGCTGGCCGTAGCGATCAACAAGCGTCTGCTGCGCGACCTGGTCGTCTGGGTCGTGCCAGTGCTCGGCGGGATCGCGACGTTCTTCGCGTTCATGCTCGTCGCGGTCGCGAGCCCGTTCGCGACGCAGACCGCCCCTGTCGACGGCGCCGGTCTGACGCCGAGCCTGCAGAACCCGTACATGGTCGCGCACCCGCCGATGCTCTACCTCGGCTACGTCGGGCTCTCGATCCCGTTCGCGTTCGCCGCCGGCGCGCTGCTCTCCGGTCGCACCGACGAGCGCTGGATCGTCGCCACCCGCCGCTGGACGCTCGCCGCCTGGATGTTCCTCGGCTTCGGCCAGCTGCTCGGCTCGCACTGGGCCTACGTCGAGGTGGGCTGGGGCGGCTACTACGCCTGGGATCCGGTCGAGAACGCCGCCCTGATGCCGTGGCTCGCCGCGACGGCGTTCCTGCACTCGCGTGATGGTGCAGGAGCGGAAGGGCATGCTGAAGGTCTGGAACATGGTGCTCGTCGCGCTCGCGTTCGAGCTCTCCGTCTTCGGCACGTTCCTGACGCGCTCGGGCGTCGTCAACTCGATCCACTCGTTCGCCAAGAGCTCGATCGGTGGCTGGTTCCTCGCCTTCGTCGTGCTCTCGTCGCTGTTCTCGGTTGCGCTGATCCTGTAGCGGCTGCCGCTGCTGAAAGCGCGCACGAAGCTCGAGTCGGCGCTCTCGCGCGAGGCGACGTTCCTCTACAACAACCTGCTGCTCGTCGCGCTCTGCCTGACGATCCTCTGGGGCGTGATCTTCCCGATCCTCACGCAACTCTTGAACGGCGAGTCGCGGACGATCGGCCGGCCCTACTTCGACTTCTTCCTGCGTTCCTTCGGACTGCCGTTGCTGCTGCTGATGGGGATCGGGCCGCTGATCGCCTGGCGCCGCACCAGCCTGCGTTCTCTCGCCCGAGCGCTCGCATGGCCGCTCGGCGTCGCCGTTGTCGCCGGGGGAGTGCTGATCGCGGCCGGGGCCGGCTCGTCGACGCCCGGCTTGATCGCCTACACCTTCTCGGCGTTCGTTCTCGGCACGATCGTGGTCGAGTTCGTTCGAGGCACGCGCGCGGCAGGCTCGCTGTTCGAGCTCGTCTCGCGGAACCGCCGACGCTACGGCGGCTACGTCGTGCACGCATCGGTCGTGCTGCTCGCGATCGGCGTCGCCGGCTCGAGCGCCTACGGCAGCACGACCGAGCGCAAGCTCGTGGTCGGGCAAAGCATGAAGGTGCCCGGTTACACACTCACCTTGAAGGCGCTGCAGGTTCACAACACGAGCAACGCGACCGAAACCCGCGCGCTGCTTGGTGTCACCGGCCGGTGGAGCGGCACGATCTCGTCGGGCGCGAACCAGTACCGCAACCCGCCCGAACCATCGCACGAAGTCGGCATCAAGACGAACTGGCTGCGTGGCGAAGACCTGTACGTGATCGCCAACGACTTCAAGCCGAAACAGAACGCCGTCTACTTCAAAGTGCTGGTCAAGCCGCTCGTCAACCTGATCTGGATCGCCGGCATCGTCTTCCTGCTCGGCTCGGTGGTTGCGATCTGGCCGGATGCCCGCGAGCAGCGCCGGCTCGTGACGAGACTCGCGCTCGCCCGCGCGTGACGGCGGTCGCGCTGGTCCTCGGGGTCGCGCTGGCGGCCGTTGCGGTGCTGCTCGTCGCCTTGCCGTTCCTGCGCGAGCCGGTCACCCTCGACGACCGCCTCGACGCGCCGACCGAGGACGAGGCCGCACTGCTCACGCTCGCGGAGCAGCGCGACCGTGCGCTGGCGGCGCTCAAGGAGCTCGAGTTCGACCACCGGACCGGCAAGATCAGCGACGACGACTATCGCCGCGAGCTCGGCCCGTTGCGCCAGGCGGCGGCGGCCGCGTTGAAAGCCCTCGACCCGAAGGAGTAGCCACCCCGGGCGGCGAAACCGTCCGCGAATGCGCTCAGCAGCGCTCGTCGTCTTCGTCTTGCTCGTCGCCGCCACGCCGGCGCTCGGTAACGACACCGCCAAGAAGCACGCCGTCGAGACGAAGATCTCCGCGCTGCAGGCGAAAACAGCTGCGCACCGCCAGCGCGAGACGGAGCTGCGCGGCGAGGTGGCCGGGTACACAAACCGAATCCGCGCGCTCGAAGCGCGCGTCGGCGATGTCTCGCTGCGGCTGCAGACGTTCGAAAGCGACCTCTCGCTGCACCAACGCCGGCTGAACGCGCTCAACGAGCTCTTCACCCTTCAGTCGAACCGGCTCTCATTCCTGCAGGAGCAGTACGCCGCAGCGGCGCGGGTGCTCAACCGAAGGCTGGTCGACATCTACAGTCGAACCAGCCGTCGTCTTTCGATGTCTTCCTGGGTGCGCGAAACGTGCACGACGCACTCGACCAGGTCGCGTACCTGACGGACATCGGGGTGCAGGACCGGCGGATCGCAGCCGAGGTCGCATACGCGAAGTTGCAAGCCAAGGCAGCTCGCGCGAAGACGAAGGCACTCCGGGCACGGGTGCACGGCGAGACGGCGGTGATCGAGGCGCGGACGACGCAGGCACGCGACATCCGCGATGAGCTCGCCGGCGCGCGCAACGACCTCGCAGGCACGCGCCAAGAGAAGCTGACCGATCTCTCGCAACTGTCGGATCAGGATCGCGCCGACGCGCAGGAGATCGACGCTCTGCAGGCAGCGAGCGCGGCGCTGACCGAGCGAATCCGCGCCGCGCAGGGACCGAGCTCGGTGTCGGCACCGTCGTCAGCCGGCCTCATCTGGCCGGTCTCCGGCCCGGTGACGAGCCCGTTCGGGTGGCGCTGGGGCCGGATGCACGAGGGCCTCGACATCGGTGTCTCCTACGGGACGCCGATCCACGCCGCTGCGTCCGGGACGGTCATCTACTGCGGCTGGGAGTCGGGTTACGGGAACCTCACCGTGATCGACCACGGCGGCAACCTCGCGACCGCCTACGGGCACCAAAGCTCGATCGCGGTGCACTGCGGCCAACAAGTCGCACAGGGCGACGTGATCGGCTACGTCGGCTCGACCGGTCATTCGACGGGGCCCCACCTGCACTTCGAGGTGCGCGTGAACGGCGCCCCGGTCGACCCGATGGGTTACCTCTAAAGCGCTCCTAAAGGCCGAACGTCTGCCCGAGCAGGAGGATGTTCAGCGCGACGATTGCAGCGGCGACGATTCCTGCGGCGACGGTCGTGATCTTCCGGTTGACGAGGACGCCCATCAGATCCTTGCGCGACGTGAAGTAGACCAGCGGGATCAGCGCGAACGGGATCCCGAATGAAAGGACGACCTGTGAGATGACGAGCGTCCTCGACGGGTCGACGCCGATCGCGATCACGACGAAAGCGGGGAGCATGGTCACGAGCCTTCGGACCGTGACGGGGACGCGGCGGCGGATGAAGCCCTGCATCACGACCTGGCCGGAGAGGGTGCCGACGGCAGAGCTGGAGAGCCCCGACGCGATCAGTGCGAGTGCGAACAGCGCACTCGAAGCGCCGCCCAGGATTGGCTCGAGCGTCTTGTGCGCTCCTTCGAGCGAGTCGACGTTGACCAGCCCGGTCTTGAAGAACGTCGACGCCGCCATCACCAGCATTGCGACGTTGATCAGGCCGGCGATCGTCATCGCGATCACGACGTCGATCCGCGTGTAGCGGAGCAGCGTGCGCGCGTCCTCGTCGCTCTCTGCGACGATCCTGTCCTGCGTCAGCGCGGAGTGCAGGTAGATCACGTGCGGCATCACCGTCGCGCCGAGGATCCCCACCGAGAGCAGGACCGCTTCGCTGCCGCCGAACTGCGGGGTGACGGCATGCTTCAGCACCTGGCCCCAGTCCGGCTTTGCAAAGCCGAGCTCGGCGACGTAACAGACGCCGATCACGCCGACGAGGGCTGCGATCACAGATTCGAAGGGGCGGAAGCCCCAGCGCTGCATCCCGAGGATCGCGAACGCCGCGACCCCGGAGATGACCGCCGCCGGGAACAGCGCCATGCCGGTCAGCAGGTGGATGCCGACGGCGGCGCCGAGGAACTCGGCGAGGTCGGTGGCCATCGCGATCGCCTCGGCCTGGAGCCAGAGGAAGAACGACACCTTCGGCGGGAACTGCTCGCGGCAGACTTCGGGAAGGTTGCGCTGGGTCGCGATCCCGAGCTTGGCGGACAACGTCTGGATCAGCATCGCGAGCAGGTTCGCGGCGACGATCACCCAGACGAGCCGGTAGCCGAACTTGGAGCCGCCGGCGATGTTGGTCGCAAAGTTGCCGGGGTCGATGTACGCGACGCAGGCGATAAAGGCGGGCCCGAGGAACGGCAGGATCCGGAATCGCGTGCGGTGGAGGGCCTCGTCGACGGTACGAAGCCCTGCGGGTAGCGGCTCCTGATTCGACCCGGACATGGGCCGAGTTTAGCCGGACCTAAAACTTGCTGCAGCTACTGGGATTCGGCCGAGTCGGAGCGGGTCAGGCGGCGGGCCGCACGAGCCGGAGGTCCGGCAGGTTGCGGTAGCGCTCTTCGAGCTCGAACCCGTAGCCGACGAAGAACTCGTCCGGGATCGTGAAGCCGACGTAGCGCACCGGCAGATCGTCGACGAGCCGCCGGTATGGACGGTCGAAGAGCGTCGCGATCTGGAGCGTGCCGGGCTGCCGGAGCGCCAGCGAACGGACGAGATAGTGCATCGTCAGCCCGGTGTCGATCACCGCATCCACGAGCAGGACGTCGCGGCCGGCGATCTCGGCATCGAGGTCCTTGAGGAACCTGATTCCCTCGTCACCCTCGCCGTAGCCCGCGATCTCGACGAAGTCGAGCGAGTGCAGCGCGTTGGTGGCCATTGACAGGTCGCAGACGAACGGGATGCACGACTTCAGCGATCCGACGAGCATCGGCTCGCGGCCGGCGTAGTCCTCCGCGATCGACGCGCCGATCTCGCGGACGCGGCCGCGGATTTCGCTCTCATCGAGGAAGATCTCGCCGACGCGTGCGTCGGCGCCGCTCCACGCTCGCCCGGCCAGGGCGGTCAGGATGCTTTCTGCAGCCCGAACCGTGCTGCGAGGCGCTCGAAGTCGCGTTCGTAGAAGAGCTTGATCTTGATGTGCGGGTATTGCTCGCGCAGCTTCCGCAACTTGCGGTTCTTTCGTGTGACGAGTGACTGCTTCATCACAGTCACTTCGAGGTAGAGATTCTGATCCGGAAGATAGAAGTCTGGCGTGAACGCCTCGACGACCCGGCCCTGTTCGTCGCGCGCGAGCACGAACGTCGTCGGCTCATAGGCCCACGGAATCCCATACCAGTCGAGGACCTTCGCGTACTCGAGCTCGGCAGGGTTGGCGAACCGCGGCTGTTCAGAGCCGCAATATGCCTGGAAAACGGGCGTTTCCGGCACCACTTCAAGCAGGGTAGCACTCCCCTCGGATGATCTAATCTCAGTTGCGTGCCGCTGACGATCGCCCAGTTGTCCGATCTGCACTGCGGTTCGCCGCACTTCGTGCCGGATCTGATGGAGCGGGCGATCGCGGAGATCAACGATCTGGCCCCCGACATCGTCGTCTGTTCGGGCGACCTCACGACCTTCGGGTTCAAGGAGGAGTACGCCGAGGCGAAGCGTTATCTCGACCGGATCCAATGCGACGCGTTCGTCGTCATCCCGGGAAACCACGACTCCCGCAACGTCGGCTACGTGCACTTCGAGGAGTTGTTCGGTGATCGCAACTCGGTGCTGCGCCGCAAGGGCATCACGGTCGTGGCAGTCGACTCGACCGAGCCCGATCTCGATCACGGCCAGATCGGCCGCGGTCGCTACGGCTGGATCGAGGCCGAGTTCGCCCGCGAGCCGTCCGAGCTTCGGGTCTTCGTCCTGCACCACCACCTACTGCCAATTCCGGGCACGGGCCGCGAGCGAAACGTCGTCTACGACGCCGGCGACGCGATCGAATGTCTCCAGCGCGCCGACGTGCAGCTCGTTCTCTCGGGCCACAAGCACGTTCCCTATGCCTGGAAGCTCGAGAACCTGTTCGTCGTCAATACCGGCACCGTCTCGACGCTCCGCCTGAGAGGTCACACGCGCCCCTGTTACAACGTCGTCGAGATCGAGGGAACCCACGTCTCCGTCTGGCGCCGGTATCCGTTTCACGGCCAGGAGCGCATCATCCAATTCGACACTGCGACCGGCGAGTACGAGAAGTACACCGGCCGCATCGAGCGCGAGGTGACGACGAAACGATGAGGGCAGTGGCCCTGATCGACGGTGAGCACTATGCGCCGGTCGTGAACGACGCGCTCGCTGCGCTGCCCTACGAGTGGGTCGGCGCGATCCTCGTCGGCGGCACCGAGAAGCTTCGGCCCGGCGCGGACTACGGCGTGCCGCTGGTCGACGACTTCGGCGCCGCCCAAGTCGTCGTCGATCTTTCCGACGAGCCCGTTCTCGGCCCGGCCGAGCGCTTTCAATGGGTGTCGAGGGCGCTCGCCGCTGGACTGCCATACGTCGGCGCAGATTTCCGCTTCGACCCGCCCGCATTCGAGCCGTTCGAGCTGCCCTCGATCGCGGTGATCGGAACCGGCAAGCGGGTGGGGAAGACAGCCGTCACTGCGCGGCTCGCCCGGCTGCTCGCCCGCGACCGCGACGTCGTCGTCGTCGCGATGGGGCGAGGGGGCCCCGCCGAGCCCGAGGTGGTCGAGACCCCGCCGAGCATGGGCGATCTCGTCGCGCTCTCCCGGACGGGGCGGCACGCCGCGTCCGATCACCTCGAGATCGCGGCGCTCTGCGGCGTGCCGACGATCGGCTGCCGCCGGGCGGGCGGCGGATTTGCCGGGGCAGTCTTCACGTCGAACGTCGCGGCAGGGGCGCTGTTGGCGGCCGAGCGCCGGCCCGACGTGGTCGTCTTCGACGGCAGCGGAGCGGCCGTTCCGCCGGTCGACGTCGATCGGCGCGTGCTCGTGATCGGTGCCGGAACGGCCCCTGACCTCTACCTCAACACTTACCGCCGTCTGATCTCCGACGTCGTTCTCGCCGTCGGTTGCGAGGCGCCGGACGCGCTCCGGGTCGAGCTACGACTGAGCGCGACCGGTCCGCTCGACGGACGAGTCGCGGTCTTCACCGCGGGAGCGACAGCGGTCGATCACCTAGAAGCCGACGTCGTGCATGTCTCCACGCAGCTGGCAGACCGCGCCGCGCTGCGACGTGAGCTTGCTCAGCTCGAAGCCGACACCTACCTCGTCGAGCTCAAAGGAGCTGCGATCGACGTCGTCGCCGAGCACGCGCTGGCGCACGACCGGCGAGTGGTGCTGGCCGGAAACGACGTCGTCGCCGACGGCCTCGACGAGGCGCTGCTCGCACTTGTTCCCGAGCGGGTCGCCTGATGCCTCAGCGCCGACACGGCGAGCCGCTTCCGCTCGGGAACGCCGATCTGCCCTACTCGAAGGGCGTGATGGCGCGTGCCCTGATCGCGGTGGGCGTTCCCGCCGATCGCGCTTACAACCTCGCACGCCGCGTCGAGGTCGACCTCGCGGAGCGCGGCGAGCGCACCGTCGACACGAACCGCCTCCGCGCTCTCGCCCACGAGATCCTCGGCGAGGAGGAAGGCGAGCGGGCGGTCGGGCAGTTGCAGCGCCTCGCCGACCTCCAGACGCTCGACGTGCCGATCATCGTGCTGATCGGAGGATCGACGGGGACCGGCAAGTCCACGCTCGCTGCCGAGGTCGCGCACCGGCTCGGCATCACGCGGGTCGCGTCGACGGATTTCATCAGGCAGACCATGCGCGCCTTCTTCTCCAAGGAGTTCATGCCGACAATCCACTACTCGAGCTTCGAAGCAGGCGCCGGAGTGGACGGAGACGTGACCGGCGACCCGACGATCGTCGGGTTCGTCGACCAGTGCCGCCACGTGTGCGTCGGTGTCGAGGCTGCGATGGAGCGCGCGCTGGCAGAAGGCTGGTCGATGGTGCTCGAGGGTGTCCATCTCGTTCCGGGGATCCTGCCGGCGGAGCTCGCGGGCGCACTCGTCGTGCATGTCGTCGTCGAGATCGCCGACGCCGACGTCCACCGTGTTCACTTCCACGTTCGCGACGTCACCACAGGCGGGATTCGCGCGATGGACAAGTACCTCTCACGCCTCGATGACATTCGCCGCATCCAGACCTACGTGGTCGGCCGTGCCCGGCGCGAGAGCGTTCCCGTCGTCGAGAACACGAACGTCGACCGGACGATCGACGAAGTGATCGAGATCGTGATGCGCTCGGCCGAGCGGCTCCGAGACCCTGTTTGACCGACGAAGGAACACGCCGGCAGTGCCTCTGTGAGACGTTCGCGCGCGTGACCGAGCGCTCGGCGCTCGCCGGTGCCCGTTGGCTCGGCCGTGCCGACCAGGAGGCGGCGGAGGAGGCGGCATTCTCGGGCGCGCGGATCGCGCTCGAGCAGATGCCGATCAGCGGCCAGGTGGTGATCGGCGGCCACGAGGAGGCAGAGCAGCTCGCGACCGGCTCGTTGATCGGAGCGGGCGGCGAGGAATACGATCTTGCGCTCGATCCCCTCGAGGGGCGGGCAGTCGTGGCTCGTGGAGGAACGAACGCGGTCTCGATGATCGCTGCCTCCCCGCGGGGATCGATGCCCTCCTTGCCGGACATGTACATGCGAAAGATGGCCGTTGGGCCTGTCGCCCGGGGGCGGATCTCGCTCGCCGAGCCGATCGAGGACAACGTGCGCGCGATCGCCGACGCATTCGGCCGGATGGTCAACGACATCACGGCGATCGTGCTCGACCGGCCGCGGCACCACGACCTGATCGAGGAGATCCGTGCAGCCGGGGCACGGATCAAGCTGATCCAGGACGGAGACGTGACCGCGTCGATCAGCGCAGCGATCCGCGGCACGAACGACCATCTCGCGATCGGAATCGGTGGCGCTCGACAGGCCGTGCTCGCGGCGGCAGCGCTCCGCTGCCTCGGCGGCGAGCTGCAGGCGCAGCTCTGGCCGACGCGCCGTGCGGAGATCGAGGATGCGCGCGTCCACGGCATCGAGGACGTCGAGCGGGTCTTCACGATCGACGATCTTGCGCCCCAAGAGGTGATCGTCGCCGCCACCGGCGTCTCGAACGGCGACCTGCTCCGCGGCGTCCGGTTCGGAGCCGACTCTGCCCGGACGCATTCGTTGGTCATGTGCACCCGTTGCAACTGGGTGCGATTCGTCGACGGGATCCATTTCTTCGCCCGGGAACGACGCGAAGAGGTGCGACTCAGCTAGAACTCACCCCATGCCGAGCAAAGAAGAGGTCGTCGAGGCGCTGCGCGGGGTCGAGGATCCCGAGCTCGGGATGGACATCGTCGAGCTCGGCCTCTTCTACGACGCCGAGATCGAAGGTGCGAACGTCAAGGTCATCTACTCGCTTACCTCGATGGGCTGCCCGGCCGGTCAGATGATCCAGGAGGACATCGAGCGGGTCGTGAACGAGATCCCTGACGTCGAGACGGTGCAGAGCGAGTTGGTCTTCGAGCCCCCGTGGTCGCCCGAGAAGATGTCGGACGACGCGAAGTTCATCCTCGGTTTCGGTTAGTCCTTTCCGGGAGAAAGTCGAACGCGACCCGGACCAAGGTCCGGCGCGCCACCATGGCGTTCTGAAGATGCTTAGACGGCTCTTAGCCAGAGATGAGATGGTCTGGAGGGACTAGAAGGGGGACACGGGTTATGTCGATGCTCAAGATCTGTGCAGCCTCGGGCTGCGCCACGCGCACGCTAGGCGAGTTCTGTATCGCTCATGAGTCGATGCCGGGGGGCCGGAGCTCGCGGCGCGCCGGGCATTCGTACGATGCGCCGAGCTGGACGCAGAACAGCGCGCGGTCGGTCGAGCCGCTGAACGTGGTTGCAATGGCGTCACGGTGAGCGAAGTAGGCGGGTGCTGCTCCTAGCTTCATTTTTGATAGTAATGAGTGAGCTAGTGCCTTCCTACGCGGACGGGCGCTTCAAGGGGGGCCGCAGGAGGACTCCCGCACCACGACCCGCGGTGGGGAGTCCTCCTGTTCCTTGTTCGACTGTCTACGGCGCGTAGTACGGGTACAGATCGCCGGCATCGCCGGTCGCCGTCGCGAAACCCTGCAGGCTGTAACCGGCAGGCGGCGCCCCACAGGAGATGCCCATGCCTTTGACGAAGCTTGCCAGGGTGGCGCCCGTGTACCTGGGGTCGGTGAGCTGCTGGCCATAGACCAGGTTCAGGAAGGTGCCGCGTGCGATCGGAGTGCCGTCGGCCATGGTGTTGCCGGTGCCCGCGCAGTAACCGACACGCGAGCCGCCCGACGCTGCGACGGAGAGGAGCTGGATGTTGTCGACGTGGTACTCGGCCGGTCCGGTGAAGTTCTCCGGAATCGTCTGGACGAAGGCGACCGTCACGGTCTGCCCAGCAAACGCGGAAAGGTCGACGCTGTGCTGCACCCAACCGGTGTCCGTCGAACCGGTCGGGGCCGAGTAGCTGTAGACGGTCGCGAGGGTCGTCGTTCCAGAGGCGTCGAGGATCTGGACGTCGTTCGTGCGGGCGGCGCCGCTGTAGCTCGCGCCGAGGTAGTCCTCCCAGCCGAGGAGCGCGGTCCCGGGCGGGATCGACACGGTCTGGGAGAGCGTGTACGTGCCTGGCCCGCTCCCGTCGAAGCCGTTGTCGGCGAAATACGACCCGCCGTCGGGCGCCAGGGGGGCGAAGAACCAGCCACAGTTCGAGACCGACCAGTCGCAGAGCGGTGAAGCCAGGGTTGTCGTGGCGCTCCAGCCAGTGAAGTCGCCGGTCTCGAAGTCGCCGTTCACGATCAGATTCGTCGGACCCGCGAGAGCAGTCGCCGTGAAGAGGGTCGCGCCGAGAGCCACCAGCAATAGACAAAGCAAGCGCCGCATGCGTATCTCCAGTTGTGTCGAGGGGAGGACGTCGCCGTCATCGACGGTTCCCACGAACTACTTGAGGGCTTTCGCTGCTCGAGGTGCCGGGCTCGCCCGATGCGCGTTTTGACGAGTACGCCAAACGGGGCTTTACCGACCCACCGATTCGTGTCAACATGGTGACGAGGAGATCACCGTGGCCGCAGACAAACTTCCAGACTTCGACGAGCTCTCCGTCGAGCTAGTCCGCCTCAAACAGCGGGAGCCCGAGCTGATCCGCCGGCTCGAGATGGCGGAGCATCGTGCCGTCGCGTTTCCGAGCCCCTTCGGGGAGCGGGAGCTGGAGCGGCTCAGGCTCGAGCGGCAGTCGATGATCGAGCGGATCCTGGAGCTGAACGCGCTGCTCCTGCCGATCAGGCGCGCGCCTGATCGCGACTAGCCCGCGCTACTGGCTAGATCGAAAAGACGATCTTCCCGAGCTGCTCGCCGGCTTCCAGGCGGTCGTGCGCCGAGCGCGCGTCGGCAAGGGGAAAGATACTGTCGACGACCGGCCGCACCTTGCCGGCCGCAATCAGGTCGTAGGCGCCACGGAAGTCGTCGGGAGTCCCCATCGTCGAGCCGAGAATCGACAGTTGCTTCCACCAGACCCGATGCAGCGCCGCGGGTGGGTTCGGGCCTGTGGTTGCGCCGCAGACGACGACCCGGCCCTCAGGACGCGCGGCGTCGAGGCTTCGCCGCCAGGTTGCCTCGCCGACATCGTCGACGACGACCTGCGCACCGCCGTCAGTCACCTCCTTGACGAACGCGACGACGTCGCCGGTCGAGTGGTTGACGGCGGCATCGGCCCCGAGCTCCGTCGCGCGTGCAAGCTTTGCATCGCTCGACGAGGTTACGACGACGCGCGCGCCGAGTGCCTTCGCGAGCGACATCGCGGCAAGTGCGACTCCGCCGCCGATCCCCCAGACCAGCACCCATTCGCCCGCCTGCAGGCGAGCCCGTGTCACCAGCATCCGGTACGCGGTCTCGAAGACGAGGGGAAACGCCGCTGCCTCCTCGAAGGTCAGATCGTGAGGAATCGGATGAACTGCGTCTCGCGGAACCGCGATCAGCTCGGCGTGGGTGCCGTCGGTCGTCTCTCCGAGGATGTGCATCTTGCCGTCGTGGACGATCGCCGGGTTGATCACGACCCGTTCGTCGGTGCCTGCGAGCACGCCGGCGCCGTCAGCGCCCAGGATGCGGGGCTTTGGCACCGAAGGAAGGCCCTTCCGGATCCAGACGTCCAGATGGTTCAGCGACGCAGCCCGCAATTCGACGAGCACCTCGCCCTCAGCGGGCTCCGGGTCGCGCACTTCCTCGAAACGCAAGACCTCCGGGCCGCCGTCCTCATGGATGCGAATCGCCTTCATGAAGGCAGAATCCTCGCATGAAGACCGCGGACGTCGTCCGGCTGGGTGAAGAGATCGGTCTCGACGCGGTCGGCGTAACCCGTGCGGAGCCGTACGAGGCGACCGAACGGCACATCGTCGAGCGTCGCGAAAGGGGTCTGTTCGCGGAGATGAAATTCACGATGGCGCAGCCCGAACGCTCCTGTCATCCCGAGTTCCTGCTGGCAGGCGCCCGCACCGTCGTCTCCGCGGCCCTCTGCTACTGGGCGCCCGAGTCCCCCTTGCCTCCTGGGCACGGCCGACTCGCCCGGTACACCTGGAACGATGCTTATGCCGAACTGCGCGAGAAGCTCGACGCGCTCGGGCGCAGCCTCGGCGGCGCCTACCGGGTGCTCGTCGATGCGAACCAGCATGTCGACCGCGAAGCCGCCGCACGGAGCGGCGTCGGGTTCTACGGGAAGAACACGATGCTGATCACCCGCCGCCACGGCTCGTGGGTCGTACTGGGGACGCTCGTCACCGATCTCGAACTGACCGCGACAGCGCCGCTCGACGCCGGCTGCGGTGAATGCCGGCTCTGCATCGACGCCTGCCCGACCGGTGCGCTCGACGAGCCCGGCACGCTGGACGCCACAAAATGCCTCTCCTACTGGACTCAGGCGCCTGCATCCATTCCCGAGCCATACCGCGCTGCGCTCGGAGCGCAGGTGTACGGCTGCGACATCTGCCAGGACGTCTGTCCCTGGAACCGCGGAGTCCGCAAGCGCAGCAGCGCCGCCGAGTCGAGCGCCGGGCACGTCGATCTGGTCGACTGGCTCGAAGCCGACGGAGAGGCGCTCGTCGACGCCTACGACCGGCTCTACGTCCCACGCAACGAGGCCCACTGGCTGCGGCGGAACGCTCTGGTGGCACTCGGCAACGTCGGAGGCCCGGAGCATGCGCCGCTGCTCGCCCGGTTCGCGGTCGACGGCGACGAGATCGAGCGCGAGCATGCCGAGTGGGCACTCGGCCGCGTCGAGGTGCGCGCGTGAGACCGCAGCGGCCGCTCGAATGGTGGATCGGCGTCATCCGCCTCGGCGCGGTGCCGTTCGCCATCCTCCAGGTGGCGCTCACGGCCGGCATTCCGCCGCGCGACCGCCCCGTCGCCTGGGCCGCGACCGTGCTGCTCGCCGTCGGCGGCGCGCTGCTCTTCTCGCTCAGCCGCCACGACGACGTTCAGCGGCTGACCCCGCTTGCGATGGCGTTCGACTTCCTGATCGTCTCGAGCTTCGTCCTCCTCTTCGCCTTCGAGCCAGGAACGCCGACACGCGAGTTGCTGCTGATCGCCATCCTTGCCGGGGCCGTCAGATATGGCATGCGTGGCGGCGTCCTGACCGCGGTGGCGGCGATCCCGGTGGCGGCCTGGTTCGAGCAGCGGCGCGCCGCCACCGTTTCAGGTCATTTCCGCATCGACTTCTTCGTCTTCCAGGTTTTCTCGGGCTTCGTGATGGCGCTGCTCGTCGGGTGGCTCGTCAACCGCGTCGAGACAGAGAGGCGGAACGTGCAGCGCCGCGTCGAGGAGGCCGAGGCGCTGCGTGACGAACTGAGCCGTCGCGCCGATCTGCTCGACGCCGCCAACCGGTGCGCGCGGGCGCTCAGCTCGTCGCTCGATCTCGACGAGGCCTCGGGCGCGTTCGTAAGCGAGCTCCGGACACTCGTGCCGTTCGAGCGAATGGCGATCGTGCTCGCCGACGAGGGGACCGGGCGCGTGATCGCGACCGCCGGAGCGTTCGCCAACGAGGTGATGCCGCCCGGAACCGTCCTGTCGCTCGAACGCAGCCTGCTCGGCGACGTGCTCTCCGGCGGCCGGACGATCGTCAGGCGCGACCTCGAGCAGGGCGAGTACGCCGAGGAGGGCCGTTTGCGGGCGCTCGGGATCCACTCGCGCGTCGCCGCCCCCCTGAACGTCGGCGGCCGCACGATCGGGTTGATCTCCGTCGGCCGCAACCAGCGAAACGCCTTCTCGGAGCACGAGATCGAGCTGATGAGCCTGCTCGGCAGCCTCGTCGCGTCCGCGGTGCAGAACATCCGGGCCTACCAGAGCGAGCGCCGAACGGTCGAAGAGCTGCAGCGGCTGTCGATGATGCGAGCCGACTTCGTCTCGCTCGTCTCGCACGAGCTACGCAGCCCGATGGCCGCCGTGATCGGCGCTTCTCGCACGCTGCAGCAGCGGTGGCGTGAGCTGTCGTTCGAGCAACGTGAGGCGTTCCTGGCGTTGATCGCCGACGAAACGACACGGCTCGCCACCCTGATCGGCGATGTGCTCGACACCTCGCGGATCGAAGCGGGCACCTTCTCGTACCGGTTCTCGGACATCGACCTCGCCGGGCTCGTCCGCGATTCGATCGCGACTGCCGCGGTCGGCCAGGATGAGGTGCCGCTCAACTCGATGGTGCGCGAGGTGTCGCCCGTCCGCGGCGATCCAGGCCGGCTGCGTCAGGTCGTCGGCAACCTGATCGACAACGCCGTCAAATACTCGCCCCTCGGCACCGCCGTCGACGTCGACGTGCGTCAGGCGAACGGCGCGGTCGTGGTCGCCGTGTCCGATCACGGCCCCGGCATCCCCGCCGAGGATCAGCGGCTGATCTTCGAGAAGTTCGGCCGCGCCTCCGGCGGTAGTTCCAAGCCCGGCACCGGCCTCGGCCTGTACATCGCGCGCTCGATCGCCGAGGCGCACGGCGGGACGGTCGAGGTCTGGTCGGAGCCTGGCACCGGTGCGACGTTCACGCTCAGCGTTCCGGTCGTCGACGGTCAGTAGCTACGTCTTGGCGCGGGCGGGGCGCAACTCGGCACCGAGCGAGCGGGCGCGCTCGGCGACCCGGGCGCGAAGCTCGGCCGGTTCGAGCACGATCGCCTCGCCACGGTAGGAGACGACCTCTCCGACGAGCCACTCGGCACTGCCGACCGACTTCTCGGCCAGTGCCGAGCCGTCGACGAGGAAGCGCGCTCCCTTCTCGACCTCCCAGCGGGCAACCGCCGGGGAGTACCAGATGCGCGCCGTCGTCGCCGTGTGCAACTCGGAAGGATCGAAGCCCTCGCGTGGGACGAAGCCCTTGCGCAGCATCTTCGCCTTGCGCATCCGGTCGAGCCGGTACGAGCGCGGCTGGTCGCGTTCCACGTCCCAGGTATGGACGTACCAGTGGGGGAGGCGACGCTCGATCGAATAGGGCTCGACCGTTCGCGTGACCACCTCCTGCTCCTCGGGCTTCAGATACTCGAGCTCCACGAGCCGGTGCGTGTCGATGGCCCGCGTCATCGTGTCGACGAGTCCTTCTTCCTCACCGATGTGCGGCGCCGGCGTCTGGGCGAGATCGAAGGCGCCGAACGTCTCCTCGAGCTTGGCACGCACCCGATCGAGCGGCGAGTGGGCGCCGGCGGCGATCATCGGGCCGACGAACTCGAGCGCGAGGCGGATCGCACGGGCCTCGAGCGGTGTCAACCGCGGCGGACGGCGGAAGGTATCGCCGAACAGCTCCTTGTCGACGTGCACCTCGTCGCCCTGCAGCTCGGCGTAAACGGCGTAGCAGCCGCCGCCGAAGTTGACGAGGTTGAGCAGTGAGAGGTGCTCTTCGAGCTGCTCGGCCGGGATCGAGAACCGGTTGACCAGCTCGTGAGCCGGGATCACACCCTCTCGCTCGTCGCCGCAGGCGGTCAGGAGGTACGCGAGGAGCGACTGCAGGACGCCGAACCGCTCCGGCGCCACCGGGCCGGCAAGCCGGTCGGGGACGATCGCCGCCACCCCTTCCTTCGCGAGCCCGGCCGGTGTCGCGGGCGCGCCCTCATGGGCCGTGCGCGCGGCGCGTGCGCCTTCGACGGTGAGACGGCGCAGCTCGGAGGGCTCGAGCGGGACCGCTCGGCCGTCCTGGCGCAGGATCCAGCGGGCGAGCAGGTCGACGGACGCGTACTGCGTCGTGAAGATGTCGCCTTCGATGTGGTTGCGGCTGCCGCCGTACGCACGTGCGACCCACCAGGCGGTGTCGGGAGCGACCTCGATCTTCGCCTCGCCGACGATGTCGCCGAACTGCCATTCGGTGCGTCCGCGGTAGAGCTCGATGTCGAACTCGGCCGGAAGGCGGAAGTCGCGCTCGCGGCGTGTCGCGAACCGGATATCGGAGCGGATCCGCGAGACACGGAACGTTCGGATGTCGTCGCGCTCGAGGTCGTGGCCGATCACGTACCAGGAGCCGTTCTCGGGTAGCAGCGCATACGGGTTGAGCGTGCGCTCTTCCTCGTCGTCGCGGTAGATCGACCAGTAACGGAACTTGACCGTTCGCTGTTTCGAGATCGCGCCCTCGAGCTTGCCGAGTCGTCCCTGCAGCTCGGGCGAGTAGTCGGGGTCGCGGACCTCGACGCGCACCGCGGTACGGGTGGGGGAGGCCGCAAGTGCCCCGGCCGAACGGCCGAGCGCCAGGTTCTGGAGCGCGAGGCGCAACGGCTCGGCGTACGCAAACCGGCCCTCGAGCAGGAAGAAGCACGTCTGCAGGGCGGCGAGCTCCTCGTCGTCGAGCTCCAGCTCGGGCAGGAAATACCGTTCGGAGCGAAGCGTATAGAGCTCCTCGCCGGTGAACTCGTCGCGTTGCGAGTCCAGCGGAACTCCGAGCGCGACGAGCTCGGCGCGGTCGGAGTAGAAGCGGCGCGCGAAAGCCTCGTCGCTCATCTCCTGGTACCCCTCGACGTTCGACTTGATGTCGCGTGCCGTCAGCGGGCGGCGTTCCGCCATCAGGAACGCCACCAGCGAAAGTTGCCGGATCAGCTTGTCGGTGTCATGGCTCAACTGTTTCCCCGCCGGCTGTGTGGAGCCTAGGCCGGCGTGGCGAGCCTACCGCAGGGCATCAAGCCGCGGCTTTGCTGCGCTCGAGATGTTGGTGCGACGGGCAGTAGTCGCGATTCGGGAGCGGCGTGCGTTGACACGCCTTGCCCTTGCGGGTCGTTGCCCGGCAACGAGCGACGCCGCCGTCGAACGCACCGGCCTCGATCTGATCTTCGACGAACCCGACCGCGGCGTCGACGCCCTGCGCGACCGCCCACGCGACCTGCTCTTGCACGGTGATCGGGAAGTAGCGGCGGATGTCCTGGAAGAGCGTGCGGTCCGGCTTCGCAAAGTAGTGCGGGTCCGCGGCGAGGCGCTCCATCGTCCCCTCGCAGGCTGCGAGCACCTCACGGCGGTACTCGAGATGCGTCTGGCCGTCGACGTACGGGTCGATCAGATCCTTGATCGAGCGATAGATCGCTCGAGAGTACTGATACATGCAGTGCTGGATGTGCAGGATCCGTTCGTCCATTCGCCCTCGCATTTCAGCCTTGACAGTGACGGTTACGCCTGTTTCAGACGGGAAAACCCGGCTTCGATCGCCAGAACCGAGCCGACTCTAACATGCTGCCGGACGCTGTTACAAATGTTTTCAGTCTGGTAAACGGGAGCCTCGCGCCTTGGGAATCGCTTACCCAGCACGCCCGTTCTTTACACATCGCTGATCAGCGGCTTATCTGCCGTGAATAGGAGCCGCCAAAACCCGCCTGCCGGGCGGTGCTGACAGCCGCGTCGGCGTCCGACTTCGAGGCGTAGATGCCGCTGAAGACAACGAAGTACCCGGGCTGCAGGCTGGCAAACCCGCCCGAGTCGATGATTCCCACCTGGCGCAGGTTCGCCTTCGCAGCGCGCGCCGCAGTCGAGAGTGCTGTTGCCTGGCCGCTTGCCGTCGGATACGAGACGAGGACGATCGTCCAGCCGTTCAGGTTCGCGGGCCACTGGATGCGCCCGTTCGGCGTCGCCCGCGCGCCCGGCTCGGGAGCCGAGGGGAGCGTTGCCGTGTTGACCGTGGCCGCGGTCGTCGGCTGGGCGACCGCGGGCTCGCCGAGCGCGACAGCCGTTGCGGCGGTCAGGACTACGGGGGCGTCACTCCGATCTCGATCCGTGACCACGATCGCCGCGGCCGCGCCGGCGGCGGCGACCAGCAAGGTCAGCAGCGAGAGCCATACCCAGTCACCCGGGTACCAGCCGAGCCGCCGCAGCCAGCCGCGGCGAAGTGCCGGCACGGCTCCCGCAACGACCGGGAGCCGCAGGCCGCACTCGAGGCAGTACTCATCCGAGGCGCGCCGACCCGAGCCGCAGCGCGGGCACGTGGTGTCGGCGGCGGCGATCGCCGTGCGGCGCTCGGCAGCCTCGGTCGCCATCAGCGCCTGGGGGCCGGCTCGATCACTGTCTCTTCCGAGACGCCCTCGGACTCTCCGGCGCCCGGCAGCGAGCGGCCGCAGTTCGGGCAGAAGCGCGAGCCGCGCAGGATCGGTGCGCCGCAGTCGCAGCGAATGACCTGGCTGCGACTCGTGAGCAGCTCTTCGATCTCGGCGAGCCGGCCGTCGATCCCGACGACAACCGCCGACCGTTCGGCCAGCAGATCTTCGCGAAAGCCGCCGCGGCGGTACATCTCGACCAGCAGGCCGCCGAGCTCGCGCAGCTCATCCTCGCGAGCCTTGACGAGAGCGCGGCGCTCCCGTCTCAGGAGACCGGCGTGCGGGCGGCGCGGGGCGATGCCTTCGGTCGCGTCGGCGCCCCGGCGGAGAAGCGGCGACATGCCCGCAATCTACTGCTAGAGCTGGATGACGACCAGACGCTCTTCGGTCATCTCGCGAACAGCGAAGCCCGGGCCTTCCTTCGTGTTACCGGATTCCTTGACGCCGCCGTAGGGCATCTGGTCGGCCCGGAACGTCGGCGCCTCGTTGACGATCACGCCGCCGAACTCGAGCCGCCGCGCGGCCAGCAGCGAAGCCTGGAGGCTGCCGGTGAAGATCGCTGCCTGCAGGCCGTACCGGGTCGCGTTCGACTGCTCGATCGCCTCATCGAGGCTCTGTACGCGGGTCAGAGTGACGACCGGTCCGAAGACTTCCTCGCACTGCACCTTGTCGTTCGCGCCCGGATTGGCGATCACCGTCGGCGGGATCAGACCGTCGTCGTTCGGCTTCCCTCCGGTCAACACCTCCCCCGAAGACTCGCGGATCCAGTTGAAGACGCGGTCGCGCTCGTCGGACGTGATCACCGGCCCGACATCGGTCGAGTCGTCGGCTGGGTCTCCGACCGTGAGGGCTTGGACCTTCGGAACGAACTCGCTCAGGAACCGATCCCAGGCATCGGCGAGCACGAAGATGCGCTGCACCGAGATGCAGCTCTGGCCCGCGAACGAGAAAGCGTTCGCAGCGAGCTTCGCCGCAGTGTCGTCAGGGGCGTCGGCGCAGACGATCGCCGGCGTCGCGTTACCAAGCTCCAGCTTCACGCGCTTGCGATGTGCCCGCTCGGCGAGTGACCAGCCGACACCGCTGGAGCCGGTGAACGTGATCAGCTTGACGCGGTCGTCGGCGACCAGCACATCACCGATGTCGCTGGCGGAGCCCGCGACGACGTTCAACCAACCCGCGGGCAGGCCCGCCTCATGTTCGAGCTCGGCGAGGAAGAGCGCTGAGAAGGGAGTCGCCGAGGCCGGCTTGAGGACGACCGCGCAGCCGGCCGCGAGGGCCGGCGCAATCTTGTGGGCGACCAGATTCAGGGGGAAATTGAACGGTGAGATCGCACCGACGATCCCGATCGGAAGCCGCAACGTCAGGGCGAGCTTTCCTTCGCCGGCAGGCGACGCATCCATCGGAATGACGTCGCCGGCCAGCCGGCGCGCTTCGACCGCGGCGAACGTGTACGTCGAGACCGCGCGCTGCGCTTCGGCCCGCGCGGCCTTGATCGGTTTGCCTGCCTCGTCGGAGATCAGCCGCGCGGCTTCCTCGCTGCGCTCCTCGAGCAGGTGGGCGACGGTGTCCAGGATCCTCGCCCGCTCATGGGCCGGCAACGGCTCCTTCATCGCAGCCTCGGCGGCAGCCACGGCATCGAGCGCCTCGTCGACGCCGCCTTTTGCGACGCGGCCGATCACGTCGCCTGAGTAGGGCGACCGAACGTCCGTCCACTCACCCGTCTCGACGCGCGCCCCGTTGATCAGGAGCGCACGGTCAACTGACGTCGTGGCCACCCGAGCACTCTAATCTTCCCTCGGTGGAGCGGCAGAAATACCTGCGCGTGGGCGCGCCGATCGCCTGGGCCGTTGGCACGGTGCTGCTGGTCGCGCTCTGGGGGATCCCGACGAAGCATGACCTGCTGTTCCTGTGGCTCGGCCTCGGGATGGCGGCGTTCTCACTCGAAATCTCCCGAGTGGTGCGCGACTGGCTGCCGCTCGTCGGGATCATTTTTGCGTACGACTTGCTCCGCGGTGCGGCGGACGGGCTCGGTGTCGCGACGCGCGAGACGCCTCAGATCAGGCTCGAGGAGAGGCTGTTCGGCAAGCCGGTGCCGACGGTTCGCCTGCAAGAGCACTTCTGGCACGGGGGCAACCATCTGCACTGGTGGGACTACGCCGTCTGGTTCCTCCACCTGACCCATTTCTTCGCGACGTTCATCGCGCTCGCAGTGATCTGGATCTTCGCGCGGGAACGGTTCATGCGTTACGCGACGATGGTCTGCGTGCTCGCGCTGACCGGGTTCGCGACCTACGTCGCGTATCCCGCGGCACCGCCGTGGATGGCGGCGCAGCACGGCAACCTCGGCGAGTCGAACCGGATGGTCGGGCTCGTGTGGCAGCACCTCCCGTTCACGAACGGCGGCGCCGTCTTCGAGCACGGTACGAGCTATGCAAACGACGTCGCCGCGATGCCCTCGCTGCACGCTGCGTTCGCGCTTCTCCTGACCCTGTATCTCTGGCAGCTCGTTCCTCGCTACGTCCGGCCGCTGCTCGCGCTCTATCCACCGGCGATGGCACTTGCGCTCGTGTACGCGGGCGAGCACTACGCAGTCGACTGCATCTTCGGCTGGATCTATGCCGTCGCGGCGTTCGCGTCGGTCAACTGGGTGTTCGCGTGGCGGGAGGCTCGCGCGCCTCAGTACTCACCGGCGCTCGCAGACTGATGGACGCGTTGATCGTGGATGCCGTGCGGTCGCCGATCGGCCGCAAGAACGGCGCACTATCGGGGATTCGGGGCGACGACCTCGCCGCCCAGGTTCTGAACGGCCTGCTTGCCCCGCACGCGCTCGATCCCGGCGAGATCGAAGACGTCCAGATGGGCTGCGTCACCCAGATCGGCGAGCAAGGATGGAACGTCGGCCGTATGGCGGTCCTCTCCGCAGGCTGGCCGGTCGACGTCGCGGCAACGACCGTTGACCGCCAGTGCGGCTCGTCGATGCAGACCAACTTCAATGCCGCGACAGCAGTGATGGCAGGACAGCTCGATGTCGTCGTCTCGGCCGGCGTCGAGATGATGTCGCGCGTGCCCATGGGCTCCAACGGCGGCTCGCTGTCGGAACGCGTCACCGACCGGCACGAGATCGTCATGCAGGGCACGTCGGCCGAGCTGCTCGCGCAGGAGTGGGGACTCTCGCGCGCCGCCGCCGACGCGTACTCGCTCGAGTCGCACCGCCGTGCGGTCGCGGCGATTGACGAGGGGCGGTTCGAGCGCGAGATCGTGCCGATCGACCTGGGCGACCGTGTGGTCGCCGTCGACGAGGCTCCGCGGCGGGAGACGAGCTCAGAGGCGCTTGCAGCGTTGCGGCCGGCGTTCGACGCCGATGGGATCGTGACCGCCGGGAACTCGTCGCAGATCGTCGACGGTGCCGCCGCGGTGCTGATCGCGAGTCAGGAAGCGGTGACGCGGCTCGGACTCGAGCCGCGGGCGCGCTTTGTCTCCTTCGGCCTGGCCGGTGTCGACCCCACGCGGATGCTGCACGGCAACCCGATCGCGATGCGAAAGGCGCTCGACAAAGCGGGCCTGTCGCTCGACGAGATGAGCGTGATCGAGGTCAACGAGGCGTTCGCCACGGTCGTCCTGCAGACCGTGCAGGACCTTCACCTCGAAGAGCGGCTCGCGGACGTCAACCCGAACGGCGGCGGGATCTCACTCGGGCATCCGCTCGGTGCGACGGGCGCGCGGATGACGGCCACGCTCCTGAACGAGCTCGACCGCCGCGGTGCCCGCTACGGGATCGCCTCGATGTGCGTCGGCTTCGGGATGGCGATCGCGGGCATCGTCGAGCGGGTCTAGGACCGTCTAGCATCGCGGCTCGTGGCGCGCGCAATCGGCAAGGTCGGCGTGGTCGGGCTCGGCGCGATGGGCTCCGGGATCGCGCAACTCGCCCTCGAGGCGGGCTTCGAGACGGTCGGCCGAGAGGTCGAGCTGGCGCGTGCCGAAGCGGCACGCGACCGGGTCGCTCACTTCCTGACGCGGAAGGTCGAGAAGGGCCAGCTCGAGCAAGACGCCCGCGACGCGGCGATGGGCAGGCTCAGCCTGACCACCGAGCTCGCCGACCTCCGGGATTGCGACGTCGTGATCGAGGCAGCTTTCGAGGATCTCGGTGTCAAGCATCAGCTCTTTCGCGAGCTCGAGGCAGCAGTCGGGGCCGATGCGATTCTCGCCACGAACACGTCGGCGCTCTCTGTGACCGAGATTGCGTCTGTCCTCGAGCGGCCCGAGCGGGTCGTTGGGATGCACTTCTTCAACCCGGCTCCCTTGATGCCGCTCGTCGAGATCGTGGGCGCCGAGCGGACGGCGAGCGATGTCTTCGAGGCCGCGTTCGAGCTCGGGGCACGACTCGGCAAGACGCCCATTCGCTGCACCGACACGCCGGGCTTCGTCGTCAACCGCGTCCTGATCCCGCTGCTCAACGACTGCGTCCGTGTGCTCGACGAGACAGGGGTCACTCCGGCCGATCTCGACAAGGGCATGCAACACGGCGCCGGGTGGCCGATGGGGCCGTGTGCGCTCCTCGATCTCGTCGGGGCCGACGTGCACGTGCACGCGAGTGAGGCGCTGTACGAGAAGCTGCGCGAACCGCGCATGGCGCCACCCCCGCGTCTGGTGCGGATGCTGCAGGCGGGCAAGCTCGGCCGCAAGACCGGCGAGGGCTTCTACCCCTACCCGTAGGCCGTCCGTCCGAGGCCCGGCCTAGCGTGCCGGGATGGCGATGTGTCACGTCTGCCGCCGCAGCCTGCTTGCCGGCGAGCACTACCGCATGTGGCGGGGCCGCCGGCGCGACCAGACCGTCTGCGCGGTCTGCGAGCCGACGGTCCGCGATGCCGGCTGGGTGCGGGTCGTCGACTCCTACGAGCAGGTGCGGGTCACGGGTCTGACGCAGACAGTTCGGCGCGTGGCGTAGGCGAGACCTGGCGCATCGGGACGCGGAAGCGCTTGGCGGCGTGCGAGATCGTCCCTCCCTGCACGACGACCGACGCGAGCACGACGACGAACACCGTCTCGTAGATGCGCTGCGCATGCGGTACGCGCGCGCCGACGGCGAACGCCGCGAGCAGAATCGGCACAGCGCCCTTCAGCCCGCCCCACATGACGAACAGCCGTTCTCCGCCCCGTAGGCGCACGGGAGCGAGGAGCGCCGCGGTTGCTGCCGGGCGTGCCACGAACGCGAGGAACGCTGCGATCGCGAGGCCCTCCGCCCAGCGCCCGGCGCCGAGCGCCCCGATGTCGATCGTCAGCCCGAGCGCCAGGAAGACCACGATCTCCGCCAGTGCCGCGATCCCCTCCTGGAACACCTCGATCTCGTCCTTGAACGGCGCCTCGACGTCACCGACCAGCAGCCCGGCGACGAACACGGCGAGGAAGCCAGAGCCATGCGCGACCGTGGCGACGCCGTAGACGAGGCCGGCCAGCGCCAGTGTCCGCACCGTGTAAAGACCGGCGGACGGCAGCACGAGCCGCCGCAGCAGTTGCGCCTCCGCGAGCCCCCCGACGATCCCGATCACGAGTCCGATCCCCATCTGCTCGCAGAACACGCGCACGACGACCCAGAACGTCGCGTCGGCGTGGGTGGCGAGCTGGATCAGCCCGAGCATCAACGCGATCCCGACCGGGTCGTTCGCGCCCGACTCGCCTTCGAGGATGGTTCCCGTGCGGCCGCGGACCTCCCGGTCGGAGAAGACCGAGAACATCACGGCGGGATCCGTGGGCGCCACCGCAGCGCCGATCAGGCCGGCGGTCACCCAGCCGAGCCCGAACGTCCAGTGGACGAACGCGGCGACGAGGCCCGCTGTCGTGAACGTGCCGAGCACGCCAAGTGACGCGATCGGAACCGCGGCGACCCGGAACCGGCGTCGCCCGATCGAGGAGCCGCCCTGAAAGAGGATCACGATCAGCGCCAGGGTCGCCACGCGCTCGACGGTTCCGATCGGCACGCGGAGCGACGGGAGGACGTCGGAGCTGACCGCCGCGGCGACCAGGAAGAAGGCCGCCGAGGGGACGGAGAGGCGGGCGCTCAGCTTCGATGTGAGGAGCGCGGCGGAGAGCGCGCCGGCGACCAGCAGGATGTCCAGACCGAAATGTGTGACGTCGTGCATCCCACCAGGATAAGAAACTCCTTACCTTTCGCTCATTCGGGGCATAATTCGGCAGGAAACACTGGACTTGTGTCGATGCGGCTCCCACTCACCCTGCTCTTGGGCCTACTGATCGCTCCCGCGGCGCTCGCTGCTCGTACGGCGACGGGTGACGGTGTGCTCGAGTTGAAAGCCGTCGACGCGAGCAGAGTGGTGATCCAGGGCAGCCGCGGCGCAATCTGGGGGCAGGTCGACAAGGGCTCGGTCCGGGTCTTCGACCCGAACCCCGACGACAACCTGGTCGCCCTGGTCAGCGGCGCCGACCAGGTGCGCTCGACGGCAGATCCGGGAGTGACGATCTACAGCGGCAAGAACATCCACTTCAGGTTCAGCGGTGCGAAGTACGGCTTCAGCATCGTCGGCTCAGGCATCGACGTGACTGCTGTCGGCGTCGGCAAGGCGTGGCTGACCGGAGCGGGCACGTTGGACGACGGCGACTACGCCGTCGACGACGGTAAGTGGCAGTCGGTGCCGCTGCTCAAGAAGCTCGTGACCTTCGGCATCCAGCCGCCGATCACCGGGCCATGACGATGAGCGCCCAGGCGCCCAGCATCCTGGTAGTCGAAGACGAGAGCTCGATCGCGTCGTTCGTCGCGCTCTACCTGAAGAACGCCGGCTACCTCGTGCGCACGGCCGCGACCGGCTCGGAGGCACTGTCGCAGGTTGCGGCGCAGATGCCCGGCCTGATCGTGCTCGACCTGATGCTGCCGGACATCGACGGCATCGAGGTGTGCAAGCGCATTCGCCAGACGAGCGACGTGCCGATCCTGATGCTGACAGCGCGGGACGAGGACGTCGACAAGATCATCGGGCTCGAGGTCGGCGCCGACGACTACCTGACGAAGCCGTTCAACCCGCGCGAGCTCGTCGCACGCGTCAAGTCGATCCTGCGCCGCACAACGCCGGAGCGGCGCGAGCGCGAGACCGAGCAGATCTTTCACGGAGATCTTCGGGTCGACGCGGGCCGTCGCGAGGCGCACGTCGGCGACGAAGAGATCCAGCTCGCACCGAAGGAGTTCGACCTGCTCTGGGAGCTGCTCGACCATCGCGGTCTCGTGTTGACGCGCGACCAGTTGCTCGAGCGCGTGTGGGGGTACACCTTCGCCGGCGACACGCGGACGGTCGACGTTCACGTTCGGCAGCTCCGCCGCAAGCTCGGCGACGCGTCGCCGATCGTCACGGTGTGGGGGGTCGGGTACAAGGTCTCGCCCGCGAAGGACGCCCGCAAGGAAACGACGAAGACGTAGTCCGTGTTTCGCTCCCTGCGCGTCCGGCTACCGCTCGTCTTCCTGGCGGGGCTCTTGCTCGCCGGTGTGATTACGACCTTGATCGCGGTGCGGCTCTTCCAAAGCCTTGCGCACGATCAGACGCTCACGGGGCTGAAACGTGAAGCGCACGGGATCGCGGTGATCTACACCGAGGCGATCCCGGCGAGCTACGGCAACAACGATCCGACCGGCAAGTCCAGCGATCGCTCGCCGCCCCGGTTCGCCGCCACGACTCTGGAGCAGGCGACCGGCGACAAGATCTATTTCATCGGCGGGCGGAACGGTCTCTTCCCCGGCCAGATCACCGGGCTCAAGCGGCTGCCGTTGAAGACGATCGACTGGTCGTCGGGCAAGGCGCTCTCGTTCGAGTTCGTCCCGCCCGGAACCCATCGGATGCATCTCGCGGTCGCGAACCCGATCTATCTCGGCACGCAACCGGTCGGAGCGATCGTCGTCGCGACACCGAAGACGGACGTCAGTCACCGCGTCTACGACCTGATCAAGCGGCTGGCAGTTGCCGGCCTCGGTGGACTTCTCGTCGCTGCGTTCCTCGCCTGGTACCTGTCGCGGAGGATCGTTCGCCCGGTGCTGCAGCTGTCGGACGCGGCCGACGAAGTCGCAGCCGGCCGCTACGACGTCTCGGTGCCGAAGAAGGCACCTGGTGAACTGGCCCACCTCAGCGAGCGGTTCCGCGAGATGGCGGGCCGCCTCGCGGAATCGGAGCTGATGGAGCGGCACTTCCTGATGTCGGTATCGCACGAGCTGCGAACCCCGCTGACCGCGATCCGCGGTCACGTCTCTGCCCTGCTCGAAGGTGTCGTCGAGGATCCAGAGCAGCAGCAGGCGTCACTCGAGACGGTCGAGGCCGAGGCGAACCGCCTCGAGCGGCTCGTCGGCGACATCCTCGACCTCGCGAAGCTCGACACGCACCGCTTCACGGTCACCCGCGAGGAGGTCGATATGGGGACGCTCATCGACCAGGCCTACGAGACGTACCGCGACGAAGCGCGCCGGCGGAATATCGACTATCGCCACGAGGACACCGACCGTCCGGTGATCACCTCGGACGGCGATCGTGTGCTGCAGGTCGTCGGCAACCTGATCTCGAACGCATTCCAGGCGACGCCGGACGGCGGCACGGTGTCGCTCGAGCTCTCGCAGCGGAACGGGTCGGTGCACGTCGCGGTCGAGGATTCCGGGCCGGGGATCGCCCCCGAGAAGCGTGAACGCCTCTTCCGACCCTTCATCTCCGAGTCTGGCGGAGGCACGGGCCTCGGCCTCGCGATCGCGAAGGAGCTCTCGGCCGCGCTCGGCGGTCGGCTCGAGCTCAGCTCGGAGGTCGGCAAAGGCTCCCGCTTCGAGCTCGTGCTGCCGGCCTAGCGGCTGCTCAGGCCGATTCGCGTAGCGGCACGACGTTCGAGGGCGCTGCCTGTAGCGCTGCCTCGATCCGGTCGAGTCGTGCGTTCATCGTTCGCCAACCCTCGGTGAGCAGGTCGAGCAGCAGGGTGAGGTCGTCGAGCCGGGCGTTCCGCTCGGATTCGAGTGTCGCTTCGATCCCCGCGAGCCGGCGAATCGCCTGGTTGGAGAGGCCCTTCACCTCGGCCATCCGGCGTGACAGCGGCGCAGCTTCTTCGCGCAGCCCGTCGCGGAGCGCCTCGCGAATCTCATCCATGCGCCGAAGCTACCGTCCGCACCGGATGGAGACGCATGAGCTCGACTACGACCTGCCGCCGGAGCTGATCGCGCAATCGCCGGCCGACCCTCGCGATGCGTCTCGTCTGCTCGTCTACACGCGCGCGACGGGCGAGGTGGCGCACCACGAGTTCCGCGAGCTTCCGGTCCTGCTTCCTCGTGACCTCCTCTGCGTCGTCAACGACACCCGTGTCGTCGCGGCGCGTATCCCGATCGAGCGGCCCCGCGGCGAGGTGCTGTTGCTCGAGCCGCTCGGCGACGGGGTGTGGGAGGCGCTAGCGCGGCCTTCGCGACGCCTGCACGTGGGCGAACGGCACGGTGCTATCGAGCTGCTCGAGCAGCTCGGCGAGGGCCGCTGGCGCGTGCGCCTCGACGGCGAGCCGGCCGGCAACGTGCCGCTGCCGCCCTACATCACGCAGCCGCTCGCCGATGCCGAGCGCTACCAGACCATCTATGCGCGAGAGCAGGGCTCGGCGGCCGCGCCGACCGCAGGACTCCATTTCACGGACGAGGTGCTCACGGCGCTCGACGTCGAGCGGGTGACCCTGCACGTCGGGCTGGACACGTTCCGGCCGTTGCAGGTCGATCGGCTCGACGAGCACGCGATCCACGGCGAGCGCTACCAGGTCGCCGCGGAGGCGTGGCAGCGAATCGCCGCAGCTCGTTCGGTGCTCGCGGTCGGGACGACCACCGTCCGTGTCCTGGAGACCGTCGCCCGAGGCGGGCCGCTCGCCGGCCGCACGGAGCTCTTCATCACCCCTGGCTTCGAGTTCGGGCGGGTCGACCACCTGCTGACGAACTTCCATCTCCCGCGCTCGACCCTGCTCGCACTCGTGATGGCCTTCGCGGGGGTCGACGAGACCAGGCGGCTCTACTCCCTCGCGATCGAGGAGCGCTACCGCTTCTACTCCTTCGGCGATGCGATGCTGATCCTGTGAACAGATTGTCGCACTTCGGTAACCCTGGTTTGGCGACGGGCCAGGTCCGAAAAGCCGTGGCGACGTTGGCAAGAGCCTTGATCGAGCGCCTCTGTGGAGAAAACGTTGCACTTTCGTAACCCTGGTTTGGCGACGGGCCATGGCCCGCCCGGCGCTGTCTTCGAGGTTCAGGCTGTGGACGGCGCTGCTCGGGCCGGGGTGCTGCGGACGGCGCACGGGGAGATCCGGACGCCCGTCTTCATGCCCGTCGGGACGAAGGGGACGGTCAAGTCGCTGCACCCCGACGAGGTGCGCGACCTCGGGGCGCAGATCCTCCTCGGCAACACGTACCACCTCCACTTCCGCCCGGGCGACGAGCTGATCCGCGACCTTGGCGGTCTGCACAGCTTCATGGGCTGGGACGCGCCGATCCTGACCGACTCCGGCGGGTTTCAGGTCTTCTCCCTGCGCGACACGATCGCGCGCGTCGACGACGAGGGGGTGACGTTCCGGAACGTCTACGACGGGACCGAGGCGCAGTTCACGCCGGAGCTCGCGGCCCGGATCCAGGCCAACCTCGGCAGCGACATCGCGATGTGCCTCGATCAAGTGCCGCCCGCCGGGGTCACCCGCAACGCGATGGAAGAAGCAGTTCGCCGGACGACGATGTGGGCGACACGACAACGCGATGCGGCGCGCGGCGACGGGCAGCTTCGCTTCGGGATCACCCAGGGCGGGGTCGACCCGGAGCTGCGGCGTCGCTCGACCGAGGAGATCGCCGAGCTCGGCTTCGACGGGAACGCGATCGGCGGCCTCGCGATCGGCGAGGAGCGCGACGCGATGTTCGAGGTCACCGACTGGTCGGCCGCCCTCCTGCCCGCCGACCGGCCGCGCTACTTCATGGGCATCGGCGACCCCGAGGGGATCCTCGAGGTGATCGAAGCGGGCGTGGACATGTTCGACTGCGTGCTGCCGACCCGGACTGCTCGTACCGGCAGCGCCTTGACACGGGAAGGCCGCCTGAACCTACGGAACGCCCGCTTCGCGCGCGACCCAGGCCCGCTCGACGACGCCTGTGATTGCCCAGCCTGCTCGCGGTTCAGCCGCGCCTACATCCGCCATCTCGTCAACCAGAACGAGCTGCTCGGGCTGCGGCTGCTCTCGCTCCACAATCTACGCTTCGTGCTCGAGCTGACCCGCGGCGCGCGCGACGCGATCGAGGGCGGCTTGTTCTCCTCGTACAAACGCGACTGGCTGGAAAGGCTGACGTGGGAGCATTCCTGATCCTGATCCTCGTGCTCGCCGCCGTCTGGGTGCTCTTCGTGATCCCGGCGCGGCGCCGCCAACGCTCGCACGCGTCGATGCAGGATTCCGTCGAGCTGGACGACGAGATCATCACGGCCGGCGGCCTGCATGGAGTCGTCAGGGAGATCGACGACGACCTCGTGAGGCTCGAGATCGCGCCCGGGGTGGTCGTCACGCTCGACCGCCGCGCAGTCGCGGCCGTCGCCCGTGAGGTCGACGTGGAGGTTGAACCGGAAACCCGGGCGGAGGACACGCCAGAACCTGGCTAACCTGTCCGGCGCGTGTCGTCGCGGCGTTCCCATTTGATCCTGGTTGTGCTGATCGTCCTCGCACTCTGCGGCGTGGCGTTCCTCGCCGTGCCGAGCTCGCCGGCGCACCGCTCGCTCAAGCAGGGCCTCGATCTGCAGGGCGGCCTTGAATACGTGCTGAAAGCGCAGCCCCCGAAGGGCGTCAAGCTGACCGCGGCCGACCTCGACCGGTCGGTGAACATCATGCGGAACCGCGTCGACAAGCTCGGCGTTTCGGAGCCGATCATCACGAAACAGGGCTCCGACCAGATCTCGATCCAGCTCGCCGGCGTGCACGACGTCAACCAGGCAGCCAACATCATCGGCTCGACCGCGCAGCTTGAGCTGTACGACCTCGAGCCCGCGCTCGTCGCGCCGTCGACGTCGGCGTCCGGGCCGGTTGCGACTCGGAGCCTCTACCAGTTGCTTTCGCACGTGCCCGTCGGCGCGAACCCGGGTGAACCGAGCCAGTACGTGCTTTTCAAGCCCGTCACGATCCCGAACGGGAAGAAGAAGCCGACCACGGCGTTCGTGCGCGCCGCTGGACCGGCCGGCTCGCTGCATCGCGCCGCGAATGGGAACGCCGGGCTCCTCGACGCCTACCACGGCAAGACGCCGACGGGCTGGAAGGTGCTGACCGTCCCGCACAACACCGTGCTGATCACCTGCTCGGCGAAGACGACGGTTGTCTGTCCCGGCGATCCAACCGGGCTGCCGCCTGCGGGCTCCACCGACTACTACCTCTTCAAGCACGGCCCGTACCCGAACGACCGCTACGGCCCGTATCCGAACATGAAGGGCACCGAACTGAAGCTCTCCGGGACACGCGCCGATGTCGACCCCACCCAGGGGCCGATCGTGCTGATGCAGTTCACGAAAAAGGGCAACAAGGCCTTTCACCAGGTGACCCGAAACGAGGCGACCCGCGGTTCGATCCAGCAAGCGGACCAGCACTTCGCGATCGTGCTCGACAACGAGATCCGCTCCTGGCCGTCGATTTCGTACAAGGATCTGCCAGACGGCATCGATCCGACGGGGAGCGGCGCCCAGATCACGGGCCTCGCCAGCTTCAAGGAGGCGAGCAACCTCGCGCTCGTCCTGCAGACGGGTGCGCTCCCGGTCAACTTCGTGCCGCTCGAGCGCACCGACGTGTCGGCGACGCTCGGTAAGGACTCGTTGAAGCAGGCGCGGAACGCTGCGATTGGCGGGCTCATCCTGGTGGCGCTGTTCCTGCTTCTGCTCTACCGCTTCCTCGGCATGGTCGCGGTGATCGGCCTCGCGATCTACGGCGCGTTCATGTACGCGGCGATCGTCTTGCTGGGGGTGACGCTCACGCTGCCAGGCTTCGCTGGGTTGATCCTCACGATCGGCGTCGCCGCCGACGCGAACGTCGTCGTCTTCGAACGCATCAAGGAGGAAGCACGCGCGGGTAAATCCGTGCGCGCAGCGATCGCGGCGGGCTACGCGAAGGGCTTCCGGACGATCCTCGATGCGAATGCCGTCACGGCGATCACCGCGCTGATCCTGTTCGCGGTCGCGACTGCCGGCGTCAAGGGCTTCGCTCTGATGCTGCTGATCGGCACCGTCGTCTCGCTCGTCACTGCCGTCGCGGCGACGCGGGCGATGCTCGGGTTGCTCGCCGGTTTTCGCTGGTTCCAGAATCCCCGGTTCATGGGCGCCGGCGAATGATCAAGTACCTCCAGATCGACTACATGAGCCGGCGCAAGCTGTGGTTCGCGATCTCCGGCACCGTCGTGCTGATCGGTCTCGTCTCGCTCGCGACCCGCGGCCTCAACCTCGGGATCGACTTCAGGGGCGGCGTCCAGATCACCTTCAAGACGAAGGCGTTCACGCCGCTCTCGAAGGTGCGCTCCCAGATGAAGCTGATCGGCCACGAGAAGGACGCAGTCGTGCAGGGACGCGGCGTCTCGAAGTCGGGAGAGGACTACAAGAACTTCCAGATTCGGCTCAAGAAGCTGACGACCGTCGAGCAGGACAAACTCAACGTCGCGTTGCAGGACACCATCCACGCGACGTCGCAAAGCACAAAGAACGTCTCGTCGAGCTTCGGCAAACAGATCGCGCGGTCCGCCGTGATCGCAGTGATCTTCTCGCTGCTGATCATCACGCTCTACATCGCTCTGCGGTTCCACGGCGTCGCGTTCGCGGTGCCGGTGATCGTCGCTCTGATCCACGACATCGTCGTCACCGTCGGTGTCTACTCGCTGACCGGACGCGAGGTGACCGAATCGACGGTCGCCGCGGTGCTGACCGTGCTCGGGTACTCGATCTACGACACGATCATCATCTTCGACCGGATCCGCGAGAACATCCCGATCATGAGGCGGGCATCGTTCGCGACGATCGTGAACGTCTCGTTGTGGGAGACGATCCGCCGTTCGCTGGCGACGACCTTCATCACGCTGCTCCCGGTCGGCGCGCTGTTCTTCTTCGGCGGCTCGACGCTGCAGGACTTCGCATTCGCACTGCTGGTCGGCGTCACCTCGGGTGCGTACTCATCGCTCTTCATCGCGGCCCCGCTGTTGACGATCTGGAAGGAGCGCGAGCCGGAATTCGCCCGCCGCAAGGACAACACGTCGATCGAAGGCTCCGTCGCGGCGCGCCTGCTCCGGCAGGCGGAGGTGGCCGCGGCCGAGGAGCCGACCCCGGCTACGCCGGTCGACGTCGTCGAGTCCGTCGTCGACGAGGCCACCGACTCGGACGCGAAGCGCGAGCGCCGGCGCCAGCGGCGAAAGGCGCGCCCACATGGACGAGCCCGGTAGCGGCAACTCGAGCAGCGGCGACACGCTCGAACGTCTCTTGAGCGTGTTCGGCCCCCGGCTCGACGAGGTGCGCGCCGTCTTCGGCGATGCGACAACGCGCTGGCACGGCGATGCGGTGCGGGTCGGCGAGGAGACGAAACGGCGCCTGCAGGACGTCGCGCGAGAGCTCGGCCTGGTCACGCGCGACGAGTGGGACGAGCTCGAACTGCGGGTTGCGCAGCTCGAGCACCGTCTACGGCTCGTCGAGGACGCAGAGCCCCGACAGCCGTAACCCCTGCTACCGTGGTTATTACGGAGTGCGGATGGGCCGCATTCCCGTGAGGTCACGTTTCCTGCTTCGGACACGCGATCTCCACGTCCGAAGGAGTTGAGATAAGTGACAGATTTTCGTTCCCTCGGGGTGTCCGAGGCCGTGAGCGACGTGCTTGCCGTACGCGGAATCGACGCCCCGTTCCAGATCCAGTCCCTCGTGATCCCGGAGGCGCTTCGCGGCGGCGACGTGCTCGCCAAGAGCCCGACGGGCTCCGGGAAGACGCTTGCGTTCGCGATTCCGATCGTGCAGCGCGCAGGTCGCGGCACCCCGTTCGCCCTGGTCCTCGTACCGACGCGTGAGCTCTGCGCGCAAGTGACCGAGGAGTTCGCATTGATCGCGGGCGACGACCTCAAGGTCGCGTCGGTCTACGGCGGCGTACCGTTGAAGGCGCAGGCGATCGAGGCGAAGAAGGCTCATGTGATCGTCGCGACGCCCGGACGGCTGCAGGATCTCGTCGATCGTGGGCTCGTCTCACTCGACACCGTCGAGGTGCTCGTGCTCGACGAGGCGGATCGCATGCTCGACATGGGCTTCAAGCCGCAGGTCGACAAGCTTCTCCGCAAGCTGCGCGACGACCGGCAGACGATGTTCTTCTCGGCGACGCTCGACGGTGAGGTTGGCGAGCTGGCGCGCAAGTACACGCATTTCGCGGCACGGTTCGAAGGCGAGCTGCCGGCAGACCGTCGCTCGGGCGACGTCGACCATCGCTTCGTCCCCGTCACGCACAGCGACAAGGTTGAGAAGCTCGTCGAGCTGCTCAAGTCCGAGGAGCAGATGCTCGCTCTCGTCTTTGTGCGCACCAAGGCCGGCGCCGACCGCCTGGTCGAGAAGTTGCTGCGCCACGAGGTCGACGCGATCGCGATCCACGGTGACAAGGGTCAGGTGCAGCGCGAACGCGCGCTCTCGCACTTCGACTCCGGCAAGGTGCGAACGCTCGTCGCAACCGACGTCGCCGCCCGAGGTCTCGACGTCGACGACATCACGCACGTGATCAACTTCGATCCGCCGGAGGAGCCCGACGTCTACACGCACCGCGTCGGGCGTACCGGCCGCGCGGGCAAGGGCGGCATCGGGATCACACTCGTCCTCCCGGAGCAGCAGGCCGACGTCTCGCGCGTCGCCCGGCTGCAGGGGCAGGTCGACAGGTTCTCGGAGTCCGGCATGCAGGTCGCGAAGCCGCGCGTTGTCTACACGTCACGCAGGCGTGGTGGTAGGTCGAAGTGGTAGCCCACGAGCAGTTGACCGAGCCGCAGGCCGATGCGCTACGAACGGAGCTGGCCGAGCTCGAAGGCCCACGGCGCAAGGATGTCGTTGCCGCGATCGCGAAGGCGCGCGAGTTCGGCGACCTGTCGGAGAACTTCGAATACCACGCGGCCAAGAACGAACAGGGCCTGCTCGAGGCCCGCATCCGGACCTTGCGTTCGCGTCTCGACGGGGCGGAGATCGTCGCCGCTGCCGGCCCGGGCGAAATCGGTGTCGGCTCAGTGGTCGAGGTCGAGGGAAACGATAAGACGATCACCGTCGAGATCAGTGCGGTCGGAGGTGCGGGCACCGTCTCGCCGACGTCGCCGCTCGGTTCTGCCCTCTTCGGGCGCAAGGTGGGCGAGACCGTGTCGGTCGAAGCCCCCAAAGGCGCCTGGCAGGCGACGATCAAGCGAATCACCTGACCAGGCCGTTCTTGGTGCACACTTGACGCGGTGGCGACCCGTCCGAAGCAGCGCAATCTCGGCCGCCTGAGCGAAATCGCGCAGGTCGCGGTCCGCCACGGGTTCGGCTACGCGATCGACGGTCGCCGAGCGCAGGACCCCACGGTCGAAGGCACCGCGCGCGGCCGGCACCTGCGCGAGATGCTCGACGAGCTCGGCCCGACGTTCGTCAAGTTCGGGCAGCTGCTCTCGACCCGGCCCGACATCGTGCCGCCGGACATCATCTCGGAGCTTCGCGGGCTGCAGGACGACGTGCGACCGTTCCCGTTCGCGGATGTCGAGCGCACGATCACCGAAGAGCTTGGCCAGACGGTCGAGCGCCTCTTCCTCGAGTTCGACGAGCGGCCTCTCGCCGCCGCGTCGATCGGCCAGGTTCACCGCGCGACCTTGCCGAACGGCAAGCGGGTCGTCGTCAAGGTGCAACGGCCGAACGCGCCGCGGCAGATCGAGGCCGACCTCGCGTTGATGTATCAAGCCGCACGCCTGGCCAAGGAACGAGTGCGCGCGCTCGACTTCATCGACGCGAACGAGATCGTCGACGAGTTCTCGCGCTCGATCCGGCAGGAGCTCGACTACCGGCTCGAAGGTCGGAACGCCGACGCCTTCCATCGGAACTTCGCCGGGCACCCGCACGTCGCGGTTCCGAAGGTCTACTGGTCGTACAGCCGGTCGCGCGTCCTGACGCTCGAGTACCTCGACGGCGTGCAGTTGGCCGACATCGACGTCGAGAACTGGTCGCTCGATCAGCGCCGGCGCCTTGCGTATCTGATCGCCGAAACGTGGATGACGATGATCTTCCGGCAGGGGTTCTTCCACGCTGATCCGCATCCGGCGAACATCATGGTGCTGTCGCCCGAGCGGATCGGGCTCGTCGATTTCGGGTTGTCGGGGAAGCTCACCGACGACGACATGTCGAAGCTGACGCGGCTTTTCATCGACGCCGCGTCGGAGAACATCGAGTTGCTGCCGAAGCGGCTGTCCGATCTCGGCGTCCGCTACCCGAAGGAGCGTGAGGAGGAGTTCGTCGCCGAGCTTCGCCAGCTCTTCCATCGCTACTACGGCGCGAGTCTGGCCGAGATCGATCCGATCCAGTTGATCCGCGAGGCGTTCGGGTTGATCTACTCGATGAATCTGCGGCTGCCGACGCGGTTCGTGATGCTCGACAAGGCGATCGCGACGCTGGGCTCGGTCGGAGTCGAGCTCTATCCCGATTTCAATGTCTTCGAGGTCGCGAAGCCCTACGCCCGTGCGCTGCTCGTCGAACGGTTCACGCCGCGACGCGTCGCCGCAAGGGCGCGGCGCGAGGGCTGGAAGCTGACGCAGATGGCGGCCGATCTGCCGTACCAAGTGCACGAGACGCTCGAGCAGGTACGAGACGGTCAGATCGAGGTCGGCTTCGTGCACAAGGGACTCGACGAGTTCATGGCCAAGCTCGACGTCCTCTTCAACCGGCTCGTGATCGCGTTGATCGTCACCGGCGGCCTGATCGGCTCGAGCCTGATCGGCATCTTCGCGAAGACCGGTCCGCATCTACTCGGGCTGCACGTCGTCTCGGTGCTCGGTTTCGGCTTCTCGTCCGTGCTCGGCGTGTGGCTGCTCTGGAGCGTCGTGCGCTCCGGTCGCCTCTGAGCACCCCGTAGTTCACCGCACCCGATTCGTGGGAGTTCGCGGTGGCCGAGCGTCGACGGTTCGTCCTCAATGAGGGCATGTTCTGCGAATGGCGATCGACGAGTCCCGAAACCGCATCCCGGCGGCCGAAAACCGGTGGCGGTCATCGCCTCCGCGAGCTCCGGGAGTTTGCCAACTGGCTGTTCTTCCCAGGTAGCTGGCGCTCCAGATCGCGCTAGCCCGTCCGCTTCCGACGGCTCTGAGGATCGATCGCTGCACAATCGTGTCAATGGACGACTTGGCGACGCGTGCCGCCGCCCGTACCGTCGCCTGCATGACGAAAGCAGTGCTGCTCGCCGAATCGGAGCCCGCGACGCGCGGGTTCCTAGAGCGGCATCTGCGCCGCGACGGATTCGAGATCGCCGTCGCCGAGGGTCCGTTCGACCTCGTCCTCGCAGGTGACGTCGACGCGGTCGACCGCTGGGTCGAGCAGGTGCCGGTGATCGTGATCGGCCGCGAGGACGCCGATGCCGTCGACTGCATCGACGCGCTCCGTCGCGGGTGCGACGACTACGTCGAACGGCCGTTCTCCTATCAGGAGCTCGTCGAGCGGATCCGCGCGGTGCTGCGCCGGACGCAGCCGCGCGACCCGGAGGTGGTCGAGGCGCCGCCGGTGCGGATCGACGCGCGCACGCGGATCGCACGGGTGGAGGGCCGCAGGGTCGAGCTGTCCCAGAAGGAGTACGACCTCTTGCTGACGCTCGCGCGCGAGCCCGACCGCGTCTTCACCAAAGCAGAGTTGCTCAGGGACGTCTGGGGCTACCGCGTGACCGCGCGAACGAGGACGCTCGACTCGCATGCGTCCCGGCTGCGGCGCAAGCTACGCGAAGGCGGGGCGACGGTCGAGCTCGTCGACAACGTCTGGGGCGTGGGCTACCGGCTCCTCGGGGAGCTGCCGCTCGAGTAGTCGTTGCCCCGGCCGCGTCGTTCGTCTCCAGGACGACCACTTGGTAGTCTGAGAGACGCAGATGATCGGTGACATCAACCCGTTCGTCTACTCGCACCCGATCTCACCCGACGACATCATCGACCGGGAGGCGGAGACGCGCGAGCTGCTCGTGAACGCTGTCGGCGGCCACTACGTCCGCCTGTACGCCCCGCGGAAGTACGGCAAGACAAGCCTGCTGCAGCGGGCGCTCCGCGACGGGGAGCGTGAGGAGGGGCTTGTGCCGGTCCTCGTCGATCTCTACCGCGTCGTCTCGCTCGCCGATGTGACGGTACGGCTCGAGCGGGCCTACGCGCGTCATCTGAAGGGGGCGATCCGGGCCCGGGTCGACCAGTTCCTGCAGCGAACGGGGATCGGGCTTTCACTCGGCGTGACCGGAATCAGCGCGCGCATCCAACTCGACCCGAAGGCCGATCCGCTACCCGCGCTGCATGCGCTGCTCGATCTGCCCCTTCGGCTCGAGCAGAGCGGGGGCTACCGCGCGCTGATCGCGTTCGACGAGTTCCAGGACATCCAGAAGGTGCCCGATCTGGACGGCCTGCTGCGCAGCCACATCCAGTACCACGGCGACGTCGCCTCCTACGTCTTCGCCGGCTCCGAGCCGGGGTTGATGGAGCAGCTGTTCGAGGATCGCGACCGTCCGCTGTACGGCTCGGCGGTGCCGATGCGGCTCGGCCGGCTTAGGCCCGAGGATGTCGGCGCGTACGTCGCCGAGCGGTTCGTGCAGACCGGCCGCGAGGTGGGGGACGCGCTCGGGCCGCTGCTGCAGTCGGCAGGCGGACATCCGCAGCGGGCGATGCTGCTCGCCCACCGGCTCTGGGCGGTCATCCCGGCAGGCGGCCTCGCGACGCTCGACGACTGGGACACCGCGCACGCGGCGGCGCTGGCAGAGCTCGGGGCCGAGTTCGACGCCGAGTGGCGCCACCTCGACACCTCGTCGCAGAAAACGCTCCGGTCGTTAGTCGAGGGCGAAGGATCGCCTTACCGGGGCGACGTGCTGCGGCGCCTCGCCCTGACGAAGGACATGGTGCGGAAGGCGCTGCCGCGCCTGACCGCGTCGGCGCTGATCGAGCGCCACGACGACCGGCACGAGATCGTCGACCCGCTCTTCGCGGAGTGGATCGCGAGCGGTGCCGATCCGAATTAACCGTGGATCAGCCGCGCGCCGCGACCGCGCGTCAGATAGCTGAAGGTCCAGCGCGTCAGCACCAGCAGGCGGTTCTGGAATCCGATCAGGTAGAAGAGATGCAGGCCGAGCCAGAGCGCCCAGGCGATGAAGCCCGAGAAGTGCAGCCCCTTGACGTCCGCGATCGCGCGTGAGCGCCCGATCGTCGCGAGGTTGCCCTTGTCGCGGTAGCGAAACGGCGTGTTCACGCCACGCGCGATCGAGCGCGCGACGTGCCGGCCTTCCTGCATCGCCACCGGTGCGACGCCGGGCAGCGGCTGATCGCGCACGGCCACCATGTCGCCGAGCGCGAACACCTCAGGATGGCCGGGCAGCGTCAGGTCGGGCTCGACGAGCACGCGACCGACGCGGTCGACCTCGCCGCCGGAGGCTTCCGCGAGCAGCCGGGCGAGAGGAGACGCGGTGACGCCGGCGGCCCAGATCGCAGTTCGCGCCGGGATCCGGGATGTGACGCCGTCGCTGGTTCGCACCTCGACCGAGTGCGCGTCGACCCCTACCACCGTCGTGCCCACCAGCGTCGTCGCACCTAGCGACGCGAGCGACCGCTCCGCCTTTCGTGCGAGCGACTCCGGGAACGTCCCGAGCAGGCGGTCGGTCGCCTCGACGAGCAGCACCTTCGCGCTGCGCGTGTCCGCGACGCGGTAGTCGCGATGAAGCGTGTCGCGGGAGAGCTCGGCGATCTGGCCGGCCATCTCGACGCCTGTCGGCCCGCCGCCGACGACGACGAACGTCAGCCAGGCGGCGCGGGCTTCGGGATCCCGCTCGGCCTCGGCCGCTTCGAACGCGGACAGGATCCGCGAGCGCAGCTCGAGTGCGCCTTTCAACGACTTCAGCTCGGGTGCGTACTGCGCCCAGTCGTCGTGTCCGAAGTACGAGTACGCCGATCCTCCCGCCACGACGAGCCGGTCGTACTCGATGGTGGCGCCGAGTTCGCCGCTCGCGAGGTGGTCGACGTTTACCGTGCGGGAGGCGAGATCGAAGCCGGTCACCTCGGCGAGCAGCACATGTGCATTCGCCTGCCGTCGCAGGATGCGGCGGAGCGGCGAGGCGATCTCGTCCGACGAGAGCGCACCCGTCGCCACCTGGTACGCGAGCGGTTGGAAGAGATGGAAGTTCTGGCGGTCGACGAGCGTCACCTCGACGTCCGCTTTGCGGAGGCCCCGCACCGCGAGCAGTCCTGCGAAGCCTCCGCCGACGACAACGACCCGCGTCATCCGAGGATTGCGCCCTCGAGCTGGAGGAGCTGCAGCTTGCGGTCGAGCCCGCCGCCGTAGCCCGTCAGCGAGCCGTTCGCACCGATCACGCGGTGGCACGGGAGCACGATCGGGATCGGGTTTCGGTTCATCACGGTGCCGATCGCACGTGCGGCCCGCGGCCGACCGACCTTCGCGGCGAGCGCGCCGTACGTCGTGGTCGTCCCGTAGGGGACAAGCGCCAGCTCGCCAAGCACCTCGGCGTTGAACGGAACGACTCGCAAGTCGAGTTTCAGGTCGAAGTCCTGCCGGCTGCCCTCGAAGTACTCGTGGAGCTCGCGGCGGACTTCGTCGATCGGGCTGCGAAGAACCCGCCGACCGAAGATGCGGGCGAGCTCCTCCTCATCCCCGTTGGGATCGAAGTGGATGCGGGCGAGCCCACGGTCGGTGGCCGCGATCAGCAGCTTCCCGACGGGCGTCTCGATGATGTCGTAGCGGACGTCGACGAGCCCCTCGCGAAGCGCGGCGGCGCGGAAGGTTGCGTCGAGCTCAGGCGTGACTTGCATGTGTCCTCCTCAGTCTGCGGACCCCGGACGAGGTGGCGGAGCGGGCAGCCTCCTCGGACGAGCCGAGTGCATCGGCGATCTGGGCATAGGGGAGGTCGTAGCCGTACCGGAGCACCACGGCCGCGCGTTCGGTCGGAGGGAGCTCTTCGGTCAGGTGCTCGAGCTCTTTGAAGGCGTCCCGCTTCAGTTCGACGGCCGGCTCCGGAGCTTGTGCCAAATTGGCACTTGCTGCGGGTCGGAGCACGTCCATGGCCACGTTCGTGGCGATCGTGAAGACCCACGCACGCAGGTGCCGGCCGTGTTCGAGCCGGTCGTACGCGCGCAACGCCCTCAGGAACGTCTCCTGCCATGCGTCCTCCGCCCGGGCGCCGAGCAGTCGACGCAGGTACGCCAGCACCTCGTCGCGTTGCGTGACGTAGAACTGCTCGAAGGGCGGAATCTGCCCGGTCGGCGACATCGTCCCCATCATCAACTGAAACGTGGCAGGGTGCGGAATCGTGAGATGCGCCGTCGTCGGACACATCGAATGGGTCGAATTCGCGCTCGTGCCGAAGCTGCCCGCCGCGGGGGACATCGTCCACGCTGCCGGCAGCTGGTCGGAGCCCGCCGGCGGCGGCTCGGTCTCGGCCCGCCAGCTGGCCCGACTCGCGGGTCGCTGCGAGTTCTTCACCGCCCTCGGCGACGACCAGATCGCACACGAGAGCACGCGGCGGCTCGCCGAGCTCGGGATCGACCTCCACGTGAGGACCTCCGTCGGGACGCCGTCGAGGCGGGCTTGGACGCACGTCGATGGGAAGGGCGAGCGCACGATCACGTTGCTCAGCGAGAAGCTGCACCCGCACGGGCCGTTACCGCTCGACGGCTACGACGCCGTCTTCTTCACCGCCGGCGACGTCGCCGCTCTCCGCTCGGCGCGCAAGGCCCGTTTCCTCGCTGCGACGCCACGTGAGTCGGCCACGCTGCTCGAGGCGGGCGTCCCGCTCGACCTGCTTGTCGGCAGTCTCAACGACCCGGGTGAGCGGGTCGACCCGGGGATCGAAGCGGCGCTGGTCGTCCAGACCGACGGAGCTGCCGGCTGCATCGCGAACGGCGAGCGCTTCCCCGCCGTCCCACTGCCCGGCCCCGTCGTCGACACCTACGGAGCAGGCGACTCATTTGCCGCGACTCTCTGCTTTGCGCTCGCGCGCGGGGACGAGCTGCCGGCTGCGATCGAGCTCGCGGGGAGAGCCGGCGGAGCCGTGATCACCGGGAAAGGGCCGTACAGCACCCAGCTAACGTTGACGGAGTGACCGCTCGCGTCTCCTGGATCGCTCTCACGCCCGTCAAGGCGCTGGCGCTCGAGCACGTCGACGAGATCGATCTGCTCGAGGACGGGCTGCTGGGTGACCGCCGCTTCTTTCTGATCGACGCGAACGACCGACTCGTCAACGACCACAACGGCCCATTGCAGCTCGTCCACGCGCACTACGACGCTGAGCGCGAGTTGCTGAGCATGCGACTCGCAGACGGGACGCCCGTCTCCGGAGAGGTCATGCGTGGAGACGAAGTCGTCACGAACTTCCACCGTTTGCCGCGACCTGCGCGCCGCGTCGAGGGGCCGTGGGATGAGGCGCTCTCGGTCGTCGCGGGAGAACCCGTGCGTCTCGTCGCGCCCGTGTCTGGCGCGGCCGACCGTGGTCGGGGCGGCGCCGCGTCACTGCTCGGCGAAGCGTCCCTCGAGGCGATCGCCGGCGAGCTCGGTGTCGACTCGGTCGACAGCAGACGGTTCCGGATGAACTTCGGCATCGAAGGGCTCGAGGCGCACGCCGAGGACGCCTGGATCGGGCGCAGGGTTTCACTCGGCGACGCGATCGTGATCCCGCAGGGGAACGTCGGTCGTTGTGCGATCACCACCCAGAATCCCGAGACGGGCAAGCCCGATCTCGACACGCTGAAGGCGCTCGCGCGGTACCGGGCCGAGGTGCCCACGACCGAGCCGCTGCCGTTCGGCGTCTACGCCGCCGTGGCCGCGCCCGGCCGTGTCCGCGTCGGCGATGCCGTCTCGCTGTAGCCGGACTCGAGCGCAGCGTGCCCCCGGCGCGCGCGATGATTCGCTCGTCCTCGGCTTGAAGCGCCACTCGACGACGATCGCGCTCGGATAGCCAGATCGACGCGCGTCGTACGCCTCAGCCGGCGTATCGAACACGCTGCCATGCCGCCACGGTCCGGCCACCACCGGACCCTATCCCGACGGGGACACGATGCTGCGGAGGGGTTTACATGTGGGAGAAAGTGGGGTATGGTGGGGAGCAGTGGACCATGCTGCTCGGTGAACATGAGCATTCTCTCGACGACAAGAACCGCCTCACACTGCCCGCCAAGCTGCGTGCAGCCTTCGAGGAGGGGGTCGTTCTCGCCCGCGGGCTGGACGGCTGTCTGGCCGCGTATCCGCGTGCGGAATGGGAGAAACTGGTGGAGCGGATCGCTGCGCTCGACCCGCTGGCCGAGGATGCGCGCCGCATGAGACGGCACTTCTTCGCCGGCGCCAGCCAGGGAGAGCTCGACCGCCAGGGCCGTCTCGTCGTCCCGAACGCGCTGCTCGAGTACGCAGGCCTCGGGCGCGAGGTGACGGTCGCCGGGGTTCACGACCATCTCGAGATCTGGGACCGCGCCAGTTGGCGCCGTCAGGAGCACGAGCGTGAAGGGAGCGTGGAAGATGTTGCCGAGCGTCTTGCCCACTGAGTCAGACCACGTCCCCGTCCTTGCCGACGAGGTCATCGCCGCACTCGACCCGCGGCCCGGGGAGGCCGTTGTCGATGCGACGTTCGGCGCCGGTGGCCACGCGACCCTGCTCGCCAAACGGCTTCAGGGCGACGGCAAGCTGACCGCGATCGACCGCGACCCGACGGTCGCGCCGTACTTCGAGCGCTTCCGCCGCTCGACCGGCGTGCGCGCCCGCCTGCTCCACGGTGAGTTCTCGACGACCCTCGAGCAGCTCGCTGCGAACGGATCGCAGACGGATGTGATCCTGCTCGACCTCGGCGTCTCCTCGATGCAACTCGATCGGCCCGAGCGCGGCTTCTCCTACGCCGTCGATGCGCCGCTCGACATGCGCATGGATCCGAGCTCCTCCTTCTCGGCGCGCGAGCTCGTCAACGACACCGACGAGCGTGAGCTGGCAGACATCTTCAAGCGGTTCGGCGAAGAGCGCTATGCGAAGCAGATCGCCCGCGCGATCGTCCGTCGCCGAAAGCAAGAGCCGTTCGAGCGGACCGGCGAGCTGGTCGACGTGATCAAGGCCGCGATCCCCGCACCCGCCAGGTTCGGCGAGGGCCACCCGGCCAAGCGCGTCTTCCAGGCGCTCCGCATCGACGTCAACGACGAGCTCGGGGCCCTCGAGCGCGCGCTCCCTGCGGCGCTCGAGATGCTGCGGCCCGGCGGGCGGCTGGGCGTGATCTCGTTCCACTCGCTCGAAGACCGAATCGTCAAGAAGTTCTTGCGCGCTGCCGAGCACGGTTGCACGTGCCCACCCGATTTCCCGGTCTGCGTCTGCGGCTCCAAGCCCACGATGCGCGCTACCCCAAGGCGCGGGATCAGGCCGTCTGCGGCCGAGGTCGCGCGCAACCCGCGTTCTCAGTCGGCCCGCCTGCGGGTGGGGACGAAGGAAGGCTGAGATGGCAAGTGCATCGCACGCCCAGGCTGTCGTCGCCGAGCCGCTCACCCGGCCGCGGACGAAGACTTCGACCCGAGGACGCAAGCGCCGGCAAGCGCGTGCGCGTGGCGGCATCCTCTGGATCGCGATCAGCGGGATTCTGCTCGCAGGCGTCGTATTCGTGAACGTGGCCGTGCTCCGTCTGAACCTGTCGCTCGACGGTGCGAACGCAGACCGCGTCAAGCTGCGCGCGGAGAACGCGGCGCTCCAGTCGGAGCTCTCGAGCCGTCTGCGCTCGGCGCAGATCCAGACCCAGGCTTCGAAGCAGCTCGGCCTCGAGTTCAAGGACCCATCCGAGTACGGATACGTCGACCTCTCGAAGTGAGAGGCGACAAGAAGGCAAATCGCCGGATTCGCCTGCTCCTGGCGGTTTTCGTTCTCGTCTTCGCCGCCACACTCGCGCGTGCTGCCTGGCTGCAGGGCGTGAGTGCCGCGTCGCTCGGTCAGATGGCCCAGCGGCAGCATCGTGAATCGATCCCGATCCCTGCCGGGCGGGGCACGATCTTCGACCGCACCGGGCTCCAGCTCGCGATCGGCGAGCAGACGACCACCGTCTACGCCGACCCGCGCGAGCTCACCCAGGCGCGCAAGATCGCTGTCGCCGCACAACGCCTGCTCGGCGCCGACGCGAACACGCTCTACCCGCAGCTGCTCAACCGGAAGAAGAGCTTCGTCTACGTGGCCCGGTTCGCCGATCCGAAGGCCGCCGCCCTCTTCCTGAAGAAGAAGTACACCGGGGTCAGCTCGTACTCGGAGGAGAAGCGCGCCTACCCGCAGGGCACCGTCGGCTCGCAGCTCGTCGGCTACGCCGGCACCGACAACAAGGGCCTCGCGGGTCTCGAGGTGCAGTACGACAAGGCGCTCGCCGGCAAGCCCGGGGAGCAGACGATCGTGCGCGACCCGTTCGGCCGCGCGATCGACGTGATCAGCTCGACCGCCGAGCGCGAGGGCAGCGACGTGTTCACGACGATCGATCACACGATCCAGGCGAACGCGGAAGCAGTGCTGCGCGAGACCATCTCCCACTGGGGCGCGAAGGGCGCGACCGCGATCGTGCTCGACCCGCGCACCGGCGCCGTGCTCGCGATGGCGCAGGCGCCTGGGTACAACGCCAACAAGGCGAACACCGTTCCCTTCGCCGTCCAGCGAAACCGCGCGGTGACCGACACCTATGAGCCGGGCTCGACGTTCAAGCTCGTGACGATCGCCGGTGCGCTCTCCGGCGGGCTCGTCGTGCCTGGGACGACCTTCAGGCTGCCATACTCGATTCACGTCGCCGACCGGGTCGTTCATGACGCCGAGCCTCGGCCGACCGAGACCCTGTCCGTCGCCCAGATCCTCTCTCACTCCTCGAACGTCGGCGCGGTGACGATCGCCGAGAAGCTGGGGTCGTCGGAGCTCGCGGACTGGATCACGCGCTTCGGCTTCGGCCAGACCACGGGCGTCGACTACCCCGGGGAGAGCGAAGGCCAGGTCCTGCCGCTCGACAAGTGGTCCGGCTCGACGATCGGGAACGTGCCGATCGGACAGGGAATCGCCGTCACCCCGATCCAGATGGCGGCCGCGTACGCCGCGATCGCGAACGGAGGTGTCTGGGTCGAGCCGCACCTCGTCGACCGTGTCGGCGGCCGCGTCGTTCACCAGCGCGCGCACCGTCGGATCGTCTCGCGGCCGATCGACGCCGAGCTGAAGGCGATGCTGACGAACGTGGTCGACGAGCATGGCGCGACGGGCAACGAGGCCCAGATCGCCGGCTACACGGTGGCCGGCAAGACAGGAACCGCTCAGAAGCCGGGCCCGAACGGCTACACGACCGGCAAGTACGTCGCGTCGTTCGTCGGCATGGTGCCCGTCTCCAAGCCCCGCCTCGTCGTGCTGGTCACCGTCGACGAGCCGCACGGGTCGATCTTCGGCGGCGAGGTCGCCGCCCCGGCGTTCGCGCAGATCGCAAAATTCGACCTCCAGTACCTCGAAGTACAGCCTGACGCGCCGCTGACCCCCTCGCAGTAATACCTTTGGGCGCGTGGATCTCGATCGACTGAGCGCGGCGCTCGGGCAGACCGCGCCCGCGGCTTCCCTCGAAATCACGGATCTCGCTCTCGATACGCGCGCCGTCGTCCCCGGGGCCCTGTTCTTCTGCGTGCCGGGGTCGACCACCGACGGTCATGACCTTGCAGCGGACGCCGTCTCTGCGGGCGCGGTCGCGCTCGTCGTCGAGCATCCCGTCGACGTCGCGGTCCCGCAAGTCGTAGTGGCGAGCGTACGCGAAGCGATGCCGCTCGCGGCGAACGAGTTCTTCTCGCATCCATCGCACGAGCTCGAAGTCGCCGCGGTCACGGGCACGAACGGCAAGACGACGACCGCATTCCTCCTCGCGTCGATTCTTGGCGTCGCCGGCCGCCGGCCCGGGCTGCTCACGAACATCGAGCGGCGCGTCGGCGGCGAGCTTCGCCCCACCGGTCTGAATACGCCCGAGGCCATCGACCTCCAGCGCCTCTTCCGAACGATGCTCGCTGCGGGCGACCGCTCGTGCGCGATGGAGGCGACGTCGATTGCAGCGGCGAAGGGCCGTCTCGACGGCACGCGGTTCGCAGTGCTCGTGTTCACGAACCTGACTCAGGATCACCTCGATTTCCACGAGACGATGGAGGCCTACTACGCGGCCAAGGCGGCGCTCTTCGAGCAAGCAGAGCGCGCCGTGGTAAATGTCGGCGACGAGTGGGGGAAGCGCCTCGCCGAGGAGCTCCCGAACGCGCGCACCTTCACTCCCGACGACGACCTCGGTGCGATCGAGCTGAAGCTGCGTGGTCGCTTCAATCGTGCGAACGCGCTCGGCGCGGTGTGGGCGGCCCGTGAGCTCGGGGTCGAGGACGCCGCGATCCGCGACGGGATCGAGGCGCTCGAGGGCGTTCCCGGCCGCTTCGAGTCGGTCGAGGCCGGCCAGCCGTTCGCAGTGATCGTCGACTACGCCCACACGCCGGACTCGCTCGAGAACGTCCTGCGGACGGCCCGCGAGCTCGGAGGGCGGCTGACCGTCGTCTTCGGCGCCGGTGGCGACCGCGACCGCGAGAAGCGTCCGCTGATGGGCCAGGTCGCTGCGCGGCTGTCCGACCGCGCGATCGTCACCACCGACAACCCGCGCTCGGAGGATCCGGCCCAGATCGCCGCCGAAGTCGCGGATGGACGGCTCGAAGTCGTGCTCGACCGCCGCGTGGCGATCGAGACGGCGCTCGCGGACGCAAGCCCCGGCGACGTCGTCGTGATCGCCGGCAAGGGCGCGGACACCGAGATGGAGCTTGCCGGGCGGAGCATCCCGTTCGACGACCGCCAGGTCGCGCGAGAGGTGCTCACTTGATCCCGCTCGAGCTGGCGGTCATCGAGCCGTGGGGGCGGCTCGTCGCCCGACCCTGGGCCGACGACGTCACGGGCGTCCAGATCGACTCGCGGCGGATCCGTGAAGGCGATCTTTTCGTCGCGGTCGGCGGCGGCTCGGACTTCGTCGACCACGCGCTCGCGCGCGGCGCGGCCGCCGCACTCGTTCCGGTCGACGCCAACGCGGCACTCGCGGGAATCGCGACCGCGGTGCGGCAGCGATCGAAGGCACGCGTCGTCGGCATCACCGGCTCGACCGGGAAGACGTCGACCAAGGACATCCTCTTCGCGCTCTGCGCGCCGCACTTGCGCACGATCGCGAACGAGGGCAACTACAACAACGAGCTCGGCGTTCCGCTGACGCTCTGCCGGCTCGAGGAGGACACCGAGCTCTGCATCAGCGAGATGGGGATGCGCGGGCTGGGTCAGATCGCGCAGCTCGCCGAGACTGCCCGGCCCGACATCGGGGTGATCACGAACGTCGGGCCCGTGCATCTCGAGCTCGTCAAGACGATCGAGAACGTCGCCCGCGCCAAGGCCGAACTGATCGCGGCGCTTCCTCCCGGCGGCATCGCGGTGCTGCCGAAAGAGCCGCTCCTCGAGCCGTATCTGAAGCGCACCGACGTGGCCATGGCTTTCGTCGACGACGAGCTGCCGATCCCGTTTCGGACGAGCTACAGCTCGCAGCATCAGCTCGCGAACACGCGGACCGCGATGGTGACGGCAGGCTGCCTGAACATCCCGCTGCCGAGCGGCGAGCTGACCGTCGAGTTCTCGAAGCTTCGCGAGGAGGAACACATGCTGCCCGGCGGCGGCCTCTTGCTGAACGACTGTTACAACGCGAACCCGGTCTCGATGCGTGCCGCGCTCACGCACCTCGCAGAGCGCGCCGGCGCCGGGCGGAGGCTTGCGGTGCTCGGTGAGATGGCCGAGTTGGGCGCAACCGCGCCCGCCTATCACGAGGAGATCGGCGCTCTCGTCCGCGAGCTCGGCATCCAGGTGATCGCTGTGGGCGAGCTGGCGCGCGCCTACGGCGGTGAATGGGTGCCGACCGCCGCGGAGGCGGCGACACGGCTACGCGATCAGCTGCGGCCCGGCGACGCCGTCCTCGTCAAGGGCTCGCGCTCGGTGGGACTCGAGGTCGTGGCGGAGAACTTGCTCAACTGATGGCAAGAGTCCTCGTAGCGGCGCTCGTCGCGATGATCATCGCGATCCTCGGCGGGCCGACCTTCATCCGCTTCCTGCGCAAGCACGAGTTCGGCCAGCACATCCGCGAGGAGGGGCTGCAGCACCACGCGGCCAAGCAAGGGACGCCGACGGCCGGTGGCTTGCTGATCCTCGCCGCGGCGACGATCGCCTTCCTGCCGCTGTCGGACTACACGCTGCCCGCGCTGACGATCCTCGGGACGGCGCTCGCCTGCGGTGGGATCGGGTTTCTCGACGACTACATCAAGCTCCGCCACCAGCGCTCGCTCGGCCTGCGCGGCCGCTGGAAGATGCTTCTCCTACTGGGCGTGACGGTCGCGATCGGCTTTGCGGCCCATCATCAGCGGCTCGATCACCACGTCTTCATCCCCGTCATCGACAAGTCGTTGCCGCTCGGACCGTTCTGGTACGTGCTGCTCTTCCTGATCATCGCCGGCGCGGTCAACGGCGTGAACCTGACAGACGGCGTCGACGGGCTCGCCGCAGGCACCGGCATCATCGCCCTCGCGACGTTCACCGCAATGGCGGTGACGATCTTCATCCGTTCGGCGACAGCGACCCACGGCCGCATCGAGAACCGGCTCGACCTCGCCTTCATCGGCGCCGCGCTGATCGGTGCCTGCGTCGGATTCCTCTGGTTCAACGCCTTCCCGGCCGAGGTGTTCATGGGCGATACGGGCGCGATGGCGATCGGCGGCGGGATCGCGGCCATGGCGATCATGCTGAAGGTCGAGCTGTTGCTGCTGTTCGTCGGCGGGATCTTCGCGCTCGAGGCGCTCTCGGTGATGCTGCAGGTGATCTCGTTCAAATACTTCGGGCGGCGGATCTTCCTGATCGCGCCGATCCACCACCACTTCGAGATGAAGGCGTGGTCAGGGACGAAGATCATGGTGCGCTTCTGGATCATCACGGCGATCCTCTGCGCTGCCGGCTTCGCGCTCTTCTACAAGTACTACCCGCAGATCCAGCCGCAGTGAGAGTGCTCGTCTACGGTCTTGCGCGCTCGGGCGGCTCGGCCGCCGGGCGGCTGCGGGAGCGTGGGGACGAGGTCGTCGTCATCGACCGGACGATCGGCAACGAGGACGACTTCGCACTGCTCGACGGCGTCCAGCTCGTGGTCAAGAGCCCTGGCATTCCGGGTGAGCGACCGCTGCTTGCGGGAGCTCGCCAACGCGGGATCCCCGTCTGGTCGGAGATCGAGCTCGGCTACAGCCTGCTCCCCGGCACTCGGTTCGTCGGCGTCACCGGCACGAATGGCAAGACGACGACCGCGGAGCTGCTCGGCGAGATCTTCCGTACCGCCGGACGCGACGTAACGGTCGCAGGCAACGTCGGCACTCCGCTCACGTCGGTCCGCGCCGCCGAATGGATCGTTTGCGAGCTCTCGTCGTTCCAGCTCGAGGACGTGCACGAATTCGCGTGTGACGTCGCGGTGCTGCTCAACCTCGAGCCCGATCACCTCGACCGGCACGGCACGTTCGAGGCCTACCGCGATGCGAAGCTGCGCATCTTCGAGCACGCGCGTGTGAAGGTCGTACCGCGCGGTCTCGGCCTGCCGGGGATCGAGTTCGCGGCCGATGACGCGCTGCCGGCCGAGCCCCTGATCCGCGGCCGACACAATCGCGAGAACGCCGCCGCCGCGACCGCCGCGGCGCGCGCCGCAGGCATCGATGACTCCGCGATTGCGTCGGCGCTTCAGACATTTCCGGGCGTCCCGCACAGGCTCGAGCTCGTCGCCGAGGTTGGCGGCGTCAGCTACGTCAACGACTCCAAGGCGACGAATGTCGCCGCGGCGCTGCCCGCCCTCGAGACCTACGAGGACGAGCCTGTTCACTTAATCCTCGGCGGGTCACCGAAGAACGAGGACTTCGCGCCGCTCGCGGCGGCGATCGGCCCCAACGTCCGCTCGATCCATCTGATCGGCGCCGAGGCAGCGGGTCTCGAGGCGGCGGTTGGCGGGCATCGCGACGAGACGCTCGAGCGGGCCGTCGCCCACGCGGCGGAGCTAGCCGAGCCCGGCGATGTCGTGCTCCTCAGCCCGGCGTGTGCGAGCTACGACCAGTTCGAGAACTTCGAGGACCGCGGCGAGACGTTCCGCCGTCTTGTACTAGGACTTCCCGCCTCTCCCTAGAAGGAGGCGCGATGAAGCGGGGAGAGCTCGAATCCAGGTTGTTGATCCTGGTCACGCTCGCGCTGGTCGCGTTCGGCCTCGTCATGGTCTACAGCGCGACTTCGGCGTCGGCGACGGTCGGCGGCAGCGACCCGATCTACTACCTGAAGCGCCAGGGCATCTACGCAGCGCTCGGGATCATCCTGATGATCGTCGCGCAGCGCTGGGACTACCGTCGGCTTCGCCTGCTGTCGCCCGTGCTCGTGCTCGGGTCGCTCGGGCTACTCGCGGCCGTCTTGGTGATCGGTCCGGCGATCAACGGCGCGCGCCGCTGGATCTCGTTCGGGCCGGCCGTCTTCCAGCCGTCGGAGCTGGCGAAGCTGGCGCTCGCGATCTGGGCAGCCGGTTACCTGGCGCGCAAGCCGGCGCCCCGCGACCTGCGTGAGCTCTGGCGCCCCGTTGGTGCGCTCGCCGCGCTCTTCTGCGTGCTGCTGATGCTCGAGCCGGACATGGGCACGTCGATCGCGCTGCTCGTGATGCTCACCGGCATGCTGGTCGTCGCAGGCACTCCCGCCCGCGTACTCGGCGCCGCGCTGACGATCGCCTGCGCAGCCGGCACCGCGGCGATCTGGTTCGAGCCGTACCGTCGCGCTCGGTTTTTCGCGTTTCTCCATCCGTGGCACGACGCGCAGGGCACCGGGTTCCAGTTGGTGCAGGCGATGATCTCGATGGGCTCGGGCGGCATCTTCGGCGTCGGGCTCGGCCAGAGCGTCGGCAAGATCTTCTACCTGCCAGAGGCCCACACGGACATGATGCTCGCGGTGATCGGCGAGGAGCTCGGTCTCGTCGGCGTCACTGTGGTGATCGCGGCGTACGCGACGTTCGCCTATGCCGGCTTCAACATCGCGCTCCGTTGCAGGGATCCATTCGGTAAGCGCCTCGCTGCCGGCCTGACGGTGCTCGTCTCGGGACAGGCTGCGATCAACATCGCGGCAGTGATGGGGGTGGCTCCGCTGACCGGAATCCCGCTGCCATTTCTCTCCTACGGCGGCTCGAGCCTCGTGGTCTTGCTCGTCGGGGTAGGGATCCTCCTTAACATCGCTCACCATGGGAACCGAGCAGCAGTTGCGGTGCCTGATCGCAGCCGGAGGGACAGCCGGACACGTGCTGCCGGCAATCGCGGTCGGGGACGCGCTCCGGGAACGCGGCGTGCAGGTGACGTTCGCCGGGTCGCCGGATCGCGTCGAAGCGCAGCTGGTTCCTGAAGCGGGCTTCGAGCTCGACACATTCCGGATCTCAGGACTGCCGCGGCGACCGTCGCTCGCGTTGGCCCGCTCTCTGCTGCTCGCGGGCTCGGCGCCGCGTGCCTGCCGGCGGATCCTGCGTGCGCGCCGGCCACACGTCGTGTTGGGTGGCGGCGGCTACGTGGCGGGGCCGATGGTCTTCGCAGCGGCGACGATGCGAATCCCAGCGGCACTCAGCGAAGCGGACGCCCGCCTCGGCCTCGCAAACCGCCTCGCCGCGCCGTTCGCGAGCCGCCTGTTTCTCGCCTACCCGATCGAGACGCGCTTCGGCGCGAAAACGCGGGTCGTCGGCCGCGCGATCCCAGCACGTTCCGAGCCCGTTCCGCAGGCGCTGGCCCGGGAGCTCTTCGAGTTGCCCGCCGAGGGCCGCATCCTGGGCGTCTTCGGAGCCCTCGCCGGCGCCCGTGCACTGAACGAGTTCGTCGTCGCGACCTGGGGCAAGGTGGGGCCGCCGATCCTCCACATCACGGGCCGTCGCGACTTCCCGCTCGTCCGCGATGCGGTGCAGCGGAGCGACTACCGGGTGGTCGCCGAGACAGAGCGTTTCGGGGCCGCGCTCTCCGCAGTCGACCTCGTGCTCGGCCGCTCGGGGTCGACGGTCTGGGAGATCGCGGCCGCCGGCCGGCCCGCGATCTTCGTGCCGTATCCGTTCGCCACGGGCGACCATCAGGCCGAAAACGCGCAGCACTTCGTTCGGGCTGGCGGCGCGATCCTGGTCCGCGAGCCGGATCTCGGGCTCGTGCCGCCGCTCGTGCGCTCGCTGCTCGATGACGATGCCCGGCTGGAGCGGATGCAGGCTGCGATGCTCACCGCCGCGCGGCCCGACGCGGCCGAGGACATCGCCGACGAGCTGGTCGCGATGGCGCGGCGGTGAAGGGCCGCAAGCTCTGGTTCGTCGGGATCGGCGGCGCCGGCCTGAGCGCGTACGCGCAGCTCGCTCGCTCGTGGGGGGCGACCGTCGGCGGCTGGGATCGCGTGCGAACGTCCTATCTGGATGCTCTTGGCGACGCGCAGGTCGAGATCTCGCCGGAGCCCTCGGTGCCCGACGGGTGGGAGGCGGTCGTCTCGTCGGCGTATCCGGCCGTACCGGGGTTGCGCCGAGCGGAGTTCTTGCGCGAGCTCGTCTCCGCCCGGCGGTCGATCGTCGTCGCCGGGACGCATGGCAAGGGGACGACCGCAGCGATGATCGCCTTCGTGCTCCGCGAGACCGGACGCGACCCCGCGTGGCTGATCGGTGCCCCGGTTCCGCAGCTCGGCTCGAACGCCGGTGAGGGTGAGGGCTATCTCGTAGTCGAGGGCGACGAGTCGGACCGCACGGTCTTCTCGCTGCCTGCCGAGATCGCGGTCGTCACCAACATCGAGCTCGACCACCACACGGAGTACTCGTCGGCGGCGGAGCTGGTCGGCGAGTTCGACCGCTGGCTCGCGCAGGCGCAGACGGTGATCCGCGACGCACCCGCATACGACGGGGCTCTCGCACTGCCGGGTGAGCTGAATCGCCTCAATGCCGGCTCTGCGTTGCTGGCGCTCGACGCGGCTGGCGTGAGCCGTCAGCGAGGCGGCTCCGGCGCTGGCGAGGTTCACCGGCACGGGACGGCGCTTCGAGGTGCACCAGCTCGGGGAACACGTCGTCGTCGACGACTACGCCCATCACCCGACCGAGATCTCCCGCACGATCGCCGCGGTGCGCGAGCAGTTCCCAGGAGCGACCGTGCGCGTGCTCTTCCAGCCGCACCTGTTCTCGCGCACACGCCATCTGGCAGCCGAGCTCGCGGACGCCCTGGCCGGAGCCGACGACGTCACGGTCACCGACATCTACGCAGCGCGTGAGGTGCCGGTCGCCGGCGTCACCGGCAAGCTGGTGGTCGACGCACTCAGCGACCGCGGTGTGCTTCCCGCCTGGACGCCGAGCGTCGACAGCGGCGTCGAGCGGCTGCGCCGCCGAGCCCGCGCCGGCGACGTGCTACTGCTACTCGGCGCAGGCGACATCGACCGCGCTGTCGAGCTGCTGAGGGCGGCGTGAAGGAGGGAGTCGGCCTCGCGCGCTACACGACGATCGGAACGGGCGGACCGGCACGCTGGTTCGCGCAGCCCGGGACGATCGAGCAGCTCCACGAGTCCCTCGTCTGGGCGCGCGAGCACGCTGCGCAGGTCGAGGTGATCGGCCTGGGGTCGAATTTGCTCGTCCACGATGCTGGCGTCGACGCGCTCGTGCTCAAGCTCGCCGGCGAGCTTGCGGCCGCCCGGGTCGAGCACGGCGTACTGGTTGCCGGGGGAGGTGCGGCCAACGCCGTCTGTCTCCACCGGGCGCGCGCAGCGGGACTCGGCGGGTTCGAGTTCGCAGCCGCGATCCCGGGAACCGCCGGTGGCGGAGTGCGAATGAACGCGGGCGCGTACGGCCGTGATTGGCGCGACGTTGTGACCACCGCGACGATCGTCGACGCCGACGGCCCGCGCACCCTTGGCGTCGACGCGCTCGGCCTCTCTTACCGTCATTCGGCGTTGCGACCCGGTCAGGTCGTCGCCGAGGTGCGGTTCGCCCTCGTCGAGAGCTCGCCCGAGGCCGTCAAGACGAAGGTGTCCGAGCTACTCGCGCAGAGAAAGGCGAGCCAGCCCACGAACAAGCGAACCTTCGGGAGCGTCTTCAAGAACCCGGAATCAGGGGCCGGCGCGGGGCGGCTGATCGAGGAGTGCGGGCTCAAGGGCCACCAGATCGGCGGCGCGCTGATCTCGCCTCGCCATGCGAACTTCATCGAGAACGCCGGTGGGGCGACCTCGGCCGAGTGCATCGCGTTGATGGCGGAGGCGCGCCGGCGGGTGCGTGAGCAGTTCGGGGTCGAGCTCGAGCACGAAGTGCAGTTTCTCGGCCCGCTCGTGCTACCGGCGTAGGGAACTCGGGCAGTGCGGCGAAGTGGGCCGCGTGGCCGCCCGCCGCAGGACGCCCGCTCGCACCGCGGTACTACCCGTGCGCCGCGGCGTGCTCGAGCTCGCGCGCTTTGCACCTTCGGGCCGGTCGGTCATCGTCGGCCTTGTTTTGCTCGCGCTGGCAGTCGGCGGGTACTTCGCCGCGCGCGACACATCGCTCTTCGCAGTTCGGACGATCGACGTCCGAGGCGGTACGCCCGAGCTTCGGCGCGAAGTGCGCGTCGCGCTTGCCGCCGAGACGGGGCAGAGCCTGCTCCGCGTCGACTCCGGCACGCTCGACAACCGCCTGTCGGAACTCAGCGGCCTCCGCTCGTTCAGCTACGACCGGGCGTTCCCGCACACGCTACGGGTCGTGGTGCATTCCGAGCGGCCGGTGCTCGTCCTGCGTCAAGGTTCCGACGCCTACCTCGTTGCGATGGGCGGCCGCGTGCTCCGGGCGCTCTCGCATCCCCAACTCTCGAGTCTGCCGCGCCTGTACGTGAAGAAGGACGTGAAGATCGCCGTCGGCGCAACTCCGTCCGGCGCGGTCGCAGCCGGAGCGGCGGCTGTCGCGGTCGTTCGGAGCGCCGTCCTGCCGGGCGGCGCGCACTTCGTCGACGTCGGTGCACACGACCTGACGGTGCGGCTCGGTACGGCCTTCGAATTGCGGCTGGGGGACGCGTCCGACCTGCGCCTGAAGGTTGCGATCGCGCGGCGAATCTTCGCCGTCAGCCCCGGCGTCACGGCCGGGAACGGCTACCTCGACGTGAGCGTGCCCGAGCGTCCGGTGCTCGCCGCAAACCCTAAAGTCGGAGGTTGAGCTTGACGGTTAGCCTGGTCGAGCTTCGGACAGCTCGCGTTGACAGAGCAGGAAACCCCCCGTACTCTCCCGAAGAGAGGAGGCGCTCGGCCAGCCCCACCCTGCACTCGAGCTTGAGGTCGAGCCACATCCAATGAGAGAACGCTCCGGAAACTATCTCGCAGTAATCAAGGTCGTCGGCGTCGGCGGCGGCGGTACGAACGCGGTCAATCGCATGGTCGACGCGGGGGTCACCGGCGTCGAGTTCGTCGCCGTCAACACGGACGCGCAGGCGCTCCTGATGTGCGAGGCCGACGTCAAGATCCACATCGGGGCAAAGGCGACGCGCGGTCTTGGCGCAGGAGCCGATCCGGCGGTCGGCCGCGAGGCGGCGATGGAGACGCGCGACGAGTTGAAGGAAGCGCTCAAGGGCGCCGACATGATTTTCGTCACCGCCGGCGAGGGCGGCGGCACCGGGACCGGCGGGGCGCCGATCGTCGCGGAGATCGCACGCGAGCTCGAGGCGCTGACGGTCGGCGTCGTGACGCGCCCGTTCGCGTTCGAGGGACGCCGGCGCGCCCAGCAGGCCGAGGTCGGGATCAACGAGCTCGCCGACAAGGTCGACACGCTGATCGTGATCGAGAACGACCGTCTGCTGCAGGTGGTCGAGAAGAAGACGCCGCTTTCCGAGGCGTTCAAGCTCGCCGACGACATTCTTCGCCAGGGCGTGCAGGGGATCACCGACCTGATCACGGTGCCCGGCATCGTCAATCTCGACTTCGCCGACGTGCGCACGATCATGCGCGACGCCGGCTCGGCCCTGATGGGCATCGGCACGAGTACCGGCGAGAACCGCGCCACGGAGGCGGCGAGGACTGCGGTCAGCTCGCCGCTCCTCGAGTCGTCGATCGAAGGCGCAACTGGGATCCTGCTCAACATCAGCGGCCCGGCGGATCTCGGGCTGTTCGAGGTCAACGAGGCGGCCGAGGTCGTCACGGGAGCCGCCGACCAGAACGCGAACGTGATCTTCGGCGCGGTGATCGACGAGAACTTGAAGGACGAGGTGCGCGTGACTGTGATCGCCACCGGCTTCGGCGCCCAGCGCCGTCGCCGCGGCCGCACCGTCACGACCGCCGAGCCGGGCAGCGCCCCGATCGGCGAGCGCCCACCGCGCTTCGACGCAGGCGACAGCCTCGACGTCCCGTCCTTCCTGCGCGAAGACTGACCTCAAGCAGCCAAGCGTCACAAAGCTCACTGTCGGGCCTTGTCCTGGTCCGACCCGTCTGGTGGCAGCCACCGTAACGTTCTGCCCACAGCTGGGACATGGCTCCGGGGTGGTTTGAGGCACTGTCGGGCTTGGAGGACCGGCTCGGCTGGACAGGCGGCTGTGGATGGTTTGTTCTCCACAGACATGTCCGCGGGCGTGTCACGAAGTCGACGGGCTAGCATCGCGGCGATGCAGACCCTCCGCCGGACGCCGCTCTTCGAACGTCATGTCGCGCTCGGAGCTCGGATGGTCCCCTTCGCCGGCTGGGAGATGCCCGTCCAGTACGAAGGCGTGATTCCCGAGCACAAGGCGGTGCGCACCGATGCGGGCGTCTTCGACGTCTCCCACATGGGCGAGATCGAGGTCGAGGGCCCGACGGCCCGCGACCTGCTGCAGAGCGTGCTCTCGAACGACATCGACCGTCTGGCAGCGGGCCAAGCGCAGTACACGCTCCTGACGACCGAGACCGGCGGGATCAGCGACGATCTGATCGCGTACCGCCTCGACGAGCATCGCTACCTGCTCGTCGTCAACGCGTCGAACCGCGAGCCGGTCTTCGAGTCGTTGAGAGAGCGTGAGTTGCGCGGCTCGGACGTCCGCGACGTCTCCGACGACTTCGCGCTGCTCGCGGTGCAGGGGCCGAAAGCGCTCGAGCGGCTCGGCCTCGAGCCCGGACCGGCGTTCACATTCGAGCTTGCCGTGCTCGACCGCGTCGAGGTGATGATCAACCGCACCGGCTACACCGGCGAGGAAGGCGTCGAGCTCGCCTGCATGGAAGAGGACGCCGTAGCCCTCTGGGACGCGGTGATCGCACGAGGAGTCACTCCCTGCGGGCTCGGCGCGCGCGACACGCTTCGCCTGGAGGTCTGCTACCCGCTGCACGGCAACGACATCGGAACCCAGTGGGATGCGATCTCCTCCGGGCTCGGCTGGGCCTGTGCGCTCGATACCGAGTTCACCGGCGCGGAGCGCCTGCGCGAGCTCAAGTCGGTCGGGCCGGAGCAGAGGCTCGTGCCCTTTGTGATGACCGAGAAGGCGATCCCGCGACAGGGCATGCCGATCGAAGGGGGCGGCATCGTCACCTCGGGCTCGCAGTCGCCGATGCTTGAAGTCGGGATCGGCCTCGGGTACGTGCCGGCCGAGCAGGCGGCCCGCGGGACAGAGCTCGTCGTAGACGTGCGCGGCCGCCCGCGCGCAGCACAGGTCGTGAAGAAGCCCATCTACAGCAAGGAGTAAGACGTGGCCGAGTCGTACCCCGAAGACCTGCTCTACCACCCCGAGCACGACTGGGCGCGGATCGACGGCGACGAAGCCGTGATGGGCGTCACCTGGCACGCGCAGGACGCACTCGGCGAGCTCGTTCACTACGAGCCGCCGGACGTTGGCACGACGATCGCCAAGGACAGCTCCTACGGTGAGGTCGAATCGGTGAAGGCAGTGTCCGATCTCATCTCGCCGCTGTCGGGTGAGGTACTCGAGGTCAACGAGAAGGTCGTCGACGCCCCCGAAACCGTCAACGAAGACCCGTACGGGGACGGCTGGCTCGTCCGCATCAGGCTGTCGAACCCCGCCGAGCGCGACCAGCTGCTCTCCGTGGCCGACTATCGCAAGGTCGTCGACGAGCAGTGAGCTACCTCTCGCTCACCGACGCCGACCGCGAGGCGATGCTCGCGACGATCGGCGTCGCGACCGTCGAGGAGCTGTTTGGGGACATTCCACCCGGTGTCCGGTTCACCCGTGAGCTCGACGTCCCGCGTGCGCTGACCGAATCCGAGCTGCAGCGCCACTTCGAAGAGCTGGCCACGAAGAACGTCGTCGACGAGGTCTGCTTCCTCGGTGCCGGCATCTACGACCATCACGTCCCGGCGGTCGTCGATGCGGTGCTTCAGCGCGGTGAGCTGCTGACTGCGTACACGCCGTACCAGCCGGAGATGAGCCAGGGCGTGCTGCAGGCCGTCTTCGAGTACCAGACAGCGATCTGCGAGCTGACGGGGATGGATGTCTCGAATGCGTCGGGCTACGACGGCGCGACCGTCGCCGCCGACGCGTGCTTCGTCGCGAAGCACGTGACGGGCCGCTCGAAGATCGTCGTCACCGAGGCGACGAACCCGCAGGTGCGTCAGGTCGTGAAGACGTACGCGCCGGGCTTCGGCCTCGAGGTCGTCGAGGTGCCACACGACGGCGGTGTGACTGATCCGCAGCGGCTCCGCGAAGCCGCCGAGGACGCTGCCGCCGTCATTTTCCAGACGCCGAACTTCTTCGGCTGTCTCGAAGCTGCACCCGACCTGGCCGCCTCGGCGAACGAAGCCGGCGCGATGGCGATCGCGCATGTCGACCCAACCTCGCTCGGGGTGCTCGAGGCTCCGGGCAACTACGGCTGCGCGATGGCGATCGGTGAAGGGCAGCCGGCCGGAAACGCGATGTGCTACGGCGGCCCCCACTACGGCTTTCTCGCAGCGCGCTCGGAGTTCATCCGCCGGCTACCGGGTCGGATCGTCGGCGAGACCTTGGACGCCGCGGGTGACCGCGGCTATGTGCTGACCCTGCAGACGCGCGAGCAACACATCAGGCGCGAGAAGGCGACCTCGAACATCACGACCAACCAAACGTTGCTGGCGCTCGCCGGCCTCGTGCACCTGAGCCTGCTCGGGCCGCAGGGCCTTCGCGAGCTGGGGGAGACCTGCATGGCCCTCGCCGGCTACGCGAAGGAACAGCTCGTCGCGGCCGGGCTCGAGCTTGTGTTTCCGGAACGGGCAACATTCAAGGAGTTTGCGGTCCGCACCGGACGGAACGCCCGCGAAGCCCTCACCGCCGCGAGGGAGCAGGGCATCTACGCCGGCTATCCGCTCGGGCGCGACTACCCGGGCCTCGACGACGCGCTGCTCGTCGCGGTGACGGAGAAGCGGACCGTCGAGGAGATCGACCGCCTCGTCGAGGTGCTCGCCTCGTGAAGCTCATCTACGAGAAGTCCCAGGCCGGGCGACGCGGCATCGCCGTTCCCAATCCCGGCCTGCCGGTGCCCGAGGTGCCGCCGGAGCTCGCGCGCAAGAGCCCACCGCGCCTCCCGGAACTGGCCGAGCCCGAAGTGCTGCGTCACTTCACCGAGCTCTCGACCCGCAACTTCGGGATCGACACGGGGTTCTATCCGCTCGGCAGCTGCACGATGAAATACAACCCGCGCATCAACGAGCGCGTCGTCGCGCTACCCGGTTTCGCCAACCTGCACCCGCTCGTCGACGACGATGCCGCTCAGGGAACGCTCGAGCTCGAATGGGAGCTGCAGGAGATCCTGCGCGAGATCACCGGGCTCGATGCGGTCTCGCTGCAGCCGGCCGCCGGCAGCCAGGGCGAGCTGACAGGGCTGATGCTCTTCCGCGCCTACTTCGCCGACCGCGGCGAGGAGGAGCAGCGCCGGAAGATCGTCATCCCCGACACCGCGCACGGGACCAACCCGGCGAGCGTGACGATGGCCGGTTACGAGCTGACACCGGTGAAGACCGACCCGCGCGGCAACATCGACGTCGAGGACCTCCGCGGCAAGGTCGACGAGCACACGGCAGGTCTGATGCTGACCAACCCGTCGACGCTCGGGCTGTTCGACGAGAACATCGAGGAGATCCGCGACATCTTCCACGGTGCGGGTGCCCTCATGTACTACGACGGCGCGAACCTGAACGCTGTCTGCGGCATCTCGCGCCCGGGCGACATGGGCTTCGACGTGGTGCACATCAACCTGCACAAGACGTTCTCGCAGCCGCACGGCGGCGGCGGACCGGGCGGCGGACCGATCGCGGTGCGTGCGAGCCTCGAGCCGTTTCTACCCGTGCCAGTGGTCGTCAAGGACGACGAGGGATTCCGCCTCGACTACGACCGGCCGAAGTCGATCGGCAAGGTGCGCGCATTCACCGGGCCGTTCGGCGTCTTCGTTCGCTCGTACGCCTTCATGCGCGCCTACGGACCCGGGCTTCGCGAGATGAGCGAGGTCGCCGTGTTGAACGCGAACTACATGCTCGCGCGACTCAAAGAAGCCTACGACCTCCCGTTCGACCGGCTCTGCATGCACGAGTTCGTCCTGAGCGCGCGAACGTTGAAGCGCGAGCACGGGATCACGGCGATCGACGTGGCGAAGCGCCTGATGGATTACGGATTTCACCCACCGACCGTCTACTTCCCGCTCGTCGTCCCGGAGGCGCTGATGATCGAGCCGACCGAGATCCGAGGCGAAGGAGACGCTCGACGCATTCTGCGAGGCGATGCTGGCGATCGTGCGGGAGGCGGCCGAGGAGCCCGACGATGATCCGCCAAGCGCCTCACGACCGTCCGGTGCGGCGCCTCGACGAGGTCCGCGCGGCCAAGCAGCCCGTCGTCAAGTACGCCTTCCAGGGCGTCCCTGAGCACACTGCGAGCACGTAACGAATCGACCGCTCGACGGTCTATACAAGCGACCACGAACAAAGGAGTTCGCTTGCCGAACAAGATCCAGAAGACCGAAGCCGAGTGGAGGGCCGAGCTGTCGCCCGAGCAGTACCGCGTGCTGCGGGAGAAGGGCACAGAGGCTCCCTGGACCGGCGAGTACGACGCCGTCTTCGAGCCCGGCAGCTACCACTGCGCTGGCTGCGGAGCCGAGCTCTTCGCCTCCGACGCGAAGTACAACTCCGGCTGCGGCTGGCCCGCCTTCTCGGCGCCGGCGGGCGAGGACGCGATCGAGGAGGAGACAGATGGCTCGCACGGGATGGTGCGCACTGAAGTGATGTGCGCTGCGTGCGGCGGTCACCTCGGCCACGTGTTTCCGGACGGGCCGCAGCCCACAGGGTTGCGCTACTGCATCAATTCAGCATCGTTGAAGCTCGAGGAGGAGTAAATGGATCAGAAGGCAACGTTCGGGGCAGGCTGCTTCTGGGGCGTCGAGGCGGCCTTTAGGCGGGTCGACGGCGTCTCGAAGACGCGTGTCGGGTACGCCGGCGGCAAGGTCGACAACCCGAGTTACGAGCAGGTCTGCCGCGACAACACCGGGCATGCCGAGGTGGTCGAGGTCACCTACGACGCCGACAAGGTCCCCTACGAGCAGCTGCTCGCGATCTTCTGGGCCGAGCACGATCCGACCCAGGTGAACCGTCAGGGGCCGGATGTCGGCTCGCAGTACCGCTCGGCGATCTTCACCCACGACGACGCACAGCGCGCCGCGGCCGAGGCCTCACGCGAGCAGGTGCAGGCGAAGCTCGGCAGGCCGGTCGCGACGACGATCGAGGACGCGCCGCCGTTCTGGGAGGCGGAGGACTACCACCAGCAGTACCTCGAGAAGCGCGGCCTCTCGAGTTGCACGCCCCGCCTGGCCGGCGTCGCCTAGACCGCCGCGGCGCTAAGCCTTACCGGCTGTTTCCCGTTCGCGCTTCCGCTTCGAGGCAAGGGTCGATCGCTTCGAAGCGGATAGCTCGACCTTGCGCAGCCGTACCGACTTGGGCGTCACCTCGACGCACTCGTCGTTGCGGATGAACTCGAGTGCCTGCTCCAGCGAGAGCGGCCGCGGCGGGATCAGCCGGATCAGCTCGTCGGCACTCGCGGCGCGCATGTTCGTCAGCTTCTTCGGCTTCGACGCGTTCACGTCGAGGTCGTCGGAGCGTGCGTTCTCGCCGACGATCATCCCCTCGTAGAGCGGATCGGTGGGCGCGATGAAGAGCGAGCCGCGCTCCTGCAGGTTCTGGATCGCGAAGCCGGTCGCGGCACCCTGACGGTCGGCGACCAGGCTGCCCGTGGGGCGGGTGCGGAGCTCGCCGAACCATGGCTCCCAGCGGTCGAAGACGTGATGCATGATTCCCGCGCCGCGCGTCTCGGTCAGGAACTCAGTTCGGAAGCCGATCAGGCCGCGCGCCGGGACGAGGTACTCCATCCGCGCCCAGCCGGTGCCATGGTTGACCATCTGCTGCAGCTGGCCCTTCCGCAGCGCGAGTAGCTGGGTGACGACGCCGATGAACTCCTCCGGCACGTCGATCGCGACCCGTTCGACTGGCTCATGCCGCTTGCCGTCGATCTCACGGATGAGCACCTCGGGCTTGCCGACGGTCAGCTCGAAGCCCTCGCGGCGCATCAGCTCGACGAGTACGGCGAGCTGCAACTCGCCACGTCCTTGTACCTCCCAGGCATCCGGACGTCCGGTCGGGAACACGCGCAGGGAGACGTTGCCGACGAGCTCTGCGTCGAGCCGAAGCTTGACGGAGCTGGCCGTCACCTTGTCGCCCTCGGTGCCGGCGAGCGGCGAGGTGTTGATCCCGATCGTCACGCTCAGGCTCGGCTCGTCGACGACGGTCACCGGAAGCGGGCGCGGATCGTCGGGGTCGGCAATCGTCTCGCCGATCGTCACACCGGGGAGGCCCGCCAGCGCGACGATCTCGCCGGGCCCTGCCTCGTCGGCGGGCACGCGGTCGAGCGCCTCGGTGACGTACAGCTCGGTGACGCGGGCGTTCTCGATCTCCCCGTTGGCGCGGCACCAGGCGATCTGCTGCCCCTTCTTCAGGTGGCCGTGCCTGATCCGCAGTAGTCCGAGGCGGCCGACGTAGGGGCTTGCGTCAAGGTTGGTGACGAGCGCCTGCAACGGATGATCCGGGTCGTACGACGGTGGAGGGATCGTCTCGAGCAGCGTGTCGAAGAGCGGCTGCAAGTTCGGCCCGAGGTCGGCGGGATCGAGCCCGGCGCGCCCGTCGCGCGCGATCGTGTAGACGATCGGGAACTCGATCTGGCTCGCGGTCGCGTCGAGATCGAGGAACAGCTCGTAGACCTCGTCGACGACTTCCGCGACACGCGCGTCCGGCCGATCCACCTTGTTGACGACGAGCACGACCGGCAGGTGCGACTCGAGCGCCTTGCGCAGCACGAACCGCGTCTGGGGTAGCGGCCCCTCGGACGCATCGACGAGTAGCAGGACACCGTCGACCATCGTCAGCGCGCGTTCCACTTCGCCGCCGAAGTCGGCGTGCCCGGGGGTGTCGACGATGTTGATCTTCGTCTCGCCGAGCCTGACCGCCGTGTTCTTGGCGAGGATCGTGATCCCCTTCTCGCGCTCGAGATCCATCGAGTCGAGCACGCGCTCGTTGACCGTCTGGTTCTCGCGGAACGAGCCGGACTGCCAGAGCATCGCGTCGACGAGAGTTGTCTTGCCGTGGTCGACGTGCGCCACGATCGCGACGTTGCGGAGGTCGGTGCGCTGCTTTAGAGAAGTGGTTGCCACGGGTCCGGAGGGTAGCGGCGGCGGCCAAACCAACAGTGTCGGCAGAATGGAATCGTGCTCGCGCCTCGTCTGGTCGCTCTGTTTGTGCTGATGCTCGCGGTCTCCGCGTGCGGCGGCTCGAAGAACAGCGGCAACTCCGGCGGGTCCGCCTCTGGCGGCGCGTCGGGTACCGGGCTTGTCGCGAGCGTCTCCGATGCCAAGGTCGAGGTTCAGGGCACCAACGAGGTCGCGACCGCGAAAGTGAGTGTCGGCGGAGTTGCCGGCAAGCGCCTGACGCTCTCCTGGGGCCTGGTCGACGCGCTGCAGGGCAACCAGTCGCAGGACGAGATCGTCCTCCACCGGTACGTGACGACGAAGAAGGTGGTCACGACGGTCGAGTCGGTGAAGATCCCGCTTTCACGCGCGGTCTCGCCGCTCCTCGTCCACTTCGTGATCTACGCACCGGACGGGTCGTATCTCGGCTCGGCCGATACGCCGGACTTCGGCAAAGGCGTCTAGCTCCCGGCCTTCTCGATCAGCCGGCCTTCGCGGATCGTCCTTTCCATCTCTTTCGACTCCTCCCGGTACCAGGTGCCGCCCTCGAACTCGATCGCGGGGTACGCCGTCTGGCCGGTGCCGCCGAGCACGGCCGTCCGCTTCTTCCGGCTCGGCCACGGGCCCTTGATCACCTCGTAGTCGATGCCCTGATCGTCCAGGGCCTTCTGCACCTTCCAGCAGGGATGTCCCCTGGTCTTTGCCCAGACGCTCGGGCAGCGGTGGAGCTTCACGGCCATCGTGCTCTCCTTCGGTTGAGGCGTCAGCCCATCTTCTCATCGAGCACGTACTCCCAGCCCTCTTGCCAAGCGAACGGCATGCGCGCGAGCCGTTCGAGCGGTACGCCGCCGAGTGCCTGATCGAGCGCCCAGCGGGTCGCGACGTGGCCGATCAGGAGCACGCGCCGCAGGTCGGTACGCGAGGCGAGCTCGTCGAGGAAGCGCTGCGTTGCGCTGGACGGCCTGCCGCCAGCTCTCACCGCCGGGAAAGGGCACATCGATCCGCTTCAGCCGCTCGGCTTCGAGCCGGTCACGAGGTCATGCCGTTCCAGTCGCCGTAGTTGCACTCGCGTAGGCGGCGGTCGCGGTCGACGGGAATCGGGGAGCCGGCGAATGCGATCTCCGCCGTCTCGACCGCGCGGTGGAGATCCGATGAGACGACGAGATCGATGCCGTCCGCCCGGCGTCGTTCCCCGAGTCGCGCGGCCTGCTCGCGTCCCGATGCCGACAGCTTGCCCTCGAGCCAGCCGGTCGCGATTCCGCGCTCGTTGTCGACGCTCGTCGAATGGGTCTCGAAGACGAGCTCGATACTCACGACGAAGAAGATGCTGCGAGCTGCCCGCAGGCGGCTGCGATGTCGCGGCCGCGGGTGAGCCTGATCGTCGACGGCAGCCGCGCCGCGTCAAGCACCGTCTTGAACGCAGCGATTCGCTCGCGAGACGACCCGTCGTACATCCCGGTTGGGTTGTACGGGATCAGGTTCACCTTGAAGGCGTCGCGGTCGAGCAGCTTGGCGAGCGCGACTGCATGGTCCCGTGAGTCGTTGACTCCGGCCAGCATCACGTACTCGATGAAGACTTTGCGCCGCCGCAGGTCAAAGTAGCGGCGGCATTCTGCAAGGACGTCATCGAGGGGATAGCGGTCGTTGACGGGCATGATCTGGCTGCGCAACGCATCGGTCGGAGCGTGCAGCGACAGCGCGAGCCTGATCGGCTCCGCGACCTCGTCGACGAAGCGCGTCAGCCCCGGTAGCCAGCCGACGGTGGAGATCGTCGTACGGCGTGGCGTGACGCCGAGATCGGGCAGCCGCCGCGCCGCGGCGAGCACTGCATCGACGTTCAGCATCGGCTCGCCCATTCCCATGAAGACGACATGGTCGATCGGCTCGATCCGCCTGAAGTGCAGCGCCTGGTCGAGCATCTCCCACGCCGTCAGATTGCGCCTGAACTGCATCTGGCCGGTCGCGCAGAACGTGCAGGTGAGCGGACAGCCCGACTGCGACGACAGGCACACCGAACGTCGTCCGTCGCGGAACCGCATCAGCACTGCCTCGACCGGATGGCCGTCGTGGGTGCGGAAGAGGGCCTTGACCGTCCGGTCGGCAGCCGTGACCTCGTGCGCCAGCTCGAGCGTCGAGAACGGCACGTGCGCCTCGAGCAGGGCACGGCTCGCAGCCGAGACGTTCGTCATCTCGGCGTAGGACGCGGTGCCGCGTGCGGCCCACTCCCAGACCTGGCGGGTGCGGTAGGCCGGCTCGGCCGAGAGCGTCTTGGCGACGAGGTCGAGGTCCATCGGGCCAAGGTACCGCGGCAGGCTAAATGCGTTTGACCGACGCGGCGATGATCGCGAGCCCGACCGCCGGGAACTTCCCGCCCGAAGCTGCGATCTTGACGATTCGCGCGTGGGCGCCCTTCACGCAGCGCCAGGCGAGGTTGCCGCCGGCGCTCCAGACCTTGTTGCCGTCGACCTGGTAGCTCTTCTCGTTGCCGCCGCCACAGCTCGCGAGCGTGCCGCCGAAGTACCGGGCGGTGACCGAGACGGTGTGGTTCGTATTGGAGAGCTTGTAGTGCTTGTCGTGGATGCGCACCGTCAGCTGCTTCGTGGTCGCGTTCCAGGTGTAGCCGGAGTACCGCCACCCGAGGGACGCGCGTGTCGGGATGTAGGCGAGCGGACCGGCTTTCTGCACGATCACATGCTGGATGAACGGCGGAACGAGTGGCGTCATGACCGGATCATCGAGGCGGGATGTGAGCGGCTCGTTAGATTGAGGTGAAATGATCGACCTCCGCTCCGACACGCAGACCCGGCCGTCGACCGGCGATGCGGGAGGCGATGGCGAATGCCGAGGTGGGCGACGAGCAGCGGCGCGAGGATCCGACCGTGATCGCGCTCGAGCGGCGCGGCGCCGAGTTCCTCGGCCAGGAGGAGGCCGTCTACCTGCCGACCGCGACGATGGCGAACCAGATCGCGCTCGCGATCCTCGGCCGGCGCGGTTCCGAGCTGATCGTCGAGGAGACGGCGCACATCATGGTCTCGCGAGCTCGGCGGCGCGGCGATGCACTCGGGGCTGCAGACGCGCGGCCTGCCCGGATACCGCGGGCGTGCTCTCGCCCGAGGCAGATCCGCGTGGCGGTGCATGCCGGCCGGCAGGTTCCACACGCCGCGCGCCTCGATCGTCGCGCTCGAGAACACGCACAACAGCTCCGGCGGCTCCGTCTGGCCGCGTCGAGGCGATGCACGCCGTCGTGGCGTCGCGCGCGAGCTGGGCCTGGCGGTGCACCTCGACGGCGCGCGCATCGCGAACGCGGCTGTCGCGACCGGGGTGCCGGCGCGCGATGGGCGGCATGTTCGACACGGTCAGCTGTGTCTCTCGAAGGGCCTCGGCGCCCGCTCGGCGCGCTGATCGCGGGCTCTGCCGTGCTGATGCGCGGCGCGCTCGAGAAGCACCGCTTCGGCGGCGCGATGCGGCAGGCCGGGATCGTCGCGGCGGCCGGGCTCTACGCGCTCGACCACAACGTCGAGCGGCTCGCCGACGATCACGCTCGCGCTCGCCGGCTGGCCGAGGGCTGGGTCGACCAGGGCGTACCGATCGAGCTCGAGCTGGTCGAGACGAACTTCGTGCAGGTCGACGTCGGCGACCACGGGCTCGGCTCGGCCGAGGCGATCGCCGCTCGCCGAGGACGGGCGTCGGCCTCAGCGCGACCGATGAGGCCGGGGGTGCTGCGCGCGGTCACCCATCTCGACATCACGGACGAGGACGTCGAGCGTGCGATCGAGCTCGTACCGGAGGCCCTCGGAGCCGATGTCCGAGTTTGATGTCCTCGACCGGATGCTCGCCGAGCGCCAGGCCGACCGGCTGCCGAGCGTTGCGGGCGCAGTGGTGCGGGACGGCGAGATCATCTGGTCGAATGCCGTCGGCGCGGCTGACTACGAAGCTGGGGTCGAGGCGAAGCCGAATACGCAGTACCGCATCGGCTCGATCACGAAGACCTTCACCGCGACCGCGATCATGCAGCTCCGGGCTGAGGGGCGGCTCGACCTCGACGACAGGCTCGAGCAGCACCTCGACGGGGTCGCGAACGGCTCGCCGACGATCCGTCGCCTGCTGTGCCATCTGTCCGGGTTGCAGCGTGAGGCGGGGGAGATGTTCGTGACCGGTGAGTCGCCCACGGCCGACCAACTGGTCGAATCGATGAAAGACGTCGAGTTCGTGCTCGCGCCCGCGCAGCAGCACCACTACTCGAACCTTGCGTTCGCGTTGCTCGGGCAGCTCGTCGCCCGCAAACGCGGCAAGCCGTACACCGAGGTCGTCGACGAGCGCATCATCGGCCCGCTCCGCCTCGAGCGCACGACCTGGGAGGGCGCGGCACCGAAAGCGCAGGGCTATCTCGTCGACGAGTACGCGCGGACGGTCTGGACCGAGCCCGAGACGGATCTCGGCGGTACGGCGCCCGCAGGACAGCTCTGGTCGACGGTCGACGACCTCTGTCGCTGGGCGTCCTTCCTGGCGAGCGGGCACGACGACGTTCTCGCCGCGGACGCCGTCCAAGAGATGTGGTTCCCGCAGGTGATGTACTTCCCGCACGACTGGGTGCTCGGGTGGGGTCTCGGCCTGATGCTTCACAACCAGCACGGTGCGATCTACGGCGGGCACGGCGGAGCGATGGCCGGCCACCTCTCGGGTGTCTTCATCGACCGCAAGACGAAGACGGGTGCCGCAGCACTCACGAACTCGGGCACGCGTGGCGACATGGAGCTGTTCGCGATCTCGCTCGCGGCGAAGGCGGCCGAGCTGCGGCCCCCCGCGATCGAGCCCTGGCATCCCGAATCGGAGCCTCCGGCCGATGTGCGGGCCGTGCTCGGCCGGTGGTGGTCCGAGGGCAACGAGTTCATCTTCTGGTGGCAGGACGGCACCCTGCAGGCAAAGGTCGCCGGGACGCCCCACGGCCGCGGCGAGACGACATTCGAGCGTGACGGCGACGGCTGGCGCGCCTCACGCGGCCGTGAGCGAGGCGAGCGCCTGCGCATCGACGACGGCCAACTCGTCTGGGCGGGCTACCCGTTCACGCGCGTGCAAGAGCCTTTCAAGGCGTAGGACTTACACGAGGGCGTAAGCAATCACGGCGAGGACGTAGACGCCCCCGAGCATGAAACCTTCCCAGCGGCGCGACCGACCGTCCCAGACTACGAGCGCCGCGAAGACTGCGGCGCCGGCCATCGTCAGGATCTCGATCACGCGGAACGAGAGCGGGAGGCCCCGGCCGACGAGAAACGAGAGCAGGCACACGGCGGGTGTGACGAACACGGCCACCTGCATCGACGAGGTGATCGCGATCTCGGTCGCGAGCGTCGTGTTGCCGCGATGCGCGATCACCACTGCGCCTCCGTGCTCCGCTGCGTTGCCGACGATCGCCACGATCACGACCGCGATGAAGAACTGATTCAGCCCGACCGCATGGCCGAAGTGGTTGAGCGAGTGCACGAGGATCTCTGAGACGAACGCGGTCACGAGCGTGGCGCCGCTGAGCAGCGCGATCGACCGCTTCAACGACCAGGCGCTCTCGCGCGCAGCCTTACGCTCCGCCGCCCGATGGATACGGAGGTTGCGGACCGTGATGATCAGGTACGCGCAGAGCAGGACGACGGAGACGGGCAGCGAGAGCAGGTAGAGGCCGTGACGGTCCGACGAGCCCCCGTCACCGCCCCACGCGGGGACCGACGGGATCAGCAGCAGCAGGACGGCGCCGAACACGGCAGCGAGCTGCCGGCGAAGCGAGCGGGTGTCGATCTTGCCGTCCCCGCCCGCGATCATCGCTGCCCCGAGCACGAGCAGGATGTTCGAGACGACCGACCCGGTGAGCGAGCCGCGGACGACGCCCGGCAGGTTGTCGGCGACCGCGAGCAGCGCGATGATCAGCTCCGGGGCGTTCCCGAAGCTCGCGTTCAGAAAGCCACCGACGCCCGGGCCGGTGTGCTCAGCGGCGTGCTCCGTAGCCTCGCCGATCAGCCAGGCGAGCGGAATCAACGCCAGCGCGGACAAGATGAAGAGCGGCGTCTCGCCCAGCGAGAACAGGTATCGCCCGAGGAGTGCGACCGGGGCGAGCACGAGCAGCGCCCACAGGATCCTCCGCACCACGGCAGCTAGCGTAGTCACTTCGATGATCGACGCCGTCCTCTTCGATTGGACCAACACGCTCGTCCAGTTCACGTGGGACGACGAGCTGCTGGTGGAAGGGCACGTCGCCGGCCTGGCCGCGATCGGGCGCGCCGACGACCTTGCTTCCTTCACGGCCGGGTACCGCGAGACGGTTACCACCTCCGCCGGCCGGGACTATGGCGCGTTGCTGCGCGAGTTGCTCGGCGACCTCCCGGACAGCGAGATCGACCGTTTCGTGGATGCCGAGCATGAGGTGTGGCGGCCGGCGAACCAGGTGCTCGGCTCGGCGCTCGCCCTGCTCCAGGCGTTGCGGGCGCGAGGGATCAAGACAGCCGTCGTCGCGAACTCCTGGCCGGACCCGGCGCGGCTCCTGCGCGCCGACGCAGAGACGTACGGGCTCGCTCCGATCCTCGACGCACAGATCTGGTCGGAGGAGGTGGGGGCGAGAAAACCGGAGCCCGCGATCTTTCGTCGTGCGCTGGCTGAGCTGTCCGTCGACGCGGCAGACGCGATGTTCGTGGGCGATCGGCTCGACACCGACGTTCGCGGCGCAGCAGAGGTCGGGCTGACGACGGTGCAGGCGCTCTGGTTCCACGCAGACGAAACCGGAGGAGTCGAGCCCGACTACATGGCGTTCACGCCGATGGACGTCCTGAACATCGTGCGGCGGCTCGAGAACTAGCGGCGTTAACAGAGAAAGTCAAGACTTGCGGCTGTCCGTCGGCGCTCGGACAATGTCGAGATGCAACCAGAGCAGACCGCCGCCCCGGCGCTGCCACTCCATCCGCAAGACGAGATGGAGTGTCGTCGTTGCGACGTCCACTGCGACAAGGTCGTCTACCCGGGCGCCTGCCTCGAGCGCGGCTGCCCGTTCGTCTATTCGTACGAGGGCTGGGGCCACACCTACGTGGGCTGCATGCAGAAGGTCTACGGCGTCGAGATCGACCTCGAGATGCTGCGCGAGGCCGAAGCACACTCGCCTGGCTTCGGTGCGATCCGCGCTGTTCGCCAACCGCTGCCGATGTGCAAGGCGGAGATCGAGAAAACCTACGAGAGCCGGGTCGACGCCGACCTTGGCTGCGTCAACCCGGAGTTCTCGGAGTTGCCGGTCGGCGAGCCGACCTTCCGCGTGATCGCCCGGCTCAGAATGAGCTGAGACTCAGGCACGGCTGAGCAGCGCGTCGACCCGCCGCCGCCGGATCCCGCGGGCGGCCAGCCAGCCGAGCCCGACCAGCAGCACGAGCGGGCCGCCGAGTGCGAGCACGTAGACGGCTCCGATCCAGATCCAGTGGAAGGCGACGCCGAGTCCGTGCAAGGGGCCGTTGCCGTGCTTCGTGGGCGTGACGATCGGCTTAGTCTCGAGGTGCAGCTGGACGGTTGCGTAATGAGCCGCCCGCACGGTTGCCGCCTGGGCACGCTGCAGGCGCACGATGTGCGCGGTGACGGCGGCGATCGTCGCCCGGGTCTTGTCGGTCTGCGTCTCGGCGCGGAGGGTCGTGAGCTGCTTCTGGAGGCGTTCGATCGTCCGGTCACCGGCGTTCAGCTGGGCGGTCAGGTCCTGGATGTCGACCTGCTCGCCGGTGATCGTCCCGAGCGCCGAGAGACGGGTGATCGCCTCCTGGATGTTCGCGCGGGGGATCCTCAGGGTGAGGTCTGCCGTTGCCGCGTTGTCCTGGGTCGAGGCGTGCACCGAGCTCGAGAAGCCGCCGAGCGACGTCGCGATCTGGAGTGCGCGCTTGACCCCGTTCGAGACGCCGTCTGCCGACTTGACGCGGAGCGAGAGGAACGCTCCGTAGCGGCTGACGCGGCCGGTGGCCGGCGCGGGGGCGAGGGCATCCGCTGTCGCCGGTGTCGTCGGGATTCCGCCGGACGACTTCGCGACTGCGCCTTGCTGTGCCTGCAGCTCGACGGGCGGGGGAGGTGTAGCCGTCTGCTCGTTGCCGGGCAGCGTGACCACCGCGGCCGCCGCGAGCGCCGCGGCCGCGGGCACCGCGAGCATGAGCGTCCGGCGCCAGGTGAAGCGGCGCGGCGGAGCCGGCGCGCCTGCGACGATCTGGCGCACCTGCTCACGGACGTGGGCGGGAGCGGTGATGCGGGCGCCTTGCAACTCGGCGACGAGGTCACGCTGCGACATTGAGGGCCTCCTCGAGCTTCTTGAGTGCGCGGTTGAGCCGCGTGGTGCAATTGGTGGCAGAGATGCCGAGCACGCGCGACGCGGTCGTCGCATCGACGTCGAGCACGACGCGGAGCGCGATCACCTCGCGCTCGCCTGCGGTCAGCGCGCCGACGGCCGACTCGAGCTCCGGCGAGAGCCCTTCGGTGAAGCTCTGGTCGAAGCGCTCGGGCGGTGCGGCGAGCTCCTCGCGGCGCGTGCGGCGCCGCTCGGAGCGAAAGTGGTCGAGGGCGATCGTTCGCGCCACCTGGCAGAGCCAGGTCTGGGCCGAGCCGCGAGCCGGGTCGAAGCGGTGCCAGAGCCGGAGCGCCCGCTCGAACGTCGCGCCCGTCAGCTCGTCGGCGACGGACGTGTCGCCTGTGAACCACGCCAGGTAGCCGTAGACGTCGTCGAGGTGGGCCTCGGCAGCTTGCGAAAAGGTCATCTCACCTGTCATACGCCGCCTGGGGACGAATTGTCACACCCGTATGTGTCAGACTGGAGTCAGACTCAGTCGGCCCAGCGCGCGTGCAGGTCGCGCACCTTCTCGAGCTCCGCGATGCTGACGCCCTCGCGGTTGACGCCGGGCACTTCCAGGTACGCGCTCAGGTGCTGGAACGCAGGATGGCCGAGGAAGGCGCCGAGGCCTTCGCCCAGTTCGCCCTCGAGGATGTTCGCGTGCCGGTCGCGGTTCGAGCCGAGCGGGGTGGCGCTGTCGTTGATGTGTAGGGCGCGCAGCCGGTCGAGCCCAATCGAATCGTCGACCTGGGTCACGAGCTCGTCGACGAACGATGGGTCGGTGACGTCGTAGCCCGAGGCGTAGAGGTGGCACGAGTCCAGGCAGATGCCGAGTCGCGGATGCTTGCCCGCACCGTCGATCATCGTCGCGAGCTCCTCGATCGAGCGGCCCATGGTGGCGCCCGTGCCTGCGGCGTTCTCGAGCAGGAGCCACGTGTCGCCGTCGCAGCGCTCGAGGATCTGCTTCAGCGCGGCAGTGGTGCGCTCCAGCCCGACTTCGAAGCCCGCGCCGAGGTGCGAGCCGACGTGGAAGATGACCGCGTCGGCGCCGATCGCCGCCGCGGCGCCGACGGTGCTTCGCATCGTCTTGATCGACTTCGCGTAGATCTCGTCGTCGGGCGCGGCGAGATTGCAGAGATAGAGCGCATGGCAGACGACTCCGCCGAGCCCGACCTCGCTGCGCCGCTCACGGAACTTCGCGACCGCCTCCGGCTTGTGGTCGGTCGGCCGCCACATGCGCGGGCTCTGCGTGAACACCTGCACGCAGTCGCCGCCGATCGCCTCGATGCGGTCGATGGCCGTGTGGATCCCACCGGCCGAGGAGACATGTGCGCCGAATTCCACCCGTCCCTACGATAGAGACGTGTCGGGAGCAGACGTCCGTGTCCGCATGGCCCCGAGCCCGACCGGGTTCCTCCATATCGGAGGCGTCCGCACGTTCCTCTTCAACTGGCTGTACGCCCGTAAGCACGGCGGCCAGATCCTGTTGCGGATCGAGAACACCGATACGAGCCGCGAGGTTGCGGAGGCGGTCGATCAGATCAAGGAGTCACTGATCTGGCTGGGGATCGACTGGGACGGCGAGGTCCGGTTCCAGCTCGACACCGCCGACAAGGCCCGTGAACTCGCCGAGCGGCTCGTCGCGGAGGACCGGGCCTACCGCGACGACGGTGCGATCCGTTTTCGCCAGCCGAAGGAGGGAACGGTCTCGTGGGACGACGCGGTTCGTGGCCGGATCGAGTTCAGGAACGAGCTTCTGCCCGACACGGTGATCGTTCGCTCGGACGGTCGTCCGACCTACAACTTCGTCTCACCCGTCGACGACGTCTTCGACGAGATCACGCACGTGATCCGCGGCGACGACCACGTCTCGAACACGCCGACGCAGATCAACATCCTGCGCGCGCTCGGCGCCGACCTTCCGGTCTACGCGCACCTGCCGAACATCAACGGCGACGACGGCCGGAAGCTCTCGAAGCGCCGTAACGCCGTCGGTCTCGACGACTTCCGGGCGGCGGGCTATCTGCCCGCAGCGCTCTTCAACTTCCTCGCGCTGCTCGGCTGGAGCTACGACGACAAGACCACGATCATGTCGCGCCGCGAGCTCGTCGAGCGGTTCGACCTCGACCGCGTGGTGTCGAGCCCGGCGACGTTCGACTACAAGAAGCTCGACTGGCTGAACGGCGTCTACCTCCGCAGCCTCCAGCCCGAGGAGTACGCGCACTGGCTCTGCAAGTGGCTCAACGAGCGCGGCATCGACTGGCCGCGCGAGCTCGTGCACGCGACTGTGCCGCTCGTCGAGGAGAAGATCGAGACGTTCGCGCAGTACCCGGACTTCGTTCGGTTCCTCTTCGAGGACGTCGCAGTCGACGGTGCCGATCCGCGGATCTGTCAAGCCGCGTTCGAGCGCCTCGAGTCGCTCGAGCCCTGGGAGGCGACCCGCCTCGAGGAGGAGCTGCGAGCGCTGGCCGACGAGCTCGGCGAGAAGCCACGCACGGCATTCCAGCCGATCCGACTGGCGATCACCGGTTCGAAGATCTCGCCCGGCCTGTTCGAGAGCATGGAGCTGCTCGGCAAGCAACGGTCGCTCGCGCGGCTCGGCGCTGCCTACGGGCGGTAGACGAGCACCGACCCGCCGACGGCGAGCATCCCGCCCGCCCACACGGGCCACGCGCCCGTCGCAGCCCCGCCGACGAAGGCGACGGCCCCGAACAGCGCGAGCAGGAACGCGAGCAGCGGCCGCGCCGGCCCCTCGTATGGCTCGATCGTCGTCGTGACGGGGAGCCGCCCAGGCGGTGTCAGCCGAAGCCGTGCGAGCCGAACCCGGAAGAGCGCACCACGCCATTCCTGAAGCAGCGGCTCCACTCCTGCCGCGCCCCAGGCAGAGACGGCCTCGGCGACCTCGGCCGTCGCGTCGCGCGCCGCGAGCAGCGCGGCCTCGAGCTCTGCGTGTGCAGTCTCATCCCCGGCCGGTGGGGAGAGCCCGACCACGTGCTCGGACGACACGTGAAGTGCGTACTGGAGGCGCCGCAGTGACTGCTCGGCGCCGTCATCGTCGAGCACGTCGGGGTCCGCCGCGGCGACGTCGAGCCTCGAGAGCGTGCGCGCCAAGCCCATCCAGAGCTCGCCGAGCCCTTCGGTATAGATCTGCTCCGTGCCGGTCCGAGCCGTCACCATCGGGATCGTAGTCGTTAGCATCGGTCCGTGAAACCGGCTCCGAGCGCGCTGGTTGTCGATGACGACGCGGCGATTCGTGTTCTCGTGAGGATCAACCTGGAACTCGAGGGTTTTGCCGTCAGCGAGGCTGCGACCCTCGCCGAGGCCGAGGCGGCGATCGGGCGTGAGCGGCCGGCCGTGGTGCTGCTCGACGTCCATCTCGGCACCGAGGACACCGGTGGGCTCCTCTCCCGGCTCCGGTCGGCCGGCATCCCGGTGGCCGTGGTCACGGGCTCGGCGGATATCGAGGACTACGAGGACACGGCGGACGGTGTGCTCGCGAAGCCCTTCCAGCCCGAAACTCTCGTCGAGCTGGCGAGGCGTCTGGCTACCCTTGGCACATGAGCACCCAGTCGATCCTGAGCGCCACCGAGTTCGAGTCGCGGTTGCAGAAGTATCTGTTCGAACGTTCCGAGGAGGGACGCGCCGTCCGCGTCGGCGAGAAGGAGACGTCCGAGCAGGCTGAAATCGTGCGCCGCTTCGCTGATCTGTTCAGCCGCGAGCAGCTCGACGCGCTGCGCGCAGCCGAAGAGGGCGAGACGGGTGACGCACGCGAGCGCCTCTACCGCCTGCGCAAGACGTGCGAGGGCGGCCTGGTCTCGGCTGAGCTCGCAGAGCGCGAGGACGAGCTCGAGAACCGCGAGCTGGCGACGCGCGTCACGTTCAAGGGCGAGGAGATGCCGCTTCGGAACGCGCAGGCCCAGCTGGCTCTGCTCGCGTCGTACGCCGACCGTGAGGAGCTCGGCGAGATCCAGGCGGAGGCAAGTTCGCAGTTCAACCCGGACCGCCTCGAGTTGATGCGCGCCGGTGAGGATCTGGCGGCCGACTACTCGGGCATCGACGACGCGATCGAGCGCAACGAGGAGGAGAAGGCAATCTCATTGCACGAGCTCTCGAAGGCACTCAAGGCGGCAAGCGATGCCGGCACCGAGAGCTTCGGGCGGCTGCGCGAGACCTGGTTCGCTCGGCTGCTCGGCGACGCCCGTCCCGAAATCCCCTCCAGTTACCACACGGCGTACATGCGTCGGCTCTCACCGCTCGAGTCGACATACACGAAGGATCGCGCGACCGAGATCTGCCTGAAGACGCTCGAAGCGCTCGGCTTCGATCTGACCGCGCAGCCGAACATCAAGCTCGACCTCGACGACCGGCCGCAGAAGTCGCCGCGTGCCTGCGTGATCGCGAGCGATCCGCCGAACATCGTTCACCTGATCACGCGCGCTCAGGGGGGGCTGCACGACTACCAGGCGTTCCTGCACGAGGCTGGACACGCGCTGCACTACGCAGGCTGCGACCCCGGGTTGCCGTACACGTTCCGGCGTATCTCACGCGACCACGCGCTGACCGAGATCTACTCGTACATCGTCGAGGCGATCTCGCGCGAGCCCGAATGGCACGAGCTCTACTTCGGCCTCTCGCCCGAGCAGGCGCAGGAAAACGCGGAGGCGACCGTGTTCCTCGAGGCACTGCTCTACCGCCGCTACGAGGCGAAGCTGCGCTACGAGCTCGACTTCTGGTCGCGCTTCAACGGCGACGGCGGCGATGCGGACGTCTACGAACGGCTCCTCACCGAGGCGACCGGCATCCGCTACCGCAAGGGGAACTATCTCTCCGACATGGATGCGGGGTTCTATTCGGCGGACTACCTTCGCGCCTGGATCCGCTCGGCTCAGCTGCGCTCACACCTGATCGCGACGGTGGGCGGGGACTGGTGGCGGAACCCGGCAACGGGCGAGTTGCTGCGCGATCTCTTCCGCGAGGGCACGAAGCCCACCAGCGAGGAGATCGCCGGCCGCTTGGGATTCGACGCGTTCGACACGGTCCCGCTGCTCCACGAAATCGGCGCCTGATACGCCGGTAGAGGTGGAGCCGGGGCCTGAGCGGCGGCGGCCGGTTCGGCCGAAGCGGAGCCCCGAGTTTCTGCGGGCGTCGATCGAGATCGGCGCGTTCGCCGTCGTCCTGATCGTCGCCCTGACCATTCTCGGCGTCGTCCTGCACCACGCGCACGGCGCCGGCAAACCGCCGCCGGACACCGTCGTCGTCACGCAGAGCCAGGACTTCACGACGCTCGATCCCGCTCTCGCGCAGACCCCAGACGCGTGGGAGCTCGAGTACGCAACCTGCGCGAAGCTCTTGAACTACCCGCCCCGGGTCGGCTACCGAGGTACGCGCCTCGTTCCGGAGGTCGCCGCATCGTTGCCGACCGTCGCCGCGGACCGTCTGACGTACACGTTCCACGTTCGGCCGGGCTGGCGTTTCAGCGACGGATCCGCGGTCACGGCCGCGTCGTTCGCCCGGACGCTCGAGCGGGCACGTTCACCGGAGCTCGTTTCGCCCGCCGACACGTACCTCCGCGAGGTTCGATCGTGGCAGGCCGTTGGGCGGACGCTGACGATCCAGTTGAGCCGTCCGGCGCCCGATTTCGTCCAACGCCTCGCGCTGCCCTATTTCTGCGCCGTCCCGAGCACGGCCCCGAACGAGCAGCGTGACAACTTGCCCTCGGCGGGGCCTTTCGCGATCGCCAGCTACACACCCGGGCGTTCGCTCCTGCTGCGCCGGAACCCGTTCTACGGCGGCTCGCGGAAGACTCAGGTGAAATCGATCCTCTACCGCTTCGGCGCGTTTCCGTCGCAGATCCGTTTGCAGCTCGAGCGTGGGGAGGCCGACTACGGCGTCGTCACGCCGACCTCGTTCGCCGAACTGGCCGCGAAGTTCAAGGGCGACAAGACGCACCTGTTCGTCGTGCAGCAGCCGATCGTCGCGTTCCTGGCGCTGAACACGCAGCGCCCGCTCTTCAAGGACAACCCGCAGCTCCGCCGGGCTGTCAACTACGCGCTCGACCGTCCTGTCCTCGCGGGCATGTTCGGCAAGGATGGCGCGAAGCCGAACGACGAGTACCTGCCGCCCGGCTTCCCGGGGTACGAGTCGAAGCACGTGTACCCGATCGACGGCCCCGACCTGGCGACGGCGCGGCGGCTCGCGCGGGGCCATCTTCGCGGCGGTCAGGCAACGTTCCTCGCCTGCGGTTCGCAGTCGTGTGTCGACAGGGCGCTCGTCGTCGCGCAATCGCTCGCCAAGATCGGCCTCAAGGTGCGCGTGAAGACGTCGCCGGGAGGAAGCCAACTGACGCTCGCCGCCGTGCGCGGCACGAAGTACGACATCACCGACGTGATCACCAGGCCCGACTACGGCGATCCGTACGCGCTTGTCGACAAGCTCCTCGACGGCCGCTCGATCCGTTCCGTCGGCAACACGAACCTCGCCTACTACACGAGCCCGAGCCTCAATCGCGCGATCGATGCGGCGCAGCAACTCTCCGGCGTCGCCCGCGACCGGGCTTACGGCAGCCTCGGTCTGGCGGTCGAGCGGACCGCGGCGCCGCTTGCCGCGTACGCCGTGCTGAACGCGCGGGTCTTTCTCTCCCATCGCGTCGGCTGTGTCACCTACCAGCCGGTCTACGGTCTCAATCTCGCCGGGCTCTGCCTTCGCTAGACTGCCCGCGTTCTACGGGGCCCATTCGTCTAGTGGCCTAGGACACCGCCCTCTCACGGCGGCGGCACGGGTTCGAATCCCGTATGGGCCTTGCGGCACGGGCCTGGCACACGGATCTGGCTTGGATGCGTGTGTCAGGCGTGCCGGAAAGTGGCCGGGGCTAGTCGCACCGTAGCTCTGCGCCGCCAACCGACCGCCCTGCGGTCACACTGGTCGGGATCGCGATCCAACTAGTCGAACGTCGAGCCGCCGATGGACTACGGTGAGAGCAATGCTGCTCGGGGGAGGAGGCAGGGGAAGGGGCGGTGAGTTGCCAGAGCGCACTCCGGTTGCGGACGTGCGCCGTGCGAACCGGCTGGTCGGTATCGAGGGGCTGCGTGCCCTCGCGGCGCTCTCGATCCTTGTCTACCACGTCTGGCTGTACGCCAGTCCCAACGCGAAACCTGCGCCCCTTGGCCCATTCAACAAGGTGCTGCCTCATTTCACAGCCGGCGTGACCCTGTTCTTCGTCCTGAGCGGTTTTCTGCTGTTCCGGCCGTATGTCGCGAGCGCGATGCGCGGCACTCCTGCTCCTCGAGTCCGTCAGTACTTCGTGAACCGGGCGCTGCGGATCCTTCCTGCCTATTGGGCGATTCTCCTTGTCGTCGCGCTGCTCTTCGAACAGCAGTTGCTTCGCCGGCCGTCGGCGCTGCTCGCGAACGCCGTGTTCCTGCAGTTCTCGATCCCGCATTTTCTGCCCGCCAATCTCGGCTCCAGCAACGGTCTGATCGGAATCGTGCCGAGCTGGTCGCTCGCGATCGAGGTCGTCTTCTACCTCTGCGTCCCGATTCTCGGCGGGACGGCGATCGCGCTGGCACGGCGTCGACTTACGGTTGTGTCGGCCACCTTGCTCCCGGTCGGGTTCATGTTTGGCTTGGGGCTGGTGGCGAAGGTTGCCGAGCACCGGATGAACGCCTCGACCCGTGCGTGGTGGGAGTTCTCATACCCGATCCACGCGGACTGGTTCGCTTTCGGGATGGCGGTAGCGGTGCTGCGTGTGCTCTGGGAAGACCGTCGGTTCGCAACGCCGCGGTTGGCCGCGCCCTTCGCTCTCGCCTCGGCCGTCGTCCTGTGCGTGCTTGCTGTCCGTCTACGAAACGACGGTGTTCTTTCCGATGTCGAATACCAGACGCCGATTGCGTTTGCGTGTGCCTTGCTGCTCGGCGTGATCATTCTGCCTCGCAGCCACGGTGTCCTCTTGCGAGTGCTCACGTGGCGGCCGTTCGTCACGATCGGCCTTGCGTCTTACAGCCTGTTTCTCGTTCATGACCCGCTTGTGCGCGGCCTCCGGCAGGCGGGTGTCACGCAACCAGGTCTTTCCGGGTTCGTCTTCAACCTCGTGGTCGTCGGAGCTGTTGCAGGCGCTGCCAGCGCGATTTCCTACCTGTGGGTGGAGAAGCCTGCGCTCTCGTTGAAACGGGCGTGGCAGGGAGCGGACAGCGCGACGGATGCATCGGTGGACGCGTTCGGGACGATCAGCGAGGGCGAGCTCGAGGGAGTCAGACCGAAGCTGTCGATTCGCGGCCGGAACGGCCAAGAAGAGCTGGAACAGCTGATCGCGGTCGCCGCTGGTCACCGCGCCGGGGAAGTCACACTTGTTGCGCCGGCAAACCCGGTACCACAGCTCGCGCCGGAGGCTCTTGAGGTCGGCTGGCACCTTCTCCGAAACGCGCTCGCATACGGAGCAAGTCCCGTGCACCTGACGCTCCGCCACGAGCGCGACGGTCTACAGCTGGCCGTCGAAGATCAAGGCCGTGGTATCTCCAAGGATTTCGTTCCGAGGTTGTTCGAGCCGTCGACGCGCAGTGACACCTCAGAAAGGGATAGCGATGGGAAGGGGCTGGGCCTCTTTGTCGCCAAGACACTTGCGGGCAAACTCGGCGGCGTGATCGAGTTCAGTCCCGCTGAACCGAGCGGCGCGCGATTCCTCGTCTCACTCCCGAACAGGCCCCAGCCCCCCAGGGATCGGCTCGGCCGATGGCGGAAGATCGTCGCGCGGGTCGACGGAAGAGCCGTAGCCTTGCTGAACCGTCCTCGTCACGACCTCTTGCGCTTCGCGCCGCAATTCGCCGTGATCGCCGGAATCGTGACGCTGCTGCTTCCCGCCGCTGCCGGCGCCGCCACGCTCCCGTCGTCGATCTCTGCGCTCGGCGACTCGCTTACCCAGGCCTATCAAGCTGGCGGGGGCCCTGGCGACGATCCAGCTGAGTCATGGGCAACCGGTACGGACAGCGCGGTCGATTCCCACTACCTCCGGCTACTCGGCCAAAACCCGGCGCTCTCCGGGCATGAACACAACGACGCCGTCTCCGGCAGCAAGATCTCGGACACGTCGAGCCAGGCGTCGGCCGCGATCGGCCAGGCCGCGGGTTACGTGACGATCTGGTCGGGCACGAACGATGTCTGCACCACGACCACTTCGCAGATGACGAGCGTCTCGAGTTTCAGCAGCTCGCTCCATTCGACCCTCTCCCAGCTCGCCACCGCCCTTCCGTCAGCCCAGATTCTGGTTCTCTCCATCCCGGACTGGTACGGCCTTTGGCAGAACTTCCAGGCGAACAGCGCGGCGCAATCAGCGTGGGCGAACTTCAATAATCGCTGCCCAGACATCTTCAGTACGAGCGCGACGACTGGTGACAGGCAGACGGTCAGCCAGCGAATCACCGACCTGAACAGCGCGATCGCGACAGCGTGCAGCCAGTTCGCAACCTGCACGACGGATGGCGGCGCGACCTTCAACCTCTGGACGACGCTCTCGAGCTCTGACCTCGCGAGCGACTACTTCCATCTCTCACCGTCCGGCCAGGCGAAGGTCGCGGCAGCGACGTGGGGCCGGACGCCCTGGAGCAGTGGCGGTGGCGGCGGCGGTGGCGGCGGCGGTGGTGGCGGCTCAGGCGGCGGTGGTGGTGGTGGAGGTTCAGGCGGTGGCGGTGCCGGCGGGCGGCAGTGGCAGTGGCAGTGGCGCCCCCGCAACGCCGTTGCCTCCGGACGTCGCCGTCACGTCGTCGGTCGACAAGGTCGCCGGGGTTCACGTCGGCGACACATTGAACGTCGCTTTCAACGTCGCCAACAAAGCGGGTCACGGCGACGGGACAAATCTCCACCTCCTGATCACGCTCCCCGCGAACGTGCAGCAGGTCGCGCCGGCTTACTACGAGCATGGGTCGGGCTGCGTAGGCGCCGGAACACTCGACTGCTCGCTCGACTACCTGAGCGGCGGCCACACGACGCCGGTCCGTCTCCGCCTGAAGGTCACCAAGGGCACCGCCGTTGTGATCGCAGCGCGCCTGACCGAAGCGCAACAGGACGCGGACGCGAGCGACAACGTCGCAACTCTCAACATTCCGGTCGCCGCAGCTGTCAAGCCCCTGCCCCGGTTGACGGTCCGAACGATCACCGCCCGGATCGTCCGCGGGAAAACTCGGACCCTTCGCGTGCAAATCAGGCTCTCGAGGGCCGCAACGGTGACTGTACGTTTCGGCGTGCGCTCCAAGTCGCGTTCGCTCGCCCGGTGGACGCGCCATCCGCGCTCCGGAAGGACAACGCTCGTGCTGCCACTGGCGAAGCGAATCAACCTTCCGCGAACCGCCGTAGTCGCCCTCGTCGCGATCCACGCGAACCAGCGCGCAACCGCTCGGATCGTCGCTCGCTGACCGGTCGACTGCGTCTGTTCGGACAGCGGAGCGAGTGCTCCGCTGCCCGAACAGGGTCACCCGGGTTAGCGGTGGACGTTGAAGGAGATCAACCGCCGGCTGGAGATGCCCCCAAGGAGGCTCTCGCCGGATTTGCGTGCCCGCACGAACATGACGAGTAGCTGCTGCTTGTTCGAGACGGGGAACCCGGAGAGGGCACTGAACTGCATCGTCGCCCAGCCGCTCGCGTCGGTCGACTGCTCCTTGGGAATCGAGAACTGGCCGTACGGGGTCGGTGTGGCGTACACCAGCGCGCCTTGAACGGGTCCGCCGCAGGCGCTGACGTGGAACCGGGCGGTCAAGAACCGGGTTCCGTACGTGAGCTGGCTCGGGCTGACCTGGAACTGATCGATCGACAGGCGAGCGGGCGGACCGATCGCGGTGACGGGAATCGTCCCACCGTGCTTCGCGCAGCCGGTCGTCGGCGCGCCGGCGACCACGATCGGGGACGGTGCCGAATTGGCTGATTTGGAGCCTGCGCTGTTCTGGGCCGTCACCTCGGCGCGGAGAGTGTTGCCGACGTCCGCCGAGACGATCTGGTAGCTCGTTTGGGTTGTAGAACCTCCGACGGCGGCACAGCTTGCGCCCTTCTTGTCGCACCGCAGCCAGCGGAACGAGTAGCTGATCGGCCCGCTCCCGGTCCAGCTGCCTCTACTGCTGATGACCAGCGTCTTGCCCTCCTGGGCCGGCCCGGAGATCGTCGGCGCCGAGGCGTTGGCCGGTGCAACCTGCGCAGCTGCTGCGACGATCGCGGTCGGTACGGTCGTTGCGGCGTTCGAGCCCTCCGCGTTGGTCGCGGTAACCACGACCCGGAGCGTCGTTCCGAGGTCGACACCCTTGAGCAGGTACGTTGCTGCCGTCTCACCGATGATCGACGAGCAGCTCCCGCCCGTCGTATCGCAGCGCAGCCACTGGTAGCCGTAGGCGAGTGGCGCGGTGCCGGCCCAGACTCCCTTGTCGACGGTCAGCGTCGAGCCAGGCTGGGCGGTTCCGGAAATCGTCGGAGGCGTCGAGTTTGACGGCGTGGCCTTGCTCGCTGCGCCGCCGGCCGAGGCATACATTCCGAACGTCGCCGCAAGCGCGACCGACGCGCCAATCGCGATCGCGATCCCGAGGAGGCGACGCCGTCTGGGTGTTCTCGAGGATGTTCTCGGACTCATGTGACTTCCTTTCGTCGGAAGGACTTGAAGTCGAACCGCGGCGTGGGACTGACGCCGCGGCCGAGCCGCTCGTGGAGGTGCGTGTCTGAGAGGCGGCCGCGTTCGCAATCGCCCGGCGGACGTTCACGGATGCGGAGGCCGGCTGAGCGCGCGGCGGAGCGGCGCACGCGCGGGCTCGGGAGGAACGGCTGCTCGTCCATCTTCCATCCTTGGTGGTAGATCGGGACAGGCTTCGCGGGCCTTGCGTCTGGCCAACGATCTGTTCCGACCCGCGTAGGGATGGGGGACGGAAATCTGCCGGACAGCGTGGTTTGCAACCCGTGGTTTGCAACCCGACAAGCGCTCCTCGGTGCCGGTCGGTGTTGCACCGCTCGGAAACCGTAGCAGCCTCTCCGGCCAGTGAGGTTCGTCGTTCCGGTGCAGCGTGGCCCTCCCGGGGAGGACGATGCGGAGCCCGGCTGCTCAGACGGTCAGACCGAGAAGGAACTCGGCCGGCAGCACGACCAGCCAGATCACCATCGCGGCCACCGACAGAATCGCGAGCGCGGTCACGTCCAGGCGCGTCGACGGCCGCACCACCGGGTGGGCGAGCCGGAACGAGTGCAGGTCTACAGGAGTCGTTGCCGCAGCGACCATCAACGCCCTATCGGCAGTCGAGCCCGCGAAGTGAAGGCAAATGCCTCAATTGTCGTCAGGCAACCGCGCGAACCGGCGTTCGATCCGCAACGTCTTGCGGGTCGCCGTGGTGACGCCTCGGCTGTCGGCTGCCTGCAGGGTCACCGATAGGCTTCCTGCCTTGCGCGGTGTGCCGATGAGGCGGCCGGATGCGAGCAGGTGCAGACCGGCCGGTAGCGGGCCTGATGTGACGCGCCAGGTGTACGGACCCTCGCCGCCCGTGGCAGTGAGACGCACGGCGTACGGCTTCCCGACACGAGCCACCGGCAACCCCGTACTCCTGATCACGGGCGGCGAAAGAGCCTCCTTGATCGAACCGTTGAACAGCCTCGCCATCGCCACGGCACCGTTGTAGACGAGATGGATCCCGTCACCCTGGAACCAGGAGTAGTGATCGTGAGAGTAGCCCTCCCAATCGATGATCGTCAGCTGTGGATGGCGCGCTGCGGCGGCGGCGAGCGTTTCGTTCATCCCGACGTATTGCTGCTGCCACTCCCGCAGGTTCGCCCAGAGGATGCGGTGAACACCGGCGGCGAGAAGAGCATCGACCGCGTCCTCGACCCGAGCCGCGAACTCGTCCGGGGGGTCGTTGTAACCGACCTCGACCAGAACCGTCTCGCCGAGTTGCGGCCCGAGTGTTGAGACGACGTCGAGCATCGTCGGGACGGTTCCACCTTCGAAGGGGCAACTGACGTCTTCGATCGTTCGGCACACGCCGATCTCGAGCTGCAGGTTGAGCCCCCGCTCGAAGATCGACAGCGGGGTGTGGTTCCACTCGACCGCGGTCAGGACCGAATCGCCGATCACCGTGACACGCGGTTCGGCGGCGGCCGTGGACGAGCCGACGGACGCGAGCGCAACGACGACCGCCGCGGCCACCGACGCAACCCATGGAACTCTCATCTCAGCTCGAGCCTTCCCGTCTGGGCAGGCCGCAAACTCAATTCGAACCTCGTAGCTGGAGGCGACGAGCGGCAGCCCAGGGGAGAGTTAGGGCCACCGCTCACGCCTCCAAAGCACTCCGGCTCCCCGGAGGCTTGTTGGTGCTTCTAGAACCGCGTCCGTCGTCCTTCCTCGCTCAGTGCGGATTGGCGAAAGTTCCCGCTGCAAACTGACCGCAAGCGAGCGATTTTCGGACCTTCGTTCAGTGCTGGCTTTCGGCGCCTTGTTCTACGGTCAGCCACGTCGGAATTTCCCGACGGGGACGGGAGGACTGGTTTGCAGCGCGGACGGGCAGTCGGCAGGTCGGTCGCGTGGCGGTGCTCGTCGCAGTCACAGCGCTCGCAACCTCGAGCGTGACCGCGGCTGCTCCTGGCAACGTCACCCCGCCGTCGGTCGCAGCTAGCTCCTACCGCGTCGGTGCGACGCTCTACGCCGATCCCGGAACCTGGTCCGGCAACCCGACCTCGTACAGCTTCCAGTGGAAGAAGTGCAAGCTCGATCCGAGCTACGCCTGTCAGAACATCGCCGGCGCAACAGGTCCGACCCACGTCGTGACGTCTGCCGACGGGGTCTGGGCCGAATCCGGGTTCCTCCCGGAGCGGTCGTTCATGTTCGGGATCCGGATCATCGTCGAGGTGACGGCGTCCGACGGCTCGACGAGCGCGTCGGCCCAGTCGCAACTCGACTCGACGCTGCCGTCCGCGGCCCCGGCGCCGGTCGGCGGCTCGATACAGACCTTTGGTGCCCCGCCCGCAGGTGTGCCCGAGATCGACGGCGCGATCAACCCGGTCCCGCCGTGCGAGGGCAACACCGGCCCGCTCTGCACCAACCCGCTCGGCGTCTTCAACAAGATCGGCGGCCGGTACTCGCTCCCGGAAGGCGGCACGTTGTCGTCCTTCTCGGGGTATTTTGCCGGTGGGCCTTCGACACAGCAGTTCATCCCCGCCGTCTATCGAGTCGACGCCTCGGGCCTGCCGACGCGGCTCGTCGTCGTCGGCAACCCCGTCTCCGTGCCGGCCGGTGCGCCGGCCGGCTGGTTCACAGCGTCCCTTGCGAGCGCGGTGCAGGTGTCTGCGGGTACCTACGTGATCGCGTTCAACGGCGGCGACACCGACCGCGGTGCGATTCCATACTTCTACATCCCGGCGCAGAGCATCGGGTACTCGAACATCAACTCGAATCTCGCCGAGGGGACTCCCGGGTTCGGCGAGCCGATGCTCACTCCCAGCGACCCGTTCGGCACCGTCACGCACTTCGCCGGCGAACTGCCGAAGGCCTACATCACATACACGCCTTCGAGCGCCGCGACCTCCGCCAACACTGCGCTGCCGGGACTCGGCGGTATCTCACAGCAGGGGCAGGCTTTGACCGTCTCGACCGGCTCCTGGTCGAACAGCCCCACCGGGTTCACCTACCAGTGGCAGCGCTGTGACAGTGGTGGGTCTTCGTGCGTCGATCTCGCTGGGCAGGTCGCGTCGGCGTACGCGCTGGGAGCGGCCGACGTCGGCCAGACGCTGCGGGCGAAGGTGCGAGCCGTCAATCCCGGCGGAATCTCGTCGTTCAGCTCGAGCGCCGCATCGCCGGTCGTCGCGGCTGTGGGCAGCGGCTCGGTCGCTCCGATCAACAACGCGCCGCCGGTGATCACGGGGGCAGCGCAGTCGACTTCGACGCTGACCTCGACAACGGGAACCTGGCTCAACAACCCGACTTCCTACTCCTACCAGTGGCAGCGCTGCAACTCGTCCGGGGCCGCGTGCGCGGACATCGGCGGCGCGACCTCGTCGACCTTTGCTCTCGGCGTGATCGACCTCGGCTCGACGGTCCGCTCGCTCGTCACGGCGACGAACGGCACCGGCTCCGCGATTGCCGCGTCGCTGCCGACAGCCGTCGTCACCGTGCCCGGCTCGGGTGGTGGCGGCGGTGGACGGCGGCGGCGGCGGCGGCAGCGGCACTAGCGTCCCCGACCTGAAGGTCAGCATCTCGTCGAACGCGGCTGCGTATACGCCGGGTGCCGAGGCCGACTTCGTCGTCACGGTTGCGAATGTCGGCGGCGCCGGTTCGCTGCAAACCCATCTCGTGATCGCGCTCCCCTCCGGCCTGACCCTCCTCGGTGCGCCGGCGCCGGACCGTGGCTCGGGCTGCGCCGGCTCACCGACCGTCGACTGCTTCCTCGACTACATCCCGAACGGCGGCACCGCCCGGGTCATCTTCGCCGCGCGCGTCGGCAACAGCGGGCCACAGTCGGTCACCGCGACCGCGAGCAGCGACCGTGAAGCGAACCCCGCGGACAACAGCGCTACGGCGACGTTGCAGGTCATCGCGCCGCCCGCACCGCCGACGCCGCCAGTCGTCGTCAAGCCCGTGTTCGGGACCGCGACGGGCACGCCCGCCGGGCCGAGAGCCGGCAAGCGCTTCACCTTCGAGCTGCCGGTGCGAAGGAGCGACACACGTGCGCTCCTGACAGCGGGCCGGATGGTCGTCAAGACGACGCTCGGCGACAAGTCGCTCGCGCGTACTTCGTCGTTCAAGGGCGGACAGGTGCAGCTGTCGCTGCTCGTTCCCAAGCACTCGACCGGGAAGTTGCTCAAGATCACGATCACGATCACGAGCGGGTCGCAGTTCGCGACGAAGACGTTCACCTACCGCGTGCGCTGAGCGAGGCGCCCCTCAGTGGCAGGGCGAGTCGACCATCGGGCCGCCCGGGCCGGTGATGCTGACGGTCGCGTTCCCGACCGTGCTCTGCAGGCAATAGGCGCCTGCCGAAAGGTCATGGAGCGAGATGCCGGAGCCGAGACCGGCGTTGAGCTGCTGCAGACCGCCGACCGTCGCCCCGGCGTAGCCGCCGTTCGCCGCGGCGAACGCCTGCAGGGTCGGGAGGGCAGCGCTCGCGTTCGCTCGTGCGACGGCCAGCGAAGCCTGGTCGGGGAGAGCGAGCAACGTGCTGGTCACCTGGTCGGCGCTTCGGCCGGTGAACCAGATCACGGCTCCGATGGCGAGCGCCGCGGCCAGCAGTACAGCGATGATCGACTTCACACCCTCCTTGTACGGTCTTTTCGGCTTTGTCGCTACCCCTCAAGTCCTGGCCGGAAAGTGCCGATAGAGACATTCGTGGCGTCCCAGAGCTTCTTCGATTTGAACAAGATGCTCGTCGAGCTCGAGCAGCTCGAGATGCGGGAGCGCGAGGTTTCCTCGGTCCGCCGCAAGCTGCACGACCGGCTCGACACGTTCCCGAACGAGATCGCCGCGAAGCGGGAGAAGGAAGTCTCGAAGGAACGACGCGCTTTGCACCGCCGCATCGACATGCTCCGCGGCGAGCTACGCATCGGCAATCGTCGCGCAGGCTGAGCCGTCCGGGGTACCTCGAACGGGGGCTCCGCCGGCGCGCCCGTCGGTCGACGTGCACGCCGGCAGATCACGAAAACGACGGCTACAGGATCGTCGCCGCCAGACAATGGCACATTCACGGCGCCGCGAATAGAGCCGAACGGTCAGGTTTTCGGTCCCCCCGAAACGGGGATTCCGGGCCGATCCCTGCGGACTACGGTCGAAGAGCGAATCAAAATTACAAGGGGGTCCTGATGAAGAAGGCGATCACGGTGCTCGGTGCGATCTTGACGCTCGCACTCGCGGGCAGCGCCGCAGCTGCACTCGTCCCTGGCGTGTTCGATCCCGGCAGCACCGGCTGCCCGGTCGCCACGTACGCGGCCGGTGTCCTGCACCTCGAGAAGAACTGCCCCACCGCGACGAACGCTGCCGCGGGTGCCGACCTCACCGGCCTTGCCGGACAGACGTTCAGCTCTGGCGCGTTCACGCTTGCCAGTCCCGCCCAGTGCAACGGCGGCTCGCCGCGCTTCGACGTCGTGACGAGCGACGGGACGTTCTTCCTGGGCTGCAACAACGTCGCAGCGGTCGCAAACAGCGACGGCAGCGCCACGTACACATTCACCGCGGCGACGCTGCTCGCGGCCGGACAGCCGGTACCGACACCCACGGGGACGATCACCGCCGCGGACGTGCTGATCGACGTCCAGGGAGCCGCTGATCTGACGAAAATCTTCGTCAACGGCGTCGTCCAAGTGCCCACGGTGACCGGCCAGACCACGAAGGACAGCTGCAAGAAGGGCGGCTGGAAGGCGTTCACCGACCCGCCATTCAAGAACCAGGGTCAGTGCGTCTCCTCTGTCAACCATCAGAGCGGGCAGGGCAAGCAACGCGAGCATTCGGCAAAGCACGAGCTGTCGAAGCCCGCGGAGCTGTCGAAGCCGGGCCACAAGAAATAAGCAGGTAACGCTTCAACGAGGGCCGGCCGCCGGCGGCCGGCCCTCGGTCATTTCCGGGCTTTCAATGCCTGCTCGGCCTCGGCAAGCTCTTTGGCGGCGCGCTCCGCCTCGCGTCGATGCTGAGCCGCCTCGTCGCCCAGCATCGCGGCAGCCGCTTCGGCCTCCCGTGCCGCTTCGTCGGCTGCCCGGGCCTGGGCGGCCAGCGTGCGAGCGGTTGCACGCAGCGCGGTGACCCGATCGCGGGCAGCGCGAGCGATCTCGTCGCCGCGGCGCCGCGGCGGCTTCACGGCCTCGAGCGGGCCGAAGCCGACCGCCGTCAACGGCTCGGTCAGGCGCCCGCGCTCGAGCAGCTGCCGGCCGAGGTCGTCGACCGCGGCGGCGCGAAGGGTCTGGCCGAGGCGGTCGAGCACTGCCGCCGTGCCCCGGCTTCCGAGCGCACCGCGTGCGGAGGAGAGCAGCCCCCGGATTGCGGTGCGCTCTGCACCCGTCGCATCGGCGAGCTCCTCGGCGCTTCCCTCGCCGGCGAGAACCCGCTGCTGGGTCTCGCGTAGCCGTTCGCCTGTCTCGAGCAGCGCGGCGACCTGCTTCGGCTCGGTGCGCGCGAGCTGGTTCGCCGCCCACGCGACGGTTGCCGGTTTCCGCAGCGAGCGGATCGCCGCCGCAGCCTCGCCCTGGTGCGCCCGCTTGAGCCGCGCGGCAAGATCGTTCCGTGCTTTCGTGAACTCCTCGAGCGGCAGTGCGTAGAGGCCGTCGAGCTCCTGTTCGAGGTCGGGGACGGCTGCGAGGGGCGGCGTCACCACGAAATCGTTCCACAAAGACCGGGGGAGAGCTTCGCTCTCCCCCGGCGGTACGACGATGGGGTCCCGGCTTAAGCGATCTTGACGATCGACTTCGGGGGCACGATGACCTTCAAGGTCGTCGACTTGCCACCCTTGATCTTGTAGATCGTGACCGGGTTCGAGGTCACGTCGCCGTTCGAGTTGAACGAGACGTTGCCGAGAATGCTGCCCTTCAGGTTGATCTTGAAGAGCTGCTTCGCGACATCAGAGCGCGTTCCGTTCGACTGTGCGATCGCGGCCACCATGGCCTCGGCCGCCTGTGCGGCGTACACCGAATAGGGATCTGGTGCACGCTTGTCGGCCTTCGTGAAGGCCTTGATGAACGCCTTGCCTGCGCCCTTGAGCGCGCTGTTCGGCAAGCCGGCCACCGAGACGGTCGCGTTGTTCGAGGCCGAGCCGCCCTGCTGGATGGTCGCCGAGATCGGCGTGAAGCCGTCCGGCATCATGATCTTGACGTTGGGGCCAAGAGCGTTCCGGAGGTCCTTGATCAGCTTGCCACCGTTCTCGCAGATCAGGCCGCCGAGGAAGACGCCTTGCGCCCCCGAAGCCTTGATCTTCACGCCGAGCGCCTCGTAGGACGACGCCTTGCCGTCCCAGGCGGTAAAGCCCGAGACAGTGAGGTGCAGCCGCTTCGCGGCGTTCCGGAAGTTCGACGCGACGCCGAGGCCGTACGCCTCCTTGTCGTTCAGGATGTACACCTTCTTGACGCCGAGCGACTGGGCCAGAATTGCATCTGCTGCACCCTGGTAGTCGTCCGCCGCCACGACGCGGGCGTAGTTGCGCTTCCCGGTCGGGTAGTACTTCCCAGGCTCACCGGCCACCGTTCCCGGGCCGCCATGCGTCAAGCCGACGTACGTGTTAGCCGGGCTGATCATGGCGATCGGCCCGTTCGGTGCGCGGTTCAGCACCGGCACCATGATCTCGGCGGCGCCGGAGTTGAAGGTTCCGAGCACGCCGATCACGCTGGAGTTCTGTGCATAGGCGTTGGCGTTCGCCGACACCTTGCCCGAATCCCACTTGCCGGCCTGTGCCGTCGCGTCATCGCAGCTCTGGTAGGCGAGTGAGTACTTCCCCGCCTTCCACTTGTGCTGGCTGAGGATGAACTTGATTGCACGGGTCATCTGCGACGTCTGCGTCCGGCCCGAGCCCTCGAGCGGCAGGTCGGATGCGATCAAGTACTGCCCACTGCCGTTCTGGATCGCGGAGCACGACGATGCCGGTAGCGGCGTAGCGCCACTCCGGGCAAACGCCCCGCTCACCATCGCCGCTAGCGCGACGACTGCAATCAGCGCAGATGCGCCAACACCTGCGTAGATGCGCTTCTTCACTCGTCCTCCTGTCTGGGGGGTCAGGGGAATGTCGGGAGAGCATAGAGCGAAGGGAAGGTAACCGCCAAGCGCGCTACCCTTCGAGCCGTGCGTCGGAGGTGGGGGGCCGTGCTCGTAATCGCTGTCTCGGTCTTCGCCGTGACGTGGATCGCTGTCTCCTCACACGGCGGTTCGGCCACGCCGCCGGCCAAGCCGGCTCTTGCTCCACCTGGGCAGCGGTATGGCGACGACGCCGACCTGATGCGGCGCCTCGAACGACACAAGCTCGTCGGGAAGCAGAAGTGACGGGTCTCTCGCGCGGCGAGCTTTTGCGCCGGGGCCTGGTCGCCGTCGCGGCCGGGAACGTCTACTCGCTCGTCGACGGCCTGACCGCAGCACCGGCGCGCGCGGCGCTGACGACGGCGCTCCGGCCCGAGCAGTACCTGATCGGCGGCCTGCGGGTCGTCAACGAGCTCGGGATCGACGTCATCTTGCCGCCGCTCCACCACCGCATCGTCACCGCGCGTGTCCGGGTGGCCGGGCCGGCGAAGCTGGTCCAGGCTCAGACCCGGTTCGAGCACGCTCTCGTCGCGCTCGAACGGCGCTACCCGCCGACGGCCGCCGGTCTCGGGGTCACGGTCGCGTGGGGCCTGCCGTACTTCAAGCGCCTCGTTCCGAAGCTGGCCGACGGGCGGCGCTACCCGACCTACCTGCCGACCGACCGGGGCGCATCGAAGTCTCAGCGCAAGCACGTCGCGGCCGTGCTCGACGCGAGCCGCTTCACGAGCGACACCACCGATGTGGTGCTCGGCGGCGACGACCTGGCAATTCTCTTCCGCAGCGACAACGCTGCCCACCTCGACGACGGCTACCACGCGCTGATCGAATCGTTCGGCGACGTCTTCGCTATGCAGACCGTCCGCAACGGCTTCGCCGGCGGTGGCTTCGGGCCTGGCCCCGGGCTCACCAAGCAGATGGCGCTCGCCGCCGGCGTTCCGGGCGCCGAGCTGATCGTCGACGGCGTCCAGATGTTCCTGGGTTTCACGTCGACGCAGAAGGCGGCGATGGCGCCGGACCGCATCTCCAGCTTCGAGACGCTGCCCGGGCTCACCGATCAGACGCCGCGGACCTATTGGGGTGGAGGTGCTGCGATGCACCTGTCACATCTGAACGAGGATCTCGAGCGCTGGTGGGCCGCGGCGCCGTTCACCGACCAGCTCCGCGCGATGACGCGCCCCGGCCTTTCGGTCCCCGACAAGACCTACACGATCGCCGAGGACATCTCCCGGGTCGAGCGCGCGGCCGACGTGCACAGCGATCTGACGCGGTTCGGAGCGGTCGGGCACAGCGCGACCCTGCAGACGGTTTCGCGGCTCCGGGCCGACACGCGCGACGTCTACGGCGTCGTCCGGACGCGTGGGACGGCGCTGATCCAGCGGGCCGACTTCAACACGCTCGACAATCCGTTCGCCTCGAGCGTGGTCGTGTCGGAGACGTCGAAGACCCCGGCAGCCGGTTTGCATTTCGTCGCTTTCTCGCCGACGTCCGATCTGTTCAACCGCACGCGGCGCGCGATGGACGGATCACTCGGCGATGGCTCGTCGCTGCCGCTCGACCCGCGTGCGCCGGCGCTCGGTTTCAACTCGTTCATCCACGCCACTCACAGGCAGAACTTCGTCACGCCGCCGCGGGCGCATCGATCGTTCCCACTGGTCGAGCTGCTCAGGAAACGCGCGTGATCTTGACGCTGCCGGTCCAGGACAATGTGTCCCGGCACTCGTCTGCGGTTCGGTAACCGTCGTAGGGCTTCGTCGGCTGCGAGCAGTCGAGCGTCGGCGCGTAGAGGTCTCCGGGGCCGGGGTGGGCGGTTCCGACCGCGATCGTCAGCGAGCCGCCCTTCTTGAGCTGATTCAGCTTCGTCCGTGCGATCGAAACATGTGCCGCCAGCTGGTCGTTGCGCACGTTCAGGCCACAGCCGACGCCGACGGGGACGGCCACGGGTGTGGCGGCGACAGCGAGCACAAGCACCTTCGGCGTCAGCCGCGCCAGTGACAGTGACGCGGCCCCCGAGGCGACGAGAGCGGTCGAGCACGAGGTGTGGTTCACCCAGCCTGGAGGCGCCTGGCTCAGGTCGAGCCCGCAGGCGTCCTTCACGTCCGTCCCCTGGACGGTCGAGCCGTTGATCTTCGGGGGCCCGGACACCGGCCGCTTGCCGGGGCGGAAGGCGTTCCACGATGCGCTCCAGCTCATCGTCGCGCTCACATCGATGTGCTCGGCCGAGTCGCAGACGCCACTGTCCTGGATGTTCTTCAGGTTGTCGAGCTGGTGCTCGCCGCCCGCGCCGGTGAAGGTCACCGTGTACGACGGGGCCGGTGCTGCGACGGCTGTCCCGGCCAGCAGGGCTGCCGCCAGAAGAGCCGCAGCCGCCAGGCTCAGAGCGATCAAGCGCATATGAGTCCTAACTATCATTCGAGACGGAGATCGTACGGGTTGATCGATAACGTTGCTAACTAAATGAGGCGCCATTCGTCTCAGTCTGCGATGAGTGCCTCAGGTGGACAGCTGTGTGCCCGCGCGCGCTTTTGGGCGTCGCTGCGGATCGACGGTGAGCTCTCCGAGTTGGAGGGTGCGCTGCTGGACGGCCACCTCGAGCGCTGCGCCGAGTGCGCCGACTTCGCTGCAGGGGCCGAAGTATCCGCCGCAGCCCTCCGCGCCGCTCCGCTGGCTCAGGTCAAGCCGGTTCGGGTCTCGCTGCCCGCGTCGCCGACCAGGGTCTTCGCCGCGATCGTTGCGGCAGCGGTCGTCGTCACCGCGGCACTCTTCGGAGGCTTCGGCGATGGCTCTCGGTCGCTGCAGAGCCCCGTGTCGCTTTCCGCTTCGGTCTCGACCGTGACGGCTGCTGACACGCCCGATCAGCTTCGCCGGCTCCGCCGGACCGCGTTGCTGAACACGCGGGCGCTTCCGCATGAGATGACCGCCGAACCCGCTTAAGGGCTAGGGCAGGATCGAGACGGGGGTCCCGAGCGGGACCTGGCGCATCAGGTAGCGGAGGTCGGAGTCTGCGGCGTGGATACAGCCGCTCGAGAGCGCATTCCCGATCGTGGACGGGACGTTCGTTCCGTGGATCGCGATGCGATCGCCGCCGCTCCACCCGGCCGGGAGCCGTGTCTGGCGAACCGAGAGAGCGAGGATGCAGCAGCCGTAGGCGGGGCTGTACCCCGGCCCGGCGAGCTCGTCGGTGACGGCGAACCGGCCGGTGGGCGTGGGTGAGGAGGGCGCGCCGATGCCGACGGTGAAGTGGCGAAGCACCTGGTCGCCGCGCCGAAGCTCGAGCGTCCGGGCTCCGAGACGGATCACGATCTCGATCTGCGTCGCGGAGATCGTGATTCCCGGGACGTGGCGTCGATCCAGCCGTCACGGCCGCTCTGCAGGTCGGCTGTCGTCACGTGAAGCCAGTGGCCCGAGCGCCGCATCACGGAAAGCACGCGCGCCGACCCGAAAGAGGTGGTCGCACCGACGGTTGCAAGGCGTGGGCCGTTCGGTTGGGTGAGGACGGGCACCGGACCGTGCACCTGGGCGAGCAAATGCTCGTATGCGGGCTCCGCCGCAGGGTGGACGAGCAGCGAGAGCGCCGAGAAACCGGTCGCGAGGAATGTCGTGAGCGGGGCCATGATCAACCGATGTCTGCATCGGCCGGACCCGCCCTGAGCTTTAGCTGGAGGTCATCTAGATCACGGTCAGAGCGACGCGTGTCAAGCGATGGTCCGGGGTTGTGAGGCGGAGCTCGAGCGTGCCGCGCCGCCGGACGTGGATCGTCAGCCGGTAGCGCCCCGCGGAGGTCGTCGATGTCCGCACGAGCATGTGGGCCGGGCCTCCGTTCCAGCTCCCGCTCAACGTGACGGTGCCGGTCGAGCGCGGCGCTCCCGCTCGTGGAGCGCCCGTCTGGCCGGCGATCGTGTAGCTCGACCCGAGGGTGATCGTTTTGTCGCTGAGGCCGCCCGGCGACCCGGCGCCGGCCGGGCTGGGGCCAACGGTCAGGGAGCAGGCGGCGACGATGGAGAGGACGAAGGCGCGCAGCAGAGCGCGCAATCTACGTGATGGGCGCTACGTGCGCACGCCGAGCTCGCTGAAGACGAGTCCGGCGAACGGGAACCAGGTTCGGCCGTCCTCTTCCTCATAGGAGAACACGTTCGTACCGCCGCCGAGCGCGCGAGCCGCGGCCGAGACCGTCGACGGGTCGCTCGACAGTTCCGTGTCGGCCTCGACCTGGGTGGCGGTCACCTTGCCGCCGTTGTCCCGCGCGAGCTCGACGAGCCGTCTCATTGCTTCCTCGTACGTCATCCGACCTCCAGCGAGCCCTGTTCAGGTCTTTGCCCGACCGCGGCCATGGTAACGAAGGAGCGGCGCGGACGAGCCGGTACGTTCGCGTGCCGGATGAGTTGGCGTTGCCTAATTAGAAAACTCCGGTAGCTCCAAAGCCGCTGCTGGCGCCAAAACGCGACAGCTGCGGGACTAGGACTCGAACCTAGACTACCTGATCCAGAGTCAGGCGTCCTACCATTAGACGATCCCGCAGAGCGCCCGAAGTGTAGCCGGGGTGTCTGCGCGCCGAGCCCTAGAGATCGAGCTCGTAGAGCGGCACGAGGCGCTTCTCGGCCTCCGTGTCGATGTGCGCGATCACCTCGACGTACGGCTCGAGACCCGACCCGACGAGCTTGGCTTTCAGCAGGCCATCGACCTGGTAGATGCCGGACGAGTTGTTCATCCGGATCGAGATGCGAATCGGCTTCTCTTCGCCGTCGGAGATCTCGACCTCGTCGATCGCCGCGGCAGAGAGCGAGTGGATGCCGATGTGCCCACGCTCGAAGGCGATCCGGGAGCGGCCCTGCTCCATGTCGAGCGCGTCGGCGACCCGCAGGATCCCGGCCTCGAGCGTGAGCGGCTCGCCGTCGGAGCGGTGGCTGATGATCCCCTGCAGGACCTCCGAGACGACGACGGTCAGGTCGGGCTCCTCGTAGATCCCGGCGAGCAGTTCGCGCAGCTTCGGCTCGGCCAGGAAGAGGCTGAAGTCCTCATGGCCCTTCCGGTGCACCGACATCCCGATGCAGTGCGTGAGCGCGGTCAGCGCGACCACGACCTCGGCGTCATCGCGCGTCATGCCGTAGTCGGTGACCATCGCCGGCTCGACGCCATGCTTGGTCAGTTGCCGCAGGAGCTTGAGAGCGATGTTCGTGACGATTTGGACGTGCACCCACGAGTGGTCGTTGATCTTCATCCGTGCGACCGCGTTCACATTCGCGACATGCCACCAACCTTTGACCTGGAGGTCCTTGTTCGTGCGCTCGATGATCGTGCGCAGCTTCCGGTTCGCGCGTACCGGTACGCGGATCCGCATCTGGGCGACTGCCTCGGCGGGCGTCAGCCGGATCTCACGCTCCGCCTCTGGCGAGACGGGCTGTTCGATGCGCTTCTCGGTCTCGCGGTCGAGCATCCCGAGAGCTTACGTCGCGGGCACGGAGCCTGAGGCCCCGCGCCCGCGGAATGGGAGTGTCAGCCGATCAGGCTCGACGCGCCGTGCCCGATGTCCTGGGCGATCGCGGTATAGATGCCCTTGAGCGAGCCCGGGTTCGGCTTCTCGAAGTAATTGGAAGGAACGGTCGCGATGCCCTGAAGTGCCTGCCTGATTGTGATCGCGGGCGACTCCACGCTGCCGGTGTACGACTTGCAGCCGCCGGTGTCGTCGTCGACGGCATAGCCGATCGAGTAGACCGTGGTGCCCTTGGCCTGCTCGAGGCCTGAGGAGGTGATGCCCTGGTGGCACGGCTGTGTGCGGTACGGGGAGTTCGTCGCGTAATAAGTCGGCCCAGTGTTTGCCGCGCCGTCCGACATGAAGACGATCACGTCCGGGACTTTCGGGCGACCGTCCTTGTCGAGCTCGGCTTGCGCGGCCTCGATCGCGTTCGCATAAGCGGTGTTGCCCGCGCCCTGGACGCAATTGAGCGTCGAGATGAAGTTCGAGGAGTTGTTGAGTGAGCCGTCCGCGTTCTTGTAGTCGTTCGACATTGGGACGATCGTGTACGCCGCCGAGAGCGAGTTGTAGTTCCCGGTGACGGGTGCGGCGCAGCGATTTGTGACGCTCGTCGCCGGAGGCAGAACGGCAAGCCCGACCCACGCGATGTTCGGGTCGAAGTTCGACAGGAAGGTCTTGATCCCGGCCTTCGCGTTGTTCAGGTCGGTGCACGCAGGATCGTTCGCGCCGCTCGAGTCCTGGCACATCGATCCCGTGCGGTCGAGGACCAGCATCACGTCCACTGGTTTCGAGCCACATGGCGAACAGGCCGTCGCTTTCACGTGCACGGTGAAGGAGCTGAGCCCGAAGACCTTCGCGAAGAACGTCGGAACGTTCGCGGTTTCGTTGACGGCGACGGTGTTCACCGGGTTGCAGCCGGGAATCGACGTGACGCAGCTGGTCGTGACGTTCTCGGTAACGGGCACCTTCCAGATTTTGTTGCCGCCGCTACTCGAGGCGCCGTACTGGGTTGCCATTGCGGTCGCGGCGGTGACGTCCGGAAGCTCCTGCGCGCCCGCGAGCGCAGCGGCGTCGGCGGCTGACTGGAGGTCGCGCTGAGTCTTGTACGCGTAGCCGATGTCGATGGTGATTCCGACCATCCCGACGAGGACCACGAAGGCGAGTACGACGAAGACGATGACCTGCCCGCTCTCGTCGCGTGTCCTGCTGAATCGTGGAATTGGATTGCGCATGTCGAGTCTCTCCCCGGGATCCGGCGGCTACCGCATTTCTCCGCTTGTTAACGGTTGGTCCTCACGTTGTCGGGCACCCGTCGTCCGGCCGCCATCCCCGGGAAGGGTGAACTCGAAAGAGTGATCCGCCAGCGCGGGGGCGACATCGTGCGAACTTCCTGCCAAGATGCGGCCGGATGATCGATCAGACCAGCTCTTCGGCGCTTACGAGCGAACGCTCGGGCTTCTGGCGCCGGTTTGCCGCGGCTCTGATCGACGGGATCGCCCTCGGAGTCGTCTCCGGGATCCTCCGCGCGATCCTCGGCACGGCCGGAGGCGAGGGAATCGGGCTCGTGATCACGCTCGGCTACTACACCTACTTCCACGGCAAGACCGGTCAGACCCCGGGCGATGCCGTGATGTCGATTCGCGTCGTCGACTTCCGTGACGGCTCGGGTGCCCCGATCGGCTACGGGCGCGCGCTCGGCCGGACCCTGATGTCGATCGTCTCGGGCGTCGTCCTGCTACTCGGTTACCTGTGGATGATCTGGGACGGCGAGAAACAGACCTGGCATGACAAGGTCGTCGGCTCCGTCGTCGTGCCGGCCAAGTAGCCCGGGTCGTCCAAGCCAGGTCGGCTCTTAGGCAACATCGGCAGCCCAGTCGCCGTACAGCGACATGTAGAGGCCGCGCACCGCGAGCAACTCGTCGTGTGTTCCCTGCTCGACGATCACGCCGTGCTCGAGCACGACAATCAGGTCCGCGTCGCGGATGGTCGAGAGCCGGTGCGCGATGATGAACGCCGTCCGGCCTTCGAGGAGCGTGCGGAGCGCGCGCTCGATCTTCCGCTCGGTCCCGATGTCGACCGAACTCGTCGCTTCGTCGAGGATCAGGATCCGCGGGTCGGCGAGGAGCGCGCGGGCGAAGGCGATCAACTGGCGCTGGCCGAGGGACAGGCGTGAGCCGCGCTCGCCGAGTTGCGTGTCGAAGCCACCTTCGAGCCGGTCGATGAACTCGTCGGCACCGACGGCGCGCGCCGCGTCGACGATCTGGTCGGGGGTCGCTCCGGGGCGGCCAAATGCGATGTTCTCGGCGACGGTGCCTGCGAACAGGAAGCCTTCCTGCGGCACGATCCCGAGCTGGTGGCGCAGGGAGCGCTGGGTGACCGAGCGCAAATCGGTGCCGTCGATCGTGATGCGGCCGTTGGTCGGGTCGTAGAAGCGCGCGAGCAGCTTTGCGATCGTCGACTTGCCGGCGCCCGTATGGCCGACGAGCGCGACCGTCGTGCCGGCCGGGACCTCCAGTTCGACCCCGTGCAGCACCTCCGGCCCGCGTCCGTAGGCGAAGCGGACGTGCTCGAAGGCGACTCTGCCCGCGATCTCGTCGAGCTCGTGAGCTCCTGGCTCATCCTCGACCTCGGGTGACTCGTCGAGCACGTCGGTGATCTTGTCGAGTGCCGCGACCGCCGACAGGAACGTGTTGTAGAGCTGCGACAGCTGTTGAACCGGATCGAAGAAGTTCGAGAGGTACCCGAGGAACGCCACGAGGATCCCGATCGAGACCTGACCGTGGTAGGCCAGCCAGCCGCCGTAACCGAGCACGACGGCGGTTGCCGCGGACGAGAGGAAGTCGACGAACGGGAAGTAGAGGCCGCTCAGGACGACTGTTCGCATGTTGGAGACGCGGTAGTCGTCGGCGATTCGTCGGAAGTTCTCCTGCGCCGCCTCCTCGCGCGTGAACGATTGCAGCACCCGCATGCCCGCGATGTCCTCGGCCAAGGTTGCGGTGACGAGACCGAGTGTCTCGCGCACCGAGCGGTAGGCGCGGCCCGAGCGCTTCCTGAACCACGCCGTCGCGAGCGTCATCAGCGGCATCACGGTCATCGAGGCGAGCGCCAGACGCCAGTCCAGGAAGAACAGTAGAACGGCCGTGCCGACGAGCGTGAGCGTGTTCTGGACCAGCGAGCTGACGCCGTCGGTGACCAGCTGGTCGAGGGCCTCGACGTCGTTCGTCAGACGGCTGATGATCACCCCTGCGCGGTTTCGCTCGTAGAAGCCAAGCGACAGGCGCTGCAGGTGACGAAAGAGGTCGTTACGGAGATCCGCCAGCATTCGCTCGCCGGTCCAGCCGGTGAAGTAGGTCTGCGCGTAACTGAAGACGATCCCGAGCACACCGGCGGAGACGAACGCGCCCACGAGCCAGCCGAGCAGGTGGGTGTCGCCACGCCTGACTTCGTCGACGGCGCGGCCGACGAGATACGGCGGTGCGAGCGAGACCGCGGTCGCACCCAGCAGCGAGACCGTCGCAAGCAGCGTGCGGCCGCGGTACGGCCGCGCCAGGCGGTAGAGCGCGCGGAGACGGCGCTTCGTCTGCTGCCACGACCAGTCTTCGACGGTTGGACGGCCACCGCGCATCAGGTGGCCGCCAGGCTGGTGAACCCTCAAGCGACCTCCTCGCTGAGCACGCGCTCGAGCAGGCCGTGCTCGTAGATCTCGCGGTAAACCGGGCTTGCGTCGACGAGCTCGTCGTGGTTGCCGCGTGCAGCGATCCGCCCGTCGTCGAGCACGACGATTTCGTCCGCCAAGGCAATCGTCGAAAGGCGGTGCGCGATGATGATCGTGGTGCGATTGCGCATCGCCTCGCGCAGGCCGTCACGGATGCGCGCCTCGGTCGTTGCGTCGACCGAGGCGGTCGCGTCGTCGAGGATCAGGATCCGCGGGTCGACGACGAGCGCCCGTGCGATCGCGAGCCGCTGCCGCTGCCCGCCGGAGAGGGTGATGCCGCGCTCGCCGACGACGGTGTCGTAACCCTCCGGCAGCGCGTCGACGAACTCGTGCGCCTGTGCGAGACGTGATGCCTGCTCGATCTCGTCGTCCGTCGCCCCGGGCCGTCCGAAAGCGATGTTCTCGCGGACGGACGCAGAGAAGAGGAAGGGGTCCTGAGCGATCACGCCGATCTCCCGGCGGAGCGAGGAGAGGGTGACCGTGCGCACGTCCTGGCCGTCGATCGCCACGCGTCCCGTCTGCACGTCGTAGAAGCGCGGCACGAGAGCCGCCAGCGTGGTCTTGCCGGAACCGGTGTGGCCGATCAGCGCGACGATCCGACCGGGCTCGAGCTCCAGGTCGACTGCGTGCAGGACGGGCCGTTCGGCGTCGTAGCCGAAGGTGACGTTCTCGAAGACCACGCGTCCCGGCCCTGGCTGCAGCGCCTGCGCGTCGCCCGTGTCGTTGATCTCTTCGGGCTCGTCGATCACCTGGAAGATGCGCTCGCCCGATGCGGTTGCGCGCTGGGCCTGACCGATCCACATCCCAAGCTGCCGCAGCGGCATCACGAGCATGGCCAGGAAGAGGTTGAACGCGACGAAGTCGCCGAGCGAGAGCTTGCCGTGCGCTACGAGCCGGCCGCCGACGAGCAGGATCGCGGCCTGGGCGAGTAGCGGCAGGAAGCTGAGCAGCGGGACGTAGAAGGCCCGCTGGCGGTTCGCCTTGACGCTCTGGACGAAGACGCGCTCGGAACGGAGCTCGAACTTCGCCTGCTCGGCGCTCTCCTGTGCGAACGACTTGACGACGTGAACGCCGACGATGTTCTCCTCGGCGACCGTCGCAACGTCGGCCATTTTCTGCTGCACGTCGCGCAACAGTGGGTGGGCCACGTGGCTGTAGCGGTACGCGATCGCGATCAACAGCGGCCCGATCGCGACGGAGATCAGCGCCAGCTTCCAGGAGATGGCGAAGACCACGATCCCGACCCCAATGATCGTGAAGATGTGCTGGAAGAAGAAGATAAGGCCGTAGCCGAGGAAGAAGCGGACACCCTGCAGGTCGACGGTTGCGCGGCTCATCAGCTGGCCGGTCTGGTGGCGATCGTAGAAGCCGAACGAGAGCCGCACGAGCTTGGCGTAGACGGCCTGACGCATGTCGAGCTCGACCGCAAGCGCCTGCTTACCGGCGATCAGCCGCCGCCCCGACATCATGAGCGCGCGCGCCACGCCGAGCAGTACGACGAAGGCGACGAGCCACTTCAGACGGTGCAGCTCGTGGGCGTGCAGGGCGCTGACGACGCTCCGGGTCAGGAGGATCGCGGCCAGGGCCGCTCCCTGCGAGCCGATCGCGAGCACGATCGAGACGATCAGCGAGACCTTGTACGGGCGCAGGAAGGCGACGAGCCGTAGAAAGGTTGAGCGATAGCGCGGCTCGTTCGGATCGTTCACATAGTTAAGGGTACCGGGGTCAGCGCCGGGTGAGCTCGGCGTGAACCAGCTGGACGGCGTCGGCGACTCGCTGCCGATTTCGCGGGTCGTTCAACCAGCTGCTCGCGCCCGACGGATGCGGCAAAGGGATCGCGACGGCGTCGCCGAGCGGGTAGCGGACACCGACGGACTCCGTGACTGTGCGGACCCCGAGCATCCGCGCGGCCGCGAGACCGCCGACGGTCACGATCAGTCGTGGGCGGAGGAGGCGCAGCTCGTGGTCGCTCCAGGTCTCACAGAGGTCTTGCTCCTCGCGGGTCGGGGTTCGGTCGCCGCGTCCGGTCGCGACCCGCCCGGGGTAGCAGCGGGTCACAGACGCGCAGTAGAAGGTGGCGTAGAACTCGTCCTCGTCGAGCTCGAGCCAGCGACGAAGCGTCCGCCCGGCGCGTCCGCGCCAGGGCCGTCGCTCCTCGCCCTCGACGATGCCGGGCGCCTGCCCGAACAGGTACGCACGCTGCGCGTGCAGCGGTGCGAGTACCGGTAGCGACGCGAGCGGGTGGCCAGCCGCGACGCACGCCCTGCACCTGGCCTGGTGGCGTTGCAGCGACGCCAGCGAGCGGTAGCGCGTCATCACGCGGAGGAGCGCACGACGACGAACCAGCGGCCGTCGTGGAGTACGTCGCCCGTCCCGAGCTCGTCGGCGAGGCCAGGCCCGGTGAACCACCGCTTATAGACCTCCCACGTCGACCCGTCGTTCAACACGCGCTCCTGCACTGCTTCGTCCTGGTCGACGGCGGCCCGCGCAGAGTCGACGACGACGAGCTCCCGCGCGACGCGCAACGCCTCCGAGACAAACCGCCGGCGATCGTCCTCGCGCAGATGTCCATAGAAGTGGCCCGTGAACACGCGGTCGAAGGTTGACGCGGGGAAGGGAAGCGACAGCGCGTCGCCTTGCAACACGGTCACGCGCGGGGCCCGTACGGTCGTCTGCTCGAGCATCCGCTGGCTTTGGTCGAGGGCCACGACGTCTCCCTGCAGGTGCTGCGTCAGAAAGCCTGTCCCGCACGCGACGTCGAGCGTGCGCGCGGCGGGCAGAGCGGCGACCACCTCGGTCAGCCGAGCGACCTCGGCGTCCCACTCGGGCCGGTCGCGCTCGGCGAAGAGCCCGCGGCCGAGATACCAGTCGTCGTACTCGGCCGCGCGGTTGTCGTAGTACTCCTTCAACGCTCTTAAAGTAGTCACGTGCGCCTACTCGAGTCCGTTCCGAACTTCAGCGAGGGCCGGGACCGGGCGACGATCGCCGCGATCGCCGCTGCTCTCTCTGACCACGCCCGGCTGCTCGATGTCCATTCAGACCCGGATCACAACCGTTCGGTCTTCACCCTCGTCGGCGCCGAGGCTGAGGTGGCGGATGCGCTCGTCGCCGCGGTACGAGTGGCGGTCGATCGCATCGATCTCCGCCACCACGCGGGCGCCCATCCCCGGATCGGTGTCGCGGACGTGGTGCCGATCGTGCCGATCGAGCCGGAGGACTTCGAACGAGCTGGCGTTCTCGCCTCCGCGGTCGGTGCTCGGCTCGGCGCCGAGCTCGGTCTCCCGGTCTTTCTTTACGCTCCGCCGGAGCGTGGGCCTGCCTACTACCGGCGTGGGGGTGTCGACGGCCTGCAGAGCCGGATCGAGGCCGGTGAGCTCGCCCCCGACTTCGGGCCGGCGCAGCTCGACCCGGCCCGCGGGGGGGTGATCGTCGGTGCACGCCGCCCGCTGATCGCCTTCAACGTCAATCTGCGGGGGAGCGTCGAGGCCGCGCGTGCGATTGCAGCCGTCATCCGCGAGACCGGGGGCGGCTTCCCCGGCGTGCGCGCGCTCGGGCTCGCGCTGCCGAGCGCCGGGCTGGCCCAGGTCTCGATGAACATCGAAGACTGGGAAGCCGCAGCTTTGCACGAGATCGTGGCGCGGATCAGGAATGAGGCCGCGGCGCGGGGGGTGGAGGTCGCCGGCTCCGAGCTGGTCGGGCTGATGCCCGCCGGTGCCGCCGCGGCAGCGGCAGGCGCTGCGCTCGACATCGCCGGCTTCGACGCGTCGCGCGTGCTTGAGCTTCGCCTCTAAACTCGCGACGTGACCGCGACGCGCGTCCTGACGGGCGACGACATGACGCTCGCCGAGGTGTGGGCGGTCGCCGTCGAACGGCGCGACGACACCTCGCTTTCCGACCGCGCGCGTGGGCGGATGGAGGCGGCCCGGGCGGTGGTCGAGCGCGTCTCGCACGGCTCGAGCGAGCACACCTACGGCGTCAACACCGGCTTTGGCCGGTTCGTCTCGAAGCAGATCCCGGAAGACCAGACCGAGGAGCTGCAGTTGCGTCTCCTCCGGTCGCACGCGTGCGGCGTCGGCGACCCCTATCCCGACGAGGTGGTTCGTGCCGCGATGCTGCTGCGCGCGAACGCTCTCGCGAAGGGCAATTCAGGCGCCCGGGTCGAGACCGTCGAGCTGCTGCTCGACTGCTTGAACCGTGGCGTCCTGCCCCGGGTGCCGGCACGCGGCTCGGTAGGCGCCTCCGGCGATCTCGCGCCGCTCGCGCATCTCGCCTTGCCGCTCGTCGGCGAGGGATCGGCGTGGCACAACGGCGAGCTGCTCTCTGGCGACAAGGCGCTTCGGAGCGCGGGGCTGGAGCCGATCCGGCTGGTCGCGAAGGAAGGTCTGTCTCTGATCAACGGCACGCAGTTCATGGCCGCGCAGGGAGCGCTCGGGCTCGTTCGCGCGAAGCGGCTCGCCCAGGCGGCCGACTGCGCGTGCGCACTCTCGCTCGAGGCGCTGCAGGGCTCGCGAAACTCGTTCCTCCCGCAGATCCAGGCGCTTCGACCGCTGCGCGGCCAGGGACTGGCAGCGGCGAACGTGATGCGGCTGCTCGACGGCTCGGCGATCATCGAGTCCCACCGCTGGTGCGACAAGGTTCAGGACGCGTACTCGCTCCGCTGCGCTCCGCAGGTGCACGGGGCGTCCAGAGACCTGCTCGACTACGTCGAGTACACCGTCGGCACCGAACTGAACGCGGCCACCGACAACCCGCTCGTGCTCGTCGACGAGGGCATCCTCGTCTCGGCCGGAAACTTCCACGGGCAGCCGCTCGCCTTCGCGCTCGACGCGCTCGCGATGGCGGTCGCCGAGCTCGCGAGCATCTCCGAGCGGAGGGTCGAGCGCCTCGTCAACCCGAACCTGAACGACGGGTTGCCCGCGTTCCTGACGACCGACGGCGGGCTCAACTCCGGGTTCATGATCGCGCAGTACGTGTCTGCATCACTCGTCTCGGAGAACAAATCTCTGTGTCACCCTGCGTCGGTGGATTCGATCCCGACGAGCGCAGGGCAGGAGGATCACGTGTCGATGGGCAACGCTTCCGGCCTGAAGGCGTGGCAGGTGATCGCGAACGCCGAGCATTCGCTCGCGATCGAGTTGCTCGCAGCCTCGCAGGCCGTCGAATTTCTCGCGCCGCTCGAACCCGGCCCCGGCGCACGTGCAACCCACGATCATGTGCGGACGCTCTCCGAGCGGCTGCGCGACGACCGGCCGCTCGGCGCCGATATCGAGGCCGTCGCAGGATCGATTCGCGACGGCTCCCTTCTGGCCGCTGTCGAAACCGAAGTGGGGGAGCTCGATTGAGCCGTAGGCTTGACGGAGGCGATCAGGGAGCGCAGGTGCCGGCTTTGCCGGCGCTGGAGCGGGGATTGAGCCGTAGGCTTGACGGAGGCGATCAGGGAGCGCAGGTGCCGGCTTTGCCGGCGCTGGAGCGGGGATTGAGCCGTAGGCTTGACGGAGGCGATCAGGGAGCGCAGGTGCCGGCTTTGCCGGCGCTGGAGCGGGGATTGAGCCGTAGGCTTGACGGAGGCGATCAGGGAGCGCAGGTGCCGGCTTTGCCGGCGCTGGAGCGGGGATTGAGCCGTAGGCTTGACGGAGGCGATCAGGGAGCGCAGGTGCCGGCTTTGCCGGCGCTGGAGCAGGTATGAGCAAGAAGCTGCAGTGGGGCGGGATTCCGAACGTGCCGCCGCCGAAGAACCCGTACCGCGACACCCTGTTGGTCTACGGCGGGCTCTCGCTCGTGATCGTGATCATCGCCTGGGCGACCGGCGGGTCGCTCGGCAAGGCGGCAGCCGTTGCCGCGCTGTTCTTCGTCGTGGCCTCGCTCTGGACGATGTACCGCTTCCGGATCCGGGCGCGGGCCGAAGCCGCGGCGCGCCGTGCCGAAGGCGAGAGTTGAGCGTCGCGACGTCGCTAGACGCGTCGGTCGAGGCGCTCTGCGGCGACCTGCGCACGATCAAAGCGCCGCACGGAAACGACCTGAACGCGCGTTCGTGGTCGACGGAGGCTCCTCTCCGCATGCTGCTGAACAATCTCGACGCAGAGGTCGCCGAGCGCCCGGAGGATCTCGTCGTCTACGGCGGCTCGGGACGTGCAGCTCGCTCGCACGAGGCGCTGAAGGCGATCGTCAAGGCGCTGCTCGAGCTGCGCGACGACGAGACGCTGCTCGTCCAGTCCGGCAAGCCTGTTGCCGTCTTCCGGACGACGGTCAACGCTCCCCGCGTCCTGATCGCGAACTCGCTGCTCGTCCCGAAGTGGGCGACGTGGGACGAGTTTCGGCGGCTCGAGGCGGAAGGGTTGACGATGTTCGGCCAGATGACGGCGGGGTCGTGGATCTACATCGGCTCGCAGGGAATCCTCCAGGGCACCTATCAGACGTTCGCGGCCGCAGCCCAGAAACACTTCGGCACGTCGTCGCTCGCCGGGCGGACCGTGCTGACAGCCGGCCTCGGTGGGATGGGCGGCGCGCAGCCGCTCGCGGCGACGATGGCCGGCGGTGTGTGTCTGTGCATCGAGGTGGATCCGACCCGGATCGAGCGAAGGATCGAGACGCGGTACCTCGACGAAGCTGCGGACTCGCTCGATGACGCCCTGGCGCGAATCAGGGCCGCCGCGCAGGAGGGACGTCCGCTTTCGGTGGGCGTGCTCGGGAACGCGGCCGACTTGGTGCCGGAGCTCGCGAGGCGCGGCGAGCAGTTCGACCTCGTCACGGATCAGACCGCTGCCCACGACCCCCTGACCGGCTACGTGCCGCAGGGTTTGTCGGTCGACGAGGCGTCTGTTCTGCGCGAGTCCGATCCGGACGAGTATCTACGTCGTGCCCGCGCGTCGATCGCCGTGCACGTCGAGGGTCTACTCGACTACGTCCGGGCCGGCAGCTACGTTTTCGATTATGGCAACAACCTGCGAGGTGAGGCCCTCGAAGCAGGCGTAACGGAGGCCTTCTCATACCCGGGCTTCGTCCCGGCCTATATCCGGCCGCTCTTCTGTCGTGGGATCGGGCCGTTTCGCTGGGCCGCGCTGTCCGGGGACCCGGCCGACATCACCGTGATCGACGAGGCGCTGCGGAAGCTGTTTCCCGACGACGAGCTGCTGCAGCGCTGGCTCGAGCTGGCGCCGGGCCGGGTCGCCTTCCAGGGTCTGCCGGCGCGGATCTGCTGGCTCGGCTTCGGCGACCGGGCACGTGCCGGGCTCGCGATCAACGAGCTCGTCCGTATCGGTGCGGTCAAGGCGCCGATCGTGATCGGCCGCGACCACCTCGACGCCGGCTCGGTCGCCTCGCCGTATCGCGAGACTGAGGCGATGCGCGACGGCTCCGACGCGATCGCCGACTGGCCGATCCTGAATGCGCTCGTCAACGTGGCAGCAGGGGCCACCTGGGTCAGCGTCCATCATGGGGGCGGGGTCGGGATCGGCAACTCGATCCACGCCGGCATGGTCGTCGTCGCCGATGGCACCGACGCCGCTGCCGAACGGCTGGAGCGTGTACTCACCTCGGACCCCGGGATGGGTGTCGTTCGGCACCTCGATGCGGGCTACGACGAGGCCGAGTCGGCCGCACGCGAGCACGGTCTCAGCACGCCGATGTTCGACGCGACCGCGTAGGGCTTCGTGGCGCGGCTCCTCGTTCGCGACCTCGTCCAACTGGCGACGCCCACTGCCGGCGGCGGGACGCCGCGCCGTGGGCGCGAGCTCCAAGCGGTCGATGTGCTCGAAGACGCGTTCGTGCTCTGCGACGGCGCGCGGATCGAGACGGTCGGGCGCATGCGCGACCTCACATCGCTCGTGGGCAACGTCGACGGCGTCGAGGAGCTCGATGCCTCGGGGCTCTGTGCGGTGCCCGGGCTCGTCGACTGCCACACGCATCCCGCCTGGGGCGGCGATCGAGTCAACGAGTTCTCGCTCCGCGCGGCGGGCGCGAGCTACGAGGAGCTGCACGCGGCCGGGGGCGGCATTCTCTCGACCGTGAGCGCCACGCGCGCGCTCGGCGACGACGGCCTACGAGACCGGGTCGCGCGGCACCGCGAATGGCTGCTCGGGCACGGAACGACGACCTGGGAGGGGAAGTCCGGGTACGGACTCGACCGGGAGACGGAGCTCGCCTCATTGCGAGCGGTGCGCGAAGCGGGAGGCTCGCCGACGTGGCTCGGCGCCCACGCGGTGCCGCCGGAGTTTGGCGATGCCGGCGCGTATCTCGACTTTGCGCTCGCCGAGGTCTTGCCCGAGGCTGCCCGGCTTGCCGACGCCGCGGATGTGTTCCTCGAACGGGGTTCCTTCGACGCGGTGCAAGCGCGTCGATTTCTCGAGGCGTGTCGTGCGGCCGGCCTCGCGCTCCGGCTGCACGGCGACCAGTTCACCGAATCGGGAGCGATCCCGCTCGCGATCCAGTTGGGCGCGCGCTCGGTCGACCATCTCGAGGCGACGGGAGCGGCCGGGGTCGCCGCGCTGGCCGCGAGCGCCGTCGCTGGTGTGCTCTTGCCGGCGAGCGCGCTCTTCCTTGACCGGCCGATGCCGCCCGCCCGCGCTCTCGTCGATGCAGGAGCCGCGATCGCGCTCGCGACCGACTTCAACCCCGGCAGCGCCTTTACGACGAGTCTGCCGTTCGTCTGCTCGCTCGCGTGCACGCAACTCCATCTCTCGCCCGAGGAGGCGCTGTCGGCCGTGACCGTGAACGCAGCCCACGTCGTCGGCGCCGCGGACCGCGCTGGGAGGATCGGACCGGGCCTGTCCGCCGACCTCGTCCTCCTCGATGCGCCGGACTGGCGCTACCTCGCCTACCACCTCGCCGGCGAGATCGTCAGCGCTGTCATCAAGGACGGAGAGATCGCGTACCGGCGCTGAACGGGAAGTCAGCGCTAATCTGGAACCCAGCGCTAATCTGGAACCGCGCATGCCATCCAAGAAACAGCGCCGCCGGCGCGCGAAGAACTTCCGCCACGAGTACGACCTCGTGCTCGTGGACGGAGAAGGAAACGAGGTTCCGCTCGATCCCGAGGAGCGCCGCGCCGAGCGGGAGACGAAGGACAAGCAGCGCGCCGCGGTCGCAAAGCCCGCGCGCGGCAAGACCTCGCGCGGCAAGACCTCGCGCAGTGGCAAGACGCTGCGCCAGCCACCGCAACCCTCGTGGGAGCGGGCGCTACGCCGCGGCGGCGTCATGGGCGCGCTGATGCTGCTCGCGTTCATCTTCCTGTTCAAGAACGCGCCGATCGGCATCCGGCTCGCGTGGGGTGTCTTCTACGCGGCGGCGTTTATCCCGCTGACGTACTTCGTCGACCGCACCGCGTATCGCGCGTACCTGCGCCGGCTCGAGCGCGCCAACGGCAAGACCTAATTCAGGCGCCGCCGCCGCCGCGGAAGTGCCCGGCTCCAGGCCATGGTGCGAGCAACATCAGGACACGCGCGCCGTCGGCGCTGCGGATCGCGTGTCGCTCGTCGGGCTCGAAGCGGGCAGTCATGCCGCGGCCCGCAGTGATCGATTCAGCGCCGGCGGTGATCTCGATGCTGCCGTCGAGCACCGTCAGCCATGCGTTCTCCTTCACCTGGTGGTCGCCGAGCGACTGGCCGGGCGTGAGCACGATCAGCACTGCGCGTGCGCCGTCGTCGGAGTGGAGGACGAGCGGGTCGCGCGTGCCGTCGGGTGCGTGAACGGAGAGGAGGTCCCAGGTCTGCATGGGGAGGGAAAAGCCGTTTCGGCGCCAGGCTACACTCAAACGCTTGCCGATGCCGCTCGCCGTCGACCCCTTCGTGCTCGGTCCATTCCGCTCCAATTGCTACGTGGTGCGGCCCGAGCGCGGGGCTCCCGAAGCGGCCGTGATCGACCCCGGCGACGACCCGACCTCGCTCCGGCTCGACCTCGCAGGAATGGGCGCCCGCGCTGCCGGGATCCTGGTCACCCACACCGACGTCGACCACATCGGCGGCGTCGCCGCACTGGCGGACGGAGCCGGGATCGAGGTCTGGGCGCCGGCAGGTGAGGTCGCGGCGCTGCGCTCGGGCCAGACTCGCGGCGGCCTGCGTGTTGCGGCACACGATCCGGCCCATACGATCACCGGCGGCGACGAGGTGACGGTCGCCGGAATCACGTTCGAGGTGATCGACGTGCCCGGTCACTCAGCCGGCCATGTCGCCTTCCACCACGACGGCGAGCTGTTCTCCGGCGACCTGCTCTTCGCCGGGTCGGTCGGCCGTGTCGATCTCGAGGGGGGTGACTGGGACACGCTGGTCGGCTTCGGTCCGTGCATTGCTCGACCGGTTCCCGCTGGACACCGTCGTCTACCCGGGCCACGGCCCTGCGACGACGCTCGGCAGAGAGCTGCAAACGAATCCGTTTCTCCGCGAGCTGCGGGCCGAGCCGACCACGTGAGCGTCCGCTTCCAGGCTCCTCGCGGCACGCACGACGTCCTGCCGCGCGACGCCGCGTGGTGGCACCTGGTGCAGGTGATGCAGGACGTGACCGCGCTCTATGGCTGGCGGCGCATCCAGACGCCGGGGATCGAGGACACGGCGCTCTTCGCGCGTACCTCGGGGGAGGCCTCCGACGTTGTGCACAAGGAGATGTACACCTTCAGCGACCGGAGCGACCGGTCGCTGACGCTCCGTCCCGAAGGCACCGCGCCGATCGCCCGCGCCTACGTCGAGCACGGATTGCACCGGGACCCGCAGCCGGTCAAGGCGTACACGATCGCGCCGATGTATCGCTACGGCGCACCGGGTCGGGGGCGCTACCGCGAGCATTACCAGCTGTCGGTCGAGGCGATCGGCTCTGCCGACCCGGCGATCGACGCGGAGATCATCCAGCTCTACCACGAGTTGCTTCGCCGCCTCGGAGTGACCAAGTGGGAGTTGCAGCTGAACTCGATCGGGGACGCGAACTGCCGCCCGCATTACGTCGAGAAGCTGAACGCGTGGCTCGACGCCCACGCCGAGGCGCTCGACGAAGATGCTCAGCACAAGCGGGCGACGAGCCCGCTGCAGGTCTTCGACGTCAAGACTCCGAGCGTTCGAGCTGCACTCGAGGACGCACCGAAGATCGGTGAGTCGCTGTGCGCGGAGTGCCGGTCGCATTTCGACCAGGTTCAGCGCGCGCTCGACGTTTACGGGGTGCCGTACACGCTCGATCCGACCTTGGTGCGCGGCCTCGACTATTACTCGCGCACGACGTTCGAGTTCGTCGGACCCGACGAGAACGCCAACTCGACGATCTGCGGCGGCGGCCGGTACGACGGTCTCGTCGAGATGATCGGCGGGCCGCCGACACCCGGGATCGGTTTCGGAGCGGGGCTCGAACGACTTCTGCTCGCGCTCGAGAACGAGGGGATCACTGCGACGCCGGAGCCGCTCGATGTCTTCTTCGTCGTCGGCGACGAGGCCGATCGCCTGCGCGTCCTGCCCGTGCTCGCCGAGCTTCGTCGTGCGGGACAGGCGGCCGACCTCGACTACGCCGGCCGCTCGGTCAAGGGCCAGCTCACGCAGGCCGGACGAACCGGTGCGCGCGCGGTGGTGGTCGTGGCCGCCGACGCGGCGACGATCCGCCGGGAGGGCCGCCCCGACGAACAAGCAACGCTCGCGGAGGTCGTCGCTAGGCTCAGCGCCTGATGGCCTGGAGGGATCTGTATTGCGGTGACCTGCGCGCGAGCAGGATCGGCGAACGGGTGACCGTCGCCGGCTGGGTCGACACCCGCCGCGATCACGGCGGGCTCGTGTTTGTCGATCTCCGCGATCACACCGGGAAGCTCCAGCTCGTGATCAACCCCGAGCGGGCTGCCGAAGCCGCCGGGGTCGCACACGAGATCCGCAACGAATTCGTGCTGCGGGCCGAAGGCGAGGTGGTCGCCCGAGCGCCCGAGGCGGTCAACCCGACGCTTCCGACCGGAGAGGTCGAGATCCAGGTCGACACGGTCGAGATCCTCTCGCGCTCGACGCCGCTCCCGTTCCAGCTGAACGAGGAGAACGTCGACGAGACGCTACGCCTTCGCTACCGATGGCTCGACATGCGCCGTGAGCGGATGCAATCGAACTTCCGGCTCTCGCACACGGTGATCGCGGCGATCCGCCGGACCATGGACGAGCTGGGCTTCATAGACGTATGGACGCCGAGCATGACGCGCGGCACGCCTGAGGGGGCCCGCGACTTTCTCGTGCCGGTTCGCCTTCAGCCCGGCAAGTTCTTCGCGCTCGCGCAGTCGCCGCAGCTCTTCAAGCAGCTCTGCATGGTCGGCGGGATCGATCGCTACTACCAGATCGCCACGTGCTGGCGGGACGAGGATTTCCGTGCCGACCGGCAGTCCGAGTTCCGGCAGCTCGACCTCGAGCTCGCCTTCGCCGAGCGGGAGGACGTGCTCGATGTGCTCGAGGCTGCCGTGGTCGCGTCGTTCGTGGCGCTCGGTCGCGAAGCCCCGACCCGGCCGTTCGAGCGCCTTGCCTACGACGACGTGATGCTCCGGTTCGGCACCGACAAGCCGGACCTCCGCTACGGCGTCGAGATCCAGGATGCAACCGAGCTGACGCGCTCGTCGGGCTTCGGCGTCTTCGCCGGTTCGCCGTGCGTGCGCTACCTCGTCGCGCCGAAAGCCTTCTCGCGCGCCGAGCTCGGCCGCCTCGAGGAGATCGCCAAGGAGTGGGGTGCGAAGGGCCTCGCCTACATCGTCGTCGACGAGCACGGCGAGGTTCGGTCGCCGATCGCCAAGTTCCTCTCCGAGGCGGAGCTAGCCGCCTTCTCGGCTCCGCCGGGCTCGACCGTCCTGTTCGGGGCGGGCGAGCAAGACGCGGTCGCGCGTGTGCTCGGCGGGCTCCGCGTCCATCTCGGCCGCGAGCTCGGGCTGACCGAGAACGCCGGCGACGCATTCCACTGGGTGCTCGACTTTCCGCTCTTCGAGCGGGACGACTCTGGCGGCTGGACGTTCTTGCACCACCCGTTCACCGCGCCGATGCGAGGAGACGAGGAGTGGGACGAGCTGGACCCGAGCGCGGTCCGCGGGCAGCACTACGACCTGGTCTGGAACGGCTGGGAGATGGGATCCGGCTCGATCCGGATCCACGACGTCGAGTTGCAGCAAAAGGTGTTCCGCACGATGGGGATCGCAGCCGACGAGGCACAGGCGAAGTTCGGCTTCCTGCTGGACGCGCTTGGGATGGGTGCGCCTCCGCACGGCGGGTTCGCGATGGGGATCGACCGGTTCGTCGCCCTGATGGCGGGCGAGCCCGACATCCGGCAAGTGATCGCGTTCCCGAAAGTCTCGAGCGGCGCAGATCCCCTGACCGGGGCTCCGACGCCGATCCCCGCCGCCGTGCTCGCCGAGCTCGGCGTGCAAGCGCTGCCCGTGCCCGGGCAGGGTCAACGCACTGACTAGTCGAAAGGGTCGGGATGGTCGATCGCCGCGGTTCGCGCTTTGCGTTCGAGGTTCTCTTCCTCGTCGCGCTGGCGGTCGGCCTGACGCTCGCCGAAGTCAGGGCGATCGTGATCATCGGGGTGATGGCGCTCGGTTGGGTGATCGTCGCCGCGCTCGAGTGGGCGGCCTGGCGCGGCGAGCCCCATTACGGCAGCGGCCTGCCGCCGCGGTACTACGTCCCCCGCGTCAGCCTGCCGCCCGCCCAGGCGCTCGAGCAGGTGAACGTCGGGTATCCGGGTACCCAACGCGACGAGGCGCCGACCTGGATCGCGTCGGCAGCCCTCCGCGCCGAGGTGCTCGGCGAGTGGCCCGCTGCCGGCCCCGAGGCGCCGCCTCGGCTAGAGGCCGACTCCGACCCCGATGCGGCGGTTGAACCGGAACTAGAGCCGGCTCCGGTGCAGCTGCCTTCGCCGCAACCCGAGCCGGTGGTTTTGCCGCCGCTTCGGATCGATGACGGCACGCCCCGGATACTGGCGCGCTACACGCTCGACCCGCTTGGCGACCCACCGCCGAAGCGGAGGTTCTCGCGCCGGCGCGAGGAAGAGCCCGGAACCGCTCAGGTACCCGCACGGCCCGCCGGGCCTCGCGCGATGCCCGGCCACGCGACGGACTCATGAGGCCGACCATCGCTCTGCGCGAGCTCACGCTTGCGGCGATCGCGCTGCTCGCGGTCATCGCCGCGCTCGCCGTTACGGAGCGCACACGGAGCCAGATCGACACGACGCCGCAGCCCGAAGGCTCGTATCGGGCGCTCGCCGGTTCGAGCGGCCCGGCGGTTTTCGGTCGGCGGACAGCCTGCGGGGCCATCCTGCGCGCAGACACGATTGGCGTCGCTCACCCGACACTGCCTTGCGGAGCAAGGATCTTCGTCACCTACAACGGCACGACCGTGCTCACCCAGGTCGTCGACCGCGGCCCGTACAGCGCCGGGCGGCAGTTCGACCTGACCGATGCACTTGCCCGCCGGCTCGGACTACGCGGCGTACAGACGGTCACGTGGTCCTACGCCCGGGCATAGGTGATGTGCCTCGATACGTTGTGGACGGCTGAGTAGGTCATCCGGGTCTCCTTCGAGGCTGTGGGTCTGCGAAGGCTCACAGTCGAAGGAGGACCCGCATGGGGCTTCACCGTAACGCTCGTCTCGGACTTGCTGGTCGTCGTGCTTTGGTCGCCGACGTCGAGTCCGGTTGTTCGTGTCGGGAGGCGGCGAGACGTCGGGGCGTCTCACCGACGACCGCTTGCAAGTGGTGGCGGGGCTGGTCGGAGACGCCGCCCGGGCAGCGTGGTTCACTTGCCTGTCTCGAGGATCGCTCTTCGCGTCCCCTCCACAGTCCACGGCTCTTGTCTGCGATCGAGCAGCAGCGGATCTGCGCGGCCAGGCGCCGCTCGAATTGGGGTCCGAGGCTGATCGCCGGCGAGGTCGGCCATCCACACGCGACCGTCTGGAGGACGCTCAAGCGGGCGGGGATCTCCCGGCCGCCCCGGCAGCCGCGTGAGCAGCCATGCCGGTATGAGTGGCCCTGTCCCGGTGACCTGCTTCACATCGACACGAAGCGCTTCGTCCGTCTCAGCCGGCCAGGTCACGCAGTTACAGGTGACCGCCACCGCAGCGGCGCCGAGAAGCGGATGCGTGTCGGCTACGAGTGGGTGCACTCCCTCGTCGATGACCACTCCCGGCTCGCCTACAGCGAGATCCACCGCGACGAACGAGCCGTCACGGTCACCGCCTTCGTCGAGCGCCTGATCGACGAGCGTCAGCACGGTTCGAACTCTCAGTACCATCCGTCCGAGTGCTCGACGTCGTTCGTGTGCTGCGCATCCATGTAGAACCAACACCATGTGAAAGGGAGCCCGGGTCGAGGCTAGGGGATTCAGCCTGACGCCTCGCACGGCACCCACCTGGCTTGTCCAGGTTCACACGGGGCGTGGCCAATTCGGCGTCGTCGGAGCACGGTGAGGGGAGCTTCGGCTCCCCTCACGTATTTCGGCAGTACCCTGGCCTGATGCTCGACCTCTTCGGCGATTCGGCACGCGGGCCCGACTGGGCCGCGGTGCGCCTGCGCGTCGACGGGCAGCGGATCGTCGAGGCCGACGCGCCCGGTCTGGCGGAGGATCTTCGCGGCCTCTCGCTGCTCGAGGCGGCCGCCGTCGGCGGTGAGACGCTTCCGGCCGACGCGCTTGCGAACGCCCTCGCTCCCGCGATCTCGGCGCCCCGCAGCGCGGATCGCGTCGCCGTGGCGATGAGCGGCGGCGTCGACAGCGCCGTCGCGCTGCTCAAGGCCGGGACCGAGGCCGTTGGCGTGACGCTTCGGCTGTGGCTCGACCCGAACGGTGCCGACTCGGAGCGAGCGTGCTGCTCGCCTTCGGCGGTGATCGCCGCCCGCGACGCGTGCCATGCCCGCGGACTGCCGCACGTCACGCTCGACCTGCGCGAGGCGTTCCGCCGCGCCGTCGTCACGCCGTTCGTTCGCGGCTATGCCCGCGGGGAGACCCCGAACCCGTGTATCGCGTGCAACGGCGGCTTCCGCTTCGCAGAGTTGCTCGCGTTCGCGAAGCGGATCGGCGCATCGAAGCTCGCGACAGGCCACTACGCCCGGATCGTGGAACGGGACGGACGGTTCCTGCTCCGCCGTGCAACCGACCCCGTCAAGGATCAGAGCTACATGCTCGCTCGTCTCGACCCACGCTTCCTGGACCGGATCTGGTTCCCGCTCGGCGAGCAGTCGAAGGAGCAGACCCGTCGCGAGGCGCGGGCCGCGGGGCTCGCGGCAGCCGAGCGCGCCGAGAGCCAGGAAGCCTGTTTCCTCGCCGGTGACGACTACCGGGCGTTCCTCGGCAGGCAGGGGCTGCCGCAGGCGAGCGGCGCGATCGTCGACGAGCAGGGAGCGACGATCGGGGAGCACGACGGCTTCTGGCGGTTCACGCCGGGCCAGCGGCGTGGGCTCGGCGTCGCCGCCGCAGCGCCGCTCTACGCCATTCGTACCGAGCCGCGGACGAACACGGTCGTGGCCGGCCCACGCGAGGCGCTCGCACGGAGGCGGGTATCGGCGCGCGGACGGCTCTATGTGCCGGTCGGACGGGTGTCGGCGAAGCTCCGCTACCGCTCCCCGGCCGTCGGCGCGAGCACTGAGACGACGTCGCGAGGCTTCCGCCTGCAGCTCGACGAACCGGCCTACGGGGTCGCGCTCGGGCAGGCCGCCGTGCTCTACGACGGCGACGTCGTCGTCGGGTCAGGTTTGATCACGTCCGCTGCGGTTATCTAGTCTGGTGGCGATGCTCGCATTCAGCTACGGCGACCTCGCCCACCTCGCGCTCGCGATCTTCCTGATCGCCGTTGGCGTCGGGGTCGGTTGGGCGTTCCTTCGCCTGGCCGTGACGTTCGACCGGCTCTCGTCGTTCATCAAGGGCGCCGAGAAGGAGGTCCTGCCGGTGATCAACAAGGTCGGAGGCTCGGTCGATCGCGTCAACGCGCAGCTCGACAAGGTGGACACCGCGACAACGAGCGCCGTCGACGCGGTCGCGGCGGTCGACGAGGCGGTGCGAACGGTCAGCTTCGCGGTCAAGCGCCCGGTGCAGAAGCTCGCAGGCCTCTCAGCCGGTGTGTCGCACGGCTGGTCGTCGCTCAAGACAGAGCGAAGCTGGCGCGATGCCGTCGACGAGGGGAAGGCAGCCGCAGCGCGGCGCGAGCGCGACCTCGAAGACGAGCTGAAGCCGACGGATGGCTGACGAGATCACGCTCACGCTGCCGCGTGAGCCTGACTTCCAAAGCGTCGCGCACCTCGTACTCGGCGGGCTCGCGACGCGGCTCAACCTGACTCTCGAGAACCTCGAGAACCTCCAGCTTGCCCTGACTGCGCTGATCGGACGTCCTGGGACGACGATCGCGGAGCCGGTGACGATGCGGATGACGATTCGCGACGACGCGCTCGAGATCGTTGTCGGACCACTCGAAGGGAAAGTCCTCGACGCCGTCGACCGAGGCGTCGACGACGAGCTCGGGATCCGGCGCGTGCTCGAGTCGACCGTGGACGAAATCCACGTCGACGGTCACGCGGTCCGCTTGACGAAACAGGTCGCGCTTGGGTGAGAACGACAAGGAGCTGCTCCGCCGCTACCACGAGCAAGGGGATCTCAAGGCCCGCGAGCAGCTGATCGAGCAATACCTCTCGCTCGTCCGTTCCCTAGCACGGCGCTACAGCTATCGCGGCGAACAGTTCGACGACCTGGTGCAGATCGGGTCGATCGGCCTGATCAAGGCGATCGACCGCTTCGACCTCGAGCGCGGCGTCGAGCTGACCACGTACGCGACCCCGAACATCATCGGCGAGATCAAGCGCCATTTCCGCGATCGCGGCTGGGCGGTTCGGGTGCCGCGGGGCCTGCAGGAGCTGAACGTCCGGCTGTCCAAGCTCGTCGAGGAGCTGACCGTGGAGTACGGCCGCTCGCCGACGATCCCAGAGCTTGCGAAAGGCGCGGGAGTCGATGAAGAAGCGGTGCTCGAAGCGCTCGAGTCCGCGCGCGCCTACACGACCGTCTCCCTTTCGTCGGGTGGCACGACGGAGGACGGCGAGGAGCTCGACCCGCTGGAGTCGCTTGGTGACATCGAACCCGAGTACGCGGTCTCCGAGGATCGCGCGCTGCTGGCGCCGGGATTCAAGGCGCTCGACGACCGTGAGCGGATGATCCTGCAGCTGCGGTTCTTCGAGGGCCTCACGCAATCGGAGATCGCCAAGCAGGTCGGGATCTCGCAGATGCACGTTTCGCGCCTGATCCGGCGCGCGCTCGAGAAGATTCGCGACGCGATCGAGGTCGACGAGCTCGCGGATCCCGATCGCGCCGCCTGACCTGAGCCGAACTGCCACACGCCTACACTGTTCGCCGTGACGATGACGACGAACGAGCTCCGCGAGGCGTTCCAGCGGTTCTACGAGGAGCGCGCGCATCTCCGAGTGCCCGGCCACTCGCTGGTGCCCCCGCCCGACGACCAGTCGACGCTATTCGTGATCGCCGGCATGCAGCAGTTCAAGCCGTATTTCCTCCGCACGAAGGAGCCGCCGTTGAACCGCGTCGTCAGCGTCCAGCCCTGCCTGCGGGCCGGCGGGAAGGACAACGATCTCGACCAGGTCGGACGCACCGAGCGCCACTGCTCGTTCTTCGAGATGCTCGGCAACTTCTCGTTCGGCGACTACTTCAAGGACGAGGCCATCGACTTCGCCTGGGACTTCGTGACGCAGGTTATGGGCCTCGACCGAGAGCGGATCTGGGCGACCGTCCACGAGGGAGACCCGGTGCTCGAGCTGGACGAGGACAGCGTCGCAATCGCTGCGTGGCAGCGCGTCGGCGTCCCACTCGAGCGAATCGTCCGCCTCGGCAAGGACAACTTCTGGCAGGCAGGTGAGATCGGGCCGTGCGGTCAGTGCTCCGAGGTCTTCTACGACCGCGGCGAGCAATACGCGTGCGGAGATCCGGCCTGCGGGCCGGGTCACTGCGACCGCTACATGGAGATCTACAACCTGGTCTTCATGGAGTACGACCTCCAGCCGGGCAACGTGCTCGTGCGCCTGCCGAACCAGAACGTCGACACGGGCCTGGGGCTCGAGCGCACTGCATGTGTGCTTCAGGGCGTCGACTCCGTGTTCGACACCGACGGCTTCAGGCTGATCATGGACTGGGTCGCGAGCGAATCTGGGGTCGCGTACCGAGACAGCGAGATCTCGCGTCGCGCTCACCGCGTCCTTGCCGATCACGGCCGCGCCGTCACCTTCTTGATCGCGGAGGGAATCGAGCCGTCCAACGAGGGCCAGGGCTACATCTGCCGTCGGCTGCTTCGCCGTGCGATCTACCAGGCGCGCCGGATCGGGCTCGACGGCCTGCACCGGTTGCCCGCCGTCGTGATCGAGCAGATGGGCGACGCCTACCCGCTGCTTCGCGAACACGCCGACGACATCGCGCGGATCGTGCGGGCCGAGGAGGAGAAGTTCTCCGAAACGCTCGTGCGCGGCACCAAGGTCTTCGACGATCTGGCCGGCAAGGAGTCGATCACCGCCGAGGATGCGTTCACCCTTGTCGCAACCTACGGGTTCCCGATCGAACTTGCACAAGAGCTTGGCGAGGAGCGTGGCCAAGCGGTCGACATGGATGGCTTCCGCGCGTTGATGGAGCAGCACCGGGAGATCTCGCGCGGCGGCGGCGAGAGCTCGGCGCAGCAGACGGCGGCCGAGCTCGTCGGGCCGGGACGTCAGCCGTCGGAATTCGTTGGCTACACGAAGACGAGCGTACTGACCGCGGTTATCGAGAGCGGCCCGCTCGACGGCACCCGTCAGTTCCTGAAGCTCGAGCGGAGCCCCTTCTACGCAGCCGGCGGCGGACAGGTCTCCGACACCGGCTACCTGCAGGTGGACTCCGAGGAGCAGCGCCTCGAAGTCGCCGACGTGCTCAAGTTCGGCGAAGACCAGGTGCTCGTGGTCGCACTCGATGACCATTCACCGCTCCCCGCCGGCACCCGGGTCGAAGCCGTCGTCAGCTGGGGCGAGCGCTTCCCGACCATGGCCAACCACACGGCGACCCATCTCTTGCATGCGGCGCTTCGCAGCGTGCTCGGCGATCACGTCAAGCAGGCGGGCTCCGCGGTGCGTCCCGACAAGCTGCGCTTCGACTTCTCGCACGGCGATCCGCTGACGACCGAGCAGCGAGAGCAGGTGGAGCGGATCGTCAACGACAAGGTGTTCGAGGCGATCCCGGTGCGCACGTTCGTGACCCCGATCGAAGAAGCACGCTCGCTCGGCGCGATGATGCTCTTCGGTGAGAAGTACGGTGACGAGGTGCGGGTCGTCGAGATCAACGGCTTCTCGCGGGAGCTCTGTGGCGGCACGCACGTACGCTCGACCGCGGAGATCGGGCCGTTCGTGATCCTCAGCGAGCAGTCGGTCGGCCTGGGGGCGCGGCGGATCGAGGCAGTCACCTCCGGCGAGGCGTGGACGATCCTGCACGGCCGCTCCCGCGAGCTCGATGCGGTGCGCGGCGAGCTCGACCGCGTGCGGCGCGAGGCGAAACGCCCCGCCGAGCCAGAGGCAGGACCCGATCTCGTTTGGCAGGAACGCAGCGGCTCCGTCTTCGTGGCCGAGGTGAAGGGCGCGCGAGGCGGTGTCCTCCGCGATCTCTCCGACCGGCTTCGCCGCGAGGAATCGGCCAAGGCCGTCGTGTTGGCGTCCGCAGACGACGGCAAGATCGCCCTCGTGATCAACCTCGACAAGTCGGTCACCGAAATTGATGCGGTCGCGTTGATTCGCGAGCTCGGCCCGATCATCGGCGGCGGAGGAGGCGGACGGCCGACGCTGGCTGAAGCCGGCGGGAAGAACCCCGAGAACCTCCGCGACGCGCTGGCCTTCGGCCGCGACCGGCTCGTCTCCGCTCTCGGGTGAAGATCCTCGCGCTCGACTTCGGCTCGGCACGGACGGGCGTCGCCGTCTCGGACCCCACAGGCACCGTCGCTCGACCGCTGACCACGGTCAAGCACGCCGCCAGCGAAACGGGGTTTGGGAGCCTCCTCGAGCTGATCGCCGGTGAAGAGCCGGGTCTCGTCGTCGTCGGCCTGCCGTTGACGCTGCGCGGTGACCACGGTGAGCAGGCACAAGAGACCGAGCTGTTCGTCGAACGGCTCCGCGATGCCTGCGCCATCCCGGTTGAGCTCTATGACGAGCGGTTCACATCGGTGCTCGCCGACGGCGACGATGCGCGCGCGGCGGCCCATCTCCTCTCGAGCTACCTCGAATGGCAGACAAACCACCGGTAGCGCCGCGGCGGGGTCCCTCGCCCGAGCAACTGCGCCGCCGCCGCGTCGCCGTCCTCGGCGCGATCGTGATCTGCGTCGCCCTGGCAGTCGCCGTCGCCGTCGCATTGCCGCACTTCCATCGCACGAAGGCCGCTCCGCCACCCGCTCCGCCGGCCCCGAAGCCCTTCCGCGTCGTCTTCCCGGAGGGGTTCACTCGTGCGCAGATGGCCGATCGCGTCAGCGCGGTTGCAAAGATCGCCAAGCGCAAGAGCCACAAGCCGGTCGCGCTCGCAAGCCGGCCGTACCTGCTCGCCTCGCGCGTCGCGACGGTGCCGTGCTTCACGCCGCACCGCCGCACGAGCCTCGAGGGGTTCCTCTTCCCGGCCACGTACGACTTCTTCGCCGGCACGAAGTCGCGCAGCCTGGTCGCCGATCAGCTCGACACGTTCTGTCAGAACTGGCGGAGCGTCGACCTGACCTACGCGAAGAGCAAGAACCTGACCTCGTACGACGTGCTGACGATCGCCTCGATGGTCGAGAAGGAGACGCTCGCTCCGACGGAGCGACGGCTGGTCGCAGCCGTCATCTACAACCGGCTGCATGCGCGGATGCCGCTCGGGATCGACGCCACGCTCCGCTACGGGTTCCACATCGCGCCGACGCAGTCGATCCTCGAGTCGCAGCTGCAGAGCGACAACCCGTACAACTCGCGCAAGCTGCCCGGGCTGCCGCCGACCCCGATCGCAAATCCCGGGCTCGCATCGATTCGCGCCGCAGCTCACCCGGCGAACGTCGACTACCTCTACTTCGTTCGCAAGCCGGACAGGGTTCATCACTTCTTCACGGCCAGCGACACGGCCTTCGCGCAATACGAGTGCGCCCACGGATACGGGTGTTAGTAGCCCTGCTCGGCCATCCGGTCGCCGGCTCACTGTCGCCGCGCATGCAGAACGCCGCGTTCGCCGCCTGCGAGCTGGATTGGCGCTACGAGGCGTTCGACGTCGACGACGTCGTGGCCGCGGTAGAGGCACTCGTCACGCTGGGTTTCGCCGGCGCGAACGTGACGATCCCCCACAAGCAGGCCGTCGTCGCCGCCTGCGACAAGGCAGACGGCGACGCCGTCAACACCCTTGTTCTGCGCGACGGAAAGGTCGTCGGCCACAACACGGACCGCGAGATCCTGAGCGGGATCGTCGCGTCTCAGGCGTGCTTGATCGGCGACGGCGGTGCGGCACGAACGCTCGCACCTGCCCTGCCGAAGGCAACCAGGATGTTCAGCCGCTCGGGCGCCTGGCCGCCCGATGCGAGTGGCTGCGACCTGGTTGTCAATGCGACGCCGGTTCGCGACGAGGTGCTCGTCGAGCTCGACTCGAGCCAGACCATCGTCGATCTCGCCTACGGGCCTGGCGAGACGGCGCTGATCGCGGCCGCGCGGGCCGCGGGCTGCACAGTGGTCGACGGACGCGAGGCTCTCGTCCGGCAGGGCGCCGCGAGCTTCCGCCTCTGGACGGGGCTCGAGCCGCCCGTCGATGTGATGCGCCGCGCGGTCAGGGCCGAGATGGTTGATCGGTAATTCACGCCGTCGCGGCTGGGGCCTGCACGCGGCGCATTGCGCCCGCCTCGCCCGGTACCAAGGCCTACTGGCCTTGCCACCGGTCGAGTCGACCACACTGCTTGGTGCATTCCCTCCCCGCAACGACGGCAATTACCGATCAACCATCTAGACCATGCCACCAGCGCGAGCCCGGCTTCGGGCCGCCGCCTAAGCTTGCCCACATGGCACTGCGTTTGCAGACAGCGGGTGAGTCACATGGCCCGGCGCTCGTCGCGATCCTGGCCGGCTTGCCTGCCGGCCTCGTACTCGACCGTGAGGCGATCGACGACGACCTGAAACGCCGCCAGGCCGGTTACGGGCGCTCTCCGCGCCAGCAGATCGAGCAGGACCGCGTCGAGGTGCTGGCGGGCCTCCGGCACGGCCGCACGCTCGGCACCCCGCTTGCGCTCGTTGTCCGTAACGTCGACCACAAGAACTGGACCTGGGGGATGGCGCCCTGGCTGCCCGAAGGCGAGCCGACCGGCAAAGGCACGAAGCCGGTCACGCTGCCACGCCCCGGGCATGCGGATCTCGCCGGGGTTCTCAAGTACGGCCTCGACGACGTACGCGATGCGCTCGAGCGTGCGTCGGCGCGCCACACGGCTGTCCACGTGGCGGCTGGCGGTGTCGCTAAGGCGCTGCTCGCGACGATCGGAATCTCCGTCACCGGCTCGACCGTCGACGAGGCTGCGTTGCACGCGGCAGTCGACGAGGCGCGCGCGGAGCGCGACACCGTCGGCGGGGTGATCGAGGTTCGCGCCGGGGGAGTGCCGCCGGGGCTCGGTTCGTACGCCACGAAGGACGATCGGCTCGACGCTCGGATCGCGTTTGCATTGATGGGGATCCAGGCCGTGAAGGGCGTCGAGATCGGCGACGGCTTTGCGCTCGCCGGGCTGCGTGGCTCTCAGGCGCACGACGAGATTCGCCCCGACCGCCGCCGCGACACGAACCATGCCGGTGGGATCGAGGCCGGAGTGTCGAACGGTGAGGAGATCGTCGTGCGCGCCGCGATGAAGCCGCTGCCTACCCTGATGAAGCCGCTTGCATCGGTCGACCTGGCGACGGGCGAGGCCGCGTCCGCGCTCGTTGAGCGTTCGGACGTCGCGGCGGTCGAAGCGCTGGCGGTGGTCGCCGAAGCCGCCGTCGCCTGGGAGCTCGCGGCGGCAGCGTGCGACAAGTTCGGCGGCGACGCGCTCGTCGATTTCGTCGCGGCGCACGCCGCGTATCTCGAGCGCATCGAATGGCGCTGAACGCCCTCGACCGTCACATCGCGCTGGTCGGGTTCATGGGCGCGGGCAAGACGACGACGGCGGCGGCGCTCGCACCTCGGCTCGGGAGGCCCGTCGTCGAGGTCGATCGCGAGATCGAGGAGCGCTACGGCAAGTCGATCCCGCAGATTTTCGAGGCCGACGGCGAGGAGGCGTTTCGCCGCGTCGAAGCCTCGGTGCTCGGCGAGGCGCTCGAACGCTCGCTGCCCGCGATTGTCGACCTCGGCGCGGGCGCGGCAACGTTCCCCGACAACCAGGGCTTGCTGGCGGGACTGGCGTTCACGCTGCTCGTCGAGATCGATGTCGACACCGCGTGGGAGCGGGTCCGCGGAAGCGGGCGTCCGCTGGCCCGGGACGAGGGGTCGTTCCGGCGCCTGTTCGACGAGCGGGCTCGGGTGTACCGGGACGTCGCAGATGCGACCGTCTCGAGCGGCGATCTCGAAGGCGCTGTGCTCGCAGCTGCGGGCGTCCACCACGAGCTAGGCGCGCTCGCGCGGCTCGGCGAGCTCGCACCCGGCGACGGCCCGGTGGCACTCGTCAGCGACGAGACGGTGCTCGGCCTGCACGGCGCGGCCGCGACGGAGGCGCTCGGCGACCGTCTCGTCTCGACTCACGTGCTTCCTGCGGGTGAGGCCGCGAAGCAGCTAGCCGTGGCCGGACGGCTCTGGTCGGAGCTGACCCTCGACCGTGAAGGCACGATCGTGGCGCTCGGCGGGCGGCTCGGCGACCGATCTGGCGGCGTTCTCGGCGGCCACCTACCTCCGCGGCATCCCGTGGGTGTCGGTGCCGACGACGCTGGTCGGTCAGGTCGACGCCGGCATTGGCGGCAAGACCGCGATCGACCTGCCCGAGGGCAAGAACCTCGTCGGAGCCTTCCACTGGCCGGCCCGGGTGGTGATCGACGAGAACCTGCTCGGGACCCTGCCCGAGCGCGAACATCGGCAGGGGAGGGCCGAGCTGGTCAAGACGGAGCTGCTGGCCGGTCGCGAGCTCGACGTGCGCGGGGCAGCGGCATACAAAGCGGCCCTGTGCCTGCGCGATCCGTACGACCGCGGCCCACGTCGCTGGCTGAACCTCGGCCACACGTTCGGCCACGCGCTCGAGACCGCAGCGGGCTACGAGCTGTCGCACGGTGACGCAGTCGCGCTCGGGCTGCTCGCAGCGCTCCGGCTGTCGCGGACGGGACACGGCGCCGGTCGATCGACGCCCTCGACCCGCGACCGGTGCGGGTCGACCGCGAGCGGGCGTGGAGGCGCTCCTACGCGACAAGAAGCGCGAACGGCGGGCAGATCAATCTGGTCCTGCTCGGCGACGACGGCCCGTATGTCGAGGCGCGCCCGGCCGCTGAGGTGCGCGGACGCTCTGCGATGACGCGTACATTGCCCTGATGCAGGTCCTCGTCCTCAACGGCGCCAACCTCGACATGCTCGAACGGCGCGATCCGGCGCTGTACGGCGGCCTGAGCCTGAACGAGCTCGAGACGAAGATCTACCAGTGGGCGCACGAGCTGTCGAATCAGCGCGCGCTGCCGGCAGACGAACAGCGAGGGCGAGTACATCGGGTGGATCCACGACGCGTACGGCGACGTCGACGCGGTGATCGTCAACCCTGGCGCGTGGAGCCACTACAGCTACGCGATCCGCGACGCGCTCGAGATCCTCGACAGGTGCCGATCGTCGAAGTGCACCTCTCGAACATCGAGGGGCGCGAGGAATGGCGGCGGCACAGCGTCGTCGCGGATCTCGCCGCCATGCGCGTGATCGGCAAAGGCCCCGACGGCTACCGCGATGCGATCGAGTTCCTCGCCGGCAAGGAGGAGGCATGACCGAGCGTCTCGTGCAGCTCGGCGGACGGCTCGCTGCAGCCATTGCTCGTCACCAACCTCGACGAACGTCTGACTACCTGACCGGGTTCGATAGCTCGAACGCCGCGCTGCTCATCCGGCCCGGCGGTGAGACGACGCTCTTCACCGACTTTCGCTACGTCGAGGAGGCGCAGGCGGTCGATGGGGTCGAGGCGGTGCTGACGAAGCGCGCGATGATGCGCGACGTCGGTGGGCACTTGACCGGCAGCGTCCAGTTCGAGGCGGACGTGCTGCCGTATCTCGAGTGGCAGCGGCTCGCCAAGGGCGGCGCAAAGCTGGTGCGCGACGCACGGGCTGGTCGACGGCCTGCGCGCGATCAAGGACGCGGACGAGATCGCGAAGATCGCGCGCCGCAGCGAAGATCGCCGATCGGTCGCTCGAGGCGCTGACAGCCGAGACGTGGATCGGCAGGTCGGAGCGTGAGCTCGCCTGGCGGCTCCGTGAGCTTCTGCACGCGCATGGCGTCGACCACGCTCGCGTTCGACACGGCGTTGCTTCCGGCACGAACGGCGCGATGCCGCACGCGCATCCGGCCGACCGGATCGTCGAAGCGCGAACGCTGGTGACGGTCGACTGGGGAGCCCGGTCGACGGCTACTGCACCGACTGCACCCGGACGCTCTCGACCGGTTCGCCGCCCGACCGGCTACGCGAGGCCTACGACGTCTGTCTCGCGGCGCAGGTGCCGCTTGCAAGGCATCCGGCCGGGATGACCGGGGTCGAGGCGGACGCGCTCGCGCGTGACTCGATCGACCGAGGCCGGCTTCGGCGACAACTTCGGCCACGGTCTCGGACACGGTGTCGGCATGCAGGTCCACGAGGCGCCGCGCCTCTCGACCGAGTCGACCGACACACTCGAGTTCGGGCAGGTCATCACGATCGAGCCGGGGATCTATCTGCCCGGGCTTGGCGGTGTGCGGATCGAGGATCTCGCCGTGGTGCGCGAGGACGGCGTCGATTTGCTGACGTCGTTCCCGAAGAGCTGACTCGGAGTCAGCTGAGTAGATGGCTGGCCCGTCTGACGGCCGTGTCCGTTAGCGCGGCCACGTCCGAGGACGTGGCCACGGTACGATGTCCGTGCTGGCCGTGTCTGTCCCGGCATGACCGTGGGACTGTGGCCTCGGACGGCTGTCGGGAGGATCGCGCGGCGTGAGCCGGTCGAAGCTAGAACTGGCGCGCCGATGGCCGAGGTCATTTCCACCAACCAGTTCCGCAACGGGATGCACATCGAGCTCGATGGGCAGACGTGGCGGATCGTCGAGTTCCAGCACGTCAAGCCCGGAAAGGGCGGCGCGTTCGTGCGCACGAAGCTGAAGTCGCTTCAAGCCGGCGCGGTCGTCGACAGGACGTTCCGCGCGGGCGAGAAGTTCGCGCGGGTCCGCACCGAGCCGAAGAACATGCAGTACCTGTACGACTCGGGCGACGAGGTCGTCTTCATGGATGAGGAGACGTTCGAGCAGCTCTCGCTCCCGCATGACGACGTCGAGGACGAGCTGCCGTTCATGCAGCCGTCGTCGATCGGTGCAGGTGATGTTCGTCGGCGATGCGCCGTACGGGCGTCGAGCTGCCGTCGTCGGTCGTGCTCGAGGTGACGAGACCGAGCCGGGCGTCAAGGGCGACACGGTTTCGAACGTCTCCAAGCCGGCGACGCTCGAGACGGGCGCCGTCGTCCAGGTGCCGCTGTTCGTGAACGTCGGCGACAGGATCAAGGTCGACCCGCGCGAAAAGCGCTACATCCAAAGAGCCTGCCGCTTCTACAGGCCCGGCCACGAGCGTCACCGGCGATCGATCGACCGTAGCGGCAGCGGAGCGGCGCGACCCGCGGGTCGGCTACGAGTACGCGAACGCGATCGTCGACGACCACGCCCGCCTCGCGTACGGCGGAGCTGCACCCCGACGAGCGCGCCGAGACCGTGACCGCCTTCGTCGATCGCGAGCGCTGGACTGCGTACCGCTGCGCACGGCATCACCGAAGGGCGGCTGATGAACGTCAACGCCTGGACGTACTCCGAGAGTCGATGACTCGCGCGAGCTGCGCGTCACCGACCGAGATCCGCCACCTCCGAAGCCGACCACGCCACCGGTTCACGACGAACGGCAAGGTCGAGCGCTTCCACCAAACGATGAGCGCGCGAATGGGCCTGTGGCGCTCACGCTACCAGCGAGCACGACGACAGCGCCCCGCCCTGCCAGACTGGCTCGACCACTACAACTCGCGGCAGACCGCACAGCTGGACGAGGCGGGCAACAGCCGATCAGCCGCGTTCACGACCTCCGTGAGCAGAACCTAGGTAGCTGAAGACGGAACTTTCGAACCTGGCTCTGTGAGCTCCAGGTTCGCGCGCGCAAGCACGCGGATCTGACACCGGACACGGCGCGCCGAAACAGAAGTCACAAAATTGGCACGCTTCTGTTGCACTTCGGTAGCGGTGGCTGCCACCTGACGTGTCCTTTAGGGGCAGCGGGAGACCCGCCGTGGCTGAAAGCCTCGAACGGATCGTCCCGCAGTAGAACATGACCCCCGGCACCACACCCCTCAGACAGTCGCGCCGGATCTTGTCGCAGGAGTCCTACCCAAGGCAGGTACGTCTCAGCCTCCCTCGATCGAGTGACATTGACCTGGCTCCGTCCAGGTCTGTGCGCTCCGGATCTCGCCGATCGCCTCCGCCGCAGAGTCCAAGGGCTCGGAAGGCACGGGGTAATGTCCCACCTCATGCCGCGCCTCGTCGACACGACCATCCGCGTCCTCAGCCAGGAACCGCTGGCCGGCAGGATGCCGACGGCCGAGATCCTGCGGCTCGCCGAGATTCTCGACCAGGCGGGCTTCGCCTACCTCGAGATCTCCGGGGGAGGCGTCTTCGACAACGCTGTCCGGCGAGGCGTCGAAAGCCCGTGGGAGCGCATCCGCGCGCTCAAAGCACGGACGAAGACGCCGCTGGCGCTCGCGCTGCGCGGACGCTTCCTGGTCGGTTCGCGACCCGTCGGTGGCGATTTTGCGCGCCGGTTCGTCGCCAGTGCAGCCCAGAGCGGCATCGACGTCTTCCGGTTGCACGATCCGCTCAACGACGTCGACAACCTGCGCGAGGCCGCCGAGGCGATCGTCGGCTCCGGCAAGGAGTTCGAGGCCGGGTTGCTCTACGGCAGCGGCCGCCACGAGGCGCTCGTCGACGCCGCCAAGCGGCTGCCCGAGCTGGGCGCCGCCCGGCTGCTGCTGAACGACCCCGCCGCTGTGCTGCAGCCCCATCGCGCGGGTGAGCTCGTCCAGGAGCTGAACGAGGTCTCCGGCCTGCCCGTTGGCCTGTACGCGCAGGGTGCCGGAGGTAACGCGCTCGCCGCGGCGATCGAGGCGTCCCGTGCCGGAGCCGATGTGATCGCCGCCGCGGTCTATCCGGTTGCCCTGACCATGCATCGAGTCTCCGCCGAATCGGTCGCACAGGCGCTCGCCGGCGTCGGGCTCGACACGGGCATCGACCTGCAGACAGCTCTGGGACGCATCAGATCTCGTCGACGAGCACATCGGCGACAAGCCTGTTTCGCCGCTGCCGCCGCGGGTCGCTGTTCGCGCCGCGCAGCACAAACTGCCGGTCGGGCTCGTCGCCGCGCTCGATGTCCAGCTTCGCTCGCAGGCAGCCGGCGACCGGCTGGACGAGGTGATCGACGAGGTCGGCCGCGTGCGCGACGGAGGTCGGCTCGCCGCCGCTCGCCGCGCCGATCGGCCAGATCGTCGCGTCGCAGGCGCTGCTGAATGTCCTGACCGCGAACCGGTACTCGACGATGGTCGACGAGCTGCGCGACCTCGTCAGCGGCCGCTTCGGCCGCACACCCGGCCCAGTCGATCCGGCGCTCGCACGGGCGGTCGAGAATTTCGGCGGCGAACCCGAGCCGCCGATCGACCTCGACGCACTGCGGGAGGAGTCGGACGGGATCGCTTCGAGCGAAGAGGAGCTACTGCTGCTCGCGCTCTTCGGTGAGGAGGCCGAGCCTCTCCTGCGAGCGATCCGCGAGCGCTCTGGAGGCGATGAATCGCTCGCCGCGGGCGGCGTCGACCAGGCGCGCCAGGAACGGATCCGGGAAGTCGTCCGGATCGTTCAGGAGTCCGGCATGGGGGAGATCACGATCGAGGAAGACGGCATGCGCGTCAGCGTGCGCCGCACCGCTGAACCGACCTACCTTCAGGCGAGTGCGCCTGCGCCGCCCGGCGGTGAGCCGGCCGAGCAGCCTGCGGAACCTCGCGCACGATGCGCTCTTCCGAGTCGAGAGCCCGATGGTCGGCACCTTCTACCGTGCGCCGGCTCCGGGTGCGGCGGAGTTCGTCGAGATCGGCGATGCGGTCGCGGCCGGCGAGACGCTCTGCATCCTCGAAGCGATGAAGCTGATGAACGAGGTCAAGACCGAGATCGAGGGAATCGTCCGGAAGATCCACGTCGGCAACGGCGAGCCGGTCGAGTTCGGCCAGCTCCTGTTCGAGCTCGAGCCGATCAACGGCCGACCGCTCGACGCGCTCTGATGTTCCGGCGCGTGCTGGTCGCAAACCGCGGCGAGATCGCCGTGCGGGTGATCCGCGCGCTGCACGAGCTCGACGTCGAGGCGGTCGCGATCTACTCGACGGCCGACCGCGAGTCGCTGCATGTCCGGATGGCCGACCAGGCGATCTGCGTGGGGCCCGCCGCCGCCGCGGACAGCTACCTCCGGATCCCGAGCGTGATCGCCGCCGCCGAGACGACCGGCTGCGAAGCGGTGCACCCCGGCTACGGGTTCCTGGCCGAGAACGCCGCGTTCGTCGCGGCGTGCGTCGACAACGACCTCGTCTTCGTCGGGCCGCCGGCGGGCGTGATGGCGACGATGGGCGACAAGATCTCCGCCAGGCAGGTGATGGCTGCCGCCTCGGTGCCGACGGTGCCCGGAACGACCGGGGAGACCTCGGTTGCGGCCGCGCGCCAGGCGGCCGACGAGATGGGCTACCCGATCTTGCTGAAGGCGAGCGCGGGTGGTGGCGGCAAGGGGATGCGGCTGGTGCAGGTCCCGGAGGACGTCGAGGACGCGTTCGGCGCCGCGGCGGCCGAGGCGCAGGCGGCATTCGGCGACCCGCGCCTCTACGTCGAGAAGGCTCTGTCGCCGGCGAGGCACGTCGAGATCCAGGTGCTTTGCGACGAGCACGGCGACGTCCTGACGCTCGGCGAGCGCGAATGCTCGATCCAGCGCCGCCACCAGAAGCTGATCGAGGAGTCGCCGTCCGCGGCGCTCACACCGGACGCGCGCGAGGCGATGGAGGCGGCCGCCGAGCGCGCGTGCCGCGCGGTCGGCTACCGGAATGCCGGCACCTTCGAGTTCCTGCTCTCGCCGCAGGGCGACTTCTACTTCATCGAGCTGAACGCGCGGTTGCAGGTCGAGCACCCCGTCACCGAGCTGGTGACCGGCATCGACATGGTGCGTGAGCAGCTGCGGATCGCCTCGGGCGAGCGGCTCGTCGCCACGGGCCGCGCAGCAAGCCGCGGCCATTCGATCGAGATCCGGCTGAATGCCGAGGATCCCGACCACGACTTCCGGCCGTCACCGGGGCGCATCACGCACTTCCGCCCGCCGGAAGGGCCAGGTGTCCGTGTGGACACGTTCGTCGAGTCCGGCTCGCTGATCTCGCCGTACTACGACTCGATGATCGCCAAGCTGATCGTCTGGGACGCCGATCGCGGAGCGGCGATCGCGCGTGCCGAGCGCGCACTCCGCGAGACGGTCGTCGAGGGCGTCCCCACGACGAAGGACCTCGCGCTCGCCGTGCTCGCGAGCGAGCCGTTCCGGTCGGGTGCATATTCCACCTCGACACTCGAGGCGCTTCGCGGCGAGGTCACGGTATGACAATCTCGCGTCGGCAAGCTCGTCGCCAGGCGCTCTTCCTGCTCTACCAGTGGGATCTCTCGGGGCAGCCGATCGGCTCGCAGTACGCCGGCGAGATCGATCCCTGGGCGCGCGGCGTCGCCGAGACGGTCGCCGAGCGGGCGGAGACCCTCGACGCCCGCATCACTGCGGCGTCGCAGGGTTGGAGCGCCGACCGACTCGGCACCGTCGAGCGGAGCGCTCTCCGGGTTGCGGTGCATGAGCTCGAAAACGACGAGGTGCCGTTCGAGGTCGCGATCAACGAAGCGGTCGGCTTCACGAAGAAGTACGCCTCCGACGACGGTGCACGGCTCGTCAACGGCATTCTTGGGCGAATCCAACGGGAGGTTGAAGCCACATGAGGGAGTGGGCATGAGCGCTGACGAATCGCTGTCGAAGGCCGAGGATCTGCTGGCCCGGCTCGAGCAGGCGCGCGGGCGCCTCGACGAGACCGACGACCCGGACAAGGCGATCGAGATCCTCCAGGAGCTCGCCGACCTCGCGAAGGAGGTCGAGGCGGAGTTGCAGCGTGCGAAACGGGCCGCCGAGACCGAAGCCGCCACCGGCACGGATGCCCCAGCGGCCTGACGAGCTTCGCACGCTCGTCGAGCGCTACCTCGACGAGCTCGCCCTGACTCCCGAGCTCGGAGCGCTGATCGAGCCCATCCAACATGCGCTCGGCGGCAAGCGCGTCCGCCCGGTCCTCTGCCTGGCAACCGCCGAGGCACTCGGCGTGACGGCGGAATCGGCGCTCCCTGCAGCCGCCGCAGTCGAGCTTGTGCACTCGTTCTCGCTCGTGCACGACGACCTGCCGTCGCTCGACGACGACCGCGAGCGACGCGGGGCACCGTCGGTGTGGGCGCAGTTCGGCGAAGCGACGGCGATCCTGGCGGGCGACGCCCTCCTGGCCGAGGCATTTCGCCTTGCGCTCTCCTACAAAAGCCGGCCGTCGCCCGCGAGCTCGTCAGCGGAACGCTCGCGATGATCGGCGGCCAGTCGCTCGACATTAGCGGCGACGGAGACCGGGAGGAGCTCCACCGGCTGAAGACGGGGGCGCTCTTCTCCGCGTCGGTCGGCTGTGCGCTCGCACTCGTCGACCTGCCGCAGGCCGGGCAAGCGCCGTGGCGAGCGTTCGCCTCGGAGCTCGGGCTGCTCTTCCAGGTGGTCGATGACATCCTCGATAGAGACGGCTTCGTCGACGATGTCGGTATCGATGGTGCTCGGCGCCTCGCCGACGGCGCAGCGACCCGGGCTCACGAGCAGCTCGAGTCGCTCGACGCAGACACCGGCGTGCTCGCCGAGATCGTCGACAACCTTGCTTCGCGCACCTCCTAGGCGTAAGTAGCCTGAGCCGCATGCAGGTCGCCGGCGGACTCGGAGCGCTCACCGAGCGCAACTTCCGGCCGTCCGCCACGATCACCGTCGCTGCCGGAGTGACTGCACTGAGGCCGCTCGGCTCGGCGATCGCCGGCCCCGTCGCCGCTCTGGTCGGGAGCAGAGCGACGCTGCTCGGCACGTTCGGGATCGCGGTCGCGTGTTTCGCCGTGATCATCGCCCAGCCGAGCGTCTGGGCGATTGCACGCGAGCCGGCAGCGGCCACGGTGCTTGCTTGATCCGCGACCGCTCGCTGCTGGCGCTTCTGTCCGGCGAGTTCGTCTCGCGGCTCGGCTCGCAGTTCACCCTGCTCGCCCTGCCGTGGTTCGTACTGGTGACGACGCATTCCGCCGGCAAGATGAGCCTCGTCTTCGCTGTCGGGCTCGCGCCGATCGCGCTGCTCGGGATTCCCTCGGCCTTGCTCGTCGAGCGGTTCGGACCGAAGCGCTGGATGGTGATCAACGACGCTATCCGCGCGCCGATCGTCGCGGCAGTGCCGTTCCTGCACACGATCGGACACCTTTCGTTCGGGCTGATCCTCGCGCTCGCCACGTTGCAGGGCGTCTTCTCGTGCGGCTACTTCGCCTCGCAGCGGCTGATCCTGCCGGCCGTGGTCGGCGAGGACGAGCAGCGGCTCGCACAGGCAAACAGCCTGGTCGAGGGAACGACGAACGTGACGAACCTTCTCGGCCCGGTGCTCGCGGGGATCCTGATCGCCCTGCTCGGCGCCGCGAACGTGATGTGGCTCGATGCCGGGTCGTTCGTCGTCTCGGTCTTTCTGATCGGGGCGTTCGTGCGAGTCGGGCGCGAGGTGCACGAGCCGACCGAGGACGCGAGCGGGGTCTGGGCCGGGCTTCGCTACCTGCGGCACGATCACTTGCTGGCGCGCGTGTCGCTGTCGAGTCTCACGTTCGGCTTTCTCTTTCCGATGCTCGTCGCGTCTTTCCCGGTGCTCGCCTATCAGCAGTACAACGGCAACCCGCGTGTCGCCGGGTTGCTGTTCGCCGTGATCGGCGGCGGTCAGGTGGTCGGCTCTCTGCTCGCCTTCAGGCTCGTCACTCGGATCCGGCCCATGCGGCTGGCCTCGCTGGCGGTGATCGCCACCGCGGCCCCGCTGTGGCTGCTCGTCCCGCACGTGCCCCTGGCGGTCGTCGGGCTGGCGCTTGCCGTCTGTGGGGCATCGATCCCGCTGATCAACGCGCCGTACATCGGGATGCTGACCGTCCGCGTGCCGAAAGCGCTGCGAGCGAAGGTCCTCCAATCGCTGCTCACGATCAACCAGATCAGCGGACCACTCGGCTACGTGGTCGCAGGGACGCTCTTCGTCCGGGCCGGGCTCCACGGCACCTACGTGGTCGTCGCGGCGCTCGCGACCATTGCGAGCCTCAACTTCATCCTCGCCGTCTCGCCTGTTCGTGGAAATGCCCAAGAAGCGGCTTGACCTGCTGCTCGTCGAGCGCGGACTCGCCGACTCGCGCACCCAGGCCCAGGCGCTCGTCATGGCCGGGCGCGTCCCGGGCCACTCCAAGCCGGGCGAGCAAGTCGACGAGGCGGCCGAGCTCGAAGTGGATGCACCGCCGCCGTACGTCTCGCGCGCCGGCCACAAGCTCGCGAACGCCCTCGACGCGTTCGCGATCGACGTCAGCGGGCTCGACTGCCTCGACGTCGGCGCCTCGACCGGCGGGTTCACTGACGTCTTGCTGCAGCGTGGGGCAGCGCGAGTAATCGCGCTCGACGTCGGCTACGGGCAGCTGCACTCGAAGATTCGCAACGACCCGCGCGTGACGGTGCTCGAGCGGGTGAACGCGCGCTCGATCGAGGAGCTCCCGTACGCGCCCCAGCTGGTCACCTGCGACGTGTCCTTCATCTCGGTCGGCATCGCGCTGCCGCCGTCGCTTCGGCTCGCAGCACCGGAGTGGCAGGCGCTCGTGCTGGTCAAGCCGCAGTTCGAGGCTGGGCGCGCCGAAGCTCCGAAGGGTGTCGTTCGGGACCCGACGGTGCGCCGACGAGTCGTCCGGGCGGTCGCCGAAACGCTGCTCGCAGAGGGAGGGGAGCCGCGCGGCGTCATAGACTCGGGACTGCCCGGCCCGAAGGGAAACCATGAGTTCGTCCTCCACCTCGTCCACCGACCCCAGCCGCGGCTCCCTGCCGACCTCGACCGCTGGATCGACGAGGCCGTCCATGAATAGCGCCGCCGTGATCACGAACGGTGACCCGCAACTGATCGCTCCTGCACTGGAACGCGTCCGCGCGCTCGCGGCCCGCACCGGCGTCGAGCTTGTCGGTGACGACGTCGAGCCGGACATCGCGATCGTGCTCGGTGGCGACGGCACGATGCTGCGGGCGTTGACGCGGTTCCTCGGCACCGGCGTGCCTGTGCTCGGGGTCAACTTCGGTCACGTCGGCTTCTTGACGGCGATCGCGCCCGACGAGCTCGAGCGTGGGCTCGAGCGGGTCTTCGGCGGCGACTATCGAGTGGTCGAGCTGCCTACGATCGAGGTCACGCTCGGTGGCCGGGTGCACTGCGCGCTCAACGATGCGGTGATCACGAGCGGGACGATCGGGAGGATCGTCGAGCTCGGGTACGCGATCGGCGACGAGGACCTCGGTCTCCAGCGTTGTGACGGCCTCATCTGCGCGACGCCGCAGGGATCGACCGCCTACAACTTGTCGAACGGCGGGCCGGTGCTGGTCTGGGGGCTCGAGGCGATGGTGTTGACGTTCGTCGCGCCGCACACGCTGCACGTCCGGCCGCTCGTCGTCCCGCGCGGCGCCGACCTGACGGTAGGAAACCGTTCGGGAGACGTCGCGCTCGAGGTGATCATCGACGGCCATGCCGTCGGGCGAGTGGAGCCCGGCGACGAGGTCGGCGTTCGGCTCGGCGAGCAGCGGAGCCTCCTGGCCACGCTCCCCGAGGTGACGTTCTTCAGCCGTTACGCAACGACGTTTGGCCGCAGCTAGGCTCCGCGATTCGTGCGCCCGGCAGCTCTCGTCTTCATCTGCGTCTGCGTCGCGCTGGTACATGCCGGAGCCGGCCAGACAGGCAGCCAGGTTGCGACCGTCAAGGTCGCCTTCCTGCAGGGCGAGCAACTCGTCCTCGTGACGCGAGGCGGCACCGGCGTCGAAGGCGTGGCTGAAGCGCTCCTGACCGGACCGACGGCTGCGGAGCGCGCAAAGGACACGCGAACGGCGATCCCCGAAGGCACGCCGCTCCGGTCGGTCGTACTGCAGGGAAACGTCGTGACGGTCGATCTCGGCGAGAAGTTCGCACAGGGCACCAACGCCGACTCGCTGAACGCGCGGCTCGTCCAGGTCGTGCTCTCGTTCACGACGGTTCCCGGTGTCAAATACGTTCGCCTGCTGATCAAGGGCGGCGTCCCGCTGGGGTTGTTCCCCGGTTTCCCGACCTCACGACCACTGACAGCGAAGGATGTGCAGCGCCCGACGGTCTCGCCGCCGGGAACGACCCCGCCGGGCTCCACAGGGCCGAGCACCGCGGGCACGCGCGCCCTGCAGCAGCGACTCGCCGACCTGAGCTTCCTCGACCCAGCGGCGGTCGACGGTAAGGCGGGCGACCAGACGAGGGCCGCAGTGATGGCGTTCCAGAAATGGCAGCGCCTGGGACGCGACGGAGTGGCCGGCCCGGCGACGCTGAAAGCGCTGCAGACGGCCGCGCCGCCGACGCCGCGCACCACCGGTAGCACCGGCACCAGGGTCGAGGTTCTCCTCGACCGGCAGCTCGCACTGCTGATCCGGAACGGCAGCGTCGTGCGCACCCTGCCGGTCTCGTCCGGCGCACCTGGTTTCGCGACACCGCCAGGCTCCTACACGGTGTTTCGCAAGGAAGACCGTTCGTGGTCGGTCCCGTACAAGGTGTGGCTGCCCTGGGCGAGCTATTTCGTGGGCGGGATCGCCTTCCACGAGTCGCCGGACGTGCCGCCGGAGCCGGCATCCCACGGGTGCGTTCGAACCACGATCTTCGACGCAGAGTGGCTGTACCGCCAGATCCCGAACGGCACGCGGGTGACCGTGCTCGCAACCTCATGATCAGGCGCGGCGCCCCGCTGGTCGCGCTCGTGATCGCACTGCTTCTCCCCGCGGTCGGCGGCGGCGCCCCGGCGCCCACGCAGACGCCGGGTGTGCTGGTCGTCGGCGTGAACCTGGGAGAGCCCGGCTTCGAGGTCGGAGCGGTCGCCGGGACGACGGTCGTCCTCTCGCGCGGGTTCGAGATCGACCTGACCCGTGCCCTCGCCAAGCGCCTTGCGATCGGCCAGGTTCAGTTCGTGCACGAGCCGGTCTTCTCGCGGCTCTACGCTCCCGGCGCCAAGACCTGGGACGTTGCCGTCGCGCAGATCACGATCACGCCCGCGCGCCGCGCGAACGTCGACTTTTCGGTGCCGTACCTGACCGCCGACCAGGGTGTTCTGCTGGCAGAGGGGGTTCCCGAACCGAAGTCGCTGGCAGATCTCCGGGCGCTCCAGCTCTGCGCGCAAAGAGGGACGACGTCGGCAGTCGCGATCGGATCGAAGATCCGGCCGACGAAAGCAGCGCTTCTCTTCGACAAGCAGGAGGGGCTGCTCGACGCGCTCTACCAGCGCCGCTGCGGAGCCGTGATCGACGACGCTCCGATCCTTGCAGCCCTTCGCCGCCAGGCGCCCGACCGCTACGGACGGCTTGTCGCCCGCTTGGGGACGCCCGAAAGCTACGCCTTCGCCCTGCCGAAGGGGAGCACGCTTCGGCCACTGCTCGATCAGGCGCTTGGAGCCCTGAAGCAGGACGGGACGCTCGTGACGCTCGAGAAGCGCTGGCTTGGGGCGAACATGGCGAAGCTCCCGGTCCTTCGCTAGAACGTCTCCCATGCTTCGGCACCTGCGGATCAGCAACCTCGTTCTGATCCGCGAGGCGGAGCTCGACCTCGTACCAGGCCTGAACGCGATCACCGGCGAGACCGGCGCCGGCAAGACGATCTTCACGAATGCGATCGGGCTGCTGCTCGGCGCGCGCGGTGACGCGGCGCTGATCGGCGCTGCGGGAGCCGAGGCCTACGTCGAGGCGGAGTTCGAGCACGTCGACGACGAGCTACTCGGCCCGCTCGCAGAGCTGCGGCCGGACGACGAGGAGGGCGTCGTGCTCGCCCGTAGGATCTTCGCCGACGGGCGCACTCGCGCCTACGCCTGGGGCCGGAGCGCCGCCCGCGAGGACGTGGCCGCTGCAGCCGAAGCGATGCTTGCGATGAGCGGCCAGTTCGAGCAGCGCCGGCTCGCGCGGCCCGCCTATCAGCGAGGCGTCCTGGATACCTTCGCGGGCCTCGACAGTCGTGAGGCGCAGCGCGCCTGGCGCGAGCTCCAGGCCGCCCGACGCGCCTACGACGAGCTCACGCAGGACGCCGCCGCGGCAGCCGCCCGCCTTGCCGAGCTGCGCGCTCTCGCCGAGGACACGGCCGGCCTCGACCCGGGACAGGAGGACGAGCTGAGGGCGGAGCGCGAGCGGCTGCGGCACGTGACCGAGCTCGCCCAGGCGGCTGACGGAGCGACGACGGCGCTCGCCCCCGAGGACGGCGACGGCGCCACTGATCTGGTGGCGGCGGCCGAGCGGGCCGTGGCCCCGTTCGAGCGGCTCGCTCCCGAGCTGGCAATTGCCGGTGAAGCCCTTCGGCAGGTCGAGCTCCAGCTCCGTGAGACTGCCTCCGAATTGCGTGGCTTTCTCGCCTCGCTCGAAGCCGACCCGGGCCGGGTCGAGCAGCTCGAGTCCGAGCTCGATCGGCTCGCGGACCTGAAGCGCCGCTATCGGGCCCAGACGCTGCCCGACCTCCTCGAACGCGCGCGCGTCGCCCGAGATGAGCTGGCGGCGCTCGACGACGGCCGTGACCCGGTGCAGGCGGCCGAGGCCGCCCGCGACGCAGCAGCCGCCACGGTCGCCAGAATCCACGCCGAGCACCGGATTGCCCGGCAGGCCGCAGCCGAGCCGTTTGCGGCCGCCGTCGCCGCGGAACTCGCGGGAATCGGCCTCGGGGACGGTGAGTTCCGCGTCGAGCTCGGCGAACGCGAACCCGGAGCGTCCGGCGCTGACGAGATCCGCTTCCTGATCCGCCCGAACGCGGGGTTGCCGTTCGGGCCGGTCGCTGAGACCGCGTCTGGCGGCGAGCTCTCGCGCGTCGCGCTCGCGATCGCCGCGGTTGCCGGAGGCGAGACGATGGTCTTCGACGAGATCGACGCCGGGATCGGCGGCACCACGGCACATGCCGTCGCGGAGACGCTGCGCCGCCTCGCCGAGCGCGCACAGGTGGTGACGATCACCCATCTGCCGCAGATCGCGAGCGTCGCCGACCGGCACTTCCGGGTCGAGAAAGTCGCCGGCGATCCGACGCACACGCAGATCGAGCAGCTCGGCGATCTCGAGCGTCGCGACGAGGTCGAACGGATGCTCGGCGGCGCCGAGTTTCTCGCGTCGCTCGATCGCTGACCGAAGGGACTGGTACGATCGAAGCCCGTGAGCTCCTTCACGGAAAACGACGACAAATGGTGACCAAGTACGTCTTCGTCACCGGCGGTGTCGTCTCGTCACTCGGGAAGGGCATCACCGCCGCGTCGCTCGGGCGGCTGCTCAAGGCGCGCGGCCTCAAGGTGCAGGTCCAGAAGTTCGACCCGTACCTGAACGTCGACCCCGGCACGATGAGCCCGTTCCAGCACGGCGAGGTCTTCGTGACCGAGGACGGCGCCGAGACCGACCTCGACATCGGCCACTACGAGCGCTTCGTCGACGAGAACCTGTCGCGCGCCGCCAATCACACCGCCGGCGCCGTCTGGGACCGTGTGCTGCGCAAGGAGCGCAAAGGTGAGTACCTCGGTTCGACGGTGCAGGTGATCCCGCACATCACGAACGAGATCAAGTCCCGGATCCGCTCGGTCGCCGACGCGACCGACACCGACGTCGTGATCACCGAGGTCGGCGGGACGGTCGGCGACATCGAGTCGCAGCCGTTCCTCGAGGCGATCCGCCAGTTCCGGCGTGAGGTCGGGCCCGAGAATGTCGTCTACCTGCACGTGACGCTCGTGCCGTACATCGACACTGCCGGCGAGCTGAAGACCAAGCCTACGCAGCACTCGGTCAACGAGTTGCGGCGGATCGGTATCCACCCCGATGTGCTGGTCTGCCGCTCGACCGAGCCCTTGGCCCGCGACATCCGGGAGAAGATCGCACTCTTTGCAGACGTCGACGTCGACGCCGTGATCACGAATCCCGACGTCGCCGATGTCTATCTCGTCCCGTTGGCGCTCCAGGAGCAGGGGCTCGACGAGCTCGTCTGCCGCAAGCTCGGGATCGAGGCGCCGCAGGCGGAGCTCGGCGAGTGGCTCGAGCTGACCGAGCGTATCGGCGGTCGCAAGGATCTCGTCGAGATCGCGCTCGTCGGCAAGTACGTCCAGCTGCACGACGCCTATCTGTCGGTGCACGAGGCGTTGAAGCACGCCGGGATCGCGAGCGGCTGCCGCGTGCATGTGCGCTGGGTCGACGCCGAGCACATGACGCTCGAAGAGGCACGGAACGAGCTTGCGAGCGCAGACGGCGTGCTCGTCCCGGGCGGGTTCGGCTCACGTGGCTGGGAAGGGAAGATCCTCGCCTGTCGGGTCGCGAGAGAGGACGAGATCCCGTTCCTCGGGATCTGCCTCGGTATGCACGTCGCCGTCTCCGAGTACGCCCGGCACGTGTGTGGGCTCGACGGCGCAAACTCGACCGAGATGGACCCGGAAACGCCGTTCCCGGTGATCGACCTGCTCCCCGAGCAGAAGGAGGTCGAGGACCTCGGCGGGACGATGCGGCTCGGCGCGCAGGCGGTCGAGCTCCACGAGGGCACGAAGACCCGCGCCGTCTACGCCGACGAGCCGGTCATCTCCGAGCGTCACCGGCACCGCTACGAGGTGAACAACGCTTTCCGCCAGCAGCTGACCGACGGCGGCCTCGTCGTCAGCGGGACGTTCCAGGAGGGCCGCCTCGTCGAGATCATCGAGCTGCCCGAACACCCGTGGTTCGTTGCGTCGCAGTTCCATCCGGAGTTCAAGTCGCGCCCGACCAGGCCGGCACCGCTCTTCCGTGAGTTCGTCGCCGCGACACTCGTTCGGGCCCACGCACGCCGCGGCGCGACCGTCAACGCCTGAACCGCAAGCGGTCGCCGGGGCGAAGCTGCCCACAGTGCGGCAGGTCGTCGCTCAGTACGACCGCCAGCACCGGATAGCCGCCGGTTGTCGGGTGGTCGTTCAGCAGCAGGATCGGCAGACCGGAGGGCGGAACTTGCAGTGATCCCGTGACCAGGCCTTCTGAGAGCAGCTCATCGGTCCGCGTCCGCTCGAGGGTTGCGCCTTCGAGCCGGATCCCGACGCGGTTCGACGCGGGTGAGACTCGCCAGGGGTGATCGCAGAGCGCGTCGAGCGCGGCGGAGGCGAACCAATCGTCGCGGGGGCCAGGGCGGATGCGCAGCACCGGCTCGACGACGGTTGCAGGGGCCGGAACGTGGCGCGGGGAGGCGCTCGGCTCCGGGCCGACCGGCAGGAGGTCGCCGGCTCGAAGCGGCGGCGGCCCGAGACCGGTGAGCAGATCGGTCGCGCGGCTGCCGAGCACAGCATCGAGGGCGATCCCGCCCCGCACGCAGATGTAGGCGCGCGCACCGGTGACAAACGGCCCGAGCTCGAGCTCGTCGCCGGCCGTGACGTCGAACGCCGCTCGCTCCGTCGCGCCGGTGACAGCGACGAGCGCCGGCTGCAGAAACCGGAGCTTCGGGCCGATCAGGGTCGCTTCGAGTGCCGCCGCGGAGGGGTCGTTGCCGACGAGTTCGTTGCCGCGAGCGAGGGCGCGCAAGTCGACGGCGCCGGAGGGCGGGACGCCGATGTGCGCCCACCCTGGCCGCCCGCGGTCCTGCACCGTCGTCAGCGGGCCTGTCTGGAGCACCTCGATCGCGTTCATGTGGTGACGAACCGGACGAGGTCGCCGGCGGCGAAAAGCGCCGGCGGGGTGCGCGACGGGTCGAAGAGCTCGAGGGCAGTCCGTCCGAGGAGCCGCCAACCGCCGGGACCTTCGCGGGGATAGATGCCGCTGTACGGACCGGCGATCGCCACGCTGCCTGCCGGCACCGTGGTGCGCGGCTCGGTGCGGCGGGGCACGTGCAGCCGCTCGTCGCCACCGACCAGGTAGGCGAATCCGGGCGCGAAGCCGAGGAACCCAACCGTGTAGACGGCGCTCGAGTGGGTGGCGACGACCTCGTCGACGGACAGCCCCGTGTGCTCGGCGACGGCGGCGAGGTCGAGGCCGTCGTAGGAGACCGGAACCGAGATCGTCATCGGCGACTCGGGCACCCGGTCGTCGGCGAGCGCAGAAGCCGTGACCGCGGCCAGGCCGGGCGGCCGCTCTCCGAGCCACGTGGCGAGCACGGTGCGGTGCCCGGGCACCACGTCGACCAGGCTCGGGCAGACGGCTCTCAGCCGGCTTGCCACCCTGGCAGCGGCTGCGGTGTCGGCGACGTCGATCAGCACGGCTCGGTCGCCCGCTGGGCGAAGCACGATCCCGGTCATGCGAAGGGCACCAGCTCGAAGTCGGCGCCTGTGAGCTCGCGGGCGATCCGGGTCGCCAGCCGAACCGCCCCCGGGGAGTCGCCGTGCACGCAGATCGAGCGTGCGACGCCGAGCTCCGCGATCGCCACGGCCTGGCGCACTGCGCCGTCTTCGCCGAGCAGGTCACCGCGCGCTCCGCGCGGGATGAGCGAGCCGTCGACCTCGTAGCCGCGGTCCGCGAAAGCCTCGGGAACCGCGAGCAGCCCAGCGGCTTCGGTGTGCTCGAGCAGCGTCGATCTGGGCAGGCAGAGCACCGCCCGGATGCCGCCGTCGTCGACCGCCGCGGCGATGATCGCCTGCGCGCAATCGTCGTCGCTCGCTGCGCGGTGATAGAGCGCGCCGTGCGGCTTCAGGTAGGTCACGGCCCCACCTTCGGCACTCGCGCACTCGCGAAGCGCCGCAATCTGCTCGCGGGTCTCTGCCTCGATCACGCTCGATTCGACTGCGAGCGGCCGACGGCCGAAACCCTCGCGGTCGCGGTAGCCGACATGCGCGCCGATCGAGACATCGCCCGCCACCGCGGCGCGGCACGCAGCGCGCATGGTGGAATCGTCGCCGGCGTGAAAGCCGCACGCGACGTTGGCGCTCGTCACGAGCGCCAAGAGCGCGGTGTCGCCGGCACGTCCTTCGCCGAGGTCAGCGTTCAGGTCGATGCGGCGGGTCACCGGAGCATTGTCGCGCGCGCGTAGGATCACCGCCTGTGCCGCCCGAGGTGCTGGATCTCTTCGTCGAGCTTGCCGCGATTCCAAGCCCTCCGGGCGAAGAGCGCGCAGTTGCGGACGTCGTCACGCGTTACCTGGGCAATTGCGGTATCGCGGTCGACGAGGACGCGACCGGGGCCGAGACGGGGTCGACCATGGGGAACCTGTACGCGCACGTCGAGCCGACGACGGACGGCGAGCCGTTGTTCTTCTGCGCTCATCTCGACACGGTCCCGCCGACGGCTGCGATCGAGCCGGTCGTCGAGGACGGCATTGTTCGAAACGCGGCAGGGACGATTCTCGGAGCCGACGACAAGGCAGCGGTGGCGGTGATGCTCGAGGCGGTGCGGCGGGTCCTCGCCGAGAACCGCCCACACGCGGGGATCGAGCTGCTCTTCACCTCGAAAGAGGAGGTCGGTCTCTACGGGGCGTACGCCTTCGACCACACGCGCTTGCGCGCACGCCACGGCTACGTCTACGACCAGGCCGCGCCGGTCGGCACGGTGATCCTCGGCGCACCGTTCTCGCAGTCGATCGAGGTCACGTTCCACGGCCGCGCAGCACACTCGGGGATGCATCCCGAAGACGGACGATCGGCGATCGCCGCCGCCGCGCGCGCGATCGCGGAGTTGCGCCTCGGACGGGTCGACGATGAGTCGACTGCCAACGTCGGGACGATCACGGGCGGGACCGCGACGAACATCATTCCCGAATGGTGCACGTTCGTGGCCGAGGCTCGCTCGCTCGGTGAGCGCCGGCTGGGCGAGCTCGTGCAGGAGATGCAGGACGCGATCACGTTCGCAGCCGGCGTGGCGGAGTGCGACGTCGAGACGCGAACCCATAAGAGCTACCGCGGCTATCGCTTCGGCCGCACCGACCGGGCCGTGACGTTGGCTGCTCAGGCGCTCGAGCGCTGCGGCCACCCTGTGGCCTACGAGCTGTCCGGCGGCGCCGCCGACGCCAACGTCTTCAACGATCGAGGCCTCGAGTGCGTGAATCTCGCGAACGGGATGACCAACATCCATACGCCCGATGAGCACATCGGCGTCGCCGACCTGGAGGCGATGGTCGAAGTGACCCTGGCGCTCCTGGACGTGGCTGGCGGACTGTAGGCTTCCGCCCGCATGCGGATCGGGGTCGCCAGAGAGATCAAGTCCGACGAGTACCGGGTCGCGCTGACCCCTGCAGGCGCCCTCGAGTTGATCAACCACGGTCACGACGTCGCGATCGAGTCGGGCGCCGGCCTCGGAAGCGCATTCGCCGACGCCGACTACGAACGTGTCGGAGCCAGGATGGTCTCCGTCGACGAGGTGTGGGAGGGCTCGGATCTCGTCCTGAAGGTCAAGGAGCCGATCGAGGCCGAGTACCGCCGGCTCCGCGAGGGGCTGATTCTCTTCACCTACCTGCACATCGCAGCAGACGAGCCGCTGACACGGGCGCTGCTCGACTCCGGGATCACCGGCGTCGCATACGAGACGGTCGAAGTCGGACGCGCGTTGCCCTTGCTCGCGCCGATGTCAGAAGTTGCGGGACGTCTCGCCTCACAGGCCGGCGCCTATTTCCTCGAGAAGCCGCTCGGTGGCCGCGGACTGCTGCTCGGCGGCGTGCCGGGTGTCGCCCCCGGACGTGTCGTGATCGTCGGCGGCGGGGTCGTCGGCTACAACGCGGCGGTGATCGCGCTCGGGCTGGGCGCGCACGTCACGATCCTCGAGCGGTCGATCGACCGCATGCGCTACCTCGAAGAGATTCTCTCCGGCCGCGTGACGCTGCTCATGAGCTCGAGCCTGCAGGTCGCCGCCTCGGTGAGCGACGCGGATCTCGTGATCGGGGCCGTCCTGATCCCCGGTGCCGTGGCTCCGAAACTCGTCACGCGCGAGATGATCAGCAGCATGAAGGAAGGCGCCGTCGTCGTCGACGTCGCGATCGACCAGGGCGGCTGCTTCGAGACCTCACGCCCGACAACTCACGCCGAGCCGGTGTACGTGGTCGACGGCGTCACCCACTACTGCGTCGCGAACATGCCGGGCGCGGTTCCGATCACGTCGACGAAGGCGCTCACCAACGCGACCCTGCCATACGTCGAGGCGATCGCGAACCACGGGCTGCGGGCTGCGGTGGCAAACGATCCCGCGCTCGCAAAGGGCGTCAACGTGATCGACGGCAAGCTCACCTACGAGGCCGTTGCCGAAGCGCACGGGCTCGACTTCACGCCGCTTGCCGACGTGCTGCCTCTTTCGGCGGTCTAAGTCTCTAGCTCGGCAGGCTGTTTTTTCTTGGCATTCGGCTTCGGGCTCAGCCTGACGACGAGCCACGTGACGCCTGCTGCAAGCGCAATCACGCAGACGATGAAGACCAGGATGCCGAGGATGCCGAGGACGTTCTCCACGGAAAGTAGGATAGCTGCGTGCCTCGCGCGTGCGTCATTGTCCTTGACGCCGTCGGAGCTGGCGAGTTGCCGGACGCAGCTGAGTTCGGAGACGAGGGCTCGAACACCCTCGCCAACGTCGCCCGCGCCGTCGGTGGTCTCGACCTGCCGACCCTCGAGGCCCTCGGCTTCGGCAACATCGAGCCGCTCGAAGGCTGCGCTCCACAACCGGGCGCCCAGGCCGTCGCGGGAAGGCTGTTCGAGCGCTCCCGCGGCAAGGACACGACGACGGGTCACTGGGAGCTGATGGGCGTCGTCACCCCGCAGGCGATGCCGACCTATCCGTATGGCTTCCCGGACGAGGTGATCGACCCGTTCATGAACCGCACGGGGCGCGGCGTGTTCGGCAACCGTCCGGCGAGCGGCACGGAGATCATCCAGGAGCTCGGCGAAGAGCATCAGCGCACCGGCAAGTGGATCGTCTACACGAGCGCCGACTCCGTCTTCCAGATCGCGGCGCACGAGGAGACGGTCCCGCTGGAGGAGCTGTACGACGCGTGCAAGGTCGCCCGCGAGATCCTCACCGGCAAGCACGCCGTCGGCCGTGTGATCGCGCGGCCGTTCACCGGCTTGCCGGGCTCATACGAGCGAACGCCGAATCGTCATGACTTCTCGCTGGAGCCGCGGCGGCCGAACTACCTCTCGATCGTTCGCGACGCCGGCCGCAAGGTCTACGGCGTCGGCAAGATCGGCGACATCTTCGCCCATCAGGACGTCGACGAGGAGTTCTCCACCCGCTCGAACGTCGAAGGCATCCAGAAGACCGAGGAGCTCCTGCGGACGATCGACGACGGCCTCGTGTTCACGAACCTCGTCGAGACCGACTCGCTCTGGGGGCACCGCAACGACCCGGTCAACTTCCACCGCTGCCTGCAGGACTTCGACCGGCGGCTGCCGGACATCCTCGACGCGTTGCGGCCGAACGACCTTCTGATCCTGACGTCGGACCACGGCTGTGACCCGACCACCCCGTCGACCGACCACTCGCGGGAGTACGCGCTCCTGCTGGCGTACGTCGAAGGTCGGAACGCGGCGGGCCGCCTGCACGAGGACGGTGAGTTCGCCGACGTCGGCGCAACGGTCAATGCCTGGCTCGGCGGAGCGACTGCGCCGCGCGGCGTTCCGGGCCGGCCGATCCTCGAGCCATGAAGCCGCTGAACGACCCCACACTCGTCCGCGAGCAATACGCGGGGGAGGAGGATCTCCGTGCTCGCAAGGCGATCTACGCAAGCGCGGAGGGGCCCGACGCGCGCGAGCTGGCTCTCCGGGCGGTGGCCGAGGCCGGGCCGGCGACCGTGCTCGAGGTCGGCGCGGGAGAGGGAGAGCTCGCCGAGCGGATTATGAACGAGTTCGGCGTCGAGCTCGTGGTCGTCGACCAGTCCGAACGGATGGTCGAGCTCTGCCGGGAACGCGGTCTCGACGGGCGTGTCGCCGACGTGCAGTCGCTGCCGTTCGCCGACGAGAGCTTCGACTGCACCGTCGCAGCCTGGATGCTCTACCACGCGGCCGACGTCGGCCGCGCCATCTCCGAGCTCGCCCGCGTAACGCGTCCCGGGGGCCGCCTCGTCGCCGTCACGAACGGCGCCGGGCATCTCGCAGAGCTCCGGGAGCTCGCAGGGGAGGGAGGCTGGTGGACCGGTCTGCCGTTCTCGCGCGAGAACGGGGCGGAGCAGCTCGCGCGTTCGTTCTCGCACGTCGAGGCGCGTCATGCCGACGGCTGGGTGTCGATCCCCGACGACGACGCCATCTGGGCGTACCTGCGCTCGATGTCACAGGCTTCTCCGCCGGCCGAGCTCCCTCCACACGAGCTGCCGTTCCGCGCGCAACGCAAGCCCACGGTGTTCGTCGCCACGAAGTGATCCGTCCGGCCGAGCTGATCCAGCGCAAGCGTGACGGCTACGAGCTGCAGCCCGACGAGCTCACCGAGCTGATCCTCGGTTACGCGCGCGGAGACATCCCCGACTATCAGCTGGCCGCGTTCTGCATGGCTGTCTATTTCCGCGGGCTCTCCGAGACCGAGACGTACGTCCTCACGGACGCGATGATCAGAAGCGGCGAGACGATCGATCTCAGCGCGGCCCTCGGACGCAAGGTCGTCGACAAGCATTCGACTGGCGGCGTCGGCGACAAGACATCGCTGGCAGTCGGCCCGATCGTCGCCGCGTGCGGCGTGCCGCTCGGAAAGATGAGCGGGCGCGGGCTTGGCCACACCGGTGGGACGCTCGACAAGCTCGAGTCGATCCCCGGATTCCGCGTCGAGCTGACCCTCGACGAGTTCGTCGCGCAGGTCCGCGACGTGGGCGTGGCGATCGTCGGCCAGACAGCCGACCTCGTGCCGGCCGACAAGCTGCTCTACGGGCTGCGCGACGTGACGGCGACCGTCGACCAGACCTCGCTGATCGCGGCCTCGATCATGTCGAAGAAGCTCGCCGGCGGGGCACAGGCCATCGTGCTCGACGTCAAGGTCGGCGACGGCGCCTTCATGAAGACGATCGAGGATGCCCGCGGCCTGGCCGAGACGATGATCGCGATCGGCAAGCGCGCCGGGCGCGAGGTGACGTGCCTGCTGACCGACATGGACCAGCCGCTTGGTGCTGCCGTCGGCAATGCCCTCGAGGTGCGTGAGGCCCACGACACCGTTCGCGGTCACGGGCCGCCGGACTTCACCGAGCTCGTCCTCGACGCTTCGGCGCGGCTGCTCGCCTATTCGGATCTCGGGATCGATCTCGCCGAGGGGCGCCGGCGGGCCGAGGCTGCGGTCGCCGACGGCTCTGCGGACGTCACCTGGCGTCGCTGGATCGAGGCACAGGGCGGCGTCGCCGACGACGAGGCATTACCGCTCGCCCCGGTCATGCGCCCGGTCGAGTCGCGCGAGGGCGGCTACGTCGTCGCGTTGAGCGCGATCGGCGTCGGGAACGCTGCTGTCCACCTCGGTGCGGGCAGGCGGACGAAGGAGGACGAGATCGACCACGCGGTCGGCGTCGTCGTGCACGCCAAGCGAGGCACACGCGTCGAGGCCGGCCAGGTGTTGGCCGTGGTCCACGCGCGCAGCGACGACGAGGCGGCCGAGGCCGCTGCCGAGGTTCTCGCGGCCTACGAGCTTGGGCCGGCTGCACCGCTGGAACGGCCCGTCTTGCTCAGCGTCGTCGTCTGAGGCCGGGCGGCTACCGTGACCAGGTGCCGGAGCTGCCCGAGGTCGAGACCGTCCGCGTGCGGCTCGCACCGGCGCTCGAGGGGCGCCGTTTCGAACGCGTCGAGATCGTCGATCCGAGGCTGACGCGCCCGTTCGACCGGCTCGAGGTGGCTCGGGAGCTCGAAGGCGAACGGGTCTTTAAGGTTGATCGCCGTGGCAAGTATCTGATTGTTCGGTTCGAGTCGGGACGGGCTCTGCTGATTCACCTCCGGATGACGGGAGCGGTCTTGACCGGCGCAGCTGCCTCGGCCGAGGACGCGCAGCACCGTCGGGCCGTTGTCAGGCTGGACGACGGATCGGATGTCGCCTATCGCGACGTCCGCCGCTTTGGCACCTGGTTGCTACTCGAACCGTCCGAGGTGGACACGTACATCGATGCACGGGTCGGCAGTGAGCCGCTCGGCGAGACGTACCGCGCACGGGACCTCGCGGCTAAGCTCGCCGGTCGCCGAGCGCCTGTGAAGGCCGCGATCCTCGACCAGCGCACCGTCGCGGGCGTCGGGAATATCTACGCGGACGAAGCCCTCTGGCGTGCGCGCATCCATCCGGTCACGCCCGCCGCGTCGCTCGACCTCGAGGAGGTGAAGGCGCTTCATCGCGCCGTCCGGACGGCGCTCAGGGCGGGGATCGCGCGGCAGGGCGCGACGCTGCGTGACTACCGGCTCCCGGACGGAGGCAGCGGTGGGATGCAGCGCGAGTTCAAGGTCTACGGACGGGGAGGCGAGCCCTGCGAGCGTTGCGGGACGCCCATCGACAAGATCCGCGTCGCGGGGCGTGGGACGTGGTACTGCCCGCATTGCCAGAGACGCCGACTCCAGATCTAGACTGGCTCGAGTGGCGGGGCGGACACAAAAGAGCGAGGCGATCGTGCTGCGCTCGTTCCGCTTCTCCGAGGCCGACCGGATCCTCCATCTCTACACGGCGCATCGCGGCCGCATCGGTGCGATCGCCAAGGGCGTGCGGAAGACGAAGTCGCGGTTCGGGGCGCGCCTTGAGCCGCTCTCGCATGTCGAGTTGATGCTGCACGAGGGAAGCGGCGAGTTGCAGACGATCACCGGGGTCGAGTTGCTCCGCTCCCACCGAGCGACCCGGGAGGACGGCTATCGCTTGAACGTGGGACTGATCGGCGCTGAGGCGATGTTGCGGCTGTTCGGCGAGCCGGAGGCGAATGAGCGCGCGTTCGGTGCGCTCGCGCGGTTTCTCGACCTGCTCGACGAGGCGCCGTCGGTCGTCGAGGGCAGGCCCGCCCTCGACCCGCTCGGGTTGGCATTCCAGCTGAAGCTGCTCTGGCTCGCCGGCTATCTGCCGCACGTAACGAGCTGCGTCGAGTGCGGCTCGAACGCAGCGCTCGTCGGCTTCTCGGCGCGTGCGGGCGGCGCAGTGTGCGTCGATCATGCCCGCGCGGCCCTGCGTCTGTCGGCGGAGGGCTTGGCCGCGATCGAAAGCATGCTCTCGACTCCGCTTGCCGACTCGGTCGGAGTTCCGCTCTCCGACCGCGCGCGTCGCGATGCGCTGGCGGTGATCACGACGTCGTACGAGGAGCACGGCGGTTTCCGCTTGCGGACGGTGTCGGCCTGAGACGGGAACTGGGCAACGGCGTGGAGCTCGACGACTCGAGGGAGCGGATCGACCGGCAGGAGGTCCATCGCTTCCTGAGCGAGATCGCCTACTGGGCGCTCGGCCGTCCGCGCGCGACGCAGGATCGGCTGATTGCCGAGGCACAGCGAGTCGTCGGCCTCTATGACGGCGAGCGGCAGATCGGCTTCTGCCGGGCGGTGACCGACGGCAACTCGGTCGTCTATCTCGCGGATGTCTACGTTCTCGATTCGTACCGGGGCCGCGGCTTCGGGGCAGAGCTGGTGCGCGAGATGATCGAGAACGGCCCGTACGCGGAGGTGCGCTGGTTGCTGCACACGACCAACATGCATGCGCTCTACCGCAAGTTTGGTTTCTCCGAGCCGGACTACAAGCTGCTCGAGAGGCCTTCGACGAGGAAGGCGAGCGAAAGCGGGTAACGCCAGGTGAGGCCGCGATGCGTGCCCGGGAAGATCTCGAAGTGCACGCGTTCGGGTGCGATCCCCGAGGCGATCACCTCGTGGTGGAACGCGGCAGCTCCGAGCTCGAGGTGGTATTCGTCGTCGCTCCCGGAGTCGATCCAGACGGCGCGGAGGTTCCGGATCGTCTCGCGGTGCTGCTCCTCGCGGGCAAGCACGACTGGGTCGAAGCGCAGCCAGCGCGCCCAGATGTCGGGGTCGACCTCGCCGGTCTCGAGGTCGAACGGCAGCTCGACCGAACCGTCGTCCCGGGCCGAGTACGCGGCGCACATCGCGTAGGTGTTGACGAGCAGCTCGTCGTAGGGAGACGTGAGCACGGGTCGCCCGGACCTGAAATCGGCCCAGAACTCTTCGAATGAACCGCCGTACTGCTGGCGCAACGCCCGTGCAGCCGGCGCGAAGTCGCGCGCGTAACAGACCTCGAACAGCGCGTCGCCTGCGTGCGTCGCCAGGCCGCCGAAGAGATCCGGGCGCAGGAGCGGGGTGATCATCGAGCCGTAGCCTCCGGACGACTTGCCCTGGATGCCGCGGTGCTCGCGTGCCGCAAGTGTGGGGAAGTGTGCGTCGACGTACGGGACGATCTCGTCGCACAGATAGGTGTGGTAGTTCCCGATCCCGGGCGAATCGAGATACTGGGAGCCGCCGATCGCGGTGAACGCATCGACGAGCACGACCACCGCCTCGGGCGCGAGCGCATCGATCCGATCGGGGTACGAGGCGGCCCACGGCTCGACGTTGAACCAGGCGTCGACCATTCCCGCCATCCCCTGGATCACGTAGACGGCCGGGTACCGGCGCGAAGTGTCCTCGGGCACCCAGACGTGCAGCGGGCGCTCGTGCGGATCGCCGAGCGGGTTGCCGCGAAGCGCTTCGGACACCAATGACGCGGTGTGCCAGCGGTCCGTACGATGAGCGGCCATGGCGAAACGAACGTACCAGGAGATCATTCTGGCGCTCGAGGAGTACTGGGCCGGCTACGGCTGCGTGCTGCTGACGCCGTACCACACCGAGGTGGCGGCCGGAACGATGAACCCGGCGACCTTCCTGAGAAGCCTTGGGCCGAAGCCGTGGAAGACCGCGTACCTCGAGCCGGTGATCCGCCCGCTCGACGGCCGCTACGGCGAGAACCCGATGCGGTTTCAGCACTACTTCCAGTACCAGGTGATCCTGAAGCCGCAGCCGGCCGACGTGCTCGACCTGTACCTCGAGTCGTTGCGCGCGATCGGGCTCGAAACAGACAAGCACGACATCCGCTTCGTCGAGGACGACTGGGAGCAGCCGACCGTCGGCGCCTGGGGCCTCGGGTGGGAGGTCTGGTGCGACGGCATGGAGATCACCCAGTTCACCTACTTCCAGCAACTCGGCGGTCTCGAGCTGGACGTGATCCCCGCGGAGATCACCTACGGCCTCGACCGGATCGCGATGGTCGTACAGGAAAAGCCGACGGTTTTCGCGCTCGACTGGGCCGAGGGCATCACCTGGGAGGACGTCTATCGCGAGAACGAGCGGCAGTGGTCGCACTACAACTTCGAAGAGGCGGACACCGAGTTGCACGCGCGGCATTTCGAGGACTACGAGGCGGAATGCAAGCGCCTGATCGAGCGCGGCCTGCCGTTGCCGGCCTACGACTTCGTCCTCAAGTGCTCGCACGCCTTCAACCTGCTCGATGCCCGCGGAGCGATCTCCGTCACCGAGCGTGCCGCGTACATCGGACGCGTCCGCAACCTCGTGCGCGCGGTCGCACAGCTCTACCTCGAGCAGCAGGAGGAGGAGTCATGCGCCCGCTGCTGTTTGAGATCGGTGTCGAAGAACTGCCCGCAGCGGCGTGCATCGAGGCCGGGCTGCAGCTGCCCGCGTTGTCGCTCGAGCATCTCGGCGTGAAGCCATCCGAGCTGTTCATCGGCCCGCGCCGCCTCGCGTTTCCCGCTCTCGTCGCCGAGCGGACCGAGGACGAGTGGGTGAAAGGGCCGCCGGAGAACCTGCGCGAGCGCGCAGCGGCCGGTTTCGCGAAGCGCTACGGCGTCGATGTCGACGATCTGTCGGTGCGCGACGGCTTCCTGGGGCTCGAGGTGCCGGGGAGCCTGATCGAGGAGGTCCTGCCGGAGCGGCTCGCGGCGATCGTGCGCGGGCTGCAGTTCACCAAGTCGATGACCTGGGGTGCCGGCTTCCGCTTTGCGCGCCCCGTTCGCTGGCTGTGCGCGAAGCTCGACCAGACAACCGTCGAGGTGCCGCTCGAGGGCGTGCCGAGCGGCGGCCACTCCTACGGGCACCGCGCGACACATCCCGGGACCGTCGAGATTCCGTCGGCCGACGGTTACCTCGACGCGTTGCGCGCGGCGGGAGTCGAGCCGGACCGCGCCGTTCGCTACGAGCGCATCGTCGCCGGGCTGGACGCGCTCGGCGCCTGGAGCGACCCGCTCGGAAAGCTCGACGAGGTCGTCTACCTGGTCGAGAAGGCCGACGTGCTCGCGGGATCGTTCGACGAACGCTTCTTGCAGCTGCCCGAGCGCGTGGTCGTGACGACGATGCAGTCGCACCAGCGGTATTTCCCTCTCGGCGCCAACCGCTTCGCGTTCGTCGCGAACGGCGGTGACGCCGACGTCGTGCGTGCCGGCAACGAGTTCGTGCTCGCAGGACGGCTCGAGGACGCGGAGTTCACCTTCGCCCGCGACGTCGCGATCGGGATCGGCGGGCTTGCCGAGCGTGCAGCCTCGATCACGTTCTTCACCGGCGGCGGAACGTTCGCGGACAAGGCCGAGCGCGTCACGGAGCTCGTCGTCGAGCTCGGTGGGGACGAGTCGGCTGTGCAGGCGGCGAAACTCGCGAAGGCCGATCAGGCAGCCGAGCTCGTCCGCGAGTTCAGCGACCTCGAGGGCCACATCGGTGCCACCTACGCGAGGATCGCCGGTTACAGCGAGGACGTCGTCCAGGCGATCGACGAGCAGTATTTGCCGGACAGCGCGGGCGGCGCACTGCCTGCTTCGGACGCCGGCGCGGTCCTGGCCGCCGCCGACAAGCTCGACACGCTGCGCGTCGCGTTCTCGCTCGGCAAGCGACCGACCGGCTCGCGCGACCCGTTCGGCCTCCGTCGTGCCGCGATCGGCCTGTGCAGGCTTGCGACCGAGGGCGACGTACGCGTCCAGCGGTCGTTGCTACCCGACGACGTTCGCGAGTTCGTCGAGGAGCGGCTCGAGGGTCTGCTCGGCGTGCCGGTCGAGTTCGTGCGTGCCGCGCGCGCCTCGGCCGCGACCGATCTGGGCGGCGTTGCGCGGCTGGCGGAAGGGTTGCATGCAGCTGAGCGGAGCGACGAGTTCGCGGCGGTGTACGAGGCGTACGATCGGGCACAGCGCCTCGCCGGCAAGCGCGACGACGCCGTTGATCAGATCGACCCGTCACTGTTCGAGCACGACACCGAACGCGAGCTTGCCGCAGCCGTTGCCGCGCTCGAGCTCGACCCGAGCGACCTCCAGGCGGCTCTCAAGCAGGCCGCCGCGGTCGCGCCGATCGTCTCGCGGCTCTTCGACGACGTGATGGTGGTCGCCGACGACGACGCCGTCCGCGGCAACCGCCTTCGCCTGCTGCTCGACGTTCGGGATCGGCTCGGTCGCCTCGGCGACTTCTCGCAAATCCCGCGCTAGTCGGGTTCGCCGTCGTCGTACTCGAGTGCTTCGATGCGCCCGATCACGCCGAGGCCGCGCCATGAGATCTTGTTCGAGCGCGGGTAGTAACACATGTCGTTCGGCTTTCTCGTGCCGTAGATCAGCATCGTGACGCCGTCGTCTCCTGCCAGGAACGAGTGAGCGATGCGGGTTGCGGGCGGGCGCACAATCACGTGGCCGGCATGCACGGGAAGGTCCTCGCGTTCCGTGCCGTAGCTCGCCGCGCGCGGCGACGGCCACAATTCGAGGAGGGCGGATCCGGCCAGGATCACGAACACCTCTTCTTCCTCCGAGTGGCAATGTGGCGGCGTTCCGCGTGCGCCGGGCTCGAGCCGCTCCCAGTGGAGGCCCGACTGGACCGAGCGCTCGTGCGTGGCAAGCGGCGCGGTCACGGACCGCTTCCAGCGTTCGTGCTCGACCTCGTCGATGTTGACGATGTTCGCCGGCCGAGGCGCCGGCCCGCTGTAGGCGAGCGGCGGACCTGCGGCCTCGATCTCCCACGGGTTGTCGACGCGGCCCGCGACCCAGGGATATCCGATCCGCACGGCGCCGGAGCGCGGCAGCCAGCCGAACTCGGTCGGGTGGTTCGTCGCGAAGACGAGGTAGTCGAGACCGTCTGGGCCGGCGATGAAGGTGTGCTCGTGCTCGTCGGCGCGGTGGATGACGCAGTCCCCGGGACGGACTTCGTGCACCTCGTCGTCCTGCCACGCGAGCCCCGAGCCGTTGAGGATGTAGTACAGCTCCTCTGAGGCTCCGTGCGAGTGCGGGGGCGTCGGGAGCTTGCCCGGCGCGACCCGCACACGGTTGACGCCGACTCCGACCGTTCCGGCCGCCCGACCAAGCCGTTGCCAGGTTGCGTCCATCTCGCCGACGGCGGACTGGTGCCGCTCGACGTCGTCCCAGTGCACGATCGGGCTCACGCCCGGAAGGCTATGCGCAGCGGGCAGTACGCTGCGCCGGTGCCCGCGGTCGAGCTGCACATGATCTCCGATTCCACCGGCGAGACGGCACAGCGCCTCGTGCAGGCGCTCGAGGCGCAATTCCCCGACCAGGAGTTCCTCGAGATCCGGCATCCGCGCGTCGAGAACGTCGCCGACCTTCGGCTCGCGGTCAACCGCATGAAGGGCCGCGCCGCGGTGGTCGTGTACACGCTCGTCGAGCCGGAGCTCCGCGAGTCGATGCGCACCCTGTGCCGCAGCGCCAAGCTGCATTACTGCGACCTGCTCGGGCATCCGATCGACGCGATCGCGCGCGTCTCGGGCCAGGCGGCACGGATGAAGCCACGTGCACGTCCGCCGCTGAACGACGCCTACTTCCGCCGGATGTCGGCGATCGAGTTCGCCGTCAAGTTCGACGACGGCGTCGGCTCTGGCCTGAGCGAAGCAGACATCGTGCTCGTCGGTGTCTCACGCACGTCGAAGACGCCCCTTTCGATCTACCTCGGCTACCTCGGCTACAAGACCGCGAACGTCCCGCTCGTCAAGGGGATCGAGCCGCCGGCGGAGCTGTTCACGATCGACCAGTCGAAGGTCGTCGGGCTGACGATCGACGCGACGCGGCTCTCGGAGATTCGCGGTGAGCGGATCCGGCTGGATGCGAGGCGATCGCAAGTACGCGGACCTCGTCGAGATCTATGACGAGCTCGAGTACGCGACGCAGGTGCACCGACGGCTCGGCTGCCCGGTGATCGAGGTGAGCGAGCTCTCGATCGAGGAGATCTCGCACCGGATCATCCAGCTCGTCGAGCGGCGCAAGGCCGAGGCCGGTTGAAGCCGAAGCCTCCGGTTCCGATGTGGCGCTGGGCCACGTGGTACACGGCACTCGGGGCCGCGCTGGTCCTCTTCTACGGGCTCTTCACGCCGTTCTGGTTCGGCTTGCGCGCTCTCGCTTGGCTGGCGGAGTACCGCGCGCGACGTCGGCGCGGTCCCGGCGGTAGATTCCGCCCCGAATGGCGAATCGCTACGTCTACGACTTCGAGGAGCCGGTCGCCGGCGGTCGCAAGCTGCTCGGCGGCAAAGGGATCGGTCTGGCCGAGATGACGCTGATGGGCGTGCCGGTCCCGGCTGGGTTCACGATCACCACCGACGCGTGCCGCGCATGCATGGCGGCGGGCGGCGCGTTGCCCGCTGGGCTCGAGCAGGAGGTCGACGAGCACGTGCGGCGACTCGAGGAGCGAACCGGTAAGCGGTTCGGCTCGAGCGACGATCCGCTTCTCGTCTCGGTGCGCTCGGGCGCGGCCGTCTCGATGCCGGGGATGATGGACACGATCCTCAATCTCGGGCTCAACGACGCGGCGGCCGAGGGCCTCGCGGTGCGGACCGACAACGCGCGCTTCGCGTTCGACTCCTACCGTCGGCTGATCCAGATGTTCGGCGAGGTGGTCGAAGGGATCGACGCGCACAGCTTCGAGAGCGCGCTCGCCGATCTGAAGCGCGAGCGCGGAGTGCAGCAGGACACCGATCTCACCGCCGACGACCTGCGAGCGCTGGTCGAGACCTACCGGGAGATCTATCGCGACGGACGTCGGGCGACGAGTTCCCCGACGATGCGCGTGAGCAGCTGCTCCGCGCGGTGCGCGCGGTGTTCGACTCGTGGGACACCCCGCGCGCGCAGGTCTATCGCCGCGCCCACGGGATCCCGGACGACATCGGCACCGCCGTGAACGTCGTGCAGATGGTCTTCGGCAACAAGGGCGACCGTTCGGGCACGGGCGTCGCCTTCACGCGCGACCCGTCGACCGGCGCATCAGGGCTCTACGGCGAGTTCCTCGCCGAACGCGCAGGGCGAGGACGTCGTTGCCGGCATCCGCACGCCGCAGCCGATCGAGGCGATGCGCGTCGTCGCTGCCGAGCGCGTTCGACCAGCTGATGGACACGATGCGCCGGCTCGAGGAGCACTACCGCGACATGCAGGACATCGAGTTCACCGTCGAGGACGAGCAGCTGCTTCATGCTGCAGACGCGTCCGCGAAGCGCACGGCGGCCGCAGCGCTGAAGGCAGCAGTCGACGATGGTCGGCGAGGGTCTGATCTCGCCGCGAGGAGGCGATCGTCCGGATCGACCCGGCGCAGCTCGACCAGCTGCTCCACCCGATGATCGACCCTCAGGCCGAAGCTCGAGGTTGCCGCGAAGGGGCTGAACGCCTCGCCGGGCGCGGCGAGCGGCGGGATCGTCTTCGACGCCGACACGGCCGTCGAGCGAGCCAAGGCGGGTCCGGTGATCCTCGTCCGCTGGGAGACGACGCCGGACGACATCCACGGGATGATCGCGGCGGAGGGGATCCTCACCGTGCACGGCGGCATGACCTCGCACGCCGCCGTCGTCGCGCGCGGGATGGGCAAGCCGTGCGTCGCGGGCTGCGACGGAGCTGACGCTCCGCGACGGCGTCGCGTCGATCGGCGGCCATCGCCTGGGCGAGGGCGACGTGATCACGATCGACGGCGGCACCGGGCGCGTGTTCGTCGGTGAGGTGCCGCTCGTGCCACCGCAGATCAACGAGGACTTCGAGACGATCCTCGGCTGGGCCGACGCCGAGCGGCGTCTGAAGGTGCGCGCGAACGCCGACAACCCGGAGGACGCGGTGCGCGCTCGCGACTTCGGCGCGCAGGGAATCGGCCTCTGCCGGACCGAGCACATGTTCTTCGGCGACCGCCTGCCGGTCGTGCAGGAGATGATCCTGGCCGACAGTGAATCCGGCCGGCGCGCCGCGCTCGACCGGCTGCTGCCGTTCCAGCAGAGCGACTTCGAGGGCATCTTCGAGGCGATGGCGGGCTTGCCTGTGACGATCCGGCTGCTCGATCCGCCGCTGCACGAGTTCCTGCCGGCCGAGGACGAGGCGGTCGACGAGCAGATGCGCGCCCGCATCAGGGCGCTCCACGAGTCGAATCCGATGCTCGGCACGCGCGGCTGCCGGCTCGGGCTGATGTACCCGGAGATCTATGAGATGCAGATCCGCGCGATCGCGCGGGCGACGAAGGCTGTCCTCGAGCGCACCGGCGCTGCGCCGATCGTCGAGGTGATGCACCCGCTCGTCGGCTTCCGCGAAGAGCTTGCGCGCCTCCGCGAGCTGACCGAGTCGGTCTGGGCAGAGGAGGCGCCGGGGCTCGAGCACCTCGTCGGGACGATGATCGAGGTGCCGCGGGCGGCCCTCCGTGCCGACCAGATCGCCGAGGTCGCGGACTTCTTCTCCTTCGGCACCAACGACCTGACGCAGACGACGCTCGCCTTCTCGCGTGACGATGCTGAGGGAAAGTTCTTGACGCGCTACCTCGAGGACGGCGTGCTCGAGCGAAATCCGTTCGAGGTGATCGACATCGAAGGCGTCGGCGACCTGATGCGGATCGCCGTCGAGCGCGGGAGAGCGACGAAGCCGGAGATCAAGCTCGGCATCTGCGGCGAGCATGGCGGCGAGCCGAGCTCGATCGCGTTCTGCCACTCACTCGGGCTCGACTACGTCTCCTGCTCGCCGTTCCGCGTCCCACTGGCGCGGCTCGCCGCGGCGCAAGCCGCCCTGGCCGAGTCCGGCTCGGGCGCGTACGTCTCGGCCGGCGGCTAGACCCCGACCTCGTTCGAACCACGTTCGAACGTGGTTCGCGAGTGTGGCTAGGAGTAGCCGCGGACCTTGGCGTACGCGACGATCACGCTCACGACGATCACCGCGGCGGTCGCAGCGACGCTTTGGAGCATCGAGCGCCGGGTGTGCAGCAGCAGCCACATCAGGATGACGCCGCCGATCAGGCCCCCGATGTGCCCGCCGACCGAGATGTTCGAGATCGCGAACGTGAAGATCAGGTTCAGGACGATCAGCCCGGCGATCTGACCGCCCGTCGCAATGTGGCGTCGCCGCTCGAGCACCAACAGCGCGCCGAGGATGCCGAAGATCGCGCCTGACGCGCCGACGGTGACAGAGTTGGGGCTGAGTACGAGCGCGCCGGCCGAACCCGCGATGCCCGAGCCGAGGTAGAGCAGCGCGAACCGCCAGCGCCCGATCACCTGCTCGAGCAGCGTGCCCGCGAAGAAGAGCGAGTACATGTTGATAGCGAGATGGAATGGCCCGTAGTGCAGGAATGCTGCGCTCAGGAGGCGCCACCATTCGCCGTGTGCGACTCCGACCGTCTTCAGGCCACCGGTCGATACGTGCGCCGGGACGATTCCAATCCCGCCGGGGACGTAGACCCCCGACGCGAACAGCGAGCCGCGCTCGTAGATCCAGTTGCCGGTGCCGTTCGAGAGGTTGCCGCCCGCCGCAAGCTCGACGAGGAACACGCCGACGTTGATCGCGATCAGCGTCATCGTGACGCCGTTGACGCGGCTCGAGCCGACGCCGGTGACGGCGCGTTGGACGGGCGCGGTCGCCTTGCGGATTCCCTGCGGCTTGCCGGAATGCTCGGGGCAGCGCAGGCCGACGGGCGCAGGGGTCATGCACTCGTAACAGATCGGCCGCTCGCACTCCGAGCAGGACAGGCCGGTTTCCCGGTCCGGGTGCCGGTAGCAGTAGCGCGGAGCGTCCACCGGGCTAGCGTATCGGCGTGAACGTCCATGTCGCTTTCGTCCCCGAGGAGGACGCATCAGCCCGGATCGGCATCGTCGTCGACGTGATCCGGGCGACCTCGTCGATCGCCCAGGCGCTCGCTTCCGGCTACGAGCGCGTGCTCTGCTGCGCGGAGATCGACGACGCGCGGTCACTGCGCGCCGAGCTCGGCGACGAGGCCGTCGTCGGCGGTGAGCGCACAGCGGTGGTGATCGACGGCTTCGACGTGGGGGCTTCGCCCCGCGAGTTCGCAGGTCCGCCGAAGGCGAAGACGCTGATCCTGACGACCACCAACGGCACCCGCGCGATCGTGACCGCGGTCGCTCGCTGCGAGGTCGTGGTGCTCGGCTCGCTGCTCAACCTGTCTGCGGTCGCGACGGCGGCGCGCAACGATGGAGGCGATGTCGCAATCGTGTGCTCGGGGTTCAAAGGGACGTTTGCGCTCGACGACGCGTACTGCGCCGGCAGGATCGTTGCCATGCTCGACGGCGAGCCGACGGATGCTGCGATCGCTGCCGAGGTGCTCGCTGCCAACTGGCCGGCGCCTCTCGACGGTCTGAACGCGCGCACCTACGGCCCGCCAGGGCTCGAGGCCGATATCGAGTTCTGCGCGCAGATCGATCTACTCGCCACCGTGCCGCGCTTCTCGCGCATGGTCGGCACGGCAGCCGAGATCGTCGCGTGAAGCCCATCGGCCAGTTGCCCTCGCGGCTGATCGAGCATTTCGAGTCTCAGGGCTTCCGACATTCCCGCGTTGCGCGCGGCGATCTCCACGTGTCTCTCGCAGAGCTCGACGGTGTGATCGGCGGGCACGAAGCCGCCTCACGGCAGGTGCTCGTGGTGCTCGCAGGCCGTGTCGTCGCCTCGACCCGCGACGAGTCGATCGAGCTTGGTGTGAAAGAGGCAGTCGAGTGGCAGGAAGGGGAGTGGCACGAAACGCGTTCTTTAGAACCGTCGACCCTGTTACTCGTGGAAGGAGATTTCGCATGAGCGTGTCCGAATGGCTGTACGGGCAAGAGCACGTCGATCGGTACCGCGAGACCGGCGGCAAGGAGGGCCACATCTGGAAGGAAGGCTCGACGATCCTGCTGCTCACAACGATCGGCCGGAACACCGGCAAGCCGGGGACGAAGCCGCTGATCTACGCCGCCGACGGCGACCGGTTCGTGATCGTCGCTTCGAGGGGCGGCGCGCCCAAAGATCCGGGGTGGTACCAAAACCTCGTCAAGACGCCCGAGGTCGAGCTGCAGGTCGAAGACGACGTCTTTCGCGCCCGTGCCTCGACGGCCGAGGGAGCCGAGCGCGAGCGTCTCTGGGTCAAGGTGAATGAGGTCTGGCCGCACTACGCCGAATACGCCGAGAAGACCGACCGCGAGATCCCGGTCGTCGTTCTCGAACGCATCTAGCTAGATCGCCCGCCCGGTCATCTTTCCGACGTAGACGGCGATCACGCCGAGGACGACGCTGCCGCCGATGTAGGCGATCGCCGCGGCGAGGTCGCGTGCGTCGACAAGGTCGAGCGACTCCTGCGCGAAGGTGGAGAACGTCGTGTAGCCGCCGATCACGCCCATCACGAGCCCGATCCGCACCCAGGCGGGGAGGTGGTGGCGATCGATCAGCGTCGCCGAGATCAGGCCGATCAGGAAGCAGCCGGTGAGGTTGATCGTGAACGTGGCCCACGGGAAGACCGCGTCACTGCGGTGCTCGATCGCGCGGTCGAGGAGGTAGCGGGCTGAGGCTCCGAATGCGCCGCCGAGTGCGACGCCGACGACTACCGGCATGGTGGCTCCTTTCGTGAGTAGGAGCCATCAGCCGGATTGGCAGTCAAAGGCGAGCCCCATCGCCGCGAGCGTCAGGATAATCGAGCTTGACAGGAGAACGTGTGTTCGTGTAGAACATACGTTCCCGTGATCGCTGCAATCGTCATCCCTGCCTTCGATCTGCGGGCCGCGTTGCGCCTCCGGCCGAGCCTTCAGGCAAAGCCGGCGGCGCTCGCGCCGTTGCCGGGGACGGAGCCGCTGATCGGCTCGATCACCGGCCCGGCCGAGGCACAGGGCGTACGGCCGGGGATGCGGCTCGGGGAGGCGCTTGCGACCTGCCCGCAGCTCGAGCTCGTCGAGCAGGACCCCGCGACCGTCGAACAGGCCTGGGAAGAGATCTTGCGCCGGCTCGAGGATGCTGGATTCGCTGTCGAGCCGGCCGACGCGGGAACGGTCTTCTTCGAGACGAAGGGCGTCGAGCGCCTCTACGGCGGTCTCGAGCCGGCTCTCAAGCGGGCGCTGCATGCGGTCGGCTCGGTGTGGGACGGCCGGGCAGGTGCGGCAGAGCGCCGCTTCGCGGCGCTCGCTGCGGCGAACGTCGCCCGGCCGGGCCAGGCGCTGATCGTCTCCGACGATCGCACGCGCTCGTTCCTCGCACCGCTGCCGTTGCAGTTGCTGCCGCTCGAGCGCTCGCGCTACGAGGAGCTCGAGGAGCTGGGAGTTCGCACGATCGGACAGCTTGCCGGGCTGCCGGGTGCCGCTGTTGCCGACCGATTGGGGCCGGACGGCCGGCGTGCCTGGAGCCTGGCGAGGGGAGAGCAGGACGGACGGGGAGGGGAGCGCAGCGTCACGCCGAGACGGCCGGCTGTCGCCCTGTACGAGACGCTCGAGTTCCCGGAAGCGGTCGGCCAGCTGCTGACGCTCCGGCGAGGGCTCGGCGTCTTGATCGACCGTCTGCTCGCAAGGCCGGAACGCGCGGGGCGGCCGCCGAGAAAAGTCGCGGTGTGGGCGCGGCTTGTCGGTGGCGCCTCGTGGCGCCGGACTGTGACGCTGCGCGAGCCGACCGCCGATCCGGCGCGGCTGCGTGCCGCGCTCGGCCCGAAGCTCGCCGAGCTCCCCGCGCCGGCGCTCAAGCTTCGGTTGGAGGTGTCGGAGCTCGCCGAGCACACGGGCGAACAGCTCGAGTTGCTCGCCGCCGAGGGCAGCGTGCTCCAGGGACGGTTACGGGAAGGCTTGCGCCAGGTGAAGGCAGCCGTCGGCTCAGGCGGGGTCTCAACGGTGGTGGAGGTCGCCCCGTGGTCGCGTATACCCGAGGCGCGCGCGCTGCTCGTTCCGCGCGACGACTGAACGCACCCAGGCCGGCGCTCGTCGAAGGACACGCCGATGGCACGCCGCGCTGCGTCAACCGGCAAGACGTCGCGGTGCTCCGCGAGGAGTGGCGGGTCGTCGACCGCTGGTGGACGGAGGAACCTGTCTCGCGACGCTACTTCGACGTCGTGCTCGAAACGGGCGAGAACGCCGTTGTCTTTCACGACGACGACGCTGGAACGTGGTACACGCAGCGTGCGTAACCGATGGCGTTCGCCTCCAGGGATGCATTTCCGGCCCGCGGCGGTGTCGGTGACGAGCGACGCTGGGAACCGGTCTCTGACACCGAAGTGTCAGAGACCACGCGCGCGCGGGCGCCGTACGTCGAGCTGCACGCCCACTCGGCCTACTCGTTCCTCGACGGCGCCTCGCTGCCGGAGGAGCTCGCCGCGCGCGCCGCCGAGCTCGGCTACGACGCGCTCGCGCTGACCGACCACGACGGCGTCTACGGCTCACTCGAGTTCGCACACGCGGCAAAGCATCTCGGCGTGCGCCCGATCACCGGCGCCGAGGTGACGCTCGCGGGCGGCGTAGGCTCGACGGAGCCGCGCGGTAGCGGAAGTGCCGGCTTTGCCGGCGCTGGAGCGGGAAACGGAGCTCACGTAACGCTGCTCTGCGAGACGACGCGCGGCTACACCAACCTCTGCCGCATCCTCACCGACGCGCACGCGCGCACGCGGGTGCCCGGACGCGAACGCGAACTGTTACCCGCCGAGACGAGCGTCGAGGTAGTCGCCGAGCACGCGGAAGGACTCGTCGCGCTTTCCGGCTGTGCACGCCATGGGCTCGGCGTCGTCGACCCGAACGCGGCGGCCAGGCTGGCCCGCGCGTTTCCCGGGGCGTTCTACGTCGAGCTGCAACGCCCATACGAGCGTGGCGACACACGACGCAACGCTGCGTTGACAGAGCTTGCCGAGACGCTGCGTGTCCCGACCGTCGCAACCGGTGACGTACACGCACATAACCTGCGGCGCGCGAAGCTGCAGGACGCCCTTGTTGCGATCAAGCAGCGCACGTCGCTCGACGGGTGCGAGCGCGAGCGGCGGGGGAACCACGAGAGCATCCTGCTTGCGCCCACCGAGTTGCTCGACCGGCTGCCGCGGGAGGCAGCGGAGCGGACCCGCGAGGTCGCCGATCGGTGCCGGTTCGACCTGACGCAGGAACTCGGCTACCGCTACCCCGACTTCTCCGACGGTGTCGACCCTGCCGACGTGCAGCTGCGCGAGATCTGCACGCGCGCATTCGCAGAGCGGTACGCGAAGGCGAACGGTCACAAGCGCAAGGCTCAGGAGCGGCTCGACGAAGAACTGCAGCTGATCGCGCGGCTCGGGCTCGCAGGTTTCTTCCTGCTGCACTGGGAGGTGCTCGAGCTCGCACGTGAGTGTGCGCTCGAGGTGCGCGGCCCGGGCAGCCCTCGGCATGCGCTGCCGCCCGGTCGTGGCCGCGGCTCGAGCGTCGGCTCGATCGTCTGTTACCTGACAGGGCTCTCGCACGTCGACCCGGTCGAGGCGGGTCTCTCGCTCGGCCGCTTCATCAACGACGAGATGGTCGCGGTGCCGGACATCGACCTCGACTTCCCGCGCGACATCCGCGAGAAGCTGATCGTCCGGGTCACCGAGCACTACGGCCCTCGGCACGCCGCGCTTGTCGCGAGCTTCTCGACCTACCGCAGCCGCGGCGCGATTCGCGATGTCGGGAAGGCCGTCGGCCTGCCGTTCGCCGAACTCGAACGGCTCGCCCGTGTCACTGACGGCTGGGACGCGACGCGGATCGCCGACGAGGTCGACGGCGCACCCGGCCTGCACACAGGGCCGCGCTGGGATGCCTTCCGCGAGTTGACGCATGAGATCGCCGGCCTGCCCCGCCACATCAGCCAGCACCCGGGCGGCATGGTCATCTCGACCCGGCCGCTGATCGATCTCGTGCCCGTGCAGCCCGCCGCAATGGCCGGCCGCCAGATCTGCCAGTGGGACAAGGACAGCTGCGGCGACGCCGGGTTCCTGAAGATCGACCTGCTCGGGCTCGGCATGCTTTCTGCAGTCGAAGATGCGATCGACCGCATCGCTCGCCTGCGCGGGAAGACGATCGACCTGTCGCGCGTGCCGCTCGACGACGCAGCGGTGTACGCCGAGATCCAGCAGGCCGACACCGTCGGCGTCTTCCAGATCGAGAGCCGAGCGCAGATGCAGAGCCTGCTGCAGACACGGCCGGAGAATCTCGACGACCTGACGGTGCAGGTGGCGCTCGTCCGGCCCGGCCCGATCCAGGGCAAGGCCGTGCATCCGTACATCGAGCATCGCCGGAGAAGGCGCGCCGATTCGACGTTCGAGCCCCCCGTCGAGCACGAGTCGCTGCGCGAGCCGCTCCGAGACACACTCGGCGTCGTCGTCTTCCAGGATCAGGTGCTGGACGTCTCGATGGCCGCGGCTGGATTTTCGATCGGTGAGGCCGAAGGTCTGCGCCGGGCGATGAGTCGCAAGCGAAGCGAAGAGGCGATCGAGGCGTGGCGTCCTCGCTTCGTGGCCGGAGCGCTCGAGCGGGGAATGAGTGTGGAGACCGCGCACGTGATCTACGACAAGCTCGTCGGCTTCGCGGGCTTCGGCTTCCCCAAGTCACATGCCGCCGCCTTCGCATTGCTCGCCTACCAGTCCGCCTGGCTGCGGCGCTACTACCCCGGTGAGTTCCTGTGTGCCCTGCTGAATGCGCAGCCGATGGGCTTCTATCCGCCGTCGTCGCTGGTGCGCGACGCGCAGCGGCGCGGGGTGGAGGTGCGCTCGCCGCACATCAACCGCTCCGAGGCCGAATGCACGATCGAGGACGACGCAGTCCGGGTCGGTCTCGGCTACGTGGCGTCGGTCGGTGAGACCGACGCAAAGGCGGTCGAGGCAGGCCGGCCATATGCAGATCTCGGCGACCTCGCGCGGCGAACGGCGGTGCACGTCGATTCGCTCGAGGCGTTGGTCGCTGCCGGCGCGTGCGACGACTGGGGGCCCCGCCGGGAGTTGCTCTGGCGGCTCGGCGCCACTCCGCGGGGCGAGACGGTGGCGGGCGGCAACCGGCAGCTTGCCCTGCCGCTCGAGCCGACAGTGGAGATCCCGGAGCTCCCGAAGCAGACGGAGTGGGAGGTGATGCTCGCCGACTACCGGCACACGTCGATGTCGGTCGGCGTCCATCCGCTGCAACTGCTGCGACCGCACCTGCCGGCAGGGGTGGCGACGAGCGCAGAGCTGCCGGAGACACCGCATGGCGCGTTGATCCAGATCGCCGGCATGGCGATCGCGCGGCAACGCCCGTCGACGGCCAACGGGGTCGTCTTCATGCTGCTCGAGGACGAGCACGGCCAGTCGAATCTGATCGTGCCGCCGCGGGTCTACGAGCAGTACCGGGGCGTGGTGCGAGGCGAGCCGCTGATCCTCGCGCAGGGCAAGCTCGAGCGGCACGGCCGCAACATCAACCTGCTCGTCTCGAAGCTCGTCTCACTCGGACCGCTGGCGCGCAAGGCGGCAAGCGAAGCCGAGGTCAGCGCTGCGCTGCCTCGCGCTCATCACTTCGGCCATCGTTAGGTCGCTGGTCGAGGGTTCCGTCGTGGTGGGAGAGGTTGTAGGCCGAGTTGACGAGGCCGACGTGCGTGAACGCCTGCGGGAAGTTGCCGAGCAGCCGCTTCTCAGCTGGGTCGTACTCCTCCGAGAGCAGGCCGAGGTCGTTCGACACCGCGAGCAGCTGCTCGAAGAGGGCGCGCGCATCGTCGTCCCGCTCCTGCATCAGCAACGCGTCGACCAACCAGTAGGAGCAGGGCAGGAAGACACCTTCTCCGCCGGGCAGTCCGTCGACCTCGTTCAAAGCCTTCGGCTTGTAGCGCTCGACGAAGCCGTCCCGAGTCAGGTCACGTTCGATCGCCGCGATCGTTCCGGTCACCCGCCGGTCGGCGGACGGCAGGAAGCCGAGGATCGGGATCAGCAGCGTCGACGCATCGAGCTCGTTCGAGCCATACGACTGCGTGAACGAGTTCAGTTCCACATTGAAACCCTCGCGGCACACCTCCTCATGAATCTCCGCGCGCGCGCGCCGCCAGCGATCGACCGGCCCGGTGAGCCCGTACGTCTCGACGCTTTGCACGGCACGGTCGAATGCGACCCACGCGAGCACCTTCGAGTGGGTGAAGTGACGTCGTGGGCCACGCACCTCCCAGAGGCCTTCATCGGGCTGGTCCCACGCGCCTTCGAGGAATTCCATCAGGTTGCGCTGCAACGACCAGGCGTGGTCGTCGGGGTCGAGTCCGTGGACGCGGGCTTGGTGGAGGACGTCCATCACCTCGCCGTAGACGTCGAGCTGGAACTGCTCGTGCGCGGCATTGCCGATGCGCACGGGTTTCGAGCCGGCATAGCCGGGCAGCCAATCGAGCTCCGACTCGCGGATGCGTCGCTGGCCGCCGACACCGTAGAGAATCTGAGCTTTGGCCGGATCGCCCGCGACCGCGCGCAGCAGCCAGTCGCGCCACGCGCGCGCCTCGTCGGTGTAACCCGCGTTCATCAACGCGTAGAGCGTGAAGGTCGCGTCGCGCAGCCAGCAATAGCGGTAGTCCCAGTTCCTGACGCCACCGATCCGCTCGGGCAGACCCATCGTCGGTGCCGCGACGATCCCGCCCGTCGGCCTGTAGGTCAGCGCTTTCAGGACGATCAGCGAGGTGTGCACCGCCGCGGGGTACTCGCCCGAGTACCCGCAGTCGCCGATCCAGCCCGTCCAGTAGTTCTCAGTGTCGGTGAACGCGTCGTGTGCGTTGACCGTCTCGGGAAGGCTTTGGTGCGACGGAAACCACGTGAGCACGAACGGCACATGGTCTCCGGCACGCACGACGAACTCCGCGGTGTGCGTCATCCCCTCGGGCTCGAGAGCGATCGGGGTTCGCAGGACGAGCGCGTCCGGCCCGCCGATCGCGACCAGCGTGGAGGAGTCCAGGCGCCGCACCCACGGGATCACCGATCCGTAGTCGAACCGGATCACGAGTTCCGTCCGCATGTGCACGGTTCCTTCGAGCCCTGCGACGATGCGAACGATGTCGGGGTTCGTCCCACGCGGTGGCATGAAGTCGGTGACGCGGACCCGCCCCGTGTCCGTCTGCCACTCACTTTCGAGGATCAGGGTCTTGTCGCGATAGCGGCGGTCGGTCGCCTGTCCGGCGCCCTTGGGCGCGAGCAGCCAGCGGCCGTGCTCGCTGCCGCCGAGGAGCGCGCCGAAGCACGAGCTCGAGTCGAAGCGCGGGAACGGGAGCCAATCGACCGAGCCGCTTCGCCCGACGAGCGCGGCGGTCTGGAGGTCGCCGAGCAGCGCGTAGTCTTCGATCCGTTCAGGCATTGGCCGCAATCACTAGCTGTTCTCCAGCTCCAGTGCGAACTCGGGCCAGCGTCTCGCAACAGCGCGATTGAACTCCGCGAGGTACCGGTCGGGCTCGGCGAGCGTCGCGGCGAAGTGATCCCGCAGATTCGCGAGCAGCTCGGTGCCGGTCTCGACGGCGTCCACGTAGTCGCCGTACAGCTCTTCGGCCTCGTCGCGCGAGGCTGCGTTGTAGGTGCTGAGCCGTGCATCGACGTCGTCGAACACATCGCCGTGCTCGCGCTCGAACAGCGCGAGCTGCGTGTCGATCACCGGCCCGAACTTCGCCCTGTGCAGACTCACGTGAGCTCCTCGTAGAGCGCAAGGTGCGCTGCCGCCGACGCCGCCCAGGTCAGCTCGCTGCGGGCGGCCTCGGCTCCGGCACGCGCGCGCTGCAAAGCCTCCGGATCGCCAAGCAGCTTGCGGACCGCCTGAGTCATCGCGTCGACGTCGCCGGCCGCAACCACGACGCCGGCGTCGTAGCGGCGTACCGGCTCGCCGAGCCCGCCGACGTCGTAGACGACCACGGGGACGCCGGCTCCGAGAGCCTGCAGTAGTGCGCCCGACTGGTCGAGCTCGGCCCGGTAGGGGAAAGACGGCCACGGTCGTCTCCGAGAGTGCACGGTCGAGCTCGGGCTGGGGCAGGTAGCCAAGCCGCCACTCGACCCGTTCGGCGGCGCGCAGCCCGTCGAGCGGCATCGCGGGGTCGCCCGCGACCAGCAGCCGCGACTCGGGAATCCGGCGCGTCGTCTCGATCGCGTCGACGAGCCCCTTGTACGGCCTGATCACACCGAGTGAGAGCAATGTGTGGCCGTCGTCGCCGCGGGTCGCGTTACTCGGGTACACCGGGTGCGGGATCATTCGTGCGTCGACACCGAGCTCGCCCAGCGTCTCCCGGCCGCGCTCTGTGTGCACGACGACAGCGTCGAACCGGCCGAGCAGCCGCCGCCAGAGATCTACCTTGCCGGCCGTGCGCCGCGGGAGCAGGTCGTGTGCGGTGAAGACCGACGGCGAGCGAAATCGCAGCCTGACATCAGCCTGCGGCAGAGCGAGCCACTGCAGGTGAACCACATCGGCCCGCGCACGGGCGAGCGAGGCGAGCACGGCGACGTGCTCAACGGCCTTCAGCGGGAGACGCAGGCGTGACCGCTTGAAGAGCCGCGACGAGACCGGGTAGTAGCGCTCGAGGCGCTCGTAGCCGTCTGCGGCCGGCACAGCGCCGAAGCGAAAATGCGAGGTCGCGACCTTCACCTCGGCCCCCTGAGCCGCGAGCGCGGTCGCAAGCTCGTGGTCGTACCAGGGTGTGAACGCGGGTGGATCGGCAAGGAGCACGCGCACTCGGGAGTAGCGTAGTTATGTGCTCGTTCGCACCTGGAACCTGTTTCACGGCAATACGACTCCGCCGAGCAGGCGTGCGTTCCTGGGACGAGATGATCGAGCTTGCCACCGCCGACGATCCCGACGTGCTCTGCGTTCAGGAGATACCCGCCTGGGCCTTGAGCAAGTTCACCGTCGGCGACGTCGCGGCGCGCCCCTCCGTCGGTCCGCTCCCGATCCCGAGCGAACTCGGCCGGCTGCTGACGCGAGTTGAACCACGGCCTCCTTCGCTCCGCCTTCAGCGGGCAAGGCAACGCCGTGCGGCTCTCACGCGGGCTGCAGGTGCTCGCGAACTGGGTGCTGACCCTGAACAGCCGCCGGTTCCGCGACGCTCAGGCTCGCGCGCTCGGCCTCGGCACGCTCGGACGCCTTGCCTGGGGCAAGGAGCGGCGCGTCGTCCAGGCGGTCCGTGCCCGTGCAGCGGACGGCCGCAGCTACCTGATCGCGAACATGCACTGCACGAGCTCCCCGGACGAGCGTTTGCCCGATGCCGAGCTTCTGCGGGCCGCGTGGTTCGCGACATCGCACGCCCGGCCCGAGGACATCGTGATCCTCGCCGGCGATTTCAATGTTCGACCGGAGACGTCGCAGACGCTCGCGGCGCTCGCGGGGCCGGAGTGGGGCTTCTCGGCTGCGGGACCGGGGATCGACCACATTCTGGTGCGCGGCGCGAACACGACGTCGACCAGGCGCTGGGACGAGACGCGACGCGCGCGAGGCGGCGCGCTGCTCTCAGATCACGCTCCCGTCGAGCTCGACATCACGTAGAGGCCGAGGTCGCCGGCGATCGGCTGAAGCGCGCCGACGACGTTCGCGATGTGCTCGTCGAGCTCGAGCTCGAGGAGCGTTGCGCCTTCGTAGACGTCGTCCCGCGACACGCCGGCTGCGAACGAGGGCTGCTTGAGCTTCTTCTTGACCGACTTCGGCTCCAGCCCTTCGAGGCCGGTCGGTCGCACGAGCCCACACGCGTGCACGAATCCCGACAGCTCATCACAGGCGAAGAGCGACTTCTTGAGCGGCGTGTCCCGCGGCAGCGAGAGGTGATTCGCGTGGGAGAGGACGGTGTCGATCACGACGTCCGGATAGCCCTCCTCGCGCAGGATCGGCGCGCCGTCCTGGGGGTGCTTGTCGAGCGTGGGGTGGATCTCATAGTCGAAGTCATGGAGTAGCGCAGCGACGCGCCAGAGCTCCTCGTCCTCGCCGAATCGGGGCGCATATGAGGCGGTGGACGCCTCCACCGCGAGCGCATGGCGCAGCAGCGCCTCGCTCTTCGTATAGCTCGTCAGCGTCTTCCAGGCTTGCTCACGGGTCACTGCCATGGTGGGGCTAGCATAGTTCGCCTCGTGGCCTCGACCGTCGTCAGACCTGCGTCGGAATCGTTCGTGATCGAGGGCGGCCACCCGCTCTCGGGCAGCGTGCGTGCCTCCGGCAACAAGAACGGCGCCTTGCCGATCTTGGCCGCGTGCCTGCTCACTGACGAAGAGGTCACGCTCGAGAACGTGCCACGGATCAGAGACGTCGAGACGATGCTGGGGCTGATCGTGGCGCTCGGCGCGGATGCCGAATGGATCGGGACGAACGAGGTTCGGGTTCATGCCCGCGACGTCGGCTACGAAGTCGACGACGCGCTCGCGAACCAGATCCGCGCGTCCTTCCTGCTCGCGGGGCCGCTGCTCGCCCGCCACGGACGCGCGATCGTCCCGCCGCCCGGTGGAGACGTGATCGGCCGCCGCCGGCTCGATCCACACATTCACGCCTTCGGTGAGCTGGGCGCCGAGCTCGAGTACAACGATCGCTACGACCTGAGCGGATCACTCGCAGGCGCTCACATCCACCTCGATGAGGCTTCGGTGATGGCGACCGAGAACGCCGTGATGGCCGCGTCTCTGGCGCCGGGGAACACGATGATCTCGAACGCTGCCTGTGAGCCGCACGTGCAGGATCTGTGTCGCTTCCTGAGCAGCCTCGGCGCCGACATCACCGGGATCGGATCGAACGTCCTGCACGTCAAGGGCGTCGAAGGACTCTCTGGCGGGACGCACTCGATCGGGCCCGAACACGTCGAGGTCGGAAGCCTGATCGGGATGGCCGCCGTGACTGGCGGTGACATCACGATCGAGGGGATCGCCGCCGACGACCTCTGGCCGGTCTTGCCCGTCCTGCGCCGGTTCGGTGTCGAGGTCGAGCTTGGTGATGACTGGGTCCGAGTGCCTCCCGACCAGCGGCTCGAGATCGTCGACGACCTGGGCGGTGCGATCCCCAAGGTCGAGGACGGACCTTGGCCGGCGTTCCCCGCAGACCTGACGTCGATCGCCGTGATCGTCGCCACGCAGGCGAAGGGAACGGTGCTGATCTTCGAGAAGATGTTCGAGAGCCGTCTCTTCTTCGTCGACAAGCTTGTCTCGATGGGCGCGCGGATCATCCTCTGCGACCCGCACCGCGTCGTGATCACCGGCCCGTCGCACCTCTACGGGCAGCGCATGTCGAGTCCCGACATCCGCGCCGGCATGGCGATGCTGATCGCAGCGCTTTGCGCCGAGGGCATCTCGACGATCGGCGACGCGTACCAGATCGACAAGGGCTATGAACGGATCGACGATCGCCTACGGGCGCTCGGCGCCCACATCGAACGCGTGGAAGGCTAGGCCCGTGGCGGAGACGCAGACGGGCGTTCGGATGACGCTCGCAGCAGAAGGCTCGGCGAACGTCACGACCGGCCTGCCGGTGCTCGATCACTTGATCGGCGAGCTCGCCCGCGCGGGCCGCTTCAGGCTCTCGCTCGAGGTTGCCGTAGGAGGCGCCGACGAGGCCGTCGCCTCCGCCGGGCGGGCGGTCGGCCGGTCGCTCGGCGAGCTGCTCGCGCTCCCGGGAGTGAACGGCTCTGGCTGGGCGCTCATGCCCTCGGCGGAGGCGCTCGCCGCTGCCTCGCTCGAACGCGATCCCGAGCCACGGCTCGTCTCGAATGTCGAGTTCTCGCATCAGCGCGTCGGCGGCCTCGCCGACGACGTCGCGTCGGTGTTCCTGCGCGAAGCAGCCGACTCGGCGCAGATCAACCTGCACGTTCGGCTGCTCGAGGGAACAGATCCGCAGCATGTGCTCACTGCCATCTACAAGGCGGTCGGGGCCGCGCTCGGCCACGCCTGCCGACAGGTCATCACATCCGAAGAGGAGGCGTCGTGAAGGAAGCCGTACGCACCGAGGCAGCGCCCGCGCCGTTCCAGGGCGCGCCGTACTCGCAGGCGATCAAAGCGGGCGGCTTCGTCTTCGTGTCGGGACAGCTAGCGCTTCGACCCGGCGACAAGGATCTGCAGGGCGGCGAGATCGGACCGCAGACCGAGCAGCTCTTCGCAAACCTGCGCGCGATCCTCGAGGCGGCCGGTTCGTCACTCGACAAGGTCGTCAAGACGACCGTGTTCCTGCAGAATCTCGACGACTTCGCCGGGATGAACGAGGTGTACTCGAAGTACGTCGGCGACACACCGCCGGCGCGCTCGACAGTCGAGGTCGCAAAGCTCCCGTCGGGTGCCCTCGTCGAGATCGAGGCGATCGCAGTCGTCTGAGCAGATCGAGAAGTACGTCGGCTCACTCGGTCTCGACGCCTACGTGGTCGGCGGCGCCGTCAGGGACGAGCTCCTCGGTGTCGATTCGAAGGACGCCGACTTCCTCGTCCCCGGCGTCGACATCGCCGGGCTGCACGCGGCACTTCAGGCACACGGCCGGACGGAGGATCTCGTGGTCGCCGGTCGACCAGTCGGCGTGCGCCACTATCCGCGAGAGCGCAAGCTGCGTGCACTCGTGCCTGCGGGGATCGAGCTGGCCCCACCGCGCCGCGAGGTCTCGACCGGCCCCGGGCGGCACGACTTCGAGATCGTCATCGACCCGGAGGCACCGGTCGCCGAAGATCTCCGCCGTCGCGACTTCACGATCAACGCGATGGCGCGCCGGCTCGCCGGCGGAGAGCGCATCGACCCGTACCACGGGCACGACGATCTGACCGCTCGCCGCCTGCGTACCGTCTCGCCGTCGAGCTTCGCCGAGGATCCGCTTCGACTCGTGCGTGGGCTCCGCTTCATCTCGCAGTTCGACCTCGATCCCGACGAGTCCACGCTCGAGCAGATGCGCACAGAAGCCGAAGGGGTCGCCCTCGTCTCCGGCGAACGCATCGGCGGGGGGCTGCACGCCGACGGCATGGGCGAGCTGTCGAAGCTGCTGCTCGGAAAGCACCCGGCAAAAGCACTCCGAATCGCGCGCGACACCGGCGTGCTCGTGCCGATGTTGCCCGAGTTTGAGCTGGCGATCGGGTTTCAGCAGGAGAGCCGCTATCACGACCTCACCGTCGACGAACACACCTTCGCGGTCGTACAGGCGGCCGCCGACGCCGGGGCGTCGCTCGCCGTCAGGCTCGCAGCGCTGTTCCACGATCTCGGCAAGCCGCACGTCGCGTGGCGTGGGACCGACAACCGGTTGCACTACTACGCGAGGCCAGGCTACTCGGCGCGCAGCCACGAGCAGGTGAGCGCGGAGCTGGCTGCACAAGCGTTGTCGCGGCTGCGCTATCCGAACGAGCTCCGCTCGCGTGTTCTTCGCATCGTGCGCGCGCACATGTTCGATCCCGCCCGAAGCGATCCCGTGCGGGCACGTCGGATGCTGTCCCGGTACGGGCGCCGGTTGACCTTCGATCTGCTCGACCACAAGGAAGCCGATCTGCGTGGCAAGGGGGAGACGCCGCGTGCCTCCGAGCTCGACCGGCTTGCGCGGTTTCGCCGCGTCGTCGATGAGCAGCTCAAGAGCCCGCACCGGCTTCGCGACCTCGCCGTTAGCGGCGACGACCTGATCGCGCTCGGCTATCCGCCGGGGCCGCCGATCGGCCGGGCACTGCAGGAGCTGCTCGACGACGTGATCCGCGATCCGGCGTGCAACAACCGCGACTACCTGCTCGGGCGCGCGAAGAAGATCCTCGGATGATCTGGTGGAGGCAGCCTGGCTACCTCGTCGCGTTCACGACACGCGTCGGGGGCGTCAGCGAGGCGCCGTACGACTCGCTCAACCTCAGCCGCGGCACGGGAGACGACGCTGCCCGGGTCGCCGAGAACCGCCGCCTTGCGTGTGCGGCGATCGGAGTCCCGTACGACCGCCTGGCATTCAACCGCCAGGTTCACTCGCCAACGGTGCATCGCGCCGAGCCGGGTGCACGCGGCGCCCCGGGTGACGGTCTCTGGACCGACGAGCCGCTCGTCCCGATGCTCGCGATGTCCGCCGACTGCCTGCCGATCGCCGTCGCCGCAACCAGTGGCTCGCGGCGGCTCGTAGTCCTTCATGCCGGCTGGCGAGGTCTCGCCGAAGGTGTCGTCGAGGCGGGCGTCACCGCGCTCGGCGATGGACCGAAGGCGGCGATGATCGGTCCGGCGATCGGACCGTGCTGCTACGAGGTCGGCCCGGAGGTGTCGAGCCGTTATGACCCCGATCTGACGCGCGACGGCCGTCTCGATCTGTGGACGGCGGCGGAACGCGCGCTGCGGCGCGCTGGAGTCGAACAGGTCGAGCGCGCCGACCTCTGCACACGCGACCATCCGCAGCTTTTCTTCTCGCATCGGCGAGACGGTCTTGCCCGTGGGGTACAAGGGGTGATCGGTGCCGTCGCCTGACGAGCTCCGCGCCCGCTTCGCGCGCATCCAGGCTGAGGTCGGTGGGTCCGTGACGATCGTCGCGGCGACGAAGTACGTGAGCCTCGCCGGGATGGCTCACCTCGTCGACGCGGGCATCACCGTCGTCGGCGAGAACCGAGCTCAGGATCTCGAGGCGAAGCACGCCGAGTACGGCGACGCGTTCAGGTGGCATTTCATCGGCAACCTCCAGTCGAACAAGGTGAAGGTCGTGAACCGCATCTGCGAGCTCGTCCATTCGCTCGACTCCGAGTCGGCCGCGAAGCGGCTCGAGGTGCCGGCGCTGGTCCAGGTGAACCTCTCCGGCGAGCAGTCCAAATCCGGCGTGGCGCCGGCCGACGTCGCCGCCTACCTCGACTACGACATCCGCGGCCTCTCGACGATGCCTCCTGCCGCCGCGACGCCGGAGGACTCCCGACGGTGGTTCGCAGAGCTGCGGGAGCTCGCTCGAGCGCACGATCTGGAGCAGTTGTCGATGGGAACAACGCAGGACTACCCGGTCGCAGTCGCGGAGGGCGCAACGCACATTCGCGTCGGCTCCGTGCTGTTTGGGGACTAAACTCCCGCTCGCATGGCTCTCGGCGACCTCTGGAACCGCACGCTCGTCTACTTCGGCATCGCTGAGGAGGACGACGATTGGGAGGACGAGGACGGCTACGCGGCCGAGGAGAGCCTCGAACAGAGCTACCGCGAGCGCCCGAACGTCCGCCGGCTGACGCCGCGGCGGCGCGGTCAGGAGTTCGACGACTGGACCGAGTCCGAATCGGATTCCCCGGCGCCGGCCCGTGTTCCGGCCTCCCGCTCGTCCCGCGAGGCGCGTGTACGCGATCTGCCGAGCCGCGTTCCGCGGATCGAGGCTGTTCCAAACCCGAGCAGTGTCCGCGTGCATCTGGTGCTGCCCCGGAGCTTCAACGACGCGCAGCAGATCGCCGACCGGTTCAAGCAGGGGATCCCGGTGATCCTGAACCTGCAGAACGCCGACACCGAGCTCTCGAAGCGCCTGATCGACTTCACCAGCGGTCTGACATATGCGCTGAACGGCGGTATGCAGCGGGTCGCCGACAAGGTTTTCCTGCTCACACCCCGGAACGTCGAGGTCTCCGCGGAGCAGCGCGCGCAGCTGCTCGAGCGCGGCGGCTTCTTCAACCAGGCGTAGGAGAACCTGCCGGCGGAGCGAAGGGTGCGCCGTGGTGCTCGACGCACTCACCGAAGTCGAGCTCTTTGTGAACGTCTTTGTGGGCGTCTACACCCTTGCGATCTTGGCGTACATTTTGACATCGTGGGTTCAGCTGCCGTACTCGCTTCGCCCGGCGCAGCGGTTTCTGTACGACCTGTGCGATCCCTATCTGCGCCTCTGGCGGCGGCTGATCCCGGTTTCGGCCGGCCCGATCGACTTCACGCCGATGGTCGCCGTGGTCGCGCTGGTCGTGGCCACCGGGATCTTCGACGCCGTCATCGAGCGGTTCTAGTAAGGGAGGGAGAGGAGGCGAGATGCGGTACACACCCGTCGAACTGAGGCACTTGCGGATCAGCCGGTCGCTCTTCGGCTACAGCCGCAACGAGACGAACCGGCTGCTCGAAGACGTCGCCGACAGCTTCGAGGAGGTCTGGGGTGAGCGCGGCGAGCTCACGGACAAGCTTGAGGATACGGAGAAGCATCTCAGCGACTTCAAGGAACGCGAGGTGCTGCTCGCAAACACATTGATCTCGGCCGAGAAGGCCGCGAACGAGGCGAAGGACCACGCCCGCCGTGAGGCCGAGCTGATCCTGTCCGAGGCGCACAACGAAGCCAGGTCGATCACCCGGACCGCGCTCGCGCAGCGCGAGCAGCTGTTTGCCGAGGCGCGCCGAATCGAGACGCTGCTCCGCTCTGCGCTCGGGATCGTCGAGGAGTCGAGTGCCGAGAAGAAGGACGCACCCGAAGGTGGCGAGCCGGCTGCCGAGGAGCACTGGCCGAAGCGCGAGGACACCCGCGAGTTCCAACTGCCACAGGGCGAGGGCGCTCCCGAAGGCGAACAGCCGGCCGCAGCGGAGCCTCCGGCGCAGGAAGAGAACGACAAGCCGCTGCCGCCGCCGTTGCCGCCGGCCGCCGAGGAGGCCGAGGTCGACGGTCCCTGGGCGGGCCGGGACTTCGCCTGGGGGTAGCCTTCGCCGGGTGACGGCCCGGCTCTCCTTGCGCGTCTCGCCAGGCGCCTCGCAGCCGCGGGTCGTCGGCCGGTACGGCACGGCCTGGAAGGTCCAGGTCACGGCGCCCCCCGAGGGCGGGAAGGCGAACCGGGCCTTGGTGCGGCTGCTCGCCGACGCGCTCGGCTTGCCGGCACGCGACATCGAGATCGTCTCCGGTCATTCGTCGCGAGACAAGACGGTCGCCCTGACCGGCATCGACACCGAAGAGACGGAGCGGCGGCTCGCCCTGGCGAGTGGCGGCGGGGAGGAGACGGGGTGAGCGTCATCGAGACGGGCGAGTTCCGCAGGCTGCTCGAGGAGGAGCGCGCGCGACTCGCGAACGCCGTCGAGTTCCTGCACGCGGAAAGCCAGGGAAGCTTGGAGGACGAACTCGGCGAGATCGGCAGCGGCGGCACCGACAACCACCTCGGCGACACCGCCGGCGCCGCCTACGACCGGGAGCTCGACCACGGGCTCGAGGAGGGCGCGCAGCAGACGATCGACGAGATCGACGGCGCGTTGGAGCGGATCGAGGCCGGGACGTACGGCCTCTGTGAGCGCTGCGGCGAGCCGATCGGGGAGAATCGGCTGCGCGCGATCCCATGGACGAGGCTCTGCATCGACGACCAGCGGCGCGCGCGTTGAGCGAGCCGCAGGCACGCGACGTACGGGTCGGTTCGTCGACGGACGGGCTGACGCCACTGTCGGTCGCGGAGCGGTCGCTCGCGGCAGGCGTCTGGCAGTGGGCTGGGCTGGCGACTGTCGCCGTGGCCGCGGTGTTCGCCGATCAGGTGACGAAGCACATCGTCACGAGCACGCTCAGCCTGGACGGCTCTGTGCATGTCGTCGGCCCGCTCTCGATCCATCATGTCCAGAACTCCGGGATCGCCTTCGGACTCTTCGCGGGCGCGACGTCGATCGTCACGTTCGTGACCGCGGCCGCGGTGATCTGGATGGTCGTGTTCTTCGCCCGCTCCGGCGCGCGGCATCCCGTGCTCCCGGCGGCGCTCGGATTGCTCGTCGGCGGCAGTCTTTCGAACCTCGTCGATCGCATCAGGCTGCATCACGTGACCGACTTCATCGATTTCGGCTGGTGGCCGGCGTTCAACCTGGCCGACAGCTTCATCGTAATCGGAGTGGCGATCCTCCTCCTCGGGCTCGTCGCCGCCGACCGCAAGCCGAGACCGCCGCGGCGCACACTCGACGTAGCCGCCCGGTGAAGGTGCCGCCCGAGGCGGCGGGCGAGCGGCTCGACCGTTTTCTCGCTGCGCAGCTCGGCTCGCGTGCCGCGGCCGAGCAGGCCGTCGACGCCGGGGCACTCGTCGACGGCGTCGCACGAGTGAAGAGCTACCGGCTGCGCGGTGGCGAGGAGGTCGAGGTGTCTGCGTCGGTGGCGCCCATCCGTCTTCCAGCTCCCGCTGAGCCTCGGATCGTCTGGGAGGACGAGCACGTGCTCGTGGTCGACAAGCCTGCAGGGCTGGTCGTCCACCCGGGGGCAGGTCGGGCGAGCGGGACGCTCGTCGACGCGCTTGCGGGCAAGATCGCAGGCGGCGATCCGGAGCGGCCCGGTGTGGTGCATCGGCTCGACCGTGACACCTCCGGGCTGATCGCGCTCGCCCGCTCGGAGGAAGCTCACGCGGCGTTGAGCGAGCTCGTGCGTGAGCGAGCGTTCGAGCGGACGTATCTCGCCCTCGTGCGCGGTCGGCCGCGCTCGCGGAGCGGGCGGATCGAGGCGCCGATCGGGCGCGACCGCGGAGATCCGACCCGGATCTCGCTCGAAACTGACTCCCCGCGCGAGGCGGCGACGACTTTCGAGGTCGAGCGGCTGTTCGCCGAGCACGCGTTGCTGCGCGTCAGACTCGAAACGGGGCGGATGCATCAGATCCGCGTCCATCTCGCCGCCGTCGAGCTGCCGGTCGTCGGCGACCCGACCTACGGCGTCCGGGAGAAGGCGCTCGAACGGCAGTTCCTGCACGCGACGGCACTTGTGTTCCCGCATCCGTTCGACGGCGAGCGGGTCGAGACGGTCTCCGACCTCCCGCCCGACCTGGCCGCGTTCCTCGCAGAGCTGGCCTGACCGCGGCTACCATGCGGTGTCCGCTTTCCCTCGAACCGGTGGGAAACCCCGAGGTGGACGGTGGTCGGCAGCTCGTGCCGGCTTCCACCGCGGCCCCACCGGAGTAACGGCACCCCAACCTAGAAAGGGGCTTTGATGCCCGTCGTCTCCATGAAGGATCTTCTGGAGGCCGGAGTTCACTTCGGCCATCAGACCCGTCGCTGGAACCCGAAGATGAAGCGCTTCATCTTCACCGAGCGCGGGGGGATCTACATCATCGACCTCACCCAGACGCAGGAGCTGCTGGACGAGGCCTACAACTTTGCCAAGGCGATCTCCGAGCGTGGCGGCTCGGTGCTCTTCGTCGGCACCAAGAAACAGGCTCAGGACGCCGTCCGTGATGAGGCCCGCCGTGTCGGGATGCCATACGTCAACAATCGCTGGCTCGGCGGCCTGCTGACGAACTGGCGCACGATCTCAGACCGCATCCAGCGGCTGCACGAGCTGCGCGCGCTCAAGCAGGAGGCCCAGCTCGGCCTGCTGCCCGCCAAGGAGCGGATCTCGATGGAAGCCGAGCTCGAGAAGCTCGAGGCGAACCTCGGCGGCGTCGCCGACATGCGCCGCCAGCCCGAGGCCGTGTTCATCGTCGACCTGCGCAAGGAACAGCTCGCCGTCCGTGAAGCACGCCGTCTCGGCCTGCCTGTGATCGCGCTCGTCGACACGAACTGCGATCCCGACGAGGCCCAGTACGTGATCCCGGGCAACGACGATGCGATCCGCTCGTGCACCGTCGTGATCAAGGCGATCGCCGACGGCATCGAAGCAGGCAAGAAGAAGGTGAGCGAGAACGAGCTGAAGGCACGCAAGGCCGAGAACGCGGCGCTTGCCGCCGCGGCCGCGGCAGCCGAGACCGATGCCGTCGAAGCACCGCCCGAGCCGGAGCCCGAGACGCAGGAGCCTGCTTCGGAGAACCAGGTTCCGACGAGGTTGCGCCCGAGCCCGAGGTTGCGCTCGAGCCCGAGGTTGCGCCCGAGGTAGCTGAGCCTGACGAGGAGCCTTCCGCGTGACCGAGATCTCGGCGGCAATGGTCAAGCAGCTTCGCGACGCGACGAGCGCCGGGATGATGGACTGCAAGCGCGCGCTGCAGGAGACAGCGGGCGACTTCGACGAGGCCGTCAAGCTGCTGCGCGAGCGGGGGATGGCGTCGGCTGCGAAGCGGGCCGACCGTGAGACCAGTGAAGGCAAGGTGGGCGTGCTGGTGCGCGACACCGTCGGCGCGATCGCCGCGATCGGCTGTGAGACGGAGCCGGTCTCGAACAACGACGAGTTCCTCGCGTACGCCGAGGGAATTCTGAAGGCGGTCTTCGCCGACGGCGACGACGCGGCCTCGTCGCTCGAGGAGCAGCGCGTCGCGCTGACCGCGAAGCTCGGCGAGAACATCCAGGTCGTCGGGGCGAAGCGCATGTCGGCCGACCCGGGCGAGGCGTTGTCGTTCTATGTGCATGGGCCGGCGAACAAGGTCGGCGCACTTGTGCGCACCAAGGGCGGCGATCCGGCCCAGGCGCGCAGCCTCGCTCTCCACCTGACGTTTGCGCGCCCGACGTATTCGTCGCGTGACGAGGTTCCGCAGGAGCTCGTCGACGCCGAGCGCGAGATCCTCTCCAACTCCGAGGAGGTGCTCGCGAAGCCGGCGAACGTCCGCGACAAGATTGTCGAAGGTCAGCTGAACAAGCGGTTCTACGGCGAGGCCGTGCTCAGCGAGCAGACCTGGTATCGCGCCGACGAGTTCGCGGGCAATGTCGCGCAGTACCTGAAGGAGCGCGGGATCGAGCTGCTCGACTACGCCTGGTACGCGGTCGGCTAGATGGTCGACCGGACCGTCTGATGTTCAAGCGCGTCCTGCTGAAGCTGTCCGGCGAGGCTCTGATGGGCCCACGCGACTTCGGCCTCGACGAGGTCACGGTCGACACGCTCGCGAAGGAGCTCGTCGAGGTGCGGTCGGGCGGCCTAGAGCTCGGGATCGTGATCGGCGGCGGCAACGTCTACCGCGGCATGGCCGCAGCCGCTCGCGGCATGGATCGGGCGACGGGTGACTACATGGGCATGCTCGCAACGGTCCTGAACGCTCTCGCGGTGCAGGAGGCGCTCGAGCGAAACGGCGCCGACACCCGCGTGCTCTCGGCGATCGAGGTGCAGGAGGTGGCCGAGCCGTACATCCGCAGGCGCGCCGTCCGCCATCTCGAAAAGGGCCGGATCGTGATTTTCGCGGCAGGGACGGGGAACCCGTTCTTCACGACCGATACGGCGGCCGCGCTGCGGGCCCTCGAGATCGGGGCCGAGGCGATCCTGATGGCGAAGAACGGGGTCGAGGGCGTTCTCGACGGCGATCCGCGGGTCGATCCCGATGCGAAGCTGATCCGGGAGTTGACCCACCTGCAGGCGATCGAGCAGGGTCTCAGGGTGATGGACACGACGGCGCTCTCGCTCTGCATGGACAATCAGCTTCCAATCCACGTGTTCGAGCTCGCGCCCGGCAACATCGGGCGGGTGATCGAGGGAGAGCACCTGGGCACCGTCGTTGGGACACCTGCTGTGCTGACCCCTGAAGGAGGCGTACGTTGATCGACGATTTTCTCGGCGATGCCACCCAGCGGATGGACAAGTCGGTGGATGCGACACACGAGCACTTCAACTCGGTGCGCACCGGCCGCGCGACGCCGGCCCTGCTCGACCGCATCTCGATCGACTACTACGGGACGCCGACGCCGCTCAAGAACCTGGCGACGATCAACTCGCCGGAACCGCGCATGCTGACGATCCAGCCGTTCGATCCGTCGTCGATCAAGCAGATCGAGAAGACGATTCAGGAATCGGATCTCGGGCTGACACCGTCGAACGACGGCAAGCTGATTCGTCTCCCGATCCCGCAGCTGACCGAGGAGCGGCGCAAGGAGCTCGTCAAGCTCGTGCGTCACATGGCCGAGGAGGGCCGCGTCGCGGTGCGAAACGTGCGGCGGGATGCGATCAAGCATCTCGAGGAGCTCGTCAAGAACGGCAGCGTCGGCGACGACGACGAGCGCGCCGCCGAAGGACGCGTCCAGAAAGTGACCGACGAGCACGTGGCGCGGATCGACGATCTGCTGAAACGCAAAGAGGCCGAGATCATGGAGGTCTGAGCACCCCCATGCGGTTGCTCACACGCATTCGTACCCTCGCTCGCGCTCGACAAGCACCCGAACCGACGCTCCCCGAAGTAGCCCAGTCCGTCGCGATCATCCTCGACGGCAACGGCCGCTGGGCTAAGCGGCGCAGGCTGCCGACGGCTGCCGGCCACCGCGCCGGCGCGCGCACGGTGCGGCGGATCGTCGAAGCATCGATCGACGTCGGCATCCATGACCTTGCCGTCTTCGCGTTTTCGACCGAGAACTGGTCGCGGTCGGAGGAGGAGATCGACGCGTTGATGGAGATCTTCGCCGAGACGATCGAGCGCGAGCTTCCCGACCTGGCGGCGCAAGGCGTGCGAGTGCGGTTCATCGGCCGTCGCGACCGCGCACCTGAGACGCTGCGCGCGCGAATGGATGCCATGGAGGACCGCACAGCGCTGAACACGCGCATCAACCTTTGGGTCGCCTTCGACTACGGCGGCCGAGCCGAGCTGGTCGAAGCGGCAAGGCGGCTCGTCGAAAGCGGCGTCGAGCCGGAGGACATCGACGAGAACGTCTTCGCCGCGAATCTGTACGCGCCGGAGCTCCCGGATCCAGACCTGCTGATCAGAACGAGCGGTGAGCTGCGCATCTCCAACTTCCTGCTGTGGCAGGTTGCCTACTCGGAGCTCGTCTTCGTCGACAAGCTCTGGCCTGACTTCGACGAGACCGACCTGCGAGGCGCTCTGCACGAGTACGCGTCCCGCCGGCGTCGGTTCGGCGGGCGCGCGTGAGCGCTGTTGCCCTATGAGCAACTGGTTGTCGCGAATCGTCGTCGCGATGATCGGGGTGCCGATCGTGTTGGGCGCGGTGTATCTGGGCGGCTGGTGGATGTTCGCCTTCGCTCTGATCGCGGCTCTGATCGGGTTGCACGAGTACTGGCTGCTGGCGCGACCGCTCGCGCCCCTCGCCCCGGCCGGGTATGTCGGCGCGGTGCTCGCTCTCGTCGGCGCCGAGGTCGGTGGGATCGGCTGGGCGATCGGCGGCCTCTTCACGACGTTCCTGCTCGCATTCGTCCTCAAGGCGATCTCTGAGGCGCGGGCTGCTGCGACGATCGCGATCAGCGGCACGGTGATGGGCGCCGTCTGGGTCGGCGGCGGGCTCGGCTTTCTGATCCTGCTGCGCGAGCTGCCCGATCACGGGCGGCTGGCCGCGATCACCGTGCTGCTCGCCGTCTGGGCCGGCGACACGTTCGCCTACGCGGGCGGGCGCCTGCTCGGGCGGCACAAGATGGCTCCCAATACCTCACCGGGTAAGACCTGGGAGGGGTTCGTCGTCGGCACGGCGGCGACCATCTTCGTGGCGTTCGTCGCGCTCTACCACCAGCATTTCCTGACAATTGGCCAATCTGTCGGCCTTGGCGTCGCGGTGGCGATTGCAGCGCCGATCGGCGATCTCTTCGAATCACTGCTGAAGCGCGACATGGCGGTCAAGGACACCGGGCGGCTCCTCGGCGGCCACGGCGGCATGCTCGACCGCATCGACGCCCTCCTGTTTGCGGCGCCGGCGGCCTACTTCCTGATCCTCGCGGTGCTGTAAGAGCTCGAACCAGAATGATGCTCGTCGATCTGGGCGTGCCCGCGCAGCGCGTCCAGGCGACACAGACCTCGTTCTGGTTCGAGCCCTACGGCACACTGTTCGCATGACGCGGATCGCCCTGATGGGCGCGACCGGCTCGATCGGGCTGCAGGCGCTCGAGGTGATCGAGGCGAACGACGACCTCGAGCTTGTGGCGGCGACCTCCGGCTCGACGCCGATCGACGGCCTTGCACCGCTGACGCAGGTCGGGGGCGATCCTACGAGCCTCCTCGAGCGCGCCAACCCGGACCTCGTCCTGAACGCGACGCTCGGCTTCGCGGGGCTGACGGCGACGATGTGGGCGCTCGAGCAGGGTGTGACGCTCGCGCTCGCGAACAAGGAGAGTCTGGTCGCGGCGGGCGAGCTTGCGCTGGCTGCGCGGAGGCGTGGGGGAGGCCTGTTGATCCCTGTCGACAGCGAGCACTCGGCGTTGTTCCAGTGCGCGCAACTCGGGAAGCCGGAGAGCATCGTCGTCACGGCAAGCGGCGGCCCGTTTCGCGGTCGCACGCGTGATGAGCTTGCCGAAGTGACGGCAGAGCAGGCGCTTGCACATCCGACGTGGAGCATGGGAGCGAAGATCACGATCGACTCGGCGACACTCGCGAACAAGGGGCTCGAGGTGATCGAGGCCCACTTCCTTTTCGGACTGCCCTACGACCGCATCGACGTGCTCGTTCATCCGACATCGGTCGTGCACGGGCTTGTGCGGTTCCGGGACGGCGGCGCGATCGCCCATCTCGGCCACCCCGACATGCGCGTACCCATCTCGTATGCACTCACCTACCCGAGGCGTGCCGCGACTTCGGTTCCAGCGCTCGACCTGACTGCTGGGCCGCTCGAGTTCCAGGAACCGGATCTCGAGACGTTCCCGCTCCTAGCGCTCGCGCGAGAGGCGGGGGAAAAGGGCGGCACCTATCCGTGTGCGTTCAACGCGGCAAACGAGGTCGCGGTCGCCGCGTTCCTCGACGGCCGCGTCGGCTTTCTCGAGATCGGCTCGCTCGTCGCCGACGCCCTTTCGCGCGTCGACGGTGCAGCCGCGCGCGATCTTGACGAGCTCGGAGAGGCGGATCGTCGCGCCCGAGAGCTGGTGGAGCAGATATGGGTCTGATCGCTGCGATCGTCGGGTTGGCCGTGCTCGTGATGATCCACGAGGCGGGCCATTTCTTTGCGGCCCGGGCCGTCGGGATGACGCCGCGGAAGTTCTACATCGGCTTCGGCCCGCCGATCGTCAAGAGGATCCGCGGCAAGGTCGAGTACGGGATCGGCTCGATCCCGCTCGGCGGCTACGTGAAGATCCCAGGGATGAACCGCCCCTCACCGGGCGATCTGACGTCCGCCCTACGGTCGGAGGACCGCGAGCGTCTCCGGCCCGAGCTCGCGCGGCTCGACTACGCGATCGATCGCGAGGACTGGGCCGCGGCGGACGAGGAGCTGCAGGCGCTTCGCCCGGCTCTCGGTGCGTCGCGCATGTGGCAGGAGCTCGAGTGGGCGCTCGCACCCGATGCGTACTGGCGGCAGGCGACCTGGCGGCGTCTGACCGCGATCTTCGCCGGGCCGGCCGTGAACCTCGTGTTCGCGATCGTGCTCTTCACGTCGCTCTTCCTGATCGCGTCCGAGAAGAACACGAACGTCATCGGCCGCGTGCTCGCCGGCAGTCCAGCCGCATCCGCGCATGTGCAGGCCGGCGACAAGATTCTCCGGATCGCGGGCCAGACGTCGAAACCGAACGACATCCCCAAGCACATCCGCGCGACGAAGGGTCAGGCGTTCAAGCTGATCGTCGAGCGCAAAGGCAAGCAGGTCGTCCTCGGACCGCTGCAGGCGAAGAAAGACAACGGCGCGTACCGCATCGGAATCGCGATCGAGGCGCGCACCGGCCCCGGTGAGTCGTTGCCGAGCGCGACCGGAGACGCTTTACGGCTGACGTGGGGGATCACCGCCGACACGGTGCGCGGGATTGGCCATCTCGCGAGGGGCCGTGACACGAATCAGGTCTCGAGCTCAGTCGGCATCGTCCGTGTGTCTGCGCAGGCGTGGCGGCAGGGGCTGCGCGATTTCCTGTTCGTGCTCGGCCTCATCAGCCTGGCGCTCGGGCTACTGAATCTGCTGCCGGTGCTCCCGCTCGACGGAGGGCACATCGTGATGGCGCTCGTCGAAAAGGTGCGCGGAAGAACCTTCCGCCAGGCCGTCTACATCCGCTATTCGGTCGTGGGGTTGACGCTCTTCGCGGTGCTCATGTACTTCGGGCTACGCAACGACCTCTTTGGCGGCGGGGGTTAGAACGCCAGACGTAAGGACGCTGGCCCAAGCGACGTCAAGTTCGCCGGAGCCAGCCTGGTGAGACAGGAGCGGTTTCGGGTCTACTTCTACCGGTGAAGAACGTCGTTCCCGCGCACCGTGATTGGTGCGGCGGTCGTCGGACTCGACCACAATCGGGACGGCCGCCGGCGGCAGTAGTTCAGAAGGTCGAGGCTTGTTGAGCTGAGAAAGACGGGGTAGGTCTCGATTTTCGCGGCCGACTAGCGGGACCGCTGCCGCCAGTCATGCCTTTCGGGTGTCTTCCGCGGCAGTCGCGAGCTGGCCGACAGCCGGGGTCGGCAACAGGTCGTCGCTCGTTCCGGCTGCCGTGGCGTGGGTCCCTGCATGTCGCCGCGCCGGACAAGGTGCAGCTCGCTGTTCCAAGTATGCCCGCCGGCTTCCTAGCGGTAGTAAGGCTTCTCGTTGCCGTTCGTTTGTCACGGTCCTCACCCAGGCAGATCGCTTCGCAGACGGACCTCGCCTCAGGCGTCATTCCGGAACACTGGCGCACGCGACCGGCGGTCGCGAACGCTCAGTCGTGACCCACCAGGTAACGATCACGAGGAACGATAGTCCGAGGCCAGCGAAGATCGCTGCTTCGCATTCAAGACTCGACGCTAGGTGGCGGGCCACCCGCGACGATGACGCGGGTAGAATCTGCACCGCCAGCATCAGTCGCTCTCCGAACCCAGTCAATCCCGACCCAGACGTCCAGATGAACCTGAGAGGCAGCACCCACGACTCGCCAGCCGATCCGACCCAGCAGCGTCCTCCAACTCGCCCTCTGGCGTCATTCCGGCCCACTTGCCGCAGTCGACTTCAGCTGCACCCGAGGGCATACCGAATCCTAAGAAACGCGATCCTGATGGCCTTCCGGATGGAAGCGGTGAAGGACTGAACGGCGGAGACGGCGACGGTCAGGCGTCATTCCGGAACACTCATATGGAGTGTGGTCTGTCAATCGGGCAGGGGTTTAGCTCCCCGTGTTTGCGGGGGTTGGGTTCGGCGGGGGGAGCGCACCGGCTGTCGTCGACGTTTGTGTCGCGACTCATATGCGCGGGTTGGTGCCGCATGACCGGGTGTGCGAAATGAGGAGCGGTGCCGGTGTCTCTGGCGTCGAGCGTGGCCGCCGTTAGGGGCTGCTCACAGTGTTCTCTCGGGTCGCTCCTCGCGTCGTTTTCGCCGGTGCGCTCTCCTCGCCGAAGCTGTTGGGGGCGGCGGCTAGTCCATCGTCGCGAGTGCCCAGCAGTGTCCGGCGAGCTCGCGCGCGACGGCGACGACGATGATCGTGCGTGGCTTGCCGCGGGCCTCGAGCGCCTGCCAGCGTCCGTGCAGGCGGCGGCCGCTCCGCTCGGCCTGGGCGCGCACAGCAGGGGGCTTGCCGGTGCGTCTGCGTTCGAGCGTGACGCTTCGACGCGACGGCGGGCGGTGGTGCCAGGCGGCCTCGATCAGCAGCCGGCGCGCGTGCGAGTTGCCGGCCTTGGTGATCGCGCCTTGCCGGCGCCGCTCGCCCGCTTGAGCTCTCGCTCGGGGTGAGCCCGAGAAACGGCCCGAGCGACTCCGGCCGGAACCGACGCCAGTCTCCGAGCTCGACGGTGAGCGCGAACGCCGTCAGCGTGGAGACGCCGCGCAGACAGACGAGCCGCTCGACGACATCGACATACGGTGGCGTGGCGGCGAGCTCGCTGATCGCCGTGTCGAGCGCGTCTCGTCCTGGTCTTCGCGTCGAGCATGCGGCCGTAGCACTCGTCGAAGACGATCGCGAGCGGCCCGCTGGGGAACCGCTGCCGGCGAAGCCACTGGTCGTGCGCTCGCGTCCAGGCGGTCGCCTCGTAGACCGCCCCGTGCCGGAGCAGCAGCTTCGAGAGCCGATGCCGGGCCCGCATCAGATCACCGCGAGCATCCTCACGAGCGCGCACCAGATCACGTGCAGCCTCCTCCTCCGGCCCCGGCACCCGCACCGGAACGATCTCGCCCAGCCGAAGCAGCCGCGCCAGCCGCTCGGCATCACGCCGATCGGTCTTGACCCTGTCGGCCGCCGGCCGGATCCGCGACGGTGCCGCAACCACACAGCTGATCCCCGCCCGCGCACACGCACGCGCAAGCCCGTACCCGGTCGGCCCGGCCTCATAGACGACCCGGACCGGCGCCGGCAACGTCTGCAACCACGCCACCGTCGCCTCGCTACCCGGCGGCACCCGCAGCGACCGCACCTCACCGCTCCCCTGATCGATCACACCCGCGACCACCGACCGCGCGTGCACATCAAGTCCGACCCAGCTACCTTCAGACATCCGGCGCCTCCTCGTAATTGCGGCTCTACCGCCGCGCCTACCGCGACGGCAACCCGCGCCAACTTACGTAGCGAGGCGCCGGCACTCCATACGGTCTGGCGCAGGCGGGAGTCCTTCAGCTTTGAGCCGAGGCGACCCGAGGAAGCCTCGGACACGCTCATCGAGCCGGTGCAGAATTCGCGGGTGCGAGAATCGTGTTGAGCCGCTCTAGGCTTGCCGCCGGCCACAGCGCATTCATGTCGTAATAGACCTCAAACGCTGGCGTCGACTCCGGGATCGTGACCCAGGTCACCTTCGATTTCGTGAAGATATGAACGTCTGGAGTGACCTCTGACGGCTGATCGAGCGTTCCTGCGCGCACGTACCGCACCTCGGGTCGTCCGTACTCGCTGAAGACGGCCACCTGGCAGGTCGGACAGCGGAAGATTCGCTGCGTGCTGCCATCGTCGCGTGGAACCTCGACCGGCTGCGGGGCCCCGGCGACCATTTCCATGTGGCTCGCCTCGATCATCAGATTGATCACGAACGCGCTTCCAGTCTGGCGCTGACAGTTCAGGCAATGACAGCAGTGGATGAAGAGCGGATCGGACTCAAGCCGGTACCGAATCGCGCCGCAGGCGCAGCCGCCTTCACGAAGCGCGCTCACGATCATGTCCTCGAGTACACCTGCATGGGGCCCAGACGGTACCGCGATCTGCTGGACGCTTGCTCGTGTCCGGCTCATCACGGCGCATTCGCGATCGCTGGAGCCGAAGGGTTTGGGGAACATTCACGAACACTCGCCCAGCCGACCACTCTAGAGTGACGTCGTGCTGAGTGGTCGCTGCGCATGCAAAGCCGTCTCGTACGAGGTTTTGGACGAGTTCGTCACCGCTTACAACTGCCACTGCTCGAACCTCCGGGAAAGTTGCAGGCTCCACGCCTTGAGAGGATGGAGTCATGTCAAGTACATCGAAGAGGTATTCGCCGGAGGTTCGTGAGCGTGCGGTGCGGCTGGTGTTCGAGCATCAGCATGAGCACGAGTCGCAGTGGGCTGCGATCGTTTCGGTCGCCGCGAAGATCGGTTGCACGCCGGAGACGCTTCGCAGCTGGGTGCGACGGGCCGAGGTCGACGAGGGCCGTCGGCCGGGGTGACCTCGGACGAGCGTGCGCGGCTGAGGGAACTCGAGCGTGAGAACCGCGAGCTGCGTCGCGCGAACGAGATCTTGAAGTCGGCGTCGCTTTTCTTCGCGACCGAGCTCGACGGTCGAACGCGGAGGTGAGCGCCTACATCGATCAGCACCGTGATCGTTTCGGGGTCGAGCCGATCTGCAGCGTGTTGCAGTTCGCCCCGCGTACCTATTACGCGATCAAGGCGAGGACACCCTCGGCGCGATCGTTGCGGGATGCCGAGCTGATGCCAGAGATCGTCCGGGTGCACCGCGACAACTTCGGTGTCTATGGGGTCGACAAGATCTGGGCGCAACTCAACCGGGAAGGTGTCCGGGTCGCCCGCTGCACCGTCGCCAGGTTGATGCGCGAGCTCGGGCTGCGTGGCGTCGTGCGCGGCAAGCCGAAGTACACGACGGTCGCGGCTGATGCGGCTGACCGGCCGAGAGATCTCGTCGACCGCCGCTTCCGCGCCGGCGCCCGAACCGGCTCTGGGTCGCCGACCTCACCTACGTCCGCACCTGGACCGGCTTCGTCTACGTCGCGTTCATCACCGACGTCTACTCGCGGATGATCGTCGGCTGGCAAGCCTCCCGCTCGCTGCGCTCCGATCTCGCCCTCGACGCCTTGGAGCAGGCGATCTGGGCTCGCTCCGGCCGCGGCCGCCGCTCGATGAGCTGGTCCATCACTCCGACAGGGGCGTTCAATATCTCGCAATTCGCTACACCGAGCGGCTCGCCGAGACCGGAGCCGTCAACTCGGTCGGTCGAAGGGCGACTCCTACGACAACGCCCTCGCGGAGACGATCATCGGGCTCTACAAGGCCGAGCTCGTCCGCAACCGCGGCCCCTGGCGCGGCCTCGACGACCTCGAGTACGCCACGCTCGAATGGGTCGACTGGTTCAACCACCGCCGCCTCTTCGAAGCCCACGGCCACTCCCACCGCCGAGTTCGAAGAGCTCACTACCGTCAGAAAGACTCAGGCCAACAGGCCGAGACTCAAACCAAACAGCCTGCATGAAACCCGGAGCGGTTCATGTCGTGCATTGAGCGGGTCGGCGTTCTTGTCCGTGGGCCAGATCGAGGGCGACAAGATCACCGTGACCGGGGGTGCGGAATCGTTGCTCGTTGAGGGCGAAGCCGATTCGGCCCAGGAGGTGCGCTGCGGTGAGTGCTTCTCACTCATCTATTGGACATACCCAGATGGGTCAGCGGGCGTGCCCTATGGAACGCTGATTGACGAGCCTTCGCTCAAGCCGATGCACCACCAGTTCGTCGGCTCAAAGGCTTCGTGGCACGAGATCCGCGATGATCTTCCTCAGCACGACGAATACCCGTGGGCCTGATCGACAGGTAGCCCGCGAGCCTTCAGGCGTCACTCCGGAACCTTGGCGCAGGCGAGCGTCACCAAGCTGTGGCGGGTTCAGGCGATAAGCAAGCGCAGGCCAAGCTCTGCCGCTTCGAGATCGATGAGGTCACGGTTGCGTTCGGCCCACCGACCAGACCTGAGGTCGCTGCGGAGGTTGCGCACTGCCCTCTGCTCGGCGTCCGGACCGACTTTGCTCCACATCGATATTCCGCGACGGACGCGCTCGTCCAGGTACGCCTCGGGCCGCCGCCAGTAGGCCTCGAAGAAGCCGTCAACGCAGTCCCACGGAATGAGCACCGGCTCCATCCGGGCTCCGATCGCGCCGGCCAACTCGGTGGCGAGACCGACACGGGAATAAGCAAGCTCGGGAAGGTAGTCGCGAGTGAGCCAGAACCGGCGACGCCAGCTCCGGTCACTGGTGTCACACGTGAACACCACCACGCGGCGAGCCACGCGCCGCATCTCGCGCAGGCCTGCAATCGGGTCCTGCCAGTGATGAACGGTGGAAAAAGCCATCGCAGCGTCGAAGGACTGGTCCTCGAACGGAAGGCTCTCCGCGGTGGCAGCCACGCACCGCGCTGCGCCTGCGGGACGCTGCGCACGCATGACAGCCGACGGCTCCACCGCGGTGACGTCACGGTCGGAGGGCTCATAAGAGCCGGTGCCAGCCCCGACATTCAGCACGGTCCGCGCATCGCCCAGCGCAGCCCAGACCTGCGCGGCGATCCGCGGCTCGGTGCGCCGCGTCACGGTGTAAGTGCCTCCGATGGCGTCGTACAACTGCTCGCCGGACATGAAGTCCCTTATCGTGCCTGATGAAATCGAAGGCAACACACGCAACTGACGGGCGGAGCGAATTCCTCGGTCAGCGGCGTCCTCTGGCGTCATTCCGCAACGCTGACCCAGGCGACGGGACGAACGTCACGGCAGCCAGCCCTCACGGTACGCCGACCGCTCCTCCGGTCCGAAGCGGGCGTAAGCCTCAGCGGGTTTCGACGTCTGCTCGAGCACGCTCGCACCGTGTTTCGCCGCCACCTCGTTCACGGGATAGACCACCTCGAAACCGCCCGCTCGGTTGCCGGTCATGACGATGACGCACGGCCCCTGACCGGCTCCGACGAAAACGTGGTTTGTCCAGGGCGGGCAGTGGACAAAGTCCCATGCTTTCAGGCGGCGCTCCTCACCTTCGATCACGAGCACGCACTCTCCGGCAACGAGCAGGAAGTCTTCCTGGCCGCGTTCGCGGTGGTACGTGCCGTTCCGCTGGCCAGGCATGAGCACGTGGATGCGGAAGCCGAGCTGAGCCCACTCCTGCCCTCCTTCGAAGTCGGTGTCCTGCCCGCGCTCCTCGCTTCGGATCCACGAGACGTCGCGCGCGTTGAGGACGAACCAACCATCACCTTGGGGGATGAGGCCAGCGTCGGTTCTCTTCAGTTGTGCCTCGCGAACCGATTCGGTCACCGTCGGATCCTTGCACGGGCGATGGCCGCGTGCAGGGAGCGAGACGCGCAAGCGCAGCCCGACGGCCGACGCCTCTGGTCACGTTCGGGGGGACACTCTCGAACGCTGGCCCAAGCGAGATCAACGGCAGCCGTACCGCTGGTAACTATCTTGTTGTGTCAGCAGGCGGTGAGTGAGACGGTTGCTGGATGGGAGACGAAACCGTGCCTGAAGAATCGTCGTCCCTCGCGCAGACTGAACGTGAAACGCGCGACCTCATCGACCAGGCCGGACCTGAAACGCTTCAGGTTGACGACCTTGTGACTGCGGACTTGCCGCACATCGCGTGGTCTGGCAATCCGAGCCATCTGAGGAACGTTGAGGGTCAATTGGCGCGCGTCGCTAGCGGAGAAGTGGAGTACCTGGCCGTCAGATCACCGAGTGGCATGCCTGTCGCCAAAGGCGGAATTGACTACAAACAGCACGAGGGCGCCGGCACGATGTTCCAACTGGCGACGCTCCACAGCCTTCAAGGCCTGGGCGTCGCCAGACGTCTCATCGGCGTGGCAGAAGACCGGATCAGGGAACGGGGCTTGTTCGTTGCCATGCTGGGAGTTGAAGACGACAACGACCGTGCCCGGAGCATCTACCAGCGACTCGGATATGCAGTCTGCGGGCACGAGGAAGACTCCTGGGAGACCGAGGATGAGCAAGGCAACAAGCACACCGAGTACGCCCAAATCACACTGCTGAAGAAGCACCTCGTGTGAAGGAACGAGGATCCCCTCCTGCCCCGCCACTAGCCTGGACTGGCCATCGACCTCAGGCTTGGTACGAACAACTCGATCGGAAGTGCCTCGACCTCAGGCGTCTGTGAGAGTCGTTGGGTCGGTCCGTCAGGGTCGTTGCCAGGGTGGTGTCGACCGTGCTGCTTGTGATTCGTCAGGCGTCAGGCCGCGTTTGCGTGCCTTTGGAATGAATCGTCCGAGTGTGCACGGCGACCAGACCACTATCCACTACGGACGGCGCCGGGTGTACCAAGTCAGCCCCTCCTTTTCGCGCTCGAGGTCGAACCCCGCGTTCTCCAACGCTCGCCGCGATGCGACGTTCTCCGCGAGAACCTCCCTCGCTACCACCTCGTCGACCTGAGCCTGAGTGAGAAGCCAATCCGAGAGAGCAGCCACGAGTTCGTTGCCAAAGCCGCGCCCGCGATGCTCTACCGCTAGCCCGTAACCAATCTCGATCGCCCCCCTCTCATCGATACCGCCGACCGAGCCACAGTCGCCGATTACCACTCCATCAAGAGTCACGAGCCAAACCAGTGACGATCCACCAACGACCGTCGCCATCCCGATCGCATCGAGCGTGTCGTCGTGTGGCCAACCGACCGCCTTCACGATCAGCGACAGATCAGCATCAAGGACGGAGCGAGCCACCTCGCTGTCCAGCGGTGTCAGGACAAGGCGAGCTGTTGTGATCGTCTTCGGTAGCAGCGCACCCTCATTCTGACGCCGCGTGCAACATCACTCGGCTCAGGCGTCGTTCGGAACTCACTGCCATCCGCGAGTCGCTCACCTGCGGGAATCGCCCGAAACACGTCCCGCGAGTGCTCTCATGCGAGCACGCGCTCGAGCGCCGCACGGTCCGTCGGCTCGCCGTGCGCGGGCAGCACGAGCTCGACCGGCAGGTCGAGCAGCGGACGGAGCCGCCGGACGACATCGTCGCGCGTCACGTGCTTGCGACCGCCGAGCTGGACGTCCAGTCCATCGCCGAAGTCGGAGAGCGAGTCGCCGGTGACGATCGCGTTGATCGACGGCAGCCAGAGGATGAGATCGTTGTCCTCACGACCCGCGTACGCGCTGATGCCGAACGGCCACGCGCCTGGACCATGGAAGTGTCCTTCGCCTTCGCCTGCGCGCAGCCAGGCGAGGTCCTCGCTCTCCATGCCGCGCACGCGGTCAGGGTCGACGCCGAACTTCTCGACCCAATCCTGCCAGGTGTCTGCGGGCGGCGTGTGCACCGGGAGGCCGAGCCGACGGGCGTCGCGCTCGTGGTACGGCGCGGTCAGGACGACGGCGGTCGCGCGCTCGCGCAGCTCGTCGGGAACGGAGAGCGGGTCGAACAACAGGAAGTCGTCGCCGAGCTCGATCCCGTACGACGAGACGAGCTCGGGCCACCACTGCTCCTCGTTCCAGTCGGGATGCGGCGACTTGCCAGTGCCAGACACCGGGGCGCAACTCACGCATGGGCGCGAAGCAAAATGCGGGCGCAGATAGAGAACATGTCGCCACCGATCCTTTCCGCTCCGGTCTGCGAACCAAACACAACGCCTGCCGGCCTCATCGCGGTGTGGTCGGGATCTACGCCGTGGGTCCTGGCTGGAGGGGTGATCTTCTGGCTCGCCGCAGCCGCGGTGACCGTCACTGGGTTCTTGCGGGCTCGGCACGAGCTACCCGAGCCGCGACCCGGGTTCTGGTCGATCCGGTTGATGCTCATGCACGACACCGTCCACTCTCGGTCGTCGGCCGAGCAGCTACGACCGTCCTCGCTCCGCCGGGCGTCAGTCCAGCTAGCGGGACTCGTTCACTTCAGGGGTATCGGTGAACCGCTTCCAGTGTCCTTCGGAGACAACCTCGACGCTGCCGTCGGTCACTTTGATCGCTGTGTCGTCGTCGATCGCATACGCCGGATTTCCGAGACCGGCGGCCCATCTTTCTGCTTCGGCCATGGTGTTCTCCGGCAAGTCGGGGTGATCCACGTGCGGGAAGATCGAGAAATCGACGATCCCGAGCGCGCGGTCCCCACCGTCTGGCGGGTTCCAGACCTTGAAGTCCTCACCGATCCTCGGGGTCATGACCATGCTTCCGGCACTCAACCCGACCCAGACCGCGCTCAGCGAGGGCAAGAGCTCGGCCAGGCCCGACTCCAGCATGTGGTGGGCCAAGTAGAGAGAGTCTCCTCCGTTCACGAGCAGGACATCGATCTCCTCAACCAGGGGGAGCCAAAGCTTTCTGTCGAGGGTTGGCAGCGCGGTGAGCTCGAGAATTCCGAGGGATCTCCACCCGAGTTCGCACATGGGAGTCGTCGCATGTCCGGAGATGAATCGGTAGGCCCCGCGGATGCCGCCCGGGGCGTGCCCGTACGACGCTGTCGGGATGCAGAGGGCGTCGCACTCGGCGATCGCCTTGCCCAGCAGGTCGAGCATCGCATCGTTGATGCTCGGATTCTTGATGCCAGCGGACGTGAGAAGAAGCTTCACAATGCCTCCCGGAGTCAGTACCAGACAGGAACGTTCCACAACCGACGGTTCCGTACGCGGGTCAGACTGGCAGACGAATCGAAACTCATCGGTCGGCCCACCGGCACACGGGACGTGATGGCCGCTCGGGCGCAAGCGATTTGAGACTCACCTCCGGTAGCGCCACGTAACTGCGATCGTCACGGTAATCACGACCGCGGCGACAGTATTCGGAATGACCAGCGCAAGATTCGACGCGCTCACGCCGTACGCGATCCAGAGCACGAAGCCGACCAAGAGGATCATGAAATAGCCCACGGAGTTACCGACGGAACTTCGGTGCTCAACGATCTTCCTGATCTGAAGGATCGGCCCAAGCGCCATTGCGATCGCCCAGGTAGCAGCTGTGATGGCAAAGACGGATTCCACGGATCCCCCTCAGCTCGCGGGACAGGGACTACCCGTGTGGGTGCGCGCTCGGATCATTCGATCCGCGGGCACGAGCGCGCAACGGCAATCCTAGAACGTGAAGGCGAGATCGGACGACGTCAGCCGTCATTTCCGAAGCCGGCGCCACGAACGGTCGGGCTTACTCTTGCCTGACGATATCGACCGAGATCTCCACCGCCGGAATCGTTCCTCTGTTCTCGAGCCAGTGTGTGGTGTTCCGATCCTCGGGCCAGCCCAATCCCGGCCCATACTCCGTGGCGACTCCATTTCGATGGTCGGTGATCGTTCCTTGCAGTACGTAGACGATGCCTGGTCTGTCCTTGTGGTCGTGGAGCGGGCCGAAGACGCCACCCGGCTCGATCGTCACCGCACGCATTCGAAGTTGGCGACCTGCCATGCCCTCGATCTCGGGGCCAAGGTCAACCGCCGCGAGTAACTCCGTCGTAACACCTTTCGTCTCCGGCGCCGGCGCTTCGTTGCTCATCCTGTTCTCCTCTCCGTACTACAGCTCCTATCCGTAACGGATGCTGTACACCGCCGTCGCGAAAGCACACACGACGATCGAGAAGGCAAACCAGCCTCGGTACGGGTACAGCCTGTCCACGCGTGCGCGCCAAGCCTCGGCGCCGAGCAGCACGAAGACCAAAGGATTCGCCAGGAACGCCGCCATAGCAACAGGCAGAAGACTTATCGCGATGATCGCGAGCCACAGATACTGCACGCGGTCACGCTACAACGCGCTTACGGCACGACCCTCCGCATGACGCAATTCCGCTTGCCTTTGGCGCGGACGTAGCTGAAGCCGGCGCGCTCGTAAAGAGACCGGGTGCTGTTGTAGAGAACCGACACCTTCTGACCGGCGGTGTCGTGCGGATACCCCTCCACGACCCCGCCGCCGGCCCCCGCAATCAGATCCACGGCACCACGCAGGGCGGTCGCCGTCACTCCTTTGCGCCGGTATTTCTTGTCCACGAAAATGCACGTGATCCGATAGTCGGGCGGGTCGTCGAGGGCTGCCTCGTACTCCTTGCGATGGTGGATGTTCGGCAATTCCTCCGGGCTGCCGTACTGGGCCCACGCCACCGCCTCGTCACCGTCGAACACCAGCGCAGCGTGCGCACGCCCCTCCTCGACCAACCGCTCCTTGAGGGCGCGGTTACCCTTGGCCGTGAACGTCTTCTCGCCGTGAAACGTGTGGAACCAGGTGCACCAGCAGCCGCCGAACACACCGTTGTGCCGTTCGACAAGCCGTGCGAACGCGTCCCAGGTGTTCGCATCAAGGGGCTTGACCACATACTCCGTCATGGGGTCTCCTTCGCTCTCGTGCGGCCAGCGTAACCCGCCCCTTCGGGCGAACTCGCGGTTCTCGCCGGGCTCGGCGGTCGCGAGCGCGGCCGGCGCCACGACCTCGCTAGGCTCGGACCGCCAGCTCGGCCCCCGGTGCCACGAACAACAGGAGGCGACCCAATGAGCGATTACTCGATAGCGCACATCGATGAGATCGACGAGATCAGCGATGGCCGTTGTCCCTCGCGCCCGATCCGGTTCCACTTCGGTATCACGTCATTCGGCATCAACGCGTTCACAGCTCGGGAGGCCGGCGACAGGCTGATCAACGAGCACGACGAGTCGCAAGAGAACGACTTGCAGGAAGAGATCTACCTCGTCCAGCGGGGCCGGGCGAGGTTCGAGCTTGACGGCGAGTCCGTCGACGCACCCGCGGGCACGCTCGTCTTCGCTCGGCCCGCCGTCAAGCGGACGGCTTTCGCCGAGGAGCCGGGGACGACGCTCGTCGCGATCGGCGGAACTCCCGGGAAGGCATACGAGGCCCAGGGCAGCGAGATCTGGATGCCGCTTCACCACCTCTACCTGGCGGGCCAGTACGCCGCGGTTGTCGATCAGGGGCGCGAGTTGATCGAGGCGCATCCCGAGTACCCGGGGCCGCTCTACAACCTCGCCTGCTGTGAGAGCCTCGCCGGGCGGACCGACGATGCGATCAAGCATCTCCGGCTTGCGATCGATGGCAACGAGCCGTTTCGTGCACTCGCGGCCGAGGACTCGGACTTCGATCCGATCCGCGCCGAGCCTGCGTTCCAGGAGCTGGTTGCAGGTGGCGTCGCGGAGCCGGCCACGGGTTAGCGGGAGGAGCAGTCGTCGCGCGGCTCCCGCTCGAAGCGGGTGAGACGGTGCTGCTCCAAGAAGAGGGGCTCGAGCTGTTCCACCGGTTTCGCCGGAGCGCTGCTCGGGGCGGAGGCACGGTCACCCATCGGGTGCGTTCGGTGCTTACCGACCGACGCGTCCTACTCGCCACCGGCGGGCCCGAAGGCAGGCACAAGTTCTTGATTCTGATCATCCTCGACTACACGGCCGCCGCCCCACCGGTTCTCGAGACCGGGTACGACGCGTACCTGCAGAAGTTCGGGCTTCGGAACGGCTACCCGACGTATGGGTGCTCGGCACGGGACGTCAGTGTCGAGGAGCATGACGGCGAGACCCGCCTTCGCGTCGTCGTCCCGTTCCCCGAGGCCGGCGAGGGTTGGGGTGATCCGCCCGAGGTGCGGCTCTCGACACCGCAGGCGGCTCGCTACGAGCAGGCGATCGCCGGCACCTCCGGCTAGCCCGTCTGGCAATCTTGCGTCCTTGGCTGAGGAGTCTCACCTGGTCTCAACCGAGAACGGTCTTGTCCCGAAGGGTCAGGGCTGGTTCGTGCTCAATGCGCGAGAGGCGCAGTGGTGGGGGCGGCCCGGTCGAGGTGCTCTCTGCGAGTTCGAGGGTGCAGGCTTCGAAGGCGCAGCGGACTTCCTCCAGGTGGGCGTCAACCTGACGATCCTCGGGCCCGGCGAGCCGATGGCGATGTACCACCGCGAGAACGACCAGGAGGACTTCCTCGTGCTCTCCGGGGAAGCACTCGCGATCGTCGAGGGCGAGGAGCGGCCTCTCCGCCAGTGGGATTTCTTGCACTGCCCCGCTGGGACGGGCCACGTGATCGTCGGCGCCGGAGCAGGGCCGTGCGTGGTACTCGCTGTCGGGGCGCGCGACCGCTCGACGGGTTCTGACTGGGGGGCTACACCGTGGAAGAGGCCGCCCAACAACACGGTGCCGGTGTGGAGCACGAGACGACCGACGCGAGCGAGGCGTATGCCCGATTCCCCAGAGGCCGACTGACGAGCTACCAGAAGGGGTGGCTGCCCGAATAGCGCGGCGCGGTATCGTCGGCCGATGACCAGGCTCGAGATTCACGCGCTTGCGGAAGCCCACCTCGACGCGGCAGCGCAGCTGCTTGCGGACAGGCAACGACAGCACCGCGGCGCGGAACCACTGCTGGCGGAGCGCTACGAGGACGCCGACGCGACGCGCGAAGAGCTGACCGCTCTGTGGGCGACGGAACACGCGTCGGGCGCTGTCGCGCTTCGCGCAGGGCAGACCGTCGGGTTCCTTCTCGGCACGCGAAAAAGCGATCAGACGTGGGGAGCCAATGTCTGGATCGAGTCGGCCGGTTACGCGGCGAACGAGCCCGAGGTCGTCCGAGATCTCTACGGGTTTGCGTCCCAATGCTGGGTCGACGAGGGTCGCACACGTCACTACGCGCTCGTACCGCACCTTGCCGAGCATGTCCACGCATGGTTTCACCTGGGCTTCGGCGCACAGCACGCCCACGGGATTCAAGAGGTGGAACAACAACCTTGGCCGCCCGGCACGAGACGCGCAGAGCTGCGCGACGTCGAGGCGCTGGCCGAGCTTGCGCCCCTGATCTCACGCCATCAGGCCCTCGCTCCTGTCTTCAGCGGCCTCGACTGGGACCAGGATGCGGACGAGCTGCGCACGATGCTCGCCGAGGACATTGCGAACGAAGAGCTCGGGGAGCTCGTCTACGAGCGCAACGGGCGTGTCGTCGCGAGCTTCGAGATCGTCCCGGTGAAGAACGGCTCGATGCACAGCGGGCTCGCAGAGCCCGAGGGCGCCGCATACCTGGGCTGGGCGGCAAGCCTGCCGGACGTGCGTGGCTCCGGTGCCGGACTCGCGTTGACGGGCGCGGCGTTGGCGTGGGCTCACGAGCAGGGGTATCCGTCCATGCTCACCGACTGGCGTGAGACGAACCTCCTCTCGTCACGTTTCTGGCCCGCGCGCGGGTTCCGCCGCTACTACCAGCGGCTCTACCGCTCGATCCCCTAGCCGGAACGGAGGATGCACCCGGACGAGCTCGCGACGGACGAAGGGCTAGTCCGCCGATTGCTGGCCGCGCCGTTTCCTCAGTGGGCCGATCTGCTCCATAGCGGCCATTCCCGCCAGAACGGGTGGCTCGCGCAGAACGGGTCGCATCCCGCGATTCGTCTGCAGGCCCGTTCGGCGAAGGACTCGCCAAGCAGCCGGGCCTTCTCGGGAGTCGTTGCGTTCTGGATCTCGTGGTCGCGCTCGGCGATCTCCCACGACCAGGTCATGCGCCGAGCGTAGTCCGGGCGTCCGGGCTACGCGGCGAGATATCGATCCTCTGCCTCGTAGTCGAAGAACGGCTCGAAGAATGTGTCGTCGAGCGTCGGCCGCGTCGAGACGAGCCAGTCGACCTCGTCTGCGACCGTTGCCGCGTAGTCCCCGACCGGGGTGTATCCGAGCGCGAGCGCCGCGGTCATGTCGAGCACGATCGGGTGTTCCGCGTCCCACGGATGGCTGCCGAGCGCCCCCTGCTCGCCGCCGTCCAGGAGCACCTCGGCCCAGTCGTGGTCGAGCTGGCCCGCGACCGCGCGCGAGATCTGCAGGCCGTTCGGAGCGTCGGGATCGGCGCTGTTCAGGATGCGCCGGCCGGGAACGGCAGCGACGGTCTCGATCAGCGCTGCGATGTTGACGGCCGCGCTCGGATGGTCGACCCCCGCCCCGCGGTGTGCGAGAAACACGACGGGCCGCTGGTCGAGCACGCGCTTTACGAACACCCATTCCCGCGGCCGCTCCGCGCCGACGCCGTGGATCTTCGAGGGTCGCAGAACCGTCACCGGTGCGCCGCTGTCGAGCAACACCTGCTCGGCCGCCACCTTGTTCGCGCCGTACCCTTCGCGCGTCGTCCAGTCGCCCGCACCCGGTGCAAGCGTCGGCTGCGATTCGTCGATCGGCCCGTCGAACTTTGGTGCGGCGTCGGAGTTCGAATGATTTCCGGCGGTATCGACGTACACCGCCTTGCTCGAAATCATCACGGTCGAGCCCGCGTCGTTGACCAGAGGCAGGACGCGCTCCGCGTCCGCGCTCGTGTAACAGATGCAGTCGACCAGCAGGTCTGCGCCCGAGCCAAAGGCGGCCCGCAGTTGGCCGCCGTCACCTCTGTCGGCTGCGATGAAGGTGCCTCCGGCCGCGGCGACCTCCGGCGGCAGCCGCGCCGGATCACGTCCCGTCACATCGACGCGCCACCCGGCTGCGAGCAGCCGAAGTGCCGTCGCGCGGCCGATCTGGCCACTGCCGCCGATGATCAGCGCACGAGACATCGTCGAACGATGCCTGACTGCAGGTTGCACAATTAACGCAACATAGGTAGACTTAGCGGAATGCCGCGTACCCGCCGACCCTCGGAGCAGACCGTTCAGGTGCTCGCTGCCCTCGCAGACGACCCACTCGAGTGGCGGTACGGCTACGAGTTGGGGCTCGAGGTTGGACTGCGTTCAGGGTCGCTCTACCCGATCCTGCTCCGGCTCTCCGACCGCGGGCTGCTCGACTCGGCGTGGGAGCAAGCGGCGCCCCAGGGGAGACCGGCTCGGCACCTGTACCGCCTCTCGTCGCGCGGCCTTGAATACGCCGCCTCGCACGCCGTGAAGCAGCGGCGTTCGCGCACATCGGGTACGCCTGCGCTTCGGAGTGCGTCATAGGCGCGCTCTTCGTCCTGGCGCTGCTTGTTCTCGTGCTCACGCGAGCCGTGCCGGCAGTTGTCCGGGCTTCGCGGCGAGGCCCCGTCGACGTCGCGACGGCTCTTCTGCCACCGGAGCGAGGAGACTGGGGACGCGCGATGCAAGCCGAGCTTGCGCGGGTCGAGGGGCGCATTCCGCGCTGGAGGTTCGCGTTCGGCTGCGCGTGGGCGGCGATCGTGATCCGCAGTCGGTCGCGCGAGCGGGGAGGAGCCGTGATGCGAGCCGTCGTCGCGACCGGGATCATCGCGGCGCTCGCTCTTGTCCTGTACGGAGTTGTTCGCTACCCCGGGCTGCGGTCCGGCTATCGCTTCTGGGGCTCGCTCACGGCGTTCGTCGTCGTCCTCGGTATCTACGCGTCGGCGACGCTGTTGCTCTCTCGTGGCGCAGGCCCGAGGGCGACTCTCGCCCGACGGTACGGCCTGATCGGTGGGGCTGCCGTTGGCGTCTGCTGGTTGCTGATGCTGTCACCGACGCCTGGGCTGAAGAGCTTGGTTGCACTCCCGCTTGCGCTCGTGCTCGTCGGCCCGGCAAGCATCGGCGCGTTCGCTGCACGCCGGACCGGCGAGACGCGCGACGGCACCCTTGCTGCGCTTTGGACTGCGATCGTCGGTGGGCTCCTCGTCTTCGCGATCTGGGTAGCCGTCACGTACGTCGACGCCGGACGTCCCTACGACCCCGGCCTCGTACGCGACTTCAAGCAGAGCGGCGCCAGCGACCTCACGACGTACGCGATCAGCGATGACCTGGGCAGCGGGCTCGTGCTGCTCGTCCTCGTCCCGACGGTCGCGCTCGCGCTCGGCTCGCTCGGCGCGCAGCTGGGTCGACGACGCAGTTAACCTTCCCGCCGTGCCGTCCCTGAACGCGATCGGGATCACCACGTCCGACATCGGGCAGTCGACCCGCTTCTACCGGCTGCTCGGGCTGAACTTGCCGGAGACACCGGACGAAGGGCATGTCGATGCCTTCCTGCCGAACGGTGTGCGCTTCATGCTCGACACGGACGAGGTAATGCGGAGCTTCCTGCCGGACTGGGAGCGCGTCACCGGCAACCAAACCGGACTGGCGCTCGAGTGCGACAGCCCCGCGCAGGTCGACGAGGTGTACGCGCGGGTCGTCGCGGGTGGCTTCGCCGGCGAGAAGGAGCCTTGGGACGCCTTCTGGGGTCAGCGCTACGCACTCCTGACCGATCCGAACGGCGTGCCGGTCAGTCTCTACGCCGCCCTCTAGAGCTACCCTCACACTATGGCCAGCGAGCGCTCAGTCTCGGTCGGCGGCATCCAGATCGGCGGTGGTGCGGCACCCGTCGTTCAGTCGATGACGCTCACCAAGACGCATGACGTCGAGGCGACGACCGCGCAGATCGCCGCGCTCGCAAGCGCCGGCTGCGAGATCGTTCGGGTTGCCGTCCCGAAGGGCGAGGACGCCGATGCGCTCCCGAAGATCGTTCGCTTCTCGCCGATCCCGGTGATCGCCGACATCCATTTCAACGCCAGCCTGGCGCTGCGCGCCATCGAAGCCGGCGTCGCCGCGGTTCGTATCAATCCCGGCAACATCGGCGGCGCCGACAAGGTCGAGACGGTTGTCAAGGCGGCCAAGGCGAAAGGCATCCCGATGCGGATCGGCGCGAACTCCGGCTCGCTGCCGAAGCATCTCGCCGGCCTGGCGCAGCAGGACCAGGCCGAGGCGCTCGTCGAAGCAGCGCTCGAGGAGGTGCGCCTGCTCGAGTCGCTCGACTTCCGCGACTTCAAGATCTCCGTCAAGTCGAGTCACGTGCCGACGATGATCCGCGCCTATCGCTTGTTGGCGGCCAAGGTGCCGTATCCGCTCCATCTCGGCGTCACGGAGGCCGGCACGCCGTTCGCAGGCTCGATCAAGAGCGCCGTCGGGATGGGCGCTCTGCTCTCGGACGGGATCGGCGACACGATTCGCGTCTCATTGACCGCAGACCCGGTCGAGGAGATCAAAACTGCATTCGAGATCCTGAAAGCGCTCGGCCTGCGCGAGCGCGGCCCGGTGATGATCGCGTGCCCGAGCTGCGGCCGTGACAACGTGGGAGTCCAGCAACTAGCCGAGCGCGTCGAGGAGCGGCTGCGCACCTATCCAGAGGCGTTCGAGGTGGCCGTGCTGGGCTGCGCCGTCAACGGGCCGGGGGAGGCGGGCGACGCCGACTTCGGGATCGCCGGCGGCCGGGATGTCGGCTTCGTCTACGCGCACGGACGTGTGCTCAAGAAGGTGTCGAGCGACATCCTTGTGGACGAGCTGTTCCACGAGATCGACCAGTGGATCGCGGCCGGAATGCACCGGCCGAAGCGCCTCAAGATGGCCAAGCCGGCCGCGCTCGCGATGGCCGAAGCCAGCGAAATCCCGCTCTAGGACACGGATCACGCACCCGTCGCGCTGCCCCTGGCGCCACGGTAGCCTGGGATGGCAACGATGATCGCGCGCGCCTCAAAGCTCTTTCTGCCCACCTTGCGGGACGCTCCGGCCGACGCGGAGGCCGTCAACCACAAGCTGCTCGTGCGTGGCGGCTTCGTGCGTCAGGTGACCGGCGGCGTCTGGACGTTCTTGCCGCTCGGGTGGCGGGTGCATCGCAAGATCGAGCAGATCATCCGCGAGGAGATGGACGCGATCGGCTGCCAGGAGATGCTGATGCCGGTGCTGACGCCGTTCGAGCTCTGGCAGCAATCGGGCCGCGACTACATCCCGGAGCTGTTCCGCCTCAAGGACCGTAAGGGCGCCGAGTACGTCCTACCGTTGACGCACGAGGAGACGGTGACGTTCCACGCCCGTGAGCTGCAGAGCTACCGGCAGCTGCCGCAGATGCTCTACCACTTCTCGATCAAGGAACGCGACGAGCCGCGGCCGCGTGCGGGCCTGATCCGGTTGCGCGAGTTCATCATGAAGGACGCGTACTCGTTCGACCGCGACGCGGAAGGCCTGGCAAAGAACTTCGAGCTGCAACGCGCCGCCTACGTGCGCATCTTCGAGCGGTGCGGACTGAAGGCCTACGAGGTCGAAGCCGAGTCCGGGATGATGGGCGGCAGCGGCTCGAACGACTTCCTCGCTCCCGCCGGGGCCGGTGAGAACACGCTCGTCACCTGCGAGAACGGCGACTTCGCCGCCGATCTGGAGGTTGCGCGGGGAATCCCACGCGCGCCCGAGTTCCCCGAGCCGTTGGCGACGCCCGCTGAGGTCGAGACCCCGAACGTCAAGACCTGCGACGCCCTCGCCGAGTTCCTCTCGATCGACGTCGCTGCGACGTCGAAGGCGATGCCTGTGACGACCGACGACGAGACGGTCGTGCTCGCGCTCGTCCGCGGCGACGACCGGATCGAGCCGGCCAAGCTCGAGGCAGCGCTCGGCCGGCCGTCCCGGCCTTCGACGGACGAGGAGATCAGGGCTGCCTTCGGCGCCTCGGGCGGTTCACTCGGGCCTGTGGGATTCGCGGGCGAGGTGGTTGCAGACGATGCGCTGCGCGAAGGGCAGTTCGTCGCCGGGGCAAACCGCGACGGCTGGCACCTGCGAGGCGTCGCGGCGGGTCGCGACTTCGAACCGCGCTTCGCCGATCTTCGCGAATCGAAAGACGGTGACACGTGCCCGAAGTGCGGCGGCGCCCTCCACTTCGAGACGGCGATCGAGGTGGGCCACATCTTCAAGCTCGAGACGCGCTACACGAAGCCGTTCGACGCCACGTTCCTCGACGAGGAGGGCCAGGAGAAGCTGATCTTGATGGGCAGCTACGGGATCGGCCCGGCGCGCGTAATGGCGGCGGTGGTCGAGCAGCAGCACGACGAGAACGGGATCAAGTGGCCGGCGGGAATCGCCCCCTACGACGTCCACATCGTCGTGCTCGGCGGCGCCGAGGAGATCGGCGAGCAGGCAGCCGAGGCGCTATCGGCGGCCGGCAAGGATGTACTGCTCGACGACCGCGACCAGAGGCCCGGGGAGAAGTTCGCCGACGCAGACCTGATCGGGATCCCGATCCGCATCACGGCCGGCAAGAAGAGCCTGGCGGACGGCGCCGTAGACGTTCGGATCCGTGCCACGGGCGAGGAGCGACGCGTGATCATCGCGGAGTTGGGGAAGGAGGTCTAGGTGGCGAAGCGCCGGCGTTATGCGTCCGAGTCATTCGGCCCAGCGGTCGAGCGGCTGATGAACGAGACGGGGGTCACCTACCGCGCGCTCGCGGCGAAGACCGGCCTCTCGGCCGGCTACCTGAACCACCTCGTGCACGGCAACCGACCCGTTCCTTCGAACGACGTCGTCGAGACACTGGCGGGCGCGCTCGATGTCGAACCCGAGTTCTTCCGCGAATACCGGCTGCGCGTGATCACCGAGAAGCTCGAGGCCATGCCAGAGCTCGTCGACCGGCTCTATCGGCGCCTGAGCGCCTAACCGCCGCCCGCCCGGGGCGTCTTACCGAGTGGGTCGGTGGGGTCCCGGCAAGCGACCACTGGGGGGTTAGGGGCCCCACCGAGCCTTCATGCGCGGAAGAGGCGCGGGGTGGCCGTCGTTGACTCTCGCATGCGCGTCTCGGAGCTTTGGCGCTACCCGGTCAAATCGACCGCCGGCGAACAGCTGGAGACCGCGGAGCTGACCTCGCTCGGGATTCTCGGCGATCGCATCGTGCGACCGCAAAGCGCCTCGGGTCGCCGGATCACGGCCAGGAACTATCCGCGGTTGCTCGGCCTGCACGGTCGTGCTCGACGGCGTCGACGGCCTCGCGGAGCGTGAAGGTCCGGGTTCTCCGTCCGTGTCGGCGAGGCGGTCGTCGTGCGGCCGGCGTGGCTCGGCCGTACCTAGATGTCCCGCCTACAGAGGTTGTGAACGGCTGAGTTGATATCCGGCCCTCCTTCGAGGCTGTGGGTCTTCGCGGACTCACTTCTCAAAGGAGGGCCAGTGTGGCAGTTGCACGGTAACGCCAAGCTCGGACTGGCTGGGCGGCGCGAGCTGGTAGCGCGCGATCGCAGGCGGGTCGTTCGATACGGCAGTCGGCGGCACGCTTCAGTGTCTCGCCGGCGACGGCGCATCGTTGGTGGCGGCGTTGGCACGGTAGGCGAGCCGATCGCGAGCGAGCAGGGCTTGCTGTTTGCTCGATCGTTCGAGCCGGCCGCCACAGCTCGCGGCGGCTGCCGGCGGCTCGAGAAGCGCGCGATCTGCACTTGCCGAGCGTAAGACCGGTTGCGGGTCCTCGTCGTGGTCGGGGGTCGCGACCGGGTTCGCCACTCGACGGTGCTGGAAGGTGCTGCACCGACTTCGGGCTCTCCCGGCCGGCAAAGAGCCGCCGCGCGAGCGAGCGAGTCAGCTCGAGTGACCTGCGGTGATCGGGCTCACTGGAAGCGCGCTAGCGGCTTCAACAAGCATGGGCACCGCGTCACCGGGGCAGGACCGCTCGCAGCCGTTGGCAGGCTCTTTGGCGCTGCGATGCGGCCGCGAAACGACGAGTCGGCTAGAGCTACGTCCAGGCGATCGAGTGCGCGACCCACTCGCGCCCTCGACCATACGCAGAGATCCATCCGGACTCAGAAGCGGCGATCGCAGATCCGCTCCTGCGAGCTGCAGCTGCGCGTAGCTGCGGCTGAGCACGCGGATCGGCTAAGCGGTTGAACTGACGCGACAACGCCTGGCATGCTACGTCAACGAGCCAGTCAATGCCGCGAGCTACTCACCGACGGCGGCGAGCACGCTGACGACGAGCCGCGGCCACGCACAAACGAAAGTCGAGCGCTTCCCCAAACGTGGCGCAGCGTGGGCCTACGGCCAGTCCGAGCTTGGCGTTAGCGTGCAGATACGCCATCCGCGCCCTCCTTTGAGCGTGAGTCAGACGAAGACCGCACAGCCTCAAAGGAGGGCCGGATATCACCGTCAGCCGTTCACAACCTCTGTAGGTAGGACACCTAGATCCGGCGTGCGCCGACATAGGAAGAGCCCCAGTCGGAGAGGTTCGAGATCTTCACCACGTCACCAGTGTTCGGCGCGTGCACGACCTGGCCGCCGCCGATGTAGATGCCGACGTGATTGAGCGAGTCGAAGAACACCAGGTCGCCTGGCTGAAGCTGGTCACGCGAGACCGGAGAGCCTTCGCCGTACTGTGCCGCGGCGAAGTGCGGGAGCGACACGCCGAGCTGGTTGTAGACGTACATCACGAGGCCTGAGCAGTCGAAGCCGGCAGGCGTCGCGCCACCCCAGAGGTACGGCACGCCGAGGTAGCGGAGCGCGACCGTCGCGGCCTCCGGATGCCCACCCGAGACCGGCGCCGAGGACGGTGTGTCGACCGGGGCTGCCGAAGTCGTGGTGGTCGCTGCCGGAGCGCCTGCGCCAGTCGAGGTGCCGGCCGTCGTTGTCGTGGTCGCCTGGGTCGTGGTCGTGGTCGCGACCGCAGCTATCAAGGCTGCCTTTGCCGCGGCCGCATGCTCTCGTTCCTGCTCCTGCTGGCGGAGGAGCGCCTGCTCGTGCGCCAGGCGGGCTTTCGCCTGGGCTGCGATCAGCGCCTGGCGCTGGGCTTCCTGGACGCGAAGTGCCGAGACTTCCGACTGGATCGAGCCGAGCAGCTGGCGGCGCCGGGTGAGCAGCGCGCCAATCCGTGCGCGCTCGCTCGCGCGCTGCAGGACGGCGCCTTCACGCCGCTGTTCCGTCGCTCGCAGCACACGGACCGCAGAGGCGTAGCGATTGCGAACCTTGGTTGCGTTCGTGGCGAGGCGATGATCGGCCGCGGCGACGGCGTGCGCCGTATCGAGGGCATCGATCACCTCGCCGAGGCTGTTGCTGCCGAGGAAGATCGAGAGCGTCGAAGGTGCGGGATCGCTCTCGTACAGGGAGACGATGCGCTCGGATACGTGCTGCATCACGACGCTCCGCTGCTGCTGGGCGACTCCCAGGGACGCACGGTCGGCGGCGAGTTGCTGCTTCGTCTGCGACAGCTCGTAGCGCGCTCCGTTCCAGGCCTCGACCGTGGCGCCGAACTTGGCGTCGAGCGCGTCGACCTGGGCGAGCACGTGCTGCGCCTGCGCCTGCTTCTGCTTCAACTGCTCCTTCGGCGAGGCGGCGAACGGCTCGCCGACGAGGGCTGCGCCAAGAACTGCGGCCGCTCCGAACGCGAGTATGACTCTCCAGGCACGCATGGCGAGGTGAGGCGCCCTTCGCCCCGGGACACCCTAGTCCTTCGCATCGGCCGTCACGGGCGCGGACTGAAGCGGAATCGCGCTCCAACCGGACGAGACTTCCACCATGAGCGGAGTTCGCGACGGAGCGCCCGCAGCTGGCGATGCCGCAACGTTGCTACGGTTGCCGACGTCGCGGGGCGTGGCGCAGCCTGGTTAGCGCGCTAGTCTGGGGGACTAGAGGTCCCGAGTTCGAATCTCGGCGCCCCGACTGGCCGAAGGCCCTGAAATGGGCTGTTTGTATACGCGGTTCGCTCATGGCCCAGGTGGAACTCCGTCCACTGACGTCCTTCCCTGGGCTCGCCGCAACGAACGCCGCTCAGCGTCGATTTGCGACCGCTGGGGGTCATGCCCCCGCTTATCGTTGGGGCGATCGTCGCCGTCAAGACACTTGGCGCGATCACCTTGTATCCAGGTTGCGGGTTGTCCGAATCTGCTTTTCGCGATATTGCCGATGCCGCCTGACCACGACCGCGCGACTCTGGAGGCACGCGATAGTTGAGGGAGGATGCAATGGGACAGACAGCCAATTCCGTCGAGGGTAGGTCCACCTCGTACGAGTGCGCAATGTGCCGCGCTCGAGCCACCGAGACTGAGAACAGCGGGCTGGCCTATTGCGATGCCCACTGGCGCGTTGTCCATCCCCAGCGCCTCAGAAGACTCATCAGCTCGATCCGGAGCACGCCACGGCAAACGCCCCTGACCGCGCGATTCACACGCAGGGCGATTTCTTGACAAGACTCTCCGCGGCCGACCGCTAGAGCGCCACACCCATCTGGGTGCCGGTAGGTGAAGCAACGGGAGATCCGCCGTGGCCGTTGGCGATTAGCCTCGGCAAGAGGTGGGCATCGGCCCTCGGTGACCATTATCGAGAAGCGAGGGCACGCGACCCGGACGACCCAGACGCGCATGTGCGTCCTTTGCCGCCACGAAGCCGAGAACCCCGTCCGTTGCGCACCGTCCGGGGAGGCGTACGCGGCCGAACCGTCGCCGGATGGACAGAAGTGGCTGTGTGGGCCTGGCACGCCGTGCTACCGGCGCAGGCTCGACAGCGTCGTCGACTGACTGCGAGCCCGACTCCGGCCGATACAGTCGATCGGTGGCCAGCCGTGCCGTACCGGTGCTCGCAAGCAGCGACATTGCTGCGACGCTCGCCTTCTACGAGGCGCTCGGATTCGCGAACCGCGGCGCACCGGCGGAGGAGTGGGACTACCTCATCCTGGTACGCGATGAGCTCGAGATTCACCTTGCGGGGCCGCCTGCCGGCGACCGTCCACCGGGGTTCTGCTTCGTCTACGTCGAGGACGCCGATGAGCTCTACGCCGAATGGAAGGGAAAGGCAGCAGCTCCGGGACGAATCGAACAGCCGTTGAACACGAACTACGGCATGCGCGTCTTTGTCCTCGTCGACCCGCACGGCAACGAGATCCGCGTCGGCTCGGCGCCGAAGCGGAAGATTCTCTAGTTCGAGGCAGCGGGAGATCCGCCCGGGCTGAAAGCCTCGAGCGGACCGTCGACCGCGTCCCGTGACTCCCGGTGCCACGCCCCCACTGGCCCCGGATCCGTCACGTGTGTACCGCCCTGCAGCCTTCCCTGGCAGCAGCATCGCCGGACACCGCGCCAGCCGCCCTATCCGAAGGTGCGGTTGGGATCAGCGCATCGGCAAGGAACCGCTTTGTGAGAGGACTCGGTCCAGTGTGTGAGAATCAGTTGGGATGGCCGCCGAGGAGCATCCGGATTTCGCCGAGCTCGCGGTCGAGCGTGTGCGGCTCGAACGCCGTGAGCCTGAGCTCGCGGAGCAGCTGCAGCGTGCTGAGCACCGGGCCGGCATGTTCCCGAGCGAGTTCGGGGCGCACGAAGTGCGGAAGCTGACGCGCGAGTTGCGCACCGTGCGCGACCGCCTGGCCGAGCTCAGCGGGGTGCTGCTGCTCGTGCCGTTGCAGCACGAGTTCCGCGAGAACGAATAGATGGCTCAGCCGACAGCGGCGAGCCGGCGTGCCGGCTCCCTCGGCGAGCCTGCGATCTCGTGATGGTCGAGGGTGTTGAACGCCTCGATCACCGCCGGGTCGAACTGCAGGCCCGAGAGGCGCTGCATCTCGAGAACGGAGTCGGCGACGCTCCACGCCGGTTTATACGGGCGCTCGTGGGTGAGCGCGTCGAACACATCCGCGACCGCGACGATGCGGCCGCTGATCGGGATCCGATCGCCGACGAGCATCTTCGGATAGCCGGTGCCGTCCCACCATTCGTGATGCGTGCCCGCGATCTCCTCGGCGAGCTGGAGCAGCGCAGACGAGCTGCCGGAAAGGATCCGCGCGCCGGCGGCGGCGTGGCCGCGGACGATCTCGAGCTCGCTCGAAGACAGCGGGCCTGGCTTCAGCAGGATCGAGTCCGGCATCCCGAGCTTGCCGACGTCGTGCAACGGGGCCGCGTGCCGGATCAGCTCCGAGAACTGGGCTTCGAGGCCCAGCTGGTCTGCGAGTAGCGACGCCGTCCGACCGACCCGTTGAGTGTGCTCGTAGGTCTGGTCGTCGCGGTACTCGGCTGCGAGCGCGAGACAGCGAAGTGTCTCCCACCGCGAGTCCTCCAGCTCGGCCGTCCGCCGCGCCACCGTCTCCTCAAGCACTGCGCGATGACCCGCGACGATCTCCTCGGCGTCCTTGCGTTCGGTGATGTCGCGGGCGACGGCGAACATCAGGCCGGCTTCATAATCCGGCCGCGAGGTCCACTCGAGCCAGCGGTATGAGCCGTCCGCGCAGCGGTAGCGGTTCTGGAAGTTGAAGACGAGCGCGCCAGTCTTCGCCTGCCGGTCCACTTCGCCGAGCGTCGCCGCGAGGTCGTCGGGGTGCACGAACTCACTGAACGGCCGGGCCTTCAGCTCCTCCAGCTCGAAGCCGAGCACACGCTTCCAGGAGGGGTTCAGCTGGACGAAGTAGCCGTCGAACGACGCGGTGCAGACAAGATCCAGCGAGAGCTCCTGCTGGCGGGCGAGCAGCTCATCAGCCCTGAGCTTCCCGGTGTGCGAGCGGGCGACCGAGAAGGCGCAGATCAGCACGACGACGCCCGCGAGGCCCACGGCGATAGCCGGCATCCAGGCACTCAGGAAGGCTGCATGACCCAGCATCTCTGCTGGTATCGACAGAAACCGGCCTTCGGCTGAAGCTCAAATGGGGTAGGGCGAGGGAGAAGCGCTCAGCGGTGAGCGACGACCGAGTCCGAGATGGCGCGAAGCAGCCAGAGCGCGGTCAGCCACATGACGATCATCATCGGAAGCAAGGCACCGAAGACACTCGAGTAAAGCGCTAGGAACGACGTGTTCGCGATCGGGATCATTGCGCACGCTTGAATTGCGAGGACGGCGCAGAGCGCACGCCACTTGAGGCCGTTCGGGGCGAGGGAGGGCCTCCGGACATCAATCCAAAGGGCGATCGAGGCGGTTCCGATGAACAATGCGGCGGCGAATAGCGTGGCCACTGCGCCATGTTTTCACATCCCCCGGTCGGGTGACCTGGACCGACGGCTAGGGGGTCGCCTCGACCTTCCGCTAGTGGGGCGGGGAGAGCGCCGCGATTGCGTCCTCGAGCGAGGAGTGGACGCTTTCGGCCACGTATCGGGTCCATGGGTGAGACGGCGTCCCGCCCGTGTAGGCCACCACTCGTACTCCCTTCGAGTGCGCGTACCAGGCCTCCATCGAGGTTCCCTCGTCCGGCGAGGTGAAGGCCGCCAGCACGGCGTCGCACGAGTCGATGTCGGCGAGGTCGCCGTCAACGATCTCTGTCTCATGCCCCTCGGTTGCGCCGCGGAAGTCGCGCCGCATGGGGTCGACCGGCTCCCACCCGGCCTGGTGCGCGAGCCGGGCGGCGCGCCGCCGATACTCGTCGGCGAAAGGTGGGCCGGCGAGGTAGACGCGTGGCACGCGATTACAGTACGCGGTCATGGAGCACAAGTTCGTAGCGCTCGGCCACGCAGGCAGCGACGCGTACGTCGGCCTCGAGACCTTCCCGAATCCCGGCGTCGAGACGGTGGAGATGGTGAGCGACGAGCTGACCGGGCTGTGCCCGATCACAAACCAGCCGGACTTCTACATCGCGACGATCGAATACCGGCCGCAGGCTCTCTGCCTCGAGTCGAAGTCGCTCAAGATCTACCTCTCCCGGTTCCGCGATCAGGGGGCATTTTGCGAGGCCCTCGCGGTGCAGATCCGTGATGACGTCGCAGCGGCGCTCGAGCTGCCACCCGCGGCAGTTCACGTCAAGCTCGTCCAGAAGGCGCGCGGCGGCATCACGATCACCGCTTCGGTCTAGATGGTTGATCGGTAATTCACGCCGTCGCGGCTGGGGGCCTGCACGCGGCGCATTGCGCCCGCCTCGACCGGTACCAAGGCCTACTGGCCTTGCCACCGGTCGAGTCGACCACACTGCTTGGTGCATTCCCTCCCCGCAACGACGGCAATTACCGATCAACCATCTAGAGGGACAAATAGTTCGCACGGCCCATTGCCGCCGGCCGCTCGGCGGGAGAAGATCAGCCAGCCTCCATGCGTCAGCTTCTCCTCGGCTTGATCGTCCTCGCCCTCGGCCTGCCCGCGGGCGCCCGTGCAGACGTGCGGGTCTCGGCGTTCTACTACCCCTGGTACGGGACCTCGGCCGTGGACGGCTCCTACCGGCACTGGTCGCAGAACGGCCACGTCCCCCCGGACGACATCGCCTCCGCCTACTACCCGGCGCGCGGTCTCTATTCCTCGTCGGACCGGCTCGTCATCGGCCAGCAGATGGCCGAGATCCGCAGCGCGGGAATCGACGAGATCATCGTCTCGTGGTGGGGGCGAGGCTCGGCTGAGGACGCGCGCCTCGCGCTCGTTGTCAGTGCCGCGCGGGCCGACGGGATCGCCGTCGCCGCGCATCTCGAGCCGTACGCCGGTCGCTCGGTCGCGAGCACGCTGGCCGACGTGGCCTACCTGCGCCTCTACGGGATCAGGTCGTTCTACGTCTACCGCGCGCTCGACCTCCCGATCGCGGACTGGGCGGCGGCCCAGCCGGCACTCCATGCGGGTGGGTCGATGCTGTTCGCCCAGACGTCGCTCGTCGGAGCCGCCGCTGCGGCGGGCTTCGACGGCATCTACACGTACGACATCGTGACCTACGGCGGCAACAAGTTCGCCCGGCTGTGCAGCGAGGCGCGCGCCCGGCATCTGATCTGCGCGCCGTCGGTCGGGCCGGGCTACGACGCGCGGCGCGGCAGCGGCGACCTTGCCGTCAAGCACCGCCGCCACGGCGCGACGTACGACGCAATGTGGCGGGCCGCGATCACGGCGCACGCGGACCGCGTGACGATCACCTCGTACAACGAGTGGCACGAGGGCACACAAATCGAGCCCGCTGCGACGGCGACCTGGCACGGCCGCTACCGGTACTTCACGTACAACGGCGCGTGGGGGCTGCACGGGCAGGCGGCCGCAGGCGCATACCTCGCGCGGACGCGTTACTGGTCGGACGTCTTCCAGAGCGCTTCGCTCGCGCAGGAGAAGACCAAGGCTTCGTAGACGTTCGCCCCCGCCACGCCGCGCAGTTGCGGATGCGCCAGATCGACGACCGTGTCCGGCCAGGTGTCGAGGCCGAGCGCAGCGGCGCCGTCCGACGACCCGATGTGTAGCAGCGCGTCGAATCGATCACGCCACGCTTGCCGGTCTGGCGGCGCGCGATCCCTTCGAGCTCGCGCAACTCTTCGAGCGGGTCGATCCGCACGTTCGAGTCCGAGCCGATACACAGCCGAAGCCCGCGATGCACGACCCGCGCCACCGGGAGGAAGCCGTCGCCGAGGTTCGCCTCGGTCGTCGGGCACACGCAGATCGACGCCTCGGCGTCGCGCAACAAGTCGAGCTCGTGGCCGTCGGCATGGGTGGCATGGATGACCGTGGTTCGCGGGCCGAGACAGCCTTCGCGGGCGAGGAGCTCGATCGGGCGGAGGCCGTGCTCGGCGACGCACTCCTCGATCTCGCGCGGCTGTTCGTCGGCGTGGACGTGCAGCGGCAGCTCGTGCTCCGCGGCGTAGGTCCCAAGTTGACGCAGCGCATCGGCCGGGCAAGCGCGTACGGAGTGGGGGGCGACTCCGACAGCGATCCCGTCGGCGCGAAGCGCTTCGAGCTCTCCTAGATACTCGGCGACCGACGCCTGGCGGAAGCGAGGCACGCCGCCGCGCAAGTAGCAGGCGTAGAGGCAGACGAACGCGATCCCGGCCTCGTTCGCAGCCTCGGCGGCGGCACGCGCCTCGTCGAGGCCCAGATAGTGGAACTCGCCGACCGCGGTGTAGCCGTTCGCCCGGAGCTCGCGGTACACCTGAACGTATTCGAGTCGCAGCTCGTCGACTGTGGTCGTCTCGGCGAGGCGGATCATCTCCTCCCGCCAGGCCCAGAAGTCGCCGCCGCCTGCCCGGCCTCGCAATGCGCGCTGGAAGGCGTGGCAGTGAGCGTCCACGAAGCCCGGAATCGCCAGCGTCGACACCGCCGTATCCTGTCAGCATGTTCCGGCGCCGGCTCCCGAACGCGCTCACGATCGCGCGCCTGGTCCTGCTGCCGGTCTACGTCGTGCTGCTGCTCGTCTGTGACGGCGGGAGGTCCTGGCCGGCGGCGATCGTTTTCGGCGTCGCCGGGGTCACCGATCAGGTCGACGGCTACCTGGCGCGGCGGTGGCACGTCGAGTCCGCGTTCGGCAAGTTCGCGGACCCGCTCGCCGACCGCCTGATGATCGATGCGGCCGTTCTGCTGCTCTTGCACGCGGGTCGGCTCCCGTGGGCGGCGCTGCTGATCCCGCTGCGAGATCTCGTCGTTCTGATCGGCACCCCGATCGTCCTTGGACGCGGCTATGAGTTTCAGGTGAATCTGATCGGGAAGGCAGCTACCTGGCTGCTCTATCTGAGCCTCGGATTCATGATGGTCACGCACCAGAGCACGTCGTGGCCGCGTTGGGTCTTCTGGACCGGCTTCGTCCTCGCCCTGGTCTCACTGGGCGAGTACGTGCTGAAAGCACGGAGAGAGGTACTCGCGTGATCACACAACACTGCAGAGGTGCATGCTGAAAGCCGTCGTGATGGCCGGCGGCGAAGGCACGCGTCTGCGCCCGCTGACGTCGAACCAGCCGAAACCGATGGTGCCGATCGTCGGGAAGCCGTGCATGGAGCACATCCTCGAGTTGCTGCGCGAGCACGGCTTCACCGATGTCGTCGTCACGGTGGCGTTCATGCCGCAGGCGATCCGCTCCTACTTCGGCAACGGCGACAACCTCGGCCTCAACATCGAGTACTCCGTCGAGGAGAGCCCGCTCGGCACCGCCGGCTCGGTACGGCTCGCGTCCGACCGGCTCGACGAAACGTGTCTCGTCATCTCGGGCGACGCCCTCTGCGACATCGACCTCGGCAAGATCGTCGAGTTCCACAAGGCGAAGGGTGCCGCGGTCACGATCGGCCTCAAATCGGTCGAGAACCCGCTTGAGTTCGGGATCGTCGTCACCGACGACTCCGGGCGCGTGGAGCGCTTTCTCGAGAAGCCGTCGTGGGGACAGGTTTTCTCCGACACGATCAACACCGGCATCTACGTGCTCGAGCCCGAGGTGCTTCGGCACATCCCGACCGATCGCCCGTTCGACTTCTCGAAGGAGCTCTTCCCGCTGCTCCTCGACATGGGCAGGCCGATCTACGGTTACGTCTGCGAGGGCTACTGGCAGGACATCGGCAACCTCGACCAGTACCGCCAGGCCAACTTCGACGCGCTCGACGAGAAGGTCGCGCTCAACATCTCCGGGCTGAAGATCCGCGGCGACGTTTGGGTGGGAGCCGGCGTCGAGATCGACGACGTCGAAGGTGTCGAAGGGCCCGCGTTCATCGGCAATTACTGCACGATCTCGCCGGAGTCGTCGGTCGGGCCGTACTCGGTGCTCGGACCGGGAACGACGTTGCGAGAGCGCGGCCGGGTCGCCCGCTCGGTGATCGACTCGTCCTGTTACATCGGGAGGAGCGCTCTAGTCGAAGGGGCGATCCTGGGGCGGAACTGCGACGTACGCACCCACGCCCGGGTGCATGAAGGCGTTGCGATCGGCGACCAGGTGACGCTCGGCGACCAGTCCGTGGTCTATCCCGGCGTTCGGATCTACCCTTACAAAGAGGTCGAGTCGGGCGCGCAGATCCACGAGAGCGTGATCTGGGAGTCCCGCGGGACGACCCGCCTGTTCGGCAAGGACGGCGTGCTCGGCCTCGTCAACGTCGACCTGACTCCCGAGGTCGCGATCCGCTTCGGCGCTGCCCTCGGGACGGCCCTGAAACGCGGCGCGCGCGTGGTCGCGAGCCGCGAAAGCGCGCCGGCGTATCAGATGATCAAGCGCGCGATCATCTCCGGCCTCCATTCGACCGGCGTTCAGGTCGCCGATCTGCGCACGCTCCCGGCCCCGGTCGGCAAGCACCACATGAAGACGCAGGGCTACGACGCGGCGTTCCACGTCGGTGCCGCCTCACACGATCCCGAGGCGGTGCAGATCCGGCTGTTCGAGCCGCCGGGCATCGCGCTCTCTGCGCCTTTCCAGAAGGAGATCGAGAAGCACTTCACGCGGCAGGAGCTGCGGCGGGTGCCGTTCGCGGCCGTCGGCGCGATTACATACCCGGCGCGTGCCCGCGAGACCTACGCGAACGATCTCCTGTCGGGCCTGAACGTGCAGGAGATCCGCGAGCGCGAGTTCCGCATCGTTGTCGACTACGGCTACTCGGCTGCGAGCTGGGTGCTGCCGCTCGTGATCGGCCCGCTCGGGGTCGAAGCGGTGACGTCGAACGCGTTCGAGTCCGACTCGGGCCACCTACCTGCGCGCCTGCGGGAGACCATCGAGGCCGCGACCCGGCTCGTTCCGATGGTCAACGCAGATTTCGGCGCCGTCTTCGACCGCTCGGCCGAGCGGCTCTTCCTGATCGACGAGACCGGCCGCGAAGTCCCGCTCGAGCAAGCGCTCCTGATGTACCTGAAGCTGATCGGCTCGGACGGACGCCGCGGCAAGGTCGCGGTCCCGATCAACGTGACGAGCCAGGTAGAGCACCTGGTCGGAGAGAACCTCGAGGTCGTGCGAACTGCGGCGTCGCTGACCGAACTGACGCGCGCCTCGGCCGAGCCGGGAGTCGTCTTCGCGGGCGCGGTCGGCGGCGGCTACGCATTTCCCGGATTCCTCGCCGCGTATGACGCGATGGCGGCGCTCTGCAAGCTGCTCGAGTTGCTTGCCACCCAGGAGCCGCGCAAGCTCTCGGAGCTCGTCCGCGAGTTGCCGAAGCCCACCTTGATCCACCGTCAGGTTCAGTGCCCGTGGGCGCTCAAGGGCATCGTCATGCGCGTCCTCAACGAGCGCTTCGCCGACGCGAATGTCGATCTCCGCGACGGGATCAAGATCTTCGACGAGCGCGGGTGGTCACAGGTGCAGCCCGATCCCGACGAGCCGCTCGTGCATCTCTTCGCAGAAGGGGAGACGGAGGAGGGGTCGCGCGAGCTCGAGTCGGAACTCCGGGAGCTCGTCGCGGACGTGATCGACCGTGAGGAGGTCGCCGCACAGCGCTGAGTCGAGCAGCACGCGGTCCTCCGGATGAATGTAGGGATGTGTGCGTCCGTATTCTCGGGTGGGATGACGGATATCACGCCTGCAATCTTGGCGCGCTTCCGCTGGGTCGAAGGGCACGCTAATGTATGGCGGCTTTTCTCTGACGGGGGTCTCTTTCCGGCGCTCATCTGTGCGCTCGCCGAGCCGTTCCGTGCTTCGTCGATCACGAAGGTTGTCGGGATAGAGGCTCGCGGTTTCATTCTTGGAGGAGCCGTGGCGAGCGAACTGAACGCCGGGTTTGTCGCGATCCGCAAGCCGGGCGGCTTGTTCCCCGGAGAGAAGCTGGTGCGGGTCACACCCCCGGACTACCGAAACCACCAGGTGCAACTGCGTCTGCAACGCAAATCGCTCAGCCGAGATGACCGGGTCTTGGTCGTCGACGACTGGTTCGAAACCGGCAATCAGGCGCTGGCTGCCAAGGAGTTGATCGTGGCCGCAGGGGCTACCTTCGGCGGCGCATCGGTGATCGTCGATCAACTCGACTCAGCTGTACGGTCGCGTCTGCAGCAGTTTCATGCCTTGGTCTCGCGCGACAGGCTCGGAGCCGACGCCTAACGTGTCGCTCGATTCGGACATCGTTCCCGGCACTGTGGATCCCGACACCTTGGATCCCGACACCGTGGAGCAGGTACAGCTGCTCGTCTACGACGGCGACTGCTCGTTTTGTAGCTCCTGTGCCCGCTGGCTCGTCTCCCACTGGAACGGACCCGAGCAGGCCGTTGCGTGGCAGCACCTGAGCGCCGACCAGCTGGAACACCTCGGTCTGACCCTCGACGACGCGCGCAGCGCTGCGTGGTGGATCGACCCGTCCCGCGGCGCTTCTCGCGGCCACCTTGCCATTGCTCACGCGCTCCGAGTCGCAAACGGTTGGCCCTCGGTCGTCGGCCGCGTCCTTCTTGTTCCCCCGACTCGATGGCTTGCGGCTACTGCCTACCCGTTGCTTGCTCGCTGGCGCGATCGACTACCCGGAGGCACGCCCGCCTGCCGCATGTGACAACGAACTACGGATGCTGTTCGGCCCACTCGCCGTCCGGTTGCAGGAACTCGATACGGCCGTTCGCCCACTCGCGGTGCTCGAGGCATCTCGAACTGGCCGTGATGCGGACGCCGCCGCCGCCTCGCAACTCTGTGATCTCGTGGTTCGTCTCGCGTCCGCACGCCGGGCACAGGCGGCTCGCGACCGACTTCCCCTGAGCCGTGGACGACCGCCGGTGCGCCATGCCTGCATCGTACGCCGCGCTGCTGTCCAACGGATAAATCGGACAAGCCCCTGCGCCCTACGCGCCGAGGGCCCCCGCCCAGGGAAAGACGGAGCCCTCGCCCAACAGACCACGGCCGATGCACAAGTCGACCGAGCTCTATTACTATCAAAAGTGAAGCGAAGTTGGGGCTGCACGGAGTCGCCGTTTGCCAAAGCGACACCATGTTGCGACACGCGAGACGCATGGGCGGAGCGCCTCTACCTCGGGGTTGCTGCTCGCTCGAGACGGCTCAATGGGAAGGAAACGGAAAGGGTAGAGTGAAGTGAACCCTTAACCTGAGGTTGACGGTTTTGGCAGTCTCTGCTGGAATCGGGTCTCCCCAAACGAAACGAAAGGCGGCACATGGATCCGCTCCCCGAGTTCGGCTCGATGTCCGACGGCGAACTGAAGACAATGATCGGCGATCTCGAGCAGCAGGAGCGGGACGTGAGCTACCAGCGCCGCCTCCTGCATGGAAAGATCGACATCCTGCGCGCCGAGCTCGTCGCGAGGCTGAAGACTTCGGGCGGTCGCAGCGTCCTCGACCAGGTCGACGTCGACCGGCTTACCGAGATCCTCACCGGCAAGGCTGCGCCTCCGTCGTGAGCGTAGGCTTGACGGAGCTCACCAGGGAGCGCAGGTGTCGGCTCTGCCGGCGCTGGAGCGGGGTATGAGCGTAGGCTTGACGGAGCTCACCAGGGAGCGCAGGTGCCGGCTCTGCCGGCGCTGGAGCGGGGTATGAGCGTCGTTTACTGCAGTGAGTGCGGCTTCCAGAACCCGGAGGTCGCCAACTACTGCTCACGCTGCGGTGCGCTGCTGTCGAAGGGCGAGAGCTCGGCCGAGACGACGCAGACCTTTTCGGCGCAAGAGGTCGGCGAGCATCTCGACAGCGAGGACTTCGGCCTCGAGGGCCCCGCGCTTGTCGTGCGCGCCGGCGGCGGCAGGGCGGGGGAGAGCTTCAAGCCGGTGGGCGAACGGACTCGGATCGGCCGTTCCCCCGACTGCGAGATTTTCCTCGACGACGTCACGGTCTCGCGTAACCACGCGGTGCTCGTCGAGCGCGACGGAACCTACGTCGTCGAAGACCAGGGCTCGCTGAACGGCACCTTCGTGAACCGAAAGCGCATCGAGTCGGTCACGCTCGCCGAAGGTGACGAGCTGCAGATCGGGAAGTACCGGATGACGTTCATCGCATGAGGGATCCAAGATGACCACGGCTGCTCGTCGTCAGCCGCAGCGCGAGAAGCTGCTCCGGATCGGTGAGGTCGTTCGGCGTCTCGCCGACGAGTTCCCCGACATCTCGATCTCGAAGATCCGCTACCTCGAAGACGAAGGGCTGATGGCGCCGCGGCGCACACAGGGCGGCTATCGGCTGTTCAGCGAGGATGATCTGGAGCGCCTGAAGACGATCCTGCGCATGCAGCGCGAGGAGTTCCTGCCGCTGCGGGTGATCAAGGACGAGCTGGACGCACCGGGGCACAAGGATCGCAAGCGGCGCCGTCCTGCAGCGCTCGGGACCGAGGATCAGACGATCACACTCGACGAGCTCCGGGACCGCGCCGGCATCTCACTCGAGCTTGCGAAAGAGCTGGAGGAATTCGGTCTGCTCTCACCGCGCGGGAGTGGAGGGGACAAGCGGTATCCGGAGTCGGACACCGACGTCGCACTGACGTGCGCGCGGCTGTCCCGGTACGGTGTCGCGCCGCGCCACCTGCGCACGTTCCGCACCGCCGCCGGCCGTGAGGCATCTCTGCTCGGCCAGCTCGTCGCGCCGTCGCTGCGCGCCCGGAACAACGATCGCCGCACGCAGGGTCTGCGCGAACTGCAACAGCTCGCCGAGCTCTCGAGCGAGTTGTCGTCACTGCTCTTCTGGCGCGACCTGCGAGACTTGGCCGCGCAGTGAGCATCGACCTCCGCACGATGATCCGGGAAGTTCCCGACTTCCCGACACCCGGCGTCGGCTTCAAGGACGTTACGCCGATGCTCGCCGACTTCGAGTCGCTGCGGCAGACGGTGGGGCAGCTGGCCGACTGGGTGAAGACGAAGCAATGCGACCTCGTGCTCGGAGCAGAGGCACGAGGTTTCTGGCTGGGCTCTGCGATTGCGCTCGAGGCGGGCGTCGGATTCGTCCCGGCGCGCCGGCCGGGCAAGCTGCCGCCAGAAACGGTGAGCGCGAGCTACGTGCTCGAGTACGGCGAAAACTCGCTCGAGCTGCATCCGGACCTGATCCCGGCCGGCTCGAAGATCGTGATCCACGACGACGTGCTTGCGACCGGCGGAACGGTCGAAGCGATCTCGAAGCTCGTCGCGCAGCTCGGCAGCGAAGTGGTGGGGGCGTGCTTCATCATCGAGCTCAGCTTCCTCGGCGGCCGCGAGAAACTCGCCGGCACCGACCTGCACGCGCTGATCACGTACTGAGCGGCGGTCACGTCCTGAGCGGCGCCGTCTAGCAGCCTTCGGCGACGCGGGGGCACGGATCTGGGTGAAGCACCTTGCGCAACCGCGTCGTGATGGCCGCCAAACGAGAGGGACCTCCCTCCGGACGACTGCGAGCAGCCGTAAGATCGCGACGATGGACGTTCAGGCAAACAAGGGCCTGATCAAGCGCTTTACCGCGACGATCTCGGTCTGATGGAACAGCTTGGCACGGCTGTCTACGCGGGCGCTTCCACCGCCACGAGCTAGCTCGGTAACCGGGAGGCGTACCTGCTGAAAGGCGGTCTCAGCAGGGGTTCTCGGCGGGAATCACTATCGGCGTGTCGCGACGGATTCCTTTCCCTCCCGCCAGGGATCTTGCGAATCGGTGTGACGCCGATACCCCGGGCATGGGAACAAGCGTCGAGTCGCCCCAAGCACGCGTTCCCGCGCTTCTCCTCGTGCATTGCAGCGAGTTCGAGGCGCGCACGCCGAGCGCCTACCTGCGCCTTGTCGCGGAGCTGGGCGACAACCTGGCGCAGACGCTGGTCTTCGCGCTTGCCGGCCCTCAGGGGCGGCGCGGCTCGTCTTCGCCGTAGACACGCACGAAGACGAAGATCAGAAAGCCGGCGACGCAGCCGATGATGAACGTCACTGCGCTGCCGAAGCCGACGGCGCTGCCGCCGATCCAGATGAAGAGCCCGAAGAAGACGGCCCACAGGAACGAGATGATGCCGTGGTCGATGGCGGGTGCGCGTAGGTGCATCGCGCGCCGATCCTACCGAACCGGTCCGCCTGTTTTGGACCAAAAAAATTCAGCGAGCCGGTTGCGCTTTTGTCCACCTTCCCCGTGAACCTTCGGCTTCCGCCTACGGCCCTCGGGAGCGGCTTCGACCTACTCGCGCTCCGTGCTCGCTGCAAGAAGGAAGTTAGACGGCGGGCGGGGGACATGCAAGGGGTCACCGAACAGCCTTCCCGCAATTTGCGAACACTTCTGTAACGGCAGCGCGAAATAGCAGATTCTGCCGCGCACTACAAAGGAGTTGGACCAGAAATTCACCGAGCCGGTTGCGCTTTCGTCCACCTTCCCCGTGAACCTTCGGCTTCCGCCTACGGCCCTCGGGAGCGGCTTCGACCTACTCGCGCTCCGTGCTCGGTGCCAGGAGAACGTAACGATCGGGACCGGTCCGAATCAAGTGGGGAGAGAACGGAAAAAGCTCGCTCTTTGCACTTGTCTCCTGGGGAAATCCTGTGGAAGACGGGGGAGACACTCAGCCGAGAAGCTCCGAGTCGTACCGGCGGAAGAGCGCGGCCAGATCGCCTGCACCCGGCCGGTGGATCGCTTCGATCAACTCGGCGATGCGGGGCATGAGCACGATCAGGTAGCGCGCAGCTCGGTCGCCGGCGTTCCAGAACGTGTGTGCAACACCGCGGGGAACCAATACGGCCGAACCGGCTGGTGCCTCGAGTCGCTCGTCGCCGCGCACGAACCCGAGCGTTCCTTCGAGCACGTACCAGGCTTCGTCGTCGGCGAAATGCCGGTGGAGCGGCGCGATCGGCATTTGCTCCGAGCTCGCCCCGTCGTCGACCCATTCGGCGAGCACGAAGTCGGCTCCTTCGAGCTTCGAACCGAGCAGGGGCGGGATGAGCACGATTCGATCCCAGCAACCCGGCCGGACGTCAAAACTCGTAGCTCAACATAACGTTGACTAACGTGCAGCCGTTCTCATACTGCGCCGGCAAGGGGTTTCGATCGAACGCTGTCCGGCTAGACCCATCCTGGGTGGCCACAGACATCCTTCTCCTCGGCGACGACCTGCGTTTGTTTCTCGACGCGGCCGAGGAACGCGGCAGCGTCACGCAGTCCGAGCTGAACGACATCTGCGAGCAGCTGAACCTCGATCCGCTCGAGCTGGACAACGTCTACCGCGAGCTCGAGACTCGCGCCATCGAGCTGCTTGCGGACGAGCAGCCCGCTTCGGCGCCCGAGCCGACGGCTCAGGTGACCTGGGAGACGACCACCGACGCGCTGCAGCTCTTCCTGCGGGAGGCCGGCCGCCACCCGCTCCTGACGCCTGCCCAGGAGGTCGAGCTCGCCAAGCGGGTCGAGGACGGCGATCCCCAGGCGAAGCAGCGGATGATCCAGGCCAACCTGCGGCTCGTCGTCTCGATCGCCAAGAATTATCGCAACCAGGGCCTTCCGTTCCTCGACCTGATCCAGGAAGGGACGCTCGGGTTGATCCGCGCGGTCGAGAAGTTCGACTGGCGCCGCGGCTTCAAGTTCTCGACCTACGCAACCTGGTGGATCCGCCAGGCGGTTGCCCGGGCGCTCGCCGACAAGGCCCGGACGATCCGGATGCCGGTGCACATCGTCGAGCGGATGCAGAAGATGAACCGGGCCGAGCGAAACCTCTGGGCCGAGCTCGGGCGGGAACCGACGCTGGAGGAGATCGCGGCAGAGGCCGACATGACCGTCCAGCAGGCCTACGACGTCAAGGCCGCGGCTCGCGCTTCCATGTCGCTCGATGCCCCGCTCGGCGATTCCGACGACACGGTTTTCGGCGACCTGGTGGCGAGTACAGCCCCGCCGCCCGACGAACTGGTCGAAGACTCACTGCGCTCGCAGCAGCTGGCCGTCGCACTAGGCTCATTGCCCGACCGCCACCGGCTGGTCGTCGTCCTCCGTTATGGGCTCGAGGACGCCGATCCGAAGACGCTGGCGGAGATCGGGAAACGGCTCGGCCTGACACGTGAGCGCGTGCGACAGATCGAGGTCGAAGCGCTCAAGCGTCTCTCGACCGTGCACGAGATGGAAGCCGTCGCCTACACGGCCTGAACGGCGCCAGCCAGCTAGTTTTGCAGGTAGATCTGCAAGCCTGGCGCGGCGTTCCGCAGCTCGCGCAGCGCACGAGTCTCCAGCTGCCGGACACGCTCACGGGTGATCCCGAGGTCGGCACCGACGTCTTCGAGCGTCTGCGGCGGCTGGCCGTCGAGCCCGAAGCGGCGGAGAACGACGTGCTTCATGCGGGGGTTCAGCTGGTCGAGCGCCTCGGCCAGCTCCACCGAGCGAGCCTGGGCGTTCGTGGCGGTGTCGGGCGATTCTGAGAAGACGTCTTCGATCATGTCGGCGACTGAGCTCTCGCCGTCTCCGACCGGCGTCTCGAGGGAGACGGGGTCTTCGATCATGTCGAACAGCTCCCGCACCCGCTCGACCGTGAAGCCCGAGTCCTTGGCGATGTCCTCGACCGAGGGCTCGCGGTTCAGCTTCTGCGCGAGCTGCCGGCGCGAACGCTGGGCGCGACGCACCTGCTCGGCGACATGGACGGGGAGCCGGATCGTGCGTCCCTGGTCGGCGAGAGCGCGCGTGACGGCCTGGCGAATCCACCAGGTCGCATAGGTGGAAAGCTTGAACCCGAGCTTGTAGTCGAACTTCTCGACCGCCCGGATCAGCCCCATGTTCCCCTCCTGGATCAGATCGAGCAGCGGCACGCCGGCCCTCGTGTAGTTCCTGGTGATCGACATCACGAGCCTCAGGTTGCACTCGATCAGCCGGCGCTTTGCCCTTTCGTCACCGAGATCCTTGCGCCGCGCGAGCTCGCGCTCCTCACCCGGGGTGAGCAGGCGGCCGTCGCCGATCTGGCGGACGTAAAGCTTGAGCGGGTCTGCGCTCTGCAGGCGCTCGTCCTCGCTGAGGACCGCGTTCTCGGGCTCTTCCTCGTCGTCGGCGATCGGTTCGTCGAGTGCCGGCAGGAGCTCGAGCAGCGGCTGAGCCGGCTCGGAGGGCGCTGAATCGGGGAGTGGTTGATCCACGCCGTTCTTATCGGCGGCAGGAGCCCAGCGCTTGAGCTTGTAAAGACAATGTCAGCCCCGACAACAATCCGGGAGGGCGTCCGTCCTACTCCATAGGATCGCCGACCAATGTGCGGAATCGCCGGATACAGCGTTCGATCACGCTCGACTCTCGAGCGGACGCTGGCTGCGCAGGCACTGCTCGCCGCGATCGCCGAACGAGGCGCCGACGCAGTCGGTTACGCCTATCGGGCACCTGGCGAGACCTATCCCACCGTCGTCAAGCAGCGCACTCCGGCGTCGGAGCTGCTCGAGCGCGTCTCGGTGCCGCAGGCGGCGAACCAGCTACTCGTGCACGTGCGCGACTACACGAAGGGCCACCCTTCGATCAACGCGAACAACCATCCGGTCCGCCACGGGCCGGTCGTGGGAATCCACAACGGGATCATCCTGAACGACGACGACCTGCTGGCCCCCCACTCCTGCTCCCGAGCCGAGCCGAGGATGACGGTCGACTCGGAGGCGATCTTCGCGATCGCAGCCCACTCCGGCAATAGCGCACGCGCGCTCGAGCATCTGCGCGGCGCGATGGCGTCGGCCTGGATCGACGAGCGCGAAGCCGACATGCTCTTCCTGGCACGCGGGACCGGGCGCCCGATGTGGCTCGGCGAGGGTCGCGACTCCGTGTTCTTCGCCTCGACCGAGGGCGCGCTGGGAGTCCTCGAGCGCTACTGCTCGCTGCGGCTGCGCAAGCGCGAGGTCCGCCAGGGAACACTGCTCGCCGTCGCCGACGGGACGGTCGTCCGCCGCGAGCGGTTCCGTCCCGACCTCGACTACGTCGAGGACAACCCGCTGCCGTCGGTTCGGGCTCCGCAAGAGCGCGACTCCTGCCTGCTGCGGCTGGCCGCCCTGGCTGCGATCTAAAGTGAGCCGTCAGGCCCGACGCGGGCGCCGTCTTCGAGTAGCCGCTCGCGGATCAGGAACTGGAACGTCCCCCACGCTCCGCGTCGCGACTCGAACATCCGGTACACCTGCCACTCGGTCAGCATCGACGTGTCGTCGCGTCTCGCCGCCTGCCAGTCGCCGAACTTCGGAAGGCGGCCGAGTGACCGGGCCAGCGAGCAGCCCTGTTCGATCGCCCGCTCGAGACGCTCCTCCCCCACCGCCACATCGAAGCCCGCCTCGCGGAGCGCCGTCGAGAGCGAGCCGAACGTGTGCCAGTAGAGCGACGCCGACGGCATCGTCCCGCGCCGCTGCTTGATGTCGTCGGCTGTCGGAGTCCGCGCGAGCTCGACGCCGAGCTGCCGCAGCTGGTCGACCAGCTCCTGCCGGGTTGCGAACCTGCGCGGCATCAGGCCGGCTGCTCGCTTGGCGGCGTTCCAGGTGCCGAAGTGCTCGATCACGGTCTGCGGGTGCACCTGCGACTGCGCGTCTGCCGCGAACTCCTTCATCGTCGGCGAGCGCCCGAGCCGTTCTGCCGACTCGCGTAGCTCGTCGAGGATCTGAGCGTTCGTGTAGCGCCGGCGAATCCCGGCCTGAAACTCGGCGAGGGCCGCCGGATCGATCTTCGCGACAGCGCGATAAGGCTTTCGAGCCATACAAGAATGGTAGAGCGCATTGGAGAGAAAGCAACTAGACGCTAGTCGAGGTAGGTTGCAGCCGATGCGCCCGCCGATCCCGCTCGCGCTCGAAGCAGCCGCGGCCCGCGCCGCCGGCTCGCTGTCGCGCATCGTCGGCCGCGGCGGAGGCACGACCCTCCCGGGCAAGCTGCTCTGGAAGCTCGACCCTGGCGCGATCGACCGCCTCGCGAGCCGGCTTCCGCAGGGCTCCGTCCTCGTCTCCGCGACGAACGGCAAGACGACGACAACCGCGATGGCGGCTGAGATCCTCCGGCCGCGCGTCCGACTCGCGCACAACAACTCGGGCGCGAACCTCGTCAGCGGGGTCGCCTCCACCCTCCTCCGCTCCCGTGGCGCCGAACTCGGCCTCTTCGAGGCCGACGAGGCTGCGCTGTCGGAGCTTGCGCTCAGGCTGCGCCCGAAGGCCCTCCTGCTCTGCAACTTGTTCCGCGACCAGCTCGATCGCTACGGCGAGCTCGAGCTGGTAGCGGCGCGCTGGCGTGAGGCAGTGACCGCGCTGCCGGATGCCCAGCTCGTCGTCAACGGGGATGACCCACAGGTCGGTGATCTCGGTCGCGACCGGCCCGGCTCGCTGATCTTCGGCCTCGACGATCCTCGCCATGCCCGCCATGAGCTGCAGCACGCTGCGGACTCGAAGTACTGCCTCCGTTGCGGCACGCCGTACGTCTACGCCGCTGTGTATCTCGGCCACCTCGGCGACTACCGGTGCCCGAACTGCGGCCATGCACGGCCGCCGCTCCAGGTCGCCGGTCGCGAGATCGAGCTGCACGGCCTAGACGGGTCGTCGTTCACGTTGGCGTCCCCGGCAGGAACCACGCGCGTCGAGCTTGCACTACCCGGTCTCTACAACGTCTACAACGCACTGGCAGCAGCGTCGCTGGCGACTGCCCTCGGGGTTCCGGTGGACGAGATCGTCGCCGGGCTGGGGCGCTTCTCGGCGGCATTCGGTCGCTTCGAACGAATCCAGGTCGGCCGGCGCAGGCTGCTGATGCTCCTGATCAAGAATCCGGCCGGCGCGAACGAAGCGGTACGCACGATCGTCGACGGTTCCGCACCGAAAGTCGCCGTCGTCGCGCTCAACGATGCGATCGCCGACGGACGCGACGTCTCGTGGATCTGGGACGTCGATTTCGAGCCGCTGCTCGACGGCCTCGACGTGCTGGTCGCATCCGGCTCGCGTGCGGCCGAGCTGGCGCTCCGTTTTGCCTACGGCGGCCTCCCGCGGGAGCGGATCGAGGTCGTGCCCTCGCTGGACGCCGCGCTCGACCGGGGGCTCGAGCTGACTCCACCGGGCGGCGAGCTGACGCTTCTGCCGACCTACACGGCGATGCTCGCGTTGCGGCGAATCGTCGCCGCGCGCGGGCACGTGTCGAACTATTGGGCGAGCGCCGCATGAAGATCACTGTCGGCCACCTGTATCCCGACTACCTCAACATCTACGCCGACCGCGGGAACATCGCGGTGCTCTCCCAGCGGGCCGAGCGGCGTGGCCACGAGCTCGACGTGCGTGCGATCGGGATGCGCGACGCGGTCGCAGTCGGGGAGATCGACCTCTTCTACGTCGGCGGCGGTCAGGACCGAGAACAGGCTCTGGTTGCGCACGACCTCGTCGCCAAGGCCGATTCGCTGCACGAGGCCGTAGGTCGGGGGGCTGCCTTCCTGGCGGTTTGCGGCGGCTATCAACTGCTCGGACGCTCCTACCGGGATGTCGCCGGCAACGCGCTGCCCGGGATTTGCCTGCTGCCGGTCGAGACGATCGCGGGTGAGCGCCGAATGATCGGCGACGTTCTGCTCGACTGTCCATGGGCGGGCGAGACGCTCGCCGGGTTCGAGAACCACGCGGGCCGCACGCTGCTCGACGCGGGCGCAGAGCCGCTCGGTCGCGTCGTCAGCGGCTTCGGGAACGACGGCGTCTCCGGTCAGGAAGGTTGCCGCGACGGCAGGGTCTACGGCACCTATCTCCACGGGCCGCTGCTGCCGCGCAATCCGTGGTTCGCCGACCGGATGCTGGCCGACGCGCTCGCACACGCGGGCGGCCCGACGGAGCTTTCGCCGCTGCCCGACGAGCTCGAGCACGCCGCGCACGAGCTCTCGGCGGAGCGCGCCCGAGCCCGCGGCGGCCGCTTGTAGGCTCTGGCCGTGGATCTCGCGCTGCGCCCACTTCGTGAAGACGAGGTCGCCGACTACGTCGCGCGCGGACAAGCCTCCTATGCCCGAGACATGGTCGCTCAGGCCGGCATCCCCGAGGCGGCGGCACGCGCCAAAGCCGAGCAGGACTGGGCCAACTTGCTCCCGCGGGGCCTTGCCTCGCCGGGTCAGTTCCTGTTCGCGCTCGAGGACAAGGCGACCGGGGAGCGGGTCGGTGATCTTTGGTTCGCCGAGCGCGACAGCGACTTCGGCGAGAAGGCGGCCTTCATCTACTCGATCGAGATCTTCGAGGAGTTCCGGGGCCGCGGCTTCGGGCGGCAGGCGATGCTCGCGCTCGAAGGCGAGGTTCGCTCGCGCGGGCTGACGCGGATCGCGCTGAACGTGTTCGGCGGCAACGATGTCGCACGCTCGCTCTACCGCTCGACCGGCTACGCCGAGACAGCGGTGTTCATGTCGAAAGAGCTCTGAGCATCGTTGCGCGACGTCCTGCCCCCCACCGGAGATCTGCCGGCGTCGACGAAGTCTGCGATCGCCTCCCTGGCGTCGATCCTGGAGCTCGACGCCACCGATCTTCCAACGCCGCCTGCCGGCCACCCGGAGCCGTGGACCGTGTGGCGGAACTGGCTCGCCGGACGTGGGCTTGGTCTCGCGCCGATCATGGAGCCGGCGACGTTCAACTGGCCGGGGCCGTGGCTCGCCCTCCTGCGGTCGGAGGTGTGCGTCGTGGCGTTCGGTTCGCCGCCCGGGATCGCGTGGCATCCGCTCGGCGGCGCAGAAACCTTCGCGGACGTGCAGCTTGGGTACCTGATCGCGCCGGCCGACGTGGCCCTCTGGGCGCCGCCGAACAAACGAGCATCGCGCACCGTCGGCCGCGTCGAGGCGGTTGCGCTCGCGACGCACGCCGAAGATCCGGTCGTGCTCGTCGACGAGGCAGCCGCAGTGGCCGGCCGCGGTCTCGAAGGAGACAGGTATTTCGTCGGGCGCGGCACGTTCTCGAACAAGCACGCGCGAGGGCACGATCTGACGCTTGTCGAGGCGGAGGTACTCGAGGAACTCGGCCTGACCGCCGAAGCGGCCCGCCGCAACGTCGTCACTCGCGGAATCGACCTGAACGCGCTCGTCGGCCGACACTTCACGATCGGCAAGGTCGAATGTCTCGGGCAGCGGCTCTGCGAACCATGCGCCCACCTCGAGCGGCTCGCCTCCCCCGGTCTGCTTCGGCCGCTCGTCCACAAAGGCGGGCTGCGGGCCGACGTACTCAGCGATGGGACGGTAACCGTCGGTGACCCGGTGGCTTCCTCGTTACGGTTACGCGCGTGAGTGCCACGCTTCCCACGGGGACCGTCACGTTCGTCTTCACGGACATCGAGGGATCGACCAAGTTGCTGCAGGAGCTGGGTGACGGCTACGCCGAGGTGTCGCGCGAGCACCGGCGCATCATTCGCGAGGCGTTCGTCGCCCGCGATGGGACCGAGATCGACACGCAAGGAGACAGCTTCTTCTTCTCATTCCCGCGGGCACGCGACGCGGTTGCGGCTGCCGTCGACGCTCAACGCGGCCTCGTCGCCCACACCTGGCCCGAGGGCAAGCAGGTGCGCGTCCGCATGGGCCTGCACACCGGCGAGCCGACGATCGGCGACGAGGGCTACCTCGGCCTCGACGTCGTTCGCGCAGCCCGGATCTCGGCAGCGGGCCACGGCGGCCAGATCCTGCTCTCGGAGACGACACGCGCCCTTGTGGGCAACGACCTTCCCGGCGGCGTCTCGGTGCACGATCTCGGCACGCAAAACCTGAAGGACATCCAGCACGAGCACGTCTACGAGCTCGCCGTCGACGGGCGCCCGGGATCGGTCCGGCCGCTCAAGACGCAGGCCGTCGACTCGCGCGTCGATGCAATGGCGAAGCGATTCGAGGACCGCGTGACGAACTACGTCGAGCAGCAGCTCGAGGCGGCGTTCGACCGTGGCGAGCGCCCGAAGGTGCCGGTCGGCCTCGCCGCAGGCGGCCTCGGTGTGCTCGCGATGATGATCGTCGGAACCGTCGGAGTGATCATCGTCGTGATCCTGCTCTTGAAGCTCGCGTTCTAGTCGCCGAAGAGGTCGGACCAGTCGCTGACGAGCCACCAGGTGCCGGTCGGCGCGCCCTCGCGCGCCCAGGTCAGCGCGTCCCCCACCGTCTCGCCGAGACCGACGGCACGCCAGCGCTCACCGTTCCCGCCGACCAGCGAGACGTCGAGGACGAACCATTGCGGTCTCCCCTCCTGCTCGGGGATCTCGTCGTAGGAGCGAAGTGGTTGAGCCATTCCCGCAGTGTGGCGAGTGCACCCGTGCGGCGCATCGGCCGCGCGGGCGAACCCGCCTCATTCGTGAGAACGATCTAGCGTGCCCAGAGAGCGCCGAGATAGACAGCCGGGTCCCCGGACTGCCAGCGCGAAAGAAACCGCTTGATCGGCGGGTGCAACATCACATCGTCCAGCTCTTCGGTCGAGAAGAGCCGCGCCCCCTTGATCGCCGCATCCCGCGTTTCGACGTCGTGCAGAGACCGGTGCGAGAGATCGGCGGCGAAGATCACATGGACGACGTGCTTGCGCGCGACCGAGTGCTTCGGTGCGATCGAGTCGACGAGCGCGACCGGCCCTTCGAACTGCACGTCCGCCTCGATCCCGAGCTCCTCACGCAGCTCGCGGCGCAGCGCCTCGATCAGGGTCTCGCCGCTGTCGACGCCCCCGCCTGGCAGGAGCCAGTACTCCTTGCCCGGCTTCTCCTGCCGGCAGAGCAGGATGCGCCCCTGCCAGCGAAGGATCGCCGAGACGCGAATGCGCGGCTCCATCAGTGGCGCGACGAGCCGAAGCCGCGCGCGCCGCGCTCGCTAGCGGGCAGTTCGTCGACCTCGACCAACTCGACCTCGGGGATCGGCACGATCAGAAGCTGGGCGATGCGCATCCCCGGCTCGACGGTGAACGGCTCGCGCAGGTCGGTGTTCAGCAAGGTGACGCGAAGCTCGCCGCGGTAGCCCGAGTCGATCAGGCCGGGCGTGTTGACGATCGAGATCCCGTGCCTGAGCGCCAGTCCCGACCGCGGCTGCACGAACCCCGCATACCCCTCGGGGATCGCGACAGCGAGCCCGGTCGCGACGAGCGCCCGCTCGCCGGGTCCCAGCTCGACGTGCTCGCACGAGGCAAGGTCGAGGCCGGCGTCCCCGGCGTACGCACGCTCGGGCACGACGGCATCGGAGCGCAGCCTCTGGATCGGCAGCTCGATTCCAGCTCCGGCGCTCAGGCGCTCTCCCGGTGCGTTTCTTCGGTCGGATCGGCGATCAGGAACGGTGCGAAGCGCGGTAGGTCGCGCCGCGGCAGGCGTGCGATCACGAGCACGCCGTCGGGGGTGTCCTCACGCGCCTCGATCGGAGTGCCGAGCGCGTAGAGCTCGGACAGCCGGGCGCCGTCCTCGTAGGGAACGAGCAGGCGGACTCGCTCCCAGCGGTCGTCGAAACGGTGCGCAAGCTCGGAACGGAGCTTGTCGAGTCCCGCGCCTGTGAGCGCCGAGACCTGCGGTGCCCCGGGAAACCGGTTCGCGAGCCGTCGCTGTCCGAGTGCGTCGACCCGATCGATCTTGTTCAGCACGACCTCCATCGGGATCTCCGATGCGCCGATCTCGTGCAGCACGTCGTTGACCGCCTCGCGTTGCCTGTCCTGCTCGGTCTCGTCGGCCGATGCGTCGATCACGTGCAGGATCACGTCCGCGACCAGCGTCTCCTCGAGCGTCGAGGCGAATCCCTCGACCAACTGGTGCGGCAGGCGGCGAATGAAGCCGACGGTGTCGGTGACGAGATATCGGCGCCCATCCTGTTCGAAGCCGCGCGTCGTCGGATCGAGCGTGTGGAAGAGCTGGTTCTGGACCGAGACATCCGAGCCGGTCAACGCGTTCAACAGCGTCGACTTGCCGACGTTCGTGTAACCCGCGAGCGCGATCGTGGGCGTCTCGCTGCGCGTCCGCTCCTTCCGACGCGTCGCGCGCTGACGCTGGATGTCCTTCAGACGTCTTCGAAGCAGTGTGATGCGCGTACGCGCCAGCCGACGGTCGGTTTCGAGCTGCGACTCGCCCGGGCCGCGCGTGCCGACTCCGCCGCCGAGCCGTTCGAGGTGCTGCCACAGACCGCGCATGCGCGGGAGGTTGTACTCGAGTTGCGCGAGCTCGACCTGCAACTTTCCCTCGGCCGAGACGGCGTGCTGCGCGAAGATGTCGAGGATCAGCTGCGTCCGGTCGACGACCCGTGCGTCGAGCGCGTTTTCGAGGTAGCGCTGCTGTGCCGGATCGAGCTCGTCGTCGACGATCACGCTTTCGGCTCCTGACTCGCCGAAGCTCGCCTTCAGCTCTTCGAGCTTGCCTTTGCCGACGTACGTGCGCTGAGCCGGCCGGGCGCGGCGCTGGACGACGGCGCCGATCGGCTCCACGCCCGCGGTGCGGGCGAGCTCTTTGACTTCAGCGAGCTCGTCATCGGCATCGACACCTTGAGCCAGCACCGCGAGGACGAACCCGCGCTCGGGCTCAGGGGAACCTGGGATCATTGGGATCGATTATGCCCGGTTCAGACCCCGATTCCCTCCTCGCCCGGCGGACGTTCGAGCTGGTCGACATACCGTCCGAGTCGCGCCACGAGCGCGCCGTCACTGCATATGTCCAGGAGGCAGTGCCTCTGGCGTTGCTTTTTTCGGACGGAGAGTCGCTGCTGTACGCGAAGCGGACGGGCAAACCATTGATCCTGCTCGCCGGCCACACCGACACCGTTCCCGCACAGGACAACCTCCCAGCACGGCTCGAGGACGACGCGATCGTCGGCCTCGGGGCGAGCGACATGAAGGGCGGCCTCGGCGTCATGATCGAGCTCGCGCGCTGGGCGGACGGCGTCGATCTCGCCTACGACCTGGCGCTGCTCTTCTTCCCCCGCGAGGAGCTCGGCCCGAACGAGAATCCGCTCCCGGGCGTGTTCGAGCGCGCGCCGATCGTCGATGAAGCGCGGCTGGTGATCTGCCTCGAACCGACCGACAACACGCTACAGCTCGGTTGCCTCGGGAATCTCGTCGGGCGGGTGGTCTTCGAGGGACGCTCGGCCCATTCGGCGCGGCCATGGCTGGGGGTGAACGCGATCAAGGTCGCGTTCGACGGACTGCAGGGGGTGCTCGATGCGGAACCGCGAGACGTCGAGATCGAGGGACTCGTTTTTCGCGAGGTGCTTTCGGCGACCCAGATCAGAGGCGGGATCGCAGCGAACGTGATTCCCGCCGAGGTCGAGGTGATCCTGAACTTCCGCTACGCCCCCGACCGCTCGCCGGCCGATGCCGAGACCCGCGTGCGCGAGCTGGTCGGCGGCGACGTGGAGATCCTGTCCAACTCACCGCCCGCACACGTCGCCATAGGGCTCGCCGCTGGTCGAGAAGCTCCGCGCCGCCGGATCGTTCGACGTACAGCCGAAGCAGGCGTGGACGAACGTCGCAGATTTCGCAGCGCGCGGTCTCGATGCGCTGAACCTCGGCCCGGGAGGCACCCGCTATGCACATGCCGTCGACGAGCGCGTCGAGATCGCCGAGCTCGAGCGGACATTCGTTGCCCTGCAGCGGTTCCTCCTCGATACGGTCTGACGATGGCAATCGCGCTCTCCCCCGTGCTCGCCGATCTCAGCCAGTACCCCTTCGCGCGACTGGACGACTGGAAGGCAGAGGTCGCGGCGCGCGGCACCGAGCTGATCGATTTCGGGATGGGCGACCCGCGCGAGGTGACGCCCGCGTTCATCCGCGAGGCGCTGCTCGCCTCGGTAGACGTGGTGTCGTCGTATCCACGCGCGACGGGCTTACCGGAGCTTCGCTCTGCGATCGCCGCCTGGATCGGGCGGAGGTTCGATGTCGAGGTCGATCCGGCTACCGAGCTGATCCCGACGCTCGGTTCGAAGGAAGCGATCTTCTCGTTCGCGCAAATGGCTCTCGGCGAGAAGCGGCTGGTCGCCGTCCCCGAACCGGCGTATCCGGTCTACGAGCGGGGCGCACTCTTCAGCGGCGGCAGCGTCGTGAGCGTGCCGCTTCGCGAGGAGAACGGCTGGCTACCCGACCTCGACCGGATCGATGCCTGGGACGAGATCGCGTTGTTCTGGGTCTGCTATCCGAACAACCCGACGGGTGCGATCGCACCACTCTCGTTCTATGAGGAACTTGCGGCGCGAGCCCGCGAGCATGGGTTCCTCGTCTGTTCGGATGAGGCGTATTCGGAGCTCTGGTTCGACGAGCCGCCGGTGTCGGCGTTACAGGTCGACGACCGGGCGAACATCGTCGTGTTCAACACCTTGTCGAAGCGCTCGTCGATGACCGGGTATCGCTCCGGGTTCGTCTGCGCGCCCCCGGAGATCGTGGGGGCGCTGAAGAGCTTTCGCCCGAGCGTCGGCACTGCACCGCAGGAGTTCGTGCAGCGCGCCTCGGTCGCTGCGTGGTCGGACGACACCCACGTCGACGATGTCCGTGCGCTCTATCGCCGTAAGCGCGAGACGCTCCTCCCTGTTCTGCTGGAACGCGGCTTACGCCTTGCGGGGTCGGAGGCGACGTTCTACTTGTGGCTCGACGTCGGCGGACCGTCGGAGCCGTTCGCCCGGCGGCTCCTCGAGCACGGGATCGTCGTCGCGCCCGGCTCGTTCTTCGGGCCTGCCGGCGAGGGATACATCCGCTTCGCGCTCGTGCCGACGCAGGCAGAGTGCGAGCGGGCAGCCGAGATTCTCGGGAAGGTCCTTTGACGACCGACGAGCTGATTGCCGCCCTCGACCGAGGCGAAGTACGTGTGGCCGAGCCCGACGGCGACGAGTGGCGCGTCAACGCCGACGTACAGGCCGCGATCCTCGACTATTTCCGTTCGCGCAAGATGGAGCCCCACGAGGTCGGGCCGTTCGAGTATCACGACAAGATTCCGCTGAAGAGCGGCTACGAGCAACTCGGCGTCCGCGTAGTCCCGCCCGCTGTGGCGCGGTACGGCGCCTTCCTGTCGCGAGGCGTCGTGCTGATGCCGTCCTACGTGAACATCGGCGCGTGGGTCGGGCCGAACACGATGGTCGACACGTGGGCAACGGTCGGCTCGGGCGCCCAGATCGGCGCGGACGTCCACCTCGCCGGAGGGGTCGGAATTGGTGGCGTTCTCGAGCCCGCCGGCGCGCAACCGGTGATCGTCGAGGACGGCGCGTTCATCGGGTCCCGCTGCATCATCGTCGAGGGCGTTCGCATCGGCACACAAGCGGTCCTCGCCCCGAACGTCACGCTCACCGCGTCGATCCCGATCATCGACGTGACCGGACCGACACCTGTCGAGTACCGAGGCTACGTCCCCCCACGCTCCGTCGTCGTCCCGGGCACGCGACCGAAGGACTTCCCGGCCGGCACTTTTCACCTGTCGTGCGCGCTGATCATCGGCCGCCGCACCGAGTCGACCGATCTCAAGACCTCCTTGAATGACGCACTCCGCGAGTTCGGCATCGGCACCGGCTAGAAGTGCGCACGGTATGGCGTAAGGACGCTGGCGCAGGCGAGTGAGAGGGTCAGTCTTCGATGAACCCAAGCTCGCGGAGAGCCGCGACATGCTGTTCGGGAAGACGGCCGTCTCGCGCCGCGGCGACGAACACCCCCACCTGTTCATCGAGTGTCAACAGCGATGGCTCTACAACGCCAAGCTCATAGAACAGATTGCTGATGTAGGAAGTGACGTCCTGACCACTTTCGACCTCCAACTAGTGCACGGTATCGAGGGTCAGCCGCTCACGCGTCATTCCGGAACGCTCGCGCAGCCCACGGATCGCTAGTTGTTGCCGCGAGAACGGTGTTTGGTTAGGCACCGCTGTCGACGCGATAGACGGCCCATTCACCTGGGACGCCTTTGAGTGTGTGCGTTCCGCGTGTGCTGAAGTGGATCCCGGATCCGGCGACAAGCGGTGGAACCGCCGCCGAAACGAGAACTTCGTCACTGTCGGCGAGTGCGGCCACCCGAGCACCGATGTGGACGGCGATGCCGCCGATGCCGGTCTTGAGGAGCTCGACCTCTCCGGTATGCAGGCCGGCGCGCATGCTCAGCCCGAGCGATTGCACCGCGTCCCTGATGCCGCAGGCGCATGAGATCGCGCGGGCTGGACCGTCGAACGTCGCAAGCGCGCCGTCGCCGGCGGTGTCGACCAAGCGGCCGCCGAAGCTCTCGACGTGCGAGCGGAGCAACTCGTCGTGTGCCTCGCGGACGACCCGCCACGCGGAATCCTCGAGCATTGCTGCGCGGTCGGTCGAGCCAACGATGTCCGTGAAAAGGATCGTCGCGAGCACCCGTTCCGATCGGGGCGCGCGCCGTATCCCCGTGACGAACTGCTCGATCTCATCGAACAGCCGCTCGACATCCCCGGAGAACCACTCGTTGTCTTCACCCGGTAGGCCAACTCGACGCGCATCACCGATCCGGTCGGCGAGAAAGCGCGCGTGGTCGGCATGGACGTGCGGATCGTCGAGACGGTGAATGACCAGTGTCGGAACCCGGATGCTCGGCAGGACGCCGCTGACGTCGGTGCGCATGAAGACGTTGTATATCGCAGCCGCAGTGCCTGGCCCTGCGCCGAGCCGCTGACTACGGGTTGCCCAGCGACGAAAGGCGGGGTCGCCGGAACGGCTCGGTGCCAGATAGTCGACCAACTCACCACGGCCGGCGATCGCTCCGTACCGCTCCACGTAACGCTCGGCGCTCTCCACCGGCATCCCAAACGGCGTCTCGGGCCCCCGAAGAAAGCGCGCGAAGGCGTTGATCAAGACGAGCCCGGAAGTCCGGTCCGGAAACGTCGCCGCGAATAGCATCGGCGGAAGCGCCGACTCGGAAGAACCGATGATCGTCGCTCGCTCAGACGAAGCCGCGCCGAGGACCGCTCCGATGTCGTCCATCCACGCCTGCATCGCCGGAAGGCGCTTGCTGTCCACCGAGTCCGACGCGCCCCAACCACGCAAGTCACACAAGATCAGCCGCCCGCAGGACATCAAACGCCGGAGGCCACGCGAAGCAATCGGATCATCCCAGAGAAGATCGATTGGAGTCGTTGTCCGCGGTACAAGCAGGAGGTCGCGTACTCCTTCGCCGACCACCTGATACGCGATCTGATGCCCGCCGCTCGTCACATACCGGGTCTCCGCCACCGCCGACACTGCCACCCGACTCTAGGGGGTCAAACCTCTGGCGTCATCCCCGAACGCTCGCGCAGGCGACGTGGCGCGCTCTCATCGAACCGTGAGGGTCTGGCCATTGATCGTCGGCCCGGCGAGGATCAAGCTGCCCCCGCACACGCCGCACCAGAGGACGACCTTGTACGTGCCTGGCTTGACGTGAGGCACGCGGAAGCGGAAACGCTGGTCCGCGTAGCGGTTACGCGTCACGCGAAACCTTCCCAGCAGCGTGTAGTTGGGTGCGCCAAGCCGCGCGTAGGTCTTGGGCGAGCAGATGGCGGTCGCGTTGCACGCGTACGGGCGTGGTGCCATCCAGGCGGGAACCAAGTAGACGGGCATTCCCGACCCGTCCCCTTTGCCCGTGATGAAGCCACCCACCCGAACCGACTTCTGATCGATCACGAAGTACACATCTCCCCGCGCTATGGGAACGAGCAACAGCGCCACGGCGATCACCGGCCCGAGTGCGACCAAACGGCGCATCAACCTGTTCTACGGCCAGCATGCAGGCGGGTCCTCCGGCCCGTCAGGGTGCGCTGCGGAACACGCATATGGAGTGCGGCGTGTCAATCGGGCAGGGGTGCCTTGCTCCCCGGTCCCGTGTTGACAGGGGAGCAAGGCACAAACGCCAACCAGATGGTCCGCGTTGGACTCGCAGCACACCCAGAAACCTGGCGCAGCAGATCTATTCGCTCCGGCATCGCGCACCGCTCCGAGGGCAACTCCAACCAGCGCCGCAGCGACAAGAACGGCGCTACACCACTTCAGCCGCGTCATCAGAGAATGATCCCACGGGCTGCCGCGAAACGCCATGCGATTCAGGGTGTATTGGTGAACGCTCGCCCAGGCGAGGCGCTTGTTTGCCGACCCTTATGGCGCTCGCCGCACGCCTAGCCGAGATGCATCTTGCCGTCTGAACCGACCGTGGCGTTGAATCGCTTGGTCAACCGTGTCACGGTGTCTCGGCTTCGGTACGTCAGAAGCTCACCCGTCCAGACGCCGCTGCTGCCCCTGGGCGGTGCCGCGGCTAGCACAATCTCTGTCGGCGCGACTGTGAACCCGAACATGCAGTCGTAGAGCACAAAGCTTTTCCCGGTTCCGCCGATCTGCTGGCCGTGAGCTTCCATTAGCGTCACATCCGCGTGACGAGCCGAGTGAGCGGCGACCCAGCGCAGCGTGCGCCGCGGTGCCCGCTCGTTCCAGGCAGCGGCGCACTCGCCGGGACTCGGCGCTTCTCGTGAAGCCGCGGGACCAATTGGTGTCTGCAGTCCGGGAACGACGACGGGCGGAGGCTTTAGCCCGACGAGCAGTTCCGCCTGCGTGGGCGGCTTGCTTGAAGCGCCCCCGCCGCAGCCAGCGACGGCCACCACCACGGCCATTGCGCTCAGTCCTTTTGTGCGCATGACTTTGAGCTTAGGTGTCAGCCGGTGTTCAGGGTGTACTCCGGAACACTGGCGCAGCCGAGTGGCCTGTCCGCATGGAGACTGCGGGGAGCTAAACGACTGTCACCGCGTTGCCGCCCTCGCGTCGGGCATCGAGTGCGGCGATCTCGGCTCGCATTTTCAGTTTCGTGACGTACGGCAGTGCGTCAGGCTCCATGTCAGGTTGTTGCCCGCCTGAGTCCACGATTCCGACGCTCAGCGTCAGCCTGGGCGTGCTCGCGGCCTGCTCGTTGAGTTCCCGGCTCAGTTCGGCGAGTGCTGACGACAGCTCGGCGGCCGACATCCTGGTCGCGAGCACGAGCGGATCGCCGCCACCCCTGAACCCGAGCGAGGTGAACGCCTCGCTGCGGACGCTGATTGCAGCCGCGAGCTGGTGAAGGCAGGCTGGGGTGGCCTCTCTGAGGTGCTCGTTGATTCGGTCATGGCGATCGACGTCCACCCAAACAACCCTGAGGTCGCCGTCGGCGAGTGCCGCTTCGATTTGTGAGTCAAAGCGAATTACCTCGGCCCAGGGGTCGGCCGTCGTCACAAGGCTCAGTCTAAGTCGCCCGCACCGCACCCCGTCGCACGTCAGCCCGCCGGGCCGCGGTATTGGGGCGGAGTCACAGCTCCTCGGAGGCCATCGGCGAACACTGGCGCAGGCGAGTTTGGTGTCCCTGAAGTCGGGGCTCGGATCGCGCCGAGCTGTCGGAGCATGCTGATGTCGTCGCGCAGAGCCCAGTGCTCCGTGATCTTGCCCTGCGCTACGCGGTAGATGTGGACGTGATGGACGGTGTACGACTGACCTCGCCCCTCGACGGAATAGCCGAAGATGGTCGTGTTCGAGCGAACGGTACGAGTGACAGTCATGAAGGCGACAACGAGATCGTCCTCGGCGACCATGAACTCGATCACATTCGACGCCTCGGACGCATCACTGAGCTCAGCAGCAAGACGCCTGAAGTCCTCGGTTCCCGACCGGCCGGTCACATGGTTGACGAAGTCCGACGCGAGGTACCGATCCACGGCAGAGACGTCCCCCTGGTCGAACACCTCCCGGGTGTACGCGCGGATGAGTTCCTTATTCGCCTGTTCCATGATCCCGGATCCTGCCAACGATCTCGATCCTCTGGCGTCGTTCCGGAACACTGGCGCAGGCGAACAATTAAGCGCCTGAGCTTGCTGGATCCTGAAAGAACGCGAGCGTGTTGCCGTCTCTATCTGTGACGACCAGCCGCCTCGGAGCATCGCCGCCGACTTCTTCTTCAACGGCGATCCCACTCTCCTTGAGCCGCGACTCATGGGCTTCCAAGTCGTCGAGCGCAAGGGCCACGAGCCCGCTTCCAGCTCTCTTACCGTCCTCCACCACGTAGATGGAGCCTGTGGGCGTCAGACGCCAGACTGCCTCTCGGTCGTGTGGGAACATGTCTGCTGGCCGCCCAAGAAGAACGACGTACCAGTCATATGCGGCCTCGTAGTCTGTGACAGGTAGCCCGGCGAACGAGTGTGAAACGGCCACGGTGTGACCTTAACCGCGCCCGGCAGCGTCCAATCCAGAACACTCGCGCAGCCGAGCGCCCGATCAGTTGCCCACGGCCGGGTCCGGCCCGAACTCGCGGACCTCTTGAGCACAGCGGCAGGCGGCGGCGATCTTGGCGGCCCACTGCAGCGCCTCCTCGCGCGACGGCACCTCGATGATCGTGACTCCGGCGATGTACGCCTTGTTCTCCGTACCGTCGGTGACCGTCCCATCGGGGGCGACCATGCTCGGGTTTACCTCGTCGTGGGGATAGACGCCCCCGGCAAACACCCATACCCCGGCATTCTGTGCCTCCCGAATCACCGCATGCGCGGCGTCGCCCACGGCGGGTCCCTCCTCATCTGGGATGTGGTCCATCGCGCCGTCATCGAACGAGATCAGATACCTCGGCATCTCACGACTCCTCTCTTGGCCGCCCCGTCCGGCCGCTCATCCTGCTACGGACCAAGCGCCAAGAGACTGACAGACCGGCGAGAACTCATCGGCCGCGAAGACATCCAGCCTCACGCCTTCGGGCGTCATTCCGGAACACTGACGCAGGTCATTGCCGTGCCTCCTCCGGGCCGACGTCGTTGTAGGTTGCAGGATGTGGTGCTGGTCGTGACTCTACGTTCCGCGAAATCGGACTGTCCGGCCGGCGCCACCTTTGTCGAGGCACCGTTCCGGGGATTGGCGCAAGCCACGAGGCTTAGTCGCGCCGATCAAGCATCCGCGCCGAGACAGCCGATGCGAGCGGCCTCGGAGGATTCTGCAAGATGGGAGCAGTGAGCACGGCCGGTCCGAGCGGTCCGCAGGGATCTGGCGAGGAGAAGTTGCGGATCTCCTTCCCTGAGGAAGGTGTGCGATTCGACAATCTCGTCCTGCGCGCACCTGGGCCTAAGGATCTGCAGGGGCTCGCAGCCGCCTTTACCGACGGCGAGTTGACTGAGTCGGACAACATTTCTCCCTTTGACCGCGACGAGCTTGCAGGGCGTCTGCCACACACACCTACACTCGTCCGGCTCGTCGTTGCCGACGGTCTGACCGGCGTCCTCTTTGGCGGCGGGACCCTCCACCACCTCGATACGAAGCGAAGCGTCGTCGAGATCGGCTACTGGCTCTATCCGCGCGCACGCGGTCGCGGAGTCGCAACGATAATCGCCCGGGCGCTCGCGGAGTACGCGTTCACGCTAGGCATCCAACGCGTAGCAGCGTATGTCGAGGTTGGCAACGTTTCATCGGAGCGAGTTCTCGAGCGGGCAGGGTTCACACGCGAGGGCATCATTCGCTCGCTGCCAAAATCCGAAGGACACAGAGTCGACAAGACCATCTTCTCGCTGCTCCCCGGCGAGTAACCGAAAGGTGCCTCGATGCGAAGGTCGGCAGCCGGCGCGCTATGCGTAGTCGCGGTGGCCGCTGTCGTAGTCGGGGTGGACGTTCTCTTCTTCCGAAGCCACTTCTGGGAGCGGCTGGCGGCCAACGTTCGCATTGTCCTGGTGTTCGGGGCGTTTTACTTCAGGTTCCTGCATCACGCATAGGCGAAGCGGCGCGAGGTACCACTACCCAGGTCATTACGCATCACTGGCGTAGGCGACGATGTTTGTAACTCTCCTTTCTATCTGCCACCCTCTACCGATGTCTGTGGCGTGGTGGCGGGGGCCTTTGCGGGTCGGCTGCGTTGGGCAGGGGCTCTCCTGGTGAGCGTGCGCGGGTGGCTGCGGGACCGCTGGGTCGAGGTGCTCTGGGGTGTGTTCGCGCTTACGAACCTCGGGATGATGCTTGTCTGGCCGGAGTGGTTGCGGCTGCCGTTCTTCCTCGTCTGGATCAGTCTGACGTTGGTCTACGGTTTCCGGCTTTGGTCGGTGGCGACAACCGTGATCGTGCTGGCGTTGCTCTCGTCGGCAGTCGTTGGTGTCGTTTTAGCGGTCGGTCTAAGTCATGATGAGCTGTGGGGGAAGCTGGTCGCGGTTCCGTTCTTAGCGGCGATGTTCATCGTCATGGCGTGGCACGCGCACCGGCGCGCCGCCGCACAACAGGAAGCACTCGCGCTCGCAGAGACGCGCGCCAGCCTGGTCGCCCAGCAGCAACAGTTCGTTGACGATGCATCGCATGAGCTGCGAACTCCGGTGACGATCGCGCGCGGCCATCTCGAGCTCCTGAGCCGCGAGCAGCCAGGATCGCCCGCGGTCGAGGTCGCGCTCGACGAGCTAGACCGGATGGAACGCATCATCGATCGGTTGCTGCTGCTTGCAGCATCGACCCAGCCCAAATTCCTCGTCTTCCGGGAGGTCGAGATCGACGATTTGGTCGAGGACGTCTTCATGCGCTGGTCCGAGGTGGCAGAGCGCAGCTGGCGCCTCGAGGTTGACATCGCCGGAAAAGTGCAGCTCGACCCGGACGCGCTGAGGAGCGCGCTCGATGCCTTGCTCGAGAACGCGGTCAAACACACTGAGACTCGCGGGTCGATTACCTTGCGCGCCTACCCAGTCGGTGGAGAGGTTGTGATCGAGGTCGCGGACGAGGGCTGCGGCATCCCAGCGGAGGCACTCGACAAGATCTTCGCTCGCTTCGCACGCACAGACACCGCGCGTCGCCGCGCAGACGGCGGCGTCGGGCTCGGGCTCGCGATCGTCGACGCGATCGTCACCGCACACGGTGGCCGCTGCACCGTCGTACCGCAAGAGCGGGGAGTCACCTTCGCGCTGCGCTTACCATTTCACGACCACCTGGCCTCCGAACCAGCCACCAAAGACTCCGACGCAGCAGCAGCGGACGCCAGCGGGCCGCGCCGTACCCAGATGACCGCACTGCGCGACTCCTCCGGCTGAACGATGCACAAAAGCCGGCCGCGACGAGCTCTGCCGTTTCGCAAAGCCAACCAGGCGCTTTCGAGAATTGGGTAGACGCATTCGTCCACGTCGCACCTCGATTTCCCCAAGTGGAGTTGAGAACTAGCCGAATGGGGCGCGGGAGACCCGTGTAACTCACGTAATAGTGGGGTCGTCATGAGGATTAGGAAGGGTCTTCCCCTACTGCTGGTGGCGGCGGTTGCGATCTTGATGGGCGGGAGCGGTTGCGACGGCGAGGCGACGCCGTCGTCTCAGCAGTTCGCGGCCTCTCAGTCAAGCCCGGCGGACCAGCTGGCAGGGATCGATGGGAGCGCCTCGGCGTCCGACTTCCAGGGCGTTCTGGATTGTCTGGTCGCGTCGGGTTCGCCGGGCACCAACTCGGAGCAAGGGATCGCCGACACCACATTGGCCGCGTGGAACGCGAGCAGCCAAAAGGACACGCTTTGGGCGTTCACGAAGGCCCTCGGAACTGTCAACGGGTGTTGATGAGTCTGACACCAACGGGTGCTGCCGCTAGCCGGGTGTCCCGGCGGGCATGGCGGCCACTGCGCGGTATCTGAACGGTTCGGCCGTCAAGTCGTGCTCTGGGAAAGGATCGGAGCGTCGCGCCTGAAACCCCAGATGGTGCAGTAGACGCCGAGGAAAAGTTCCCACGCGGCTTCTGGGAAGGTCACGATCCCTTGCAGCGAGCGAAGCCCGCTGCTCGGATGGTTGCCACCGAACATGATCGCAGTCCCGGAGATGATGATCAGCGGCCCGCCGATGAGGCCGAGCCACGCCGCCTGCCGCGGCACGAGGCCTGAGCGGTACATCAGGTAGCCGAGGATCAGCCCGTTCCCCCAGCCAACGACCCAGCCTGGCCCGAGGAGGAACGTCCAGTCCTTGAGCGCCGCGAGGGTGTAGGCGACCGTCCCCTCAGAGGCGCCTGCAACCTGGTTTCGCAAGGTGATGATGCCGAGCACGGCGACGATGCCGACGAGGATGAACGTGGATTCGAACAGCCGGGCCGTGACGTACCCGAAGGCCAGTTCTTCGTTCTGTCGTCTGACGATTGGGACGATCACGACTGCGGTGCCGATATTCGCGATGATCAGCAGCAGTTCCAGAAACGCGCCGAGCAAGATCCGCTTGTCGTGCCCTGCGCCCGCGATGTAGCCCACGGGATCGTCGAGCACAGGCTGGTACAGCCACAACGCTGGAATCGACGTGACGAAGGTGATCAGGTACAGCACACCGAAGGCACGCGCCCTCTTCTGATCTGAAGACAAACCTAAAACCCCTTTCCCCGGTCAAGCTCTATCAACGGCGCCGTGCCGGCGTGCGCAAGAGCCCCAATGCTTCCAGCCGCTACTTAAGTGTCTTCAAGTAGGTGGCGAGCGCCTGCAGGCGGTCCGCAGGGATGATGCCGCCCCAGTGGGGCATGCTGACGATCGGCGCTTTGCCGATCACGCTGCCGCTCCGGATGAAGTCGATGATCTTCGCGTCGGTGTTGAACTCGTTGCGGAAGTCCTGGCCGGAAAGAGGCGGAATCGATTTGTCAGGCGATTGCGGGTTCGGCACGCCGCCGAGGCCGTTGGGGCCATGGCAATTGATGCATCCGTACGTGACGTAGAGCGTCGCTCCTGCAACGGCCGCGCCTTGTCCCTGTGGTACCTCCGGCGGCGTCGCGGTCGGCACCGTCGGCAGGCCGGCGCGGATGTATGAGACGAGGTCGTTCACTTGGGTGTCCGAGATGACCGCGCCCCAAACGGGCATATATGGCTTCGTCGGATTGGCGGACTCGCCCAGACCGTGGTTGATGATGTGGCGGAGTTGAGCTGCGGTGAGTTGACCGCCAACCTTCGTGAGTGCCGGCACATCGGGAGAGATGCCGCCGCGACCCTGATCGCCGTGGCACTGAGAGCAGGAGAACTGGACAAAGATGTGCCCGCCTGCGGCGACGTTCGGATCGAGTGGCGATGCTGTCTGGGTCGAGACCGCTGCCGCGGTCGATTGTGGGTGTTTAGTGTCCCGGCCGAGGAAGAAACCTGCAATCGCCGCCCCAAGCGCCAGGCTCACACTGATCATCACGACGAGCCCGGTTACAGCGTCGGCAGCCCAGTCGCGCTTGTTCAAATCAGTTTGGCCAGCCACTAGCTACATAACCTACGCCTCGGGCCGGGCGAACTTCAACCTTCGGATACAAAAGCCGACCTTCGCAGGCAAGACCTGACCAAAAAGGGGCATGCTCATGAAGACCACGCATCCGTTTTCCTTCCGCGGGCGCGAAGGAAGCGCAGCGGTCACGTATCGAGGAAACGAGGATCCGGAGCGCTGGGGATACGGGCTGCTGGGGCTTCCTTGGCCGTCGAGCCTCGCCACGGGACTCCCGGTACTTGAGGTCGATGTGTCGACTCCACTCGAAGGCTACTGCGCCGCAATGGGGTGGATCCAGGTTGTGCGCATCCACGTGTCGGATTCGAGCACGTCACTCGTTCCCGGAAGCGAGAAGGCGCCACCAGGAGATCACACCTGGGTCGATGTGCCGCCTCAGCTGCAAGCACTCGGCGTGCCGTTCGTGTCATTCGGGCGCTGCCCGACCCTCTTCGACGCTCCGGCTTCGACGGAGAGCGATGTCCGCTTCGTCGCGGACTCCTTCCTGACGGCCAGCCCGGATGCGCTGATCAGCCGACGTTCGCAAGCTTGCTTCGGCCTCCGTTGGGGCTACGCGACAAAGCTGGGAGAGCGGGCCGAGATCCTTCCGCTGACCCTGCTTCAACGCAGCGACTGGGAGCAGGCCATACCGACTCTCCAAGGGCACTTTCCCGACTGGGCCTTCGAGCCCGACTGGCTCGCCTGAGCCCGATCGCGGTTTGAGGTTTCGAGCAGCACGAGGCGGTCTGATCAGAGGCTGTCGCGTCGAGGCTCCCAGATGATCTCCCAGAGATGCCCGATGCTGAACTCTCCCGTCTTGACGCTCCAAGCGGGACATTCGCGTCTTTTGCCAATTCGCTGCGCGGATAGAGAGCCAGGATGAGACCGTCTTCGAGCTCGAACATGGCGACAGCGCCGGCGGGCACACTGCTGCTGCCCACGAACTCCGAGCCGACGACACCCGGCGAGCTGAGACCGAGCCCGTCGCGGTAAAAAGCGAGCGCGCGTTCGAGGTCGCCAACCGCGAGCGTGAGGACATGGATGCGGGGTTCCATCGGTTCTTACGGTCTACCCGGTCCGCTCCCACACGGATACGTGTTTGCGACTCTCACTGGTGAACGGTGAACGATCCCAGTCGTTGCAGCGCTCGACCAGGCGCATGCCCGCGAGGCGGGCCATGAGGTCGAGCTCAGCCGGCCAGATATAGCGAAACGGGATCGACGATGCCCGCCAGGTCTCATCCTCACGTTGAAAATGGTGCGAGACGAGACCTTGATTCGCGACGTCGTACTCGTCGAAGCCAAGGTGAGCTTCGCTGACGTCGAAGGGGCGCACGGTTTCTCCAGGTGGTAACCGCTGCAGCTGCGGGATGCCAACCTCGATCACGAAATTCCCACCTGCCTCGAGGTGGCCGGCTGCATTCTGGAAGCACGCCACCTGATCGTCCTGGGTCGTCAGGTTGCCGATCGTGTTGAAGACAAGATAGACGAGCGAGAACTTCTCATCGACTCGCGTCGTTGCGAAGTTGCCGATCGTGGTGCTGATCTGCTCAGCGCCCGCCTTCTCGCGCAGCCTGGCGACCATCGCCTCGGAGAGGTCGATGCCATGCACGCGCACGCCGCGTTGCGCAAGCGGAATCGCGACGCGTCCAGTACCGATGGCGAACTCCAGCGCCGCCCCGCCGCCGGCCAGCGCCTCGAGGAAATCGACTGTCGGTTCCAGTACCTCGGGGCTGAACATCGTCCCACCGTCGTACCTCGCTGCGACCTCTTCACCGAAATAGTCGTGTGTCACGGGAATGAGAGTAATGGCATCACCCGGAACTACGAGTTCTCGTCGACGGGCACGGCATATTCCTCGTCGGTGACGTGATCGCCCCACGTAACGAAATTGCCGTCGTCGTCAGCCTGCTGAACAGCGACGTGGATCATGAACCGGGTGGGCGTGGCCCCGTGCCAATGATCCTCGCCGGGCTCGAAAAAGACGCGGTCACCGGGGCGAATCACCTCGACAGAACCACCGCGCCGCTGGCAGAGCCCGACGCCCTCGGTGACCCAGATCGTCTGGCCGCGCGGGTGCGTGTGCCACGTCGTGCGGGCGCCCGGTGCGAAGTGGACACTCGCGGCGCCGAGACCGGATCCGCTGGACGGTGTCGCGATCGTGTCGATATAGACATCGCCCGTGAACCAGTCGCTGGGGCCGCGGCCGGTCTCGGTGGTGTTTCTCGTGATCTGCAATCTCGGCCTCCGCTCGTCGAATCGCGATCACGCTACTGCCCGGCCGCGATCTCTGCCGCTTACGACGTGGGTTGGACGACGATCAATGAGTTGCCGTCCGGGTCGCGCAGCCAGAACATCGGCGGCACCGGACCACCCCACCGGGCGACCTCGTCGTCGACGTCCACGCCTGCCGCTTTCAACGTCGCATGGTCGGCATCGACGTCGGACGTGTCGAGGCAGATCCCCGTCTCGCTTCCGCTTGCCTCGGTGCCTTGCGGGGGCGGAGCGAGCGCAATCGTCGTTGCGGCCCCGGGCAGGGCGACCTCGACCCACCGTCCGGCCTCGCCCATCGGGACGTCGACGACTTTCTCGAAGCCCAGCGTGTCGACGTAGAAATCGATCGCACGGTCGGTGTCTGCCACCGTGACGCAGACGCGGCCAACCTGCTCGAGGTTCAACTTGGATGTAGGAGCCTTCACCTGAGACATGCGAGCCCTCCTGCTCGTTGGTTGTCATTCTTTCGACCCGGACGGCTCCGGAAACTCATCGGTCAACCTCTAAGGTCAACGTGTGAGTCGGGACGCGGTCCAGCTTCGCCGCATCGAATCGGCCGACGACCTGTCGGCGGCGAGCAAGCTCGCGCGCGAATTCGGGGATTGGGCGACGCAGCAGATCAAGGTCGAGCTTGGAATCGTGATTCCCGCCGAGCTGGATCATCCCACCGGCGTCCTCGACGAACTGCTCGAATCAGGGGGCCGGGTTTACGTCGCGTCGGTCGGCGGCGAGGCGGTCGGAGTCGGGGGCCTCAAGCTGCTCAGCGACACGACGGGCGAGATCAAACGCATGTTTGTGCGACCAGCCGCTCGCGGGCTGGGCGTCGGGCGAGCGATCGTCCAGCAGTTGATCGACGATGCGCGAGACCTCGGCTGCAAGACGATCTACCTCGAAAGTGCTTCCTTCATGCACGAGGCGCACCAGCTCTACCGGAGCGTCGGGTTCTTGCCAACCGACTCCTATCCCGGGCGCGAGTTCGAGGGTGTCGAGCACGACGTTTCAGTCTTCATGCGACTCGATCTCGCGTAGCCCGACAAGCGCTCGGTAACGTGCTCGCCGTGAGAGCTGCTGTGATCACCGAGCTCGGCGGGAACCCCGAGCTTGCCGACCGGCAGGACCCACCCGGCGAGCAGAGCTACGAGATCGCAGCGGTGGCGCTCAACCCGATCGACGTCAACGTGAGCGCGGGCCGATACTTCGGCGGACACCCGGATTTCCCTTACATCCCCGGCTGCGAAGGCGTCGGTCGCGCCGCCGACGGCACCCGGGTCTACCTCTTCGGCGACGGCCTCGGCCTCGCTCGCGACGGGCTCCTCGCCGAGCGCGCGGCCGCCCCTGCCAGCCTCGGGATCCCGATCCCGGACGACGTCTCAGACGAGCTTGCCGTTTCGTGCGGGATCGCCGGATTGGCCGGTTGGATGCCGGTTGCGTGGCGAGCGCCCGTACGGCCCGACGACCGTGTCCTCGTTCTCGGTGCGACCGGGACTGTCGGGCTCGTTGCCGTGCAGGCGGCGAAGCTCCTCGGCGCTGCTCACGTCGTCGCCGCCGGGCGCAATCCTGACCGGCTCCGACGGGCGGCCGAGCTTGGAGCCGACGCGACCGTCAGCCTCGAGGAAGACGATCTCGCCGCTGCCTTCACCGAGGCAACGGACGGGAAGGGCCCGACGTACATCGTCGACACGCTTTGGGGGTCGCCCGCTGTTGCCGCCCTCCAGGCGGCGGCAGCCGGCTGGCGCCTTGTCCAGGTCGGCCAGTCCGCAGGCCCGGAGGCGACCCTGACCTCGGCTTCGATTCGGGGCAAGATGGGCGACCTCTACGGATACACCGACTTCGCCGTACCCACCGATCTTTTCCGCGAGCACTACTTGCGGCTCACGGGCCACGCCGCCGCAGGCGAGATCGCGCTCGACATCGAGACGTACCCGCTCGCACGTGTGGCCGAGGCCTGGGAGCGTCAGGCGACAGGAGTCGGCACCAAGATCGTCGTGGTTATCTGAGCGTTACGCCGGGCCGCGGCCTGTCCGTACATCGGCTCACCAAGGCGCAGGCTCGGCGGATCGCCGTGCGTGCGCAACTGCTCGACGCGGAGCGTCCGACCGACCTGCTCACGGTTGTGAAGCGACTGACGCTGCTGCAGATCGATCCGACTGCAGCGATCGCACCGAGCGCCGACCTCGTCGCCTGGAGCCGGCTCGGGTCCTCGTACCGGCCGTCAGATCTGCGGGAGGCGCTCGAGCACGATCGGACGCTGTTCGAGCACAACGCGCTGGTGCGGCCGATGGAAGACGTCGCCTTGCATCTCGCGGGCGCTGCCGACTGGCCGAGCCGCGAACAGTCGCGTGCCTGGCTTTCCGACAACGACCGCTTCCGGCGCGACATCCTCGATCTGCTCGGCAGCGCCGGTCCGCTGACCTCGCGCGAGATCCCAGACACGTGCGTCGTGCCGTGGGCTTCGACCGGTTGGACGAACAACCGCAACGTCACCCAGATGCTCGAGTTCCTGATGCTTCGCGGCGAGATCGCAATCGCGGGACGCGTGCGGCGAGAGCGGCTCTGGGACTTGGCCACCCGTGTGTATCCGCCGGAGTTCGCCGAGCTCTCGGCCGACGATGCCCGACACCAGAGGGACGCCCGCCGGCTCGCGGCGCTCGGGATCGCCCGGGCCAAGGCGGCCAAGGTGCCGCTCGAGCCGGTCGACGTCGGGGATACAGGAGAGCCGGCCGTGGTCGAGGGGACGAAGGGCGAGTGGCGCGTCGACCCGGCGCGCCTCGACGAGGACTTCGACGGGCGAACCGTGCTGCTGTCGCCGTTCGACCGGCTCGCGTATGACCGAACGCGCGCCCGCGAGCTGTTCGAGTTCGACTACACCCTCGAGATGTACAAGCCGGCCGCCAAGCGACGCTGGGGGTACTTCGCGCTGCCGGTTCTTCACGAGGACCGTCTCGTCGGGAAGGTCGATGCGGCCGCCGACCGGAACACAGGAGTCTTGCTTGTCCACGCGATCCACGAAGACGTCAAGTTCACCCGCGCCGTGAAGATGTCCGTCCGTGACGAGGTCGAAAGCCTCGCCGCTTGGCTCGGCCTGGACGCCGTCGAGACGGGCTGACGAGGATCGGCGTGGACGACGAGCGGCCGCCGATCTGCCCGGCCTGCGGGGTGACGATGGTTCCCGCGGCTCTGAGTGCCCACGCTGTTCGATCAGCCGACTGGATCTGCCTCGAGTGTGAGGAGACCGCGGAGCCCGACGAACATTACGACCCGTGACGTAACAGCTCGTGCGCGCGATCAGCCGGGAGGGGCGACGGCTGCGTCCAACTGCCCGGCGCGCCGGAGCGCGTCTGCGACGAAACCGCTTGCCTTCAGCTCCTCGACGAAGCCGTGGAGGAAGCGCACGGACTCCGGGCTGCGCTCCCTGGTCGTTCCCAACGCCTGCCTGATCTCCATGAACCGATCGTCGAGCAGCCGGAACTCAGGATTGGCAGCGACGAACTCGGTCATCGGCTGTCTGACGCCGGCGACGACATCGAGCCCCAACTCGCGGAACCGATCGAGCGCATCAGCGCCGCGAACCACCCTTGCGTGCTCGAGCGTGCGGGTCAGGAAGAGGTCGTACGCCGAGCCTTCGTTGACTCCGATCCGGACCTGCTCACGGTCGACATCGGCTGTCGCGCGGATCGTCGAGCCATCCGGCACGACGAACACGCCTTCGATCACGACGTAAGGCGCGGTGAACGCGACCTCGGTCTCGCGTGCAGGCTCGATCGCGAGAAAACAGATGTCGGCGCGTCCATGCGCCATTGCCTCGAACGAGAGCCGCGCCGCATCGAAGCAGACGAGCTCGACCGGGACGCCTAGCCGCGAGCCCAACTCACACGCGATCTCGACGGTCACGCCGCTCGGCGCTGCCGGCGTACCCTGGGCAAGTACTGGGTTTCCCAGATTGATCGAGGCGCGGAGCCTGCCCGTCGGTGCCAGGTTTCGAACGATTACCGCCGGGGCTTCGGCTTCAGTCGTCACTCGACAGCCGACGCGAACAACTCTGCGTGCTCGTCCTCGGGTGGGGTGCCGTAGACGTAGACCACGAGCTCGTCGTCGCCGTAATTGACCGTCTGCAGCACCGTGCGCGGCTCAACGTGGATCAGCCCGCCTGCGGATACGTCCTCCCGTGTCGGCGGATCGCCGAGGTACATCGTCAGCGTGCCCCTCAGCACGACGAACGTTTCCTCCTGCAACGGATGCCGGTGGCGACGGCCGCTCGCTCCGGGCTCGTAGCGCCACATGTTCGCGCGTGTGTGCGCGAATCCGGCCAGTTCGCTCAGCTCGGCGACGTGCCGGGCCGGTTCAGCGGACCCGTGCGCCCGCGTGATCCACGAGAACTCGTCGGGACGAACGACGCGATAAGCCATACCGCCAGCCTAGATGGTTGATCGGTAATTGCCGTCGTTGCGGGGAGGGAATGCACCAAGCAGTGTGGTCGACTCGACCGGTGGCAAGGCCAGTAGGCCTTGGTACCGGGCGAGGCGGGCGCAATGCGCCGCGTGCAGGCCCCCAGCCGCGACGGCGTGAATTACCGATCAACCATCTAGTGAGCCGACGGCCGGGCTCGGGCGTGAGCAAGAACCCCGTCGAGCGGCCGCGGTACCCGGGAAAGCTCGAGCGCATCGACCAGCCTCTTCGCGTAGCGCAGTTTTCGGCTGTCTGCACTTCCCATGAAGCGCCGTAGCTGCGACTCGATCGGCTGTCCACGCCAGGCGGGCTGCTTCTGGAAAGTGCGGAAGGAACCGAGGTCGCCCTCCAGCTCGAGCACCGCCTCGACGCCGTCGGCCCCGACGGCGCGGATCAGCTCGTCCTCGAGGTCGGCCACGCAGACGTAGAACCCGAGCCGCTCCATCCCGGTACGGCTCAGCTCAGTGCCGAGGCCGGCCCGCTCGAGGCCGCGGCGAAACACGCCCTCCTCCCCCACGTCGCACAACCCGGCGAGCCGCGCGCCCTCACCGGAGGGGCCAAACCGCGCGAGGAAGCGCCCAATCGCCTGTGCGCCGCCGATCGGGACGATCGAGACACCCTCTGCTTCGAGCTTCCGCCCGCCCCGCACGGCCAGCGTCTCCAGGGCGATCAGGTCGCTCTGCCCTTCAACGAGCACGATCGACGCAGTCTCATCGGGCGTTGTCATCCCAATTCGCGCTTCAGCCACTCGAGCCGGCGGATCGTCCACTCGTTGAGCGAGCCGTCGATGCTGTCGGCGTAGACGGCCCACGGCGTGATCCACAGCATCACCGCAGGCGCGAGCGCGTCGACCAGCGCACGGTCGTAGTCGCCGTAGCCGTCGAGTGCAGACTGCACGTCCCCGTCGCGCGTTCGCAGCAAGACACTTCGATGCTCGAGGCAGGCGAGGTCCCATTCGCGGGGGCCGATGCAGGCATCCTCGAGATCGACCCAGAGGGGACCGCGGGCGGTCTGGATCACGTTCGCGAGATGTGCATCGCCGTGGATCGGCTGCAGCTTGCAATCGGCCGGCAGCTCGAGGCGTTCCTGCGCCCGCATGATCAGCTTCGCCTCCTCCGCGAATCCCGACCGGGCGAGCACCCGACACAGAGCGACGGCTTCGCCGCGCGGATCGAAGCTCCTCAACGCGTCCGCGAACGTCGCAGCGTGCTCGTGGATCGCCCGGAGGCCGGCGCCGGCGGCGACCGGTTCGAGCGGCCCGTGCGACTCGACCAGCTCCCAGAGCGTTACCACGATCCCACCGTCGCGAAGCGCCGGTGCAAGAGGACGCACCACGGGCGCACCCACGTCGCCCAGGTGGGCTGCGAATGCGACCGCCTGGGTTGCGATCTCGAGATCCGTCCGGACGACCGACGCGGTACGCGCCACACGCGCGACCACGGGCGCGGGCCGGAGCTCGACGATCAACCCGTGGCGCTCATGGAGAACCACCGGATCGGTGACCGTGATCCCCATCCGGCCGGCCGCCGCGACCGCAGCGGCAATGAGCTCGTCACGCACCGCAGGCTCAGAGTGCGAAGCGGTACACGTGGACGCCGTGCCGAGCGAACCAGTCCGTCAATGCCCCACCCGTCGGCGAGCGAGCGGAACTTCTGATGCGTCTGTACGTCAACGCGAATCTGCTTCCCGCTCGGCCCGTCCAGTCAGGAAGGCGCGGTCGCCGTCGAGCCGGACGTCGAGCGGACCACCTGGGAAGCGAACGGTGACTGCGGTTTCCCCGAAGGCAGCCGCAACCGCGACCGCGCTCGAACCGGACGACGCCGTCTCCCCCGCCCCACGCTCCCAGACCCGAGCCTCGAGCTCATCACCGGCGTGACGCGCGACCTGCACGTTCGTGCGTTGTGGGAACCGAACGTGCGTCTCGAGCAGCGGACCGATCCGCGGCAGGTCGTCCGGGTTGCCGTTGACGACTGCGTGGGGGTTGCCGACGTCCACCGTCGTCAGTCGTATCCCTTCGACCAATTCAGGTCGACCGACCTTGAAGATGCCGAGATCCTGCTCGACGAGCGACCCGCCGAGCATGGTCGCGTGCACCTCCCGCTCGCCAACTTGCACGCAGACGTGGTCGGTGCCCGTACGCTCGGCGAGCCAGCGTGCGGCGATCCGGGTTCCATTGCCCGACATCTCCGCGAGCGAGCCATCCGGGTTCCAGATCGCAACCTCGAGCCAGTCGTCCCCGGACGCGAGCACGTCGAGGATCCCATCGGCGTCGCCCACTGCGGCGCGGGCGCGCTCCGCGGTCACGGAACCGTCGTCAGTGACGAGGTAGACGTTCCCCTGTGCGTTCCAGCGCGACGATCTCATCGGCTATCTCCTCCGCAGGCCGGTTGCCATCGAGGGTAACGACGTCCGGCATGCGCCGCAGCCACTTCCGTTGATAGCGCGCCAGGCGGCGAGTCGACTGCACCACGTCTGCCACAGCGTCGTCGGAGGCGAGCGTCGCGAATTGCTCCAACCCCAGGACCTTCGCCGCAGTTTCCGACGGGCCTGCTGCCCACGCTGTCCGCGCTTCTTCCACGACGCCCTGTTCGACCATCAGGCGCGTGCGCAATTCAATCCTGCGGTCGAGCTCGTCGAGCGGCACCTCGAGCGCCACGATCGTCGTCGGCAGGCGAGTCTCTTCCGTCCAGAGTCGGTCGCTCTCCGGCGCAAGCGAGGCACCGGCCTCGGCGAGCTCGAGTGCCCTCACGACTCGCTTGCGGTCGTTGGCGTGCACTCGGTCGGCGGCGCGTTCGTCGCGCACCTGAAGATAGGCATGCGCCGCCTCGGGGCCGAGACGGTCGTACTCGTCGTTCCAGAAGTTGCGACGGGCGCCGGCAGGGGGAAGCCTGAGGTCCGCGAGAGCTGCCCGGAAGTAGAGTCCCGTCCCACCGACGACCAGAGGCAGCTTGCCCGTTGCGAGCACTTCGTCGATCGCGGCGTGTGCCAAGCGCTGGTAAGCCCCGACCGACATCGGCTCAGTCACCGCCGAGATGCCGACGAGCCGCGCCGGATACGGCGGTGCGGCCGTCAGGATCGGCAGCCCCGCGTAGACCGACGCCGAATCGGCTGAGATCACGTCGGCGGCGAGTCGGTCCCGCAGCAAGCCGGCGACGGCGGTCTTGCCGGACGCGGTCGGCCCGAAGAGCCCGAAAATCCCCTTAGTGGCCGGTGTGAGCCGGCTGCTTGTAGCCATGGTCGATCTCGGAGGCTCCCCGGGGACGCTCGAACGGCCGCTCCTCCTCGGGATGTGCCGAGCGCCACTCGCGGAACCAGGCGACCGAGTGCGGGATCCCGTCGGAGAGTGGTGTCGAAGGCTCCCAGTCGAGCAGCTCGCGTGCCTTGGTCACGTCGGCGACGTAGTGCGTGACCTCGCCAAGCAGCGACGGCGCCATCGTGATGTCGGCCTCGACGCCGAGCTCGCGCGCGATCAGCTCGGCCGCACGAACGAGCGTGTTGCCTTCTCCGTAAGCGAGGTTGACGGTCTTGTTCGTGACTCGACCGTCGGCAAGGGCGTAGACGCCCCGCGCGATCCCGTCGACGCAGTCGTCGATGTACGTGAAGTCGAGCACCTTGTCGTCGCCTCCGAAGATCGTGATCGGCTCGGAGCGAGCCAGCTGGTGCGTGAACAACGGCAGCACACGTTCCATGCGCCAAAGGTCGTTGTCGTAGCGCCCGTAGACGTTCGAGAATCGGAAGACGAGATAGTTGAGCCCGTAGCACTTCGCGTACGAGTAGATGAATGCCTCGCTCGTGATCTTGGAGGCCGAGTACGGGCTCTCGGTGAACGCGAAGTCGGCTGCCTCCTCGGCGTACTCCTCGAAGCGGTGCACGTCGCCGTACACCTCACGCGTCGATGAGAAGACGAGCGGCAGCCCGAGGCCGCGCGCATACTCGAGCACGTTGAAGGTCATGATCGCGTTCTCGAGGGCCCGGTGCGGCTCACGAACGAGCTGGTGCACCTTGGCGTGGGCGGCCAGATGGACGACGAGGTCGGTGGGCGGATACTCGACGCCGCCGATCCCGCCTTCGAACGCCGGATAGTGGCCGGCGAGATCCTGCAGCAACGTCGGGAACGCCTCGGTCCACGGGTTCTGACGCTTGTCGACCCCGAACACGTCGTGCCCGTCGCGCAGCAGCCGTAGGCCGAGGTTGGTGCCGATCTGGCCCGACGAGCCTGTGATCAGAATGCGCATCGGCCTGAATCCTGACGATCAGATGTGATGGACACGTTTGCCGCCGTCATACGGCGACCAGCGCGCTCGTCGTTCCACGCAGCGTCATCGACGTGGCAGAGTCGATCGAGACATCCACGAGCTGGCCGGCGGCCGCTTCGCCGGTGAAGTTGACGGTGGTATTGCGGCGGGTGCGGCCGCGCAGGACGCTCGGATCGGTGCGCGACGGCCCCTCGACGAGCACCTGCTCGACCCGGCCGACCCGCTCCGCGTTCCGCTTGCCGCGCGATCCGCTGCGTCAGCTCGACGAGCCGCTCCATTCGCTCGATCTTCACCTCGTGCGGGATCTGGTCCGGCAAGTCCGCTGCCTCGGTGCCCGCACGCGGTGAGTACACGAACGTGAACGCGCTGTCGTAACCGACCCCCTCGACGACCTCGAGCGTCTCGGCGAAGTCGCCCTCTGTCTCGCCCGGAAACCCGACAATGATGTCGGTGCCGAAGGCAAGGTCGGGAATCGCGTCGCGCAGCTTCTCGGCAAGAGCGACGTAACGCTCACGCGTGTACGTCCGTCGCATCGTCTTCAAGAGGCGCGACGAACCGGACTGGAGCGGCAGGTGGACGTGCTCGCACACCGCGCCGCACTCCGCCATGGCCGCGATCACGGGCTCTCGAAAGTCCTTCGGGTGGGGGCTTGTGAAGCGGATCCGCTCGATCCCTTGCACAGCGTCGCACGCGCGGAGCAGCTCGCCGAACTCGGTCTGCACTCCGGGCGCGAGATCACGGCCCCACGAGTTCACGTTCTGTCCGAGCAGCGTCACCTCTCTGACGCCTCCTGCCGCGAGCCGCGTGACCTCGGCGAGGATCTCGCCCGGGCGCCGGCTTCGCTCGCGGCCGCGCACGGACGGGACGATGCAGTACGAGCACTTCGAGTTGCAACCCATCGAGACCTGAACCCACGCCTGGAACGATCGCTCGTTGTGCGTCGGGAGCTCGGCTGCGAACTCGCGGTCGTCGAGACCGAACCGGCCGCGCGAGATGCCGACGCCTCCAGCGCCCAGCCATTCGCCGAGGTGCGCGATCGAGCCGGGACCGAACGCGACGTCGACGGCAGGATAGAGCTCGAAGATCCGCTCGCGCTGCGCTTCTGCAAAACAGCCGCCGACGGCGATCACGCGGTCGGGATTCTCGCGCTTTCGCGCCGCCGCCTCACCGAGGTACGCAGCAAGCTTTGTATCCGGCTTCTCGCGGATCGTGCACGTGTTGAAGACGACGACGTCCGCGTCGGCAGGAGTGGACGCCTCCCCCAGGCCCAGCTCTTCGAGCATCCCCTTGATGCGCTCGCTGTCGTGAGCGTTCATCTGGCAGCCGAAGGTTGTGACGTGGTAGCGGCGCACGGCCCTAAGGGTAGCCGGGCTACGTTCGGGCGAATCGCTCGGTGTCGGCGTCGAAGTCCTCGACCATCGCTTTGGTCAGGGTTGCGCGTGTCACCGCGATCGCCGCAAGGAAGTCGTCCGTCTTCGCACGTGATCCGCGACCCGCGAAGTGCTCGCGCTCGAAGGCGCGCTGGGCGGCTTTCCGGGCCGCCCACTCGATGTCCGCGGGGGTGAACAGAGGGCTCGCCTCGACAAGCACGTCGACGGCGATTGGCTCGTCCGTGATCTCGTCGACGTAGCGAGCCCAGATCGCCGCCCGCGCCTCGTCGTTCGGCGGCCCGACGGGAAGCACGTAGTCGAACCTCCCCGGCCTCAGGAATGCTGGGTCGAGCATCCCGACCGAGTTGGTCGCGCACACGAGCAGGTGGTGCGGCGATTCTCGCATCCGCGGGATCTGCTTCAAAAACTCGTTCGTGATGTTCGGGCTGACGCGCCGCTCCTCGTGCCGGATCGATGCGATGTCCTCGACCTCGTCGACGAACACGACGGCTTCGGGCAATTCGAGCAGCCGGTCGAACGTCTCGGCGAGGAGCTTCGCCTGGCGCTCGGCCCCCTCGGCACCGATCTCCGAGGGCTGGATCTCGACGAACGGCCACGCCAGACGCGAGGCGATCCCCTTCGCGAACGTCGTCTTCCCGGTTCCGGGAGGCCCGAACAGGACGATCGCCTTCGGCTGCTCGACCGCGTGCCGCGCGGCCAACTCCGGCTCGGCGAGCGGCAAGATGACGCGCCGTTCGATGATCTCCTTGGCCTCGTCCATCCCGCGCAACTCGTCCCAGAGGCCAATCGGGATCGTGCGACCCCCGACGGCATCAAGGGCCGGCGGCGTGGGGATCTGCGCGAGCTCCCGGTCGAACAGCACGGCCCCGGTCGCCCGGAACCCGCGCTCGACGAACGCCTTGCCGTCGGTCGAGACAGCGGCAACGAGGCGCGCGCCTGCTTCCGAGAACGCGGTACCGAGCGAATCGAGCAAGGCAAGGCGAACCGCCTCGTCGCCCCCTTCGATGCGGCAGACCCAGCCCACGCCGGCGGCGACCACGCCGAGACCGCAGCCGACAACGCGCCCGTGGTCCTCCGCGACCAGACACACAGCGTTCGCGTCGAGCAGCAGCCGCATCGAGGCGTCGGTACCGGGCCAAGCGTCCGAGGACTCCCAGAAAAGGCGGAGGGACCTCACTCAGCTCCGCGGAGGAGTACGGCCTGATCGCGGCGGCCACTGCGACCTACCGATTGGTCATCGGCACGAACGCGCGCTCGGGCTCGCCGACGTAGATCTGCCGGGGGCGCGAGATCTTCTGCTCGGGATCCTCGAGCATCTCTTCCCACTGGGCAATCCATCCGGGTAGCCGGCCGAGCGCGAAGAGCACGGTGAAGTAGTCGGTCGGGTAGCCCATCGCCTGGTAGATCAAGCCCGAGTAGAAATCGACGTTCGGATACAGCTTGCGGGAGACGAAGTAGTCGTCTTCGAGCGCGATGCGCTCGAGCTCGAGCGCGATCTCGAGCTTCGGGTTGAGCCCGGTCTGCTCGAAGACCTGGTCGGCTACCTGCTTGATCAGCGTCGCCCGCGGGTCGTAGCTCTTGTAGACGCGGTGCCCAAAGCCCATCAGCCGGCCCCCGCCGCCTTTGACGGTTTCGATGAACGCCGGCACATTCTTCTTCTCGCCGATCTCGTCGAGCATTCGCAGCACCGCTTCGTTCGCCCCGCCGTGCAACGGCCCGTAAAGCGCAGCAATCCCCGACGAGACCGCCGAGAATGGGTCGACCTGAGACGAGCCGACGCCGCGAACGGCGCTCGTCGAGCAGTTCTGCTCGTGGTCGGCGTGCAGGACCAGCAGGATCTCGAGCGCGCGCTGCAGCACCGGGTTCGCGTCGTGCTTGCCGCCGATCTCGAACGTCATGTTGACGAAGTTGCCGATGTAGTCGAGGTCGTTACGCGGGAAGACGTACGGCAGCCCACGCGAGTGCCTGAAGACGAACGCGGCGATCGTCGGCAGCTTCGCGATCAGCCGGACGCGCTGGAGATAACGGTTCTCAGCGTCGCCGATGTCCTTGGCGTCGGGGTAGAACGTCGAGAGAGCGCCGACCGCACCGAGCAGCATCCCCATCGGGTGCGCGTCGTAGCGAAAACCCTCGAGGAACTTCATGTAGTTCGTGTGCACGTACGTGTGGCTCCGCACATCTGCTTCCCAGCGCTCCAGCTGCTCGGCCGACGGCAGCTCGCCTTCGAGCAGCAGGTATGCCGTCTCGAGGAACGTCGCCTTTCCGGCCAGCTGCTCGATCGGGTAGCCGCGGTAGCGGAGAATCCCGGCGTCGCCGTCGATGTACGTGATCGCGCTGCGACACGACGCCGTGTTCAGGTACGCGGGGTCGTAGGCCATCAGGCCGTCGAGCTGCCGCAGGTCCGTCGCGCGGATCGTGCCGTCGACGATCGGCAGCGTGACCTCACGCCCGGTGCGATTGTCGACGATCGTCAGGTCTTCGGACGGCACAGCTCGAACGGTACTCCTACGCCGCGTCCACGCGTTGACGTTCGGCTCCCACGCGCTGGCGATCGGCCGCAGTCTTGTTGGCGGCCACGTCGATCGCGCGGCTCTCTCGGATCACCGTCACCTTGATCTGGCCGGGGTACTCGAGATGGTTCTCGATCTCGCGCGCGATCTCGTGCGAGAGCAGGACGGCCGCGTCGTCGTCGATCTCGGTCGGCTTGACGATCACGCGCACCTCGCGCCCAGCCTGAAGGGCGTAGACCTTCTCGACGCCCGGGTGGGCCGCTGCCAGCTTCTCTAGGGTCTCGAGGCGCTTGACGTAGTGCTCGAGGCTCTCGCCGCGCGCCCCAGGACGCCCCGCGGAGATCGCGTCTGCGGCGATCAGCAGCACTGCCTCGACGGTCTGCGGCTGCACCTCGTAGTGGTGCGCCTCGATCGCGTGACAAACGGCAGGCCCCTCGCCGTACCTCCGTGCAAGCTGCGTCGAAATCTGGGCGTGTGAGCCCTCGACCTCGTGGGTGACCGCCTTCCCGAGGTCGTGTAGCAACGCTGCCCGCTTGGCGGTCTTGACCGACGCTTCGACCTCGGCAGCCATGATCCCCGCGAGGGAGACGACTTCGAGCGTGTGCTTGAGGACGTTCTGGCCATAGCTCGTGCGGTAGCGGAGCCGTCCGAGAACCTTGACGAGCTCCTCGTGTACGTCGCCGCAGTTGGCCTCGAACACGGCCTGCTCGCCCGCCTGCCGGATGTGCTCGTCGAGCTCCGCCTTCGACAGGTAGTACATCTCCTCGATCCGCGTCGGGTGGATGCGGCCATCCTCGATCAGCTTCAGCAACGTCATGCGGGCGATTTCCCGGCGAATCCCGTCGAACGACGACAGCACGACCGCGTTGGGCGTGTCGTCGATGATGAAATCGACGCCGGTCAGGTGCTCGAGCGTCCGGATGTTCCGGCCCTCACGACCGATGATCCGGCCCTTCATGTCGTCGGAGGGAAGCTCGACGAGCGTGACGGTCGTCTCGGCGGCCGCGCTTGCAGCGACCCGCTGCAAGGCATCTGCAACCAGGTTGCGCGCGCGCCGTTTTGCCTCGCCCGCTGCCTCCTCCTCCATCTGGCGGACCCGGCCGGCGAGCTCGTGCCTGACCTGCTCCTCGGAGTCCTGGAGGATCCGGGCCTTCGCCTCGCCGGTCGTCATCGACGAGATGCGCTCGAGCTCGACGCGGTGTGAGTCCTTGAGCGCCTTCAGCTCCTCCTGGAGCTGCTTGAGATGCTGCTCGCGGTCGGCAACCCCCTGGTCGCGGCGGGTCAGCTCGGTCAGCTTCCGCGAGATGTCGTCCTCCTGCGCGAGAACCCGCTCCTCGATCTTGACGACCGAGTCGCGACGTTCGCGCAGCTCGGTCTCGAGCTCGGCGCGAAGCTTGATCGCCTGCTCGCGAGCCTCGATGCCGGCCTCGCGGCGGGTCGCCTCGGCATCGCGCTTGGCTTCGTCGAGCAGCTGTACGCAGGAGCGTTGCGCCGCGCGAAGGCCCGAGCCGGCCTGCAGGCGAATCACGAGCAGCATCAGCCCTGCCCCGGCTGCGAGTGCGATCAGTGCTACGACGACGAGCATGGACGCTCCTACGGGCCTCCGCCCGCACACCGCATACTCCGCCGATCGGCGTTCGCCGGCGCGCAGAGAGCGCACCGCTCGGTCTCAGCTCAGGTCGTCTGGGTGTTCGTGCCCCGGCGGCGCCGGCAGGATCGAGGACTGACTGTCAGATTCAAGATTGGCTTCAACGGTGTCAGCGAGCGTCTCAAAAATTCAGTGGAATAGGTGCTGTGCAGGCAAAAATGACTGGAATATCCACCACTCTACAACTCAGGGAGCGCCTGCCGCAAACCCATCGCCGAACGCCTGCTCCACCGCTTCGCCGCTGAAGCCCTTTCGCCGTAGGCGCGCGGCCGTTTTCGCCGATCTCCCGAGCCGATCGGCGAGCTCGGCGGCCCGCTCTGCCTCGGGCGCAAGCGTTGCGAGCGCCGCGTCGACCGCATCGGTATCGAGCCCCCGGCCGCGGAGGTCGAACCGGATCGCGGCATCGCCCTGCCCTCGGGCAGCAAGTGCCTCGGCCCGGCTCGCCGCGTAGCGGCCGTCGTCGACATAGCCGACCTGTTCGAGCCGATCGAGTGCCTCGGCCCGGTCGGCCTCACCGACTCCCGCCTTCGCGAGCCGCTCGTCGAGCTCAGAGCGGGACCGGTCGTGGTGGCGCAGCGAGCGCGCTGCGATCTCGATCGGATCGGCGGTAGAGTCGTGCTTGGTCAACGGGCTGCGGCCGCGCCCGCCTTCTCGTTGCTCTCTTTCTTGTCACTGTGCGCCATCTCGTCGCCCGTGGCGACCTGCGGCAGGAGCCGGGCCGAGATCACCTGGCCTTCAGGGGCCTGCGCCTGGATCGCATGCAGGATCGCCTGAACGATGTCCGGGTGCTCTTTGAGGAAGCCGGTCGCATTCTGGCGGCCCTGGCCGAGCCGCTCGTCGCCGAACGAGAAGTACGAGCCCGATTTCTGGACGACCTTCCGGTCGAGCCCGGTCTCGAGCACCGTGCCCTCCCAGGAGATGCCGTCACCGTAGATGATGTCGAACTCCGCCTGCTTGAACGGCGGCGCGACCTTGTTCTTGACGACCTTCACCCGGACGCGGTTGCCGATCGCCTCGACGCCTTCCTTCAGCGTCTCGATGCGGCGAATGTCGAGGCGCACCGAGGCGTAGAAGCGAAGCGCGCGGCCGCCGCTCGTCGTCTCGGGGCTGCCGAACATGACGCCGATCTTCTCCCGCAGCTGGTTCGTGAACAGGCAGATCGTGTCGGTGCGGTTGAGCGTCCCGGCGAGCTTGCGCAGCGCCTGCGACATCAGCCGGGCCTGCAGACCGACGTGCGAGTCGCCCATCTCGCCCTCGATCTCGGCCTTCGGGGTCAGCGCCGCGACCGAGTCGATCGCGACCACGTCGAGCGCTCCCGACCGGACGAGCAGCTCGCAGATCTCGAGCGCCTGCTCGCCGGTGTCGGGCTGGGAGACGAGCAACTCGTCGATGTTCACGCCGATGCGCTTGGCGTACGCCGGATCCATCGCATGCTCTGCGTCGATGAAGGCGCAGATCCCACCGCGGCGTTGGGCCTCGGCGATCACGTGGTAGACGAGGGTCGTCTTGCCCGACGACTCCGGGCCGAACACCTCAACCACGCGCCCGCGCGGCAGACCGCCGACGCCGAGGGCGACGTCGAGCGAGAGCGAGCCCGTGGAGATGGCGCCGATCGCGACCTGGGCCTGATCGTTCATCTTCATCACGGCGCCCTTGCCGAACTGGCGCTCGATTTGTCCCAGAACCGTGTCGAGTGCGTCGTCGCGATCCACTGTCTACCGACCTCCTAGGGCGACCGTTTCGAGTACGTCGTAGCGCGCCCCAGTGGGCCGCAACGTCGAAGAGTAGAGGGCGGCCCGGACAGCACGCACCTCGCCGAGCTCGGGCAGCGGCGGGGAGAGCCGGGGGCGCTCGCGGAATCGGGTGATGGTCACGTGGGGCAGCCAGGGCCTTCGCTCGCGGCGGTGGAAGCCGCGAGCTTCGAGCCGCAGGGCGAGGCCGGCCGCGAGCTGCGCGCCGCTGCCGTCGAGATCGTCGAAAACGATCATCCCCACCCCGGCCGTCTCACGGTAGCGCCGCGCCGCCAATCGCACGGGCGCCGCTTCGGCTGCCGCCGCGACGAGCTCGCCGGCGATCGGCGCCACGTCACCGCGGGCGCGGGAGCCGAGAAAGGCGAGCGTGAGGTGCAGGTGCTCGGCGGGCACGATCCTGCCCCGCTGGATATACACCGCTTGCCATGTAGCGAGTCTCCTGACGGCGTCGTCGGGCAACTGGAGTGCGCAGAAAAGGCGGATCTGGTCACCGCCCGCCACGCTAGAGGCTCGCGTGTGACGTGTCTGTCACAACTCCGTCAACAAACGCCGTGCGACGTGGAGCGCCGAGACCGTTGCGCGGCCGCGAATGGTCTCGCGGTCGCCCGGGAAATCAAGGCGATGGGCAAGCTCTCCCATCGGCCCCGCCGCATGCACGAAGACGAGCCCGACCGGCTTGTCGGCCGTACCGCCACCCGGTCCCGCGATGCCGGTGACGGCGACCGCGACGTCGGCGCCGAGCCGTTCTCTCGCGCCCTGCGCCATTGCGGCCGCGACCTCCGCCGAGACCGCCCCGTGCTCGGCGATCACGGCTGCCGGAACGCCGAGCGATGTCTCCTTGGCCCCATTCGAGTAGACGATCGCGCCGCCGACGAAAACGTCGCTCGATCCGGGGACATCGGTCAACCGGCCGCCGACGAGGCCGCCGGTGCACGACTCGGCGGTGGCGAGCGTGAGGCCGCGCTCCCGCAGCAACTCCAGCACCAGCTCCGCGGTCTCGACCTCGCGCTCCGCGAACAGGAACCGTCCGGCGTCCGCAATCATCTGCTGTTCGATCGCCGTGGCGCGCTCTTCGCCGCCGTCCTCGACGAAGAGGTCGACGTGCAACTCGAAGTCGCGGGCGCAGATCGTCACGTCCACTCCGCCGCCGTCACCCCCGGCGGCCGCGAGCGAGCGAGCGATCGCAGACTCCGAGACGCCGTAGAAGCGAAGGACGCGTCGCTCGGGGACACGCGAGCGGCGGAGCACCCGACGAAGCGGCTCGGCCTCGAGGACGCGCGGCCAGAGCTCCTGCAGCTCGCGGGGCGGGCCTGGCAGCGCCACCGCGACGCAGCCGCCGGTGTCGAGCACAACCGCGGGAGCAGTGCCGACGAGCCCGATCCAGAGCGCGCCGTCCGGAATCGTCGCCTGCTTCGTCAACGCCGTCGGCGAAGTCGCCGTAAGGCCGGTTCAGACGCGCTGCAATCAACCGGGAGCGCTCTTGGATCGCAGCTCGCAGCGGCTCCTCGACGTGCACGCCGACGCCGGCGGCCGTCGCAAGCAGTTCGATCGTGCGGTCGTCGTGCGTAGGACCGAGTCCGCCCGAGACGACGAGCAAATCCTCGCCGAGGCCGTCAGCCAGGGCGGTCTGCAGATCGGCGGGGTCGTCCCCGACTACGGTGATTCGCGTTGGCTCCAGCCCGAGCCGCAGGAGAGAGGCGGCGAGAAACGGCCCGTTTCGGTCGTACCGGTCGCCGCGGACGAGCTCCGAGCCCGACGCGACGATCGCTACGCGCGGGCGGGATGCCAACCGGTGGCCGTGACGATGATCACACGAGGCCGCAGCCCGGGCACATGCACCAGCTTGCCGCGAACCTCGATGCGGACGTTCTCGGGCGAGTCGATCGTGACCCACAGCTGCCTGCCGCGGATCGCGACCGTGCTGTCACCCTGCTGCACCGTCCCGTCGTACCTGACGGCCCCGGTCGCGGACATCGCACGAACCGTCAGGTGCGTGGACCCGCGCAGCGCTGTGACGCTGAGCAGTGCCGGCACCACGCGCGGCGCCTGCGGCGTCTTCGGGTGCGTGACCGCGCCAGGCTTGTTGTCGCTCGTGGTCCACGCCGAGATCACGATCACCGTGAACACCGCGATCGCCGCGAGCGCGAACAGAACGATCGTCGTCTCGGCGCGGCGGTTTCGCCGCTGCGGGCGCGCCGTCGAGCGGCGAGCCTGGGATCGACGGGCTTCCTGGTCTTCACCGGCTACGAATCTCGAGTTGAACTCGTCGACGTAGAGCTGTCCATCGAGGCCGAGGTACTCCGCGTACGTCCGCAGGAAGCCCTTCACGTACGTCTCTGCCGGCAGGAGCTCGAACTGGTCGTCCTCGAGCGCCTTCAGATACTTGACGCGAATCTTGATCGCCGCTTCGGCCTGGGCGAAATCGACGCCGCGGCGCATGCGAGCTTCGCGGAGGCTGTTACCAATCTCGAACACGGCTCGCTAAGGGTAGCGGCGCTATTGAGCCCAGACCAGCACGCCGTAGACGCCGAGTGCGAGCGCTGCGGTGATCCCGACGTAGAGGCCCGCCCAGGCTGCGATCCGACCGAGCCGGACCGGGCCGGCGCCGCCAGGCTTGATGCTCCGGGTTGCCGCCTGTCGAGATCGCCTCGAGGCGAAGGACGCGATCAGACCGAGGGCCACAGAAGCAGGCGCGCCGACGTAGAGCGACTGGAGCAAGCTGACGCTGGCGAAGTACTGGGAGACGGCGACGGCACCCGGGATCGCGATCACGGCCAGCACGCCGAGCACGACGGCGAGGCGGGCGGGCCGCTTACTGCTTGACATACGCCCTGCCCGCGGCGGCAGGCCCGGTTGAGCGACCGATCACGCCCGCTACTGCGACGAGGGTGAGGACGTACGGGAGCGCCTGGAAGAGTGTCCCCCACTCGGCGCCGTACCCGGTCGGCAACTGGCCCGCGAGCGCGCTCGAGAATCCGAAGAGCAGCGTCGCGCCCCAGGTCGGGAACGGGCGCCACTTTCCGAAAATGAGCGCGGCAAGTCCGATGAAGCCGATGCCGTTTGTCATCCCTTGGGTGAACGAATGCAGGAAGCCGATCGAGAGATACGCGCCACCGAGTGCCGCGATCCCCCCCGACGCGATCACCGCGCCGGCGCGAACTCTATAGACGGAGATCCCGACCGTGTCCGCGGCTCGCGGATGCTCGCCGACCGCGCGTAGGCGAAGGCCGTACGGAGTCCGGAAGACGATGAAATAGGTCCCGATCAGCAAGACGAGCGACAGCCAGATCATCAGGTTCAGCTGGCCGAAGATCGGGCCGACGAAATACCAGTTCGAGATCAACCGGATGTGCACATCGGGGATCCCGTAGTCGGAGACGTTTCCCGGCGTGCCGTTGTCGCCGTACTTGGCGATGAACAGGTAGCCGGTCGATACCTAGCGCCAGGAAGTTGATCGCGGTGCCCGAGATGATCTGGTCGACCTTGAAGACGATCGCCCAGAGCGCGTGGATCGCGGCGAGCGCCATCCCGGCCAGGACGGCGGTGGCCAGTCCGACGACCCAGGCAGCCGAGCCCGCCCAGCTGTGCGACCAGACGGCGCCCCAGATGCCGAAGAACGCTCCCGTCAGCAGCATTCCCTCGAGGGCGACGTTGACGACTCCGCTCCGTTCGCAGAAGAGGCCGCCGATCGCGGCGTAGACGAGCGGCGTCGCGTAGCGCAGCGTCGAGGCGCCGAGCGCGCTCCAGACGACAACCTGATCGAGGTGGGTCGTCGACGAGCGCGTGGCGAGAAGCCCGAGGGCCATTCCGAGCCCACCGGCGGCGATCGCGCCGCCGCCGGCGCGACGCTCCTGGCGGGCCCAGGCCCAGATCCCCGCTGCGATCGCGAAGATGCCGACGACGACGGGCAGCGCGGCGGTGCGCGAAGCGAGCGGCGGCAGGGCGAGCCAAAACGCGAGCGCCCCGAGAACGATCCCGGCGATTCCGACCGCCCGCGGCCCGTTGAGCGCCGCCCTCACGTGCTTCGCCATCGGGTCAGCCAGGCCCACAGCCCGGCGAGGTTGAGGCCGACGAAGAGGATCACGAGCCCCTGGATGATCGTCGCGAGGTTGGTGGCGAGCTCGGGCTGAAAGACCGTCGGGTCGAGATGCCTGCTCGCGGTGCCGTTGATCAGCGCCCCGAACAGGAGCGATGCGGCGCCGACACCAAGGGCGGTCGAGCGGCCGAGCAAGGCGGCCGCGATGCCGATGAACCCGATCGTGCTGATCGTGATGTCGGAAGGGCCGATTCGGAACTCCCAACCGGTCACGTCGAGAGCGCCGGCCAGTCCTGCCAGGCCACCGGCGATTGCCATCGCGACAAACGTGCTCCGGGCCACCGAGATGCCGGCGTACCGCGCCGCCTCGGGGTTATGGCCAACGGCCCGCACTGAGAACCCGAGCGTCGTCCGGTTGATGATCACCCAGTAGACGACGAGCATCGCGAGGGCGATGAAGATCCCGATCGAGAGCCCCTGCAGCAGCCGCAGGCCCCAGAACACCGGGAGCTTGGCCCCTTCGACGATGTCGTCCGAGACCGGAATCGACGCCTGCGTCGAGCTCTGTAGCGGGCCTCCTTGACCGAACAGGTAGGAGCCAACCCAGACCGCGATCCAGTTCAGCATGATCGTCGTGATCACCTCGTGGGCACCGACCGTGGCTTTCAAGATTCCCGCGATCCCCGCGTAGAGGCCGCCTGCGAGCGCACCCACGACGAGGCAGGCCGTCACGTGAAGGAACGGGCTCAGGTCGGCGAACGACGAGCCGAGCCAGACTGCGACGTAGGAGCCGACGAGGTACTGGCCCTGTCCGCCGATGTTGAAGAGGCCGCAGCGAAACGCGAACGCGACAGCGAGCCCCGTCAGGATGATCGGAGTCGTCAGGAGCAGCGTCTGCTGCAGGTTCTCCGCGGCGACCGAGGCGGTATCCCACGGAAACCAGATCTTCTGGGTCAAGAACGGAGCCCGCACCGAATGGTTGCCGAGGTGGAAGAACCAGTTCAGGCCGGTACCGGTGAAGATCGCCGAATAGACCCGGAGCGGGTTCTTGCCGGTCAGGCCGACGACGAGGCCGCCGACCAGGAACGCGACCATGGTCGTCACGACCGGGGAGAACGCAGCGGCGAGCCTCGAGCCGACCCGTTCGGGCGGCTGCGGTGCGCCCGCCTGGTCGAGCTCGTCGGTCGCCACGATTCGGGACGCTAGTCGATTGCTGGGCGTCGGCCCGCCGACAGTGCCTGGGCTGCGCTGCGCACTCGCACAGCCACGGCGGCCGGTACGCGAGGGTCGAGCCGCCTGACGCCGATCGCCCCGGTCGCGAACCCGAAGATCACGTCTTCGCCACCGGAATACGAGCCGCTGACGGCTGACCTGACGACAGTCTCGACCGCCGCGCCCGGTAGCTCGAAATCGGCCACGGCGCAGGCGATCCGGTTTTGCTCCGCGGCGGCGGCAGCCGCGGCTGCAGCGCAGAGCCCGTGGCGCGCCATGACGACGACAGCGCCGCGCAGGAACGCCGCCAGAGCTGACTCCTTGCAGGCCGCGGGAGTAGCGGGAGAGCGGTCGACGAGCACGGTGACGCCCCCGGCGACCTGATGGACGCCGTGTGTGAACGATCGGACGAGATCGAGGCTCGCCGGCCCGACCCAGGCGACGGGAGGCTGCACAACCCCGTCGGCTGCCGCGGCGTAGCCGGCGAGCAGCCCGCCGAGCTGTGCGGCCTGCGTCTCGCGAAAGACGATCCCGACGAGGTTCGGCTGCTTGACCTGCTTGACCGAGCCGCCGACAAGGGCGAAGTGACTGCCTGGGTTCGCGGCGGCGACGCCGGAGATCGCACGGTTGCTGACGGTGCCCGCCGCGGCGAGCACGAACGGCAGCCGTTGCACCGCCGCCAGACTGCCTCGCGTCACAGCAACGCGCGGGACCGAGACGGTGAGCGGGCCGACGACGCCGACTCGGAGCGCCGGCGGCGTTGTCGGTCGCACCGCGTCGGTCTTGGTTTTGGCCGTCGTCGTACCGCAGCCGGCGCACAGGGACGCGACGATGAGGATCGCGGCCGTCAAGGCGAAGAGCGCGGGAGGACGCATCTAGTCGATCGTCGCCGGGATACGCGGAATCGCGCCGGCTTGGAGCCGTTGATACATCCGCGCGACCGCCGACCGGATCGCCACCGGCACGAGCGGGCTCCAGGCTGCGTATCCGACCGCGCCGCGGCGCGCGCCGAAGACGTCGTTGACGCCCGTTTCGAGCAACCCGTTGCGGGCGGAGAGAATTGCCGACAGCACCGCGACGTCAACCCGTTTGAGGGCGCTTGTCATCACCCAAGGTCGCCCCGTGCCCTGTCCGGTATCGGCGCCGATCGCAAACACGTGTTTCGCGTGCGCCGTCCGCAGGACACCGAGGCCGCAACGACCGGCGATCTGGAACTCGACCACCGAGCCGTGTGCGATCTGCGAAAGCGCAACGCGACTGCACTTCGACTCGTCGGTGAAGCTCTGCGAGTAGTTGTTCAGCGTCTTGATTCCCGGATCCGCGCGCTTTGCGCCGGCTTGAAAGCCGGCGATGTAGCTATCGACCGGCGGAATCTTCAGACCGCCGACCGAGCCGACAGCGGCCGCGCCTCGTGCCTTCGCCCAGAGGCCGGCGGCGTAGCCGACGATATAGCCAGCCTCCTGAGCCTTGAACAGAATGCCCTGGACGTTTGCCGGGCGGCTCGCGAGCGCGGTGACGCCGACGTCGACGATCACGAACTTCCGGCTCGGAAACTCGGTCGCGATCCGATTCATCGGCCCGGCGATCAGGTACCCGACGCCAATCGTGACGTCTGCTCGGGCGAGCACGCACGCCCGGAGACTCGCCAGGTCGTCCGCCGCCCGCGCCGACCGAACGACGCGTCCGCGCACGCCTTGCTGCTCGGCTGCCTGCACACCCGCCCAAGCGAGCTCTGAGAGCGGTGTGTTGCTGAGGCTGGGGCTGCGATCACCGGTTACCAGGCAGGCGGTGAACGCGGGCTCGGCCCGAGCCGCGGCCAGTGAGACGGCGATCGCGCCGGCGAGCGACCCCGCCACGACGGCCATGGCCAGTCGACGGCGGCTCGCGCCGCTATTGCTTCTTGTACGGCTTGCCATCAGCGGCCGGTGCGACGGTCCGGCCGATCACGCCTGCCACCGCAATCAGCGTCAACACGTATGGGAGCACGTTGAACAGCGTCGACGCGGAGGCGGAGTAGACCTGGAGGCGCAGGGCGATCGCGGTCGACAGGCCGAACAGGATCGCCGCGGCGAAAGCGCCTGCGGGCCGCCAGTTGCCGAAGATCATTGCTGCGAGAGCGATGAACCCGCGTCCTGCAGTCATGTTGTCCGTGAAGGCTCCGCCCCCGAAGCCGTCGGAGAGGTAGACGCCGCCTGCAGCGGCGAGCATTCCCGAAAGCGTCACCGCGCCGTAGCGAACGGCGTAGACGTTGATGCCGACGGTATCGGCCGCCCGGGGATGCTCCCCGCAGGCCCGGATCCGCAGGCCGATCGGGGTTCTGAAGACGACGAAGTACGAGACGATCACGAGCAAGAAGCTCGCCCAGATCATCAGACTGAGGTTCCCGACGGCCGGGCCGAGGAACTGCCAGCCGGAGACGCCCGGGATCTTGACGTTCGGGATGGTCGAGACGCCTTGCGGCACGTAGCTGCCGTGGTAGAGCTGGAAGAAGAAATAGCCGGTGATTCCGAGTGCGAGGAAGTTCACGGCGGTGCCGCCGACGATCTGGTCCGCGCGAAGGTGAATCGCAAAGAACCCGTAGATCAATGAAAGCAGCCCGCCGACGAGCATGCCCACGAGGATCCCGACCACCCATGACCCGCCCTTGTCGGCGCCGTAGATACCCCAGAAGGCGCCCATCAGCATCATCCCCTCGAGGCCGATGTTCACGACGCCGCTGCGCTCGGAGAACATGCCGCCGATCGCGGCGAAGACGAGCGGGGTCGAGAAGGCGAGCGTCTGGGCGATCAGTGACGCGTTGAAGACCGCTTCGAGGTTGCCGACGCCGGACCGAGTCGCGAGAATGCCGAGGCCGATTCCGGTGAGCCCGGCGACGACCGCGCCGATCCCGAGGCGTTTACGCCCTCGCGTGATCGTGAACGTCCCGAGCGCGCACGCGGCGATCCCGACGATCACCGACCACGTCACCGTGCGCGCTTCGATTGGCGGAATGCCGAGGAACGCGGCGAGCACACCGAGGACGAGGCCCGAGTAGCCCATCACGGCGGGATCGCGCAGGCGAGCGCTGATCGGGTTCTCCAGGCGTGCCGCTACGTCGCTCACGTCGACGATCTCGCCGCGCCGGCTCGGATCCGGAGCTTCCTGCGTGAGTTCCAGACATAGAGGATCAGCACGTCCGCGCCGACGAACAACACAATCAGCCCTTGGATGATCGACGTCAGGTTGCCGGCGAGCTCGGGCTGGATCACGCCCGAGGACAGCCCGTGCGTGGTGCCGAAGAGCAGGCCGCCGAACAGCAGTGCCCCGAGCCCCACGCCGACGGCTGTGTTCCGTCCGAGCAGTGCGACGGCGATGCCAAGGAAGCCCACCGAGCTGACCGGGATGTCGGAAACGCCGTAGTGGTACTGGTAGCCGGTCATGTCGAGAGCACCTGCGAGCCCGGCGAACGCGCCCGAGATCGCCATCGCTCGAATCAAGTTCTTGCGGACGCCGATGCCCCCGTACGCAGCTGCATCCGGGTTGAAGCCGACCGCGCGTACCTCGTAGCCGAGCGTCGTCCGGTTCAGGACGAGCCAGAAGACAACGAGCGCGAGCAGCGCGATGAAGAAGCCGATGTGCAGACCCTGCAATTCCTGTTCGCCCCAGAACACCGGGAGACGTGCGCTCGCTGCGACATCGTTCGAGATCGGGACGGTTTTGTTCGCCGAGTTCTGCAGCGGCCCGCCGTCTCCGAACAGCCACTCCCCCATCCAGATCGCGATCCAGTTGAGCATGATCGTCGTGATCACCTCGTGCGCACCGACGGTCGCCTTCAGGGCTCCGGCGATGCCGGCCCAGGCCGCTCCGGCGAGCGTCGCTGCCCCGACTGCAAGCACGATGTGCGGCAGCGGGCTCATCGACGCGAACTGGGAGCCGATCCAGTTCGCGACATAGAGGCCGATGAAGTACTGGCCCTGACCGCCGATGTTGAACATCCCGCAGCGGAACGCGAACGCGACCGCGAGCCCGGTCAGGATCAGGGTGGTCGTCTGCAGGAGGGTCTGGGTGAGGTTGTAGGCCGACGTGTTGACGAGATCTGTCGTCGGATGGAAGAACCAGTTGAGCCCGGCACCGTTGAAGATGTCGCGGTAGGCGAGCAGCGGGTTGTGGCCGGTCGCGGCGACGACCATGCCGCCGATCAGGAAGGCGACCGCCGCCGTGAGCGCGGGCACGGCGATCCCGCCGGCCCTCTGCTTGAGCGCGATCCTCGCCGCGAGCGTGCCCGTACGCGACGCCTCTTCGGGGGTCTCGGGCGGGATGTTCGCGGCCTCGCTCATGCCGCCTCCTCCTCTCCGCCGCCACCGAGCATCTCGAGCCCGATCTCCTCCTCGGAAACGTCGCCCGTGTGATCGCCGACGATCTCGCCCTCGTAGATGACGAGGATCCGGTCTGCGAGGGACATCACCTCGTCGAGCTCGAGCGAGATCAAGAGGATCGCGCGTCCCTCGTCCCGCTCGGTGACCAGGCGCTGGTGCAGATACTCGATCGCGCCGACGTCGATCCCACGGGTCGGCTGCGCTGCGATCAGCACCTGCGGATCGCGTGCGATCTCGCGGCCGACGACGACCTTCTGCTGGTTGCCGCCGGAAAGCCCGCCTGCCCGGGTCAGTGCGCCGCCGCCCCGGACGTCGAACTCCTTGATCAACCGCGTCGCATTCTCGATCAGCCGCTTCGGGAACAGCCAGCCCCATTTCGCGTCGGGCGGCTTGGCGTAGTCGTGGAGGGCGATGTTCTCGGCGATCGAGAACTCGAGCACGAGCCCGCGCCGCTGCCGGTCCTCGGGGATGTGCCCGACGCCGGCATCGAGCATCTGGCGGGCGCTCGCGTTCTTGAGCTCACGCCCGGCGACGCGAACCGTCCCGCTCTCGATCCGCTGCAGGCCCGTGATCGCGTCGATCAGCTCGGTCTGACCGTTCCCGTCGACGCCCGCGATGCCGACAATCTCACCGGCGCGCACCTCGAACGAGATGCCGCGCACCTTCTCGATCCCGCGCTCGTCTCGCACGTGCAGGTCGTCGACCGAGAGCAGCACGTCACCGGGCTGCGCAGGCGACTTCTCGATCCGAAGCAGCACCTCCCGTCCGACCATCGCCTTCGCGAGCGACGCCTCGGTGGCGCCCTCGCGTGGCACCGTCTCGATCGTCTTGCCTCGCCGCAACACTGTGATGCGGTCGGCGATCTCGAGCACCTCGTTCAGCTTGTGCGTGATGAAGATGATCGATTTTCCGTCGGCCTTGAGGCTGTTCACGATCTCGAATAGCTCGCCCGCTTCCTGCGGCGTGAGCACGGCGGTCGGCTCGTCGAGGATCAGGATGTCGGCGCCTCGGTACAGCGCCTTCAAGATCTCGACACGTTGCTCCTGACCGACGGTGATGTCGCTGACGAGTGCGCCGGGCTCGACCGCGAGCCCGAAGCGCTCGGAGAGCTCGCGAACACGGCGCTCGGCTCCGCGCTCGTCGAGGAACGGACCGTTGTGCGGCTCGACTCCGAGGACGATGTTCTCGGCCACCGTCATCACCGGGATGAGCATGAAGTGCTGGTGCACCATCCCGATCCCGGCCTCGATCGCATCGCGAGCAGAGTTGAATGTCACCGGTTTGCCGTGCAGCAGGATCTCGCCCCCGTCGGGCCGGTAGAGGCCGTACAGGATGTTCATCAGCGTCGACTTCCCGGCGCCGTTCTCACCGAGGAGCGCGTGCACTTCTCCTGTGCGAACGTCGAACCCGACATCATCATTTGCGACGACGCCTGGAAACACCTTCCGGATCCCACGCATCTCGAGGACGGGTACGTCGGGCACAGGCCAGCGATCCTAGATGACCGTCCCGCTCGCTGAAAGGGCGGGCACATTGGCCCGCCCTTTCAGCGATCGTTGCTATCGGGCGCCGAGTTACAGGCCGGTCGGAACCTTCAGCTTTCCGGAGATGATGTTCTTCTTGTAGGTGTTCATCAGCGTGATCCACGCCTTCGGAACGGACGGGCTGATCCTGCCGATGCCCATGCCGCGGTTCTTCAGGTTGAACACCAAGTCCGAACCACCCTGGAACCTGCCGGCCTTCGCCTGCTGGATCGCCGCGTAGACGCCGTTGTCGACGCGCTTGACGCCGCTCGTCAGGACGCGCTTCGCATCCTTGTATTGATCGACGTCGACGCCGATCCCCCAGAGGTGCGCGTCATCGGCCGCCTTGAGCGTGCCGAGACCACAACCACCGGCGACCTGGAAGAGCACCTTGGCGCCCTGGCCGATCTCGTTCTGGGCAACCGTCTGGCACTTGTCCGTCGCGACGAAGTCGTTCGAGTACTGAACGATCACCTTCATCAACGGGGAGATCTTGTGGACGCAGAACTTGTAGCCCGCGATCCAGATGTCGACCGGCGGGATCTTGAGGCCGCCGACTGCGCCGACTGCCCTCCCGCCCATCTTGAGTGCCTGCTTCGCGGCGAGGACGCCGACGAGGCAACCGGACTCGTTCGCGTTGTAGGTCAAGCCCTCGACGTTCTTGTACGCCGGCAGGACCTTGCCCTTCTTGTTGGCGAACGGCGCGGTGTGCACCGTGTAGTCGGTGATCGCGAACTTGACCCTCGGGAACTTCTTCGCGTACGTCGCCTCGGTCGGCGCGAGCAGGAAGCCTGCTGCGACGATGAGCTTCGCGCCCTTGCGGATCGCCGTGTTGAAGTTCGGGGCGTAGTCGCTCGTCGAGTTCGACTGGAGCGGCAGCACCGAGACTCCGAGACTCGACTTCGCCTTGTTGAGACCCAGAAGCTGGTTCTGGTTGAAGCCCTTATCGGTGAACTTCCCGATGTCGCTCACCAGTGCAGCAGTGAACGATGCCTTCTTGGCCGTTGACGACGAACTGCCGCCAAACGCGGCCGACGTGACCACGACCGCGAGGGCAACGACCCCGGCCAGCGCAATCCAACGTGAAAACTTCACCCATCCTCCTCATTGTCACAGGGGGCCAGTAAGACCGGTCGATCCTACTCCCGGTCCGGCAGCGCCGAAAGAGTAGCGCCGTCTGGAAAAGCTAGTCGGATGGGGCGACGGCCACGCGCTCGAGCTCGTGCTCGGAGATCAGCACACGGCGCGGCTTCGAGCCCTCGTAGGGCGAGATGATGCCCCGGCGCTCCAGCATGTCGACCAGGCGGCCCGCACGGGTGTAGCCGACCCGGAGCCGGCGCTGGAGCAGCGAGACGCTGGCGGTCTGGGCAGTGACGACGACCTCGATCGCCTTGTCGAGCAGCGGATCCTCGTCCGGGTCGAACTCGCCGTCGTCGGAATCGCTCTCGTCGGCGAAGACCTGAGGCAGCTCGAGGAAGCTCTCGTCGACCACCTGCTCGCGCTGGGTTCGGGTCTGCTCGACGATCAGCGCGATCTCCTCCTCGGTCACGAAGGCGCCCTGGACGCGCTGCAGGCGCGAGGTGCCGAGCGGCTTGAAGAGCATGTCGCCCTGGCCGAGCAGGCTCTCGGCGCCGTTCGAGTCGAGGATCACTCGCGAGTCCGTCTGCGAGGAGACGGCGAAGGCGATCCGCGACGGGACGTTCGCCTTGATCATGCCGGTGATCACGTCGACCGAGGGCCGCTGGGTCGCGAGCACCAGGTGGATGCCGACGGCGCGCGACTTCTGCGCGAGCCGGATGATCGAGTCCTCGACCTCCTGCGGGCTGACCATCATCAGGTCGGCGAGCTCGTCGATCACGACCAGGAGGTACGGAAGCTCTTCCTCGCCGCGCTTGCGGAACGCACGGTTCGCCTCGGCGAGGTTGCGCGCGCGAACCTGGCTTAGGCGCTCGTAGCGCCGCTCCATCTCCGTGACGCAGTTGAGCAGGACGGCGCTCGCCTCTTTCGGGCTGGAGACGACGGGCGTGAGCAGGTGCGGGATCGATTCGTAGTGGTTGAGCTCGATCCGCTTCGGGTCGATCAGGATGAGCCTCGCTTCGTCCGGTGTGGCCCGCAGCAGGATCGAGGTCAGGATCGCGTTGATGCAACCCGACTTTCCCGAGCCGGTGGTGCCGGCGATCAGGATGTGCGGCATCCGTGCCAGGTCGGCCCAGACCGCGGCGCCCGAGATGTCCTTGCCGAGCCAGACCGACAGCGGGCTCGCAGCCTGCGGCAGGTCGTCATAGATGTCGCCGAGCGTGACGATGCTCGGGCTCAGGTTCGGGACTTCGACACCGACCGCCGACTTGCCGGGAATCGGGGCCAGGATCCGGATCTCGGTCGTCGCCAGGGCGTAGCTCAAGTCGTCCTTCAGGTTCGCGACCTTCCCGACCTTCGTGCCGGGCGCGAGCTGCAGCTCATACCGCGTTACGCGCGGGCCTGAGATCTGGCCGATCACCGTTGCCTGCACGCCGAAGTGTGCAAGACACGTGACGAGCGCGTCCGCAACGCGCTGGCCGGCATCGGCGTTCGGTCCGCTCCCGCTCTTCGATTTGTGCAGCACGCTGCGGTCGGGCAGCTGGTAGTCGGCGACCGGGGTCGGAGGCAGGTCGAACAGGGCCTCCTGTGATTCGTGGGTCTCTTCCTCGAACGGGTCCGGCTCACGTACGAAGAGCGCGGGCGCAGGGCCGGAGACCGTGTCCGAGACGAGATCGGGGTAGTCGTGCTTCACGTCGACCGGCGGCTCGAGCGCCTGCCTCGCGGCGGGTTCGCTCTGCAGCTCGAGCTCGTGCGCCTCACGCGCGGCGCGCACCCGGGTGTGCGCGTGCTTGACGGCGTGCCCTGAGCGGCGCACGATCGCGCCGAGGCTGGCCCCGGTGAGGAAGAGCGTGCCTGCGAGCGTGAGCAGCACGCCGAGAATGGTGGCGCCGGTCGTTCCGAGCCCCAGGGAGACGAGCGACTCGAGCCCGTCGCCGAGCAGGCCGCCGTGCCCGGTCCCGAGCGTCAACATCAGCCCGACGAGCGCGACCGCCAGCCCGAGCCGGAACGGGCGAACGTCGACCAACTCGCTCTTCGCGACCATCAAGGCGCCCAGCGGCACCAGCACCAGCGGGGCGATGAACGCAGCGACCCCGACGCCCGCTTGCACCAGGTCGCCGACCGGTCCGCCGCTGAAGCCGAGCCAGAGCACGGCCGCCAGGAACACCCCGACGGCGCCGAGCGCGAGCCCGATCAGCTCGGGATAGTGATGCTCATGCGCGCGTCCACGCGAGCGGGGTTTCTTACCGCCGCGGCGCTTCTTGACGCGGCTCGGTGTTTTCGGGGACGTCTTGTGAACCCGCCTTTTGCGCGCCATGCGAGGCACTTCGCGCTAGGCCTGCTCAGTCCTTCCGGGTGAAGGAGGCCGTGAGCATCCCGAAGTAAGTCGGAACTTCATAGGAGAGCAGCTCGACCTCGAACGCCTCGCCGATCGCGCCGTGAAGCATCAGGAGCTGCCAGAAGCTGTCGGCTTTCGCCGCCACCGCCCACTGCGGATCCTCCGCCTCGAGCTCACCGAGTCGATTGCCGCGGACGAGCTCCTGGATGCGCGCGTCGTACGGTGCAGACTCGGCGGCAAACCCGTACGGGCCGTCGGCAGTGTGGCCGTGGCCGTGGTCGGCACTCGCGATCAGCGCGACCCTGCGCAGCCCGGTCGCGCGGCTCAACGCCGCCCCGGCGCGGACGTGCTCGCCGTTCGGCCTCGCGCGGCACGGAGTTACGACGACAGCAGGCGCACGCATGAACCAGAGAGGGATCATCGCGCCCCAGTCGAGCGGCATCGTCGAAGCGCCCGCGACTGTCGATCCGAACGTGATCCCGAGCGCGGGCAAACCGTCTTCCTGGAGCGCCGCGATGCAGTCGGCGGCCAACTCGGGCTCACCCGGTCCCTCGTACCGCTCGGTCGAGTCGCTCCATTGCGCCGCATCGCCCTCGAGCCGCAGCGAGCGGACGACGGCGAAGTGGTCGTCGACGTAGAGGCCGTGCGGCGTCAAGACGATCACCGCGGTCGGCCTCGCCGCGGCGAACCTCCGACCGAGCTCCTCCATGCCGTTCCGCGTCTGTCCTTCCGGATCGTCGAACACCTGCCCGCCATGCGGCGCGATCGCTGCGAAGACGATCATCCGAGCGCGCTGATCCGCGAGACGACGAGATTCGCGAAGCGGGCGCCGTCGATGTCGAGACCCACCTTCGCATTCGGCGCGCCAAAATGCTCACGGCCGCGCCAGTCGACGTTGGTCCTTCCCCAGCTCGGGCCCGCCGAGCAGTCGACCTCGACGAAGGCGTCGCGAACGTCCATGAGGGTCGGGTCGACCACGTGCGCGATGCAGACGGGGTCGTGCATCGGCGAGCCGGCCAGGTCGGGGTAGCGCGCCTTGTGGAAGCGGGCGTAGAAGTCCATCAGCTCCGCGACGACCTTCCCTACCTTGCCGGCGCCGCGCATCTGCTCGGTGTGGTCGTCGGTGATCAGGGCCTGGTGGGTCACATCGAGCCCGACCATCGTCGTGTCGAGCGCATCGGTGAACACGCGCTGTGCCGCTTCCGGGTCGGCCCAGATGTTGAACTCAGCAGCAGGAGTACGGTTCCCCTCCCCGATCGCTCCGCCCATCAGGATCAGCCGTTTGGGGCGTGCCGTGGGGTTGAGCGAGCAGAGCAGCCCGATGTTCGTCAACGGACCGGTCGCGACGACCGTCAGCTCGCCGTCGCGCCGGCCGAGCTCCTCGGCGAGGAAATCGACAGCGTGCTGGCTCCGTGCCTGCCCGGTTGGCGCAGGCAGGTCCGGCCCGTCGAGTCCCGACTCACCGTGCACGTGGGCGGCGACGTCTCGCGCGCGTACGAATGGCCTGTCGGCGCCTGCGTACACAGGGATGTCCGAGCGGCCGGCGAGTTCCAGCACCTTGAGCGCGTTCGCCGTCGTCTTGTCGAGCGTCTGGTTGCCCGAGACGGTCGTGACCGCGACCAGCTCGACCTCGGGCGAGGCCAAGGCAAGCAGGATCGCGATCGCGTCGTCGTGGCCCGGGTCGCAGTCGAGTACGACCGGTGTCGGAGTCATGCGTCTTTCAGGAATGCGAGCACGCGTTGCTCGAGCAACGTCGCAGCCCTCTCGTCGTAGTCGGGAAGGCTGTTGTCGGCGAACAGATGGCCGTTGCCTGGGTAGAGGAACAACTCCGCATCAGCCGTCTCGACCAGCTCGCGTGCGGCCGGCAGATCCTCTTCGGCCCACTCGTCGTCCTCCATCATGTGGATCTGGAGCGGAACCCCGGACGGCCAGGCGCCGCCGAACTCGGCGGCCGGGAACGCCGCTGAAAAGAGGAGCGCTCCCTTTGAACCGGGTCTCGTCTGCGCCAGCATCTGCGCCGGCAGGACACCGAGCGAGAAACCGGCGTAGACGAGCTCGCCCGGGAGATCGGCCGCTGCGTGACGGCCGCGCTCGGCGATCGTGCCGAAGCCGACCTCCTTCGCGTAGCTGACGCCCGCGTCGAGATCGTCGAATGTCTTGCCGTCGTAAAGGTCGGGCGCATGAACGACGTGTCCTGCAGCTCGCAGGTGATCTGCGAAGGCAAGAAATCCTGGCGTCTGGCCCTGTGCGTGATGGAACAGTAGAAGCTCTGTCATGCCCCACTTCCTACCATGCTCGCCGGGATCGAAACGCGCGCCACTACCGGGCGAGAATCGCTTCCACCTCGGCGGCGCTCGGCAGCGACGGTTGTGCGCCGTGTCGGGAAGCCGCGATCGCACCGGCGGCACAGGCACGAGTGAGCGCGTCTTCTCGAGATCGTCTTTCGAGCAGAGAAACCACGAGGCACGCCGCGAACGAGTCCCCGGCCGCCGTGCCGTCGACGGCGTCCACGCGCGGCGGCTTGGCCCGCGCAACCTCACGACCGTTCTCGAAGAGCGCGGCGCCGGCCGCGCCGTAGGTGACGGCTACGAGCTTTCCCTGCGAGACGACTTCGTGCTCGAGCTCGTTGACGATCAGCAGGTCGGGCTCGAGCTCGACTGGCCGCGCCGGCGCGGCGTTGAGGGCGAAGAAGCTCGCGCCGTCCGCTGCTGCCGCGACGACGGAGTCGGGCACCTCCAGCTGACAGAGAACCGCGCCGCCGGGTGACTGCGGACGCACCTCGGCGTTCGCGCCTGGAACGACGACGATCTGGTTCTCGCCGTCGTCGGCGACGAGGATCAACGCGACCCCGGTCGTCCCGCCTCGCTCGACCTCCAGCTCGACCCCGGCGGCGAGCAGGCCTGCCAGTGCCTCCTCCGCGAGGACGTCGCTCCCGACGGCGCCGATCATGCGCACCTCGGCGCCGAGCCTCGCGGCCGCGACGGCCTGGTTCGCGCCCTTGCCGCCGGGGAAGCGTCCGAAGGTGGTCCCGGAGACCGTCTCGCCGGGCCGCGGCAGCGTCGCGACCCGCGCGACCAAGTCGAGGTTGATCGACCCGACGACCGTGAGCTGCACGGGTGTCAGGCGGCGATCGCGCGGAGATCGTCGAGCGCGCGGCCGAGCAGATTCTCGCGGAGGTCGAAGAGGCCCGCCCAGAGCGAGCCGCGGTCGACGGCGGAGTGCCAGCGCACCTGCGACGAGAGCCCTTCGAGCGCGCGAACCAGCACGGCGAGCTCGAGGTAGGCCGCAGCGACGCGATGGGCGGCGACCTTGACCCCTGCGCGGTCGAGCACGGGCTCCCAGTCGACGAGTTCAGCGCGGCTCGGCTCGCCGAACCATGACCGTCCTTCCGCCGAGCCTGCTTCGAGCTCCAGGAGATAGCGGCCGAGCGGCTGTTCGAGCCCGGCGAGCGCGGTCTCGACCCGGTCGGCGGCATGGCGCAGCGCCGCCTGGCGGCGGCCGGGTGTGCCGGGGTCGGCATCGCCGCGTGCCCACCGCTCGAGCAGGCGGCAGAACGCGAGTGACGCGACCTCGACGGCCAGCAGCTGTCCGACCAGGCGCCGTGCGGTCACATCCTCGACCGCGTGCTCGTCGATCACGGCGGCCCATTCCGGCTGCGAGGCCAGCGAGGTCAAACCTCGACCACCACGGGCAGGATCATCGGACGGCGCCTCGTCCGGTCGTAGATCAGCTGGCCGATCCCGTCGTGCAGGTGCTCTTGCACCAGCTTGATCTCACGGATGTCGTCGGCGAGCAGGTCGCGGACGATCTCGTGTGCCTCCTCGCGCATCTCGGAGAGCAGCTCCTCGTCGCCCGCAAAGCCGCGCGTGATCAACTCGGGCTGCGAGGCGCCGCCGTCCGCGATCGTCGTGACCACGATCAGGACGCCGTCCTCCGACATGTGTCGACGGTCTCGCAGGGCGACATCCGACACGTCGCCGATCCCGAGCCCGTCGACGAACGTCACGCCCACCTCGATCTTGCCGGCAACGCGAACCCCGCTCTTCGTAAGCTCGACGACGTCCCCGTTCTCGACCACCACGATCGCGTTCGCGGGCACACCCGAGTCCTGTGCGAGGCGCGCGTGCGCGGCCTGCATGCGGTACTCGCCGTGGATCGGCATGATTGCCTTCGGCCGGATCAGCGAGAGCAGCGTCCGCAGCTCTTCGGCGCGGGCATGACCCGAGACGTGCACGTCTGCGTTCTCCTCGTGCAGTACCTCCGCGCCGTTCTTGGTCAGCCGATTGATCGTGTCGTGAACCCGTAGCTCGTTCCCAGGGACGGGCCGGGCCGAGATGATGACCGTATCTCCGCGCTCGACCTTGATCGCCGGATGGTCGTTGTAGGCGATCCGGGTGAGGGCAGACAACGGCTCGCCCTGCGAGCCGGTGCAGATGATCAGCTGTTCGTGCGGCGGGATGTTGTCGAGATCCGCGGGCCTCACGAGCATCGCCTCGGGCACCTCGACGTAGCCGAGATTGCGCGCGACATTCATGTTGCGGCGCATCGACCGGCCGACCACAACCACCTTGCGGCGGGTGTCGACAGCGACATCGATTGCCTGCTGCATCCGGTGGATGTTCGACGCGAAGCTCGAGATGAGAACGCGGCCGGTACGTGCGGGAATGATCTGGCGGAATGCTTCGCCGACGACACGCTCCGAACGGGTAAAGCCGGCACGCTCCGCGTTCGTCGAGTCGGCGAGGAGCAGGTCGACACCGCGGTTGCCGAGCTCTGCAAGCCGACCGACATCGGTCTTCAGGCCGTCGACGGGCGTGTGGTCGAGCTTCCAGTCGCCGGTGTGGAAGACCAGCCCCGCCGGGGTCGTGATCGCGAGGCCGACAGCGTCGGGAACCGAATGTGCCATGCGGATGAACTCGATCCGGAACGGGCCGAGGTCGATCGCCCCGGCCTCCGGATCCGCTTCACGCAATTCGGCGGCGCGCAGGAGCCCGTGCTCGTCGAGCTTCGACTTGACGAGACCGAGCGTCAGGCGCGTCGCCCAGATCTCCGGAACCTTGACCTCGCGCATCAGGTACGGCAGCGCCCCCACGTGATCTTCGTGCGCGTGGGTCAAGACGACCGCGCGCAGCGGGCTGTCGCGGAGGTAGCCGAAGTCGGGAAGGATGAGGTCGACCCCGAGGTGCTCGTCTCGCGGGAACGACATCCCGGCGTCGACGACGATCCGTTCGTCGCCGAACTCGTAGACCGTCATGTTCTTGCCGACCTCGCCCAGTCCGCCGAGCGCGATCACACGCAATGTGTCTGCCATTGGGGCCTGAGTGTAGGCGGGTTAGGCCGTGACGAGGAGGCCGAGCCGCTCGAGGCAGCTCCGGACCCGCGCCACTTCGTCTTCGGTCGCGGCGACCAGCGGCAGCCGGTGTCCCCCGACAGCGTGGCCGAGAAGCGTCAATGCCGCCTTGATCGCGATCGGGTTCGTCTGCACCGTGAGGAGGTCGTAGGCGGCTGCCAGTGAGCTGTCGAGCTCCCGCGCACGCTCGAAGTCGCCCCCAAGCGCCGCCTGGACGAGCTCGGCGACCTGAGGCCCGACGACGTGGGTGTGGACGCAGATGCCACCAACTCCGCCAAGCTCGAGGAACGGCATCACCAGATTGTCGTCGCCGGCATAGAGGTCGAGGCCCGTGTCGACGATGTGACGCGCCTGGTCGAGGTCGTCGTGCGCCTGCTTGACCGCCCTGACCGTTTCGATCTCGGCGAGCCGGCTGATCGTCTCGGGCTCGATGTTGATCACGACCCGGGACGGGATGTTGTAGACGATGACCGGGAGGTCACTCACGGCCGCGATTGCTTCGAAGTGAGCCACGATGCCGCGTTGCGGCGGCTTGCTGTAGTACGGCGTGACGACCAGGAACCCGTCGGCGCCGAGCTCGTGCGCCTGTTCGGTGAGCTGAACGGAATGCGCCGTCGAGTAGGTGCCGGTGCCTGCCACGACTGTTGCCTCTTCGCCGACGGCCTCGAGGGCGGCGCGGAACAGATCGAGGCGTTCGGTGTCGGAGAGCGTCGGGCTCTCTCCGGTCGTGCCCGCGACGACCACGCCGTCGGACCCGTTCGCGACTAGGTGCCGCGCGAGCCTCTGGAACGCGTCGAAGTCGATCGACCCGTCCTCGTGGAACGGCGTCACGATCGCGGTCAAGACGTTGCCGAGCATCCGGGGTGATTCTACGCGCGCGCTGCTCAGGCAGCTTCGAGGCGGAGAACGCGGTCGGCGACCTCCACGACCGCACCCGGCCACCGGCGGAGGAACAGATCCTCGTACGGTCGGCCGGCGAGCCCGAGGATCGCTGCCGGCGCCAGCTCCTGCACCCGCTCGAGCACCGGCTCGACGTTTCGCCGCTCATACAGCACGTCCGCGGCGAGCAGCAGGTCGAACCGGTCCGGCCAGGGCCGTCGCCAGTCGCGCACCTCGGCGTCGAGCTCGAGCCCGTTTCGGGCGGCGTTCCGTCGCAACAGGTCGACGGCGTCGGCCGCCCAGTCGGTGGCGGTCACCCGGGCGCCGCGCGCAGCCGCGACGAGCGACGGCAGCCCGAGGCCGCAGCCGAGCTCGACGACGCTCAGACCCGCGACGTGAGGGAGCGCAGCGACGAGTAAGTGCGCGGCCGGCCAGAGCTCGGCCCAGTAGGGCAGGAACTCTTCCTCCGCGAAGGCTGCTTCATCGATCAGGTCCTCGGGCACACCGGGCCGGAGCAGCGAGAGCGTCGTCTCACCGATCTGAATCGTCTCTTCGCGAAGCTCGGTCAGAGCAATGCGTCGAGGCCGACTGTGAGGCCCGGCGGCAGGTGAAGCAACCAGTCGAGGGCCAGCAGGACGCCGGCGGTGAAAGCCTCGCGAGACATCGTGTCGTGGCGGATCGTCAGCAACTCGCCGGTGCCTCCGAACAGGATCTCCTGGTGTGCGACGAGCCCCGGCAGCCGCACCGAGTGGATCGGGATAGTCCCGCCCAGCCGGTCGGCGGTGGCGCGGGCGGTTCCGGACGGCTGATCGAGTTTCGTCTCGTGATGCAACTCGATGATCTCGGCGCGCGGGAAGTAGGCGGCCGCCTGTTCGGCGAAGCGCATCATCAGAACGGCTCCGAGCGAGAAGTTCGGCACGTAGAGCACGGCGACCGGCGCATCGGCCACGGCTTCTGTGTCCCAGCCGCTCGTGCCGACGATGCACGGGACGCCCGCCGCGACCGCAGCCTGGATATTCGCGAGCGCGGCCCCGGGTGCGGTGAAGTCGACCATCGCCTCCGCAGCCGTCAGCGAGTCGACAAGCTCGTGCCCGTGCTCCTCGAGCGCCGGGGCGAGCACCATTCCCACCTTGCCGCTCCGGCCGTTCAGAAGCAGCCTCATGCGGCTCTGCCGAGCGTCGGCGCGATCCGCTGGAGCGCCTCGAGGAACTGATCCTCGTTCGGGCCGATGCAAGCCGCGGACAGGCGGGCCGGGGCGAGGAGCGTCGCGGCGAGCTCGGCCACGGACACTGCGTCGACAGCGTCGATTTCGGCGACGATCTGGTCGAGCGACAGCAGCGCGGAGTCCGTGATCAGCGACTTGCCAAGCCGGTTCATGCGGGTGGATGTGGACTCCATCGAGAGCAGGATCCGTCCCTTCAGGTTCTCCTTCGCGCGCTCGAGCTCTGCCTCGGGCACGTTGCCGGCGGCGACGTCGGCGATCTGCTCCGACGCGATCGTCAGGGCATCCCCGAGATTGTCCTCGCGGGTTCCGAGGTAGATCCCGATCTGCCCCGTGTCGGTGTATTGCGAGACGAACGAGTAAACGGCATACGCCATGCCGCGTTTCTCGCGGATCTCCTGGAAGAGGCGGACGACGCCGACCCACCGAGGATCGCATCGAGGAGCGATGCCGCAAAGCGTCGGCGGTCCGAACGCGAGATACCAGGCGCCGCGAGACAGACGTGGTACTGCTCGGTGTCCTTCCGGTGGAACCGCAACCGTGGGGGCGGCGCCTGCACCAACGGCCTCCGCACGTTCGGGCCGGCCGCGGGCCGCGTGCGCGCGCCGTCCAGCGCCGCGGACACGAGCTCGACGACCTCGTCGTGCTCGATGTTGCCCGCAGCCGCGACGACGATGTTGCCCGGGACGTACATGGTGTCGTGGTAGCGCGAGATCGCCTCGCGGGGAATCGACGAGATCACCTCCGCCGTCCCGATCACCGGGCGGCCGAGCGGATGGTCGGCGAAGACCGCATCTGCGATCAGATCGTGGACGAGCTCCTGCGGAGCATCCTCGTACATCGCGATCTCCTCGAGCACGACCTCGCGTTCGGAATCGAGCTCCGCGAACGAGGGCGCAAAGACCATGTCACCCATGACGTCCATCGCGATTGCGAGGTGATGATCCGGGACGCGCGCGTAGACGAGCGTGTGCTCGCGCGAGGTGGCGGCGTTCAGCTCGCCGCCGAGCCCGTCGAAGATCTCCGCAATCTGGAGCGCGCTGAAGCGCTGGCTGCCTTTGAACAGGAGATGCTCGATGAAGTGCGTCACGCCGGCCTCGTCGCCCTGCTCGTCCCGGGAGCCGGCGCCGATCCAGTAGCCGACCGCAGCCGAGCGCACGTGATCGAGCCTCTCCGAGATGACGCGTTCTCCCGAGTCGAGCTCGGTCAGCCTCCAGTCCTGCACGCGCGTAGCGTAGTGCGCGAGACTGTCGAACCCGCGATTCGGCGCGAGTCGCGGCTTTCAGCTTCGATAGATGACGTGGCTCTTCGGGTCGGCGTAGAGGCCTGGTTCGATTCGCGAGAGGGCGAGCAGCGCGGCGAGCCCGAGGCCGGCGCTGACGCCGCCGAGGAGCGCCGCCAGTGTCGGTCGGGTCGCGACGGCGATCGCGGCCAGGATCGAGACCCCGACCGTGCTCGGCAGCATCGCCCCGAGCGCTTGCCGCCACCGTGGGGCGACGCTCGCTTCAGTGGGAAGAGCGAGCGGCTCGACGTCGGCCTGGACGAACCGACTTCGGGGGTCGTTGAAGATCAGGAACGCGATCCCGAGCGCACCGACCACGAAGGCGAGTAGCGCAGGCCCGCTGCCCGAACCGGCAAGACGAGCACCGACCAGCCAGGCCACGCCGAGCAGGAGCCGGATCGGGATCACGAGCAGCGTGCGCGTACGCAATGAGTGGACCGTCACACGCGGTCCTCGGGCAGTCGCGACCAGACGATCGCGTCGGCTCGGCTCCCATGCAGCCAGATCGACTTCCGCTCGGTTCCCTCGCGCTGGAACCCGCACCGCTGTGCGACCCGCTGCGATGCCTCGTTCTGCGGGTGCGTGCGCAACTCGAGGCGCTCGACGCCTTCGTCGAGCAACGCGTCGCAGAGCAGGGTCACGGCACACGTGATCAGGCCGCGCCCGCGGCCCGACGCGTGTGCGAGATAAGCGACCTCGTAGTTCTCGCGATGCCGCCTCGACGCGATCACCGCTCCCACCGACGTGTCGACGCCGCGCTCGGTCACGGCGTAGTCGTAGCGGCTGCCGGCGCGCCGGCTGTCGCGAATCATGCGCAGCAATGAGTCGAAGTCCCGATCAACGGGCTCCGCGGGCATGTTCAGCCAGTGCTGCACGAGCGGGTCGCGCATCGTCTCGAGCACGACGGCGCGGTCGCCCTCCCGAATCTGCCGGAGGACGACCACACCGTCGGAAAGCGTGTCGGGCAACTGCACGCCGCCCGACGCTAACTATCCGCTACTCGGAACGCGAGCCTTCGCGGTCGCGGCGCGGCCCGCGCGGGCCGCCGCGACCATCGCGGCGCGGGCCACGGTCTTCGCGAGGCTCGCGTGGCGGGGCATCCTTCGCCCGCTCGACGAGCTCCTCGGGCGAGACCATCGACCCGTTCTCGTGCTTCTGGACGAGCTTCAGGCCGATGCGGCCGCGAGCCTTGTCCACTTCCTGCACGAGCACGTCGAGGACGTCGCCGCGCTGGATGACGTCCTCGATGTGGTTGACGCGGCCCGGCCCCACGTTCGAGACGTGCAGCAGGCCGTCGGTGCCCTTCTTGAGCTCGACGAACGCGCCGAAGTCGGTCGTCTTGACGACGCGACCGGTGTACTCGTCGCCGACCTCGGGCTCCTTGGTCAGGTTCCGGATCGCCTCGATGGCGGCGTCACCCTTCGTGCCCTCGGTCGCGTAGACCAGGATCGTCCCGTCTTCCTCGATGTCGATCTGCACCTCGTACTCGGACTCGAGGGAGCGAATGGTCTCGCCGCCCTTGCCGATCACCATGCCGATGAACTCGGGGTTGATCTGGATCGACGAGATGCGGGGTGCATGCTCGGCGAGCGCTTCACGCGGCGCCGAGATAGCTGTCTGCATCCTGCCGAGGATCGCGATCCGGGCGTCCTTCGCCTGCGAGAGCGCCTTCTCCATGATCTCGCGGCTGACGCCGGTGATCTTGATGTCCATCTGCAGGGCGGTGATCCCCTCTGCGGTACCGGCGACCTTGAAGTCCATGTCACCGAGGTGATCCTCCGCACCCTGGATGTCGGTGAGGATCTCGTACTCGTCGCCTTCCTTGACGAGGCCCATCGCGATGCCGGAGACCGGAGCCTTGATCGGCACGCCGGCGTCCATCAGCGCGAGAGTCGAGCCGCAGACCGAGCCCATCGACGACGAGCCGTTCGACTCGAGCGTCTCCGAGACGATGCGGATCGTGTACGGGAAGTCCTCCGTCGGCGGCAAGACGGCCTCGAGCGCACGCTGGGCGAGTGCGCCGTGGCCGATGTCGCGACGCTTCGGCGAGCCCATGCGACCCGTCTCCCCGACCGAGTAGGGCGGGAAGTTGTAGTGGTGCATGAAGCGGCGATCCCGCTCGAGTGAGAGGTCGTCGATCCGCTGGCCTTCCTTCGCGGTGCCGAGCGTCAGCAGCGACATGATCTGCGTCTGGCCGCGGGTGAAGAGTCCCGAGCCGTGGGTGCGCGGCATGACCGACACCTCGACCTCGATCGGCCGGATCTCGGTCGCCGAGCGACCGTCCGGGCGCCGCTTCTCGACGGCGATCTTCTGGCGGACGAGGCTCTTGTAGATCGCCTCGCAGGCCTTCTTGACGTAGCTCTTGGTAAGCGCGTCTTTGACGACCGGCTCGCCGTCGACGGTGGCGGGGCCGACCGGGAACGGCAGGTTCACCGTGTCGGTGATCCGCTCGAAGAGCAGGCTGCGCTTCGCCGACTTGAGCTCCTTGGAATCCTGCTCGGCGTCGGTGAGGCCCTTCAGGTCGGTCTCGAACTGCTCGCGGACGACGGTCTCGACCGCGACGGAGCGCTGCTTCTCGAGGATCTGCGCGAGCGACATACGCACTTGCAGTTCCTTCGAGACGTTCTCCTGGGTCACGGTGTCGGACGCAGGCCCGACTTCCTTGGCAACGATCTCCTCGACGATCGAGGCCGCCTCGCGGAGGCCTTGCTCGGAGATGCGTGTCCAGACCTCGTGGCCGTACGTTCCCTCGAGGCGCTCCGTCGTCGCCGGGTCGAGCCACTTCGGCTTCCCGTGCTTCGCGCGGAGTGAGTCCTGCGCCTCGCAGAGCTTGACGATCTCGCGGTGGGCGATCTCGAGCGCTTCGAGGAGCTTCGCCTCCGGCACCTGGTTGGCGCCGGCCTCGACCATCGTCAGGCCGTCCTTCGTGCCGACGACGATCAGATCGAGATCGGCTCCCTGAGCCTGCTCGAGCGTCGGGTTGATCACGAGGTCGCCCTCGACGATCGCCATCCGCACGGCGCCAATCGGCCCGAGGAACGGCAGGGGCGAGATCGTCAGTGCGGCGGAGACCGCGTTGATGCACAGGATGTCGTGCGCGGTGACCATGTCGGCCGAGAAGACGGTCGCCACGCACTGCACCTCGTTGCGGTAGCCCTTCGGCCAGAGCGGCCGGACGGGGCGGTCGGTCATGCGCGCGGTCAGGATCGCGCGCTCGGTCGGGCGTCCTTCGCGTTTGAAGAAGCCGCCCGGGATCTTCCCGGCGGCGTACATGCGCTCTTCGACATCGACGGTGAGTGGGAAGAAGTCCGCGCCTTCGCGCGCCTCCGTCCGGCCCTGGGCCGTGCCTAGGACGACGGTGTCACCCGAGCGGACGACGACTGCGCCGTCGGCCTGCTTGGCCAGCTTCCCCGTTTCGAACGTGATCTCTTTGCCGCCGATTTCGACGGACACAGAGACAGGCACCCCAGCGGGATGCTCGGCCTCGACAATGCTCATATCTTCTATTCCTCCACTGTGCGGGTGAAGGGTGGAAGTTTGAGTCAGCCCCCTCACCAGGGCTCGCTCAAACGTCCACCCTTCTGGGCTTCCGGAGCTAGCGGCGCAGGCCGAGCTCCTTGATGAGGGCGCGATAGCCCTCGAGATTCTTCCGCTGCATGTACGTCAGGAAGCGACGGCGGCGTCCGACGAGCTTGAGCAGTCCACGGCGCGAGTAGTGATCGTGCTTGTGCGTCCGCAGGTGCTCGGTCAGCTCGTTGATGCGCTGGGTCAGCATCGCGATCTGAACCTCGGGCGAACCCGTGTCAGTGCCATGCTTGCCGAACTTCTGAACGTGCTCCAGCTTCTCTTCCTTGGTCAGGGGCATGCCCTCTACCTCTCTGTCGTAGGTCACCCGGGGCCCCCGCACGCCGCGAAGGAAGGACGCGCACGGCCGAGGCCGGGTCGCTGAGTAGGGTAGCGGATCATGCTCGATCCGACATTTCATGCGGCTTGCGAGGCGGCGGCCGTCGCGTGGGACGTGCCATCGCTGGCCATCGGCACCTCGATCGGCGGCGAGGTCGCAACCGTCGGGATCGGCTGCGACCCGGGTTCCACGTTCCGGGTCGCGTCGGTCACGAAGCCGTTCACGGCGACACTGGCCCTCGACCTGCTCGAGGTCGAGGACTCGACGGGCGTCTGGCCAGCCGACGTGCGGATCAGGCACCTGCTCTCGCACACGAGCGGTTTCGACTCGGAATGCGGTGACCTGGCCCGTTTCGGCGACGGCGACGACGCCCTTGCCGCCGTCGTCGCAGAGCTGCCTTCGGTACGGCGGTTCCTAGCCGTCGAGCAGGCGTGGTCGTACGCGAATTCGGGTTACTGGCTGACCGGCTTGCTCTGCGCGCTGCGGGCGAGGTCGACGTACGAGGATGCGGTAAGCCGGCAGATCCTGGAGCCACTCGGGCTCGAGTCGACGAGTTTCGGTGAGCCCGAGGTCGCCGGCAGCGGCAAGGGGGCGCCGTTCGACCTGCCCTACCCACGCGCCCGGCGACCCTCGGGCGGGCTCGCGTCGAACGTTCACGACCTGATTCGGTTCGGCGAGGCGCACCTTGCGGCCCCGGGATCGGCACGCCTACGGATCGTGCACGGCAAGCCGCCCGGGGGCCGCGTCTACGGGCTCGGCCTGTTCGGCGAACGGATCGGCAATGTCGAGGTCTGGGGCCACCCGGGTTCGTACGGCGGCTTCGAATCCTCGCTGTTGATGATCCCCGACCGCGATGCCGTCTTCGTCGGGCTGACGTCGAGCAGCCGTGGCAACCAGGCGCTCGCGGAGATCGAAGACGCCTTCTTCGAACACGTGCTCGGCGCCAGACGAGCCGTCGCCGAGACCGTCGTTCTGCCGACGGACGTGCTCGAGGGGTTCGCCGGCACGTACGCCAACAGCAGCAGCTGGACGGAGGTGACGGTCGGCGTCGGCGGACTCGTGCTGACCATGGACGACGAGGAGCTTCCGGCGCGCGCGATCGGGGAGCAGACGTTCGAGATCACGTCCGGCGACGAAGCCGGTAAGCGGTTCGACTTCCCGGTCGAGGGCTTCGGAAGGTTCGGCAGCCGTCTCGCGGAGCGGGTGTCTTGACCGCGGCCGTCGCGGCGGGCCACGTGGCCACAGCCGAGGCGGGCGCCGAGATCCTGCAGGACGGAGGAACTGCTGCGGACGCGGCAGTCGCCGCCTGCCTCGCATCGTGCGTCGCGGAGACGGTGATGACGGGCCTTCTAGGCGGCGGTCACGCTGTCTATCTGGACGCGGCGACCGGAACGGCCCGCAACCTCGATTGCTTCGTCGCGGTCCCGTCGGGTGCTGGCACGCCGATGCAGCACCTCCAGGTTCCGTTCGGCGAGGAACTCGTCGACTACGCCGTCGGAGCATCCTCTTGTGCCGTCCCCGGTCTGCCGGCGGGGCTCGACTTGCTCTGGCGCGCGCAAGGACGGCTGCCCTGGTCGAGGCTCGTCGAGCCGGCACTCGCCCTCGCCAGAAACGGAGTCGCGATGCCGCCGGCTCATGTCAGCTGCCTGCGGATGCTGGCGCCCGTGATGACGATGCGCGAAGGCGCCCGCATCTACCAGCCGGGCGGATCCCTGCTCGCCGACGGTGATGTGCTCGAACAGCCGGGCCTCGTCCGTGCGCTCGAGCTGATCCGCGATGAAGGAGCCCGTTCGGTCTACACAGGGACGATCGCGGCGGAACTGCTCGCACTCGTTGACGAACGTGGCGGGGCGATCACCGAAGCCGACCTGCGGGGCTACGACGGCGACTGGAGCGGGCCGGCGCGGGTCGCGTTCGCTGGGCGGCGAGTGGTCACGCGCGCCGGCCTCTCGGCCGTCCCGGAGACCCTTGCTGCCTACGACCCCGCAGGCGGCCCGTCGTCGCTCCTCGACGTGCTGCACTCGCAGACCGGCGCCGGGCATACGACGAACCTGAGCGTGGTCGACGCGTCCGGCAACGCGTGCGTGCTGACCACCAGCCTCGGGCTCGGCTCCGGAGACTGGCTGCCCGGGCTCGACCTGCATCTGAACAGCATGCTCGGCGAGGCCGACCTGATCCGCGGCCCGCTCGAGGCCGGCGGGAGGATGCCGAGCATGATGGCCCCGACCCTCGTGTTCGACGCCGATGGGCTCGAGCTCGCAATCGGCGCGGCAGGCGGCACGCGGCTGCGGACGGCGCTCGTCGGCGTCCTCGGCGCGATCCTCGGCGAAGGCCTCGAACCGCAGGACGCCGTCGACCGCGCGAGGTTCCACCCGGCGGGAGACCTCCTGAACGCCGAGCCGGGTGTCGACGAGGAATGGCTGGCGGAGCTCGAGCAGAACGGCTGGACCGTGCGCCGCTGGTCCGGACGCCACCACTATTTCGGCGGCGTCAGCGCGGTCGGGCGGCACGGCGCGGCTGCCGACCCGCGACGGAGCGGCGCGGTCCAGGTTCCTGATTAGGGTTCCGTAGCGATGGCGCATCCGATCCAGCTGTACTGGCGGCCAGGGAGCGCGGCGATGGCTCCTCACGCAGCGCTCGCCGAGATCGGCATCGACTACGAGCTCGTCCGCATCGAGCGCGAAGAGGCGCAGTCGAGTACCGAGTACAGGGCGCTGAACCCGCTCGGTGTCGTGCCGACACTCGTCGACGGCGACCTCGTCCTGACCGAGTCGGTCGCGATCCTGCTGTACCTCGCCGACCGCTATCCGGACGCGCGGCTTGCGCCACCGGAGCCCGCGCTGTTCTACCGCTGGCTCGTCTTCCTCACCAACACGGTGCAGACCACGATGCTCCACGTCTTCTACCCGGAGCGCTACGGCAGCAAGGGCGTCAAAGAGATCGCGGCCTCTGATGCCGCCGGGTACTTCGAGCTGCTCGACCGCACCCTGGCCGGCCGTGAGTGGCTCGTCGGCGATCACCGCACAGGTGCCGACCTCTTCCTCTTCATGATCACGCGCTGGGGCCGCCGGCTGGAACCGGCGGCCTGGGACCTTCCCAACCTCCGCGCGCATTTCTTGCGAACGCTCGAGCTGCCCGGCGTGCGTCGCATGCTGGACGAACAGGAGCTCGACCTCCCCGAGTGGGCGCTTACGCCTCGGTGAGAATCACCAGCGTCTCAGGCAGCACACCGTCGTGAGCCATCGCCTCAGCCGCTGCCGGCGTCTGCATCGCTGCCGCCAGGGCGTCCATGTCGGCGACGTCCATCAGGAGGGCGACATGAGTCGAATTCTCGGGGTCGACGAACGTCCGGATGTTGGTGATTCCGAGTGGTCCGAAGAATTCCGCACGCTTCGGTGAGGCGAGCCAGTGCTTCGTGTCCTTCACGTCGTGGTGCCCGATCACTGTCGGCATTGTCAGCTCCCTTTGCGAGTCGAGTTCGGAAGGGGTGACTATCTCACGACGGCCGCGTTGCGGCGCGCGTCTCCTCGACGTCCTTCGCGATCTGGGCGACGAGGTCGGCCTCGCTCGCGAATGCGCGCTCTTCGCGCAGCCGGTCCCAGACCTCGACGACGAGGCGGTCCCCGTACAGGTTGCCGTGCCAGTCGAGCAGGTACGCCTCGATCCGGCGCTCGGTGCCGCCGTAGTGCGGATTGACGCCGATCGAGAGCGCTGCGCGCCGGTCGCCGACCGAGCCGGCGTAGATGCCGTACTCGGGAACGAGCGCATTAGGCTCGACGCGCAGGTTCGCGGTCGGAAAGCCGAGGGTGCCTCCGCGCTGGTCGCCCCAGACGACGGTGCCATCGAGCTCGAGCGGGCGACCGAGAAGGGCTGCCGCCCCGCGGACGTTCCCCTCCCGCGCGTAACGGCGGATCAGCGACGACGAGACGCCCTCGACGAGCGGCACCTCGCGCGCATCGAGCCCGAGAGAGCGTAGGAGCGCGAGATCGCCGCCGCGGGCTCGCCCGAACCGAAAGCCCGACCCGGCGACCACGATCTCGGCCCCGAGCGCAAGGAGGTACTCGCGCGCGAACGCCTCGGGCTCGAGCGCGGCGATCTCCGTCGTGAAGCCGACGACCAAGATGTCCTCGGCGCCGGCGCCGGTGAGCAGCTCCAGCCGGCGATCGAGCGTCGCGAGCAGCTCGACCCGGTTGCCGAGCACCGTCCGCGGATGAGGGTCGAAGGTGACGACCGTCGGCGTCTTGCCCGTCGCGACCGCAGCCTGCACGACGGCCTGGTGCCCGAGGTGAACACCGTCGAACGTGCCGATCGCGACTGCACGCGGGCGCCGTTCGAGCTCTACCGGATCTCTCGCGATCGTCATGCGACCCCCTCACCACTCGGTTGCTCGAGCGCCAGCACCCCGGCGCGCACCGTCGCGGAGACACGCTCGAGGTGCTCGTCCGAGAGCCGGTCGAGTGCCGCCGACGGAGGCATCAGCTCGGCCGAGTCGACCGCTACCGCCTCGTCGACGCTGAATGGGCCGACGGAGAGACGCCGCAGCGATGTGCAGTGGCCGCCGAGTGCCTGAGCGATCGCGCGCACATAGGTCCCCGAGCTGACACGCAAGTCGAGCCGCACCGCGGCACCGGTGTACCCGACGACGTCGAGCTCGTAGACGAACGACCGACGAAGGGGCATCTCGACGACGACTCCCTTCCGGGCGAGGCGATAGGCACGCTCACCGCTGATCTTGACGGCGGACGCGGCAGGGATCGGCAGCTCGATCTCGCCCCGGAGGCGGTCGAGCGCGGCATCGAGGTCGCCTTGCCGCGGGGCAGCGTGCGAATCGAGCACGTCGCCCTCGACGTCGCCCGTAGAGGTGGTCGCGACGAGATCCACCTCCGTGAGATAGCGCTTGTCGAGACCGACGAAGCAGGGCGCGAGCCGCGTCGCCGCACCCGAGAGCAGCACGAGCAGGCCGGTCGCGAACGGGTCGAGCGTTCCTGCATGCCCCGTCCGGGCCCGCGTCCTTCTGCGGAGGGCGGCGACGACGGCGAACGACGACGGGCCGGCCGGCTTGTCGACGAGCGCTATCCCGACGGGGCTAAGCGCGCGGGGCGGCATTTCCGAGGGACGTGGCGAGCTGGAACTGTGTGCGGAGGAACTCGATCAGCTCGTCGATCGACAGCTCCGACGAGAACCCGGCGGCCTGGACGTGCCCGCCCCCGCCCGCGGCACGCGCGACCGCCGAGACGTCGACCTCGTCGTGGCTCGAGCGCAGTGAGATCCGGCGGGCGGGTCCCCCGTCGCGTGGCGGCTCGCGGATCAACGCAACCATCTCCGAGCCTTCGACCGAGCGCAGCTGATCGATGATCCCTTCCGAGTACGGCTCCTCGGCCCCTACCTCTGCGAAGTCCGCTTTCAGGAGGTAGGAGACGACCAGCCGGCCGCCTTCGTAGAGCTTGGCGCGGTCGAGTGCCCGTGCGAGGAGCTTCAGCTTGGCGAACTGCACCGTCTCGTAGACGTGCTGGAAGACGCCGTGGACGTCGGCGCCGGCCTCGACGAGCTCCGCCGCGAGGCGGAGTGCCTTCGGAGTCGTGTTCGTGTACTGGAAGCGGCCCGTGTCGGTGACCAGACCGACGTAGAGCGCCTCGGCGATCTCGGGTGTCAGCGCGACGTCGAGCTCGCGCAGGATGTCTCGCACGATCTCAGCCGTCGACGAAGCGGCGGCGTCGATCAGGTTGATGCTGCCGAACCGGGAGTTGTCGTGGTGATGATCGATGTTGACGACCGTTCCCGCGCCGTCCACCGCGGTCGTGTCCTCGGCGATCCGGCGCTCGTTCGCACAGTCGACCGCGAGCAGGACGCGCTCGCCCAGGTCGAGAGGCGCGTCGTGCGCCAGGCCGGCGAGCGAGAGAAACCGGTATTCGGCCGGCAGCGGCGAGCGGCCCGACAGGTACATGACCGCGTCCTTGCCGAGGGCGCGCACGCCCAGCGTGATCGCCAGCATCGAGCCGAGCGCATCGCCGTCGGGGTTCTCGTGCGTGACGACGACGAAGCGCTCGTGTGAGCGGATCGCGTCTGCAACAGATGCGAGCTCAGCCGACATCGATCGGCTCGTCCTCATCGTCTCTCTCCGGCAGTTCGGACGCGAGATCCTCGATCAGCTTCGTCATTTGCACGCCCTGCTCGACCGACGGATCGAACACGAACGTCAGCGTCGGAGTTCGGCGCAAGCTCAGCTGGCGGCCGATCCGCGACTGCAGGACGCCGTGCGCCGACTCGAGCCCTGCCAGCGTGGCCCGCCGCTTCTTCTCGCTGCCGAGCACCGAGAAGTAGACAGTGGCCTCCGCCAGATCCGCAGTCACCCGGACACCAGTGACCGTGACCATCCCGATGCGCGGGTCCTCGAGCGCGCCGACCCCTTCCGCGACGACGGCGCGGACCGATTCGTTGACTCTGCGCATGCGCTCGGACACGGTCAGGGACCCTAGCCATCAATCATCAGGCGAGATCAACATTCGCTCGCAGCGGACGAGCACCCAGTCGCCAGACGCCAGCCAGCGCTCGGCGCCGTCGGCGAGCTGCTCGGCGTCGCCCGCTGCTCTCCCGACGCAGGCGGCGGTGAGCGTCGCCCGCTGCCAGAGATCGTGATGGTCGACCTCTGCGACTGCCGCTCCAAAGCGGTTGCGCAGGTTGTCCTTGGCCGAGCGCAGGTGGTGGCGCTTGTCCTTGAGCGAGGACGATTCAGGAAAGTGGAGCTCGGCGGTGAGGATCGCGACGAAGCCCGACGGCACTATTCAGTGCTTGCGGGAGGAGTATCGAGCGACGTCCGCTCGACCTCGCGAGTCTCGAACACCTCGAAGACGTCGCCTTCACGCAGATCGTTGAAGCCCTCGAGCAGGATCCCGCATTCGAAGCCCTCGGTCACCTCGCGGACGTCGTCCTTGAAGCGCCGCAGAGCGGCAACCGTCGTCTCGTGGATTCGGGTGCCGTCGCGGAAAAGCCGGATGCTCGAGCCGCGGCGAACGAGGCCGCTCGTGACCATGCAGCCGGCGATCGTGCCGAGCCGCGAGACCTTGAAGAGCGCCCGGACTTCGACCTCGCCGATGATCGCCTCGGTCTCGACCGGGGTGAGCATGCCGACGAGCGCCTGCTCGATCTCCTCGGTCAGCTGGTAGATGACGCGGTAGAGCCGGATCTCGATGCCGGCCCGCTCGGCGACCGAGCGCACCTCGGCGGACGGCCGCACGTTGAAGCCGATCACCATCGCCTGCGAGGCCGCAGCGAGGTTGACGTCGTTCTCGGTGATCCCGCCGACGCCGGTGTGGATGACGTTGACCCGCACCTCGGGGTGCTGGATCTTGCCGAGCTCGGAGACGATCGCCTCGACGGAGCCCTGGACGTCGCCCTTGATGACGATGTTCAGATCCTGGACGGCACCCGCCTGCATCTGGGTGAAGAGCGACTCGAGCGAGACGCCGCCGCTCGACTGCTTCGCCATCGCCTCGCGGCGGAGGCGCTCGCCGCGCTGGTGCGCGAGGTCGCGGGCTCGGCGCTCGTTCTCAACGACACGTCCGAGCTCGCCGGCCGGCGGCGGACGGTCGAAGCCAAGGATCTCGACGGGCTCACCCGGAGCTGCCTCCTCGATGCGCTCGCCGCGATAGTCGTACAGGGCGCGGACGCGGCCCCAGGCGTCTCCCGCGACGATCGCATCGCCGACGCGGAGCGTGCCGCGGTGGATCAGCATCGTCGCAACCGGGCCGCGGCCGACGTCGAGCCGTGACTCGATGATCGGGCCGGAAGCCTCGGCGGACGGGTTGGCGCGGAGGTCGAGCTCGGCGTCGGCGACGAGCAGGATCCGCTCGAGCAAGTCGTCGAGGTTCTCACCCTGCTTGGCCGAGACCCGAGCGATCTGCACGTCTCCGCCCCACTCCTCGGGCTGCAGTCCCTCGGTCGCGAGCTCGGTGAGGACGCGGTCCGGATTCGAGTCTGGCAGGTCGATCTTGTTGACGGCGACAACGATCGGCACGTCCGCGGCGCGGGCGTGGTTGATCGACTCCTTGGTCTGCGGCATGACGCCGTCGTCGGCTGCGACGACGAGCACGGCGATGTCTGTCACCTTGGCGCCGCGGGCACGCATGGCGGTGAAGGCCTCGTGGCCGGGCGTGTCGAGGAAGGTGATCCGCCGGCCGTTGTGATCGGCCTGATACGCGCCGATGTGCTGCGTGATCCCGCCGGCCTCCGTCGTCACGACCGAGGTTTTGCGGATCGCGTCGAGCAGGGTCGTCTTGCCGTGGTCGACGTGGCCCATGATCGTGACCACCGGCGGGCGCGCGCGAAGGAGATCGTCGGCGTCCTCGTAGGTCTCGGGCTCGACGTCGTCGTCGTCGGCGTGCTTGATCGTGACCTCGCGCCCGAGCTCGGCAGCGATCACCTGCACCTCGTCGTCGGTGAGCGACTGCGTCGCGGTCTTCATCGCGCCGAGGTTCATCAGGAGCTTGATGATCTGCGGCATCGCGACGCCGAGCGCCTGCGAGAAATCGCGCAGGGTGACCCCCGACTCGACCGTGGCCGGCCCGGTCGGGGCGACCACCTCGCGAGGCTGGCGCGGGCCGCGATCGGCGTTGCGATCTCCCGGCCGCTGACGCTGGCCCTGGCCCGGACGTCCGCCGCCCTGATCGATGACGACGCGGCGCCGGCCCTTAGGCCCGCCGCCGCGCGGCCGGATCGGTCTATTCGGCTTGCCGTTTGCCATCAGCTGTCCAGTGTAGAGACGTCGGGATTTCCCGGTCGACGCGGACGTTTTGCCTGAGCGTCCGGTTGAACGCCCGCAGCGAGACTGCCCGCTCGAAGCACTGCAGACGCCGGCAGGTGTAGACGCCGCGGCCCGTTCCGGCGCCGGCGACGAGCGCACCCGCCTCCGCGTGGAAGCGCTGCAACTCGCCCTGTGGCGCCTTGCGGCCGCAGCCGGCGCAGGTGCGAACCGAGAGCTTCGCCTCTACTGGGCCTCCTCTGCAGATGCAGTCTCGATCGGGATGCCTTCATTCGGGTCGTCGACGACGTGCACGGGGTGCGCCGCGCCGCTCTCGAGCGTCTGGTCCTCCCCGGCCACCGGTGCGTCGCCCGGCCCAGCCGGCAACTCTTCCGGCTCGGGATTGCCGAACGCTGCTGCGTCCTCGGTGACGGGCTCGGGCGCGGCGGTCTCCGAGAGCAGTTCGAGCTCGGGCTCAGACTCGGCAACGATCGGGTTGTCCTCGGCGTCGGTCTCGTGCAGCGCGAGCTCCTGGTGAGCGGGCACGCCGCAATATTTCGAGCCCGGCAGCGCGGCGTTTGGGCAGCGTTTGCCGTTCGAGAGGACGGCCGCACAACGGCCCGAGATGTCGTTCTCGTCTCCGGGCTCGCCCCCGCCGAAGGCCGCGTCGGCCTCCTGCTGAGCGAACTCCGAGTCGGATGTGATGTCGATCTTCCACCCGGTCAGGCGGGCGGCGAGACGGGCGTTCATGCCTTCCTTGCCGATCGCGAGCGCAAGCTGGTCGTCTGGGACGACGACTGTCGCCTCCTTGCCGTCATCGTCGAGGTACACCTCGCGAACCCGCGCCGGCGACAGCGCCTTGGCGACGAAGCGAGCGGGCTCGTTGTTCCACGGGATGATGTCGATCTTCTCGCCGCGAAGCTCGGACACGACCATCCGCACGCGCGAGCCGCGCGGGCCGACGCAGGCGCCGACCGGGTCGACGCCCTGCGTGTGCGACTGCACCGCGATCTTCGACCGGTAGCCGGGCTCACGGGCCACGCCCTCGATCGTGACGAGACCGTCGGCGATCTCGGGCACCTCGAGCTCGAAGAGCGTCTTGATCAGCTCGGGATCGCGCCGCGAGAGGATGACCTGCGGCCCCTTGGTGCCGGTGCGTACCTCGCGGATCACCGCCTTGATCCGTGAACCCTGCTCGTAGCGCTCGCCGTCGACCTGCTCGGGACCGGGCAGCAGCGCCTCGACCTTGCCCAGGTCGACGAGGATGTTTCGGCGGTCGCCTGTTTGCTGAACGATTCCGGTAACGACCTCGCCGACGCGGTCGATGTACTCGTCGTACATCATCTCGCGCTCGGCCTCGCGGATCCGCTGCAGGATCACTTGCTTCGCGGTCTGGGCGGCGATCCGGCCGAAGTTGTCCGGAGTCACGTCCTCTCGCTTCATCTCGCTGTCGGGAACCTGTGTCCAGTCGATCTCGAGCTCGTCGTCGGACAGCAGGGTGTGGTTCTTCTCGCCCGTTTCCTCTTCGACGCGCTCCAGGTCGTCGATCGCGCGTTCGCGGGCGTCGTCGAGCAACCGGACCTCGAGATCGGGAGGCAGTTCGATCGCGAACACCCGGAAGTCGCCCTTGTCGTCGAGGACCACGGTCGCGTGACGTGCAGCTTCGGGCGTCTTCTTGTACGCCGCTAGCAGCGCGTCTTCGAGCGCGGCGACAAGGGTGCCGCTCTCGATGCCCTTCTCGCGCTCGATCTCGCGTACGGCGTCAACGATCTCCTGGCTCATCCCTTACTTCCCTTCGTCGATCAGGTTGGCCCGCACGATCTGCTCGTACGGGATGTCCACCGGTTCGCCGTCTGCGGCGATCTGCACCGCTCGTTCGCCGGCAGAAACGACCTGGCCGCGGAGACGGCCGGTCTCGGACTTGACACGCACCGGGCGGCCGACGACGCGGACGAAGTGGTCGCGGGTGCGAAGCGGTCGTTCGATTCCTGGTGAGGAGACCTCGACGCTGTACTTGTCGAGGTACGGGCGAAGCACCGTGCTGACGCGCTCACACAGAGCGTGGTCGACGCCTTGCGCGTGGTCGACGAAGACGCAGAAGCGCTCTTTGCCGTTGAATTCGAGCGCGAGCACGGCGACGCCGGGCAGCGAGCCCTCGACCAGGCGCGCGACCTCGCGCTGGAGTGTCCTCTCCGTCTCGTGCTGCTTGCTCGCCATCTAAAACCATCCCCTTAGACAAAAAATGGGCGCAGCGCGCCCACCCGAAAACCGCTCGAAATGGTGCAAGAACGGTAGCAGAACGAGGCCTGGCCCCATCGGGCGGGCTCAGGCGTCGAGCACGATCGTCACCGGGCCGTCGTTCACCAGCTCGACTGCCATCTTCGCGCCGAAGACTCCCCGCTCGACATGGACGCCGAGCGCCTGCAGGTCGGCGCAGAAACGCTCGTAGAGCGGCTCGGCGACCGTCGGCGAGGCAGCCGCCGAAAAGCTCGGCCGGTTGCCGTTCGCGGTTTCGGCGAGCAGGGTGAACTGGCTGACGACGAGCGCCGCCCCGCCGGTGTCGAGCAGGGAACGGTCGAAACGGCCGTCTTCGGCGGCAAAGATTCGCAGCCGGGCGATCTTCGCGGCGAGCCGACCGGCCGTTGCCGCGTCATCGCCGGCGGCGATCCCGAGCAGGACGCAGAGCCCGCCCTCGATCGCGCCGCCTGGAGTGGAGCTGGCCCGCGCGACGCGCTGGAGAACGACTCTCACTCGAGGTTGAGGATCCGTGAGCTGTACTGCTCGGACTTCGGGTTCATCGAATGGGCGAGCTTGTAGTGGCCGTTTGCCTCGGCGGTCCGGCCCTGCTTCTCGAGCGCTCGCCCGAGGGCGTAGTGCGCGTAGTCGTCGGTCGGGTCGAGTTCCTCGGCGATCGTCCGGAACTCGCGTTCCGCCTCCGCCCAACGCGTCAGCCGGAAATACGCAATGCCGAGCGCCTCTCGGATCGACGCCTTCTGCGGCTCGAGCCGCTTTGCCTTCTCGAGCGGCACGGTGGCCTGGGCCGTAAAACCCGAGCGGAGCCGCTGCTGGCCCTCCCGAAAGAACTCGTACGCATCGCTCATCAAGCCTCTAGCAGCTCCTGAACGGCATCCAAGATCGCGATCGCAATCTGCTCCTTGCGGGCGCGAGGGACGGTGCGCTCGGCGTCGCGAGTGATCAGCACCACCTCGTTGTCCGGTCCGTCGAAGCCGATTCCCGGCTCGCCGATGTCGTTGAAGACGACCAGATCGGCGTTTTTCGTATCAATCATCGCGCGCTTGCGCACGAGCCCCGCCTCGCCGTGCTCGGCGCCGAACACAACCAGAACCTGCCCCGGGCCTTTGTGCTCGCCGAGGCTGCGGGCGACATCCGTGGTCGGGGCGAGCGAAACCGTCCAGTCGGCAGAGTCCTTTGCACGTTTCGCGGCGAGCGGCTCGGCCGGTGCATAGTCGGCGACCGCCGCGGCGAGCAGCAGCACGTCGACGTCCGGGAGGGCGTGCGCGGCGTCGAACATCGACTCCGCCGTCGGCGTCGGGATCACTTCGACCGCGTGCGGCGAAGCTACGCCCAGGTTCGCGGCCAGCAGGATCACCTCGGCACCGCGCCTGCGCGCCTCCTCGGCCAAGGCCACTCCCATCCGCCCCGACGAGCGGTTGCCGACGAAGCGCACGCTGTCGATCGGCTCGCGCGTGCCGCCGGCGGTGACGAGGACCCGGCGGCCGGCCAGCGGGCCCGGCGCGAGCAGCTGGAGCGCGCGGGCAGCGATCTCCTCCGGTTGCGCGAGCCTGCCGACCCCCCACTCGCCCTCCGCCATCTCCCCTTCATCCGGGCCCGATCAGCTCGATCCCTCGCTGCACGAGCGTCTCGACGTTCGCGCGCGTCGCCGGAGACGACCACATCCGCGGGTTCATCGCCGGAGCGAGCAGCACCGCGCCTCGGTGGGCGAGTGCCGCCTCGGTCAGGGTGTTGTCGGCGATCCCGTGCGCCAACTTCGCGAGGGTGTTCGCGGTGCACGGTGCGACCACGAGCAGGTCGGCCTGCGTCAGGTGCGGATATACGTCCTCGGCCGGCGGCCGGCGGGCGAGCGCCAGAAATGTCTGCTCCGCCACGAACCGCTGCGCGCCGGGCGTGACGAGTGGCACGACGTCGTGACCGGCCTTGACCAGCAGCCGTGTCACCTCGCACGCTTTGTACGCCGCAATCCCTCCGCTGACCCCGAGCAGGACCCGCTATCCATGAGCAAGGAAGTCGTGACTCGTACTTCTTGGGGTACGAGTAGACGATCTTGCCCTCGGCGGTCTCCTCGAGGGCCATCGTCAGGTAGTTCTTCGAGCGGGACTCGATCAGCGGCGGCGCAAACTCATCGAACGTACCCTCACCGAGTTGGTGGTGGTAGTTGTTGATTTGCCGCGCGCGCTTGGCGGCGACAATCACGAGCGCGTAGCGCGAGTCGACCTGCTCCATCAATTCGTCGATGCGGGGATGAATCATGGTCGCGGCCATGGTAGCGGCACGATTGAGCGTCCGCGCGATGATCGCCGCGAGGTCGTCGGCCGCCTGCTGCTTGAGGTCGTTGTGAACGACGAAATCGAACCGATCCTGAGCTCGAGCTGGCGCCGCGCGGTGGCAAGCCGTTCGTCGATCACGCCCGTGCTCTCGGTCGCCCGCTCCCTGAGCCGGCGCTCGAGCTCCTCGACGGGGGCCGTCACGAAGATCGTCACGGCGCTCGGGACACGTGCGCCGACCCGCAGGGCACCGTCGGTCTCGAGCTCGAGCAGCGGTGCCCGTCCCTCGGCGCGAAGCCGGTCGATCTCGGAGTTGAGTGTCCCGTAGCGGTTGCCGACGTAGTCGACCCACTCCAGGAACTCCCCGGCGACCACCTTCCGGTCGAAGTCCTCGCGGTCGAGAAACCAGTAGTGCACGCCTTCCTGCTCGCCGGGCCGTTGAGGACGTGTCGTCGCCGAGACGACGAGCGCGAGCTCCGCGAATCGCGGGAGGACGAGCTGGATCAGCGTGCCTTTGCCGGCGCCGGACGGCCCGGTGACGACAAAAACCCGGTTTACCGGTTGAAGAGGCCAATCAGCTCGTGACGCTGGCGATCAGAGAGCCCGCCCACCGTCTTCGACTGGCTGATGCGGCACTGGTTGAGCAGACGCGCAGCTTTGACACGGCCGAACTTCGGCACGGCCATCAGCATGTCGAAGACCTTCGCGGTCGATACGAACTCAGGCGGCTCGCGCAGGATCTGCTCGATCGAGATGGCACCCGACTTCAAGTCCTTCTTCAGTTGCGCGCGCTTGACACGGATGTCGTTCGCTCGCTTCAGCGCTTCCATCCGCTGGTCGAGCGAACGGACCGGCGCTTGCACCTGAATCTGCTGGGGAACCATGAGCGCAGCATCCTACCAACCTGTCAGCGCCATGCAACCGGGACCCGCAAGCGTCAGTTTTCCGTTCTGGCAACGATCTGGAGCGCGCGCAAAACGCATCCTCGAGTGATGCGTAACCGGCGCGCGTGAGCTCGTCGTCGAGCTCGCCGCGCACGCGGTCCGGCGCGTGCGGGTCGGCGAACAAGATCGTCCCGAGCGCGACGCTTGTCGCACCGCACGCGATCAACTCCAACACGTCACGTCCTGTCTGCACTCCGCCCATGCCGACGATCGGCAGATCGGTCACCTGACGCGCGGCGTACACGGCGGCGAGCGCGACGGGTTTCAACGCCGGACCGGAGTAGCCGCCTTGTCCACGTGCGAGGACCGGTGTGAGTCGTGTGTCGAGCGCGACGCCGCGCAGTGTGTTGATGAGACTGATGCCGTCGGCACCGGCTGACTCGACCGCGCGGACGCTCTCCCCGATCGCCCAGGCATGCGGTGAAAGCTTGGCGTAGAGCGGAATCTCGGTCATCTGACGGCAGGCTCCGACGATCTCGGCCGCCCCTTCGGGGGCCTCGTCGACGTTCGGGCACGAGAGGTTCAGCTCGATGCAAGCAACCTGCTCGCGTACGAGTTGCTCGCAGGTCTCGACGTAGTCGCGGACCGAAAGCCTCCGACCGAAACCCAGATCGGGCGGCCCAGCTCGCGCAGCCGCGGCAACGTGTCTGCGAGGAACCGGTCGCGCCCGGGATTCGCCAAGCCGATCGCGTTCAGCATCCCGTGATCCGTCTCGGCGATCCGCACCGGTGGGTTCCCGACGCGCGGCTCCGGCGTCACGGTCTTCGTCACGAACGCGTCAAGAGCTCGTGCGTCTCCGGCGCAGTCAGTGCGTCGAGGCAGCCGCTCGCGTTCAGGAGGAGCACAACACGGGTCCTTCGACGCACAACCGTTGCAGCTCACCGTCGATCTCGACGACACAGCCGTAACACGCTCCGTAGCCGCACGCCATCGGCGCCTCACACGCAAGCTGGGCGTCGGGCGCGAGCCGGCGCACCGCCTCGAGCATCGGTTCGGGACCGCACGCGAGCACGGTGCGCCCGGACGGCAGCACTTCGGTGACGAGCACCGGATCGATCACGACCTCGGCATTCGGGACGAGCACGGCGGCTTCTGCGTGATGCGCCGACCGGAAACCAAGCACAGCCGGGGGACGCTCGAGCGCCTCGGACAGATACGGGAGCGGTGCGATCCCGATGCCGCCGCCGACGAGCACCGGCCGTTGCACGTCGAGGCGAAAGCCGTGACCGAGCGGCCCGAAGACGTGGATCGCAGCACGCGGCTCGAGCGAGGCAATGGCGCGGGTGCCGGGGCCGATCGGGTCGACCAGAAACGCAAGCTCGCCCGGCGGGGCAAGGCACAGCGACATCGGCCGCGGCAACACCCGACCCGGTGCCTCGAGCATGAAGAACTGCCCGGGCGACCCGGGATCGATGCCGCCACGCTCGAGCCTAACCAGCGCGTACGGGCCGACGGGCTCGACGGCGACGACGCTACGAAGCTCGCGCCGCGGTCTCGACATCGATGCGCTCCTGGAGCGAGAGGGCGGTCTCGGCGCGCGCATTTGCGATCGCGTGGACGGCCGCGGTCGCGGCGGCGATCGTCGTAATGCATGGCACCCTCGCGGTGAGGGCGGACTCGCGGATCAGATAGCCGTCCGACCGGGGCTCCGGGCCGCCGTCGGGCGTGTTGACGATCAGGTTGCACCGCCCTCTGCGGATCAGGTCGACGACGCTCGGCCCTTCGCCGGGCTCGTTGACGCGCCTGACCTGCTCGACCTCGAGTCCGGCTCCGCCGAGCGTCCTTGCCGTACCGGCCGTCGCGTACAGCTGGAAGCCGAGCCCGGCGAACGCCGCCGCAACCGGGATCGCAGACGCCTTGTCGAGGTCGCGCACGGAGAGGAACACGGCGCCTTCGCGGGGAAGCGAGCGGCCGGCGGCGCGTTCGGCCTTGGCAAGCGCGGTCGGCAGGTCGCTCGCACTCGCCATCACCTCGCCGGTGGCGCGCATCTCGGGGCCGAGCACCGGGTCGGCACCGGGGAAGCGCGCGAATGGCAGCACCGCGGCTTTCACGCTCACCTGTCGCGGCGGGCTCTCGGCGGGCAGCCCAAGATCGGCGAGTCGACCTCCTGCCGCAAGGCGGCAAGCTGCATCGACCAGATTGACGCCGGTCGCCTTGGAGGCGAACGGGACCGTCCGCGAAGCGCGCGGGTTGACCTCGAGCACGAAAACCTGGTCGTCGGCGATCGCGAACTGGACGTTCAGCAGCCCGACGACGCCGAGTGCTGGGCCGAGCCGCCTGACGATCGCGTCGATCTCGGCTGTCGCTGCCGACGTGAGCGACTGCGCGGGCAGGACGCAAGCCGAGTCGCCGGAGTGCACGCCCGCCTCCTCCACGTGCTGCATGACCGCTCCGACATACGTATCGAAGCCGTCGCAGAGCGCGTCGACATCGATCTCGACCGCGTTCTCGAGAAAACGGTCGACCAGCGTCGGGCCCTGGACCCCGCGAACGCGACGCGCACCTGGTCGGCGTCGTGACAGACGCGCATCGCGCGCCCACCGAGCACGTAGGACGGGCGCACGAGCACCGGATACCCGATCCGTTCGGCGATGTCTACGGCGGCTGCGCCGCTCGATGCGATCCCCCAGTCCGGGCAGCGAACGCCCAGCTCATCGAGCAGGCCACCGAACCGCTCGCGGTCCTCGGCGAGGTCGACCGCGTCGAACGGGGTGCCGAGGATCCGGAACCCCGCCGCTTCGATCGCGCGGGCCAGCTTCAGCGGTGTCTGGCCGCCGAATTGGATCACGACGCCTTCTGGCCGCTCTCGCTCGCACACGGCGAGGACCGACGGCGCGTCGAGCGGCTCGAAATACAGCCGGTCGGAGGTGTCGTAGTCGGTTGAGACGGTCTCCGGGTTGCAGTTGACCATCACCGCCTCGTAGCCGAGCGAGCGAAACGCCTGCACGGCGTGGACACAGCAGTAATCGAACTCCACACCCTGGCCGATCCGGTTCGGCCCCGAGCCCAGGATCACGACCCGTTTCGCGGCCCCGCTGGGCGCGCCCTCGTCCCGCTCGCCCCAGGTCGAGTAGAAGTAGTTCGAGCGCGCGGCCACCTCGCCCGCACACGAGTCGATCCGCCGGAAGACGGGCGGCGAGGCGGCCTGACGGGCCTCTTCGGCGGCGAGCTCCTCGAGCTCGTGCTGAAAGAACGGATGCAGACCGTCCGGATGCCAGTCGAAATCGCCCTCGAGGCCGCGTTTTGCCTTCACGAACGCCTCGATGAACGTGCGGCCGATCCCCATCGTCTCCCCGACCGATTTCATCTGCGTCCCGAGCGTCGCGTCGGCGCCGGGGAACTTCTCGAAAGCGAACCGCGGGATCTTGACGACGACGTAGTCGAGTGTCGGCTCGAAGCTCGCCGGCGTCGTGCCCGTCAGGTCATTCGGGATCTCGTCGAGCGTATAGCCCACTGCGAGCTTGGCTGCGACCTTCGCGATCGGGTAGCCCGTCGCCTTCGAGGCGAGCGCCGAGGAGCGCGAGACGCGCGGGTTCATCTCGATCACGCGCAGCTCGCCCGTGAGGCGGCTGCGTGCGAACTGGATGTTCGAGCCGCCGGTATCGACGCCCACCGCGCGCATGACGCTGATCGCCGCGTTCCGCAGCTCCTGGAACGCGTCGTCGCTGAGCGTCATCTGCGGCGCGACCGTTACCGAGTCGCCCGTATGAACGCCCATCGGGTCGAGGTTCTCGATCGAGCAGACGATCACGACGTTGTCGGCGCGATCGCGCACGACCTCGAGCTCGAACTCGTCCCAGCCGCGCACCGACTCTTCGACCAGGACCTGCGAGATCGGCGATTCCGATAGACCGCGGAGCACCTGGCGGTGCAGCTGCTCGGGGGTGTCGGCGAACCCACCGCCGTGACCGCCGAGGGTGAACGCGGGACGCACGACCGCAGGCAGTGAGATCCCTTCGAGATCGTCGCTCGATGTGACGATGCGCGACGTCGGCACCTTGAGCCCGCAACCCTCGACCGTCTGCTTGAACAGCTCTCGGTCCTCGGCACGCTGGATCGCGTCGATGCGGGCGCCGATCAGCTCGATCCCGAGCTCGGCGAGTATCCCTTCCTCGTCGAGCTCGCGGGCCAGGTTGAGCGCTGTTCCACCGCCCATCGTCGCGAGCAGCGCGTCGGGGCGCTCGCGACGGAGAACGCCCGCGACCCCTTCGAGGTCGAGCGGCTCGAGATATGTACGGTCGGCGAAACCCGGGTCGGTCATGATCGTCGCCGGGTTCGAGTTGACGACGATCGTGCGGTACCCGTCCTCGCGCAGCACCTTGAGCGCCTGGCAGCCCGCGTAATCGAACTCTGCGGCCTGCCCGATCACGATCGGCCCGGAGCCGATCAGGCAGATCGACTCCAGGTCGGTCCTCCTCGGCATCAGGCGGCCGCTTTCAGCTCGTCGACCCAGCGCGCGATGATCGGCGCCGCATCGTGCGGGCCCGGTGACGCTTCGGGATGGAACTGCGCAGAGCGCGCTCTCAGCTTCGGGTAGTCGAGCCCTTCCACCGTGCCGTCGTAGAGCGACGTGTGCGTGACGTTGTCGTCGTCCGACGACTCGACTGCGAAGCCGTGGTTCTGGGCGGTCACGAGCACCCGGTTCGTCCGGCAATCGAGCACGGGGTGGTTCGCGCCGCGGTGGCCGAACGGCAACTTGAACGTTCCACGCCCCGTGGCGAGGGCGAGCAGCTGATGGCCGAGGCACACACCGAGAACGGGCGTGCGGCCGAGCAGCTCGCGGACGACGTCCGTCTCACTTTCGAGTGGTGAGGGATCCCCCGGCCCAGGTGAAAGCAGCACGCCGTCGTAGCCTGCGACGGTGTCAGCATCGACGTCGTGCGGGAAGACGTCGACGGCAGCGCCGTTCGCAGCCAGCCGGCGGAGGATCGAGCGCTTGCACCCGTAGTCGACGACCGCCACCCGGACGGCGCCTGCCGCAGCGAAGGTGTACTGGTCGTCGGTCGAGACGCCGGCGACCAGCGCCGAGCCGGCCATGGCGGGCTGCGCGCGAACCGCCGTCAGGAGCTCGTCGTTGTCGCGCGCCTCGCTGACGACCGCGGCGCGCATCGCACCCTGCTCTCGCAGATGCAGGACGAGCGATCGCGTGTCGACGCCGGTCAGCGCGACGACGCCGTGCTCGTGCAGCCAGTCTGTCCAGTGAGGGCCGCGCGCCTCCCGCATCAGCACGCCCTTGGCGTGGCTGCGGTGCGACTCGGAGCGGTCGGCCGCTGTGCCGTAGTTGCCGACCATCGGCGCTGTGAAGCAGACCAGCTGCCCCTCGAAGCTCGGGTCGGTCGCGACCTCCTGGTAGCCGCTCATCGATGTGGTGAAGACGGCCTCGCCGAACGCGTATCCGTGCGCTCCGACCGATTCACCGGCGAAGACCTCCCCATCCTCGAGCACCAGTGCTCCGCTCATTGGTGGGCGACCCTCCCGGCGGCCATCGTCAGGAGAACGCGGCCGGTCAGCCGGCGGCCGAGTAGCCACGAGTTCGCAGAGCGAGACCGGAAGCCGTCCGCCTTCACGCGCCAGGAGCTGTCGAGATCGAGCAACGTGAGATTGGCGGGCGCTCCGACTGCGATCCGAGGACGGTCGAGCCCGTAGATCGCTGCCGGTCCGGCCGACATGCGCTCGAGCAGAGTCTCGAGCTGCAGGAGGCCGGGCTGAACGAGCTCGCTGTAGAGGGCTGCGAAAGCGGTCTCGAGCCCGATCACGCCGAACGGCGCAGCTTCGAACGGTGTGTCCTTCTCCTCGCGGCTGTGTGGAGCGTGGTCGGTCGCGATCGCCGAGATCGTGCCGTCGCGGACCGCGTCGAGCAGCGACTCGCGATCCTGCTCGCTGCGGAGCGGCGGGTTCATCTTCAGGTTTGGGTCGAGCGCGCGCACGGCCTCGTCGGTCAGGCAGAGGTGATGGGGAGTCGCCTCGGCGCTCGCGCGGACCCCGCCTGCTTGCGCGCGGCGGAGATGATCGACGGACTCGCGTGCCGACAGGTGCATCAGGTGCACCGGCTGGCCCGTCTCGCCGGCCAGATCGACATCGCGGGCGACCATGAGGCTCTCCCCGAGCGAGGGCCAGCCCCCGATCCCGAGCTCCGCCGCGACCGTACCCGCATGCGCGTGTCCTCCACGGGTCAGTGACCGTTCCTCGCAATGCACGGCAATCGTCCGGCCCGTGATCGCGTTGTACTGCAGCGCACGGCGCATCACTCCGGCCTCGTCGACTGGGTGGCCGTCGTCGGTGAATGCCGCCGCGCCCGCATCGGCGAGTGCACCCAGCTCGGTCAGCTCCGCCCCGTCCTGGCCCTTGGTGATCGCCGCCATGAAGCCGACCGGGACGTTCGCCTCGGTTGCCGCGCGTGCGAGCAGGCCGCGCAGGATATCCGCGTCGTCGACCACCGGATCGGTATTCGGCATCGCGAGGATCGCGCAGTACCCGCCTGCGGCCGCAGCCGCGGTACCTGTCTCGATCGTCTCCTCGTCTTCGCGCCCCGGCGTGCGCAGGTGCACATGCGGATCGATGAACGCGGCGACCAGTGTCTTACCCGCAGCCTCGACGACGACGTGTGAGTTCGTCTCGAGCTCCGCGCCGATCTGCGCGATCACGCCGTTGTCGATGCGTACGTCGAGAACCACATCGACGCCTTCCACCGGGTCGAGTACGCGAGCCCCGCGGATCACGACATCGTCGTGACCACTCCGGCCGGCGAGCGTCACGCGACCTCCACCGCTGCTTCGACGGCGACCGGTCCCGAGGTGAGCAGGTCATAAAGCACCGCCATGCGGATCACGAGCCCGGAACGCACCTGGTCGACCACGAGCGACGCGTCCGAGTCGGCGACCCGCGCGTCGATCTCGACGCCGCGGTTCATCGGCCCCGGATGCATGACCTTCTGGCCCGGGCGCAACCGCTCGGGGGTGATCCCCCAACGGGCCGTGTACTCGCGCAGGCTCGGCACGAAGTTGGCACCCTGGAGCATCCGTTCGCGCTGCATCCGCAGCACGTACACGACGTCGGCGTCCGCAATCGCACCGATCTCGTGCGTCGACTCGCCAAGCCCAGGCGGCAGCAGCGCCGGCGGCCCGACGAGAATCGCCTCGGCTCCGACCAGGTGCAGCGCCTGGACGAGCGACCTCGCGACGCGCGAATGGACGACGTCGCCCACGATCGCAACCTGCAGACCCTCGAGGCGACCGAACGTCTCGCGCATCGTGTACAGGTCGAGGAGCGCCTGGGTCGGGTGCTGGTGCTTTCCGTCGCCGGCGTTGACAACGCGCGCAGCGGTGAGCTCGGCGACGAATTTCGCGGCGCCTGCCTCTGGATGGCGCAGGACGATCACGTCGGGGTCGTATGCCGACAGCGTCAGCGCCGTATCCTTCAACGACTCTCCCTTGTCGACCGACGAGCCGGAGGACTTCAGGGTCAGCGTGTCGGCGGAGAGGCGCTTCCCGGCCAGTTCGAACGACGAGCTCGTGCGGGTCGACGATTCGTAGAAGACATTGAGGACGAGTCGGCCTCGCAGGGTCGGCAGCTTCTTGTTCTCGCGCTCCTGCGAAAGCGAGAAGGAGCGCGCGGTCGCGAGCAGCCGGTCGATGTCGTCGCGGCTCAGGTCGGCGATCGAGAGCAGATGCCGGCGCTCGCTGCGCGGCGGCAAGAGGTCGCCGCCGATCAGGCGCAGATCGTTCATGCCTCCACCCCCTCGCGCACGGGGGCGAGCAGGACTCGGTCGACCTCGTCGACCTCGACCAACTCGACCTGCACCCGCTCGCCTTGGGTCGTCGGCAGGTTCTTGCCGACGTAGTCGGGGCGGATCGGCAACTCGCGATGGCCACGGTCGGCGAGCACGGCGAGCTGAACACGCTCGGGCCGCCCGTATTCGAAGAGGGCGTCGATCGCAGCGCGTATCGTGCGGCCGGTGTAGAGCACGTCGTCGACGAGGATCACGGTGCGGCCCTCGAGCTCGAACTCGAGGCGAGTGTCACGGACGAGCGGTTGCGGCCGGCGCGGTGCTTTCCCGGCGTGGACGTGAACATCGTCGCGGTGGAAGGTGATGTCGAGCTGCCCGACGTCGAGCGTCTCGCCCGTCCGCTCCTCGATCAGCCCACGCAGCCGCTGCGCGAGCGGAACGCCGCGCGTATGGATGCCGACCAGGGCGACTTCGCCGAGGTCGTCGTTGCGCTCGATGATCTCGTGCGCGATCCGGGAGAGCGTCCGGCGGATCGCCTCGTCGTCGAGCAGGATCTTCGGCGCCGGCGTGACGGCAGCGTGCGACATTCGACTCCTTTCCGGCCTCACGGGACCGGCTTAAAGGGGCGGTGTGTTCCGGAGCAGCATAGGCGATCGGGCCGGACGGAGTAATGTGCGCGACCGTGAATGGCCCGCTGCTCGACCGCTACGCCAAGCTGATCGTCGAGGTCGGCACGAACGTCCAGCCCGGTCAGGACATCCTGATGATCGGCGGGCTGACCGCAGCACCGCTGATGCGCGCGGTTGCCGCCGAGGCGTATGCGCACGGCGCGCGGTTCTTCGACCCGTGGTACTTCGACCCGCAGGTCAAGCGCATTCGCGCCCAGGTCGCCGACCCGGACTCGCTCGAATTCGTGCCCCCGTGGTACGAGCAACGCATCCTCCAGCTGGGCGCGGGCCACGGCGTGCGCATCTCGGTCGCCCCCACGATCCCGCCGGGGTTGATGGACGGTGTCGACCCGGCTGTCGCCGGCCGCGACCAGCTCCCGAAGCTGCCGGCTCACCTGAGCGTGATCAACGCGCGGACGACCAACTGGTGTGTCGTCCCGTGGGCGACGGTCGAATGGGCGCGCGTCGTTCATCCGGGGCTCGGCGACGACGACGCGCTCGCGAAGCTCTGGGAGCAGCTCGTCTATGTGCTCCGGCTCGATGCCGACGACGCAGCCGCAGCCTGGCGCGAGCGGGTCGGTGAGCTGCATTCGGTCGGCCAGCGGCTCGACCGGGCCGGGCTCGACGCGCTGCACTTCGAAGGCCCGGGTACCGATCTAACGGTCGGCCTCTTCCCCACCTCCCAGTTCGCAGGTGATGCGCCCGGTTCGACCACGGTCGACGGCGTCGTCTTCAACCCGAATCTGCCGACCGAAGAGGTGTTCACCACGCCCGATCCGACGCGCACCGAGGGGCTTGTGACGGCGACCAAGCCACTCGACGTCGACGGGATGGTCGTCAGCGGACTGAAGGTACGCTTCGAGGCGGGCCGCGTCGTCCAGATCGACGCCGACGAGAACGCCGACATCCTGCGCGCCCGGGTCGCGAAGGACGACGGAGCCGCCCGTCTCGGCGAGGTCGCGCTCGTCGACCGCGAGGGACGGATCGGCAAGACCGACACGGTGTTCTTCAACACACTGCTCGATGAGAACGCCGCAAGCCACATCGCTCTCGGCAACGCCTATGCAGCGCCGGTCGGCGAGGCAGATCGCGACAAGATCAACGAGAGCTCGATCCACATCGACTTCATGATCGGCAGCAACGACGTCGCGGTCACCGGGAAGACCAGAGACGGCCGCGACGTCCCCGTCCTCCGCGACGGCTCCTGGCAGCTGTAACCCCGCGCCGCTCGAGCGCCGACTCATCAGACCAGCGCAGCCGCGTCTCGATGCGACACGTCTGGTGGCAGCCACCGCTACGGAAGTGCAACAGCGGTGTGCCAATTTCGTGACTGTTCGTCCACAGCCGCGCGGCTACTCGGGCACGGCGGTGACACGCTCGGCGCGCGGGGGTCGTGCGCCGCGGCGGATCAACTGCGGCTCGCCGCGCTCGGCGAACGGGACTTCGATCACGTCGAAATCGCGCGGGACGACCGTCGACGGGAAGACATCCTGCGCTTCGCGCGCGAGCTCGCCGCCGAAGTAGCGGGGCGACACATGCGTGAGCGCGAGGAGTCGCACGCCGGCGTCGCGGGCGATCTCCGCCGCCTGCAGCGCCGTCGAGTGAAGCGTGTCCGCCGCCCGCTCACGCTCCTCCTCGGTGAAGGTCGCCTCGTGGACGAGCACGTCGGCGCCTTCTGCCAGCACCCGGACCGTCTCGACCGGCGCCGTGTCGCCGGGGATCACGACCCGCCGGCCGGGCCGCGCGGCTCCGACGACCGCATCCGGGGTGAAGATGCGCCCGTCGGCGAGCGTGATCGACCCACCGTGCTGCAAAGCGCCCCGCTCCGGCCCGAACGGGATCCCGAGCGCGTCGGCGGCGTCGTTGTCGAACCGGCCCGGCCGTTCGTGCTCGTCGATCACGTAGCCGACGGCGGAGGTGCCGTGGTGCACCGGGAAGACGAGGATCCGATAACCGTCACGCTCGAGCGTCTCGCCCGGTCGCACCTCGACCAGATCGAGGTCGTAGGAGAGCCTTCCGAACACCCTTGAGAGGCCGGCGAAGAGGTCGCGGAGCCCCGGCGGGCCGTGGATCGTCAGCGGCAGATCCCGCTGCCGGAGTTGGAACGTCTTCAGCATCCCGGGCAGCCCGAGGTAGTGGTCGCCGTGGAAGTGCGTGATGAAGATCTGCTCGAGATCGGGTAGCCCGACGGTCGAGCGCATCAGTTGCCGCTGGGTTCCCTCCCCGCAGTCGAAGAGCAAGCGGTCGCCACCGCGCCGGACGAGAATCGCCGCCGGAGCGCGGTTCGCGGTCGGGGCACTCCCGGACGTGCCGAGGAAGACGAGATCGAGGTCCACGGGCCGATTGTCGCCAAGCGCCGGGCGCGGTGCCGGATCGATCGGCCGAATCTAGGGCAGGACGAGCGTCTGGCCGGCGCGGACGTCGGCACTCCGGAGGTGGTTCGCCCGCTCGATCCGCCAGATCGCATCGCGGACATCGCCGCCGTAGCGGTGCTGCGCGATCGACCAGAGCGTGTCGTACTGCCGGACAGTGACCACCTGCTTCGCGCCGTGCGCCTGAGACGAGCGCGCGACGGCGCTCCAGACGAGAACGGCAAGCCCTGCGATGAGAAGCACTCTAACGAACATGTGTTCGCCATATTAGCGAACAGGTGTTCGTGTTGTCAAATCCCGCTAATGAACACCCGCCGCCCGGGCTGCGACGACCACTTTCTGCACGAGTGCGTTCGCGATTCCCGTCGCGACCAGGCTCGGAGCGGCTCCCGGGACGAAATAGGCGGCGTCGCCGGTCGGGCACAAGCCCGCCGTCAGCGAGAGCTCGTCCGTGAAGGCCGCAGCCGAGAGCTTCGGCACGTAACCGACGAAGAAGAGGCCGCTCTGCCAGCCCTGCAGCGAGGTTTCATCGACGAGCTTGAAGATGTTCACCTTCGTCACGTCGGCGTCGCAGAGCGAGAAGTCGATCAGCTTGCGGTACCAGGTGGCCTGGTAGCCCTCGGAACCGGTAGCCGCAACCCCGGCTCCATTCTCGAAATCCGTATACGCGGCCGAGACCGCCGGCGCCGGCGCCGTCTGGATCCCGACCTCGTTCAGGCTCACGGGCAGCCGTCCCGGTCCGACGGTCGGTTGGCCGGTCCCGTTGAAGGCGTCGTAGAACGCCTGGTAGGCGCGGGGCAGGTTCGTGACGCTGAAGGAGGTTCGGCCCGGATAACCGGTCTCGAACGGCAGGCTCTGCGGGATCGGATACGGGTGGAGGTCGAGGCCGTCCATCAACGGCTTCGAGCGGTGTGACGAGCGATACCACGCGCCGAGGAAACGGAGCCAGTCGACCGGGTTCGTCGCCCGGGGACTGCTCTTGTCGGTCGGAACGGGATTGCCGCGCGGCGACAGGCCGAGGCCCCAAACGAAGATCGTCGGGTCGACGGCCTTCAGCGCGTCGTAGGCGGCGGCGAGGAACGCGCCGCAACGGGCTGCCGAGACGTTCTTGCCGCTCACGTACTGGGGGTTCGTGAACAGGCTCGTGTTGCACTCGTTCATGACGACGAACTCGCGCACCTGTGCATACGACCTGGCGACGGCCGCCACCCAGGTCGCGAAGCGCCCTGCGTTCACCGGGCTTGCGAGCGCTGACGAGTGTCTCGGGTAGACGTCGAACGTGACGCTCACGCCCGCCGCGGCGGCAGCGTCGAGCGCCGTGCCGACGAGGGCTGCGTCGTCGCCTTCGAAGCCCGTCGCTGTCGTTTCGTCCCAGTGCAGGGTCATCGTGTCCGACGTCATGCCGACGCCGAGCAGCGTCGACCAGAACGGGCCCTGGCCGTGCTCGTACTTGCCCGCGTCGTCGTTGACGCCCCAGACGATGTTGTCCGCCGAAGCTGCGGCCGCGATGCTAAGAGCCACGAGCGCCGCCGCGAATGCTGCGAGAGCGCGGTGCACGGTTAACTCTGTAGCAGAGGAGCCAGCGAGCTGACAAGCTTCGCCGCGCCGAAACGCACGGGATCGTCGGCAGGAAGGCCCGTCGCCGACTCCGTCTCGGCGATTGCGCGCCGCGCAGATTCGTCGTCGAGCTTCCGGGTGTTGAGCGCGATGCCGTAGACCCTGGCCGGCCTCGGAAGCAAGCTGATCTGCTCGTGCAACCGCACCAGGTCTGCAAGCGGCGGAATTGGAAAACGGTCGTCACCGTCGACGACGGTCTCGCCCGCTTGATGGCAGAGCACGTAGCCGTGAGGGGCCGATCCATGGATCAGTCCGAGCGTCACACCCGAGTACGCCGGGTGCAGCAACGACCCCTGCCCCTCGACGAAGAGCACTTCGCCTCCACGCTCCGCACCTTCGACGACGAGGCGCTCCGCTGCGCCGGCGATGAAATCGGCGATCACGGCGTCGACCGCGATGCCCCAGCCGGCGATCGCGATTCCCGTCTGCCCGGTCGGCACGAACTCGCTGCGGTGGCCCTGCCTGCGAGCCTCGCGGTCGAGCTCGAGCGAGACGGTCATCTTTCCGATCGCGCAATCGGAGCCGACCGTCAGGATCGTCTTCGCGCCGTGCGTCAGGTTGGCGCCGGAGGGAACGTCGAGCCCTCCAGGCGGCCGGCGAAGATCGCGTAGCTCCACCCCGTGCTGCGCGGCGAGCGCGACCAGCGCAGGATCGTCGGAGACGAACTCGTGCAGCCCGCTCTCGAGGTCGAGCCCGGCCTCGATGCACTCGACGAGCAGCTTGCGCCAGGCGGGCGGGAAACGGCCGCCCTGGGTGGCGACGCCGACGAGTGCGGTCGTCGGCTCGAACGCGAACGCGTCTGCGACCCGCTGGACGAGCGGGAATCCCTCGACGGCCGCTTGGTCGCTCGCCGAATCGAGCACGGCGACGACGTCATCCGGCCGGTAGCGCATCACGCCGCGCGCGGTCTTGCCGAAGTGCGGGTCACCCGACCGCCCCTCCGCAAGAACGAGCAGCCTACGCGGGCGCGACACCGAGCCCCGGTGCACCGGCGGGCAGCTGCACCCCGTCGGCGAACTCGACGCCCGGCCAGGGGTCGTGCGCGAGCAGGAGATTCCCGTCGAGGTCGATGTGGTCCATCAGCGAGGCGATGTGCGCACCCGCCGCGATCCCGAGCCCTGACTCGATCATGCAGCCGAGCATCACCCCGAGTCCGAGAGCACGTGCCGCCGCGACCATGCGCACCGCCTCGCGAATCCCGCCCGATTTCGCAAGCTTGATGTTGATCCCGTGCGCGCGCTCGGCGCAGGCGGCGACGTCGGCGAGTGTGTGGCAGTCCTCGTCCACGAAGATGGGAATCGGGGAGCGGCGCTTCAGCTCCGGGCCGCCGGGGTCGCCGGCCGGCAGCGGCTGCTCGCAATACTGCAGATCGAGCTGTGGCAGGTACTCGAGAGCCTCGTCGAGCGTCCAGGCCTCGTTGACATCGCACTGCAACGGCAGCTCGGTCACCGAGCGCACCGCCCGCACACGCTCGGCGTCGAGCCCGTCGCGGCCCCCGAGCTTCAGCTTCAGCCTGCGAAAGCCGCGGGCGGCGACCTTCTCGGTGCGCTTCGCCATGTCGTCCGGATCGCCCAGCCAGATCGTCCACGACGTGGGCGGCCCCGCCCGCCGCAGGCCGAGCAGGCTGTGCACAGGTAGCCCGGTGAGCTTGCCCTGCAGGTCGTAGAGCGCTGAGTCGAGTGCTGAGCGTGCAGCGTGCTCGCCGGGCGGCAGGCCCTCGGCGAGCTCGTCGAGCGCGAACGGATCGACGCCGAGCTCGACCTGTTCGAGCCACGCTCTCGCGGAAGCGGCGGTCTCGGCGTAGCGCTCGATCGGCGCGGCCTCGCCGAACCCGGACACACCGCCGTGGCGCACCTCGACCTGGACGACGTCCGCCTCGTCCTCCGAGCTGCGCGCGATCGTGAACGTCTCGGCGAGCTGGAGCGTCACCGTCGAAGCCGTCAATTCCACGAGGGCTAGACTATTCACCCCCGCGCCCGTAGCTCAGGGGATAGAGCGTTCGCCTCCGGAGCGAAAGGTCGCTGGTTCGATTCCAGCCGGGCGCATCACCGCAAGCCGACGATTCAGCCCATCACCTGACGTGCGGGTTGCTCAATGCCGAGAGTCGCCGGCCGCGCGGGAAATCGCTAGTCCGGTCGTACGCGCTGCATGGTCGACCTGCAAGGTGGTGTGCTCGATCTCGAACCGCTCGACGAGCATCTCCTCGAGCTCACGGCGGATCGCATGACAATCGTCGTCAGCAGGTACGAGAACGTGCGCGGAGAGCGCAGGGAAGTTCGACGCGATCTGCCAGACGTGGAGATCGTGAACGCTTGCGACGCGCGGGTTCGAACCGATCGCGTTGCCGATCTCCACCACATCGAGTTGTTCCGGCGCGGCTTCAAGGAAGATGCGGCCGGAGTCGCGGAGCAATCCATAGGCGGCGTAGAACATGATCGCGGCGACGATCATGGCGGCGATCCCATCGGCGCGACCGAAGCCGGTGACGAGGATCACGCCGCCCGCGAGCCCCGTGAAGACGAACGCCGCGAGGTCGGTGAGAATGTGTTGGAAGCTGCCCTCGATATTCATGCTCTCGCGGTTCGCCTTCGAGAGCTGCCAGGTCGCTACGAGGTTGACTCCGATCCCGACGAGCGCCACGACGAGGATCGCGACCCCGGACGGTTTCGGCGGCGAGATCAGGCGGTGGATGCCCTCATAGACGATCAGGACGCCGAGCACGAGCAACGTGATCCCGTTCGCCTGTGCTGACAGGATCTCGGCCCGCTTCAGGCCGAAGGTGAGATTCCCCCGGGCAGGTCGCCGGACGAGTCCGATCACGATGATCGACATCAGCAGCGCCCCGGCGTCCGTGAGCATGTGAGCCGCGTCCGAGAGGAGCGCGAGCGAGTGGGCGAGGATCCCGACAGCAACCTCGACCGCCATGAACCCGACGATCAGCGCGAGTGCCGCAATGAGCCGCTTCTTGTCGGCGTTGGGGTTTACAGTCGCGTGGCTGTGGCCCGCGTGACTGTCGTGGTCAACAGGCATCGCAGCAGCCTTCCCCTCGCCAGGATTCGCGTCCTTCCCTCACCGCGACGGCGGCGATCACGAGCGCGGCCAATGGGTCGGCCCACCACCAGCCGACGACCGCGTTCGCAAGCAGGCCGACGAGGAGCGCGATCGAGAGATACGCGCAAAGCTGGTTCTGGGCGGCCTCGCTGACGGTCGCCGATGATCCGAGCGCGTGCCCGACCTTCCGCTTCGCTCTCGCGAGCAACGGCATCGTCGCGGCGGTAACAACCGCGAGCCCGATACCCATGAAGGACGCATCGGGGTGGTGGCCCCCGACGAGGTCGTACACGCTCGCGACGGCGACGTAGGCCGCGAGCAGGAAGAAGCTGATCGAGATCACCTGCTGCGCCCGCCGCTCGGCTGCCCGGGACGACCCGCGTCCGCTCGTGAAAAGCCAGACGATCACGCCTCCGGCGAGCAGTTCGACGCCCGAGTCGATCCCGAAACCCTGCAGCGCGACACTGCCGGCGACGATTCCGGCGGTGAGTGCGACGGCGGCTTCGGCGAGATGCCAGCCGTTGCCGGCGTAAGCGAGCAGCCGAGCACGCCGCTCGAGCCTTTCGCGTTCGCCGGAAATCGGACCGGATGGCGAAACCGGACGCGTCGGCCGGCGCGGGCTGACGATCTGAACGAGCGGCTGGCCGGCCTCAGACATCGACCACCTCGGGCGCAAGAACGACTGCGAGGAGGTCTCGCGCCTGCTCGGTGAGCGCGTACAGGACCATCTTGCCGTCGCGGCGAGACTCGACTAGGCCGTTCGCGCGGAGCGCTTTCATGTGGTGGGAGACGAGGGTCTGAGAGCGCTCGACGATCCAGGCGAGATCGCAGACACACAGCTCGGCCACCTCCAGCAGCGCCGCGGCGAGGCTCAGCCTCGTCGGATCCCCGAGCGCCCGGGCGCGGCCCGCGCAGGCGTCTGCGGCCTGGAGCACGAGCCGCCCGGCCCGCAGCCTTTCCGCTGTCACGAGGTCGAGACACAAGAGGTCACAGTGATCGTCGGACAGGCTCACACCCTAACATCCGTTGGAATGAGTGAGTCGACGCGAGTGGCGTAGGGTTTGCGAACGTCGCGCCCAGCTCGGAGCGGAACACCGCAGGTTCGATTCCTGCCGGGCGCATCCTGACCCACGTAGCTGTGCGCTAGCCCGCATCGTTGCGTGGGTCAGGTCTTGTCGAAACAGTCGAGTGAGAGGAGTGAGCATGGTCTACGAGGTCCGCGCCAGGACGGCTGAGGGCGAAACCCGCCTCGAGTTCACGCGGGACGAACCGCTCAAGGTCGGCGAGACCTTCCATGCGAGCGGCGCGACGAGCTACACCGTGCTTCGGATCGTTCCCGATGAATCGGCCCAATACGACGCCGTGGTCGAGGCCGATTGGTTCGCCGGTCCGGCCGTCTTCTCAGGCGCGTAGGGACTTACCGGCCGAATTCCCGCTCTGCGCATACGGCGCAGAAGAACGCGAGCGCCGGTGCCTCGTCGAGTTCGGGGTTGTCGCTCCGATACGCCCGCCAACCGCGCCAGCGCCCGGTGCTCGACATGCCGCACTGCACGCACGTGATCGTCGCGACGACGTGATTGCCCCGGCTCCGCGCGTCCATCACATCGTCCTGCTTCCCCATGCTCCAACACTCACCTCTCCGACGGCGAACCGCGCTAGCCGTTCCGGGGGACCTGGGCCGACGTGCGGAGTGCCCCGTTCGAGTGACCCCACCCTTCCTGCGGAACGAACCCTGGTCGATCGTTCCTCGGCAAAAGGGGATGATTCGAGGGCCGGACTTCCGGTGGAAGTTCCCAGTGCCGTGGCGTCCGGCAACTGCGGCGCGGGCCTGCTGTCAAGTTCCCCTGCGGCGACGGCAGGCCCCGCCGTGGACCTGACCGCTAACGAAGCGGCTCGACGACCAGGATCCCGCCGGTGGGCGTTGAGTCCGGCAGCGCGTGCAGCACCTGGTAGGCGCTGAGGCCGAGGTAGATGACGGAGCCGATCTCGGGCTCGTCGTCGATCCGATCGCCTACGTCGCGATAGGTAGCGAGGAAATCGCCGGCGTCGGTGTCTCGGCGACCCGGCTTATGCAGGTGGACGCTCCAGGTTCGTAGACCCATACGCTCGGTTCGCATGATCACGGGACGGCGGGTGAGCCGCAACCGTGCTTTGAGGTAAGAAGTTGGCCGGATAGGCGCGCCGCCAGCCCCTAGCCCCCCAGGAGAACCCGCTGCCCATCCGGCCCTAGCCTCTGTTGACCGGATTGCCGGCCGGCTAAACCTCTACCGCTCGCGCACGCGGCGAAGCGGGAGCAGAAACGCGTCCAACTCGTCGATGCGGGCGGCGATCGCCTCGCGTTCGAGCCTCAACCGCCGGACCTCGCGCATCCCGAACGAGCTGGGGAACGCTGCCGCCCGCTCCTCGGCCCGCTCGAGCTGGCGGGCCAACTCGGGCTCGCGCCGCTCGAGGCGCACGAGCTCGATCGACAACTCGTCGAGGTCGGGAAGCTCGTCGGCAGCCATCTCGTGACGTTCTCGGCAGGACAGGCCGACTCCTTTACTTCGATCCACCGCAAGACGCCGTCGTCGCGCCGCTCGAGAGCTACTCGGTGGTGCCGTGAGAAGGTGGAAGCATGCGAGTCCTCTTCTCATGTAGCGCATCCGACGGGCACTTCCTGCCGCTCGTCCCGCTCGCTCACGCTTTCGCCGAGCGCGGTGACACGGTCGCGTTCGCGACTGCCGCCGGATTCGCCGACAGGGTCGGCAGCTCTGGCTTTGCCGTCCTGGCCGCGGGCATCGACAATGACCAGCTCCGCCGACGCTACACGCCGTACCACGAGCGGCTGCAGACCATGCCGTTCGACGAACGACGGGCTCGCGCGCTCGTCTGGCGGTTTGCGGAGCTCGACGCCCCGGCGAAGATCGACGCGTTGCTGATCGAGGCCCGCGCATGGGCTCCCGACCTGATTGTTCACGAGACCGCCGACCTCGCAGCGCCTGCGGTCGCCGCGGCACTCGACGTGAGATCGGCGCACCACACGTTCGGGCTCGGCCTGCCGCCCGCGTGCCTCGACGCGGTCACGCCGGCCGTCGAGCCACTATGGGCGAGGGTCGGGCTCGAACCGGCTCCCTTCGCCGGGCTCTTTCGCGGTACGTACATCGACATCAGCCCAGCGGGTCTCCACCCCGCCGAGCCGCCCGCGGGCACGCAGATCATCCCGCTTCGGCCTGCGCTCCGCGGCACGGGATCGGCTGAGTGGCGCGACCGCTTGCCGACCGAACATCGGGTCGTCTACGTCACGCTCGGCACGCAGTTCAACGACACCGGGCGGTTCGCTCTTCTTTTCGAAGCGCTCGCGACCGTCGACCACACGGCAATCGTCACCGTCGGTGCGAACCAGGATCCGTCGACTTTGCACGCACCGGCGAATGTGATCGTCGAGCAGTACATCCCCCAGGGCGAGGTGCTCCCGCTCGCCGACGCCGTTCTCTGCCACGGGGGCTCAGGATCGACGCTCGCCGCCCTCGCCCACGGCGTGCCGCTCGTCATGCTCCCATCGGCGGCCGACCAGTTCGAGAACGCCGCGGCCTGCAGCCGCTCGGGGGCGGCGATCGAGTTGCGGCCGCCCGCCGTCTCGGTCGAATCGATCCGCTCCTCGCTTGAGGCCGTTCTCGCCGAGCCACGCTTCGTCGAGGCGGCAAGACAGCTAGCCACCGAGGTCGACGCGATGCTGACCCCGGACGAGGCGGCCGCAATTCTCAGCTAACGGGAACCGCCTCCACGGCCGATAACAGGTGCATGTTGCGGATCGCCAAGGCCGTCACCGCGCTTGGTTTCGCGGCCGCGCTCGCCGCCCTGTTCGGCTGGCGCCACTAGCTGTCTGCCATTCCTCCTGCGTCGGCAGGGCGCCACGCTTGCGCGCCGCGGTCACGCAGTCGAGGTGCGCGTGCCGGCGTTTCGAGACATCGCCTTCGGGCGCGATCAGCGCGTGCTCGCTCGTCGCGTGCAGCATCCCGTCGCAGAGCGGGCACACGTAGCTCGCCGCCTTCAGGTTCTGAGCGGGCCTGATCGTCCACCAGCGAGCCGACATGAGGCCGACTGTAGCCTCGAACGATGCGCGACTACCTGCGCTTCGGGTTTGAAACGTTCGCGTTCGTCCATTCGGTGCCGTCGTGAGCCGCTGGCGTCGAAATTTCGATCCGCAGCTCCCTCGCGAGGTGTGGCTGCTCCAGCTCGGTGGCGTCATGAACTCGTTCGGGAACGGGGTCGTGCTGCCGTTTCTCGTCATCTACCTCCACGATGTCCGCGGCTTCGGGTTCGGGCTCTCGGGGCTCGTCGTATCGATGTCGGCCGCGGCGCAGCTCTCCGCGGGGATCCTCGCCGGCCCGCTCGTCGATCGATTCGGGGCGCGCTCGGTGCTCGCGACCGGGCTCGTCATGCAGGCGGTCGGCATCGGCTGCTTCCCCCTCGTCAGGCAGCCGTGGCACGCCTTCGTCCTGATCGCGATCGAGGGTGCGGGGAGTGCGGGCTTCTGGCCGAGTCAGTCCACGCTGATCGCGCGACTGACGCCCGCGGCGCGGCGGCACGCGGCGTTCGCGCAGCAGCGCGTGACGATGAACCTGGGGATCGGGCTCGGCGGCCTCACCGGCGGACTGATCGCCGGGGTCTCCCATCCGGGGTCGTTCACCGTCTTGTTCCTCGTCGACGCGGCGACGTTCCTGGCGTACGTCGGGGTGCTGGCGTTGATCCACGACCCGGGTGTCTCCATCGAGGAAGGGCCCGCGGGCCAGTCGTCCTACCGAGCCGTGCTGCGCGACCGCGTGTTCATCGGTCTCTGGACGCTGAACTTCCTCTTCGTCGCCGCGGGGTATTCGCTCTTCAACCTCGTTCCACCGTTTGCTCGCGACCACGCGCATGTCACCGAGCGGCAGATCGGCGTCTTCTTCTTCGTCAACACGGCGCTGATCGTGATCGTGCAGCTGCCGATCTCACGGTTGATCGAGGGCCGGCGCCGCATGCGCGCCTTGGCGTTGATGCCGGCGCTGTGGATCGTGGCCTGGCTGCTCCTCGATGCGGGCGCCTACTGGCTCGACGCCACCGCTGCGTTCGTCGTGATCACGATCGCGCTCGCGGTTTTCGGGATCGGAGAGTGCTTCCACGGTCCGGCCCATCAGGCGCTGGTCGCGGAGATCGCTCCCGATCATCTGCGCGGCCGCTACTTCGCGGTGCATTCGCTCTCGTGGGGGCTCGCCGGCACCGTCGGGCCGGCTGCAGGCGGCTTCGTGCTCGCGTGGCGGCCGTTCGCGCTGTGGCCGCTCGCGGCGTGTGTCTGCCTGGTCGCCGCCGTCGGCTCGCTGGCGATGGAGCGTTTCGTCCCGGAGCGCAACCGTCGTATCCCCCGCGGCGATTCGAGCACGCCAGTCGTCGTCGTCCCGCCGTTGGTCGAGCGGGAAACGGCGTTAGAATGACGAACATGCCGATGGTTCCAGTGATCGAGGATCCGTTCAGTACCGATGCCGAGCCTGCCTCGCATCCGGCGCGCTCGCGCGCGCGATACGGTCGTCGCCGTCTCGGCGCCGCCGTCACCTCCCGCTGAGCTCAGCGCGGCCGGTCTCACCTGGATTCATCTCGACGCACCCGACGCGATGTTCGCCGGCACGCTGGCGGGTCGCTTCGGTTGGCATCCGCTCGATGTCGAGGACGTCATGTCGAAGCGCCAGCGGCCGAAGATCGACGACTACGCCGAGGAGGGCTACCTCTTCGGGGTGCTTCATTTCCCGGTCTACGACCGGGCGATCCAGCGCCTGAACGCGGCCGAGCTCGATTTCTTCATCGGGCCTGACTACCTCGTCACGCTGCCCACCGTCGAACTGCTGCCGGTCACGCGCCTCTTTCACCGCTGTGAGGAGGACCGCGGGTTCCGCGAGCAGCTGTTCTCGAAAGGATCGGGCCGCCTGCTTTACGAGGTGCTCGACGACCTCTTCGACTACTGCTTCCCGATCCTCGACAAGATCGGCCACAAGCTCGACTCGCTCGAGGACGATGTCTTCGAGGGGCGCTCGGAAGAAGTCGTCCGCGACATCTCCAACGTCAAGCAGGAGATCATCAGCTACCGGAAGATCGTCAAACCGGAGCGGTCGACATTGCGCTTGCTCGAGCGGCATGTCGAGCGGTTCCTGCCCGAGGAGCTCGAGCTCTACTTCGACGATGTCGTCGATGCGGCCGAGCGCATCTGGGACATCCTCGACAACTACAAGGAAGTTGTCGAGGCGCTCGAGGACACGAACGAGTCGGTGATCTCACACCGCCAGAACGACGTGCTGCGCGTCCTCACGGTCTTCTCGGTCGTGCTGCTGCCGCTGACGTTGATCACCGGCATCTTCGGCATGAACGTCCGCTTTCCCGGCTTCGACACCGTCTGGGCGTTCTGGACGGTGGTCGTCGCGATGGCGTTCGTCCTCTTCGGGGTGCTCGCCTTCTTCCGCTACAAGCGCATCCTTTAGATGCCGAAACCCCTTTGGGCGCCGTGGCGTCTCGAGTACGTCGAGCATGCGGACGAGGTCGGGCGCTGCATCTTCTGTGAGCCGGACGCGGAGCTACTCATCGCAGAGAGCAACCACGCTCTTGTCGTGATGAACAAGTTCCCCTACGCGTCCGGGCACCTGCTCGTGGCACCACGCCGGCACGTCGGCGAGTTCGGAGGTCTCGACGACGACGAAGCGCTCGCGATCCACTTGCTCGCCGCACGCGGCATCTCGGCGCTCAAAACCGAGTACGCCCCGCACGGGTTCAACCTCGGCTGGAACCTCGGCCGTGTCGCGGGCGCCGGGATCGAGGATCACGTTCACCTCCATGTCGTACCGCGTTGGAACGGCGACACGAGCTTCATGCCCGTCCTCGGCGATGTGAAAGTGCTGCCCGAGCATCTGCTCGAGACGGCCAAACGCCTGCGCGCTGCGCTCGCGCGGTAGATTCGACTGGACAGCTTGACCGATCCAGGAGGCGCGAATCGCAGTCGCATTCATGCAGGAGTTCGCACCGAGCAGCGACACGTCGACGACGAACTACGACGCGGTCGCAGCGAAGGTCAACGAAGGCCCATGGCCTGAGGGAAACATCGTCCACACTGCGGGCTTCACCCTCGATGGGACGTTCCGGATCTTCGACGTCTGGGATACGAAGGAGCACATGGACGCGTTCATGAACGGCACGTTGATGCCGATCCTCGAAGAGTTGATGCGCGGCCAGCCCGACGCGCCGCCGCCGGCGCGGGAAGAGAGCTACGAGCTGCACGACTTCCAACAAGGGTCGTGAGGCAGCGAGGGGCGGGCGGTCCGTCCTGGGATCGCCCCTCAGCGCTCGACGGCGTGCGACGTGCCGAGCGTCGTGCCGTTCGCATCGACGGCGCTGACGGCGACTGTCTTCCCGTCGCCCTCGAGCTCGATCGCCGTCTCGAGCCCGGTCCACGACTGCTCGGCGGTCGCGGTCAGATGCTCGGCGTCCGGCCCCGCGAGCAGGCGCCAGCGCGCGATTCCGGGCTCTCCGTTCCAGCTCGCGTACACCGTCTTGCCGTCGACGGCAACCGTGGGCCGGCCCGCAGGATGACCCGACCAGGCGCCCTTGAAGGCGCGATAGGTGTCTCCGTAGGGCAGGCGAAGCTGGATCAGAAGCCGGCCGTCGGCAGCGAACTCGCTCACCTGCGGGACACCACCCCAGCCGACGACGGCGCCGCCGCCGGGCTCCAGCTCGAGGTTCCCTTCGTACGGCGACGCGAGTTTTTTCGGCGGTTGGAACACCCGCACGATCGAGGCGCGCCGAGCTGCGAGGTCGAGCCGGAGGACGAGCGGGCGTGAGAACGGCTCGACGCGCGGGATACCGCCGTTGTCGAACAGGCTCAGAAGATCGCCGTGCAGGCGCGCGTCGTGCTGGAATGCGAACCGGACGGCAGCCTCGGGACGGAAGTCGCTGTGCTTGCCGCCGAGCCGCCAGACGATGTGGCCATCGCGGGCAAGCAGGTACACGGTCGAGACGTTCCGGCCAGAGATCAGGATCGTCCCGCCAGGCCCGTCGGCCGCCGAGTTGACGTGGAAGTAGTCGAACGGCCGCTTCTTGCTGGCGTTCCGCGCCGGCTCCTTGCCGGCCTGCACCGACTCACTCAACGGCACGTGGTCGAGGCTGTGCCACTCGAACACGACCTTGCCCGTCGCGACGTCGACTTCCTGGACGACGCTGTCGAGAGCGAAGCCGTGCTTCGGCCCGCCGACGCCGCTCAGGTCGAGCGACACTTCGTTGTAGGCGGTGAGCAGAGCTGTCCCGCGCGGGGTGAGCTGAAACTCGTGCAGGTCGCCCTCGAGCCCGCTGCCGGCGCGCACCGTCGCGAGCCGCCGGTAGGACGCGTCGTAGACCTCGTATTCGCCTTGCCCGATCCCGGCGATGCTCTGACGGCCCTGCCACCACGTGAGGACTGGCCGGCCGCGGTACTGCTGCACGCGAAAGTCGGTGGACTCGAGCGGCGGTGCGATCTGGTGGTACCAGACGACGCGCCCGCGCGAGTCGACGATCATCGGACCGCCGGTCGATCCGCCCTTCTTCTCGGCGAGGAAGAAGTAGCCACCGGTCGGATCTGTGGCGCGGCTCAACACTCGGATCAGCGGCACCTTGCTGCCTGGCGCTGTGTGCAGCTCAGTCGTCGTGGCTGTGGCTCCTCCGTGCGGAGGCGGCGCTACCTCGTGCGCGGCGCCGCAGCCGGCGGCCACCGCAGCCAAGCCGAGCCCTGCGGCCGCGGCTAGCCCGTGCGCCCTGCGCCGCACTCAGATCTTGAGCGCGGTCGAGGAGCTGGGCGGCTTGCCGTGCGCGCCGAGCCCGACGACGGGCCCGTACTTCGCGCCTGCGGGAACCTCGAACGCGGTTTCGAAGCCTGTGCGCGGTACCGGCTGCGCGGCAACCAACCCGCCGACCGTCGGTCCGGCTTGTCGCCGCCACGACGCTACCTCGGTCGCGCCGTTCAAGCTCGCAGAGAGCTTGCGTCTATGAAATAGCGAAGTCGATAACGGAGCGGCCGCCGCCAGAGCATCGCTCGCCGCAAGGGTTCGGCCGACGCCTGGGTCGCCACCGCGCGCGAGCAGGGCCGCGCCGCCGGTGGCATTCCTCAGGAGCTCGGCACGTGACCGCCGCCGGCCGGCCGGACCGGCCGTTATCTCTTCCCGCTGTCCGTTCCGCATGCTGCTCCACCTCCGACGATATCCGGCGCCCGACATTACTAGGCACCTGCACTGCGGACCCGGTCAGCAGCGGCCGGGATTCGGGGCGCCGCGTCTCGGGCCGTCCAGCCGTCATCACGAAGCTGGCCGCGTGGAAAGCAGGGTCGCAGCCGCGAGGAACAATGACTCGCTCTGCGAATACTCCTGCATGCCCAGACACGAAGTAGGACTCCACATCCCGGCGAACATCTGGCTTGCCAAGCTCGATATCGAGATTCCGGTCCGCTCGGACGGCGTTTACCTCGGGCGGCTCCACATCAGCCAGGGCTCGGTTGACTGGATCGCCGGCCGCCAGCAGCAAGGCCGGCGCCTCAGCTGGGAGCGTTTCGCCGAGCTGATGGACGTCGAAGGGCGGCCGTTCAAAGCACCCGCGGGCCGGAAGGCACCGAGGCCGTCAGGCTGACGCTTCGACGCGCTTCTGCACTGCCCGGAGAGTGTCGACGTAGCCGGTGCGCTCGGCTCCTGGCTGCCGTCGATCGAGCTCGAACTCGTCGTTGCCGCGCACGAGTGTCAGCACCCGAACATCACCGTCGGAGTCTTCGCGGAGCTCCACAGCGAAGCCGTCAGCGGCGATCCCGTCGACCTCGACGATCCAGCCGACGAGCTCCCCATCCTCGAGGATGTCGGGGATGACACTGAGCACGGCGTCGGTGCCGTATGTGCTGAGGAGATCATCGAGCATCACGCACGCTCTGCCCGCGGGCGCCCTCCATCGAAACGTGCCATAGCCCGGGCGCGACCGGAGCCGAAGCGTTTAGAGTCGATAGCGCAAGTCTGCGGCGACAGGAAGGGGAGGATGATGGGGCAAACGGACCCGCGCTCGCGGGAAGCCCTCGATGCTCGCGAAACGCGGAAGACGTGGGTCGAGCGGTACCTCGGCGAGGGGTGGACAGAGCTCGAGCCAGGGATCTATCGGTACGACGCAAACGGCGGCGGGGCGGATCCCCCCGACGCACCCGGTCGTTTCGACGAGCGTCATTACGGGGAGAGCGGAATGCGCGGCTCGCCGGATCCTCGTCGTGACGACAGCGAACGCGCCGACAGCAGACGTTGACGCGATCGTGCGAGCGCATGCGGGTGCGGACGCAGAGATCGAGGTAGTCCCTCCTGCCTCGAAGATCTCCTGGCTCGACCGCCTGACGAACGCGAAGGACGATGCCCGCCAAGACGCCGCAAATCGTGCCGAGGCGGCCTCCGAGGCGGCCCCGGCCGGGCGAGCGGACACCCACGTCGGTGACGTCGACCCGCTTCAGGCGATCGAAGGCGCCTTCCAGATGTTCAAAGCGGACGAAGTCGTTGTCCTGACCGCCCCGGACGAAGATGCGACCTGGCCCGAGTCTGGGCTCGGCGAGAAGGCGAGCGAGCGGTTCGCCGTGCCCGTGACGCACCTCGTCACGGGCTGAACAGGATTCAGGATGGCCGCTAGGGCGCCGGCGTGTCGGTCGTCGACTTGAGCGCATCGAGCTCGCGGGCGAGTACGAGTACCGCTTCGCGAAGTCCGTCCATCCGGCCCCGGATGCGAAGCAGGTCAACCGTCGTCAGGAAACCTTTCGAGATCCCGTCGACCTCGGCATCGGCGTCAAGACGCGTCGCGGCAGCGAGCCGGTCGGCGAGCTCGACATCTGCAGCGGCGACCCGCCCCATCAACTCCCGCAGCTCGGATTCGATACCCACGGGCGCGATGGTAACCGCAAGAGGCTGCCAGGAGATCCAACCGCCACGGCGTAGTTGATTGCGTGACGGAACGAGACGCCCTCCCGGAGAGCCTGAAGCGACTGATCGACGTATGGCGTACGGAAGGCGCGACCCGCGAAGAGATCATCGCCCGCCTCGATCAGCTCGAGCTTCTGGCCCAGGACGAGCGCGCCATGTTGATCCAGCTCGTCTCCGACCTTGCCATCTAGGACGCCGCCCGGAAGGCTACGCGTCAAAGCGGGCGAAGACTCGAACTCTCGACCCTCAGCTTGGGAAACGGGAGTGAAGTTCTCGCTCTGTAGCGCTCCAAACTGAACAGCCTGCAAGCGCCCACTTTCTGGAAACTGGCCCTCCCGTCGGGCCGCGACGAGCTCGTCGACGCGGGTCTTTCGACGCCAAGCATTGACGTGGCCAGGCTGAGTTGCATCGCGACGCAATAGCGGCGTAACGTCGCCCTGGGACTTCCATCGGGATAGGGGGACGGCATGGCAACGCAAAGGCCTGTCTACACAATCAAGTACGTCACAGGCTCCGCTGGGGTCGGCGCAATTTTCGGAGAGCCGCGCAACGGTTCTGTCAATTTCCTTCTCTTTAACGACGGTGCGACTGACCAGCACGCCGTGGTCGAGGTCGTGAAGTGGACGTCGTTTCCCAGGACAGAGATCGCCTGGAGGTCTGAGGAGTCATCCAGTCTCATCAGGCCGCAGGAGGGCCAGTTGTTCGAATATCTGCCGGAGAAGTTTGACGGAACGCGGTACTGGGGTCGGATCTATGTGTCGTCGGAAGAGCTTGTCCCGTCGGTCGAGTTTGCGGTGAACGACGCCAACTCGGCCGTGTCAACTGTGCTCGTCTATTACGCCCCCGGAGACTTCAAGAGGTTCGCGCTTCCGCACCGGCCAGGCGGCCTCGAGCTGCCACCGATCGGCCCCGTTGTGGACGCATAAAGCGCACATCCGAGAACAGCTTTTCTGAGGACGCGGCCGTGCCGCGCGAAGGGCGCTCGCCCTCGCACCGCGCTGAGCACTTGGCGTTCGGATTGCCGCGCTGTCCGCAAACGTTGACGGTCTGTCGCCAGTCAACTAGAAGACGTTGGTGGGGTGGCGCGAACGCGATTGGGCGAAGTTCAACGACGATGAGCGTCGCGCGTTGTTCGGCGGTGGCGAACGCGGGCTTTCCCCGAGCGACGAGGGAGCTACCTATCGCCCTGCACGGAGTTCTCCGGCGCCGAGGCGAGGGATATCGAAGCGGCGCCAGCGAATCGGCGAATGGACTTTGACGGGTTTCGCCGTTCTTGGCGTCTTCGCATTTGCTTACGACCATTTCCGCTCTTCTGATCAGATCCAGTCGTTGACGCTCTCTCCAGTCTCGCCGCTGAGCACGGCTGTCCCGAAGACGAACACAGTCGTACTGCCGCCGCCGAGTGACGTGGTTTCGATTCGATGGCGAGCAACCGACCTCGCGCCGGCACCGGCAGCGGGACGAATCTGTCTGACTGACTCTCGCCATGGGCGAATCTGTGCGAGCTATGTCGTTGGCGAGCGGCCGGCTGACACCCTGACACGCCGAATCGAGAGCCTCGGTCTGCGAGTTGAAAGTGACGGCTGAGCTCGGCCGCCGTTGAGCCGCACTAGCCGGTCTGTGACTCTTGTACAGCCGCATTGAGAGGCGCCGCAAGGATGTCCGTGCCTTGCCGAGGCGGCTGACCTGTACGACCCGCTGAAGGACGCCGTCAATGCTTGAGGAACTCGAGTCCCTGACAGACGACGAGCTTCGGAAAGAGATCGGGAAACGGGTACGGAGCGCCTACCCGTTCGCGGACGAACTTAGAATCCGCGATAGCGAATGGCACGGATTCCTCAGAAGCCACCCCGAACTACCGACGGTGCAGATGGTCTTGCTGACCGAAGTCAACGGACTCGGCCTCACAGTGCAGGAGGTCATCGACGTGGTTGCGGAGTCGCTCAAAGCACCGTAGTAGATGGGTAGTAGATGGAGTGGTTCCTAGAACGACGAACGGCCCCGAGAGGGGCCGTTCTTTTGGCTCTGTTACTGAAAGCGGGCGAAGAGACTCGAACTCTCGACCCTCAGCTTGGGAAGCTGATGCTCTACCAACTGAGCTACGCCCGCGTGCCGGCGATTCTAGCCGTGTTCGGCTAGTCCGATTCGACGTGCACGTACTCGGTGAAGACGCACGCGCGGCGGTCGTCCGGCAGAGGTGAAGGCCCGACGCGCACCACGCGCACCGATCCCGGGCCGATCTCAGGGAACTCGAGCTGCTCGTCGGCCGCCGGAATCGTACCGTCGCGCTCGATCAGTGCGTAGCGCCCGGCGAGCTGGGCATAGACCAGGTAGCCGACGGGCACAGCGGAGTCCGACTCGTTGGTCGTCCTCGCATCAGCCTGCGTCTCGGGTTGCGCGCGCCGCCGGCGTGCACGCGCGGCGAACCGCGCCGCCTGGTCGCGCCGGTGGCCATAGGCCGCATGCAATGCCGCAAGCTCTCGCTCGCGTGCGGCGAGTTGGGCGTCGCGGGCGTTCAGTGCCTCGGCAAGGTGGGCAGCCTCATCGTGCTCCTCGGACGTTGCCTGATTCAGCGCCGCAAGCTCGAGCTCGAGCGCTGCGACGAGTCCGTCGCGGGCTTGCGCTGCCTCGGCAACTTTCGCGGCCTCGTCCTGCCCCCGTGCAGTCGCCTCGCGCAGCGCCGCAAGCTCCTCGTCGCGCTCCCACAACTGCGCGTCTCGCGCGCCGAGCTGATCGGTCAGCCTCGCGATCTCGTCCTGTTCGTGCCTCGCTCCGTTGCGGCCGTCGGCAAGCTCACCTTCGAGCTCGGCGATCTGACGATCGCGGTCTCCAAGCAGACTGGACAGCCGCGAGACCTCCGCACGTTCCGCCTCCACGACCGTGCGCGCCTCGGCAAGCTCTCCGTCCCGCTCGGCGAGCAAAGCGGCACGCCCCTGCAGCTCCTCGACGAGGCTCCTCGCCTCGGTGCGCTCGAGGTCGGCCTCGTCGCGAAGGCCGGCCAGCTCACCCTCCAACTCGCCGATCCGTCGATCCCGATCCGACAGCACCTCCGACAACCGCGACAACTCAGCCCGCTCGCCCTCCAGCTCAGCCTCACGCTCGGACAACTGCAAAACCCGAACCTCCAACTCCCCGGCCTCGCCGCGAACACCGGCAAGCTCACCCTCCAACTCGCCGATCCGTCGATCCCGATCCGACAGCACCTCCGACAACCGCGACAACTCAGCCCGCTCGCCCTCCAGCTCAGCCTCACGCTCGGACAACTGCAAAACCCGAACCTCCAACTCCCCGGCCTCGCCGCGAACACCGGCAAGCTCACCCTCCAACTCGCCGATCCGTCGATCCCGATCCGACAGCACCTCCGACAACCGCGACAACTCAGCCCGCTCGCCCTCCAGCTCAGCCTCACGCTCGGACAACTGCAAAACCCGAACCTCCAACTCCCCGGCCTCGCCGCGAAGACCGGCAAGCTCACCCTCCAACTCGCCGATCCGTCGATCCCGATCCGACAGCACCTCCGACAACCGCGACAACTCAGCCCGCTCGCCCTCCAGCTCAGCCTCACGCTGTGACAGGCCCTGGTACGTCTCTTCGACTGCCTGGCGGGCGCTCGACAGTTCTTCCTCCAATTGGGTGAGGCGGCCGTCGCGCTCGCTGACCTCTTCCGCGAGCCGCTCGGCCTCCTCATACCTCGCCTTGGCCAGCTCGCGAACACCGACCAACTCGCCTTCCACAACCGCCAGCCGCTCGTCACGCTCGCGCATCCGGGCGGCAAACTTCGCGGCCTGTCTCGATCGACGCTCGAGGTCGGCGAGCGCGCGGACCAGATTGTGCTGCGCCTCCCCCAGCTCGCGGCCCGTCTGCTCGACCGAGCGCGCGCGAGCGGCGAACCGCGCGGCCTGCGCCCGGCGACGCCCGTGCTCCTCATGCAGTGCCTCAAGCGCGGCGGCCAGCTCGCCGAGCTCGCTTTCTCGCACGCGCATCCGCACCGCGAACTTCGCAGCCTGCGCCTCTCGGTGGTCGTACGCATCACGAAGGGTCTCGAGCTCGGCATCCCGAACGGCGAGCGCCTCGGAAAGACGCGTCGCCTCCTCGTGCCCGTACTCGGACGTCTGCCGAAGGGCTTCGAGCTCCTCTTCCAGATCGGTCAGCCGGCCTTCCGGCGACAGGGGCGGCGCGAGCTGCAACGGCGGCAGCGGGGCAACGATGAAATCGGGGGCGGCCATCGGCGGCGGCGCGTCGACGTCGTGATCCTGCCGGCGCTCGAGCTCGGCGCGCAGGCCCGTCCCGAATCCGGTCTCGCTCTTCAGCTCGACGCCGTACTGGGCCGAGAGAACGCGCGAAAGGGCCATGTGCGACACGAATCCGAACTCGACCGCGATCTCGCCGAGCCGCCGGCCGGTCATGGCCTGCTTGTCGAGCGCCTCCTCGAGCTGCTCTGCGGTCAACAGGTTCTCATCGACCAGCAGCTGCCCGAGGGGCCGCCAAGGGGTATGGGCCGCTTCCACGTCCGTTCTATCGGCTTCGAGCCGCCAGAGGTTGAGTATGGATTTCTGCCTCAGGCCGGAGCGGGCTGCCCTTCGTAGACATCGATGAAGCGCCGGTAGCTGGCGGAGATCGCTGCCGCTGCCGCATCACGGTCGAACCCGTCCGGATCGGCCGCATACTCCTTCACCGACGCGGCGAAGATCGAGCGGCCGATCGCGAAGCCGGTGTACCCCTCGACCCCGGCACCCGCACGCAGCCACTCGTCGACCTTCGCGTCAGAGGCGCCGCGGCCGAGCACGACACACGAGACGCGGCCGCGTCCCTCGCGCCGGCACAGCTGGGCGATCTCCTTGCAGGCCTCACGATCGTCCAGGCCCTCGATCTTCCAGATGTCAGGTTCGACCCCCGCGTTCTGCAGCTGAAGGATCGCCTCGAGCATCAACTCGGCACGCAGCTCCGAGTCGTAGCGATCCTCGCTGCCGTCGACCTTCGCCAGTTGCGCCTCCTCGGCCGGCACGAGCAGCTCGAAGAGGAACTTCCGGTGGTGCTCGTGGAGCCACTCCGAGAGACGCAGCAGCTTCTCGGCCTGCCGCTCGTTCAGCCCGCGATCGCCTTCCGGGTTGTATCGGACGAGCACTTTCGAGAAGTCGGGATCGAACGACTCGATCTGCTCGCCGAAGGCGTCGCCATGCTCGAAGTCGAACTCCTTCTGCCCCGACTTCTCGACCGGCATCGCGAGCATGTAACCGCCCACTTTCGCCTCGCGCGCGACATCGGCGCCGTACTGGCCGTCGACCAGGATGCCCGCCGACTCCTTCGGCGCTCCGTCCGCCACAGCGCGCTGGAAACCTTCCCAGATCAGGCGCTTCGCGCCGACAACCTTGTCCGGGCCCCCTCCGACCATCTTCTCGAACGACCCACGATGGTCGAACGCCAACACATACAGCTTCGCGTCGTAGCCAAGCTCATTCAGTCCGATCTCGCTCATCGATATTCCCTCCCTGTGAACTTCTCCAGCTTGCTGAGTTGGTGTCGCGCCTCGATCCGGCGAACCGTGCCGGAGCGTGAGCGCAGAGCAATCGAATCGGTGATAGCGCCACCGCGCACGTACCGCACACCCTTGAGCAGCGCCCCGGTCGTGACGCCGGTCGCGGCGACGAAGACATCGTCGCCCGTGACGAGGTCGTCGGTCCGGAGAACCCGGTCGAGGTCGTAGCCGGCGGCGATCAGCTGCTGTCGCTCCTCGTCGTTCCGCGGCCAGAGCTTTGCCTGGATGCCGCCGCCGACCGTCTTCAAGGCGGCGGCGGAGATGACGCCCTCCGGTGTTCCGCCGATGCCGTAGAGCAGATCGACCCCGGTCTCGGGGCGGGCCGCTGCAATCGCCGGCGCGACGTCGCCGTCGCGGATCAGGTTCACGCGCGCACCCGCCTGCCGAAGCTCGCCGATCAGCTGCTCATGGCGCTCGCGCTCGAGGACGACGACGCGAATGTCGGAGGCGCGAACGCCCTTTGCTTTCGCGACTGCGTTGACATTCTGGGTCGGTGTCGCGTTGATGTCGATCGCGTCCACGGCGTCGGCTCCGGCGGCGATCTTCTGCATGTAGACCGCGGCTCCGGGAAAGAACATCGAGCCTCGTTCCGCTACTGCGATCACTGCGATCGCGTTCGGCTGGCCGAGCGCCGTCAGGCGCGTTCCCTCGAGCGGGTCGACTGCGACGTCGACCTCAGGGCCGGTGCCGTCTCCGACCTCCTCGCCGTTGTAGAGCATCGGCGCCTCGTCCTTCTCGCCTTCTCCGATCACGACGATGCCTTCCATCGAGACCGTGTCGAGCATCGCCCGCATCGCGTCGACCGCCGCCTGGTCGGCGGCAAGCTTGTCGCCGCGCCCGATCCAGCGGCCCGCACCCATCGCGGCCGCTTCCGTGACCCGGACCAGCTCGAGGGCGAGATTGCGATCGGGGCGCGAGGCGTTCACCGGCCGCCATCCTAGAGAGGCCGCGACCATGTCGGAGTGGACTGGAGGCGAGTAGCGTGCGGCCGGTGACTGCGAAAAAGGTGGCGGTAATCGCCAGTGCGAGCGGAAACGGCAAGACCACGCTCGCCCGGGAGCTTGCGCTGCGGCTCGGCGTCCCGTTCGTCGAATTGGACGCGCTCGTGCACGGACCCGATTGGTCCGAGACCTCGGACGAAGACCTCCGCGCGCAAGTGGAGCCGATCGTCGCGTCGGAAGGCTGGGTGATCGACGGTGTCTATCGGGGTAAGCTCGGCGACCTCGTGCTCGCCGCAGCCGATGTGATCGTCTGGCTCGATCTGCCCTTCCGCGTCTGGCTGCCGCGCCTGATCCGTCGCACCTTTCGGCGCGTTCGCGGGCGCGAAGAGCTCTGGAACGGCAACACCGAGAGCCTGAAGAATGTTCTCTGGAGTCGCGACTCGCTGCTCGTCTTCGCAGTGCGATCGCACTTTCGCCGCCGCCGCGACTATCCGGCGGCGCTTGCCAGCTGGCGGGTAGTCCGCCTCCGCACGCCGGCAGAGGTCGAGCGCTTCCTGGCGGAGGTGGGCTGAGCCCGGTCGATCACATGCGGTCGGGTGCCTCGATACCGATCAGGTCGAGGCTGCGGGCGATCACCCGCTGCGTCGCCGCGCACAGGCCGAGACGGAACGACTGTGCCGGGTCGTCGAGGACACGGCACGCCTGGTAGAAGCGATGGAAGTCGTCTGCGAGCCGGATCGCGTAGGCCGGTAGGAGCTGCGGGCCTCGTCGCGCGGCCGCTTCGCGCACTGTGGCAGGAAAGTCGGTCAGGCGCTTGATCAATTCCTTCTCCGCCGGGACTAGCTGTGACGGAGGCAAATCGCCGACCGGCGCCCCCTCCGCGTTTCGGAGGATCCCGGCGATGCGCGCGTGGGCGTACTGGACGTAGTAGACGGGGTTCTTCTGCGATTTCTCCGCAGCGAGGTCGAGATCGATCTCGATCACCTGGTCGGGACCGCGGTTGACGAGATACCAGCGCGCCGCATCGACCCCCACCTCGTCGAGGAAGTCGTCGAGAAAGACGACGTTGCCGGCGCGCTTCGACGCTTTCGAGCTCTCACCGCCGCGCGTCAGATGCACGAACTGGTACAGCAGCACCTCGACGCGCTTGGGGTCGTAGCCGAGCATTCGGGCGATCGCCGCATACCACTTGGCGGTCGCGTGATGGTCGGCGCCGAGTACGTAGATCGCACGATCGAAACCGCGGTCGAGCTTGTCGACGAGGTAGGCGACGTCAGCCGCGCGGTACGTCGGCGCTCCGCCTCGATCGGCAGAACGGACGAGCACCCAGTCTTGGTCGTCCCCGTAGGCCGATGACCTCGCCCACAACGCCCCGTCAGCCTCGTATGTGTCGAGCCGCGGCAGCAGCTCGCCGAGCCGCTGCTCGAGCTCGCTCTGGAGCATCCAGCCGTCGAAGTGGATCCGGAAGCGCTCCATCGTCCTGTCGATCGAGGCGAGCATCCGGGGCACGGGATCGCCTTCAGCCTGCGCGAGCTCGACGACGTAGTCGCCGTGGTAACCGTCTTCGGGCACCGGCTCTCCGCGTCGGATTGCCTCGATCGAGGCGCGAAAGCGATCGAGCTGTGCGCCGGCGTCGTTGTAGTAGTACTCGCGCGCCACCTCGTGCCCACCGAACGAGAGCAGCCGCGCGACGCAGTCACCGTAGGCACCGTTCCGCGCGGCTGAGACGACGATCGGGCCAGTCGGGTTCGCAGAGACCATCTCGACCTGCACCCGCTCCCGGTCGACGGCGAAGCCGCCGCCGTAGCCCTCGTCGACCTCGGCCAGCGCGTCGAGGAAGAACCTGTCCGAGAGCCGCAGATTGAGAAAACCGGGACCCGCGACCTCGGCCGACTCGATCTCGTCGAGCGTTGCGGCCCGCTCGGCGAACTCGGCCGCGAGCTCCCGCGGCGGGCGACCGACAGCCTTCGCGGAGCGAAGCGCAACGTTGGTCGCGAAGTCGCCGTTCGCCGGATCCTTCGGACGCTCGAGCTCGACCGGGGAACCAACGGCGTCGCCGAGTCGCGCAGCGAGGCGCTCGACGACTCCCGGAACCGGTTCGCGAGCCATCGCGCTAGAGGCTTGATGCGTATTGGGGTGCCTGCGGGGATGCGCCAGACCAAGCAACTTGGACGTGGCGCGCACTGCCCGGAGCGGTGGCTACGGGCGAGCCAGACGTGGCCGGGCTGCGCCGCGCCTGGCGCACCAGCCGCGGGTGCCTGAAAATGCGCATCGAGCCTCTAGTATCGTCAAGCCCGATGGACGACGGGGAGGAGCGGCAACTCAACATCCACATGGAGCCGCAGCACCTCGCGGGCGTCTACGCGAACTTCGCGAACATCACCTTCTCCGACTACGAGTTCACCCTGACCTTCGCCCGGATCGATCACGAGGTCGAGGACGGTGACGTTCCGGGGGTCGTTGTCGCCCGCGTCAACATGTCGCAGCAGTTCGCTGCCGAGTTGCTCGCCGCGCTGCAGGACGCCCATTCCAAGTACCTGACGGTCAAGGGCATCCAGGACCTGCCCGAGACCGACAGTTAGCGGCCGCGCGCGCGGAACTGTTGCGCCATGGCGATCCGCTGCATCAGCGTCGGATGGTTCTCGAGCCACAGGTAGTCCCACCCGGCGGGGTTCGGCTGCTCGAGGCTCGTCGTCTCGAAGCTCTGGAAGAGCTTCGTCGCCGAGGCCGGGTCCTTCGTCGCGCTGAGCGCGCGCCAGTCGGCCTCCGCCTCGTAGCGTCGCGAGACGACGTTCTCGATCGGTGACGCGACGAGCGCCAGGACCGCGAGGACGAGGAACGCGTAGGGAAGGTTCTCGGGCCGGCCGAGTCCACCCCGCTTCCTGAGCGCCAGCGACAGCAGCCACAAGGTCGGCAGCACGACCAGGGCGCTCCAACCGATCGCCTTGATGATGTGCCGGCTGCGGACGTGGCCGAGCTCATGGGCGATCACGACGTCTTCCTCGCCGCGCGAGAACCGCCCGTCGAGCAGCGTGTCCCAGATCACGACGTGCGTCGACGGGCCGAACCCGACGGTGAACGCGTTCGCCTGACTCGTCCACGACGACACGTCTTGGACGCGCACCGGCGTACCACGAACACCCTCGATCCGCTCGAGTCGGGCGACGTCGGCCGCGAGCCGAGGGTTGTCGAGCGGGCGGGTGCCGGCATTGCCGAGCCAACCGGAAAGGAGCGCGAACGTTGCCGCGATCGCGACGAACACCGGGCCGGCGATCAGCCACCACCGCCGGAACCTGCCGGCCAGCCCGACGAGCAGCACGATCGTCAACATCGCCGAAACGGCTTCTGCACCGAGCGCCGCCCACTGGGCGTCCAGCCAGGCGAGGACGTCGAACGGCCCGAGCCCCCAGTGGTGCTGCCACCAGAGATCAAGCAGGCCGAAGGGCAGGCTCACGGCCCAGATCGTGCAGAGCAGCACCATGCCGACGATCACGGCGCTTCCGATCCGGCCGAGCCCCATCGACGCGACCGTACGCGGCAGCCGTCTCGCCAGAAGGGCCAGCGCCGCGAGGGTAGCCAGCGTCCCGCCGAACCAGAGCGCTTGCTCGCCGTGGACGAACCGCGCCGACCGCGCGACCTGTCTCGCGTTGAAGAAGCGGTGCTCGTCGAGCCCCGACAGGTGGAGCGACGGGACGCTCGTGCGCCACAGCAGCCACGCACAGAGGGCCCAGCAGACCCCGCGGCGGCTAGCGTCAGGGCCGTGCGGATCGCGGTCCTCTCAGACATCCACGGCAATCTTCACGCACTCGAGGCGGTGCTGTCGGAAATCGACAGTGCGGCGGTCGACGTGGTGTGGTGCCTTGGCGACCTCGTGGGGTACGGCCCACGGCCGAACGAGTGCATCGACCGCATCCGGGATCGAGCCTCGCTCTCGCTCTGCGGCAACCACGACCTCGCTGTGCTGGGGGCGCTCGACATGGCCGAGTTCAGCGGCGACGCAGCGGCAGCCGCAATCTGGACGCAGGGCGTCCTCGGTGAATCGCAACGGACGTGGCTCGAGGGACTCGAACCGACAGGCCGAGCCGAGGGCGCCGAGCTGTTCCACGGCAGCCCGCTCGACCCGGTCTGGGCCTACGTGCTGAGCGAGAGCGCGGCGCTCGAGAGCCTGGAGGCGACGACCGAGCCGGTCGTGCTGGTCGGCCACAGCCACGTCGCGCTCGCCCTGTCCCTGACCGGTGCCGACCTTGCCGGTGGGCTCGCGCCTGTCGGCACGCAGGCGGACCTCGCCGGGCGGCGCTGGCTGCTGAACCCAGGCTCGGTCGGCCAGCCGCGCGACGGCGACGCGCGGGCCGCCTGGGCGTTGATTGACACCAACGCGAGGCGGGCAGACTTCCGGCGAGTGACCTACCCGATCGACAAGACGCAGGCAGAGATCCGCGAACACGGGCTGCCGTCGGCTCTGGCTGCACGACTCGCGCACGGGCTCTGATGGTGGGAGTTCGGCCGGCCGCACTGTCGTACGTCGTCACCATGCTCGCGGTCGGTTGCGGCGGTCAGTCCCAACCGACTCCCCCACGCCGCTTCGACTGCCGAGCAGGCGCGGCAGCTCAGCGCCTGGCTCACTTGGCACTCGCGCTAGTCGCGGTAGCGGGTCTTGCTAGCCCGCGACGCGGGCGGCCGACTCGCCCTGCGAGCTGCCGAAGGTGATGCCTTCGCGGGCCAGCGCCACCTGTACATCTTCCCGCGCCTTGAAGATGCGCCACTTGACGGTCGCGAGGGTGATCTCGAGCGAGTCGGCGATCTCGTTGTACGAGAGGCCGACGACATCGCGCAGTAGCAGCGCCATCTTCAGATCGACAGGAAGCCCGTCGATCGCGCGCCACAGCGCGTCGATCGCCTCGACCTGTTCCGCCGGCTGGTCGAGCGCCTCGAGGTGCGGCGCATCGTCGAGGTTGATCGGTGCGAGCGGGCGGCGCTCCTTCGCGCGCAACTCGTCGAGCACACGGTTCTTCGTCACCTGGAAGAGCCAGGTCGTGAACTTGCAGCGCAGCGAGAAACGCGGCAGTCCCTGGTAGACGCGCAGGAACACTTCCTGCGTCAGATCCTCGGCGAGCGACTTGTCGCCGTTCGTCAGCCGGAGCACGTAGTTGTAGACCGGCGTCTCGTACGTGCGGACGATGATCGAGAACGCACGCTCATCGCCCCGCTGGGCCTTGCGCAGAACCGAAGGATCTGGCTGTGGGAGCGACAAGGAGGCCGAAGTATAGCCCCGTCTCCGGCGGATCTCGAGCGCCTTACGAACGATTTACGAGGCTGCGTCCCGTCATCACATCTGGGGGCGGGATCCCGAGCAAGTCGAGCGTAGTCGGGGCCAGATCAGCGATCTCGCCGCCCGAGGCAAGCGTGATCCGGTCCGTTGTCGCGACGAGCGGAACGGGATTCGTCGTGTGCGCCGTCTGCGGCGAGACGCCGTCCTCAGTGAGGAGCTGCTCAGCGTTCCCGTGATCTGCGGTGACCAGGCAGATGCCGCCCAACTCGGTCACCCGATCGACGACCAGGCCGAGGCAGCGATCGGCCTCTTCGACCGCAGCGACCGTCGCGGGGATCGAACCGGTGTGACCGACCATGTCCGGGTTCGCGAAGTTGACGACGCAGAAGGCGTAGTCGTCGCCCACCTCGTCGACGACGCGTCCGGCCACCCCGGCCGCCGACATCTCGGGCTTCAGGTCGTAGCTCGCGACGTCACGCGGGCTCGGGACGAGCAGGCGGGTCTCCGCCGGCCAGGCATCCTCGCGGCCGCCGTTGAAGAAGTAGGTGACGTGAGCGTACTTCTCGGTCTCGGCGACGTGAAGCTGACGCCGGCCGTTTGTCGAGAGCACCTCGGCGATCGTGTCCGGCACCGTCTTCTCCTCGAAGACGATGGGAGCATCGAGGTCGCTCGAGTAGCGCGTCATCGTCGTCACATCGAAGTGGTGCTGCAGCAACAGCTTTGTCAGCTGCCGCGCGCGGTCGGGGCGGAAGTTGAAAAAGATCGCCGCGTCGCCCGGTTCGAGCCTCGGCGTCCCGTCGACGACGATCGGCTCGATGAACTCGTCGGTCACCTTCGCGTCGTAGCTCGCTTTCACCGCCTCGACGACATCGTCGGTATGCGTCCCGGCCCCGTCGACGATCGCGTCGTACGCGCGCTGAGTCCGGTCGAGTCGCTGATCGCGATCCATCGCCCAGTAGCGGCCCACCACCGTTGCGATCCGGTCGAGCGGCAATTCGGCGAGGTCGCGCGCCGCTGAGGTCGGCGAGACATCGCGTCCGTCGGTGAACGCGTGGATCCATGTCCTCTCGGGCGCAAAGCGCAAAAGCGCTTGAACGTGGTCGATATGCGAGTGCACACCGCCGTGCGAGACGAGACCGAGCAGGTGCACTTTGCGGTCGTCGGCGAACGCTGCCTTCAGGGCCGGCAGCTCGAAGAACGAGCCGTCCTCGATCGCCTCGTTGACGCGCATTAGATCCTGGTATAGCCGGCGGCCTGCGCCGATGGTCAGATGCCCGACCTCGGAGTTGCCCATCTGTCCCGGTGGCAGCCCGGCGGCTACGCCTGACGCCTCGATGGTCGTGTGCGGGAACTCGCGCCAGAGGCGATCGAAGACCGGTGTGTCGGCTAGCTCGACCGCGTTGCCCGGCCCGGGCGGCGCGCAGCCGAACCCGTCGAGGATGACGAGCGTTACGAGCGGGAAGCTCTGCAAATCGCGGCGAACGAGTCGACGTCGAGGGATGCGCCGCCGACGAGGGCGCCGTCGACTGCGCCCTGGCCGAGGATTGCGGCGGCGTTGTCCGGCTTGACCGAGCCGCCGTAAATGACCGGGACCTCGAGCACGGACTTGATCAGCTCGTGCGCTTCGTGTGCCATCTCGGGTGTCGCGGTCTTTCCCGTGCCGATCGCCCACACAGGCTCGTAGGCGACGATCAGGTTCTCGTCGTGTTCGAGTGCCGCAGCCTGGCGGCAGAGCACCTCGGCCGTCTCCCCTGCCGCGCGCTCGGACTCCGACTCGCCCACGCACGCAATCACGTGCAAGCCCTCGTCGAGCGCTGTCCTGGTGCGCTTCGCCACCGTTTCGTCGGTGTCGCCGAAGTACTGCCGGCGCTCGGAGTGACCGACGATCGTCCCGTACACGCCGAGCTCGCGCAACATCGGCGCCGACACCTCCCCGGTGAACGCGCCGTCGCGCTCCCAGTGGCAGTTCTGGGCGAAGACGCCGATCTCGGTCCCGGCCAAAGCCTGCACCGCCTCGCTCAAAGAGACGAACGGCGGGCAGACAACGACGTCGACGTCTGCCGGCAGGTCGATCCCGCGCAGCGCGCGACAGAACTTGGCCGTCTCGAGCGGCCCCTTGTACATCTTCCAGTTGCCCGCGATCAGCACCGCGTCGACCTTACGCGTCCGCGACGGGAATCGCGGCGACTCCGGGTAGCTCGCGGCCCTCGAGCAGCTCCAGCGACGCACCACCGCCGGTCGAGATCCAGGAGATGCGATCTGCGACGCCGGCGTCGTGCACCGCACGAACGGAATCACCGCCGCCGACAACGGTGAAGCCTGCGCAGTCGGCCAGGGCGTTTGCGACGGCGATCGTCCCTTCCGCGAACCGCGCCCATTCGAACACACCCATCGGTCCGTTCCAGAAAACCGTGCGCGCCGAGGCGATCCGAGCGGCGAACTCTTCGCGGGTACGGGGTCCGATATCGAGGCCGAGCCAGCCGGCGGGCAGCTCCGTGAAGGCGACGACCTGCGTATCCGCATCGGCTTCGAACGCGTTCGCCGCGACGACATCGGCGGGCAGCACGGCGTCGAAGGTGAACGGATTCTCCTCTCGCACCTGTTCCGCCATCTTCCCGCCGATCAGGACAGCGTCGGCGCGCGACCCGAGGTTCTCCAGTGCTCCGATCTTGTCATCCACCTTGGCCCCTCCGGAGACGATCACGAACGGGTGCTCCACATCGCCGAGCAGCGCTCCTAGATGCTTCAGCTCGTCGAGCAGCAAAAGTCCGGCATAGGCAGGGATAAGGTGCGCCACGCCTTCGGTCGACGCGTGCGCACGATGCGCGGAGCCGAACGCGTCGTTGACGAACAGGTCGCAACCGGCAGCGAGCTCGGCCGCGAAGGTTGGCTCGTTCTTGGTCTCGCGCTGGTCGAACCGCGTGTTCTCGAGGAGGCGAAGCCGGTCGTCTGCCAGGAGCTCGCGGAGCCGGTCCCGGACCGGCGCCATCGCGAAGCGCTCGTCAGGCCCCTTCGGACGGCCGAGATGGGAGCACACGCGCACTTCTGCAGCTCCACGCTCGAGCAACAGCCTCAGGGTCGGCAGCGAGGACTGGACGCGGGTGTCGTCCGCGACGCGACCGTCTTCGAGGGGCACGTTCAGATCCGAGCGGACGAGCACGACCTTGCCGTCGACGGCTGCGGTTTCGACCGACCTCGGGAGAGTCACAGCAGCTTCGGGATGAGATCGACCAGACGGCACGAGTAACCCCATTCGTTGTCGTACCAGCCGAACACCTTGACGAAGTTGCCTTGCGCCATCGTGAGCTCACTGTCGAACGTGCAGGACGCGGGGGAATGGACGATGTCGCTCGAGACGAGCGGCTCGGTGGAGTAGACGAGGTAAGGCTCGAGGGCCCCCGCGCTCGCCGCTTTCGAGAAGGTGGCGTTGACCTCGTCGACGGTGGTCTCCTTCGCCAGCGTGACGACGAGGTCGGTCACGGAGCCTGTCGGCACGGGTGCGCGCACCGAGATGCCGTCGACCTTGCCCTTCAGCTCCGGAAGCACGACCCCGATCGCACGGGCGGCGCCCGTCGAGGTCGGGATCAGGTTTATCGCCGCAGCGCGGGCGCGCCGGAGATCTTTGTGCGGGAGATCAAGGATCGACTGATCGTTCGTGTACGCGTGAATCGTGGTCATGAAGCCTCGCTCGATCCCGAATGCGTCGTGCAGCACCTTGGCCATCGGGGCGACGCAGTTCGTCGTGCAAGAGGCGTTCGAGATGATCGAGTGCTGCTCGGCGTCGTAGGCGTCGTCGTTCACACCCAGTACGAGCGTCACGTCGGGGTTGGTCGCCGGAGCGGAGATGAGAACCTTCTTGGCGCCGGCGTCGAGGTGCCTCTGGGCGCCCTCGCGGTTGGTGAAGAAGCCGGTCGACTCGAGTACGAGGTCGACCTCGAGCTCGCGCCATGGGAGCGCCGCCGGGTCGCGCTCGGCCAGCGCACGCACCGAGCGCCCACCGATCTTCAGTGCGGCGCCGTCGATCTCGACGGGCTCGGGAAACGTCCCGAGCACCGAATCGTGTTTGAGCAGATGCGCCATCGTCGCGACGTCGCCGAGGTCGTTGAACGCAACGATCTCGAAGTCGGCGCCGCGCTCGAGCGCAGCCCTCATGAAGTTGCGGCCGATGCGGCCGAATCCGTTGATCCCAACCCGTGTTTTCGCCATAGGGCGACTGTAGCTACGCGACGGTTTGGGCGATGCCGTAGATCGCCGCAAGCTTCTCGCGCAGGTAGCGAACGTACGGCTCGGGGTCGATCTCCGACGTGCCGACGACCCGCTCGAGCGTTTCCGCCGGCGTGAACTTGCGGCCGTGGCGGTGCAGGTGCTCGTGTAGCCAGTCACGCAGCGGCGCGAACTCCCCGGCCTCGAAGCTGTCCTCGAGATCTGGGAGGTCGGCCGTGATCTTCTCCCAGATCTGCGCCGAGATGAGATTGCCGAGGGCATAGGTGGGGAAGTACCCGATCGACCCTCCCGACCAGTGCACGTCCTGCAGGACGCCTTCCGTGTCGTTCGGGACATCGATCCCCAGGTAGTCGTACATCCGGCTGTTCCACTGCTCGGGCAGCTGCTCGAGCGGGAACTCGTCAGCGAGCATGGCCTGCTCGAGCTCGAACCGCAGGATGATGTGAAGGTTGTACGTCGCTTCGTCGGCCTCGACACGGATCAGCGACGGCTGGACGAAGTTTGCTTCGCGATACCACTGTTCGACGTCGTAGCCGGCCAGCGAAGGCTGAAGCTGCTGAAGCCGCGAGAAGAAGCGACGCCAGAACGGCAGCGAGCGGCCGACGAGGTTCTCCCACATCCGGCTCTGTGACTCGTGCATCCCGAGGGAGACGCCGCGCGCGAGCGGGCTGCGCTCGAGCGTCTCGTCTACCTGGCGCTCGTAGAGGCCGTGGCCGAACTCGTGCATCGTCCCGAAGAGCCCGCCTAGGTGCTCGGTGAAGTAGCGGGTCGTGATCCGGATGTCGGTCGTCCCGGTTCCCGAAGCGAAGGGATGCACAGTCGGATCGAGGCGCCACACATCGTCGGTGTAGCCGAAGGCGCGAATCACTTCGAGCTCGAACACCTTCTGCGCCTCGAGATCGAAGTTGTGTGCCGGCGGCCGCTCCGGGCCGCTGGCGGCGACCTCCTTGACGAGCGGCGCCTGGTGCTCCTTGACGTAATCGAACAGGCGCCGTACCTGCTTCGTCGTCATGTCGCGCTCGTAGTCGTCGAGGACGATGTCGTACGGCTCGTCCGTCACCTCGAAGCAATCGATGTAGCGCTTGCGGAGGTCGAGGTTCTTGCGCAGCACGGGCAGGAAGCTTGCGAAGTCGTTGTTCTTGCGCGCGTCGACCCACACCTGGTTCGCGAGCGCGGCCGACCGCGACATCTCGGCGCGCAGATCGGGCGAGACCCGGCGGGCCTTGTCCCAGTCGCGCGAGGTGACCCGGATCAAGCTCGCCTCGAATGAGTCGTAGTCGTGCTGCTCGCTCCAGTCGCGCAGGCTCTCGAGGAGCCGGCCGATCTCCGGATCGGTGAACTTGGTGTGCGAGATCCGGCCGATCGTGCCGAGCTGCTCGGCCCGGATCCCCGCGCCGCGGACGGGCATCATCACGTGCTGGTCCCAGCCGAGCAAAGCGCCGGTCTTGTTCAGATCGGCGATCTCGGCGAGGCGCCCACGGAGGTCATCGAAGGTGGACTGACTCACAGATCGGAATCTCTATCAGATGCGGCGGTCCGGAGAGGGAGCTCCGAGGACGACCTCCCCCTCCGGATGAACGCCCCCGGTAGTGCGACGCCGAACGGGGTCTGTATTCGCCGTCGCGACGAGTGCGAACCGCCACGCTGAGTATGGATATGACTCTCGGCGTTGCGCTAGAGAACTTGCAAATCAGATTTTGTCTCCCTCAGCCAGGCGTACGAGGGCATTCAGGCGACGGTGGGCCGCGGCTTTCGTCAGCGGCGGCCTAGCCTTGGCGGCCAACTCGCGGAGCGATGCCGAGGGGTGCCGCAGTCGGAGCTCGGCGATCTCGACGAGCCCCGCGGGCAACGAGCCCAGCTCGAGCGAGCGGATTGCTTCGAGCTGTCGATGGGCGGCCCGTGCCGTCCGGACGAGGTTCGCCTCGTCCGCGTTCACGAGCCGGTTCGCCCGTGAGCGCGTACCCGCGACGACTGCGTGCTCCTCGAGCGCGAGCGCGGTCTGCCCGGCTCCCGCGATCGCGAGCAGGTCGCCGATCGCCTCATGGCCCTTGGCGTACGCAGCCGTGTGGTTGCGCCGCTCCGTCAGGCGCAACCCGACTCCCTCGCGGACGGCGACCTCGACGATGAAGGCCGCTCCTTCCCGGCCGGCTGACCGGAGCTCCAGGTGTGGGTCACGCGGCCCGGACAGCGAGCCGGCGCCGAGAAGCGCGCCGCGCAGATAAGCGCCGCGGCAGCAGGATCGCCCGACGACCCGACGCGGCGGACGCTCGAGCGGCGCGCCGGATGGAGAGAGGACGCCCGCCTCCCGGAGGACGGCGAGCGCATGCTCATCGACATCGGCATGCAGCTGGTAGCGAGTTGCGCGGTCGAACGATTGCCGGCGGTAGGTGCGGATCTCGGAGTGAACACCGACGTCTCGCAGCAGAGCGAACGCCCGCCTCGCCACGGACGAGCTCGCGAGGTCGAGGTGCACCGCGATCGTCTTCCCTCGGAGGTGCCACGCACCGCTGACGTGAAAGAGCGCTGACAGCTCGGCAAGCCGGCAGCAGCTGCGAACCGGGTCGATCTGGGCTAGCTCATCGCGAAGATCCTCGGAGAGCGCCATCACAGGCTCACGCCTTCGAGAGCGAGCAGCCGCCGCTTGTACTCGACTCCCAGGTCTCCGTAGGAGCCGATCCCGGTCGCGCCGACCACGCGGTGTGTCGGGATGAACGGCGACAGCGCGCAGCGTCCGCAGAACGTGCCCGCGGCGCGCGCCGCCCCGGGATACCCCGCGAGCACGGCAAGCTCGCCGTAGCTGGCCACCTCTCCACGCGGCACCTTCCGGAGCGCGCGGGCGCAGTCGCCGTAGAAGCCGTCGTCCGGTAACCGGAGCCGCACGTCGGAGAACTCGTCCGCCTCGCCGCGGAAGAACGCAATCAGCCGTTCCGCCAACTCCCGTCCCGTCGAGTCATCGGGCGTGCTCGAAGCTGTCCTGCGGGGACGGGGAAGTTCCGTATAGAAGACGCGGCCGCGCTCGAGCCACACCTCTCCCACGCCGAAGCCGGCGGCTTCGAACTGCACGAGAGTCGGCCTCATCCTCGCGATGTTGTAGCTTCGCGCGCGTGACGCTTGCCAGGCTGCCGGCACTCGGGTACCTCTACGTCGCGCTGGCGATGCCTGCGCTCGTCCTCGGCACCGATCATCGCCACGCGGCCTCCGCGCTGTTCACGGCTGCCACGTTCGCCTACCTCTGGTTCATCGCGAGCCTCCGCTCGCGGCTCGTCCGGTTCGATCCGGACGGCTTCTTCGCGAGCGTTGTCGTACTCGGCGGCTCCGCGTACCTCGCCCTCCAGGCAGCGACCCTCTATCTCGGCTCGCCGTCGCTCGCCGCGCCCGCCTCAGCCTGCGCGGCGACCGCGATCATCGGCTCCTCCCTCGCCGCCTGGCGCGCCCGCAAGATCGCGCGTTGGTTCGGCCAGGCGGGCGTTGCCGGGGGGATCGCCGTGCTCACCGTCGGCATCGTCGAGGGCGGAGCCGGCTGGACCCTGGCCGGGACCACCCTGTTCGCATCGTCGGTCGGCTTCATGGTGTGGGTGCTCGTAACGGCGACCTATCTGCTCCGGCGCTGAGCGCTACCCGAGCGATCGACGTGGGCTCCGCTCCGGTCGCTCCGCCGATCCAGACGACGTGGCGAAGGTCCACGGGCCGTAATCTACGGGCATGAGCACACACGCGATCTTCCGTCCTCCGCCCGCGCACAACGAGCCCATTCACGACTTCGAACCAGGCAGCGCAGCGCGCGCGCGCCTCCAGAAGCGACTTGAGCAGATGCGCGGCGAGCGCCCTGAGCTACCGCTCGTGATCGGCGGCAAGGACGTCACCACCGGCGATCTGCGCACGTCGGTGATGCCGCACGACAAGGAACATGTCCTCGCCGATGTTCACCAGGGCGGTGCCGAGCACGTGCAGCAGGCGATCGATGCCGCAGCCGCCGCGTGGGTCGACTGGTCGCGCTGGCCGTGGGAGGAGCGGGCGGCCGTCTTCCTCCGCGCCGCCGAGTTGCTCTCCGGTCCCTGGCGCGACACGCTGCTCGCCGCGACGATGCTCGGTCAGTCGAAAACCGCGCATCAGGCCGAGATCGACGCTGCCGCCGAGTCGATCGACTTCTTCCGCTTCAACGTCGAGTTCATGCTGCGCGTCTACCAGGAACAGCCGATCTCGTCGCAAGGCGTCTGGAACCGGCTCGAGTACCGGCCACTCGAGGGGTTCGTCTTCGCCGTCTCGCCTTTCAACTTCACGGCGATCGCTGCGAACCTGACGAGCTCGCCGGCGATGATGGGCAACACGATCGTCTGGAAGCCGGCCGGCACAGCGATGCTCTCGGCGTACTACGTGATGCGGCTCTTCCAGGAAGCCGGCCTGCCCGACGGGGTGATCAACCTCGTCTACGGCAGCGGAGCGACGATCGGCGATGCGGCGCTCGCAAGCCCTCATCTTGCCGGCATCCACTTCACCGGCTCGACACCGGTCTTCAATGGGATGTGGCGCACCGTCGCCGCGAACATGGACCGCTACCGCAACTACCCGCGTATCGTCGGCGAGACCGGCGGCAAGGACTTCATCGTCGCCCATCCCTCCGCCGACGTGGCGTCGCTGGCAACGGCGATCGTCCGAGGCTCGTTCGAGTACCAGGGCCAGAAGTGCTCTGCCGCTTCGCGGATCTATGCGCCCTCGAACCTCTGGCCCGAGCTCCGCGAACGGCTACAGGAGCAGGTGGCGACGATCAAGGTCGGCGACGTCTCGGACTTCGGCAACTTCATGGGTGCCGTGATCGACGGCGCGTCGTTCAAGACTCAGGCGGACGCGATCGAAGAGGCAAAGGGAAACGCCGACACGGAGATCGTGACGGGCGGCGGTTACGACGACTCGCAGGGTTTCTTCGTCGACCCAACCGTGATCGAGACCCGCGACCCGAACTTCCGACTGCTGCGCGAGGAGATCTTCGGCCCGGTCGTGACGACGTACGTCTATGACGAGTCGAAGTGGGATGAGACGCTCAAGCTGGTCGACGGCACCGCTGCATACGCGCTGACCGGCGCCGTCTTCTCGGAGGACCGCGCGGCCGCCACCGACGCACAGGAGAAGCTGCGTTATGCCGCCGGAAACTTCTACGTCAACGACAAGCCGACCGGCGCGGTAGTCGGGCAACAGCCGTTCGGCGGGGCGAGAGCCTCGGGCACGAACGACAAAGCCGGTTCGCTCTGGAACCTGATCCGCTGGGTCAGCCCGCGCACGATCAAGGAGACATTCGTGCCACCGACGAGCTACCGCTACCCGTTCCTCGACACGGATCCGGACGGCGCCGGTACGTGATCGCGTTCAACGAACGTGGAAGACACGCGTGACCGCAGTCGCGGCGGTCGCGGTGCGCGCGTAGGCGACGGCCAGGTGCCTACCGGGCTTGAGTGCGGCCCCCGGCGCGCCGTAGATCGTGCCGTGGGTCGCCGTCAGCCCGCCGCCCTTCTCGAGCAGCTCGGCTCCGTCTACCCAGAGGGCCGACTCGACGAGCGGTGACGTCGCCGAGAGCTGGGCGGCGACCTGCGAGATCGGGGCAACCGTCCCGGTCGGCCCGAGGAACGAAACCTTCACGCGGTCGGTTCGGTCGGGCTGCCATTCGCCACCGACGAGATGGACCGCAACTGCCGTGTCGCCTTTGACGACGACCGCCCACGCACCACCCTGGTAAAGCGTCTTGCCACCGCCGACAGCCGCCGACGGATCAGGTGGCGGAGTGGTAGCGGTCGTCGGCTCCAATGAGTTCGACGACCCGCACCCGGCCAACGCGGCCGCGATCGCGAGCAATGGGATCAGCCTGCGCACGCGCGGAAGCGTAATCGCTACGCACCGCCGGTCCGGTGCAGCTGCGCGTAGATCCGACGCGCCGTGCGGGCGGGGACGCCGGGGACACCTTCGAGCTCTTCCCGTGAGGCGGCTGCGACCCGCTCCGCCGAGCCGAAATGCTGCAGGAGCGCACGGCGCCGGACCGGCCCGACGCCTTCGAGCTGGTCGAAGACCGATGCTCGGGCGGCGGTGTCGCGGCGTTGCCGGTGAAACGTGATCGCGAACCGGTGCGCTTCGTCCCGGATTCGTTGCAAGAGCTGCAGTCCGGCGCTGTGCGACGGCAGCAGGATCGGCTCGGACCGGCCGGGCACGAACACCTCCTCGATCCGCTTCGCAAGCGCGATCACGGCCACCCGCGGCAGGTCGAGCTCCTCCATCGCCTCGAGCGCCGCAGCCAGCTGTCCCTTTCCCCCGTCGATCACGACCAGGTTCGGCGTCGAGGCGAACGACTCGTTCCAGTCCTCCGAGCCGGGGTCAGCCTGCAACCGGACGAACCGGCGCGCGATCACCTCGCGCATCGAGGCGAAGTCGTCCTGGCCCTGGACGGTGCGCAAAGTGAACTTGCGGTAGTGCGCCTTCTTCGCGACCGCGTCCTCGAACACGACCATCGAGCCGACGACCTCCTGGCCCTGGATGTTCGAGATGTCGAAACACTCGATCCGGAGCGGCAACGACTCCAGGTTGAGCGCCTCACGCAGTTCCTCGAGCGCTTCGACCCGCCGGGCCCGCTTGCTCTCCGCAACGAACGTCTCCGACTCGAGCGCCAGCGCCGCGTTCTGCTGCGCCAGCTCCTGCAACCGCCGTTTCTCTCCTCGCTCCGGCACGCGCACCTCGACGCGAGAGCCCCTGCGCGTCGCCAAGAACTCTGCGAGTGCCGACGTGTCCCCCGCGCCGTGCGGCACGAGGATCTGGGGCGGGATGGCAGGCGAGCTGCCGTAGTACTCGAGGCAGAACTGCTCGAGCACCTCGCCCACGTCCTCGCCCGCTGCGTTCTCGAGGTGAAAGGCATAGCGGTCGACCATCCGCCCGTCGCGTAGCGGGAAGACCTGGACCGCGGCGCGCTCGGCCGAGACCGCGATCCCGATCACGTCGATCGTCCCGATCGACTTTCGCTCGACCGCCTGCCGCTCCGACAGACGCTCGATCGCACGAAGGCGGTTGCGATAGCGCGCCGCATCCTCGAACCGCTCGGCAGCTGCCGCTTCCTGCATCTGCTCGGCCAGTCGCCGCCTGATCGGCCGGTCGTCGCCGGAGAGGAACTCGATCACCTGCTCGATCAGCTCGCCGTAGTCCTCCTTCGAGATGTAGCCGACGCACGGCGCGTGACAGCGCTCGATGTGGAAGTCGAGACACGGAATGCCGCTCCGGCGGCCAGGCTGCGGCCCTTCGCACGGCCGATAGCGAAAGACGCGGTTCAGCACATCGAGCGTCTCGCGCACCTTTTTCGCATTCGCGTACGGGCCGAAATAGACGACTCCTCGACGGTGCCGCTCCCGTGTGAACATGACTCGCGGGTAGTCGTCCTCGACAGTGACGGCGATGTACGGAAACGACTTGTCGTCACGAAGGCGCACGTTGTACGGCGGCCGGTGGCGCTTGATCAGGTTCTGCTCGAGGTGCAGCGCCTCGACCTCGGTCTGCGTGACGATCGTCTCGATTCCCTCAACCCTCGCCGCCATCTGCCGGATCCCCGGGCGCGTATCGCTCGATCCCGGCTGGAAGTACGAGCGCACCCGCGAGCGAAGCGTCTTCGCCTTCCCGACATAGAGGACGTCTCCCCGCGAGCCTCTGAACAGGTACACCCCAGGCTTGGCGGGAAGCTGCTTCAGCTGCGTCTCGAGGTCAACCGAGGTCATGAAGCCAGCGTACCCAGGGGCTTCGGCTTCGCCCTGAGCGGGCAGGTCCGCCCGCGATGGCACGCAGCCACTCAGCGTTTGCGGTCGCCGCGACCTTGTTTGCGGCCCTCGCCGTCGCCGGCTGTGGCGGGTCGAAGTCCGGCCCGCCGTTGATCGTCGGAGCCGTCGACGACGCAGCCAAATGGGTTCCCGATCCAGCCCTCGCGATGGCGCAGGCAGAGGAGGCGGGCTTCCAGGTGATCGTCCTGAGCGCGATCTGGTCGCCGCAGGCAACCCCTGCCCGCGATCTGCCTCCGCTCCGCCAGGCGGTCCGCGCGGCCGTTCAACACCACATCGAGCCGGTGGTCGCGGTTTACCAGCTCAGCTCCTCGACGCCCACGACCGCTCCCGAGCGCGCCGCCTTCGCCGAATACACGGCCGCGCTCAGCCGTGCCCTGCCCTCGGTGCACCGGGTGATCGTCGGGAACGAGCCCAACCTGAACCTGTTCTGGCAGCCGCAATTCGGCACCGACGGGAGTGACGCGGCTGCCGGCTCGTACGAGGCACTGCTCGCGGCGACGTACGACGCGCTCAAGAGGCTTCGCGCTCCCCCCGAGGTGATCGGGGGCGGTCTCGCTCCGCGCGGCGGCGACGATGCGATGGCTTCGCGGCAGACCCACTCTCCGACCGCCTTCATCCGCGACTTGGGTGCCGCCTACCGCGCTAGCGGGCGGACGCGACCGCTGATGGACGCGTTCTCGATCCACGTCTACGGAGAGAGCCCGCGCATCCCGCCGTCCTTCGCTCACCCGCGCACGACATCAATCGGGATCGCCGACTACGAGAAGCTTGTCGCCCTGCTCGGCGCGGCCTTCGACGGCACAGCACAGGCCGGGTCCGATCTCCCGATCGTGTACGGCGAGTACGGGGTCGAGACGAGGGTGCCGGCCGACAAAGCCTCGCTCTACACCGGCCAGGAAGTGGTGCCGGCCGTCTCCGCTGCGACCCAGGCGGTGTTCTACCGCCAGGCGATCGAGCTTGCACGCCGCCAGCCGACCGTGCGAATGCTGCTTTTCTTCCACGTCGACGACGAGACCCGGCTCGCCGGCCTGCAGAGCGGCGTCCGGTATGCCGACGGGACGCCGAAGCCGAGCCTCGAAGCCGTGCGCGCAACGCCGCGTGGGCGCTAGCCTTCAGTCCGTGACCGAGGCCGGCCAGTACATCGCCTACACGTTCTTCCGCGTCGACCCGGCCTGGCGGCGGCTACCGGTCGAGGAGCGGACCGCCGCGAAGGATGCGTTCGCCGAGGTGATCGACGACTTTGCCGGCAGGTTTGAAGCGCTGCGCGCATATTCGACCGCAGGCGTCCGGCCCGAGACCGATTTCTTCCTCTGGAAGATCACCGAACGCTACGACGACCTCGGAGAGCTCGGCGCTGCCCTCAACTCGACCCCGCTCGCAGCGTGGCTGGAGACGCCGTACTCCTACCTCGCCACCTCGAAGGCGTCTCAGTACACCTCGGCACGCCGGGCGCGGCGGATCGTTCCGAAAGGGTCGCCGTACCTCGTCGTGTACCCGTTCGTGAAGATCCGGCCCTGGTACTCGCTGTCCGAGGCCGAGCGGCAGCGCGCGATGGACGAGCACATGCGCATCGGCCGAGAGGAGTTCCCGACGATCCACAACCACACGACGTACTCGTTCGGGATCGATGACCAGGAGTTCATGACCGCCTTCGAATGCGACGAGCCGGCCGATTTCATGCATCTGATGCTCCGCCTTCGCGAGTCCGAGGCCTCGCGGTACACAGAGCGCGACACGCCGATCTTCGTGGGACAGCACCTTTCGATCCGCGATGCCATCGCACGACTCGACGGCGTCGGCGCTCTAGTCGAAGATCACCGTTAGCCCCGTGACGGCGCCGCAGTCGTGCGCGAGCACGAGCCTTCCGGTGCCGCCCCGCAGCCACGTGAATCCGGCAACCGCCGTGCGCTCATCGCGTTCCTGAACGCCGAGCAGCACGATCTCGTCGTCAGGAGGCTGCTCGCGATACGCCGCGCGAATCGCGACGATCCCGCTGAACGGCCCGGAAGCGACGTTCTCGAACCGCAGCTCGGCGTCGTCGGAGAACCGCTCGAGCATCGGCTCCCAGTCACCGCTCCGCACGCCTTCGTTGAACGACCGGACGTGCGCCTGGAGCAGCTCGCTGCCGGAGGTCAGACGAGCCTCTTCTGATCGAGCCACGTACGCACGCCCACATACACCGAGACGCCGGCGACGAGGACGAAGGCGAGCGCGTTCCTGCCCTGCGGATGGCCGAGCAGCAGCCAGCCCAGATCGATCACGAGGAGCCCGACCGCCGCGTAGAACACGCCCTGTGTTCGCGAGGGCCACAACTCGATCTCGCGACGCGCCGAGTCGCGCCAGTAGAAGTAGGCGACGACCGCGATCGCGATGATGAAGGCGAAGCGAAGCAGCGTGCCGGCCGTTGCGAGCGCGGTCTCGGCCTTCAACGCCACGATTGCGGCGGCCACGACCGCCAGGATCAGAAGGTTGCGGACGAACGGCGTCATGCGGTCATGTAGGCACGAACGCCGAGTGCGGCAGCGATCAGAGTCGCGACCGCGAACCAGAGCAGCCGTGCGCGAGGATCGGCGGGCGCGTAGAGCCACGGCGAGAGCACCGCGAGCAGAGCGAAGGTTCCGTAGGCGTAGTGGAGATGGTCAGCCGCCCGATGGTGATCTGAAAGGAGCAGCAGGCCGAGCGCGACCTGGGCGACGATCAGGGTCTGGGCCAACGCGAGCAATTGCGCGACCGAGGCCCCTGCGCGACCCCGCCGCCAGGCGGCGAACGCCACGAGCGCCGACACGGCGCACGCTGCGACCACGAGGAATGCATTCACGTGATGGGCCGTTAGCATCGAGGACATTGGAATCTAGCGAGAGGACCGCTGCATGATCGAAGAAGGCGCACCTGCCCCGGACTTCGAGCTCAAGGCCGATAGCGGCGAGACCGTCAAGCTGTCCGACCTGCGCGGCAAGCAGGTCGTCCTCTACTTCTATCCCAAGGACGACACGGCAGGCTGCACGACTCAGGCCTGCGGGATTCGCGACGTCTACGGTGAGTTCGAGCGCGAGGGTGCGATCGTTCTCGGTGTCTCCCCCGACACCGAAGCCTCGCACATCAAGTTCAAGAAGAAGTACGAGCTTCCATTCACGCTGCTCGCCGATGACGACCATCGAGTCGCCGACGAATATGGCGTGTGGGGCGAGAAGAAGTTCATGGGCCGCACGTACCTCGGCGTCTCACGTACGACGTTCGTGATCGGCGAGGATGGGACGATCAAGAAGGCGATGCACAACGTGAAGCCGGCGACACACGCCGCTGACGTGCTCGCGTCACTACGAAGCTAGAGCCGGCACAGCTGGCGGCCGGCCGGCGGCTGCGCAACCGCAACGAACGTTGCGCTCCGAGCGATTGTCTTCGACCCGTGTGCCAGCACGCCCTCTCGCACGGCGACTCCGTGCTCCTTCGGCCCGGCGAAGGTGACGACGCGAGCGGCCGCGCCGCAACGCTGCCAGACCGGATGCGAGGCGCCGTCGAGCAGCTTCAACTGGCGTAGCTCCCGGCCGTCGAACAGCTCGAACCGAACGTCGTAGGCGACCCGGCCCGCGAGCGCGGGCTCCAGCCAGAGCAGCCAGTCGGCGTGCCGATCGTCAGCGAGCACGACGCCATTCGAGCCCGCGGCCCGTGCGACTGCCGCTGCGGCAGATGCCGAACGGCCGGCATCGAGCCACCCCGGCGCGCGCGTGAGCTGCAACGAGAACACGAGTGCGACGGCAACGACGGCAGCAACAGCGAGAGCAACGTTGACGCGCCGGACCTGCGGCGTTTGCTCGATGCGCGACGGCCAGGCCGCGTCGATGAGCCGGGGCAGCGAGACGACGGCAGCGAGCTCGAACCAGACGCCGTTTCGCACGGCCGAGAGGGCGGCTACGACCAGCAGCGGGATCGCCCAGCGCTCGAAAGTCGTCAGCTGCCGCCAGGCTCGTGCCCAGAGCGCGGCAGCGACGAGCACCGAGACGAAGAAGAGAACGGTGGAGCCCTGAACCGCGGGGGGCTGCCATTCGGTCACGTACCGCGCGAGAGGCGGATGGAGCAGCATGAGCCGGTAGTACGGCAGCAGGCCGAGCCCGTACGGCGATGCCAGCACGCAGAGCGGCGCCCCCACGAAGAGCGCTGCACCACGAACCCGACTCTTCACAGTACGCACGCGAGAGAGGCCGTAGAGCGCGGCCAGAGCGGCGCCCAGGCTGACCGAGCCGTGGAAGTTCGCCCACACCGCGAGTACCGGCAGCACGAACAGGACCCTCCGACCCGGCGCTCGCGAATCGGCTGCGAGCAGCCCGTACACGACCACGAAGGGGACGAGCCCGAAGCTCTGTGAGCGGACTTCGGCGAGCCACGGCGTCGCGAGCACCGGCAAGCTGAGCATCAGCGCCGCGCTTCCCGGGGACGCGCCGAGGCGCCGCGCCGCAAACGCGGCACCGCCGAGGGCGCCGAGCACGCAGGCGATCCCGAGCAGGATCGCTGCGCCGAGCCCACCGTGGTCGACGGCTTCGTACAGGAGGAGATGCGCTGCCCACTGCTGGTCGATCCAGTGCCGGCCGAGTGTCCACACGGTCAACGTGTCGACGTGCGGAAGCCCATGCCCTGCGATCAGGCGACCATCGACGAATGCGAGCCAGCTGTCCTGGTTGACCAGATACGGCATGGCGAGGGCGAGCACTATCCCCCAGAACGCGAGAACGGAGACCGTCAGCCCGTCGCGCTCGATGGCAGTTCGCAGACGGCCTGTACGCCGCACGGTCGCCGGGAGCAGCGGCCGGTCCCGGACCAATGCCCGCATCGTCATGGAGAGGTTGTCGGCCGGGAGGAGCGGCTACTTGATTCCGAGCGCGAAGATCGGCCGAAGCCGGCGGGCGGGCTCGCGCCGAGTGGCGAGGACCGCCCAGACCGACCAGGCGAAGACACCGAGCACGACCGCGAGCACGGCCGCGATCCGCCAGGTGCTGCCGCCGCTCCAGGCCGGCAGGAGGAACCAGAGCGCCATCGGGGCGAGCCAGGCAGTCCCGATACGAGGGCGTGCGAGCGCGATCGCGACGCAGAGCGGCGCCAAGTAGTGCGGCCAGACGATCGGCGTCAGGACGAGTGAGCCTGCGATCGCAAGGATGAACGAAGCCCGATCTCCGCCGGATTGCCTCGCGGCCACGACGAGGCCGACGAGCACGGTCGCACCACAGGCCAACATCAGCAGCCGGGCGCCGTCCGGTGAGGCGCCGAGCGAGCGAAACAACGCATACGGTGAGTAGCTCTGGTCGGCGACCAGCCTGGTCAGCCGGGCGAGGATGCGCGGGTACTCGCGCAGGGCCGAGAAGCCGACGACGGCATACCCGCCGACGGTCGCGGCTGCAGCCAGCGCAACCGAGCCGAACGCTGCGCGCCAGCGCCGGGTGACGATCAGCCAGAGCCCGAGCGGCCAGAAGTACAGCTTGAAGACGACGAGGGCCGCGACCAGAACGGCGGCCACCCACGGTCGTGCACGGTAGCGCCACAGTGCTGCGCACGCGAGCACGGCGAGGGTCGAGATCGCGCCGTTGATCAGCGACGACCAGATCATGGGCCAGGCGAAGACCGCTCCGTAGCAGCGCCAGTCGCGCACGTCGAGCAGCCGGAGCGCAAGGACGATCGCCGCGACGCCGATCAACGCCCAGATGATGTCAGCGACGGCATAGGGAATGAGCGACACCGGCGCCATCGCGACGGCGGCGGGCGCCGGATAGACGAACGGCCGGAAGGTGTCTCGATGCGCCACTGCCGGCAGGTGGTTCGGATACGGCGAGCGCCCGTCGAGCACCTCGCGGCCGCTCTGCCAGAAGGTATGGAAGTCGAACGGGTGGTAGCCAGTCGCCAGCAGGTGCACAAAGAAGACCGTGAAGCACGCGGGCAGCCCGACGAAGACGAAGAGCGAGACGCTCCAGCGCAGCACGAGGGCAAGCCGAAGCACAAGCCTGCCCTGTGAGGCCGTGGCGGCGGACACCATGTTCGGTTGCTCGGCGGCAGCTACGCCGCGCTCAATAACCCTTTAGAGCGAGATCGTCTGCTCGCGGTCGACGCGGCGTAGTCATCGCCGAGCCGAGATCGGAGCGTCTGCTCGAGCTGGCCGCTCCGTTCGAGCTCTTCGACGATGTCGGCTCCACCCACGAGCTCGCCCTTGACGAAGACCTGCGGGATCGTCGGCCAGCCAGAGAGCGCCGAGAGATCCTGCCGGATCTGTGGGTCAGCAAGGACGTCGACTGTAGTCACCGAGGCGCCGGCGCGACGAAGCGCCTGGAGTGCGCGGTCCGAGTTGCCGCACATCACCAATTGCGGCGTGCCTTTCATGAAGAGCGTCACATCCGAGCCCGTCGATGACATCCTTGATCTTGTCGCTGTAAGTCATGCAGCTCCCCTTCGTCTTGATTCTCAGCTCATGGATCGTGCCGTCGGCAACGGCCCGGCAAGCGCCTCGTAGACCCGGCGATGCTGCTCGACAAGTGACAGGCCGTCGAGGGAGGCCGACGTGACCGCAACCTGAAAATGGTCGCCGCCTCCGGTGCGGTCGGTCACGTCGAGCTCGGTTGCGTCGGGAAACGCCCCCGCGAGCAATTCGCGCAATGGCCCTGTCGAACTCACGAGTCGATCGTATCGAGCACAAGGCGGTCGCCGGGTTGGACAGTTGTGGGCCGCGCCGACCGGAAGCTCGATCACCACGTTCGCCCCTTTCTGCCCCGCCATCCGCCAGGGCCGCAGGGCCGAACCACCTTGAGGACGACGAGATCGTGATCGCAGAAGACGACGTCGATCGCAAAACGCATGAAGAACATATGGATCGAGCCGGCGGGCCGAAACAGCATCGCTTCGCCAGGCTCGATGAGGCTCGACCGAGGAGTCCCTTGCTGCGTGTGAAGGGCGTCATGGCAAGCATGCACGCGCGCTGATCAGGGTGCCATCGTCCTTGCTCAGCGTCGCCGTCCACGTCAAGTGCCATCGACTCTAACCTCGAGGGTGATTATCCGAAAGAACGCCGGTTCACCCACATGGGGGACTCGCGCGGGCACGCGTTTCGTCGATGACGGCGTACACATCAGCACGCCCCCAGACGGGTGACCACCCGTTCCGCCTCACCCCCCCCGAAGGGAGGTGTACCAATGGAAATTCGTGATTGGCTCGAGCTCGCACGCATCGAGCTGCGCCGCGAGGAAGGCCAGACGATGACTGAATACGGCGTCCTGCTGGCTTTGATCGCTGTTGGCGTGATCGCTGTGCTCTGGTCCTCGGACCGAAGATCGCAGCCGCGTTCACCAACGTCTCGAAGCTCGCTCTAAGCCTGCTCCACAGGCGGGCCTCCATGACTACGGGGGCCCGCCACCAAGCATCAGCAAACGACACGGCAGCACTCAATCATGACCAGTTCGCGATACCACCACACCCAACTCCCAAAAGACGTCGCGGGCCAGACGATGACTGAATACGCCGTCATTCTCGCGCTCCTCGTCACCGTTGTCCTCGTGGTACTGCCGCTGTTCGGTGCGACAACGCTGAAACTGTTCACCGACTTTGCGCCGCCGCGTTCGGAGGGTGATGATGACTCGCGCGATTCGGTTCCGCAACGAAGACGGCCAGGCAATGGTCGAGTTCGCGCTCATCCTGCCGATCTTGATGGCGATCCTGCTGGGGATCCTCCAGTTCGGGATCATCTTCAACAACTACATCACTCTGACCGACGCGACCCGCGCCGGCGCCCGAAAGGCGGCTGTCAGCCGCTTCTTGAACGACAACGGCGCCTCGGCGAAGGTCGCCGTCGAGAACTCGGCCCAGGGGCTCAACCAGAGCGTCCTCGATCCGACGATCTCCGTCACCGCGTCACCCGACTGGCTGACGGCAGGAAACCAGGTCACGGTCACAGCCAGCTACCCGTACACGATCAACATCCTCGGCTGGGTGATCAAGGCTGGAAATCTCACCAGCACGACCAAGGAGCGTCTCGAATGACGCGCTGTCTCTCCACCCCGTCCGGCCCTCCCGCCGGCATCCCGGCCCTCTGCGGTTCCTCGGCCGGACTCATCAACTCATCTGAAAAGGAAGCCTCCGCATGACCTACCGCGTCCGCAATATCTTCGTCGCCGTTGGCCTTGCGGTCGTGGCGGCGCTGTTGACGACGTTCTACGTCGCGAACTACAAGCGGCACGTCCGCCAGGCCGAAAGCACGGTCACGGTGTACGTCGCCAAGAAGGACATCCCGGCCGGCACCCCCGGCTCGGAGCTCGCCGGCCACAACTGGCTCACCACAGCAGAGGTCGCCAAGCGCACAGTCGTGCCAGGCGCGATCTCGAATCCTGAGCAGGTCTCCACACTTGTCTCCTCTCAGGCCGTCTATTCCGGAGAGCAGATCACGCTGCGCCGCTTCGCCTCACAGGCTCAGCTCGGCATCCGCTCCCAGCTGCACGGCCCGCTGCGCGCCGTTTCGGTATCAGGAAGTGCAGACCAACTGCTCGCAGGGACACTGAAGGACGGTGATCACGTCGATGTGATCGCGAACCTGAAGGTCAACGCCGATGCCTCCTGCGACAGCTGCTTCGCGGTTCGCGACGTACTGCAGAACCTGCTCGTCCTGCATGCGCCGCCCGCCGGCAGCTCGAGTCACGGTGTCTCGTCGAGCGCTGCGCTGTCCGTGATCCTCGCGGTCAGCGACCGGCGTCAGGCGCAGAAGCTCGTCTACTCCGTGCAGAACGCATCCGGCTGGACTCTCCAGCTGCGGCCGGTCTCGAACGTGACCCAGCCGCCGATCGATGTCGAGGGGCCCGCCTCCATGTTCAAGGACGGCGTCACGCCCGCAAACCTGAGCCACTACGCAGGATCTGGGAAATGACCGAGAACAACGAAACTCAGCCCACGCGCCTCTATTTCACGGGCGACTGCGACGGCCTCACGGATCTTCGTGAGGCCCTCACCGCCCACCCCGACCTCGAAGTCGTCGGTTGGAGCGATCATGTCGCTCAGGCTGCCGGCGTCCTGGCCGGGGGCCATCTCGACTGCGTCCTCCACGGGACCCGGTCCGAGAGCTTCCCGGCGACGGAGATCGCCGCGATCCGCGAACAGACGCGGACGCCGATCATCGTCGTCGCCTCGGCGACGGCCGGCTCGCTCCTCGACGAGGCGCTCAGCGCCGACATCGCGGACGTGCTCGTGCTGCCGCAACTGGTCGACAATGTCGTGTTCACGATCCGCAAGGCGGCTCATGCCAAGCGGCAGGTGACCACGGTCTCGCGTCACCAGCAGGGCCGCGTGATCACCGTCTTCTCTCCGAAGGGCGGCACCGGCAAGACGACCATCGCCTCCAACCTCGCTTCCGCGCTTGCGAAGCAGGGACGGAAGACGCTGCTGCTCGACCTCGACCTGCAGTTCGGCGACGCCGCGATCGTGATGGGCGTCGAGCCGGAGAAGACGATCTACGACCTGGTGCTCGCTCCGGGAGAGCTCGATGTCGAGAAGCTCGCCGGGTACACGACCAAGCATCAGTGCGGGCTTGACATCCTGCCGGCGCCACTGCGCCCTGAGGACGCAGAGCTCGTGACCGAGTCGAAGATCACCCGTCTGCTCGAGGTCGCGCGGTCGTGCTACGACGCGATCGTCGTCGACACGTCTCCGTTCTTCCACGGCCCGATGCTCGCCACGCTCGACCGCACCGACGAGTTGCTCGTCCTCTGCGGCCTCGACGTGCCGACGCTCAAGAACGTCCGGCTCGCGCTGCAGACGCTCGAGCTGCTTTCCTTCCCCTCGCGCCGGATCCGCTACGTGCTGAACCGGGCGAACACGAAGGTCGGCCTCAACACGCGCGAGGTCGAAGGCGCTCTCAAGGTGACGGTGCACGCGTCGATCCCGTCCGACCGGATCGTCCCGATCTCCGTCAACCGTGGCATGCCTGCTGTTCTGACCGAGCCCGGCTCCGAATTCGCCAAGGCGTTGAACGAGCTTGCGGTTGCCGTCATGACGCCGGCCGAGAAGCAGGTCAAGTCGCGGAAGCGGCTGAGCCTGGCGAGGAGCTGAGCGACCGATGGGACTCCACGATCGCCTCCAGCGTCAGGGAGACGGCGGCACCGTCGTCGCCCTGACGCCGGGCGGCCGCCCTGAGGCGACCGCTCCGCTCACTGTCGATCCGTACGCGGAGCTGAAGGCCAAGGTCCATCACGCGTGCATCGCAAAGCTCGGGCCTGAGCTGTACAAGGCCGACGGCGAGGATCTCGCCGACAAGGTCTACCGGGCCGTCACCGAGGAGCTCGTGCTCGATCGGACACCGCTGACTCGGGACGAGCGCCGCGAGATCGTCCGTCAGCTGACGGACGACATTCTCGGCTACGGGCCGATCGAGCCCCTGCTGCGCGACGAGAGCGTGACCGAGATCATGGTCAACGCGCCCGACAAGGTCTACGTCGAGCGGAACGGCAAGCTCGAGCGGACCGATGTGCAGTTCGTCGACGAGGCGCACGTGATGCGGATCATCGACAAGATCGTGTCGCAGGTCGGCCGCCGGGTCGACGAGTCGTCGCCGATGGTCGACGCGCGCCTGCCTGACGGCAGCCGCGTCAACGCGATCATCCCGCCGCTCGCGATCAACGGGCCGACGGTGACGATCCGGAAATTCTCGCGCGATCCGTACACGATCAACGACCTGATCTCGTTCGGCACCGTGACAGCGCGTTCGGCGCAGTTCATCGCCGCGTGCGTCAAAGGCAAGCTCAACATCCTCATCTCGGGCGGTACCGGCACCGGCAAGACGACGACGCTCAATGCAATGAGCGCCTTCATCCCCTCCAGTGAGCGGATCGTCACGATCGAGGACGCCGCAGAGCTCCAGCTGCAGCAGGACCACGTCGTCACGCTCGAGTCCCGCCCGGCCAACATCGAAGGCATGGGCGAGATCAAGATCCGTGAGCTCGTCCGCAACGCACTGCGGATGCGGCCCGACCGCATCATCGTCGGCGAGGTTCGTGGAGCGGAGACGCTCGACATGCTCCAGGCGATGAACACGGGCCACGAAGGCTCGCTGACCACGATTCACGCGAACACACCCCGCGACGCGCTCGCACGGCTCGAGACTCTGGTCTTGACGGCGGGCGTCGAGCTGCCTCACCGCGCGATCCGCGAGCAGATCGCGAGCGCATTCGACCTGCTCGTGCAGATCGAGCGGCTCGTCGACGGCTCGCGCCGCGTCACGGCAATCTCCGAGGTGCTCGGGATGGAGGCAGACGTCGTCACGTTGCAAGACGTCTTCGTCGCCTCGCCCCCGACCGAGGGCGAGACCTACGCCGTCGCGCACCGGCTGCTCTCGCCGCTGCGCCCGACCGGCCTCAAGCCTCACTTCCTCGAGAAGATGGCCGCCAACAACGTCGTCCTGCCGCCGTCGTTCTTCGCGGCCGACGACTCCGACCAGGTGCGGGCCTCGTTCGCCGCGACCGGCTTCGGTGGTGGCTTCGAATGAAGCGCGTGCTGGTCGGCGTCGCGCTCCTGGCGACGCTCCTCTCCGCATCGGCCGCGTCGGCTGCATCACGGATCCAGGCGGTCGACACGAGCGCCTACCCGTCGATGCGGCTCACGTATGTCGCTCCCGTCGGCTCGCCGGCGCCAACCCTTCGGGAAAGCGGCCGGCTAGTCGCACTCACACAGGTCGTCAACCTCGCGCGGACCAAGAGCATCGTGGTTGCGATCGACCGCTCGCAGTCGATGCGAGGGCGGCCGCTCTCGAACGCACTCGCCGCAGTCGCGCAGTTCGCGAAGAGCGCCGGACAGGACGATCACGTCGGTGTGGTCGCCTTCGGGCGTTCGGCGGTCGCACTGACGCGGCCCGGTTCGACTGCCTCGGAGGCAGGCGACCAGATCGGCGGTCTCCGGGTCGATTCGAAGTCCGGTACGGCCCTGTACGACGCGATCGTCCTCTCGGCGGAGAACCTGGCGAAGGATCCCCGCCCGGGGCGCGCGATCGTCGTCGTCACCGACGGAGCAGATGTCTCGAGCAACAACTCGCTCGATGACGCAGTCGCGGCGGCTCAGAAGGCTCACGCGGCGATCTACTCGATCGGGATCGCGGGGCCCGACTTCACCGCGACGCCGCTACAGAAGCTGGCGTCGGAGACCGGCGGCTCGTACCGGCAGGCTTCTTCGTCACGCGAGCTCGCGCAGACATACGCAAGTGTCCGTGCCGAGCTCTCCCGCACCTGGCAGCTGACGTACCTCACGTCGGCACGGCCAGGGACGAAGATCAACCTGACCGCCACAGCGAACGGCGGCGTTGCGCACTACGCAACGACGCTGCCCGGCTCGAACGACGGGGCGGGCGACGCCGCAACCGGCGTCCTCCCCTCCGCTGCCTACAGCAGCGCCGGAACGATGCTGCTCGCGCTGATCGTCGGCACGCTGTTCCTGCTCGCCGCCGGCTTCTGGTTCGCCGCACAGCGGGACAACCGCCTCAAGCGGCGCATCGAGCCGCACATCATGGGCGGTCCGGCCGACGTGAAGGCTCGGCGGCATGAGGCCCGCGCTGCCACTCGCACCAGGTCGATCGACGCGATCGAGGCCGCTTTCGCCAACGTCAAGCAATTCAAGCGCCTCGAGCGTCTGCTCGAGCGCGCCGACCTTCCCCTGCGTCCGGGCGAGTTGCTCGCGATTGCCACAGGCTCGGCCCTGACGATGCTGATCCTCGCTTCGGCTGCCGGGACGGAGTCCCTGATCACGATCGTCTTGATGGGGATCGGCTTCTCGGTTCCGATCGGCTACGTCTCGTGGAAGGCCCGCATCCGCCTGCGCAAGTTCGAGAATCAACTGCCGGACATGCTGATCACGATGGCCGCGTCCTTGAAGGCGGGCCACAGCTTCCGTCAAGGGGTGCAGTCGGTCGTCGAGGAAGGCGCTCAGCCGGCCGCGGATGAGTTCAAGCGCGTTCTCACCGAGACACAGCTCGGCAAGCCCATGGACGACGCGCTCGTCAACATGGCCGAGCGAGTCGGCTCCAGCAACCTCTCCTTCGTGATCACCGCGGTGACGATCCAGCGGCAGATCGGCGGCTCGCTCGCCGGGCTGTTCGACATGATCGCCGAAACTGTTCGTCAGCGTCAGCAATTCGCCCGCAAGGTGAAGGAGCCTTGACCGCGATGGGCCGGATGTCAGCCTACGTGCTCGTCGGGCTGCCGTTCTTCATGGCCGCTGTCGTGACGCTGATGAACCCGGCCTACATGTACCCGCTCTGGCATTCGGGAGTCGGTCACTCGATGGTCTTTGCAGGCCTCGTGATGATCGGCCTCGGCAGCCTCATGCTCAGAAAAATCTCTTCGGTCAGGGGGTAACGAACGTGCTACTCGCACTCGCCGTTCTGTTTCTAGCTGGCGCTGCTTTCGCAGCCGCCCAGGTCGCTACCTACCCGGCCCGTCTGAAGGAGCGCTCGATCCAGCGTGCGACCGAGTACGGTCGTGTGCGCATCCCGGACAGGGCCGACGAACTGCTGCGCTTCCGGGAGCGCGTGCTGCTGCCGGCGGCGTCGCGCCTGTCACATCGATGCCGCTCAAGCTCAGTCCACGCACGAGCGTCGAGGCGATCGGCACTCGGCTGTCGGCCGCGGGGCTGTCGCAGCGCGTCACCCCGGCCTCGTTCCTCGCGCTCAAGGGCGGCGGCCCTGATCGGCGGGGTCGGTGCTCGCGATCTCTGGTCGGCGCCTTCGGCCCGGTCATCCTCGCCTTCTTCCTGATCCCGATCCTCGGGTTCGTCGGTTTCCGGCTCCCCGACTACATCCTCTCAGCCCGCATCCGAAGCCGGCGCGAGGCAGTCCGAGCCGACCTGCCGGATGCACTCGATCTGCTCGCCGTCAGCGTCGAGGCCGGACTCGGCTTCGACGGCGCGGTGACGAAAGCTGACCGAGCACATGAGCGGCCCGCTCGTCGACGAGTTCGCGCGCCTGCTCTCCGAGGTGCGCATCGGCGAGGCTCGGCAGACGGCCCTCAAGAACATGGCGACACGCGTCGATGCGCCGGAGCTCTCGGCCTTCGTCCGCGCCGTCGTTCAGGCGGAGCAGCTCGGCATCTCGCTGGGCCGGATCCTGCGCGTGCAGGCGGCGGACTCTCGCGTCCGCCGCCAGACCGCCGCCGAGGAGAAGGCGATGAAGGCGCCGATCAAGATGATGTTCCCGACCGTCCTCTTCATCTTCCCGGCGATGTTCATCGTCCTGCTCGGGCCGGCGATCCTGAACATCATGAAGGTCCTGAAGTGACCCCGCCGCCGGAGACCGAGAAGGGCTTCGGATCCGGGCTCCGCCAATCGATCGAGCGGAAACAGGCCGAAGGTGCGCACCTCACGGTCGTCGAAGACGAAGCCCCCGCCACCGAAGCCCAAGTCGAAGTCGAGTACGAGACCCCCGCCGCGCAGCCCGCGGCGGAGGCTGTAGCCGAGACACCGGTCGAGTCGCTGCCCGTCGAGCCCGACCCCGAGCTCGTCGCTGCACTCGACGCCGCGCGTGCCGAGGCCCGCGCGGCGCAAGACCGCGAACGGGTGGCGCGTGACGAGGTACAGCAGTCCTCGCGCCTCGTCGCAGAGCGGGAGCAAGAGCTCACCGCCTGGGCGCAGAACCTTGACGAACGAGAGCAGACGCTGCAGGAGCGCATCTCGGAGCTCGAGCGCGAGCAGTCCGCCCTCGTCGAGCGACACACCGAGATCGTCGCCGAGTACGCACGCGTTCAGGAGCTCGCCGGTCACGCCGAAGGGCGCGTCGACGAGCTCGCGCACGCCGAGCGCGGCCGCGCCGAAGCCGCCGCCGAGCTCGCAAAGCAACTCGCCGAGGTCGGCGAGCGCGAACGTGAGCTGAGGCGCGAGCGCGCATCGTTCGAGGCCCGCCAGCAAGAGGCCGAGGCGCGGCTCTCCTCACGTGAGAGCACCGTGCGCGAGCGAGACGTCGTGGTCGCCCAGCGTGATCGCGATGCCCGCGAGCTCGAAGCGGCCGTGGCGAAGGAACGCTCCAAGATCGAGACGCGTGAGCGCTCGCTGACCGACGTCGCGCAGAAGATCGAGCGGGAGCGCGGCGAGCTCGAGGAGCGCGCCGCGGCTGCCGAGCAGGCACTCGAAGCTCGCGCCGCCCAGATCGCCGACACCGAAGCCGCGCTGAACGTACGCGAAGCGCGCCTGACCGTCGAGGCCGAGCGTCTCGCGCTCGAGCGTACCGACCACGGCCATGCCTCGCAGGACGCCTTTGCACTTCTCTCGGAGCTCGAGGCCCGCGAGACCAGCATCTCGCGCCGTGAGACAGAACTTCAGGAGGCGCAAGCGCGGCTGCAGGCCGCCGCCGCCTCCGGCGGCGCCCGTCACGACCTCGAGGAGCGGGAGAACTCTCTGGCCGCGCGCGAAGCTGAGCTGAGCCTGCTCCAGCGGCGGCTTGCAGCAGTCGCCCGTGAGCAGACGGCCTCGGCCGAGGTGGAGGCGCTTCGGACCGAGCTCAAGGAGCGCGAGACCGCGATCGCGACGCGCGAGCGCGCGGTCGACGAGCGGAGCGAGCGTGTCGAGGCCCGTGGCGGCCGGATCGCGAAGCTCGAAGAGGACGTCAAGTCGCACGCCACCGACCTGGCCCGGCTCGAAGACGATGTCCGCGTCCGCGAGGCGCGGCGCGAGGCCGAGCTCGAGCTGCTCGAGGACAAGCTCGAGACGCGCCTCCGCGAGATCCAGGAGCGCGAGACGGCGCTGACGAAGCGCGAGAGCGACCTCGCCGGCTACGTCGAGAGCGTCCAGCAGCAGTTCAGCGCCGCCTAGATCTCCGGGAAGCCGCAGCTACACTGCGGATCGCCCGCGGATGTGGCGGAATTGGTAGACGCGCACGGTTCAGGTCCGTGTGCCCGTAAGGGCGTGGAGGTTCAAGTCCTCTCATCCGCATAGCCATTTCAAGCGGAGGTAGTGACCGCTCGCTGAACTCGTCGGCGAAGCCCAGAGGTGGCTCCGAACACGTTGACGAACGTGCGAGGCTCGACGACAGATCCGAGGGCAGCGAAAGATCCGCCCGAGGTCAGAACCTCGAGCGGATCGTCACCGCGAATCAAGTCCCCACCGCATCGGGACCCTTCGGCTCAACATCGTCCCGCGGATCGCCGGTCGCCCCACCCAAATGGTCAGGGTTGGGGAAAAGGAGCGTAGATTGCCGGCGTGGGCCGTTCCGTCGTCAGCCTGTGTGCCGTCGCCGGGCTGACGATCGGTGGGTTCATCCCGGCGATCTGGGGCGACTCGGGCTTCTCGCTCTCGTCGATCCTCTTCAGCATCCTCGGCGGGATCGTGGGCATCTGGGTCGGCGTCCGCCTCTCCGACGTTTAGCGGCGCCGCGTGTTTGACGGTGACGAAAACCGTGAATGGTCCCGGCCTGGGCTGCCGTTCGAACTCTCCCAAGTGAAGCGGCAACCCGACAGCGGAGAGAGCCCGCCGGGCAACTCAGGCTCGGCGGGCTCAGCCGTCACGAGCCAAACCGTCCCGTAACGCTCCGCCGCTACGATGCGGCGCAGTGGCGGGAAACGGCTCAACCAAGCCATCTTCTGCCATGCTGGCCAGGGTTTGCAGCGTCGCCGTGCTCGCGGCAGCGGGCGGGTCCCTCTCGGGCGCGGCGGGGGCAGCCGGCCCCGCGCCCGCGACCACCGAGGTGGTCGTGACGATGAAGGCGTTGCCGCTTGCGGCGTTCGGCCGTTCGCTGCAAGCCGCGCGGCACGACGGGTACACGGCGAACCTGGTCGCAGCGCAGGCAGAGCTCTCCCAGCGGATCGCCCAGACCGTGCCCGGCACGCGCGTCCGCTGGCACTACACGCACGTGCTCGCCGGGCTGGCGGTCGTCGTGCCGCGTTCGGAGGTCGGCGACCTCGCCGGCGTGGCCGGCGTCGCCCAGGTGTGGCCGAACATCACGTACCACGCGCTTCGCGACACAGCCGGCCCGCAGCAGATCGGCGCCGACAAGCTCTGGGGCCCCAACCTCGAGACGGCCGGAGACGGGATCAAGATCGGGATCATCGACGACGGACTCGACGCGACTCACCCCTACTTCAACCCGGCCGGTTACACCTACCCGGCCGGGTTCCCGAAGGGCCAGACAGCACTCGCGACGCCGAAGGTGATCGTGCAGCGGACCTTCACGCCCGCCGGAACGACGTACAAGTACGCCGGCGTCCCGTTCGATCCCAAGCAGTCGTTCCATGCGACGCACGTCGCGGGCATTGCGGCCGGCGAGCCGACGACTGTCGGCGGCCAGGAGATTTCCGGCGTCGCGCCACATGCGTACCTCGGCAACTACAAGGCGCTGACGATCCCGACCCCGGACTTCGGGCTTGACGGCAACAGCGCCGAGATCGCGGCGGCGATCGAGTCGGCCGTCGCGGATGGGATGAACGTGATCAACCTTTCCCTCGGCGAGCCGGAGGTCGAGCCGACGCGGGACCTCGTGGTTGCGGCGATCGACGGCGCGGCTGCAGCAGGCGTCGTGCCGGTCGTCGCGGCAGGAAACGACTTCGGCGACTTCGGCTACGGGTCGATCTCCTCGCCCGGGAACGCGCCGGGCGCGATCACGGTCGCCGCAGTCTCAGCCGGCAACGTGATCGCGGACTTCTCCTCGGCAGGCCCCACCCCGATCTCGCTCGGGATGAAGCCCGACGTTTCCGCGCCCGGCATCAACGTGCTCTCCTCCGTCCCCGCCTCGCAGGGTACGTTCGGGCTCCTGAGCGGCACCAGCATGGCGACACCGCACGTGGCGGGCGCCGCCGCGCTGCTCGAAGAGCGCCACCCGACCTGGTCGGTGGCGCAGATCAAGTCGGCGCTGATGCAGACCGGTGACCCGGCACGCATCACCGGCGGTGGCGAACCCCTCTCGACTCGCGAGGGCGGAGGTGTCGTCGACCTCCCTCACGCCGACAACCCGCTGCTCTTTGCGGCACCGACCGCGCTGTCGTTCGGCAGCGTCGCGCCCGGCGGCACACGGCCGCAATCCCTCACGCTGACCGATGCGGGAGGCGGCGCCGGCACATGGGCTTGCTCGATCGACCTCCAGACCGGCTCTGGACACGTGACGGTCCCACCCGAAGTTGCCATCCCTGGCGGGCTGACCGTGACTGCGACCGCGGGCGCAACACCGGGCGATGTGACCGGGTTCGTCGTACTGACCCGCGGCTCGGACGTCAGACGCATCCCGTTCTGGTTCGTCGTCGCGGGACCGGATCTCGGTGGAACGCGGCCGCTCCTCGTCAAGCCAGGCGTCGTGGCGGGTCGCACGACCGGGACCGCGTCGCACATCGCAACGTACCGCTACCCGACAGGCGGCGACGCGACCTACGCCGGACCTGAGCGCGCCTACCGCGTCCGCATCACGGGACGCCCCGCCAACTTCGGCGCGGTCACGCTCACCGGCCATGCTGTCCCCCACGTCGTCTTCGACGGCGGCGGCAACCGGCTCACGGGCTACGCCGGCCTGCCGACCGACCTCAACCCGTACCGCACGCTCTTCGGCCGTGAGCTTCCGGTGGCCGGAGCGGTGCTGCCGGCACCGGGGCTCTATGACATCGTCTTCGATACCCGGTCCGTCGCAGGGGCCGGGCCGTTCACGTTCCGCTGGTGGGTGAATGACGTGACGCCACCGAAGTTACGACTCACCTCGACCGTCGGGGGCCTCACGATCGCGGCTTCCGACTCGGGATCCGGCGTCGATCCGTCGTCTTTGCTCGCGACGCTCGACGGCGCGAGGATCACGCCGCCGTTCTCTGGCGGCGCCTTCCACATCCACGCGCGGAAGGGGACACACAAGCTCGTGCTTCAGGTGGGCGACTTCCAGGAGAGCAAGAACATGGAGGACGTGCCCCCGATCCTCCCCAACACGGCAACGCTCCGCGTCACCGCCCGCGTCCGTTAGCTACCTTCGGTCGCGGTCGTCGATCGTCGGCAGGTTGGCGAGGTCGCGCTCGACCGAGCGTGCGAAGTCGTCCGACTCGTCGTCGTCGACGACCTGCAGATGCCGACGCCGCGTGGGACGCCGCCGGGGTGGCCGGACCAGCCCGGTCCGACGAGCCAGGCGCGGCCACTCGGCGGCCGCCAGCAGCGCGAGCGCTGCGACGAGCAACGCAATTGCGACTGGGCTCACAGCCCAAGAATAGGTGCCCTCGAACGTCTCCTGCGAAACTGGGCGCGATGAGCAGTCATCGTCTCCTCCTTCTCCTCGCACTCTGTGCGATCGCCGCAGGCTGCGGCGGCGGCTCACAGTCGCCGTCGACGATGGGCGAGCCGCCGACCTCCACGGTCGCGCAGACGATGCCGCTGACGGTGTTTCGCGTCGTCGGCGGGGCTCTGCGAGCAGAGACGGTGACCGTCGCCGAGACGCAAGCGGTCGCACGTGCCGCTCTGACGGCGCTCGGGATCGAGGCAAAGGTGACGATCGACGCCGGGACGGCAGCGGTCGACCTCGCCGATGCGAGCGCGGGCGAAGTCGCGGAGGTCGTCTACACCCTCACGCAGTTCCCGACGGTCCAGCGGGTCAACGTGGCCGGACGCTCCGGGCTGACACGCGCCGACGTCGGCGCGTTCGTGCCGGTCATCCTCATCGAGCGGCCGGCGGCCGGAGCAGACGTTCCCGAGAGCTTCACCGTCAGCGGCACGGCGAGCGTTTTCGAAGCGACGTTCGTCGTCGAGCTTCGGCGCGGCGGAGTCGTCCTTTCGCAGCACACCGTCACGGCGAGCGAGGGCGCCCCGGCGCGCGGGACGTTCACGATCACGTTGCACGCGCCGTCGCCGGGCGCGCTGACGTTGGCGGCTTATGCGGCGTCGGCCGTGGATGGAACGCCGCAACATGAGCAGGACGTCTCCGTGACCGTGCTCAAGCCTTGAGCTGCTGGGCCAGCACCCAAAGGCCTGCGACGGTGTAGAGAACCATCAGGGCGACGAGCGGCAACTGGGCGAGCGCTGCCCGCCCCCGCGCCGCACCGCGAAGCGCAAGCCGGTGCGCGGCGAAGACGGCCGCGACATGACCCCAGACGATCACGAGCACCTGCAGCCACCAGACGAGGCCCGCAGGCGCGATTCCCTTCCAGAGCTCGTACTCGCCCCAGCCGAGCGGGTTCCAGCTGTGGCCGAACGGATCGACGAGCACGGCCGGGGTGTCCTCGCCCGCGATCAAGAGATACGCGAAGTAGTGCGCGGTGAAGTAGACGGCCGCGATCGGGATCAGCGTCACGGCGAGCTTGGAAGCGTTCCTGCGCGTGACCAGGATGTACGCGGCGACGAACGCCGCCACCACGGCGACCATCGAGAGCGTCTGCAAGACGTCGACGTGGTGCGCGAGGAACGACCAACGGTCGTAGAACCACTGCTGGAACGTGCCGAAGCGATCCGTCTGCGACCAGCCGTCGAAGACGACCGTCGCGAGCGTTGCCAACACGAACGCCCCGCCGCCGGCCGGCAGAGCCGGGTCGGTCCGCAGACCGGCGCCGTACAGCCGCAGCCGGGCCGAGCGCTCAGCCGGGTCGGTCGACGCCCACTCCTCCGGGACGAACGGGCGAAACTCGAGCGGCGAGAACCGTGAGAGCGTTCGCGCGAAGACCGAGAAGAGCTCGACGTTGCCGAGCCAGGCCTCGGCGCCGAACAGAGCAGAACCGGCGAGCGTGGCGATCATGTACCCGACGAGGAGGAGCGCGAGCGTGCGCGGCTCCTTCGCCGGGCCCCAGATCAGCTCCATCCACGACCAGACGAGCAACAGCGCCACAGCCGGGCGTTGGCCGAGCGAGGTGGGATACGCGAGCGGTTGAACGCCGCGAACCGCGAGCGCGCGGTCGACGGTCCGGGCTGCGATGTTGAGCGGCGAGACGCGCTCCCAGACGTTGCCGACGAGCCACGAGACGATACCGAGGCCGACCCAGAAATCGACCCAGGTGAGCAGCGTGACCGGGTTCTCGAAGAACTCGGTCGACTGTTCGGTCGTCGAGAAGAGACCGCCGACGAGCGCGACCAGGATCAGCAGCGTTCCCAGCACCGCGAGCGCCGGCCCGAGACGCAGACGGCGCACGGCCGGATAGAGATCGGTACCGAGGCGCTCAGCCGGCTCGGCCTCGCGAACGGCGAAGATCGCAGCTGGCGCGGAAAGCAACACCGCCGCGCCCCCTGCGATCACGTACAACCAGATCGGAAGCGGGAACTTGTACGAGATCGGCGCCGCGTGCGCCACCAAGCCGAACACGCCCGACAGGCTACGGAAAGTTGAAAGCTCCCCGGGTTGGACCCGAACCACTTCAAGGGCCGGTCGACCCGAGTCGGCAGTAGGCAACTCTTCGCTGTTTCCTAGGAGCCAGAGCGGCTTTGCTCGTCTTCTCGCCGCCGGCGCCGCCCACTCGGAACGACTGTGCATTTGGCCCGTAGTTGTCCCGGCGGCCGCGGTCAGCCCGCGACGTCGAGCAGGGCTGAAGGTCGTCCCCGAACCGGCCGGCACACGCAGCGGCTACGACGACCTCCGACGTGCCGCCTCCCGCGAGCCGCTAGGCCGTGGCCTTCGCCCCTCAGTTGCCTCGATTGGCGACCTCGCCTGCATGGCGGGCGCACTCGGCCGCGAGCACGACATCGAACCACTCACAGCTCCGCCTGCTCGCCGAGCTCGAGCTCGGCCTCAGCCGCGAGATCGACCTCTGAGCCGAACAGGCAGGCCTGCTAGGGCGCTTGCTCGTACAGCTATTAGCGTCGATAGAAAGAGAGACACAGATGCACTCCAGTGCAAACGGGCCTCGAGCCGTGCGCTATGGACCTTCGCGTAGGAGCGGGCTCGGCTCGAAGTACTCAGCCTCGTCCTCGGAGGTTGCCATCGCAGCGGCGACGACGTACCCCGTGCCTTCGCTCGACGTGAGCACGAAGACTCTCGCGTCCGGCTGCAGCCTTTCCGACAGCGACGCAACGATCGCGAGGCGTTCGTCGTCATGTGCCTCTTCGACCTTTAGCCCGGAGAGGCTCGGCCGCAAGAACCTATCGCGGCGAGACGGCTGGCGAGCCCATCGCGTAGTTCTCCGCAACGAGAACCGGAGTCGTCGCGGATTGCTCCATGGCCGGCGTGGAGCAGACTCGAGGCATGAACCCGCAGGGAGGGACGCCGGCGACGGGCTGGGCGGTCATGACCGTTCTCTGCCGCGTGCTGATCGCGGTCGTGGTGTGGACGATCGTCGCGCTCGTCAGCCGTGAAGATGGTGCGAACCGGTCGACGACCGCCGTCGGGCCGGAGGAGATCCTCGACGGCCGCCTCTCGCGCATTGAGATCGACGCCGTAACGTACGACGCACTCCGCGAGAAGCTGCGCGCGGCAGCGTAGGCGTCGAAGCAGTGAGCGAGACACAAGCCTGGCGCGTCGGCCGTTCCTTGGACCGGGTCGGCTACCTGACGGACGCCGTACACCTGAGCCTAGGCGCGGCCGGATGAACCGGCGTCTGCTCGTGCTCGCCGCGCTGGCGGGCGTCCTGGTCGGCGGCGTTCTGGCTCTGCTCGGGGATACCGCTGCGGCGGACGTCGTCTGGGCGGCGACGACAGGCCTGATGCTCGTGCCGCTGACGTGGTCGGTCGCGCGCGCGCTGTGGCGGCACGACGTCGGCGTCGACGCGATCGCGCTCATCGCGATGGCGTCGGCGCTCGCGACGGGCGAGTACCTGGCAGGGGCGGTTGTCGCGGTCATGCTCGCCGGCGGCAACGCGCTCGAGGAGTACGCGGCCGGGCGTGCGCGACGCGAGCTGACGAAGCTGCTCGAGCGCGCCCCGCGGATCGCGCACCGCCGCCGGGAGGGCGAGGTCGAGGAGGTGCCGGTCGACGCGCTTCGCCCCGGAGACGTGGTGATCGTCCGGGCCGGCGAGGTGATTCCGGTCGACGGAGTCGCCGTCGGCGAGGCGCTTGTCGATGAGGCTGCGCTGACGGGCGAGCCGCTGCCGGTCTCGTATGCGGCCGGCGCCGAGCTGCGAAGCGGGTCGGCGAACGCCGGCGACGCGTTCGACGTGCGCGCGACGCGACTCGCCGCGGAGAGCACCTACGCGGCGATCGTGCGCCTCGTCCGTGGGGCCGAGACGCAACGGGCGCCGTTCGTCCGCCTGGCCGACCACTACGCCGCTTTGTTCCTCCCGCTTGCGCTCGGGATCGCCGGGCTCGCCTGGGCGGCGTCCGGGGATCCGGTTCGCTTCGTGGCTGTGATGGTCGTCGCCACGCCGTGTCCGCTGATCCTGGCGGCCCCGATAGCGCTGATCGCCGGGGTTTCCCGCGCCGCGCGGCACGGAGTGATCGTCAAAGGCAGCGGCGTCATCGAGCAGCTCGGTAAAGCGCGCACGGTGCTATTCGACAAGACCGGCACGCTGACGCTCGGGCAGCCCGCGCTCGAGCGGGTCGTCGCCTTCGACGGGATCGGCCCCGACGAGCTGCTCCATCTCGCCGCCTCCGTCGACCAGCTGTCCGCGCACGTGCTCGCGGAGGCGCTCGTGCACGCGGCACAGGAGCTTGGCTTCGAGCTCACGTCGCCGGCAGCACGTCGTGGAGGGACGCGGGCAGGGGATCGAGGGGCGTGTCGGTGGCCGGAGCGTTGCCGTTGGCAGCTCGGCGTGGTTGCGCGAGCGCGGCTACTCCGGCGCCGAGGAGGCGGCGCGCGCGCTCGACGCCAGCAATGACCTGGGCAAGGCAAAGATCCTCGTGGGCGTGGACGGCCGGCTTGCCGGCGCGCTCGTGATGGGAGACTCGCTGCGCGACGACGCGCACGAGATCGTCGGTCGTCTTCGGTCGGTCGGCGTGAATCACATTGCCGTGGTGACCGGCGATCGCGCTGCCGTCGCCGAGGAGGTCGGGCGGCAACTCGGCGTCGATCGGGTCTACGCCGAGCAGTCGCCCGAGGGAAAGCTCGACGTCGTTCGTGCGCTCCGCGAGCAGCCGGAGCTTGCGCCGGTGGTCATGGTGGGCGACGGTGTCAACGACGCGCCCGCGCTCGCGCTCGCCGACGTCGGCATCGCGATGGGCGCCGCCGGCGCCACGGTCGCCTCCGAGACGGCCGACGCCGTGATCATGCGCGACCGGATCGACGGGGTCGTCGAGGCGATCCAGATCGGACGCCGCTCGCTGGCGATCGCAAGCCAGAGCATGATCGCCGGCATGGGCCTCTCGCTCGTCGCGATGGGGTTCGCGGCCGCCGGTTTGATCACGCCGGTCCGCGGCGCGCTGCTCCAGGAAGCGATCGACGTCGCCGTCATCGTGAACGCACTGCGCGCGTTGCGTGGGTGAGGCCCCGGCCGCGACTCGACGTCGCCGCCACCCGCTTCGACCAGCCGCCGGACGATCGCGAGGCAACAACCCGAGCCAGCTCCGGAACGGAACCACGTCCAGTCGCCGTGGAGCAGGCGCCTGCGTCCCAGCGCGGGGCCGGCGTCGGCCCGGTCTGGAGCCCCGCCGTCATCCCCTGCTTCGCAGCCGGCGCTCGAGCAGTTTCTTGGCCTCTGCGGCCCAGAGAACGACACTCGCGAGGCCGATGCAGATCAGCCACTCGTCGAGCCCGAGCGGCGCCGTGCCGAATGCGTCGTTGAGGAACGGCAGCTCCACGACCGCGACCTGGAGCAGCGCGGAGAGCGCGATCGCGCCCCAGAGGAAGCGGTTCGTGAACAGCCGGTGGAAGGCGCTCGTGCGGTCGGAGCGGGCGTTGAAGCAGTTGAAGAGCTGGGCGAAGACCAGGGTCGTGAACGCCATCGTCCGCGCCTCGTCGACGTTTCCCGAGTCGCCGACGATCCCGCCCGGCAGCCGCAGGTCGAGGGCGACGAGCGTCACGACGGCCATCACGGCGCCGACCCAGACGATGCCGATCCACATCTCGGCGTCGATCACACGATCGGTCAATCCGCGCGGCGGCCGCGACATGACGTCGTCGGGAGGGGCGTCCATGCCGAGCGCGAGCGCCGGCGCGCCGTCGGTGAGCAGGTTGATCCAGAGGATCTGCGTCGCGAGCAGCGGCACCGCGATCGCCTCGCCGGTGTCCTCGAGGCCGAGCACGCCGGCGAGCACGACGCCGAAGAACATCGTGAAGACCTCGCCGATGTTCGAGGAGAGCAGGAAGCGCAGGAACTTGCGGATGTTCGACGAAGATGCCGCGGCCCTCGCGTACGGCGCTGACGATCGTGGCGAAGTTGTCGTCGGCGAGGATCATGTCCGCCGCCTCCTTGGCGACGTCGGTGCCCGCGACGCCCATCGCGACGCCGATGTCGGCCGCCTTGAGCGCGGGCGCGTCGTTGACGCCGTCGCCGGTCATCGCGACGATGCGCCCGTCCGCGTGGAGCGCGTCGACGATCCGCAGCTTGTGCTCCGGCGAGACGCGGGCATAGACGGACACCTCCCGCACGGTGGTCGCGCGCGCGTCGTCGTCCATCGCCGCCAGCTCGCCGCCCGTGACGACGCGAGAGCCCGCCGCGGCGATGCCGAGATCGGTGGCGATCCGCGCCGCCGTGTGCGGATGGTCGCCGGTGATCATCAGCACGCGCACGCCCGCGGCGTGCGCGTCGGCGATCGCGGCCCGGGCCTCCGGCCGCGGCGGGTCGATGATCCCGACCAGCCCGAGGTAGACGAGCTCGCGCTCGATCGACTCGTCTTCCGACAGCGGCTCGTGCGCCGCCAGCGGCCGGTAGGCGACCGCCAGCGTTCGCAAAGCGAGGTCGGCGAGGCGGTCGACCGTCGCGAGGATCTCGTCCCGCCGCGCCTCGGAAAGCGGTCGCACGCGCCCGCCGACGCGCTCCTCGGTGCAGCGCGCGAGCAGCACGTCGGGCGCGCCCTTGGTGACGACGGCGACGCCGAGCTCGCCCTCGTGGTCGGCGTGCACCGTGCTCATCAGCTTCCGCTCGGAGCTGAACGGCACCTCGCCGACGCGCTCGAACCGCGCGCGGCGCGCTCTGGTCAGCCCTTCGACCTTCGCCTCGGCCACGAGGAACGCGGCCTCGGTGGGATCGCCCTGGATCGTCCACTCGCCGCCTTCCTGGCGCAGCACGGCGTCGTTCGCCAGGCTGCCGGCTGTGAGCACCGCGCGTACCTCGTCGAGCAGCACCGGGTCGTCGAGCGGACGGCCGTCCGCGCGCAGGTCGCCCTCGGGCCGGTAGCCGCTGCCGGTGACGTCGACCTCGCCCGAGCCGGTGACGACCTTCTCGATCGTCATCTCGTTCTTCGTCAGCGTCCCGGTCTTGTCCGAGCAGATCACCGACGCCGACCCGAGCGTCTCGACCGAGGACAGCTTCTTCACGATCGCCCGCTCCTGCGCCATCCGCTGCACGCCGAGCGCCAGCACCACCGACAGCACGGCCGGCAGCCCCTCCGGCACCGCGGCCACCGCCAGCGACACCCCGACGAGCAGCACCGAGACGAGATCCGACGCCGTCCGGATGTCGGCGGTGAGCAGGATCGCGCCGACCACGACGGCCGCGATCGCGATCACCGCGATCCCGAGCATGCGGCCGATCCGGTCGACCTCCCGCTGCAGCGGCGTCACCTGCGCCTCCGTCCGCCCGAGCAGACGCGCGACGGTGCCCATCTCCGTCGCCATCCCGGTCGCGGTCACGACCGCCCGGCCGCGGCCGCGCACGACCGCGGTGCCGCTGAACACCATGTTCACGCGGTCGCCCAGCCCGACCGGCTCCGCGATCGAGCCGACGTCCTTCAGCACCGCCTCGCTCTCGCCCGTCAGCGAGGCCTCGGCGATCGTCAGGGACGCCGCCTCGACGCAGCCGGCCGTCGGCGGCGACCGCGTCGCCCTCGGCGAGCGTGAGGACGTCGCCCGGCACGACCTCGGCAGCCGGAATCCGCTCCTCGCGCCCGTCGCGCACGACGCCGGCCGTCGCCGCCGCCATGCGCTGCAGCGCCGCGACCGCCTGCTCGGCGCGCGCCTCCTGCACGTAGCCGAGCACGGCGTTGGCGACGACGATCGCCGCGATCACGATCGCGTCGTACGGCGCCGCCTCGCCGCCTTCGAGGATCCACGCCACCAGCGACACGACCACCGCGGCAAGCAGCAGGTAGATCAGCGGGTCGGCGAACTGGTCGAGGAACTTCCGCCACGCCGGCACCACCTGCGGCCGCCTCGAGCCGGTTCGGCCCGAAGCGCGCCAGTCGCGCCGCCGCCTCCGCCGCGCTCAATCCAAGCCCCACGTCGGTCGCGAGCGCCGCCGCGACGTCGTCGCCCGCGCGGCGCCACGGCTCGCCCGATCCCTGCGCAGCCACGCTCCCGGAGGCCTCGTCGTCGGGCGTCATGCTGAGGGCTCCGCCCGCTCGAGGCGATCGGCGAGCGCGTGCACCTCGCTCACGATCCAGTCGCCCGGCACAAGAACGTGCAGCGAGACGAAGGAGCGTCGTGCGGCCCGCCGCGTTCGGACGGCCTGAGACGACACGCCGTCGCGACGGTACGTCGCCAGGACCTGCTCCAGCGTGTCCCGCTCGGTCGGGGGCATCGTGTGGTGCATCAGTCCCGCGCCCGCGCGCCGCAGCAGCGCGACCCCGGTGACGACGATGTTCGCGGCGACGAGCACTGCGAACATGTCAGCGACCAGGCGAGCATCTTCAAGGCGATCGTCGTCACCGCGGCTGCCGCCGACGGCCAGAGCAGCCTGCTCAGCCCGGATCGAGCTACCGCAGCGACCGCTGATGTCACCGCCGCGACCGCCTCGACCTGTGACCCATGCCCGAGCCCATCTCCCGGATACAGTGCCTCGATGGGGGTGTTCGCGCGAGTCGTTGTCGGCGTCGACGGCACCGAGTGGGGGTTCGAGGCGCTCCGCCAGGCGCTCGTGCTCGCACCGGCTGAAGGCTCGTCCGTCCAGGCCGTCACCGCGCTCGACACGAGCCCGGCGGCCATACCGGCTTCGAGGCCGGTTACTGGGTGGATGAGCTCGTCCGGGAAGCAACGGGGGCGCGGGACACGGCGGAGGCGATGCTCGCCGGACGACCCGACTCGACAGCGCGCGTCGAGAGGGGCGGGGCCGTCCACGTCTTACGCCGTGCGCGCGACGACGCCGACGCGACCCTGCTCGCGGTCGGGGGCCGGCGCAGCAGTCGCTTCCTCGGGGTCGTCATGGGAGACACCGGGACAGAGCTCTTGCACGACGGCGCCTGCTCGGTGCTGGTCGCTCGCCCCACATTGGGTCGGAGCTGGCAGCCCGGCAGCGTTGTCGTCGGTCTCGACGGCTCAGCCTCCGCGCTCGCCGCCCTCGCGGCGACGAACGAGCTCGCGACCCGGCTCGGTGCCACCGTCGAGGTCGTCTCCGCGACAGGCGACGGATCGGCCCGGCAGGACGACGCTTGGGCCGACAGGGTCGACAACTGGGATGCGTCACATCCGGTCGCCGCACTCGTGGAGCGCTCCCGGCAAGGCGGACCTCGTCGTCGTCGGCTCGCGCGGCCTGCACGGCCTTCGCGCGCTCGGGAGCGTCAGCGAGCGGATCGCACATCAGGCCCAGTGCTCCGTCCTCGTCGTGTACGAGGTCGCGTCCGCGGACGCACCCGTACGCGACGCCTGAGCATCCGCTCGCTCGCGGGGCGGTCTGCATCATGGGAGCAGGCTAGGGCCGCGCCTGGTCCCACATGCCCTCTCGCCCGACGATCCGGACCGCGCTCAGAAGCCGCTAGGGCGCATGGCGAACCGCGAGCCCGCTAAGGTCGACCACCGCCGCCGGCGCTGCTGCCCCGAACACGTAAGCGCGCCCGCCGGTGGGCGAAAGCGCAAGCCCGGGGGGCCGAACACTGAAGCGCCGGAAATCGGAACGATGGAAGGGCGCTTGGCCCGTATTTGGCCCGAGTCGCCCGGCATGGGTCGCAACCCGTGTAATCACCTAGATCGTGGAAGCTCCCCGGGTTGGACTCGAACCAACAACCCTTCGGTTAACAGCCGAATGCTCTGCCAATTGAGCTACCGGGGATCGTTCGGCGGCGGAAGTGTAGCCGCGGCCTCGATGATTGATCGGTAATTGCCGTCGTTGCGGGGAGGCCTCCGGCCGTGACGGCGTTCATTTGCCGATCAATCATTCAAGCGCTGATCGATGCAGCCCGCTCGCGTAGGCGCGCGAGCGCCTCGGACAGATCGCCGCGGCGGTCGAGCGGAGCCGCGCGAAGCTCCCGCTGCAACTCGCGCTCGCGGAGTCGGAGCAGCAACTCTGTCCCGGTTGCCTCTCCGATCCCCTCGGCCTCGGCGTACGCATCCAGCTCCGCAAGGAGCCCGATCCCGGCCTCGTCGAGCGGTGCCCCGTCGACGAGGTGGTCGCGAAGCGCGCGGTGCTGCGGGTCGTAGAAGTGCTGCGCCGTCAGCTCCGCCAGCACCGGCCGCAATGTGGGGTGAGCGACCGCGCCCGCCAGGGCGTTCCGCTCGAGCTTCGCGCTCGCGTCGAGAACTCGCTGCGAGGTCGGAGCCGACGCGCGCGCGAGCGATGCCGCACGCAGCGGCACGGTCATCCCGATGCGGTCGTTCGCGTAGCGCCAGGCGTCCTGCCGCTCGGGAGAGTCGGGAACCTCGTCGAGCAGCAGCTTGATCTGCCTCAGGGCAGACTCGCGGTCCTCGGAACGCTCGATCTCGATCTTCGTCCGGTAGAGCACGTACGGCTCGGCTTCTGCGAGGTGAGCCGCGAAGCCGTCAGGATCGTCGGCGGGATCGATGCCTGACGGCAGCGGAACGACCTTCACGTCGAAGCCTTGTCGGACGGCCAGCGCCATCCCGCGGAGTGTTGCCGTCTCACCGGCGGCGTCACCGTCGAACGCCAGCCAGAGACGCTTGCTCAATCGCCCGAGCTCCTTCAGCTGCTGCTCGGTGAGCGCGGTACCCATGCTCGCGACGACCGGCTGGAAGCCGGCCTGACGGAGCGCGATCACGTCGGTGTTTCCCTCGACCACGCAGGCGCGATCCTCTTTCGCGATCGCGGCACGCGCCTTGTCGAGGCCGTAGACGACCGAGCCCTTGTGGAAGAGCTCGGACTCCGGCGTGTTCACGTACTTCGGTGGAAGCGGATCGTCGTCGAAGAGCTTCCGGGCTTGAAAGCCGAGCACGCGGCCGCGGGCGTCGGTGAGCGGGAAGAGCAGCCGGCGGCCGAAGAAATCGTCGCCTCGCTGTCTCGTCAGGCCGGCGGCACGCAACTCGTCACGGGTGAAGCCCTTCGCAAGCGCCTTCCGGGCGAGCGAGTCGCCCCCGAGGGCGAAGCCGAGTCTGAACTCGCGACACACCTCCTCGTTCAAGCCGCGTCCCTTGAGGTAGTCGCGGACGAACGAGCCTGCCTCGGTCTCCCAGAGCGTGCGCTCGTAGAACGCTGCCGCCTGGTCGAGGACGGCAAACAGTCGCTCGCGCCGCTTGCGCGCGGCGTCCTGCGCCGGCGAGCTCTCCTCGTACTCGAGCTCGATCCTGAATCGCTCCGCGAGCCACTCGATCGAGCCGGCGAAGTCGAGACCCTCGGTCTCGCGCACGAAGGTGATCAGGTCGCCCTTCGCCCCGCAGCCGAAGCAGTAGTAGAGCTTGTCAACCGCGTTGACCGAGAACGACGGCGTGCGCTCCTCGTGAAACGGGCAACGCCCCGTGTAGCGGCTCCCGGCCTTGCGCAGTTGGGTGCGCGCCGAGACCACGTCGACGAAGTCGGCAGTTGCCTTCACCGCCTCGACGCTCGTGTCCTTGATCCGCGCCATCAGATTGATCCAGCGTACGACAGTGCGAAGCGATCGGTCATTCCGGCGATGAACTCGACGATCTCATCCTGCGAGTCGCCGCGCGGCTGGAGGTGCTCGTAGATGCGCCCGATCGCCTCGCGGGCGCGGTCGAGCTCCGGCCGTGTCTCGGGACCGAGATAGACGTGCTCGAACATGAACGCGCGGAGCGAGAGCATCGCCGCGCCGATCTGGTCTCCCTGCACGATGTCGCCGGCAGCGGCCGAGTGCTCAACGAGATCGTGGACGAGCCTGTCGATCCGCTTGGCTCCGGTCGAGCCGAGCGTCTCGATCTCCTCGGTCGGCAGGTCGCCTTCCTCGAGGATCCCGTAGCGGATGGCGTCGTCGATGTCGTGGTTGATGTAAGCGACCCGGTCGACGACACGCACGATCTTGCCCTCAAGCGTCTCGGGCTCGCGGCCGCCCGTGTGAGTGAGGATGCCGTCGACCACCTCATGAGTCAGGTTGAGCCGACGCGCGATGCGGGCGGAGTTCTCGTTGTGACGAAAGCCCCCGTCGACGAGCTTGTCGAGCGCAGCCTCTCCTGCGTGCCCGAACGGCGGGTGGCCCGTGTCGTGCCCGAGCCCGATCGCCTCGGTCAGATCCTCGTTCAGCCGCAGCGCCCGGGCGACGACGCGCGCGATGCCCGTCGTCTCGAGCGTATGGGTCATCCGGGTGCGGTAGTGGTCGCCCGCTGGGTCGATGAAGACCTGAGTCTTGCCCTTCAGCCTGCGAAAGGGCTTCGAGTGCAGGATCCGGTCGCGGTCGCGCTGGAACGGTGTCCGCACCGAGCATTCGGCTTCCGGCCGTTCACGGCCGCGCGTCTCGTACGAGCGCACCGCGAGCGGGGAGAGCGCGTCGTCCTCCAGCTCGCGGATCCGCGTGGCAAAGGTATCGGCAACGTTCCCCACGAGATCGGGCATCAGAGCGCCAGCGTAGCTTCCACCCCGGTTGAGAAACGCGCCGGAGACCGTGCTTTCGTGGACTCTCAGATGATGATCGGCACCGTGCCGCCGTCGGCGGACCACGCGGCGCCTGTGACGTACGAGGCTTGTGCCGAGCAAAGAAAGACGATCACGGCGGCAACCTCCCCGGGTTCGGCAAGCCGGCCGAGCGGGCGGCCCGCTCCGACCTTGGCGAGGATCGTGTCGCGGTCGCCTTGCTGCGCGGCGAGACCCTGCTCACCGAGCCAGGCCTCCGTGGCCGTCGGGCCTGGCGTGACGGCGTTGCAGCGCACGCCGTCCGTCGCGTAGACATCAGCGACGAGACGGGAGAACGAGAGCAGCCCGGCCTTCATCACCGAGTACTCGGGCAGCGTGGCGGACGGCCGCTTCGCGGATGTCGACGAGACATTCACGATCACGCCGCGATGCTCGCGCAGCGTTGGCAGCGCGGCCCGGGTGGCCCGGATCGCGCTCATCAGGTTCAACTCGAAGGACGCCTGCCAGTCGGCGTCCGTCAACGCGTCGAGCGACCGCACCTCCGTGCCCCCCACGTTGTTGACGAGGCAGTCGACGCGCCCGAAACGCTCGATCGACGCCGCGACGAGCCGCTCCGGCTCTCCCGCCTGGCCGAGGTCGGCGACGACGTGCAGCTCGCCGATCCCTTTATCGCGGCGGCCGGAGGTGACTACGTGCGCACCCTCCGCCTGCAGTTGCCGGGCGACCTCGAGCCCGATCCCGGAGGTGGAGCCCGTGACGACGCAAACCTTGTCTGTGAGGCCTAGATCCATCGCGGCGCTACGTTAGCGCTGATGACGACCTTGCTCCTGGCGCGGCATGGCGAGACCGAGTGGAACCGCGAGGGCCGCTGGCAGGGCTGGGCGGATCCGCCGCTCAACGAGACCGGTCGCGAGCAGGCGCGCGCGCTGCGAGAGCAGCTGCGCGAGACGCCGTTCGACGCGGTCTACTCGAGCGATCTCCGCCGAGCGCACGAGACGGCCGAGATCGTCGCTGCACCTCACGGAGTGCCGGTGGTCGCCGACGAGGGTCTGCGGGAGATCGACGTCGGCTCGTGGTCCGGCCTCACCCGCGCCGAGCAGGAAGAGCGCTTTCCCGGTGTCGAGCGCCCCGGTGGAGAGACCCGAGAGCAGCACCTGGCTCGGGTTCTCGACGCAGTCGAACGGATCGCCCGCGCGCACCCCGGCGAGCGGCTGCTGATCGTCTCGCACGGCGGGACGATGCGGGCACTGCGCTCCCATGCGAGTGACGAGCCGTTCCATCCGATCGAGAACTGCGCCGTGATCGAACTGCACTTCCGCGACGAACGTCTGACGACCCCCATCGGATAGGTTCCAGGCAGCCCGATGGAGGATTACACCAACAAGTACAAGGGCGAGCAGGTCGAGATCGCCCTGTTCGGCGGCGAGTACCAGGACGGTGTCCTCACCGCCTACTGCTATCTCGAGGACGTGGCGCACGTCGAGCTGAACGGCCACATCCTGATTCCGCTGCAGAATGTCGCGTCGCTCCACTGCTCCTCGCCGTTGTGACGCGCCCGAGCCCGACTGGCCTCCGCGCGGCCTCGCCGAAGACGACGGCGCCGACGGCAGCGACAGCTAGAGCTGCCGCCGTGAGACGGCGCCTCGTCGCGGTTCGGAACGTGCTCAAGGTCTGGGCGATCCTGGTGGTGCTCGCCGGGGTCTTCGGGCTCGCAGGCTGGCAGCTCGGCGGCTACCGGGTGGCACTGCTCTTCCTCGCTTCGATCGTGCTGCTGGCCGCCGCTGTCTACGCATACGCCGACCGAATCGTGATGGGCATGGTCGGCGCCCGCGAGCTGGTCGAGGGCGAGGCGCCGGCGCTGCATTCGACGGTCGAGCGCCTGGCAGCCCAGGCGCGGGTCGTGAAGCCGCGGCTGTACGTGCTTCCGGACAGCTACCCGCGGGCCCTGTCAGCCGGCCGCGGCGCCGGCGGCGGCAGTGGCCTCGCCCTGTCCGTCGGCCTGCTCGGAGTCGCCGCGCCGGCCGAGCTCGAGGGGATCGTGGCGCACGAGATCGCCCACCTGCGAAATCGCGACGTCCTCGTCCAGACGGTCGCGGTGATCGTCGCGACGACGGTCGTCGAGGCATCGAGGGTCGGCGGCGCGCTCCAGAAGGCGCTCCTGTCGGTTCTCGGCCCGCTCGCGGCAGCGTTCGTGCATCTGCTGCTCTCACCGAAGCGCGAGTTCGAAGCCGACCGGTTGGCCGCCGTCCTGTGCGACTCGCCGCACGGGCTCGCGGATGCGCTGATCCGGCTCGAGCAGGCGATGGAGCTCGTTCCGTTCGAGGCGAGCCCGGCCAGCGAGCCGCTCTACACGACGAACCCGTTCGCCGAGCAGGGACTCGCCGCCCTGTTCGCGACGCACCCGCCTGTCTGCGAGCGGATCCGCCGGTTGCGGGAGCTCGATCCCGGCTGGCGCGAGAGGCTCCGCGCCGCCTGATCGCGTCCGGAAACACGAAGAGCCCCTTGCGGGGCTCTTCAAAGAAATGGGCGGCGTCCTACTCTCCCGGGGGATTGCTCCCCGAGTACCATCGGCGCTAACGGGCTTAACTTCTCTGTTCGGAATGGGAAGAGGTGTTTCCCCGTCGCTATGACCACCCAACTTGTTGAGGCGCAGCCTGTAACAGCAGGCGCGCAACCCTCAAAACTCCATAGCAGCGAAAATGAGTTCTAAATCAAGACCTCGAGCAATTAGTACGGGTCCGCTGAACACATTGCTGTGCTTGCACGTCCCGCCTATCAACGTGGTGGTCTTCCACGGCTCTTACTCTCTCTAGGAGATGGGAGCTCTCATCTCGAGGTGGGCTTCCCGCTTAGATGCTTTCAGCGGTTATCCCATCCAGACGTGGCTAATCAGCAGCGCCCTTGGCAGGACGACTGATACACCAGAGGTCCGTTCGTCTCGGTCCTCTCGTACTAGAGACGACTCCTCTCAAAGCTCCAACGCCCATGGTGGATAGGGACCGAACTGTCTCACGACGTTCTGAACCCAGCTCGCGTACCGCTTTAATGGGCGAACAGCCCAACCCTTGGGACCTACTCCAGCCCCAGGATGCGACGAGCCGACATCGAGGTGCCAAACCCTTCCGTCGATGTGGACTCTTGGGAAGGATAAGCCTGTTATCCCCGGAGTACCTTTTATCCGTTGAGCGACGGCACTTCCACTTGTTACCGCCGGATCACTATGGCCTGCTTTCGCACCTGCTCGAGCTGTCGCTCTCGCAGTCAAGCTCCCTTATGCCATTACGCTCTACGCACGATTTCCAACCGTGCTGAGGGAACCTTTGCGCGCCTCCGTTACATTTTAGGAGGCGACCGCCCCAGTCAAACTACCCACCAGATGCTGTTCCCGCCCCGGATCACGGCAGCGGGTTAGAAGCCCAGACTACGAAGGGTGGTATCCCAAGATTGGCTCCACCGACACTGGCGTGCCGGCTTCAAAGCCTCCCACCTATCCTGGACAACGTACCCCGAACTCCAACATCTAGCTGTAGTAAAGGTTCACGGGGTCTTTCCGTCCAACCACGGGTACTCGGCATCTTCACCGAGACTACAATTTCACCGGATCCCTCGAAGAGACAGCGCCCAAGTCGTTACGCCATTCGTGCAGGTCGGAACTTCGCGTTCACCCTCCATTTCTGGAGGCGCAGACTATCCCTTCACCTTGACGTAATGCTCGCGAGTATTGCTTCAGCGGCATAGCGCCGGCGCCCGCTCGGGTTCATCTCCGAAGCGAGCTCGACGATCTCGGCGAGACCGTCGCGACGTAGGTGCGCGCCCTCTGCCATCACGCGGCAGACCGACGCGAACCGATCGAAGTCGCACCGTTTGCCGGACAGAGCGGAAACCGCTCGAAGTGCGGAAGCACGACGTCGAGGATGTCCTCGAGCCGACGCGTCTCCCACTTGAGTGTCTCGTCGCTCCGGTCAGGCCGGATGCTTCCGCATCCGAAGTACGTCCTGATCGCATGAAGCACCTCGGCTCGATCTCCGTTCTGGCTGACCGAGAAGCCTGGCCTCACCTCCCAGCCCACGAGCAGACTCGCTCGCGGAGCAATGGAAACGGTGAAGCAGCCTTCTCCGTCGACGTATCCGGAGATGTATGCCGAGAGGAACTCGCGACTGTTTGCCAAGGGCCGGCGTCTGATCGCACTCATAGATTTCGCGGCTGTGCCGGACGGGAGATGCGATCTCACCGTCACACATGTGTGACAGATCAGTCGTTACGGGGTCAACCTCCGCCTTGGAACAGCGACAGCGACTTCCCACGGGATTACCCTTTCGCTATTACGACGTCCTTGAAAGCGTCGCGTACGAGGAGGGCTTCCCCGTTATTAGCCGGTTTGTCCGCCAGGATCACTCCTGACTCGGGCAATTCAATTACCCGACAAGGAATTTCGCTACCTTAGGACGGTTATAGTTACCGCCGCCGTTTACCGGGGCTTGGATTCGAAGCTTCGCCCGAAGGCTAACCTCTCCTCGTGACCTTCCGGCACCGGGCAGGCGTCAGCCCCTATACGTCGTCTTTCGACTTCGCAGAGACCTGTGTTTTTGGTAAACAGTCGCTTGGGCCGTTTCACTGCGGCCATCTCGGGCTTTAATCCGCGAGGGATTATCACCCTACCATGGCGCCCCTTCTCCCGAAGTTACGGGGCCATTTTGCCGAGTTCCTTTTCGAGGGTTCTTCCGATCGCCTTGGTATTCTCTACCTGCCCACCTGTGTCGGTTTTGGTACGGGCACGTCCCACCTCCCTAGACGCTTTTCTAGGAGGCATGGTGGCGAGCCACTTCGAGCTGAGCGCTCTCGGCATCCCGTCTCAGGCTATGTGAGCAACGGATTTCCCTATCGCTCGCCCTACGCGGTTACCCCAGGTCGACCATCGCCTGGGTTGGCTTGACCTACCCCGTCCCGCCATCGGTGATAGCGGTGGGGACGTGGTACTGGAATATCAACCAGTTGTCCATCGCCTACGCCTTGCGGCCTCGGCTTAGGTCCCGACTAACCCTGAGCAGATTAGCTTTACTCAGGAACCCTTGGGCATTCGGCGGACGAGTTTCTCACATCGTCTTTCGTTACTCATGCCAGCATTCTCACTTCCCAAGCCTCCACGGCTGGCTTACGCCGCCGCTTCGCTGGCTTGGGAACGCTCCCCTACCACTCCATCCGAAGATGAAGTCCGTGGCTTCGGCTCCATGCTTGAGCCCCGTTACATTGTCCGCGCCCGACCACTTGACCAGTGAGCTGTTACGCACTCTTTGAATGGTGGCTGCTTCTAAGCCAACATCCTGGTTGTCTCTGCAATCGGACATCGTTTCCCACTTAGCATGGAATTAGGGGCCTTAGCCGACGGTCTGGGCTGTTTCCCTTTTGACCACGAAGCTTATCCCCCGCAGTCTGACTCCCGCACTCTGGAATTACGGCATTCGGAGTTTGCCTGACTT
>CAWKBI010000002.1:0-399129 GCA_963847845.1 uncultured Actinomycetes bacterium
CACACAGTGCCTCCGGCAGACCTTTCACTTCGAGCTTGTGACTCTCCGAAGAGATCATGCTTCTTCGAAGAGACAGTGCTCAAAGGTCGGTCATAGTGACCGACGAGGTTGATAACTGTTCCTTCCCCCTATCTGAGCAGGGTCGGTCCAGGTCTCGACGTATCGAAGAACGTTCGCTGTTGAGTTTTCAAAGACCGGTGCCGCGTCTGATTGACGGCGTAAAAAAGCCTCCGACTCGCGCCAGAGGCCTCCTAAGGAAACGAATCGTATCGGATACGAGTCGGGCCGGGAGGCTCCTAGGTCGAGGTTTCAAGGGGACGTTCCTACGCTGTCCTTTCGGACGGCCGGAGAAGTATAGCGGCCCGGCTTACGGTGTCAACGGATTAGCTGGAAAGGCGGGCGAAGCGGCGCTTGCCGACCTGCAGCAGCGCTCCCGCGAGGGTCGCGCGAGGCAGGTCAAGCCCAGGAGCCGCCACGCCGTCGATCTTCACGGCCCCCTGCTCGATCAGCCGCCGTGCCTCGGAGGTCGAGCCGACGGCGAGCCCCTGGACGAGCAGCGCCGGTAGGTGCACCGGATCACCGTCGGGCAAGGCGATCTCGGCCACGTCGGCCGGCGCGCCTCCTTGCCGGACGACGCGGGTGAAGTGATCCTCGCCCGCCTTCGCGCCCGCTTCGCCGTGCCAGCGCCCTGTGACCCGCCGGGCCAACTCGAGCTTCCAGGCCATCGGATCGCCGGGGTGACCGCCGCCGGCCAGCAGATCCCACCACTGTGGCAGCGCCGCATCGGGGATCGACATCGTCTTGCCGAACATCTCCTCCGGCGATTCGGTGATGCCGATGTAGTTGCCCCGCGACTTCGACATCTTCAACTCGCCGTCCGTGCCGACCAGCAACGGGAAGGTGATCACTACCTGAGGCTCGAGGCCGTACTGCGGCATCACGTCCCGGCCCGCCAGCAGGTTGAAGCGCTGGTCCGTGCCGCCGATCTCGATGTCGGCCTCGATCGCTACCGAGTCGTAGGCCTGCATGATCGGGTAGAGCAGCTCGGAGAGCGAGATCGGAATGTGGGAGGCGAACCGGTTCGCGAAGTCGTCGCGCTCGAGCAGCCTCGCGACCGTCATCGTGCGCGCGAGACGGACTGTGTCGGCGTAGGACAGCTTGCCGAGCCATTCGCCGTTGAACCGCACCTCGGTCAACTCGCGGTCGAGCACCCGGAAGGCCTGCTCGGCGAAGTACTGGGCGTTCGCGTCCAACTCCTCGTCCGCCAGCACCGGCCGCTCCTTGGAACGGCCGGACGGATCGCCGATCCGGGCGGTGTAGTCGCCGACGATCAGGACGATCGTGTGACCGGCGCGCTGGAAATCGGCGAGGCGGTCGAGGACGTACGCGAAGCCCAGATGGACGTCCGGTGAGGTGGGATCGACGCCCAGCTTCACGCGCAGCGGCCGGCCGAGTTTGAGTTTCTCCTCGAGGCCACCCTGAGGCAGCACGTCGACGGCGTGGGCAGTGAGCTCTTCGAGGGTCACAGCCGGGCTAGACTACCCCGGTTCTGGCGCTCCTTCGGAGAAACGCAGGCCGGCCCCGTCGTCGGCGCATCCGCAAGCTCAGACTTCTCGCCCTCCTCGTCATCCTCGGGCTCCTGGGCACGGCGTCGTTCACCGTCGGCCTGTTGACCGCGGTCGCAGCGAAGGTCCCGCAGCTCGACCCGGCTCGTCAGAAGCAGCAGGCGAACACGTACGTGTACGCCGCGAACGGCTACACGGTGCTGTCGATCCTACGCGGCGAGCAAGCGCGAATCCTGGTGCCGTCGGAGTCGATCTCTCCCTGGATGAAGCACGCAATCGTCGCGGCCGAGGACAAGCGCTTCTACGAGCACCGCGGCATCGACCTCCGCGGAATGGGACGCGCGCTCTATGCCGACATCTCGAACCGCGGCGCCGTGCAGGGCGGCTCGACGATCACGCAGCAATTCGTCAAGAACGCCTACCTGACGAGTCAGAAGTCGATCGGGCGAAAGCTCTTCGAGGCGGCGCTCGCCTGGCAGCTCGAGCAGAAGTGGACGAAGGACCGGATCCTGACCGCCTACCTGAACACCGTGTACTTCGGAAACGGGGCCTACGGCGTCGAGCAGGCCTCGCGGATCTACTTCCACCACAAGGCAAAGCTGCTCAACCCGGCCGAGTCGGCGTTGCTGGCCGCGATCCCAGAGGACCCGAGCGCCTGGGATCCGGTGGCGCATCCGCAGGCCGCTCGCGACCGCCGCGACCTCGTTCTCCGCCTGCTGCTCGCGCAGGGCTACCTGACGCAAAGCCAGTTCGACAAATGGCACGCGTATCCGATGCCGAACCCGAAGGATGTGTCGCTGCCGTCGACGCAGGGAGTGGCGGCGCCGTACTTCGCGAACTACGTGAAGGAGCAGCTCGTCGATCACTACGGGCCTGCGCGCACGTTCGGCGGCGGGCTGAAGGTGACGACCACTCTCAACGTCGGTCTGCAGCAGATGGCGCGCGACGCGATCGCCTCGGTGCTGCCGCAGAACGGCAGCGGGCCGACCGCGGCGGTCGTCGTGCTCGACGCACAAAACGGCTCGGTGCTCGCGATGGTCGGCGGCGAGAACTACCACCACAACCAGTTCAACCTGGCGACGCAGGGTGAGCGGCAGCCCGGCTCGTCGTTCAAACCGTTCGTGCTCGCGACTGCGCTGCGGCAGAACATCGCGCCGTCGTCGGTGCTCAACTCGGCGCCGGTGACGATCAACGCCGACGGGCGCCTCTGGAAGGTGAACAACTATGAGGGTGAGTACCTCGGTCGCATCAACCTGACGCAGGCGATCGCTTACTCGGACAACTCGGTCTTCTCGCAGCTGACCGCGCTCGTCGGGCCGCGAAGTGTGCGCGATACGGCGCGCGCGCTCGGGATCACGACCAAGTTGAACGGCTACTTCGCGATCGGGCTCGGGGCTGAGCCCGCGACGCCGCTCGAGATGGCGCGCGCCTACGCGAGCTTCGCCGACGGTGGCTTTCGCGTCGACGGCTCGATCTTCGGCGACCAGCCGCGGGCGATCTCGAAGATCCAGGATTCGAAGGGTCACGTCACCGCCAACGATGTCGTCGCGAAGACCGTGCTCAGCCCGACGCAGGCGGAGACGATCAATCAGCTCCTGCAAGGCGTCGTGCAGTTCGGAACCGGCAAGGCGGCTCAGCTGCCGAACCGGCAGGTCGCCGGGAAGACCGGCACGACCGAAAACTACGGCGACGCGTGGTTCGTCGGCTATACACCGCAGTACGTGGCGGCGGTCTGGGTCGGCTACCCCGACAAGCTCATCCCGATGACGACGGAGTTCCACGGCAAGCCCGTCGCCGGAGGTACCTACCCAGCGCTGATCTGGAAGGCCTTCATGCAGAAAGCGCTCGCGAAGCTCCCGCCCGCGACGTTCACACCGCCCGATTACGGCTACGCCGCGCCGGTCAGCGTCGTCAATCGCGGCGGGATCCTCGAGCGCGACGACGGCCTCTGCCGCAACGCCGTGCAGCTCGAGTTCTTCGGCGGTCAGGGGCCGGAACGGGTCGCGACCTGCAAGACCAACGAGGTGGATATCCCCGACACCGTCGGGATGTCGCTGGCAGATGCACGCTCACGTCTGCAGGGCCAGCCCTTGAGCGCGCAGGTCGTCTACAAGCCGGCCGCCACCGGCCAGCGACTCGGCATCGTCGTCGGGCAGCTGCCGCGGAACGGCACGGCATCTGCCGGAGACAAGATCACGATCGTCCTGCGCAAGTCGCTTCACGGCGTCGTCCCGAACGTCGTCGGAATGCCTCTGGTGCAAGCAGAGGCCAAGCTCGCGAAACTCAAGCTCGTCGTCTCGACCAGAGGGCCGGCGCGCGGCAAGGTGAGCAAGCAGTCGGTCCTGGCTCACACCGCCTCGGCTCCGGGCGAGCGGATCGTGCTCACGGTGCGCGGAACGGCCGGCTGACGAACCGGGAGCCGGCCAGGCCGTAGCGCCACGGGCGATCGGCGGCCTTCGTGATCCCGATGCGGGTGCCGATGACGATCTCGACAGGAGCCGGGCGGGCGCGCAGCGAGAACGGAGGTCGGTCGAACCGGAGCCCGTCGTGCGCGTGGGTGACGCCGAGTGCCTGAGTGAGCCGACCCGGCCCGCTACAGAGCAGGCGTACGTCCGTGAGGCCGCGGCGCTCGGCCATCTGCTCGAGCCCGCGGGTCGGCTCGAGCGCGCGGATCAGCACCGCTCCCGCAATGCCTACCTCGCAGCAGACGACGTTCAGGCACCAGTGGATGCCGTACGAGCGATACACGTACGCATGGCCTCCCGCGAGAAACATTGACGCGTTGCGGGGTGTGCGCCGGTTGCCGAACCCGTGCGCCGCCGGATCCTCGTGATCGTAAGCCTCGACCTCGACGATCACGCCGCCGACACCGTCGACGAGCAACTCGGCGCCGATCAGCTCCGGTGCGACTTCGTGCGGGCTACGTGTGAGGTTCAGACTCACGGCTGTCGTAGTTGAGGAAACCGGGCAAAGCGAGCGCGGCTGCGATGCAGCCGACGACGCGAAGCACGCCGCCGGAGACGATCGAGAAGCGTAGCGAGGTGACCGATGCGAGCACACCTGCTTCTAGGCTGCAATCGTGACGGCGACCCCCTGGCCGGACGTGCGACGTCCAGCCGGACGCGAGGGAGCAGACGAGCGTCATTGCCCAGGCGGTGCAGGGCGAGCGCCGGGAAGAGAGCCGTCGGCATGCCGAAAACCATCGCGCTCGTGTCGACCGCGAAGATCCCCAGCAACGGCTGCCGTCCTTTGAGAAAGCGAAAGCCGACGAGGATCGAGCCGAGGCTCGGCCGGTCTACCTCCCCGAGCGGCGGCAGCTTCGGGAGCAGCCAGATGACTACGAGCGACGCGATATAGGTGACGAGGTCGATCCCGTACGTCCAGGGCACGCCCGCCGCCGCGATCAGGACACCGCCGACCGCGGGCCCGCCGACCGCCGCGAGCGAGTTGTAGACGCTCGAGAGTGCCGAGGCCGCTGCGATCTCGTCGTCGGGGACGAGGCGGGGTGCGAGCGAGCTCAGCGCCGGCCGCCCGAGGCTGAAGATCGCCACCGCTAGCCCGTGCAGCACGAAGAGAGCCCAGACCTGAGGATGGGCGAGCAGCGAGTTGGCGAGGAAGAGCGCCGCCGATCAGTGGCACGACGAGCAGCGGGATCAGCGACGCGAGACCGAGCAGGCCCACCATCGCAGTCGAGTGCGTGAGGGTGTAGACCTGGTACGGGACGGCGACGACGCCGATCTCGGCGCCGATCGTCGAAACCGCCTGTCCCAGCCACAGGTTGCGGAAATCGCCGTGCTGGAACGGTCGCGTATCGACGCGCAGGCGCCTGAACAGCTCGGCGACCATCTTGGCCTAGGAGAGGTTCTCGTCCTGTGGTGCCGGCCGCGGGCGGGCGGGGACCGTGCCCATCTCGGCCAGGATCGCGCGCTCGGTGCGCGAGGCGATCAGAGCCTCTGGGATCCCCTCGACCCAGACCCGTGTCCGCGCGCCGGAACCGCGCTCATCGTCGGTCAGCGGTTCGACGGCGTAGATCCGGTCGGAGCGCACGTACTTGCCGAAGCCGAGGAAGACCATCTTCGGGGCATCCGCCATCTCCCCAGCCTAGAAACTCGCGAACCCGGTTCGCAAGCGAACCAGCAGTTCGTTCAGGTGAGCGCGCCGCGCAGGGTCTCGACGACACGCTCCTGGTCGGAGCGATCGAGACGTGCGTGGAAGGGCAACGCCATCGTGCGCGCACTGCAGTCCTCGCTGACCGGCAGCATCCCCTCGGTGAAGCCGTACCGCTCACGCATGTACGACTGCAGATGGATCGACGGCAAGTAGGGAGCCGTGGCGACGCCCTCGGCCGAAAGGCGAGCCATCACCGCGTCGCGGTCGACGCCGGGCGGCAACTTGACGACGTAGACGAACCACGAACGCTCGTGGTCAGCGTCATCGGCGAGTGGGGACTCGACGTCGACGTCTGCGAGGAGCTCGTTGTAGACGCCGGCGACCTCGCCTCGCGCCGAGAGGATCCGGTCGAGCTTCTCGAGCTGACCGATCCCGAGCGCAGCGGAGATGTCGTCGAGTCGATAGTTGTAACCAAGGCGGCCGTGCTGCAGCCAGCTCGACGTCTCGAGCCGCCCCTGGTTCCGAAGCGACGTCAGCAACTCGTGCTGCTCTACGGAACCGGTGGTGACGGCCCCACCCTCGCCGGTCGTCATCTGCTTGTTCGGATAGAAGGCCCAAACCGCCGGATGCCCGTGCGAGCCGAGCGGGCGTCCCTTGTAGCGGGCGCCGAGCGCCTCGCAGGCATCCTCGATCATCGCCAGTCCGTGACGCTCGCACAGGGCGAGCAACTCGTCGTACTCGGCCGGGTAGCCGAAGATGTCGACTGCCACGATCGCCTTCGTCTTCGGCGTGATCGCCGCTTCGACCGCGGCCGGGTCGAGATTGAACGTCTGCGGGTCGATGTCGGCGAAGACCGGCAACGCACCCTCGTAAATGGCGCAGTTGGCGGAGGCGACGAACGAGTACGGCGACGTGATCACCTCGTCGCCGGGCCCGACACCGGCGAGGCGCATGCAGAGATGTAGCCCAGCCGTGCCGGACGAGACCGCCGCGCAGTAGGGCGCATCGACAGCATCGGCCAGCAGGGACTCGAACCTCGGCCCGACTGGCCCGAGCGAGAGCCAGCCCGAGCGCAGCACCTCGAGCACGAGCTCCTCGTCGCGCTCGTCGATCCACGGAGCGCTCAGGTTGATACGGGTTGTGGTGCTCAACGCCTCAACTTCAACTGCGGGCGAGCTGCGGCACGTGGTCGAGCCAGTGCGACCACTGCTCGCGCTCTCCGCGCACCGTTCCGAGGTACGCCTCCTGCACCGCGAGCGTGATCGGCCCCACGCCGAGCTCGTGGTCGTCGACCGAGCGAAGCGGCGTCACCTCGGCGGCGGTCCCGGACATGAACACCTCGTCGGCGAGATAGAGATCGGAGCGGATCAGTGCCTTCTCGATCACCGTGTAACCGAGGTCCTGGGCGATCTGGGTCACCGTGTCGCGGGTGATTCCTGGAAGGATCCCGGTTGCGAGGTCGGGTGTGTAGATGACGCCGTCGCGGACGACGAAGATGTTCTCGCCGGAGCCGTCGGCGACCGTTCCCTCGGTCGTGAGCAGGATCGCCTCGTCGTAGCCGGCATTGTTCGCCTCGGTGACGGCGAGCATCGAGTTCAGATAGACACCGGTCGCCTTGGCGACGTGTGGGACGACGTTCGGCGGGACGCGCTGCCAGGACGAGATCTTGGCGCGGATACCGTTCCGCAGGCCCTCCTCACCGAGATACGACGCCCAGGGCCAGCTCATGATCACCGTCTCCACCGGGTTCCCGCGCGCTGCCACCCCAAGCTGCCCGTACCCGTAGAACGCGATCGGGCGCAGATAGCACTCCGGCAGACCGTTCGCACCGACCAGCTCGTTGCAGGCCGAGTTGAGCTCGTCGACCGAGTAGGGGATCTGCATGTGGAGCAGCCGCGCCGAGTTGTGCAGGCGCTGCATGTGATCGCCAAGCCGGAAGACAGCCGGGCCTTTCGGGGTGTCGTAACAGCGAATTCCTTCGAAGACGCCCGAGCCGTAGTGCAGGCCGTGCACGCCGACGTGGACCTTGGCGTCCGCCCAGTCGACGAGCTCGCCGTTCATCCAGATCTTCTCGGTCTCCTGCACCTTCGCTCCTTCCCGGGGAAGTGTCGAAGTCTAGCCAGCGATGTCGAGGACGTTCGCGCCCGCTAGTCGCTGCAGCTCGGGCGGCGGCAGCGAGGCCATGTGCGACGGGCTGCCGGCGCCGATCCAGAGCACCGGATGGCCGAGCAGCGCACGGTCCATCAGCGTGCGCGTGACTGCGCGCTGCGGAAACGGGGCGACGGCGCCCGGCTCGAAGCCGGTCGCCCGGATCACCTCTTCCGGCTTCCCGATCCGGACGTCGCGCGTGCCGAGCGCGGCCCCGATCGCCTGCAGATCGGCTCGGCGATCACCGGGGATGAGTGCGAGCACGAAAGCACCGTCGCAGACGAGCACGAGCGACTTGACGATCTGGCCGAGCTCGCAGCCGACTGCATCCGCCGCCGCGCGGGCTGTGGGCGTGCCGTCCGTGAACTCCTCGACCCGCGAGTCGACCGCCGCAGCGCGCAGCACCTCCGAGACACGTTCAACCTCTTCGGGCCACGCGCTCATCTCAGCTGGGCGAGACGATCAGGTACGCGTCGTCAACGCCCTGGCGCAACCGATCGAGCAACTCGGGGGGCGCGGCGGAATCGATCGTGAGGGCCATCAGCGCTTGCCCGCCCTCGCGAGTTCGGGAGACGGCCATGTTCGCGATGTTCAGGCCCGCCTCGGCGAACAGTGTCCCGACCCGCCCGATCACGCCCGGGACGTCGTCGTAGCGAAGCAGGACTACACGCGGCGCAAGCTCCATCTCGAGCTCGAAGCCGAGCGCCGACACGAGCCAGTGCCGGTCGTCGTTACCGATCGTCGTGCCCGCAACGCGCGCACCGTCTGCGGTCACCGCGACGAGGTTCGTGAAGTCGCGAGACGACCGCCGTTTCTCCTCGACCACCTCGACCCCTCGGTCGGCGGCGACAACCGGGGCGTTGACGTAGTTGACGGGCTGGTCGGTCTGCCCCTGGAATGCGCCGTTCAGAGCGGCGACTGTGAGGAGGCGAGTGTCGTAGTCGGCAAGCTCGCCGTACACCTCGATCGCCAGCCGGCGCACGTCGGAGCCCGCGAGCGCCATGGCAAAGCGGCCGAGCTTGGCGGCCAACGGAATGTAGGGGCCGAGCACCTCGAGGTCGTCGGCACCGACGGTCGGGATGTTGACGGCGTTCGTGACCAGCCCGCCGTCGAGCGCGGCGGCGACCTGCTCGGCCACGATCAGCCCCGCCCGGTCCTGCGCTTCGTCAGTGGACGCCGCGAGATGCGGCGTGACGACGACGTTCGGCGCGCGCAGAAGCGGCCCGTCGTACGGCTCGGGGACGAAGACGTCGAGGGCAGCGCCGGCGACCTTTCCCGACTCGAGGGCCGCCACCAGCGCGTCATCGTCGATCAGGTCTCCACGGGCGGCGTTGACAGCCGCACGCCGTCGCGCATTTTGCCGATCGCCGCTTCGTTGATCGCACCGCGCGTCTCGTCGGTCAGGGGCAGGTGCAGCGTCAGGAAATCGGACCGCGCCAGCACCTCGTCCATCGTCAGGCTCTCGACGCCAAGCTCGCGGAACCGCTCGGCAGAGACGAACGGGTCGTACGCGACGACCTTCATCTGGAGGCCGAGTGCCCGGCGAGCCACCTGGCGTCCGATCCTGCCGAACCCGAGCACCCCCAGGACCTTGTCGGCCAGCTCGACCCCACCCCACTTCGAGCGCTCCCAGCGTCCCTCGACGAGCGCCGCGTGCGCCTGCGGGATATTGCGTGCCAGTGCGACCAGCAACCCGATCGTGTGCTCCGCGGCCGAGACGACGTTCGACTCCGGCGCGTTCGCAACGACGATCCCGCGGCGAGTCGCCGCATCCACGTCGACGTTGTCGACCCCCACCCCGGCACGCCCGATCACCTTCAGCCGACTGCCTGCGGCAATCACGTCGGCCGTGACCTTCGTCGCCGAGCGGACGATCAGCGCGTCGTAGCGACCGATGATCTGGTCGAGCGGCGATTCGGTGTCGACGTCGACCTCGAATCGGGCTCGAAGCAGCTCGATCCCGGCGTCCGCGATCGCCTCGCGAACGAGGACCCTCACGCGGCGACGGCGGACTCGAACGCTTCGAACGCCTTCGGCACCGCGATGCCGCGCTCGATGTCGGCGCCGAGCTCGGTCAACGAGAGCTCGACGGCCGCGAGAGCGCTTGCGATGTCGAAGACGTCGAACCAGCCGATGTGGCCGATGCGGAAAATCTTGCCCTTCAGCTGCGCCTGGCCGGGTGCGAGGGTAACGCCATGACGATCCCGCAGGTGCAGCAGCAGGTCGTCCGCGTCGATTCCGGCGGGCGCGTGCACCGCGGTGACAACCGCCGAAGTGTCGTCGTCCGGAGAGAAGAGCTCGAGCCCCATCGCCTTGATGCCCGCGCGCGCCGCGCGCCCGAGTCGGACGTGGCGCTCGAAGCCAGCTTCGAGCCTGTCGCGAGCATCAGCCCGAGCGCGACGTCAAGGCTCTTGATCAGCGAGACAGCCGGCGTGAAGGCCGCGTCGAGCTTGTCTTGCGCCGCCTTGTTGGTGCGCCAGTCAAAGTAGAAGCTGCGCGACTTCTTCGCCCGCGCGAGGACGTGCTCCGGGACCGAGATCGTCGCGAGCCCCGGAGGGCACATGAGTGCCTTCTGGGAGCCGGAGACGGCGACGTCGATTCCCCAAGCGTCGGTCTCGAGCGGAACTGCCCCGAGCGACGAGATCGCATCGACCACGAGAGTCGCCTCGCCGACGGCTTCCTTGATCGCCTGCACGTCCGCAACGACGCCGGTCGACGTGTCGGACTGCTGACAGAGCACCAGATCGACCCCCGCCTCCTTGACGGCGGCACCGACCTCGGACGGGTCAGGGATCTCGCCCCACTCGTAGCGGATCGGCTCCACCTCGACGTCGTGCTGGTTGCAGATCGCAATCCACCGCTCGCCGAACGAACCGTGGCTGACCACCGCGACACGGTCGCCGGGTGAGCACAGATTCGCCACAGCCGACTCCATCGCACCCGAGCCCGAGGCCGTGAAGAGGAGGACGTCGGACTGCGTGCGGTACACGTCCCGCAGCCGGCCGAGCACGCTTGCGTAGACCTCGCGAAAGTCAGGCCCGCGGTGGTGGACGATCGGCTCGGCTCCCGCCGCAAGCACCTCGGGCGGCACTGGCGTCGGGCCGGGCGTGAAGAGATAGCGCTTTTCCACCAGGTCTCCTAAGTTACCGATCGTCGCGGAGCACGCGACCGGACGACGAGCTACGCGGCAACGAAGCAAACTGTGCCCATGGACGTCTTGCTCTCGTTCGCTGCGGCACTCGTCTCGCTGCGACTCGCCGGCCGCCTGCTCGGGGCGCGACGCTTCGCCTGGGGGGCCGGCCTGCTCAGCTTCGCAGCAGCAGCGGCGGCGATGACCTGGGGCTCGGCTCACGGCTGGGATGCACCGTCGTTCCGCGTCTACTACCTCGCCGGTGCGCTTCTCTCGGCACCGCTCCTCGGGATCGGGTCGCTGCAGCTGCACGGACGGCGGTGGGCCGGCCCGCTCGGCCTCCTCTACTCGGGGTTGGCCGTCGGGGTTGCAGCAGCGATGCCGCTGCACGGAGCGTTCTCGTCGTCCGACGTCCCTCGCGCCCAGGATCACGTCGACGCTTTCCCGCGAGCTCTCGCGATCGCCGGCAGCTCGCTCGGCGCCCTCGCCGTGCTGGTCGTCGCTGCAGCCACCCTCCGGAAGCGGCCGCTCCGAAACGGCATGCTCGTCGCGGCGGTGATCGCCGCCGCCGTCGCCTCGGCGCTCACCCAGACCGCGGTCGCGGCCGCAGCGGCCTGCTTCGCACTCGCGGCCGGACTGCTCTACAGCTCGGCGCGCCGTTAGGTCGGTTTCTCGACCGCGTACCAGGCGATGACCCGGTCCGCGAACCCCTCGTCGCTCTCCTCGTTCTCACTGCGCGCGAACGCCTTCGTCCGCACGTCGCCGAGGTACCGCGCGATCTCCGCAGAGCCCTTGCCGCGTTTCAGCATTCGGCCGAGCCGCTCGAGGTAGGCGTCGTAGGCATCCGCGTGCTCGGGATCGTCGTAGACGTTGACGGGATCCCAGTGCTCGATCGCGAGGACGCGCAGCTCACGCAGGCCCCGCTCCGACCACCATCGCCGCCATCGAAACACCCCCATCATTCGAGCGTCACCCAGACCCGTCCCCCGCCGGCCGCGATCCCACGCGGTAGGCCGCCGACCGTGACGCGATCGGAGATCCGGTTGCTCGCGGGGTCGATTCGCACGACCGCCCCGTTGCCGCATGCCGCCCAGACGGCACCCGAGCCGTAGGCGATCGCGAGTGAGTTCCTGCACGCGTGAATCGTCGCCACGATGCCGCCGAGCTTGTCGTCGATCCGCAGGACAGTCCCGTCGCTCTCGCTGATCCAGACCGAGCCACCGCCGACCGCGACGCCGGTCGGGTTGGCCGGAACATGCCCGGCAGCAAGGCTCGCGTCTGTCACGAGCGTCATCTCCTTCAGTTCCTCGCCGGTCTCTGCCGAGACTCGCGCAACGCGGCTGCCAAGGCTGCCGACGTAGTAGACCGCGTTCCCACCGGCGGCAATCAGGTCGCCGTAGATACCGAGCGAAACCCGCGAAAACGCTCCCGTCGCAGCATCCGAACGGGCGGCCCCGCGGACATTCCCGCCGAGGTAGCCGGTCGTCCAGAGCGCGCTTCGCGCCGCCGCGACGACCGACGCGCCCGTATGGGTCTCGAACCGCCGGTCGACAGCTCCGGTGACCGGATCGATCCGCTCGAGCCTCGCCTCCTCGATCGGTGCGCTCGTTCCACGAGCACGGCCGACGAACCACACACCGCCGGCGCCGACGGTCAGTCCGTTTGCGCTCGCGTCGGGCGCCAGCGTCGAGACGACGTGACCGGAGTGGGCGTCGATGTGCGTGACGGAGCCGTCGCCCTTATCGAGGACCCAGACGCCTCCGAAACCGGTGGCGACCACGGTGGGCTCGAGTCCGACCCCTACGCGGTCGACGACCCGGGCCTGGCCCGGGTCGATCACGACGACGACGCCGGCCGCGTCGGCTACGGCGTCGTGATTGCCGCGTCCGACGACCACGAGGCCGACATCGACCGCCGCCATCGCAACGGCGACGCCGACGACAGCGAGCACCCAGCGGGGCACGGACACCACGGGGCCAGTCTACGATCTGCCGGGATGCGCAAGGCTCTGTTTCTGGCCGCAATCGCCTTGCTCGCCGCCGCCGCGCTCGTCGCCCGTGCCGGCAGCACGACGACCGGCGGGCCGACCTACTACCGCGACGTGGCTCCGATTCTCGACTCGAAATGCGCTTCGTCCACCGTCTGGGCGGCATCGCGCCGTTTTCGCTGACGACGGCAGCCGACGCCAGGCCCACGCCGCCGGGATCGTGCGAATGACCAAGGCGGGCTTGATGCCGCCGTGGATGCCCGGCGGGACGACTCGGCCTCGATCGTCGGGCGCGACAGGCGGCGCCTGTCACGCCGCGGAGCTGCAGACGCTGGCGCGGTGGACCGGCCGCGGGCGCGCCGGCCGGCAATCCGAGCCGACTGCACTCGAAGCCGCCGAGCTCAACGCCGGGCTCGGCGGCCCGGGCAGGACGATCGTCCTGTCGCCGCGGCAAGGCATACACGCCGCACGCGGCCGGCGGTGGCCTCGACGACTACCACTGCTTCGTGCTCGATCCAAAGCTGAAGCAGAACGCGTTCGTGACCGGCGCGCTGATCAAGCCGCAGCGAACGGGCATCGTCCACCACGTGATCCTCTACGAGGCGGCCGGCGCGCAGGCGACGGCGGCCAGGCAGCTGAACGCCGGGAACGGGCGGCAAGGGCTGGACGTGCTTCGGCGGCCCCGGCCTGCCGCTCGACCTGTCGGGGCTCCGACTCGCCACCGTCTGGGACAGCCGCCGTGGATCGCGGCGTGGGTGCCCGGGCACATTCGACGAACGCGCTCCCGCACGGCACCGGCGTGCTGCGTGCACAAGGGCGCGAATGGTCGTCATGCAGGTGCACTACAACCTGATCGCCGCGTCGGGCCCTGATCGCTCACGCGCGCTGAGCTGCGCATTCGGCCGGCGACGCACGCCGCTGACCCGGCTGCAGACGCAGCTGATCGCGGCGCCCGTCGAGCTGCCGTGCCCGACGTGGCGTCACCGGCCCGCAGTGCAGCAGGACAGCAGGCGATCCAGGACGAGGTCGCCAAGTACGGCGTGCGGACGCGGCGATCCCGTCGGCGCTCTTGAAGATCTGCGGCAAGACGCTCGCCGACTATCCGCAGACGTGGGCTCGGCGGGCGAAGATCGCCACCTCGTGCGACCGCGCCGTTGACCTAGAAGCAGACGATCTACGGCGTCGCGGGCCACATGCACCTGCGCGGGCACGACATCAAGGTCGATGCTCGATCCCGGCACGCCGAAGGAGCAGACCTGCTCACATTCCGGCCTGGGACTTCCACTGGCAGGACGTCTACTACCTGAAGCCCCGGTCGGGTCGCCGCCGGCGACACGGTCCGCGTCAGGTGCCCTTCGACAACTCGAAAGCCGACCAGCCGGTCGTCGGGACGAGGCAACTGAAGCCGCGCTACATCCTCTGGGGCGAAGGCACGACCGACGAGATGTGCCTCGCGATGCTCAGCGTCGCCCCCCCGACTCTGATTCCCGAAGGGAACCAGAGTACGAGTCGATCTGCGCGACCTCCGAGAACGGGAACCTGATTCGCTTCGACTAATCATTCCGTCAGCTTGGCGCGCACGCGCTCGTTGACGACGCGCGCGTCGGCCTTGCCGCCGGTCTCCTTCATCACCTGACCGACGAAGAAGCCGAGCAGCCCTTGCTTGCCCCGACCGGTACTGCTCGGCCTGCGCCGGGGTTCGCCGCGATGATCCGGTCGATCACCGGGTCGAGCTCGCCGGCATCCGCGACGATCTTCTGGGCGAGATAGGGGTCGGCGCTGAAGCTCGCTCCCCCGCCTGCGCGAGCGCCTCGTCGAAGATCGCCCGCGGAATCACGGAGCGTGCGCGAGACCAGCTGTGCGAGCTCGCGGCGTCGACGCGCTGACGCGAGATGCCCGTCGCGACGAACTGGTTCGCGAGCACGTTCGCGGCCTCTTTCGCGTCGGCGCCCGCGTCGACGACGGCTGACCACAGCTTGTCGAGCCCGCCCGTGACGAGCACGTCGGCGTCGTAGAACGACAGCGTGTCGGCGAGCCGCCGCGATGCGGGCGCCCGGCAACTCGCCGATCTGCGCGCGCAGACGGTCGACGAGCTCGTCGGGCGGATGCACGGGCACGAGGTCTGGCTCCGGGAAGTACCGGTAGTCCTGCGCTTCCTCCTTCGAGCGCGATCGGAGGCGAGTCCTCGTCGCCCGGGATCGAAATGCAGCGTCTCCTGCTGCGATCGTCGCCGCCCTACTCGTAGACCCTGGATCTGGCGGGCGATCTCCCGCTCGATCCCTTTCGCCGCGAAGTTGAACGAGTTCATGTTCTTCAGCTCGGTGCGCGTCCGAAGCTCGGTCGAGCCGGCGGGGCGCACCGACACGTTGACGTCGAAGCGCATCGAGCCCTTGTCGAGCTCTGCGTCCGAGAGCCCGAGCTCGACGACGGTCTGACGCAGCAGCTGGAGGAACCGCTTGGCGGTATCGGCGTCGCGGAGATCGGGCTCGGTGACGATCTCGACGAGTGGCGTCCCGCCGCGGTTGAAATCGACGAGCGTCGCAGTGGCGCCGTGGAGGCGACCCGATTCCGCGACGTGCACATTCTTCGCAGCGTCCTCCTCGAGATGGGCGCGCGTGATCCCGACGACGAGCTCACCGTCGGCCGTCGGGACCGCAAGCTTGCCGTTGACGCAGAGCGGCTCGTCGTACTGGCTGATCTGGTACCCCTTCGGCAGGTCTGGGTAGAAGTAGTTCTTGCGGTGGAAGACGGCACGTTCGGCGATCGTGCAGTCGAGCGCGAGTCCGAGTGAGATGCAGTCCTCGATCGCCCGCCGGTTCGGCACGGGCAGGGCACCCGGGAATGCGAGACAGATCGGGCAGACGTTCGAGTTCGGCGCGTCGCCGAAGCCGTTTCGACAGCGACAGAACATCTTCGTCTCGGTCTTCAGCTGAACATGGATCTCGAGGCCGATCACCGGCTCCCACTTCGCCGCGTCCACCCCGTTCATCTGAGCCTCGCCGGCACGACGTCGAACCCGATGGCCTGCTCGAGTGCGTGTCCGGCGCGAAAGAGCGCGTTCTCCGAGAACTGCGGGCCGATCAGTTGCAACCCGACGGGAAGGCCCTCGGAGAGGCCGCAGGGGATCGACAGTCCCGGCAGGCCCGCCATGCACGAGGGGATCGTCAGCAGGTCGTTGAGGTACATCGCGAGCGGATTCCCCACCTTCTCGCCAAGCGGGAAGGCAACGGTCGGGCTCGTGGGCGACACGATCAGGTCGAAGCTACGGAAGACCTTCTCGTGCTCGCGCCGGATCATCGTGCGCACCTTCTGAGCCGTTCCGTAGTACGCGTCGTAATAGCCGGACGAGAGCGCGTACGTACCGATCATGATGCGACGCTTCGGCTCGTCGCCGAACCCATCTCGACGGGTCGCCATCACCATCTGGCGGAAGTCGTCGCCGTCGGAGCGAAGGCCGTAGCGCACCCCGTCGTAGCGCGCGAGATTCGACGAAGCCTCCGCCGGGGCGATCAGGTAGTAGCAGGCGACCCCGTACGTCACCGATCGCGGCAGCGAGCAGTCGGCGACCGTTGCACCGAGCGCCTCGGCGTGGTCGAGCGCCTTTCGGACCGCGTCGCGCACGCCGGGCTCGATCCCCTCGGCCTCGTTCATCTCGGTCGGCACACCGATCCGCAGACCTTTCAGATCCTCCGCCGTCGGAAGCTCGACCTTCGGCACGTCGACCGTCGTCGAGTCTCTCGCGTCGCGGCCGGAGATGATCGAGTAGAGCAGCGCGCAGTCGCGCACGTTCTTGGCGACCGGGCCGACCTGATCGAGTGACGAGGCGAAAGCGACGACTCCGTACCGGGAGACTGTTCCATAAGTCGGGCGCAGGCCGACGTTGCCGCAGAGCGCCGCCGGCTGCTTGATCGAGCCGCCGGTGTCCGAGCCGAGCGCCCAGGGCGCAAGCCCTGCCGACACGGCCGCTGCGCTTCCGCCTCCCGATCCGCCCGGGACGCGTTTCGGGTCCCACGGGTTGTGCGACGGCCCGTACGCCGAGTTCTCGGTCGACGAGCCCATCGCGAACTCGTCGGTGTTGGTCTTCCCGAGGATGCGCAGCCCGTTGGCCTTGCAGCGCTCGACCACGGTCGCGTCGTACACCGGCACGTAGCTCTCGAGCATCTTCGAGCCGGCAGTGGTTCGAATGCCCTTCGTCCCGATCACGTCCTTGACAGCGATCGGCAATCCGTCGCCGCCGGGATCGTCGGCCAGGGTCAGGAACGCGTGCAACTCGGGGTCGCGCGCGGCGATCGCCGCCGCGTAGGCGGCGAACAGCTCCGCGCCGGTGATCTCCCGCGTCTCGATCAGCCGCGTCGCCTCCTCGGCGGTCAAGCGCAGCGTGTCGATCGCGACGCTCACGCCGGCGGCACCCGGAACAGGTCGTCTTCGCGATCGGGCGCGTTCGAGAAGACGTCGTCGTGGCCGAGTGACAACTCGACGTGATCCTCGCCCCAGGCGTTCTGGATCTCGAGCGGGTGCGCCGTCGGCGGCACGTCGGAGAGGTCGAGCTCCGACACCTTCGAGACCGCGTCGAGGATCGCCGACAGCTGCTCCTGGAACTTCGCCACCTCGTCGTCGGTCAACTCGAGCCGCGCGAGCCGCGCCACCTTCAGCACTTCTTGCTTGGAGATGCCGGCCATCCGTTCAATCCTTCCAGTTAACGACGAGAGGCTCCTTTCGGAGCCTCCCATCCAGCTCGGTTCCGAAAAGGTCTAGAGCGCCGAGACGTTCGCGGCCTGCAGGCCCTTGTCGCCCTGGACGACCTCGAACGACACGCGCTGACCTTCGGTCAGCGACTTGTAGCCCTCACCGTCGATGGCGGAGAAGTGGACAAATACGTCCGCCTCGCCGTTGCCCCGCTCGATGAAGCCGAAGCCCTTCTCGTTCGAAAACCACTTGACCGTACCTTCAGCCACTGCTTCCTACTCCTTGCTGAGATGACTACAAGTCCGTCAGAGACCGACGGAGCGGGCGGAACACTAACGGATCTTCAGCCGGGATATACAACCTGCCCGCCCCGGTAGCGCGCACACTGCACCGCGTTTTCGAGCAGGCACGCGATCGTCAGCGGGCCGACGCCGCCCGGGACGGGCGTCATCGCGGAGGCGACTTCGAATGCCGCGGGATCGACGTCGCCGACCAGACCGGCTTCGGTGCGGTTCATGCCGACATCGACGACCACAGCGCCCGGCTTGACCATCTCGACCGTCACGAGCGCGGGCGAGCCGACGGCGACGACGAGCACGTCGGCGGCGCGCGTGTGGTCGGCCAGGTCGCTCGTGCGCGAATGGCAGACCGTGACGGTCGCGTTCGCCTGGAGAAGCAGGTGAGCCATCGGCTTGCCGACGATCGCACTGCGGCCGATCACGACCGCGCGAGCGCCTTCGAGCGGCACGTCGTGAGCGGCGAGGAGGGCCATCACTCCACGCGGCGTCGCCGAGACGATGGCGGGCCGACCGAGATAGAGCTCGCCGGCGTTCAACGGGTGCAGCCCGTCAACGTCCTTCGCCGGCGCGATCGCTCGGATCACCCGCTCTTCGTCGATCTGGCCCGGCAGCGGCAGTTGGACGAGGATCGCATCGACGTCGTCGGAGCCGTTCAGCTCGGCGAGTCGCTCGAGCAGCGCCGCCTCGGACGTTTCGGCAGGCAGCCGGAGGTCGGTCGCATCGAAGCCGGCGTCGTTCGCCGCCTTGTGCTTCAGCCGGATGTAGATCTCCGAGGCTGGGTCGTCGCCAACGAGCACCGTGACGAGCCCGATGTGGCCGATCGCCTGTACCTGTTCGGCGACCCGGGCACGGATCTGGTCGGCAACGGGCTTGCCCCTCATCTGCGTCGCGGTCATTTCGGGGAGTCTAGGCTGGCCCAATGCGCTGGCCCCGGAAGAACGATCCAGCTTCGATCGCGGCGCGTCGCGCCGTGATGGGCATCTCCGGCGGCCTGACGGCGTCGATCGATCTCGAGCCGTTTGCGAACGCGGCCGAGTCGCTGGTCGGCGTCGCCGTGATTCCGGTCTCGGCCGCTCCGATCGAGATCGAGCTCGGCGCCTACGAGCTCTCGGAGGCAGGCGGGGTGGTCGAGACGGACCGCACGGTCGAGAACGTGCACGTGCCGCTGGCGCACACGGAAGGCGGTCTCACTGCGTCCATGACGCGTGGCTCGCTCGCGGCCGGAACCGTTCGCACCTACGTACTGAACGACCGGATCACGCGTGCCTCGTGCTTCGTCTGCCGCGACGCTGCGGACGCCGTCTCACTCGCGCGCTGGATCGACGCCGAGCTCCCGGCGATGCAGCAATGGCTCGCCACGTCGGACGATCCCTCGCTCTCGAAGCGCGCGAGGCTGCGGGAGGCGAAGACTCACGTCGTCGGCCCGATGTGCCACGTGCTCTGGGCTTGGACGACCGGCGATGCCGTCGGGCCGAACATGATGACCCGCAACTCGTACGCGCTGAACATGGCCTACGTGATGCAGCGCGCGCCCGTGAAACCCGAGCGCTCGATCCTCGAGGCGAACATGGGCGGCGACAAGAAGCCGTCCGCACGAGTACTTCCAGTCAGGGCATGGCAAGACGGTGTTGGCCGAAGCGTTCCTCTCCGACGAACAGCTTCGTCGCGTGCTCCGGACGACCGCCGACGATCTCGAGGCGCTCTCGTGGGCGGGCACGCACGGCGCCGTCGCAAGTGGCATGCAGTCGGTCGCCTTCACCCCTGCCTCGGCAGTTGCCGCCGTCTATGCGGCAACGGGGCAGGACCTCGGGATGATCGGGACGAGCTCGATGGCGCACGGCACCGGACGCCGCGTCGACGGCGGCCTCCAGGCGTCGATCCGCTTCGGCGGGCTCGAGGTCGGCACCGTGGGTGGCGGCACGACGCTCCCGTCGGCACGCGATTGGCTCGCCTCGATCGGCTGCCAGGGCAGCCGGTAACGTTTACCGGTTCGCCCAGATCGTCGCCGCCGCGGCGTTGTGCCTCGAGATCAGCGCGTCAGCCGCGATGGCGACCGCAGGCAGCGAGAACTTCTTCAAAGCTCATCACGAACTCGGCGGCCTCCGCTGATCGCGCTCGTCTTTCGCTACGAGGTTCGCGACTCTGAGGAGTTCGACGCGTCTACGGACCCGACGGGGACTGGGCGAAGTTCTTCCGTCGCGGCGTCGGCTACATCGGCACCGAGCTGTTGCGTGACGTCGAGGAGCCCGAGCGCTACCTCGTGATCGACCGGTGGGAGTCGGCGGAGGCGTACAACGCGTTCCTCGGAGAGTTCCAGGAGGAGTACATGAGGCTCAGCGACGAGGGCCGCTTCTACTACATCCAGGAACTTCATTTCGGGACGTTCGAGAACATCTGGCCGGCGAGTGATCCCGCCGCATCATGATCCCGCCTGCTGGGGTTGCGGCGACAACCCGACGGGGCTGCGGCTTCCGCTGCCAAGTGCGGAGGGCCTGACCGAGTACGAGGCGTACTTCCAGTTCGGCGACTCGCACCAGGGCGGCCCGGGGATCGCGCACGGCGGCGTGGTGGCCGGTGCGCTCGACGAAGCGGTCGGGCTGCTTGCGACCTGGTACGCGTTCCCGGCGGTGACGGCGCGGATCTTCGTCCGTTACCGGCGGCCCGTTCCGATCAACACGGAGTTTCTGATTCGCGCAGAGCTGATCGAAGCGCGTGGCCGACGTCTCCACATCGACGCGGCGATCACCGACGGCAACGAGCGGCTCGCCGAGTGCAAGGCTGCGTTGCTGCACGTCCCGCTCGAGCATTTCCTCGCGACCCCGGAGGGGCGCGTGGCAGCCGAGCGCTGGCGTCAGGCCCCGAGCACCTCGTAGACCCCGCGGAGTCGCGTCTTCAGCAGCTCGCAGGCCCGGGAGCTGTCGAGCGTCACGTCAGGCGCACGCTCGGGCGTCGTCTGCGCTCCCTCGATGCGCTCCTCATCAGCGCCGAGCAGGACGGCGAAGTCGTAGCGGCTGACGTCGTCTGCACCGCCGACGTGCAGTGGGCCGGGGAACTCGAGGTCGAGCACCTCGAGAACCGCCTGGGCAAGGTCTGCCACGTGGATCGGCGAGCGGAACTCGTCGACGAAGAAGCGCTTGCCGTCACGCGCGAGTCGCTCCTGCGGCCCGTCGACCACGCCGTAGATCAACGAGGTGCGCACGATCGTCGCGCCCGGATGTGCGTCGGCGACCCGAAGCTCGCCCTCGGCCTTCGAGCGGCCGTAGTCGTTGACCGGTGCCGGGGTGTCCTCCTCGCCGTAGTGGCCGAGTGTCCCGTCGAACACGACGTCGCTGGAGAGGTGGACGAGCCTGCAGTGCCCGGCGGCACGGGCGACCGTCTCCGACCCCTCGACGTTCGTCGACCACGCGTCCTCGTTTTGACGGTAGGCGGTGTGGATCACGGCGTCGACGCCCGCAACAGCGCGCGCGACGGCTTCCGGATCGCGTACGTCGACCTGCACCCATTCGGCGGACGGGCTCTTCGGGCGCGCGCTCGCCCACGTGGCGCGAACGCTCCAGTCACGGTCGGGGGCGCGCGAGACGAGCTCGCGTCCAAGGGCGCCGCCGCCGCCGGTGACGAGCAGCGTCCTCAACGGCGAACCGCTACCAGCCGCGGGTCTCGAGCAGTTGACTCGGGTCGAGCGACTGCGTCGAGATGCCGACCATCGCCTCCCCGAGACCCGCCGAGACGCGCGCGAGCACGTCGGCGTCGAGATAGTGCGTCGTCGCCTCGACGATCGCGCGTGCGCGATCTGCCGGGTTCCCGGACTTGAAGATGCCCGAGCCGACGAAGACACCGTCGGCGCCGAACTGCATGCAGAGAGACGCGTCGGCCGGTGTCGCGATGCCGCCCGCCGTGAACGTGACGACCGGCAGCCGTCCGTTTTCGGCAACCCAGCGGACGAGCTCGTAGGGCGCCTGAAGATTCTTCGCCTCGGCGTACAGCTCCTCGCCGCGCAGCGACTGCAGGCGGCGGATGCCGCCGAAGACCGCTCGCATGTGGGTGACGGCGTTGACGATGTCGCCCGTGCCGGCCTCGCCCTTCGTGCGGATCATCGCCGCGCCCTCGGCAATGCGCCGCAGCGCCTCGCCGAGATTGGTGCAGCCGCAGACGAACGGGACCGTGAACTGCCACTTGTCGACGTGATGCTCGAGGTCGGCGGGAGTCAGGACCTCCGACTCGTCGATGTAGTCGATCTCGAGCGACTGCAGGATCTGAGCCTCGGCGAAATGGCCGATGCGGCACTTCGCCATCACCGGAATCGTCACGGCCTCCTGGATTCCCTTGACCATGTCGGGGTCCGACATGCGGGCCACTCCGCCGTCGCGGCGAATGTCTGCCGGCACGCGCTCGAGCGCCATTACGGCGCAGGCGCCTGCCTCCTCGGCGATCTTCGCCTGTTCGGCGTCGACCACGTCCATGATCACGCCGCCCTTCAGCATCTCGGCGAGGCCGCTCTTGACGCGCATCGTCCCGATCTCGTGCATGCCCCTTATCGTATCGGCCCAAGGAGGCGCTCGATGGCGGGCTCGACGTCCCAGCGGTCTCTCAGCTCGACGTACTCGCGACTGGGCCCGCTCGGCCCGCGTCGGCGACGGCGAGCGCTCGGCACGAAGCATCACATTCTTCGCCGTGTGCTCGGTCGAGACGAACTCGATCACGTCGACTCGGTAGCCTTGCAGTCTCGAGTGCGGCGGCCCTCAGGGCGTCGGTGACGAGGTCTGCCTGGCGGCCGAGCAGAAGGCCATGGCGCAGCAGCCCGTCCTTCGCGCGCGCCGATCTGGCCGGCGAGCTCGTGTTGGCAGCATGGGGCGACGACGATCGCTTCGGCGCCGAGCCTGACGCCCGGCGGCAATCGCCTCGTCACGTCGCGGTGTCGCAGGCGTGCAGCGAGACCAGCAGGTCGACCGGCCCGTCCTCGCGGTAAGTCTCGATCGCCGTCGCCTCGAACCGCGCCTCGTCGTATCCGAGGCTTTCGGCGATCGCCCGCACCGTCTCGATCACGTCGGGGTTCGCGTCGAGCCCGACGAGCTCTACGCGTGTCCCGACCTCGCGCCCGTAAGCGACGAGCGCCAGGCTCATGTACGCCTTGCCGCACCCCGCATCGACAACGCGGATCCGGTCGCGCTGCCAGAGCGGCAACGTCCGCAGCAACTCGACGTAGTGCTGCACCTGCCGTTCCTTGTCGCGTGAGATCCTCGTCGCAGCGGAAGAGCGGATGACCTTTTGGGAGGGGATGCTGCGCCTGACGGTCGTGTTGGTCGGAGGCGGCCGCCGGCGACGACGGACGAGCGCGCGAGACGAGCCACTTACCCCGCTTCGTGCGCCTTGCGTGTGTGTCGCCGTCGGGCGAGAGCACGTGCACGTTTCGCGCAGTTGCGATCAGCGCGTCGAGGCGGTCGGGCCAGTCCGCTCGCTGGACGATCTCGGTGTTCGCTCCGTCTACGAGCTTCACCGCAGCGCCGCGCCGCAACGTGACTGGTGTCGCCGTTACGCCGTCTGCGACGAGCTTCCGCCAGCCGTCTCCCACGCCGAGCTCGCGGAGCTGATCCATGAGTGGAGTGTAGGAACCTCACGACGTCGAGCTCGGGCGGCGGCCGCCGGAGGAAGCCTGCGATCGCGAGCAGTTCGTCGGTCGTCTCCGGCGCCAGGCTCGGCTCGGCGCGGGCGACCGCGGCAAGCCCGGCCTGCCATTCGACGCCGTGTGCACCGTGGAAGGGGCGCACGCATACGACCTGGCCCTTGGCAATGAAGAAGCCACGTCGCCGGCCGTCATCGCCTCCAGGTGCGACCACTCCAGGTGCGACCACGCAGACCGCGAGCCGGCGCAGACGCTCGAGGCGAGCCACCTCGACCACGACTTGCTCGAGTGCCGCGATGCGGTCGCGGAGCCGTGCCGCATCCTCGAAGCGCTGTTCGCGTGCGAGCCTCCGTAGCTTCTCGTTCAGCTTCGGAACGGCGTCGTCGAGCGTCTCCCATTCGACTCCCTGCAGCGCGCGTGCGGCCAGCTGAGCGCGGCGCCGGCTCTTGATCGGGCCGAGTGGCCCCGGTGTCGCGGAGCAGACGACCGTGTCGCCGCGACGCCGCAGGTAGACGTACCGGTCGGGTCGGGCCGACCGCGCGTTCGCAGGCGGGCGCAGCTCCCGGATCAGCCGCAGCTCTTCGAGGGCGGCTTCGAACTCCGAGCCGAGTGGCCGCCACTCGATCTGCGCGAGCGCAGCCAGCGCGGCCTCGACCGCCGGCCGTTGCCGGTCGGAGCGGAAGTAGGAGCGGAGCCGCGCGCGCAGGTCGCGCGCCTTGCCGACGTACAGGACCTGTTCGTGCTGGTCGCGGAAGAGGTAGACGCCCGGGCTCTGCGGTGCGCCGAAGGCAAGGCTCCGCTTGCCGTAGCTGCGGCGCGGCCGGGTGGCGGCGAGCTCGACGAGATCGGCCACGGTCCGTGCCCCGCGTTCCTGCGCCATGCCGATCAGCCGGAGCAGGATCTCCGCGGTCGCCTCGGCGTCCGGCAGTGCCCGATGACACGGCCGGGCGTCGGTGACGAACCGGTGCGACAGCGCACCGAGGTTCGCGGGCTGGCGGCCAAGGAGCCGGCGCGCGAGGCCCACCGTGTCGAGGACTGTCGCGGCGACCCGACTGCCCGTCAAGCGCATCGTCTCGTTGTCGAGGAACGCCATGTCGAAGCGTGCGTTGTGCGCGACGAGCACGGCGTCGCCGCTGAACTCGAGGAAGCGCCGGATGCCGGCGGCGACCGGCGGGGCGCGCCGTAGCTCGGCGTCTCGCAGGCCGGTCAGCGCTGCCACAGCTGGTTGCAGCGGCGCGCCGGGATTGGCGAGCGTCTGGAACCGCTCGGCGAGCTCGAGGTGGCGACCCGTACGGCTCCGATCTCGCACGGCCGTGAGGTGGCGGGTCGCAGGCCGGTCGTCTCGAGATCGAAGACGACGTAGGTCGCCTGCTCGATCAGCAGCCCGTCGCCGCTGGGCGCGGCGAGCGAGACGAGGTCGCCCGACCAGCGCAACCGCGCGTCCGCGGCGACTGCCTCCTGGAGCAGCGAGCGTGCGAGTCCCGTCGGAATCGCGTTTCCGAGCTTCAGCACCTTCCGCGCCGCCTCGTCGGCCGGAACCGGCCCTCTGCGGTCCTCGACGAGCTCGACGAGCCGGTCGGCGGCATCGAGGCGCAGCTGCATCGCTCGAGGCTACTACGAACATATGTTCGTGTCCACTAGAAAGCGGGCAGAGGTGCGCGCGGGCGCGGAAGTGCCGCAAGGGACGGGTCCGAGGTCAGCTGCGGGAGCGACCTGACCCACCTCTCCCCCCGCGGCCCGCGCGCTCTCTCACTGTGGCGGGGCCGAACGCCACCGACACTGGTCTTCCGTCGCAGACTGTTGGTCGAACGTCCAGCACCCGGCCAGACCGGCCCTAGCTGCACAGTTCCCGCTCTCCGAGAGCCTCCTCCCGCATCGGTCCTCGAGAAAGGTGACGACGAAGCCCTTCTGGATCACCGTTTGACGTTGCTGGCACCACGGCCGAAATTCTCCCGGTAGCTCCGGGTCAACCGGTTCGAGATCTCGATCGCCTGGCGGACGCACTCATCGGTCGTGCCGGGCATGCAGACCAACTCCTTCGCTCCACCTTGGGCTCGGGAAGAATGGAGCGATACGAGCGGCGATTCCCGGGGGAGCGATTCGCACCGGAGAGTGGCCGCGATCACGGGTGGTGTTCGACTCTCGCCTCCCCCTTTTAGGGGTCGGGCTCGGCAAGCCGTGCGTTCGTGAATGGTCCCGGGCGAACCAGCCAGAGGAGGGGTGCATGCCGGCCCGCCTCCCGCTGATGTGCGAAACGTACACACCAACCAAGGCGCGAAGCGTCGAGTCCCCCGATCAAAGGAGCATTTGTCTTGAACGCCATCATCTCCAAACTGAGCCGGATCCAACTGCGTCGCGAGGATGGTCAGACGATGACCGAGTACGGCGTCCTTCTGGCCCTGATCGCAGTCGTCGTGATCGCCGCGCTGCTCGTCCTGGCCCGAAGATCGCGGATGTGTTCAACAACGTCAGCTCTCAGCTCTAACCGGCCGAGTTACTAGTCGCTACGCGGAGCTCGAGAGTCGAGCTCCGCGTCGTCGGCGGTCCGCCAGTATCGGAAGCGACGCGATCAGGGCCTGCCTGGACGCAACACCGCCTGCCACGGCTATTTCTCCTTTCGAGGTGCGCACGGAAGTGTGCACCGTTCGTACGCGCGATCATTGAGACGGCCGTCGGCCGGCCGCTCATTCATTGCTGCGGCGCTTGCATTTCTCGGATTCGTGGCCCTCGAAGGTGCGGGGTGCCTCCCCCGTTTGTCGAGCCGGGATGACCGTTTGGTCGGGCGCGCCCGCTTGGGGCCAACGTCAGGGTTGAGGCATGGACTCCGATTCCCCGAGGTCGATCGGATTGGCGTGCCTGATCGGCTACCCGCTCGCCGGTCTTGCGGCGATGCTTGCGCTCCGCGGCCATGGTCCCATGGCTGTCCTGTTCTCGCTGTTCGTCTTGCCTGCGGGTTTGGCGAGCCTCACCGCGAATCGGGCTGGCTACTCGCCGGCTAAGAGGTCGGCTCTCACAGCGGGTGTGATCTTGATGTGCGGCTTTTGTGCGTTCGGCGCGCTGGTGGTCGCGTTCAGCACGGGCGCGTACGCCGAGTTGTAGGAGCCTAACCCGGCGAGGTTCCACCGGTCTGCAGCGCGCGGCGAAAACCGGCACATGCCTGACTCCCGCAGCCATCCGGTGTCTGACTTGGCTACCGGGATCTGGAAAGGCCCGCCTGGCCCCGAACCACGCTAACCGGCTAGTTCGCCGTCCGAGGTCTGCACGGGGGTCTGCACGGCGCGTACATGCCCACCATGATCCGCGCCCATCGAGCGTCTTAGACCCGACCTACCAGGCGCCGCCTCCACCGCCTCCTCCTCCGCCTCCGCCCCCGCCGGAGAAGCCGCCGCCGAACCCGCTCGAGCCCGAGCTGGGTGGCGCGAGAGCCGAGCCGAAGCCGGATGCGAGGTCGCCGATCGCGAGCGAGCTGGCACCGCCGCCGAGGTTCCCGGTCGGGGAGATCCAGAAGATCGTCGACTGCTGGGCGAGCGCTTCGGGCATGGCGAGGTGCGCGGCTTGGAGGACCCGCTCGGCGATCCCGAAGGCGATCCCGTACACGAGGTAGCGCTCCCAGAGCTCGAGCGTCGCCGGAGGCGCCTCCTTGAGCCGCGGGAAGTCCGTCAGGTACCGGCGGAAGGCCCCCCAACGCTCGGCCTCGGTGACGCAGTCACGCGAGCAGCGCCGCCAGAGAGGACGCCTCGTCATGCCGAACGCGATCACCAGCGCGTTGAGAATCGAGGCCACGCCGAGCCCGATCAGCTCGATGTCGCTCCAGCGGACGTACACGGGGCGCCAGCGCTTCGCGGCGACGATGAACAGGAGCACGCCGACTCCCACGAAGACGAGGAACGCGATCGTGAGCGGCACAATCCCCAGGTCGAGGAACCACTTCCGCGTCTTCACCTCCTTCGAGACGTGCGACTTGAAGGCGGTGAAGCGCGGCGCCATCGACGTGCGCTTGCTCTCGATCTTCTCGCGGAACTTCGACAGGTCCTCGGTGCCCCCGTCGAGGACGCCGTTGACGACGTTCGCGACGTCCTGCTCCCACGGCAGCAGGGTCGCATCGGGCTTGCCGGCCGAGAGCTCCAGGTCGGAGAGCTGCGTCTTGCGCAACCCGGCGAAGGTCGAGACCTCCGTCGTGACCGGCTTCGAGGTGTAGACGTCGCGCCGGATCAGGTCGAAGAGGGTCGCGGTGAACTCGTACGACCCCGCCTCGCCGCCCTGCCGCAGCAACGTCGGCACGAGCGCCGGTGCGAGGTCGCTGGGCGGCTCCTGCTCGTACTCGCGGTCGTAGCCGGTCTTGAACTCGCGCCCGAACAGCCAATAGACGACGAGCAGGATCACGAGCGCCGGGATCACCCCGAGCAAGAGCAGGATCAGGAGCCACTTCCACGGGTTGTTCTTGGCGTCCTCGAACTTCTGGTGGTCGCGCTGAGCGGCGGCGGCATCGGCCGCAACGGCGGCGACGATCTTGTCGAGCCCAGCGCCCTTCGCAATCCGCATGCCCGACGTCGAGGTGAATGCCGACCGTGGGATCAGGACGCGCAACGCGACGAACTGGTGCGCCGGGATGTTGATCGCCCTGAGCTTCACGGCGTTCCCGTCGATCGTCACGTCGCCGCGGACGTACACCGGGCTACCCCACGCGCGCTTCACCGGGCCAGGTGCGTGCAGGTTCGAGATCAGCTGGTTCAGGCCGGTCTTCCACTCTGAGCCCCAGACCTCGAGGTTCACGTCGACGATGTCGGAGTACGCAACCGCCAGGCCGCTCAGCCGGTAGCGGATCTCGAACGTTTTCGACTCGTCGAGCGCGCTGTAGTGCCAGACGATCCGATCCTTGCCGCCGAGATGCGCGACGCCGAAGGTGCCGGCAGGCGAGCTGCAGCCGAGATCGGTGCAGCCGCCGGGCCGGAACTGGGTCCCATTCTCGAGCACCGAGAAACCGCTGATCGACTCGCCCTTGGTCAGCGGGATCTCTCGGTAGGCACCCGAGAAGAAGCCGTCGAAGCTGTAGTCGATCTGCTCGTCCACGGCGAGCGCGCCGTTGGCCAGGACGTTCACGGTCACATTCGCCTGAGTGAGCGTGTACGACTTGGCCGACGCCGCCCCGGCGAGGGTCAGAGCCGCCGTGAGCGCCGCGAGAAGGACGAGCCGGCTACGCGCTCGGTGCTTCACTCGGCGGCTGCGCCGGGGGCGCTGCGTCGGAAGCGAAGCTGACGGCGGGCGCCGCACTATCGCCTTCGTCGATCTCGAAGAACTCGCGCTTGGAGAAGCCGAGGGCGCCGGCGAGCACCACAGCCGGGAAGGTCTGGATCCCGTTGTTGAAGGTCAGCACCGTGTCGTTGTAGACCTGCCGTGAGATCGCGATCTTGTCCTCGGTGTCCTTGAGCTGCGCCTGCAGGTCGAGGAAGTTCTGGTTCGCCTTCAGCTCCGGGTAGGCCTCGGCCACGGCGAAGAGCCTTCCGAGGGCCTGGCCGAGGATGCCCTCGGCCTGTCCGGCCTGAGCCGGGCCCTGCGCAGACGTCGCCGCGGCGCGTGCCTGGGTGACCGAGTCGAACGTGCCGCGCTCGTGGGCCGCGTAGCCCTTGACCGACTCGACGAGATTCGGGATCAGATCGTGACGGCGCTTGAGCTGTACCTCGACCTGCGCCCAGGCGTTGTCGACGCGGTTTCGCTTCTTGACGAGGCCGTTGTAGAGCAGCACCGCCCAGAGCAACACCAGGACGACGAGCACGATGATCACGATGAGGAGCCAGCTCACGACTGCGACTGTAGGCGCTGCCGCACACGAAGTCCACCCGGGGATCGGGGTTCACAAGACCGGCATCTTCGTCAGCGGCGAGGGACACGTCGCAGGCGACCGACGGAGCCGCGCGGGTTCCGCTTAGCCCTGTCGGTCTTTAAGGGCCCGCCTGGATTCGAACCAGGGACCAACGAATTATGAGTTCGCTGCTCTAACCGCTGAGCTACGGGCCCAGGGCTCCGAGCGTACTCGTTACACTGCGTCGCCGATGAAGGTGTTCCAGGCCGAGCGGGAGTTCCAGACGAGCGGCGGGCTCCATGTCACCGACATCACCGCTGAGGTCGCCGAGATCGTCCGCGAGTCGGGCGTCGTCGACGGGATCTGCTGCGTCTACTCGCCTCACACGACCTGTTGCGTGCGCGTGAACGAGTACGAGCGCGGCATGTTCGAGGACTTCGGGGCGTTGCTGCGCCGGCTCGTGCCGCATGAGACGTACTACGCACACGACGATTGGGATCGCCGCACGGAGAACATCTGCGAAGAAGACAAGGAGCAGGCGAACGGCCATGCGCATTGCATGTCGATGATCCTCGGTTCAGCCGGAGAGTCGATTCCTGTGGGCGATGGCGAGCTCTGCCTGGGCACGTGGCAGCGGGTGCTGTTCATCGAGCTCGATCGCTCGCGCCCGCGGCGCTGGCTCTGCAAAGTCGTCGGCTCGTAGGCGCGCACGCACTGGTTCACAGAACCAGCTTCGAGAGCTCAGGCGGCCTTGATCGCGGCGAGCTCGCGCCGCTCGGCAAGCCGGCGCAGCGCCTCCGCTTCGAGCTGTCGGACTCGTTCACGGGTGATGCCGAGGATGCGGCCAATTTCCTCCAGCGACTTCGGCTCCTCGGTTCCGTCGAGGCCGTAACGGAGGCGCAGGATGCGTTGGTCGCGGTCGGCGAGCTCGGCGATCGCGGCGTGGAGTGCCTGCTCCGTCAGCTGCACCTCAACCTGCTCATCCGGCGTCGCCTCGGCGCTCGCGAACAGATCGCCATAGGCCATCGAGTCGTCATCACCGACGGGCCGGTCGAGTGATGCGACCGCGCGCGCGGCGATCCGCACCTCCTTCACCTGCTTGAGCGGCAGCTTCGCCTGCTCAGCGACCTCCTCGTCGGTCGGCGCGCGTTCGAGAGTTGCGAACAGCTCGCGCTCCGCGCGCGACATCTTCTGCTCGCGCTCGACGATGTGCACCGGGATCCGGATCGTGCGCGCCTTGTTCGCGACGCCGCGCTGCACGGCCTGGCGGATCCACCACGTCGCGTACGTCGAGAACTTGAACCCCTTCCGCCAGTCGAACTTCTCGGCCGCGCGGATCAGGCCGATGATCCCCTCCTGGATCAGGTCGAGCAGCATCAGGCCATGCCCCTGATACTTCTTCGCGATCGAGACGACGAGGCGAAGATTGGAGTTCACGAGCAAATCCTTCGCCGACTTGTCGCCGTCCTCGATCCGCTTCGCGAGCTCCACCTCTTGGGCCGCTGTCAGCAGCGGGAAGCGGCCGGCCTCGTTGAGGAAGAGCTGGAGCGAGTCCGTCGTCGCCGCGGCGAGCTGGGTGTTCGTGTACGAGATCTCTTCCTCGATCGCACGTGAGCAATCGTCGGTCAACTCGACGCCATGCGTCTCGAGCCGCTCGAGGAGCGCTTCCATGTCTTCCTCGTCGAGCTCGACCTTCTGCGCAAGCTCATAGAGCTCCGTCATGTGAACGCAGCCGTGCTCGTCCCCGTGCTCGAGGAGGATGGCGATCGGGTCGACGGTCATCGACCTTCGCTACCCCGGTCGCCGCGACCGTAACCGCGGGAGACCGTAGACATTGAAGTAATCCTTACACCACGGGAAGGTCGAGATCACCCCTACCGGCGACGCTGGCCGGGGTGAACCTCCACCCCGCCCCGCTCGGACCGCCTGCTTCCGGCGGAATCCCCCTTTGGATCTGGCTCGTACTTGCGATCTGCGTCGTCGGAGCGTGGGCGTTCGTACTCACTTCTCGCCGCTGACCTTCTTGTCGTAGGCGTTAACATCGGCGGCATGTGGTGGCTCCTCGTCCCGATTTTCATCGTTCTCGCCATCCTGCTCTTCTTCGGTCTGCTCGTCTTCCTCGGGAGATTTCGGAACGGCGCGTTGCTTCGGCCTATGGTCGCTCGTCTCTCTCGGATCGGGTTCATGCGCCGGTTCTTCACGAGCATCTCGACGAAGGCGATCGAACGGCAGAACCCAGAGCTCGCCGGTGCACTCAAGAAAATGAACACCGTCGCGTCGAACCCGAACCCGCAGGCGATGCAGAAGGCGATGAGCCGCCTCACCCCAGCCGAGCGCAGGGCGTACATGGAGGCCGCACAGGAACAGGGCGCTGTCCCGGACACGGCAAACCGCCAGATGCGCCGCCAGGCCGAGCGGCTGCAACAGCAGACACGCGGAGGTCGCCCCGGCAGCGGCGGCACCGCGGGTCGCAAGCGCAAGCGGAAGTAGTATCCGGCCGGACTCGGCGCTGACGCGTGATCGATCCTCCGTCAGGGTCGCCGCCGCGCTCGCCGTCGCCGCCCGGAACGAGAACATCCGGCGCACCCAGCTCGCAAGACAGGCGGCCGAGAAGGCCGACGCCTCCTAGCATGGGCTAGGACGTGTAGCGGGCCGCCTCCTCCGAGCCGCCCGTCGCATCGCCCGCGCTGTAGGAGTGAGCGCCGGACCCTGCGAGTCTGCCGCCGTCGACGATCAGGTACTCGTCCCGGATCGGCGTACCGGCGAACCACGATTCGAGAATCTCCCGCGTGCCGGCCGCATACCGCGCCTGCGCGGAGAGCGACGAGCCGGAGATGTGCGGCGTCATTCCGTGGTGCGGCATCGTCCGCCATGGATGGTCGTTCGGCGCGGGCTGCGGGAACCACACGTCACCTGCGTAGCCGGCAAGCTGGCCGCTCTCGAGCGCGCGCACGACGGCGTCGCGGTCACAGATCTTGCCGCGTGCGGTGTTGATCAGATAGGCGCCGCGCTTCATGCGGGCGATCAGCTTGTCGTCGAACATGTGCTCGGTCTCGGGATGAAGCGGCGCGTTGATCGTGACCACGTCGCACACGCTCACAAGCTCCTCGACACTCGAGTGGAACGTCACCCCGAGCTCTGCCTCGACGTCGGCCGGCAGACGCGTGCGGTCGGTGTAGTGGAGCCCGACCTCGAACGGCTTCAGCCTACGCAGCACCGCCGAGCCGATCCGGCCCGCGGCGACTGTCCCCACCTGCATGCCTTCGAGGTCGTACGAACGGGCGACGCAGTCTGCGATGTTCCAGCCGCCGTCGCGCACCCATTGATGTGAGGGAAGGTAGTTGCGGACGAGCGACAGGATCATCATCACGACGTGCTCGGCGACGCTGATGCTGTTCGAGTATGTGACTTCCGCAACGGTGACGCCGCGATCGATCGCCGCCTGCAGGTCAACGTGGTCGGAACCGATCCCGGCCGTGATCGCGAGCTTCAGGTTCGGCGCCTTCGCGATTCGCTCGGCTGTCAGGTACGCCGGCCAGAAGGGCTGTGAGATGACGATCTCGGCGTCGGCGAGCTCCCGTTCGAACACGGAGTCCACTCCGTCCTTGTCCGAGGTGACGACCAGCCGGTGGCCGCGCCCTTCGAGAAACCGCCGCAACCCGAGCTCCCCCGAGACGCTTCCGAGCAGGTCCCCGGGAGTGAAGTCGATCGCCTCGGGCGTCGGTGCCGTCTGTCCGTCGAAATACCGCTCGATCATCGGGACGTCGTCGCGCGGGTACGAGCTAGGCGGCCCGTCGACCGGGTCGTCATAGAGCACGCAGAGAATCGTGGCCATCAGGTCGTCCTTTCTGCTGTCAGCGGATTGATCCTCGACGAGGACCCGGCGGTCTAGCCGACCGTGGGCTCGTGCTCGGCCGATGCCTCCTTCAGGTACTGGTGGACGAAGGCGATCGCCATACTCCCTTCGCCAACCGCGGCTGCCACGCGCTTCACGGGGCTGAACCGAACGTCGCCGCAGGCGAAGATCCCGGGAACGCTCGTCTCGAGTAGATACGGGTCTCGTTCGTGCGACCACCGCCCGGCCGGACGCAGGTCGGGCCCCGTAAGCACAAAGCCACGCTGGTCGAGCGCGATCGCCGGAGGTAGCCACGCTGTGTCCGCGTCTGCACCGATGAAGATGAACAGGCCGCCTGAATCGAGGCGCGTCGTCTCGCCGGTCCGTTCGCGAACGTCGATTGCCTCGAGCGACGCGTCTCCGTGCACGGCGGACATCTCGACCCCAAAACGCACGCCGATCGTGGGGCGCGTGGCGAGCTGGTCGATCAGATAGCGCGACATGCTCTTCTCGAGTGCATCGCCGCGGCAGAGGATGGTGACACTGCGCGCGTAGTTGGAGAAGAAGAGGGCCGCCTGGCCCGCCGAGTTCCCGGCGCCGACGATGTGGACGTCGAGTCCATGCGTGTTCGACGCCTCACTGCGAGCCGCACCGTAGGAGATGCCCTTCCCGACGAGCTCGTCGAAGCCCTCGATCGCGAGATGGCGCCAGGACACGCCGCACGCCAGCACGATCGTGCGAGCCTGCAGCACGTCACCGCCATCGAGGTGAAGCTCGCGGTTCTCGGTGTCGATCCTCGTGATCGATCGCGTGACCAGGATCTCGGCGCCGAGTCGTTGCGCCTGTTGCAGTGCCCGTGTGGCCAGCTCGTCGCCCGACACTCCGGAAGGGAAGCCCAGGTAGTTCTCGATCCGCGAGGACGCACCTGCCTGTCCTCCCGGAGCCTCGCGCTCGATCACCACCGTGCGCAATCCCTCGGAGGCGCCGTAGACCGCTGCGGCGAGCCCAGCCGGCCCCGCCCCGATGATCACGGTGTCGTAGGTCTCTGACGACGCCTGCGTCGTCAGAGACAGCAGTTCGGCGATCTGCCTGAGCTGCGGACTGACGATCGCCTCGCCGTTGACGATCCGAACGGCAACTCCGTCCTCAGAGGGCAAAGGCCCTCCCCACTGGTCGACGGCATCCGGCGCGTCCGGCGTAACCCACCTGAACGTCACCTGGTTGCGATCGAGGAACCGACGCAGCTCAGCGCACGCTCCGTCCCAGCGATGCCCGAGGACGATCGCGCGCGGCGGCGGAGGCTCGGAGGCGATCCCTTGCAAGCCGCCGATCCGCTCACGCGCCAGCGCTCCCAGTGCCACTCCAACCTCGGGCACCGACGCCGCAAGCGCGTGGTACTCGTTCGCCGCGAGCCGCAGCACCCGTGTCGGCTCGGCGGCACGAAAGCCGAGGGGGAACGGCGTTCCGAGCGCGATCGGCACCTCACCGAAGAGCTCACCCGCCGCCCGGCCGCCGACCACACGCGGGATGCCGTCGACGAGGCCGACGGTCTCCAGCCGCCCGTCGAGCACGGCGAAGAGCGCGCGCTCGTCGCCCTGGTGTACTGCGTACTCGCCCGGCACGAGCCGAATGTCGGCCGCTGCGCGCGAGAGTCGCTCGCGGTCGAGCTGCCCGAGCTCGGCGAAAATCGAAACGGCGGCGATTTCTTCCGGCGTTACCAAGATCTCGACCGGGAACAAAGGGAGCGGGTCACGCCCCGATCCTAAAGGCAACACGCGCGCCTGTTCTCACGGCGGGGTCATCCAGAAGGACGGCGCGATGTTCGTCCCGACGAACGACCAGGCTCGGACCTGCGACCGATGCCGTTCGAGGGCCGTTCTCGCACACTCGCACGATGGGCGATCGTGCCTACCAGCTTGTCGAGACCGGGCGTCCGGTTGCGCGCACGCGCACACTGCGCCGCCTGACGAGCTTGCTCGACGCGCTGGTCGAGAGCAACACTGACGCGCACGCGATCGCCGCGCGCGCCGGAATGTTGCTCCGGCCCGTGCTCGCAGATGACTCGCTCCTTGAAGACCGTCATTGCGAGCCTGCGTCCGACCGCTACCGCCAGCACCTCGTGCATGTGCACCAGGAAGGGCGCTACTCGATCGTCGCCCTGGTCTGGAAGCCTGGGCAGGCGACGCCGATCCACGATCATCGCTGTTGGTGCGTCGTCGGCGTATGGCGCGGCGTCGAACGAGAGACGACCTTCGACCTGCACAACGACTCCGGTTGTCCTTACCTCAGCCTGCGAGAGGTCACCACCAGCGAGCGCGGCGACGTCTCGGTACTCGTGCCACCCGACGAGGACATCCACCGAGTCGAGAACGGCGGCTCCGAGACGGCAATCTCAATCCATCTCTACGGCGACGATATCTCTGTGCTCGGGTCGAGCATCAACCGCGAGTTCGAAGCTGGGCTCGTGCGCTCCGGGCCAGCGCTGCCGGGCGAGCAGATCTCGTGGCGGTCGCTCGAGGAAGGGGCTTCGCTGAGCTGAGGGAAGCAGGCTACGCTGCTCCCGCGATGGCGCCCGTCCAACTCAGCTGCGAGATCGACGGCTGCACCGCGAGTTGGGCCGTCGCCTCGTCGAAGCTGATGAAGAAGTCGATGGATGATCATCGTGCCGAGTTCCACCCGGACTGGGTGAAGCCCGATCCGAAGCCCATGACGCCCTACCGGCTCGACTACAGCGGCCGCGGCCGCCAGTTCTAGAGGGCTCCGGGGGACGAGCGGTGGCCAGGTCGGTCGCGGAGCGCTACGTGCAGCTCGGGCTACAGATCGGACGCCACGAGGACGGGATGGTCGATGCGTACTTCGGGCCTCCTGAGCTTGCGGCGGATGTCGAGGGGGCGCCTCCGGTCGAGCCGCGAGAGCTTGTCGCCGACGCGGAGCGATTGCTCGACGAGCTCTCGGACGGCTGGCTTCGCGATCAGGTGGTTGGGCTTCGCACCTACGCGGGGGTGCTGGCCGGTGAGTCGATCGCCTACGCCGACGAGGTGGAGGCGTGTTACGGAGTGCGTCCCACGTACACCGCCGAGACCGTGTTCGCGGCTGCGCACGAGCGGCTCGAGGAGCTGCTACCGGGCGACGGGCCGCTCGCAGAGCGCCACCGGCGCTGGCAGCGCTCGACCCGGGTGCAGGCAGCGCTGATCGAGCCGGCGATCGCGGCCGTGATCGCCGCTGCCCGTTCCTGGACGCAGCGCGAGTTCGGGCTCCCCGAGGGCGAGGCCGTCTCGCTGGAGCTCGTGCGCGGCGAGCCGTGGCTCGCCTTCTGCTCCTATCAAGGTGGGCTTCGCAGCCGCATTGAGGTCAACGTCGACCTCCCGGTGTCCGCGATCGAGCTGCTCGTGCTCGCCGTCCACGAGACCTATCCCGGGCACCATGCCGAGCGGTGCAACAAGGAGCACCTGCTCGTGCGTGGGCGTGGCCTGCTCGAGGAGACGATTGTGCTGGTGCCGACGCCGCAGTCGCTCGTCTCGGAGGGGATTGCGACCTTGACGCGGGCGATCTTGCTTGAAGCGGCCGGCGGCACCGCACTCGCCGCGGCCTTGCACCGGCTCGGCGTCGAGTTCGACCTCGAGCAGTCCCTCGCGGTAGAGCGCGTTCTCGAGCCGTGCCGCTGGGCCGAGGTGAACGCAGCGCTGATGCTCCACGAGGCCGGAGCGAGTGAGGCCGCGACCCAGGCGTACCTCGAGCGGTGGGGGTTGATGAGCCCGGACCTCGCCGCTCATCTGGTCCGCTTCCTGAAGGAGCCGACGTCGCGGAGCTACATGATCACCTATCCGGCGGGACGGGCGCTCTGCGCGTCGTACGTCAATGGCGACCCGGTGCGTTTCCGCCGCCTGCTGACGGAGCAGATCCGCGTTCGCGACCTGCTCGCATCGGGTTAGGCAGATCCCCGCAAGCAGGGGCGGTAGTTCCCACGGGCGGCAGGGGATTCGCACCTGCCGAAGGTTCGATAGATGTTCAAGTCTCCCAACGGCTCGGCCCTGCGCGCGCTCACCGCTTCGAGGTCGACCATCGTGGCGTTCGCGGCGATTTGGGCTGCCGGGATGGTCGCGCTCGCGGTGATCGTCGCCTTCCAGACGCGAGTCGACACGCAGCGCCGCTCCCAGGTCGTCGTCGAGCGGCTGCAGCGCCAGGCCGGCGACCTCGTCTCAGTCGCCTTCGATCCGGCGACCTCCGCCAAAGGCGTCGGGACGACCCGCGCCGAGACTGCTTTCCGTCTGGCCGGCAGCAAGGCGGTGATCGACGCGTCGGTCAACTCGATCGCAAACCTCGGCGACCGTGCCGAAGCCGACCGCCTGAACGAGCTGGACCGTAAGTACTACGCCAAGATCAACCTGCTCTCGGCGCTCGTCGCGAAAGGCGCCGGTGCCGACGCAGCCCTGCTCTTCGGACGCGACTCGCGTCCGGATGGAAGCTACGGCGCGCTTCTCGCCGAGCTCCATCGGGCGGGCCACGCTTACGGGTCGGAAGCCGAGCAGTCAAGGCGCCTCGCGGCAGTCGCGACCGCCGCGGCACTCGCGCTCCTCCTGGCTGCCTGCTCGATCGCCCTCTATCGTGCCGCTCGCCTCACTCGGGAAAAGCACCGCCTGCTCGAGAGCAGCCGGATCGAGGCAGTGACGGATGCGTTGACCGGGCTTCCGAACCGCCGCAAGCTGTTCGCCGACGTCGAGGCGATGCTGCGCGAGGCCGAGCCGGACGAGGAGTTCGCGCTCGGGATGTTCGATCTCGACGGATTCAAGGCCTACAACGACACGTTCGGCCATCCGGCAGGCGATGCCCTGCTGCGGCGCTGTGCCCAGAAGCTGGCGGCGTCGGTGAAAGGACGGGATCCGCGTACCGCATGGGCGGCGACGAGTTCTGCGTGATCGCGCAGCGGCCCGGACACCGAGCGCGTGCTCGCCGAAGCTGAAGAGGCTCTGAGCGAGCACGGAGAGCATTTCGACGTGCGCTGCTCTCGCGGCAGCGTCGTCATGACCTCCAACGAGACGACGCTCGAGGAAGCCCTCCAGCATGCCGACCAGCGGCTCTACAACGACAAGCGCTCGAAAAAGCCTGCAGGCGGAGTGGCATTCGACGTGCCGTCCGCGTGCTCGCTGGCCACGATGCGACGCTCGCCGCCCGCGCGACGAATGTCGCGGCGCTCGCAGAGGCGGTCGCACGGGAGCTCGAGCTGACGGAGGAGGATGATCACCCTGACGAGGCTCACGGCCGAACTCCACGACGTCGGCAAGACGGCGATCCCCGATTCGATCCTCAACAAACCCGGCCCGCTCAACCCCGAGGAGTGGGAGCTGATCAAGCGCCACACGATCATCGGCGAGCGCATCCTGGCGGCCGCGCCTGGGCTCGCCCGCACCGCCCGATTGGTGCGCGCCACCCACGAGCGGATCGACGGCGCCGGCTATCCGGACGGCCTGCGCGGGAACGACATCCCCCTCGTGGCACGGATCGTTTGCGTCGTCGACGCCTACGATGCGATGACGAGCACCCGTTCCTACGCCAAGGGACTCTCACCGCGCGCAGCACTCGCCGAGTTGCGGCGCTGTGCCGGCAGCCAGTTCGACTCGTCGATCGTCGAGATCTTCGAAGGGATCATGCAGCGGGAGCTGGCGCAAGCCCCGAAGCCCGTCGTGCCGAGGCTGAAGCTGGCCTCCGCCCTCGCGTAACCCTCGACGCAGGACCCGATCGACGTACGATCCGGTCCATGGCGACGAGAGACTCTGCCGGGGAGCGGCCGATCCGCGCAGCCGAGGTGGTTGGCGCCCTCTCGCTCGCAACCGATCTCGGAACCGGACAGCCGCTCGAGCATGCGCTTCGTACCGCCGTGCTCGCGGTCCGACTCGGCGAACTGGCCGGCGCCTCGGCGCAGGAACTCGCGGACACGTACTACGTCTCACTCCTGCACGCAGCCGGATGCACGTCGAACGGCCACGAGGCAATCCAGGTCTACGACGACGACATCACCTACCGTGCCGCGTTTTTCCTGATCGACACGACCAACCCCGCGGAGGTGCTCGCGTTCTACCAGGCCAACATCGGCGCCGGCCGCCCGCCGGAAGTCCGCGCAGCGCTGATCGAGGACGCGATCGCGCACGCAGGCCCGAGGGCGCGCGAGGCGTTCGCGACGATGTGCGAGGTCGCACAGCGCTTCGCGGGCTGGCTCGAGCTGAACGCGGACATCCAGGCGGCGCTCGAGTACGTGTTCGCGCGCTGGGACGGGCGAGGATTCCCGGACGCCCGCGGCGACGCGATCCCAGCGTCGATGCGTCTGCTCCACGTGGCGAGGGACATCTCGCTCTTCCTCTCCGCGGCGGGGCCGGAGGAAGCCCGGGCCGTCGTTGAGCGGCGCGCGGGAACGGCGTACGAACCGCGGCTCGCCGAGCTCGCGACGCGCAACTTCACGGAGCTGATGGCGGATCTGGACGACACGCGGATGTGGGACCAGGCGCTTGAGGTAGAACCGCTCCCGAAGATCTGGATCGAGGGCGCCCAGGTCGACGCCGCGTTCGCGGCGATCGCCGCGTTGACCGGTCTCAAATCACCGTGGCTTCGCGAGCACTCGACCGGAGTCGCCGATCTGGCCGAGGCAGCAGCCTGGCGGATGGGGCTTCCGGCGGCCTCCGTCACACTCGTGCGCCGAGCCGCACTCGCGCACGACGTCGGCCGCGTGGGTGTGTCGAACGCGATCTGGGAGAAACCCGCCCGCCTCGGTTTCGGCGAATGGGAGCGCGTGCGGCTCCATCCCCACTTCTCAGAACGCGCCTTCGCGCAGTCGCCGGCGCTCTCTCCCATCGGCGTCCTCGCCGGCTCACACCACGAACGACTCGACGGCTCCGGCTACCACCGCGGCACCACCGGCCAGGGGCTCGACCAGCCAGCGCGCATCCTCGCCGCTGCCGATTGTTACGGGGCGATGCGCGAGGCGCGGCCCTACAGGGCGCCGCTCGACGGGCCGACGGCCGAAACGGAGCTGTTGCGCGAGGCCGCAGAGGGTCGGCTCGATCCCGACGCCGTCGACGCCGTGCTCGCCGCGGCGGGCCACCTCGTGCGCGAGCGACCTCGCGAGTTACCCGCCGGGCTGACCGAGCGCGAACTGGAGGTCCTGCTCGTCCTTGTGCGCGGCAAGTCGAACCAGGGGATCGCCGAAGATCTCGGCATCTCCGTCAAGACCGCCGGACATCACGTCCAGCACGTTTACCAGAAGGTCGGCGTCCGAAGCCGCGCCGCGGCGACGCTCTGGGCCTTCGAGCACGACCTCGTTCGTAGCGGATAGGGCATTCGCCCGATGCGGCCGCGGGCCGCCAAACGCAGACTCGTTCCATCTAACGGCGTCGAGCGGCGCCGGCCCAAACTCACAGGAGGACAAAGTTGATCCTGGCAACGACACAGGTTGAGGATTTCGACCGGTTCTCGAAGATCTTCTCGACCAAGGGTGCGGACAAGCGCCGCCAGCACGGTTCCAAGGGTGCGACTGTTTTCCGCGACCCGAACGAGACAGACCGCGTTTGGGTCCTCTTCGACTGGGACCTGGCCGGCTGGCAGAACTTCGCCTCGGACCCCGAGGTGCCGGCGATCTTGCAAGAGGCCGGTCACAAGGGCCGCCCGCAGGTCGCGGAGCTCGGCGGAAGCTACGACGCCTAGCGCGACCCGGCCGCCCTCGACGAAACGCAGACGCAACGAGATCCCTGGGGTTGGGGGTCTCGTTGCGTCCCGCACCGCCAATCGATGAGTTCACCAGAGCGTCCGAGTCTGTTGATCGACAAGATCTGTTCCGGCTGTTTCTGGCCGTGGATCGAGAGGAGGCGCAAGTGGACGAATCGACTGCACCGGGGTCGAACGACGGTGATGGTTGGCCGGGAGGAATCGCTGCGATCACGCTCGTCGTCGAGGACTTGGTAGAGGCGAAGCGGTTCTACGGCACGGTGTTCGGGTTGCCGGTGTTCTTCGAAGACGAGAACTCGGCGGTGTTCAAGTTCGGAGAGACACTCATCAATCTGCTGACCGCAACGGAGGCGCCCGGCCTGGTCGAGCCGGCAACCGTGGCGCCGCCCCAAAGCGGTGTCCGGTTCCAGTTCACGCTCGACGTCCAGGACGTCGATGCGATGTGCGACGAGCTGAGGTCGCGTGGTGTTGAGCTCCTGAACGGCCCGATCGACCGGCCGTGGGGAATCCGGACCGCAAGCTTTCGCGATCCTGGTGGCCACATCTGGGAGATCGCGCACTAGCGGCCGCGGTTAGGCACGTCTCTTAGCATATTGCCAGAACGGCAAGAACAAATGAGTGTCTCAAACGCCTTCTCGACGGCCTTCCTCCAGAATCTCACGAGCGCTGATTTCAGGCAAGCGCCGTCGTGGTGCGGAGCTCACCTCCCCCGATGCGGTGAACTGGTCGCCGGGCCGACGGGCTCGAAGCGGTTACGTGGCGCCGTTCGCTTCTTCCTGAAGGAACGTCAGAACCGTCTCTTTGGGAAGGACGCCGTGGCCGGCGTGTGGAACCACGCACAGCTGCGCTTCGGGGATCGTTCTGAACATCTCGACCGCGTGCTCGGGCGTGACGATGTCTTCATCGCCGATGATGATCAACGTCGGCGCCGTGATGCTTTGTAGCTGCTCGGAAGTGAAGCTGGGCTCCGCAATCCACATCGGCTTCAGACGTCCAAGGACGATCGGCCAATGGTCGGCGCCGTCGGGAGACAGGCGGCCATACGTCTCGGAGACGGGCTCGACCGCAGGATCGAACGTGCGCGCCCACTCCTGGTTTTCCTCGGTGCAGCCGTCGACGCGAGATTGCGCCCCCGTGACCGCAAGCCTCGTCACGCGGTCGGGGTGATGGATCGCGATGTCGAGGCCGATGATCCCGCCATCGCTGTAGCCGACTACGACGGCGCTCTCGACCTCCAACTGGCGCATGAGCTCGACCGTGTCCTCAGCCATCTCGTAGTAGTGGAACGAGCGATCCGTGTCATCGGCGGTGCGTCCGTGTCCCATCTGCTCGATCGCGATCACCTGGAATCGCGGCGAGAAGAACGGGATCCACTTCTCCGGAATCGACCCACTCCCGCCGTGCAGCAACAGCAGCGGCGGCCCTTCCCCGTGGACCTCGTAGTACATGTTCAATCCGTTGACGGCCGCGTAGGGCACGTTGCAGCTCAGTCACTGTCCAGGACGTCCGACAGCCACTGCAGCGCAACCTGGTAGCGCTCGTTTGCGCGGCCGCCATGGTTGCCAGAGTTCTCTCTGTGCTCGTGCGCGATCCCGGCTTCGTTGAGGTAGTGGCTGAGGAGCCGATGCCCCCAGTGCAGGTTGTAGTCGTCGTTGGAGCCCGCGTCGAGCAGGATCCCGGACAGCTTCCGGAGATTGTCGAGGCGGTCGTGCACATTGACGACGGGGTCGAACGCGAGCCAGCGGTCCCAGACCTCCTGGATAAGCTCGCCGCTGGGCCAGGCCACGGGCAGGTCGACGTAGAACGGCGGACGATCCGGATTAGGTGAGTACGTCGCGGAGTAGTCGTAAACGAGCTCCGACCAGATGTTCCCCTCGATCGGGCCATCGGGCGCCTCCGGCCAGATGCTGTCGAAGTACTTGTACGGCATGAACTTGTGGGTCATGTCCAGGAACGAGTCGCCCGAGAGCATTGCCAGCGCGCAGAAGACATCGGGGTTGCGCGAGACCACATTCCAGGCGCCGAAGCCTCCGGACGAGAAGCCGAAGACTCCTCGGCTTCGCGCGCTCGGAATCGTGCGATAGGCCGAGTCGACGGCCGGGACCACATCGTGCAGCAGGTACTGCTCGAAGTTGCCCGTCACGGGCGAGTCGACCCATTGGCCGCAGCCCCAGCGCGACCAGCCGTCGGGTACGGCGACGATCATCGGAGACGCCTCCATGCGCCCGAACACCGGGTCGAGGACGTCTTCGAGCGGCGGCGACCATCGCTGGCCGTCGGTGGCCGGGGTGATCATTTCTGCCGCGGTGGTGCCATACGCCTGCAGCAGGTAGGCGGTCGGATAGCGACGGTCTGACTCTTCGTAGCCCGGGGGTAGATAGACGAACAGATCTCGTTCGCTCGGATCCCCCAACAGATTGCCGGCGAGATGCGAGCCCTCGAGCCGCGCGTGCTTGATCACTTCGCGCTCCGTGTGGGTTGGTTGGCGAACGACTCTAACGGTCGGATTCGGTTCCCGAGCGAACGTCGTCTGCGCAGTGGCCCTCGCGCCTGAGCGGACAATTTGTATAGCACCTTGTCAAAACGACAACGAAATGGACCTGAGGGGAACTTATTCAAACCCTCCACCGCCCCTAGAGAGTCTGCTCGAACTTCTCGAACACACTCCTCCAGGAAGAACAGGAACAAGACCTCCAGAGTCCCGAGTGTAGATCCCAGTGTGAACCACTCAGGAAACGCTCACCCGCGTGCAGCCAGCGTTCGGAAGTGTCGCCCGAGCAGGCGGACGAAGGTCGTCCCAACCTTGTCAGAACGACAACAGCGTAGGGACCTAAGCGGACTATTCTCAAACCTCCCCGCGCCCCTGTCAGAACTGCTCTGCGACGTGGGTGCCACCTAACGGACAGCTGTCAAACCCTCCGGCGCCGCTTGAGCGTCGGCTTCGCGTCTACACCCCTGCCGTTTGCGCCAGTCTGGCCAGGTCGAGCGCTTCCTCGATCGGGAGGTTGCGGCCGGTCTCGGTGGCGCGGGCGGCCTCGTCGGCGGAAAGCGCCGCTCGCGCCTGTTCGACGAGCTCCCGACCCGGCGTGTCGTCGGAGTAGACGACGACGATGCCTTCTTCCTGGGCGTACACCTCGGCCGCAGCGGCGATCTGCACGGCGCGCTCGGGACGATGCTCGACCGCCTCGGCGGCTGCAAGCCCCACGAGCGAGAGCCCCACGCCGCGCACGCTGGCGACATCGGTGTGCGCCTGCACCGAGTCGAAGAAGTAGCGGCGGGCCAGCGCGACCTCTCCGCTGTCGAGGCAGGCCCAGGCCATCTCGGACAGGATCCGCGCCACCTCGCCCCGGTCGCCGACCGCCTCGAACGCGGCAAGCGCCTGCCGGTAGAGGTCGAGGGCCGCCGTCGATTCGCCGCGGCCGGCGGCCAGCTGGGCGAGACCGCCGAACGACGTGCCGATTCCTTCGCAGTCGCCGAGCCGCTGTTGAATCCGGAGTGCCTCCAAGTACCGCGCCTCTGCCACGTCGACCTCGCCAATCAGCGCGTGGGCGATGCCGTTGAAGCTCAGGGCGAACCCCAGCGCGCACTCGAACTCACGAGCGCGGCTCTCCTCGATTCCGCGCGCCGTCCACTCGAGCGCGCCCTCGGTGTCCACTCCGAGCAGCCCGAGCCCTCGGCAAAGCGCGGCAAGGCATAGCTCACGACCGGCCCCCACCTCCTCGGCGATCCGCCACGCCTCGCCCCACTCCTCGTTCGCGCGCTCGATCTGGCCGGTCATCCAGGACGCAAGGCCGACGTTGATCAGCGCCCCGGACCGGCCCACGCTGGGAGGCAGGCCCTGACTCTCTGCGAGAAACGCCTCGGCGTACTCGCGTGCGCTGACGTTCTTACCGCGGATGTGCCAGTACATCCACAGGTGGCCGCAAAGCTGCATTCCCGCCTCGCAGGCGGCTGCGTCGCCGCCCTGGGCTCTGGCGAGGAGCGTCTCGAGCGCCGCCTGCAGGTTGCCTTCCTCGGCAATGCCGCGCTCCACGGATCCGATCTGGTCGCGTCCCTCGATTGCGTCGCACATCTCCCTCGCGACCTCCGAATAGCGGCGTGCGTGTCTTGCCGCGATCTCGCCCGCCTCGCCGGCAAGATCGAGCCGTTCCGCCGCGAACTCGCCGATCGTCTGCAGCATCCGAAGCCGGCCGCTCCGCCCGTCCACCTGGACGAGCGCCTTGTCGACGAGCGACTCCAGCTCGTCGAGACAGGTTGCGCCGGGGTCCGCACAGACCGCCTCGACGTCGGCCAGCGTGCACCCGCCGGCGAAGACGGCCATGCGCCGGAACGAACGCTGCTCTTGCTCGCTCAAGAGCGAGTGGCTCCAGTCAATCGTGGCGCGCAGCGTCTGCTGCCGCTCGTGCGCATCACGACGACCGGAGGTGAGCACGTCGAGAGCGTGATCGAGCCGCTCGAGCAGGGCGTCCGGCGACAAGAGCCGAAGCCTGGCGGCGGCAAGCTCGAGCGCGAGCGGCAGGCCGTCGAGACGCTGGCAGATGGCCGCCACAGTCGCCTCGCTGTCGGGCGACTCCGCGGCCGTCCCCGCGCGCTCGACGAACAACACGACCGCAGAGTCGATCTCGAGCGGCGCGAGCGGGTACTCGCGCTCGGCGTCGATTCTGAGCGGCGTCCTGCTGGTCGTGACGATCCGGAGCTCCGGGCAGCGCTCGACGATCCGGGCGATCTCAGGAGCGGCACTGACGATCTGCTCGAGGTTGTCCAGAAGCAGGAGCGCCTTTCTGTTGCCGATCAGTGCGATGATCCCCTCGCCGAGCGTCCGCTCCTCAGCCTCCTTTACATCGAGTGTTTCGGCGAGGGCCGGCAGGAAGTCCTCAGCCTCGGTGATGTCGGCCATCGGCACGAACGCGACACCATCCAGGAACTCGGGCGCGAGCCGGCGGCCGAGCTCGGAGACGATGCGCGTCTTCCCAACCCCGCCCGGCCCGGTGATCGTCACGACCCGGTGCTCGCGCGCAAGCTTGAAGAGCGCCGCCAGGTCGTCGGCCCGCCCCACCAGCCCCGTCGCCGGGTCGGGGAGATTGCTGGGCAAGCTCGCCAGCCGCTCGCCCTTTCCCTCCAGCTCACCGGGATCCGGGACGACGATGCCGTCGGCTGAGACGGCGTAGAGCTCAAACGGCCGACCGACGTGCTTCAGCCTGAATCGCCCGAGCGCGACGACGGCGACGTCGCTCCGGTTCCTGATCTGGTCGTACGCGGCGTCGGACAGCATCACGCCCCCGGGCACGGCGAACGATTCGATCCGGGCGGCGATGTTGACGGCTTCGCCCGTGAGCCGCTCGGGCTCGACGACCACCTCGCCAACATGGACGCCGATTCGAACCGGGACGTCCTGCGCGGCGAGCTCCTGCTGCATCGCGACCGCGGCCCCGACCGCGGCAAACGAGCTCGGAAACATGCTCATGCTCCCGTCCCCGAGCCGCTGGACGATCGTCCCGCCGAAGGCGTCGTGCTGGCGGTCGAGCGCGGCCACGTACCGCTGTCGCGTGTCGACGGCCAGACGTTCGTCCGTCTGTATCAGCGCTGTGTAGCCGACCATGTCGGTGAACATGACGGCCACCAGCCGGCGATCGAGCCCGTCGCTCACGGAACGACCCTATTGCAACAGGCGATGGGAGCTAGCCGGACTTGAACCTCCGACCTCGGGTCGAAACCGTGAGATCGTCGTAGCATGTTGTGAAAACGACAACAGGAATGGAGGCGGCGGGAATCGAACCCGCGCAAGATTTCAATCGCTGCTGCGCCTGAGTGCCTAGTAGGTAGGTGGCGAGCAGTCCAGTGACATCGGCCGGGTCAGGCCGCATAGATAGCCCGCCACGGTGTTTCGCTAAACCCTCCTTAGGCGATGGTCACCGAGAAGGAGCGGCTGATCTTGACGCCTGTGTAGGTGCCGGCGATCGTGCCGGTGAAGCGCTTGCGGTGTGCCGTCTTGGGTATTGCCCAGCTGCAGCTGGCCTTGCCGCCTGTGCTGCTCGAGTGTCCTGAGGCCCGCCGTGGTTTGCCGGCGAGCTTGCCGGTGCAGGAGACCCGCACCTTAAGGCCCTTGCCGGTCTTGGCGTTCGTAACCGTGAATGAGACGGTGAACACCTTCCCGGAAGCGGCCTTGCCGACACGCAGCTTGCCCGCCTTCAGCTTCAGAGCCATCGGTGGCCGCGTGGCGTTCACGGTGATCGTCTTGCTCATGGAGGCGCTCGCGCCCGAGTCGTCGGTGACGGTCAGTGTGGCGGTGAGCGTCCCGGCTGCGGTGTAGGTGTGGCTGGCCTTGGCGCTGTTGGCGGTTCCGCCGTCGCCGAACTCCCAGGTGTAGGCGATGATCTTCCCGTCCGGATCGGCCGAGGCCGAACCGTCGACACTCACCGTCAGCGGCGCTGTTCCGCTCTCCGGACTCAGCGTGAACGAAGCGGTCGGCGGCTTGTTCTCGATCTTGCGCAGGCGCTGATTGAGCGTGTCGCTGACATAGAGGCTGCCCCGGCTATCAACTGCGAGGTCGAACGGGCTGTTGAGCTGCGCGCTGCTCGCCGCCCCGCCGTCCCCGGCGAATCCCGCAGTCGACCCGGCGATGGTCGTGATGATCCCGCCGCTCACCGCACGGATGCGATTGTTGGCCCAGTCGGCCATGTACAGGGTTCCCGCCGCGCCGACGGCGATACCCGCGGGTGAGTTCAGTTGCGCCGATGTCGCCTGGCCGCCGTCACCCGAGGAGCCGGCCACGCCGGTGCCCGCGACCGTGCTGATCACCCCGGCGGTCGTCACCTTACGGACGCGATAGTTGCCGTAATCGGCGATGTACAGGCTTCCCTGCGCGTCGACGGCGACCGCGATCGGGGTCTTGAGCTGCGCCGATGTCGCCTGGCCGCCGTCACCCGAGTAGCCGGCCACGCCGGTGCCGGCGACCGTGCTGATAACTCCGGCGGTCGTCACCTTGCGGACGCGGTTGTTGCCGAGGTCGGCGATGTACAGGTTTCCCTGCGCGTCGACGGCGATGCCGTAGGGGTTGTTGAGTTGTGCGGATGTCGCCTGGCCGCCGTCACCCGAGTATCCGGCCACGCCGGTGCCGGCGACCGTGCTGATGATCCCGGCGCTCACCTTGCGGATGCGAGCGTTGTCGCGGTCGGCGATGTACAGGTTCCCCTGCCCGTCCACGGCGACCCCGACAGGGCCGCTGAGCTGTGCGGATGTCGCCTGGCCGCCGTCACCCGAGTAGCCGGCCACGCCGGTGCCGGCGACCGTGCTGATGATCCCGCCGCTCACCTTGCGGACCCGGTGGGCGCTCTCGTTAGCGACGTACACGTTCCCCTGAGCGTCGACCGCCACGCCTCTCGGACGGTTGAGCTGCGCGGACGTGGCCTGGCCGCCGTCACCGGCGAAGCCGGCCGTGCCGAGCCCTGCGATCGTCGTGATCGTGTCGGCTCCCGAGACGCCGAACGCACTCGCCGCGACCAGCAGGGACAAGACAATCACCGACAGTCCGCAACGAATCGACCTCACCGGTACTCCTCCCTCGGCCTTCGAGCCACGGAGTATGACATCCCGACCACAAACGCATCAGGAAGCTCTCGCCCGCTCTTCGCCGCCGGGGAAGAGGAAGAGGAAGAGAAGAAGAAGAAGAAGAAGAAGAAGAGCCGACCGACTGAAAGCGTTTCAATCGACCGGCTCTGAAAGTGGCTCGGTTGAGCCGATGATGGTGATGGAGGCGGAGGGTTGGAACAGCGCGAAGATCCACGCGCACACACCATCGTCAGACTGCCCTGCGTCCCCTTTGCGACCGTTCCGCAGACGTGATCGGGACGACGGTTTGACCGTACGCCCGCTTCAGGCGCTCGCGCGCAGCTTCATCGGAGGGATGGCCGTAGGTCGACATCACTAGCGCGCCGCCGTCTGTGTGCCCCAGCTGAACAGCTACGTCGGCATGTGAGACGCCAACTCCAGCAGATGGGTCGCGCAGAAATGCCGCAGCTCGTAGTAGTCCATCCCGGGACGACCGAACGCCGCTCGCACCGGGATCCAGTGGTAGTAAAGGCTGCTCTTCGCAAAGCGCCGGGCGCGGGGCGTTACGAACAGCCAGGGCACATCGAGCCGCGCCGGAACGTCCGCCACCGCGTCCCGCGCCGGAGGCGGCAAGACTACGACCCGCTCCAGGCCGTTCTTAGGAGCCTTGATCTTCCCCGTGCCGTCGAGGTTCTGACGGATCGTCACTTCATCGCGCCGCACGTCGCCACGCTCCAAAGCAAACAACTCACCGGGACGAAGCCCCACGTAGGCCGAGAAGAGAATCATCGCCCGGAACATCGGCCCGAACTCGCCATGCACTCTCAGAGCGACTTGCCCAAGCTCGTCGACCTCGTCCCGTGTCAACGCGGTCAGATCCTTTCGCCCACGGGATTGCTCCAGCCGCAGGTTCGCGAACGGGTTTGGTCCAGGATGCACGCCGTCGTTGATCGCGTCGTTGAACATCGCCCGCACAACTCGGACGTTCGACTGCGGCGCGTCGAGCGCCCAGCCCCGCGCGCTCAGACGATCGACCTCGGCAAGCCGAACGTGGGCGAACTCTTCCGAGAATGCCTTCAGCCCGTAGCGGTAGTTCCGCTGGGTCGCGCCGGCAGCGCGAGGGTACTGCTCCAGCCAGAGCGCGGAGAACTCTGCGCACGTCATCCGTCCCCCGACGGACACCCGGCGCGAAGCATCCCGCTCCGCCTGTCGCGCCTCAGCCTTCGATGAGAAGGTTCCGATCCACCGCTTCCGCTTCAGCGAGCGTTCGTAGACGCTCACGCCGTAGCCATTCCCGCGCTTGACGATCACGCAGACGCACCCCTCAGGAGCCAGGTCTCGCAGTCGCTGACCCGGAACTTGCGCTGCCCGCCAATCATCTCCGACGGCATCCCCTCCCGTACGCGCATTTCCACCCAGCGCGTTGAGTAGCCAAAGTGACCCGCGATCTGGCGCTTGGATAGCCACGGCTCTGAACCGGCGCGAAGAGGCATTCGAACGACCGTCCCCACTACGCCAGCACCGGAATCGAGAGGCATCGAGCCCGGCCCGGGCTTCTTGTCGAGCTGCTTCACGATCTGCCGAGCGAGTTCGTTCGGCGTCTCGAACTCAGGCCAGAGATCACGGAACTCCGACTGCGATCGGTAAGCCTTACGCTCTTGCTCGTTGTAAAAACGTTGGTACTCCGTGATCGTGAAGGAGTCCCTGCCTTCAGCCTTCATCGCCCAGGCCCAGAGAACAATGAAGCCCGCTGTACGGGATGCCTTCGGCGTGACCCGTGTCCCGAGCTTGATCTGCTGGAACATGCTCATCGCCCGCGCCTTCTCGCCGTCCTTGCCGTACTTCGCCCGCGCAGACTCCTCCCCGCCTGCGTCATCGACGACCGCGCGAGCGAGGCAGTGAGCTAGAAGCGAGTCCTTCTTAGCCGCCATGAGTTTCCCTGTCGAAGTAGGTCACCTGCGGAACTTTAGCACCTGCTATCGGATGCCAGGTGTGGATGCTCTGCCTAGAGAGCTTTCAAGTCAGCCCCACGTCAGCCCCACACCGCGCCCGAGTCAGTCCGAGCCTCCGCAGCGAAGGGACTCGTCCGCGTGATGCAACGCCTCGCGCAGGGACGTCTGTCCGCAGTACCTGCACCTCCGGCCCAGATCCTCGGCGGTTGGTGGGCCGGGGCGGTATTTCACGAGCGCTCGCGACTCAGACGGTCGGCCCAGGCGCACCCCTGCGCGACTGCCTCGGGGAGGGCGAGCTCGCGTCCGGCGGCATAGCCGCGGTCGAACGCATCGCCTCCGCGCGCGAGCAGCGGCCGCGCGAAGTCGTCGTGCTCCGCGGCCCAGGAGGCGACCGGTGATCGCTCCATTTCCGCTTCGATCGCGCCCCAGAGGCGGCCGGCGAGCGCGTCGTTCTTCGTCAATGCGATTCGAGCAACCAGGACGAGGTTTCCGACCTTCGACGAGCGATCATCAAGCGACTCGGCGATACGGAGCGCCTCCGCGGCCGAAGTTGCCGCCTCGGCCCGCCGGCCGAGCTCGAGCTGAACGGTCGCGAGGAAGTTCAGGTTCGACTGCTGCCACCAGCTGAATCCGGTCTCGCGACAGAGGGCGATGCTTTGCTCGATGAGCTTCGCAGCGCGCTCGAGCGAACCTTGTTGTCGCTCGAGGCCGGCGAGCAGGGTCAGCGACTGAGCTTCGCCCTTCTTGAAACCGGCGCGGCGAAAGAGAGTGAGTGCTCGGTCGTTGAGCGTGCGCCGGGCCTGCGGATCGGGTGTGTGCGTCGCGACGCGGTAGAGACTGATGGCCGTGCGGAGCTCGTCGCCGAGGTCGGCATACAGGGCGGCACTTCGTTCGTAGAGATCTCTCGCCTTGATTCGGTTTCCCGAGATGGCCGCACAGTTGCCGAGTGCCCGCAGTGCCAGCGCGCGAAGCTCGATTGGCGGCTCCTCTGCGTTGAGGAGCGCCTCGATCCACCGAGTCCCTTCGCGCGGATCGACCGAGCTGACCCAGTAGTTTTCGAGGTTGAGAGCGAGTCGTAATCCGGAAGCCGGCTCGTGCTCGACCGCCCACTCGAGGGCGGCGCGGATTCCGTCGCGCTCGGGAATGACGAGGTCGTGTCGCATCGGCCCGTTCGCCTCGATATTCAGGTTCGCGCGGGCGGCGATGTCCGTCAGGAACTCGAGGAGCCGATTTCGTGTCTCCGCGTCGGCGCCGCTCTCGACGAGCAGTTCTAGCGCAAGCTCGCGAATGGTCTCGAGCATCAGGTAGCGGCCGCTGCCGGAATGGACGAGAAGGCTTGCCTCGACGAGCCCGTCGACGACGTCGAAATCGGCATCCGCAACGGTCTCCGCGCCTTCAAGTGAAAAGGTAGGGAATACCGCGAGCCGCTTGAACGCCTCCTGAAGGCTCGGGTCGAGGAGGTCGTAGCTCCATTCGATCGTCGCACGCAGCGTACGCTGACGCTCCGGGGCATCCCGCAGCCCGCCGATCAGGAGTGGCAGCCGGCGGTCGAGGCGCTCAAGGAGGCTGGCGGTGTCGAGGGAACGGAGGCGCGCTGCGGCAAGCTGCAGCGCGAGCGGTAGCCCGTCGAGCCGTCGGCAGATCTCGCGGCTCGCTGCATCGGGTACGAACGTCGGCACGACGGCGCGGGCGCGTGCCGCGAAAAGCTCAATTGCATCGTCGGCAGGCAACGGATCGAGGGGGTAGACCTGTTCGCCACTGATTCGCAATGGCGACCTGCTCGTGAGAAGCAACTTGAGCGTCGGTGCGGCTGCGGCGAGCTCTGCGAGCCCGGGTGCCGCGTCCAGCAGGTGCTCGACGTTGTCGATCACCAGTAGTGCCTCCCGATCGCCGAGGTCGGCAAGCTCACGAACGCCGAGGGTGGAGGCGATCGTCGCGGGGACGAGGTCCGCGTCGAGCAGCGAGGCAAGCGGCACGAAGAACACACCTCCGGCGAACGCACCAACCAGTTCAGCCGCAGCCTGCAGCGCAAGCCGGGTCTTGCCGACACCGCCCGGCCCAGTCACTGTGACGACCCGGGGGCCTTCCCTCAAGAGGCAGACCAGATCCTTGAGCTCCCGCTCGCGACCGACCAGCGGTGTCGCAGCGACCGGCAGGTTCGAGGCGTTCAGACTGCGAAGCGGCGGGAAGTCGGCGCGGCCGAGCTGGTAGAGGTGCTCCGGCGCGGTCAGATCCTTCAGGCGGTGTTCGCCGAGGTCGCGTAGATCGGACGACTGAACAAGGTCGCGAGTCGACTGTGAAACGAGCACCTGCCCGCCGTAGCCGACAGCGGCGATGCGTGCCGCGCGGTGAACGTCCAAGCCGACATAGCCCTCGTCGGTGACGACCGGCTCGCCCGTGTGGACACCCATCCGGACTCTGACCTGCCCCTCTGAAAGCGCGACCTGCGCCTCCGCCGCGGCGGCCAGCGCGTCCTGCGCACGCCCGAAGGCCACGAAGAACGCATCGCCCTGCGTATCGACCTCAACTCCGCCGTGGCGGGCGAACGCCTCCCGAATCACCCGACGGTGCTCCGCGAGCGCATCGACGTAGGAGGAGCCAAGCTCGTGCAGCAGGCGCGTAGACCCCTCGATGTCAGTGAAAAGAAACGTAACCGTCCCGCTCGGAAGCTCGCGCACACACCAATGATCCCACCCCATCCAGCATCCTTCCGCCGAAGCCGGGAGAACGGTCTGCTGTGCGAGCGTCCTCACGTCTGGAAGCCCTACCGAAGCTTTCGATTCGTCACGGAGCATTCGGCGCAGCCAACACCGGATCGAGTAACCGCTCCACCAGCCCCTTTTGCTCAACGGTCATCTTAGGCATGCCGCAGTAGCCCCTACGCGCCGCCCACACGCGTCGCGAGAGCCGGGCGATCGTCATCGTCACGCCCGAGAGCGCGCTCAGCCACGGAGCCACGTAAAACACCCGCTCACCCGTATGACGCAACAGGAACTCCTCCGAACCCTCCCCTTTCGCGAGGTACCGCGAGAGCTTCGATATGTAGTGACGGAGCCGCCCTGCCTCGTACTTGCCCTGCTCGAGCACGGCCCGTTCGTAAGTGGACGTGTGTCCTAGCCCCTGCATGTAAGCCGCTGCCTTCAGAGCCCGGAAGAACTCCCGCGCAAACGCCGTCTCGATGCTCGTCGTGTGCCCGAGCACGAAGTGCAGATGTGGCACGCCCCGGGACTGATCCTCCAGAACCCACAGCAGGAGCGTCGGCCACCGATCAGCGGACCAACCCTCGCGCTTAAGTTGCCTAACCGCCGCCGTCCTCGCCTGGTTTAGCGTGTCACGCCGACGCGATGACCAGAGTCGCTTCTGTTCCTCCGCGACTGACTCAAGCACCCGACATCCACGCGGCCCGGAACACGCGACCTCCGCGCCGTGCTGACACCTCGAACGATCCCACCACCACGGCTGTGCCGTGCACGTAAGAACCCCCTGGAGCAACTTCGCCTCGGAGCCATACATAGCGCAATACGAGTCCATCGCCGCGTGAATCACGGATCGGAAAGACGACGCCCACGACGGACGCACCGAGTTACACCAACGCCGACCGCACGACCGCCGCTCTCGGCGGATCAGCTTCCCGCAGTCCCCCGGGCACCAGCGAACCTCAGGATCTAGCTCGCCCCTGATCTCCGCAAGCAGACTCAGAGTGCGCTGGAACGCTGCCAGTTCCTCCCTGGTGTACACGTGCCGATACGGCACGCGTCGTCGTTCCGTCGACCTCGCCTCGAACAGACCGAGCTGACCGGACAGCACACGGCGCTGCTTCTTCACAGCCGCTCCTGCGAGCGACGCCGAACGACTACGGGTCGCATGCGACCCATCGCCAGCGATTTTGCTACCCGAGCGCGACCCGGCCTGTCAGCTCCGGTCGCAAACAGGCGCTTTTCCGTGCGCGACTCTTCGCAGTCCTGCGCAGGCTTTCCACCTGCACAGCGCGATTTCTCGCACCGCTTCGTACCGAACCGACCGAATGGAGGCGGCGGGAATCGAACCCGCGTCCGCGGACGCACCGGAATGAGCGTCTACAAGCCTAGGTCGCCCTTTACTTTCGCTCGCCGGCCGGTTGGCGACCGACCTACCGTCGAGCTAGCCCTCCTGAAATGTCGCGCCGCCGGCGAGTGGCTTTCCTTTGGCGCCGAGCCCGCTAGTTGATGCCGCATCCGGGCGGCAGGCACGCCCGGGGCGACACGCTGGTCTAAGTCGCTAGGACTTAGGCAGCGAGTGCGAGGTTTGAATCCGCACTTGCGTTTGTTTCCGGTTGTTTTAGGAGGCCGACCGGAGACCTCCGCTTGCAGCTCACCCGGAGAACCGACCACGTCGAAGCCATGGCGCCCCCGTATGTTTTGTTGCGCTCATTGTACTCCTCGCTGCGGCAGCCGGCACCGGGTCGGCCATTCAGGCGCACCGCGCGCCTGCCGATAGAGCCGTTGTGCCCCAGACCCGTCCGTCCGAGGGTCGCGATCTGCGGCTGGATGGCATCCGCGGGATCGCGGTCCTGCTCGTGCTGCTCTACCACGTGGCGACGCCGGGGCGGCTCCTGCCTGCGGACAGCCGGCTGCTGCCAGGCGGCTGGCTCGGCGTGGACGTCTTCTTCGTACTCTCCGGCTACCTGATCAGCCGCCTGTTGCTCCGCGAGCAGCGCGGTACGGGCAGGATCGACCGCAGGGCGTTCTACCGGCGGCGCGTCCGCAGGCTGCTGCCTGCGCTCGCCGTTCTCCTCGCCGTCTGGCTGTTCGTGACCATCACCGGCATCCTGCCCGTGGAGCGCCTCGGCACCTCGTCGCCCCACGCCGGCATCGCGCTCGCTTTCGTGCCGGTCGTCGGAGCGTTCACCCTGCTCTTCAACTGGCTGCTCGCGCTCGACGTCCCGACTCCGACCGGGATGGGACATCTCTGGACGCTCTCCGTGGAGGAGCAGTTCTACCTCGTCTGGCCGACCGTGCTGATCGCTGTCGCAGCCGAGCGCAAGAACCCTGAGCGAGCGCTCTGGCGCCTCGTGCTCGCCGGGATCGCCTTCAGCCTGCTGATCACTCTGATCTCTGCTCTGCGCGGACAGCGGGACTTCGTCTACTTCTCGTCGCCGACGAGCGGTCTCGGTCTGCTTGTGGGAGCCGCCGTGGCTATCCGTCCGCCCACCGGCTGGGCCACTCGGCTCGGTGGTGCCGGGCTCGCGACGATCGTCGCCTGTGCCCTCCTCGTTCCCGACGACCGCGCCCCGCTGGTGCCGTGCGCCGTAATCGTGACGTGCTTCGCAACGGCCGCGCTCATCTCGTCGGGCGCATCCGCCCTGAGTCGGGCTCTTGCGCTGCCGTGGCTCCGTTATGCGGGCAGGCGGTCGTACGCGATCTACCTCTGGAGCAGCCCCCTCGCCTACGCGACCGTCCTCTGGGGCGGTCGCACGTGGCCGATGGCAGCTCTGCTGATCGTCGCCTCGTTCGGGCTGGCCGAGCTCTCGTGGCGGCTCGTCGAGTGTCGCTTCGTCGAACACCGAGCGGCTAGGCATCCCGTTGGGCAGATCCCCGTCGCCCTGGGTGCGGTCACGGGCCAGGAATCGGCGGCGGGGGCGGCGGCGCGGTGACCTTTTCGGTCGGCGCGGAGTCGGCGACGGCAGCGCCGAAGCGGTTCGCCGCCGTCACCTCGACTCGGAGCGCAAAGTCGACGTCGGCCGCAACGACCGGGTACGTGCGCGAGGTCGCGCTGGGGACGTCGACGCAGTTGGCGCCGGCTCCGTCGCACCGCTGCCACTGGTAGCTGAAGGTCGCGATCGAGTCCCAGATCCCGGTGTCCGCAGTCAGGGTCTCGCCCGGCTGCGTGTTGCCTGTGATCCTGGGGACACGGTACAGCTGCGGGGTCAGCGCCTTGTTCACACGCACGATCGAAGCAACCGCAAGACGCCGGCTGTCCGCCTCGGCGATCGGACGTGTCCCGGCGATCACGAACACCCCGACCACGCGCTCGAGCTGCACGTAGAGAACGCTCTCGTAGACGCGCCCGCGCGCCGTCTGGACGCTCAGCGGCAGCTCGGCAGCGTGATCGCCGACGTGCGGCAGCCGCACCGGCGCCAGCTTCACCGCAGTGCGCGTGACCTTCAGGCTCTTCGCCACCTCGGCTGCGAATGCCGCCCGCCCGATCTTCGACGCGAACGCCGTCCGCACCTGGCTGACCGCCGTCGCAGCACGCGCGACCGTCGCAGCGACCAGCGACTCCGACTGCACGTAGCGCATGCCTGACGTTCCGCTCGGAGCCTTGAACGTGAACGAGCGCTGGTACGCAGCAACGTAGTTCTTCTCGTGCACCGGTCCCTGGCTCGTCACCTGAGCGCCCGGCACGTCGGCGAGCTGGAGAGTCAGCTGTGCCGGGGCGAGATTCGGCGTAGCTCTCGCGCCCATCACGAGCACGAGCATCAGGAGAACGGCTGCAACAACCCCGGCGATCCGCACTGACGCCAGAGTATCCGGCCTACCGGCGGCTCTTCAGCTCGCGGTCGATCTGCCGCTTCATGTCGCGCTCGACCACATCGCGCCGCTTGTCCCGGGTCTCCTTGCCTCGTGCGACGGCGAGCTCGACCTTGGCGCGACCGTCCTTGAAGTAGAGGCGCGTCGGCACGATCGTCAGGCCCTTCTCACGGATCTGAGCGTTCAGCGACTCGATCTGCCGGCGGTGCAGCAGCAGCTTCCGTGGCCGCACCGGCTCGTGGTTCGACCGGTTTCCGTGGTCGTACGTGGAGATCTCGACGCCGTGCAGCCACGCCTCGCCGTCGCGGATGTCCGCATACGACTGCGCCAGCGTCACGCGGCCGTCCCGGAGCGACTTCACCTCCGTACCCGTCAGGACAAGCCCGGCCTCGATCCGCTCGAGCAGCTGGTAGTCATGGCGAGCCCGCCGGTTGTCTGCAATCCGCTTCTCGGTCATCAGTGCCCAAGAGCGAGAGTAGCGTTGAGGGTCGGACCAGGGTGATGCCGGATAGCGGCAGCGACCCTCGACCGGCAATCTCGAGACATGAGCGAACACACAACACACACAGCAGGTATCAAGCGCCTCGAGCGCAGTTCATCCCAGCGGCTCGTCGCCGGCGTCGCCGGCGGCCTCGGTCGCTACTTCGACATCAACCCGTCCGTCTTCCGGCTCGGCTTCGTCGTCCTGACGTTGCTCGGCGGAGCCGGAATCCTCGTCTATCTGGCCGCAGTGCTGGTGATGCCCGTCGAGGGCCGCCAGTCGATCGCGGCCAAGATCCTCTCCGAGCGGAGCCAGCGCCCCGCCCCGCTGATCGGGCTTGGCCTGGCCGCAGTCGCGCTCGCCGTCCTGCTTTCCCGCGGCGACCTCTGGCCGGCCGCGGGAGCGGGCTGGGTCCTGATCCTGATCGCCGGCCTGACGATCCTCTGGGCAAGCCAGGAGACCAAGCGTGGCCGCCGGCGTCGCGATCGTGCTTGGAGCGATCACCTCGTTCCTCGCGATCGGGGTCGTGACGGCGATCGTCGTCGCCTTCGCCTGGTTCGACGTCAGCTTCTCCGACGGGATCGGCGACCACGCGTACCAGCCGGCAACGGCAGCGGCCGTCCTGCCCGCTTACGAAGTCGGGATCGGCAAACTCGGGATCGACCTCTCGCACGTCTCGCCCGACACGCCTGTCCGGGTACGCGCCAAGGTCGGGATCGGCGAGCTGAAGGTCGTCGTCCCCGCGACCGCTTCGGTGACGGTCAACGCACACGCGAAGGTCGGTGACGTCTATGTCCTCCGTCGCCACGACAACGGACGGAACGCCGACCTCCACACAGGCACCGGAGGCGGGATCGTGATCGACGCGACCGTCGGGGCCGGCCGGATCGATGTGGTGCGAGCAGGGTGAGCTCGCTCGCGGCACCTCCGCTCGAACGGAGTGAGCACGACCGCGTGATCGCGGGAGTCTGCGGGGGGCTCGCGTCGGCGCTTCGCGTCGACGCGACGCTCATCCGGCTCGCTTTCTCGCTGCTCGCTCTCGCAGGCGGTGCGGGAATCCTCCTCTACTTCGCCCTCTGGGCTCACTCGCACGGACGCCGCCCGATCGTCGCAACCGGGCTGGCGGTCGCCGCAATACTCGCACTGCTCGTCGCACTCGGGATGTCCGGCACCGCGCTGATCGGCGCGGCCCTCATCCTGGGCGGCGCGGCAGTGGCTGCCGCCCGCGGTGGCTCGCTCCGCCCCGGAGGCTCGCTGCCGGTCGCAGCTATCGCACTCACGACCGCGGGCGCGGTGATCCTGCTCGGCCATCTCGGCGCATCCGGCTCCTTCGTCGCCCCAGGGGCGATCGCCGGCACGCTCGTGCTCGTGCTCGGCCCCGTGGCTCTGGCAGCTCGCCGCCGAGCGGGCCGAGCGCAGGCGCGCTGGCTCGGAGCGAGCCGCCGGTCGCCGCGCGCGTCCACGACTCCGTGCTGCAGACGCTCGCGCTCGTGCAACGCCACGCCGACGACCCGCGGCGCGTCGCCTCGCTGGCGCGCCGGCAGGAGCGCGAGCTGCGCAGCTGGCTCTACGGCACGCGGCGTACAGGCGCGACACGCTCGAGGGCGCGCTCGCCGAGGCAGCCGCCGAGATCGAGGAGCTGCACGGCGTGCGGATCGAGCTCGCGAGCGGCGGCGACTGCCGAGCTCGACGACGGCGTGCGCGCAGCTGGTGCTCGCCGCCCGCGAGGCGATGGCGAACGCGGCCAAGTTCTCCGGCGCGGACGAGATCTCCGTCTACGCCGAGGCCGACGCCGCGCGCGTCGCGTGTTCGTCCGCGACCGCGGCGCCGGCTTCGACCGCGCCGCGGTCCCGGCGGACCGGCGCGGCCTCGCGGAGTCGATCGAGGGCCGGCATGACGCGCGCGGGCGGCACGGCGGCGATCGTCGTCCCGCGCCGGGCGAGGGCACCGAGGTCGAGCTGACGATTGCCAGGAGGCAGGCATGACGCGCGCGCGTCGTTCTGGTCGACGACCACGAGCTCTTCCGCGCCGGCGTGCGCGGCGAGCTCGGCGAAGGTCGAGATCGTCGGCGAGGCCGGTAGCGTCGCCGAGGCGGTGCCGCTGATCCTCGAGGCCGACCCCGACGTCGTGCTGCTCGACGTGCACCTGCCCGACGGCGGCGGCGAGGCGGTGATCGCGGGCGTCTCGCTCGAGCGGCCGGGCGTGAAGTTCCTCGCGCTGTCCGTCTCGGACGCGGCCGAGGACGTGATCGGCGTGATCCGCGCCGGCGCGCGCGGCTACGTGACGAAGACGATCTCCGGCGACGAGCTGGCCGACGCCGTCGGCGGGTGGCGCGACGGCGACGCCGTGTTCTCGCCGCGGCTCGCGGGGTTCGTCCTCGACGCGTTCCGCGCGGGCGAGCGCGTGGGCGCGGACGCGGAGCTCGACGAGCTGACCGCCCGCGAGCGCGAGGTGCTGCAGCTGATCGCGCGCGGCTATCGCTACAAGGAGATCGCGGCGCGGCTGCACCTCTCGGTGAAGACGGTCGAGAGCCACGTCTCGAGCGTGCTGCGCAAGCTGCAGCTCTCGTCGCGGCACGAGCTGACGCGCTGGGCGCCGAGCGGCGCCTGATCTGACCGCAGAGCGAGCTCGACCTTGCCCTCGCCCTTGATCGACTCGACGCGCACCTCGAGCGGGTCGCCGAGCCGGTAGGCACTTCCCGGCGGGCGGCCGGCGAGCGCCGTGCCGGTCGTTCAGCTCGAAGAACTCGCCCTGCAGCCGCCGCGCCGGCAGGAAGCCCTCGAACACCTCGCCGAAGCGCACGAACAGGCCGGAGCCGATCAGGCCGATGATCTCGCCCTCCCACGGCTCCTCCCAGCCGCGCTCGCGCAGCCGGTCCTCGAGCAGCCACGCGAGGCAGATCTCGTCCGCGAGGTACTCGATCTTCGCCGCCTCGCGCTCGCGCTCGGAGGTGTGCTCGGCGAGCTCGGCAGCTCGTCCGGCAGCGGGTCGTCGCCGAGGCCGAGCTCGCGCAGCAGCGCGCGGTGGACGACGAGGTCGGGGTAGCGCCGGATCGGCGAGGTGAAGTGGCAGTACGCCGGGCTCGCGAGCCCGGAGTGGCCGAGGTTCCGCGGGTCGTAGCGCGCCTGCTTGAGCGCGCGCAGCACGAGCGCGGGGAACGCCTCCCGGCCCCGGCCGGACTGCGCGACGTACGCCGTCACGAGCTGCGGAGATCTCACCGGCGAGCTCGGCCGCCGGCCTGCGGCGACAGCACGTCCGGCACCGGCGGCGTCGGCACGCCGAGCGTCGGTGAGCTTCGCGAGCAGGAGCGAGATCGCCTGCGGGTCGGGCCGCTCGTGCACGCGGTAGAGCGCCTCGCGGTTGCGGCCGGCAGGAACGCCGGCGACGTGCTCGTTCGCGAGCAGCATCAGCTCCTCGACGAGCATGTGCGCGTGCGGCTCGCCCTCGAGCCACGCGTCGGCGACGCGGCCGTCCCTCGAAGCGGAACACGATCTCCGGCGTCGTCACCTCGAGCGCGCCGCGCGCGAACCGCGCCTCGCGCAGCGCCGTCGCGAGCTCGCCCGCCAGGTCGAGCTGCTCGAGGATCTGCCGGCGGCGCCTCGCGCCGCTCCGCCTCGCCGTAGGTGAGCCGCGCGTCCGAGCGGATCACCGAGCGGTAGAAGAGCGGCTCGCCGCCCGGCGGCATCTCGACCGTCACGCAGAGCCGGTCCTGGTGCGGGCCGCAGCGAGCAGGCGTCGTCGGCAGCTCGTGCGGCAGCATCGGCGCGACGAGCCCCGGAACGTAGGTCGAGAAGGCGCGCCGCGCGGCGCCCTGGTCGAGCGGCGTGCCGGCCGGCGACGAAGTACGAGACGTCGGCGATGTGCACCCAGGCGCGGATCCCGTCGGCCTCGCGACGGAACGAGAGCGCGTCGTCGAAGTCCTTCGCCGTCTCGGGGTCGATCGTGAGGTCGATCAGGTCGCGCAGGTCGACGCGGCCGTCGAGGCTCGGCTCGCGGAGCGTCGTACGGCTCGAATCGGCGCCGCGCGCCCTGCTCGACGAGCAGCGCCTCGAGCACGTTCTCGATCGCGTTGGCAGGGCCGAGGCTCCGCTCGACGTGCGCACGGCCGCGGCCGGTGCGCACGACGGCGAGGTCGCCGCGGTCGGAGATCGCCGAGCGCCCTTGTGACTCGAGCATGATCGGCACGCCCGGCGTGAAGTACGGCTCGCCGACGAGCAGCTTGCCGCGGCGCCCGACCTCGACGACGACGCGAGTGGACGCGGCCAGAGGAGCTCTAGAGGCTTGGTGTGGAATGGGGCGCGAAGTTCACATCAAGCCTCTAGACCCTGAGGAAGCGGCGGATGCGTCAGGCCCGAGCCGAGCGCACCGAGCGCGAGGCCCATCCCGACCAGGATCAGCGCCGTGAGCGGGAAGGCGAGCGCGTGCACGTCGGGGTCGCTCGGACAGATGCGTGGGAGGATCGCGGGCAGCGCGATCTCCTTGCCGAGCACGAGGAAGAACACCGCGAGCATCGGCCCCGCCAAGGCCGCAGGAGCAGACCTTCGATCATGAACGGACCGCGGACGAACCAGTTCGTCGCCCCGACGAGCTTCATCACCTCGATCTCACGCCGCCGCGAGAAGATCGAGAGACGGATCGTGTTCGCGATCAGCATCGACAGCGGCGATCGAGCAGGATCACCGTCGCGATCGTGAAGACCACCTCGATCACGTGCGCGACCTGCAGGATGCGGTGCGAGACGCTGCTTGCCGTCGAGCACGCGGTCGACGCCGGGCGGCTTCTTCGGCAGGACGATCGAGTTGTAGAGCTTGTCGACGTTCTCGGCGCTTGTTCGGCGTCACCTCGAGCGAGTCGCGGAGCGGGTTGACGGCAGGTTCTTGACGAGCTCCGGATAGCGCTTCTTCATCGTTCGCGAGCGCCTGCTCCTTCGAGACGTACTTGATGCCGCCGTTCGGTGCCGAGTGCTTCACGAACTGGTTCTGCTGCAGCATGCGCGCGACGTCGTTCTTCTGCGACCGCCGTCACTTGCGGCTACGAAGTCGACCTTGACGACGAGCTCGCGCTTGACGTGGTTCGACCACGAGACCGTCCAGGACCCGAGCGCGATGAACAGCCCGAGCAGGAACATGCCGATCAGCACGGTCATCATCGCCGCGAACGTCGTCGAGAGGTTCGCGCCGAGCGTGCGCCAGGCCTCGGAGACGAGCAGCCTGACAACGGCCGGCCACTCGCCCGTAGCCTCCGCGCCGCTCGTCGCGGGCGAGGCGGCCGTCTTCGAGCTGCGATCACGCGCTTGCGCATCTTGTCGACCATCTCGCGGTCGTGGGTGACCATCAGGATCGTCGTGCCGGCTGCGGTTGATGCGGTAGAGGAGCTGCATGATCCCGACCGAGGTGTCGGGGTCGAGGTTCCCGGTGGGCTCGTCGCAGACGAGGAGCGGCGGATGGTTGACGAACGCGCGCGCGATCGACACGCGCTGCTGCTCGCCGCCGGAGAGCTCGTCGGGGAGCGAGTTCATCTTGTGGGAGAGGCCGACCATCGCAAGCACCTCGGGCACCTTCTTGCGGATCGACGCGCTGCTCTCGCCCTGCACCTTGAGCGCGTAGGCGACGTTCTCGGCCGCGGTGCGGCTCGGCAGCAGCTTGAAGTCCTGGAAGACGCAGCCGATGTTGCGGCGCAGCATCGGCACCTTCGAGCGCTTCAGGCGCGCGAGGTCGCGACCGCCGATCACGATCTTGCCGCTCGTCGCGTCGAGCTCCTTCAAGCAGCAGCCGTACGAGCGTCGACTTGCCCGATCCCGATGCGCCGACGATGAACACGAACTCGCCCTTGTCGATGTGGAACGTCACGTCGCGGAGCGCGACGACATCCGGCTCGTAGATCTTCGTCACCGAGTCGAACACGATCATCGACGCCGCGCCCGGGCGCAGAGTCGGGCGACCAGCTGCGTCGACGAGTGACCGTCGTGGGCGTGGCTGTCACTTGCGTTTCCAACACGGCAATCGAACGGGCGCGTCGGAGGCGAGGCGCCCGGGTGCGAAGGTGTGCCGCCAGTGTACCTCACCCTCTAGACGATCTTTCCGGCGGCCCTGGCGAGCAAGTACTCGTGAATGAACGGATCGAGGTCGCCGTCGAGTACCGCCTGGGTGTTGCCGGTCTCATGGCCGGTGCGCGCGTCCTTTACGAGTTGGTATGGATGGAGCACGTAGCTGAACGAATCGATTCGCCGCCGAACCCTGTGTCGGCGGCGCCACCCCGCTCCTTCGCCATCAGTCGCCTCCCGCTCCTCCTCCGCCTTCTCGACAGCCGGGACTTCAGCACCCGCATCGCGGTCTGCTTGTTCGCCGACTGCGAGCGTTCGTTCTGGCACTGCACGACGATTCCGCTCGGCAGATGCGTGATGCGGATGGCGCTGTCGGTCTTGTTCACGTGCTGGCCGCCCGCACCCTGCGCGCGGTACGTGTCGATTTTCAGGTCGCCGTCGTCGATCTCGACGTCGGCGTCGACCGGTAGTAGCGGCGCGACGATCACGGTCGAGAACGCGGTATGCCGCCTGTGCGCCTGGTCGAACGGGCACAGCCGCACGAGACGGTGCTTGCCACGCTCGGCTTTGAGGATCCCGTACGCGTTTTCACCAGCCACGGTGAACGTCGCGCGACTTCAAGCCGGCCTCCTCGCCCGGGCTCGCCTCGAGCAGCTCGACCTTGAAGCCGCGATTCGGCCGCCCAGCGCTCGTACATCCGCAGCATCATCTCGGCCCAGTCCTGCGCGTCGGTCCCGCCCGTACCCGACTGGAGCGTGACCACCGCGTCGCCGGCGTCGTACTCGCCGTTGAAGAGCGCCGCCTCCTGGAGCCGATCGAGCTCGCGGCGAAGCGGCGCGAGCGCGGCAGCGATCTCACCCTCGAGTTCGCCCGCGTCCATCGCGGCGAGCTCTCGAGCGTCGTCGTAGTCGCGAACCAGCGCGTTGTAGCCCTCGAGCTTCCGTGAGGCGCGAGCGTGCTCCGACGAGACGGTTGCCGCCCGGTTCTGGTCGTCCCAGAAACCGGGTGCGTTCATCTCTTCTTCGAGCTCTACGACGCGACGTTCGAGTAGAGCGGGGTCAAAGGTACTCCCGGACCCAGTCGAGCTGGGTCCCGAGCTCGTCGAGCTGGTCCGTGAGTGATCTGACGTCGTCGGTCATCGCTCGTGGATCGTACCTCGGCTATTCGGCGCAGACACGCCGCGGGCTCAGCCCGGTCAGCGTTTCGAGCCCCCGCGAGACGTTCAGGTCGACTCCGAGCTGCACGAGGCCGGGCCGCGTCGCCTGCAGACGCACGGTTCCGTCGGGGCCTCGCCAGACGCAGCCCTGTGTCGTCGTCCAGTACGGCGACCACCGGAGCTTGACGCGGTAGCGCCCGGGGGCGGAGACGGAGAAGACGAGCCGGGTCGGCCACAGCCAGAGCACGTTCGCCTCGCCCTTGCCGGTGACGAGTGGCTGCGGGTGGGGCACCTCGTAGATCTGCACGTGAGCGCTGGTGAACACCCTCGCCAACCCGGAGCGGCCGGAGCGGATCAACGCGGCCTCGCCGCGCGAGCTGTAGTCCGGCGGGGCGTCGGAGAGTAGGACGTAGCGAACGCCGAGCCCGCGCAACCAGGATTCGTAGGCGCGGGCTGCGAGGTTCCGGTCGTAGAGCAGCTCGTTCTGAGGGAAGTCGTTCTGCCGGTACCAGCCGCGCACGATCGGGATGCCCGCGTCCGGCAAATAAGCGGCGGGCCAGTGCTCGATCGTGTCGACGGCCTCGACCCGGTAGGACGGGGTCAGGTTGTGCCGCAGGTAGTTGATCGCCGGCTGCCAATACACAGCGCTGTGTGCCGGGTCGGCGCCGGCGGCCCGAGCGGTGTGGGCAAGCGCGGAGATGTTCCAGAACCCGCCGACGGCGACGAGCGGGATCGTGAGCAGGACACGCTTCGGGGCGACCGTCGCGGCGAGCAGCGCAAGCGGGATCGCCATGAACTTGAGCCGCTCGACGTTCGCTCCAAGGTCGCTCGGGATCACGAAGGCGACCAGCATGGCGGCGAGGAACACCGAGAAGAGGCCGAAGAGGCGCTTGGCGCCGGGAACCCGCGCGGTAACTGCGATCCCGAGCAGGCCGAAGACGAGGCCTGGGACGAGGTCGGCGACGCTGAAGGGAAACTGACCCTGCTCGGGGAAGAGGCGCCGGAGAGCGAGCTCCAGCCCGACCGCGAGTGCGATCACGACGACCGTCGCGCGACGCGGAGCCGGCCCGAGCGCACCGCCCGCGAGTACGAGCACGAGCAGCAGGAGGGCGAGCGGGCTGGCAAGCAACGTCAGGAAGAGCAGCACCGCGAAGCTGCGTCGGTGTCCTCGCTGCAGCACGACGATCGCGAGCAGCGCGAACATCGCGCCGAGCGCGAACGGGAACGCTGCCGAGAGAACGATCCCCGGCCAGAGGATCACGAACGTGCGGCTCGAGAAGCGTGCCTTCGGACCCCACTCCTGCCAGACGACGAGCGCGAACGCGAGCGCGGCGACCCCGATCGAGACCAGCGCGAGCAGCTTGATCCCGAGCACCGCCGCGAGCGGGTAGTAGACGAAGCTGTACGTGACGAACGAGTAGCGGCCCGCGTACCAGAAGTTGTTCCAGACCGCGAAGCCGTGCTGGAGCAAGAACGTCCGCTGGTACGCGTGGGCTGCGAGATCGACTCCGGGGGGCCCGAGCCACAAGAGCACGCCCGCGATCGCGACCGCCACGACGGCGGAGAGAGACCATTCACGGACGAGCAGCCGACGTTCTGCGCCGCTCACAGCCCAGGACACTACTAAGCCTGGTCATCCCGGAGACGTGACCAGATGCCGACGTCGGTCCGGATGCCCTCCTTGAAGTGCTTCGAGCGCAGGACGCCGTCGCGGTGGTAGCCGTTCCGCTCGGCGACGCGCTCGGAGCCGGTGTTGTCGGTGTCGATCCTCAGTTCGAGCCGCACGAGACCCAGCTCGTCGAACCCCCACTTGGTCAGCAGCGCAAGCGATCGCGAGGCCACGCCGCGGCCTCGGGCCGGCGCTGCGATCGCATAGCCGATCTCGCCTTCACGGGCGCCGAGGTCGAGCTGGACGATCGCGGCAAAGCCGAGAATCTCGCCTTCGGCGCCGATGGCCGCGAAACCGGCACGGCCACCCGTCCTCCAGGCGTCCTCGTACCGCGCGATCCAGCCCCGGACGAAGGTCCGGTCGGGGCTGCGCGGGATGTAGGTGAAGCGCTGGATGTCTTCGTCCCGCACGATCTCGACGAACGGGCCTACATGCTTGCCCGTCAGCGGCTCGAGCCGGATCAGGTCGTCGGCGAGCGGCGGGTCGGGCGGAGTGAGCGCCGAGCCGGTCAGGCGCCGTGGCACTTCTTGTACTTCTTGCCCGAACCGCACCAACAAGGATCGTTGCGCCCGATGTTCTCGAGCTCCGAGTTGACCTTCGGCTTCGGGGCGACCGGCGTCGCGACCGAGCCACCCCCGGCGCTCGCAGCGGTCGACGTGCCGGCGGCAAGGATTGCCTCGGCGCCCGCGAGCGACTCGTGCTCGTAGCTGAGCGCGCCGTTGCCGCCGCCGTTCGCACCAGCGGGCGCGTGCAGCTGGTTCGCCGCCTGGTCGTCTGGCGTCACCTCAGCGTGGAAGAGGAGCGTCACCACCTCGCTCCGGATCCCATGGATCAAATCCTGGAACATCAGATGGCCCTCGTTGCGGTACTCGACGAGCGGGTCTTTCTGCGCCATCCCGCGCAGATGGATGCCCTCGCGCATGTAGTCCATGTTCTCCAGGTGCTCCCGCCAGCGAATGTCGACGGTCTGCAGAACGATGAAGCGCTCGAGGTCGCGCATCAGGCCCTCCTGGATCTGGTCGAGCTCCTTCTCGCGCTCGGCGTACGCGTCGAGCGCGTCGTCGAGGAACTCCTGGATGATCCCCTCGCGGTCGAGGCCCTTGAGCTCGCCGGCGGTGACGCCCGTGCCGTAGACGTTCTCCATCGCGGCGACGAGGCCCTCGAGATCCCACTCCTCGGTCAGCTCGTCGAGCGTGTACTCAGCGACCACGTCGGAGATCACCTCGGGCAGCCACTCTTCGCGCAGCTCCTCGCTCAGGTCCTCGCCCTGCAGGACGCTGTTTCGCTGTTCGTAGATCACCTGCCGCTGCACGTTCATCACGTCGTCGTACTTGAGGACGTTCTTACGGGCGACGAAGTTCTGCTCCTCGACCTTCTTCTGCGCGTTCTCGATCTGGCGCGAGAGGATCCCGGCCTCCATCGGCTGGTCGTCGGGCAGCTTGAAGCGCTCCATGATGTTGTGGATGCGGTCGCCGGCGAACATGCGCACGAGGTCGTCCATCCCCGACAGGTAGAAGCGAGTCTCGCCCGGGTCGCCCTGGCGGCCTGAACGGCCGCGAAGCTGGTTGTCGATGCGGCGCGCCTCGTGCCGTTCGGTACCGAGGACGTAGAGGCCGCCGAGCGAACGCACCTGATCGTCGATCTTGATGTCGACGCCTCGGCCCGCCATGTTGGTCGCGATCGTGACCGCGCCGACCCGACCCGCGTCCTTGATGATCTCCGCCTCGCGCGCATGCTCCTTCGCGTTCAGGACGCTGTGCGGAACGCCCTTGCGCTTGAGCAGCTCGCTCAGGTACTCGGAGGTCTCGACGGCGATCGTGCCGACGAGCACCGGCTGGCCCTTCTCGTTGCGCTCCTTGATGTCGTCGACGACCGCATTGAACTTTGCCTCGACGGTCTTGAAGATCATGTCGTTCTTGTCGTCTCGGGCGACCTCGACGTTCGTCGGGATCTCGACCACGTTCAGCCCGTAGATCTCGACGAACTCCTTCTCCTCCGTCTTCGCGGTGCCGGTCATGCCGCCGAGCTTCTCGTAGAGGCGGAAGTAGTTCTGCAGAGTGATCGTGGCGAGAGTCTGGTGCTCTTCGAGGATCGGCACCCCTTCCTTCGCCTCGATCGCCTGGTGCAAGCCCTCGCTCCAGCGGCGGCCTTCCATGATCCGGCCCGTGAACTCGTCGACGATCTTCACCTCGCCGTCCTGCACCAGGTACTCGACGTCGCGCTTGTACAGCGCCTGCGCCTTCAACGCCTGGATCAGATGGTTGACGAGCTGAACGTTGTTCGGGCTGTAGAGGTTCTCGATTCCGAGAGCGCGCTCGACCTTCTCGATCCCCGACTCCCCCGGGGCAACGGTCTTGTGCTTCTCGTCGTAGAGGTAGTCGTGCTCTTGCTGCAGCGCCTCGTCCTCGAGCTTGGTTCCCTTCGACTGCGCGCCGTCGAGGCCCTTGACGATCCGCGCGAAGTCGTAGTACGTCTTCGCAGCAGTCGTCGGCTCGCCGGAGATGATCAGCGGTGTGCGCGCCTCGTCGACCAGGATCGAGTCGACCTCGTCGACGATCGCGTAGGCATGGCCGCGCTGCACGACGCCCTCGAGGCTGATCGACATGTTGTCGCGGAGGTAGTCGAAGCCGAACTCCGAGTTGGTGCCATAGGTGACGTCGGCGTCGTAGGCGGCCTTGCGCTCCTCGAAAGACATCGCCGACTCGATGAACGACACCTTCATCCCGAGCCGCTCGAAGACGCCCCTGTTCCATTCGGCGTCGCGCTGGGCGAGGTAGTCGTTGACCGTGACGAGGTGAACGCCCGTGCCCGGGAGCCCATTCAGATAAAGAGGCATACTGGCCACGAAGGTCTTGCCCTCACCGGTCTTCATCTCGGCGATGTCGCCCTCGTGAAGGACGATGCCGCCCATCATCTGGACATCGAAGATGCGCTGCTCCGATTCGCGGAAACGCGCTTCGCGCACGGCGGCGAACGCCTCGAAGAGCAGGTTCTCCAGCTCTTCGCCATCCGCGAACCGCTGCCGGAACTCGGCGGTCTTCGCGAGCAGCTCGGAGTCGGAAAGGCGCTGGAAGTCGGGCTCGAGCGTGGCGATATAGGCAGCCTGCTCGGCGAGCCGCTTCATGCGGCGGCCCTCGCCGAAGCGCAGTGCCTTCTCGAACTGACCGAGTGCGGGCATGGCGACAGGGTACCGCCCTAGAGTGCGGTCGCCTCGACCTCCCAGAGGTCGCCGTCCAGCCGCCGAGCGCGCACCACGTACTCGCTCGCTTGGGCCTCGCCGATCCGCTCGAGTGCAGGGGAACGACCAAGGACAGCCCGCCCGTCGACTTCCAGGGTCCGACCCTCGCGGGTCACAGCGAGCTCGGCTTCGTCACCGTGCAGGCCCGGCACCGCCTCGACCTGGATCCGGGAGGCGGCGACCGCCCAGGTGTCGGCGCTTCGGCGGACCGCCTCGGCCCGGTACGGCGGCGAGAGCGCAGCGTCGACGGCATCGGCGAGCGGGGTCATGCCCTCATCCGGCTCGTCCTCGACGACGAGCAGCGTCTGGTCGGCCAGCGAGACGAAATGAACATCGGGGCCTTTGAGGAGCGGCGACTCGGCAGTGACGACGACGTCCCACCGCCGGGTTCTGGGGACGCCGTGGATGCCAGGCTCGCCTCTCGCCTCACCGTCCCAGCCAGGTGGCTCCGCCGCCTGCGACGGCGCAGGCGCCGGACCGTCGAGCCCGGTGATGTCGGCCGCCTCGGCGAGCCGGCGGTGGAGCGGCTGACGCCGCCGCAGGAGCCCCAAGTCAGCGCGTCTTCGGCGAGCGATGACTCATCATGCGACGTCGCCGTTGTGGTCGGCGTGGCGTCTCGGTTCGACGGTGCGGCGCTCGCGGTAGCGCTTCACCTGACGCTCGAGCTTGTCGACGAGCTGGTCGATCGACACCTTCATGTCCGGCGAGGATTCCTTCGCCCGCAGCGTCGGCCCTTTGGTGAAGATCGTCCCCTCCGCCACGTGGCTCGCCGAGATCGACGGGTTCTTGTGCTCGGACAGCTCGACCTCCACCTGCGTCGGCTCGGCGAGCTGCTTCGACAGCTTCGCCAGCTTTCGCTCGGCGTACTCGCGCATCGATGGGGAGACCTCCACGTTCTTGCCCTTCACCTGAAGCCTCATCGCCGCCTCCTTGGTGGTGGTCAATCCCGAGCCCTGAGGTTAGCGCACTGCCCGGGCGAAGGTGATCACCTCGACGCGTACTGGGCCGACCGCCCGCAGGGCAGAGGCAGCCGCGCTCGCGGTCGCGCCGGTGGTGTAGACGTCGTCGATCAGCACGACCCTGCCGGCGACGCTGCTGCGGGCGACGCTGCTGGGGGCGCGGAACGAGCCCTGGACGTTCGCCCGCCGCTTCGCCCTCGGCAGCAGAGCCTGGCGTTCGGCGCGGCGCGACCGGACGAGCAGCTCCGCGCACTCGAGAGTCCAGAGCCGGCCGAGCTCCCGAGCCAGCGCCTCGGCCGGATGGCAGCTCCGCGTCAACTGTCGCGCGGCGTCGGGCGGGACGTACGTGATCAGATCGGCGTTCGGCCTCGGCACACGCGCAGCGACGAGCTCGGCCGCCAGAGGTGCGAGGCGGCGGAGACCGTGCTCCTTCCACGCACGCAAGAAAGGCCGCGCAGGTCCCGCGTAGGCGAACGCGGCGACCGCACTCACGAACGCGAGCCGCCGACCGGCGCACTCGCGGCAGCGCTCGACCTGCCAGGCGGTCGGAGCGCCACAGCGCGCGCACCGCGGAAGCGCGATCGGCCGCAAACTGCGCCGGCAATCCGCGCAGAGACCATCGCCAGGCCCACGACACGAAGCGCAACGCAAGGGAAGCAGCAGCTCGAAGAACCACGCCGACGACGCTAACCATCGAACCGTTACGTGTCTGTGCCGACTGCGTGTCAACACTGCATCAGAATGCGCCGCTTAGCTCGCGCCCGCTTTGTGAAAAGCGTGAAAGCGACAGAAGGAGCTACCTGCAGCGTCTCACTCCGGCGAGTAGACGCTGCGAGTCGGCAGGCCACGCGCGGAACGCAGCCGGTTGTCGGCCTCGAGGAGTTGCGCGTGGTCTCCGATGTCGAACCAGCCGCCTTCGGAGCGCCAGCCGTACACAGGCTCACGCTCTTGCAGCCACGCGACGAACCGTCCGGGCTGATCGTGGGCGTTCCCCGCGTCGAGGTACTCGCCGACCAGCGGAACGTGGCTGCGAGAGAAGAGATACGCCGCCGTGGCGGCGAGCGTCGAAGGCGGATCGTCGGGCTTCTCGACGAAAGCGACCACGCGGTCGTCGGCGCCGAGCTCGACGATTCCATAGCGACGCGCCAGCTCGCGGGAGCCGACGTCGCGCACGGCCAGCGCGCTCGCAACGCCCTTGCCGCGCCAGAACTCGACGAGCTCGACGAGGCTGAAGTCGAAGAGGTTGTCGCCGGCGATCACGAGCAGGTCGTCGTCGATCTCGGCGCGTTCGATCACGAGCCTCATGTCGCCGACCGCGCCGAGACGATCGTCGTTCGACCTGGTGCCGTCGTCGTGCACTCTGACGTCGCGACCTTCGGCCCACCGCAGAAACGCCGGAGCCTTGCGAGCGTTCGTGACGACATGCACCTCGTCGACCGCGTCGACTGCCTCGATGCTCTCGACGATCGAGTCGATGATCGGGCGTCCGCCGACGGGCAGGAGTTCCTTCGCCCAGGTGTCCGTCAGCGGCTGGAGGCGGGTGGCATACCCGGCCGCGAGGATCAGTGCCTTCACGCGGTGCCGACGGTCTCTGCGAGCGAGGCAGTAAACGGCGCGCGGTGCACACCGAACTCGGTGACGATCGCGGTGATCAATTCGGCGGGCGTTACATCGAAGGCAGGATTGCGCGCGCTGAACCGCGTGGTTACCTCGGCCGGGTCGCGCTCCTCGATCGGGATCGCCGCACCGTTGGGCGTGGCGCGGTCGATGGTGGAGCTCGGAGCGACGATGTAGAGCGGGATCTGGTGGTAGCGCGCGAGCACGGCGAGCGAATACGTGCCGATCTTGTTCGCCGTGTCGCCGTTCGCAGCGATCCGGTCGGCCCCGGCCACCACGCAATCGACGTCTCCGGCTGCCATCAACGAGGCCGCGGCCGAATCGGCGATCACCGCGTGCGGGATGTGGGCGGTCTCGAGCTCCCAGGCGGTCAGGCGCGCGCCCTGGAGCAGCGGGCGGGTCTCGTCGACCCAGACGTGGTCGAGCACGCCGCGTTCACGGCCGGCGATCAACGCCCCGACCGCACTGCCGTACCCGCCGGTCGCGAGGCCGCCGGCATTGCAGTGCGTCAGCGCGCGCGTGCCGGACTCGAACAGGGCCGCGGTGTGCGCCGACATGCGGCGGCACCGTTCTACCTCCTCGCGATGCAACGCGCGGGCCGCGTCGAAGGTCGGCGACGCCTGCATCTGGTCGAGCGCCCACGCGAGGTTGACGGCAGTCGGGCGCGACTGCCTGAGCACCGCGTCGGCGGCGGCCGGCTCTTCGCCCTTCGCGACGGCGAGCACATAGCCGTAGGCGGCCGCGATCCCGATCGCCGGGGCACCGCGGACGACCATGGTCTTGATCGCGTCGGCAACCTCGGCGGCCGTGCGGCAGACGACGTCGACCTCCTCGAGCGGCAGCTTGCGCTGGTCGAGAAGGACGACGGCGTCGGTCTCGAGCCGAACGATCCGTTCAGGTTCGAGCATCAGCTCGCGGCGGTCAGCTCAGGTCCCTTCGTCCCACGAGGCGAGGTACTTCGACTGCTCGGCGGTGAGCTGGTCGATCGTCACACCCATCGTCGCGAGCTTCAGGCGGGCGATCTCCTCGTCGATCTCGGTCGGGACCGGATAGACCTTGTTCTCGAGCGAGCTTGCGTTCTGGACGGCGTACTCCGTCGCAAGGGCCTGGTTGGCGAAGCTCATGTCCATCACCAGGGCGGGATGACCTTCCGCAGCGGAGATGTTCACGAGGCGGCCTTCGGCGAGTAGGAAGATCCTGCGGCCGTCGGCGAGCTTGAACTCCTCGACGAAGTTGCGTGCCTCGCGCGTCTCGACCGCGAGCTCGCGCAGCGCCGGGATGTCGATCTCGACGTTGAAGTGGCCGGTGTTGCAGATGATCGCGCCGTCTCGCATCACTTCCATGTGCTCACGCGCAAGCACGTGCTTGTCGCCCGTGGCCGTGCAGAAGATGTTGCCGATCTTGGCCGCGTCGGCCATCGGCAGCACCTCGAACCCGTCCATCAGCGCCTCGAGCGCCCGCATCGGGTCGACCTCGGTGATGATCACGTGTGCGCCGAGGCCCTTGGCGCGCATCGCGACGCCGCGACCGACCCAGCCGTAACCGGCGACGACGAACTTGCCGCCGGCGATCAGCACGTTGGTCGCGCGGATGATCCCGTCGATCGTCGACTGGCCGGTGCCATACCGGTTGTCGAAGAAGTGCTTCGTCTTGGCCTCGTTGACGGCGATCACCGGGAACTCGAGCGCGTTATCGGCCTCCATCGCCTTCAGGCGGATGACGCCCGTCGTCGTCTCCTCCATACCGGCGATGATGTCGCCGAGCTGCTCGCGATGAGAGCTGTGCAGCACGCCGATCACGTCGGCGCCGTCGTCCATCGTCAGCTGCGGCTTGTGGTCGACCGCCGCCTCGATGTGCGAGTAGTACGTGTCGTTGTCCTCGCCCTTGATCGCGAAGACGGAGATGTCGTATGCCTCGACGAGCGCAGCTGCGACGTCGTCCTGCGTGGAGAGCGGGTTCGAGGCGCAGAGGACGACGTCGGCGCCGCCCGCCTTCAGCGTCCGCATCAGGTTGGCGGTCTCGGTCGTCACATGCAGGCAGGCTGCGATGCGGTAGCCGGCGAGCGGCTGCTCCCGCTCGAACCGCTCGCGAATCGCCTGCAGCACCGGCATCTGGCGGTCGGCCCATTCGATCCGCCGGACGCCCTCGGGCGCCAGCGCAAGATCCTTCACGTCGTGTCGCTTGGTCGTTGCCACGTAATTCCTCTCCCTCTTCGTCGCGGGGCAGTGTAGATAGGTGGGTCGGTCAGGCTGCTTGCGATCGAGCTACGAGCAAACGCTCGTGCTTGCGCTGCTCCCACTCGACCCACGAACCGGCGTCGTCGCCCGCAGCCAGCCACGCGTCGACGGCCTCTCGCAGCTCCGTCTCACGCCGGAGCCGTCGTGCGAAGGCGAGCTCTGCGAGCTCGACCCCGAAGTGCGCTCGAAGCTCTTTCAGCGACCGCAGACGGTTCAACTCGGAGAGCCCGTACAGGCGGTATCCGGACGAGGTGCGGCGGGGTGAGACGAGCCCGTGCTCCTCGAGGTAGCGCAGCATCCGGGCCGACCAGCCGGATTCGGCTGCTGCCGCGCCGACGGTCAAGAGCTCCTGCATGGCCCAACCTTACCACAGCTTTGTCAAGGTTTGTGACAGAGCTGGCTAGGCTCAGGCGGTGGAGGTTCCCTCGCGACCGTAGGCGTCCTCGAGGCGGACGACGTCGTCGAGCTGCGGCGTCGAGACCTCGAGGATCGTCGTGTCCTCGATCGCGGTCACGCGATGGACCGTGCCCGGCGGGTAGCGGAACGCAGCGCCGGCGCCGACCACCTCGACCTTCAAGACGGACTCCCCCACCTCGCCGAGCTCGAGCTTCGCCCGCCCCGACTGGACGAGCCACGATTCGTCCTTCTCCCGGTGGAACTGCAGCGAGAGGGAATGGCCTGCCTTCACGAACAGGACCTTGCCGCAGTACACGTCGGTGAGGGCCCAGATCAGCTCGTAGCCCCAGGGCTTCTCGACCCTCCTCACCTCGTGCGCCCAGGCATCCAGGTCGTCGATGTTCGGAGAATCCACGCTCATCACGCCGATGTTCTCACGCGTGCCGCTCTCACGCGAGCCACTCGGGGTGCGACTCGACGTGCTCCGTCGCGACCCGCAACTCCTTCGGCGTGTTCACGGTCAGCCAAAGGCCGGCGTGCCGGTAGGCGTGGAGACGTCCTTCGACCGCGAGCTCGGGAAACGTCGTCGATTCGTGGTCGCCGCGATCCGGGAAGCGCTCGATCGCCGCTGCCGAGAGAACGTAGTTGCCGCAGTTCACCCAGTACGGAACACGGGCGTCCTCGCGAAAGCCTTGGACGACGTCCGCGTCGTCGACGTCGACGAGCCCGAACGGAGATTTCGGCTGCGCGACCGTGATCGTCGCGAGGCCGCTCGCTGCGCGGTGCGCTTCGAGGAGCGCAACAAAATCGACGTCGACCAACTCGTCGCCGTTCAACGCGTACACGTCGCCTTCCGAGGTCCTGGCGCGCGCGGCGAATTTGATCCCCCCGCCCCGGCCGAGCCGCTCAGGCTCCTCCGCGACGGCGATCTCCGCGCCGAGCCCGGCGAGCTCCTGCTCGAAGAGCCCGCCCTGGCCGGCGGCGCAGGAGACGATCACGCGCGTCACCCCGGCCCGAACCAGTCGGCCGACCTGGTAGGCGGCGAGCGGCTTGCCGGCGATCTCGACGAGCGCCTTCGGCCGTCCGCCGGCCGCGTCGCCGAGGCGCTCGGCTTGGCCGCCGGCGAGGATGATCGCCTCGAGCACCTAGTGGTCGCTCCGGGAAGTCCGGTGCTGATTCGCGATGCGACGTGTTTGCAGCCGGGGAAGCGCCGCCGTAATTCCCGGAGCGGCCACTAAATGGTTTGTGCGGGCGCTGTGCGCAGGGCTTCGGCCGCCGGCATGGGCCTGCCGATGCCCTCGTAGACGAAACCGGCGAGACGAGCCGCCTCCGGGTCGAGCAGGTTCCGGCCGTCGATGATCAGCGGGTTCGCCATCGCCTCGAGCACCTCAACCGAAGCGAGCTCCTTGAGCTCGGGCCACTCCGTGACGATCACCGCCGCGTCTGCGCCGCGAACTGCTTCGACCACCGAGTCGACGATCTCCACGCCGTCGGGCAGCTTCCGGCCATCGGCAACCGGATCCCAGGCGCGGACCTCGACCCCTTCCGCGAGAAGTCTCGATGCGAGGACGATCGACGGCGCCTCGCGCATGTCGTCGGTGCCTGCCTTGAACGCAAGCCCGAGCAGCGCGACGGTCTTGCCGTGCAGGCTGCCCAGGTGGTTCTTGAGCTTCCCGACGACGCGGCGCTTCTGCAGCTCGTTGACCTCGATCACTGCCGAGAGGAGTTGGAAGTGGTAGCCCGAGTTCGACGCGAGCTGTTTCAGCGCGAGCGAGTCCTTGGGGAAGCACGATCCGCCGTAGCCGATCCCGGCGCGGAGGAAATGAGGCCCGAGGCGATTGTCGAGGCCAACACCTTCGGCGACCTTGACGACGTCCGCGCCCGTCGCCTCACAGACGTTCGCGATCTCGTTGATGAACGAGATGCGTGTCATCAGGAACGCGTTCGCGGCCAGCTTGATCATCTCGGCTGAGTTGACGTCGGCCCGCACGATCGGTCCCTCGATCCCGGCGTAGAGCGCGGCAACCGCTTCGCCGTCGGCGTCGTTGAACGAGCCGACGACGATCCGATCGGGATTCATGAAGTCGTGCACTGCTCGCCCCTCGGCGAGGAACTCGGGGTTCGAGGCGTAGCCGACGTGCCCCAGCCCACGCTCGTCGAGCCCGGCCCGCACCTTCTCGCCCGTCCCGACGGGAACGGTCGACTTCATCACCAGCACCGGCCGGGCGGTCAGCTCGGGCAGCTCGTCGACGACCGTCCAGACGCGGGACAGATCGGCGTCTCCCGAGTACGTCGGCGGCGTGTCGACGCAGACGAAGAGGAACGCGCAATCGGCGACGGCGTTGACGTCGAGTGTGAAGGCCAGGCGCTCGGCGTTTCGCCGCAGGAGCTCTGGCACGTCCTGCTCGTGGAACGGCACCTCGCCCTGCTCGAGCTTCGCGATCTTCTCGGGGACGATGTCGCGGATCACGACCTCGTGCCCGAGCTCTGCGAAGCAGGCACCGGTGACGAGACCGACCCAACCGGCGCCGAAGATCCCGATCTTCGATCTGGTGGCCATGGTCGCGGAACCTACTTTCCGGTTGTTAGAGGTTTGAGGCCCTTGGCGATCGCGAGCATCGTCTCGTTCGAAAGGTCGTCGAGCAAGGTGTTGACCACCCAGTAGGTCGCTCCGGCGCGTTTGAGCACCACCATGTGCAGCCGCGACCCGGAGTAGTACAGGTCGAACTCGCGGCCGCCGAGGTCGTGCCGGAAGCTGCGGTCCTTGAGCGCCGGCGCGTCGTTCCAGTCGGTCTCCTCGACCCCCCAGAACGTGTTCGCGGCCGTCTTGAAGACGAGGCGAACGGCCTTGTGCTTGCCGCTGATGAAATAGCGCCGCACCGGCTTGTCGCCGTACAGGGTGTCCGGATATGACCCGCGCTCGAGCACCGTCGGGTTGAGCAGCGCGAAGGGCACCTTCTTCACGTTCGGCTCGAGCAGCGGCGCGCCTTGCGACGCGTCGAAGCGCACGTACGCCGGCTGATGCTTCGGGACAGCCTGCTGGACGGGCGTGGAGACCGCATGGAACGCCGTGCCGAGAACGACCACGAGCATCGAGCCGGGATCCAGCGCGAGCAACTGCGGCGTGCGCGGCAGCTTGGCGATCTCGGCCGGCTGCATCAGGTTCTGGAGCGCAGTCGCCGCCGCCTTCGACGTCTTCTGCGCCGGGTCGTAGTAGATCTTCGAGTGGAAGACACGACTCGGTGCATCCGCTTTCAGATTGTTCGGCGGGATCAGCGTGCGGTAGCCGCGTTGCCCGAGAACGTACGACGTGTCGGCCGCCGCGCCGGCCTGCCCACTGCCGTTCAGGACCGTGACCGTCACCGACGAAGGTGGAGGCGCCTTCGTCTTGATCTTCTTACCGAGAGCCGCTGCGTTCGCGCTCTTCGACGATTCGACATCAGGGTTGGTGAACGACTGCACCGCCTTCTGGATGTCGTCCGTCGAGGCCTGACAGCCGAGGCTGCAGACGACGTTGTCGATCCGGTCCTGGAAGAGGTGGCCGCTCGGCAGCCCGTAGGCAAAGAGCGCGTAGTTCAACACTTGCTTGCCCTGCAGCTTGCGTCCGCCCTCGGCGACCTCGATGTTCCGCGTGATCGCGTTGACAAGGCTAGGCACGCTGAACGGCGAGAAATTGGCGCCGACCTGCTCGCGGAAGGCGCGGACGAACTCCTGCTGACGGGCGACGCGGTAGAGGTCGGAGTCGGTATGCCGGTAGCGCACGAAGTCAAGTGCGTTCTGCCCGTTCAGCTGCTGGTAGCCGGGCTGCAGGTTGATGTTCGCGAAGTTGTCGGCGATCGAGCCGGTGTTCCTGTTGTAGTAGCGGCGGTCGACGTCCATCCAGACGCCGCCGAGCTTGTCGACGACCTCCTTGAAGCCGTGGAAGTTGACCGTGATCAGGTAGTTGACCGGCAGATCGGTCAGCTTCTCGACCGTAGACAGCGTCCCTTCCGAGCCGCAGCGCGAGTACGCCGAGTTGATGCGGTCGGTCCCCACCGCCGCACCGGTGGGACTGCAGTAGATCGGCACGTCGAGGTCGCGTGGGAACGAGAGCAGCGAGATCGATTTCGTGCGCGGGTCGGCACGGATCAGCATCAGCGTGTCCGACAGCGACGGGCGGTTCGCCTCGACGCCGGCACGGTGGTCGTAGCCGATCACGAGCGCGATCGCCGGCTCGTTCGCCTTCGGGATGTGGAGCACCTTCTGCGCCTTGACCACGTCGGGCGTCGAGGCCTGCACGGCCGCGACCGACTGATGGAAGTAGAGGTACGAGCCTGCGGCGACCGCAAGGCCGAGCGACGTGATCGTCAGGAACGTGCCGAGCAGGATCTTGCCGACAAGGCCGACTCCGCTCGGTGGCGGCGGTGGCGGCTGCCGGTAGCGGGTGACGGTGCTGATCGCATCCGGCGGGAAGATCGCCCGGCCGTTGCCATTTGCAGCCGAGCCGCGCCCGACGCCTCTCTTCAGTGTCGTCCGCATAAAGCGATCGGCGCCCAGCGGGCGCCTACGGGCGGAAGGATAGCGGAGGCGCCGGAGCGCTCAAGCGAGGCTCGGCGTGAGCCAGCGCGCTGCCTCGTCCACCGTCTCCTGCTTCCGCGCTGCATAGTCGGCAAGCTGGTCGGTGCCGATCCGTCCGACGGCGAAGTACTTGGCCTGCGGGTGGGCGAGGTAGATCCCACTGACCGCGGCGGCCGGGGTCATCGCGAAGCTCTCGGTCAGCGCCATCCCCACCGCTTCGGCTCCGAGCAGGTCGAAGAGCTTCTGCTTCTCGCTGTGGTCCGGGCAGGCCGGATAGCCGAAGGCCGGCCGGATACCCCGGAACCGGTCTCGCAGGACGTCGTCGAGCGGCAGCTGCTCGCCCGGGGCATACCAGGCCCGCCGCACGTGCAGATGGAGCCATTCGGCACAGGCTTCGGCGAGACGGTCCGCGAGCGCCTTGACGATGATCGCGCGGTAGTCGTCGTGCTCCGCTTCGAACCGCGTCGAGAGCTCGTCGGCCCCGTGGACCGAGACGGCAAATGCGCCCAGGTGATCGCCTGCCGGGGCGACGTAGTCGGCGAGGCAGCGGTTCGGGCGACCGTCAGGGTTGTCGGCCTGCTGGCGCAAGAAGCAGAAGCGCGTGTCGCCGGCGACGACGTCGTCGCCCTCGGCGTGCGCAGGCCAGTAGCCGTGCACGCCACGTGCTTGCAACAACCTGTTGCCTGTGATCTCCGCCAGCAGCGCCAGCGCATCCTCATGCAGCTCGCGCGCGGCCGGGTTGTCGAGGATCGCCGGGAATTTCCCCTTCAGATCCCAGGCGTGGAAGAAGAACTGCCAGTCGATGTACTCGACCAGCTCCGCCAAACTCGGTGAGACCTCGTCTAGCCCGGTGAACGGGGGCACCGGAAGGTCGTCGAACGGCACGCGCACCCGGTTCCCCCGGGCGGCGTCGAGCGAGAGCAGCGGCTTCCGCACCTTGTCGGCGTGCTGGACGCGAAGCCGTTCCTGCAGCTCGCGGTTCTCGACGTCGAGCTCGACACGACGATGAGGGTCGAGCAACCGCGAGACGATGTCCACGACTCGACTAGCGTCGAGCACATGGACGGTCTCGCTCTCGTACTCCGGAGCGATCTTGACGGCGGTGTGCTGACGGGACGTAGTCGCGCCGCCGATCAGGAGCGGCAGTTCGAGACGCCGGCGCTTCATCTCCTTCGCCACCTCGACCATGTGATCGAGCGACGGCGTGATCAGCCCCGAGAGCCCGACGATGTCCACGCGCTCGTGTTCGGCGGTCTCGAGGATCGTGTCGGTCGAGACCATCACGCCGAGATCGAGCACCTCGTAGTCGTTGCAGCCGAGGACGACGCCGACGATGTTCTTGCCGATGTCGTGCACGTCGCCTTTGACCGTTGCGAGCAGCACCTTTCCCTGCGCGGCGCGAGCGCCGTCGGACTCGTCCTCCATGTAGGGCTGGAGGTAGGCGACGGCGCGCTTCATCACGCGCGCCGACTTCACCACCTGTGGCAGGAACATCCGGCCCGAGCCGAAGAGGTCGCCGACGACACGCATTCCGTCCATCAATGGTCCCTCGATCACGTCGAGCGGCCGCGCGGCCTCGAGTCGTGCCTCCTCGGTGTCAGCCTCGACGAAGTCGACGATCCCGTGCACGAGCGCATGCTCGAGCCGCTTTCCGACCGGCGCTTCGCGCCAGGAGAGATCGAGCTCCCGCCGCATTCCCGCCCCGCGGAACTCCTCGGCGAACTCGACGAGCCGCTCGGTCGCGTCGGGCCGGCGGTTGAAGATCACGTCCTCCACCCGCTCGAGCAGGGCCGGCTCGATGTCCTCGTAGACCGCTAGCTGGCCGGCGTTGACGATGCCCATGTCGAGCCCTGCCTTGATCGCGTGATAGAGGAACGCGGCGTGCATCGCCTCGCGAACACGGTCGTTGCCGCGGAAGGAGAAGCTCAGGTTCGATATCCCGCCCGACGTGTGCGCGCCGGGGCAGCGGGTCTTGATCGCGCGGCAGGCTCTCGATGAACGCGTGTGCGTAGTCGTCGTGCTCCTCCATGCCGGTCGCGACCGCGAGCACGTTCGGGTCGAAGACGATGTCCTCAGGCGGAAAGCCGACCTGCTCGACGAGCAGGTCGTAGGCGCGGCCGCAGATCGCGACGCGACGCTCGACGTCGGTCGCCTGCCCGTCCTCGTCGAACGCCATCACGACCACGCCAGCGCCGTAGTCGCGGATCCGACGCGCCTGCCGGAGGAACTCCGCCTCGCCCTCCTTGAGCGAGATCGAGTTGACGACGCCCTTCCCTTGGAGACAGCGCAGGCCGGCCTCGAGCACGGTCCACTTCGAGCTGTCGACCATGATCGGCAACCGGGCCGCTTCGGGCTCGGTAGCGATCACGTTCAGGAAGGTGGTCATCGCCTCCTCGCCCTCGAGCAGATCGGCATCCATGTTCACGTCGAGCAGGTTCGCGCCGCCCCTGACCTGCTCGAGCGCCACGGCGACCGCGGCGTTGAAGTCGCCTCCCTCGACCAACCGCCTGAACCGGGCCGAGCCGGTCACGTTCGTGCGCTCGCCGATCAGGACGAAGCCGGTGTCCGGCCCGATCTCGAACGTCTCCAGGCCGCTGAACCTGGTTTGTGCCAAGTTGGCACTAAGTGGGGTTCGCGGCTCGAGGCCGCGCACCGCCTCGGCGATCGCCTGCGTGTGCTCCGGCGTCGAGCCGCAGCACGAGCCGACGATGTTCAGCAGCCCGTCCTGCGCGAACTCCCGCAGCAGCGAGGAGGTGACCTGCGGCGTCTCGTCGTAACCGCCGAACGCGTTCGGCAGCCCGGCGTTCGGGTGGCACGATGTGAGGCAGGTCGCAACCCGCGCGAGGTCGGCGACGTACGGGCGCATCTCCTTCGCCCCGAGCGAGCAGTTGATCCCGACGATCAACGGGTCGGCATGCTCGATCGCAGTCCAGAACGACTCGATCGTCTGTCCGGTCAGTGTGCGGCCCGAGAGATCGACGACCGTGACGCTGATCCAGAGCGGCAACTGCGGCGCGACCTCGCGCGCAGCGGCGATCGCGGCCTTGCAGTTGAGGGTGTCGAAGATCGTCTCGATCAGGAGCAGGTCGACGCCGCCGTCCGCGAGCCCCCGAATCTGCTCGACATACGCCTCGACCACCTCCTCGAAGGTGTGCGTGCGGAACCCCGGGTCGTCGACGCGCGGGCTGAGCGAGAGCGTGATGTTGAGCGGGCCGACCGAGCCCGCGACCCACCGGTCGCCGGCAACTTCACGCGCTATCTGCGCGCCCGCGACGTTCAGGTCGTAGATCGCCGCTTCGAGGCCGTAGTCGGACTGGCCGATCGAGGTGGCCGTGAACGTGTTCGTGGTCGCAAGATCCGCACCGGCGGCGAAGTAACGCTCGTGCACGGCACGGACCACGTCCGGCTGCGTGAGGTTGAGCACGTCCGGGTTGTTCAGCAGGTCGCGCGGATGGTCGGCGAAGCGCTCGCCGCGAAAGTCCTGCTCGCCGAGCCCGCTCGACTGCAGGAGCACGCCCCAGGCACCGTCGAGCACGAGGATCCGCTCCTCGGCTGCTCTACGGATGTCGGCTGCTACGTCTCGGGTCATAAAGCTCTTTAGGCGTTTGATAACCCGGTCGCCAAGCTGCTCGTCAAAGTTCTCCGGGACCGTCAATGTAGCTGGTCAACCGGAGAAGACGAGCCTCTCGGCGTGCTCGATCGCCTCGTCGCGGCGCGGCGGGGCGAGCAGAAGCTCGAGGTCTTGCTCGAGCAGCGGAATCCCGCTTGCGCGGTAGAGCGCTGCAGACCGTTCGTAGTCATAACCGGTGCAGCGGAGCTCCACATCGGGGCCGAGAATGGCCCAGCGCGCGCCCGGCTCGTCCTCGTACGGCCGGCCGACGCTGCCCGGGCCGACGAGACGGACGTCGCCGACGCTCCGGTCGTAGGAGACGTGGACGTGAGCCGTCACGACGACCCTCTCCGGCACTTGAGCCATGAACTCGGCGACCCGGTCAGCAGGCGTGACCGGCGTCACGCATTCCTCGTCGCTCCGCGGCGAGCCGTGCACGAACCGGGTCGGGCCGAGCCCGTCGACGTCGACGATGACGTACTCATCGAAGCCGTTCAGGAACGACCTCGCTTCGGCATCGTGCTCGGCCGCGAGCCACGTCCCTCGCTCGTCGAGATGCACCCCGATCGACCGGTCGGCGTTACCTCGAACGAACCGCACCGGCGTCTCGATGTCGCGAACGACCGCGAGCGTCTTGTGCGGAAGTGGCCCCCAGGTCAGGTCGCCGCAGAAGACGATCAGGTCGACGGTCTCCGCCTCGAGCTCGGCGAGCACGGCTTCGAGCGCCGGCGCGTTCGCGTGAACGTCCGCCAGCGCAGCCACCCGCATCGGCTAAGAGCCGCCGACGACCGCGAGCTGGTTCTCGGCGTGTCTGAGGCGCTGCTCGACCTGCCAGCGGTCGGCCGTCGATTCACCACGGTCGATCGCGTCGAGCTCGGCCTGCGCCGCCTCGAGCTGCTCACGGGCCTGCGTGTCGTCGATCTCGTCCGCCTTGACGGCGGCATCGACGAGCGCGATCGCACGGTCCTGAAGCACCTGGAAGAAGCCAGGCCCGGTTGCGTACTCGATCACCTCCGAGGACGAGACGTGCACCCGGGTCGAGCCGGCCTTGAGCGTCGCAATCAGCGGAGCGTGGCGGGCGAGGACGCCGATCTCACCGGCTGCGCCGGGGACGATCAGCATCTCGGCATCGCCCTCGTAGGCGGCGCCGTCGGGCGTCACCAGCGAGACCGAGAACTCCTTGCGGTCGGCCATCTACGCGGTGGCGCCGGACATCTGCTGTGCCCGCTCGACAGCGCCCTCGATCGGGCCCACCATGTAGAAGGCCTGCTCGGGGAGCTCGTCGTGCTTTCCGTCCAGGATCTCGGTGAAGCCGCGGATCGTGTCCTCGAGCTTGACGTACTGGCCGGGTGTGCCAGTGAACTGCTCGGCGACGAAGTTCGGCTGCGAGAGGAAACGCTGGATCTTGCGGGCACGCGACACCGTCAGGCGGTCCTCGTCCGACAGCTCCTCGATGCCGAGGATCGCGATGATGTCCTGCAGGTCCTTGTAGCGCTGCAGCACTTCCTGCACGCGCGTTGCCGTGCGGTAGTGCTCCTCCGAGACGATGCCCGGCTGGAGTGCGCGTGATGTGGAGTCGAGCGGGTCGACGGCCGGGTAGATGCCTTGTTCGACGATCGCGCGCGAGAGCGTCGTGGTCGCGTCGAGGTGGGCGAAGGTCTGCGCCGGCGCGGGGTCGGTCAGGTCGTCGGCTGGCACGTAGATCGCCTGCACCGAGGTGACTGCTCCCTTGGTCGTCGAGGTGATCCGCTCCTGCAGCTGGCCCATCTCGGTCGCGAGGGTCGGCTGGTAGCCGACGGCGCTCGGCATGCGGCCGAGGAGCGCCGACACCTCCGAGCCGGCCTGAACGAACCGGAAGATGTTGTCGATGAAGAGCAGCACGTCCTGGCCCTGGTCGCGGAAGTACTCCGCCATCGTCAACCCGGAGAGGCCGACACGCAGGCGTGCTCCCGGGGGCTCGTTCATCTGGCCGTAGCAGAGCGCGACCTTGTCGAGGACGCCCGACTCCTCCATCTCGAGCAGGAGGTCGTTGCCTTCACGGGTCCGCTCGCCGACGCCGGAGAAGACCGACACGCCGGCGTGCTGGCGGGCGATGTTGTGGATCAGCTCCTGGATCAACACCGTCTTGCCGACGCCGGCACCACCGAAGAGGCCGATCTTGCCGCCGCGCACGTAGGGTGCGATCAGGTCGATCACCTTGATCCCCGTCTCGAAGATCTCGATCTTCGGGGTCAGCTCGCTGAACTCCGGCGGGTCACGGTGGATCGACCAGCGCTCCGCGTCCTTCGGTGCCTCCTTCTCGTCGACCGGCTCACCAAGCACGTTCCAGACCCGGCCCAGCGTCACGTCGCCGACGGGAACGGAGATCGGGCCACCGGTGTCGACGACCTCCGTGCCGCGCGCGATCCCGTCGGTCGTGTCCATCGCCACCGCGCGCACCCGGTCGTCTCCAAGGTGCTGCTGTACCTCCGCGATCAGGATGGTGCCGTCGGGGCGCGTGATGCTGAGCGCCGAGTAGATCGAAGGGAGGCGCTCGGGGAAGACGGCGTCGACGACGACGCCTTTGATCTCGAGCAGCCTGCCACGGTTCGTGCTGGTTCCGTTCGTCGACACGGTCTTATGGCTCCTGACGCGGGAAAGGTGCGATTTTGGCTCGCCGCGAGGCGCGAATGGCGCGCGCCCGCCGGTTGAGCAGGCGCAGCCTAGCGAAACGCGACTGACGCTCGCACCCTCTACCGAGCTCAGCAGCCCTCAACGCTACCGACACACGGTCGGCGTGATCGAGGCCTCAGACGTAGGACGAGATCGGTGAAGCGAGCACTGCCTAGTACGACTCGCCGGGCACCCGCCTGTTACGCGGGACGACCCGTCCCTGGTCGATCAGAGCGGAGCGGCGGAGCTGACGGAGCTCGTTCGGCGAGTCCGCCGCTTGCAGCATGGCGACCGGCCGCGCAGCCCCAGCGGATTGAGCCTGACCGGCGACGCCGCTAACGAGCGCCGCGACCGCCGAGGCGACGACGAGAGTCGCTGCCGCAGCCGACCGGAGGACAGGCAGCGGGCGACGCTTGCGAGGGATGGAAAGCGCGAGCGGCGCCGGCCGCTCGAGACGCGCGGCGGCCAGAGCGGCCGCGACAGCCTCGACCCCGCCCGCGAACTCGCGGCAGGAGCGGCAGCGGCCGAGGTGGTCGTCGAGCAGCACCGACTCGAGCTCGGAGAGCTCATCGTCGACCCGCAGCGACACCCATCTGCAAGCGCGCTCGCACAGGAGCGGAATCAGTTCCATGCAAGCTGGGACGCGCCCCGCCGAACGTGGTTAGTCACGACTATCGATCAGCGAGATCGATCAGACGAACGAGTAGCGCGTGTCGGCGATCGCACCGAGGACGATCAGCACGAAGCCGAGCACAACGAGCAGAGCCGAGAACGAGAGCGACTCGCGCTGCTCGTCGGGCGATGCCCAGCGCACCCAGCGCTGCAGCGAGAAGACGCTCCAGCCTTCGCCCTGCGGACGCGCCGGGCCACGATTGCCGACGAAGAAGCCGCTGATCAGGAGCAGCGAGCCGACGCTGTACCAGCCGAGCGAGAGTGCCCGGCCGATCCCAGCCCCGGCGATCAGCCCGATCAGGATCGCGAGCACACCGGTGCCACCGGCGAGCGTGCCGAAGATCACGGCGATGCGGCGGGCGGCGTCCCGCACTAGAGACTTGATGCGGGTGAGTGCCGACAATCCACATCAAGCCTCTCGACTAGACCGTCTCGGCGGCGGCTGTGTATTCGGTGCCCGGGCGGCGCATCTCTTCCTCGGACATCGGCCACCGCTCGAGCGGGAAGTGGCATTTCGCGACGTGGCTCGGCGCCCCGCCGCGGTTCGTCAGTGTCGGCTCGTCGACATCGCAGCGTCCCTCGACGAAGCGCGGGCAGCGTGGGTGGAAGCGGCAGGCCGTCGGCGGGTTGAGCGGCGACGGAACGTCCCCCTCGAGCACGATCCGCTTGCGGTGCCGCCCGACATCGGGGTCGGGCACCGGAACGGCCGAGAGCAGCGCTCCCGTGTAGGGGTGCTTCGGCTCGGCATAGAGGTCTTTCCGCTCGGCGGTCTCGACGATCTGGCCGAGGTACATGACCATCACCCGGTCAGAGATGTGGCGGACGACGTTCAGGTCGTGCGCGATGAAGATGTAGGTCAGGCCGAAGTCGCGCTGCAGATCCTTGAGCAGGTTCAGGATCTGCGCCTGCACCGAGACGTCGAGCGCCGAGACGGGCTCGTCGCAAACGATCAGCTTCGGGTTGACCGCTAGGGCGCGGGCGACGCCGATGCGCTGGCGCTGACCGCCGGAGAACTCGTGTGGGAAACGGTTGTAGTGCTCGGGGTTCAGGCCGACCACCTCGAGCAGTTCCTGCACCCGGCGCTTGATCTCCGCGTCGGTGCCGAGCTTGTGAACCTGCAGCGCCTCGGCGACGATGAAGCCGACGCGCTTGCGGGGGTTCAGCGACGCGTAAGGGTCCTGGAAGATCATCATCATCTCCCGGCGGAACGGCCGCATCTCGCCGCGCGAGAGCTTGGTGATGTCGTGACCGCGGAACTTCAGCGAACCGCCGGTGGGCTCGAGCAGCTTCATGATGCAGCGGGCCATCGTCGACTTGCCGCAGCCCGACTCGCCGACGACTCCGAGCGTCTCGCCCTCGCGAAGCGCGAATGAGACACCGTCGACCGCCTTGACGGAAGCGACTTCCTTCTGGAAGACGATGCCGCGGGTGATCGGGAAGTACTTCTTCAGGTTCTCGACGACAAGGAGCTCGTCGCCACGCAGGTCGAGCTGCGATCCAGCCGCTGCCTGCTCGGCGGCGGCCATCAGAGAATCTCTCCGGCCACTAAGCGGCCTGTCCTTCGCCCATCATGACCGCGAGGAGCTTAGCCGCCTCGCGGTCTTTCGTCTCCTCGTCGAGATGGCAGGACTGAAGGTGGCCGGGATCGCCCGAGACCGGGGTCAGGCCGGGATTCTCTTCCTTGCAGATCGGCATCACGTACGGACAGCGCGGGTGGAAGCGGCAGCCCGACGGCGGGCGCAGCATCGAGGGCGGCTGGCCCTGGATCTGGACGAGCCGCTCGACGTCGGCGTCGAGCCGCGGCAGGGAGCCCATCAGGCCCCAGGTGTACGGGTGGTGCGGCTTTTTGAAGATTTGCCCGACGGCGCCCTTCTCGGCGACCTCGGCGGCGTACATGACGACGACGTCGTCGGCGATCTCCGCGACTACCCCGAGATCGTGCGTGATCATGATCACGGCGCTGCCGAACTCCTCCTGGAGCTTCTCGATCAGCGTCAGGATCTGGGCCTGCGTCGTCACGTCGAGCGCCGTCGTCGGCTCGTCGGCGATCAGCAGGTCGGGGTTGTTGATCAGCGACATCGCGATCATCACGCGCTGCCGCATCCCGCCCGAGAATTGGTGCGGGTAGTCGTCGAGCCGGCGCTCGGCACGCGGGATCCCCACCGCCTTCAGCAACTCGAGCGCGCGTGCGCGGGACTGCTTCTTCGAGACATCCTCGTGTAGGCGCATCGCCTCGGCCAGCTGGTCGCCGATCTTGTGCACCGGGTTCAGACTCGTCATCGGATCCTGGAAGATCATCGCGATCTCGGCGCCGCGGATCTCACGCAGCCTCTTCGAGCTGGCGGTCAACAGGTTCTCGCCCTTCCAAAGCGCGGTGCCGGTCGTGCTCGCCGTTCGCTTCGGGTTCAGCCCCATGATCGTCAGGCACGTGACGCTCTTGCCCGAGCCGGACTCACCGACGATCCCGAGGGTCTGTCCCTTGTCGACGGTGAAGGAGACGCCGTCGACCGCACGCACGACACCGTCGTCCGTCCGGAAATACGTCTTCAGATCAGTTACCTCGAGGAGGGCCATCTACCGATCCACCATCTCATGAGTGCAACCAGGGCGCGTGAGGTCGCGCAGCTTAGCGGACGCGAGACGCGCCCTGGCTGTCACCGGGTGAGACAAGATCAGCTAAGCCTAATGCGTGGATCGATGACCGCGTAAAGCAGATCGACGACGAGGTTGAAAAGGATGATGCATAAGGTCGCGAAGACCACGACCCCCTGCGTCGTCGGCAGGTCGAACGAATCAATCGCATTGATCACGGTCTTGCCGAGGCCGGGCAGGCCGTAGACGGATTCCGTGAAGATCGCGCCGCCGAGCGCGATGCCGATGTCCATCCCGAGCATCGTCACGACGGGCAGCAGCGCGTTCCGGAGCACATGCGAGCGCATGACGAGCCACTCTGGCGCCCCCTTGGCTCGCGCGGTTCGGACGTAGTCCTCCCCGAGTGCTTCCATCACGTTCGCGCGAATCATGCGGACGTAGAGAGCTGCGAACAAAATCGCGAAGGTCGCCCAGGGCAGCACAAGGTGGTAGGCCCATTGGACCGGTCCTTGCTGTGGCTGGCCGCAGTTGAAGAAACAGGAGTAGCCCGTGATCGGGAACAGGCCCGCCTTGAACCCGAAGAAGTAGGCGAAGATCAGGCCGATCCAGACCGGGTGCGCCGAGATGCCGATCAGCACGAAGACCATGGCTATTCGGTCGAGGAGCGATCGCGGCCTGATCGCCGAGAGGATCCCGACGGGTAGCGCGATCAGCATCCAGAAGACGGCGCCGCCGAAGACGAGCGAAGCGGTGACCGGGGCGGCGTTCAGGACGACCGAGTTGACGGTCTGGCGGTTCGTGAACGAGCGACCGAGGCTCGGAGTCTTGAAGTGCGGCGAGCCCTGCAGGATGCCGGCGACCGGCATCAAACGGCCGAAGAACTTTCCGTACTGCACGTAGAGCGGCCGGTCGGTACCGAGGTAATGGGCCGCGCGCTTGATGCACTCCGGCGTCGCGCGCTGGCCACAGGCGAGCCGGGCCGGGTTGGCCGGGATCGCGAAGAAGATCACGTAGGTGACGATCGTCACCGCCAGGAACAGGACGCAGGCCCACATGAGGCGGCGGATCAGGTAGCGGAGCACGGGATCGAGACTTTAACCGATGGTTTGTTGAGAGAGTGTTGAGAGCCAGATCTGAATTTGAAATAGGGCGCCCCCGAAAGGGCGCCCTATTTCGCTTCTCGATCGACTTTTACGTCGATGCGGTCAACTCTCTACTTGATGCAGAGGGCCGCCAGGTCGACGCTGTAGGTCGCGTTGTAGGTGAAGCAGCCCACACGGCCGGACAAAAGGACCCGGTCGTTGAAGTTGTTGCGGGCCGCCCACGGCGGGTTCTTCGCCATCATATGGACGTCGAGGTTCCCGTAGGCCGTGTACCTCTTTGCGCCCGACAGCAGCGCGGCTGAGCGCATCTGCTTGTTGTAGGTCGGGTCGTTGAAGTACGCAACGTTGTTGTTGTTCGACGCGTGCAGGCTGTCACCGGACAGCAGCACGTTGATGAAGTCATACGGATCGGCATAGTCGGCGATCCAGCCTTCAGTCGTGATGTCGAACGGCTCGCCACGGGTGCCTTCCTTGTCGATCTGCACCGCGCGGGCGAACAGATGGCTGTTCACGTTCAGGCCGATCTGCTTCAGGTTGAACTGAATGATCTGCGCCACGAGCGGAGCAGAGCCACGGTTTGAGGTGTAGAGCTCGATGTTGGTGCCGCTCGAGACACCGGACAGGGCCGTCCACTTCTTGGCGGTGGTCAGGTCCGGCCCCTTGAGCGGGTACAGGTTCGCATCACGGAAGCCAGCGATGCCCGGAGGCAGGACCTGGTCGGTGCGCTTGCCTGCGAGATACCCGCCCTGGGCGAGCATCGCGGTACGGTCGATCGCGTAGTTGACAGCCTTGGCGAGCGCTGTGCCCTTCGCACCCTTGAAGAGCGGGCGATCGTGGTTGAACGCCAGGTAGGTCACGCCGAGCTGCGGCTTGACCCAGAACTGACCCTTGTTCACGCCGTACTTCTGAGCTGCCTCGGCATACGACGCGGGCGGGATACCGCCGGCGGCGTAGTCGGTCGCGCCCTGCTGCGTGCGCAGATACGTGGCGTCGAGCGAGTTGCCGATGATGTAGTTGATCTGGGTGACGTTGTGCGGGCGCTTGCCCTTGTAGTACGGGTTCTTCTTGATCGTGATCGACTTGTTCGCCTCACGATCCGAGATGTAGTACGGGCCTGCCGACGGCGGCGCGAGCACGCCGTTCGGGTCGTGCGGCAGGTTCGCCGGCACGGCGCAGAAGAACGGCATCGCCGTACGGGCGAGGAAGTCAGGAGCAGCCTTGGTCAGGTTGAAGATCAGGTGCGAACCCCTGACCACGACACCCGAGACCGGCGACTTGTCGGAACCGGCAACGTCGCTGAAGAACGGAAGAGCAGGTGACTGCATCTTCGGGTCGGCGTCGCGGTCGAAAGCGGCCTTGAAGCTGGCGGCCGTAACGGGCTGGCCGTTCGAGAACTTCGTGAAGCCGGCGTTGACCGTGAAGTCATACGTCTTCCCGCTGTTCGAGACCTTCGGGAAGCCGCTTGCGGCCTCTGGGACGAGCTGAGCACCCTTCGCGCCATTGGCGTCCGGGTAGTTCATCAGCTTCAGGCATGTCGCGTACTCGATCTCCCAGCCAGTCGACAGATAGTCGAGGGCCGGATCCGTGTAATCGACATCGGTCGAGATGTCCACGTTCAGCGTGCCACCGACAGCACCGGCTTTACCGGTCTTGGCGACAGCGCTTCCAGCGAACACCGCGAGCAGGGCGATGGCGACCGTGACGGTCGAAAGCCACAGCTTTCTACTCAACGAAGTGCTCCTTTCTTGGGGTAGAACCGACGGTTTGCCTTGGGGCCCGTCGACTCAGGCGCAGAACGCATCCTCGATCAACTCTGACGAGGCGGCGGCAGTTTAGTTAGTTCTTCGTTAAGTGCAAACCCCAGCTGAACCTGTCTGATCGACAGGTCGCATCAAGGCGCAGGGCGACGCCCCGCGCCTGACCAAGACAAAAAACCAGGGTCTGCGGGCGAGTCAGTGGGTCGCGCGGGGGTCGAACGCGTCGCGGAGGCCATCGCCAAGAAGGTTGAACGACAGCGTCGTGATCAGGACCGCCAGACCCGGCCACACCATCAGCCACGGCTGCACGGTGTAGTAGTCGGGAGCCACGCCGAGCAGGTTGCCCCAGCTCGCTGTCGGCTGCTTGATCCCGACTCCGAGGAACGAGAGGCCCGCTTCGCCGAGGATGAAGCCGGCAACCGACAGCGTCGAATAGACGGTGATCGGCGCGACGAGGTGCGGGAGGATGTGCGAGCGGATGATCCTCCAGTCGCTCGAGCCGGTCATGCGTGCGGCTTCGATGAACTCTTTCTCGCGGAGGCTGAGCACGACCGCGCGGATGATGCGGGCGGGGTAGAACCAGCCGAAAGCGGAAAAGACGACGAAAAGCGTGAAGACACCGGGGCCGATGATCCCGCCGAAGGTGATGTTGTTGATGCTGTCGCCGACCGTCGAGGCGAGGGCGATGATGAAGAGCAGCGCCGGGAACGCCATCGTGATCTCGGTGACACGCGAGATGATCGTGTCGACCCAGCCGCGGAAGTAGCCGGCCATCGAGCCGAGCAGGACGCCGATCGAGATGGCGCCGATCGTCGCCAGCACTGCGACCTCGAACGAGATGCGGGCGCCGTAAAGAAGGCGCAGGAACTCGTCGCGGCCGAGCGTGCTGTCGGCGCCGAGGAGCAGATACGTCGTTCCGCCGACGCCGTTCGAGACGTGCGAGAACGGCCCGATCGGCGCGCCGAGCGGGGTCAGCGCCGTGTAGAACTGGTCGTTCGGGCCGTGGTGCAGGAAGTGAGCTGCGATCGGAGCGCCGATGAAGGCTGCCAGCAGGAGCACGATGATCGTGACGCCGCCACCGATCGCGATCTTGTCGCGGCGGAACCGGCGCCAGACCTGCTCCCAGTACCCACGCGCCTTGACCTCGAGCTCGCCGAGCTCGGGCCCGGACTCGAGGGCGATCGCACCGGCGAGGCCGGCGCCCCCGCCCAGGATCTCGTGCTTCTCATCGGTCCGTGCCATCTGGTCGGCGGACTTTACCCGCTGACCGGGGATTCAGTGATCGCAACGTCCGATCTGGACCATTAAGCGGGGATTAACGGGGAGAGAACCCGGCCGAAACGCTCAGCCGCTCAAGGCGTCGGCGCCGGCGACGACTTCCAGGATCTCCTGGGTGATCTCCGCCTGGCGGGCGCGGTTCATCGCCAGCGTGAGGCTGTCGATCAGCTCGCCGGCAGCCTTGGAGGCGTTCCGCATCGCGGTCATGCGGGCTCCCTGCTCGGACGCGGCCGACTCGAGCAGGGCGCGGTAGAGCTCCGTCTCGACGTAGACTGGCAGCAGGCGGGCGAGGATCTCCTCCGGCTCGGGCTCGTAGATGAAGTCCGGGGTGCCGCCGCTGTGCGCACCTTCGCCTTCGCGCTCGTCATCGGCGCTTGCGCTCCGCTCGAGGATGTCCTGCGGGATCGGCAGCATGTCGCTGACCGTCACCCGCTGGACGAGCGGTGAGACGAATGCGTTGTAGACGATCACGACGCGGTCGACCTCGGCGTTCGTGTACGCCTCGCTGATCGCGTGCGCCATCGCCTGGGCGTCTCTGAACTCGGGGCGGTCGCTGAAGCCCGACCACGCCTGGCCGATCTCGAGCCGGCGGAAGCGAAGCGTCGAACCTGCCTTCTTCCCGGAGGGGAAGAACACCACCTGTTGGCCATCCTTCTCGACCTCGCGCTGGAGCGCGAATGCCCGACGGAGGACCTGTGCGTTGAACGCACCGGCCAGTCCGCGATCGCCCGTCACGGGGACGATCGCGACGCGCTCGATCGTCTCCCGGCGCTCGAGCAAGGGCAGGCGCACCGCTCCTGCCGCCTGGGAGACGCCCGCCATCAGCTCGAGCATTCGGTCGGCATACGGCCGCATCGCCTCGATGCGCTGCTGCGCGCGCCGCAGGCGCGCCGAGGCGACGAGCTCCATAGCGCGGGTCAGCTTGCGCGTGTTCGTGATCGAGCGGACGCGCCGCTTCAGATCCTGCGTCGAGGCCAACGGCTACGCCGCTTCCTGGTCGGCGCTCGACTGGAAGCGGCTCTTGACCTTCTCGATCTCGCCGTCGAGGCTCGCGCTCGTGTCGTCTCCGAGGTCGCCCGACTCGCGGATCGTCTTATAGATCGCGCCGTCTGCACGCAGGTGCTCGCGGAGCTCGTCCTGGAACCGGGCGACATCCTCGGTCGCGATGTCGTCCAGGTGCCCGTTGACGCCCGCGTAGAGCGCGACTGCCTGCTCCTCCATCGGCCACGGCTGGTACTGCGGCTGGTTGAGGGTCGCGACCATCTTCTCGCCGCGATTGAGCGCGCTCTGCGTCGCCTGGTCGAGCTCTGAGCCGAACTGGGCGAACGCCTCGAGCTCGCGATACTGGGCCAGGTCGAGGCGCAGGCGGCCCGCGACCTTCTTCATCGCCTTCGTCTGAGCCGACGAGCCGACGCGTGACACCGAGGTGCCGACGTTGACCGCCGGACGGACGCCCGAGAAGAAGAGGTCGGACTGCAGGAAGATCTGCCCGTCGGTGATCGAGATCACGTTCGTCGGGATGTAGGCGGAGATGTCGCCGGCCTGCGTCTCGATGATCGGCAGTGCGGTCAACGAGCCTCCCCCACGCTCGTCGCTCAGCTTGCAGGCGCGCTCGAGCAGCCGCGAGTGCAGGTAGAAGACATCGCCGGGGAACGCCTCGCGGCCCGGCGGGCGACGGAGCAACAGCGACAGCTGCCGGTAGGCGTCGGCCTGCTTCGTCAGGTCGTCGTAGATGATCAGCGCGTGCTCGCCTTTGTAGAGGAAGTACTCGGCCATCGCGCAGCCGGCAAACGGGGCGATCCACTTGATCGGCGCCGCCTCCGACGCGGACGCTGTGACGACCGTTGTGTACTCCATCGCGCCCGCCTCGCGGAGACGCTCGACGACCTGGGCGACCGTCGAGGCCTTCTGCCCGATCGCGACGTAGATGCACTTCACGTTCTGATCGTGCTGGTTCAGGATCGTGTCGATCGCGATCGCCGTCTTGCCGGTCGAGCGGTCGCCGATGATCAGCTCGCGCTGGCCGCGGCCGACGTTCGTCATCGAGTCGATCGCCTTGATGCCGGTCTGGAGCGGCTCTTTCACCGGCTGGCGGTCGATCACGCCCGGCGCCTTGAACTCGACGGGCCGCGTCTCGGTGGACGCGATCGGGCCGAGCCCGTCGAGCGGGTTGCCAAGAGGGTCGACGACCCGACCAAGCAGCGCTTCTCCGACCGGCACCGACGCGACCTTGCCGGTGCGCCGCACGGGCTCGCCCTCGGAGACCTTGTCCCAGTCACCGAAGAGCGCCGCGCCGACGTTGTCCTCCTCGAGGTTGAACGCGAGTCCGGTGACACCGTGCTCGAGCTCGAGCATCTCGAGCGCGAGACAGTTCTCGAGGCCGTGGATGCGCGCGATACCGTCGCCGACCTGCAGGACGGTGCCTACCTCGGCCAGGTTCGACTCGGCGTCGAAGTTCTCGATCCGGTCGCGCAGGATCGACGTGATCTCTTCGGGACGAAGCTTCATGTGTTCTCTTAGCTCCTTGCTTGGCTGAAGTCGTGGCGTAGTCGGTCGAGCCGGCCGCGGACGCTCCCATCGAGCCTCATCGAACCGGCCTGGAGGACGATCCCCCCGATCAAATCCGGGTTCACCTTGCGCGTCGCCTGCACCTCGCGGCCGGACGCCTCCTCGATGCTGCCGAGGATCCGGTCGAAGTCGGCGTCGGAGAGCTCGGTTGCGGTCGTGAGCTCGACATCGAGAATGCGCTGCTCCGCGGCGACGAGCGTATCGAGCTCGTCGGCGATCTCGCGGAGCTCACCGGCGCGCCCCTTCTCGGCGAGCAGGCGCAGGAAGTTGATGACCCGCTTGTCGGCGCCCTTGGCCACACTGGCAAGCACCTCGGCCTTGACCGTGCTCTCGATCTCGGGGTTCTGGAGCATCGCCCGAAGTTCGTCGTGCCCGGCAACGGCATCGCGAAGCTGCTGCACCTGCAGATGCACGGCGTCGAGCGCGCCGCACTCCTGCGCGGCCTCGAACAGGGCCTTCGCGTAGATGCGGTGCGCGACGGCTACGACCGGCTCCCTTCGAGGGCCGAGAAGTCGATCTCGGACAGGGCTTCGTCGATCAGGCGCTGCTGGTCGGCGCCGGTGAGCGACTTGCGGGTGATCTTCTCGGCCGCAGCGAGACTGAGTGAGCCGACCTCGTCGCGGATCTGGCCGAGCGCCTGCTGGGTCGCCTGCTCGATCTGACGGCGGGTCTCCTCGAGCCTGCGCTGGCGGTCCTCTTCCGTTTCTTCACGGACCCGCTCACGCTGGGCGTCGGCGACGCGGCGTGCCTCGGTCAGGATCTCCTCCGACTGCGACTTCGCCTGGCCGATCAGCTGACGGTGCTCCTCGACGAGGCTTCGAGCCTCGGCGCGGGCCCGGTCGGCTTCCTCAATCGCCTTCTCGATCCTCTCCCGACGCGCGTCTATCGTCGCCTGAAGCGGGCCAAAAGCGTACTTCTTGAGCACATAGAGGACAACGCCGAAGAAGATCAGCGTCCAGATCATCAGGCCCGGAATGATCTTCGTGAGGGGGCTCGAGACCCCAAGCATCAAGGTCGGGTGCTGCATCACGAAACGAGCACGAACCCGAGGAACCCTCCGACGAGACCGTAGAAGACCACGGCTTCCGTAAGGGCGAATCCGAGCCACATGATTCCCTGCAATTCGCCCCGGAGCTCTGGCTGCCTGGCCACCGACTGGATCATCGAACCGAAGACGGTGCCGATGCCAATGCCGGCCCCGAGCGAACCAAGGCCCATTCCCAGGCCGAAGCCGAGCGCCTTGGCGGCCTTGACGGTGTCTGCTGCTGCGAGAACGAGATGCACAGATCCTCCTTAGTGATCCGGCTCGATCGCGGAGCCGATGTAGATGGCGGTCAGGATGGCGAAAATGAAGGCTTGAATCGTGACGACGATGCCGACTTCGAAGATGTAGAAACCGGCGCCGATCACCAATGAGATCGGTGAAACGATCCAAAACGTGACTCCACCGAGAATGAACAACAAGCCGATCGAAACGAGAATCAGCATGTGTCCGGCGAGCATATTGGCGTAGAGACGGACGCTGAGACTGACGACGCGAAAGACGTGAGACACCGTCTCAAGAAACGCCATAAACGGAACCATTGCCTTCGGGACGCCTGCCGGCACAAAACTCTTCACGTACTTCGGGCCGTTCCAGCGGAAGCCCTCAACGTGCGTGAAGACGACCGAGAACAACGCAAGGACAAGCGTCACCGACAGCTGCGACGTCACGGCATAGATACCCCAGGTCGGTACGCCGTGCCAACGTTCACCAGTTAGCGGCAGAGGGATGAACCCGATGATGTTCATCACCCAAACAAACAGGAAGAGCGATGCGACATACGGGAACCAGCGCCCAATCGCCTTGGACGGCAGGCCCTGCTCGGCGATCTGAGTCTGTGCGAGTTCGTACACGGCTTCGCCGATCGTTTGGCGTTTGCTCGGCAGGAGGGCAAGGCGTGCACGCATCAGGAAAAGGCCGAGGCCCATGGTGAGCAATGCGGAGATCGCGAGGTACGCGACCGCCTTGTTGATCGACAGATCGAGCGGTCCGATGTGAATTGAGACCCACTCTTTCAATTCGAACTCGTTCGCAGGGTTGAACGTCTCGGCGCTAGCCGTCGGCGCTAGCGCAAGAGCGACGAGCCCCATGATGAGCGCCAGTCGCTTCATGCGAGCCGGTCCGCACCGAAGTACTCGATCAGAGAGACCCCGAGGGAGATGGAGTAGGCCAGCGCATAGACGATCACTGCGGTTACGCCTACGTGCTTGTTCCCGACCGTTACGGCGAGCAGAACAACCATCACACCGATTCCTCGAACGGACATCCCCAGGGCGACAAGACCGGACTTCCCGAGGTTGTCAGCGCCAATCGGGAGGCGGCCGAGCCAGGCGCCGAGGACTTCAGCTGCCACCCAGAGGACAGCAGCAAGCGCCCAACCTGCGACAGAGAAGCCTCCGACGAGGGCAACGGGCAAGGAGAGGATCACAACCGCCGCCCCAGCGAGCAGGGGCGCACGCCGGCCCGGCAGGGGCCGCGGGGTCGACAGGATCGCCGCGCTTCTCACGTGAAATACCCCCTGAAACGCCGGTAGACCGCGAACACGCCCATGGGCAGGCCGACGACTACACCGCCGAGGGCACCGTCGCGCGCAGACCCGGCCGCCCACCCAGTGAGCGTGCCGGCCGCTCCGCAGGCGACCACGGTCCCGGCGAGAACGGCGCCCGCTTCGACGGGCTGGAAGGTAGAGCGGTTAGAGGCCTGCACGCGCGACGAGAATATCAGCCGCTGGAGCTTTAGCTTGTAACACCATGTTCTCTCTACTGAAGCGGTGTCCGCCAGCGTTTGTGACGCCCGGTGGTTGCAGCGTGAGGAGGCAATTCAGGCCGCCTTGCGCGCGGCCTCACGGCGACGCGCGCGGGGGCTCGTCAGCCGGACCAGCTCGAGCACGTAGACGACGTAGAGCGAGAACGTGACAGCGAGCACGGCGGCGACGACGTCGATGGCGACGTTCGCGACGTTCCAGTCGCCACGCTGGTGCGGCGGCGCGAAGTGAGTCGCGAGCGCGGCGAGCGCAAGCGTCGCGCACCACGCCCACAGATAGGTGACCGCTCGGCGCTGCGAGAAGCCGATCCGCATGAAGCGGTGGTGGAGGTGGCGGGCGTCGGCCTTGTAGAACGGTTCTCCGCTCCGCAGCCGCTTCGCGACCACGAACGACGTATCGAGCACCGGGACGGCGAGCACGAGCAGCGGCAGCAGGAGCGTCGCCAACGCGGCCGTCTTCAAGAGGCCCTGCACGGAGACCTCGGCCAGGGTGAAGCCAAGCAGGAGCGCGCCCGAGTCGCCCATGAAGATCCGCGCGGGATAGAAGTTGTGGCGAAGGAAGCCGAGGCAGGCACCGCAGACGATCGCAGCGAGCACGGCGGGGCCGATCCGCCCTAGCGAAAGCTCGATGATCGAGAACGTCGCGCCGGAGATCGCGCAGACGCCGGCAGCAAGACCGTCGAGGCCGTCGAGGAAATTGACCATGTTCATGACCGCGACGATCCCGATCACCGTCATCGGGACGCCCACCCAGGAAGGCACCTGATGGATGCCGACGATCGGGAACGTGAAGCCCTGCACCCACACTCCGAAGCCTGTCGGGATCGACGCCGCGAGCACCTGGCCGGCGAGCTTCTGCCACCAGAGCAGACCGCGGAAGTCGTCGATCGCGCCGATCGTCGTCGCGACACCCGCGCCAAGGAGCACACCGCGAAGCTCACCGCCGAGCGGCAGGAACGCGAGCGACGGCACAAAGACTCCGAGGAACAGCGCGAGGCCGCCGAGCCGCGGGATCTCGCGCTGCACACGCTCTCCTTCAGGCGGGCGTGAGACGAGGCGGAGATGCTTCGCCGCGCTGCCGACGGCCGGCGTCAGAACCAGGACGATCGCGAGTGCGCCGAGAGCGCCCCAGAGAACTTCGAGATGGTCTGTCAGGTTCGTCCAGACCATTCCAGTTACTTCGTTCCGTAGAGCCGGTCTCCCGCGTCACCGAGACCGGGAACGATGTAGCCGCGCTCGTTCAGCTGGCGATCGATCGCCGCGACGACGATCTGCACGTCCGGGTGGTTGTCCTGGACGTTCTTGATCCCTTCCGGCGCGGCGATGATCGAGATCAGGCGCACGCTCGACGCGCCGGCGTCCTTCACGAGCTGCACCGCGTGGGCAGTCGAGTTGCCGGTCGCGAGCATCGGGTCGAGCAGGATCACGTCACGGTCGGCGACATCCTGCGGCAGCTTCACGTAGTACTCGACAGGCAGGAGCGTCTCCTCGTCGCGATAGAGCCCGATGAAGCCGACGCGCGCGCCCGAGATCAGGGTCAGCACTCCGTCCAGCATCCCGAGGCCGGCCCGCAGGATCGGGCAGACGGCGACCTTCTTGCCGGAGATGCGCGGCGACGGCGTCGTCTCGAGCGGCGTCGTGATCTCGACATCCTCGGTTGGCAGATCCTTCGTCGCCTCATACGTGAGCAACAGCGTCACTTCCTCGACGAGCTTGCGGAAGTGAACGGTCGGTGTGTCCTTGTCACGCAGATACGACAGCTTGTGTTGCACCAGCGGATGACGAACTTCCGTAACGCTCACGCGCTGTAGCTCGTATAGCCGCGGAAGCCCGGGTAGAGCGGCCGCTTCTCGCACAGCGCCTCGGCGCGCGCCCGCAGCGCAGGCACGTCGGCTTCGTCGTTCAGCGACTCGACGATGATCGACGCCACCTCCTCGAAGTCGGCTTCGTCAAACCCACGCATCGTGGCCGCGGGCGAACCGAGACGGACGCCGGAGGCGACCATCGGCGGGCGCTCGTCGAACGGCACCGTGTTGCGGTTCGCGGTCAACTTGCACTCTTCCATCCGCTCCTGTGCCGCAAGGCCTGTCCACTCTGTAGCCCGGAGGTCGAGTTGAACGAGATGCGTGTCGGTTCCGCCCGTGAGCACGTCGTAGCCGCCGTCGAGCAACCCGGCGGCGAGCGTGTCGGCGTTCGCGCGCACCTGCCGCTGATAGTCGCGGAATGCGCCCGACATCGCGATCTTGAAGCAGGCCGCCTTCGCGGCGATCGTGTGCATCAACGGGCCGCCCTGCATGCCTGGGAAGTTCGCGCGATCGATCTTCGTCGCGTGCTCGGCACGACAGAGCACGAAGCCGGCACGCGGGCCTGCGAGCGTCTTGTGAGTCGTCGAGGTGACGAAGTCGCAGTGCGGCACCGGGCTCGGATGGATGCCGGCGGCAACCAGCCCGGAGAAGTGCGCCATGTCGCACATCAGGAGCGCTCCCACCTCGTCGGCGATCTCCCGGAAGCGATCCGCCTCGACGGTGCGCGGATACGCCGAGCCTCCGCAGACGATCAGCTTCGGGCGCACCTCCTTCGCCTGCTCCAGGATCTCGTCGTAGTCGACGAGCATCGTCTCGCGCGAGACGCCGTAGTGGTGGAACTCGTAGAGCTTCCCCGAGAAGTTGACCTTGAGCCCGTGCGTCAGGTGTCCGCCGTGGTCGAGCGACAGGCCGAGCACACGATCGCCGGGCTTCAGCACGGCGAAGTAAACAGTCATGTTCGCCTGCGCGCCCGCGTGGGCCTGCACGTTTGCGTGCTCGGCCCCGAAGAGCTCCGTTGCACGGTTGCGCGCGATCTCCTCGATCTCGTCGACGACCTCGCAGCCGCCGTAGTAGCGCTTGCCGGGGTAGCCCTCGGCGTACTTGTTCGTGGGTACCGATCCGACAGCCTCGAAGACGCTCGGCCAGGTGAAGTTCTCGGACGCGATCAGCTCGATCTGGCCACGTTGCCGGTCGAGCTCGCGGCCGAGCAGATCGGCGATCTCGGGATCGATCTCTGCCAGTCCGAGGGTTTTTAGATCGTCGAGCGTCTCGTGAGCGACTGCCATCAGGTGGATCGTACTCGCGCACTTCGGACGAGCGCGATCGCCTCGGCCGACGATGAGGCGCCTTCCCTGAGCAGCTGCGGCTCGGCACCGGTGAAATCGATCACGGTCGACGGCGTTCCCGGCAGCGGCCCGACGTCGAGCGAGGTGCAGGCTTCGCGGAGCCGGGACGGCACAGCGCCGAGCGTCCGGGGATCTGGCCCGCCGGGGTCGTTCGCGCTCGTCGCAACCACGCAACCAACGGCATCGAGCACCCGTCGCGCCTCGGCCGGAAGCTCGGGAACACGGATGCCGATCGCGTCGGGACGCGCACCCGCCAGCCAGCCGAAGCGGCGCGCGGGATTCGGCAACACGAGTGTGTACGGCCCGGGCAGCAGCGTCTCGAGGACAAGTGCTTCGGCCCGTAGCTCGGGAAGACAGCCGAACAGTCGCTCGAGGCTCGATGCAAGCAGGGCGGTCGGCTGCTCGGGCCGACGGCCCTTGAGCTCATAGAGCCGCTCGACCTCGTGCTCGCCGGGCGACGCGACCAGGCCGTAGACCGTGTCGGTCGGCAGCAGAACCGTGCGGCCCGCGCGTAACTCGTCAATCAGCCGGTCTGCGTCGGACGCCACCGCGCCTCCACGACTCGCTCCCGCCCTGCCAGATCGACCGTCACCCGTGCGTTCTCGTACCCGAGCGCCGTGAGCATCCGCGCCACTTCCGTCGCATGCCCAGCGTGCACCTCGAGCACGAGCCAGCCGTCCAGGCAGGCACGTGCCTCTTCGGCGAGGCGCGCGGTCTGCCCTTGGTCGACGAGGGCGCCGCGCGGCTCCCAGTCGCGCACCTCGGGCTCGAGGCCGCCCAACTCTGCCGCAAGCACGTACGGCGGGTTCGAGACGACGAGCTCGAAGCTGCCGTCGACCGAGGCGAGTAGGTCGGACTCCACGAACGTCACGGCGAGGGCGTTCGCCTGGGCATTTTCACGCGCAAGCGTAAGCGCGTCGGCCGAGAAGTCAGTCGCGGTCACGATCGCATCGGGAAGCTCGTGCGCAACCGCAAGAGCGATCGCCCCGGTACCCGTGCCGACGTCGACGACGCGCGGAGCCGCCACCGTGTCGAGGAGCGCGAGACACCGCTCGACGACCAGCTCGGTCTCGGGCCGCGGAACGAGTGCGCGGGCGTCGGTCCCGAGCGTGAGATGTCGGAAGTCCCAGTCGCCGATCACATAGGCGAGTGGCTCGCGGCGCCCGCGTCGAACGACGAACTCGCGCGCTGCCGACCGCTCGACCTCGCTGAGCGGTCGATCGTGCTGCGTGTAGAGCTCGATGCGCGAGAGGCCGAGCGCGCGGGAGACGAGATGCTCTGCGTCGAGGCGAGGGCTCTCGACTCCGCGCTCTGCGAGATAGCTCGTGGCCCCGGCGAGGACTTCGCCGAGGTTCACCGTTCGAGCGCGCGGCGTTGCTCGTCTGCGGTTAGCGCATCGGTGAAGTCGTCGAGCGAGCCCGCGAGCGCCTGCTCGAGCGGGACGTTCAGCTTCACGCGATGGTCGGTGACACGGCTCTGCGGGAAGTTGTATGTGCGGATCTTCTCGGCCCGGGCGCCCGAGCCGACCTGCGCGCTCCGCACTGCTGCCTGCTCTGCGGCCTGCCGCTCGCGCTCCGCCTCGTAGATGCGGGCGCGGAGCACGCGCATCGCCTTCTCGCGGTTCTGCAGCTGCGACCGCTCGTCCTGCATCGCGACCACGATGCCGGTGGGCACATGCGTGATGCGAACAGCCGAGTCGGTGGTGTTCACCGACTGCCCGCCCGGGCCGGAGGAGCGATAGACGTCGATCTTCAGATCGCTTTCCTCGACATCGACGTCGACGTCCTCGGCCTCCGGCATTACGGCCACGGTCGCCGTCGAGGTATGGATGCGGCCCTGCGACTCGGTCTCCGGGACTCGCTGGACGCGATGGATGCCGCCCTCGAACTTGAAGATCGAGTACGCCCCGTCGCCCTTGATCGCGAACGTTCCCTCCTTGAGGCCGCCGGTGTCGCTCGGCGCAACCTCGATCTCCTCCCACTTGAAGCCGCGCCGTTCCGCGTAGCGCTGCAGCAGCTTCGCCAGGTCGGAGGCCCAGAGCTTTCCCTCTTCCCCACCTTCGCCGCCGCGGATCTCGACGATCACGTCCTTGTCGTCGGCCGGGTCGCGCTCGGCGAGAGCGAGCTTCAGCTCATCCTCGAGCCGCGCGACGTCCGCCTCGTAGTCGGACACCATCTCGCCGAGCTCGGCGTCACCGCGGGCGGCCTCGAGGTCCGCTCGCGCCTGCTTCCATGCCTGCGCGAGCTTCCAGGGGCCTTCGAGCTCCTTCAGACGGCGCCCGACATCCGCTGCTTCGCGGTGGTCGTTGTAAACGCTCGGATCGGACATCCGCTCTTGAGCGTCTGCGTGGGAGCGGTCGAGCTCCGCAACGAGGTCGTCGAGTGCTGCCATGCCGCCCTCAGGCGAGTGTCGCTTCGAGGCTCACGTCCGGGATTCCGGCGAGCGCCTTCGAAATGGGGCAATTCTGCTTCGCCGTTTCGGCCGCTGCCGCGAAGCCTCCGGCATCGAGGCCGGCAACGGTTCCGCGCACCGAGAGCGCGGCCTTGACGATTCCCTCGCCCGGCTGGAAGGTGACGGTCGCCGCCGTCTCGAGCCGCTCGGGCGGTGTGCCGCCCTTTGCAAGCCCGCTCGAGAGCGCCATCGCGAAGCACGCCGCCCAGGCCGAGGCGACGAGCTCCTCAGGGCTCGTGCGACCGTTCGGCTCCTCGGCACGGGAGGCCCAGCTGACATCGAGTGGGCCGAAAGCCCCGCTTGGCGCTGCAGCGATCGTGCCGCTGCCGTTCAACAGATCTCCCTGCCACACCACGCTCGCAGTCCGTTCCGTCATGCCATCACCTCCACGCGTCGGTCGGTCGGTTGCTCACGGCCCTCCAGATCGAGCACCTCGCGCAGCGCGCGGATCGACACCTCCAGCTGGTCGAGGGTCGGCTCCCGCGTCGTCAGCCGCTGCAGCCAGAGACCCGGCGCGAGCACCGTCATCAGGACGCGGTTCGTCGAATGCTTGCCGGCAAAGCGAATCAGCTCGTAGGCGATACCGGCGATCACCGGCAGCAGGACGATCCGGCTGACGATCAGCCAGTACCAGTCCGGGCGGCCGAGGAGCGCGTAGACGAAGACGCTGACGACCATCACCCAGAGGAGGAACGCCGTGCCGCAGCGGGGGTGGATCAGCGAGTGTCGTTGCGCGTTCTCAGGCGTCAGCTCGTCGCCCGCCTCGTAGGCGTTGATCGCCTTGTGCTCGGCTGCGTGGTACTGGAAGACGCGCCGGAGCGACGGGATGAAGCTGAGCACCGTCAGGTAGAGGACGAAGACGCAGACGCGCACGACTCCTTCGATGAGCACGAACCAGCTGCCGTTCGAGATCGGGAGGAGATCGGTGAGGAGCGCCGGCCCGACCTTGAAGACCATCACGGCGAATCCGATCGCGACGAGGAAGGCGAAGGCGAGCGCCCAGCGGCCGATCTCGGCGGGCTCGTCGTCTCCCTCCATCTCCTCTGCGGCCGCATAGTTCGCGCTGACGCTGAGCGCCCGGAAACCGATTGCGAGGCTCTCGCCGAGTGCGACCACCCCGCGGACGATCGGCAGGCGAAGCGTCCAGTGGCGCGCAGCGAGCGGATCGATCCCCTTCGAGACGTGCGCGATCTCGCCGTCGGGCTTGCGTACGGCGACAGCCCAGTTCCTCGGGCCGCGCATCATCACGCCCTCGAGCACAGCCTGGCCGCCGACGGCCTGCGACATGTCCCTTAGGAGGACGAGCGCGCGGCGCGCTCGGCCTTTTCGAGCCGCCGCTGGAACCGCTCCACCCGGCCGCCTGTGTCGACGAGCTTCTGCTTGCCCGTGTAGAACGGGTGGCAGTTCGAGCAGATCTCGACGTGCAGCTCGGGACGCGTCGACCGCGTCGTGAAGGTGTTTCCGCAGCTGCAGTGCACGGTTGCGAGGACGTACTCGGGGTGGATGTCAGCCTTCATCGCCGCGCCAGGATAGCACTGGCCGTTTGCGCCGCGACGTTGCCGCCTGAGACCAGGAGGACGGGTCGCTCGGCCTGAATCTTCCCTGCCAGCCAGGCAGCGGTGGCAGCAGCACCGGCCGGCTCGCACGCGAGTTTCGCGCGTTCATAGAGGAACCTGAAGGCGTTCTCGATCTCCTGCTCGGTGACGAGCACGCGCTCGAGCTCGCGGCAGATCTCCAGGGGCCGCGCACCGACGAAGGGTGCGTTCAGCCCGTCGGCGATCGAGGTCGGCTCGACCGGCATCGGCTCACCGTGGTCGATCCCGGCATGCAGCGCCTGGCTCAGCTCCGGTTCGACCGCGATCACGCGCACCCGGTGCCCGATCGCGGTCTGGATGCCGCCGATCAAGCCGCCTCCGCCGACCGGGACGATCACCGCGTCGGCGTCGGGAGCGTCCTCCTCGATCTCGAGGCCGACGGTCCCGGCGCCGGCAAGGACGAACGGGTCGTCGAACGGGTGGACGAGCGTCCGCCCGGTCTGCTCCTGCAGCTCGGCGAGGCGCTCGAAGGCGGCGCCCGGGCCAGGCGCTTCGAGGTCGACCTTCGCGCCGTAGCCGCGGGTCGCCTCGATCTTCTGCGCCGAGGCGCCCTGCCACATGACGACGAGCGCGTCGATCTCCTCGGCGGCCGCGGCATAGGCGACGGCCTGGGCGTGGTTGCCGGCGCTGATCGCGATCACGCCGACCTGCTTCTCGCCGGCGGACAAGGATCGGATCTTGTTTAGCGCGCCGCGCGACTTGAACGAACCCGTTCGCTGGAACAGCTCGCATTTCAGCCGTGCCCCGAGCGTGCGGCTCTGGAGCATCGGCGTGCGCGCCAGGCCGTCGCCGATCGTGGCGCGGGCGCGCTCGACGTCATCGCGCGTCGGAAGCATCGAATCGAACCGTACTCGCCGGTCGTGCGAATGAGCGCCGTCAACCAATTCCGGAGGAACGATGAAAAACCTGAAGACGTCTCTGATCCTGCTTTCGATCCTCGCGCTGGCCGTCGTCGCGGCGGCGTCGGGCGCGCTCAAGAGCACCACCGGGGAGGGCTCGCCCGGCTCGAGCTCGATGGCCGGCATGCAGATGGCGATGACCCATTCGTCGTCGGCCGCGACGTCGTCGAAGGCGGTTCAGTTGCGTCTGACGCTTGACCAGCTGCTCGGCGAGCACGCGATCCTCGCGATCCAGGCGACGCAGCGTGGCTATGCCGGTGGAGCCGATTTCACCGCCGTTGCCAAGCAGCTCGACGCCAACTCGGTTGCGCTTTCGAAGGCAATCGCGTCGGTTTACGGCACGGCTGCCGGCAAGCAGTTCCTGAACGGCAAGAACCTCTGGCGCGCGCACATCAGGTACTTCGTCGACTACACGGTCGCACTGGCGAAGCACGACAATGCCGGCCAGCAGCAGGCGGTCGCGAACCTGATGACATACATCCAGGTGCAGGCGGCGTTCTTCGCCAAAGCGACGGGCCTGCCGAAAGCGGCGCTCGTCAACGACCTGACTGCGCACGTGCTCCAGCTCAAGGGTCAGCTCGACGCGTACGCCAAGGGCAACTATGCGCAGTCGTACGCGCTCACGGACGGCGCGTACAAGCACATGTTCATGACCGGCGACCTACTTGCTTCGGCGATCGCGAAGCAGAAGCACCTCGGCTCGACCACCAGCAAGGCCGCTGACCTGCAGGCCACGCTCGACGAGCTGCTCGGCGAGCACGCGCTGCTCGCGACGTGGGCGACGCAGGCGGGCGTGACCGGCGGGAAGAACTTCCCGGCGCTCGCGAGGCAACTCGACAAGAACTCTGTTGTGATCTCGGCGGCGATCGGCTCGCTCTACGGAGCCGCCGCCGGCAAGCAGTTCCTGAACGGTGCGAACCTCTGGCGCGCGCACATCAACGACTTCGTCGCGTACACGGTTGCGACGGCGAAGGGCGACAAGGCCGGCCAGGCGAAGGCCGTCGCCAGCCTGATGACGTACATCCAGGTGCAAGCTGGGTTCTTCGCCAAGGCGACCGGCCTGCCTAAGGCGGCGCTGGTCAACGACCTCACCGCGCACGTGCTCCAGCTCAAGGGCGCGCTCGACGCGTATCACGCGAAGCAGTACGGCAAGACGTTCCAGCTCGTCGACGGTGCGTACGCGCACATGTTCATGACGGGCGGCGTCCTGGCCGGCGGCATCGCCAAGCAGAAGGGCCTGGACTAAGCGCTCTCGCGCTGGCGCACCACCTCGAAGAGCAGGACGGCGGCGGCGACACTCGCATTCAGCGAGTCCGCCGCCGCCGTTCTTTTGATCGGGATCTCGACTTCGGCGTCCGCGACCTGGCGCCAGGCGGTGCTCAGGCCGTCGTCCTCGGCTCCGACGAGGAACGCAGTCGGCTTCGTGTAGTCCGGGTCGGTATGGCGCGTCCCGGCGCCGAGCACGGCGGCGACTTTCTGGTGGGGCAGTGCAGCGATGTCCTCACGCGTCACGGCGACGATCGGGAGCGTGAAGACGGCGCCTGTGGACGCGCGGATCGCGTTCGGGTTCCACGGGTCGACGTTTGCGTCGGCGACGAGCAGCGCGTCGGCGCCCGCTGCGTCGGCCGTCCTCGCCATCGCGCCGAGGTTGCCCGGCTTCTCGATCCCGACCGCGACGAGAAGCAGGGTCGAGTGCTCCGGCAGTGGACGGTCGGGAATCTCGACGACGGCGAGCACACCCTCGGGCTCGGCGCGGTAGCTCAGCTTGGCCAAGACGCGCGCGCTCACCTCCTCTCCGCCCTGCCAGTCGGGCAGCAACTCGGGCGCGAAGTACACACTCCGAACGACGAGCCCAGCCGCAAGCGCGCGCTCCACCTCACGCGTTCCCTCGGCGATGAACAACCCAGCCCGCCGGCGCTCGCGCCCCTTCCGCAACCGGAGCACGTCCTTGACCCGAGGATTCTCCACCGACGTGATCACTGTCGTATCTAGACACGTCCGGTGGCTGCCACCGTCAACGAAGTGCGACAGAAGAGCAACAATTCTGTGCCAATTGGTTTTGGCGCCTCGCTCCTTGCCTATCGTCACTCGCGTGAGTTACACGCCTCGAGATGAAGCGCCGGGGATCCACCACGTCACCTGCCGCGGGAACAACAAGCGCACGATCTTCCTGACCACGGGCGACGCGACCGACTTTCTTCGACGGCTCGCGGGGGCCGCGGTCAAGCATGAATGGACGATCTATGCGTGCTGCCTGATGCCGAACCACTACCACTGCGTGCTCGGAATCGGGGAACTCGGGATGTCGCACGGCTTCGGCGAGCTCCACACCGGCTACGCGTGCTCGTTCAACGATCGCCACCGGCGGATCAACCATCTGTTCGGTCGTCGCTACTGGAGCAGTCGTCTCGAGGATGACGTCAGCCTGCTCGGCACATGTCGTTACGTGCTCCTGAATCCCGTCCGCGCCGCGCTCGTCCGCGATCCGGCAGCCTGGCCATGGAGCACCTACCGCGCGACCGTTGGCCTCAGCCGTTCCGAGTTACCCCTGGCGCAGGACGAGTTGCTCGCCTACTTCGCCGCTGACCCGCGGAGAGCCGCGGCCCTGTTCCGCCGGTTCGTGCGGGACCCTAGGTGAGCGTGTACTCCGGCCCGCTGCCTCCTTCTGGCGGGGTGAGCCGGCCGCCCTTGGCGGTGATTGCGCCGCACTGGACGCAGTTCGACGGGGCGAGCTGCACTTCGACCGTGCCGTCGCCGTCCGGCTCGCCGACCTCGTAGACGTGGGCCGGACAGAGCCGCACCCACATTTCTGCGAGCTCGCGCGGCACCTTCGTCTGGATGCGGATGTGGTTCGGCTGGTCGTCACGCGTGCGGTTGCCCGATGCGAACACGCTCGAGAGTTTGTCGAACGTGAGCTTCCCATCCGGAACCGGATATAGCCGCGCGCGGTCGGTCTTGATCAGCGGCTGGTCGGCATCTCGCTCCGTCGGGGCGTCGCCGGGTGGGAACTTCCCCTTTGTCGCCGTCATCGCGCTCGCCAGTGCACCACCGACGTAGAACCCGCGTCCGAACGCTTGACGCATGTTTCGCACCTCTTGCAGGTCGCTCCAGATGAACGACTCGCGCAGCGACTCGTCGTAGGTCGCGAGCGCGGTACGAGGAGACGCGCCCCGCTCGAGCGTCCGCCACGCCGCCTCGGCCGCCAGCCGCCCCGACTCGATCGCGTAGTGGATGCCCTTGAGCGCCGGAACATTGACGAGTCCGACGCCGTCCCCGGCCAGCAGCAGGCCTGGGGCGTGAAACCGCTTCGGCAAGGCGACGAAACCACCTTCGGGAATCGTCTTCGCGCCCCACTGAACCCGTTCGCCGCCTTCGAGGATCCGGCGGATCCGCGGATGCGTCTTCAGCTGCTGCAGCACGTCGTGTACCGAAAGCTCGGCGTCCGTGTAGTCCAGGCCGACGACCATCCCGATCGTGACCAGGTCCTCGCCCATCGGGTAGACGAAGGAGCCGCCAAACTCGCGGTACTTCCGGCCCGGACGAAGCGGCCAACCCATCGTGTGGATGACGCGGTCGAGCGGCTTCGCCACCTTCCACACCTCCTTGACGCCGAGCGCCCAGACCTGAGGGTTCTCGCCGCGCAGCCCGAACTGGTCGAGCGCAGCACCGGTCAGATGCCCCTGCGTCCCCTCTGCAAGGATCGTCACGCGTGCCGTGATGTCCGAGCCGGGCTCGAAGTTCCCGAGCTTCTCCCCGTTCCGCCCGCGCCCGCGGTCGCCGGTGCGCACGCCGAGCACGCGGCCGCCGTCCACGAGCAAACGCTCCGCCGATGTCTCCGGAAGGATCGTCGCGCCGAGACCCTCGGCCTCGTCGGCGAGGAACTTCCCGAGCTGGGACAGCGACGCGATGTAGTTCCGGTCGTTGACCATCGTCGGCGGAGTCGGGATCCGGTACGCCCGCCACTTGGTCAGGTAGAGGACGGACTCCGCCTCGACGGTGCCGTAGAACGGCAACTCGTCCATGCGCTTACGGCCCTTGAAGAGCCGCTGCAGCCCCCGCGGGTTGACGACCGCACCCGACAACAGATGCGAACCGGGCGTCTTGCCCTTGTCGAGCACCGCCACGGGCACTTCGCCGAGACGCGCAGCCGTCTCCGGGTTCTCCTCGATCAGCTGCCCGAGCCGGATCGCCGCGGCGAGACCGGCCGGGCCTGCGCCGACGATCAGGAAGCCGACTTCGATGCGCTCGTCGGCAGGATCGGTCGGCCGCCCGATCGCCTCCGCAGACGACCACGGCGGCGGGAAGTCGGAGGGCCGAACGCTCACGACTGGCGGGCGCGAACGAGCTCGGTCAGCTTCGGGACGATCTCGTGGAGGTCACCGACGACCCCGAAATCGGCAAATTCGAAGATCGGCGCGTTCGAGTCCTTGTTCACCGCGACGATTACGCTCGAGCCCTGCATGCCGACCTTGTGCTGGATCGCGCCGGAGATCCCGAGCGCGACGTACAGCTTCGGCGACACGGTCTTCCCAGTCTGACCGACCTGCGCCGAGTACGGATACCAACCTGCGTCGACGACCGCACGGGTTGCGGCAACCGCCCCGCCTAGCGCCTGCGCGAGCCCTTCGGCCAAGGCGAACTTCTCGGGCTCCCCGAGACCTCGCCCGCCGGCGACGATCACGTCGGCGTCCTCGATCGACGGCCCTTGCTGCTCGGCGTGCGCCTGCTCGACCATCTCGGCACGAGTCGAGAAGTCCTCGAGCGCAACCGGCGCATCCTTCACGTCGGCGTTCCCGTCGGTTTCGGTCGCGTCGAACGCTCCGGCGCGAAAAATCGCGAGCTTCACCGGGCTCGACCAGCCGACGTCGACGTACACCGTGTCGGAGAGTTGCGGCGCCTTGCCGGTCTCGCCGTCGAAGTCGACGAGCCCCCAGTTGAGCCCCGCGTCGAGCCGCGCTGCAAGACCCGCCGCGACGTCGGCCGCGAGCACCGACTGGGCGAACAGGACGGTGTCGAAGCCTTCGTCGGACACCAGCTTCGCCAGTACGTCGACCCGCGGTTGTGGCAGCGGCGCCGACAAGGCGTCGTCGTCTGCGATCCACACGGTGGTCGCTCCATAGCCGCCTGCGCTCCCCGCCAGCCCGCGTACCCCTGAACCGACGAGGACACCTGCGACCTCGCCGCCGATCTGCGCTGCCTTCGAGAGGACGCCGAGCGATCCCTTCGCAATCGCATCCTCGTGATGCTCGAGGAAGACGAGTGTCTTCGCCATCAGACGAGCCTCTTCGCAACGAGAAACTCGAGAATCTTCTCCGCGCCGGAGCCGTCGTCGTCGATTTTCTGCGAATCGCCGCGCGCGGGCGGCGGATTCAGTGCGACGACCGTCGTCGCCGCCGCCTCCGCACCGCCGACGTCACCGGCCGACACCGTTTCCTGCGGCTTCTTCTTCGCGCCCATGATCCCCTTCAGCGACGGATACCGCGGCGTGTTGATCGAGTCGGCCACCGCAACGACGGCAGGGAACGGCGCCCGGATCGTGTCGTAGCCGTACTCGGTCTGCCGCTTGCCCGTCAATGATCCACTGTCGACGACCAACTCGCTCACCTGCGAGACGACAGGAGCCTTCAGCCGCTCCGCCACTGCCGCCCATAGGCAGGCGCCGCCACCGTCCGCCGACTGCTGCCCGAACAACACGAGCTCGGCGCTCTCGCGTTCGAGCGCGCCGGCGAGCGCCTTCGCGGTTCCGAGCAGATCTGCGCCCTCCAGCGACGCGTCGGAGACCAGCACGGCCCGGTCGGCACCCATCGCGAGTGCCTTGCGAAGCGCATCGAGCGCGCGTTCTGGCCCCATCGAGACCACGACCACCTCGCCGTCGCCGGCAGCCTCCTTGAGCCGCAGCGCCTCCTCGATCGCGTACGTGTCCCACTCCGAGATCGTCAGCTCACCCGAACGGTCAAGCCGGCGGGTCGTCGGGTCGATATGACGACCCGATGACGCATCCGGGACGGCTTTCACGCAGACAGCGACCTTCATGGGCGCGGACTCTACCCAGCCGAGACAGCTTGAGATCGGCGGAACACGCCGCTACGGTGCGATCGCGATGCGGTTTCTCGCCCTGAGCATCGCGGCCCTGGCGCTCCTCGCCGCGGGAACGTCTGCCGCGTCGAGCGCCGTGCCGCGAATCCGCTTCCCCGTGGTGGGAACGGTCACGTACCAGGACGACTTCGGCGACCCACGAGGCGGCCTGAAGCACCAGGGAAACGATCTGCTCGGCGACAAGCGGGCCCCTGTGATCGCCGTCGAAGCCGGGAAGATCGAGTACTGGACCACGTCCGCGAGCGCCGGTTGCATGCTCTATCTGAACGGTGCGAGCGGGACGATGTACGAATACATCCACCTGAACAACGACCTGACCGCTGCCAACGACAACCGCGGGAAATGCGTCCAGGGCGTGTCGTATGCCGTGCCCGACGGATCACAGGTCGACGCGGGTCAGGTGATCGGGTACCTCGGCGACTCGGGTGACGCGAACGGTATTCATCCGCACCTGCATTTCGAGGTGCACCCGAACGGCAGCAAAGCCGTCGACCCGTTCCCGTTCCTCAAAAAGGCAGCGCACCTGCTCGTCGCAGCACCGCCGACCGGCACCGGATTCACGCTCAAGCTCACCGGCTCCGTCGTCAACTCCGATGCGACCGGTCTGACGCTTACCGTCGACACGCTCGCAGCCTGGCCCTCACATCTCAAGCTGAAGAAACTGAACCGCACACTGACACTCGCCGTGACCGATCCGGCAGCCGCGGGCGCAGCAGCTGGTGACCGCGTGATCGTCTGGACGCTGCCCGCCCCCGGAACCCTGGAGGCCTTGACCGGTGCGCCGAGGGCGATCTCGCTCGACCGCCTCCAGGTGCTCTAGACCAGGACGCGGGACTGCAGGAAATCAACGATCTCGCTCGTCGGCGAGCCGGGCGTGAACACCGCGGCGACACCCTGCCGCTTCAACTCGACGACGTCGTCGCCCGGGATCGTTCCCCCGACGACGACCAGCAGGTCCTCGGCTCCCTGTGCGCGCAGCAGGTCGAGGATCCGCGGCACGAGCGTCATGTGAGCCCCCGAGAGGATCGAGATCCCGACCGCGTCGGCATCCTCCTGGATTGCTGTCTCGACGATCTGCTCCGGCGTCTGGTGCAGTCCGGTGTAGATCACTTCCATCCCGGCGTCGCGAAGGGCGCGTGCGATGATCTTCGCGCCCCGATCGTGGCCGTCGAGGCCAGGCTTTGCGATCACCACTCTGATCTTCGCCGTCACGGTCGGTCAGTATAGGAACGTGAAGCTGACCGTCGTCGGCTGCTCCCCGGCCTGGCCGAACGCGGGCGGAGCCCATTCCGGGTATCTCGTGTCGAGCGAGGGCCGGCGCCTGCTCCTCGATTGTGGCCCGGGTGTCCTCGCCAAGCTGCGCGAGAGCGAGCCGTGGCCGACCGTGGACGCAATCGTGATCTCACACCTGCACCTCGACCACTGCGGGGATCTCGTCCCGTGGTTGTGGGGGCACGTCCTGGGGCCGGCGACCGGGATACCAGGCCCTGAACTGCACGTGCCGCCGGCCGGGCTGGCGCGCATCTCGACGTTCGCCCCGCTCGGTCGCTTTCTCCAGGTGTTCGACGTACACGAGTACGCCGACGGCATCCCGTTCGAGGCCGCGGGGCATACGATCACCCCTCGCGCAGTCGCGCACTACGTCGAGCCGGCGTACGGGTTCCGGGTCGAACATAGGTCTTCCGTCCTCGCCTACTCGGGCGATACCGGCCCGACACCCGCACTGGTCAGCCTGGCGCGCGACGCGGACGTGTTCCTGTGCGAGGCAACGCTGCTCGAGCCAGAGGGCGACCCTCACGGGCACATGACGCCCGACGACGCACGCGCCGCCGCGCGAAAGGCAAACGTGCGACGGCTCCTCCTGACACACCGGGCGGCCGAACACCCGGTCGACGATCTCGTCTACGACGGGTTCGAGCTCGAGTTGTAACCCAGGAGCTTGGCGTAGCGCTTCGCGGCGCGACGCTGTTGGATCAGATTGCGAATGCCCCAAACCGAGAGTGCGATCACGAGCGAACCGAGGAAGGCGAGCGGGGCGAGCAGCCACTTCGCCGAAACCGTGGCCACCGTCGGCGGTGCGAGGGGCGCGGAGGCGACGCTCTTGACCTGCCCCGCGCCACCGATGCCTTTCGGCACCCACGCAGCCACGAGCCAGTTCTTCGGCTTCGACCTGTATCGCTTGAACTCGATCGTGAACGTCTTGCCGGCCCAGTCGCTGTGCCGGTCACCGACCACGCCGAGATCGAGCGCGACATCGTCGCGATAGGCGTAGAGAACCTGCCAGTTCGCGATCCCGACCGCGGGAAACGGGATCACATTGTTGTTGCCGGTGTCCCAGGATTTGCGGGTCTGCCCGGCTTTCATCTCGGGACCGAGCATGTTCCAGGCCGAGTCGAGATGCTTGCGCGCGACGGCGGTCTTGATGAACTGGCTTGCCGCGTTGAACAGATCACGGCGGTCTGTCTCGGTCAGCTTCGCCTTCGGCGGCTCGTGGTAGACCTGCGCCGGCCTGTCGAAGAAGATCGGCGTCTCGTTCGAGCGGCCGGTGTTCCCGACCAGGATCGCGCCGATCGCCACGATCGCGAGGACGGCCAGGCTGCCGACACCCCACGAGAGGCGACGCCGGAAACGCGGTGACTGCAGCCTGCCTGCCATCGCCTACGAGGATCCCCAGCCTCGCCGGACGTCTAGCCGCCGACGCCGTTGTTCTCGGAACCGTTCGGGACCGGCGGGCTCGACTTCGGATACCAGCTGTTGACGAGCCACTTGTCACCCCGCTTGACCAGATCCATCTGGAAGAGCTGCGCCTTGATCTTGGCGTTGGCCTTCGGCAGGAGCGCGATCTCGACCATCGCCTCCTTTGGATACGAGAAGTCGATCTTCATCGGCGCGTACTTGACGTCGTCGACCGGATACGGGATCACAGCGATGTTGCCCGTCTTCCATTCGGCCAGTGTCTGGCCCTGCCGGATCTGATTGGTGACGAGGTTGTAGGCGTCGGTCAGGTTCTTCCGCGCTACCGCTGTCTTGATGAACTGCCGCGCCACCTGGGTCGCGCCGGGCGTCAACTTCACGGTCGGCGGGACCGAGGAGCGGTCGTCGGCAGGTTTGTTCAGAAGCGGCGTCGCCGTGGAGTGGCCGGTGTTCGAATAGTGGTAGCCGACGTACCCGAGGATCGCGCCGATGACGACGACTCCGACGATCCAGGGCAGCGCTTTCTGCCAGCCGGGCTTGCGGATCGGGTCGCGGTGCTCGAAAACCGTGTCAACATTCATCGCCACGCAAGAGTAGACGCCCAATCCGACGGGTCGTTAGGCGCCTCTGTTGAGCGAGTGTTAACCCGAATCGATTAGAAAGCCGCGGTCTTCAGAAGACCGGCGTCTCGCGCCACGTTCCCCAGACGGCGCGGAAGGCGTCGCACATCTCGCCCATCGTCACATAGGCCCGGGCGGCGTCGACGATCGCGGGCATCAGGTTGCGGTCGTCATGCGCTGCGTCTTCCTTCAGGCGGGCGAGCGCTGCCTCCGCCGCCGCGGTGTCCCGGCGGTCGCGGAGCGCGTGCACCCGCGCGATCTGCTGCGTCTCGAGCTGCGCGTCGACCTTGTGGATCGGGATCTGCTGCTCGTCTGCGAGCTGGTAGCGGTTGACGCCGACGACGATCCGCTGGTCGGCCTCGACCTCCTGCTGGTAGCGGAACGACGCCTCCGCGATCTCCCGTTGGAAGAAGTTCTCCTTGATCGCCTGCACCACCCCGCCCAACTTCTCGATCCGCTCGAAATACTCATACGCCTGCCGCTCGAGCTCGTTCGTCAGCTCCTCGAGGTAGTACGAGCCGCCCAGCGGATCGATCGTGTTCACGACCCCGGTCTCGTGCGCGATCACCTGCTGCGTTCGAAGCGCGATCCGCACCGCATCCTCGGTCGGCAACGCCAACGCCTCGTCGTAGCTGTTCGTGTGCAGCGACTGCGTTCCGCCCAGTACCGCCGCGAGCGCTTCGATCGCGGTGCGCACGATGTTCACCTCCGGCTGCTGCGCCGTCAGCGACACCCCTGCCGTCTGCGTATGGAACCGCATCAGCCACGACTTCGGGTTCTTCGCGCCGTACTTCTCGCGCATCACCGTCGCCCAGATCCTCCGCGCTGCTCGGTACTTCGCGATCTCCTCGAAGAAATCCAAGTGCGCGTTGAAGAAGAACGACAGGCGCGGAGCGAAATCATCGACATCCAGGCCGCGCTCAACCGCCCACTCCACATACGTGAACCCGTCCGCCAGCGTGAACGCAAGCTCCTGCGCCGCGGTCGAGCCTGCCTCGCGAATGTGGTAGCCGGAGATCGAGATCGGATGCCACAACGGCATCTCGCGCGCGCAGAACTCGACCATGTCCGTGACGAGCCGCATCGACGGCTCCGGCGGGAAGATGTACTCCTTCTGCGCGATGTACTCCTTCAAGATGTCCGTCTGGATCGTCCCGCGCAGCCGATCGCGCGAAACGCCCTGCTCCTCACCGACACACACGTAATAGGCGAGCAGGATCGCCGCGGGCGAGTTGATCGTCATCGACGTTGAGACATCGCCGAGCGGGATGCCGCGGAAGAGCGTCTCCATATCCTCGAGCGAGTCGATCGCGACCCCCTCGCGGCCGACCTCTCCCTCCGACCGAGCGTGATCGGAGTCGTAACCCATCAACGTCGGCATGTCGAACGCCGTCGACAGCCCCGTCTGGCCGTGCTCGAGCAGATAGCGAAAACGCTCGTTCGTCTCGTCAGCCGTCCCGAAGCCCGCGAACTGGCGCATCGTCCACAACCGACCCCGATACATCGACGGATACACCCCGCGCGTAAAGGGAAACGCGCCCGGATAGCCCAAGTCGCGCTCGTAATCGACTGCCGAGGCATCTGGGGTCACGAGCGGCTCGTTCTCGACCCCCGACATCGTCGAGAACAGCTCCCCCTGACGCTCGGGTGCCGAGGCGTACTGCTCCTCGCGCCAGCGCTCGGTCGGCGTTGTCTGCTGCGGCTCCTCGGTTGTCGCCATCGCTGAATTCTGCCCGGTCGGGCTAGCGCTCGCCGCCGGGCGTCCACACCGGCTCGGCGCCGCCCACGTTTGCGGCTCGCGCCAGGATGAAGAGGAGGTCGCTGAGGCGGTTCAGATAGACCGCGGCGAGCGGGTTCAGCTCGGCCTCGCGCCCGCACGCGAGCACCTCCCGCTCGGCGCGCCGACACGTCGCGCGGGCGATGTGCAGGCGGGCTGCCGCCTCTGAGCCGCCGGGCAGGACGAAGCTGCGAAGCTCCGGCAGCGGCGCGTTCGCCTCGTCGCAATCGCGCTCGAGCCGGTCGATCGACTCCTGCGTGATGCGCAGCTTGCCGTCGTCCGCGACGAACGGCACCGACAGGTCGGCGCCTACGTCGAAGAGCTCGTTCTGGATCCGCTCGAGCGCCTCGCTCCCTGCTTCGAGCCGCGCCCAACCGAGCACGGAGTTGAGCTCGTCGACGGAGCCGTAGGCCCGGACGAGCGGATGGAGCTTCGAGGCGCGAGAACCGTCTCCGAGCGAGGTCTCCCCCGCGTCACCACCCCGCGTGTAGATCTTCGTCAGCCGTACGGGCTCATCGCGCTTACGAGAAGTCACACTCTTTTCACGCTTTCGCGCGCGTTTCGTGACGGTGGCTGCCACCAGACACGTCCTGAAGCAGCGCCCGGGCGATCACTAGACGCTGGATCTCGCTCGTGCCTTCGTAGATCTCCGTCACCTTCGCGTCGCGGTAGTAGCGCTCGACCGGGAACTCCTTCGTATAGCCGTAGCCGCCGAGCACCTGAATCGCCTCGGCGGTCTGCCGGCGCGCCATCTCGGACGCGAACAGCTTCGCCTTCGCGCCCGCGTCGGTGTGCGGCCGGCCCTGATCCTTCAGCCACGCGGCGCGATGGACGAGCAGGCGGGCCGCATCGATCTCCATGGACATGTTCGCGAGCTTGTGCTGGATCGCCTGGAACTCGGCGATCCGCTGCCCAAACGCCTCCCGCTCCTGCGAGTAGTGCAGCGCCACGTCGAAAGCCGCCTGTGCGATCCCCACGGCCTGTGCGGCAATCCCGATCCGGCCGCCGTCGAGCGTCGCCATCGCGATCCGGAAGCCATGGTGGAGCTCGCCGAGCAACCGATCGCCGCTGACGACCGTATCGATGGCGATGTCGTTCGTCACCGACGAGTTGAGACCGAGCTTCTCTTCGGTTCGCGTGATCGTCACCTGCTCCGTATCGAGGATGAACGCCGAAACGCCGCGCGCGCTTCGGGTCGCGCTGTCGGTCCGCGCGAACAGGATCACCGTCCCGCCGAGAGAGGCGTTCGTGATCCACTGTTTCGCACCGGTGACCCGCCAGCCGGCAGCGACGGCTTCTGCGCTGCTCGTCAGCGCGCCCGCGTCCGAGCCCGAGCCCGACTCGGTGAGCGCGAAGCAGCCGACTCGCTCGCCGCGGGCGAGCGCGGGCGCGAACCGAGCGCGCTGCTCCTCAGTCCCGAACTGGAGGATCGGCAGCGTGCAGGCTGAGGTGTGGACGGCCACGGTGACGCCAACGCCGGCATCGGCGCGGGAGAGCTCCTCGAGCACCAGCACGTACGAGAGGAAGTCCGCGCCGGCCCCGCCGTACTCCTCTGCGACGCATACGCCCATCAGGCCGAGCTCGGCCAGCGAGCCGATCAGCTCACGCGGAAAACCGTGCGCGCGGTCCCACGCGGCGGCGTGCGGCTCGATCTCGGCCCGAGCGAAGTCGCGGGCAAGCGCCTGGATCTCGCGCTGCTCCGGCGTGAGCTCGAAGTCCACTGCGGGCACACTAACGACGTGAGGCGTGCGACAGCGATCATCCTCGCCGCGGTCGCGGTTGCAGGCTGCGGGGGCCACCGCTCGCACTCGCCTGCGGACGTCGCGCGCAGCTGGAGCGCGGCTCTGAACCGCAACGACAACGAAGGCGCCGCCCGGCTCTTCGCCAACGGCGCCAAAGTCGTCCAGGGCGACGAGCTGATCCTCGCCGACCACGCGGCCGCGGTGCGATGGAACGCAGGGCTGCCGTGCGGCGGAAAGATCGTCTCCGTGCAGCCGCAGGGCAAGACCGACGTCCTCGTCGTCTTCCGGCTCGTCGACCGCCCGAACCACCGATGCGACGAACCGGGCGGCGACGCCTCGGCGCTCTTCCGCGTGCGGAACGGGCAGATCGAGCTCTGGCACCAGACCGAGGTGCCCGAGCCGCCGAGCGGCGCGACGGTCTGACTACTTGAGCTCCGGCTCGAGCTTGTAGCCGACGCCGAATCGCGTCTGGATGAACGAGTGGGTCTGCGCCGGCCGGTCGATCTTCTGCCGGAGCCGCCGGACGAATACGTCGACCGTCCGGTCGCGGTGCGTCTCCCGCCGCCCCCACACCTTCTGCAGCAGCTCGTCGCGCGTGACGACCCGGCCCCGGTCGAGTGCGAGCGTATAGAGGAGCTTGAACTCGGTCGGCGTCAGACCTGCACTCTTGCCGTCGATGAACGCCTGCACCTCGCGCGGGTCGATGCGCAGCTCCTCGATCTCGATCGCATCGCCGCGTCGCTCCTCGGCCGGCCGGACGCCACGGCGCGCCGCAGCCCCGACGCGCGCGACCAGCTCGCGCATCGAGAACGGCTTCACCAGGTAGTCGTCGGCGCCGATCTCGAGCGCGTGCACGCGGTCGTGCTCCGTGCCCCTTGCGGAGACGACGACGATCGGCGTGCCGATTCCCTCCGCCCGCGCCATCTCGATCAGCTTCCAGCCGTCGAGCTCGGGCAGCATCAGGTCGAGGACGCAGACGTCGGGGTTCTCGTAGCGCAGCCGCGCAAGCCCGAGCTCGCCGCGCCCGACGACCACGGGGTCGAAGCCCGCGGCGACGAGGTGGCGTGCCATCCCGTCCGCAATCACGTTGTCGTCCTCGACAATCAGGACTCGCGCCACGTCCCTACAGTAGACCGGAGGCCGGTACTCCCCCGGTTTCAGACTGGTAACGATGTGGTGAACGACGAACCGAGCTTCCACGAGCTGCGCACCGGCTTCACGGCCGCGGTCTCGCACGAGCTGCGCACGCCGCTGGCTCGCATCCTGGCGCTGCTCGACAACGCGGCGCTGCCCGACGCCGACGTCCATGGGCTGATCGACCAGGCCCGCGCCGAGGTCGAGAGCGCCGGCGAGCTGATCGACGAGATCCTCTTCCTCTCCGAGCTCGAGAGCGGCCGCGAAGTGGTGGCGCTGACCCCGACCGACGCCCGGCCGATCCTCGATCTCGTCGTCGAGCGCCTCGACGACGCGGCCGCCCGCGCAGGCGTATCCTTGGGAGTGGTTGGCGAGACGACGCTCCCGCTTCGCCCTCGGATGCTTCGCATCGTCGGCGAGAACCTCGCCGAGAACGCGATCCGTTACGCAGGCCACGGCTCGTCGTTCGTCTTCGACCTCGCGCCCGGTTCGCTGACGGCGCGTGACGACGGGATCGGTGTCGCCGAGCGCGACCTGCCGCGGCTGTTCGAGCGCTTCTACCGCTCCGACGCCGCACGAACATCACGCGGCACGGGGCTCGGGCTCGCGATCGTGAAGCACATCGTCACGGCTGCCGGTGGAACGGTCGAGGCCCGCTCCACGCGTGGAGCGGGCCTCGAGATCTACTGCACCTTCCCTGTCCGCTAACCCTTAACCGTGGATTTTCTTGAGGGTCTTCTCGGAGGCGACCAGTACCTGCTTCGGGATCGGCACGTAGCGGAGCTTCACCCCAGATTTCTGACCGGTGGTCAACGCCCAGAAGATGAACCTCCGCAGAACCGCCGCGTTGTTCGTGGTCTCCGGGATGATCACGTAGGTGTAGGTGGAGATTGGATACGCGAACGGCGCCGACTTGGGCGGGTTGACGATATGCAGTTCGCCGCTCGCCGGGACTGCCTTGAAGGCCGCGGCGGCTGCCGAGATCGACTTGATGCCCGGCGTCGTGTACTTCCCCGCCGCGTTCCGGACAGCCATCACTTGGATGTGGTTCGTCACCGCGTAGGCGATATCGGCGTAACCGATGGCACCGTCCGTGTTCTTGACGACGCCGGCGACCCCGGAGGAGCCCTTAGCACCCACGCCGACCGGGAACGGCGGCTGCGTCGAGACGCCGATCTTCGACTTGAACGCCGGACTCACACCGGACAAATAGTCGACGAAGTTGTACGACGTGCCCGACCCGTCGGACCGGTAGACCGGCGTGATCTTCTCGCTCGGGAGCGAGATACCCGGGTTGAGGGCCTTGATCGCCGCATCGTCCCACTGCGTGATCTGGCCGAGGTAGATCTTCGCCAGCACCGCCCCCGTGATGTGCAGCGGTGCGTGCGCGTTCGTCTTCAGGTTCACCATCACCGACGTGCCGCCGAGCGCCCACGGAAGCTGGTAGCACCCCTTGCAATTCGAGAACTGATCCGCTGTCAGGGGCGCATCGGACGCGCCGAAGTCGACCGTGCGGTTGGTGATCGCCTGGATCCCGCCGCCCGAGCCGATCGGCTGGTACACGATGTTGACGCCCGAGACAGAGGGGTACGCCGCCTGCCACTGGGACACCAGCGGCTGCACGAATGTGCTGCCCGCACCGACGAGCTGGTCGGCTGCGCGCTTGCTCTGGCCTGCAGTGGCACTCACGGCCACGCAACCCGTTAGCAAGGCTGTCGCGACGAGCGCCGACGTGATCCGCCTCTTGACACTGAAATTCATCTGAGAGCTTCTCCCTTCGCTGTTTCCCGGGTGGGTCCATGTTCGTGTGTTCCCGGCTCAGTCTCGCCGGGCTTCTCGACCGCGTGGGAAGACCGCCAGTGACGGTTTGGTTACGACGTGGTGACCGTGCGCTACCGGGCGCGCAGCTTCCGCTGGCGCCGAGACAGGACATAACGCGCGGTCAGGCTCAGGAAGAGCACGAACACCATCAGGACGAAAGCCGCCGCCCACGCCTGGTCGTTCAGGCTCTTGTCGGGCGACTCCGAGTCAAAGAGGATGAGCAACGGGACTGCAGCCATCGCATGGTGGGGATCCGTGACCACCTGGTTCGGCAGGAAGATCGAGGTCGTGAACAGGAGCGGTGCCGTCTCGCCAGCTGCCCTGGCGACGGCGAGCGTCGCTCCAGTCAGGATCGAGCCGAGCGCCGACGGCATCACGATGAACAGCACGGTGCGCCACTTGCTGATGCCGAGCGCGTAACTGCCGTAGCGAAGTGAGTCCGGCACGAGCCTGAGCACCTCGATCGTCGTGCGTGCGACAACCGGCAGCATCACGATCGCGAGGGCCACCGAACCCTTCCACGCCGCGTAGCCTGACCCGACCACGAGCAGCGCATAGGCAAAGATGCCGACGACAATCGAGGGGACGCCGTTCAAGATGTCGAGCGCCAGCCTGATCAGGCGCGAAACGCTGTTTCCCCCGAACTCGGCGACGTACACCGCGACGAGGATGCCGACGGGCAGCGCGATCGCGGTGGCGATCGCGACCATGATCGTCGTTCCGACGAGGCCGTTCGCGATACCGCCTCCGGTCTCCCCGAACGTCACCTGGCTCTGCGTGAAGAAGTCGAGGTTCAGTGCCGCGATTCCACGCGCAAACACGGAGCCGACGACGAGCGCGAGCACCCCGATTGCGAGGAAAGCGGCGAAGACGGACACGCTCTCCGCAATCCGATTGGCGCGCCGGCGTCTCCGGGACCGTCCGGTCGCCTTGAGCGAGATCGTGGGAGTGAAACCGGATGCTTCCAGCTCAGACCCTTTGCGCGATGTCGTAGCGCCTCACGATCAGCAGCGCTGCGAAGTTGACGATCAGCGAGATCACGAGCAGGATCACGCCCAGGTAGAACAGCGACGCAACCTGGAGGTTGGAGGCTGCGGCCTGATACTGGGCGGCGATCCGGCTTGCGAGCGTGTCGCCGGTGTCGAACAGGTTGGCGGTGAGGTGCGAGGTCGTCCCGATCACCTGCGTGACGGCGATCGCCTCCCCGAGCGCACGGCCGCCGCCGAGGAGAACCGCGGAGATCAGGCCACCGCGCGTGTACGGCAGGACGACGCCTCGCACCATCTCCCAGCGTGTCAACCCGAGACCGACCGCACCTTCCTTGATGTCCGTCGGCACTTGCAGGAAGAGGTCGCGACTGATGGCGGCGGTGATCGGCACGATCATGATCGCCAGCACGAGGACGGCAGTGAACATCGTGCTGCCGGAGATCGGCCTCGTCGCGAAGAAGGGCGTCCAGCCGAAAGCATCGTTCAGCCACGGCCCGAATTCGTTGTGCACGACCGGGCCGAGAATGATGATGCCCCAGAGCCCAAGCACGACACTCGGGATGGCGGCGAGCATCTCGACGAGCGAACCGACGACCCCGCGTACACCGCCTGGCGCCAGCTCGCTCAAGTAGAGGCCGATCGCGATCGAGACGGGCGCGGCGAGCAAGACGGCCAGGCTGGTGACGTAAAGCGTCGCAACCAGAAAGTCGAGCGCACCAAACTGGTTGGTGACGACGTTCCAGGTCCGGTGCCAGATGAAGGCGAGCCCGAAGGTTCTGATCGCCGACTCAGCCTGCCTGATCACCTCGTAGATGATCAGGACGATCAGCGCAACGACACCGATCGCGGCGAGCGCCGAGATCCAGCGCAGCGTGAAATCCCCAATACGATCGAGCAACGATCGACGCGACTCGAGACTGTCCTGCAGAGGATTGGCGGTCGGGACGTCCATGCGTCGGTCGGAAGCCTTCCAGTTTCCGGGTCATCGCGTTGCCCGTTCACCGGATCGCCACGAGATGTTCACACATCCAACACCCGGCTATTCCAGGTGTTCCGCGTACACTCGCCGACATGTCGTCGACGTCGAGGCCAGCGTCGGTGGACCTCTCTGCGAACGTGAAGGGAGGGGAGCAGCCATCCGCCGGGCGCGAGGTTGTCTTCGGCGTCCAGGACCTGAGCGTCTCGTACGGCTCATCGCTTGCCCTCGCCGGCGTCAGCCTGGACATCCGAAAAAACGTGATCACCGCGATGATCGGGCCATCGGGTTGCGGCAAGAGCACGTTCATCCGCTGTCTGAACCGGATGAACGACCTCGTCCCGGGAGTCAAGGTCGGCGGGAGGATTCTCTACCACGGGGTCGACCTGTACGCGCCCGACGTGGACGCGGTCGAAGTACGGCGGCGGATCGGCATGGTGTTCCAGCGACCGAACCCATTTCCCAAGTCGATCTACGAGAACGTTGCGTTCGCGCCCAGGAAGCTCGGCCTGCCGGGAGACATGGACGATCGCGTAGAAGAGGCCCTACGGGGCGCCGCCCTCTGGGAAGAAGTGAAAGGGCGCCTGAAGAAATCGGCGCTGGGTCTCTCAGGCGGGCAGCAGCAGCGGCTCTGCATCGCACGCGCGATCGCCGTGCAGCCTGACGTGATCCTGCTCGATGAACCGGCCTCGGCGCTCGACCCGATCTCCACTTCGGCGATCGAGGACCTGATGCAGGAGTTGAAGCGTGACTACACACTCGTGATCGTCACGCACAACATGCAGCAAGCCGCGCGCGTTGCTGAGATGACTGCATTCTTCAGTCTCGAGGTGCACGACGACGGTTCGCGGCACGGCATCCTGGTCGAGTACGACGCAACCGAGAAGATCTTCACGCGCCCGAGCGACGAGCGCACAGAGGGCTACGTGACGGGGCGCTTCGGATGACCATGAGGCTGACGTTCATCGAGGAGCTCGCTCAGCTCGAAGCGTCGCTCCAGGACGAGGGCGACCTCGTCCTGCGTGCGCTGCGCTCATCGCTCAATGCGCTCGCCCGCGGAGACGAAGAGCTGGCTGACGAGGTGATCCGCTTCGACGACGAGGTCGACAGCCGCTACGTCGCGATCGAGGAAGGCGTCCAATCGCTCTTGGCGCGGCAGACCCCGGTCGCTGCAGACCTTCGGCTCGTACTGGCGATCCTGCGCGTCAACTTGCATCTCGAGCGCATGGCCGACTATTGCGTGACGGTCGCCAAGCTGACCAAGCTGATGGGCAACCTGAGCGTCAGCGGCGAGGCGATCAGCCGGTCGATCGAGGACATGGGCCAGCGCGCCGAGCAGATGATCCGAGTCGCGATGGATGCGTTCGCGACACGCGATGCAGAGAAGGCCCAGACGCTCGTCGACCTCGACGAGCTGATCGACCGCGCGAACCGCGGGGCGATCGAGGATGTGCTCTCGCTGGGCGACTCCGCCGACGAGCGCGAGTACGGCCTTCGGATGCTCGTCGTCTCCCGATGCGTCGAGCGGATCGGCGACCACGCGGTCGATATCGGCGAGCAGGTCGCGTATCTCGTGACGGGCGAGTTCCGCGAGTTCACGGACGCCTCGCATCCGGCCTAGCGCGCCGGCGGGCTACGCGTTCTTGACGAGGATGTTGCCGACCCGGTGGGCGGCGGTCTCGCACGCGTCGACCGCTTCCTCGAGCGCCTCGTAGATGTCCTTCCACCGGATCACGACGACGGGGTCGATTCGGTCGTCCTTGAAGAGGCTTGCGCGTGCGGCGCGCGCGACGGCGTCGGCCTCGTCCTCGATCTCCTTGATCCGCAGGATCTCGTCCGAGGAGCCGTGCATCCCCTTCAGGCCAGCGAGTAGCACCGCAAGGTGCTCGGCCGCCTGGACGAGTAGCCCGCTCAGCTGGATCGCCTGCTTGGTCGTCGACTCGACGCTGTAGAGGCCGAAGAGCTCCGCTGCGTTCTCGGCTGCGTCGGCCACGTCGTCGACCGCGAAGGCGAGCGTGACCACGTCCTCACGGTCGAACGGCGTCACGAACAGCGTGTTGGTCTGCCTGAGCAGCTCGGAGACGACGCTGTCCGCGACATGCTCGAGCGCTTTCACCTCGTCCTGCGTCGGCCCGGCGGGCCAGTCGACGATCCGCCGGTCGACTGCGCGGACGACCTCGAGAGCAGCCTCACCCGCCTGTGTGAGTAGGACGTACACGAGCCCCGAGCCGGCGCCGACACCGAACCTCATACGCCGAAGATCCCCTTGATCGGCCACCAGACGAGCGCAGCGACCGCTGCTGACGCGGGGATCGTCAGGATCCAGGCGAAGACGATGTTCCCGGCGACGCCCCAACGCACGGCCGAGAGCCGTTTCGTCGCGCCGGCGCCCATCACGGCGCCCGAGACGACATGCGTCGTCGAGAGCGGATAGCCGTAGTGAGTCGACACGTAGATCACGGCGCCCGACGCTGCCTGCGCGGCGAAGCCCGCCGGCGGGTCCATCTGGAAGACCCGCTGGCCCAGCGTGCGCATGATCCGCCAGCCGCCGGCGTAGGTTCCTGCTCCGATCGACACGCCCGCGGCAATCTTCACCCACGTCGGGATGTAGAAGGTGTCGATCGAGCCGTTCGCGTAGAGGGCGAGCGCGATCACCCCCATCGTCTTCTGCGCGTCGTTCGCTCCGTGCGTGAACGCCACCCATGTGCCGGTGACCAGTTGCCCGTGCCGAAACGATCTATTCGCGAGGCCAGGCGTCATCCACTGGAAGATCCAGTAGATCGCAAGCAGGAGGGCGAATGCGCCGGCGAAGGCGATCGTCGGGGCCCAGAGCGCCGGAATGACCACCTTGTGCGCGATCCCATGCCACTCGACGCCTTTCTCGCCCGACTGCGCGAGCGCGGCTCCGACGAGACCGCCGATCAGAGCGTGTGAGGAGGACGAAGGCAGGCCGAGCCACCAGGTGAGGAGATTCCAGACGATCGCGCCGAGCACGGCCGCTAGCACCGTCTTCGGCGTCGCGAGCCCGGTACTGATGATCCCCTTGCCGATGGTCGTCGCGACCGCCGTCGTCACGAAGGCTCCTGCGAGGTTCGCGATCGCGGCGATCAGGACCGCGAGTCGTGGTGAGAGCGCGCGGGTCGAGACCGACGTCGCGACAGCGTTCGCCGTGTCGTGGAAACCGTTCGTGAAGTCGAACGCGAGCGCGACGACGATCGTGACGACGAGAAGCGTCAACGGTTCTTGACGAGAATCGCCTCGAGGACGTCGGCGGCGTTCTCGCACGCGTCGACCGCCTCTTCGAGCTGCTCGTGAATGTCCTTCCAGCGAATGATCATCAGCGGATCGGCGCCGGAGCGGAACAGCTCTGCGATCGCTTCGCGCGACAACCGGTCGCCTTCGTCCTCGAGCTCACGCAGCGCGGCGAGCTGGCGGGACGAATCCTTGAAACCGTCGAGGCGTTCGACGGCCTCGTGGAGCCGCGACGCCGCCCGATGGATCACCTCGGCCTGCTGGTGGGCCTTCTGCGGGACCTGTCTCACCTCGTAGGCGTCGATGTTGTCGGCAGCTTCGTCGATGTGGTCGCAGACGTCGTCGATCACCGAGGCGAGGCGATACATGTCGTCGCGGTCGAAGGGCGTCACGAAGGTCCGGTTCAGGAGGTTGATCACCTCGTGCGTGAGCCGGTCGCCTTCGTGCTCCAGTTCCCGAATGTCCCGCAGCTTCTCGCGGTTTTCCGGCCAATCCTGGAGCAGCTCGACGAGGACGCGCGCCAGATCACGGGCGTTTGCGGATGCCTGAGTGAAGAGGTCGAAAAAGCCGCGCTTCTGGGGCGTGAGACGCAACGGCACCGGGTGGTTCTAGCAGGTCAGTTGACGAGGAACCAGAGTGAGCAGGCCAGACCGGCGCCGAAGCAGTAGACCGCGAACGGGGTCAACGTGCGCGTCTCGAAGAACCGCATCAGGAAACGAACCGCCAGATAGGCGGTGAAACCCGAGCAGAGCGCACCGGCGAGCGCCTGACCGCGGACACCGTCTCCGTCGTGGCCGACGAACTCGGGAAGCTTGAGGAGCGCGGCCGCCGCGATGATCGGCGTCGCGAGCAGGAAGCCGAACCGCGCCGCGTCCTTGTGCGAGAGTCCGGTGAGCAGGCCGCCGCCGATCGTCGCGCCCGAGCGCGAGAACCCCGGGATCAGCGCAAGCGCCTGAGCAGCGCCGACGAAGAACGCACCGCGCCACGTGACCGTCCGCGCGATGCGTGTGTCGTCGTCTTCCGCGACAGCGGGCGCACGACGGCGCAGCAACTCGGCGCCGTAGAGCAGCAGCCCGTTCAGCGCCAGGAAACCTGCGGCCGACTGCGGCGACGCAAAGACCTTGCGCAGCGCGTGTTCCAGCAGCAGCCCGAGGATTCCCGCCGGGATCGAACCGACGATGAGCAGCCAGCCGAGCTTCGCGTCGGCGTCGTTCGGATCGATCCCCCGGTCACGCAGCGACCGGCCGAGCCCGCGAAGGATCCGTACCCAGTCGCGCCAGAAGAACCCGAAGAGCACGATCGCCGTTGCGAGGTGCGTCGCGATCAGGAACGTCAGGAAGTACTTGTCGTTCTGATGGATGTTCCAGCCGAGCAGCTTCGGCAGGATCACGCTGTGCCCGAGGCTCGAGACCGGAAACAGCTCGGAGACGCCCTGCAGGAGCCCAAGCACGATCGCCTGGGGGTACGAGATCAGTGAGGAGAGAATCACGCTGCAGGCGCGGCCGGCCGCTTCGGGCCGGTCTTGAACCACGCAAAGACAAGCGCTGCGAGCCCGACGAGGAACGAGGCGATGCCGTGTTTCGTGTGATGGTGGCCGGATCCGGCCTGGTGCCCCGGGAAGAAGCCGGGCAGCGACCGGGCGGGCTCGGCGAAGTAGACGATCGCGATCACGATCAGAACGACGCCGACCAGCAGGGCTGCGAGGGCGAGGAGACGATCATTCTGCATCGGACGGCAGCATACGGACCGAAGCCGTCAGCTGCACTGTCAGGAACCTGACTGAGCAGGCGGGTTACGAATCGGAAACGGTCCGGCGACGGCCTGGCAGACGGCACTTTCGCTCCTGGCCGCGAGCACGCACCATCTCCGTCATGTGCACCTTCGCGATCGTCGCGCACCGCTCCTCGACCACGAACACCCGGCTCGGTTCAGTCCTCACCCCGGCCCAGGCGCTGGTGAGACTCGGACCCGGCGATATCGCACTCGGACGGCTCGACGTGCTGCCGTCACTCGACGGCGTCGAGCCCGGCCTGTGGGCGCTCGACCGGTTAGAAGCGCTCGGAGTGACCGTCCTCAACCGCCGCCCGACGCTCGTTGCGGCTCACGACAAGCTCGCGACCGCGTCTGCGCTCGCCGCCGTGAGCCTGCCGCACCCGCGCACCGCTCTCGTCGCGCCGTGGCTCGAACTGCCAGAGCTCGAGCCCCCGCTCGTGCTCAAGCCTCGGTTCGGCTCATGGGGTGAGGATGTGATCCGCTGCGACGACGAGCAGGCTGTCGAGGAGGGACTGGCCCTGCTGCGAACCCGACGCTGGTACGACGCGACCGGCGCGCTTGCGCAGAAGCTCGTCGCCCCACGCGGCTACGACCTTCGGATCGTCGTGGCCTGCGGCCGGGTGATCGGTGCGGTGCGCCGGGTTGCGGCACCCGGCGAGTGGCGGACGAACGTCGCACTCGGAGCCCGGCGGGAGCCGGTCACCCCGCCGGAAGATGCCCGCGCGATCGCCCTCGGTGCGGCGGCTGCGGTCGGCGGCGATCTGGTCGGCATCGACCTGCTCCCGTCCGATCTCGGCACGTGGGTCGTGCTCGAGGTGAACGGCGCAGTCGACTTCAACGGCACCTACGCGCTCGGCGACGACGTCTACGCCGAGGCCCGGCAGGCGCTCGGCTCGCACGCGCTAGTACGTGTAGAACCCGCGGCCTGACTTCCGCCCGAGCCGCCCGGCCTGCACGTACTGGCGCAGCAGCGGGCACGGCGCGTACTTGGCATTGCCGAGGCCCCGGTGCAGCACCTCCATGATCGCGACACACGTATCGAGTCCGATCAGATCGGCAAGGGCGAGTGGGCCGAGCGGATGCGCGAAGCCGAGCCGGGCGATCGTGTCGATCGCCTCGGCCTCCGCGACGCCCTCCAGCAACGCGTACGCGGCCTCGTTGATGAACGGCATCAGAATGCGGTTTGAGACGAAGCCGGGAAAGTCGTTCGCCTCGGCGGGTTCCTTGCCGAGGTCGCGGGCGAGAGCCACGATCGCGGCGGCTGTCTCGTCGGACGTTTGCACTGCGCGGATCACCTCGACGAGCTTCAACACAGGAACCGGGTTGAAGAAGTGCATTCCGATCACGCGCTCCGAACGGCTGGTGACCGCCGCGAGCGACGTGATCGGGATCGAGCTCGTGTTGGATGCGAGGATCGCGCCTTCGGGCAGCACCTCGTCGGCCTGCCGGAAAAGCGTCTCCTTCGCCGCTGCATCCTCTGTGATCGCCTCGATCAGCAGGTCTGCCGGGACGAGCTGATCCGTGGCCGTGATGCGTGCGAGCGTCTCTCCGGGGTCGGGGCCGCCCTTCGCTGCGAGCTTCGTCAAGCTCGCGCCCATCGCCGCGAGGCCTTTCTCGACCGCGCCGGGATAGGGATCGTGAAGTGTGACGCGACGGCCGGAGACGGCAACGACCTGCGCGATCCCGCTGCCCATCTGTCCCGCGCCGACGACGAGTACATGCTCGAACTCCACGGAGGCGAGCCTACAAGCGCCCGAGGAGCTCGCGCTCGGTCTCGTAGCTGAGCAGCTCGAGCGCAGCCTCCGGGCTCAGCCAGCGCAGCTCGTCGACCTCTCCGTCGCGGCCGCCGGTGTCGTCGGCCGGCTCCATATGGAACCAGCGCACCTCCTTCTCGATTCCGCCAGGCGTGTACCTCGTCGCCCCGAGCGAGCGGCCGATCGTGCAGCGCAGGCCTGTCTCTTCGCGCACCTCGCGGAGCGCAGCGTCTTCCCAGCTCTCGCCCGGCTCGAGCTTGCCCTTTGGCAGCGTCCAGTCGTCGTAGCGCTGCCGGTGAACGACGAGCACGCGTTCGTCGCGAACGACCACGCCGCCCGCCGCGCGGATCAAACCGCGAGCAGGAGCGCGTCGCCCTGGCCGCCGCCCGAGCAGATGGCGGCGAGGCCAAGGCCGCCGCCCGAGCGGCGCAACTCGTGCACCATCGTCCCGACGATCCGCCCACCGGAGGCGCCGATCGGGTGGCCGAGGGCGATCGCGCCACCGTTGACGTTGACCTGCTCCTCGTCGGCGCCGAGCAGCTTCGTCGAGTTCCACGCCACCGACGCGAACGCCTCGTTGATCTCGATGCGGTCGACGTCCCCGATCTTCTTCCCTGCACGCTCGAGCGCGATCGCGCTCTGCGTTCGCGGGCGTGCGTGCGAGGTAGGCGAAATCGTCCGCCACGTAGCCCTGCGAGAGGATCGTCGCGAGCGGCTCGAGCCCGCGTTGCTTCGCCCACGCCTCGGAGCAGACGATCACGCAGCTCGCGCCGTCGTTCACTCCCGGCGCATTGCCGGCGGTCGTCGTCCCGTCGGGGTCGAAGACGGGCTTCAGCGCCGCCAGCTTCTCGACCGTGGTATCGCGGCGGATCGACTCGTCGGCGGTCACGTCGCCGACCGCGACGATCTCGTCGTCGAAGCGCCCGGCGTCCTGCGCGGCCGCGGCCCGTGCCTGCGAGCGCGCCGCCCACTCATCCTGGCGCTCGCGGGAGATCCCGAGCTCGCGCGCGACCTTCGAATTCTGGGAGACCATGTGCAGCTGGTCGAACGTCGACGTGAGCCCGTCGTAGACCATGGAGTCGATCAGCTTCCCGTCGCCGAGCCGGTACCCGAAGCGCGCCTTCTTGAGGACGTAGGGCGCGTTGCTCATCGACTCCATCCCGCCGGTGACGACCACGTCCACGTCACCCGCGCGGATCATCGAGTCGGCGATCTCGATTGCGCGGATCGACGATGCACAGACCTTGTTGATCGTGTCGGCAGGCAGCTCCTTCGGTAAGCCGGCGCCGATCGCCGCCTGGCGCGCGGGCGCCTGCCCGGCGCCGCCCTGGAGCACCTGGCCGATGATCGCGTACTGGGGCTCGTGTGGCTCGAGCCCGATCCGTGCGAGTGCGCCGCGGATCGCGAACGCGCCGAGCTCGGTCGCCTCGTAGCCGGCGAGGCCACCGCCGAGCCGCCCGAACGGGGTGCGAACCGCACTGACGATCACGCTTCTGGGAACCGCTTCAGCCATGGCCAGAGCGTACCGGGAGCACGATGCCCGGCCGTTCACCGCCGGTGGCAGCCACCGTCACGAAACCGAGACGGAAGTGTGAAAAGAGTGTCAATTCTGCAGGCGAGCGGCAGCAAGTCCACCCCCGCTCACCGCAGGTGGGCGCCACGTCCAGACACTGGGCTGAAGGTGCGCGGCGTTCAGCGGACGAACGTCGCGTCGCGGCCGAGACGCTTTGCGCAGGCGACGAGCAGCTTGATTACTGCTTCGACGTCGTCGAGCGCGGACAGCTCGTTCGGCGTGTGCAGATAGCGCATCGGGATCGAGACGAGCCCCGTCGGAACGCCGCCTCGCGAGAGATGGAACTCATCGGCGTCGGTCGCCGTCCCGCGCGTGTAGATCTCGAACGCGTGCGGGATGCCCTCGTCTTCGGCTGCCTTCGCGAGCAGCTCGACGACCTGCTTGTTGAGCGTCGGGCCGCGCGCGATCATCGCACCCATCCCCAGTTCGACGCGTCCAGCGCGCCGCGCGTCGCCGCCCGGATAGTCGGTGGCGGGCGTGACGTCGACAGCGATCGACACCGCCGGATCGAGCCCGTACGCCGCCGCGCGCGCACCGAAGCTGCCGAGCTCCTCCTGGGTCGCAGCGACCGCGACCGCGTCGACCTGCACGTCGGGCGCCTCGCCGATCCGCCGTGCCGCCTCGAGGACGACATACGCGCCGAGGCGGTTGTCGAGCGCGCGGGACATGAGCCGTCCGTTCGGCAGCTCAACCGGCGCACCGTTCCAGACCGCTGCGTCGCCGACGCGAACGAGCGCCCCTGCTTCTTCGCGCGACTGAGCGCCGATGTCGATGTGCAGATCCTCCAGCTCGGTGCGCGGCGCATCGGCGCGCGCCTCCGGCGGAATGCGCTTGCGCGCGATCGCGCCCGGGACACGGCCGCCGTCCGTCGTCAGGAACTCGATCCGCTGACCGCTCAGCGTCTCCGGTGAGATCCCGCCGAGCGTCGCGAACGAGAGCAGGCCGTTCTCCTCGATGTTCGTGACGGTCACGCCGACCTCGTCGATGTGACCGATGAGCGCCAAGGTCGCTGCATCCGCGTCTGCGGAGCGAACTCGCGCGAACGACGTCCCGAGCGTGTCCGACGTGACCTCGGCGAACTCGGAGGCAGCAGCACGCCAGATCCGCGCCGGCTCCTCTTCGTGTCCCGATGGACCCGGCGCCGTGAGGAGCGCCAGCAAGAGGTCGGGTGCCTGCATACGCTTGCGCATTCAAGCAGGAGTTTCCTCGCCCGTTTCCGCCTCGATCGACACCGACCTCGTCACGCCGCTTGCGGCCTATGTCCGGCTGCGCGCGAACGGACGCGCGTCGTTCCTGCTCGAGTCGGTCGACCAGGGCCGCCTCGGCCGCCACTCGTTCGTCGGCTACGGGACGCAGATCGTCTCACTCGAGGAAGCCGAGCAGGCAGAGGCGCCGGTCGTCGGCTACGTCGGTTACGACTACATCGCCCGCCTCGAGCCGACCGTGAAGCTGCCCGCGGAAGGGCCGCCGCTGCCGGAGAGCCGGTTCGTCGTCGCCGACGTCTTCCTCCGCTTCGACCACGTCACGGGAACCGCCGACGTGCTGCACGGAGACGGTGTGGAGATCGCCGCCGCACTCGCGCGCCCGACGGCAGTCGACGACGAAGCAGCCGCCGGCCGCGCCACGACCACGCGAATCCCCGACCAGTTAGAGCACGAGCGCCGCGTCCGGCGCGCCCAGGAGCTGATCCGCCGCGGCGACGCATTCCAGGTCGTGCTCTCCCAACGGGCGGAGCGGCCCACCAGCGCGTCCCCGCTCGCCGTCTACCGGGCGCTCCGACGGATCAATCCCTCTCCCTACCTCTTCCTGCTCGAGCTCGGCGACCTCGCCCTCGTCGGCTCCTCCCCGGAGACGCACGTGAAAGTCGAAGGCAGCCGCGCCAGCCTGAACCCGATCGCCGGCACGACGACGCCGGGACCGGGCGACGCGGAGCGGCTGCTCTCCTCGGAGAAGGACCGGGCCGAGCACGTGATGCTCGTCGACCTCGGACGCAACGACCTCTCACGGGTGTGCGTGCCAGGCTCGGTGCACGTCGAGCGCTTCCTCGAGCCCGAGCGGTTCTCCCACGTCACGCATCTCGTCTCCGAGGTCGCCGGGGAGCTACAAGATGGTGTGACGCCGTTCGACGTCCTCCGCGCCACATTTCCCGCCGGCACCGTCTCCGGTGCGCCCAAGGTGCGCGCGATGCAGATCATCTCGGAGCTCGAGGGCTATCGGCGCGGCACGTACGCGGGCGTGGTCGGCTATCACGCGCCTGGGCTCGGCCTCGACACGTGCATCGCGATCCGCACCGTGCTCCTGCGCGACGGCCGCGCCTTCCTACAGGCCGGCGGCGGCATCGTCGCGGACTCGATCCCTGCTGATGAGCACCGCGAATGCCTGAACAAGCTCGCCGCGCTCGAGGCGGCACTCCAGGCGGCGGAGAGCCAATCGTGATCCTGCTCGTCGACAACTACGACTCGTTCACCTACAACCTCGCCCACCTGTTCGGCGAGCTCGGCGCCGAAGTGCTCGTGCGGCGCAACGACGAGGTCTCGGCGGACGAGGCAGAGCAGCTCGCGCCGTCGCATCTCGTCATCTCGCCGGGGCCGGGCCGGCCCGAGGACGCGGGCAACACGCCGGCGATCCTGAGCAGGCTTGCGACGCAGGTTCCGACGCTTGGCGTCTGCCTCGGCCACCAGGCGATCGTCCAGCTCTTCGGTGGCAAGGTCGGCGCCGCCCGCGAACTGGTGCACGGCAAGGCGACCGCGGTCACCCACGACGGCCACGGCATCTTCGCTGGGCTGCCCGACGGATTCGCGGCCGGCCGGTACCACTCGCTCGCCGCGACGAGCGTCCCCGACGTGTTCGAGATCTCGGCGACTGCGGCCGACGGCGAGGTGATGGCCGTACGCCACCGCGAGCTGCCGGTCGACGGCGTCCAGTTTCATCCCGAGTCGGTGCTGACGCCCGATGGCCTCGCACTCGTCAGGAACTTCCTCGGATGATCCAGAACGCACTCGCGCGACTGCTCGACGGCGTCGATCTATCACGCGAGGAGTCACGGCGGGTGATGGGTTCGATCATGGCGGGCGACGCAACGCCCGCGCAGATCGGCGGCTTTCTGGTTGCGCTTCGCCTGAAGGGCGAGACGGCCGACGAGATCGCGGGCGCAGCGGAGGCGATGCGCGAGCACGTCGTCGCCGTTCATCCGAAGCGGGACGATCTTGTCGACACGGCAGGAACCGGAGGAGACGGAGGGCGGACGTTCAACATCTCGACGGCCGCGGCGCTGGTCGCGGCCGCCGCGGGTGCAGGAGTCGCGAAGCACGGGAACCGCGCGGTCTCGTCGCTTTCGGGCAGCGCCGACGTGCTCGAGTGCCTCGGCTTCGCGCTCGAGCTGCCGCCCGATCGGATCGCGCAGTCGATCGACGAGCTCGGGTTCGGGTTCATGTTCGCGCCCGCGCACCACCCGGCGATGAAGCACGCCGGCCCCGTTCGCGTCGAGCTCGCGACCCGTACCGTGTTCAACGTGCTTGGTCCGCTCGACGAATCCGGCCGGCGCCCGCGCGCAGGTGGTCGGCGTCTATTCGCCGGAGCTCGTACCGGTGATCGCCGACGTGCTGGCGCGGCTCGGTGCCCGCCGTGCGTTCGTCGTCCACGGCGCGGGTGGGATCGACGAGTTGTCGCCCGCGGGGCCGAACCTGGTCTGCGAAGTCGTGGACGGCGACGTACGGCGACGACAGGTCGAACCGCTCGATCTCGGCGTGCCGCGCTGCGATCCCGACGAGCTGCGCGGCGGCACGGCCGACGAGAACGCGCAGGGGATCCGCGAGGTGTTCGCAGGTGCGGAGGGCGGGCGCCGCTCGGCGATCCTGCTGAACGCGGCAGGAGCGATCGCCGCCGCCGGGCACGCCGACGACCTGCGCGACGGGCTCAGCCTGGCCCGGGAGACGCTCGACTCCGGCGCGGCCGGCGAACGACTCGAGCAGCTGGTCGCGTTCTCCAGGCAGGCTGCAGCTCGATGAGGTTCGAGACTGCACTTGCGGCTCCCGGGCTCGGCTCGATCGCCGAGTTCAAGCGCCGATCGCCCTCGGCGGGTGACCTGCGGCCCCGCGGAGACGTCGCCGCGGTCGCCCGCAGCTACGAAGCGGCGGGCGCCCGCGCCATGTCTGTGCTCGTCGACGAGCGCTTCGCCGGCTCGCTCGACGATCTGCGCGCTGCGCGCGCGGTGACGACCTTGCCGCTGCTGGCCAAGGGCTTCTTCTCGACGAGAGCCGACCTCGTCGCCGTGCAAGCGGCGGGTGCGGATGCGGCGCTCCTGATCCTTCGCGATCTCGACGACGCCACGACCGCCGAGCTGCTCGCCGACGCACGCGCACTCGGGCTCGACACGCTCGTCGAGGCCCACGACGCCGACGAGCTCGCACGCGCCGCGGCGCTCGACGCGCCGGTGATCGGGGTCAACGCCCGCGATCTCGGCACGTTTCGCATCGACCGACACGCCCAGCTGAGGCTGCTCGCCGCCGCTCCGCGCGACCGGATCCTGATCGCCGAGAGCGGGATCGAGTCACGCGCTCAGGCGGCACACGCCGAGCTCGCCGGGGCGAACGCGGTCCTCGTCGGTTCTGCCCTGATGCGCGCGGCCGATCCCGGGGCCAAGCTCGTGGAGCTCGTCTCGCGGCCGCTCGTCAAGATCTGCGGGCTCACGCGCCAGGACGACGTCGATGCTGCTGTCGACGCCGGTGCCGATCTGGTCGGGTTCATCCTCGCCAAGGAGAGCCCGCGGCGCACCGACTCGCTGCTCGCTGCGCCGGAGACGGTCCTGCGCGTCGCTGTCTTCGTCGGCGAGCTAGAGGAGACGGACGCGGACGTGGTCCAGTTTTACGAACGCGAGAACGGCCATCGCGCACGTGATGCGGCACTTCTGCTGGGCACGGAGCGCGTGGGAACCGTCGTCGATCTTCCCTGGAAGGACGGCGACCCCAACCACCTCGAGCGTGCCCGGTCGACCCGGGGTCGCGTGATGCTGGCGGGCGGCCTCGCCCCCGACAACGTCAAGACGGCAGTCGCAACGGTGCGGCCGTGGGCCGTCGACTCCGCCCGCTCGACGGAGCAGAGCCCCGGCATCAAGGACCACGACGCGATCCGCGCCTGGGTCGAGGCTGCCCGATGACCGCGAACTTCGGCGCCTACGGCGGCCGGTACGTGCCGGAGACGCTGATTCCGGCGCTCGACGAGCTGTCGAGTGCCTGGGAGTTGCTGCAGTCCGACGCCGGGTTCCAGCACGAGCTGAACGACCTGCTCACCAACTACGCGGGCCGTCCCACGCCGCTGACGCTCGCCGCTCGCTTCGCTCCCGACAAGCGCATCTACCTGAAGCGCGAAGACCTCCTGCATACCGGCGCGCACAAGATCAACAACGCGCTCGGCCAGGCGGTCGTGGCCCGGCGGCTCGGTAAGCAGCGGATCATCGCCGAGACCGGCGCCGGCCAGCATGGCGTCGCGACCGCGACCGTCTGCGCGCATTTCGGGCTCGAGTGCATCGTCTACATGGGCAGCGAAGACATGCGTCGGCAGGCGCCGAACGTCGAACGGATGCGCCTGCTCGGCGCGGAGGTCCGACCCGTCGAGTTCGGCACGCGAACACTCAAGGAAGCAACGAGCGAAGCGATTCGTGACTGGATCGCCAACGTCGAGACCACCTATTACCTGATCGGCTCGTGCGTCGGTCCTGCGCCGTATCCCGAGCTCGTCCGCGAGCTGCAGCGGGTGATCGGCCGTGAGGCCCGCGAGCAGATCCTCGCCGTCGAGAACCGGCTTCCGGAAGCGGTGATCGCGTGCGTGGGCGGCGGCTCGAACGCGATCGGCATGTTCTCCGACTTCGTCGCCGACGATGGCGTCCGGCTGATCGGAGTGGAGGCGGCGGGGGCCGCCTCGCTCGGCAGGGGCCGGGGCGGGGTGCTCCACGGCGCCCGCTCGTCGCTGCTCGCCGACGACGACGGTCAGATCCTCGACGCCCACTCGATCTCGGCGGGCCTCGACTACCCGGGCGTCGGGCCGGAGCACGCCTTCCTGCGCGACAGCGGACGAGCGACGTACGTGACGTGCACGGACGCCGAGGCGCTCGCGGCGTTCCATCGCCTGTGCAGGACGGAGGGGATCGTGCCCGCCCTCGAGTCCTCGCACGCGCTCGCCCGTGCGCTCGACACGGACGCCGAGCTGATCGTGGTCTGCCTCTCGGGCCGCGGCGACAAGGACCTCGCCGAAGTCCTCGCCCAATGACCAAGGCTCTCGTCGTTTACCTGATGGCGATGCCGGACACCCCCGCGCTCGCCGAAGCTGCGGTCGAGGCGGGCGCCGACATCATCGAGGTCGGCTTTCCCTTCTCGGATCCGCTCGCCGATGGGCCAGTGGTCCGCCGGGCCGGGGAGCGGGCACTCGCAGCGGGCATGCGCACTGCCCGCTGCCTCGAGGTGCTCGGCGAGACACGCGCGCGAGTCTCCACGCCGCTGATCCCGATGACCTACTCGTCGATCCTCGACGCCTACGGCTGGGGGCGCTTCGCCGACGACGCGCGAGCAGCGGGAGCGACCTCGTTGATCATCGCCGACCTCCCGGCCGACGTCCGCCCCGAGACGCGGCGGATCCAGCTCGTCGCGCCGACTTCGACCGACGAGCGGCTGAAGCTCGCGGCTGCGTCGACGGACGGGTGGCTGTACCTGGTCACGGTGACCGGCACGACCGGCGCGCGCGTCGACCTCGCCCCCACGCTCGCCCCGCTCGCAGTGCGAGCGCGGGCGGTGACATCGCTACCCCTGTACGCCGGTTTCGGCATCTCGACGCCGGAGCACGCGCGCGCCGCCGCCGAGCTCGTCGACGGCATCGTCGTCGGCTCCCGCGCGGTCGACGCCGCCGAGCAAGGAGCGGCCGAGCTGGCCGAGCTCGTCGGAGCGCTTCGCGACTCGCTCGACAGCGCATAGCCTTCGGCCATGAGAGCACCACCTGCCCGCCCTACGTGTTCGGCGGCATGACGTCGGTCACGGTGGTCGGCGCCGGTGTGTTCGGCGCTTCGACCGCACGGGAGCTCGCGCTCCGCGGCCTCGACGTGACCCTGGTCGAGCAGTACACACCGGGCACCGTCCGGTCGGGCTCGGGTGGCGACACACGCCTCTCGCGCGCAGCACATGGCAGCGTCGAGTGGTACACGCTCCTCTCCCAGCGCGCCCGCACGCTCTGGCTCGAGCTGCAGGAGGAGACGGGCACACGCATCTGGGAGCCGGTCGGGGTCGCGTGGTTCGCCCAGCGTGAGGACGGTTTCGAGGCGGAAAGCCGCACCACACTCGAAGCCGCCGGCATCCCATGCGAGTGGCTCTCGCCCGAGGACGCGCGCGGCCTCTATCCGTCGCTTCGGATCGACGACCTCGAGGGAGTGCTCTACGAGCCCGACTCGGGCGTGCTGTACGCGCGGCGGGCGACGCAACTGCTCGTCGAGGACGGCATCAGCAAAGGCGTGAGCTTCGAGACCCGCTCCGTCTGCGTGGCCGACGAGCTTCGGAGCGACGTCGTCGTGTGGGCGTGCGGCGCCTGGCTCGGGAAGCTCTTTCCCGAGCACGTCGCCCTTCGCATCTCCCGGCGCGACGTCTTCTTCTTCGGCACCGACGGCTCGTGGAGCGGCACACCTGGATTCTGCGACTACGACGCACCCTTCTACGGCCACGGCGAGCTCGGCGGGCTCGGCGCGAAAGTCGCGCCCGACGGCCCCGGCGAGGAGATCGACCCGGACCGCCTCGACCGCCTGCCGCTGCCGGCGCTCGAACGGGCGGCCCGCGCGTACACCGCGAACCGCTTTCCGGCACTTGCCGACGCACCGATCGTCGGCTCTCGCGTCTGCCAGTACGAGCTGACCGACGACACCCACTTTCTGTTCGCCCGGCATCCCGAGCGCCCCTCGTGGTGGCTGCTCGGCGGCGGGTCGGGGCACGGCTTCAAGCACGGCCCCGCGCTCGCCGAGTACGTCGCCGACTGCATCGAGGGTCGCCGTGACCCCGAGGCGTTCCACGCGCTCGGGCCGCGGACCGGCAACGCCGGGCTGCGAACCGCGGCTGTCGGTTAGCTCTCCGGCTCGGTCGCTTCGAAAGCGAGCATCAGCTTGCGGAGCAGCGCGTTCAGCTGCTGCTGCTCGGCCTTCGTCAAGGCCGAAGCGAAGAATGCTTCCTTGCGCGCCTGGATGCTCGCCGCCTGATCCCAGGCCTTGGATCCTTCTTCGGTCAACTCGACGACGACGCCGCGCCGGTCATCCGGATCCGGCAGCCGACGCACGAGACCGGCCTCCTCGAGGCGGTCGAGCCGACTCGTCATCGCTCCGCTCGACAACTCCAGATCGACCGCCAGGTCGCCCGGGCGAGCTGCGGAGGTTCGAGCGCGACAGCCGCAGCGACGACATCACCTGCCAGTCGGGATGCGACAGGCCGTGCTCGGCCAGCGTGACCTCCATCCCCCTCTTGATCCGCCGGTTGATGCCACCGATCCGGTCGACGATCGCTTCGACCTCGAGATCGATGTCTCGGGTGTCCCAGCGACGCGAGCCGTTCCAGGAAGCGGTCGATGTGGTCGCGCTCGGGCATGCGCACATCTTGACAGCAAACTTCTTGACGTCAAGAGGTTCGACTGTTATTCTCTCGATATCAAGATACTCGAAGCAGAGATGCTTGAGGGTGAGAGAAGGGGGACGCAGATGCGGCCAAGTGATCCAGCAACGATCAAGATTCTGAGCGACGCGCACGTCGAGTCGCTCCGCGGCGGCGCCCGCAGGGGCGCAACCCGTCGCGTACCGCGGCGAACTGAGGCGCGCCAGGCCCAGTTGAGGCGCAGAACAGGTGCCTGGCATCGACCTCGGTGCCAGGCACCTGCCTCGAACCATCAACCGCCTCGCGGTCCGGATACTCAGGCGGGCCAGAAGTCCTCGATCGTCTCGGTGTCGCCCGACGGGTCGTCGATCCGCGTCGAGACGATCACGATCTCGGCGTCCTCGGGCTCGTCGTTCCAAACGCCCCGCCAGGTCTGCGGGGGCACGCGAATCGCCTCGTGCCTGCCGACCTCGACGATCTCGTCGCCCAGCTTGAACTGCAGCTTGCCGGCCAGCACGAGGTAGATCTCCTCCTGCGTCTTGTGGCGATGCCCGTAGGAGCCCTTGCTGCCCGTGTGCTGCGGCATCCGCCGGTGGGTCATCGCGGCCTGCTCGGCGCCGATCGCGTAGGTGATCCCGCGCATCTCGCCGGGGTAGTCGCCGAGCCAGTCGTCGACATCTTCAAGCTTGACGATCTGGAACTCGCTCATCTCTCCTCCTTCGCGTCAGCTGGTATCGAACACCGGAGCGGGCGCCACGCGCAACTCACTCACCCCTTCGGGTGAGGCGGCGGTGTACAGCGTGACCTTAGGTTGGCGGTGAAGGGATCTCGCGCTCGAGGCGGGTGCCGCAGCCTCCTCGAGCCGCGGCGGGGCCGCACCGGATGTGTGCGTGCGCCCCCGCCGCGCCCTTCACACGGTTCTCGGTTGGAATGCGCTCCGAGCCGGGTACGTTCTGGCCGCATTGGCGTCCGACCAGCAGCCGCCGTCGACGCGCGATCGGCTGGTCCTGGTCGCCTGCATCCTCGGATCGATGATCGTCTTCGTCGACTCGACGGTCGTCAACGTCGCGCTCCCGGCGATCCAGCGCGACCTCGGCGGCGGCCTCGCGCTCCAGCAGTGGGTCGTCGACGCCTACCTGCTGACGCTCGGGTCGCTCCTCCTCGTCGGCGGCTCGCTCGGCGACCTCTTCGGGGCGCGGCGCCTGTTCCTGATCGGCATCGTCGCCTTCGGGCTCACGTCGGTGCTCTGCGCGGCCGCGCCCGACGGGACGCTCCTGATCCTCGCGCGCGGACTGCAGGGCGTCGCCGGCGCGCTCCTGACCCCGGCCGGGCTGGCCGTCATCGCCTCGACCTTCAGCGGTGAGGAGCGCGGCGCGGCGATCGGGGCCTGGACGGCCTGGACCGGGATCGCGTTCGTGATCGGCCCGCTCGTCGGAGGCTGGCTCGTCACCAATGCGTCGTGGCGCTGGGTGTTCCTGATCAACGTGCCGTTCGCAGTCGCCACCGCCGCACTCGTCGTGTACGCCGTCCCAAAGAGCCACCATCAGGGCAAGCGCGCGAGCGTCGACGTTCTCGGCGGCGTTCTCTGCGTGCTCGGCCTCGGCGGCCCCGTGTTCGCGCTGATCGAGGCGCCCCAGCGCGGCTTCGGCGACCCGTTGATCCGGTGCGTCGCTCTTCGGCGGTGTCGCTGTCTTCGGGCCGTTCCTGCTCTGGGAGAGCCGCGCACCGCAACCGATGCTGCCGCTGCGGCTCTTCTCGCGCCGCAACTTCTCCTTCGCGAACCTGGAGACCCTGACCGTCTACGCCGGGCTCTCGACTCTGACGTTCTTCCTCGTCCTGTTTCTGCAGCAGCTTGCGGGCTACTCGCCCTCCGAAGCGGGCTGGCCCTCGTGCCGATCACGGTCGTGATGTTCTTCCTCTCCCCGCGTGTCGGCCGCCTCTCGATGCGGCTCGGCCCGCGGCTGGTTCATGGGCACGGCCCGTTCATCGCGGCCGTGGCGCTCCTGGCGACGATCCGGCTCGGCCGCGGCTTCTCGTACTGGTGGGAGCTCCTGCCCGTCCTGCTCGTCTTCGCGGTCGGTCTCTCGATGATCGTCGCGCCGCTGACCGCGACGGTGCTCGCCGACGCGGGCGAGCGCGACGCCGGGATCGCGAGCGGCGTCAACAACGCCGTCGCCCGCGTCGCCGGCCTGCTCGGGATCGCCGTCGTCGGAGCTGCCGTCGCCGGGCAGCGAGAACCGGCTCGACCTGGCAGGGTTCCGACTCGCGATGGCGATCACCGCCGCTGCTCGTCGCCGTCGGCGGCATCGATTCGGCGCTCGCCGGGATCAGGAACTCGGCGTCGAGCACCGACCGAGGCGGACGAGCACGCCGAGATCGTCTTCGACCACGTCACGAAGCGCTACGCCGGACGCGACGAGCGCGGCACTCGACGACCTCTCGCTCGAGATCCCGGCCGGCGACGTTCTGCGTGCTCGTCGGCCCGTCGGGCGGCGGGAAGACGACCGCGCTCAAGATGGTCAACCGGCTGATCCCCTTCGACTACGGGCGACATCCGCATCGACGGGCGCAGCGTCGCGCGATCTGCCCGCGATCGAGCTGCGCCGCGGCATCGGCTACGTGATCCAGCAGGTCGGCCTCTTCCCGCACATGACGATCGGAGAGAACATCGCCACCGTGCCGCGGCTGCTCGGCTGGGCCGAAGCCGCAGATCGCAGCAACGCACCGGCGAGCTGCTCGAGCTCGTCGGGCTCGAGCAGGCCGACGCCAAGCGCTACCCCGCGCAGCTGTCCGGCGGCCAGCGCCAGCGCGTCGGGCTCGCCCGCGCGCTCGCGGCAGACCCGCCCGTGCTGCTGATGGACGAGCCGTTCGGCGCGCTCGACCCGATCACGCGCTTCCGGCTGCAGAACGAGCTGCGGCGGCTCCACCGCGAGGTCGGCAAGACGGTGATCTTCGTCACCCACGACGTCGACGAGGCGATCAAGATGGGCGACCGAATCGCGATCCTCCGTCGAGGGCGGCGTGCTCGCGCAGTACGACACGCCCGACGCGATCCTCGCCCACCCGGCCGACGAGTTCGTCGCGCAGTTCATCGGCGAGGACCGCGCGCTGCGGCGGCTCGCGCTGCAGCACGCTCGCGGACGTCGAGCTTGCAGCCGGCACCGTGCCGGGTCTCGAGCCGACCGTGACCGCTCGCGTCGACGACGACGCTGCGGAACGCGGTCTCGCTGATGCTCGAGAGCGGAGACCGACGCAGCTGCGTCGTCGTCGACGGCGACACGGTCCTCGGCGTCTTCCACGCTCGCAGCGACGCCGGAGGAGCTGCTGTGAGCGACGTCGCCGCCGGGCCGGTGATCCCGAACTTCGGCCAGGGCAGCGCCTGCGTCACGGGCGACCACACCTTCTGCTGGGACTGGGTGCGAGAGCCACTGGGGCGACACGCTCGAGCCCGCGCTCGTGCAGCACATCGAGCTGACCGCGATCGCGGTCGTGATCGGGTTCGTGATCGCCTTCCCGCTCGCGCTGCTCGCGCACCGTTACGGCGGCTCGAGCAGCCGATCGGCGTCGTCTCGGCGCTGCTCTACACGATCCCGAGCCTCGCGCTCTTCCAGCTCCTGATCCCGTTCACCGGCTCACGGGACGACGGTCGAGATCGCGCTCGTCGCCTACACGCTCGTGATCCTGTTCCCGAACATCGTCGCCGGGCCTGCGACAGCGCGCCCGACGAGGTGCTCGAGGCCGCGCGCGGCATGGGGCTGACCCGGCGGCAGATCGCTGACGCGGGTCGAGCTGCCGCTCGCCGTGCCGGCGATCATCGGCGGCCTGCGGATCGCCGTCGTCTCGACGGTCTCGATCGCGACGATCGCCGCGTTCCTGCTGCCCGAAGGGCTCGGCTACCCGATCTTCCTCGCGCTCAAGGAGCCGACGCCGTTCAAGACCGAGATCTACTCGGCCGGCGCGCTCGCGGTCGCGCTCGCGCTCACCTGCGACGCTGCTGCTCGTCGCTGCTGCGCCGCGTGCTCGCTCCCTGGGCGGCGAAGGGCTCGCATGACCGCTCGGCGACACCGCGAACGCTGCACACCTTCGTCGACGCGATCCGCTTCATCGGCGACCACCCGGGCTTCCTCGCTGCACGAAGGCGCTCGAGCAGCTCGAGCTCGTCCGGCGCGGCGCTCGCGATCGCGATCGCTGGTCGCCCTCCCGCTCGGCGTCGTGCTCGGCCACCTCCACCGCGGCTCGGGCATCGCGATCGGAACGTCGATCGTCGGCCGCGCGCTCCCGAGCCTCGTCCTGATCGCGGCGTTCCTGACCCTGCTCGGGATCGGCTTCGTCAACAACATGGTCGCGCTCGCGGTGCTCGCGCACCGGCCCGATCCTGACGAACAGCCTACGAGGGCATCGACGGCGTCGACACGGACGTCGTCGAGGCGGCGCGCGGCATGGGCATGACCGGGAGCGCAGATCCTGCGCCGGATCGAGCTGCCGCTCGCGGTGCCCGCTGCTCTTCACCGGGATCCGCATCGCTGCGGTGACGGTCGTCGCCACCGCCCCGATCGCCGCGATCGCCGGCGGCGGCGGCCTCGGCGACGTGATCGTCAACCAGGCGAGCTACCGGCTTGTCGGGCGTGCTCGGCGCCTCGCTGTGCGTGATGGCGCTGTCGGCCCTCGTCTTCGTCGGCCTTGCTCGGCGTTACAGATCGGCGTAACGCCCAGAGGGCTTCGGAGTACTAGCGTCATCGGCGACCACATCCCGAAAGGAGCAGCAGTGATCCGCAAGCACACGCGACGTGCTGCCAAGGCGGCGTTCGCGATCTCCCTCGGGGTCGCGATTGTCATCGGCTTGTTCGCGGCCGCCTTGCGCGGCCGGCGCACGCGAATCGGCGCGGGCCCGACGGTCATCATCGGCACGAAGAACTTCCCCGAGGAGTACATCCTCGGCCAGCTCTACAAGCAGGCGCTCGAGGCGAAGGGCTTCACGGTCACCTACAAGGAGAACATCGGCTCGACCGAGCTGATCCAGACGTCCCTGACGAGCGGCAAGATCAACATGTACCCCGAGTACACCGGCGTGATCGTGCAGGACGTCTTCCACCACGCGCTCTCGCGCGAAGACGGCGCAGCGCGACCTACCAGCTCGCGAAGAAACTCGAGGCGAAGAAGGGCTTCACGCTGCTCAAGCCGACGCCGTTCTACGACACCGACGTGCGTCGCGGTGACGAACGCGACGGCGAAGAAGTACGGGCTGAAGTCGATCGGCGACCTGAAGAAGGCCGGCAGCTTCAAGCTCGGCGGCTTCCCGGAGTGCAAGACGCGGAACACCTGCTTCCTCGGCTACACGAAGCAGTACGGGCTCAAGAACGCGTCGTTCCTGCCGCTCGCAGGGATCTCGGCCTACGCGGCGCTCGATGCCGGCACGGTGCTGGCGGCCGACGTGTTCTCGACCGACCCGCCGCTCGGCAAGGGCTCGAAGTACACCGTGCTCGACCGACCCGAAGCACGTGACCGGCTTCCAGAACGTCGCGCCGATCGTCAAGACGTCCGTCGCGAAGGCAGGCGGGCGCGAAGTTCACGACCACGGTCAACGCGGTCTCGGCGAAGCTGACGCAGAACGCGATCGTGGCGATGAACAAGGCCGTCGACGTCGACAAGCAGACGCGCGGCGAAGGTCGCGAAGGCGTTCCTGAAGGCGAACCAGCTCGCCTGAGCGTGTCGCACGTCGTCGTTCTCGGTGGAGGGTCGTCCGGCGAGCATTTCGTCGGCGCCCTCCGCCGGCTCGACCGCGCGATCGAAGGTGACCGTCGTCGAGCGGCGGCTCGTCGGCGGCGAGTGCTCCTACTGGGCCTGCATGCCGACGAAGACGATGCTCCGGGCGCCGGAGCTCGCCGCCGCGGCGCGGCGCTCGCACGGCGCGCTCGAGGTCGGCAAGCTCGACCCGCAGAAGGTCTTCGCGTGGCGCGACATCGTCGCCGAGCGCGACGACTCGTCCCAGGTCGAGTGGCTCGACTCGCAGGACGCCGCGCTCGTGCGCGGCGACGCGGTCGTCGACCGAGCCGGGCGTCGTGCGGGTCGGCGACCAGGAGCTCCGCTACGACCGGCTCGTGATCGCCACCGGCTCGTCACCGGCCGTGCCGCCGATCGAGGGGCTCGACTCAGGTCGACTACTGGACGAACGTCGAGGCGACCGAGACGCTCGAGGTCCCGGCGCGGCTGCTCGTGCTCGGCGGCGGCCCGGTCGGCTGCGAGCTCGCGCAGTTCTTCCAGCGCATCGGCTCGCAGGTGACGCTCGTCCAGAGCGACGCGCGGCTGCTCCCGCGCGTCGACGCCGACGCGGCGGCGCTCGTCGAGGAGGCGCTGCGCGAGGACGGCGTCGAGATTCGGCTCGACGCGACGCGCCGAGGCGCGTCCGAGCGACGGCGCTGTCGCTCGCCGACGGCGCGCGAGTCGGCCTTCGACCGGCTGCTGGTCGCGACCGGCCGGAGGCCGAACGTGGACGGGCTCGAGCCGCTCGGGCTCGAGATCCGCGGCGCGGGATCGAGGTCGACGAGCGGCTGCGCGCGGCGGAGAACGTCTGGGCGCTCGGCGACGTGACCGGGATCGCGCCGTTCACGCACGTCGGCAAGTACCACGCGCGGATCGCCGCCTACGACATGGCCGGCCGGGACGTCCGCGCCGACCACCGCGCCGATCCCGGCGACGATCTTCACCGACCCGCAGGTCGCGACGGTCGGCGACACCGAGGACGGCGTCAGCTCGACCTGGGAGCTCACCTCGGTCGCCGCGGCTCTCGACCTACGAGCGGCCGAAGCGGCCCGGGCTTCGTCAAGGTCGTCGCCGACCCGGAGCGCCGGGTCCTGACCGGCGCCGTGGCGGTCGGCCCGGAGTCGGGCGAGTGGCTGCAGCAGCTGACGCTCGCGATCCGCGCGGAGACGCCGATCGAGGTGCTGCTCGACGTGATCCAGCCCTACCCGACGTTCAGCGAGGGCGTCTTCCTCGCCCTGCGCGAGCTCGACCTCGACCTCTGAGCTCCGAGAGCGTCGCTCAGGGAGCCGCTCGCCGGTGATCCGCGCGGCGCCGAGCGAGCCGATCAGCAGCAGGGCGGCGAGGCCCGGCGAACCAGGACGACACCTCGCGGTTCGCGTCGTGGTGGGCGATGCTCTGGCCGAGCTGCTTGTAGATCGAGTCGACCTTGTCGGCGGTCGGTCGCGCGGAAGGTCTGCCCGTCGGTCGCGCGTGCGATCGCCGCCAGCGTGACCGGGTCCGGCCGCACCGGGAACTCGCCTGGCCGCCGACCGTTGCCGAACCCGCCGCCGAAGCCGTAGCCGCCGAACGGCCCGAAGCCGAGCGTGCCGTGGTTCGTGCCCAGCACGACGGTGAACACGCGGATGCCGGCGTTGCGGGCGAGGGCCGCGCCCTGCATCGGCGTCAGCACGCCGCGGGTCTGGGCGCCGTCCGAGAGGAGCGACGATCGCGCCCGGGCAGCTTCCCGTCCTTTCCGCGCGGCGCGTCGGCGACCGCCGACTTGACGACCTGCACGGCGACGCCGAGCCCGTCGCCGATCGCCGTCCCGCCTCGGGCGAGAGCAGGTCGATGCCCTCCTGCAGCAGCGTCGCGGTCGGTCGTCGGCATCGACGAGCACGTCGGGGCCGGTGCTGAACGAGACGAGGCCGATCTTCACGCTTCTTCGGCACCTTCTCGGCGAAGACGTCCATCGCGTGCTGGGCGGCGCCGAGGCGCGTCGGCTTCACGTCGGACGCGCGCATCGAGCCCGGAGACGTCGACGAGGAGCACGACGGTCGCCTGGCTCGGAAGTCACCGACACCGTCGCCCGCGGCCGGGCGAGGGCGGTCGACGCGGCCGCGAGCGCGAGCAGAAACAGCGCGAGCGGGATCCAGCGCCGCCAGGGGCGCCGGCGTTCGGTCGCCACCGAGGCGAGCAGATCGAGGTTCGTGAACGCGACCGCATAGCGCGCCCGCCGACGGTCGAACCAGAGCGCGAGGCCGAGCACGAGCGGGCACGAGCAGCAGCGCGAGCAGGAAGAACGGCGAGCCGAAGCTCACGGAGCGCACTCCGCGCCGACCTGCACGATCGCGTGCAGCGTCGATCGACAGTGCATCCGCGCGCGGAACCGGTGACGACGACCTTCTTCCCGACGATCACCTGCGTCGCCTTCACGTAGACCGCGTTCGAGACCGGCGGCGGCTGCTTCGTGCGGAACGCGATCGCAGTGCCACGCGCCGACGAGCTGCTCCGACGGCTTGCAGCGCGACGCGGCCGAAGCGCACCGTTCCCGGCCCGATCACGACGATGCGCGAGCGAAACTCGAGCGACTGGCCCGGCGGGCGTCGACGCGCGCCGAGACCGTCGAGCGGCCGCCGCCTCCCTGCGTCGGGACGCAGCCGAGCAACGGCTGGAAGAGCTGCGTCCGGCTCGACGTCGAGACGGCGCGGAAGAGCGCGTAGCGCGTCGTCGTCGCGCCCGGCTGAACCGGCGCGCCGAGCCTGCCGACGAAGTCGACGCGCACGTCACGTGAGGTCACCTGCGCGTCGAGGCCGCCCGACGACGCTCTTGCCGCCCGGGCACGCGAGCAGGTACTGCGCCGTGCCGTGCGCGGGCACGACCACCCACGGGCCCGGCACGCGGATGCAGGACTGTGATGCCGTGACACTCGTTCGTCGCCGCGCCGGCCGGCGCGAACGCCGCCGCGACGACGAGCGCCGCGACGACCGATCGGTCGAGGAGCAGCTCTCATGGGAACCTCCGGAACCATAGGCCGGAGAGCAGCGCGCCCGAGAGCATGAAGACGATGCCGCCCGCCGCGGCCACGGCGGTCACCTCGACCGTCTTGCGCTTGTTGCCGACGCGCGAGCCGAGCTCGGCGTAGGTCGCTCTTCACGTCGACGCTCGCCGCGCCCTGGTAGAAGCGGCCGCCGCTCGCCTGTGCGATCGACTGCAGCACGGCCGGCTGCACCGGCACCTGGATGCGCTCCGTGAAGCCGCTCTTCAGTTGCTGCAGCGACGACACCGTCCGGCGTGCCCGAGCGACGACCGCCGAGACCGGGATCTTCGCATCTGCTTCGCCCGCGTCGCCGGCCTGCTGCGGCGTGACGCGGCCGGCGGTCTGGCCGCCGTCGGAGAGCACGACGATCACCGCGGGCGGCCGTTTGCCCTTCTGCGTCCCCTTCACCGACCGGCCGACGTTCGACCGCCTTCGACGACTGCGTCGGCGAGCGCCGTGCCCTGCGGGCCGGCCTGCGCCTTGGTCGATCGCCGCGCGGACCGCGGTCAGATCGTGCGTCGGCGACGGCCGAGACGGCCGCGTGATCGGAGAACGTGACCAACGACATCCGGTAGCCGTTCGGAAGGGCGTCGACATAACGCGAGCGCGACGGCCTTGGCGGCGCGCGAGCCGCGTCGGCTGCGAGTCCTGCGCCGCCATCGAGCCCGAGACGTCGAGCACCAGCACGACGGTCGCCTCCTGCCGCTTGACGCGTGATCGTGCCGGCGGCCGCGCGAAGCCGACGAGCAGCAGCGCGGCGCCGAGCGAGCAGCAGCGCGGTCGGGCAGGTGCCGGCGCCACGGCGACGGGCGGGAGGCCATGTTCGGGCAGCAGCGCAGGCGCCGCCCAGGCGGCGGCGCGCTCGCCGCGGCGCCGGTCGAGCCACAGGTAGCCGGCGACCGCCAGCCGGCACGAGCGAGCAGAAAGACGAGCAGCGCCGGGCGCGAAGAAGCTCACCGCGCCCGGCGCCCGCGGCGCAGGAAAGCCGGCGAGCGGCCTCAGCCAGTCGCCCTCGGTCGAGAGCGCAACGTGACGCACACCGGCCGACGCGAGCGACGGACTGAGCGTCGCGGCGCTCGTCTGCCGGCGACGGCGGCGAACCGCTCGCGAAGCCTGCGGTCGCCGGTGTCGACACGAAGCTGCCGCCCGGTCTCCGGATCGACGAGCCGCAGCTCGCCGACGTCGGCGAGCTCCTGCTCGCGCGGGTCGCGAACCTCGACGGCGAGCACCGCGTGGCGGCCGGCAAGCCGCAGGAGCGGCGGCCGCCAGTCGATCGGCCCGCGGAAGTCCGAGACGACGACCACGAGCGCAGCGCTGCTTCGTCACCCGGTCGGCGAGCTCGAGCGCCTCGCGCAGCGTGCCGCTGCCCGCCGGGCGGCAGCTCGCGCAGGAGCCGAAGCGTGTCGAGCAGCGCACGTCGTCCCTGGCGCGGCCGCTCGACGACCGGCTCCTCGCCGAAGGCGATCGTCCCGAGCCGGTTCCCGCGCCGGGTCGCCGCATAGCCGACGGCGATCGCGACACCTTCGGCGACGTCCGCCTTGCGCCGCTCGCCGGTCCCGAACGACATCGAGGCCGACGCGTCGAGCACGAGCCACGTGACCAGCACGCGCTCTGCGAGCTCGACGCGCACGTGCGGCTCACCCGTCCGCGCCGTGACGTTCCACTCGATGCGACGCACGTCGTCGCCCGGCTCGTACGGACGCACCTGCCACAGCTCGCTGCCGACGCCCGCGAACGCCGAGCGATAGTCGCCGGCGAGCAGGCCGTCGACACGCCGGCCGACCGACAGCTCGAGCGCGCGCAGCGACGAGGCGGAGAGCGGGCCCGGCCCGGGCTGCTCGGGCGTGCGGAGCGGCGCGAGCGGGTCGTTGACGGCGGCTCACACTCAGACCGCGTGCGCGCGGCCGAGGTCGATCTGCGGCGTCGGGCAGCGATCCGAGCACCTGGTCGAGGATCGTGTCGGGGGCGACCTCCTCGGCGAGCGCGCGATACGAGAGCACGAGCCGGTGCCGGAACGCGTCGCGCACGAGCGCGTCGAGGTCGCCCGGCACCACGTAGTCGCGGCCGCGGATCAGCGCGAGCGCGCGCGCGGCCGAGACCAGGCTGATCGGCCCGCGCGGGCTCGCGCCGAACGAGACGTAGTCGGCGATGCTCGTCCGAGCCCGTGCTCGCGCGGGCGGCGCGTCGCAGTCGCGACGTCGACCGTCCAGCTGATCAGGGCCGGATCGACGTACACCTCCGTCGCCTGCTGCTGCAGCGCCGTCAGCTCGTCGAGCGACAGCACCTGGGCGAGCTCGGGCGCCGCCTCGAGCGAGCGCGCGACGACGGTCAGCTCCTCGTCGTGGGCCGGGTAGTCGACCAGGATCTTCAGCATGAACCGGTCGATCTGCGCCTCCGGCAGCGCATACGTGCCTTCGGACTCGATCGGGTTCTGGGTCGCGAGCACGAGGAACGGGCTCGGGACCGGGAACGTGTTGTGCCCGATCGTCACCTGGTGCTCCTGCATCACTTCGAGCAGCGCCGACTGCACCTTCGCCGGTGCGCGGTTGATCTCGTCGGCGAGCAGGAAGTTGCAGAAGACGGGGCCGAGCTCCGTCTCGAACTCGGTGCTTGTCGGGCCGGTAGACGCGGGTCCCGACGAGATCGGACGGGACGAGGTCGGGCGTGAACTGCACGCGGTGGAACGAGCCACCGAGCACCGCGGCGGTCGGTCTTGATCGTCAGGGTCTTCGCCAAGCCCGGGAACGCCTTCGATCAGCACGTGCCCGCCGGAGAGCAGGCAGACGAGCACTCGCTCCAGCATCTCCTCCTGGCCCGCGATCACGCGCCGGATCTCGAACAGCGCCTGCTCCAGCTTGCCACCGCCTCTCCACTGCTCGACCTCCTAGCTCAAGGGGTGATGCCTAAGAATGCCTTCCCGACCTAAGAACTTCCGGTTAAGTTCGACGATCGGTTCAAAGCCGCGGATTTCCACGCGCCGCGCAACTCGTGCTACGCCTCGGCCCCGGAAAGGCGGGGCTCGAACACCGCCCCCACGCGCACGCGCGCATCCCGTGCGGGCGGCGAGCGCCGCCGCACCGAGGGCCGTGGTCTCGGCCTCCGCGGCGACCTCGACCGGAATGCCGAGGAGGTCCGACTGGTGCTGCATGAGAAAGCGATTCGCCGTCGCGCCGCCGTCGACTCGGAGCACATCGGGCTGCTCCGGCAACACGGCGAGGACGTCGGCGACCTGGTGGGCGATCGCCTCGAGCGCCGCCCGCACGACGTGCGCACGGGTTGTGCCGGCGGTGATCCCCGTCACGAGCCCTCGCGCGTCGGCGTCCCACCACGGCGAGCCGAGACCCGATAAGCGCCGGCACGAAGAAGACGCCGCCGGTCGACTCGACGCTCTGCGCGAGAGCCTCGCTCTCAGCGGCACTCGCGAGCACGCCGAGGCCGTCCCGCAGCCACTGCACCGCAGCGCCGCTGACGAGCACCGCGCCCTCGAGCGCGTAGCCGTCCGCGGCCGTCGTCGCGAGCAGCCCGTGCGGCGGCAGCGGCGGCGTCCCCGCCGCAGTGCACGAGCACGAAGCTGCCGGTTCCGTAGGTGGCCTTGCCCTCCCCGGTCGCGTGGCAGCCATGTCCGTAGAGAGCGGCCTGCTGGTCGCCTGCCAGCCCCCGAACCGGCACTCGGGCACCGAACAGCTCTGCCTCGCCGAGCTCGCCAGCGGAGGGGACGATCTGCGGAAGCACCTCGGGCTCGACCCCGAACAGCGCAAGCAGCTCCTCGTCCCAGTCGAGCGTCGACAGCGAGCAGAGGAGCGTGCGCGACGCGTTCGTCCGGTCGGTGACGTGAAGCTCGCCGCCGGTCAGCCGCCACATGAGCCACGAGTCGACGGTGCCGAACGCGAGCCCTGCCTGCGACCGGTCGCGGAGCAGCCACTCGAGCTTGGTCGCCGAGAAGTACGGATCCGGGACAAGCCCTGTCCGCTCGCGGATCAACCCTGCGTCGAGCTCTCGGCAGCGTTCGGCGGTGCGCCGGTCCTGCCAGACGATCGCGGGCGCGACCGGCCGGCCGGAGCCCCGATCCCAGAGCACGGTCGTCTCACGCTGGTTCGCGATCGCGAGCGCCGCGAGATCGGTCGCCCGAATCCGTGCGTCGGCGAGGGCAGCTTCGGCCGCGTCGAGCACGCCGAGCCAGATCTCCTCGGGATCCTGCTCCACCCAGCCGGGTCGCGGAAACGTTCGCTCGAGGTCGCGGTAGCCACGGCCGAGCACGCGCAGCTCGTCGTCGACCACCAGGCACGTCGTCCCCGACGTGCCCTGATCGATCGCGAGGATCACGCGTGCGCGTCGATGAACGCGAGCGTGCGCCGCCAGGCGTCATCCGACGCGTCGGCGAACTCGGCCTGCTTGCGATCGAAGAAGCTGTGCGGCGCGCCGTCATAGACCACGAGCTCGTGCTCGATCCCAGCAGCGGTGAGCGCCTGCTCGAACGCCGCGTTGTCCCCGGCGGTGATCCCGCCGTCGTCGCCGGCCTGCAGCGCGAGGATCGGGCAGTCGATCGAAGCGATGCGCTCGATCACGCTCGGGCCGCCGCGCTGCCTGGTCGGCGAGCCGTACAGGCCGATCGAGCCGGCGAGCCCTTGCTGCGACGCTGCGGCGACCCAGGACGCGCGCCCGCCGAAACAGAAGCCGACACTGAAGACCGACGTGACGCCCTCCGACCGCAGCCTCTCGATCGCGGCGCGGGCATCGGCCTGCACGCCGTGGTCGGTCGTCTGCTCCACGTGCGGCGGGTATTCGAACTCCTCGCCCCGCGGGCTCGCTCCGGCGGTGCGGCCGAAGTAGTCGATCGCGATCGCGGCGTGACCGCGCTCGGCGAAGCGAAGGGCGAGCTCCTCGTAGAAGTGGTAGAGCCCGCGCACGTCGGGGAAGATGACGACGCCGGTCCGCGGATTGCCGTCCGGCAGGGCCATGAACGCTGCAAACTCGTTGCCGTCGGCTGCCTCGAGCCTCAGCGAGACGTGCGACACCGCTGCTCCCGCGATCCGCGGGATCGGCGGCTCGGAATCCGTGTCGAAGCACATCCCGGGATCTTAGAGCGGCAGCTCCGCGCGGATGCGCGTGCCGGCTCCGGGAGGGCTGTCGACGAACAACGAGCCCTCCATCGCGGCGACGCGGTCGCCGAGGCCGGGCAGGCCCGAGCCGGTGAACGGGTGGGCACCTCCCTTGCCGTCATCCTCGACAACGACCACGAGCAAGTCGCCGGTCTCACGGACCCGGACGGCCGCGCGCGTCGCCTCCGCGTACTTGGCAACGTTCGTCAACGCTTCCGAGACGATGTAGTACGCAGCGGCGGCGATCGGCGGATCCAACCACGCATCGGTGACGTCGAGCTCGACCGGCACGGGCGTCCGGGCGGCGACCATACGCAGCGCGGGCGCGAGGCCACGCTCGCTCAGCGCAGAGGGATGGATCCCCTGCGCGAGCTCACGGAGCTCCTTGACCGCGGCCGCCAGCTCGTCGACAGCCGACCTGAGCGCGTGCGCCGGATCCGTGAGGCCCCGTTCCGCGGCGCGGAGCTGCATCAGGAGGGTGATCAGCCGCTGCTGGGCGCCGTCGTGGAGGTTGCGCTCCAGCCGGCGGCGCGCGTCGTCAGCCGCGGCCAGGATGCGCGCGCGCGACTGGCGAACCTCCGCCTCGTGCCGTTTGCGGTCGGTCACGTCGGTGCCGCTGATCAGGTAGACCGGCCCGCTCGGGATCCGCGGCAAGGGGGTGCAGGTCCAGGCGACCTCGAACTCGGTTCCGTCGCGCTGCAACCACTTGCCCTCGTGCCCGGACGGCGCCTGCCTGCGGACCGCCGCCTCGATGCAGTCCCTGGCAGCGGCGCGTTCCCCGTCGGGCACGTACCGCTCCCAAAAGAACGCTCCGCCAGTCTCGTGAGGCTCGTAACCGAGCGTCCGCTCGAACGCCTGGTTCGATGCGTACGGGCGCACGCGGCCATCCGCGTCGACGAGGCAGATCAGGCTGGGCGCGTAGTTCGCGATCGCGTTCAGCAACTCGCGCTCACGCTCCAGCTCGTTCACCCGCTGACGCAGGCTTGCGGTCGTCTTCGGCCGGCGTGTTGCGCGCGCTCTCGGCATCAGGCGGAAGGACGCTCCCCGTACCGCGGCAGCCCGTCATCGGGCAGCGCCTCCCACGGCGCGGCGTAATCGACAAACTGATGCCATTGGGGCCGGATCCCCGGATCAGAGTCGAACGTGCCGAGACGGATGCTGACGACTCCCGCTTCGGAGGGACTCCGGCTCCAAAGAGCGCTGCCGCAGGACGTGCAGAAGCATTTCGGCCAGCCATGGTCGTCGGGCACCCACTCCCCCACCAGCTCGCGGCCGCTGACGATGCGGAAGGATCCCGCCGCGACGCGCGCCTGCGCGGAGGCAGCCGTTCCGGTCCGCCGCTGGCAGCGCGTGCAGTGGCAGTACGAGGCGGAGACTGGCGGGGCGTCGATCTCGTAGCGGACGCCACCGCAGAGGCAGCCGCCGGTGAGCGGGAACGCCGGCATGCCCATGAGCCTAACGATGACGGAGCGTCAGTACGGGAGCTCGATACCGCTGACGTCGATCCCGAGCGACCGGGCAAGCCGAACGCCGTTCTCGAGGTCGTCCTTCAACATGCGGATGTCGGTCTCGCGCATCAGCGCCCCGATGAACTCCCGTGCCTTCGGCCGCCAGAGCGCGTGCTTCGCAAACACCGGCAGGAGCCGGTTCGCCGCATCGACCAGGCGGGTCGTCACGCCGCGGCCCGCACCTTCGAGGAGGACGCGCTCGTACGCCATCCCCGCGCCGTGGTGGATGCCGTCGTCGATCGCGAGCCGGTTACAGAGATCCTCGAGCACTGTGCCGCGCGACGAGCGAGCGATCATGCGGAAGCGCGGGATGATCAGGCGCTCGTAGAAGACCTGCATCAGGAAGACCTTCTCCTCGATCGTGTCGGCATCGAGCGTCATTCGCGCCAGATCGTCGAGGTAGGGGTCACGCTCTGCCATCCCCCCCGCTTCCTGGATCAGCTTCAGCCACGCCTCGGTGTGGCGCGCCTCGTCCTGGACCATCGTCGTGTAGTAGAGCTTCGCCTCGTGATCGGGTGCGATCGCAAAGAGCTGTGTCGCCATCTCGACCGCGAGCTCGTCGGCCTGAAGCTGCTGCGTGACCACCGAGCGCCAGAGGTCCTGCCTGCGGGCGAGCTTCTGGGGTGAGCCTTTGTATTCCGGGATCGGCGGCACGTCACCCCAGGGCAGGTCGCGGACCTGCCATTCCGCGCGCTTGGCGAGCTCGTAGTAGCGGTAGACCCCCTGGAGGTCGCGCTCGCTGTCGCTCTCTGCCGTCGTGTGCTCTACAGCGGTCACGGTCGAAGCCTAACGCGGATGACTCGTCGCGAGGCCGCCCGCCGCCCTTGACTTCGCGGCGGTGCGGCAGATTCTCCCACCCGTTCCCGACCAGGAGGTGGTGATGTTCGCGCGGATAGCGACATTTGAGGGAGGCGACACAGACCGTCTGCAGGACGAGGTCCCCACCGAGATCCGGGGCGAGCGGACGTCGGTCGACGTCTACGAGGTGATGTTCGACCGGAGCATGTAGCTCAAAGCAGCGAGCCCGAGATCAGCTTGTCGATCGGCGCGTGCTCGACGGTGACGCGCAAGATCGTCGCGAGCAGCTTCGGGATCTCGCCGCGCTTCGCGCTGTCGTCGAGTGCGCTCTCGAGCCCGCCGCGGACGGCGTGCTCGACCTGCGCGTTCGGTTGCTTCAGGTGGTCGCTGCTCGAGCCTGCGAACGAGAGGACGAGGGCCTCGCGTGAGACGCCGAGTGAGCAGGCGGCCCGCCCAAGGCCGTCGAGCACGACCCGCTGGGTGGCGACGTCGACGCCGTGCCCCTGGAAGAGGGGGCGCGCGGCACACGGCCGGCCGATCCGAACCGGCGTCGACGTCGTGCGCAGGACGAGCTCGACCGCGATCAGCGCGAGCGCAGCACAGGCGAGGACCGCGACGACGGGTCTCACGCTCGCCTCCAGGCGAGCAACGCAACGGCGCACGCGACGGCAGCGAAGAGCGCACAGAGCGCGAACGCCGACCTGAACGCCGCGGCGGCCGTCTCGCCGACCGTCTCGACCAGCTTGTCACGGGCGCGCGCCAACTGCGCATCGTGACGTGCTCCGTGCGCGTCGAACGGTGTTCGCAGGTTGGGCAGATCGCCCGCCTGGGCCTGGTTGAAGGCGCGGCCCAGATCGAGGGCGACGGAGATCTTCGTCGAGAGGCCGACCGGTGCATCGAGCACGATCTTCGCCGCCTGCAGCTTCGCCCGGTCGGCAGCGGCGGGAAGACCACCGGAGAGCAGCGGCGCGACGAGCACGAGCGAGGCGACGAGGCCGAGGTGGCGCGCGCCGATCGTCCGCAGTGTGCTGCGCGAGAGATCCGGCCCGCCGAGTGCGCGCCGCGACAGAACCGGCAAGGTGATGCCCAACCCGGCACCGCAGATCGTGAGTGCGCACATCGGCAGCACAGCGCCGAGTCGAGGCAGCAGAGACAACGCGACGAGCCCGAGCGCGAGCAGAGCCGACCCGGCAACCGTCGCGACCGCATCGGGCCACGCACGCGCGAGGCGGCCGACGGCGAGGCTTGCCAACGGGAGCACGCTGACGATCGCCGCGCCGCGGATCGGCGAGTAGCCCCAGCCTGGAATCAGCAAGAGCACGGAGAGGAAGAGAGCGCCGACGAGCGCGCCGAAGAGCAAGCCGATCGCAAGATCTGCGAGGAGGGCACCACGCTCAGGCGCCCGCGGCACCTCCTGCTCGCCCGGCGACGCGCGACTCCAGCAGGCAAACAGGCCGAAGACAGCGACCGGCACCTGCAGGACGAAGATCGCCCGCCAGTCGAACACCTCGGTGAGCACGCCGCCGACTGCCGGCCCCGCGGCGACGCCGAGGCCGGCGGCGAGCGTCCACACGGTGACGGCGCGCCGGGCCGAGCCCGTGATCGCACGCAGCAGCACGATTGAGCTCGCGAGCACGAGAGCCGCACCGAGCCCCTGGAGCGAACGCGCGGCGATCAGGAACGGGAGGCTGGTCGCCACGGCGCAGGCCGCGGAGGCGCCGAGAAACAGCCCGACTCCGATCGCGTACGAACGCAGTCCGCGGACGGAGATCCCGGCTAACAGCAGCACGACGGCTGCCACGGCGACGACGGCGTTGTACGCGGTCAAGACCCAGCTGACGCCGACAACGGTGGTGTTGAAGCGGCTGTAGAGCTGAGGCAGCGCGAGCGCCACGATCGACGAGTCGGCGGAAGCTGCCGCGACGACAGCGGCAACCGACGCGACCGCAATCGTGCGACGCATCGGCGCGCTCAGAAGGCGCCGGCGTAGGCGTTCAAGGCAGGCTGTCCGCCGAGGTGCGCGTAAAGCACGCGCGAGCCAGGCTCGAGGCGGCCGGAGCGAACGAGATCGATCAGAGCAGCCATCGACTTGCCCTCATAGACGGGATCGGTGATTACGCCCTCCAGACGCGCGCAGAGGCGGATGGCGTCGAGCGTCTTCGCGTCGGGGATCCCGTAGGTGCCGGCGTGCCACTCGTCGAGCAGCACGATCTCCTCGTCGACCAGTTGCCGATCGAGCCCGATCGCCTCGGCGGTCGAGCGCGCGATCCGGGCGATCTGGGCGAAGGTCTGCTCGACGGTCGCCGAGCCGTCGATCCCGAGGACGGCCCGCGGCCGTTCCTGCGCGGCGAAGCCGGCGATCATGCCTGCCTGGGTCGAGCCGGTCACCGAGCAGACGACCACCGAGTCGAAGAACACGCCGAGCTCGGCTTCCTGCTCGGCCACCTCGTCAGCCCAACGCGCGAAGCCCAGGCCGCCGAGCGGGTGATCCGATGCTCCGGCGGGAATCGCGTAAGCCTTCCCGCCTCGCTCCGCGACCGAAGCGAGCGCCTCCTCGAAGCTCGGGCGCAAGCCGATGTCGAAGCCGGCCGGGACGAGGCGGACGTCGGCCCCCATGATCCGCGAGAGGAGGATATTTCCGACCCGGTCGTAGACGACATCGGGCCAGTCGACCCAGTGCTCGCAGACGAGCACGCACGCGAGCCCGAGCCGGGCGGCGACGGCCGCGACCTGGCGGGTGTGGTTCGACTGGACGCCGCCGATCGAGACGAGCGTGTCGCATCCTTGAGCGAGCGCCTCAGCCACCAGATACTCGAGCTTGCGCATCTTGTTGCCGCCGTAGGCGAGCCCGGAGTTGCAGTCCTCGCGCTTCGCCCAGATCTCGACGCCGCCGCCGAGGTGCTCGCTCAGCCGCTCGAGCCGGTGCACCGGCGATGGCCCGAAGACAAGCGGAACCCGGTCGAAGTCGGCGAGCCCCATGTCGCCGCAAACCGTAACCCACGAACCACGTTCGAACCACGTTCGAGCGTGGTTCGTGGGTTGGCAGCGTCAGCTACTCGCGTGCACCGCCTCGCCGGCGTGTGCCGACTCGGTAGCTGGAAGCTTCATGCGGAAGAACACAGCTCCGACAGACGCGGCTGCAGCGGCGAAGATCGCGCCGACCAGGAACGCAGCGTGATAACCGCCGTTCAGCGCCGCGAGGTGACTGCTCCCCGAGGCGGTGAGGCTGTCCGTCCGGGACGCCGCGAGACTCGCGAGCACCGCGAGGCCGAGCGCGCCACCCATCATGAAGGCGGTGTTGACGACGCCGGATGCGAGACCCGACTGCTCGGGTGCGACATCGCTCATCGCGGCCAGGAGCAGCGGGTTGAACGCCATACCGGCGCCGAATCCGAGCAGGATCATGCTCGGCAGCACGTCGACCAGGAAGCTGCCGGAGACGGGCGAGCGCGTGAACAGGACGAGACCGACTGCTGCCAGCAGCAGACCGACAACGAGCGGCGGCCGGATCCCGAACCGCATCACGAGCTTCGCCGAGAGGCCGATCGAGAACGCCCCCATGATCAGGTTGGCCGGCAGGAAGGCGAGCCCGACCTGAAGCGGGCTGTAGCCGAGCACGAGCTGAAGGTAGAGAGCCGAGAGGAAGAACCACGCGAACATCGCAGCAGCCCAGAGGATGCCGACGACGTTCGCGGTCGCCACATTGCGCAAGCGGAAGAGAGCGAGCGGCATCAACGGCTCGGGGATCCGCAACTCGATCGTCAGGAACACCGCGAGCAGCACGACCGCAGCGCCGAGCAGCCCGAGGGTCTGCGCAGACAGCCAGCCGGCCTCGTTCCCGTTCACGATCGCGTAGACGGCGAGCATCAGAGCCGCGGTGACGGTGATCGCGCCGGCGACGTCGACGCGCCCGGTCGCGCGGGCGACCGCCGCTGTCGGAAGCAGCCGCAGCGAGAGAGCGACGACGAGCACGCCGATCGGGATGTTGACGAGGAAGATCCAGTGCCAGTCGAGCGAGTTCGTGAGGACGCCGCCGAGCAGGACGCCGATGCTGCCGCCGCCTGCCATCACGAAGCCGAAAACACCCATTGCCTTCGCGCGCTCGGCCGGCTCGGTGAAGAGCACCATGATCAGCGAGAACGCGACCGCGGACACGACTGCGCCGCCGAGGCCCTGCACCGCGCGCGCGCCGACGAGCAGACCCTTCGAGTTGGAAAGCCCGCACGCCAGTGAGGGAGCGTAAACAGCGCGATCCCGAACAGGAACAGGCGCCGGTGGCCGAACAGGTCGCCGAGCCTGCCGCCCAGCAGCAGGAAGCCGCCGAAGGTGAGCAAGTACGCGTTGACGACCCAGGCCAAGGACGTCTGCGAGAAGCTGAGGTCCGCTCTGATCGACGGGAGCGCGACGTTCACGATCGTCGTGTCGAGGACGATCATCAGGTCGCCGAGGCAGAGGATGATCAGTGCGAGCCAGCGGGTGCGGGTGTCCATAGTCATCTGAATGGGGTCCTTTCGGTCGGTCTCAAAGACTTCAGACCGGTGCGTCGGCGGGAATTCATCGTTTGCACACCGATGAGTTTTGCCTGGAAATCCAGTCTCACAGGCACATGGCCGTGCGTCGACAGAGCACTATTCTCTGCGACGCGGGCGCGATCGCTGCTCCCGACGTCGGGACCGTCGACGTGCTCGCACGGCTGCAACTTGGCGCGTTGCGGCAGGGAATACGGCTAACTCTCCGCGACGCCTCGGCTGAGCTCATTGGCCTGATCGCGCTCGCCGGTTTGAGCGAGGTGTTACGCGTCGAACCGCAGGGGCAGGCCGAAGAGCGGGAAAAGCGTCTGCGGTGTCGAGGAAGAACGTGAACTCGACGATCCGCCCTGCCTGCTAGCTCGATCACCTGCAGCGCCCACGGCTCGTAGCCGCCAGCCGGAGCCGGCTTGTACTGGCCGAAGGCCGGCGCGCCGTTCGCGGCGACCGTCGGGACGAGCCGCGAGCCGCGGCAACCGATGCCCGGGCCGAACCACCAGGTGAGGATGTCGTCGCGCCCGCGCAGCCAGAGATCGAACGGCGGCATCGACTGCGTCGCGTCTTCCTGGATCAGCGAGGTCAGCGCCTGCATGTCGTAGTTCTCGAACGCCGAGACGTAACGGGCGAGCAGCGCCCGGCTCGCGTCGTCGAGCGGTAGCTGCGCCGCTTCGTCGGCGGTGACTCTCCAGCCGCGAGCGTCGCGCGCGCGCGCTGCAGCGCGCTGTTCACCGACGCAACCGATCGTCTCGAGCAGCTCGGCGACCTCGGACGCCTGCCAGCGCAGCACCTCGCACAGGATCAGCGCCGCCCGCTGCTTCGGCGGCAGGTGCTGAAGCGCCGCGATGAACGCAAGCCGGATCGACTCGCGCGCCACGAGCGTATCGGCCGGATCGCCGCCTGCGAGCACGAGGCTGTCCGGGATCGGCTGGATCCACGTCACCTCCGGCAGCATGTTCAGGTTGGCCTCGATCGGCTCGCGCGCCGGGCCGAGGTCCATCGGCCTAGCACGCCGCTCCCGGCCGCTCAGCATGTCGAAGCAGACGTTCGTCGCGATCCGATAGAGCCACGAGCTGAAGCGCGGAGCGACCCTCGAAGCGATCGTAGCTCCGCCAGGCCCTGATCATCGTCTCCTGGACGGCATCCTCCGCTTCCGCAGAGCGCGAGCATGCGGTAGCAGTAACCGGTCAGCTCGACGCGATGCTGCTCGAGCTGCGCTTCGACGTCTGCGGTGACCGTTGGCGGTGAACCGGGCACGGCCCCGATATTACGTGGCGGCGCTGGTGCGAGGACGCCGTTCGAATGCCCGTCCGAGCGCGCTCGTCGGTCGTACCGCAATCCCAGCTGAGCTGAAGCGGTCCCGGGAACGCCGAGGCGCCCTCTCGGAGGCCTGGGAACCCCGCGCCAACGTGCTTCTGGCCTGATACGACAGCGGCAAGGTTGGTGGCTTCCGGCTCTGAGAGCCGAGTTCCGCCTGCGCCGCGTCCGCTGTGTACGTGCTCCCCGCGGACTGGTGTACCGGTGGTCCCCGGCTACTCCGTCCAGAGCGTCGAGATCGGCGCGGCGGCGATCCGCTCGCCAAGCGCGTAGACGCGCGGCCCGGTGTGAAGAACCACCCCCGCGAGAAAACGGTCGCCGAGTTCGTCCCGCAGCCAGGCGAGATGTTTCGCATCGTCCTGGTTCGGCGCTGCAGATGCCTTGATCTCGATCCCGATCACCCTGTCGCCGCCGAACTCCAGGAGGAGATCCACCTCCCGCCTGCCCTGTTCTGTCCGTAGATGATGGAGCCGGGGCCGACGCTGAGAGATGGCGATCTCGGGACGGAGCTGGGAGACGACAAACGTGTCGATCACCCGACCGAGTAGGTCGCCGTCGCGCATGATTCCCTGAGCGTCTAGCCGAAGCAGATAGGCGAGCAGAGCAGGGTCGACGACGTACCGCTTCGGCTGCAAGGTGAGCCGCTTTAGACGGTTCGACGTCCACGCAGGCACCTGCTCGACCACGAAGAGACGGGACAGAAGGGTTTCGTATTCGGCAGCCGTTTCTTTCCGGATCTGGGCTGCTTCGAAGATCGTCTGGTGCGGACAGACCCCGGCCGAGTTGAGAGCGTAAGCCTCGAAGTAGCGGCGAAGTAGCGCCTGATCGCGAGGCCTCGTCCGCGCAGGCTCGACCTGTTCCACGTCGTGGCCGAGGAGGTCATGGATGTAGCTGTCGAACCAACTCGTACGCGCGACCGCGCTGCGCAGGCCGAGCGCGGGGCGAGGGAACCCGCCGTTTAGAGCGAGGTCCAGGTAGTCACGGACGTCGAGCGATTCAGCGGGAGCGACAAGAGCATCGTCGATCAGCCTGTCGAAGAACGACCAAGTGCCAGGCGTGCCTTGCTGTTCCGCGACGGTCATTGGGAGCATCGTGAGGCGCTGCAGGCGGCCAGTGGCGGGCCACGGCCCCGACTGTTCCTTCTCGGTCAGCGCCGAACCAGTGAGGAGGAAGCGCCCGGGGCTCGGGTCGTCGTTCACACTGCGCGCGACGGCTCCGAGCACTCCCGGGACGCTCTGCCACTCGTCGAGGAGGACCGGCTCCGCGAGGCCACGCAGAGCTGCGTCAGGATCGGCTTCGAAAGCAGCGGCCTGCGCCGCCACGTTGAGACGGATTGTGGTTGCCGCCCTGCGTTCGAGTGTCGTCGTCTTGCCGACCGCCCTCGGGCCGACGATCATCAGCGCTGAAAGCTCTGTCACCAACTCGTCGATCAGCGGCTCGATCAGACGAGGGCGATATGAGGGAACGTCCGACATCCTGCCTGAGATAGTAGCCTTCCCACGCAGGAGATAATAGCCTTTTCACGCACTAGATAACCGCCGTGGTCCGCAGATGCCGCCAGGGCGAACTTCCGTCGGTATCAGCGTGATCGGCCTAGCCGATGGAGGTCGCCGCCGACCGGCTGAGCTCACGGAGCGCGAGGCGCCCTCGCGGACGCCTCGAAACCTCGGCGACCCCACCCCAGGCAACATCCGTCTCGGGCGGTCTGCCCTCTATGCGTTGAACGGGACGCAGTCCTCCGGCAGGTGCGGTCGCAGGCTTCGCATCCGCTGCTGCCAGCGGCCCAGCGCGACGGGATCGTTCCGGGCGATAGTCGGCTGCTTCGGCAGCAGGGCCAGCTGGAGCAGCGACGCCAGCGCGCCTCTCCGGTCCCGGTGGTGTTTTTGGGAGGCCCAAGAGACCGAGAACCCGATGGGGTGAATGTCCGCGACAAGCCCACCAGTTGCGAGTCTTCGTCAGAGAACATCTGAGGGTGTGCCGGTACGTGGCGGCGGACCTCGCTGGCGGTCCTAGACGTAGCCTGAGTCGAATGGGGCGCTCGGGAACGTTCATTCTGCTCTTGGCTGTGCTCGCGCTAGTGGCTGGTTCGGAAGCGGGCGCGGCTGGTTCGGAACGCATCGGCGTTGCTGGCGTGTCAATTGCGCTGCCGCCGGGCTGGCACGCAATGCCCCGGTCAACGTACCCCTCACAGAACGACCCAGTCACACGGTTTGCAGCGTCCTCTGGTCCGATTCGTTTTGGGCGGGGTTGCGGAGGATTGGACTACGTCTTCTCGCCGACTGGAGTTGCGATTGTCGTTCTCGAATGGGTCCGGCCAACTCCGGGGACTTTCTCGCCTCGCCCGCGTCGGTTCACGGCCACAACGCTGCCCGTGCGTCAACCCCCTGCCCTGGAGTGCTTCAACGGGCCGGGCGGAGGGGTTCAGTTCTCCGAGCGTGGCCGCCGGTTCGCCATCTTCGTGCTGCTGGGGCGACAGGCACCGCCACGTCTGGCTTCACAGGCACGTGCGGTTCTCAACACGCTCAAAGTGGCGAGGCGAGCGTGATCCTCTCACCGGATGCCAGTCGGGCTCGACACATCGCTGTGACGCTGACTGTCGCGGCCGTCCTCGGCTGCGTCGAATCAGACTCCGCGACGTCAAAGACGTCACGCGCATCGAGAAACTCCGCTGCGTTGCTTGCGGCGGTCGCCCTTGTCCCACCGCGCGGCATCACCCTCTGGATGCACCCGACAGCGGCACGCATCGTCGTGTCTGTCACCCCGAAGGCGACCAAGTTGAGGGCGTGTGAAGTTGGGACGACCTTCTCTCACTACTGGCGGGGCGGTTGCCGCCGATTCGTCGGCGGTCGCGTGACGCTCCCGACCAGTGGCGGCGCCGTACACATCGGCTTCCGGATCGTTCCGGACGCAGACCACTCGGTGCAGGTCGAGCAGCTTCGCGTTCAGTGGCATTGCGTCGACCATTTCTTTCGGCTGACGCCGGGAAGCGCGAAGGCGCGGCTACGCGTCCCGGTGGCATTCGACTGCTGAGGCATTTGCCGTTCGCCCAGGGATCATCCCGGAACGCTCATATGGAGGGCGGGCTGTCAACTGCGCAGGGGTGAGCGGCCCCGCTGTTTGCGGGTGCGGGTTCGGCGGGGGGAGCGCATCGGCTGTCGTCGACGTCTGTGTCGCGACTCATATGCGCGGGTTGGTGCCGCATGACCGGGTATGCGAAATGAGGAGCGGAGCCGATCTCTGGCGTCGAGCGTGGCCGCTGATGCGACTGCTCACAGCGTTCCCTCGGATCGCTCCTCGCGTCGGTTCGCCGGTGCGCTCTCCTCGCCGAGCGGTTGAGGGTGGCGGCTACTCAATCGTCGCGAGCGCCCAGCAGTGTCCGGCGAGCTCACGCGCGACTGCGACCACGACGATCACGCGTGGCTTGCCTCGGGCCCGCGACCACCGACCTGCGCGTGCACATCCAGCCCGACACAGCTACCTTCGTTCATAACCGGCGCCTCCCGTAATTGCGGCTCTACCGCCGGGCCACTCCCGACGGCAACCCGCGCCTAACTTACGAGCGAGGCGCCGGGCACCCATACGGTCTGGTGCAGCCCGACAGAAGGTCAGTGAAAGTGGATGGCGGAGACGACTCGCTGCGCGGTCCGCAACTCGGCGACCGTCGGATGCGTGTTGCGGATGTCCACGTAGATGAGCACGTTCGTTCCGTGCGTGCGTCCCTCGATCCGGTATTCCGGCGTGTCCTTCGTCCCTTCGAGCATCGTTGTCGGCCGACGTGGGAGCACCAGGCGAAGCGGCTTGAACTTCGTTCGGGCAGTCGGGAACGTCACGTTGACGATGATCCCGCCCTTGGGCATGTCGTCGGCGGGGCCGCCGGAGCGCTGGCCTGGCGCGTACACCCAACTCGTCGCGACCGCACCGGCCGACTGATAGCTGTGCCAACCCGAAGGAAGCGCAGCGAACGAGGCAACGACCGGAATCACAACATCCATCCTACGAGCCAGCAGTCTCCGAAGGTCCCGCGCCCGGCTCGCGCGTCTGTGAGAGTCGTTGGGGCCTCAACAGGTCGGTCAGGGGACACTGCCGAACGCTGGACGCACGCCTAGATTCCCAAGGATTCATGCCTTAGCGGAGATGGGTTATGCCGTCGACTCCAGAAGGTCGAGGGTTCGCTCTGGAGAGAGGACACTCGGCCAGGACAGGTGGCCGTTCGAAGACGCGGTAGGGTCAGTGGCGGCAGATGATCGACGCCGAGGCGCTTACCAGGCTCCAGCAGAAGAGCTACGAGCGGGCGGCTACGGTTCTCCGCAGCTCCTGGCCGCCCGAGTCGGCGATGGGAGCCGAGCAGCTCGTAGGCTTCCTGACCGAGCACCACTACTGCGTGCTGGCGACCGTGACGCCGAAGGGACTGCCGCAGGCGCGCCCCGTTGCCTTCACCCTGCTTGGCTCCTCGTTTTGGTTCGCGACAGTTGCGGGTGCTCGTCTGCGCAACATCGAGCGAACGCCGTGGGTCTCTCTGGTTGTAACCGAAGGCGACCGCGGTGGCCACCGAGTTGTCGTCGTCGACGGCCCCGTTACAGTCCATGACAGCTGTGACGAGCAGTTGCTCGTCGCCTGGGAGGAGCGACACGCGTCCCGAGCCGAATGGGCAGCAGCATGGTTTGAGGTCCGACCAAAGCGGCTCTTCTCGTACGCCGCCGAGAGCTGACACCACTCAGCGTCACTTCCGAACACTCATATGGATTGCGTCCTGTCAACGGGCATGGGTTAGTCGCCCGCGGCTTGCGGGGCGAGATCGGCAAGAAGAGCGCGCCGGCTGTCGTCGACGTCTGTGTCGCGACTCATATCCGCGGGTTGGTGCCGCATGACCGGGTGTGCGAAAAGAGGAGCGGAGCCGATCTCTCGCGTCGAGCGTGATCCGTGCGGGTTGCTCACAGTGTTCTCTCGGGTCGCTCCTCGCGTCGTTTTCGCCGGTGCGCTCTCCTTGCCGAGCCGTTGATCGTGCGGCTACTCCATCGTCGCGAGCGCCCAGCAGTGTCCGGCGAGCTCGCGCGCGACCGCGACGACGACGATTGTGCGGGGCTTGCCTCGGGCCTCGAGCGCGTGCCAGCGTGCGTGCAGCCGCCGGGCGCTGCGCTCGGCTTGGGCTTGGACCGCGAGAGGCTTGCCGGCGCGTCTGCGTTCGAGCGTGACGCTCCTGCGAGACGGGCTGCGTTGGTGCCAGGCCGCCTCGATCAAAAGCCGGCGTACATGGCTGTTGCCTGCCTTGGTGATCGCGCCTTGGCGACGTCGCTCGCCGCTGGAGTTTTCACTTGGGGTGAGCCCGAGGAACGGCCCCAGCGCCGGTTGCCGTCCGTGTCGACAGCGCCTCGAAGAACGAGCACCAGATCTACCCCGACCTGCTCGACCAGGCGACGCGGAACCTCGGCACCGCCCCGCGCGCGGTCATCGCCGACCGCGGCTTCTCGATCCGCCCGGTCTTCGAGCTGAACACCCGGCGCGGGATCGCGAGCGTGATCCAGTGGCGGCGCTCGCAGGCGCACGAGCAGAAGCTCGACACCGACCGCTACGACCGTCACGGCGTCCCGCGTTGCCAGCACTGCGGCGGCACCACCGAGTTCGTCCGCTTCCACCACGAGCCGACGCCGCGGATCTGGGTCCGCTGCATGACCTCCGCGACCGACAACTGCAACGGCGTCCAGTCGATCGCGTGCTCGACCGACTGGCGCGCGCTCGTGCCGCTGCGCCGCGACGACCCGGTCTACCTGGAGCTCCGTCGCTCGCACCAGCCCTTCGAAGCTGTCCATGACTACTGGCGTGACCGCTACAAGATCGCCGCCGCCGACATCGGCCAGCGGCCGAAGAGGATCGGCCCCGAATGGCAGCAGCTCCGCGCGAACGCAGCGCTGCTCGTCGAGTGGCTGCGGATGAGCTACCTGCACGGCTGGCTCGACGACACGCGCAGGCCGCCTCGTGCAGTGACCAAGATCGGCCGCGGCGACGAGGCGGCTCGCAGGCTCCGCCAGTTCCGCGCCCAGATCGGCCTCAACCGCCCCTACGGCCCGGCTGCCGTCAGTGCCTTCCACGATCGTCGCCTCCGGCGCTCACCGTCCGAGGCGTGGGCGATCAGGGTCCGCTGGGACAAGCGTAGGGCGCAGCAGGTAAAGGCCAGGCGTGCCGCCCGGAGGTCGCAGCGGGGGCCGTCGGCTTCGTGAGCCCGAAGAACCCCTACCTCGGGCGCCCACTACTGGCCGACCCGCATCGCCGCGATTCGGTTCTACAAGGCTGGCCAATCTCTACGTGGCGCGGCCGATCTCGTCGGTGTCTCGCCGAGCACGGTTCGGCGTTGGCTGGTCGCCGCGGGTGTCGAGCGTCGGACAACCGGAGGCAAGCACCGCGACTAGCCGGACGGGCGATGTCCGACGGCGCCCGTATCGTTCCTGCCCCTTTCTGATCCGAACCGAGGCGAGAAAACGATGGCCGATTCGATCAAGTGTCCGCACTGCCACACGGAGATCCCGCTCAGCCAGGTGATCTCACACCAGATCGACGAGCAGCTCGAAGCGCGGCTCGCGCACGAGCTCGCGAGCCAACGAGAACAAGGCCGCGTGGAAGCGGCGGAGCGCGAGGAGGCACTTCGCGCCCAGTGGGCGGCGGAGCAGGCCGAACGCGAAGAGCGGGTGCGCCGCGAGGCGGTCGAGACCACCGCAACCGACCTTGCCGACCTGACCGCTCAGGTGGAGAAGCAGAACACGGAACTGGCGGAGTCGCGAGCTCGCGAGCTTGACTGGCGGCGGGAGAAGCGCGAACTCGACGAAGCGAAGGACAACCTGGAGCTGGAGATCCTGCGGCGGCTCGACGAGGAGCGGACGCAGATCGCGACCGAAGCCCGGCAGTCGGCGAACGAGCAGCACCAGCTCGACAAGCGTCAGCAGGACACGAAGATCGAGCAGCTCCAGACGAAGATCAAGGAGCTGCAGGAGTCAGCCGAGGGCGCGAGCTCCAGCCTGATCGGCGAGACGCTAGAGCGTGAGATCGAGGAGGTGCTCGCCGAGCGCTTCCGTACCGACCAGATCGAGCCGATCAAAGCCGGGCAGCGCGGCGCCGACGTTCTGCAGACCGTGATCTCCCGGCGCAGCGAGAGCTGCGGGAAGATCCTCTGGGAGTCGAAGCGCGCGCGGAACTGGAGCGGCAACTGGATTCCGAAGCTGAAGGAGGATCAGGCCGCCGCCAACGCAGACGTGGCCATCCTTGTGTGCTCGGCGCTACCGCCCGAAGTGCGTCACATGGAACTCGTCGACGGGGTCTGGGTCGTCAGCTTCGCTTGCGTCATCCCGATCGCCTCGGCGATGCGGGAGGCGTTGATCGGGATCACGCAGGCGCGGAGCATCGACGCCAACCGCAACCAGTCACTCAGCCGAATCTACGACTACCTCACGAGCAACGAGTTCAACCGTCACATGCGCGCGATCGTCGAGGGCTTCGTCGAGATGAACGACGATCTCGACCGTGAGCGCCGGGCGATGGAGAAGAGCTGGTCGAAGCGTCGTAAGCAGATCGACGGGCTCGCGCTGAACACGGCAGCGATCTACGGCGACCTGGAAGGGATCATCGGCCCCGCCTTGCAGACGATCGAGCGGCTGGAACTTCCGGCGCCGGTCGTCCCGATCAGGTCGGCGAGCTAGCGCGCGCGTCGCGGCTAGGCCGAGGATGTTCCGAAAACGTGCAGACCCGGCCTGAAGTTGCTTCCGGAAATGTGTAGACGGACTGCCCTCGATCATCCCACCGCTAGAAGGGGGCAGATCGTCGACGTTGTGTCGATGAGCTGGATCTCCTTGCAAGAGGACGCTCGACCTGCGGGATGGCTGCCCTAGCTGAGGGTGGCTGCCAGTTCCTGGTAAGGAGGTACGAGTGCGTCCCATCGGGTCTCGATGTCGTCGGGCTGACCTCCGCGGATGTGCGCGGCGAGGTGCTCGGCGTGGATCTGCCACCCGGCTCCGTAGAAGGCGATCTTGTCCAGGGGCATGCCCCTGATCTCGGCGACCAGGATGGTCTGGTCGCCGTCGGCGGTCAACGTGACTTCCCAGACCGCGTCGAACGGCGGCACGCCCTGCCCTCTACGGTAGGACTCGTCGGTTTCCCTCGACGTCACCACTACACGCTGCGGGGGCTCGCACACCTTCACCTGCCCGATGCGCTCTCCCGCGTCTGGGAGGTGCGCACGGAACTCGCCACCTTGAGAAAGCTCGCCATGCACTTCGCCAAACCAGCGGGCGAGCCGTTCGCGATCGGTGATTGCCGACCACAGGTCGTCGATACCGGTGTCGTAACGATCTTCGATCCGCACGACGCCCGCGCCAGCTGCCGATCGCAGGCTGCCCAGGATGCGCGTGCTCGAACGTGCGTCGTTTGTCATCTGGTGCTCCTCCGTTCGCGTTTTCCCCGCGCCACCTCGGTGTGCAGCGCATCGAACCGCTGCTCCCACAAGCGCCGATACCGGTCGAGCCATTCATCGACCTCTGCGAGCGGCGCAGGGCGAAGGGAGTAGATCCGCCGCTGTCCCTCCTGGTGAACCTCGACAAGTCCCGCTTCGCGCAGCACCCGCAGATGCCGCGAGACACCCGGGCGTGCGATCGGCAGCAGCGCCGCCAGCTCGCCCGCGGTTGCAGGACCGTTGGCCAGCGATTCCAGCAGCGTCCGCCGACCCTCGTCTGCCATCGCCCGCAGAACAGCCTCCATTCCGAGAGCGTATCAATGCGGTTACGTAACCGTCAAGTTACACATCGAGCGCGGCGCGCTAGCGACCCTCGTTGTCCGGTCGACCTCAAGACACGACGCGTCTTCAGCTCGCTAAGTTGGCTGTCTGACCGACCGCGCCGTGCCTAACCTGCCCTCGCGTGACCTCGGAGCAACCGCTGAGTTCTACGGGGGCTTCGGGTTCCGTGAACTCCACCGGGATGACGGCTGGCTCGTGTTGCGCAGAGGCGATCTCCAGCTCGAATTCTTCCGCAAGGACGACCTCGAACCGCGCGGACACGACTTCGGTTGTTGTCTGCGTGTCGCCGACCTGCAGGGTCTCTACGACGCGGTACTCGCGGCCGGAGTTCCGCAGAAGCGGTACGGGCTGCCGAGCGTGCGCCCGATCGTCACGCAGTCCTGGGGCCAGCAGATGTCCACTCTGCTCGACCCCGACGGCAACCTCCTGCGGATGATCGCCGACAGCGACTCACGCTGACCGAGAAGGGGTGCCAGACGGCACGAGGCGCCCTCGCGGACGCCTCGAAACCTTGCCAGAGTTACTGCTTCTGTCGCAATAGCGGGGGCAGGATTTGAACCTGCGACCTCCGGGTTATGAGCCCGGCGAGCTACCTGACTGCTCCACCCCGCGTCGCGGCCGAAACTGTAGCACCGTTACCATTCCGCAATCTCGCCACTGACCCTGATTTCCCTGCTCTTCCTCGTCATCGCGATCGTCGCGTCGAGTGTCTGGGTCGTGCTTCGCGGCCTGCACCTGATGCGGACCGTGAAGTCGCTGACGCGAACCGCGAACGAAGCACTCGAGGCCGTCACGTCGACCGCCTCGACCGCCGAGGCTCGCGCGTCCGCGCTCTCGGAACGCACCGAACGCCTCACGCTCGCCGCCGAGCGCCTCCAGGCGTCGCTGGCCCGGCTCGCCGCCCTACGCGCGGCCGCCGACGAGGTCAAGCGCTCGGTGAACGGGCTGCGCGGCGCAGTTCCGCGCAAGTGACGCGCGTCGCCGCGGTCGATCTCGGCACCAACTCGACCCGGCTGCTCGTCGCCGATGTCGAGAACGGCCGCGTCGACGAGATCGTGCGCCGCAGCGTCGTCACCAGGCTCGGCGAAGGCGTCGACGCGCGGCGCCGGCTCCTCCCGGTCCCGATCGCCCGCGTCCGGAACGCCCTGTCCGACTTCCGGCGCGAGCTGGAGGCACTCGGGGCCGAACGTACACTCGCCGTCGCGACGAGCGCAGTCCGCGACGCCGAGAACGGTGAGGCGTTCCTCGGTGAGATCGAGTGGTCGTACGGCTTTGCGACGAAGCTCCTCTCGGGAAACGATGAGGCGCTGTTGACGCGACGGGGCGTCGGGGTCCTCGAATCGAAAGCGCTCTTGCTCGATGTCGGCGGCGGCTCGACCGAGCTCTCGACCGACGGTCTGACGGCGAGCCTGGATGTCGGCTCCGTCCGGCTGACCGAGCGATTCCTGCACTCGGACCCACCGTCGCCCGCCGAGCTCGACGCAGCCGCGGGGGCGGTCTCCAAGCTCTTGCCGGACGTCGACGTGGACACGGCGACCGGAGTCGCCGGCACGGTCGGCCAGCTTGCGGCGCTCGCAGGCACCGATCTGCTCTCGAGGGAGGCGGTCGAGCGCCTCGTCGTCGAGCTCGCAGCCCTGCCGCTCGTCGAACGGCGGCACGTCGCCGGTCTCGATCCGCTGCGCGCGCCGATGATCATCGCGGGGGCGATCATCGTGCGCTCGGTCCTCCGCCGCTACCGCCTCGATGGCATTCAATTCAGCGTGCGCGACCTACTCGACGGCGCCGCGCTGGAAGCCGCCACGTTGCCGGCACCCGATGAAGGCGGCGCTCCTCCCGGGGCGTATACGTGCTGCTGAGAGCGCTCGCCGCTGCAGCTGCGCTCGGCCTCCTTGCGGGCTGCGGCGGCTCGGCGAAGCCCGCTCAGTCGACGTCGACCTCGAAGCTCCCGCCCGGCTGCAGCGTCGAGGAGGTGGACGCGATCGTCACAGCCTTCTTCTCGCGCCCCGAGCTCGCACCGCCAGGGTTTTTCGTCTCCTATTCGGCCCAGGAGAGCGACCAGCAGCACTTCGTCTCGCGACAGCGCGCGTCGACCCTGGCCCACCTGCGGGGTCGCCTCGCGCTCGGCGAGCGCGACCGCCTGATCTCACTCCGGGTCTTCGAGCAGGACATCAACCATGTCCGCATCACCTTCCGGCTGACGCGTTACGCACCGGACTTTCGGGCAAGAGGCATCCCCGGACGCCTCGCGCAGGGAAGCGGAACGGTCGATTGCGCCCACGCCAAGATCGCGGCGTGGACGATGAAGGGCCCCTGAGCAAGTCGTTCACCGCACATACTTGCGCCCGCAATCTTCCCGTGCTACGGTTGTTGCGCAATCAAGTATCTCCCAAGGAGGACAATTCATGAGCACCACCGAGCAGATCAAGCAGGTCATTCCGACCGGCAACTGGCAGGCCGACACCGTTCATTCGCGGGTCGCCTTCGAAGTGCCCTACGCGGTCGCGACGTTCACCGGCGAGGTGCCGAAGTTCGAGGCAACACTCGACGACGGTGTCCTGACCGGCGTCGCCCAGATCACGAGCCTCGTGGTCAAGGAAGAGAACCTCGAGGCCCATCTCCTTTCGCCCGAGTTCTTCGATGCGGAGCGCCACCCTGAGGTGACTTTCAAGTCGGACGAGATCCGTCGCACCGGCGACGAGGTCGAGATCGACGGGGAGATCACGATCAAGGGCATCACGCAGCCCGCGATCCTCACCGGCACCGCCACCGGCCCGGCCGTCGACCACTTCGGCGCCAACCGCCTTGGCCTGGCGCTGACGACCACCGTCGACCGCACCAAGTTCGACATCAACTGGAACATGCCGCTCCCGAACGGTGAGCCGGCGCTCTCGAACGACGTCACCCTGAAGGCAGAGCTGACGCTGGTCGCACAGAGCGAGCAGACGGAGGCATAACGATGAGGGTCCTCGCGATCAGCGGTTCGCTTCGGAGCGGCTCACACTCGACCGCGCTCCTTCGTGCGCTGCGCGAGGCAGCACCATCAGGGATCGACGTCGAGCTCTGGGATGGCCTCAGAGGGATTCCTCACTACGACAACGACGATGACGTCGTTCCCGGGCCGGAGCCGGTCGAACAGTTTCGCGAGCTTGTCCGCGACGCGGATGCCGTCTTCTTGGCGACACCCGAGTACAACTCGTCCGTCCCCGGCGCGCTCAAGAACGCGCTCGACTGGGCGTCGCGCCCGCTTGCGACGAACGCGTTCCGTAACAAGCCCGTCGCCGTGATCAGCTCGAGCGCCGGCGCCTTCGGCGGCGTTTGGGCGGCGGCCGAGCTTCGCAAGGTGCTCGCCGCGATGGGCGCCCGCGTCACCGACGCCGAGCTGTCCGTCGGTCACGTCGGGGAGAAGTTCGAGGACGGGCGACTCGTCGACGGCGAAGTACGCCAGGGTCTCCGCGACGCGCTGCAGACGCTCGTCGCGGAGATTCCCTCCGCGCTCGCCGCCTGAACCAGCTCTAGCCCTCGGGCTCGTCGGGCGGCTCATCTTCGGCGAGGCGGCGCTGCACGACCGAGCGTGAGAGCACACCGAGCAACTTCGCGCCGTCGACGACCGGCACTCGCTCGTAGTCCTGCTGCTCGAGGAACGTGAACGCCTCGTCGAGCGGCATCGCCGAATCGATCGTTGCGTTCGGCTCCTCGGCGATCTCTCCGAGCGTCGTCGACGCCGGCGGGCGGCCCGTCGCGACGACCTCACGGACGAGCGTCTTTCGCGTCACGACACCGACGAGCCGCCCTTCGTCGGTGACGAGCACGGCGCGAACGGCGTCCCGCGACAACACCTCACCCGCCTCGCTCGCGGTCGCGCTGACGTCGAGCGTGAACGGCTCGGGCACCATCGCGTCGCGCGCTACCTGCGTCGTCGTCACGGATAGATGCCTCGCGCTTCGAGTGCGCCGGAAACCTCACGGATCGCGGCGACGAGCGCTGCCTCTCTGAGTGACGTCCCACTTTCGTGCGAAACGTCCCAGACTCGATCGAAGGCGTCCGACAGCTTGTCGGCGAGCCGACGCCGGATCTCGTCGCGGTCCCAGAAAAGCCGGCCGAGGTCCTGGACCCATTCGAAGTACGAGACGGTGACGCCGCCGGCGTTCGTGAGGATGTCGGGCAGGACCGGGATCCCGCGGTCGTTCAGGATCTGATCGCCTTCGATCGACGTCGGCCCGTTGGCACCTTCGGCGATCAGGCGGCACTGGAGGTTGCCCGCGTTCGCGCCGGTGATCTGGTCCTCGCGCGCGGCGAGCACGAGGATGTCGCATGGCAGCTCGAGCATCAGCTCATTGGTGACGCGCTCCACGCCCGCGTCGTAGCCGTCGAGCGAACCGTGCTCGTTCACGAACGCGTGCAGCGCGGGAATGTCGAGGCCGGACCCGGAGTGCACGCCGCCCGAGAGATCGGAGACAGCGACTACACGCACACCACGTTCATGCAACTCGCTCGCGGCGATGCCGCCGACGTTGCCGAAGCCTTGCACGATGCACCTCTGCTCGGAGAGATCCCAGCCGAGGCGTGAGCATGCTCGCTCGATCACGATCACGACACCGGCTCCCGTCGCCTCATGGCGGAAGACGGACCCGCCGATCGAGATCGGCTTGCCGGTGACGATCTCCGGCACGGCATAGCCCTTCAGCATCGAGTAGGTGTCCATCATCCAAGCCATCGTCTGCTCGTTGGTCGCCATGTCGGGCGCCGGGATGTCGAGCTGAGGGCCGATGAACGGTGCCAGCTCGGCGGTGAACCTCCGGGTGACCCGCGTCAGCTCGTTGACCGACATCTTGCGCGGGCTGCAACGCACACCACCCTTCGCACCACCGTACGGGAGTCGGAGGAGCGCGCATTTCCAGGTCATCCACATCGCAAGAGCTGCGCATTCCCCGAGGTCGACGCCCGCGTCGTAGCGGATCCCGCCCTTGGTCGGCCCGAGCACCGAGGAATGCTGGACGCGGTAGGCGGGGAACGACGCGACCGTCCCGTCGTCGAGCCGCACCGGCAGCGTCAGGATCACCGCCCGCTCGGGATGGCGTAGGCGACTCGCGACGAAGTCGGGCACCTCCGCGAGCAGCAGCGCCTGCTCGAGCTGGTGCGAAGCCTGCCGGTAGAGAGGGGTGTCCCACTCGAGCGTGGGCGCGTGAGGCACCGTTGTCGAGTGAGCCATCGGCCGGAGGGTACTCATTCTCAGGCCCGGCTACTTGACCAGAGACCTGATCAGCGCCGCCTCGTCCGGGTCGGCGCCGAGGTAGGAGGCGCGGATCACCGTCCAGGCCCGGATCTTGAACTCGTCCAGCCCCGCGCCGACGAACGCCGTAATCCGCCGTTCCGTCCGCTCTCGGTCGGTCATCCGGTAGGAGAGCGGGTTCCAGAGGAACGAGGGGACGTCGTACTCCGGTTCGCCGAGCATCGCCTTGCTGTCGATCGCGACGTAGCGGTCGCCGTGCCGGAGGATGTTGTGGTGGTGGAAGTCGCCGTGGATCAGCGTCGAGCGGCCGACGTCGAGCAACTCGAGCAGGCCGCGCGCCAGCGGCGCAAGCTCGCTGCCCTCGCCGCCGGAGCGTTCGCCGTCGTCGATCCAGCGCGGAACGTGATCGCCGATCCAGCGGAACGGCTCGGCCGCGGGTCGCCACAACCGAAGCGCGACGTCGACCGCGATCGCGACGGCTTCCTCCTCCGGAACTTCGGAGAGATCGGTGCCTGGGACGGCGCGCTCCTCCAGTAGCGCGCGCCGCGCCGAATCTCTTCTCAGCAGCCGGACGGCGCCGTTGCCGTCCCACAACTCGAGTGACTCTGCCTCGTGCAGCGACTCGTCGTCGCCGCCGAAGGCGATCTTGAGCACCGCGTCGTCCCCGGTCGGAGCGACGTACGAGTAGTGAGAGAGGGCGAACGGCTCGCCGAGTGAGAGGTGCCACTCGGCAGCCACCTCGTCCGCGACCGCCTTCAATTCGCCGAGATCGGGAAACTCGTCCATCCGGACACAAGGTAAAGGGGGCCGAGGCTGCGGCACCCCGGCCCCCAACCGCGCGAGGGTAGCGGGACCGAGTGACGAAAACGCCGTGAGCGCGTCGTCCTCGAGGATGATCTTCCCCTCGCCTCGACGGAGGACGCGCGGCGGGTGCAAACGGCGCTACGGTCATCGCCAGTGGACACGGTCTTCGGCCGCATCAGGCGTCGCTTCGGCCGCCGCATCGATCAGGAGGGCGAGCTCCGCCTCGTGGCCGAGCAGGCCGCCGCCGACGAGCGCGCGCGAATCGCCCGCGAGTTGCACGACGTGGTCGCGCATTCGGTGTCCGTCATGGTCGTCCAGGCGTCCGGGGTGCGGCGGCTCCTTCGCGAAGAGCAACACCGCGAGCGGGACGCGCTGCTCTCAGTCGAGCAGATCGGCAGACAGGCGTTGACGGAGATGCGAAGAATGCTCGGCGTGATGCGCACGGCTGAAGAGCTTCCCTCACTGGCGCCGCAGCCCGGGCTGCAGCATCTCGAGCGCCTCATTGCGCAGGTCGAGGAGGCCGGGCTGCCGGTGACGCTGCGGGTCGAGGGTCGGCGGCCCGAACTGTCGCCGGGCATCGACCTGAGCGCGTACCGCATCGTGCAAGAAGGCTTGACGAACGCTCTCAAGCACTCGAAGGGCGGTCATGCCGAAGTGGTCGTCCGCTACGACGAGAGCTCGGTGCGGCTCGAGATCACCGACGATGGGGCCGGCGCGAACGGCGACGGCCCGGGCCATGGGCTTGTCGGTATGCGCGAACGGGTGGCGCTCTACGGCGGCAAGCTCGACGCCGGTCCGCGCGACGGCGGCGGGTACGTCTTGCGTGCGGAGTTGCCGGTCGAGGTGCGCCGGTGATCCGCATCCTGCTGGTCGACGACCAGGCGTTGGTGCGCGCGGGCTTTCGCATGATCCTCGACGCCGAAAACGACATGGAGGTGGTCGGCGAGGCCGGTGACGGCCGCGAGGCGATCGACCAGGCCCGCTCGCTTCGACCCGACGTGGTGCTGATGGACATTCGCATGCCCGAGCTCGACGGCCTGGAAGCGGCGCGGCGCATCATCTCGGGCAACGGAGACGACGCGCCGAAGATTTTGATGCTGACGACGTTCGATCTCGACGAATACGTGTACGAAGCATTGCGCGCAGGCGCGAGCGGCTTTTTGCTCAAGGACACGCCGCCGGAGCAGCTCGTCGGCGCCATTCATGTGGTGGCGCAGGGGGAGGCGCTCCTGTCCCCGTCGATCACCCGCCGCGTGATCTCGGAGTTCGTCAAGGGCACCGGGCCGAAGCCGCAAGCGCAGTTCCCGCGGCTCGAGGACCTGACCGCCCGTGAGCTCGAGGTGCTGCTCGCGATCGCTCGAGGCCTCTCGAACGCCGAGATCGCGAAGGAGCTCTTCGTCTCGGAGACGACGGTCAAGACGCACGTCGCCCGGATCCTGATGAAGCTCGGACTACGAGACCGCGTCCAGGCAGTAGTCCTCGCCTACGAAGCGGGCGTCGTGCAACCGGGCGCCGACTCCTAAAGCATCCGGGCCAGCCCCGCCCGGTTCTGCCCGAATGGCCCTGGCCCATCGCCACCTGGCCCGTCGCCAAACCAGGGTGACAAAAGTGCAACAAACTTTCCACAGGCCGCGAAATGCCTGCAAATGACGCGCTGAGCCTGCGAGCAGCTTCGCCAAACGACGGTTACAAACGTGCGGCAAACGTTCCACAGCCGGCAGTACCGGACGTGTCTAGGCGCGGCGCAAGAGGGCGAGCGAGCGTGCCTCGACGCGTACATCGGCGCCCGGGACTAGGCGCTCGGCGTCGCAACTGCCCGTCGCGAAAACGATCTCCCAGCGCGTCGCGAAGCGACGGGCCGGCAGACGGAACGTGATCTCCTCGAAGTGCCCGTTGAAGAGGAGCAGGAACGAATCGTCGCGCAGCGCCTCACCATGTGCGTCCTGGGTCGCGAGCTCCTCGCCGTTCAGGAATGCCCCGATCGCGCGCGAGCCGGTGTTGTCCCAGTCGCGCCTCGTCATCCGGCGTCCATCGGGACGCATCCACCACACGTCCGGAAGTTGTTCGCCCGTCCCGCCGAAGAAGCGCGTGCGGCGGAACACCGGATGGCGCTTCCGCAGCTCGATCAGCTGCGTCGTGAACGCGAGGAGCTCCGGGTCGCACGCGTCCCAGTTGAACCACGAGACCTCGTTGTCCTGGCACCAGGCGTTGTTGTTGCCGCCTTGCGACCTGCCCCACTCGTCGCCACCGAGCACCATCGGCACCCCTTGCGACAGCAGAAGCGTCGCGAGAAAGTTCCGCTGCTGACGCGCCCGTAACGCGTTCACCGCGGGGTCGTCGGTCGGCCCCTCGGACCCGCAGTTCCAGGATCGATTGTCGTCGGTACCGTCACGGTTCGACTCGCCGTTCGCATCGTTGTGCTTCGAGTCGTATGAGACGAGGTCGCGGAGCGTGAACCCGTCGTGCGCCGTGATGAAGTTGACCGAGGCGAACGGTTTGCGTCCGTCGCTCTCGTACAGATCGGCGGAACCACCGAAGCGGGAGGCAAACTCGGCGACCGTCGCATCGCCACGCCAGAAGTCGCGCATCGTGTCTCGGTAGATGCCGTTCCATTCCGACCAGAGGATCGGGAAGTTGCCCACCTGGTAGCCGCCGGGGCCGACGTCCCACGGCTCGGCGATCAGCTTCACCTGCGAGAGAACCGGGTCCTGATGGATGACGTCGAAGAACGCCGACAGGCGATCGACGTCGTAGAACTCGCGCGCAAGTGCCGACGCGAGGTCGAACCGGAAGCCATCGACATGGCATTCGGTCACGAAGTAACGGAGCGAATCCATGATCAGCCGGAGAACGCTCGGGTGCACCGGGTTCAGCGTGTTGCCGGTCCCCGTGTAGTCCATGTAGAAGCGCGGCGTGTCCGGGACGAGCCGGTAGTAGCTCTGGTTGTCGACACCGCGGAAGCTGAGCATCGGCCCGAGGTGGTTTCCTTCGGCGGTGTGGTTGTAGACGACGTCGAGGATCACCTCGATGCCCGCCCGATGCAGCGCCTTGACCATCCCTTTGAATTCACGAACCTGATCGCCCGTCGCCGCGTACAACGAGTGCGGCGCGAGGTAACCGATGCTCGAGTAGCCCCAGTAGTTTGTCAGTCCGCGATCGGCGAGGAAGCTCTCGTCGATGATGTGGTGCACGGGCAGCAGCTCGACTGCCGTCACACCGAGCGAGGTCAGGTACGCGATCGCATCCGGGCTGGCGAGCCCGCCGTAGCTGCCACGAAGATCCTGGCGCACACCGTCGCGAAGCTTGGTGAAGCCTTTCACGTGAACCTCGTAGATCACCGTTTCGTTCAACGGCGTCCGCGGCCGCACGGCCTCGTCGTCCTCCCACTCGAAAGACGGGTCGATGACAACGCACTTCGGCATGGCGTGTGCCGAGTCCGACATGTCGATTGTCAGGTCGGCGTCGTCGGAGCCGGAGCCGGAGCCCGGGACGTAGGGGAGCAGGTTCGCAGCCCGCCAGTCGACTGCCCCGTCGATCGCCTTCGCGTACGGATCGATCAGGAGCTTGGCCGGATTGAAGCGCCGGCCGTGCTCCGGCTCGTACGGGCCGTGCACCCGGTAGCCGTAGCGCTGGGCCGGCCCAACGCCCGGGAGGTAGCAATGCCAGTTGAACGCTGTTCGCTCGCACACCTCGATACGCTCCTCGTGCCCCTGCTCGTCGAAGAGGCAGAGCTCGACGCGCTCGGCGTGCTCGGAGAAGATCGCGAAGTTCGTGCCGGCGCCGTCCCACTCAGGACCGAGGGGAAACGGCGTGCCAGTCCAGACCCGACGTGTCGACATCGGCGGCACCGTAGCCGCGGCGCCCGATGTCGTCCGTGCCTGCCGCGACGATCTCTAAATGGTTCAGGACGAGTTCAAAGCGCTCATGACCTGGAACGAGCGGCACGAACGGCTCGTCGGCAGGTTGCTGCTGGTGCTCGCGCTCACCGCCGTCGTCGACCTGCTCGGCTCGATCGCCGTCTACGCCTTCGAACACGGAGCAAACGGAGGCGAGATCGGCTCGTTCGGCGACGCGCTTTTCTTCACGACCGTCCAGTTGCTGACGGTCTCGTCGCAGATCAAGAACCCGCTGACGGTCGGCGGCCGGATCGTCGACGTCCTGCTCGAGCTATGGGCGGTGATCGTCGTCGCGGGCTCTGCCGGCGCGATCGCGAGCTTCTTCCAGGACGCCGGCGACGGGCCGAAGCCAAAGCACTGAGAGCGGGGGCAGCGTCGCCTCGGCCGAGAACGGCTGGCCATGCCAGCCGCGCCCGCCGGCCTTCACCTCGCCGAGGTTGCCGACTCCGGTCCCGCCGTAGTGCGCGGAGTCGGTGTTCAGGATCTCGGCCCACGAGCCCGCCTGCGGCAGGCCGACGCGGTAGCCCTCACGCGGCACCGGCGACAGGTTAGCGATGCAAACGATCGGGTTCGAGCCGTCCCGCGAGACGCGCATGAACGCGATCACGTTGTTCGAGGCGTCGTTCGGCTCGATCCAGACAAAACCTTCGTGCGAGAAGTCGACCTCCCAGAGCGCGGGCTCGGCGCGGTACAACCGGTTCAGGTCGCGCACGAGGTCACGCATCCCGGCGTGCTCGGCGTGCTCGAGGAGCCACCACGGCAGCTCGGTCGACTCGGGACCACTCCCAGGGCGAGGCGAGCTCGCCGCCCATGAAGAGCAGCTTCTTGCCGGGGTGCGCCCACATGTAGGCGTAGAGCGCGCGCAGGTTCGCGAGCTGCTGCCAGCGGTCGCCGGGCATCTTCTGCAGCAGCGAGCCCTTGCCGTGCACGACCTCGTCGTGCGAGAGCGGCAGGACGAAGTTCTCGGTCAACGCATAGACGAGCGAGAACGTGAGCTCGTGGTGGTGGTAGCGGCGGTGGATCGGGTCCTGCTGCGAAGTAGGCGAGCGTGTCGTGCATCCACCCCATGTTCCACTTGAAACCGAAGCCGAGACCGCCCATGTAAGTCGGGCGTGAGACACCGGCCCAGGCGGTCGACTCCTCGGCGGCCGAGATCACGCCGGGCTCGCGCGCGTGCACCAATTCGTTCAGGTCCTTGAGGAACGCGACCGCCTCGAGGTCCTCGCGTCCGCCGAAAGCGTTCGGGACCCATTCGCCTTCCTTGCGCGAGTAGTCGAGGTAGAGCATCGAGGCGACGGCGTCGACGCGCAGACCGTCGACGTGGTACTCGTCGCAGCCAGAAGAGCGCGTTCGCGAGCAGGAAGTTCTGCACCTCGCTGCGGCCGAAGTTGAAGATCGAGCGTGCCCCAGTCCGGATGCGACCCACGCCGCGGATCCGCGTGCTCGTAGAGCGGCGTGCCGTCGAAGCGGGCGAGCGCCGCACTCGTCGCGCGGGAAATGCGCCGGCACCCAGTCGAGGATCACGCCGATGCCCGGCTCGGTGAAGGTGGTCGACGAAGTAGCGGAAGTCATCGGGCGAGCCGCAGCGGCGAGTGCGGCGCGTAGTAGCCCGTCACCTGGTAGCCCCACGAGCCGGAGAACGGGTGGTCGCATCACGGGCATCAGCTCGACGTGGGTGAAACCGAGATCCTGCACGTAGGTGGCGAGCTCGATCGGCGAGCTCGCGCCAGCCGAGGCCGGCGCGCCACGAAGGGGCGTGCACCTCGTAGATCGAGATCGGCCGCTCGAGCTGCTCGCGTGAGCGGCGCTCGTCGATCCAGTCGCTGTCGTGCCAGACGTGCGACGACTCGTGCACGACCGACGCCGTCTTCGGCGGCACCTCCGCCTCGAACGCGACGGGATCCGCCTTCTCGTGTCCGTCGAGGTCGTACTTGTAGTGCTGGCCTGGTTCGGCGCCGTCGACGACGCCTTCCCAGATGCCCGTCTCGGCGACGGGCTGGAGCCTGTCGGCGGCCGGGTCCCAATCGTTGAAGTCGCCGACGACGCTGACCTGCCGGGCGTTCGGCGCCCACACCGCGAAGCGAACACCGCCCTCGACCGGGTGCGCGCCGAGCTTCGACCACAGCTCCTCATGCCGGCCGGCGCGAGCGAGCCAGATGTCGAGTTCGCCGAACGCGCTCGCCCGCGCCTGCGTCACGCCTCGAGCTCCTCGTCGAGCATCCGCACGATCCCCGCGACCGGGATGCGGAGCCAGTCCGGCCTGTGGTTCAGCTCGTAGCGGAGCTCGTAGACGGACTTTTCGAGCTCGAAGACCGCGAGCAGCTTGTCGAGCGCGGCCCCCGACGGGATGAGGGTCGGGTCGATCGTCGTGCGGTAGCCGGCGAGGAACTCGGCGCGCGCCTCTTGCTCCCAGCCGGCCTGCGGCTCGACCCCGCGCAGAAGCTTCGCCGCCGACGCCGCGTAGGAGAACGATCGCAGCATCCCGGCGACATCACGGAGCGGGCTTCGCTTACGGCGCCGCTCGGGCAGCGAGCGTGCAGGCTCGCCTTCGAAGTCGAGGATCACCCAGTCGTCGCCGGTCCAGAGGGTCTGGCCGAGATGGAAGTCGCCGTGGTGACGAATCACCTGACCGGTGCCACCGACCTGCGTCCAGCGCCGAAGCAGGTCGCGAACCTCCTCACCGCGGCCGCGGATGGGAGCGACGTCATCGTTGTCGTCGGGCAGGTCGACGAAGACGCTCTCGATCTCGTCGTCGATCGTCGCGGTGAGCAGGCCGAGTGACTCGGATGACGGTGACTCGGGTGCGAACGCGGGATCGTCTCGCTCGCTGCCGAGCAGCGTGTGCATGCGGCCCGTCGCCGCGCCGAGAACATGAAGGCTCGGCAGGAAGTTCTCGGAACCGTCGCCCATCGAGTCGAGCGCGAGGGCGAAGCCGTCGAGCCCTTGCGGGACGAACTGCTGCAGGATCCCCAGGGTCGCGTCCATCGGGCGCCCCGAGTACGCGTACCAACCGGCGAGGTGGGCGATGTTCTCGAAGCCGCGCTCCGTCAGGAAACGGAGCAGCTCGAGCTCGGGGTTGATGCCGGCCTCGACCCGGCGGAACACCTTCAGGATCAACTCGTCGTCGAAGACGATCGAGGTATTCGTCTGCTCGGCGCCGACCGCCCGCGCCTCGCGCAGCTCAAACCCGAGGCCGGCGAAGCCTTCGATCGCAGCGAACTCGACGGTCCCTTCGTCGGTCGGCACCTGGGCGCCCGCCCTGATCATGCGAACGAGCTCGCGTACCTGTTGTGGATCGGCGAGCGCATCGGGCCCGCCGCCGACTAGCAGTTGATACGTCTCGTGCGTCCCTGTGTCGAAGCGGACCTCGACGAGCTGTAGCTCGAGGGACGGATTCGCCTTTCGCAAGGTCCCACGGTCGATGATTGTCGCCCGGTTGACCTGGCGTGACTTGGAGCCGAACCAGCGCTGCCCGGAGATGAAGTCGATCAGGCTCTGCTCGTCGGGAGTCATAGCGAGTCTTCTCTCCGCAACTGGAACCAGAAGAACCCTCGCGGCCCGAGTGTGAGCAGGTAGGGAAGCTCTCCGATGCGCGGGAACGCGGTCTGCCCGAACATCTCGACCGGGATCAGGCCCTCGAAACGCGACAGGTCGAGCTCGACGGCCTGCGCCGAACGCGCGACGTTGTGGACGCAGAGAACGACGTCGTCCTCGTACGTCCGGATGTGCGAGAAGATGCGCGGGTTCTCCGGGCGCAGCGCCTCGTACGTGCCGAGACCGAAGACGGGATGCTGCTTGCGCAGCACGATCAGGCGCCGTAGCCAGCGGAGGAGCGAGTTCGGTTGGCGAAGCTGGGCTTCGATGTTGACGGCCTGGTAGCCGTACACCGGATCCATCAACGGCGGCAGGTAGAGCTGCGCGAAATCGGCGCGCGAGAAACCGCCGTTGCGGTCGCCCGTCCACTGCATCGGCGTCCGGACCCCGTCGCGGTCGCCGAGAAAGATGTTGTCCCCCATACCAATCTCATCGCCGTAGTAGAGAACGGGCGACCCCGGGAGGGAGAAGAGCATCGCGTGCATCAACTCGACCTCGTCGCGGCCGTTGTCGAGCAGCGGAGCGAGCCGACGACGGATCCCGAGGTTGATCTTCATCCGGGGATCCTTGGCGTACTCCTCGTACATGTAGTCGCGCTCCTCGTCGGTCACCATCTCGAGGGTCAGCTCGTCGTGGTTGCGTAGGAAGAGGCCCCATTGGGTGCCGGCCGGGATCGGCGGTGTCTGCTCGAGGATCTCGATGATCGGGAGCGCGTCCTCACGGCGCACCGCCATGAACATGCGCGGCATCACCGGGAAGTGGAACGCCATGTGGCACTCGTCCCCGTCGCCGAAATACTCCACGACGTCGTTCGGCCACTGATTCGCCTCCGCGAGCAGGACGCGGTCGGCATACCCTTCGTCGACCTCGGCGCGCACGCGCTTCAAGAACGCATGCGTCTCGGCGAGGTTCTCGCCGTTCGTCCCGTCCCGCTCGTACAGATAGGGCACGGCGTCGAGCCGGAAGCCGTCGAGCCCGAGGTCGAGCCAGAAGCGCAGCGCGCTCAGCATCTGGTCCTGCACGTCCGGGTTGTCGTAGTTCAGGTCGGGTTGGTGCGCGAAGAAGCGGTGCCAGTAGTACTGACCGCGCACCGCATCCCAGGTCCAGTTCGAGGGCTCGGTGTCGAGGAAGATGATCCGCGCCTCGCTCCAGCGGGTGTCGTCGTCGCCCCACACGTACCAGTCGCCATACGGTCCGGTCGGATCGTTGCGGCTCTCCTGGAACCACGGATGATCAGCCGAGGTGTGGTTCATCACGAGGTCGGCGATCACGCGCAAGCCACGCTGGTGCGCCTGGTCGATGAAGAACTTGAAATCGTCGATCGTCCCGTAGTCGGGATGGATCGAATAGAAGTCGGCGATGTCATACCCGCCGTCGCGCAACGGGCTCGGATAGAACGGCAGCAGCCAGATGCAGTCGACGCCGATCTCCTGCAGGTAGTCGAGCTTGTCGGCAAGCCCGACGAAATCGCCAGAGCCGTCGTCGTTGCCGTCGAAGAACCCCCGCAGGTGGATCTCGTAGAACACCGCCGTCTTGAACCAGAGCGGCTCCCGCTCGAACCAGCTCCCAGGCTCAGACATGTCTACCGCCGCCCTGTCCGGTGGCAGCCACCGTGGAGAAAGTGCCACGGAAGTGGAACAAAAGTGCGAATTCTGCTCGGGTCACGGCGTCACTTTGACGACGTGAGCCTTGCCGGGGGCGAGTTGGACGTAGTTGCGGCCGGCCCGCCACGTGAAATCGGTGCCCGTCAGGAGCTCGCGGGCCTCGAACGCAGGCGGAAAACCGAGCGAGACCGGGATCACGCAGACGCCTGCCTGCTCCGCGAAGGGATCGATGTTGACAACACAGACGACATCATCCTTGGCGTAGGCGACCAGTGCGTCGTTCTCGGTCTCGAGCCAGCGAAGGTTGTCGACACGCTGGAGCGCCGGCTCTGCCCGCCGCGCCTCGTTCAACGCCTGCACGAGTGGGAGCAGCGGACCGTCGAGCGAGCGCCGCTTGACCTCGTACTTCTCCGAATCGAAGTACTCCTCCGAACCAGCCTGGGCGGGCACGTTCTCGTACGACTCGAACCCGGAGTAGATGCCGTACGCCGGCGAGAGCGTCGCCGCGAGCACGAGCCGCGCTTCGAACGCGGCTGGCCCGCCGACCTGGAGGTACTCGTGGAGGATGTCGGGCGTGTTCACGAACGCGTTCGGCCGGTAGAACTGCGACCACGCGACGAGTTGCAGCATGTACTCGCGGAGCTCGCCCTTCAGGTTCTTCCACGTGAAGTACGTGTAGCTTTGAGCGAAGCCGAGCTTCGCGAGCGTCGTCATCACCGCGGGCCGCGTGAACGCCTCGGCGAGGAACAGCACCTCCGGGTGCTTGCGGCGGACTTCCCGGATCAGCCACTCCCAGAAGGGGGCCGGTTTCGTATGCGGGTTGTCGACGCGAAAGACCGTGATCCCACGGTCGACCCAGCCGAGCACGACGTCGAGGAGCGCCTGCCAGAGTCCGCGCCAATCCTCGGAGTCGAAGTTGACGTTGTAGATGTCCTGGTAGCGCTTCGGTGGGTTCTCGGCGTACTTCAATGTGCCGTCCGGGCGCCGGTTGAACCACTCGGGATGCTCACGTAGCCACGGATGGTCAGGCGAGCACTGGATCGCGAAGTCAAGCGCGAGCTCGATGCCGGTCTCGCGCGCAGCAACGACGAGTGCGTCGAAGTCGGCCCACGTCCCGAGCCCCGGATGAATGGCCTCGTGCCCGCCTTCAGCACTCCCGATCGCCCACGGCGAGCCTGGATCGTCGGCGCCGGCGACGAGCGCGTTGTTGGGTCCTTTCCGGTTCGTCGTGCCGATCGGATGGATCGGCGGGAGGTAGACGACGTCGAAGCCAAGCTCGGCGAGCCGCGGCAGCACCGCTGCGACGCCGCGAAAGCCGCCGAACGACCGCGGGAAGAGCTCGTACCACGCGCCGAACCTTGCGAGCACACGATCGACGTCGACCTCGAGCCGGCCCGACGCCACCTCGCCGTGACGATCGTCGGCCGCAACGGCGAGCCCGTCCTCGGCGGTCAGCCCGTCGCGGCCGAGCAGCGCCTCGCCTTCGGCGAGCTCGCCGGAAAGATCGACCTGACCTGCGGCGAGCTTCCGCCGCAGCTCGTCCTGCCAGGTCGCGATCCGGTCGGTCCACGCGGCGATTGCGAACTGCCACCGCCCCGGGCGGTCGACGACGAACGAACCGCCGAAGCGGTCGTTCCCGAGGTTCTCGATCGTCACCTCGCGCCAGGTGCGGTCGCCGGGCGGCCGGATGCGGATCACGCCACCGAGCACGTCGTGGCCGTCTTTGAAGACCGTCGCGTAGACGTCGACCCGGTCGCCAACGGTTCGTTTGACCGCGTAGCGGCCGCAGTCGACGATCGGCTCGATCGCCTGAATCTGGATCCGCGGCGGCGGTTGCTCTGTCCTCGGAAGCGGCACTGTCATGAGATTCTCACCGAACACCGTGCATCTCACACGCAGCTCAGGGATCTTGCTCCACCCGACCTCGTTGCCGAACGGGGTTCTCGACGAGCACGCGTACCGGTTCGTCGACTGGCTCGCGGCTGCACGACAGCGCTGGTGGCAGGTGCTGCCACTCGGCCCGCCCGAGGGAATCACGGACTCGCCGTACATGTCGCCGTCCGCGTTCGCCGGGTCTCCCGGCCTCCTCGCGGCGCCCCGTGCGCGCGTGTCGCGGACGGACGCGTTCGCATTTCGGGCGCGCACGGCGTACTGGATCGAGGACTGGCTCGCGTACGGCGGGTCGCTCGAGGACCAGGTCCGCTTCGAACGCGAATGGCAGTCACTTCGTAGCTACGCACGCGACCGTGGCGTCTCCCTGTTCGGCGACATCCCGATCTACGTCTCCCTCGACGGCGCCGACCATCGGGCCCATCCCGGGTTTTTCCGCAAGGGCGAGGTGGCTGGAGTACCTCCGGACGACTTCACCCGCACCGGCCAGCTCTGGGGCAACCCGCTCTACGACTGGGGCGCGCTCCGGGCCGACGGATACCGCTGGTGGATCGAGCGGATGCGACGGATGTTCGAGCTCGTCGACCTGACGCGGATCGACCACTTCCGCGGCTTCGTCTCGTACTGGGCAGTCCCCGAGCAGAACAGGACGGCGATCAAGGGCCGCTGGCTGCGAGGGCCGGGAGCGGATCTGTTCGAGGCGCTCGACGCCGCGTTGGGCGAGCTCCCGGTCGTGGCCGAGGATCTCGGCGTGATCACGGAGCCGGTCGTCAGGCTCCGCCGCTCGCTCGGCCTGCCGGGGATGGCCGTGCTCCAGTTCGCGCTCGGCGACGACCCGGCGAACCCGCACCTGCCGCGAAACCACGGGGAGCAGTCGGTCGTCTACACCGGCACGCACGACAACGACACGACTCGCGGCTGGTTCGATTCGCTCACCGACGAGGAGCGCGCGTCGACCGGGCTCGACCCGGCATACCCTGCCTGGGGCCTGATCGAGGCGGCCTGGTCTTCGCGCGCCGCGCTCGCGATCGCGCCGCTCCAGGACGTGCTCGAGCTCGGGACCGAAGCGAGGATGAACCTGCCCGGCAGTCAGGAAGGCAACTGGGAGTGGCGCTTTCCCGCCCGCGCGCTCACGACCGAGCTGGCCGAGTCGCTCCGGGAGTTGGGGCGCCGCAACCATCGAATCTGAGAGTGCCGGGGGAGGGACTCGAACCCCCACGTCCGTACAGGACAGCCGGTTTTAAGCCGGCCGCGTCTGACCAATTCCGCCACCCCGGCGGAGTTCAGGCTAAACGGGTCACATCCCCGGCTGGAGCGAGCTCTTCGGGAAGACGTTGGACTCTGGACCGTGATAGCGGAACGCCGACTGGAAGGCCTTGAACGCCTTCTGGTTGAAGCCCGTGCACTCGGCCCAGTTCGTCCACGCTGTCATCGCGATCTTGTCGCCGAGGTTCGGCAGCGGCGCGACCAGCATCGCGGTCGGATCTGCCCGCCAGAACGCGTCGATCTTCGCGATGTCGTCCTTCGAGACCTTGCTGCCGTACTGGATGATCATCCCGCCGTGCTCGAGGTTGTGCACTTCCTGGATCAGCCGCACCGGCTCGGTGTAGTCACCCCAAAGCACCCACTGGAAGTAATGCCGGCCGCTCGAGGGCGGATAGGAGTTCCAGCTGGGCTTCGGATTCGGCGTGAGCGTCGTGTAGTGCGGCGTGCGCGGCTGGGCCGGATAGTGCTTGTACGTGCACCCCGCGGCCGTCAGGGTCTTCGCCGCGGCCTTCGCTCCCGAGGCGCCGCCGCCGAGCACGACGATCGCGATCACCACGATCAAAGCGGCGATGCCGGAGCCCGCGACGCCGTAGAGGATGGCCCGCTGGCGGGTGCCGAGATCTCCCAGGTCGACGCCCTGGGCAGGCTTGGCTTTCGCGTTCGAGCCGGTGCGCGTCTTCGGCGCCTGGACGCGACGGGGCGGCGGTGGGGTGCGGGGCTTCTTCTTCGCCATCGGGGCCGACCATTCAAGCGGAAACAGCAACGGCGTCGCCGAAAAACGCAGCGACCGCTGCGGGATCTTCGACGATCGGGCAGTGCGGCAGCGCGCCGAGGAACGAGCGTCCGTACGCTCGCGTGCGCAGGCGTGGATCGAGGATCGCGACGACGCCCCGGTCGCTGTGGCTGCGGATCAGTCGACCGAACCCTTGCCGGAGCTGCAACGTCGCTGCGGGCAACGCGTAGTCGGAGAACCAGTCGCCTCCGCCTCGTTCGACTGCCTCGCAACGAGCCTCATGGAGCGGATCGCCGGGTGCCGAGAACGGCAGCTTGTCGATTACGAGCAGCGAGAGCGACTCGCCGGGCACGTCGACGCCTTGCCAGAACGTCGACGTGGCGAGCAGCACCGAGCCGACCTCGGCGCGGAAACGCGACAGCAGGCGCTCGCGCGGTGCCTCGCCCTGTACGAGCACGTCGTACGGGACGCGCCCACGAACGCGCTCGCGATAGGCCTCGAGCGCCCGGTAGCTCGAAGTGAGCACGAGTGCGCGTCCCTCCGAGAGAGCGAGCAGCGCGACGATCTCCTCTGCCGCGCGCTCGAGGAAGGCCTCGCTCCGCGGGTCGGGCATCGACCGCGGCAGGTAGAGAAGCGCCTGGTCGGCGAAGTCGTAGGGCGAACCGACGACGGCCTCGCTCGCATCGGCGAGCCCGAGGCGGCGCCGCACGAAACCGGCATCGTCTCCGGTCGTCAGGGTCGCCGAAACGAGGATCGCGGTCGGGCCGTCGTCCCAGAGCCGTTCGCGAAGCTCGTCGGCGACGCTGACGGGAGCCCACGCGAGCGCGTCCGGTTCCGACCAGACGACGCGATCGAGCTCCCCGAGCTCGAGGCACGCCTCGACCTGCGCCGCGAGGCCGAGGGCGCGGCGTCCGAGCACGTCGAGGTCCTCGCCCTGCCCGTGCAGCGCGGTCGAGAGATCCCCGAGCGCGTCGATCAGGACGAGCGCCGCTTCAGGTGGGACAGCGCGCAGACGGCGCCGCCCCGACGGCGGTGCGACGGCGCGCAGCAACCGTTCTCCCGAACGCTCGACTCTGTCGAGCTGGCGTAACGGAAGCGGCTTCTGCCCGTCGCGGCACGCCCGCTCGACGTCGAGAGCGAGCCGGCGAAGCCCGGCTCGCGAGACGCGGCCGCCGAGCCACGACGCGGCGGATTCCTCGAGCCTGTGCGCCTCGTCGAAGACGACGGCGTCGTGCTCGGGCAGGACGCCGCCGCCGGCGGCCAGGTGCGCGAAGTAGAGGGCGTGGTTCGCAATCACGAGATCGGCTTCCCCCGCCTGGTCTCTCGCGCGCTCGGCGAAGCAGGTCGCGACGAACGGGCAGCGACGGCCTGCACAGCGGTCGCCGCCGACGGCGAGCTCCGCCCACAACGCGTCGGACGGCTCGAGCTCGAGCTCCGCACGGTCGCCTGTCTCGGTCTCGTCGAGCCAGCCTTGCATCGCCTCCCAGGCGCGACCGTCGCGCCCTTCGGCCATCAGTGAAGGCTGGAAACCGTGCAGCTGCCGCCGGCACAGGTAGTTCTGCCGGCCCTTGACCACCGCGACCGAGACGTCACGTCCGAGCGCGGCGGCCGCCAGCGGCACGTCGTGGCGCAGGAGCTGCTCCTGCAGAGCCTTGGTCGCCGTCGCCACGACGACGCGGAGGCCGGACTCGAGCGCCGGCACGAGGTAGGCGAGGCTCTTGCCGACCCCGGTTCCCGCTTCCGCGATCAAGTGGCGTCCAGCCGCGAGCGACGAGGCGACCTCGGCGGCGAGCACAGCCTGCTGCGGACGCGGCTCGAACTCGGGCAGCGCACGCGCAAGCGCACCTCCGGCGCCGAAGACGTCGTTCATCGCAGCCAGCCTACGCGAGCGAACGGATGTTCCCTCCAGGGCGGAATCCCCGAAATTCTCGCTGCGAGCGCCTTTCTGCCCGAGGGCGACTTGACGGGCCGTGGCTCACCCGGCTAGGTTCCCCTCGTCGGATCCGGTAGCTCTTCGGAGTCGCTGGATCCGGCACTCAGCTCCGGTAGACCTTCGGGTTCGCCGGGGCTGATTTTTTTGGGACGCTGATTTTTTTGGACGCCGTTCCGTCCGACGCGATCTCTATCGTTGTTCGGCTCTATGGCTCTCGTCTTCATCGCAATCGGCTTTCTCTTCGGCGCAGCGATCGTCTATCTCTGGGCGCACGGAAAGCTCGCCGTCGCCGCCGGCCAGATCAACGCCTCCGAGCAGAGCCACGGCCAATGGGAAGAGCGACTGAAGGCCGCGACCGGCGACGCACTGCTGAAGAGCCAGTCGTCGCTGCTCGAGCTCGCCGACGCCAAGCTGGCGCCGATCAAGGAGACGCTGGGCCGCTTCGAGGTCCAGGCGAAGGCACTCGAGGAGCAGCGCCTCCGTGCCGTGACCGCGGTGGGTGAACAGCTGCGGGCCGTCGCGGAGGGCCAGGAGCGGCTGCGCACCGAGACCGGCAGCCTCGTCACCGCGCTTCGTGCGCCGCACATCCGCGGCAGCTGGGGCGAGGTGCAGCTGAAGCGCGTCGTCGAGCTTGCAGGCATGGTCGACTACTGCGACTTCCGCACCCAGGAGAGCGAGCGCGATGACGAAGGCCGTCTGCTCCGCCCCGACCTCGTGGTCAAGCTCCCGGGTGGCAAGAGCATCGTCGTCGACGCGAAGGTCCCGATCGGCGCCTACCTCGACGCGGTCAATACCGACGACGTCGAGCTCAAGCGCACTCACATGGCACGGCACGCCGCCCAGGTGCGCGACCACATCGGCAAGCTCGGCCAGAAGCGCTACTGGCGCCAGTTCGAGCCGTCGCCGGAGTTCGTCGTCATGTTCGTCGACGAAGGCCTTTACCGGGCAGCGCTCGACGAGGACGGCTCGCTCTTCGAAGCCGGGGCCGAGTCGGGCGTGATCGTGGCATCGCCCGCGACGCTGATCGGCCTGCTCCGGACCGTGGCCTACGGCTGGCAGCAGGAGACGGTCGCCGAGAGCGCCCGGGCGATCTCGAATCTGGGCCGCGAGCTGTACGACCGCCTCGGTGTCTTCGCCGGCCACTTCGCCAAGGTCGGGCGCGGGCTCGACACCGCCGTCGGGGCGTTCAACAACGCCGTCAGCTCCTTCGAGACCCGGCTGCTCGTGACCGCACGCAAGTTCCCCGAGCTCGGCGTCACGAACGACGAGCTGCCGGAGACGAAACAGGTCGAGCGCAGGCCGATGGTGCTGAGTGCGCCCGAGGTGGTCGCCCTGCCGCGCGCCGACGCCGACGCCGCCTGAGCAGGAACATCCAGGTGCCCACAGACGTTTACTCTCAGTGAGAAACTGTTTTTGAGAGGAGCCTGTTGAGCGGTCAGAACGTCCGTGAATTGATCGTCGTCGGAGGGGGCCCAGCCGGGTATACGGCTGCGCTCTACGCCGCCCGCGCCGACCTGGAGCCGCTCGTGATCGAGGGCTTCGCCTGGGGCGGCCAGCTGATGATCACGAGCGACGTCGAGAACTACCCCGGGTACGCCGACGGGATCATGGGGCCGGAGATGATGTCCGACTTCCGCCGCCAGGCCGAACGCTTCGGCGCGGAATTCATCACCGACGACGTCACGCGCGTCGACCTTTCCGAGCGCCCCTTCCGCGTGTACGTCGGCGACGACGAGTACAGCGCGCATGCGGTGATCGTCGCCACAGGCGCGAGCGCCCGGTGGCTCGGCATCGAGTCGGAGGAGCAGCACAAGGGCCGCGGCGTCTCTGCGTGCGCAACCTGTGACGCTTCGTTCTTCCGGGAGAAAGACGTCTACGTGGTCGGCGGCGGCGACTCGGCATTCGAAGAGGCGCTCTTCCTGACCAAGTTCGCGACACGCGTGCACCTGGTGCATCGCCGCGACGAGTTTCGCGCGTCGAAGATCATGATCGACCGCGCAGAGGCCAACGACAAGCTCGACTTCGTCCTCAGCGCCGAAGTGGTCGAGGTGCTCGGCGACGCGAAGGTCGAAGGACTGCGGCTGCGCAGCACCGCGACGGGCGAGACGTGGGAGGTTCCGGCGGATGGCCTGTTCGTCGCGATCGGGCACGACCCGAACACGGCGTTGTTCGTCGGCCAGCTCGACCATGATGCGGGCGGCTACCTCGTGACGAGACCCGGGACGACCGAGACGAACGTGCCGGGAGTCTTCGCGGCCGGCGACGTGCAAGACCACATCTACCGGCAGGCCGTCACCGCTGCCGGCTCCGGCTGCATGGCGGCGCTCGACGCAGAGAGGTTCCTCTCGGCGACTGTCACGGCTCCGGCAGCGCTCCGAACCGCAGCCGCGAAAGCTGTCTAAGCTCGGCCCCGTGACCGACGTGGATACCCGGTGGGTCGACCTCGTCGACCCGACCGAGGACGAGCTCCGCAAGCACCTACCCGAGCACGTCCACAAGATCGCGCTCGAGGTGCTGCTCGCTCCGCACGTTCACGACGACGAGCCTCGCCCCCGAATCGAGACGCACGGGGACTACATCCTCGGGATCTTTTTGCTCCCGGTCGCAGTGGCTGGGGAGGATCGCCTCTATTACCAGGAGATCGACATCGTCGCGACGACCGAGCAACTCGTCTCGATCTCGAAGACACCGCCCGGGGAGGCGCCGTTCGACCCGAAGCCGGCGAAGGAAGCTTGCCGGGCACACGAGGACGTCGGCATGTACGTCTACCACCTCGTCGACGTGATCGCCGAGAGCTACCTCGATCTCGTCGACGCGCTGGACGACGAGATCGACGAGCTCGAGGACCTCGTCGCCGACCGGCCCGCTCGCGAAGTCGGACACCGGCTTCGCGAGCTGCGCCAGGACCTCCGCGGAATCCGCCGCACGCTGACACCGACCCGAGATGCCGTGCACAAAGTGCTCGACGGTCGGATCGAGCTCGACGAGGGAGAGCTCTTCCCGCGCGATGTCGAGATCGCCTTCGGTGACGCCTACGACAAGCTGCTGCGTTCGAGCGAAGGGCTCGAGTCGTCGCGGGATGCCCTCTCAGGCGTGCGCGACTACCTGCAGGGGAAGGTGGCGAACGACCAGAACGAGGTGATGAAGCGCCTCACCGTGATCGCGTCTCTGCTGCTCGTCCCGACGTTCATCGTCGGTCTCTACGGGCAGAACTTCCGCCACATCCCGGAGCTCGCCTGGAGCTTCGGCTACTGGTGGTCCTGGGCGCTGATCGCCGTCACGACCTTCGGCCAGCTCGCGTTCTTCCGCTGGAAGCGCTGGCTCTAGCCGTGCTGCATGGTCAGTAGATGTGCAGCTTGTCGAGCAGGGCAAGCGGGTCGTCGAGAGACTCGAACAGATCCTTGTTGTGCTTGATCATCTTGCTGCGCATATAGACGCGAAGCCACTGCTTGTAGACGTAGAGCTCATAGCGATCGAACATCCCCTGCAGCGGCACGTCACGCTGCGAGAGAAGTCCTGCCAGGAACATCGCACACTCGAAGCCGAGCGAAATCGACTGGAAGTACGGTGAGCCGATCGCCGAGTCGCCGAGCAGGAAGACCGGAGAGCTCGCAAAGGGGTGGTCGCGGTTCTCTCCGCCGTGCCACCGGCGGCTGGTCGCGTTGCGGGCTCGGTAGAGATCAAGGGGGATCCGGACGATCTCCAGATCGCCCAGGATCTCGCCGTCGGTCTCTTGCTTGATCTTGTCGATGAACCGGTCCATCGACCGGGCCACATCCGGGAAGTTCTCGCGAAGCCACTCGCCGTCGAAGCGCGTCGGCATCGCCTCGTAGTCCTCCGCGGTGATGCTCACGATGCCCGTGACGTGGCTGATGTTGCCATCGTGATGCGTCCGGTGAACCGCCGGGATGAACTTGTAGTTCACGTTCTCGATGTTCTTGTAGTACTTGCAGTACTCGTTGCAGTCGTAAGGCTGGCCGTAAAGGAACGTGATCACGAGCGCGTATTCGAGTCGGATGTTGAGCGTGTTCGCGCCGACAGCCGCGTCGCCCGTGCCCGGCGCCAGGTGGTCGCGAAGCAGAGACTTGCTGCCGGTGCAGTCGACGAGGATGTCCCCCGGCTCGAGCATCGCCATCGCCTCATCCGCCGATACGACGGCGGCTGTGCGCATCACCGTGTCCGACGCGCGCCCATCGATCAGATCGCTGACAGCACGTTCGATGGCGTTCAGCGGACAGAACCCGAGCGCCCAGCCACGAAGAGGCTCCATCAGATCCGCAGGAATCGATTTTCTGAACGCCAGGCCCTCGTCGAGCTCCGGCGGGTCGAAGACCGCCTCGACGGTCTCTCCGTCGATGTGATCGTTGCGGTAGCTCTCGACCGAATCCGCCACGAGGTAGGAGGCAAGCCGGACCATCCGCGTGCGGGTGTACTCGTGCCGCTTCTCGTAGAGGCACACCGAGAAGCCGTCGATGGACTGCAGAAGCGCGGTCAGCAACAGACCCACCGGCCCTGCGCCGACGACGTGCACGCGACCGCCGGACGTCAACGTCTCGAAGCTCGCTGAACGGGTTTGGGTGGACATGCTCAAAGACGCGAAAGGCCACGCGGGGCGAGAGACAGCCTACTTGTCGACGTCCCTGGTGCTCTAGCCGCGGATCGGTGTCAGCGCGACCAACAGGCCGCCGTCGTCGTCGTAGGCAGGGAAGACGTCGGCGACGATCTTCTTCTCGTGCCCACCGCGAGTACGGATCGAGAGGTGCTCGCCGAGCCGCCGCACCCCCCACTCGCGCGCCAGCTCCACGGGCTTGTCGTCGGAGAACGAAAGCGCCTCGACGACGTCCCTCCCCATCAGGTCGGCTTCCGGAAAGCCGGTCAGCTCGAAGACGCCGCGTCCGATCGCGAGCACCCGGCGGTTCTGGTCAGTGACGAGCAGCCCTGTATCCGGCGCCGGGTAGTAGTCGTCCAACAACTCGAACAGGAACCCGAAGCCACAGTGCCGGCACGACGGTGCCTGCTCGGAGAACCCTTCACGCGCGTCGATGTCGAGCGAGCGCTCCTTGCACTTCGGGCAGATATAGAACGGCATCGAGGCGCCAGGGTAGCCCGCGGTGTTCGTGCGAAGCCGGTCGAGCTCAGTCGCTGGCGGTCGCGGCGACCGCCGCCGAGCGACGCCGAGGCCGGCGCACCCGGACTTCCTCGGCGAGGAAGTACGAGCCGACCACGAGCAGTGCGGCCAGGAGCTGCGCAACGACTTCCTCGAACGAGCAACACACCGGTGGCGACGAGCATTCGTCGGTACGGGAGCCGGTGCTGTAGCACGAATGTCACGACACCGACCGGCGGCGCAACAGCCGCTTGCGGCGCTCCAGCTCCTCGGTTGTCGGACAACGAGCGAACATTTGTAAGGCACACCTTACATTCCTTCCGCGGCGATGGCTAGGCTGGTGCAGCCGATGAGCTGGTCAGGGACACGCGCGCGGTTGCTCGCCCTCACGGGGCTTGGGCTCGCAGGCTTCGGCCGGCTTTCGAACGCTTCCGGGGCGTTGCCGCTCCTCTCCCGCTTCCGGATCGACAACGGCGGGCGGCCGTTCGCCGGAGACACCGAGATGCTGACGACGCTCGGCCCAGGCTCCGGGCGTGCCGCCGCGCGACTGCAGTTCTCGCTCGCGCAACCTTCGGTGGTGTCGCTGGAGGTGCTCGAAACCGGCCAGGGCGCCGCTTCCGAGCAGCCGGTTGCAGTCGCGCAGTCGGAGCTCTCGACCGAGCGCGTCTCGCTTCCAGCCGGCGCCCACACGCTGGAATGGAAACCCGCGGCGACGCTGCCCGCTCGGACGTACATCGTGCGGCTGACCGCGCTGCCGAGAAGTGGTTCGGCCCGCCCGGTGACGGCCCGTGCCGTTGCACGCGTGCTCGGTGTCGACGCGGCTTTCGCCGCCCGGAGCGCGAGGGCCGCCGACGTCGTCAACCTCGCCGTCCGGACCGACGCGAAAAGTTTGACGATTCAGATGCTTCGAAGCGGCACAGAGCAGGTCCCGACCTACGCCAACAACCTGATCAACGGTGTTCCCGTTGGCGCGCCTTCGCAGATCGACTGGCGCGCGAACCGCGACCAGCCGGGCGCTATTCCAGTTCGGGTGGGCGGCGACTGGCCTACCGGCGTCTACTTCGCGCAGCTCACCGCGGATGACGGACGAGTCGGGTTCGCGCCGATCGTGGTCCGACCGCCGGCGCCCGCGCAACGGGTCGCAGTCGTGATGCCGACGTCGACGTGGCAGGCCTACAACTTCTACGACGCGGACGGCGACGGCTGGGGCGACACGTGGTACTCGCACTGGAAGACGTCGATCGTCGACCTGACCGCCCGCATCCGAACCGCGGAGTGCCGTACCGCTACCGCAGCTATGACCTCGCATTCCAGCACTGGCTCGCCCAGACCGGCAAGACCGTCGATACGTACGCCGACGAGGATCTCGAGGCGTTCGCAACGCCCGAGGCGCTGCGCGCGGCTTACGACCTGATTGTCTTTCCCGGCCACACCGAGTACGTGACCGGACGCGTCTACAACCTCGCCCAAGGCTTCCGCGATCTGGGCGGCAACCTGATGTTCCTGGCGGCGAACAACTTCTTCCGGCGCGTCGACCGGAACGAACCGAGACTGAAACTGATCGACGAATGGCGCGACCTCGGACGCCCAGAGTCGGCGCTGCTCGGCGTCCAATACATCGCCTCCGACCGGGGTCAACGGCACGCGCCCTTCACGGTCGTCGGAGCGGACGCCGCGCCGTGGGCGTTCGCTGATACGGGACTGGCGAACGGCGCGCAGTTCGGCCTCTACGGGATCGAGATCGACGCCCGCAGCTCGGCGTCGCCGCCGTCGACCCAGGTGCTGGCAACGATCCCGGATCTCTTCGGCCCCGGCCGATCGGCGGAGATGACGTACTACGAGCACGCGAGCGGGGCGAAGGTGTTCTCGGCCGGCGCGCTCAACTTCGGCGGCCAGATCCTGCTCTGGCCCGCGACTGCACAGCTGCTCGAGAACGTCTGGCAGCGGCTCTCCTAGAGGGTTGCCCCTAGACCCGGCTCGACGGGCAGAGGTCGGCCGCGAGCGGGCACTCCTCGCAGCGCGGGCGCCGGGCGTCGCAGATGCGCCGCCCGTGCCAGATCAGGAGGTGCGGGAATCGTGCCCAGTCAGCGCGCGGCACGAGCCGCATCAGGTCGCGCTCGATCTTCACCGGGTCCTCCTGCCGGGTGAAGCCAAGCCGCTGCGAGATCCGGCGCACGTGTGTGTCGACGACGACGCCCTGCGCGTTCCCGCGCTCGGCCGAGACGACGTTCGCGGTCTTCCGCGCGACACCCGGCAGTCGCAGCAGGTCGTCGAACCGCTCCGGGACCTCGCCGTCGAACTCCTCGATCAGCAACGCCATCGTGCCGCGCAGCGACTTTGCCTTCTGGCGATAGAAGCCGGTCGCGAAGATGTCCTGCTCGAGCTCCGTCTGCGGGACCGCCAAATAGTCCTCGGGCTGCCGGTATTTCTGAAAGAGCGTCGCCGTGACCCGGTTGACGTTGACGTCGGTCGTCTGCGCCGAGAGCATCACGGAGACGAGTAGCTCGAGCGGGCTCTCGAACGTCAGCGCGATCGACGCGTCGGCGTGCTCGACGGCGAGCCGCTCGATCACGGGACCGATGCGCGTCTTCTTCGGGCCGACCCGTTTCCGACGCGTCTCGGCGAGATAGCTACGCACGATCTAGACCTGTGCGGCAACCGGCTCTTGCGGCGGCCACGCGCCGCCGCCGCCGCCGAGCCTTGGCCCGGCGCACACGAGCTCGAGCGCCGGGCAGCCGGCGCAGTTGAACTCGCTCGGGCTCGGCACGAACTCACCGGCATTGATTCGCGCAATCGCCGCAGAAAGCTCGTCCTCGAGCGCCGGCAGCTCGAGTCGATCGAACCGCGTCGAGACGACCGCGTCGGGACGCTCGAGGAAGTGGTAGACGACCTCCACCTGCTCGGCACCCGCGCGGAAGCACGCGAGCGCGTAGACGAGCCGCTGCAGGCGGTAGTCCGACTCGACGATCTCGTCCGGCGATCCTTCTGCGAGCGAGTTCGTCTTGTAGTCGAGGACGAGCGCGCGGTCTCCCTCGCGCCAGAGGACGTCGAGCCGGCCGTGCAGGAGCACACCAGCGTGCTCGAAGGCAAACGGGCGCTCGGGGCGGGCATCCTCGAGGCTCGCGATGCGCGCCGCCAGCTCCGAGTCGCAGTACGAGACCACGAAGCCCCGAACCCGCTCGAGCTCCGCGTCGCTGACGGTCGGGTACCAGGTGCGAACGAGATCGAGATCCGGCAGCGCGGGAGCGCGAAGATCGACGAGCTCGAGCAGGCGGTGCACGGCGTCGCCGATCTCGGTCGCCTTCAGGCCTCCGGGGCCGACGCCGCTCACGCGCTCCTCCCGCAGCCCTGCGACGCGTTCGGCGTAGTAGCGGTAGGAGCAGCGCTCGAAGAGTGCGAGCGCCGAGTAGGAAAGGCGTCGCACTCGGTGGAGGGGCGCGGCCGCAGGGGGCACGAGCTCCGGCAGGCGGTAGCCGCGGACGACCGGCGCCGTCGGCAGGGCAGCGAAGAGCGCAAGCTGGCCCGCCTCCGCCTCGACGAGCGGCTCGTCCGCGGCCGCGGCCTCCGGCGGAGCTGCGTAGCGATCGACGGTGAGGACGAACCGCGCGCCGCCCCGTTCGAGCTCGACCGGCACGGCCTGAGCGCGTGCCACCTCAGCGAGCGCGCCCAGTCGCTCGAGCACCCAACCGATCGGTGTGTCGCGATCACGCGCCCGCTCCAAGTCGATCGCACCGGAGACGATCAGGCGGTCGATCGCACGGGTCATGGCGACGTAGTAGAGGCGCAGTCGCTCGGCAGTGTCCTCCTCCTTCTCGGCCGTGCGGACGGCGTCGTAGTCGAACACGCCCTTTCGCTTGCCCGACGTCGGATCGATCACGCGGAAGCCGAAGCTGCCGTCGGGCCGGACGAGGATCTCGTCGGCCGAAGGCGCGCCACCCGTGTCGCGGCCCGCGTCGGCCACGATCACGACCTTGAACTCGAGTCCCTTCGCAGCGTGGATCGTCAGCAGCCGGACCGCATCGGCTCCCTCCTCCTCCGAGACCGCCTCGAGCTGGAATGCACCGACGGCCTCCTGGTCGCGGATCACATCGACGAAGCCTTCGAGGTCCGGCCCACGCAGCTCCTCGTACGAGCGCGCGAGGCGCATCAGCTTGCGAAGGTTGGCGTAGCGGCGCTTCCCGTCCCAGCGCGCGAGCACCGCAAGGTCGTAGTCGTGAGCTGCGACGATCTCCTCGCAGAGCCGCTCGAGGCTCGTGCGAGCCGACGCGGCAACCAGTCGCTCGTAGCGCTGCTTGAACGCGCGCACGAGCCGTTCGTCGTCGGCGCCAAGCGCCTCGGGCAGCGAGCGCTCGATCCCCGTATAGAGCGGGCGGCGGCCGGCATGGCGGCGGATCAGGACGATCCCGTCGTTCGAGATCCCGACGAACGGCGACATCAGGACGGTTGCGAGCGCCTCGTCGTCGTAACGGTTGTGCAGGAGCCGCAAGTACGAGAGCAGATCGACGACCTGCTGCTGGCCGAAGTACCCACGGCCGGTCGCACGATAGGTGGGCAGACCCTCCGCGCGCAACGCCGACTCGTACCGCTCGGCATCGGTTCCTGCGGCGAACAGCAGCACGATCTCGCCACAGGCGGCAGCACCCGAGTCGACGAGCTCGCGCACCCTGCTCGCGATCGACCGCGCCTCGCCTTCGCGCCAGCTCGTCCCCGTCCCCTTGTAGCTCTGCTTGTCGCTGACCAGTAGCTCGACGGGGTGACCGAAAACCGGATCGGAGAACTCCCCCGATGCAGCGAGCGGCTGATAGTCGTGCCCGAACTCGTCGCCGAAGAGATGGTTGACGGCGGCGAGCACCTCGGGGCGCGAGCGGTAGTTGCGGGTCAGGGGCAAGTTCTGCGCGGCTGCCTCACGGCGGTCGCGGAACACGGCAACGTCGGCGTGGCGGAAGCCGTAGATCGATTGGAACTCATCGCCGACGAAGAAGACATCCGACGCGCCGGGCCTGCCGCGCATCAGGTCGATCACATCGCATTGCAACCGGTTCGTGTCCTGGAACTCGTCGACCATGATCGAGCGGAAGCGGAGCTGCTCGGTCTCGCGGACGTCGGCGTGGTCGCGGAGCAGGTCGCGCGCGTACAGCTGGAGGTCCTCGAAGTCGAGTGCGGACTCGCGCTGCTTCGCCGCTGCATACTCGGTCGCAAAGAGGTTAAGGAGCTCCTGCAGAAGCTCGCTGTCGCGCGCCGCGAGCTCTTCGAGCGCCGCCTGCTGCAGGCGATCGCGCGCGCCGCGGAACTCGGCTGCTCGATCACCCTGCGCCGGCAGGTCGAGATCGAGCAGCTGCTCGGGGTTCGAGCCGAGCGCAAGCGCTGCGGTCGCGGCGGCAAGCTGGGCGGGTGTGGCCTCCGGGTCGGCGGCGAGCGACCGGGCAGTTCCATGCAGTTCCATGAGCCGCTCCGCGACGCCCGCATGCTGTCCCAGCTCGAGCGACAGATCTCGCCCGGCCGATCGCAAGGTCTCGTAGACCCCGGTCAGCATCTTCCGCAGCCCCGGGCCTCCGTAGGTCGCGAGCAGCCGAAGCCGCTCGGGATCGCGTCCCGCGCAGAACTGGCCGAGGGCGCTCTCGAACGCCTCGCCGCGCAGCACGGCCGCCTGGTCGTCGGCGAGTTCGTGGAAACGCGGGTCGAGCCCGACGGGGAACGGATGTGCGCGCAGGAGACGCGAGCAGAATCCGTGGATGGTCGAGATCCACGCCCCGTCGAGCCGACGCGCGAGGTCGTGACGGCCGCGCGCGTGGAGCGCCGCCCTGATCCGCGCACGCAGCTCGCCGGCGGCCTTGCGCGTGTAGGTGATCACGAGCAGCGACTCGACATCGAGGCCCTGCTCGCAGACCGCGGTGACGAACCGCTCGACGAGCACGGCGGTCTTGCCGGTGCCGGCTCCCGCCGAGACGAACACCTCACCCGTCGCCTGGACCGCGGCGTTCTGCTCGGCGTTCACGACCGCTCGATCCGGCACATCGTCCAGAGGTCGCACCACACCGGGCAAGCGTCGCCCTTCGGGTCGTGCTTGACGTCGCCCGCGTGGATGCGCTGCGCGTAGGTCCTCGCCCGGTCACGGGACGCGTCGACGATCTTCCAGAACTCGTCGTCGGGCAGATAGTCGTTCTTCTGGAAGCCGGGCAGGTCGTCCTCTGCGTCGGCGAGCAGCAGCCCGCGCGTCACACGCGCCCCCGCGAGGGCCCGGTAGACCCCGCCCAGCGGCTCGACCCCGACGAGATCGCGCAGAACGAGCATGTAAAGCGGAACCTGCAGGCGCAACTCGTCGTCGATCTGCTTCGCCGAGTGCGCCGTGCGCCCGGATTTGTAGTCCTGCACGATCCCCCGCGCACTGAACGGGTCGACGTCGATGCGGTCGATCTTCCCGCTCAGGTGCAGACCGTCGCCGAGCGGCAACCCGCGCTGCAGCTCCGGCGCCGAGCGCTCGGAGCCGAAGCCGACCTCGAACCGCCGCGGCACGAGCTGGAGCGGTGAGCGTGCCTCGTCGCGCGCGAAGCCCTCGAGGTCACGCCAAAGGCCCTCTTCGAGCTCGGCCTCCTGCAGCTCGGTCAGATCGAGGCGGACGCCGCCGCGAAGCGCATCGTCGAGGCAGCGCCGCAGGAAGCCGACGGCGCGCTCGACGTTGTCGGGTGTCACGCGGTCGTGCCCGAGCTCCTTCGGCAGCCCCGCGTAGAACTTGTGCAGGGCGCTGTGGGCGACCGAGCCACGGAGCATCGGGTCGACGACCGCGTCGATCGTCTTCGGCGAGATGATGCGCTCGAAGAGCCAGGCCGACGAGCAATCGGCGAACCGCTCGAGCTCGGTGACGCCGAACGTCGTCTTGGAGCGGAGCCACGCCAGCACCGTTTCGTTCGTCAACCGGGTCCGCCGGTCGAACGCCGTCCGAGCGCGCGTCAGGCGGCGCTCCCAGTCGTTCGCATCGGCGATCGCACCGGCCGCGTCGCAGTCGGTGGCGGCCAAACGCGCCACAGCGCGCAACCGCTCACGGTCCGTCGGCGCTCCTTCGAGCGTCCAGGTCAGCGCCGACAGCGGGCGCCGAGAAGTCGCGCGCGAGACGTCCTCCTGGTCGAATACCGCCGCCACCTCGTCCCAGAACGGGCTCGGCTCGCGCGGGCCGCCGTCGTCGGTCGCCGCTTCGCGGACGAGATACAGCCGGCGCGTCGCTCGCGCGCACGCGGTGTAGAAGAGGTAGCGATCGCGACTCACCTGGTCGGGACGCTCGAGCCGGGCGCCGAGCGCGCGGCGTGCGTCGTCGTCGAGGAAGGGCGAGACACGCTGCCGGCGCGGCAGCACTCCTTCTTCGAGTCCGAGCAGAAAGACGACGTCGAACTGGCGCGTCCGCACGCGCATCAGGTCGAGCACGGCGACGCGACCGACTTCGCCCGCACCCGCGAGCCGCACCTCGGCGTGCTCGAGCGCCGCCAGTACGTCCTCGGGCACTGCGTCGCCGCCGAGTGCGGCGAACCCGTCGAGCTCGTCGAGCAGGCGCAGAACCGCGTCGTACGCGCGCAGGTCGAGTCGCGAGGTCTCGCCGGCCGGCGGCGCCTCGGTCCCGTACGCCGAGCGGATCATCGACCTGATCAGGGCGCGGACGCCCGCGGTCGGCGTCGGCGAGCCGCGCAGCTCGGCAAGCTGTGGGATCGGTGCCTCGCGCAGCTTCTCGGCTTCCTCCTCGACGCGCTCCGGCGTGGAGATGGCACGTCCGCGAAGGCGGCCCTCGACGAAGTCGACCGAGGAGCGGGCAAGGCCGGAGTACGGCGACCGAAGGTAGGCGAACAACTCGCGCCGCTCGCCATCCGACCAGGAGTACCGCAGGAACTGGAGCAGCGCATGCCCGAACGGGGTCGCACCGAGCCGCGCTCGCGACTCGACGGCGTACGGCACGCCGAGAGCGCCGAGGACGGTCTCGAGCGGTGCGCGCCAGCCTTCGAGGGAGGGCGCAACGAGCGCGATCTGCTCGGGCCGCGTGCCTGAGCGAATCAGCGCGAGCAACTCGTCGCCGACCAGCTCGAGCGTTCCGCGCGCGCCCGCGCCCTCGAAGAAGCGCACTGCACCGTCGAGGTCGACGGGCGGCGGGGGCGTCTCCTCGAAGAGAGCGCGCTCGAGGTGAGCGAGCGCCGGGTGCGAATATTCGGCCGACCGCGGTCCGAGCTCCTGGATCGAGCCGTCGGCGAGGGCCGAGAGGTCGGTCGCTGTGCGCGCCAGCGAGGCGAACGCGAGCCGGCCCGGCTCGTAGGGGAGCGACACGAATACCTCGGCCCGGCCGGAGAGCGCTTCGAGGAGCGTCCACTCGGCCCCGGTCAGGTCTTCGAAGCCGTAGGCGAAGACCGGTTCGCCGTGCCAGGCAGCGAGGTCGTTCTGCAGCCGCCGGGCGGCGCGTCGACGCTCGGTGTCGCGGTCCCAGAGCTCGAGGCGGTCGAGCTCGGCGCGGTAGGCGGCGTAGAGCTGGGCCAGCTCGCCGTCGAGATCGCCGGGGTCGAGGAGGCCGGACTCGAGCTCTCCGAGCGTCCGGAGCAGCGAGTCGGTGAAGCCGGCCGTTCGCGCGGAGCGCGACAGGCCCTCGAGCGGGGTTGCTGCGAGCGCCCGCCGGACGACGAGCGACCGCTCGGCCTCTCCGGCCACGCGCCGCCAGCCAGGGTCGGCCGCTGCAAGCCGCGAGAACAGGTCGTCGAACGTGCCGATCGCGCCTCCGAGCAGGCAGCCGCAACGCGCGAGCAGGTCGCGCTCGACCCGGTCGACGTCCGACCGGTTCGGCACGATCAGGACGGGTTCGTCGTCGAGGCGCGCCAGATAGCGCTCGAGCAGCAGCGCGACTTTGCCCGCATGCGCAGGCCCGGCAAGCAGGGACAGCCCCACCTTCCCATCGTAGAGCGACCGCAGGACGGGTCCCGGGCCGCTCCAGACGGGTTTCTTCGCTCCGAGCTAGGTCCTAGACGGCGGCTTGTGCCTTCGGCCGACGTCCGCGGCGGGCCGCGGCGCGTCCGGGCATCTTCGCGGCGCATTCGTCGCACAGGTCGGCGACCTTCGAGCCGCGCCGCGCATCGGAATAGGTGACGCGCAGCGAGGCGCCCTGTGCCTCGTCGACCTCACGGCCACAGCTGTCACAAACCAGCACTGTTTTCCGAGCCAAATTCTCCTCCTGAACGGTTTTGGAGAGTCGATCGTAGTCGGAAATCAGGTGCTCACGTGCAGGCAGCGAATTCCGCCCGCTAATCTTGGCCCGCCGATGGACCTGAAGACGATCGTCGTGCTCGGAGGAGACCAGACAGGGCAGGAGCTGCTCGAGGAGTCGGTGCGTGTCCTCGCGCCCGACGTGATCGGGCTCGAGCTCGACTTGCCCCGCTTCGACCTCTCGCTCGCCGAGCGGCGTGCGACCGGCAACCGCGTCGTCTCCGAGGCCGCGGCTGCGGTCAGGACTTACGGCCTTGGTCTGAAGGCGGCGACGGTGACTCCCGAGGAACGCGACGACGTCGGCTCGCCGAACCGGATCCTGCGTGAGGAGATCGGCGGGAAGGTGATCGTGCGCACGGGCCGACGCATCCCGGGTGTCGTCCCCTTCGGCGGCGTTCACGCGCCGATCTCGGTCGTCCGGATGGCGGTCGGCGACGCCTACGGCGCCAAGGAATGGCGCGAGGGGACCGGCGCAGACGAAGTCGCCTTCCGCACCGAGCGGATCGAGCGAAGCGTCTGCCGCGCCGTCTCCGAGTTCTCCTTCCGGGAAGCCGCGCGAACTGGCTCGAAGGTCTTCGGCGGGCCGAAATTCACGGTCTCGCCGACGTATGAGGGGATGCTCAAGGAAGAGATGGATGCGGCCGCGTCCAGACATCCCGACGTCGTGTACGAGCCACAGTTGATCGATGCGACGTTCGCGTTGCTGATCGCCTCGACCGGAGACCCGCTGGTCATTCCCACGCTGAACCGTGACGGCGACATCCTCTCCGACCTCGTGTTGCCGCTCTTCGGGTCGATCGCCGGCTCGGAATCGATGCTCGTCGCGTTCGAGGGAGACGACTTCGAGCCGACCGCGTTGATGGCAGAAGCAGCGCACGGCACGGCGCCGTCGCTCGAAGGCAAGAACGTCGCGAACCCGATGGCGATGATTCTTGCGGCGGCCGCTCTCCTCACCCAGACCGACGCAGGGCGAACCGCGGGACGCGCAATCCGCGAAAGCGCTCTCGAAGCGGTCGCGCAGGGGACGAAGACGGCGGACCTCGGCGGCGGTTCCTCGACGAGCGAGTACACCGACGAGGTGATCCGCCGGACCCGGACGAAGCTCGAGGTGTGGTCGAGCCTTTAGGCGGCGCGTCTGCGACGCCACAGCCGAAGCGCGACGAACCCGACGACCGCGAGGGCGATCAGACCGATCACGGCATAGAGGCCGTAGCGGTTGACGGCCTCGGCGACTGCCTTGCCGGCTTCGTAGCTGAGCACCGACACGGCCGCGGCCCAGGCGATGCCGCCCGCGGCGTTCCAGAGCAGGAACTTCCACCACGGCATGTGGCTGATCCCGGCGACCCAGGCTGCGGTGACCCGAAGCAACGCGACGAAGCGGCCGATGAAGACGGTCTTCGGACCGTGCCGCTCGAAATAGCGCTCGGCCGGCGGCAGCACCTTGGCGGCGTGGCGAGCGGTGAACGACCACCGCTCGATGAGCCTGCGGCCACCGACTCGACCGAGCCAGTAGCCGACGTTGTCACCGACGATTGCCCCAGACGCGGCAACCACGATCACCGACCAGAGCGAGTAGCGGTGCTGTTCCGGCCGAGCGAGATACGCGGCAACGATCAACGTCGTCTCCCCGGGGATCGGGACGCCCGCCGATTCGATCGCGACGGCAGCGAAGAGCAGAACGAGTCCGTACTGCAGCAGCAGGTGCGTCACGAACGGCCAGTCTAGGCCGAGTCAGGCCGGAGGATTCGATAGCGTCGCGCGTCATGCGTGTCGGCGTCCCAAGGGAGACCACCGCCGGCGAGCGCCGCGTCGCGCTCGTGCCGAGACGCTCGCGCGGCTCGGCGAGGGCTTCGAGGTCGTCGTCGAGCCGGGCGCCGGTACCGAGGCTTGCTACACCGACGACGCGTACAGCGCTGCGGGCGCGACGCTCGGCGACCCGTGGGACGCGGACGTCGTCGTCAAGGTCGCACCGCCGACCGCCGAAGAGGCGGGCCGCCTGCGAAGCGGCCAGGTGCTGATCGCCTTTCTCCAGCCGCTGACCGACTCCGAAGGAATCGAACGACTGGCAAAGGCCGGTGTGATCGGCCTCGCGCTCGAGTCTGTGCCGCGGATTACGCGGGCGCAGCCGATGGACGCGCTCTCCTCGCAGGCGACCGTCGCCGGCTACAAGGCGGCACTGATCGCCGCCGACCGGCTGCCGCGTTTCCTGCCGATGTTGATGACGGCCGCGGGGACGATCCCTCCGGCCAAGGTCCTGGTGTTGGGCGCAGGAGTCGCCGGCCTGCAGGCAATCGCAACGGCCAGGCGACTCGGCGCTGTAGTCTCGGCGTTCGACGTCCGTCCCGCGGTCGCCGAGCAGGTCGAGTCGCTCGGGGCGACATTTCTCGACCTCGGCGTGCGCGGCGAGGAGACTGCGGGCGGGTACGCGCAGGAGCTCACGCCGGAGCAGCAGGCAACTCAGCAGGCGGCGCTGCAGGAGCGCATTCCCGACTTCGACGCTGTGATCACGACCGCTGCGATCCCCGGCCGGCCGGCGCCGAGGCTCGTGACTGCCGATGCGGTCCGCGGCATGCGGCCCGGGTCGGTGATCGTCGACCTGGCAGCCGAGTCCGGCGGCAACTGCGAACTGACCGAGGCGGGAGCCGAGATCGAGCGCGAGGGCGTCACGATCGTCGGGATCACGAACCTGCCCGCGACGATGCCAACGCATGCAAGTCAGCTCCTGTCGCGCAACATCGCCTCGGTGCTCGGGCTGATCGTCTCGGACGGCGCGTTGTCGCTCGACTGGGACGACGAGATCGTGGCCGGTGCCTGCGTGACCCGCAAGAAGGAGGTGACGGGATGAGCCATACCGCAACGCTCGTCGCAGAACTGACCGTGTTGGTGCTCGCGATCTTCCTCGGCTTCGAGGTGATCTCGAAAGTGCCGACGATGCTGCACACGCCGCTGATGTCGGGCACGAACGCGATTCACGGGATCGTGATCGTCGGCGCGATGATCGTTGCCGGCTCGCCGCACCAGGACGGCCTGATCAAGACGATCGGGTTCGTCGCGATGGTGCTCGCCTCCGCGAACGTCGTCGGCGGCTTCGTCGTCACCGACCGGATGCTCGAGATGTTCAAGAAGCGCGAGCCACCGAAGAAGACGGACGAGTAGTGGGCACGAACGGGGTCAACCTGCTCTACCTGGTCACGATCGCGTGCTTCGTGCTCGCGCTTCGCTTCCTTTCCTCGCCGGCGACCGCACGCCGCGGCAACCAGATCGGCGCCGTCGGGATGGTGATCGCGATCGTCGCGACACTGCTCAAGTCGGGCGTCCACATCACCTGGCTGATGGTGATCGGTGCGGCGATCGGCGGGACGTTCGGTGCAGTCGCTGCACGCCGCGTGAAGATGACCGCGATGCCGCAGATGGTGGCGCTGTTCAACGGCGTCGGCGGTGGGGCGGCCGCGCTCGTGGCGCTCGCCGAGTTTCACAAGCTGGCGCCGGTCCCGGGCCATATCCACGGTGACGTGTCGGTCTCGATCCTGCTCTCGGCGCTGATCGGCGCGATCTCGTTCAGCGGCTCGCTGATCGCGTTCGCGAAGCTGCAGGAGCTGATCCAGGGCCGCCCCATCACCTACGCGGGCCAGAAGATCGTCAACGCAGCCCTCTTCGCGACGCTGCTCGCGATCGGCGTCGCGATCCTCGCCGGCGCCGAGCATGGCTGGCTGCTCTGGGCGCTCGTCGGCGGCTCGCTCCTTTTCGGCGTGCTGTTCGTGCTTCCGATCGGCGGCGCCGACATGCCCGTCGTGATCTCGCTGCTGAACGCGTTCACCGGGCTCGCCGCTGCTGCGACCGGCTTCGAGCTCTCGAACAACGTCCTGATCGTCAGTGGCATGCTCGTCGGCGCTTCGGGGACGATGCTGACGCTCCTGATGGGCCGCGCGATGAACCGTTCGATCACGAACGTGCTCTTCGGTGCCTTCGGCCAGGTGAGTTCAGGTCCCGCGGCCGGCGGGGGCGTGGGTGCAGCCGGTGCGGTGCGCTCTGCGAGCGCGGACGACGTCGCCGTGATGCTCGCCTATGCGAGCAAGGTGGTCGTCGTCCCGGGCTACGGGATGGCGGTCGCGCAGGCGCAGCACGACGTACGCGCGCTCGCCGACATCCTCGAGGCGCGCGGCATCGAAGTGACCTACGCGATCCATCCGGTGGCGGGACGGATGCCGGGCCACATGAACGTCCTGCTCGCCGAGGCGAATGTCCCCTACACGCAGCTGAAGGAGATGGACGAGGCGAACGCTGAGTTCGCACGCACCGACGTAGCGCTGGTGATCGGCGCCAACGACGTCGTCAACCCCGATGCCAGATCGAACCCCGGCAGCCCGATCTACGGGATGCCGATCCTGAACGTCGACCAGTCTCAGGCGATCGTGGTGCTGAAGCGGTCGATGAATCCGGGCTTTGCCGGGATCGAGAATCCACTGTTCCTGAATCCGAAGACCGTGATGCTGTTCGGTGACGCAAAGGACTCCGTCGCGAAGCTCGCGGCCGGCGTCAAGGCTGTCTGAATCGCGCCGGGTCGAAGAGCGCGAGCTCCGGCGGCCGCTCGCCGAGGATCGAGCGCGCGACCAGCTCGCCGCACGCCAGTCCGAGCGCGTTTCCGTGCCCGGAATAGCCGCCGGCGATCCAGAGATCGTCGCGGCCCGGGACCGGGCCGGCGAGCGGCATCAGGTCGGGAGTTGTCCCCCAGATCCCCGCCCAGCGGTTCGTAACGCGCGGCCTGCTTCCGACGAGCCGCTCGACGAGCTCGTCGAGGCGCTCCTGAATGACCGCGGTCGTGGCAAGGACGTCGGTGTCCTCGGCGTCGAGTGACGCGTCACGGTGGCCGCCGATCACGAGGCGGCCGTCCGGCAGCTGCTGCCAGTAGTCGTAGCCGGCGCGCGCGTAGTGCGGGAACGGATAACGAAGCTCGCCGAGCGGTTCGGTCGCGAGCACCTGGCCGCGGGTCGGACGCACCTCCGCGGCGAGGTCGGGCAACAGCGACGACGTGTAGCCGTCGCCGGCCACGACGACCACGTCGGCGTCGAGCTGATCGACGCGGACGGGATCGTGCTCGCGGATGTCGGCGCCCGCGACGGCGGCGTGAGCGGCGAGCCGCCGCACCCAGCGCGCCGGGTAGAGAGCTCCGTCGGGCGGATGATGGATCGCACCTGCGTAGAGCCGATCGAGCGGAGGGGCGAGCTCGTCGACCCAGTCGACGGAGAAGCCGTCCTCGCGCAGCGCATCGTGCTCGCGGCGCAGGTCGTCGCGCTCGGCGTCGTCGACCGCGAGGCGGTAGCTGCCCACGCGGCGGAACGCGTTGCCCGCGAGTTGCTCCATCCGATCGAGCGCGCTCTCGGTCAGCGCCATCAGCCGGCGCGCCCGCTCGCCACCGAGCTCGGCGCGTGCTCGGTCGTACGACACGGTCGCTCCGCGCAGCGCGAAGCCGCCGTTCCGCCCACTGGCACCGGCAGCGATCTCGCCGGCCTCGTGGAGACGGACCCGCACCCGCGGCTTGCGAGGGTGAGCGCGCACGAGCAGCCGGTGACCCCGCCTCCGATCACCGCCACCTCGGCACGCCCTTCGAAGCGTGTCGGAGGCAACTCGAGCCGCGGCTCGTCCAGCCAGTACGGGGTCGGGGAGGTGCTCAACACAGGCTGTCGTCGCGGATCCGTCAGTGGATCGCGGCTTCGATCAGCGCCTGCAGCTCCGACTGCACCGCGTCCGCAGAGAGATCGAGCCTCGCCGCGTCAGCGCCCTCGAGCTTCGCGTGGATCTTTACCTTGCCGTCCTCGGACTCGTCGCCGACGACGGCAGCGCCGATCCCGTGGGCTCGCAGCCACTGCTCGACGGCAGCGAGCACGGCGTCGGCCTTGTCGGCGGGCACTGTCAGGTTCAGCGATTCGCGGCGGACTTTCCGGCGCTTCGTCGTCTGACCTCCGAGCGAGAGACCGCCCACGAGCCGGGCAAGCCGGCCCTTCCGTGGCTCATCGAAGATCTGGCCGTCTGCCACGACCCGATCCTACGTCGCGGTTGCGGGATCCCGATTCGGTTGTCGTTCACGAGCTATGTGGCCGACCTCGGTTGCATCACCTCCCGGTAGCGCCCGTCAGCCTGAACGATCAGGCCGAGCAGCTCGAGCTCGGCGAGCCGTCGCCGCGACCTGCGCTGCGTCGAGGCTCGCGTGCTGGACGAGCTCGTCGACGGATGCCGGCGCGTCGGCGATCAGCGTCCGAACCCGCTCCAATCGTTCGTCGAGCACCGCAGCTGGCGTGGCGGGCTTGGCGTGCAGGCCGAGCACCGCAAGGATGTCGCCGACCCCGGTGACCGGGGTGGCCCCGAGCCGCAGGAGATGCATTCGTGCCGCGCGACAAGGCGTTCGTGATCTCACCCGGGACGGCGAGCACATCACGGCCCTCGTCGAGCGCGAGATCGGCGGTGATCAGCGCCCCACTTCGGTCGCGGGCCTCGACGACGATCGTCGCGTCGGCCAGGCCCGCCGACGATCCTGTTGCGCGCAGGAAACCGCCACGGTGCGGGCTCGACCCCGGGCGGGTACTCCGAGACGATGGCGCCGCTGCGCGACCACCTCGGCGGCGAGCGTCGCGTGCGCGCGCGGATAGTCGCGGTCGATGCCGCAGCCGAGAACAGCGACCGTGGTGCCGGCCTCGAGCGCGCCGCGATGCGCGGCCGCATCGACGCCCGCGGGCGAGGCCGGAGACGACCACCGCACCCGCCGCGGCCAGGTCACGGGCGAGCGCGTGTGCGACGGTCGAGCCATAGACAGAGCACGCGCGAGCACCGACGATCGCGACAGTCGGGCGATCACCGAGGTCGGGCGGTGTCGAGGCTCGCACGAAGAGACCCGGTGGTGGATCGTGGATCAGAGCGCAGCCGTGCCGGGAAGTGCGCGTCGCCGCGACCGACCCACGAAAGACCGGCAGCCGCGAGCCTGCGCCGGTAGGCGTCCTCGTCGAAGGAACGGCGGAAGAGATCGAAGCGACGGCTCCGCGGCGCTTCGATCACGTGCTCGTCGACTGCGGCGGCAAACACGGCAACGGCGAGCCCGCTCATTCGGAGAGCTCCCGGGGAGACCGGTACGACAGTGCCTCGGCCAGATGCTCGGGTGCGATCTCGTCCGCCTCCGGCAAGGGCGGCGACCGTGGCGGCGACGCGGGCGACTCGGGCGCGGCCACGGCCGGAGAGCGGCAGCCGCTCGACCGCCCGGGTCAGAAGCTCTCTGCGCAGGCTCACCGAGTGCCGGCGGAGATTGCCGCAGTCGTTCGCGCGCCGCCACGACCCGCACGCGGACGGCTCGGATGCCTCCCCTGGGGCTCCGGCTAGCTCGGCCGCCGGGCGCGTGGCACGACGAGCGTGAGGTCGAATCGGTCGAGGAGCGCGCGGGAGAGCTTCTCGCGGTAGCGGTGCACGCGCTCTGCCGTGCACGCGCACGTCATCGCGGGATCTCCCCTGCGCGCCGCACGGGCAGAGGTTCATCGACGCGACGAGCTGAAACTGCGCTGGGAACGACGCCCGCCCTAGGACACGGGACGATCGTGACGACGCCGTCCTCGAGTGGCTGGCGCAGCGATTCGAGCACCGGGCGCGGCGAACTCCGGGAACTCGTCCAGGAAGAGGACGCCGCGGTGCGCGAGACTCGCCTCACCTGGTCGCGGAGCGGCCGCGCCGCCGCCGACGATCGCCGCAGCCGAGGCCGAGTGGTGCGGCGCGCGAAACGGTGGCACGCGAATCAGCCCGGCACCCGGCGCGAGCACGCCGGCGACCGAATGGATGCGCGTCACCTCGAGCGCCTCGCCGTCGACGAGTGGCGGCAGGATGCCCGGCAGGCGTCTCGCGAGCATCGTCTTGCCGGTGCCGGGCGGCCCGGCGAAGAGAACATTGTGGGCGCCTGCCGCCGCGAGCTCGAGCGCACGGCGAGCGCGCTCCTGCCCGCGCACATCGGCGAGGTCGGGCATGAACTCGCAGGCGAGCTCGCGCAGCGGGAGCGGCTCGGGCGGCTCGCTCGCGCCACTGAGATAGGCGACGGCCTCGGCGAGGTGGTGCACTGGGATTGGCTCGATGCCCGCAAGCGCCACCTCCGCGCCAGACTCGGCGGCGCAGACGAGCCTGCGTAAGCGCGACCGGAGCGCGCCTTCGGCTGCGATCAACGCACCGGGGACCGGCCGCACGCGCCCGTCGAGCGCCAGCTCGCCGAACGCGGCAACGCCGTCGAGCGCGTCGGGCGGAAGCTGGTGAGAGGCTGCGAGGACCGCCAGCGCGATCGGCAGGTCGAAACCCGAGCCCTCCTTCCGCAACCCGGCCGGAGCGAGGTTGACCGTGATGCGCCGGACGGGGAAGACCAGCTCCGCAGACGTGATTCCACTGCGAACCCGCTCCTTCGCCTCCTGGCACGCACGGTCGGCGAGACCGACGATCGCGAACGACGGCCGCGCGAGTTGCAGGTGGGCTTCGACCTCGACGCGGCGCGGATCGAGGCCGACGAGCGCGTGGGTGATCGTCCGGGCGAGCACGTTGCCACGTTAGGCGACGAAACGTGACGCGATCGTGTCGAAAGTGTGACGATAGAGCTCTTAGACACGTCGCGCGACGAGCACATCTTCGAAGTACTCGCCGGCGCGCCGGCCGGTGCGGCGATTCACATGCCGCTGATAGCGCTGTTCGAGTGAGAGCCCCGCTCGTTCGAGGATCTCCGGGTAGAGCTGCCGGCGGTCGTTGACGACGACCACGACGCGCCCGCGTGGCTCGAGGGCAGCGGCCGATGACGCGAGGACCGCCGAGATCCCTTCGGTGTACCCGCCGAGAGCGGCCCGCGAGGTGCCGCTCTCGGCGGCCCGATCTCGCGCGCGCGCTGGTCGTCGAGTGAGAGCAGCTCGTAGGCGTAGCGGTGTTGCTCGTGGTAGTCGATCAGTCCGGGATACGGCGGAGAGGTGACGACCGCGCTGAACGAGCCGGGCAGGTCCAGCTCTCGCGCATCGCCGTGCAGCACCTCGGCGGTGCGCCGCGCCGCGGACGCGCGCGAACTCCTTCAGGCGCGTGAGTGTGTCGAGCGTGTAGCGGCGGATGAAATGCTCGGCGCGCTCGACCGGGCGGCATTCGCGCTTGTGCTTGAAGCACCAGTACGGCTCGAGTTGGGCGGCTTTCGGGAAGTCGAGATCGAAATGAGTCGTCCGCCTCGCGGAGCGGGCGGCGCGGGCGAGCACGATGCGGAGAACGTCGGCGTGCTCGTAGTCGGCGGCGAGCGAGCGGAAGCGAAGCAGCTCGTCGCGCGCCTGCGGGGCGAACCACTCGTCGCACGTAGGCCGTCGCCTTGCCGGCGGTGCCCTCGCCGCGCCTCGAAGCGGGCCAGTGCGTCTCGTAGGTCGCGCTCGAGGACGAAGGGGTTGTGCGCGGTCGTCTTGACGCGCATCAGCAGGCAGTTGAAGGCGGCCACGTCGATCCCGGCCGAATCGAGACCGCTCTCGAGCGCCTGGACGAGCGTCGTCCCCGAGCCGGCGAACGGGTCGAGCACCCGTCCGCCGCGGCGGGACGTGACGGCGGAAGAGCTCCTCGACGAGCTGCGGGATGTACTTGCCGAGGTAGGGGTGGAGGCGATGGACGTGCCTCGTCCGCTCCCGCTCGGGCAGGTCGCTCTCCGACCAGGAGAGGTCGAGGTCGAGGCCGGAGTAGATTTCCTCTTGCGAGACGCCCACGGAACGGAGTTCCCGGGCCGCGGCTGCCCTCCTGCCCTCAGAAGGCGTTCGGCACGTGCTGGAGCCTGCCCGCACGATCGGCGATCAGGTCGAAGCGAACCTCGAGCCCGTTCTGCTCCGGATGTCGGGCGAGCCACGCATCGGCGGCGGCCTGGATGCGCCGTGCCTTGACGTCGTCGACCATCTCGAGCGGGTCGCCGAAGGCAAGCCCTCCTTCGACTTGACCTCGCAGAAAATCAGGCGGCGCCCGCGCCGGACGACGAGGTCGAGCTCGCCGCCGGCGAGCCAGCAGTTCGCGTCGAGGATCCGGTAGCCGCGCAGGCGGTACCAGAGCGCAGCGCGCCGCTCGGCATCGTTACGAGGCGGCATCGTTACGAGGCGGCGACGGGCTCAGGCTCCTCCGCGGGCAGGTACGCGCGCGAGCGCCAAGAGCGGCGATGGATCTCGCACGGCCCGCGCTCGCGGACGATCCTCGTGTGCCCCGGAGTGATGTAACCGACGTGCGAGGCGAACCCGTAGCCGGGGTAGAGCGCATCTGCCTGCCGCATGTAGCGGTCGCGCGTCACCTTGGCAACGATCGAGGCGGCGGCGATCGCAGCGCTCTTCGTGTCGCCGTCGACAATCGCGCGGTGAGGCGGAGCGGTCGGGCCGAGCTTGAAGCCGTCGACGAGCGAGATGTCCGCCGGTTGGCAAGCCCAGAGCGCCGCCCGGAGACCGCGCAGGTTCGACTTGTGCAGCCCTTCGCGATCGATCACACCCGGCGGATAGACATGCACGGATACGCGTTCGGCGCACGCGAGCACCGCCAGGTAGAGCTCCTCGCGTGTCGACTCGTCGACCTGCTTCGAGTCGTTCAGGAGCGCGAGCGGGCGGACCCGGTGGTCGCGCAGGCACACGTAGTCGAGCAGCACGCCGGCGACCACGAGCGGGCCGGCCAGCGGGCCGCGGCCTGCTTCATCCGTTCCGGCGACAACCGCACGCCGAGACTGCGGTCGAACCGAAGGAGCCGCTGCCCGGTGCGCTTCTGCGCCATCCCGCCGAGGATAGCCCCGGCTCCAGCCGGCGAACGGCGCCGCACTCCCTCGTTGCGAAGAAGTCACAAAGGCTGCACACAATCGCTGTGCTTTCGGACCAGGCGCACACCTGCCGGGTAGCGGCCCGATACGTGCAGGACGGTGCAGTCGAGCGGTGAGCGCCGGAGGAGGCAGATGAAGTCGGCGCGTGCTCCTGGCGTGGCCGGCGCTTTCAGGCCCGAGCTGCAGCTAACCCGACCGCTGACGCCTTGCTCGTCGGCCCACTTAGCCGCCTGGGCGACCGCGTCGACGTGCGCGGCCGTGCCGCACCCCGCACCGAGGAGGATCAGGGCGGCGAGCGCCGCGAGCCGGATCAGCGCTGGCGTAGCTCGCGCACGCGAGCCTTCTTGCCGACCTTGCCGCGCAGGTAGTAGAGCTTCGCGCGGTTCACGTCGCCGATCGCCTGCACCTCGATCTTGTCGATCTTCGGCGAGTGCAGCGGGAACGTGCGCTCGACGCCGACACCGAACGAGTTCTTGCGGACGGTGAAGGTCTCGCGTGACCCGGCACCCTGCCGCTTGATCACGATCCCCTCGAACACCTGGATGCGCTGGCGGCTGCCCTCGATCACGCGGAAATGCACGCGCACGGTGTCGCCCGCCTTGAACCGCGGGACTTCGCGCAGCTGGGCGCGCTCGATGTCCTGGATGATGGTGCTCATAGCGAGGAGGCCCCGGAGGGCCGCAGCCAATGGTAGCGGCCAGAGCCAGCGAACTACTGGATCGAGACCCTGCTCGGCGGCCAGTAGGTCGCGAAGACCTTGCCGATCAGGTTGCCGCGCGGCACCGTCCCCCACGCCCGCGAGTCGCACGACGAGCTCCGGTTGTCGCCCATCATGAAGTAATTGCCGGGCTGGATCTTGATCGGGGAGATGGTCCGCGCGTCGCGTCTGGTGGCTTGACGTACGGCTCGTCGAGCCGCTTGCCGTTGATGTAGACGTAGCCGCTCCGCTCCTCCCAGGTGTCGCCGGGAAGCCCGATCAGCCGCTTCACGAACACGCCGCCCTCGCCGCAGCGGACGGCAGCGAGCGGCGGGGTGTTGAAGACGACGATGTCGCCGCGCTTCGGCGACCAGAGGCGGTAGCAGAAGCGGCAGGCGAGCACGCGGTCGGAGAAGCGCGCCTCACAGCCCGTGTCCGGCCGCGCGCAGTGGAGCGTCGGCTCCATCGAGCTCGATGGGATCCGGTATGGATTGATCACCCATTGCTTGATCGCGAGCACGATCGCGATCGCGCCGAGGATCGTGACGAGCCAGTCGATCGTGACCCGCCAGCCGTGCGGGAGCCCGTCGGTCAGACGGTCGATGGGGTTTCTCACCGCACATGCTCCTTCCGCCAGCTCTCGATCCGGCCATGGTCACCCGAGAGCAGAACCTCGGGGACCTGCCAGCCGCGGAACTCCGCCGGACGCGTGTAGTGCGGGTACTCGAGCCCGCCGCCGAGCTCGTCGGAGAACGACTCGAGCTCGCCCGACCCGGCGCTGAGCGCTCCCGGAAGCCGGCGGGCGATCGCGTCGACCACGACCATCGCCGGCAGGTCGCCGTTCGAGAGGACGTACGGCCCGATCGAGAGCGAGTCGGTCGCGAAGTGCTCGACGATCCGCTCGTCGAAGCCCTCGAACCGGGCGGAGAGCAGCGTCAGCCGTTCCTCTCCGGCCAACTCCTCGACCACCTCCTGCGTCAGCTGGCGCCCCTGCGGGGTCAGCGCGAGCACGCGATGGTCGGGACGCCCGCCATAGGCCGCCTCGAGCGCGGCCGCGACGACGTCGACCCGCAGCACCATCCCGGCACCGCCGCCGTAGGGCTCGTCATCGACCTGGCCGGTGCGAAGCGGCGTCGTTCGCGGTAGGAGAAGAGCCGCAGCTCGAGCTCGCCGCCGAGCACCGTCGCGACCGGCCGCTGCTCGGTCAGCCAGGCGAACGCATGCGGAACGAGGGTGAAGACATCCAGCCGCATCAGTCGGCGAACCCGTCGGCGACAAGGATACGCTCAGCGGCGAGGTCGACGACGCGAACGCAGTCCTCGACCATCGGCAGCAGGACGCCGCCGGCGAGCTCGAGCACGTCGTTCGCGATCCCCGGAAGCACGTCGGCCACGCGTTCCGAGAGTCCGGCCGCTCTCCTCGACGACCTCGAGCCCGACCAGCTGGAACGTGTAGTACTCGTCGTCGCCGGTCGGTGGGAGCGCCTCGACTGATCGACCTCGAGCGTCGTGCCGCGTTCGACCGCGCCGGTCGAGGCGGATCACCGGGCGGCCCTGGGCACGGCGCGCGAACCGACGACCTCGACCTCGACACCGCCTGCGAGGAGCCGTGCGCCCGGCTGGAACCAGCGCTCGTCGAGGCTCGGGTACTCGACGAAGAACGCCCCGTCAAGACCGTGTCGGCTTCCCGACGCGGCCGATCTTCACCCTCACGTGCGCCGGCTCTCCAGGTGTGCGATCGCATCGTCGCGGTCCTGTGCCACGAGCAAGTTCTCGTCGGCGAATCCTTGCGCCTGCGGCCACCCGCTCGTACGCGTCTCCGTGATGGCTCGTTCTACATCGATCGGTGTGTGACGGAAGTTCGGTTCCCCGTCCTCGACGAGTGTCCAGAAGGCCGCCACCTCGCCCTCGTATGGCATCCCCACCGACCCTGCGTTGACAACGCGGAGGTCACCGAAGTCGCGATCGAACTGGTGGTGCGTGTGACCGATCACCACCGTGCCCTCGACGCCCGGCGAACGTCCGCCGGACGGCGTCTTCGGGGGTGATCGCGGTTGTGATGGGCAGGTTGCCGGTCGGCGCCGCATGGCAGTAGAGAACGCCGTCGACCGTCGTCGCGAGGGGAAGCGCCTTGAGCCACGCCAGGTCCTCGGGCGCGAGTTGCGCACGCTCCCAGTCCTCGGCCAGGTCTTCGCAGTTCCCCCGCAGCACTTGAGCGTCGAGCGCTCTGATCGTCGCGACGGTCTCCCGCGGGTAAGGGCCGTAGAGGTAATCGCCGCCGAAGACGATCGCATCAGCGTCGACCTCGGCCAGGACGGCCTCGAGCGCCCACGGCATCGCGTGGACGTCGTACAACGCGGCAACCCTCACGTGTAGTCGGCGATCTCGACCAGCACGCGGCGCCCTTCGCGGACCGAGCTCGCACGCACGAGCGTCCGAAGGGCGCGGACGATCCGGCCCTGCCTGCCGATCACCTTGCCGACATCGTCGGCCGCGACGTGCAGCACGAGCACGAGCGCGCCGTCGCGCTCCTCGGACTCGACGCGCACCGCGTCGGGGTCGTCGACGAGCTCGCGCGCGAGGTACGCGAGCAACTCGGCCATCAGCGCCCTCCGGTTATTTCTCGATGCCCTGGATCTTGATCAGCTTCGCGACCGCCTCGGTGGGCTGTGCGCCCTTGCCGAGCCAGTCCTTCACCTTCGCCGCGTCGAGATCGATCGTCGACGGGTCGGTCTGCGGGTTGTAGCGGCCGACGATCTCGAGGAACTTGCCGTCACGCGGCGAGCGCGAGTCGGCCGCGACCACGCGGTAGATCGGGTTCTTCTTCGAGCCCACGCGAGTGAGCCTCAGCTTCACAGCCATTTGCGTCCTTTACCTCCGTCCGGCCTTCTTTTTCTTGCGCTTGGACGACTTCTTCCGCGTCGCGGAAGAGCCGCCGCCGGGCGCCTGCTGGTTCGGGAGGGCCGGTATCTTCCCCCTCCCCAGCTGCTGCATCATCTTCTCCATCTTCTTGCGTGCCTCGAGCAGATGGTTCACCTGCTCGACGGTTGTACCGGAGCCGCGCGCGATCCGCAGGCGGCGCTTCCCGTCGATCACGATCGGCCTGCCGCGTTCGAGCGGCGTCATCGAGAGCACGATCGCCTCGACGCGACTAAGCTCGCGGTCATCGACGTCGACGTCCCCGAGCTGCTTGCCGAGTCCCGGGACCAGCTTCAGCACGCCCTTCAGCGGCCCCATCCGACGCAGCATCTTGTACGCCTTCAGGAAGTCGTCGAAGGTGAACTGGCCCGCGCGAAGCCGCCGCTCCATCTCAGCCTGATCGTCTTCGGCGACCGCCGCTCGGCCCGCTCGATCAGCGTCAGCACGTCGCCCATCCCAAGGATGCGCGACGCCATGCGATCCGGATGGAACACCTCGAGCGCGTCGAGCTTCTCGCCCGTCGAGGCGAACATGATCGGCTTGCCGGTGATCGCCTTGACGCGACAGCGCGGCGCCGCCGCGGGCGTCGCCGTCGAGCTTCGTCAGGATCACGCCGTCGAACGCGATCCGCTCCTGGAACGCCTCGGCGACGTTGACGGCCTCCTGGCCGGTCATCGCGTCGAGCACGAGGAGCACGTTCTGCGGCTTCGCCTCGTCGCGGACCCGCGCGAGCTCGGCCATCAGCTCGTCGTCGATCTGCAGGCGCCCGGCGGTGTCGACGATCACCGTGTCGAGCCCGGCGGCGCGTGCCCGCTCGAGGCCGCTGCGCGTCGCTTCGACAGCATCTTTCGTGTCGGTGCGGAAGACGGGGACCTCGATCTGCTTGCCGAGCTGCTCGAGCTGGTCGATCGCGGCGGGGCGTTGCAGGTCGGCCGCGATCAGGCCGGGCTTGCGACCCTGGCTGCGCAGGTGGCGCGCGAGCTTCGCGGCGGCCGTCGTCTTGCCCGAGCCCTGGAGGCCCGCGAGCAGGATGACGGTGAACTTGCCGAATGCGAGCCCAGACTCGCCGTCGCCCAGCAACCGCGTCAGCTCGTCGTGGACGATCTTGACGACCTGCTGGCCGGGCGTCAGGCTCTTCAGCACCTCCTCGCCGATCGCCCGCTCGCGCACGCGCGCGACGAAGTCGCGGACGACCGTGAGGTTGACGTCGGCTTCGAGCAGCGCGAGCCGGATCTCGCGCATCGCACGCGAGATCGCTTCCTCGTCGAGCGCTCCCTTCTTCCGCAGGTCGCCGAGGACGCTTTGCAGCTTGTCGGACAGGCTGTCGAACACGACCGCGCATCGTAGCCGCGTGGTCTGCGGCCTCCGAGTGTCTACGATCGGTGGATGCCGTACGCGGCTGCCTCGGAGCGCTACGAGTCGATGCAGTACCGCCGCTGCGGCGAGAGCGGGCTGAAGCTGCCCGCGATCTCGCTCGGGCTCTGGCACAACTTCGGCGGCGACCGCCCGTACGAGGCGAGTCGCGCCATCCTCCGCCACGCTTTCGACATGGGCGTCACGCACATCGATCTCGCGAACAACTACGGGCCGCCGTACGGCTCGGCCGAGGAGACGTTCGGGCGTGTCCTCCGCGACGACCTGCGACCGTATCGCGACGAGCTCGTGATCTCGACCAAGGCCGGCTACGACATGTGGCCGGGCCCGTACGGCGAATGGGCTCGCGCAAGTACGTGCTCGCGTCGCCTCGACCAGATCGCTACAGCGCATGGGTCTCGACTACGTGGACATCTTCTATTCGCACCGGTTCGATCCGGAGACCCCGCTCGAAGAGACGATGGGCGCGCTCGACACGGCAGTACGCCAGGGGAAGGCTCTCTACACGGGCATCTCCTCCTATTCGCCCGAGAAGACGCGCGAGGCGTTCGAGCTCCTCGCGTCGCTCGGGACGCCGCTGCTGATCCATCAGCCGTCGTACTCGATGCTGAACCGCTGGATCGAGCCCGAGCTGCTCGGATACGCTCGGCGAGCTCCGAGTCGGCTGCATCGGTTTCTCGCCACTGGCTCAGGGGATGCTCACCGACAAGTACCTGAACGGGATCCCCGCAAGACTCACGCGCTGCCGAGAACTCGTCGCTCTCGCCCGACCTCCTCACCGACGACGCCTTGGCGAAGATCAGCGCGCTCAACGAGCACGCGAAGGCGCGCGGGCAGAGCCTCGCGCAGATGGCGCTCGCGTGGACGCTCCGCGATCCCCGGATGACGTCGACCCTGATCGGCTCCTCGAGCATCGAGCAGCTCGACGATTCGCTCGGCGCGCTCGGCAACCTCGAGTTCGACGACGCCGAACTCGCGCAGCTCGACCGCTACGCGACCGACGCGGACATCAATCTCTGGTCGCGCTCAAGCGGCGAATAGGGCCTGCGCGAAGTCCTTCGGGTCGAACGGCCGCAGGTCGTCGAGCGCCTCGCCGACGCCGACGAGCTTGACCGGCAGCCCCAACTCGTAGGCGATCGCGACCGCGATCCCGCCCTTCGCCGAGCCGTCGAGCTTCGTCAGCGCGACGCCGGTCACACCGACGGCCTCGTTGAAGAGGCGGGCCTGCTCGAGGCCGTTCTGGCCGGTCGTCGCGTCGACGACGAGCAGCGTCTCGTGCGGCGCGCCCTCGCGGCGCCCGGCGATCACCCGCCGGATCTTGGCGAGCTCGTCCATCAGGTTGGTCTGCGTGTGCAGACGGCCGGCGGTGTCGACGAGCACCACGTCGCCGCCTCGGCGCCGACAGCGTCGTACGCGACAGCCGCCGGGTCGCCGCCGCGCTCACCGCCGACGAAGCGCGCGTCGGCGCGCTTGGCCCAGATCTCGAGCTGCTCCTCCGCCGCGGCGCGAAACGTGTCGGCCGCCCCGACCGTGACCTCGCGGCCAGTGCTCGCGCAGCTCTTCGCGAGCTTGCCGATCGTCGTCGTCTTGCCGGTGCCGTTGACGCCGACGACGAGGATCACGGCAGGCTCGTGCGCGACGTCGAGCGTCGGCGGCTCGCCGAAGAGCGCGGCGATCTCCTCTGCGAGCGCTGACTGCAGCTCGGTCAGGTCCTGCCGCGCGCCTCGAGGCGGCGGACCAGTTCGGCGGTCGCCCGCACGCCGACGTCGGCGTAGATCAGCGCCTCCTCGAGCCGCTCCCAGGAAGCGTCGTCCTGCGGGTCGAAGGCGGCGACTGCAGCTGCTCGGTGAGCGCGCGCCGCGACTTGCCGAGCGACTCGCGGAGCCGCCCGAACATCCCGCGCCGCTCCTCGGAGCTCTCGTTCGCTCGCCGCAGCGTCACCCAGCAGCTCGGCCCAGCTCCTCGTCATCGCCGCGAGGGTACTCGACGACCGCCGGTGGAAAACTCGTCACACAATTTGCCCACTTCCGTCGCACTTTCTTGACGGTGGCTGCCACCTGACCTGGCCGCGGCGGACATCGCCCGTTCTTACGCTGCGCGGCGGAGCGTTCGTCGGCCGGCCGCCAGCGCTGCGGGGGAGGCGAGCGGGAGGCGGCCGTTGCCCGCGAAGACGTCGTCCGGCCACTCGTGCAGCCGGCGACCGCGGCGGGTGAACCAGCCCCGCTCGCCGCGCTCGACGAGGCACAGCTCGACGTGCGTGCCCTCGAGTGCGAACGCGCGCTTCCAGCGACAGCGCTCGGCGGCCACCCAGTCGAGCGGCAATTCGTCGACTCGTTGCCAGTCACGCGCCGGATAGAGGAGCTCGAGCGACGGGTGCGGCCGTGGCGGGATCAAGCCGTGCAGCTCCTCGGCCCACGACCCGAACACCCAGGTCTTGACGCCGCGCGACGCGAGCAGGTCGACGGCACGCAGGACGAACTCGAGGTCGTTCACGCGGTCGCGGCGACATCGTCGCGTGGCAGGCGGCGCGAGACGATCTGCGAGACGCCGTCAGGGCCCATCGTGACGCCGTAGAGGACGTCGGCGGCCTCCATCGTGCGCTTCTGGTGCGTGACCACGATGAACTGCGCGCGATCGGCGTACGTGCGCAGGAGCTCGGTGAAGCGGCCGATGTTCGTGTCGTCGAGCGCGGCCTCGACCTCGTCGAGGAGGTAGAACGGGCTCGGCCGGGCGAGGAAGAGGCAGAAGAGGAAGGCGATCGCGCCGAGCGCCTTCTCGCCGCCCGAGAGCAGCGAGAGGCGGGTCACGCGCTTGCCGGCCGGGCGCAGCTCGACCTCGATCCCGAGCTCTTCCCCGTCCTCTTCCGGCTCGGTCATGCGGAGGCGGCCCTCGCCGCCCGGGAAGAGGGTCGCGGCGACCTCGTGCGAAGTGCGTCTCGACGGCCGCGAACGTCTCGGCGAAGCGCGGCTCGACCGTCTCGGTCAGGTCGCCGCGGAGCTTCTCGAGCTCGTCGAGGCTCGCCTCGAGGTCGGCCCGCTGCACCGTGAGCTCGTCGAGCCGCTCCTTCTCGGCCTCGTACTCCTCCTTCGCGAGCGGGTTGACCTGTCCGAGCTGCTCGCGGCGGCGCTCGTACCGGTCGAGCTTCTCGGCGAGCTCGGCGCGGTCGTCTCCTTCGGCGGGCTCGGCGTTCGCCGCCGCAAGCCGGCGTTGTGCGTCCTCGGCGCTCTGCGTCGGTGCGGGCGAGCTCCACGTCGAGCGCCGCGAGGCGCTCGCCCGCGTGGGCTGCGTGCTGCCGCACCTCGACCTCCTCGGCGCCGAGCCGACGCAGCTCGGCGCCGAGCTCGGTCGTGCGCGCGGCCTCGCCTCGACGCGCGAGCCTGCAGCGGCGCCTCGAAGCGGCTGACGTCGACACCGAGCGAGACCTCGAGACGCTCCGCGCCGGCGACCAGGCGCTCAGGACCAGCTCGCCCGGGCGCCGCGCCCGGCCGGGATCTGCGTCCGCCAGTGCCCGCGCCGCCGTCCGGGCGCGTTCGGCGGCGGCTTCCGCAGTATCCAGCGCCTGCTCGGCACGGGCCGACAACGACTCCGCGACGCCCCGCAACTCTTCTGGATCGCCGCTCGCCTCGGCGGTCCGGCCGCCGGCCCGTCGCTCGGCGGCGAGCGCGCGGACGTCGGCGTCGCCGACGGCGCGGCGCAATTCGCCCTCCCGCGCGGCGATCCCGCGCAAGTCTTCGGCCAGGCGCCCCGCCCGGTCGGCGAGCGGAGTCTCAAGCCGCGCCGCGAGCGAGGCGGCAACCCTCAAGGTCTCATCGAGTCTTGACGCGCCGGCGACCAGCCGCTCGAGCACAACCGGCTCGGCGCGGCGGACGCTGCGCAGGTGCGCGACCGGCGCGAACGCCGCTGCCGTCGCCGCTGCGCGTGCCTGCGCCGATTCGACCCGCTCGCCTGCCTGGATCGCCTGAGCAGCGAGCTGCTCGAGTTCGCCGTGCAACTCGCGGCGACGCGCTTCGAGCTCGAGCAAGACCGCCTCCGCCGTCTCGCCGGCGAACCAGAGCTCGCCACGCCCCGGATCCCAGCCGATCCCGTCGGCCGTGACGGCCGGGACAGTGGAGGCGAGCAGATCGTCGCGTGCGACCACCGGCAGCGTCGACGAGCGCCCGCGGATCTCGTCCGACGAGCACGAGCAGCGAGCCGAGCCCGGACGTCAGCGCGCCGACGAGCAGCTCGAGTGCGCGCGCGGGCTCGTCGGCGAGGATCGCCGAGGCCCGGTGCGACAGCGCGGCCGCGACGGCGCGCTCACTGCCGGGTGCGACCTCGAGCAGCTGCAGGGCGAGCCGCTCGCCCGCTTCGGCGAGGGCGCGTGCTGCAGGCGGCAGGCCCTCGCGCTCGGCCAGGGATTGCTCGAGCGCGGTCAGCCGCTCGCGCGCCAGGCTGACGCGCGCAACGAGATCTTCGTGCTCGCGCGCGGCGGTGCGGGCGGCGCGATCGGCGTCGTCGGCGAGGCGTCCGAGCTCGGCCGGCGTCGGACCACCCGGGGCGCGCCGAGACTCGTCGAGGTCGCGGCGAAGCTCGGTGAGCAGCCGGTCGGCCGACTCGTGCCTGACGCCAAGCCGCTGCACAGCCCCACGCAAGGCGAGCAGTGCATCTCGGCCGCCGCCGGTCAGCAGCGACTCGGCCTGCGTCCGGCGGGTGAGCACCTCCTCGAGGTCGGCGGCAAGCAGCCCCTGCGCATCTCGCTCGACTGCAGCCACGCGCGCCCAGCGCTCCTCGGCCTCGACCTGCAGCCGTGCGCGCTCGGCGGCGGCTGTCTGGGCAGTCGCCGCGGCAGCCCGCGCGACCGATTCGAGCTCGACCGACGCGGATGGATCGTGCGTGCGTACGGCCTCGAGCTCGGTCCGGAGCGACGCTGCGAGCGCGGCGGCCGACTCGTGACGGAGGACGATGCGCTCACCGCCGCTCCGCAGCCGGTACAGCGCTGCCGTCGCCTGCTCGCGCGCACCTGCGGCGTCGGTCAGCTCTTCTTCGGCGCGCTCGCGCTCCGCGACCAGGGCGCCGATCTGCTCGTCAAAGACACGGCGCTGCTCGGCCGTCTCGGCTCGGCGTGCGTCGGCCTCGGAGCGGCGTTCGGTGAGCGCGGCCAGGTCGAGCGTTGCGATCGCGGCCTGCAGCCGGACGATCTCGAGCCCGAGCTTCTCCGCGCGCTCGGCCGCGGTCGCCTGCAGCGCCAGCGGGCGAAGACGTTTCTTGACCTCGTCCTCGAGGTCACGAGCGCGCTCGACCTGCATGGAGACGCGTGCAAGCTTCAGCTCTGCCCGGTGGCGGCGGCGCTTGAAGCGTCCGAGCCCGGCGGCCTCCTCGATCAGCTCGCGCCGTTCGTGCGGCTTCGAGTTGAGCACCGACTCGACGCGACCCTGGGAGATGACCGACCGCAGGCCCCCACCGAGACCGACGTCGGACAGCAACTCGACGAGGTCGATGCGGCGTACCGGCGTCTTGTTGACGAGGTACTGCCCCTCCCCGCCTCGCTGGAGCTTGCGGGCGACCGAAACCTCGGCGTAGGGAAGATCCGGCCAGGCGCCGTCGGCATTGTCGAACAACAGCTCGACTTCGCAGAGGTCGACGTTGCACCACGGCCGACCGAGCCGGCGAAGAGGACGTCGTCCGGCTTCTCGGCGCGGAGCTCGCCCGGGCTCATCGAGCCGGTGGCCCAGAGGATCGAGTCGGAGACGTTCGATTTCCCCGAGCCGTTCGGGCCGACCACGACCGAGACGCCCGGCTCGAGGCGGATCTCGACCGGTTCGACGAACGACTTGAACCCACGAAGCTTGATGGCCTTCAGGTGCACCCGCGAGGAGGCTATCGGTCGTCCCGGATGGGACTTTCGCTACGCGGTCTCGGCGGCCGGATAGACGGCGAGGGCCTGCTGGGCGGCCGCCTGCTCGGCGTCCTTCTTCGACCGCCCGCTGCCGGTGCCGACGATCTGCGAGTCGATCACCGCCGCCGCGGTGAACGTCCGGTCGTGGGGCGGTCCCGCTGCCTCGAGCACCGTGTAGCCGACCGCGCGCCCAGTGCGGGCGAGGCGCTCTTGCAGCTCGGTCTTGTGGTCGAACTGGTGACGTGAGCGCGAACTCGATCTGAGGCTCGAACGCCTCGACGATCGCACGGGCGATCGGCTCGAACCCATGCTCGAGGTAGAGGGCGGCGAGGGCAGCCTCGAGCAGCGCTGCAAGCACGTTGCGGTTCTGCGCCAGGCGCGCGACCTCGCCGCTCGGCGGGCCGTCGGACTCGGCGAGCAGCCGCTCCCCGAGCGCGAGCTCGCGCGAGACGATCGCACAGCTGGCCCGCGAGACGACGTGCGAGCGGATCTTGGCCATCCGCCCTTCGCTGAAGGCGGGAAAGCGCTCGAACAGCGTGTGCGCGATCGCCAGCTCGAGGACCGAGTCGCCGAGGAACTCCAGCCGCTCGTATGAAGCCGTACGGTCGGCGGCCCACGACGAGTGCGTGAAGACCGCCGCCGCTCGCTCGGCCGGGAGCGCCGCGATCAGCTCCCGCAGACTGTTCGAGCCAGGAGCCGCGTTCTTACTGGTGCGACGTGACGTAGTCGACGGCCTGACCGACGGTCGTGATCTTCTGCGCGTCCTCGTCGGAGATCTTGATCCCGAACTGGTCCTCGAGCTCCATGATCAGCTCGACCAGGTCGAGGGAGTCGGCGTCGAGGTCGTCCTGGAACGACGCCTCTTCCGTGATCTGATCCTCTTCGACTCCGAGCTGCTCCGTCAGGACGTCCTTGACGCGCTCGAAGACCTCTTCACGCGACGCTGCCATGTCACCTCAATTTGTCGTTGGGGGCAAAGAAATGGGGTACCCGGAAAACCGCGCGATCATACACGGACGCGCTCGCCCAGCCGCTCCGCGAGCCGTTCGACGACCCGGTGGTCGGCGCCTCGGGCGGCGAGCCTGATCGCGTTCGCGATCGCCTTGCGGCCGCTCGAGCCGTGCGCGATCACGGCCAGCCCGCGCAATCCGAGCAGGTAGGCGCCCCCGTAGGTGTCGGGATCGAGGCGGGTGCGGAGCCGCCGCGCGGCCGGCCGGATCAACAGCCCACCGAGCTTCCCGGTCGTCGTCGAGCCGATCTCGGCTCGTAGCGCGTCGAGGAGATCCTTGATCGTCCCCTCGAGGAGCTTCAGTGCGACATTGCCGGTGAAGCCGTCCGTGACGACGACATCCGCGTCGCCGCGCAAGAGCTCGCGGCTCTCGGGGTTGCCGTGGAAATTGAGCTCGCTGCCCCGCAGCAAGGCGTGCGCGTCGAGGGTCAGCGCGTTCCCCTTCTCGTCCTCCTCACCGATCGAAAGCAGCTGCACCTTCGGGTTTTTGACCCCGAGCAGCTCGCGGCTGAAGATCGCTCCCATGTGGCCGAACTGCAGCAGGTGCTCGGCCCGCGCGTCCGCGTTCGCGCCCGCGTCGAGCAGCACGGAGACCCCCTCGCGGGCCGGGATCGGCACGGCGATCGCGGGGCGCATCACGCCCGGAATTCGGCGCAGGTGCAGAAGGCCGGCCGCGAGCACGGCGCCGGTGTTGCCCGCCGACACGACTGCGTCCGCCTCGCCCCCTCCGACCGCCCGGACCGCGGCGACGAGGCTCGAGTCGGGCTTCGCGCGAACCGCCTCGGCCGGCTTGTCGGCCATCTCGATCCGATCCGGAGCCTCGACGAGCGGCAACCCGCGCGTGTCGAGCCCTGCCGGCCCGAAGAGGGTCACCTCGATCCCGTCGGCGGCGGCGTCGAGCGCGCCGCAGGATCACCTCTGCAGGTGCGTTGTCTCCGCCCAGGGCGTCGACTGCAACCCGCGGCACGTGCGCTACGGAGCTTGGAGGCGTGAGAGGTTCGACCTCGCGGCCCTTATAGGTGCCGCAGGTCGGGCAGATACGGTGCGCGCGCTTCGGCGAGCCGCACTGCGGGCACGTGTTCACCCGCGGCGCCTCGATCGAGTGCTGTGCGCGGCGCTTGTCGCGACGTGCCTTCGATGTTTTCCTCTTGGGGACTGCCATTGCGGCCCGCACTATAGCGGCGTCGGGTAGGCTCCGTGCGGGCCGACGGGCCTTTCTATGACGGACTTCTAGCTCAGACACCGCGTTCTCGCCCTCTACGTCTGAAGGAGGTCCGCCCGTGCCGGGCTCACTCGCCGCACGTGATATCTCGAAGAGCTTCGCCGCCCGCCAGGTGCTCGACAACGTCTCGCTCGTCGTCTCGCCGGGCGACCGGATCGGGATCGTCGGGCCGAACGGGATCGGCAAGTCGACGCTACTCAAGGTGCTCGCGGGGCTCGAGCAGCCGGATACCGGCCGGGTGATCCGGAGCGGTGCCGTCGGGTATCTGCCGCAGGAGCCTTTGCCGGTCGCGGGCGAGACGGTGCTCGGCTACCTCGCGCGCCGCACCGGCGTCGGGGAGGCGGAAACGGTGATGGACGGCCTTGCGGCACGTCTCGGGGCCGAGCCGGAACTCGCTGCCGACTACTCCGATGCGCTCGATCGGTTCCTGACCCTCGGCGGCGAGGACTTCGAGCCGCGTGCGCGGGCCGTTCTGACCGACGTCGGGCTCGGCAGGCGGACCGACCAGGAGCTCACGACGCTTTCGGGCGGCGAGGCCGCGAAGGCGGCCCTCGCGGCGATCCTGCTCGCCCGCTTCGACGTCTTTCTGCTCGATGAGCCGACGAACAACCTCGACTTCGCCGGGCTCGAGCTGCTCGAGCACTTCCTCGACTCGCTGCCGGCGGGCGTCGTCCTCGTCTCGCACGACCGTGCCTTCCTCGACCGCGCGGTCAGACGGGTGGTGGAGATCGAGGCCGAGACCAGGAAGGTGCACGAATACGCGGGCACCTGGTCCGAGTACGAAGCTGCCCGCGAACGCGCCAGGGCGCAGCACGAGCGCGACTACGCGGACTATCTCGACGAAAAGGGCCGGTACACGGCGCTGCTCCGGGACCGGCGCACGCAGGCGGAGCAGCTCGGGGGGCCGCGGAAGCTGGCACGACAGACCGGCGGCTCCGACCGGCGGGCGACGAATGCGCTGCGCGGCAAGGTGCAGCAGGCGAAGAATCAGCTGGAGCGGCTCGAGGAGGTCGAGAAGCCCTGGTCGCCTTGGCGGCTGCGGCTCGACCTTCCGGTCGGGCCGCCGGCCCGCGTGATCGCCGAGCTCGCCGCCGCCGTTGTCGAGCTCGGTTCCTTCACGCTCGGACCTGTGTCGCTCGAGCTCCACTGGGGCGACCGTCTCGCGATCGTCGGCCGTAACGGCTCCGGCAAGTCCACGCTGATCGGTGCACTGCTCGGCGAGCTGCCGCTCGCACGCGGTAGCCGCCGGCTCGGCCCGGCGGTCGTCTTCGGGGAACTGAACCAGGCGCGTGACCAGTTCACGGGCGTGCTGCTCGAGGACTTCGTCGAGGCCTCAGGGCTGCCGGTCGCCGAGGCCCGGACGCTGCTCGCGAAGTTCGCCCTCGGCGCGGACGACGTCGAACGGCCGGCGCCGCGCCTCTCCCCCGGCGAGCGAACGCGCGCGGCCCTGGCGCTGCTCGCCGCCCGCGGCGTCAACTGCCTCGTGCTCGACGAGCCGACGAACCACCTCGACCTCGAAGCAATCGAGGAGCTCGAGACGGCGCTCGAGACGTTCGAGGGCTGCCTGGTCGTGGTCACGCACGACCGTCGGTTCCTCGAACGGCTGCGCGTGACTCGTACGATCTCGTTGTGACGATCGAGAACATGCGCCCCGAGGACTGGCCCGCCTGCGCGAAGATCTACGAGGAGGGTCTCGACGTCGGCACGTTCGAGGAGGAGGTCCCCGCCTGGGAGGATTGGGACGCCGCCCACCTGGCGAAGCCGCGCCTAGTGGCCCGCGAGGACGCGATCCTCGGCTGGGCCGCGCTGGCCCCCGTCTCGTCGCGTGCGTGTTACAGCGGCGTCGTCGAGAACTCGGTCTATGTCGGCTGGGCCGCGCGCGGCCGGGGAGTCGGCACGGAGCTCCTGGAAGAGCTCGTCGAGCGGGCCGACGGGCTCGGCATCTGGACGATCCAGGCCGGCATCCTCGCCGGCAACGACGCGTCGGTCGCCCTGCACGAGAAGTGCGGCTTCCGCATCGTCGGCGCCCGCGAGCGAATCGCCCAGAAACGCGGCGCCTGGCGCGACGTCGTGCTGCTGGAGCGCCGCTCAAACCTCGTCTCGTAAGGCTTCGAGCGCGGCCCAACGAGGGTCTGCGCGCTCCTCGGTGTGCTCGTGCGGCTCGTCGTTCAGGTTCTTGCCGCACTGGCCGCAGAGGCCGGCGCAGTCGGGGCGGCAAAGGATCTTCTCCGGCAGGCCGAGCGCGACCGCGTCGCGCGCCCACGCCGAGATGTCGAGGTTCGCACCGTCGATGTACGGGGTGGTCAACTCCTCGTCGTCCGGCGAGGAGGCCTGGTATTCGCGCGCGTGCACCGGGATCTCCAGGACGGCGTCGCCGAGGCACCGGTAACACGGCCCGTGGAGCCGCGCCGTGAACGCCAGCATGAAGACCGTGCCCGTCGTCGCCCGCGTCAGCTCGAAGTCCCCCGGCACCTTCTCCGGCACCGGCACGTAGCGCTGGCCGCCGTACTGGAGCGGGGCCAGCTCGACCTCCAGCTCGTCGCGCAGCTGTTCGCCCGGACGCAGCTTCACCTGACGAAGGTTGAAGCTCGTCATACAGCCGAGGGTAGCCGAGGTCTAGTAGGTGAAGCTGTCCAGGTAGGTGAAGCTGTCTAGTAGGTCAAGCTGTCTAGTAGCTGGAGTCGCCGTTGTCGGAGAGGTCGACCGGGCCGATCCCGGCGACCACCGACTCCTGTGAGCGCTCGTGCAGGCGCTCGCGGCCGCGGCGCACCGCAACGAGGAACTTGTCGAGGTTGGTCTCGAGCGTGGCGAGCATCCCGTCGGCCCAGTCCTCCATCTCGAGGCGCATCTCGCGGGCGTTCCGCCGGGCCTCGTCGATGATCTCCTGCGCCTGGCGCTCGGCCAGCTTGACGATCTCCGTCTGCGACGCCTCGCGGACGGCCTGCTCGCGTGCCTCTTGCAACAACCGGTCCTGCTCGCGCTTCGCCTCGGCCAGCATTTCCTGACGTTCCTTGACGATCCAGCGTGCCTGCTTGATCTCCTCGGGGATCGTCGCCCGCATCTGATCGAGGATGTCGTAGATCTCCTCGCGGTCGATCCGCACCTGGTCGGTGAGGGGCACGGCCTTCGCGTTGTGGACGAGGTCGTCGAGCTTGTCGATCAGTACGAGGACATCCATCGGGTGTTCAGTCTACTCCTGGTCGGACAACGGAGCACCGCCGCGGCCGTTCGGAAACATCTCCTTCAGGCGGCGTGCGACACCGAGAGGCACCAGCTCTTCGACATTTCCGCCGAACGAGGCGATCTCCTTCACCCCGCTCGAGGAGACGAAGCTGACGGCCGGGCTCGCCATCACGTAGACGGTCTCGATCTCGGGCGCGAGTGTCCGGTTCAACTGGTTCATTTGGAACTCCCACTCGAAGTCGGAGACGACGCGAAGGCCCTTGACGATCACCTTGGCGTCCCAGCGCCGGGCGAAATCGACCACGAGCTCGCTGAACACGTCGACCTCGACGTTCGGGAGGTCATCACCGAGTGCTTCCTTGATCTGCTCGACCCGTTCGGAGACCTCGAACATCGGCGTTTTGTGGTGCGGGTTGCCGACGACCCCGACGACCACCCGGTCGAAGATCAGGGAGGCGCGGGTGATCACGTCGACGTGCCCGTTCGTGACGGGGTCGTACGTTCCGGGGTAGATAGCGGTGATCACAGCTCGAACAGCGTAAGCCGTGCAGCCCCGTACTTGCGGGAGGTGCGTTCGGTCAGCCCCGGAACCTCGGGCGGCGCCTCGCGGCCCGCGGTCTCCCAGACGAGCACGCCGTCCTCGGACAGGAGCCGGGCGAGCTTCGGCGCGAGCCGGCTTCGGTCGTAGTCGTAGGGCGGGTCGCAGAGGATCAAGTCGTAGGTCCGACGGTCGGCCGTCACCGCCCGCACGGCGTCCTGGCAGAGCACGGTCGCCTGGAGCTTCAGCTTCTCGAGGTTCGCGTTGATCGTCCGGCAAGCCTCGCGGTCGGAGTCGACGAGGACGGCCGTCGCCGCGCCCCGGCTCAGGGCCTCGAGCCCGAGCGCACCCGAGCCTGCGAACAGGTCGAGCACAACAGCGTCGTCGACGGGGCCGATCAGGTTGAACGCGCTCTCCCGGACACGATCCGAGGTCGGTCGAGTGTCGCGGCTCTTCGGCGCCGTGATCCGGTGGCCGCGGTGGGTGCCGGCGATGATCCTCAGTTGAGTGAGAAGGTGACGTTGACGACGGCGGTCACGTCCTTCTGGAGCGTCGAGGTGTCGTAGACGCCGTAGTCGGTCACCTCGGTCGAGTTCGGCGATGTGACCTGGAAGACGCCGACGTCGACGCCACGGAGCTTGCCGAGCGAGCCGCCGGTCGCGCCGAGCAGCACCTTGCCTCGGTTCTGCGCATCGTGGGCCGCCTGGGCGAGCAGCTTCGGACGGAGGTCGGAGAGGTGCGTGTAGACGTACTGCAGCGGTTGCGCCTGCAACGGGATGCCGGAGGCGACGAGCTTCGAACTCGCCTCGGCGACCGATGCGATCGCCTGGACGCGGCCCGAGCGCACTTCGAAGTTGCGGATCACTTGGTAGCCGAGCACTTTGTTCTGGTCGTTGGTGACGGTCTGTGTGGACGCGGGTTGAACCGTCAACTCGCTGCCGAGCACGCCTTGCGCCTTGAGGAACGCACGTACCTTCGCCGTCCAGCCGGCGAGCTGCGTGGCGGCGCCGGCAGCCTGGGCTTGCTGGCTCGTCACCGAGAGGTCCCAGATCGCGTAGTCCGAGGTGATCCGCTGCTTGGCCGAGCCGGTGACGGTGACGACGTCGCCGGTCCCGCGGGCGCGGATCCCGCGCCCGACTGCGATCGCGCCGATCAGGATCGCGATCGCAAGCAGCGTCAGTCCGAGGAGCAGCGGGAGGCGTTCGCGCATCGCGCGCCGATCCTACGCAGGAAGGACGGGTGCCGGGGCGAGCCGGTCGGCCTCGTCCTGCCACGGGCCGTCCTCGTCGCGCAGCTCGTTCGCGAGCGCACGTGCGCGCTCGATCAGGTCACGGTCCTGACGGAGCTTCGTGAAGCGCAGGTCGCTCCAGCCCGACTGCCGTGTCCCGAGCAGCTGTCCCTCGCCGCGCAGCTCCAGATCGACCTCTGCGAGCTCGAACCCGTCTGTGGTGTCGACGAGCGCCTGCAGACGCGACTGAGCGACGTCGGTCAGCTCGAGCTTGTCGCGGGAGATCAGCAGGCAGTAGCTCTGCTCGGCGCCACGCCCGACTCGGCCGCGCAGCTGGTGCAGCTGGGCCAGCCCGAACCGATCTGCCTCCTGCACGATCATGATCGTCGCGTTCGGGACGTCGATTCCCACCTCGATCACCGTCGTCGCCACGAGCACGTCGAGCTCGCCTTCGGAGAACTGGCGCATCACCTCGCGGCGGTCGGCCGTCTTCAGCCTTCCGTGCAACAGGCCGACGCGGTAGCCGGCGAGCTCGGCCCGGCGCAGCCGTTCGGCCTCGACCTCGGCGGCCCGAGCGAGCCGTGTCTCCGACTGCTCGATCAGCGGGCAGACGATGTAAGCCTGCCGACCGGCATCGAGATGGACGCGGAGCCGCGCGTACGCCTCGCTCGATCGCTCAGCTCCCACCCACGCCGTGATGATCGGCTTCCGGCTCGCGGGAGGCTTCGCGATCTCGCTCACAGCGAGGTCGCCGTAGATCGTCAGTGCAAGCGTGCGCGGGATGGGGGTCGCAGTCATATGCAGGACATGCGGGCTGCGTCCTTCGGCGAGCGCGTGACGCTGCTCGACCCCGAAGCGATGCTGCTCGTCGACGACCGCGACCGCCAGGTCGGCGAACTCGATGTCGCGCTGAATCAGCGCATGCGTGCCGACCGCGAGGTGCGCGGCGCCGTTCGCGAGCTCGGCGCGGATCTTCTTCGATCCGACCGACCCGGTCAGCAGCACTGCCCGAACGCCGAGTGCCGCACAGAGCGGCTCGACCGTCAGGAAATGCTGCTCGGCAAGCGTCTCCGTCGGCGCCATCAACGCGCCCTGGCGGCCGCATTCGATGGCACGCAGCAGCGCGTAGAGCGCCACGACCGTCTTGCCTGAGCCGACGTCGCCCTGTAGCAGCCGCTGCATCGGCGCGGTCTGGGCGAGGTCGAGATCGATCTCGGTGATCACCCGCTCCTGATGCTCGGTGAGCGTGAACGGAAGCAGCGCGCGGTAACGGTCGGCGAGGTCGCCGGGCAGGCCGAGCGGCGAGGCGACCGCGTCGTCGTCGCGCGAGCGCGCGACGACGAGCTGCAATGCGACGAGCTCGTCGAGCGCGAGTCTCCGCCGCGCCTCCTCGGCTTCGGCTTCGGTCTCGGGAAAGTGGATCGCCGCGAGCGCGTCGCAGCGCAGCGGCAGCTCGAGCTCGGCCGGCAGCGGATCGGGCAGGAACCGCCCGTACTGCGCGAGCGCCGCACGGGCCAGCTCGCGGAGGCGGGTCGCGGGCACCCGCTCGCTCGCCGGATAGACCGGCGCGAAGTCAGCGGTGGCGCGCGCTGCGCCGACGTCGTAGCTCTTGACGTCGAATCCATAACGGCCCAGCCTTCCGCGCAGTCGCAGGTGCGTGCCGGGAGCGAGCTTGTCGGCCAGCCACGGCTGGTTGAACCAGGACGCGCCGATGGTTCCGCTGTCGTCCTTCACGCGCGCCGTCACGATCGTACGCCGGCCGCCGATCCGGCGCGTGCGCACGTCAACGACCTCGCCGGCGATCGCGACTTCGTCGTCACCCCAGAGCTGTGAGATCGCGATCTCGTCGACGGCGCGCTCGTAGCGGCGTGGCCGGTGCAGCAGCAGGTCGCGGACGGTGACGATCCCGAGTGCGCGCAGGTGCTTGCCGAGCGTGGCGCCGACTCCCGGAAGGGTTGTCACGGCCAGCTCGTCGAGGCGTTCGGGGGCCTGGAAGCCGCGCGGCCTCGGCCACTCGTTCTGGACCACACCTGCGAAACCCGCGTGCATTCGGGTCAAGGTTGCCACTAGATGCTCGGGCGGCTATTGGCGTCGTCGTGGGGAGGGACTGCATCAAGCAGTGTGGTCGACTCGACCGGCGGCAACGCCGGTGGGCCTTGGTGCCGGCCGAGGCGGGCGCAATGCGCCGCGTGCGGACCCCCAGCCGCGACGGCGAGCAATAGCCGGTCGAGCATCTCAACCGAGCATAGGACCCGGACCGGACATCACGCCACGGCGGGCGGGTATTGCACGACCGCATCGATGCCTCCAGCGGCGTTGGCGCGTAGCTCGATCTGGCCGCCGTCGAGCTCGACCAGCCGCTTCGAGATGGCGAGGCCCAGCCCGGACCCGCCGCCGGAGCCGGCGCGCCAGAAACGGTCGAACGCCCGCTCACGCTCCGTCTCGTCGAGGCCCGACCCTTGATCGACGACGTGGAGCTCTCGGCCGCGGGCCGTGACGGTCACGGTCGATCCCGCCGGCGCCGCTTCGATCGCATTCGCGAGCAGGTTGTCGAGCACCTGCTCGACGCGTCCCAGACCGACCGTCACGGTCGCACCCTCGTCGACCGCGGCCAGGGTCGTGCCGTGTTCCGCTGCGTACGGCAGCCACAGGTCGACGCGTCGCCTGACGACGTCGCCGAGCGCCACGTTGGCAGCGGCGCCGCCTTCGGCGTCTGCGCGCGCGAGTGCGAGCAACTCCTCGACGAGCCTCGACAGGCGCCGAACCTCCGCGACGGCCGCCTCGGTCTCGCCGTTTTCGAGCCGGAGGCGCAGGGCGGTCAGCGGCGTTCGCAGTTCGTGCGAGGCGTCGGCGACGAACTGTTCCTGCGACGTGATCAGCGCCGACAGCTTCGCTGTCGTGCGGTTGAGCTGGCGGGCTACGCGCCGCACTTCAGGCGGACCGCTCTCTTCCGACGCCTGAGCCGCAAGCTCACCCGCTCCGATCCGCGCTGCAACCGTTTCGAGCCGTGCCAACGGCCGCGCGACCGAGCGAGCGAGCAGCATTCCCACGAGGCTTGCCGCGGCCAACACGATCAGCGCGACCGCGAGCAATGCGAGCCGGTACCGCCGCGTGCGGCTGTCGAGCGCCGACGTGGGATACGTGATCCGCACCGCGCCGAACACGCGCCCCGCCGACGCGACCGGCACGGCCACGTACAGGAGGCGCTCGTGCAGCGTCTCCGAGGTACGGATCCCGTCGACGGTCCGGCCGCGCAGCGCGGCCGCGATCTCCGGTCGCGAGCCGAACGATCGCTCACCGGGCTGCGTCGGCGCGGAGTCGGCGATGCTCTGACCACGGCGGTCGACGATCACGATCCGGCCGCCGGTCGAGCGCCGGTAACGCACTGCGATCGATTGCAGCGCGTTCGATCGCGTTCCCGACTGCAGCGAGTCCTCCGCAAGCGACGCGGCTGCGAACGCGTCCCGCTCGACCTTCGCCGTCAGATCGCGCCGTTCACTGCGGGCGTTCACGATCGCGAGAGGGATCTCGAGCGCCGCGAGCACGACGATCGTCAGAGCGAGGTAGCTCGCGAGCAAACGCCTACTCACGGCTGCAGGCGAAGGCCGATCCCGCGCACGGTTTCGATCAACGTCGGGTCGCCGAGCTTTCGTCTCAAGGCAGCCACGTGCACGTCGATCGTCTTGGACGAGCCGTACCACGTCGTTTGCCATACCTCACGCAGGATGCGATCGCGGTCGACGACGGCGCCCGCGTCCCGGGCGAGCACCACGAGCAGGTCGAACTCCTTCGCGGTCAACTGCACCTCGCGGTCATCGACGATTACGCGGTGGGCGCGCAGGTCGATCCGTACGCGCCCCGCCAAGATCCCGTCGTCGGCCACATGGCCGTTTCGCGAGCGCCGGGCGACAGCCCGGATGCGCGCGATCAGCTCGCGGAGACCGAACGGCTTCACGAGGTAGTCGTCGGCGCCGAGTTCCAAGCCGACGACGCGGTCGACCTCCTCGCCTCTCGCCGACACGACGATGATCGGAACGTCGCTGCGCGCCCGCAGCTCGCGGCAGACGGTGAAGCCGTCGATGTCCGGCAGGCGAAGGTCGAGCAGGACAAGATCGGGAATCGCTGCCGCGAGGGCTGCCGCACCAGTCGCTACGTGCTCGACGAGAAAACCCTCACGCCGAAGCCCGGCGACGAGGGGCTCGGCGATCGAGGCGTCGTCCTCGACGAGCAAGAGGTTCATGGCCACATCGTCGCAAGGCACAGCAGAGTCGTCGTCGGTGGTTTACCGAGTCTTTGCCAAAGCCTCGACTTTGGCTTGCCCCACGCTGTCCGAGCTCCTCCTAGCGTGCACCTCATGACACGCACACAGGGATTCCTCATCGCAATGGTGCTCGCCGTCGCCGTCGTCGCCGGCATGTTCGCCACGCTGCGAACGACGCAGCTCGGCTCGGCCTCGACGCCACGCGTGAGCAATGCACAGGTGGCACAGCAGACGCAGGTCCTCAACCGGGCCGAAGCCGCGCTTCGCGCGCAGCTGAAGCGCAAGCCCCCGAAGGTTCCGGCTCTCCCCAGCTCGTCGGCCCCAGCAGCCGCACCGCAGACGGTCATCTACCAGCGGCCGGCCCCGATCGTGCACGTGATTCACCGCCACCGCGGCGACGACTCGACGGAGCGCAGCAACGGCGAAGGAGGCGGTCTCGATGACTAACGCGGTCGCACGGCTCTACGCGATCACGCTGGCGATCGCAGCCTTCTTCGTCACCTGGGCCACCGTCGCCGCCCACCCTTGGGCGCCGCCGGCCACGGCGGCTCGCGATCCACGGGTCGCGGCTCTCACCGCGCGGCAACAACAGGTGCAGGCCGAGTCGATTCGCGTGAAGAGGATCGTCGACGCACGGTGGGCTCTTTACCACCGGGCGCTGGCCGCGCGGGCCAAGGCCGCGGCCACGCAGCCCGTCAGCGCGGCCACCGCCGCACCGTCGGTTCGCGTCGTCACCCTTCCGCCGCTCGTCGTGACGCGGACGTCATGATCGCTCACCGGTCCTTCCGCGCAATGGGTACCGAGATCGAACTCGTCCTCGACGCCGACTCGCATGAAAATGCGTTCGACAGCGCCGAAGCAGAGTTCGAGCGGCTCGAGCAGGTGATGTCGCGCTTCCGGCCGACCTCCGAGCTCTCACGGTTGAACGAGTCCGGCTCGCTCGACGCGTCCCTCGACCTCACCGACGTCGTCGAACTGGCCCTCGCCGCACGCGAGGAGACTGCCGGCAGGTTCGACCCGACCGTGCACAACGCCCTGGTCGCCGCAGGATACGACCGGACCTTCGACGAGGTCGCTCCGACCGGTCCGGCCCGGCTCGCGGCCGGCGCGTGCGGCGGCGGTGTGACGGTCGACGGACGCCGGATCGAGGTCGAGCCGGGCTACCGGCTCGACCTCGGTGGGATCGGCAAGGGATTCGCTGCGGAGCGCGTGGCAGAGCTCCTGGCCTGCTCAGGCCCGTGCCTCGTCAGCGCAGGCGGGGACGTCGCTGTCCGCGGCGTCCCCGCCGACGGGATCTGGCCGGTCGCCGTCGACGACTCGCTGACGCTCGGGCTCGAGCGCGGCGGGCTCGCGACCTCCGGCCGCGACCGCCGTCGCTGGCGCCGCGGCGCCGAGAATCGTCACCACCTGATCGACCCGGCGACCGGCTCCCCTTCCCAGACCGACCTCTTGCGCGTGACAGCGATCGGACGGAGCGCCGTCGACGCCGAGGTTCTCGCGAAGGTGCTCTTCCTCGGCGGACTTGCCGAGGCGGTCAGCCGTGACGCGACGGCTGTCCTGCTCACCGAGGACGGCACCCGCGTGCTCACCGGTGACCTCCGATGACGCACCGGGACCCGACCTTCTGGCTGCTCGCCCGCGCGAGCGGTATCACGGCCTACCTCGTGCTGACGCTGTCGGTGCTGGCCGGCCTCGTTCTCAAGTCGCGCCCCTTCGCGCGCCTTCGCGCAGCCACGGTGGCGGAGGTGCACAAGTCGCTCGCGCTCGCCGCTCTCGGGGCGCTAGCACTCCACGCGACCTCGCTCGTGCTCGACACGACGGTCAAGGTGAGCGTCTCTGCGCTCGTGATACCAGGGCTCGTCGCCTACCGGCCTCTCGCCGTAGCCGCCGGTGTCGTCGCGGCCTGGCTGTTCGCGCTGATCACTGCTTCCTTCTGGCTTCGCAAGCGCATCGGTATGCGGGCGTGGCGCCGACTGCACTGGTTCACCTATGCGCTCTTCGGCCTCTCGACCTTCCATGGCGTCACGGCAGGAACGGACACCGCACGCCCATGGATGCACGCCATCTACCTCGGCGCCGCCGGCGCCGTGGCAGGCGCAACGGCCTGGCGGGCGCTCGTTCCGCCTGCCCGCCGCTCAATCCCGAAAGGAGAGCTCGCATGAGTAGGTACTGCATCTCGATCGACCCGTCCCTGTGTAGCGGTTTCGGGTCCTGTGTCGACATTGCCCCGGCCGTCTTCAGGCTGGAGGCCGGCGGTGTCGCAGCCGCCGTTACCTCGACGACGGAGGATCCGGCCGCGCTCGACGCCGCGGACTCGTGTCCGATGGGCGCAATCGTCGTCACCGAGGAGGTGGCGGCATGAACCGCACCGTGCTCATCGCGGGCGCAGGCCTCGCCGGCGCCCGCTGCGCCGAGTCGCTCCGCGCGCTCGGCTGGGAGGGCCGCGTGCTGCTCGCCGGCAACGAACGCGAGCCCCCGTACGAACGGCCGGCCGTGTCGAAGCGCGCTCTGACGAGCGATGTGGACGTGTCGCTGCGCCCGATCGAGTTCTGGGACGAGCAAGCGATCGAGCTCCGGCTCGGCGCGGGCGTCGCGGAAATCGACACACGCACGCGCACAGCTCGCGTCGGAGCCGCCATCGTCGAGTGGGACGTGCTCGTTCGTGCGACCGGCGTCCACGCGCGGCGTCTCGACGGGCCGCCCGGCGTCCACCACCTCCGCTCGCTCGCCGACGCCCGGCGGCTCCGTGCTGAGCTCGAGCCCGACGCCCGCGTCGTGATCGTCGGGGCCGGGTTCATCGGCGGCGAGGTCGCCTCGAGCATCTCTGGCATCGTTGACTCGGTGACGGTCGTCGAACCCGCAGCAGCACCGCTCGAGCGGGTTCTCGGCCCCGAGGTCGGATCGCTGCTCGCCTCGCGGTATCGCGACTACGGGGTCGACCTCCGGCTCGGCACGGGCGTCACCGCGTTCGACGGCGGGAAGCGGGTTCGGTCGGTGCGGCTGACGGACGGCAGCGAGCTCGAGGCCGACATCGTCGTCGTCGGCATTGGCACGGTCGGAGAGACGATCGAGGTGGACGCCTGCGGTCGCACAGCCGACCACGATGTGTACGCGTGCGGTGACGTCGCCTCCTGGTGGCGCCCGTCGGCCGGCCGCCACATTCGCGTCGAGCACTGGACGAGTGCCGCCGGGCAGGCCCGCGCGGTCGCCTCGGCGATCGTCGGCGACGAACGCCCCTATGACGACGAGCCGTACTTCTGGTCCGACCAGTTCGGGCTTCGCCTGCAGTACGTCGGGCACGCGGACAGCTGGGACAGCGTTGTGCTCGACGGCGGCGAAGCGTCCTTCACGGCGCGCTACACCGACCGCGACGGTCGCGTCGTCTCGGCGCTCGCCGCCAATCGCAGCGGCGAAGTCGCGGCGTTGCGACGCGAGCTCGCAGCATGAGGTGGGCGATCGTGGCGGTCGTGGTCGCCGTCGCAGCGGCGATCGGGGTCAACGCCCTACTGCTCGGCTACGGGACGAGCCGCCACGATCCCGTCGGGCGGCTGACCCCGGTCGCCAACCTGCATGGACCGGCAAGCACCACACCCGTCGCACCGCAACCGGCGCACGGCGAAGACGACTAGCTCTCGTCTTCGAACCAGAAGAAGCCGACAGTGCCTGGGCCGGCGTGCGTGCCCACGACGGCGCCGAGTGTCGTGGCAATCTCGATCTGTGCGTGCGGACGCTCGTGCTCGACCAGTTCGCGCAACGCCGCCAGACGCTCGGGTGCGGCGGCGTGCGCGATCCCGACCTTCAGGTTCGGCGAGTCGGTCGTCGTCGAGACGAACAGCTCCCGGAACTCCGCGAACGCCTTCTGGTTCCCGCGCACCTTCTTGATCGGCACCACCTCGCCGTCGCGGATCGCGAGGATCGGCTTGACGTTCAGCAGGTTCCCCGCGAGCGCGGCGGCCCGACCGATGCGGCCGCCCTTCGCGAGGTACTCGAGCGTGTCGACCGTGAAGAGCAGCTTGTGCTCGTGCCGGTAGCGCTCCACGAACTCGTCGATCTCCTCATCCGTCGTCCCACGCTCGAGCCGTCGCTGCACGCCGATCGCGAGCAGGGCGAGCGATGCCGAGACGGTGCGCGAGTCGATCACCCGCACGCGCTCGCCGACCGTCGCCGCGGCGGTCTGCGCGCTCGCAAAGGTGCCCGAGAGCGTCGACGAGATCTGGAGCGAAAGGATGCGCTCGTACGACGAGAGCTCCTCGTACACCGAGAGGAAGTCGCCCGGCGTCGGCTGCGAGGTCGTCGGCAGCTCGGGAGCCTGCGCGAGCCGCTCGTAGAACTGCTCTGGCGTCAGCTCCTCGTAGTCGCGGAAGCTCTCGTCCCCGAAGCGGACGTACAGCGGCACGACGCGAAAGTTCGGGTACAGGCCAGGCGCGTCGGGGAAGTCGGCGGTCGAGTCGAGGACGACTGCCGTGTTCTCGGCCGTCAGGTTCACGCTGCCGCCTCGCAGATCGCCTCGACGAGCCGGTCGAAGTCCTCGTCCTTGGTCACGCAGGCGACGGCGCCGGCGGCGAGCACCTCGCCGATCTCCTGTTGCGTGACCGACGCGGTCAGGCAGACGACCCGCGCTCCCGGGCACGCACTCAGAACAGCACGCGTAGTCTCGGCGCCGTTCAGCCCCGGCATGCGGTAGTCGATCAGCACCACGTCAGGGCGGACCCGACGCGCAGAGCGCGGATGCGTCGTCGCCGGTCGCGACGCTGCCGACTACCTCGACCTCGTCGCGCATGCTGAACAGCAACTCGAGCGTCTCGCGGAAATCTCGTTGTCCTCGACCAGAACTACGCGAACCGGCCTCACTCGGCCGCCAGGAGGAGCGGGTAGTGGGGCTGTCCGCCCTCGTGCACCTCGAGCTCGAGGTCGGGATGTGACACGGCGAGCTCGGCCAGCAGGGCGTCGAGTGCCGGTACCTCCTCGCCGGTCAGCAGCGTCAGGATGCCGCGCGGCTCGGCAAGCAGCCGTTCGACCACCGCGCGAACGACCTCGTCGAACGCTGTGCCGCCGGCGACGGGCTCGCCTTCGGCGAGGCCGAGCCAGGCGCCCTTGCGGACATCGAGCCCGTTCGATCTGCACGTCGCGCGAGGCGACCGTGACGGCGCCCGTCGCGAGCTCGTCTGCCGCCTGCGCCATCGCGCCGGCGTTCTCGTCGCGCCGAGCGACGGGTCGAACGCGACGAGCGCCGCGAGGCCTGCCTGCAGCGATGTCGTGGGCACAACACGCACCGGTTTCGACGGACGTGGTCGGCCGCGTGCTCGGCGGCCATGATGACGTTGCTGTCGTTCGGCAGCAGCACGACCTCCTGGGCTGGGACCGTCTCGACCGCGGCAAGGAGCTCGGCGGTCGACGGGTTCATCGTCCGCCGCCGTCGACGACCACCGCGCCGAGGCTCTCGAAGAGCCGCCGGTTGCCGGCGCCTGAGACGACCGCGATCACCCCCGCAGTCGGCTGATCCGCGGGCACCGCGTGCAGCAGCCGCTCCTCGCGCTGCAGGGTTTGCTCGTGCATGTTCGCGATCTCGACCCCCGCGATCGCGCCGCGCGCGACGCCGAGCGAGAGCGCCCGGCCGGGATCGTCGGTGTGGACGTGCACCTTGAGCGCGTTGCGGTCGCCGACGACGAGCAGCGAGTCGCCGATCGGCTCGAGCTCGGCCTCGAGCGACGGCAGCGTCGAGCCGTTCACCTTCGACGACGAAGACCGTGCAGTAGCGGAAGCGCGACAGCTCCTGGTGGATCGCCTCGATCCCGATCGGTTCCTCTTCCGCCGGCGCTCGGGCTGCGGCTCGCCCGTGACGACCGCGGCGATCCCACGCACGATCTCGACGAGCCCGGCCGCGCCGGCGTCGACGACGCCGGCCTCTCGCAGCACGGCAGCAGCTCGCGTGTCCGCACGACGCAGTCGTCGCCGCGCGGCAACGATCTCGGCGCAGCGAGGCGCCCGCTCGGCCTCCTCGGCGAGCTCGCGGATCGCGGTCAGCATCGTCCCCTCGACCGGCTTCCGGACCGCCCGGTAGGCGGCGTCGCTCGCCGATCGGAGCGCCCGCGCGAGGTCGTCGGACTGCGCGAGCGACTCGGCGGCGCCGCGCACGATCTGCGAGAGGATCACGCCCGGAGTTGCCGCGCGCGCCCATCAGCGCCGCACGCGAGACCTCGTGCGCGAGGCCGGCTCGGTCGTCGGCGCCGTCGCCTCGAGCGCCTCGACGATCGCGCGAACGGTCAGCGTCAGGTTCGTGCCGGTGTCGCCGTCGGGCACCGGATAGACGTTCAGATCGTCGATCCGGCGCCGGTGCGCCTCGATCGACGCGCGGGCGCCGCGCGCGAGCTCGAGGACGCGCGCTCTCACGCGGTCACCCTCACGTCCTGGACGACGACCTCGACCGCCGCGACCGGGAAGCCCGTCAGCCGCTCGACCTCGTAGGCGACCTGCGAGCGGACCGTCGCGGCGACCTCGGCGAGGTTGAGCCCGTACTCGACGACGACGTGCAGCCCGATCCGGAGGCCGCGCGCGTCGCCGCCGACGGTGATCCCGTCGCGGCGCAGCAGCCTGCCGACGCGCGTGCCGGCCGCGAGGCCGACGACGCCGTAGCAGCGCGCGGCGGTCTCGGCGACGATCTCGGCGACGACGTCGCGCGAGATGGTGATCGAGCCGAGAGCGAGGTCGAGCGTCAGGTCGTCAGCCACGGCACCGCGGGTTAGACCCGTAGCGCGGGCCGAGTCGGTTGCTGGGCTAGCTCTTCAGACGCGCTTTGGTGACTCTGCCGCCCTTGAGGCAGCGGGTGCAGACGTACGCGCGCTTCGCCGAGCCGTTGACGAGCATCCGGACCCGCTGCAGGTTCGGGTCGAAGCGGCGCTTGGTCGCGACCATCGAGTGGGAGCGGTTGTTCCCGAACCCGGGCTTCTTCCCGCAGACTGAGCAGATCTTCGACATACGGGCGGCAGTGTAGCGGTCGAGGTACGTGCGCTGGCGCGAGCTGCGCGAACAGGTCGGCCATCTCGAGCGCGGTGCGGACGGCGTCGGCGGCCCGGTCGATCCTCGCCTCGGCCTGCTCGACCGTGTCGACGGTGAGCACGCCGAACGCGACCGGAACGCCGGTCTCGATCGCCGCCAGCTGGAGGCCCGAGGCGCCCTCGCCCGCGACGTAGTCGAAGTGCGGGCGTCTCGCCGCGGACGATCGCGCCGAGCGCGACGACGCAGGCGTAGCGCCGCGTCTTCGCGAGCGCCATCGCCGCGAGCGGCAGCTCGAACGCGCCCGGGACCGGCAGACCGTGACCGCGTCGGCGAGACACCCGCCTCCTCGAGCGCGTCGAGCGCCGCCGCAGCAGCGGTTCGTCAGCCCGCCGTTGAAGCGCGAGACGACGACGGCGACCGACGCGGCGGTGGCCCGAGCGGGGTGCCTTCGAGCACCGTGTAGCCGTCGGGAACGTCGATCTCGCCGCGCACGTGCTCGACGCTGCACCGTCCGCCGGGATGTCCTCGATCACGCTCGGCCGACTCCGCGCCGCGGGCCAGCCCGTCGAACGGATCCGCTCGCCGGCCGGCCGCTCGTCGGCGACTCGGCTCTCCGACGGATCCGGTCCTCGACCGCACCGGTCGGGCTGCGGCTCGATCCGTGCTGCGGCTCGCCTCGCTGGCGGATCGCTGCCGTCGGTCACTCTGGGCTCCGGTTCGTCGTGCTCGCTCATTCGGCCTTCGCTTCCAGTCGGGGTTCTTCAGGTCCTGGTGGTGCAGGCGGTGTCCGAGCTTATCCCGCTTGGCGGCCAGATACCGCCGGTTCTCGTCGTTGCGGCGCGACCTCGATCGGCACCTGCTCGACCACGGTCAGCCCGAAGCCGTCGATGCCCGGTGAGCTTCTTCGGGTTGTTCGTCAGGATGCGGAGCGTCGTCAGGCCGAGGTCGGCGAGGATCTGGTTGCCGATCCCGTAGTCGCGCGCGTCGGCCGGGAAGCCGAGCTCGAGGTTGGCCTCGACCGTGTCGAGCCCCTGCTCCTGCAGCTCGTAGGCGCGGAGCTTGTTGAGCAGGCCGATGCCGCGGCCCTCCTGGGCCATGTAGAGCAGCACGCCGCGGCCCTCCGGCTCGATCTGCGCCGAGCGCCTGCTCGAGCTGCTCGCCGCAGTCGCAGCGCAGCGAGTGGAAGACGTCGCCGGTGAGGCACTCGGAGTGGACGCGGACGAGCACGTTCTCGGCGCCGTCGACGTCGCCGTTGACGAGCGCGACGTGGATCTTGCCGGTGAGCTTCTCGCGGAAGGCGATCGCGGTGAACTCGCCGTAGGCGGTCGGCAGCCGCACGGCCGCGCCGCGCTCGACGAGCTTCTCGTGGCGCCGGCGGTACTCGACCAGGTCGGCGACGGTGACCATCTTCAGCCCGTGCCGCTCGCAGTACGGGACGAGGTCCGGGACGCGGGCCATCGTGCCGTCGTCGTTCATGATCTCGCAGATGACGCCGGACGGGTTCAGCCCGGCGAGGCGCGCGAGGTCGACGGCGGCCTCGGTCTGGCCGATCCGCTCGAGCACGCCGCCCGGCCGGGCGCGCAGCGGGAAGACGTGGCCCGGCGGGACGAGGTCGTGCGGCGTCGAGTCGGCGCGATCGCGACCTGGATCGTGTGGCTGCGGTCGGCGGCCGAGATCCCGGTGGTGACGCCCTCGCGCGCCTCGACCGTGACGGTGAAGGCGGTGCCGAGCGGCGCCTCGTTGTGCTCGGTCATCGGCCGCAGGCCGAGCGCGTCGGCGCGCTCCTCGGTCAGGCAGAGGCAGATCAGGCCGCGCGCGTGCGTCGCCATGAAGTTGATCGCCTCGGGCGTCGCGAACTGCGCCGCGATCACGAGGTCGCCCTCGTTCTCGCGGTCCGGGTCGTCGACGACGACGACGATCCGGCCCTCGCGGATCTCCTCGATCGCGTCCTCGATCGTCGCGAACGGGCGTCGTGATGGCCATGCCCGACAGGCTAGCTGGCCGCCGAGCAGCCGCTCGACGTACTTCGCGAGCACGTCGGCCTCGAGGTTGACCGGGTCGCCCGGCTCGAGCGCGCCGAGCGTCGTCGCCTCGAGCGTGTGCGGGATCAGCGCGACCGCGAAGCCTCCGTCGTCGAGCGCGGCGACGGTCAGGCTCGTGCCCTCGACCGCGATCGAGCCCTTCTCGACGACGTAGCGGAGCAGCTCGGGGGCGCGTCGAACCAGATCCGCCGGCCGTCGCCCTCCGGCTCGACCGCGCGGACCCTCGCCGACCCCGTCGACGTGGCCCTGAACGTAGTGGCCGCCGAGCGGCTCGCCGGCGCGAAGCGCCGGCTCGAGGTTGACCCTCGACCCCGGCTCGAGGGTCTGCCGAGCGACGTGCGGGCGAGCGTCTCGGGAACTGCGTCGAACGCGAAGCCGGCCGCCGTCGACCGCGACGGCGGTCAGGCAGACGCCGTTGATCGACACGGAGTCGCCGATCGTGCGCCGGCCGCGGTCTCGGGCGCGTCGATCTCGAGCCGGACGCCGCCGTCCCCGCCCGCGATCGTGGCGACATCCCCGACCTCTCGGACCATCCCCGTGAACATCCCGTCAATTTAGTCGCCGTAGGCGAGCGGACTCGACCGTCTCGCGGACGACCATCTCGAGCTCGCCCGTTCGCCGGGAGCGGCTTCGCGCAGCGCGACGAGCAGCTCGCCGACCGCCGTGCGCTGGCCGGGGGCGAGCTCGGCGGTGCCGATCTCCACGACTTTCCGCAGCAACTCGTCGTTGCCGAGCTGGCGGGTCAGCCAGTGGCTCAGGTGCTGACGATCTGGTCGTCGGCGCGATCGGTCTGCTCAGGGCTCGTGGACATACGCCTCAAGGAGCACATCCTCACCCACCGGCCTTGGCCGTTAGGTGCATCAGCGTGCGCGGTGAGGGTAGCGAAGCGGTCGAGCCTGGCCCCGCGCCGGCGAGGACGGGCGCGACGAAGACGCAGGAGCTTGTCGACGAGGTCGGCCTCGAGGAACGCCGCGGCGAGTGTCGGCCCGCCTTCGAGCAGAAGCGACTGAACCCCGTCGGCGGCAAGGGCGCGACAGTTCCTCGCTGAGTGCGCCACTTCGCAGCTCGAGGTCGAGGCCCTCTGGCAGCGGCCCCTGCCGAAGACGAGGCGCCGCGGCTGGCCGCTTCGGCGTCGCGACGTCGCGCGCGTCGAGACTGGGCCGGTCTGCTCGTGCCGTGCCCACGCCGACCGCGACGGCATCGACTCGGCGCGCAGCTCGTGGACGAGCAGCCGGCTCTCCGCGCCGGTCACCCAGCGCCGACCCGGCACGACGACGCGGCCGTCGAGCGTCGTAGCGGCCTTGTAGATCACGAACGGGCGGCGCTCGCGCACCCAGACCCGCCAGGCTTCGTTCTGGGTGCGCGCCTCCCACGAGTCGACGAACTCGACGTCGACGCCGTGCGCTCGGAGCCGCTCGACCCCGCCTGCTGCCTCGGGGTTCGGATCGCGCGAGCCGACGACCACGCGCTCGACGCCGTCGGCGAGGATCGCCTCGGTGCACGGCGGCGTCGTGCCGTGATGCGCGCAGGGCTCGAGCGTCACGTACAGGGTCGAATCGCCTGCGCGCTCTCCCGCCGCCTCGAGGGCAACGATCTCCGCGTGCCGGCCGCCCGCCTCCGTCACGCCCTCGCCGACGATCTCACCGTCGCGCACGATCACGGCGCCGACGGTCGGCTTCGGGTACGCGCGACGCTGTGCGGCGGCGGCGAGCTCGACCGCACGGGAGATGCTCACGCGAGTGCTTGCACGAGCTCGCGATACGCGGCAGGCTGGTCGTCGCGTCCGAAGATCGACGACGCTGCGACGAAGAGCGTCACGCCGCGATCACGCAGCTCCCGGATGTTCTTGCTGCCTACGCCTCCGTCGACCTGGATCGGCGTCGCGCCCGGCAGATTCGCGCGCAGGCGCTCGACGCGCTCGAACGTCTCCTCGCGAAACGGCTGCCCCGAGTAACCGGGATGGATCGACATACAGAGCACAAGGCCGGCACCGGCCGCTACGGCGGCAACCTGCTCGGGCTCGGTCTCCGGGTTGAACGCGATTCCGGCCTCGAGCCCGTTTGAGTGCGCGGCGGCGATCGTCGCGGGAACGTCGTCGACAGCTTCGTAGTGGAACGTGACGCTGTCGCCGCCCGCCTTGGAGATCGCCTCGAAGTACTTCGCCGGGCGCTCGACCATCAGGTGCACGTCGAGCACGCCGCCGCGCGCATGAACCCGCGGTGAGATCCACTCGAGCACGATCGGCCCGACGGTGATCGGCTCGACGAAGTGGCCGTCGCCGACGTCGAAGTGGAAGACACGAGAACCGGCGTCGAGCAGCGCGTCGATCTGCTCTCCGAGGCGCGAGAAGTCAGCACCGTAGAGCGACGGCTCGACCTCGACGGTCCGGATCCAGTCGCTCCAGGGCACTAAGAGAGATTACGCACGCGGGCGATGAAGAACCCGGACGTGCGGTCGCGATCAGGGCGCGTGAGCAGGAACTCCGGCCGGCTGGGATGGGCGTACTGCGGCCACTCCGCGCCGAGCGGCTCGACCTCGAGACCAATCGCATCGACGACCGCCTCGTTCTCGTCGGCGTTCAGCGTGCAGACGGCGTAGACGATCGTGCCGCCGGGCTTCGTCCGCTCGGCTGCGGCTCGCAGGAGCTCGAGTTGCAGCTCGGGGAGCGGCTTGCCGCGCCAGCGCAGGTCGGGGCGCCGGGCGAGCACGCCCAGGCCCGAGCACGGCGCATCGACGAGCGCACGGTCGAACCCATGCTCGTCGAGCTCGCGCACGTCGGCGTTGACGACTCGCACGTTGGCGGGCATTTCCTCAGCCAGGGCGCGCGCACGGCCCGCGTGCAGTTCGACAGCGGTGATTTCGCCGACCAGCATCAGCGTCTTGCCGCCCGGGGCGGCGCAGGCGTCGAGGATCCGTTCGCCGACTTGCGAGCCGACCACGAGCGCTGCGAGCTGTGAGGCACGGCTCATCGGCCGCATTCGGGCGAGGTCGACGCGGTCGACGGTGTACGCGCCGGGAACGTCGGTGGGCTCGCCGACAGGTTCGGCCGCGCGCACTTCGAGCGCCGGCGGCTCGTTCTGCGCGCGCATCAGGGACAGCGCGTCAGCTGCGCCGAAGTCGCGCGTCCAGACCTCGGCGATCCAGTCGGGATACGAGTGCTTGACCGGTCCTTCCGGCAGCGAGGCGACGAGGCCCTGCAGCCCCTGCGATAGCCGGCGCATGACGGCGTTCGTGAACGGCACCGCGCGCTCGCGGCCCGCGGCCCGAACGAGCTCGACGGCATCGTCGACGACCGCGTGCACCGCCTGATCGCTCCAGGCGAGCTGGTAGGCGCCGAGGCGGAGCGCCGTCCGCACCGGGGGGTCGAGCTTGCGAACAGGGCGCTTGCCGAGGTGCTCGATCCCGAAGTCGATCGTCCGCTTGCGCTGGACCGTCCCGTACGCCAACCGTTGGGCGAGTGCGCGGTCGCGGTCGTCGAGTCCCTCGACGGCAGCGGCCAGCGCGCGGTCGGTGTACGCGTCTTCCTCGAAGACTCGCCGCACGACCTCGAAGGCTGCCCGGCGCGCGGGCGCGATCACCGGACGCCGCGCAAGAATTCTTCGTAGCTCATCCGGCCGCGACCCTCGGGCTGCACGATGTCGGCAACGAAGGCTCCGTCGTCGAGGTGGCACTTCCAGATCGTGACGCGGCGTTCGTGCAGCGTCGTCCAGGCGCCGATGTGCGGCGAGAGGGCACGGACGCGCCGCCACGAGTCGAGCGGGTCGGCGAGGTCGAGCTCGCGATCGGCGGGAGCGATCTTCTCGGCGTAGGTGATGCCATCGTCGCCCTGCGGCTTGAACGACGGATCGTCGAGCACCGACTCGAGTAGCCGGGCTGCGATCTCGCCGCTGCGTGCGAAGATCTCGCCGGCGTCGAGCTCGCCGATCGCGACCGCCTCGCGCGCCGCCACCGGCCCGGCATCGAGCTCGGCGACCGTGCGGTGGATCGTCACACCGGTCTCGGTGTCACCCGCAAGGATTGCGCGCTCGACCGGCGCGGCGCCACGCCAGCGCGGCAGCAGCGACGGATGGACGTTCAGCCATAGCGACTGCTCGAGCAGGCGCGGCGGGATGTAGAGGCCGTACGCGCAGACGACCATGCGCTCGACCTCGGCCGGAAGCTCCGGCTTGTCCGGCTGGTGCACCGGGATCCCGAGCCGGAGCGCGGTTTCTTTCGCAGGCGGAGCGGCCACCCGGCGCCCGCGGCCGCGTGGCGCGTCCGGTCGCGTGAGGAGGAACGCGATCTCGTGCCGTGCTGCGAGCCGCTCGAGCACGTCGGCGCCGATCGGCGCCGTCGCGGCGACGCCGACTCTCACCGCAACGTGACGCGGGGCCGCAGCGTCGCGAGTGCTTCCTTGCGGTTCTCGTCGTCGGTGCGATCGATGATCAGCACACCGTCGAGATGGTCCAGCTCGTGCTGGGCGATCCGTGCCTCGTAGCCGGAGAGGTCGTAGCTGACGTCGTTGCCGTTCTCGTCCTTGCCCGCGATCGTCAGCGTCGTCGGGCGCTCGACCGGCACTCGAACACCCTGCAGTGACAGGCAGCCCTCGCCGTCCGACTCGACTTCCTCGCCGACATTCGAGACGGTCGGGTTGACGACGGTGCGCGGGCCGTCCTCGTCGGGCTCGAAGACGAAGACGCGCCGAAGGACGCCGACCTGGGTCGCGGCGAGCCCAACACCCTGAGCGTCGTGCATCAGGTCGGCCATGCGGCTCGCGAGGCGGCGGAGATCGTCGTCGAAGTCTGAGACCTCGTACGCCGTCAGACGCAGTGCGGGATCGCCGTACTGGCGGATCTGCGCGAGCGCGAAGCGGCGCCGTGCCTCGGCCTCAGCCTCGGCCTGCTCGTCCGCGTCAGGCTCGTGCTCGTGCCGTGGTCGGCTCGTGCCCGTGGTCATGATCGTGCTCGTGCTCGTGGTCGTGCTCATCGTCGTGATCGTGTGCCATCGGCGGTGGAGTGTAGTCAGAGGGCTACCGGGAACCTGTCGAGGATCCAGGTCACGTCGAGCAGATCGCGCCGGTACGGCTTGCCGCCGACCTTGACGAAGTCACGTGTGCGTGGGTCCATCCCAAGCCGCGCCTCGGCCGGGAACCAGCGGTTGTGCTTCTCGATCAGCTCGTTCACCGAGCCGAAGTCCCAGCGTTCGGCGACCCGCCGCCACGCGTCGCCATCGTGCCGGTGCTCGTCGTAGGCGGCCGCGAGCGCCTCGAGCTGCGGGTTCAGGTCGGCTTCGCCCTCGAGGGCGCTTCGCTCTTTCTGCGATAGGGGCGTCACGTCGCGGATCCCCCACTCGCCGATCACGTCCTCAGGCCGACGACCCTTCATACGGGCATGGTGCCTAGAGCGACTGGGGGTCCACGTCGACAACCGCCGTCAAATTGGCCCGCCGCATCGCAGGCGCCGCGGCCGCGAGCAGGCGCGCCGCCTGCGAGGCGATCCGCCGCGGGTGCTGAGTCTTCGCGACCAGCTGCGCCCGGTGCTTGCCGCGGAGGCGCAGGAGCGGCGCGGGCCCAAGCAGCTCCGCGTCGCGAATCCCGGCCTTCAGCTCCTCGAGCGCCCGCAGCACCGGCTCGGGCTCCGGACCGCTCACGAGCACCCGCACGAGGTGCGCGTACGGCGGGTAGCCGAGCGCCTCGCGCCGCTCGAGCTCCTCTGCCAGGAAACGCTCGACATCGTGCCGCGCGGCGTGGGCGATCGTCCGCGAGTCCGGCTGGAACGTCTGCACGATCACGCGGCCCGGTGCCTCACGGCCGCTCCTTCCCGCGAGCTGCGTCACGAGCTGGAACGTCCGCTCCTCGGCCCTGAAGTCGGGCATCGCGAGCCCCGTGTCCGCATCGATCACGGCGGCCAGCTCGACACCGGCGAAGTGATGACCCTTCGCCACCATCTGGGTGCCGAGGAGAACGGCAGCCTCCGCGTCGCGAAAGCGCGCGAGCGAGACGGCGAGCTGCTCCGGCTTCGCGACTGCGTCGGCGTCGAGCCGGATCAGCTCGAGCTCGGGGACCTCACGGCGGAGCTCCCGCTCGAGCTTCTGGGTACCGGCACCGAGCCGCGCGAGGTCCGGGGAGCCGCAGACGCGGCAGTTCGTCCGCGCGTCCGTCTGGTAGCCGCAGTGGTGGCAACGAAGCGACGTATCGCTGTGCAGGACGAGTGAGACGTCGCAGTCGGGGCACCGGACCGTCGTTCCGCACCCGCGGCAGTGAAGCGCCGGTGCGATCCCGCGGCGGTTCAAGAGCAGGATCGCCTTACCACGCCGTTCGGCGACGCCGCGCAGCGACTCGAGGAGCGGCGCCGAGAGCGGATACCCGGCCTCGCGCCGCAGGTCGACGACGCGCACCGGTGGTAGGCCGGCGCCGATGCGGCCGCCGAGCGAAAGGCGCTCGAGCGCAGCCCAGCTCTCGGGCCTCGGCGTTGCCGAGCCGTAGACCGCGACCGCGCCTTCGAGCGATGCGCGCTTCGCCGCGACCGTGCGCGCGTCGTAGCGGGGATCGGAATCCTGCTTGTAGGACGGGTCGTGCTCCTCGTCGACCACGATCAGACCGAGACCGGCGACTGGCGCGAAGATCGCCGACCTCGCCCCGACGACGATCCGCGCCTCGCCGCTCGCGATCCGAACCCGCTCGTCGCGCCGTTCGGCTTCGCTCAGCGCCGAGTGGAGGATCGCGACGCGGTCGCCGAACCGGGCGCGCACGCGGCCGACCGTCTGCGGCGCGAGCGCGATCTCCGGCACGAGCACGATCGCGCCCAGCCCGCGCTCGAGCGCGGCGGCGCAGGCCTGCAGATACACCTCGGTCTTGCCGGAGCCGGTCGCCCCGTAGACGAGGAAGTTGCCACCGGCGCCTGCATCCATCGCCTCGACGATCCGGGTCACCGCTGCGACCTGTTCGACGGCGAGCGAGAGCGGCTCGGCCTCACCGCCGAGCGCCTGCCGCTCGGCCGGAGGCGTCTGTTCCTTGCGCCGCTTCGGCAGCTCGGGGGCGACCAGCGCCAGCGCGCGAGCCGGTGTCGAGCCGTAGTAGTCGGCGATCCAGAGCCCCAGCGCGACGAGCGCGGGAGGCACCTGCCCGATCACGCCGTCGACGGGGCGCGCCTCGACGCCTGGCGGCGCTGCGTCGACGATGCCGGTGACGATCCCGCGTGCCCGTGAGCGGCCGAAGGGGATCCGCACGATCGCACCGACACCGACGCCGTCCTCGACTTCGTACGTGAACTCACGCGCGACGGCCCGCGCCGTCACGAGCGGATAGACGGAGGCCAACGGCACTACACGGGCTGAACCGGTTGCTCGTGCTCGGCGTGCGACCGCTGGCGAAGGTTCTTGAACGAGAGCGTCTTCGCCATCAGCCCGATCGAGATCAACCCGAGCAGCAGGTTCGCGACGGTGATCGCGATGTTCATTCCGACGCTGAACGCCAGCAGCAGCGCACGTGAGATCGCCTGGCCGCGGAAGAGGAAGACGATCAGTCCCTGCTTCGTACCGGCCCCGCCCGGTGTCGCCGGGAAGAGTGTTGCCAGCGATTCGACGACCTGCGCGAGCAACGCGTTGTGGACCGAGGGGTGGACGCCGAACGCCTTCAGGAAGAAGTACAGCGTCGCGATCCGGGAGACCCAGGAGATCGCCTGCGGCACGAGCACGCCGATCGTGAAGCGGCGGCGGTCACCGAGGATCGCGAAGCCAAGGCGGACGCGGCTCCAGAACTTCTCCACGTGGAAGCGCGCCCAGAAGAATCCGATCACGCCCACGACGGCGAGCAGTCCGAGCCCGATCAGCGTCGCGCGATCGTGCAGCAGGAAGAACTTCCAGTCGACGGCCGGGATCCGCGAGTAGACCTCGTGCGTCGGCAGGACGCCGATCGAGAGCGCCCAGATCATCAGGGCGCCGGAGACGAAGAGGTCGAAGATCGTCTCGACGACGAGCGTCGAGGCAAGCGTCGGGTAGGTCGAGCCCGGTGTGCGGTGCTTGACGAGATAGACCTTGACGACGTCGCCGCCCCGGGCGGGCACGATCGAGTTGACCCCGACGCCGGCGGCGTATGCCCCGAGCGCGCTTCGGTACTTGAGCCGACTCTGGGGATAGGCGGCGCGCACGATGTTCTGCCAAGCACGCGCCCGGAAGAGCAGCTTGATCACGTGGCAGGCGAGCCCCAGCCCGAGCGCCGACCACTTGACGTCGGCCAGGTGGTCGAAGAAGACCGCTACGGCATGGAGAAAGGCGCCCATAGGCGCCTAAAGGTAGTCGGCCCCGGAGCTGTCAGGCTCCGGCGGCGACCAGGACGAAATCGGTGGCGAAGCCGACCACGATCCCGGCGATGATCCACCACGCAACGACCACCGGCATCGCGTGGCGGCGGCAGACCTCGAGCAACTGGATGACGACGTAGAGGATCGAGCCGGCAGCGAGCGCGAAGAAGACGACGCTGAGTGCCTCGCTGACCCACGCCTGGCCGATCACCGTGCCGACGAACGTCGGCCCGCCGCCGATCAGGCCCATCAGGGCGAGGAAGCCCCAGCTCGGCCGCTCGCTCTCGCCCGACATCGGGCCGACGATGCCGAAGCCCTCGGTCGCATTGTGCAGGGCGAAGCCGATGATCAGGACGAGCGCAAGCGAGACCTCGTTGGCGGCTGCGGACTGGCCGATCGCGAGGCCCTCGCCGAAGTTGTGCAGGCCGATCCCGGTCGCGATCAGGAGCGCGAGGCGGCGTCCCGGCGTCAGCCTCTCGACCCAGGAGCGCGAGGCGAACTCGTCGACGGCGGCGGCGCCCGGCCCGACGAGCGGGGTCGCGCGCTTGTTCGACATCCAACGGTCGTAGTAGACGAGGCTCATCAGGCCGGCGATCAGCCCGCCGCCGAGGAGCGGCGCCAGCTCGGCGACCCGGCCCCAGTGGTGGCCGGAGACGGCGGCGTCGACCGGGTCGACGCCGTGGCCAAGCACGTCCCAGAGCAAGAAGATCAGGATCCCGGTCGCAAAGGCGGTCAACCCGATCCGCATTGCGACCGAGGTGTTGCCGATCCGGCCGATCGGCAGGCTGAGGAAGATCGTCCCGCCCGCGATCGCGCCGAGGAGGAGCGTCTGCCAGGTACTCATGTAAGGCTCACCTTACACACGCGACCTCTAAAGTCCAGACGTGGCCGTGGGACATGGGATCGACGAGTACCTCGAGACGATCTACTTTCTCGCGTTCCCGATCGGCGAATACCGCCCGGCCGTAACCGGTTCGCAGACGATCGCCTCGCGCGTCGCCGAGATGCTCGGCGTCTCGCGCGCGTCGGCCGGGGAGATGCTGAAACGGCTCGAGGCCGAGGGGCTGGTCGAACGCGGCGAGCACAAGGAGGCGATCCTCACCCCGAGCGGGGCGGAGCGGGCGCGCCTGGTCGTGCGCAAGCACCGGGTGATCGAGCGGCTTTTGACCGATTTCATGGGCTATACCGCGGCCGAGGCGCACGTGCATGCCGACGAGCTCGGCGGGACGTTCAGTGACGAGATGGTCGTGCGGATCGAGGAGAAGCTGGGACATCCCGACCGCTGCCCACACGGCTGGCCGATCGACCCCGATTTCGAGCAGGCGGAGAATCTCGAGCTGGAGCCGCTCTCAGACCTGAAGCCGGGCGCGTCGGCGACGATCGTCAGGCTGGCAGAGCACGACGGCGACCTCCTGCACTGGTTCTACGACCAGGGGCTCGCGCCCGGCACGCGGGTGGAGATGCGGGTCGCCGAGCCCGCGGCCGGCCAGGTACGGATCACCGTCGACGGCGTCGACAAAGCGGTCGGCGACAAAGCCGCCGCCGGGCTCTTCGTCAAGCGGACGTAGCGGGGTCGGATCTAGGCGGTCGCGGCGGCGAGGCCTGCGGCCTCGCGCAACGCCTGAACCTTGTCGGTGCGCTCCCACGTGAAGTCGTGGTCGTCGCGCCCGAAGTGGCCGTATGCGGCCGTCTTCGCGTAGATCGGGCGGCGCAGGTCGAGATCACGCAGGATCGCGGCCGGGCGCAGGTCGAAATGCTCCTGCACGAGCGCCTCGATCTTCTCGACCGGCAACGTCTCCGTCCCGAATGTCTCGACGAGGATCGAGAACGGCCGCGCGACGCCGATCGCGTAGGCGACCTGGATCTGGCAGCGCGCTGCGAGCCCGGCTGCGACCACGTTCTTGGCGACGTACCGCGCTGCGTAGGCCGCCGACCGGTCGACCTTCGTCGGATCCTTACCCGAGAAGGCCCCGCCGCCGTGCGGGGCTGCGCCGCCGTAGGTGTCGACGATGATCTTGCGACCGGTAAGACCCGTGTCCCCCATCGGCCCGCCGATCACGAACTTGCCCGTCGGGTTGACGAAAACGAAGTTCGGGTCTTCGAGCTGCCGCTCGTCGTAGAGATCCTTCGGCAAAATCGGATGCAGGACGTGCTCGACCAGATCCGGCTTGATCATCGCCTCAGGATCGAGCCCCTCGCGATGCTGAGTCGAGACGAGCACACGCTCGATCGCAACCGGCGTCTGCCGTCCCTCGGCATCGACCTCGTAACGGATCGAGACCTGCGCCTTCCCGTCCGGCCGCAGATACGGCAGCACGTCGGCCTTCCGCACCTCCGAGAGCCGTTTCGCAATTCGATGGGCGAGCATGATCGGCAGCGGCATCAGCTCGCGCGTCTCGTTGCTCGCGTAGCCGAACATCATCCCCTGATCGCCGGCGCCGACGCCGTCCAGCGGATCGTCGCCACTCTCGTAGGCATGGTCGACACCCTGCGCGATGTCAGGCGACTGCTCGTCGATCGCGACGATCACGCCGCAGGTCTCGGCGTCGAAGCCGTACTTGGCGCGCGTGTAGCCGATCCCTTTGACCGTCTCGCGCACGAGCTTCGGAATGTCGATGTACGTGTCGGTCGTCATCTCGCCGGCGACGACCACGAGCCCAGTCGTGATCAGCGTCTCGCAGGCGACGCGGCTCATCGGGTCGTTCGTCAGCGCGGCGTCGAGAACAGAGTCCGAGATCTGGTCGGCGATCTTGTCGGGATGGCCCTCGGTCACCGACTCGGATGAGAACAGGAACGTCCGCTGCGACATCGCGATCAGGTTAGCGCTAACGCGCCACGACGACGAGCGTCTGCCGCCTGGCGTCCTGCACCCGATAGGCGAGGACGCTCCGGAGCGGCGAGACGTGAGCGACGAAGCTCTGTGACAACGTCGTTCCGGCCAGCGCAGCGAGCCGCTCGAGCGCGGGCAGCCCTGAGCGCACGTCGAGGTACGCCCACGCCGAGGTCCGCTCGGGCAACTGGTCGGGTTCGAGCGGCTTGACCGAAGACCGGAGCCGCAGCCCAGGGTCGTCGGTGACCACGAGCGTCCCGTCGAAGAGGCCGTAGTAGAGATCGAGCGCGCTCAGGTGAGCGACCTGGAGCGGGACGCCGTCGAGTGTCGCCGGAAGTGCCAGAGGCGTCTCGGGATCGAGATCGTGCACCAGCCTGCGAGCGGCCGCAAGGGTGCCGCCGCGGGCCAGGAGCGTGACAGTCGGCACCGGCTCGGCCGCTCGGGCGAACACGACACCGTCCTCCGGCGCAGCGGCCGCAAGATCGACGAGGCGCAGGCCGAGCCCTCGTTGCAGCGCCGGGCCGAACGAGAGCCCGGCGAACTCGTCACTCCCGTGCGAGAACGCAGCCGCCGCGACAGCGTCACTCGGTATCGACGCCGCCAGCTCTTGCACCGCGTCAATCCCGTCCCCCAAGGTCGTTCGCTCAGCGACCTCGCGCTCGCCGTGCCGCGTGGCGGTCAGCGTCAGGGACGGCAGCTCGAACGTCACATCGCCACTCGCGGGCCGATACCACCGCGTGTCGACCAGGCGGCGCTTCGCGTGACGCACGGCAGCGACCGACGCGCGCTGCCGGGAGAAGACGATCCAGCCGCGAACCTTCGCGTGCGCGATCCCCGCGTGGTCGAGCGCTTTTATGTCGGCCTCCCGCACGATGGCAACGGCCTTTCGCCCCGACGGGTCGAGCAGCGCGACGTGCTCCCCGCCCCCGGTCACCGCGCGTGCACGCGCGAGCAGCTCGGCGAGTCGTTCCCCGTCCGGGGTCAGCGCGAGCGCCCGACGGACGTGGGCCGGGCTGCCGGAAAGCAGCGCCGCGGTGTCGAACGGCGCCACGTCGGCTGCTGTCGCTGCGGGCTTGGCGCCGCTTCCGCAAGCGCTTACCAGCAGCACCGACCCGAGCAGTACGAGGCCGAGCCTCACTCCCCGGTCGGCCGACGCCCCATCAGCGAGGCGAGCAGCTCGTCGATCGGCATGCCCTCGAGGACGGCGCAGACCCCCTCGGTGATCGGCAGCTCGACGCCGATGCGGCGCGACAGGTCGCGCAGCACCGGAGCCGTGTTCAGCCCTTCGACGACCTGCCCGATCTGCGCCTTCGTGTCCTCGGCCGACACGCCGCGAGCGATCAGCTCGCCGGCACGGCGGTTGCGGCCGGACGGATGCCAGCAGCTGCAGACCAGGTCGCCGAGACCGGCCATCCCGGAGAACGTCTCCGATTCGGCGCCGAGCGCTTCACCGAGCCTCGCCATCTCGGTCAGGCCGCGCGTCATGATCGCCGCCTTCGCGTTGTCGCCAAGCCCGAGACCGTCGACCCCGCCTGCCGAGAGCGCGATCACGTTCTTCGCAGCGCCGCAGATCTCGACGCCGATCAGGTCGGAGTTGACGTACACGCGAAACGTGAGTGAGTTGATCGCGTCCTGCAGCCAGAGGGCAAGTGCTTCGTCCTCGGAGGCGACCACGGTCGCACCCGGCAGGCCGGCGAACACCTCCTCAGCCATGTTCGGGCCGGAGAGCACCGCGACCGGACGACCCTTGACCAGTGTCGAAAGCCGTTCGCCACTCGCCGGATCCAGCCCCTTGACGAGGCTCAGCACCGGCGCCGAGCCGCGCACGTGGCCGATCACCTCGCGGAATGAGCTCGACGGGACCGCCAGGACGACGAGATCGGTCTCCTCGTAGGCGACGTCGTCGATCGTCGAGCGGAGCGCAACCGTCACCTCGTGCCCGCGACTGCGCAGCAGATGGCTGAACGCGGTTCCCCAGGCGCCGCCCCCCACCACGATTGCGTTCACGAGCGCGCTCTGAAGTCGATCGCCACCGGCACTCCCTCGAGCTCGAACCGTTCTCGAAGCTGATTCTCCACCCAGTAGCCGTAATCACGTGTCACCAGGCCGGGATCGTTGACGGTGAAGCGAAACCGGGGCGGCCGCGACGTGACCTGTGCGCCGTAGAGCAGGTTCAGCCGCCGCACACCTTTCGAGGGCGCCTGCCGCATCTCTTTCAGCTCGCCGATGAACTTGTTCAGCTCGGCGGTCGGTACCCGCGCCGCATAGCGGTCGAAAAGCTCGGCCGTCTTGCCGAGCAGACGCGAGACACCACGGCCCGACTTCGAGGAGATGGTGATGAAGTCGGGGCGCTGGCGCAGCCGACGCTGTAGCTCGGGGCGGACCTCCTCGATCGTGATCGTCGAGATGTCCCACTTCGAAAGCACGATCAGCGTCGCCGAGTGCGACTTGCGCGCGACCTCGACGGCGGTGATGTCGCCCTCGACGATTCCCTCGCTCGCGTCGATCAGGACGAGCGCGACGTCTGCTCGCTCGGCCGCCTCGAGCGCACGCAGCTCGGAGTAGTAGTCGATCCCTTGCCGCTGCCTGCGCTTGCGGCGAAGCCCTGCAGTGTCGACGAGGATGAACGTACGGCCGTCGGCCTGCACGACGGTATCGATCGTGTCGCGCGTGGTGCCCGGCACCTCGTCGACGATCGTGCGCTCCTCGCCGACCAGCTTGTTGTAGAGCGACGACTTGCCGACGTTCGGGCGGCCGAGGATCGCGACGCGGATCGCGTCGTCGGGCTCCTGCCGGTTCGACGTGCCGGGGAGCCGGTCGATCACCTCGTCGAGCAGGTCCCCCGTGTTCGAGCCGTGCAGCCCGGAGATCGGAAACGGGTCGCCGAAGCCGAGCCGGTGCAGCTCGAGCGCGAGCGATGCCTGCGACGGATCGTCGATCTTGTTCGCGACCAGCAGCACGTCCTTCTTCGACTCCCGCAGGATCTGCGCGAGCTCCTCGTCACCGGCCGTGACGCCGACCCGCGCGTCGACGATGAAGAGGACTAGGTCGGCCTCGGCGATCGCAGCGCGCGCCTGCTCGACGATCTGGCGGGTGATCGGGCTCGGATCGGCGATGTCCACCCCACCCGTGTCGATCAGCAGGAAGCGCTTGCCGTTCCACTCCGCAACCAGCTCCTTGCGATCGCGCGTCGTTCCCTGCGTGGCATGCACGACGGCCTGGCGCGTCGCGGTCAGGCGGTTGACGAGCGTCGACTTGCCGACGTTCGGGAAGCCGACGATCGCGACCGTGCCGTAGAGGCCCGGGTCGGTATCCGCGTCGCTCATACCGGCGGCGTCAGATTCGGCTGCCGGCCCTCGGCGTGGACCTCGGCAAGCCAGTCGAAGAGGACGTTGATGCGGCGCTCGATCTCCACGGTCGCCTCCTTGTAGCCCTTTCCACCCTTCGGCAGCCCGTCGAAGCGGAGCGGCTCGCCGTAGGCCACGGTGCAGGGCTTGAAGTTGCCGATCCGCCAGAACTGCGTCCCATAGACGGCAATGGGCACGACCGGGACGTTCTCCTGCATCGCCACCATCGCCGCCCCCGGCTGCGCCGTGCCCGGCCGGCCCTGGTGCTGGCGGGTGCCCTCGACGAAGAGCCCGACGGTGTGTCCCTCGCGGGCTGCCTGGCGCATCATGCGCACCGCGTCACGATCCCCTTCGCCGCGCCGGACAGCGATCGTCCCGTGCCAGCGCAGGTAGCGCCCGAGTGCCGGAAAGCGTACGGCTTCCGCCTTGGCGACGAAGTCGATGTTGCGCGGCGACGTAACACCGACGACGGCGACGTCGACCCAGTGCAGGTGGTTGATCGCGTAGACGAGACCGCCGGTTGCCGGGATCCGGTCCCGGCCGTAGGCGCGAGCGAGCGTGAAGAAGCGGGTCGGCCAGCCCATCGTGCGGCGGCCGATCGCCCACGCGATCTCCGGCACGCTCAAGACGCAGTCAGCGAGCGAGCGCGGATCAGGTCCTGGATCCGCCCGACGACGTCGTCCACCTCGAGGTCGGTCGTGTCGATCAGTACCGCGTCCTCGGCAGGCTGCATCCGAACCCGGTCCGACTCGTCCCGGATGCGGAGGTCGGTCGCGAGAGCATCGGCGCCGATGTCGGGGCGCTCTGCCTGCCGGCGCTGCGTGCGGATCTCGGGATTGGCCTGCAGATAGACCTTGACCGCCGCGTCGGGCGCGACGACGGTGCCGATGTCGCGACCCTCGATCACTGCGTCGCCCTGGGCCGCGAGCTCGCGCTGCCGCTCTCGCATCACCGAACGCACGCCCTGGTGGCGTGCGACGACGGGGACCATCCGATCGATGCGTGAATGGCGAATCGCCGAGGTCACGTCGGAGCCCGCGATGAAGACCCTGCCCTCCTCGTCGAAGACGATCGGGCTCTGGCGAGCGAGGCGGCCGAGCTCGTCGCCCTCGGCGAGCGGCAGGCCCTCGCGCATCGCAAGCCACGTCAACGCGCGGTACATCGCCCCGGTATCGAGGTAGCGGAAGCCGAGCCGCTCCGCCAGCAGACGGGCGACGGTGCTCTTGCCGGCCCCTGCAGGCCCGTCGATGGCGATGATCATCTCTGCACGATTCGGTCGATCAGCTCGTAGAAGCCGGGGAAGGATATCGCTGCGCTGTCGGCGCCCTCGATTTCCACCCCGTCACGCGACCAGAGGCCGGCGACGGCGCCCAGCATCGCAATCCGGTGGTCGCCACGTGCGTCGACCCGTCCGCCACGCGGCCTCGTCGGCACGCCGGTAACCGAAAAGCCGTCCTCCTGACCCTGCGCTCGGCCTCCGATCGCCCGCAGCGCATCGACGACGGCCTCGATCCGGTCGGTCTCCTTGAGCCGCAATTCGGCGGCGCCGTAGACCCAGCTCGAGCCGCGCGAACCGGCGGCGAGCAGCCCGAAGAGCGGCAGCTCGTCGACGAGCAGCGGCACCTCCTCGGTGCGGATCGTGGTCGCGGTCAGCTCGGCGGTGCGGATCTCGAGATCGCCGACCGGCTCCGGCCCGGAGCGGGTGCGCGTGAGGATCCCGACGCGACCTCCCATCCGCTCCATCACGTCGAGCAGCCCCGTTCGCCGCGGATTGAGGCTGACGCCGTGGATCGTGATCCGCGACTCGGGTACCAGCGATGCGGCGGCGATGAACGGCGCCGCCGACGAGAAGTCGCCCGGAATGTCGACGGCGACGACCCTGATCCCCTCCGCGGCGTCGACACTGATCGAGCTCGGCCGGATGCTCACCGACGCGCCGGCGGCACGCAGCATCAGCTCAGTGTGGTCGCGCGTCGGCGCGGGCTCGATCACGGTCGTGCGGCCGGCGGCTCCGAGCCCGGCGAGCAGCACCGCCGACTTCACCTGGGCGCTTGCAACCGGCAGCTCGTAGTCGATCGCGCGCAACGGCGCCCCGGTGACGGTCAGCGGCAGGTGCCCGTCGGTCGTCTCGATCTGGGCGCCCATCTGGCGGAGCGGTGCGGCGATGCGTTCCATCGGGCGCGTCGAAAGCGATGCGTCTCCCGTCAAGGTGAAGGTGCCGTCCTGGAACGCGAGCAGGCCGACGATCAGCCGCGCGAGCGTGCCGGCGTTGCCGCAGTCGATCTCCGCGGACTCGAGGCCGCGGAGGCCGACGCCGTGCACGACGAGCTCACCGTCGTCCTCGTCGACCTGAACGCCGAGCGCGCGGACTGCGGCGAGCGTCGACTCGCTGTCGCCGGAGCGGCCGAAGCCGCGGATCACCGTCGGACCGTCCGAGATCGCGCCGAGGAGCAAGGCGCGGTGCGAGATCGACTTGTCGCCTGGGACCGCGAAGTGCCCCTCGAGCGCGACCGCCGGTTCAATCTTCATCGAGCACCGCGGAGACGACGACGCTGTAACCCTGACCCTCGAGGAGCACTGCAGCTCGCTGCGCCTCCCCTACCCCGGTGACGAGCAGGGTGAGCGTGCCGCCGCGTTCGGGCGAGACATGGTGCAGCTCGAAATCCTCGATGTTGATCCGCTCAGCGCCGAGCGCCTGCGTGATCCCGGCGAGCACACCGGGCAGGTCGGGGACGTGCACGCGTAGGCGCTGCAGCTCGCCCGGGTCCGGATACTCGCGCTCGAGCATCCGCCTTCGGCTCGAAGACGCCTCGCCGATCCAGCGTGCGAGGAAGCCGGCGTCCCCTCGCTCGAGCGCCTGCTCGACCTGCTCGATCCGGCGGCGGTGCTCGGCCAATTCGGCACGGACGCGGTCGGCGTTGTCGAGGAAGATGTCGACCCAGATCCGCGGGTTCGCGCCCGCGATGCGGGTCATGTCGCGCAGCGAGCCGCCGGCATGGGCGAGCGGCTCGTGGCCCTCGACACGTGCGGCGCCCGTCTGGTTCGCGACGACGTTCGCGAGCACGTGCGGCACGTGGCTCGTCAGCGCGACGAGACGGTCGTGCGCCTCGGGGTCGATCGCGACCGGCGTGGCGCCGACGTCGGTGACGAAGCCGTGCACGGTGCGATAGCGGGCGGGGTCGGTCTGCGTGACGGGCGTCAGGAACCAGGTCGCGCCGTCGAACAGCGATGCGCTCGCATTCTCGGCGCCGCGCGACTCGGAGCCGCAGATCGGGTGACCGCCGACGAATCGCGGCGAGCCCGCCGCGGCCTCGACGACGCTCGCCTTGGTCGAGCCGACGTCGATCACGGTCGCGCCACCGGCCGCCGCGAGCGCCGCGGCGACGGTCGCGGAGAGCTGGGCGATCGGCGCGGCGACGACGACCAGGTCGGCGGCAGCGACTGCGTCCGCGAAGGATGGTGCCGCCGTCAGCGCTTCGCGCGCGACGGCGGCGGCGAGCGCGTCGGGGTCGGGGTCGAAGCCGACGACATCGTCGCCGCGTTGCCGCGCGGCGAGCGCGACGGACGCGCCCATCAGGCCGGTCCCTATGACGGCAACACGCATCGCGAATCGGGTCTAGAACGGCTGCCGCATCAGCTCAGCAAGGCGGAACGCCAGATCGAGCGACTGGCGCGCGTTCAGGCGCGGGTCGAGCAATGTCTCGTAGCGAGACGAGAGCTCTTCTTCGAGCACATCGTCCGCGCCGCCCAGACATTCGGTCACATTCTCGCCGGTGAACTCGAGATGAACGCCGCCCGGCCAGACGCCGATCTCACGGCACGCGGCGAAGAATCCCTCCAGCTCGCTCATGATCGTGTCGAACCGGCGGGTCTTGACGCCACCCTCGGTCCGGATCGTGTTCGCATGCATCGGGTCCGAAGCCCACAGCACCGGGTGCCCTTCGTCCTTGATCGCCCTGAGCAGCGGCGGCAACAACTCCTGAACGCGCTCAGCACCCATACGCGCATAGAACGTCAGGCGGCCCGGAATGCGCAGCGGGTTCAGTTGCTCGGCAAGCTCGACGACATCACCGGGCGTCGCAGCGGGGCCGATCTTCACGCCGAGCGGGTTGTGCACGCCGGAGAAGAACTCGATGTGTGCACCGTCGAGCTGGCGCGTGCGCTCGCCGATCCACAACAGGTGCGCCGAGCAGTCGTACCAGTCGCCCGTCAGCGAATCCTTCCGCGTCAGTCCCTCCTCGTAATCGAGCAGCAGACCCTCGTGGCTGGTGTAGAAGTCGACCTCGTGCAAGCGACGCTCGGCCTTGAGGTCGATCCCGCAAGCAGCCATGAACGCGAGCGCCCGCTCGATCTCCGAGGCGAGCTGCTCGTACCGTTGCCCTTCCGGTGAGGTCGAGACGAAGTCCTTGTTCCACATGTGGACTTGCGTCAGGTCCGCGTAACCGCCCTTCGTGAACGCGCGCAACAGGTTGAGGGTCGCGGCCGATTGGTTGTACCCCTCGACCATCCGCTGCGGATCCGGAATCCGTGCCGCGGCCGTGGGCACATCGTCGTTCACCATGTGACCCCGGAAGCTCGGGATCTCCTCGCCACCCACGAGCTCGAACGCGTCCGAGCGGGGCTTCGTGAACTGGCCGGCGATGCGCCCGATCTTGACGACCGGCAGGGTCGCGCCGTACGTGAGCACGGCAGACATCTGAAGCATGATCTTCAGCTTCTCGCGGATGCGGATCGCGGACAGTTCGTTGAACGACTCGACGCAGTCGCCGGCCTGCACCAGGAAGGCTCGTCCGTCGAGCACGCGTGCGAGGCTCTGCTGCAGTTCGCGCGCCTCGCCGGCGAATACGAGCGGCGGGTTGCCCTTGAGGCGCGCGAGCGCGGCTTCGGCGGCGGCGGGATCCGGCCACTCGGGCTGCTGAAGCGCGGGATGATCGCGCCAGGACTCGGGCGACCAGGTCGGGGACGTGACGGCCATGCTGCCCAGTGTAGATACGGGCTTTCGTCTATCCTGCCGCGATGAGCTTCGCCTCCCGCACCTGCTGGTCCTGGCGCCGCGGGCGAGGCGAAGTCCCGCGTTAGATCGCCTCGTCCGCTGACCCGGCCCAGCAGACCATCGACTCCGCGAGGTGAATGACATGCGCGTCTTCTCAGGCATCCAGGCTACGGGTGCCAAGCACATCGGCAACTACATCGGCGCGATGCGCCAGTACGTCACGACCCAGGAGACAGGCGACGCCTTCTTCTGCATCGTCGACCTGCACTCGATCACCGTCGACTACGACCCGAAGGACCTGCACGATCGCACGCTCGACCTGGCTGCTCTGCTCTTCGCGGTCGGGCTCGACCCCGATCGCTCGACACTGTTCCTGCAGAGTCACGTCACCGCGCACCCCGAGGCGGCTTGGCTGCTCTCGGCCGTCACCGGGTTCGGACAACTCGGCCGCATGACTCAGTTCAAGGAGAAGGGCGAGGGCAAGGACTTCGTCTCAGCCGGCCTCTTCACGTACCCCGTGCTGATGGCCGCCGACATCCTGCTCTACCAGACCGACGTCGTCCCGGTCGGCGACGACCAGCGGCAGCACGTCGAGCTCTCGCGCGACGTCGGGCAGCGCTTCAACTCGCGCTACGGCGAGACGTTCAAGATCCCGAAGGGCGTGTACCCGGAGGTCGGCGCGCGGATCATGGATCTGCAGGATCCGACGAAGAAGATGTCGACGACGGGCGGCAACCCGCAGGGGATCGTGCTCGTGCTCGACGAGCCCGACTCGATCCGCAAGAAGTTCAAGACGGCGGTCACCGACTCCGGCCGGGAGATCCGCTACGCCCCGGACGAGAAGCCGGGCGTCTCGAACCTGATCGAGATCCTCTCGGTCACGACCGACCGCCCGATCGCAGAGGTGGAGGCCGCCTACGACGGCCGCGGCTACGGCGATCTGAAGTCGGACGTTGGCGAAGCGGTGGTCGAGCTGTTCGCTCCGGTCCAGCATCGCTACACGGAGCTCCGAGCCGACGAGGCAGAGCTACGCAGACTGCTCCGCGTCGGAGCCGAGAAGGCCCGCGAGACCGCGGCGCCGACCCTCGCGCTGATGTACGAGCGCATGGGCTTCGTCGCCCCGTGACGCGTCGCCCCAAGCAAACGGCCGTCCGCCCGGGGTCCCGTCCCGTGCGGCCGTGCTCCTGCAAGCCATGGCCCGTCGCAGCACGGCCCGTCGCCAAACCAAGGTGACAAAAGTGTGACGGATTGTCCACAGGCATTCGCCGAGGCCAGTCTCCGCCTTGTCCGGCGTCTCGGGGCTCGAAAACCGTCGCCAAACCAGGCCGTCAGAAGTGTGACTTTTTGTCCACAGGCCCCGCGAGGTGAGGCTGGAGCAAGGTCGTCACAGAACCGTCGCACGGCGGTCTCACATATGTCACGGTTCCGCCCCTATCGTCGGCCACAAGCTGTCAATCGACCACCAGGGGAGGGCTTGATGAGACGAATGATGCTGATCGCCGCGGTCGCAGCCGTCTGCGCCGTGGCAGCAAGCGTCACCGCCGCGGTGACTCACGGCGGTGCTTCCGCCGCAGCAGGCGGCTCGTGCCAGCTCGGCACGAAGGCCGGACAGATCAAGCACGTGATCTACCTGCAATTCGACAACACGCACTTCCGCCGCGACAAGCCTAACGTCGCGTCGGATCTCGAGCAGATGCCGAACCTCTTGAACTTCCTCAAGGGCAACGGGACGCTGCTCACGAACGACCACACGATTCTGATTTCGCACACGGCAGGCGGGATTCTGTCCTCGCTGACGGGCCTCTATCCGGACCGCCAGGGCATGACGTCATCGAACAGCTACGACTACTTCAAGAACGACGGGACGCCGCAGTTCACGTCGTCGTTCAAGTACTGGACCGACACCGTCGACGGCACGAACGAGACGATGCCGAACATGGTCTCGGACGGCGGCCAGACGACACCGGCGCCCTGGCTGACCTACACGCACGCCGGCTGCAACGTCGGCGGCGTCTCGGCTGCCAACATCGAGCTCGAGAACAACTCGACGGCACCTTCCGGTGACATGACGCGCGTCTTCGGCGTCGGCTCGCCCGAGTGGAACGAAGCCAATACCGCCGCGACGAAGACGAAGTCGCTGGCCGACTTCATCGGGATCGCGGTGCACTGCGCCCAGGGCGCCGCACTCTGCAACACACCGAACGCGAAGCCCGACGACGCGACGATCTACCCGGGATCAGACGGTGGCTACAACGCGCTCTTCGGCGCCGCGTACGTGAACCCGGCGATCACCGGCGGTCGCCCCTGCGTCAAGACCGTCGACGGCACGCAGGACATCACCGACCCGGCCGGCAACTGCGGCTTCCCCGGCTTCGACGGGGCGCTCGCGAAGAACACGCTCGGGATGGTCGCCCAGATGCAGGAGAACGGCGTGCCGGTGACGTTCGCCTACCTCTCGGACGCACACGACAACCACACCCTCGTCCGCGCCTCAGGCCCGGGCGAGGCCGACTACAAGCAGCAACTCGCCGACTACAACACGGCGTTCGGCGTCTTCTTCAACCGGCTCGCGCACGACGGCATCAACAAGAGCAACACGCTCTTCGTCGTCACCGTCGACGAGGGCGACCACTTCGCAGGCGGCACGGGCACACCGCAGCCGGACGGGACACTCGCGTATTCGCACACGCCGTGCGCGCCCGCGACGACGACCTGCCCGACGAACCAGATCGGTGAGATCACGACCAACCTGAAGGCTCTGCTGCCCGCCGGCCAGCCGCTGTTCGACCTGCACTTCGACGACGCCCCGACGATCTACGTCAACGGGCAGCCGGCACGCAACGACCCGACGCTGCGCAAGCTCGAGCGTGACGTCGGCGGCGTGACCGGAGTCGACCCATACAAGGGCGGCGCCACGGTGCCGCTGACGCAGCGCCTCGCCGACACGGTCGAGGAGCAGACGCTGCACATGGTCAATGCCGATCCGAAGCGAACGCCGACGTTCACGATGTTCGGGAACGCCGACTTCTTCTTCCAGGGATCGAACTCGACCACCTGCGGGACGACGCCGTCGGTCCCGATGTGCGTCGATCCGAAGTTCGCATGGAACCACGGCGACTTCCAGGACGAGATCGCGAACACGTGGCTCGGCCTGGTCGGACCAGGCGTGAACAGCAGCGGCGTGGACGCAAACACGTGGACCGACCACGTCGACGTCCGCCCGACGATGAACGCGCTACTCGGGCTGGCCGACGACTACCAGGACGACGGTCGCGTGATCACGCAGGCCCTCGACAACCACGGCACGCCGAAGGGGCTGCACGAGCACGGCAAGACGACTGCCGACCTCGGCGACGCCTACAAGCAGATCGACGCGCCGTTCGGCGCGTTCGGGCTGAACACGCTGATCGCGTCGACGACCGCACTGAAGTCGACCGACGAGCTGAAGTACGACTCGATCGAGTCGCAGATCGCGAACCTGACCTCGCAGCGCGACGTGCTCGCGGGAACGATCCGCGCGGCGCTGAACGACGCGGCGGCAGGCAACTCGTCGATCGACGAGTCCCAGGCGAAGGCCTGGATCAAGTCGGCGCAGGACCTGCTCAAGCAGGCCCAGACGCTCGCGGGCGCCTCGTAGGCGTCCGCAACCGTTTCACCTCGGAGGGCTCGAGCTCGCGCCAAGCGCCGGGCTCGAGCCCTCCGAGCGTCAATGGGCCGTAGCGGCTTCGATGGAGGTGCCGGACACGGTGGCCGACGGCCTCGAACATGCGGCGCACCTGGCGGTTGCGACCCTCGTGGATCGTCAGCTCGAGCCTCGTCCGGCCGAGCCGCCGCACCTGCGCGGGCGCGGTCGGGCCGTCCTCGAGCGTGACACCCGCCGCGAGCTTCGCGATCGTCGCGTCACTCGCGCGCGAATCGAGCTCGGCGACATAGACCTTCTCGACCTCGTACTTCGGATGTGCGAGCTGGTTCGCAAGCTCTCCGTCGTTCGTCAGCAGCAACACGCCCGTTGTCTCTCCGTCGAGGCGCCCGACCGGAACGACACGAGCTGGATACTTGACGAGGCTGACGACCGTCGGCCGTCCCTGCGGATCGCGCGCGGTCGTGATCACCCCCGCAGGCTTGTGCAGGAGGACATACGCGAGCCCCTGCGGCGCGAGCGGACGGCCGTCGAGGCGCACATCGTCGCCGTCGGCCACGACCGTGTTCAGCTGGCCGCGGGAGCCGTTGACGGTGACCCGTCCGGCCTTGATCAGCTCGTCAGAGGTTCGGCGCGAGGCGACGCCGGCGCGCGCCAGCCAGGCGTTCAATCTCAACTGCGCCCACCTCCTTGCGCGGCCTCTCCAAGAGGCGTAGGTTCGCGCGAATTGCAACGGAATGGAGGGCCGATGGCAGACACGGCGACCGCTCCACGCTCGGCAGCTCTTGCCCCCGACGCGCTGGGTGAGCTTCGCGAGGGCTTCCGGGGGGAGATCATCGAACCGGATCATGCGCACTACGACGACGCGCGCGTGGTCTTCAACGGGATGTTCGACCGCCGACCGGCCGTCATCCTCCGCCCGACGGGCACCGCGGACGTGATCCGCGCGCTCGGCCTGGCCAAGGCGAGCGGCCTGCCGTTCGCGATCCGCGGCGGCGGGCATTCCGTCGCCGGCTTCTCGTCCTGCGACGGCGGCATCGTGCTCGATCTGACCGCCCTTCAGGGCATCCGGGTCGACCCGGAGAAGCGGACTGCCCGCGCGCAGGGCGGCGTCAACTGGGGCTCGTTCGACCGCGAGACGCAGCAGTTCGGGCTCGCCGTCACCGGCGGTCGCGTGACGACCACCGGCGTGGCCGGCTTCACAACGGGCAGCGGCAGCGGCTGGCTCGAGCGCAAGTACGGCTTCGCGTGCGACAACCTGGTCTCGGCCGACGTCGTCACCGCCGACGGCGAGGTCGTGGTTGCGAACGACCGGGAAAACTCCGACCTGTTCTGGGCGCTGAAGGGAGGCGGCGGCAACTTCGGAGTGATCACCGAGCTCGAGTTCAACCTGCACCCCGCCGGGCCGATCGTCTACGGCGGCCTGGCAGCGTTCGACCCCGCAAAGGGCCGCAAGGTGATCAACACCTGGCGCGACCTCTGCGACGGAGCCCCCGGCGAGCTCGGCTGGGCTGCTGCCACGGTGGTCGCGCCGCCGGAGCCGTTCGTACCCGAGCAGTGGCACGGCAAGCGGATGTGGGCAATCGCCGGCCAGTTCGCCGGAACACAGGACGAGGCCGAGAAGATCCTGGCGCCGATGCGGGCGCTCGGTCCGGAGTTCGACCTCTTCCAGCCGATGCCGTACACGGTGGTCCAGAGCCTGATCGACGGAGCGAATCCGTACGGGCGGCGCAACTACTGGCGGGCGCACAACCTTGCCGACTTCGACGACAAGCTGACCGACACGCTGCTCGTCCAGGCAGAGCAGATGCCCTCGCCGTTCAGCGCCATGCTCGTCGTCAACATGGCCGGCGCGATCGCCGACATTGGCGACGACGACACCGCGCTCGGCGGCCGTCAGGCGCCGTTCTCGGTCCACCTGAACACGATGTGGGAGGGCGCCGACAACGACGATGCGAACATCGCCTGGACGCGCGGCGCGACGGCGGCGTTCAGCCCGTGGATCTCCCCCGGGATGGCACTCAACTTCTACACCGAGATCGGAGACGACGAGCTCACCGACAGCTTCGGCGCCCGGCTGAAGCGCCTGAAGACGGTGAAGCAGAAGTACGACCCCACGAATCTCTTCCGGCTGAACCAGAACATCAAGCCGTAGCTGGTCGGGAGGGGAACCCGCACGGGTCCCCTCCCTGTTTATCTGCCGACGGCTTCGAGCCGTTCGCGAATCTGGGCGACGTCGTCGCCGAGGTCGTCGAGGCGCGGCAGCGCAGCGAGCGACTCGAGGCCGAAGACGCGCTCGAAGAGCGGCGTCGTGCGGTAGCGCACGGCGCCGAACTCGTTCTCGCGCCCACCCTCCGCGACGAGCCCGCGCTCGGCCAGGCCGGCGATCACCCCGTCGACGTTGACGCCGCGGATGCGCGCGATCTCGGGTCGGGTCACCGGCCCGAGATAGGCGACGATCGCGAGTGTCTCGAGCGCCGCCTGCGAAAGCCCCTTCTCGACCGGCTTCTCGAACAGCCGCGCACAAGCTTCGGAGGCCTCGGCAGCAGCGCGGAAGGCGAAACCGCCGGCGACCTGCTCGAGCACGATCCCGCTCCGCCCTTCGGCGTAGCGCTCGGCGAGCAGCTCGAGGGCGTCCTGCAGCGGCTCGGCCTCGACCTCGGTCGCGGCCATGAGCTCTTCGACCGAGAGCGGCTGCGAGGCAACCACGAGCAGCGCTTCGACGGTGCGGGCCAGTTCGGCGGCTGGCGTCACCTCGGTCGGGATCAGGCGGAGCGGACGTTCCAAGAGAGACTCCTTTCGGCGTCGGCACGGGAAATCCTTATCGGTGCAAAGGGCGAAGCCTGCGCGATCGCGATCTCGTCCTGCTTGCGCAGCTCGAGCAGCGCCAGGAAGGCGACGGCGATCTCGACGCGCGACAGCCCCTCGACCTCCTGGTCGAAGTCGAAGCGTGCGCGGCGGCGAAGTAATGCCCGCCAGCGGTCGAGGAACTGCGCGACGGGCGGGAAGCGCAGAGCCATATGGGTGGTCGACGGCTGCGGCGGCGGTGTCGCGAGCACGCGCAAGGCCGCGGCGAGGCTCTCGGGTTCCTGCTGGGCGAGCTTGCGCTCCGGCCGCGGCGCAAGCGGAGCCGGCCCGAGCCGGAAGAAGAGGTCGCGGCGCTGGTCGAGTCGGTCGCGCAGCATGTGAGCGGCCTCCTTGGCCCGCCGGTACTCCGCGAGCCGGCGAGCGAGCTCCTCGGCCGCTTCTTCGGGCTCGAGCTCGGCAAGCTCGGCGTCCTCCTCCGGGAACATGGCTCGCGCCTTCAGCTCGAGCAGCGCTGAGATCAGGACGAGGAACTCCCCACAGGCGTCGAGATCGAGGTCACCGCGGTCGGCAAGGTTCGCGACGAAGGCGATCACGATCTCGGCGAGGTCGACCTCGCGCAGCGGCAGCTCCTCGCGGAGCACCAGGGAGAGCAGCAGGTCGAACGGCCCTTCGAACGCGTCGAGGTCCAGCTCAAGCTCGCGGACGGCCAGGGCCACCCAAGGAGGGTACTGCCGCTACCGGACGCGGCTCTTCGGGATCGCCATCGCCGGCCGGTGCTCGGGCGGCGGCGGTTTCTTCTCCCGGCCGCCGTAGAACTGGTGCCAGATGAAGTAGGCGACGGAGGCGACGAAGAGGATGATCGAGACCCAGGCATTCAGGCGCAGACCCGCGATGTGGTGCGCCGGGTCGATCCGCAGCAACTCCTCGAAGAAGCGGCCGAACGTGTACCAGGCGACGTAGAGCGCGAACAGCGCGGGTGGCTTGATCCGGAAGCGGCGGGCGACGTAAAGCAGCAAGGCGACGCCGACGACGTCCCAGATCAGCTCGTAGAGGAAGGTCGGCTGGAAGGTGCCGCGGTCGAAGTACTGCACGGGCCGGTGGGCGGCGTCGATCTTGAGCGCCCACGCGACGTCGGTCGGCTTGCCGTAGAGCTCCTGGTTCCACCAGTTGCCGAGGCGGCCGATCCCCTGCGCGAGCAGCAGCCCCGGCGCCGCGGCGTCGAGGAAGACCGCGACGTTCGCTCCAGCCCGACGGACGACGATCGAGCCGACGAGCGCGCCGAGCGCGATGCCGCCCCAGATACCGAGGCCGCCTTTCCAGACCTCGAAGATGCCCTGCCATTTCGGTGTCGGCACCTCGTTCCACGACGTGATGTCGTGGTAGAGCCGGGCACCGACCACGCCGAAGGCGACGCCCCAGACGGCGACCCGGGTCACGAGCTCCCAGTCGCCGCCCTGCGCGACCCAACGCTTGCCGGTGAGCGCGATGCAGGCGAGGATCGCGACGAGCAGCGTCAACCCGTACAGGTGGAGCGTCAGCGGGCCGATCGAGACGACGCCCGTGTGCGGGCTCGGGATGAAGGCAAGCATCCGCGCAAGTCAAGCAGGTCCACGGGTCGAACCTGGCCCACTCGAGGTGAACCAGGTTCGTGTCGTTCTTACGAGCTAACGGAGAATTGCGACGGCCAGCTCCGAAGAGCAGCCCTTCTGCAGCAACTCGACGGCGCGGTGCAGATCGACGTCGGTGCGGGAAGCGAGCTCATGTGCGGCAGCGGGTGGGTAGCCGGCCCGCTCGAGCTCAGTTGCCCGCCACAGTTCGACGAGCTCTTGCTCAGTCGGGCGAACGTTTGTCTCTACGGTCGGCATCTAGGTCTGTCCTCCTCGGTCATCTAGTTCGGTAAAACGAACGAGTTGGTTCTCCCTATACCGGGGGATCTGCTGATTTAACGGACTGTTTACGGCTTCCACCACTGGCCTTTCGGCTGGTTGAGCTTTTCTACGCCCTGCTAGGTTGGCGTTAGAGATGAACGCCCTCGATGCGATCGGCGATCCGGAGCTACGCCAGGCACTCGTCTTTGCCCGCTCCCAGGCCCGAGCGATCTCCGCCGACGAGCTCGCCGCCGCGCAAGGCGTCCACCGCAACGTAGCGCGCTCGCGACTCGAGCGGCTGGTCGGTGCGGGACTGCTCGCGGCTACGTATGAACGCCGCACGGGCCGGACTGGCCCGGGTGCAGGGCGGCCGGCGAAGGTCTACGCCGTGCAGCCGGAGCTCGCGGCCCTCGAGTTTCCGTCGCGCCGGTACGAGTCGCTCCTCGGCCTGCTGGTCGACGCGCTGCCTGCCGGGCGGCGACCGGAACGTCTGCGGGCGGTCGGCGTCTCGTTCGGCGAAGAGCTCGCGCTGTCAGCGGGCCTGCGTCCGTCGCGCTCGGTTCGCGTGGGCTTCGAGCGGATGTGCGAGGCGGTACGGAGTCTCGGCTACCAGGCCTCGGTCGAGGAGGTCAGCGAGCGCGGCGCCGTGATCGCGACCCCGACCTGTCCATTGCGGCCGCTCGTGCGGGCGCGCCCCGACGCGGCCGAGATCGACCGCGGCATGTGGCAGGGCCTCGCGGCGCACGCGCTCGAGGGCGTCACCGTCGACCGGGTGCAATGCGAGACCCGCGACTGCCTGCTCGACCACACCTCGTGCCGTGTGTTGCTCTCGCTACAGGTTTCTAAATCTTCGGATCGGGTATAAAGAGGACATGCTGGTCGAATTCGACGGTCTGTCGCTGGAATCGCTGCCCGGGGTGGTGATGACGCCGCGCGTGACGAGCGTGGCGCTGGTCGACCGGGTCGTCTCGCATGTCGGCTCGTCGGCCGCGGTCGTGGCCGACATCGGCACCGGCTCAGGCGCGCTGGCTCTGGCGATCGCCGTACGCGCGCCGCACGCCGAGGTGTGGGCGACGGACGTCGATCCGCATGCGGTCGGGCTGGCGCGAGCGAACGCCGTGCGCGCGGGTCTGTCCGCGCGCGTGCACGTCCGGCTCGGCGACCTGCTCGACCCGCTGCCGCGCTCGCTCGACGTGATCGCGGCGAACCTCCCCTACATCCCGTGGGACGAGAGCCCGCTCCATCCGGACCTGGCGGCGGAGCCGGCGACGGCTGTGTTTGCGGAGGGCGACGGGCTCGGCATCTATCGCCGGCTGCTCGACGCAGCCGCCTCGCGGCTCACGCCGGGCGGACTGCTCGTCGTGCAGCTGCGCGGCCACATGCTCGCGGCGTCGGCGGAAGAGATCTCGCTGCTCGAGCCTGCGTTTGCGGAGCGCGCTGCGTGACGGCGTCAGCGAAGCACCTCGCGTTGATGCAGACACGGCGGTCGCTGCGGCAGTTCTCCTCTCGTCCCGTGCCGCGCGAGCTGATCGAGAACGCGCTCCGCGTCGCGGGCACAGCGCCATCGGGCGCGAACCAGCAACCCTGGACGTTCGTTGTCGTCACGGACGACGCGACGAAGCAGCGAATCCGCGACGCATCCGAGCACGAGGAAGAGCTGCTCTACCGCGAGCCCGCGAGCGATGAGTACCTGGAGGCGATCAAGCCGATCGGCACGAACGCGTCGAAACCGCACATCACCGACGCGCCGTACCTGATCGCCGTCTTCGAGCAAGCGTGGCACCGAGAGCCGGACGGCTCGAAGCGCCGCCATTACTACGTGCGCGAGTCGGTCGGGATCGCAGTCGGCTTCTTGCTGACGGCGCTCCACACGGAGGGCCTGTCAGCGCTGACACATGCCCCGTCCCCGATGGGCTTCCTGCGCGAGATCCTGGAGCGCCCGGAGAACGAGCGGCCGTTTCTGCTGATCCCGGTCGGCTACCCGGCCGAAGGAGCCACGTACCCAGACCTGCGCCGCAAGCCGCTCGACGAGTTCGCGGTCTTCGTCTAGGAAACTCGCGAACCACGTTCGAACGTGGTTCGCGCGGTACGAACCGCGCTTCCAAGCGGGGCCGCAAACTCGCGAACCTGGTTCGAACGAGGTTCGAACCAGGTTCGTCCTGGAGCTGCTCTTTGCGGACGGCGACGGGCTCGGCGTCTACCGCCGGCTGCTCGACGCAGCCGCGTCGGGACTCACCCCGGGCGGGCTGCTCGTCGTGCAGGAGCCGGCGTTTGCGGAGCGCCCGACGTGGCGACGTCCTGCGTACGAGCTGATCGAGAACCCCCCTCGGGTCGCCGCTAGTCCTCGACAGCGTCGACCTTGACAAACAGTGCGGCGCCGAGCAGCACGCCGACGGAGAGCAGCATGCCGATGAGGATCCCCTCGGCCTCGAGCGGATGCAGCTGGATCCCGATCTCGTGCGGGATCGTTCGCCTGATGGCGATCGCACCGACGGCTGGGTAGAGGACGAGTGACACCCAGTTCCCTAAATCGACGAGCCGCGAGGGTGAGTCGCGTCCCCGGTTGGTCGCGATCGACAGAGCCGATTCGAGCGTTCCGACGGCCCCGGCGACGGCGAAACTGATGCGCCAAATCGCGCTGACATCGGCAGCGAGCAGCGCCATGAGGCTCATCATTCCGGGCAGGAGGAAGTAGAGCGAGATGTCGTAAACGGCCCTCCGTACTCCGGGGTTTCGCATCCAGGGGCCGTAGCGGATCTGGAGCACGACCCACCAGAGACCGAGCAAGGTGAAGGAGGCCTGCGCGACGGTCGAGTAGAAAGAATCGAACATTCACCGTTGACCTTAACGGCAACGCGTGCGTTAATCACTGACGTGCAGGCCACCCCGTCCCCGCTCTTCCGGGGCACGATAATCGTGCTCTGGGGCGCCGGGGCGCTTGCGGTTGTCGCAGGCCCCGTCCTCTTCCTTTTCGCCAGCGACACCGGTTCGTATTTCGCCTGGAAGATCGGCAATCCGTTGACGCCAAATTTCATGGGTGCGAACTATCTGGCGGGAGCCGGCGCGGTGTGGGCGGCACGTCTCAACCGCTGGTCGATCGCACGGGTGATCATGCCGGCGATCATCGTTTTCGGCGTCTCACAACTGCTGGCGACGCTGCTTCATCTCCACATCCTGAACTGGTCGCACCCCACGGCTTGGGCCTGGCTGGTCGTGTATATCGTCAGCCCGATCGGAGCGATCTGGGTCTTCGTCGCTGAGGAGCGCCGTTACCGCTCCGAGACGCGCCACCGCTCTGAGAGCCCGAGCTCGCGCGGCCGGCCAATTCCGCCAGGGGCAAGGGCAGCACTCCTGTGTTTCGCAGCTGCCTCGGCGGCTATCGGGGTCGCGCTCTTCATCGCACCAACCGACGTGGGCGCTCACTGGCCGTGGTCGCTGACGCCGCTCACGGGCCGCGTCATCGGCGGCTGGTACCTCTCCGGCGCGGCACTCCAGTGGACGCTCTCGCGCACCGACACCGTTGAGACGGCACGCGTCGGCCTCCTCGCCACCACCGCGGTCACCGCGCTCCAACTGCTCGGGGCCCTGATCAACAAGGGTCACTTCAATGGCCCGTCGTGGTCGGTGGCGGTGTATCTCGGATATTCGATCTTGCTCGGCCTCGCCGCGGCTTCGGTATGGGCGCCGGCGCTCTTACATCGCACGCCCGCCGTTTCCGCCTAGCGTTCTTCGCAGATCGCGAGTTCAGGCGATGGCCGCTTCGCCGAGGATCATCTTCACCTCGGCGTAGAAGTCCGGTGCCGGTTTGACCTTGTACTGCGCGCCGAACGCGAACGTCTTTCGGCCCTGCGACGTCACCATGTCGGCGTACACAGGCGAGTCGCCGGGGAAATCCTTGATCAGCGCGGCCAGCTCGCGGATCGTGCCCGCGCCCGCTTTCGTCGCGTCGATCTTCAGGCGCACCTCACGCAGCTCGGGGACGGCTTCGAACGCCGACAGGTCGAGGGCGACAAGCTTCGTCTCGCCCTCCTTGCGGTCGACCCGGCCCTTCACGATCAAAACGCGATCGGTCGTGCACAGCTCGCGCGACTTCTCGTACGTCGCGTTGAAGACGACAGTCTCGATGATCCCGGTGACATCCTCGAAGCGGAGGAAGACCATCGCGTCGCCGCGCTTCGTCGTCATGTGGCGCAGACTCGTGACGATCCCACCGACCGTGACGAGCTCGCCGTCGCGGCGGCGGTCGAGCTCGGCGATCGTCGCATCGGACTTGCGCCGCAGCTGGTCGCGGATCGCGGCGAGGGGATGTTCCGAGACGTAGAGGCCGAGCACTTCCTTCTCGAGCTTCAGCAGGTCACTTTTCTCGTACTCGTCGGTCGGCGTGACGGGATGGTGGCGCGGCTTCTCGTCCGCCGCCGGCCCGAGATCGAAGATCGAGCCCTGGCCTGCGAGCCGGTCGGCCTGCTGCTTTTGCCCCCACGAGACCGCCTGCTCGAGCACCTCCAGCATCCCCTTGCGCGCGCCTGGCAGCGCGCCGCACTTGACGAGCGCCTCGAGCACGCGCTTGTTCGAGACCGAGGGATCGACCCGCTCGGTGAAGTCCCAGATCGACTCGAACGGGCCGCCCTCGGTTCGCGCGGCGATTACTGCACGCGCCGCGCCCTCTCCCACTCCCTTTACGGCGTTCAGCCCGAACCGGATTTTCCCGCTGCGAACCGCGAAGTCGACATCGGACTCATTGACGTCGGGCGGCAGCACCTCGATGCCCATCTCGTGGCAGGCGTTGACGTAGATCGGCACACGGTCCTTCGTGTTCATGACCGAGCTGATCAGCGCCGCCATGTACTCGCACGGATGGTTCGCCCGCAGCCATGCGGTCTGGTACGCGATCAGGGCGTAACAGGCGGCGTGTGCCTTCGGGAACGAGTAGTCGGCCGCCTTCTCGACGTCCTCCCACAGCTGCTTCGCGACGCCGGGGGTCACGTTCTGCGCGGCCGCGCCCTCGAGGAACTGGTCCTTGAGCGAGTCCATCAGCGCGCGAATCTTCTTGCCGATCGCCTTGCGGAGATCGTCGGCTTCGGTAATCGAGAAGCCGGCGAGCTCGCGGGCGATCCGCATGTACTGCTCCTGGTAAACGCAGATGCCGTACGTGTCGCGCAGGATTGGCTTTAGCCGCGGGTCGAGGTACGTGACGCCCTCCGCCCCGGCCTTCCGCTTGCCGTACACGGGGATGTAACCCATCGGGCCAGGGCGGTAGAGCGCGACGAGGGCGATCAGGTCCTCGAACTCGGTCGGCTTCACCTGCCGGAGCGCGTCGCGCATGCCCGACGACTCGAACTGAAAGACGCCGGCCGCGTCGCCCTTCGCGAGCATCGCGTAGGTCTTCTTGTCGTCCATCGGGATCGCGGAGATGTCGAGGTTGTCGATCAGCTCGCACGCCTTGACGATCACGTCGAGGTTGCGCAGGCCGAGGAAGTCCATCTTGAGCAGGCCGAGCGACTCGATGTCCTTCATCGAGAACTGCGTCACGACTTCCTGGTCGGCGCCCTTCTGCTGCAGCGGCACGACGTTGATCAGCGGCTCGGCGCCGATCACGACGCCCGCAGCGTGGATCGAGTCGGCGCGCGTCAGCCCTTCGAGCGGCAGCGCCAGGTCGAGGATCTCCTTCGCGACAGGGTCGCCGTCGATCGCCTTGCGCAACTCGCCGCCCGGCTTCAGGCAGTCGTCGAGCATCTGCCCCGGACCTCGGGGATCAGCTTCGCGATCTTGTCGACGACGCCGTACGGAACCTCGAGGACGCGGCCCGCGTCGCGCACGGCTGCGCGCGCGGCCATCGTCGAGAAGGTGATGATCTGCGCGACGCGGTCGGCGCCGTACTTCTCGCGCACGTAGTTGATGACGCGCTCACGGCCTTCGACGGCGAAGTCGATGTCGATGTCGGGCATCGACTTGCGGCCCGGGTTCAGGAAGCGCTCGAACATCAGGTCGTACCGGATCGGGTCGATGTCGGTGATCGCGAGCGTGTAGGCGACGAGTGAGCCGGCCGACGAGCCGCGGCCGGGGCCGACGGAGACGCCGTTTTTCTTCGCGAACGCGATGAAGTCCCAGACGATCAAGAAATAGTCGGTGAACCCCATCTCCTTGATCGTCGTCAGCTCGAACTTGAGCCGCTCGGTCAGCTCGGGCGTGATCTTGTCGTAGCGACGCTGCAGCCCCCGCTCGCACAGCTCGACGAGATAGTCGAACGCGTCGCGGCCCTCGGGCACGTCGAACTTCGGCAGGAGGATCCGCCCAAGCTCGATCTCGACGTTGCAGCGTTCGGCCACCTCGAGCGTGCGGCGCATCGCAGCTTCCTGGCCGGGGAAGTCGAGCGCCATCTCCTCCGGTGTCTTGAAGTAGAAGTGGTCGGTCTCGAACTTCCAGTGCTCCGGGTTCTTGAGCGAGTCGCCGGACTGGATGCAGAGCAGCGCCTCGTGGGCGCGCGCGTCAGTGTCCCGTAGGTAATGCACGTCGCCGGTCGCGACCGTCGGCAGCCCCTGCTTCTCGGCGAGCGAGATCAGCTGCGGCAGGATCCGCGCCTGCACGTCGAGATGCGCGTTCTGCAGCTCGACGTAGACGTTGTCGCGCCCGAAGACCTGCGAAAGATGGTCGAGCTCGCCCTCGGCGTCCGTGACGCGGCTCTCCTCGAGCGCCTTGCAGACGCGACCCGAGAGGCAGCCGGAAAGCGCGATCAGTCCCTCGGAATGGGCTCGAGAGCAGGTCCCAGTCGACGCGCGGCTTGTAGTAATAGCCCTCGAGATAGCCAAGCGAGGAGAGCTTGATCAGGTTCGAGTAGCCCGTGTTGTCGGCCGCGAGCAGCGTCAGGTGGGCGTTGCCTTTCTCGTGGGCCTTGCGGTTCGCGGCGACGTAGACCTCGCATCCGATCAGCGGCTTGACGCCGGTTCCCCGCGTCGTCTTCCAGAGCTGCACGGCACCTGCCATCGAGCCGTGATCGGTGAGGCTGACCGACGGCATCTCGAGTTCGGCGGCCCTCGCAACGAGGTCCGGGACCCTGCACGCACCGTCGAGAATCGAGTACTCGGAGTGAACGTGGAGGTGGACGAAATCAGCCTGGGCCATCGCGGAGGGGTCAGTGTACGCCGGGGTCCTGACGGGTCTCTCCGAGCGCTCTCCGACTCATTTCGCGCACAATCTCGGTGTGAGCGTCAATCCTTCCATGCGCGAGGAGCGCCGCGTCGTCACCGCCCTGTCGGCCGACCTCGTCGGCTCGACGGCGCTCACAGCGGCGCTCGATCCGGAGGAGGCGCGGCTGGTCGTCGGCGAGGCCGTCGGCCGGATGGTCCACGCCGTCGAGGAGTTCGGCGGCACGGTCAAGGATCTCGCCGGCGACGGCATCCTCGCCCTCTTCGGCGCCCCGACCGCGCACGAGGACGACCCGGAACGCGCTCTACGAGCCGCTTTGCGGATCACCGAGGATGTTCGCGAGTTCGCCCGCGACGTCGAACGGAGCTTCGCCGTCGCGGGATTCGCGGTGCGCGTCGGCGTCAACACCGGCCCGGTCGTCGTCGGCCCGGTCGGCGCCGGCAGCCGCGTCGAGTACGGCGCGACCGGCGACGCGGTCAACGTCGCCGCACGCCTGCAGTCGGCTGCCGATCCAGGCTCGGTGCTCGCGGGAGCCGAGACGCGGCGACTCGCCGAGCGGCAGTTCGCCTGGGGCGACCGCCGGTCGCTGACGCTCAAGGGGAAAGCCGAGCCGGTGCCGGCGTGGGCGGTCGAAGGTGCGACCTCCCCGGGCCGCGAGGAGATCGACACGCCGCTCGTCGGGCGCGAGGCCGAGCTCCAGGTCGCGCTCGACGCGCTCGACGACGTCAAGGCGGGCGCCGGCTCGATCCTCTTCATCTCCGGCGAGCCCGGCATCGGCAAGAGCCGCTTCCTCGGCGAGCTGCGGCGCCTCGCGCCGGAGCCCACCTGGCTCGAGGGCCGCTGCGTCTCCTACGGCGAGTCGATGCCCTACTGGCCGTTCCGCGACCTCCTGCGCGACTGGCTCGGCCTCGGTCTCGACGATCCGGAGCTGCGCGCCCGCCTTTCGCTCCGCCGCGCGCTCAACCAGCTCGCCGGCGAGAGAGCCGACGACTACTACCCGTACCTAGCCGCGCTCCTCGGCCTGACCGCGGAGCCCGAGTTCGCCAGCCGGCTCGCCGAGCTGTCGCCCGAGGCGCTGCAGTACCGCACGTTCGAGGTCGTCCGCCACCTGCTCGAGAAGCTCGCCTCGAAGGGGCCGTTGGTGCTCGTCCTCGAAGACGTGCACTGGGCCGACCAGACGTCGCTGCAACTCGCCGAGCAGCTGCTGCCCGTGACCGAGGACGCCGCCGTGCTGCTCGTGATCACGCAGCGGCCCGACCCTGACCATGCCTCGTGGGCCGTCCGCGAGCAGGCCGCGCGCCAGCTGCCGCACCGGCTGCACGCGATCGAGCTCGAAGCCCTGTCGGGCGACGCCGAGCGTGAGCTGTTGCTCGCCCTCGTCGGCGAAGGCACGCTCCCTCACCAGCTCGAGAGGCGGCTACTGGCGCAGGCAGAGGGCAATCCGTTCTTCCTCGAAGAGCTCGTCCGCTCGCTCGCCGACGCCGGCGCTCTGCAGCTGACGGTCACCGGCTGGCGGTTCGACCACGATGTCGCGATCGACGTGCCCGCGACGGTCGAGAAGGTGATCCTGGCACGCGTCGACCGCCTGACGGCCGAGTGCCGCGAGGCCTTGACCGCCGCTTCGGTGCTCGGCCGCAACTTCACGCTCGCCCTGCTTGCCGGGGTCGCGGGCGGCGAGGAGCAGCTCCGCGATCCGCTGCGCGAGCTACAGCGCCTCGACCTGCTGCGGCAGAGTCGCCGCTGGCCGCAGCCCGAGTTTCGCTTCAAGCACATCCTGATTCAGGAGGCCGTGTACCGCACGATCATCGGCAGCGAGCGCAGGCGCCTCCATCGCGAAGCGGCGCTTTGGCTCGAGGGGCGCACCGACTCGGCCGACGACTCGCCCGCGCTGCTCGCCCACCACTGGCTCGCAGCGGCGGACGAGGAGAAGGCGGTCGACTACCTGATGCGCGCGGGCGACAAGGCGCGCCAGGAGTACGCGCTCGACGAGGCAATCGGCCACTACCGCGTCCTGCTGCCGCTGCTCGAGCGTCGCGGCGCGTCGCAGGAGGTCGCGCTCGTGCGCTTCAAGCTCGCGCTCGCGCTGCACACTTCGATGCGCTTCGCCGAGGCGAACGACACGTACCAGCGGGCGTTCGCCCAGTGGCATCCGAGCGCGCCCGCTCCGGCGACGATGGAGACGGTGCGGATGGCGAGCAGCTTCGTGCCGAACGACCCCGACCCGCGTTCGGCGATCGCGTGGCCGAACATTCAGCTCTGCATGCAGCTCTTCGACCGCCTCGTCGAGGCGTGGCCTGAGCGCACGATCGTGCCGTCGCTCGCCGAGTCGTGGGAGATCGCCGATGACGGGCTCCGCTACGTTTTCAAGCTCCGGCCCGACCTGCGCTGGTCGGATGGCGCGCCGCTGACCGCGCACGACGTCGAGTTCGGGATCAAGCGCGTGCTCGATCCGCAGCAGCCTGGATCGTCGGCGGCGATCTACTACGTGCTCGAGAATGGCCAGGACTACTGCCTCGGCCGCACGAGCGACGCGTCGAGTGTCGGCGTGCGCGCGCTCGACGACCTGACCGTCGAATTCCGGCTGGCGGCGCCGGCGCCGTACTTCCTGAGCGTCATGAACCGCCCCGACGGCGGCCCGCAGCCGCGCCATGCGATCGAGCGCGACGGAGACGACTGGACGGCCACCGGCAAGCAGGTCGTGAGCGGCCCGTATGCGATCGCCGAGCGTGACGAGGACGGCCTGGTGCTCGAGCGGCGCACGGACTACGCGAACGTCTTTCGCTGCGGCAACATCGAGCGCTTCGAGATCGTGCGGAGCAGCATCGCCGACGCGATCCCCCGCTACGAGAGCGACGAGCTCGACCTCGTCGCTGTTCGCTACACGCCGCGCCTCGCCGACCGCGTCACCGGTGCGCCCGCCGCCGACACCGTGATCGGGCCGGCCGCGTGGACGGCCTACCTCGCGTTCGACCACTCCGATCCGATGGTCTCGAACAGGGACTTCCGGCTCGCGCTCGCACATGCGATCGACCGCGATGAGCTCGGCGAGCATCTGCTCGAAAACCTGCTCGTCGCCACCGGTGGGCTCGTCCCGCCGGCGTTGCAGGGCCACACGCCGGACATCGTCCCGCGCTACGACCCCGACAAGGCACGGGCTTTGCTAGCCGCCTCGGGCATCGACGGAACGGTCCGCCTGGCAGGACTCGAGGCGTGGGCGGACATCATCGAGGTCGTCGCCCGCGGCTGGTCGGAGGTGCTCGGCCTGCGCGTCGAGACGCCGACCTGGACGCCCGATCAGGCGTGGCAGACACCGCGGCCGTGGGAGGAGTTCATCGCGCCGATCGTCGTCACCGGTTGGCTCCCCGGCTACAGCGACCCGGAGTACTACCTTCGTCTGCTGCTGCATTCAGAGTCGAAGACGAACGAGGGCGGCTACGCGCACCCACCGTTCGACGAGCTGGTCGAACGAGCTCGTCAGGAGCGCCGCGACCGCGAGCGCCTCGAGCTGTACCACGCCGCCGACCGCATGGCCGTCGCCGAGCAGGCGGCGCTGATCCCGATCGCCTACGGCCGCTCGACCGCAATCGTCAAGCCACAGCTGCAGGGGTGGTGGGAGTTCGGCAAGACGCTCGGCGGCGTTCGCCGACCTGCTCGTCGATCCGCGCTAGAACAGACCGAGGACGTCCTTCAGCGCCTCGTCCGCCGCTCGTAGTTCGAGCGCCGAAAGACGGCCGACCCTCCGACCAAGCCGCGTACGGTCAACGGCGCGCAACTGCTCCACGAGCAACTTCGTCCGGCGCCTCTCCACCTCGATCTCGGGTCGGAAGGCCGCCGGTGCTGCAGCTGTCGAGGTTGGAGCCACGATCACCGTCAAAAGCTGTCCAAGATCGTCTGCTTGCAGAATGACTCCGTACCGCCTCCCTTGTTGCTCGTGCCCGGTCGCGCGGAGCGCCGGCAGAGCCACGACGTCACCACGGTGCAAGGTGATCCATGAACTCTTGGACGTCGGCAATCACCGCACGGTCGCCGGCGTCGGCCGCGACTCGCTCGGCATCCGCTCGAACCTGCTCTCGCCGCGCTACCCGTGCTGCGTCGATCAGCGCGCGGCGGATCGCATCGGACTGAGAGAGACCGCGTTCCATCAGCCGCTGGAGCGCCAGCTGTGAATCCTCGTCAAGTCTTACGGAAATAGCGTTGTCCGCCATCTCCCGAAATTGTAGTTCATTCGTCATACACCTTCTAGTTCAGCTCCGGCCGGACGAGATTCGAGAGCAGCAGGTCACAGACCTCACACCAAATGTCGTCTTCCTCGGGTTGCTCGGGCAGTGGCTCGGCGCCGATCGCTTCGAGCTCGGCGGCGAGCTCCGGCATCGACTTACGGGCCAGCCTGCCGACACGTCCCAAGCGGGCACGGACGGCCCGGCGCCGTGCCAGCGACGCGAGCCGCCGGACCGGAGGCTCGGAAATCGCTGTCGCGAGCACTGCGCGAAGCTCCGTCTCGGGTATCGCGGCGTTGCGTCGCGTGACGACCGCAACCCGACGGGCGAGCTCGCGACGCTTCGAACGAGGCGCCGTTGCAACAATCTCGTCGACGCAACAGACGCAGAAGAACGGCGGGTGATCCTGCTGCGAGAGTTGCATCGCGAGGTGCTGGACAACAGCCCGCACCACCTCGGCGCCCGACGACAGCTGCTCAACGTCCGCAAGCGCGATGGTCGCCGCCGACCGCCACTCGCCGCCGAGCTCGGCCACGCGCGCCAACCCGTCGCGAATCAGGGCCGCGAGCTCGCCGCTCCAGACCGCAGCGACGGCGACGTCGGTGAGCCGCTCCGACTCGGCGTCGTCCGCCCAGACGAGCATCGCATCCGCGAGCTCATCGAGCGCCTCGCGGTCTGCTTCCGGATCGACGCGGAGCCCGATCTCCATCGCCAGATCCCAGGCAACCGGCTCGAAGAGGAAGTCCGTCGTCGTCGTCGAGCAGTTCGAGTTCGGTCGCGGCCACGCCATCATGTAACCGGAGCAAATCCCGGCTGTCATCGGCTGTTTCAGCCAGTGGAGTGCAACAAAAGTGTGACGATTTACTCGACGACTTCGACGCGGACGTCGATGCCGCGCGCCCGCTGAGCCGCCGCCCAGGCCTGCACCCGCAGGTGGGTCGCGAGGCGCATTCCCTCTTCGCCGTAGGAACCGACGATGTCGATCTCGACCAGGTCTTCACCGGCGCGCTCGGCGAGCACGTCGTCGCGATCCTGCAGGTCGGCGCAAATCAGGTCGATCAGGCCCGGGTCGCTGATCCGGACAAGAGTCACCGTCTCCTTATATGTCACTCGCGTGCGAGCGCGACCGCCTCGTCCTGCTGAAAAGCCGCACCTTCGGCTAGTGCAGTTGTGAACGCCTCCGCCCCGAGCGCCGCGGCGACGGTCGCGACGGTCTCGTCGCGGAGGCGCTGCTCGACCGGCGGCAGTGATCCGCCGGTGCGGTCGCGCGCGGCGCCGGCGGCTCCGGCGAGGATCGCGGCACGCCTCGCGTCTCCCCGTTGCGCCGCGATGGCGGCCGCCGTGTCGAGGCAGTAGGCGACGCCCTCGGCGTGCTGCAGGTCGACGTAGCCGTCGAGGCTGCGGGTGAAGGCGGCGCGAGCGGCGTCGAGATCGTCGAGGAGGAGCTCGGCCGCAGCCACGTTCAGCCAGGCGCCCGCCGCCTCTTCACCAAACCCGAGCTCTTCGAAGAGCGCAGCCGCTTCGCGGCAGGTCGCGCGCGCGGCGGCAGGATCGTGCCGCAGCAGCGCGAGATAACCGAAGTTGCTCATGATCCCGGCCAGCGCCGGACGCGCGCCCGCACGGCGCGCATGGGTTGCTGCCTCGCTGTAGATCCCGGCCGCGCCGTCCTGCTCGCCGAGCGCGGCCGTGACGTTCGCGAGCACGACCAGCGCGCCCGCGATGTCTTCGTCGTCGCCGAGCGAGCGCCGCGCGTCGACGAGCTCCTCTGCGAAGCCCCGCGCCGCCTCGAGGTCGCCGGCGATCGCGGCGATCACCGACGCGCCGCGAAGCGCCGGAGCGCGCCGCGCCTCCGGCTGGTCGTGGTCGGCCAGCGCGCGTTCAAGCCACGAGCGGCCCTCGGTCAGGTGACCGCGCACGTACCAGAACCGCCAGAGGGCCCCCACGAGCCGCAGCAGGGTCTCGCCGTCGCCGGTGTCTTCCGACCAGGAGAGCGCGGTGCGCAGATTGTGGTGCTCGACCGTGAGCCGTTGCAACACGCGGCGCGAGAGCGGCCCCTGAATCTCGGCCTCGGCACTCGCAGCCAGGTCACGGAAGTAGTGGGCATGCAGGCGCCGCGTCTCGGTCTCGCGCCCCAGCTCGGCGAGGCGGGCGAACGCGAACTCGCGGATCGTCTCGAGCATCACGAAGCGCGGCGAGCCGTCGTCGGCCGTGCGGCTGATCAGGAGACTCTTGTCGCAGAGCGAGGTAAGGAGCTCGAGTGTGCGGCCGGGCGCCGCGATCACGCTCTCGACCGCCTCGAGCGAGGCGCCCCCTGCGAAGACCGCGAGCGTCAGGAAGGTGCGCTGCTCCTCGTCGTCGAGCAGCCGGTAGCTCCAGTCGATCGTCGCCGACAGAGTTCGCTGCCGCTCGGGGAGGTCGCGCGCGCCGCCGGTCAGGAAGGAGAGGCGCTCGCCGAGCCGGCCGAGGATCGTCTCGAGCGGCAGGACACGCGCCCAGGCGGCGGCAAGCTCGAGCGCGAGTGGGAGGCCGTCGAGCTGCCGCGAGATCGCGGCCACGTCGGCGCGCTGCGCCTCCACGTCGAGATCGGGCCGGGCGGCCGACGCGCGCGCGGCGAATAGGTCGGAGGCGTCATGTTCGGCGAGCGGGTGGAGCCGGTACTCGTGCTCGGCGCCGAGATGCAGCCGCTCGCGGCTCGTTGCGAGCACCTTCAGCCGTGGGCAGTGCTCGGTCAGGGCGGCGACCTGCGGCGCTGCGTCGAGGGCCGACTCGAAGTTGTCGAGCACGAGCAGCACCTGGCTCGACTCGAGCCGCCGGTGCAGCGCCTCGATCGCCGACTCGCCGGCCTGCTCGGTGATCTCGAGCGTCTGTGCGAGCGCCGCTGAGAGGTCGGACGCACGGGCCGCGGCGAGCGAGACGAAGAAGGCACCGTCCTCGAACGTGTCACTGGCCTCCCTCGCCGCCTCGACGGCGAGCCGCGTTTTGCCGACGCCGCCCGGCCCGGTCAGCGTGACGACGGGAGCGTCGCCGGCGAGCAGGCGCCGGATGTCGTCGAGCTCGGAACGCCGCCCGTAGAAGCCGGTGCGTGTACGTGGCAGGTTGCCGGGAGACGCGGCGCGCGGCGACGGGAAGCGCTGCGGCAAGCCGTGGACGACGAGCTGGTACAGACGCTCCGGCGTGTCGATGTCCTTGAGCAGGTGCTCGCCGAGGTCGCGGATCTCGACGTCGTCGCCCACAAGGTCGCGGGTCGCACGCGACAGTAGGACCTGGCCGCCGTGCGCGGCTGCGCAGATGCGCGCCGCCCGCGAGAGGTCGACGCCGACGTAGTAGCCGCCCTCGGCGAGTGTCGGCTCGCCGGTGTGCACGCCGATGCGAATGCGGACGTCGTCGCCCGCAAGCGCGAGCTGCGCTGCTGCAGCGGCGGCGACGGCATCGTGCGCGCGACCGAAGGCGACGAAAAACGAGTCGCCCTGCGTGTCGACCTCGATCCCGCGGTGCTCGGCGAACGCGCTGCGGAGCGCATTCCGATGCGCTGCGAGTACGTGGCGGTACCCGTCACCGAGCCGCCGGGCGAGCTTCGTCGACCCTTCGATGTCGGTGAAGAGAAGAGTGACGGTTCCGGCGGGGAGGCTGGGCACGACCGGCCGCTCGCGGTCAGTCTCCGAGGTACTGCTCGGCGGTCAACCTGTCGATCTGCTCGAGCTCGGAGAGGCCGGCGACCCCGGCCACCTCGAGGCGGAGCCCCATGCTGCGCTTCTGCATGGATCCAGGCTAACGCCGAATGTTGGGCGACGTCAGGTCGTGCACCGTGATGATGCTATGATGCTATGATGCTGAGATGGCGAAGGTGAGGACGACCCTGACAATCGACGAAGAGGTACTACGGGCGGTGAAGGTCCGTGGCGCGCGCATCGGCAAAGGAGACGGCGAAGTGATCGAGGACGCCCTACGCCGTGAGCTTGGCCTCGACCTGCTCGAGCGCCTCTGGCAGCGTGACGACATCGGCGAGAACGAGGCGGTCGAGCTCGCCACGGAGGCACAGCACAAGACGCGGCCGCGCCGCCGTTAGTGCGCGCCGTTCTCGACCCGAACATCCTCATCGCCGCTCTGCTTTCACGGAGCGGCGCACCAGCACAGATCATTAGCCGCTGGCTCGGCGGCGCCTTCGAACTCGTCGTCTCCGAGGCGCTGCTCAGCGAACTCGAACGCGCGCTCGCCTACCCGAAACTCCGCCGCCGCATCCCGACAGAAGACGCAGCCGAGTTCGTGTCTCTCCTTCGTGTCGCCGCGATCGTCGCACCCGATCCAGAGGCCGGCTCCTACCGCTCCGGTGATCCAGGCGACGATTACCTCCTCGCGCTCGCCGAGAACGCACACGCCGTTCTCGTCTCCGGCGACCACCACCTTCTTCAGCTCGCCGGCGACCTACCGATCGAGACCGCACGCTCCTTCCACGACCGCCTCGCCGCCGGCTAGCCGCGCGCTGCACCCCAGATGCAGAGAGACAGGAATGCTTCCGACCCGCAAGGCGGCCACCCTCCCTACCGTCACCAAAGCCGCGCCATGCTTGGTGTGCCAGGTGTTAGTTCAGGGCGGAGTCGTTTTTGAGTCGTTCGATCAGAGCTCTTGCTTGGCCGGCTGAGACGACGTTGCCTTTTTGTTCGTAGAGCTGAAGAGCTTTGTGCGCGCTTGTCTTGGCCGGTTCAGTTTGGTCGCTGAGTTGAAGGATCTCTGCGAGGCCGACGAGTGCGTCGGCGTGCAGGTCGACATAGTCAGTCCGCTCGAGGAGTTGCACGGCTTCGCGGGCGAGTTTTTCGCCTGCGTCAAGCTCTCCCGTTCTGGCGCAGATGAGGGCGCGGACTGCCCGCCACTCGCCCTGCGACGCGACGTCGTCGGAGGCCGCCGCCGCCTCGCTTGCTCGTGTGAAGTGTTCGGCCTCCTGGTAGCGACCTTGTAAGCAGATCGCGCGAGCGAGGCGCGGCGCTAGGCCAGACAGATAACCCTTTTCGCCCAGGTCCGCGAGTGTCTCGTAGGCTGCTCGCGCCACCCGCTCGGCCGCGGCAGGATCACCGGCGAGCAGCTCGACCCTTGCTGCCTCGGCCGATTGCGCCCCCCAGGTGACCCGGTTGCCGAGCTCGAGGTTGATCGACAACGCCTCGCCGACGAAGGCTCGGGCTTGGGCGAACTCGCCACCCATCGCGTACAAGACTCCGCTCGAAAGCAGCGACTGGGCCTCGAGCATGCTCCGAGTTCCTCGCATCTGCTCGAGATGCATCTCGCAGAGCTGGAGTCCTTCCTGAACGGGCATCGGCCCGAAGTGGGCGACGACAAGAAGCCATGAGAGCGCCTCCGCCTCTTCTCGGGGGCGACCGCCGCTGCGCGCGTGTTCGAGCGCCTGCTGGAGCGAGACCTCCGCGGTCGCCAAGTCGCCGAGCCAGAACTGCAGTGTCCCGAGCAGCGTCTCAGCTTGAGCAAGAGCGGCTTGGTCGCCGCAGTCGGCCAATGCGGTGACGGCACGCCGTGCTTCGCCCAGTGCTGCAGTCATGTCGCCTCCCACTGCCACAGCCACGTAAACGCGCTGAACGCGCGCGAGCGATTCAAGACGGGCATCGCCGCGCAGCGCGGCCTCGTCAATGGTTTCAGCAAGGACAGCGGCCGCGCTTTCCAACTCTCCGCACTCCTGCAAAGCCCGACCGAGCTCGATCCGAAGTGCGAGCCTGACGGCATCGTTACCCAAGAGCATTTCCGTGGCGCGTCCGAGCAGACTCGCCGCAGCTGAGGCGTCCCCACGGTCGTTCGCACGTTTCCCGGCTGAGCCCAAACGATCCGCCGCGCGCGCCGCTAGCTCGCGGCCGTGCTCATCGAGCGGCCCGAGTTCGATGCGGTAGCGATAGGCGCGCTCCAGGTGATAGCCGACAACCTCCTCCTGCTCAACCAGGTCGTTTCCCCGCAGCTCGAGCCAGTCCGCAAACCGTTCGTGTAGCTCCGCGCGCAACGACTTGGGGAGCGCCTCGTAGGCTGCGTCGCGGATCAGCAGATGACGGAAACGGTATGCCTCTTCGCCCGGCAAAGTGGCGCGTTCCGGCCGCACGAGCTCCTTGCGTACAAGCGATGTCAGACGCGACTCGAGGTCTGCCTCCTCCGGAGCAAGCGCCAGCACGGCAGACCTGTGGAAGACTTTCCCTTCGACCGAGCCACGCTCGAGTACCGCGCGCTCCGAAGGCTCGAGCTGGTCAAGCCGCGCTGCGAGCAGCGCCTGGATCGTCGGCGGCACACTCAAATCGCCGTTCAAACTCTCGCGCAGCATCACGAGCATCTCTTCAACGAATAGCGGGTTTCCATCCGCCGCGTCTGCGATCCGCGCTCGAAGGGGCTCTGACAACGCCTTTGATCCCAGCAGTTCGCGGATCAAATCGTCAGTCTCGCTGCGCGACAGCGGCTCGAGCAAGACCGTCGTCGCGTTGAGCAACCCACCGGCCCAGTCCGGCCTGCGATCACGGAGCTCGGGTCGTGCGAGACACAGCAGAAATATCGGAGCGTCTCGGCTCAGGTCAGCGACGTGCTCGATCAGCTTTAGGAACGTCGGTTCGCCGGAATGGATGTCGTCGAACACAACCAGAAGGGGACGCTCGCGCGCGGCTGCCTCAAATACCTCGCGAACTGCGCGCGCTATCTCCTCCGACGAGCTTTCCGCTCTAGCGTCCCCGAGCAGACCCAAAATCCTCGCAGCTGTCATTTGGTCGACGCCGAGCGCACTCAGCCCTTCCGCTGCCTCGTTTCCAAGGAGTTGCTTCAACACCTCCACGACGGGCCAATAAGTGATTCCATCGCCGTAATCGAGGCAGCGGCCCTGCAACACGGTCGCATCGCTCCCTGCCCTAAGTTCCGCTGCCAAACGCGACTTACCTACACCCGCTGCGCCGAGGACGGTGAACAGTTGACACGAGCGATCCGCGGTTGCTTGCCCGAAACTGTCTTCCATTCGCCGCAGCTCCCGTGCACGTCCGACCATCGGAGCATCGGTGCGGCGGTTGAACCCAGGCGCACCCTGACGCAACCCGGCCAGACGAAAGGCAGGAAGCGGTTCAGACTTCCCCTTGAGTTCCAACGGCGCAAGCGCCTCCACCTCGACTGCATCCCGAACCAGCGCCAGCGTCTCTGCGCCGATCACGATTTCGTCTGGCGGCGCAGCCTGTTCGAGCCGGGCCGCGACGTTAACAGCATCACCGGTAGCCAGACTCTCCTCCGTCCCTGTCACTACCTCACCCGTGTTCACCCCGATCCGAACGGCGAGCGTCGTCCCATAGTCGACCTTCAACTCCTCGTTCAGGAAGACGAGCACCTCCCGCATCTCAAAGACGGCCCGCACGGCCCGCAGCGCGTCGTCCTCATGCAGGACTGGCACCCCGAACACCGCCATCACCGCATCCCCGATGAACTTCTCGACGGTGCCGCCGTGGCGCTCGATCACCTGTCGCATGGCGCCGAAGTAACGCGCCATCACGCCCCGTAGGCTCTCAGGATCGAGCCGCTCTCCGAGAGCCGTCGACCCGATCACGTCACAAAAGACGACAGTGACAACCTTGCGGGATTCGCGGCGGGGCTCGATCGGGTCGAAAGAAGCACCACAATGAGGGCAGAATTTGAACTCGCTGGCGCACTCGCGGCCGCACCTCGGGCAAACGATCACAATCGGAGGCTAGACGACTCTCATCCGTTAAAAGACCTGGCGACGGTACCGGTCGGGAGGCTGGGCACGACCCTGCCGCTTTACCGTCAGCTTCCGGAGTGGCGCTCGGCGATCAGCTCATCGATCTCCTCGGCCTCATAGAGGTCGACGACTTCCGTCGCCTCGAGGTCGAGCACGATGTTGCGCTTCTGCTCGATCGTCTCCCAGGAGATGTGCACGTGTGCGAACTTGCCGCTCCCCTCGAACAGAATCTTGTGGACGCCGCCGCCGTCGGTCACGACGACCTCTTCGACCGCAGCCTTGAAACGCACCTTCGAATGATCGTCACCCGCGCACTCACGGATCTTGTGGCTCGTGTTGCTCGGGACCCTGACCCAGGAAAACGGCATCGTCCACCTCGTCGCTCGGTTGGGTCGATCTTGGGGTACCTGCGGCCGGAACGCAAGCGGTGAGCGTCACACCGTCAGCCGCACGCCTGTCTCGTGGTCGAAGAAGTGCGCCGCGTCCGGCAGCGGCCGCAGCCGGATCTTCGCCCCGCGCTCGGGCGCCCGCTTGGTCTCGACACGCGCGACGAGCTTTCCGATCTCCGCCGACGCGAAGACGTACGCGTCAGCGCCGAGCTCCTCGACCACCTCGACCTCGGCGGCGATCCCTTCGCTCGCGACCTCGAGCGCCTCTGGGCGCAGCCCGACCACGACCTCGCTCGGGGAGAGGCCGACCGGCAGCGGGAACGAGACGCCGCCCAGCTCGACCGAGCCGTTGGTGCAGCCGACCTGGCAGAGGTTCATCGCCGGCGAGCCGATGAAGCCGGCCACGAACATGTTCGCGGGGCGCTCGTAGAGCCCGCGCGGGGTGTCGCACTGCTGCAGGCGCCCGTCGCCGAGCACCGCGACGCGGTCGCCGAGCGTCATCGCCTCGGACTGGTCGTGCGTGACGTACACCGTTGTCGTCTTCAGCCGGGCCTGCAGTGCCGCGATCTCGGCTCGCATCTGCACCCGCAGCTTCGCGTCGAGGTTCGAGAGCGGCTCGTCCATCAGGAACACGCTCGGCTGGCGGATCACGGCGCGCCCCATCGCGACGCGCTGGCGCTGGCCGCCGGAGAGCTGGCCGGGCTTCCGCTCGAGGTACGGCTCGAGCCCGAGCATCTGCGCAACCTCGAGTGTTTTCCGCTCGCGCTCTTCCTTCGGGACGCGCGCGATGCGGAGCGGGAACGCGATGTTGGCGGCGACGGTGAGGTATGGATAGAGCGCGTAGTTCTGGAAGACCATCGCCACGTCGCGCCGCTTCGGGGCGAGATCTGTCACCTCGGTGTCGCCGATGAAGATCGCGCCGGCGTCGACTTCCTCGAGTCCCGCCAGCATCCGCAGGGCGGTCGTCTTGCCGGACCCAGACGGCCCGACGAGGACCAGGAACTCGCCGTCGTCGATCTTCAGGTCGAGCGCGTCGACGGCCGGCGCGTCGGTGCCGGCGTAGATCCTGGTCGCCTGCTCGTAGCGCACGTTTGCCATCAGACCGCCTCCGTCTTTCGCTCGACTCGCTCGACCGCTGTCACAAGCTCTTCCCGCGCGCGTTGCTGCGCGTCAGGCCCGGCACCGACTGCGTCGAGGCCGAGCAGTGCCGCGCCGACGATCGGCGGCAGCGTGGTGCGGCGCAGGACGAGGTCGGCGCCGATTTCGCGCAATCCCGCTTCGATGCGGCTGATCAACTCGGCGTCGGCGGCCCGCATCAGGCCGCCGCCGACGACGATCTCGACCTGGTCCCGCTCGAGGCCGAGCCGTGTCACCGTTGCGCGAACGAGCGCGAGGATCTCGCTGACCAGCCGGTCGCGGATCGACGCCGCGACCGCATCGTCCGCGGCCGCGCGCAGCACGACCGGCGCGACGTTGACCAGGCTGCGGCCCTCGATCAGACCGCGGTGGATCTGACGGGCGACCTCGAGCGGCGAGTCGAGCCCGAAGACCGCCGGCACAAGCCGTTCGAGCTCTGTCGAGGGGCCGCGACCGTCCTCACTCCGCGCGGCCGCCCAGAGCCCCGCTTCGCCGACGTCGTAGCCGCCGCCCCAATCGCCGGTCGTCGGCCCGAGCGCCGGGAACCGCACATGCCGGCCGTCGGACGAGACGCCGACGCAGTTGATTCCCGCGCCGCAGGTGATCGCGACGCCCCACCCCTGCTCCGTCCCCGCCCGCAGGACGGCGAACGTGTCATTGCCGACGTGGGTCGTGACCGCCCAGTTGCGGGCGTCGAGCGCCAGCTGCAGCTCTGCCTCTTCCTCGGGAAAGTCGATCCCGGCGAGCAGGACGCTCGCAACGTCGGCCCGGCGTCCGTCGAGCCCGATCTCCTCGACGAGTTGCTGCAGCACGGCGACGCAGCCGTCGAGCCCGAGGTGATGCGGCGAGCTGAGCGGCCCTCGGGCGTGCGCGAGCAAACCACCGTCGGTACCGATCAGGGCCAGGTCGGTCTTCGAGTTGCCGCCGTCGACCGCCAGGATCACGCGAGCACCTCGGCGACCATGTGGTCGAGCAGCTGCTCGGCGATCGCGTACTGAGCGATCAGCGGATGGGCGAGCAGCGTCTTGCGGACGTCGACCGGGTCACGTGAGAGCGCGGACTGCAGCGCAAGGCGCTCGTACGCGGCGACGTGCTGCGTCAATCCGAGCAGCTCGGGCGCGAGCGGAGGCTGCGGCAATGCCTGGGCACCGGTCTGCGTGACGCGCGCCGGCACCTCGACGACGTCGTCGTCGGCCAGCCCGGCGAGCACGCCGTGGTTACGGATGTCGACCTCATGCACGGCTCCGTCGCCGGAGACGAGCGACGAGACGAGCCCGAGTGCCGCCTCGCTGTAGAACGCGCCGCCGCGCTGCTCGAGCAGCGCGGGCTTCTCGACCAGATTCGGGTCTCGGTACATCTGCAGCAGCTCGCGCTCGATCTCGGCGACGGCCTGCGCGCGCGGCACACCGTCGAGCTGCTCGACGAGCACCTCGTCGTGTGCGTAGAAGTAGCGGAGGTAATACGACGGGACGATCCCGCCGAGGTCGTCGAGCAGGCGCCGGGGCGAGCCGACCGTCTCGGCGATCTCGTCGCCGTGGTCGACCATCAGCCGCGGCAGCACGTCGACTCCGTCGAGAAGGACGCGCCGCACCCACGTCAGATGGTTGAGGCCGACCTGGTCGATCACGACGCGCGCCGGCTCGACCCCGAGCCACTCGGCCCACTGGCGCTGGAAGCCGATCGCGACGTTGCAGAGCCCGATTGCTTTGTGATCGTGGTCGAGCAAGGCCCGCGTGACGATCCCGACCGGGTTCGTGAAGTCGACGATCCACGCGCCGTTCGAGCGCCGGCGCACGCGGTCGGCGATCTCGAGGACGACAGGCACCGTGCGCAGAGCCTTCGCGAGCCCGCCCGCGCCCGTCGTCTCCTGGCCGATGCACCCGCAGTGGAGCGGCGCCGTCTCGTCGACGAGCCGGGCCGCCTGGCCGCCGACGCGGATCTGGATGAGCACGAAGTCGGCGCCGTCGACGGCGCGGTCGAGCTCTTCGGTCACCTCGAGCGACCCCCGGTACCCCTGCCGGTCGAGCATGCGGCGCGCAAGGCCGCCCACGACTTCGCGGCGCTCCGGGTCGATGTCGTGCAGCACGAACTCGCTCACGTCGAGCCGCGAGAGGCCCGAGACGAGCTCCGGCGTGTAGGTCGAGCCTCCGCCGACGACGGTGACCTTCATCAGCCCTTCACTCCCGTCAGCGTCACGCCTTCGACGAATGCGCGCTGCGCGAGGAAGAAGAGGATGATCACCGGCGCCATCACGAGCAGCGTCGCCGCCATCGTCAGGTTCCACTGCACCTGGTGGAACGAGCGGAACTGCGCGAGGCCGATCGAGAGGACCCAGTTGTTCGAGTTCTCGCCGACGTAGAGCAGCGGCAGGAAGAAGTCGTTGAAGGTGTAGAGGAACGAGAAGAGCGCGACGGCCGCGATCGCCGGCCGCGCGAGGCGCGTGACGACGGTGAAGAGGATGCGAAGCTCGCCGCAGCCATCGACGCGAGCCGCGTCGAGGTACTCCTCGGGGATCGTCAGGAAGAACTGGCGCAGCAGGAAGATCGAGAACGCATCGCCCAGCCAGTTCGGCGCGATCAGCGGCCAGAGCGTGCCGACGAGGTGCAGCTTGGCCCACATCACGTAGAGCGGCACGACCGAGACCTGCGGCGGCAGCATCAGCGCGATCAGCACGAGCATGAACGCGAGGTTGCGGCCGCGCCAGCGCAGCCGCGCAAGCGCGTAGGCGACAGGGACGGACGAGACGATCACGCCGATCGTCGAGAGCACCGCGTAGACGAGCGTGTTGAACGTCCAGCGCCAGAGCGGTGCCTTAGTGAAGACGTCGACGAAGTTGTGGAGCCGGAACGGGTGCGGCCAGAGGTTGGCCGAGAGCGCCTGGTTCGTCGTCATCAGCGACGTCAGCAGGATGAACACGAACGGCGCGAGGAACGCGATCGCGACCGCGATCAGCAGGCTGTGCTGCGCGACCGCGAGCAGGAGGCGCCTGCGCCGGAACGCCGCGGAGGCGCGCCGCCGAACGATCGGCGTCGGGGCGCTGCGGGCGACGGCCGTCACCGCGGCACCGCCTGGTGCACCCACTTGCGCGAGTTGATCACGATCACGAGCGTGACCGCGAAGGAGACGACGAGCAGCAGCATCGCGAGCGCCGACGCGTAGCCCATCTGGAAGTCGTTGAAGCCGTGCTGGTAGAGCAGCACGGGATAGAAGAGCGTCGAGTCCTCGGGATAGCCGAGCGAGTTCAGCGTGTCGCCGGCCTGCGACGCCTGCCCCGAGGCGATGCTCGCCGCGACGTAGGCCTGAGTGAAGTACTGCAGCCCCTGGATCACGCCGAAGACGACCGCGAAGAGAATCACCGGGCTGACCGAGGGCAACGTCACCCAGCGGAGGCGCTGCAACGGCCCGGCGCCGTCGAGCTCGGCCGATTCGTACAGATGCGCGGGCACGTCGAGCACCGCGGCGAGGAAGATCACCATCGTGTTGCCGACGCCCCAGAGCGCGAGCATCGTCAGCGCCGGCTTCGACCAGTGCGGTGACTGGAACCAGAGCGGCCCCTGGATCCCGACCTTGCCGAGGATCGTGTTCAGCGGGCCGGTTGCCGGGTTCAAGATGTAGACGAAGCCAAGCGTCGCGGCCACCGGTGGCGCGAGCGCGGGCAAGTAGAAGACCGTCCGGAAGAAGCCGGCGCCGCGCTTCGCGCGCGCGAGCATCAGGGCGACGCCGAAGGCGAAGAGCACCTGCAGCGGCACGGCGATGCCAATCATCCAGAGCGTGTTCTTGATCGCCGGCCCGACCTGCGGATCGACACGGAAGAGGTAGTGATAGTTCGCAAAGCCGACCCAGCGGGGCGGCGAGAGCAGGTCGTAGTGGTTGAAGGACAGATACGCGCTCATCGCGAGCGGGTAGCCGAAGAAGATCGAGAACCCGAGGATCCATGGGCTCATCAGCAGCAGCACGAGGCGGCGGCGACGCCAATCCGCTTGCCGCCGCGCCCGTGACCGCTGGGGGGACCTGGTGGGCGCCGAAGCGCCCACCAGGGCCGGAGTCGAGCTTTGGCTCACGGCACCCCGCCGCCGCCCTTGGCCTGGGCGACCTGCGCGTCGAGTTGCTTCGCGAGCTTCTTCAGGCCGGCGGCGAGATTGCCGCCGTTACCTGTCTGCCATTTTGGAAGAAGTTCTGGACTGCGTTCGTGTACGCCTGCCCGGAGGCGAGGATCGGAGACGTGTTCGACTTCGGGTTCGCGAAGATCTTCAGGAACGTCGAGAAGTGCGCGTCCGGCGTGATCTCCGGCGAGTGCAGCGAGCTGCTCGTCGTCGGCACGTTCCGCAGGCCGTTCGAGAGCACTGCGAGCGGGTGGTTGGCGGTCGTCAGGTACTTGACGAGCGCCCATGCCTGGTCCTTGTGCTTGACCCCGCGCGGGATGCCGATGATCGTGCCGTTGATGTAGCCCGAGCCGTACAGCTCGGGATGAGCGTCGTCGGCGGGCATCGGCGCCGTGCCGTAGTCGAGGTTCGGGTGCTCGTTGTGGATGAACGCGACTCGCCATTCGCCGTCGAAGTTCATCGCGAGCTTGCCGGTCTCGAATGCCTGCGACGGTGTGAACTCGTCGATCGGCTGCGCCTGGAAGCGAACGAGGTTGTTGTAGCCGTACCAATCGATAGGCTCTTCGACCAGGTCGCCCACTTCGCCCACGCGGGGTCGGTGCCGATGGCCGAGTTGCCCTTGCTGTTGAGCCACTTGCCGCCGAAGTGCTGGATCCAGCGGTCAGGCGTGTTCTCGTAGAACCCGACGACCGGATCGAAGCCGGCGATCTTGATCTTGCCGCTTTTGTCGCGGACGGTCAGCTTCTTCGCGTCGGCGGCGAGCTCCGACATCGTCTTCGGCGGGCTCTTGATGCCCGCGGCCTTGAACAGCTTCTTGTTGTAGTAGAGGCCGTAGTCGTCGGCGAGCAACGGCAGTGCGCAGCGCTTGCCCTCGTACTGGGTGTAGTAGCGCGGCGCGGGCGGGAACTCCGACGCCTTGATGTTGTCCTGCTTCATCAGCGGGGCCAGATCAATCCAGCCGCCGCTGCCGCAGTAGTTGCCGACGTTGTAGGAGTTGAACGAGCTGACGACGTCGGGTGCGGTGCCCGAGCGGATCGCGGCGACGATCTTGTTGTCGTCGATGCCGCCGACGACGCTGATCGTGACCTCGGGATGCTTGCGGTCGTACTCGGCGACGACCTGCTTGAACACCGTCAACTCGTGACCGGCGCTCCAGCCTGCCCACACGGTCAGCTTCGTGGGCCCGGTGCTGTGCACGTTATGGGCGGCGGCGGCCGCGGCGACCACCAGGGATCCGACCAACACGACTGCCGCGATGCGCTTCCTCATTCCGGCCCTCCCAACGGGACGACGATGTGGTTAAGGTTCTGAACCAGACGACCCTAAAGCGATTGGCGTGTCGCCGTCAAGCCCCAACCTGCCCGGTTATTCCGTTAAGGTTGGTTACTCAATGGCCGTCAGCCGGGCGACCCCTCCTCTCCTCAAGGATCTCAACGAGCGCACGGTGCTCGAGGTGATCAGAACGGCGGCACCGATCTCCCGGGCCGAGATCTCGCGTCATGCGGGGATCTCCAAGCCGACAGTCTCGCAGGCGCTGCAGTCGCTTCTCGGCTCGGGGCTCGTGCGCGAGACCGCACACGACGGCGACGGCCCGAGCTACGGCGCGACGTTCTTCGAGCAGGTACCCGAGGCGGCGTTCGTGCTCGGGTTGGACCTCGGCGCCCACTTCGTGCGCGGCGCCGTCTGCGACGTTCGCGGCGAGATTCGCGCACGGCAGGACGTCGAGCTGCGAGAGCCGACCGCCGGCGTCGCGAGCGAGGCGATCGTCGTGTTCACGCGCTCGCTGATCACAGCCGCCGGAGCACGACCCGACCTCGTCGACAGCGTCGTCCTCGGCCTGCCCGGAGCCGTCGACGTGGATACCGGGCGCATCTCGCTCGCCGTCAACGTGGCGGGCCTCGAGACGGGCGACTTCCGCGGCAAGCTGGCCGAGGCGCTGCAACTGCCGCTGGTGATCGAGAACGACATCAACCTCGCCGCGCTCGGAGAGCGCTGGCGAGGAGTTGCACAAGGACTGGACGACTTCGCGTTCATCTCGATCGGGACGGGACTCGGCGCCGGTCTCGTCCTCCGCGGCGAGCTCCACCGCGGCCACAGCGGCTTCGCCGGCGAGATCGACTACGCGCGCATCGGGTTCGACGACACGATGGATCCCTGCGCCGACGCGGTGTCGGCGTTCGCGCAGTCGGTCGGCGCGCCGCTGCCGCACGACCCGCGCGCGATCTTCGCCGCGGCCCGCTCGGGCGACCCTGCGGCGTTGCGGGTGGTCGAGGAGGAGGCGAAGCGCATCGCCCTGCACATCCTCCCGATCGCAGCCGTCACCGACGTGAGCCTCGTGGTGCTCGGCGGCGGCATCGGGGCGAACGGCGACCTGCTCTACGACCGGATCCGGCACCTGCTCGCCTCGTGGCTACCCTCGCCGCCGAGAGTCGAGGGCTCGAGCCTCGGCGACGCGGCCGTGCTCACGGGCGCACTCGCAATCGGCCTGCGCGTGGCGCGCGAGAACGTCTTCGTGAACCGCACCCGCCGATGACCGCACTCCCCAGCCTCGCCAACGTGATCACGCCCGCGCTGCTCCTCGACGGGCCGGCGCTGCTGACCAACGTCGAGTCGATGGCCGAGCGCGTGGCGAGCGCCGGGGTCGAGTTGTGGCCGCACACGAAGACGCACAAGTCGCTCCGGGTCGCCGAGCTGCAGCGCTCACACGGCGCCGCGGGCTTGACCGTCGCGACCCTTCGTGAGGCAGCCTTGTTCGCCGACGCCGGCTTCGACCGCCTGCTGATCGCGTATCCGCCGGTCGGCGCGTGGCGCCTGGACGTGGTGGCTGAGCTGGCGAAGCGCGTCCAGCTGCGAGTCGTCGTCGACGCGGTCGAGTCGGTCGAGCAGTTGCACGACGCGGCCGGGCCGGGCGACGAGGCGATCGCCTATCTCTGGGAGGTCGACTGCGGCGTGCACCGCTGCGGCACCCCGCCCGGCGCTCCAACCGCGGAGCGGGTCGCCGAAGCGCAGAAGTTCACGCGCGCCAGGTACGACGGGCTGCTGACGTTCGGTGGCCACGCCTACGAAGCAACGGACGCTGCCGGCGTGAGCGCTGCGGCACAGGACGAGAAGGACGCCCTCGCCACGAGCGCGACCGCGCTCGAGTCGCTCGGGATCGAGTCGAGAGCGCGAAGCGCCGGCACGACGCCCACCGCGCTCAAGCTGGTCGACGCAGGGCCGATCACCGAGCTACGGCCCGGTAACTACGCCTTCTACGACGCGATGCAGGTGCGCCTCGGCACCGCGACCGAAGAGCAGTGCGCGATCAGCGTGCTCGCGACCGTGATCTCGCGGCCGGATCCGCGCCGGCTGATCCTCGACTGCGGCTCGAAGGCGCTCGCCGCCGATGGTCTCGCGTCCGGAGGGTTCGGCCTCGTGGCCGGGCACCCAGAGCTCGTCGTCGAGCGTCTGTACGAGGAGCACGCGATCGTCACCTCCGCCGAGCCAGTCGACATTCCACTCGGGAGCCGGGTGCGCGTGATCCCGAATCACTCGTGCCCGGCCGTCAACCTCCACGAGCGGATGCTCGTCGTCGAGCAGGGCGAGGTCGTCGACGTCTGGCCGGTCGACGCCCGCGGTTGGGGATGATCGCGAGACCATGAGGCTGTCGACGCTGCCGTTCGAGCTGCAGTGGCGCGGCACGCCCGCAGCGTCGTCCGCCGACGGTGAGTCGCTGAAGATCACTGCCGGGCCTCACACCGACTGGTTCGTCAACCCCGGTACCGGGGAGGCGAAGCTCGACGCGCCGGGGCTCGTCGGCGAGGCAGCCGGCGACTTCACGCTCAGCGCGCGCGTCGAGGTCGAGTTCGCCTCGACGTTCGACGCGGGCGTGCTCGCGCTGTGGCGCGACGAGCAGACCTGGGCGAAGCTCTGCTTCGAGTATTCGCCCGACGCCGAGGCGATGGTCGTCTCGGTCGTCACCCGCTCCGTCTCCGACGACTGCAACTCCACCGTCGTCGCCGGCAACGCCGTCTGGCTGCGCATCTCGCGGATCGGGCGGCAGTTCGCCTTTCACTCCTCGGCGGACGGAATGCTTTGGCAGCTCGTTCGCCAGTTCGCGCTGACCGACTACGCCGCGATCGAGGTCGGCTTCGTGGCTCAGTCGCCGCTCGGCGAGGGCTGTACGGCGACGTTCTCGGAGATCCACTTCAGCGAGGCGACGCTCGCCGACCTACGCAGCGGTGAGTGACGCCCGAGGAGCGGCTATTCCTCGCGAGCGTAGAACGGGCGGCCGATCCGCAGCTCGAACCGGAAGTAGGAGTCGCCGCGGACGCCGTCGATCTCCTCGCGTGTCGCCTGGATCATCGCGGCCGCGACCTCGAGGTCGTCGACGTCGAAGAGCAGGTACCACGCCCAGCGCGGCGCGTCGGTCGGGCCGACCTGAAAGATGTCATCGCACATCGACGCGACGACGCGCGCACCGAGGCCCTCCCAGTCGGCCAGGATCTGCTTGAAGCGCGGCATTGCACGCGTGGTCTTCTCCTCGTCGGACGCGCTGAAGAAGCACTCGAGCGCGCTGCCCGCCACCATCACGCGATACGGCTTGTGCATCTGGATCGTTTGCCAGGCCGGCTGCACTGCTCCTCCTAGGTTGGCGTCGCTTCGACCTCGGCCGCCAGCAATTCGAACAGCCGGTACGAGAAGCGGATGTGGTCGAGGTAGTCGTCGATCGTGCCTTGCTCGTTCGGCGCGTGGATCCCGCTCGCGAGCCGCGTCGTACCGGCCGGCGAGACAGTCGTCGCGCCGAGCAGGTCGAGGACGGCGCGCGCCGGACCTGCGCCGGGCAAAAGCGGGTAGACAACGGGGTCGCCCATCGTCTCGCGCGCAGCCTCGATCGCGGCCCGTCCGTGCGGCGTCTCGTCGGGCTTCTCGCCGGTCGCCGCGAGTGCCCGACGGCGAGCTCGACCTGCTCGAAACCGTGCGCGTCGAGATGTGTGCGCACGAGCTCGACGATCCGCTCCGGCTCCTGCTCGGGAACGAGATGGATGTCGACGTTCGCGCGTGCGAACGCTGTCACCGTCCCGATCTGCCCGTCGCCGGAAACGACGCTCGAGACGTTGACGGTCGGTGTGTAGAGCAGCCGCTCGGCGAGCTGCCGCTCGTCGTAGCCCGGCAGGTGAGGGCTGTGACCCCCCACGCCGAGTTCGGCGCCAGGCGGCGACACCGTCAGACCTGCCTCGCGCTCGGCCGCCGTGAACTCGCTGATCGCATCGTCGAAGCCGGCGATCAGCACGTTGCCGCGTGTGTCGACCAAGGAGGCGAGTGCGTGCGAGAGCTCGAGCGCCGCCGACCGGAACACCGGCGCAAAGGCCGCGTGCTGGTCGCCCGTGATCGTGCGCAGCGAGAGCTCGAGCAGCACGATTCCGCGGCAGCCGAATGCAACCTCCGGTCGGCCGTTGGCGCCGCGGATAAAGCTCTCCCAGAGACACCAGTCCGAGCGCAGTTCGTCGTGGTGCGCGGCAAGCAGCTCGTCGAGGCCGGGGCTGCCAACTTCTTCGGCGCCTTCGCAGAGCCAGACGATCGTGTACGGCGGCGGTCCGTCGAGCGTCTCCAGCCAGAGGTCGAGCGCCTGCAGTCGCGCAGTGATGTCGGCCTTGTCGTCGCAGGTGCCGCGGGCGACGACGGCGCCGTCGATCACGTCGGCGGCGAACGGCAGCGAGCGCCACAATTCCTCGTCGCCGGCCGGTTTGACGTCGTAGTGCGTGTAGATGAGCAGGCGCCGGTCCGACGCTCCGTCGAGCGTCGCGATCAGCGTGGGCGCGTACCCCTCCACCTCGACCCGCTGCACGCGGTCGAACGTCGTTCCCAACCGGAGCTCGACCCAGTCGGCCATCCGCGTCGACTCGACGACGTCGTCGGAGACCGACGGGATGCGGCACGCCTCTCGCCACTCGTCGACGAACGCCGTTCGGTGCGCCGCGACCCGCTCGTCGAGCTCCGTCACCTCAAGCCTCTAGCTCGTACGGATAGTTTGTGAACACCTCTGCGCCGTCGTCGGTGACGAGTACAAGGTCCTCAAGCCGCACGCCGCCGAACCCCTGCCTGTAGCAGCCGGGCTCGACCGCGACGACGTCGCCCGGGACGAGCTCGCCCTCGCCCGGTGCGAGCTGCGGCTCCTCGTGCACCTCGAGCCCGACGCCGTGCCCGAGTGAATGGAAGAAGCCGTCGAGGAGAACCGAGCCGGGCTTCTTCGAGAGCAGCGTCGGCTGCCCCGCCTCCTCGAACACCTCGGCCGAGGCCCGGTGGACGTCGGCGGTTGAGGCGCCAGGGCGGATCGCGGCAACCCCCCGCTCCAGGGCAACCTTGCAGAGGTCGTGGTACCTGCGTAGCTCGTCATTGACGTCGCCGACGACGAAGGTGCGCGTCATGTCGGTGAAGCATGCCGACTCGCGATCGCGCGGCCACAGGTCGACCGTGATCGGCTCGCCGGCACGGATCTCGCCCGAGCCCATGTGATGGCCGATGCAGGTCTGCGGTCCATGCGCGACGATGAACTCGTCGCGCACCCGCATCGTTCGCTGCGAACGCCGCGGCAACCGATGCCTTCAGCCGCTCCGACGTCAGCGGCTGCCCCTCGTACAACACCCGTTCGTCGTCGAGCTCCGAGTCGCGCAGGATCGCCGCGACCGCTGCGTCGCAGCCTCCGCCGCAAGCCGCGCCCGGCGAATGCCGGCGATCTCGGGCGCGCTTTTCCAGCGCCGGCGCTGCTCGAAGAGCTCGCGGTCGACAGTGAGTCCGACACCCGCAGCACGCAGGTAATCCGCGAGCTCGAGCGGGAAACCCGGAGGGACGCTCGCTGCGTCGACACCGAACTTCCGGCAGGCACGCGCCGCGATCTCCAGCTCGATCTCTCCGGACGAGCGCCCCTCCGCACGCAGCTCGTCGTAGCCGAAATCCTCCACCGGGACGACGTCGAGGTTCGGGATCTCCCGCATCCGCTGCGTCTCGAGCGAGCGAATCACCGTGAAGCGCGAGTCGCCGACCTCGCCGTAGAGGAATGGGTCGGCAACCGTGTGCGGGATCTCGTGGCGCAACTCCGGAGACCGCACGGTGTCGGCGAACATCAGCACGTTCATCGAGTACCTCCTGGGCTGGTGAGAACCGGCAGCTTTCGCGTGCGGCGGAAGCGGCGTGCGGTCGACGTCGTGGAGCCAGCAGGCGGCCGTTCGCCCGTCGTCGAGCCGAAGCAGCGGCGGCTCTTCGACCGGCACCGATCGAAGCGATACGGGCAGCGCGGATGGAAGCGGCAGCCCGCCGGCGGGCGTGCCGGGTCGGGCACCTCGCCGGGCAGTGCGTCCGGCAGCGACGCCGGCGCCGTCGGCGTGCGGGACCGCGGCGATCAGCGCCTCGCGTGTACGGGTGCTGCGGCGTGCTGCCAGAGCTCCTGCGGTCGGGCCCGACTCGACGATCGCGCCCAGGTACATGACCGAGACCACGTCGGCGACCTGGCGCACGATCGCCAGGTCGTGCGAGATCAGCAGCAGGCCGATCTCGAGCTCGCGCGCGAGGTCGACGAGCAGGTTCGCGATCTGCGCCTGGGCCGACGCGTCGAGCGACGAGAGCGGCTCGTCGAGCACGATCACGGACGGGTCGGCCGCGAGCGCGCGCGCGATCGCGATGCGCTGCCGCTGCCCGCCGCAGAACTCGTGCGGGTAGCGCGTCGGCGGCGTCGGCGGGCAGGCCGACCTGCTCGAGCAGCTCCGCCGACGCGGCTGCGTCCGCTGCGCGCCTCGAGAGGCTCTCGGCCAGCAGGCCGTCGGCGAGCTGCGAGCCGACCGTGCGTCGCGGGTTGAGCGACGAGAACGGGTCCTGGAAGACCATCTGCAGCCGCACCGGTCGCGCGGCCGCGCGCGGCGCGTGAGCGGCTCGACCGGCTCGCCCTCGAAGAGCGATCGTGCCCGCGCGTCGGCGCGAACGAGCCCGACGGCGGCGCGGGCCAGCGTGCGACTTGCCGCAGCCCGCTCTCGCCGACCAGGCCGACGATCTGCCCGCGCTCGACGCGAGATGCTCGCGCCGGCGACCGCCCGGACCGGCTCGCCGGCCGCGCCGGTGGTACGTCGACCTCGACGTCGGTGAGCTCGAGCGCGCTCATGCCGCGTCGAACGGGTCGACGGGGCAGGCGAGGCGGCGGCCGCCGTGCTCGACCAGTGGCGGCACGGCGGTCGCGGCAGCTCGTCGACGCGTACCGCAGCGCGGGTGGAACGCGCAGCCCGGCGGGACGGCGCCGGGGACGGCGGGCGCCCCCGGGATCGGCGACGAGCGGCGCTCGCGCTCGTCGGCCTCGGGATGGGGCAGCGCGCGCGAGCAGCGCCGCGCGTGTACGGGTGCCGCGCGTCGCGGAGCACCTCGGCCGCGGGCCCGGACTCGACGACGCGGCCCGCGTAGAAGATCGACAGCCGGTCGGCGATCGTCGACATCACGCCGAGGTCGTGCGTGATCAGGATCACCGCGAGGCCGTGCTCGCGGCGCAGGCGCGTCGAGCAGGCGCAGATGATGCCGGCCTGGACGGTGACGTCGAGCGCGGTCGTCGGCTCGTCGGCGATCAGCAGCTTCGGCTGGCACGCGAGCGCGAGGCGATGGCGATGCGCTGGCGCATGCCGCCGGAGAACTGGTGCGGGTACGACGCGAGCGCGCGCTCCGGGTCGGGGATGCGCACGTCGTCGAGCAGCTCGATCGCGCGCGCTCGTGCGCGGCCTGCTTGCGAGAGCCCGAGGTGCGGGCGCAGGTGCTCGGTGAGCTGCCGCCCGATCGAGAGCATCGGGTGCAGCGACGGTCATCGGGTCCTGGAAGACCATCGAGATCTCGTTGCCGCGCATCTCGCGCAGCGCGCGCGCCGGCGAGCTGCAGCAGGTCGCGGCCGTCGAAGATCGCGCGCCCGTCGACGGCTGCGCGCCGCGCGGCAGCAGGCCGCAGCAGCGCGAGCGTCGTCATCGTCTTGCCGCTGCCGCTCTCGCCGGCGATGCCGAAGATCTCGCCCGGCTCGACCGCGAAGTCGATCGCCGTCGACGATCGTGATCGGCCCGCTGCCGCCGTCGGGAGCCGGACGCGCAGGTCCTCGACCTCGAGCAGCGCGCTCATCACGCGTTCGCCCCTGCCCGCCGATCCGCGGGTCGAAGACGTCGCGCAGGCTGTCGCCGAGGAAGTTGAAGGCGAGCACGACGGTGAAGATCGCGAGGCCGGGGAACGTGCTCGATCCACCAGTACTGGAAGTATCGGCGCCCGTCGGCGACCATCGCGCCCCACTCGGCGGTCGGCGGCTGGGCGCCGAGGCCGAGGAACGAGAGGCCGGAGAGCAGCAGGACGCGTTGCCGAGGTCGAGCGTCGCGAGCACGAACACCGGCCCGATGAAGTTCGGCAGCACGTCGCGGACGAGCGCGCGGCGCGACGAGGCGCCGAGCAGGCGCGCCGACTGCGACGTACTCGGCGTCGCCGACCGTCAGGACGAGGCCGCGCACGACGCGCGCGTACGACGGCCACGACGACGATCACGAGCGCGAGCACGGCGTTCTGGAGGCTCGGCCCGAGCGACGGCGGTCGACGACCATCGCGAGGATGATCGCCGGGAAGGCGAAGACGAGGTCGGTCGATGCGCATGATCGAGGCCGTCGACCACGCCGCGGAAGTAGCCGGCGATCGACGCCGAGCGTGCTGCCGATCGACGAGCGAGAACGACGACGAGCAGCGCGCGAGCGGCAGCGAGATGCGCGCGCCGTAGATCACGCGGCTGAGCACGTCGCGGCCGAGCTCGTCGGTGCCGAACAGGTGCGCGCCCGACGGGCGCTGCGAGCGGTGCGAAGCTCTGCGCGATCGGGTCGTGCGGCGCGAGCAGCGGCGCGAAGATCGCGATCAGCAGCCAGGCGACGATGATCGCGACGCCGACGACCGCCAGCGGCTGCCGCGCACGCCGCAGCAGTGCGGCCGGCGGCGCCTGCGCCGGACAGCGGTTCGGCGACGAGCGGGGTCGGCCGTGAGTCGCTCACGTGATCCGGATCCGCGGGTCGATCACGCCCGTAGAGCACGTCGACGACGAAGTTGACCACGATGTAGACGATCGCGACGAAGAGGCTGACGCCCATGATCGCGGGCAGGTCGAGCGTCGTCGCGCCGTGGTAGGCGTACTGGCCGAGCCCCGGCCAGGCGAAGATCTTCTCGACGAGGACCGCACCCGGTGAGCACGATCGCGAACACGAGCCCGAGCACGGTGATCGACCGACGGCAGCGCGGCGCGCAGGAGTAGCCGGACGACGACGATCCGCTCGGGCAGGCCCTTGGCGCGCGCCGCGCGCACGTAGTCGTCGTCGACCACCTCGAGCACCGCCGAGCGCGTGTAGCGCGTGAGCAGGCCGACGATGCACGAGGGCGAGCACGAGCGCGGGCAGGACGAGGTGGTGGATCGCGTCCCGAACGTCGACCACTGGCCGGCGAGCAGCGCGTCGACCGTGTACATGCCGGTCACGTGCGGCGGCGGCGAGCACGCCCGGGATCAGCCGCCCGCCGCCCGGGAGCCAGCCGAGCTTGAAGAAGAAGACGTAGAGGCACGATCAGCGCGAGCCAGAACGTCGGCACCGAGATGCCCGCCAGCGAGACGACGCGCAGCGCCTGGTCGGTCAGGCGGTCGCGTCGCAGCGCCGCGACGCACGCCGAGCGCGACCCCGACGAGACGGCGATCAGCATCGCGAGCAGCGCGAGCTCGGCGGTCGCCGGCACGAACTGGCGCAGGTCGTGCGTGACCGCGTCGTGCGTCTGCTGGGAGTTGCCGAGGTCGCCGTGCAGCAGGTTCCCGAGGTAGTCACGTACTGGACCGGCAGCGGCTTGTCGAGCCCGTAGTGATCCCGGAACGCGGCGACCGCCGCCGGGTCGCTCGGCGCGTTCGACCGAGGTTGGCGCGGATCGGGTCGCCCGGGACGAGCTGGGTCAGGACGAAGGCGATGAACGTGATCCCGATCGAGAGCGCACGAGCGCGCCGAGTCGACGGGCGATGAAGCGGACGAGCGGTCGGGACGGCACAAAACGCCGTCCCGACCGCCCACTGCCCCCCTTAGCGGCTTCAGACGGAGCGGACGTCAATCAGCCACGTGAAGTTGAGGACGGCATTGGTCAGGTTCTTGCTGGCGACGATCGACTGTGACGGTTGGAAGAGCGGGATGAACGGCCCGTCGGCATTCAGCTTCTGCTGGATCTGCCGGTAGAGCTGCGCCCGCGGCCCGTCGGCCGTCGTCTGCAACGCCTTCCTGCCCAGTGCTTCGAGCGACTTGTCGGCACCGGTCTTCCAGCCCACCCGAAGCGCGGCGATTCCACCGGGCAGGAACACCTGATAGTCGTTCGGATCCGGGTAGTCAGGGCCCCAGTACGACTGCGTCATCTCGTCCTTCGCGGCCGCGTACTGCTGGAGCATTGCATTCACGGGAAGCCCCTGGAGGTTGACGGTGATGCCGGCCTCGGCAAGGTTCGCCTTCGTCTTCTGCGCGAGCACGCCGAAGTCGATGCCGTTGATGGTCAGCCCTGCGGGGTAGGTGAGCTTGATCGTCGGGTTGGAGATTCCCGACGCGGCGACCTGGGCCTTCGCCTGCGGGATGTTCCTCTTCACCGCGTACTTCGCCGGCAGCGCGCCGAGGAAGACGGACGGAACCATTCCGGCAGACTGGATCGAGCCGGGACCACGCGAGCGCCGCGAACGCCTTGTAGTCGAGCGCAAGGCGAACCGCCTTGCGGATATGGGGGTTCGACGTCACCTGCGAGACCGCGGGCGAAGTGTTCATGTCGATGTTGAACAGGTTCGGGGAGGGGTTGATCGCGACCTGAACGCTCTTGTTCTTCTTCAGCGTGTTGGCCTGCTGCGACGAGAGATCGAGTGCGATCTCGTTCGCACCGCGTTGCACGTTCAAGAGCTGAGTCGGAGCGGTCATGTTGCGAATCACGACCGTCTGGAACTTCGCCTTCGCGCCCCAGAAACGCGGATTCGCGTCGAGGATGATCTGCTGGTTGGTGCTGAACTGCTTGAGGACGTAGGGGCCGCTGCCGGCCGAGGTGCCGTCGAGGTACTTCTCGGCCTTGTCCTTCTTGTCGGCGCCGACAGCGTCGGTGCCACCTGGGCGCGAACGACAGTGGAGTTGAGGATGCCGAGGGCCGGATTGGGGAGGATGAAGGGGATCGAAGGGTTCGGCACCTTCGCGCGGAGCACGACCGTGGACGGGTTGGGCGCCGAGACCGTGATCGTTGCGAGCAGGAAGGACGGGGTTGCCCTTGAGGTTGATCAGCCGTCGGAAGGAGAAGACCACGTCGGCCGAGGTGAGCGGCGTGCCGTCGGAGAAGGCAACGCCTTTGTGGAGGTGGAAGGTGAAGAGCTTGGCGTCGGTCGAGGCGTTATAGGAGGAGGCGAGCCAGGGAACGGGCTTCTTGCCCGCGCCCTTGAACGTGACGAGGGTGTCGTACACGGCATGAGCGACGATCGATCCGGTCGGGTCGAACTCCCGCTGCGGGTCGGCCGTGCGAATCACGAACGAGTTGTCGATCACCAGCGTCCCGCTGGCGCTGGACGAGTTGGTTGCGGCGATCCCGGTCACGGACGCCGCAAGCGCGACGACCGTCACGACGAAGACCGTCGCGAGCACAGCACCTGGTCTACGAGGCGTGCGCCGCCAGGCGGATGAAACGGCAGTGCGCATGACGCTCCTCTCTCTTGGCCGAGTGATTTCGGCGCTTACACGATCTGGAGTTCAAACTGCCCGGCCGCTGAAGCGGCTGAGGGACAACTCTGTGAGGGACGGGTGAGGCGGCTCGCCGCCGATTGCATCGGCGAGCCGCCGGCCGACCGCTGGGGCAAACATGAAGCCGTGCCCGCTGAAACCGGCGGCCAGCCAGAGGCCGTCCAGTCCGGGCACCGTGCCGAGGATTGGTTGATGGTCCGGGGTGACGTCGTAGAACCCTTCGACGAGCAGGTCGAACGAGACGAACTCGAGCCGCGGCAAGAGCGACTGGATCCCGCGGGCGACGGTCGCCGCCAGTGGCGTCGGCCTGATTCAGGATCGCCGTCCGCCCCAGGTCGCTCGCGAGCACGCGGCCGTCGGCCAGATGCTTCGCGGCGAAGCGCCGCTCGGGAGCGACGACGAGCGGCTCGAGCAGCCGCTCGGCGATTGGCGCGCTGAAGAACAGATAGCGAGGCTCCTTGCGGATCGGCAGCTCGAGCCGAGCGCGGCGGTGACGGCGGGCGAGCCGTACCCCGCGGCGACGACGACGCAGCCGCGCTGGTGGTCGTCCCGTCGCTGAACTGCAGCTTCCAACCATCCTCGGCGCGCTCGACTGCGGTCACCTCGCGATGGACGATCGGAACCCCGGCTTTCTGCGTCGCCTCGGCGAACGCCTCGACAACGCCTTGCGGCTTGTCGAAGTACCCGTCCTCGGAGCAGAACGACGCGCCTTGGACGCCGTCCGGCACGAAGCCCGGGACGAGCTCGGCCGCCTCTGCGGCAGAGACGAGCTGCGACGGGATGCCAAGGCCGTTCTGCAACGCGACGTTATCGGCGAGGCCGGCGTAGCTCGCGGCGGAGTCGGCGACGAAGAGGTAGCCACACTGCTCGAGCCGGGGCTTGACGGTCGATTCGAGCCGGTCCGAGAGCCCGCGGTAGAACGCGACCGACTCGATCGCGAGCTCGCAGCTGACGCGAGTGCTCCACTGCTGACGCACCCCGCCGGGCTGGACACCGGAGGCTTCCGCCCCGATTCCCGTCCGCTCGTAGATGACGATGTTGCCGGCCGCCCGCTGTGCCAGATGCCCGGCGATCGAGAGGCCCGTGATGCCGGCGCCGATGATCGCGACGTCGACGGTAGGCGGGGAGTGCTCTCCAATATTCTGCACGGGTTCGCAGATATTGACGGTCTGGCTTTCAGCTTGTCAAGCGTCGTACTGCGGCGGCAGCCGGAACGCGACTTCGCCGAGGCGCCGGTCACATCGACAGAAGGGTGGTTGCCGTCGGGTGTCCAACTCCTCGCGCATGCGGCCGGGCCGGTCGGGATCCTCGAGCGTCTCGGTAGAACCGGAGCACGCGGACGCTCCCGCTTTGCCGATCGAGGCGATCAGCTCGTTACGGCGGCGGATCGGAGCGTCCGCATCCGGCCACCCCTTGTTCCAGGGCAGGACGTTCGCGAGCACGACGTCGAGCCCGAACCTCTTTGCCGCGCCGCACCATCTCCTGCAGGTTGGCGGCCGCACCTTCGACCGGGCGCTTGTGCACGACGTCGTTGATCCCCGCCTGCACAACGAGCACGCCTTCGACGGCGACGGCGAAGCGACCTAGGATCTCCTCCGTGACCTCGCCGCCGACCCCATGGTTCCGGAAGTCGATCCGCGGATCGGCGCGGGCGGCCCAGGTCGAGGTATTGGCTCTGCGGGTCGTCACCTTCGGACAGCCGGCGCACGGGGTCCGGGTCCCACCCCGGGTTGCCGGCGGTGATCGAGTCGCCGAGCGCCGAGACGACGATCGTGGCTTTCGTGTCACTTTCCATCCGGGCGAACATACTGCACTCACACTAGTATTTTCAACGGAGGTGTGAATCGTTGGCGACGGACTTGAAGCTTGGCGCTGCGTTGCGCGCGATCCGCACCTCGCGCCGGCTGTCGCTTGCCGAGGTCGCGGAGGCGACGCGGATCTCGCCGTCGTTCCTCTCGCTCGTCGAGCTCGGGAAGAGCGACATCACGATCGGGCGCCTGACCCGGCTCGCCGAGTTCAAGATGTCCTTCACCGATCTGCTCGGCGGAGAAGAGGTGAGCGACGCCGAGGTCGTGCGCACGCATGAGCGGCGTCTGATCCATTCCCCGGCCGAGGGGATCGACGTCTACCTGCTGGCGGCTGACACGCGCCGGACGATGATGCCGATGCTGCTCGTCTTCGAGCCGAGCGCCGAACTGGCGGAGTATGGCCGGCACGAAGGCGAGGAGTTCGTGCACGTGATCGACGGCTCGATGGTGCTCGAGTTGGAAGGCGCCGAGCCGCGCTTGCTGGAGACGGGCGACAGCGCTTCTACTCGGCCGAGCGTCCGCACCTCTTCCGGAACGCGAGCAGCAAGAAGGTCTTGCGGGCGGTGTGCGTCGACTCGCCGCCGCCGACGGTCTGACCCTTCAGGTCGAGAGGATCGCGTCGAGCTCGACCTCGACGAGCACACCGGGTGGGATGAAACCCTCGACGTAGAAGGTCGAGTTCGCGGGCATGACGTCTGCGAAGAGCTCTGCGTGTGCAGCGACGGCCTGCCGCCAGTCGGCTTCGCGGGTCAGGTAGAGGCGCGTACGCGTCACGTCGCCCACCGCGGCGCCGAGGGCGACGACAGCCTCGATCGCGCGCTCGAATACGAACCGTGCCTGCTGGTACGTGTCGCCGGGGAAGAGCGTCTCGCCGTCGTCGCCGAGTGGCGCAGTCGTGCTGACCGCGATGTGGTTGTCGACCCGCACCGCGCGCGAGTAGCCGGCGATGTCTTCGAATCCGCCCGTGCGGTGAACCTGCCTCACCGGGCTGAGCTTACGTGACGTACCGAAGTAGGCTGGCGCGATGACCGAGATGCGGCTCTACGACATCCGCGTCACCGTCGAGCGGATCGAGGGCCGCTCGGTCTGCGGGCTCGCGGTCGGCGACTACTTCGAGGTGACCGAGTCGAACCGCGTGCGGATCCCGGACGGGAAGCCACTTCTGTCTGTACGCGCTCCAGTCGGTGCTGCCGCTGATTCCCGCGAAGCAGCGACGGCTCCCGACCGAGGACTGGCTCGAGCAGGACAGCCTCGTCTGTTGCCCCGATCCGGACGAGCGGGTGGTGATGCGGATCGAGCGGATCGGTGAGCGCGTGCTGCGAACGGAGGACCTCACCTGATGCGAGGTCGGCCTCGGCCTCCAGTCGGACAAGGGGCCGGACGAGTACATTGCCATCGCGCGGCGAGCGGAGGCTGCCGGTTTCGACGTGATCACGGTCTTCCACGACCTCCTCTACCAGCCGGCGATCGTGCCGCTGACCGTGATCGCACAGGCGACCGAGCGCGTCCGTCTCGGCCCGGCGGCGCTGAACCCGCGGACGCTCCATCCGGTCGAGCTCGCCGGGCAGGCAGCCGCGCTCGATCTCGCCTCGGGCGGCCGCGCCTACCTCGGCCTCGACGGCGGCGCATGGCTCGACCGGCTCGGGCTCGACGCCGACGCGCCGCTCGCACGCATGCGAGGAGGCGGCGGAGATCGTGCGCCGCCTGTTCGCCGGCGACCGCTCCGGGTTCAGCGGCACCCAGTTCGCCCTCGCGCCGGGCGCGGGCTTCGAGTACGAGCCGCTACGTCATCACATGCCGCTGCTGATCGGTACGTGGAGGCCGCAGATGGCGGCGCCTCGCCGGCCGGATCGCCGGCGAGGTGAAGATCGGCGGCTGCGCGAACCCGGACATGGTGCGGCTGATGCGCGAGTGGATCGGCAACGACGAGGTCGGGATCGTCGTCGGCGCGGTGACCGTCGTCGACGAGGACGGCGACCTGGCGCGCGCCCACGCGCGGGAGAAGGTCGAGATGTACCTGGAGGTCGTGGGCGAGAACGATCCGACGCTCGACGGCCCGCCCACGCTCGAGCCGCTTCGCCTTCGCCGGCACGCCCGAGGAGGTCGCTCGGCACGCGCGCCGCCTCTACGACGCGGCGTGCGAAGCGCGTCGAGTTCGGAACGCCGCAAGGGCTGACGACCGCCGGCGGCGTCGAGTTGCTGTGCGACCGCGTATTGCCACTGCTCCGTTCGATGTGAATGGTTCATGAAAGCTGGGTAGGAAGAGCGCGTGCGTCGTCCCGTAGTTCTCCTGGCCCTCGGTGCGTTCGCGGTGCCCTCCGGCTCGTCGAGCGGCGCCGTCGACCTGCTGCAGACGTACGAGCCGGTGCTGCTCTTCCACCCGCGCGAGCTGTGGGCGCCTGAGACGCCCGAGAGCTTCCTCGCCGACGCGCGCGTCGAGAAGCAGGTCGCAACAGAATCGTGGAAGACGGCGGGGCGTCGCCGTACCGCCGGGTACCGCGCCCGCGCGTGGGTTCACGGCGCCGCCGAAGCTGCTCGTTCGCTACTGGCTGTTCTACGAGTTCGACGACCACCACACGCTACGCAAGCGCCTGTGGCAGGCGCACGAGGCTGACTGGGAGAGCATCTCGGTGGCGGTCGGTGCAGACGGCGAGCCGCAGTTCGCGGCCTACAGCGAGCATTGCTCGGGAACGGTGGCCGGCGACGCCGCACTGGTCGTCGACGTCGATCCCGTCGCTCTGGCACGTCGAGTCGAGCTGAAGCCTCTAATTACGGGCCGGCGTAGTCGAACGGCGCGATCGCGGCGTACTTGCCCGAGTGGTCGTACTCGATCTCGCTGCTGACGCGGAACGTCTCGGACATCCCGAACGCTGCCTCCTTGCAGACGAGACCCTCGGGTAGGACTGCGCCCGGGTGCACTTCGGCGCCGGTGACGGGGTTCTTGATCGTCGTCAGCTGCAGCTTCATCGAGTCGCCGGCCGTTGCCGACGATTGCAGGCCGTCGAGTGAGACGTCGAAGGGCAGTGGTCGGATGTCCTCGAACTCGTACGTGTTGATGAAGATCCCCCACGGTCCTCCATGCTCGCCGCGGACGAGGGCCGTGATCGCCTCGCGTTGCGTCTCGTCGGCGCGTTCGTCGTAGAAGCAGATCGCACGGCCGCCGCCTTCGTGAATCGCGCCCGGCCAGTCGGCGGCGACCATCCAGCTGAGGCCGTCGAGAGAGGTCTCGCCGAAGCTTCCTTGCTCGACGTGCCAGAACCACTGACCCTCGCAGTCGCCCTGCGTCGGAGGCGCGTTGAAGTTGCAAGGACAGCCGAAATCGCAGTTGCAGGCGATCAGGAGTGTCCCCTCGAGCCGCCACTTCGTCACCGTCTGCGTCGCCATCGAAGCCTCTCCTCGCTCACATTCCGGGGGCCATGCCCATCATCCCACCTGGAATCGTCAGGCCGGGCACGGCATGTGGTGCCGCGGCCAGGAAGATGCCGAGGACGAGCAGGATGGCAGCGGTTCCGTACGTCGCGACCCGCTTCCAGCGAAGTAGCTTCTCGCCGGCGATCAGGGCCGAGACGAACGCCATCCAGACGAGGCTCATGATCCCGAGCGCGAAGAGTGACGCCATCAGCGCCCAGCAGCAGCCGACGCACCAGGCGCCGTTCCGCACTCCCATCGACAGCGCGCCTCGAACGCCACCCCGCCAGGTGCGCATGAGCGCACCGAGCGGACTGCGGCACTTGCCGAGGCACACGTCCTTGAGCGGCGTCAACTCGTAGACGGCGGCGCTGACGAGCGTCGCCGCGGCGACCCAGCGACCCGCTCGGTCCCAGTCGAGCACGCCACCCACGACCTTTCCGCCGGCAACCGCGAGGCCGTATGCGGCCAGCCCCGCGCCCGCCCACGTCAGCAGATACCCACCGGCGAACAGCGAGCGGCAGCACGAGCGAGCGCCTCGTCGTCATCCGCGAGTAGAGCGCCACCGTCGGCGCAACCGACGGGAACATCATCGCCGCCATCATCACCACCCACACCGACACGAACCAGCCGAGGCCGCCGAGGCTCGTCCAGGGGCCGCCGTCCATGCCCTCCATCTGCCGTGACACCCACCACCAGGCGAGCGCGGCCATCACGGCGAGCAACGCGACGAGCGCCAACCGAACCCGGACGGCCGTCACGGCCCACCCGTCGACTCGCCGCGAAGGCGTCTGTTCCAGCGCAGAGACCGTCACTGCGGCGAGAGTCTAATCGAGCACGAGCCGAAGCTCGCCGGCGATTACCTCGTCGACGGCCGACTTGCCGTCGGCGATCAGCCTGACAGCGGCGACGAAGTCGTCAACATCTGCGACGCGCTCCTTGAGCAGGTAGCCAAGCCCCTGCCGGTCGCCCTGGAACAGGTCGAGAGCGCTCTCGCGATCGATGAAGGAGGAGAGAACCAGCACGCCCGTCCGCCGGTAGCTGCGGCGGATCTCGTGCGCGGCCCGAATCCCCTCGTCGGTTTTCGTCGGCGGCATGCGGATGTCGACGATCGCGACGTCGGGGAGGGTCTCGTCGACGAGCTCGAGCAGGTCCTCCGCGTCGCCGGCCTGCCCCACGACCTCGAAGCCGAACTCCTCGAGCAGCGAGGCGACTCCCTCGCGGAACAGCACCGAGTCGTCGGCGAGCACGACACGGAGCGGCTTCACAGCCGGCAGCGCACCGGGCAGAGCCGGGAACTCGTGCTCGAGCCCGTCGGCGAGGATGCGATGAAGTCTCGTCGGCTGTGGGATCCCCTTCAGCTGCACCTCACCAAGATCGACGCTCGCGTGCTCGACCTCGACGGCGCCCGAGATCAGGATCTCTCCACCCCGCGCCGTCTGGCAGACGCGCGCCGCGTGGTGAACGGCGAGCCCGACGTAGCCGTCTCCTCCCGCAGTGTGCGCACGCCCGCGGTGCACGCCCATGCGAACACGGAGCGGCGCCGGCCAATGCTCGGCGATCAGCGCACGCTGCGCGTCAACGGCTGCTTGCACCGCGTCGTGCGACCTGGCGAACGCCGCGAAGAACTCGTCGGCGCGCATGTCGACGACTCGGCCCTGGTTGCCCTCGATCGCCTGCTCGAGAAGCGCACGATGCCGGTCGAGTACCGGGCCGTAGTCAGCTCCGAGCTCGGCAAGCAACCGTGTGGATCCCTCGATATCGGTGAAGAGAAAGGTGATGCGGTCGGCGGGCTGCTCTGGCATCTGGGCCGTGATCATCGACGATTCAACGCGCGCTGTCAGGTCCAGTGGACGACAGTCGGCCCGGTGTCGGGCAGCGGCAGTGATTCGGCCTCTGCCTCGACCGCTGCACGCGCCGAGCGCGAGAGCCGTTGCCATGTCTGGATCGTCACCGCCCGCCGAGAGCGGCGCCACGTGCCGACGATCTCGCCGGCGACGAGCAGCGCGCCGGGCCAGACGCGCGGCGTCCACAGTTCGCCGCGGTTGGCGGCGTCCGGCACCAGGAGCGCACGCTCCTCGCTTGTGCCGTGCAAGGTGTAGGCGTCGCCGCTCGGCAGGAGTCTCGCCGCAGCCGCGGGTGCAGCGGCTTCGCGAATCGTCGGCTCGTCGCTCGCGAGGAGCCGGGCGTCGCCCGCGTGAGTCACGACCGGACTCAGCTCGGCGCCGAGCTGGTCGAACGCTTCGACGGCCTTTCGAGCGCCGACCCCCGACCATTTGGCGAACGCGTCAGCCCGCGTCGGGCCGAAGATGTGCAGATAGCGGCGCGCCAACTCACGGGTCGCCTCTGCGGCGCTGATCGTCGGCGACGGCACGCTCCAGACGGTGGGTCGCAGAGCTCCCTCCCAGCGGATCGCGAGCGTGCCGGTCAACGCGGCGTAGCGCAGGTTGTTCCCGTGTGTGCCGAGCGCCTGTCCGACGTCGTCGTACCTCATCCGACCTCCGGCGAGATGCGCGTGCACGCGAGGAGCCAGGTCGTCTGTTCGTCGGCGGATCATGCCGCTGTCCGGGAGCCTGCCAAGCGTGAACACGGCGAGGTCGGGCTCGGCGACGACGTAGACCTGGTACCTCGGCCCCCAGACCTGGACGAGCGCCGGGTCTTCCCATGAAGACGGGATGGCGCCTTCCACACGTGCGTGGATGGAGAGAAGCGCGGCGCGAGGCATGCTGTCCTGGAGGCCGGCCCACGCTGCACGACATAGCGAAGCTCGTCCCGCAGGAAGTCGCTGGTCGAGCGCCCCGACGCGACGTCGGAACGCGAGGATCTGTGCTCGCGTGACGTTGAGCCGCGCCTTGATCAATCTTGCGCTACGTCCTTCTCGTACATCACCCAGCCAAGGCGGGGCGTCATCCCGGCCCGCTCGTAGAGGCGAAACGCTCCGGTGCTGCTCGCCGCGTCGACGCCGAGTCCGACGCTGCGCTCGCCTCGCTCCCAGAGCTTGCGGAACGCGTCCGCGAGGAGCGCCGCGCCAATGCCTTGCTTGCGCCACGGCCCACGAGTGAACAGGATCTGGACGAACCCGCCGCCGTAGGTGTCCGCGGTGCAGATCGCCCCGGCTGTGATCTCCTTCCCGGCTTTGACGACGGACCACAGCGCCGGATCGAACCGCTCGCTGCTCAGGTGGCTCTTCGACCACCACTCGAAATCGCGGGGTATGTGTTCCCAGTGGTCGGCGAACGCCTCCTCTTGTGCGGCGTGAAATGCCTGCGCATCGCGCTCCGCATCGAACGTGACGACCTGCAGACCGTCTGGCCACACCGGCGCGGGCGGCGGTGCGTCGAGCTCGATCCGCAGCTCGCGAAAGACGCGCACGGAGTGGTAGCCGATCGACTCGAGCAGGCTACGGGCGGCCGGGTCGCTTTCGTAAACGCCGTTCTGGACCCTGCGCGCACCGCGTCCGGCGGCATTCCGCTCGAGCTCGGTCGCGAGCAGCTTGCCGATCCCGCGTTCGTGCATGTCGGGATGGACGTAGCACTCGACGCGCCACAGCTCGCCGCGGTCGCGTACGGCCCCGTAGGCGACGACACGGTTGCCGTCGCGGACGACACGCGCGTTGTCGCTCCAGGTCGAGATCCGACCACTCGTCCTCGAGATCATCCTGCGAGTACGACGCCGACACGCCCGGGTACAGCGACGACTCGAGCGCGGCTACGACCTCGGTCACCGCGGCTGCATCCGCCGGCACGGCGGGAACGACGACGATGCTCCCCATGTGGTCGTCACAGTACGTCCTGCGTGTCCGCGCAGCTGGCGGCTACCGCGTGGCGCGGGCGGCGCGGAAGCCAACGAGCTTCCGCTGCCGTTCGTCCCACAACTTGAGCCGCGTCGCACGCAGTCCGTCGAGGAGTGAGATCGTCGGGACGCCGTGCAGCGCCGTGTTCTCGTCGTGGGCGGCCTGCAGGTTGTAGTTCGGGATCCGCGCGCTGAGATGGTGAACGTGGTGCAGACCGATGTTTCCGGTCAGGAACTGCAGCACCCGCGGGAGCCGCAGGTATGAGCTGCCCTGGAGCGCTGCGTCGTCGTACGACCAGCTCTCGCTCGACTGCCAGTACGTGTCCTCGAACTGATGCTGGACATAGAACAGCCAGATCCCGATGCTGCCGGACACGAGCAGCGCCGGCAGCTGCACGACCAAGAAACCTTGCCAGCCGAGGAGCCAGCAGAACGCCGCAATCAGGATGACGAGGACGATGTCCGTGCCGAGCACGCTCCGCTTCAGCCGTCTAGGAGACGACCATGAGACGACCCGAGGCCCGAGCAGCACGACCCAGACCGGGCCGAGGCCGAACATGACGAACGGGTTCCGAAAGAGCCGGTAACGGAGGCGGCTCCACCAGGGCAGCGTGTAGTACTCGTCAACCGTCAGGGTCTGTACGTCACCGACGCCCCTCCGGTCGAGGTCGCCCGCTGATGCGTGATGGATGGCGTGCTCACGCCGCCAGACCGCAAACGGGGTGTAGACGAGCACACCGAGCGTCGCCCCAAGCAACGCGTTCGCACGCTTCGACGGCAAAAACGAGCCGTGCGCGCAATCGTGGAACACGATGAAAGTACGGAGCAGGAAGGCCGCCGCGATCACCGAGATCCCGCCCGCAAGCCACACCGAGAACCCGAGCACGGCACACGACGCCCCGATCAGCCCGACGTACAACGCCACTGAGGTGAGCAGGTTCGAGACCGCCCGGCCCCGCCGAGGCACCGCGTAGGAGGCCATGACCTTCTGCAGAGAAGTGCCGACGGTCGGCACGGAAGACGTCGTCATCTCATGGATCGTACGGGCACTGTATGAAGACCGCGGTCGCGAGGCAGTGGCGCCGACGGGCACTGGGTGCGCGGCCGACCTCAGGCAGTTAGTGCGTCGTCGTCCTCGAGATCGCCGAAGACAGCGACTCGATTACTCCCGCGCTGCTTCGCGGTGTACATCGCCGAGTCCGCTTTGCGGACGAGCTCCTCGTCGGCTTCGTCCGGATCCCGCGAGGTCGCGACGCCGAAGCTGGCCGTGACGCTCGCCTCGGAGCCGTCGACGGCAAAGGGTGCGCGGAGCGAGTGCGCCAGCCGCCACGCGAGCTTCGTCGCTTCCTGAGGATCGCCGAGCCGGTCGGCAAGCACGAGGAACTCGTCGCCGCCGAACCGGGCGACGACATCTCCGGGACGCACGGCAGCACGAAGACGTGCGGCGATCGCAACGAGCAACTCGTTGCCGGCTTCGTGGCCGAGCGAGTCGTTGACGTGCTTGAAGTCGTCGATGTCGACGAAGACGACCCCGACGTCGAGATCTTGCTCCGAGAAGCCCTCGCGCGCCGCGGCGAGCCGGTCGAGGAAGTGCTGCCGGTTCGGAAGCCTCGTCAGCGGGTCGTGGGTCGTTCGGTGAACGAGCTCTGCCTCGACCCGCTTCCGTCCGTCGATGTTCTCGACCATCGCGGTCAGGTGCTCCGGCCGCCCGGCCCCGTCGCGGACGAGTGCCATCACCGTGCGACACCAGATCGACGAACCGTCGTGCGCCCGCAAGCGGTGCTCGAACTCGAATCGATCCTCAGCGCCGGCGGCGAGTGCCTCGATGCCCCGTTCGAGCTCGGCGCCGGCTTCGAGGTCTCGGGTGAGGCTCACCCCGACGAGCGAGCCCGGCGGATGAGCGAGCACCCGTTCGACCACGCTGTTCGCCTCGAGCACCCGACCCTCGAGGTCGACGGTCAGCAACCCGATCGTCGCCGCGTCGAAGACCGAGCGGTACTGCCGTTCCGACGCTTCAAGAGCGGCTTCTGCGCTCTTCCGGTCGGTGATGTCGACCATCACGCCCTGCCAGTAGACCGTGCCGGTGAGCTCGTCGGTCACGACGGATGCCTTCTCGCTGACCCAGACGGCGCGTCCGTCGCGAGCGATCATCCGATACTCCGCGAAGTGCGGCGCAAGCGCGCTCCGCGCTGCGACGTCCGCGGCGATCATCCGCTCGCGATCGTCCGGATGCAGAACGTCGAGCCAGAGCTCGTCCTCGGTCAGCCACGCCTCGCGGGGATAGCCCAGCAACTGCTCGATCTGAGGCCCGATGTAGACGGGCAGCGAGACGCCGAGTTCATCGGGCTGAACGACGTCGAGGTAGACGACGAACCCAGGAATGTTCTCGACCAGATTCGTGAAGCGGCGCTCGAGCTCCGAGCGCTCGATCGGTGTCGCAGTATCGTCCATTTCGCCGGCTACCGGGCGTGAATGAGTTCGCGTTCTCTCGACGCGGCGGAGGGGCCGAAGAGAAGCACAACCGCCGACAGGGGCAAGCGCCTCATCCCACTTCTATCGACACCGCGAGCCTCCGCCTGAAGGGTCCCTGCGTTTCAGCGCCTGGCCAGCGGCAAGGAGATCACTTGCGATGAATATGCGGCTCGTCGACGGTCTCTTCTGTGACCCCCGGTAGCGTCCGACGGATGGGAGAGCAAATGGCTGAACACAAGACTGGATCACGCGAGGAGTGGCAGGCGGCACGCGACGAGCTCGCGAAGCTCGAGGCCGAGCAGGCCGAGCGCGAGAAGGAGATCACGCAGCAGCGTCTCGATCTGCCGTGGGTGCCGGTCGAGAAGGAGTACGTCTTCGACACCGAGGACGGCTCCAAGACGCTCGCCGAGCTGTTCGACGGGCGCTCGCAGCTGCTCGCCTACAACATCATGTTCGGCCCCGACTACACGCTCGGAGCCTGCCCTGGCTGCACCAGCGTGGGCGACGGGCTCGACGGATCGCTCATCCATCTCAACCACCGCGACGTGACGCTGCTCTGCTTCTCGCGCGCGCCGATCGAGCGGCTGACCGCCTACAAGGAGCGGATGGGCTGGGAATTCCCCTACGTCTCGACGTACAACACCGACTTCGCCTTCGACTTCGGTCTCGCGATGACCGAGGAGGAGTCGCAGCAGATTCCGCAGGTCAAGGAGATGATCGACAATCCGCCCGACTGGCTCCAGGACTGGTCACGTCAGATCGGCGCCGAGCTGAAAGACGGCCTGCGCGAAGGCCCGAGCTGGATCGCCTTCGCACGCGAGAACGGCACCGTGTACCACACTTACACGGTGACGGCGCCCGACCCGTTCGTGGCGCCGTACTTCAGCCTCCTGCTCGACCGAACGCCGAAACCACAAGCCGACGGGGTCTTCGCGTTGCGCAAGGACGAGTACCCGGACTGACACAAGACCAGGAACTCGCGATCGAGACGACCGGGCTGCGCAAGCGCTACGGGAAAGTCGTCGCGCTCGACGGGGTCGACCTCCGCGTGGAACGCGGGATCGTGTTCGGCCTGCTCGGGCCGAACGGTGCCGGCAAGACGACGGCGGTGCGGATCCTCACCACGCTGCTGCAGCCCGACGAGGGCTCGGCGAGCGTCAGTGGGATCGACGTCGTCCGCCATCCGGCCAAGGTTCGCGAGCGCATCGGACTCGCGGGCCAGTACGCGGCGGTCGACGACAACCTGACCGGCGCCGAGAACCTCGAGATGGTCGGGCGTCTCTACCATCTCGGCCGCGCCCAGGCGCGCGAGCGGGCGCGCGAGTTGCTCGAGGAATTCGAACTCAGCTACGCCGGCGGGCGGCTCGTGCGCACGTACTCGGGCGGGATGCGCAGGCGCCTCGACCTCGCAGCGGCGATGGTCGCGCGACCGGCCGTCTTGTTCCTCGACGAGCCGACGACCGGCATCGACCCGCGCAGCAGAATCGCGCTCTGGGCGACGATCGGGGGCCTGGTCTCGCGCGGAGCCACAGTCCTCTTGACGACGCAGTACCTCGACGAGGCCGACCGGCTCGCCGAGCAGCTCGCAGTGATCGACGCCGGACGCGTGATCGCGGAAGGAACGCCGGCCGAGCTGAAGGCCGCGACCGGCGGCGAGCGGCTCGAGGTTCAGCTCACCGACCTCTCGACCCTCGATGCCGCAAGTCGTGCACTCGAGCCGCTCTCGAACGACGGACCGGTGCGCGCGGACGGCGCGGTGCTGAGTCTGCCGTTACGTACACGCACCGGAGCCGTCGCGGAAGCGGTCCGGCGTCTCGACGAGGCGCAAGTCACGGTCGACGACCTCGCCGTCGTCACCCCCACACTCGACGACGTCTTCTTGCAGCTGACCGGCCACGCAGCCGAGGATCGTGAGGAGTAGGAATGAACGCTTCGCAGTCGATCGCGGACACGCTCGTACTCGCCCGGCGAAGCCTGATCCGCATCCCGCGCCAACCCGACCTGCTGGTCGGCTTCACCATCCAGCCCGTGATGTTCGTGCTGCTCTTCGTCTACGTCTTCGGCGGGGCGATCTCGACGCCGGGCGTCAGCTACGTCAATTACCTGATCCCCGGGATCATCATCCAGTCGATGACCTTCGGCGGGTTCGTGACCGCACTCGGCCTCGCCGAGGACCTGAAAAAGGGGCTGATCGACCGCTTCCGGTCGTTGCCGATGTCGCGTGCCGCTGTGCTCACCGGCAGGACGCTCGCCGACCTCGCCACGAACTCGTTCCAGCTGGTCGTCATGCTCGTGGTCGGTTTCGCCGTCGGGTTCCGCTTCGAAACCGGCGCGCTTCGCATCGTCGCGGGGATCGCGCTCTCGTTGTTCGTCGGTTACGCCTTCTCGTGGGTGTTCGCGCTGATCGGGCTGATCGCTTCCTCGCCGGAGGCCGCGAACGCCTATGGGTTCACGATCCTCTTTCCGGTCACGTTCGTCTCCTCCGCCTTCGTACCGGTGAAGTCGATGCCGGGCTGGCTGCAGCCGGTCGCCGACCACAACCCGTTCACGAACATGGTCAACGCCGCGCGATCGCTCTTCATCGGAACGCCGGCGGGCAACCAGATTTGGCTGGCAGTCGTCTGGGCGCTCGTGATCGCGGGTGTCTTCAGCGTGCTCGCGGTGTGGCGTTACCGCCACACTGTCGGCACGTGAGCGAGTTCGACGAGCTGACGATCGCGGAACTGCGCCGCCGTCGCAGCCAGAAATGGACGAACCATCCCGCAGACGTGCTGCCGTCGACGCCCGCGGAGTCCGACTTCCCGGTCGCACCGGCGATCCGCGAAGTCCTCGCCGCGGCTGTCTCGGACGGTGACCTCGGCTACGCCCACGCCGAGACCTCGGGCCTGGCGGAAGCGTTCGCCGGCTTCGCTGCGCGGCGCTTCGGCTGGAACGTCGACGCAGAGATGGTCGTCGCGGTGCCCGAGATCATGGTCGGAGTCGCGGAGCTGCTGCGCGTCCTGACCCCTCCGGACGCGGGTGTCGTGATCACGACGCCCGTCTACCCGCCCTTCTTCTCGGTCATCGCCGAAGTCGGTCGACGGACGGTCGAGGTGCCGCTGCTCGGCCCTGAGACGGCGGAGCGGTTACCGCTGGACGGGATTCGCGCAGCCTTCGCCGGCGGTGCGCGGGTATTCCTGCTCTGCAATCCCCACAACCCGACCGGGTACGTCGCCACCCGCGACGAGTTGCTCGCGGTCGCGGAGATCATGGCCGAGTACGACGGGATCGTGATCTCCGACGAGATCCACGCTCCGCTGACGCTCGCGGGTGGAACTCACGTGCCGTTCGGTTCGCTGCCTGAGGATGCGACGCGGTCGGCGATCGTGCTCACCTCGGCGTCGAAGGGCTGGAACATCCCCGGGCTCAAGTGCGCAGTCGCCGTCGCGGGCTCGCCGCAGATGCGAGACGCGCTCGCCCGGCTGCCGGTCGATCTACCGGACCGGGTCGGACATCTCGGCGTGCTCGCAACACGCGCAGCCTACGCCGACGGCGAGGATTGGCTCGATGGGTTGCTTACCTACCTCGCGGAGAACCGACGTGCGCTCGAGACGATGCTCACCGAGCGCGCGCCACTCGTGCGCTACGACCCGGGCGGGGCGACGTACCTGGCGTGGCTCGATTGCCGCGAGCTCGGGCTCGGCGACGACCCCGCAGCACATTTTCTCGAGCACGGCCGCGTAGCGCTCATGTCAGGGCTGCTGTTCGGTGAACCGGGCCGCGGATTCGCGCGGCTGAACTTCGGAACGACACGTGCTCTGCTCGACGAAACGGTCGAGCGCATCGCTCGCACCGCGTCGGTCAAGCAGGCTTAGTCGTCCTCGTCGTCGGTGTGGAGCTCGTCGGCATCGGCTTCGCTGGTGGGTGGTGCGCCGCGCCTCCTATGACTGGGCGCCGGCGGCGAGTTCCGCGACTGCATCGGTGTGCGTGATCAGCACCGTGCCGATGAGAGCCACGATAACCCCCACGACGATCGGAGCGCCGCCGAAAGCCGCCGAGGACCAGCGCTCCTGCAAGAAGAGCGGCTCGAGCAGTAGCGGCAGAAACGTCTGCACCGAGGTCGTGAACGGAACGACGACCGTCGCACGACGCCGCCGGAAGGCGGTCATCCCCGTGATCGTCGCCGCGATCCCGAGAGCGAGACCGAGCGCGGCCCAGCTCAACGCCTGCCCCCAGTGCCGCAAGCCGACGTCGTCGCTCAAAAGCTTCGTCGCGATGTTCGTCCCGGCGAAGCCCGCACCCGAAGCGATCATGATCACCGTTGCGCTGTCCCACCGGGTCCGCTGAAGCACGAACGGAAGGAGCGAAACGGCCGTGAGCAAGGCCGCAACACCGATCACTGCAAACCCGCCCCGGTGGACTTCGGCGTGCGAGGGCGCACCCCAGGCGACGAGCGTGACGCCCCCGATGATCGCTAACACGCCGATGATCCCTAACGCTCCGACGCTCTCGTTGAAGACCCGCGCCCCGATCGCGAGCAACAGCAGCAGCCCGACAGCCAACAGCGGCTGGACGACAACGAATGGCGCGAGCGAGAGTGCATACAACTGAGGTGCGACCCCGGCCGTGCCGAGCACCTGCCCGAGCAGCCAGCGCGGCCTCCGTAACAGCCGCCAGAGCAGCCCGACCCGAAGATCAAGCGACTTCGGTGCCTGCCGCGCTTCGAGCGCCTGCAGCGCCAGGCCGAGGTTGAACAAGATCGACGCGACGAGCGCGGCTGCGACACCGACGAAGAACATGCTCGAAGTCAATCAAGCGTGTACCTCGATCGAGTGACCGTTCGAGCCCGAGGTTAAGGCGCGAGCTTTTAGGGCATCTCTACTGCATGGAACCAGCGATGGCGTTCATCGTCAGCCAACAGGAGCGACCCGCGATCGAGGTCTGTGTCAACTTCGGAGTCTTCGCCGGACGCGACGCGACCAATGCGGAGCTCGATCGCCTCGCGGGGTGGTTGCTCGACGAGGTCGGCGAGGTATCGATCATCTCTGAGCAGCGTTTCGAGACCGACGGGACCGTCGAAGCGTCGGTGCACCGAGTGCGGATCGAGGTGGCGACCGACGGAGCCGATCGGGATGCGCTCGCCGAGCGCGTCCTCGAGCGCGCGGAGTACTGGGCGCACCTCTGCGTGGCAGATCGGCACGCCGCGATCTCGGACGGAGTCTGACCAGACCTGCCGGTAACACCGGTTCCCACTTGACACGGGAGCTATCGAAAGACTAGCTTCGAAAGATCTCTTTCGAAGATTTACTCATCCTCGAAGGGGGCGCTACCGGCCCGGCGCCGTCGAGCTCTCGTTTGGCGCAGCGGCCGGTTCGTGAGCCTGCTCCGCGACAAGCGCGTTGCCGCGCTGCTGGCCGCCGAGGTGATCTCGTCGCTCGGCACGCAGATGACCTGGCTCGCGCTGCCCTGGTTCGTGCTGCGGACAACCGGGTCGCCACAGCAGATGACGTGGGTGATCATCGCCGAGGTCGTGCCGGTCGGCGTGCTCGGATTCTGGGGCGGTGCGATCGCCTCGCGGCTCGGCACCCGGCGCACGATGCTCGTATGCGACATCGCCCGGGCGCCGCTGCTCGCGGCGATCCCGCTGTTGCACGGCCTCGGCTGGCTGCCGTTCCCGGTCCTGCTCGCACTCGTTGCGGCGACGGGGATCTTCATCGCGCCGTACTTCGCGGTGCAGCGCGCGGTCGTGCCCGATCTGGTCGGAGAGCAGCAGGGCGAGGTCGCCTATGCGACAGCGTTCTTCCAGGCGGCGAACCGCCTGACGATCTTCCTCGGCCCGCCTGCGGCCGGCGTGCTGATCAGCTTCCTGGGAGCGGCGCAGATCCTCTACGTCGATGCCGCGACCTACGTGGTCTCGTTCGCGCTCGTCCTGACGTTCGTCCACCCGCCCGAGGTGCCGGCCCCGAGTGAGAGCGGCGGGGTGTTCGCCGGCGTTCGCTTCCTCCTGCGCGACAAGCTCCTCCGCGTCTGGACGCCGGCGTTCACGGCTCTCGACATCTGCTGGCAACTGCTGTTCGCATCCCTGCCAGTCCTCGTCGTCACGCAGTACCACGCCAATCCGCGCATCCTCGGGTGGCTGTTCGGCGCCCTCGGTGGTGGCGCGGTGGTCGGCGCGTTCGTCTCGATGCGCATGGTGCGGCGCTTCGAGCCGTTGACGATGAGCTCGATCGCGTTCGTCTTCCAGATGTCGTCGCTGTGGACGCTTGCGTTCTCGGCGCCGTGGGAGGTGCCGCTCGCGGGCATGGCGGGCGCCGGCTTCTTCATGTCGCTTGTCAACGCACCGATGCAAGCGCTGGTGATGCTTCGCATCCCACGCGAGATCCGGACGGCGGGAATCGCGGCGTTCGGCGTCTTCAACTGCATCGGCGCACCGATTGGGCTCGTCCTCGCCGGGTTCGCCCTCGCACGGTACGACACGCATTCCGTGCTCACCGTGGTGCTCGGGATGCAGAGCGTCGCGATCGTTGCTTTCGTGGCGAGTGCGCTCTCCGAGCGGTCAGCTTTGCGAACTGCGGCGAGCGACGCGCCGGCGACGGAGCTTGCTGGTCCGTGAGTGCGAGGCGTCGGCTTCGTAAACCGCGTGCACAGGTTCGAGATTCTTCTCGTTGGTCGTCAAACGGGCGCGCCGACCTCTCGCCCGGCGCTCTCGTCGTCGGAGGGAACGTGGCCCGGCTCAGGGATCGGGACGCACAATGGATTCTCGGTGTCCGGGTGCATCAGAATGTGGGAGTCGATGCCGAACACCTCACGGACAAGCTCACGGTCGATGATCTTCTTCGGCGCGCCCTGAGCGACGATCTGACCGCTCTTCATCGCAAAGAGGTGGTGCGCGTACTCGGCGGCCATGTTGATGTCGTGCAGCACCATCACGATCGTCTTTCCCTGCTGCACGTTTAGCTGGCGCAGCAACTCGAGTACCTCGAGCTGGTAGGCGATGTCGAGGAACGTCGTCGGCTCGTCGAGGAGGATCAGGTCTGTGCCCTGCGCGAGCACGAGGGCGACCCAGGCCCGCTGGCGCTGCCCGCCAGAGAGTTGGTCGACCGGCCGATCCCCGAGCTCTGTCGTTCCAGTCACGCGCAAGGCCCAGTCGATCGCCTCGCGATCCTCGTCGCGTAATCCGACTACAGATCGCCGCTGCGGATGCCGTCCGTACGCGACGAGCTCGCGCACCGTGATCGCCTCCGGGGTGATCAACACCTGCGGCAAGAGCGCGAGCCGGCGCGCGACCTCTTTTGTCGAATACGAATGGATGTCCTTACCGTCGAGCACGACGTCACCGCCCTTTGGCTTCAGAAGCCGCGCGAGCGCCCGCAGCGTCGTCGACTTCCCGCATCCGTTCGGGCCGATCAAAACCGTGATCTGGCCGTCCGGCACCTCGACCGTGAGATCGGTCGTGACGGCCACGCTGTCGTAGCTGAGCGCAAGGTTGTTGCCGGAAAGACGCATCGGCCTCCTAGACAGAACGGGACAACAGGTAGAGGAAATACGGCGCGCCGATGATCGCGGTGATTAGACCGGCGGGAATCTCGATCGGTGGATGGGCGCCGCGCCCGACCGCGTCCGCGACAAGCAGCAACAGCGCACCGATCAGGAAGGACGCCGGAATCAGCTGCTGATGGCGAGACCCGACCAGCCTTCGCGCCATGTGCGGCGCGATCAGGCTGATGAAGAGGATCGTCCCGCCCACCGCGACGGCGGACGCAGCGAGCGCGACGCCAAGCAGGAGCAGCAGCCGGCGGAGATGTTCGACCCGCTCGCCGAGCCCCGCTGCCATGTCGTCGCCCAGGCCGATCACATCGAGCCTGCGCGCGCAGAAGAACGCGAGCGGGATCAGGACGACCATCCAGACGGCGATCTCATAGACCTCCTGCATCCCGCGGCCGGCCAGGCTGCCGGTCAACCAGGTGAGCGCTTCTCCGATCGCAGTGACGTTCTTCACGAGCAGCAGCCGGATCAATGCCTCGCAAACAGCGGAGACTGCAATCCCGACAAGCGCGAGCCGCACGGGCGACGCCCCGCCGCGGTACGCCGCGATGTAGACGAGGAAGATGGCGAGAAAGCCGCCGATGAAACTGGCCACAGGCAACTCGAGCGCGTTTGTCGACGGCCAGAGGAGGATCGCGCTGACGGCTGCGAGCCCGGCCCCCTTGGTGACGCCGATGATGTCCGGCGCCGCAAGCGGGTTCCGAATCACGCCTTGAATCACGGCTCCCGAGACCGCGAGCCCGCCGCCGACGAGCCACGAGAGCAGCATCCTCGGCAGCTCGTAGGTCTTGATGATGTCCTGCTGATCGGCTGTCCCGTGCCCGAAGAGCGCTTCGATCGAATGCGGAAACGGCACGCGAACAGCGCCCATGCCGAGCGAGAACACGGAGACGAGGAACGCCAGCACGAAGAGCACCGGGATCACGAGATGCCGGCGGCTGGGTCGCTCGAGCGCGACGATCGTCGGAGCAGCTGCCTCGAACGTGCTCATCCCGCCATCTTCCCCTTTCGCGCGAGATAGATGAAGATCGGCGCCCCGATCAGAGCGGTGACGACCCCGCTCGGCGTCTGCTCGACCGAGGAGACGTATTGCGACCCGACGTCGGCCCACACGAACAGCGTCGCGCCCGTCAGTGCAGCGAGCGGCATGACGAGCAGATGGTTGACACCGACGAGGCGGCGGACGATGTGTGGGACGATCAAGCCGAGAAAAGCGACCGGGCCTGCGATGCCGACGCACGCTCCCGCCAGGACGACGACGACCGCGCCGGCGATGAAGCGAGTCCGCGTCACGTTTTGCCCCAATCCCCGCGCCATGTCGTCGCCGAGCGCGAGCACGTTCAGCGGCGCAGCCAGCAGGATCGCGACGACCGTCCCGCCGAGAAGCCAGGGCCAGACAAGGTGGATGTCCTGCCAGCTCGCGAAGTTGACACCGCCGACGAGCCAGAACATCAAGGTTGACGCGGTCTCGACATGAATGATGAACACGCCTTGCATCAGCGAGAAGAGCAGCGCTGTGATCGTCACGCCGGCGAGCGCCAGCCGTAACGGGCTCAGCCCTCCGCGGCCGAAGTGTGCGAACGCGAACACGAGGGCTGCCGCCGCGGCGCTCCCCACGAACGCAAGCGCCAGCACTGATTCGCCGGCGAGGCCGGTCCACACCGTCACCGAAAGCGTGACCAGCAGCGCCGCACCTGCATTGACCCCCATGATCTCAGGCGCGCCGAGCGGGTTGAGCGTGATCGTCTGCATGATCACTCCCGCCATCGCCAGGCACGCTCCGACCATCGCTGCCTCGAGCGCGCGCGGCAGCCGGACGAGGTGGACGATCAACTGAGCCGTCGAATGGTTAGGCGAAAATACGCCGCCGATCCGGTTGCCGACGCTGATGTGCTCCGGGCCGATCGAGAGGCTCCAGAGGAACCCGGCGATCCCGATCGCGCCGATCACAGTTACCGCGACGGGAAAGAACCGGCCCTGCCCGAGCACGCGCGATGGCGTGCTCGGGCGGGCGACGGCGGTCGTGGTCACTATGCGCTGGTGACCTTTGGGAGCGCGACGGAGACGTACTTATGCAGCAGCAGGTGGACCGCCTGCTGGGCAATCAGCTCGCCGGCCAACAGGCCGCGAGCCTTTGACCAGAGGAAGGTGTTCACCGGGTAGACCTGCTTGTTCTTGACTGCGTTGACCGCGCCCCACAGTGGGCTCTGCTCGTACTTGTCGATCACTGCGGTACCTGGGAAGTAGTCCGCAACGAACATGATGTCGGGATTGTTCGAGACGAAGTCCTCGAGCGACATCACGATGTACGAGTTCACGCCCTTGCCCGGCTTCAGCACGTTGGCGCTGCCGATCCCGATCGCGTGCAACAACGACGGGGTGTACGCCAGGGAGCTGTGCACGTTGAAGACCGACTTGTCCGAGACCACGAACATCGCGCGCTTCGACGCGTAGCTCGCCGGAACGATCTTCTTGACGCGGGCCATGATCAGCTTGTCCTGCTGAATGCGAACGCGCATCGCGCCGCACTTGTTCACCGCCTGGCCGATCACGATCGCCGAATGGAGCAGCGGCAGGTAGGCCTGCTGGAGGCTGTCCAGCGCGACCGTCGGCGCGATCGCCTGCAGTTTCCCGTAGATCTTCACGTCGCGAGTCGAATCGGCGATGATCAGGTCGGGGTGCAACGAAGCGATCGTCTCGAGGTTCGGCGTCGCCCGTAGCCCAACCGACGTGTAACTGCCGACGAGCTTTTTGATCGGCGGAATCAGGGAGCTCGGGTTGTTGTCGTCGGCAATGCCGATCGGTTTGAGACCGACCTGTGTGAGGTCGTCGACGAACGAGAACTCGAGCGCGACGATGCGCTTCGGCGTGCCATGGATCACCGTCGAGCCGAGCGTGCCGTTGACGGTGCGCACCGTTGCGCGCGCCGCACCACAGGTCGGATCGAATTTCTTCGCCTGGGCCGTGCCGGTCACCGCGCTCGCACCGCCCGCGACCGCCATCAACACCAGGCAGAACACAGCGGTCGCTGCCGCCACGATCTTCCAACGGGTCATAGACGATTCCTTTCTCATGAGGCCTCGGTCGCGGCAACCTGGGATGCTCGGGGATGACGCGAAGCCGCGTCTTCGCGTCATCGTCTTCGGCGTGTTCGCCCTTCCCATGCTGCTCGAAGACCTTCGCTTCGAAGCCCTCGAGCATCCGCTCACATTTCGCTGAGCCACTTCTCGGCCGCCTCCCGGTTCGGAGCCTTGAACCAATCTCGTGCCTGGACGCGCGCGAACCAGGTGCCGAGCTTTTCGAACTCCATCCGGATCTCTTCCGCTTCCTCGTAGGTGTAGTTCTTGCGGAAGTGCTCGAACTCGATCTCCTTCGTGAAATTGACTTCGCAGTCCTCGACGATCTCCAGATAGTGCTTAGAGGCTTGATCCCGGAAGAGGTCGACGACTTTCTGCTCCTCCTCGGCCGACAGCTTGCGCAGCGGCAGCAGGTGATAGCTGCCGTCCTTTTCGTCGATCCGTTCGAGGACGGCATCGAGGTCGCGCCGGACACCCTGCACGTCGGGGAAGACACAGACTGAGTCCTGCAGGTAAACGGCGCCGGCCTTCTTCAACTGCCGCCAGACCGCCACGCGTCCGGCCGTGGGCTTCGCCGGCATCCGATAGACGAGGACAAGGAACTTCGTGGGTGTACTCGATGCCGCCATTCGCTAGTGAGACGTGCGTTTCCTCAAAATGGTCGTCACGTCCAACCCGTTCAGTGACATGGGTCAACCACGTCGCACGTCGACGGTCAGGCTGATCACGAAGGCGAGGGCGAGCGCTACGCCCATCAGCGGTGCTATCCAGTCTGCGTTCGTCGCCGAGACCCATGCGATCACGGCGCCGAGAACGATGGTCAGGCCGATCGCAAACGCGATCTTCCAGTCGTCACCGACGATGAAGTCGTACCAAAACTGCCCGAATCCCTTCAGGAACCTCACGATGCCTCCTCGACGATCTTCGTCGTTGCGAGGGACGGAACCTCGGCCGTCCGCCCGGCGATCACCGGCATCGCCTTGATCAACAGCCGCGAGAGAAGAATCCAGCCCGCAAGCAGGGCAAGCAGCGACCAGTTGTCGCCCGGCCAGCCGAGGCTGTCGCCGCCCTTTTGGAAGACGCCAAGCCCTTCGACGACCCAGAAGGTTCCGAAGCTTGCGAGCATGATCCCGACGCCGTACTTGAGCGTGTTCTCCGGGACGCGCGTGAGCGGGCGATGCAGGATCGCGCCGGCAGTGAGCACAATCGCTCCGGCCACAGCCGCTCCACCTGCAGCAAGGGGGACGTTGTGGGCGTTGAGCCCGAATGTGATGACGATGAAGACGACTTCGACTCCTTCGAGGAACACACCCTTGAACGAGATGACGAAGGAAAACCAGTCGAGCCCGAAGCGCTGCTCGTTGCCCGCGAGGCGCGCGGCCTCTTCCTGCTCGCGAAACTCCTCTGCCTCGTCGTGTAGCGCCTTCAGCCCCGATGAGCGCAGGATCGCCTTGCGCATCCACTGGAGTCCGAAGACGAGCAGCAGCGCGCCGATGCCAAGCTGGAGCGCCGAGCGCGGCAGCCAGTTGACGAGCGCATAGCCCGCGACCGCCGTGAACCCGGAAAGCGCGACAAGCGCCACTCCGGTGCCCGCCAGGGCGGAGCGCCAGCTGCGTGTCATGCCCATCGCAAGAACGATCGTGAGTGCTTCAACGAACTCGACAAACGACGCGGTGAATACCGCAGTCAGCAGGCCCCACGTAGCGCTTGAACCCATTCCGTCCCCCCAGATCTGAAACGCACGTTACAAGAAGCGGCTGTTATAAACCAACTGGCGCCACAATGCAACAGCAGGCATCCCTTACAAAGAATGCTCGCCGTCCGACTCCCCGTTTCTGATGCGTGAGCTAGCCGAACGCGCGCTCGGGATGCTGCCGGCGGACGTCGATTACGCCGACGTTCGAGTCGTCAACCGTCGCCACGAAGGCATCCACGTCATGAACGGGGTCCCCGATCAGTTGATCGACGAGGAGACCGAAGGCGTCGCGGTGCGGGTGCTCGTCGACGGCCAGTGGGGCTTTGCCGCCACGGCACGCGTCGACATCCGTGGTCTCGCAGCAGCCGTGACGCGCGCGGTCTCCCAGGCACGGGTCGCCCGCGGTCTGGGGGCGCGTGCCCGACTGGCGCCGGCGGTTCCCCTGCGTGCAGTCTTTGAAACGCCGCTCGAGCGCGATCCGTTCACAGTTCCGGTCGAGGAAAAGCTCGAGCTCTTGATCGCCGCATCTCTGGCAATGCAAGCCGGCGGCGGAACGCTCGTACGCGCAGCCGAGGCGTCGACCGACATCTTCCGCGAGCACAAGGTCTTCGCCTCGACCGAAGGGGCACTCATCGAACAGCTGCTCACGGAAACGGGTGGCGGGCTGCTCGCAACCGCCTCCGACGGAGACGACGTGCAGCGCCGGTCGTACCCGCAGTCGGTGCCGCGCGCGATCAAGGGGCAGCGCGGCGACTTCGCCACGGCGGGCTGGGAACACGTACTGGCCCTCGGCCTCGAAGCTGACGCGCCGCGAGTCGGTGAGGAGGCTGCAGCCCTCCTCTCGGCGGCGCCGTGTCCAACGACGACCACGACACTGATCGTCTCCGGGTCCCAGATGGCACTTGTCGTGCACGAAACCGCTGGGCATCCCGCGGAGCTCGATCGTGCCCTCGGTTCCGAGGCATCTCTGGCCGGAGGTTCCTACATGCAGCCGGAGCTACGCGGCAAGCTCCGGTTCGGTGCCGAGATCGTCAATATCACGGCCGATGCGACACTCGAGCGCGGGTTGGGGTCATTCGCCTACGACGACGAAGGCGTGCCGGGCCAGCAAACACCGCTCGTGCGAGACGGCGTCTTCGTGGGCTACCTGACTTCTCGCGAATCTGCGGCAGCACTCGACGAGCAGTCCTCGGGCGCTGCGCGCGCCGACGGCTGGCAGCGCATCCCGCTCGTCCGCATGTCGAACGTGTCGCTCGAGCCGGGCGAGATCCCGTTCGAGGAGATCATTTCGTCGACCAGCGACGGGCTCTTCTTCGACATGAACCGCTCGCTCTCGATCGACGAAACGCGGCGCGCGTTTCGATTCGGCAGCGAGATCGGTTGGGAGATCAAGAACGGCAAGTTCGGGCGGATGCTCAAGAACTGCACCTTCAGCGGCCAGACGCTGCCGTTCTGGGCCGGCTGCGACGCAGTCGCCGACGCCGCAAGCTGGCGCGTGTACGGCATTCCGTCGTGCAACAAGGGCGAACCTCTGCAGGTGGCCCACATCGGCCACGGGACGGTGCCGGCACGGTTCCGCGACGTGAAGGTCGGCGTGTGACGACGGTCGAGCAGGTACTCGAGACCTTGGGCGCCGAGGCGCACGCAGAGCTCCTCGAGGACCGCGTTGAACTGCTGCGCTTCGGCCGCTCGCGCGTCACGTACCAGCACTCTGAAGAACGGGTGACGTTGCGCGCACGGATCACCCGAGACGGTAGGTCCGTCTGGGGGACACTTGGCAGCGCCGAGCCGACAGCGGTGGTTCAGATGCGGGAACGGCTTGAACGACTCGCGCGGGCGATGCCACCGCGCGATGTCGAGCCACTCACCACGCCCTCACACACGCGGCCCGCCACGACGGCGTTCGTCTCGACCGAGCAGGCAGACGCCGCCGACCGCGTGGCTCTCTTCGCCGCGGCCCGCGATTCGCTGCCGGCGGGTGCGGAGCTTGGCGGCTCGGTGACCCACTCGACCGTCCGACACTCGGTCGCCAACACCAGCGGGGTGCTGCAGTCCGAAGCACGCACCCGCGCGCTGCTCCAGGTGATCGGCACGCTCAACGGTCGCTCGTCGTGGGCGCGCGTCGTAGCCCGGGACGCGTCCGCAATCGCCGTACCCGATCTCACCGCGACCCTTGCGCACTTGCCGGACCGTGCCCTCGAACCCGGCCGGTATCGCGCACTGCTTTCGCCGCAAGCGCTGATCACCTTCCTCGCCACGCTTGGCCAGATCGGCTTCGCGGCGAACGCCCTCGGATCGTTCGAGGATCGCATCGGCTCGATGCCCTTCTCGCCTCTGTTCTCGTTGGTCGACGACGGTTGCGACGACGCCGGACTCCCCTCGACGTTCGACTGCGAGGGGCGGGCCAAGCAACGTGTTGCGCTGGTCGAGCACGGGACGGTCCGCGGCGTCGTCACCAACGACACCGGACACGCGGCGCCACCCGCCTGGCGGTTCGGTAGCGGGCCGGCGGCTTCGCACCTGGTCGCCGCAGCCGGGGACGCCACGGACGACGATCTCCTCGCAACCTGCGGCACCGGCCTCTCGATCCAGCGCGTCGACTACGTGCGCGTCGTGCAGCCGCGGCAGACGCTCGTCACCGGCTCGTCTCGCGACGCGACACTCTGTGGTCGAAGGCGGCGAGATCGTGGCACGACTCCCGCAGTTCCGCTTTACGCTGCGTCTCGACGAGCTGTTTGCGTCGCTCGCCGCGGTCGGTGTCCGGCGCGAGCGTGGCGAGACCGTCTTCATGGAGAGTGTCACGGCGCCAGGGGCAGTCGTCGACGGGTTCCCCGTCGACTTTGTGACCGGCTGAGCCGGCGACGTCATGTGCGGAGATGTCCCGTCGTCCTACAGGGGATCGGCCCGTAACCGGCGGCGCAGCTCGTTCAGCTCGGTGAGCGATGCGAGCGATCGCGCGCGCTCGCCCGCCGCGACCGCGAGCAGAAGTGCGTCGAGCAAAGCGAGGGTCGCGCCGTTCGTGCCGAATGATCCGACAACCGAGCGGAGCACCGGAAAGTACACATCGACGCGGTCGGCCAGCTTCGGGCCGAGCGTATCGGTCACGAGCAGGACCGGCAGTTCGAGCTCGTTCGCGCGCCGCAATGTCTCGTCGGCGTCGGTGTCGAGCTCGTCATGTGCAAGCAGCAGCAGCACGTCGCCACGACGAAACTGGAGGAGCGCGTCAGCCAGGCGCAAGCCCGTCGCGGTTACCGGTAGCGCTTGACGGCCGAAGCGCACGAGCCGCAGTGCGACGTATTCGGCCAAGGCGCCGGACGGGCCGATGCCGGCGCAGACCACTCGATCGGCAGCGCGCAGCAGCGTGACGCCCCGCGTCACGGATCGAGCGTCGATCGCGTGCCGCGCTGCCTCGATGAAGTCCACCTCCTGTGCCAACGCGCGGTCGAAGACGTGGACGACGTCATCTCCTGCGGCAGCCAGACTGCGACCCAGCCGAATCGTGGGAGTCGCACGCGCGCGCAGGCCCTCGATCAGCTCGCGCCGCAACTGGGGCAGCCCCGAATAGCCGAGTGCCTTGACGGCGCGCACGACGGTCGCGTCGCTCGTCGCAAGCCGCCCGCCGAGCTCGACGGCGGACAGGAAGGCCGCCTCCTCCGCGTGCTCGACCAAGAAACGTGCGACACGACGCTCCGCGGGGGCGAGGGTCGCGGCAGCCACGCGCTCCGGCAGAGAGAGTTCGGTCTTCGTAGCGTTCACGACCAACTTGCGCCCATTCCGTAGTGAATGCTACCGTACGTGAGTGCCGCCGTTCGTCGAGGTCGAGTCCACTGATCCTCGGGAACGAGGACGGCAGTACGGCGAACAGGCACGCGCTCAGATCGCGACCTCGATCGCCTTCTATGCGGGTGAATTCGAACGGAAATCGGGTCTCACGTGGCCGGAGGTCTGTGAGCGAACACCGCAGTGGGTGCCGCTGATCGAAGCCGGCGCCCCGGGCCTCTTGGACGAGGTGCGCGGCGTCGCCGCCGGTGCAAACGTCAGGCTCGAGGAGATTCTCGCGCTCAACGGACGCGGCGAATTGCGCAAGGGGAACCCGTTCGAACGACCGGAGGGCTGCACGGCCTTTTCGCTGACGAGTGAAGCGACCGGCGACGGGCACGTCTACTGCGGGCAGAACTGGGACTGGCGCGTCGGCACGAAGGAGAGCGTCGTCATGTTGCGCATCGTCCAGCCGCCGAAGCCGACGGTGATCATGCAGGTCGAAGCCGGCCAGATCGGCCGGCACGGGGCCAACTCCGCCGGGATCGGGTTGAACGCCAACGGGCTCGAAGCGCCCTTCGGCTTCGGGCCGGCCCTCCCCCAGCCGTTCATCCGCCGCCAGATTCTCGACGCGCCCGATATGGCGACCGCGTTGAATGTCGTCTACGCCTGCAAGCCGGCGCTGTGCACGAACCTGATGCTCACCCATCGCGCGGGATTCGCGATCGACCTGGAGACGACGCCCGAACGTCACGGCGTCATGCGGCCCCAGAACGGGATGCTCGTGCACGCGAACGCGTTCCTCTCCTTCATCCCACCCCAGATCGCCGAGACGTACCGGCCGTCGTCGGTCGACTCGCTCTATCGCGCGCCACGGCTGGCGCGGGCGCTGGCGAAGGCGCGCGTTGCGGAAGGCACCACGGGTACACGGGCGGCGATCGCGGCGGGCCTCTCAGACCACTTCAGTCATCCCGACGGCGTGTGCACGCATCCCAACCCGCGCGACGGGAACCGCTGGGAGACAGTCGCGTCGGCGATCGTCGACCTGACCAGCGGCGACTACCTGGTCGCCGACGGCAATCCGTGCGAACACCCCTTCGAGCCGCTGCCGCGCAACCTCTACGAAGGAGCACCCTCGTGACGGTTCGGATTCCCTTGATCGAGATCTCCGGCAACGCGCGTGAGCGTGGCCGGCAGCACGGCGAAGCCTGCCGCGAGCAGATCGCCCAGTCGATCGCCTTCTACGGCGAGTCGTTCTCGGCCGCTGCCGGGCTCACCTGGAAACGGGTCTGCGAACTGGCCCCGCAGTGGCTGCCCCTGGTCTCCCGCTACAACGGGGACGAGCTGGTCGACGAGCTCCACGGCATCGCAGAAGGTGCGGATGTCACGCTCGGCGACGTTTTGGCGCTGAACGGCCGCGGTGACCTCAGCTACACGAATCCGTTTGCGACCGAGGAGTGCTCGGCCTGGGCAATCCTCGACGAGGCATCGCCCGACGGCCATGTGTACTGCGGGCAGAACTGGGACTGGAAGCTCGCCACACAGGACACGGTCGTCATGCTCCGGATCGAGCAACCGGGAAAGCCGACGATCGTCATGCAGACCGAGGCGGGACAGATCGGGCGGCAGGGAGCGAACTCCGCCGGCTTGGCGCTCAACGCAACCGGCCTCGGGCCGCGCTGGGGCGCCGGACTGCGGCTGCCACAGCCGTACATCCGCCGCCGCATCCTGGACTCGTGGACGATGAGCGAGGCGCTCGAGGCGAGCTTCACCTCTGCCCAGTCGGTGTGTTCGAACCTCCTTTTCACGCATCGCGACGGGTTCGCGATCGACGTCGAGTCGACGCCCGGCCGCCACGGCTGGGGGTACCCACGAGACGGCGTGATCGTGCACACGAACCACTTCGTCTATTTCGTACCTGCGCAGATCGAAAGCTCCTATCGCCCCGCCGTGGTCGATTCGCTGATCCGGCTCGAGCGCATCGAAGGCGTCCTCGCGCGCGTCGGCGACGTGAAGAACGGTGACGAGCTGCGCGCGCTCGTGCGCGAGGCGATGACCGATCACTTCTCGTATCCGAACTCGGTGTGCAATCACCCCGACGAGCGTGAGCCGATGCTGGATCGCTCGCAGACGGTCGCCTCGACGATCGTCGACCTGACGACCGGTGAGTACCGGCTGTCGCACGGCCCGCCGTGCGCGAACGACTACGAGCTGCTTCCGTGGAATCTTTACGCGGACAGCTCGGTCGCCGCCGCCGCCGCGTGAGCGTCCTCCTCCGCGACGCCGTCCTGCGCGGCGAGCGCACCTCGGTGCTCATCGACGGCGAACGGATCGCTGCGATCGGCGGGGAGCACGAGCCCGTGGAGACGATCGAATTGGGCGGTGCCGAGTTGCTGCCCGGCTTCGTCGACACCCACACGCATCTCGGCTGGGCAGGACGCGCTCTCTTTCGCGTCGACTGGTCAGACGGCGTGTCGCTGGATGAGGTGCGGCGCGCACGTCGATACACGGGCACCACCTTCTGGCTGCTCGGCGGTGGCTTTGACTCGAACGCGACCCTGCCGAGCCAAGCCGAGCTCGATGCCGCGTCAGACGGCGCGCCGGCGTTTCTCAGCTCGGAAGACCAGAGCGTCGCGATCGTGAACAGCGTCGCCTCGGACCTGATGCACCTCTCACGAGTCCCAGGTCGTTTCGGACGGTGGCGTCCTGTACGGCGCGGATGCCCGTGGCATGCGGACAGCGCTCGTCGTCCCTCCTCCCGACCGCCATCGCCTGCGCGCCGAGCTGGCCGCTGCGCTCTCCGAGCTCCCGCGACACGGCATCACAGAGGCACACGACATCGCGACCTTCCCGGATGAGCCCGAGCCGCCCAAGATCTACTGGGAGCGGAGCTACACCGACGCGACGTTGTTCTCGGAGCTCCAAGTACCGGTGCGGATCGGAATTCGGCCGTCGCTGCATCGCCGACACGAGTTCCTGACCGATCCGCGCATCCATGGTTTGAAGTTGTTCTGTCACGGCGGTAGTGGCCGACGCGCGGGCGTGACCTACCGCTATCCGGGCCGCAAGGAAGCCACGAGGTGGATCAGCGAGGCACACGCAGCGCGAATCCCGGTCTCGATACACGCCTTGCGAGCCCGCGACGTCGAGGAAGCGCTGTCGGTGTTCGAAGGCGTTGCCGGTGCCGCGTCGATCCCCCACCGGCTGGTGCATGCATATGACCTGGCCCCCGGCCACGTCGAGCGGATTGCTCGGCTCGGGCTGATCGTCGAAGCGCAGCCGGCCGGCAACGCCGCTGAAGAGGTCCACGGCCCCTGGCGCGAACTACTAGACGCAGGCATCCCAGTCGAGTTTGGATCTGACTGGCGAAACGCCGACCTGACCGAGCTCGACCCGCTGCGCGGCGTCGCAACCGCCGTCGAGCACGGGTTGACTCGCGACGAGGCCCTCCGCTGCTACTCGCGAAACAGGGTCGAGGTTGGAGCACCCGCCGACCTCGTCGCAATCGACTCGGACGGGGTCGTGCTGACGTTATGCAAAGGCAAGCAGACCTTCATGCGTGACTGACTGGCAGACAGCGAAGAGGGATCAGGCTTCTAGTTCCTTTGCGTCGCCTACTTGATTTACCCGGATGCGCGTGGTTCGCGCCGACAACGGGCCGGGAAAGGCAGCCTTGACGTCCGCAGGCAGCGGCATCCTGCTTTTCCCGAGCAGACACGCCCCGGGGCGACCGGGGACGCTGCAAACTGCGTCGTCGATCCGTTTTGGTCATGAGGCGGGAGCAGATGTGCCCTCGCGCCAGCGCTCCCGCGGCGGACCGCGACGGCCGACGTTCGAGCCATCGAACTCGCCAGCGTTGAGTGCGTCGGTTTTTGCGCCGGCTCGTTTCGGTTGGAGACCTCTTGTGCAACAGAAGGCAGCGCGTGGCGAAGGAGCGGCGGTGGGAGAGTAGGCGTACTGCCGACCACTCTCCCACCGATGCCTAGCTCTATGTGCTCGGTACCGCCTGCTCTCGCAGCGCCGCGCGGCGGATCTTTCCCGTGACGGTCTGCGGCAGCTCATCGACGAACTCGATCGTGCGCGGGTACTCGTACGCGGCGAGCCGGTCACGCACGAATGCCTGCAGCTCCTCCGAGAGCGCCGGGCCGGCGGTGAAACGCGCCGCCGGGACGACGAACGCCTTGACGATCTGGCCCCGCGTGGGATCCGGCTCGCCGACGACCGCGATCGCCTCCACCGCGGCGTGCTGGAGCAGGCAGTGCTCCACCTCGAGCGGCGAGATGCGATACCCGGCGGAGATGATCAGGTCGTCGGCGCGGCCGAGGAACCAGAGGTAGCCGTCGTCGTCACGGCGTGCAACGTCGCCGGTGCGCAACCACCCGCCGCGCGTCTTCTCCGCCGTCGCCTCCGGGTCGCCCAGATAGCCGAGGAAAGCGACGGGGTCCGGGAGCTTTAGCGCGATCTCTCCGTCCGCCCCCGTCGCTGCGGGAGACCCGTCCTCTGCGATGACCGCGACATCGTGCCCGGGGTAGGGCTTCCCCATCGATCCGGGGCGTTCGGCGAAGACGCCGGGCGCGCTGCCGACGAGCAGGTTGGCCTCGGTTTGGCCGTAGATCTCCGAAATCGTCACTCCCAGGCTCTCGCGCCCCCAGGCCAGCAACTCGGCGCCGAGCGCCTCGCCGCCGCTGATCATGGAGCGCAGCGCGGCGCGCGGCGGCGAGACTCCGCCCGCCTTCATCATCCGCAACGCGGTCGGCGGGATGAACGCGTTACGGATGCGTGTGTCGCCGATCAGCCGCACGGCCCATTCCGGATCGAAGCGCGAACGAGCGGCCGCGACAACCGAGACGCCGTAGTAGAGCGACGGCAGGAACGCGTCCATCATGCCGCCGATCCACGACCAGTCCGCGGGCGTCCACATCCTGTCGCCCGCACGCGGGAACCGGTCGTATCCGAGTTCGATGCACGGCAGATGGCCGAAGAGTGAGTGGTGTGCGTGCAGCACTCCGCGAGGCGAGGCCGTGGTGCCAGAGGTGTAGATGAGATAGGCCGGGTCGTCGACCGCGGTGTCGCGCGGCACGAATCGCGGCGAGGCATCCTCGAGCAGGCGAGCGAGCGAGCGGTGGGGCGCAGCGGGCTCGGCGCAGTCGCAGATCACGGGCACCCCGACCTCGTCCGCGACCGCAGCCACCTTCTCGAACGTTCCCAGTCCGGTGATCACGAGGCGCGCGGCGCTGTCGACAAGTCGATGGCGCAACGCGTCGGGGCCGAACAGGGAACTCAGCGGCAGCGCGACCGCACCGAGCTTGGAGATTCCGATGTGCAGGACGGCGGCGGCCATCCCCTGTGGAAGCACGAACGCAACGCGCATCCCCGGCTCGACGCCAAGCCCCCGGAACGCGTTCGCGAGCCGGTTCGACTGCTCGCTCAGCTCCCCGAAGGTCCACTCGCGAGTGTCCGAGTCACCGACCTCGACGATCGCGATGTCTCCTGCCGGGTGGACATCCGAGCAGGCCACGCCGATGTTGAAGCGCTCCGGGAGCCGCCAGCGGAACGATGCGCGCAACTCCTCGTATGAAGCACCGGGAGGAACGAGGCTGCGAGTCACCAGCCGCCGATCCAGCCCGTGAGCAGGCCGTAGGGCTCGCTCACGGCGTCCTCGCCGGGCAGCGCGCGCAGGAAGTCGAAGTCGCAGCCCTCGTCGGCCTGGAGGACGTGCTCGAGGTACAGCGCGCCGTAGCCGCGCGGTACGCGCGGCTCCGGCGGACCGAGCTCGGCGAGGCGCCGCTCGATCTCCGCCGGCGTCGACCTCGAGGTCGAGGTCGCCGCGCGTCGACGTCGAGCGACGATCGAGGTCGCCGTCGCGACCGCGCGAGCGGCCCGCCGGCGGCCGCCTCGGGCGCGACGTGCAGCACGACCGTGCCGAACGCCGTGCCGCTCATGCGCGCGTCGGAGATGCGGACCATGTCCGTCGACGCCCGGCGCGAGCAGCTTGGCGGGGATCGGGCAGCTGGCCCCACTCGGGCATGCCCGGGCCGCCCTTCGGGCCGCGTTCCGCAGCACGAGCACCGAGTCGGGCGTCACGTCGAGCCCCGGGTCGTCGATGCGCGCGGCGACGTCGTCGACGTCCTCGAAGACGACCGCCGGGCCGCGGTGGCGAAGCGAGGTGCGGCGAGGCGGCGCTTCGCTTGACGAGCGCGCCGTCGGGCGCGAGCGTCCCGCGCAGGACGGCGAGATCCCGCCGGCCGGGCCGAGCGGCGCGTCGAGCGGGCGCGATCCACGTCGCGTCGGGCACCGCGGCGCGGCGATCGTTCGCGCCGAGCGGCTCGCCCGGTGACCGTCAGCGCGTCCGTGTGCAGCAGCGGCGCGAGCTCGTGCAGCACGGCGGAGACGCCGCCGGCGCGGTGCAGGTCCTCGAACAGGTGCTCGCCCGAAGGCCGCACGTTCGGCGAGGACCGGCGTGCGGCGCGCGAGCTCGTCGAAGCGCTCGAGCGTGAGCGGCACGCCCGCGCGCCCGGCGAGCGCGAGCAGGTGGACGACGGCGTTCGTCGCCGCCGCCGAGCGCCATCAGCAGCGTGATCGCGTTGTCGAACGCCGCCGCCGTGAGGATCGCCGCGGGCCGCAGCTCCTCGCGCGCGAGCTCGACCGCCCGCGCGCCCGTCGCCTCGGCGGCGCCGCAGCCGCGGCCGCCGTCGACCGCAGGGATCGCGGCCGTGCCGGGCAGCGACATGCCGAGCGCCTCGACGAGCGCCGCCATCGTCGAGGCGGTGCCCATCTCGTTGCAGTGCCCGGCGTCGGCGTCGCCGCCGCCTCGAGCTCGGCGAACTCCTGCCTCGCTCATCCGGCCGGCGCGCAGCTCGTCGGCGTAGTGCCAGAGGTCGGTGCCGGCGCCGAGCTCGCGCCCGCGGAAGCAGGCGGGCTCGAGCGGGCCGCCGGTGAGCATGATCGCCGGCACGTCGGCGCTCGCCGCGCCCATCAGCTGCGCGGGCACCGTCTTGTCGCAGCCGCCGATCAGCACGACCGCGTCGAGCGGGTAGGCGCGGATGCACTCCTCGACGTCCATCGACATCAGGTTGCGGAAGAGCATCGCGGTCGGCTTCATCAGGTTCTCGCCGAGCGAGATCGTCGGGAACTCGAGCGGCAGGCCGCCCGCCGAGCAGGACGCCGCGCTTCACCGCCTCGGCCAGGCCGCGGAAGTGCAGGTTGCAGTTGACGAGCTCCGACCACGAGTTGCAGATGCCGATCACCGGCCGGCCGGCCAACGCGTGACGCGAGATCCCCTCGGCGTGGAGGGACGCGCGATGGATGAATCCGGCGAGGTCGGCGCCGCCGAACCAGCGCTCGCTGCGCGGCGTCATGCGGGGACTATGCCCGTCATGGCGCGCCGTCCTGGGCATCGTCGAACCAGCCTTGGAGGTAGGGCGCGAACGACGGGCGGACGAGGATCGACGAACGCGTCGCAGGGCCGTGCCGGTGAAGGATCACCTGTGCGCGTGCGAGCAGCGTCTGCGCGCAGTCGCCCGCGCGAAACACCGATGCGTCGAGGTCGAGCGAGCAGCCCTTGCGCGAGCACGTCCGTCGCCCCCTCGCCGGTGAGCTCGAAGGCGACGCGGTTCGCGGAGACGTCGACCGCGGCCGCCGCATCCGGGAAGTCGGCCTCGCTCGCCGCCGAGCACGAGCCACTCGTCCGGGCCCGAGCCAGAGCACGGTGCGCGCCGCCGACGCTCGGCGGTCGTGTTCGGCTCGACCGGGAAGCCCGGCCGGCGGGTCGCCGCGCACGTCGACCTGCGACGGCGAGCGCGAGCTCAGACAGGACGGCCATCGCGGCGCGCGCCCCTCCGGGTCGTAGAGCACCGGGCCGACGACCTCGCGCCGCGATCGCCGTCCGCGTAGACCGTCTCGCCGATCCGCTCGCGGCCGCTCGCGCACGAGCGCGAGCGCGAACGGCCGGCCGAGCGCGGCGCTGCGATAGCTCGAGGTGACGTGGCCGAGCATCGGCACCGGTGCGCGCCGCCGGGTCGGCGACGAGCTGCGCGCCCTCGGCGCAGCACGCTCGCGGTCGAGCGGCAGCAGGCCGACGAGCTGCTTGCGGTCGGGCCGCGACGTGTCGGCGCGCGCGAACGAGCGCTTGCCGAGGAAGTCGCGGCTTCTTCTTCGAGACGATCCAGTCCATGCCGAGGTCCTGCGGCGTCACCGTGCCGTCGGTGTCCTGGCCGACGATCGGGTAGCCCTTCTCGGCGCGCAGCACGTGCATCGCCTCGGTGCCGTACGGCGTCACCGTCGCCGGCGCCGCTGCGATCGCCTCCCAGAGCTCGAGCCCGCGGCGGCCGTCGACGTTCACCTCGTAACGCGAGCTCGCCGGAGAAGCTGACGCGGCACGACGCGCGCCGGGATGCCGGCGACCTCGCCCTCGCGGATCGCCATGAACGGGAAGCGCCTCGGCGTCGAGCGGGATCGCGGTGAGCCGCGGCGAGCAGCGTCGCGCGAGTCGGGGCCGGCGACGGCGACCGTCGCCCACTGCTCGGTCACCGAGGTCAGCCAGACGCGCAGCTCGGGCCACTCGGTCTGCAGCCACTCCTCCATCCAGGCGAGCACCGCGCGCCGCGTTGCCGGTCGTCGTCGTGCAGACGAAGCGCTGCTCGCCGACGCGCATGACGACGCCGTCGTCGAAGACCATCCCGTCCGGCTTGCACATGACGCCGTAGCGGCACATGCCGACCGCGAGCGAGTCGAAGGCGTTCGTGTAGAGGCGGTTCAGGAACTCGACCGCGTCCGGGCCCTGGACGTCGATCTTGCCGAGCGTCGTCGCGTCCATGCATCGCCGACGCGCCTCGCGCACCGCGGCGCACTCGCGCAGCACCGCGTCCGTCCATCGCCTCGCCGCCGCGCGGGTAGTAGCGCGGCCGCTTCCACTGGCCGACGTTCTCGAACACGGCGCCGCGCGCGACGTGCCAGCGGGTGGATCGGCGTCACGCGGACCGGGTCGAAGAGCGCGCCGCGGTCGCGGCCGGCGAGCAGCGCGAACGAGACGGGCACGTACGGCGGGCGGAAGGTCGTCGTGCCGAGCTCGCCGGGATGGACGCCGAGCAGCTCGGCGGCGACGCGGATCGCGTTCACGTTCGCGGTCTTGCCCTGGTCGGAGCCGGTGCCGATCGTCGTGTAGCGCTTGACGTGCTCGACCGAGCGCAGCCCGGCGCCGACCGCGCGGCGGACGTCGGCGACGGTGGCGTCGCGCTCGAGGTCGACGAACATCGCGTCCTCGTCACCGTCGGGGAGCGCGAACGGCGGCGCGTCGGGCAGCCCGTCGCCGGTGAGCGCGGCCGACGCACTCGACGCCGCGCAGCTCGCCGTCGGGAACGGGCGCGCCGATCCGGTCGTCCCAGCGGAGCCGGCCGCGCGCCTGGCTCCAGAGGTGGACGCGCGGGCTCCAGCCGCCGGAGACCGGCGTCACCCGCCGGGGTCGCCGTAGGCCGCGACCGCGCCCGCGAGCATCACGCCCGGGGCGGTCGTTGTCCGGCGAAGAGCGCGCGGCCGCTCGATCGCGCCGGTCGCGAGCACGATCCGCCGCGCGCGGATGCGCCAGAGCCGCCGGCCGCGCTCGACCGCGAGCACGTAGTTGCCGTCGTGGATCGCCGACCGACCAGTCGTGCGCTCGAGCACGTCAGACGTCCGTCGAGCGGCTCGCAGGCGCCCTGCTCGAGCCAGGATCACGCGGCCCGTGGCCGCCGCCGCGGCACGCCGGCCCGGAGCGCACCGCCGCCGACGACGAGCACGTCGCAGTGCGCGTGCATCGCGTCGTAGCGCGTCGCGTCGCGGCCGCGCGACGAGCCGGCCCTTGCCCGCGAGCGGCTCGGCGACGAGCCCGTCCGTCGAGCTCGACGAGCGTCGCGCGCAGCAGCGGCTCGCCCCGATCTGCACGAGCGCGTTCGGCTCCTCCTCGCCGGCGGTGTAGACGCCGCGCGGCCGCGCCGCGGTAGATGCGAGCGGAACCCGCCGAGCACGCCGTTGCGAACGAGCGCCGCGGCCAGCGTCTCGCCCTGCGCGCCCCTCGTACTCAGTGCCCGCGAACGTGAATCTCATGCGTGACCGTGTCGCGGACGAGATCGAACCAGCGCCGGCAGCCGTGCGTGTGCACCCAGCGCTCGCGCGAAGCGCGCCCTTCGGGTTGTCGCGGACGAAGAGGAACGCGCGCCCACTCCTCGTCGTCGAGCGCCGCCGGGTCGGCCGGGTACGGCGATGCCCGCCTGGCCGCCGTAGGAGAACTCGGTCTCGTCGCGCTCGCCGCACCAGGGGCAGCGGGATCAGCAGCATCAGTGGGCGACCCCCGCGGCGCCGTGCTCGTCGATCAGCGCGCCGGTCGTGAAGCGGTCGAGCGAGAACGGCGCGTTCAGCTCGTGCGGCTCGCCGTGCGCGAGCGTCCAGCGCGAACGCCCAGCCCGACGCCGGGCGTCGCCTTGAAGCCGCCCGTGCCCCAGCCGCAGTTGACGTAGAGCCCGTCGACGGGCGTCGAGCCCGACGATCGGCGAGGCGTCGGGGCAGACGTCGACGATCCCGGCCCACGTCCGCAGCACGCGCGCGCCGCGCGAAGATCGGGAACAGCTCGATCGCGGCGGCGAGCTGGTGCTCGATCACGTGCACACGAGCCGCGCTGCGCGTACGAGTTGTAGGCGTCGATCCCGGCGCCCATCACCAGCTCGCCCTTGTGCGCCTGGCTGACGTAGACGTGGACGGCGTTCGACATCACGACCGTGTCGAGCACCTGCTCGTACAGCTCCGAGACGAGCGCCTGGAGCGGGTGGCTCTGGATCGGGCAGCCGCACGCCGGCCAGTTCCGGCGAGCACGCGTGCTGTGGCCCGCGGCGACGAGCGCCGACCGTGTCCGCCGCGATCCGGCCGCGCGTCGTCTCGACGCGCGACGGCGCGGCCGTCGCGCACGTCGATGCCGGTCACCTCGCAGCCCTGGACAGGTCGACGCCGAGCGCGTCGGCCGCGCGCGCGTAGCCCCAGGCGACGTTCTCGTGCCGCGCGATCCCGCCGCGCGGCTGGAACGTCGCGCCGAGCACCGGGTAGCGCGTCGTCGGGCGAGACGTTCAGGATCGGGCAGAGCCTCGGCGACCTGTCTGCGGGCTCGAGCCACTCGGCGTCGATCCCGTTCAGGCGGTTCGCGCTCACGCGCCGCACGCCGTCGCGCACGTCCTGCAGCGTGTGCGCGAGGTTGAGCACGCCGCGCTGGCTGAACAGCAGGTCGTAGTCGAGCTCCGCCTCGAGCCCCTCCCACAGCTTCAGCGAGTGCTCGTAGATCGCCGCGCTCTCGTCCCAGAGGTAGTTCGAGCGGATGATCGTCGTGTTGCGCGTGATGTTGCCGCCGGCGAGCCAGCCGCGCTCGAGCACGGCGACGTCGGTGATCCCGTGCTCCGTCGCGAGGTAGTAGGCGGTCGCGAGCCCGTGCCCGCCGCCGCCGACGATCACGACCTCGTACGACGCGCGCGGCTCCGGGGTGCGCCAGAGGAAGTCGGGGTGCTCGCTGCTCAAGCCACGCCGGTGACGAGGTACCTGCTCACGGCGTCAACAGCACCTTGCAGAATTCGTCGGGGCGGTTGACGAGGTCGGCGAACGAGCGAGCGCCGTCCGAGAGCGCAGCGTCGCTCAGCCACGACAGGTCGAGGTCTTCGTCGGCGAGGATCTCGAGGGCACGCGCGAACTCGGCGCGAGAGTAGGCGAACTGGCCGCGCAGGGAGATCGCGCGGCGGACGACCGTCGCCATCGGGAAGGTGCCCTCGGTGGAGCCGAGCCCCAGCATGACGACGTTTCCGCCGTTCTCGACCGAGTCGATCGCGGCGCGCCACGACGCCTCGAAGCCGGCCGCATCGACGGCGAGGTCGACAGAGCCGTCGAAGTCGTTCGCCCCGAGCAGCTCCGCGGTTTCGAGACGCGCCCCGACCGGGTCGTAGGCCCGGACGGTGGCGCCCTCGCGCGCCGCGAGGAACACCGCCAGCAGGCCGATCGGGCCGGCCGCCGAGGACGGACGACGAACGTGCCCACGCCCACGTCGTACGGGGCGAGCGCACCGACGCAACAGGCAAGCGGCTCCGCGAGCGCGGCGCGGCGTAGCTCGAGCCCCTCCGGGAGCGCGACGAGTGAGCGGCGCGGCACGACGAGCTGTTCGGCGAAGCCTCCCGGCCGGTGAATGCCGATCAGCTGCCACGAAGCACAGAGGTTGTCCTCGCCCGCTTCGCAGCGTCGGCATTCGCCGCAGCCGATCAAGCGGATAGACGGCGTAGCTCTCACCGTCGAGGCGGCCGACGACCTCGTGACCCAGCACGAGGGGCGGCACGCGTGGGCCGGGATGGCCGCGGTAGCCGTGCAGGTCGGAGCCGCAGATCCCGGCGAGCTCGCACGTCGAGTACGACCTCTCCCTCTCCCGCCTCGGGCTCGGCGACGTCGTCGTAGTCGAGGCCGCTGGTCGCCCTGCCACACGAAGCGCCTTCATCGCCGCAGCACCATTCCGCCGCGCTCGCCTGTCAGCTGCCCCGTCGCGCAGCGTCAGCACGCCGTTCACGATGACATGCCGAACACCCTGTGCGAGCTGGTTCGGCTCGAAGGTCGTGCCGCGCTCCGCGAACGACGACGGGTCGAAGACGACGACGTCCGCGCGCGCTCCGGCTTGAAGGACGCCGCGATCGGACGAGGCCGATCCGCTCGGCCGGCTGGCCCGTCAGACGATGTGCACGGCCTCGCCGGGTGAGAGCAGCCGCTGCTCCTCGACCATGAAACGCCAGAACCACGAGGCCCAGGTGTACGCGCCGTGGAAGAACGACGGCGCGAGCGGGCCGTCCGGCGCGAGCGTCGTCGCGTCGGAGCCCGGGCACGCAGAGCGGGTGCGCGAACGCCTCGCGCTGCTGCTCCTCGGTGTAGGCATTGATGATCACCATCAGCTTGTGCGGCTCGCTCGGCCCCGCCGAGCAGCAGGTCGTAGACGGCGTCGAGCGGCGTCTTGACCGCGCTCGCCCGCGATCGAGGCGAGGTCGCGCGCGGGCGTACTGGGGCCAGAACGGGTTGTCGAGCAGGACGATCCGCCACCAGTCGCCGCCGGCGCTGAGAAGGCTGCGGTGCGGGCGCATCCGGTCGCGCTGCGGCGGGGTCGCGCAGCGCGCGCCGAGCGTGGCCGGCCCGGCCGCGAGCGCCCACGGCGGCAGCGCTGCGTACAGGTGGGTCAGCCCGAACGTGCGCGTGTGCATGTCGAAGTCGACGTCGTCGCCGGCGTCGCGCGCGTCGTCGACGAGCTCGATCGCACCGGCGGCTCTCCTCGATGCCGTTCCGCGGCACGAGGTGCGAGACCTGAAGGCGCGCGCCGGCCGAACGCCCGACGCGGATCGCCTCGGCGACGGCGTCCGCTGCCCCGGCGTCGCGACGGCGCGTGTGCGTCGCGTAGAGCGGAGCGTCGAGCGCGCGCAGAGCTCGTGATCTCCTCCTCGGTCGCCGCCGGCCTCCTGCGCGTACTCGAGCCCGGTCGAGTAGCCCCACGCACCCTCGCCGAGCGACTCGCGCAGCAGCATCGTCCATCTCGTCGCGCTCGGCCGGCGTCCGCGGGGCGGTCGGCGAGGCCGACGGTCGGCGAGGCGGAGCTGGCCGTTCGGGACGAGGCTGAGGACGTTGACGGCCGGCCGCGCCGCCTCGAGCCGCTCGAAGTAGTCGCCGGCGGAGCTCCACGTCGATCGGCACGGTCGTCGCTGTAGCCGTAGATCGCGCGGGCGGCGAGCGCCGGGTCGCGGATCGGGAAGCAGCCGAAGCCGCAGTTGCCGACGACCTCGATCGTGACGCCCTGGTGGATCGCGCTCACGGCGCGCGGGTCGACGAGCAGCGTGTAGTCGGAGTGGCTGTGGATGTCGATGAAGCCGGGCGCGACGGCGAGCCCGGCCGCGTCGAGCTCTGGCGCCTCGCCGGCCTCGACCCTCCCGACCGCGGCGATGCGTCCGTCGGCGACCGCGACGTCGGCGACGAGGCCGTCGGCACCCGTGCCGTCGTAGACGGTGCCGCCGCGGATGACCAGATCGACGGTCATGCGCGCACGGACTCGACGGTCAGGTATGCGCCGTCGCGCTGCCAGCGCTCGTGCGCCCGGGCGACCGCGTCGTGGTCGATCTCAAAGCCGTGCCCGGGCGCGTCGTCAGCCGGAAGCGGCCGCCGTCGACGACGGCGGCCGTCCGATCGTCAGCCGCTCGGCGAGCAGCTGGTGCATCGACTGGTTGCCGTTGGTCAGGTTCGGGATCGTCGCCGCGACCTGAGCGTGCGCGAGGAAGCTGATCTCGCTCTGCATGAAGGCGTGCAGGTTGACGCGTAGTCCGCAGGCCTCGCAGACGAACGCCTGCTGGCGGAAGCCGGAGCAGGCCGCCGGCGTCGTGCGGCCCCTGCACGATCACGTCCGCCGCCTCGACGCTCGAGCACGTGCCGCAGCTGCGCGGTCGTGTAGACGGCCTGGTCGGCCGCGATCTTCGGCTCGACACTGCGCCGGACGTGCGCGAGGCCGGAGACATCGCTGTGCGGGCACCGGCTGCTCGACCCAGTCGAGGTCGTAGCGCGAAAGCCGCCGGATCTGGTCGACTGCCGTCGCGGCGTCCCAAGCCTCGTTCGGGTCGACGCGCAGCAGCCGGCTCGGGGCCGATCGCCTCGCGCACGGCTGCGACACACGCTTCGTCGTCACGTGGCCTGCCGATCTTGAGGTAGATCACCGCGTGATCCGACGAGCTCGCGCGCGTGCCGCAGCGAGCGTCGCCGGGTCGTCTCCCTGCAGGAAGCCGAAGAAGTCGAGCTCCTCGTGCACCGTGCCCCCGAAGAACGTGCGCGTCGGGACGCCGAGCGCCCGTCCGAGGGCGTCCCAGCACGCCACCTCGATGCCCGAGAAGACGAACTGCGTGAACTGCGGCGACGTCTTCCAGCGGCCCTCGCTCCAGATCGCGCGCAGGATCGCCTCGACGTCGCCGGGCGAATGCCGACGAACTGGCGCGCCATCGCCCGCCGTGCGCGGCGACCGCCGCGGGCACCTCGCAGATCGACTCGCCCGTACCCGACGACGCCGTCGTCGGTGTGGACGGCGAAGAGGACGAGGTTGGCGCCGACCTGCGCACCGCCCGCCCAGTGGAACTCCTGCCGCGAGCGGGACCGCGAGCGGCATCGCGTCGACGCGCGTGATCCTCACGCGTCTGCTCCAGTACGACGCCGTAGAGCTCGCGGGCGGCGGCCGCCGAGACCTTCTCGTCGAGCACGTCGCGCTCACCGCATCGGAGTCGCGCTCGCGGGGTCGCCCCAGCCGCCGCCGCCGGCCATCCGGTGGTGGAACACGTCGCCCGGCTGGAGCGTCGTCGACGAACATCGGCGGCATGCGCTCGATGCTCGCCGTCCGCGCGGAAGATCAGCGTTCGACGAGCGCAGCGCCGGCCCCGCCGCCCGCGAGGCCGTACGGGCGGTGCACCTGCCGGTCGGAGCGCACGTGGAGCGTCGTGTCCGGGCGCGACGCAGCGCCACGACGCGCTCGATCGCGAGCCCGCCGCGGAAGCGGCCGGCGCCGCCCGAGTCCGGCACGAGGCCGTAGCGCTCGACCACGATCGGCCACTCGGTCTCGGCCACCTCGACGGGGATGTTCGCGATGCGTCGCGCACGGGTTCGCGAGCCCGTCGTTGCCGTCGCGAGACCGGCCGGCCGCCCCACGTGCCGACGACGAGCTCGCTGTAGACGAACGGCTCGCCGTCGCGCGCCGCCCGGTGAAGAGCGCGAGCGTCGAGCCGCCCTCGCCCGCTGCGGGCACGCGGTCGGGGATCAGCTGCGCGAGCGCGCCGTTCATCGACGTCGGAGAGGCGGTAGCCGGTGACGCCGCGCATCGACGACGCGCCCGGCATGACGACGTGAGCGACCGTGCCCGGGCTTCGTCATCGACCGTGATCGGCCGCGTGCGCGCCGCCGGTGCGCGGGATGTCGATCGCGGAGGCGGCCATGACCGTCTGGTAGACGCGCCGCCTCGGCGAACGAGGGCGTGCAGTTGAGCGCGCCGCGCACCATCGGCGCCGAGCGCGAGAAGTCGGCGATCAGCTCGTCGCCGCGGATCGTCAGGTCGACGGTGAGCTGCACGTCGCAGCACGTCGATCCCGTCCGAGTCCGATGTAGTCGGTGAAGGTCGGCGGTGCCGTCGGGCCAGCTCGCGATCTCGGCGCGCAGCAGCTGCCTCGGTGTGGTCGAGCAGGCCGTCCATCAGCCCGACGAGCCGTCCGGCCCGTGCCGCTCGGCGAGCTCCTGCAGCCCGCGGTCGCCGATGTGGCACGCCGCGACCTGCGCGGCGAGGTCGCCGAGCAGCTCGTGTGGGATGCGCACGTTCGCGCGGAGGATCTCGAACAGCGCCTCGACCGGCTCGCCGCGGTCGTACAGCCGGAGCCACGGCAGGCGCAGGCCCTCCTGGAAGACCTCGGTGCTTGTCGCAGGCGCATCGTGCCGGGCACGCGGCCGCCGACGTCGCCGTGGTGCGCGACCGTGACGGCGAAGCCGAGCAGCGTGTCGCCGGCGAAGGACGGCTTCGACGACGAAGATGTCGGGCGTGTGGCTCGCGCCGTCGAACGGGTCGTTGACGACGAAGACGTCGCCCGGCGCGAAGCCGTCGCCGAAGCGCTCGAGCAGCGTCCGCATCGCGTTCGGGATCGAGCCGAGCTGGAGCGGGATCGTGACCGCCTGCGCGACCGTCTCGCCGGTCGGGCGCGCAGAGCGCGGCCGAGAAGTCCATCGCGTCGCGGACGACCGCCGAGTGCGCGGTGCGGAAGATCGTCGTCGCCATCTCGTCGGCGAGCGTCTCGAGCGCGTTGCCGACGAGCCGCTGCGCGATCGCGTCGGCGTGCGGCGGGCGCCGGTCGGTCGCCGCGGCCGCGACGTGGTCGAGGACGAGCGCGCCGGGTCGCCGGGTCGAGGCGCGACCGTCCAGCCGGGCGGGACGACGACCGTCGTGTCGTACTCGTCGACGAGCAGCGGGCCGTCGGCGGGCTCGGCACCGAGCGACGCGCGCGAGACGACCGGCGCCTCGAGCGCGCCGTGGCCGGCGCCGAAGTCGGCGAGGCGCGTGCCGCGCCTCGGCGCTCGGCCCGCGCGCGGAGCGCGAACGGCGTCGCGCGCGGGCCGAGCGCGACGCAGCCGCAGCGCGCGGATGTCGACCGGCGAGCCGGGCTCGAGCCGCGTGCCGTAGAGGCGCTCGTGCTCGTCCTCGAAGCGCTCGACGAGCGTCGGCGAGCGCCGCCGCGTCGAGCTCGCCCGGCAGGTCGATCGGGACGCTCCAGCTCTGGCCGCGGTAGCGGACGTCGGCGATGCGCCGCCACTCGGGCGTCGCCGTCGATCGCGGCGAGCTGTCGCGCATCTCGGCGTCGAGGCGTCCGGAGCAGCGTCGAGGTCGGGCGCGCGCGCGCTCGATCCGGCAGAAGCGCACGTCGTGGCACTCGGCGCGCGCGAACAGCAGCCCGGCCGCCGAGAAGAGGCCCGCGAGCGGCGGCACGACCGCCGTGCGCGCGCCGAGCTCGGCCGCGAGCGCCGCCGCGTGCACCGGGCCGGAGCCGCCGTAGGCGACGAGCGCGAAGTCGCGCGGGTCGCGGCCCTTCTCGGTCGAGACGGCGCGGAGCGCGCGCATCATCGCCGCGTTCGCGAGGTCGTGGATCCCGCGCGCCGCCTCGAGCGTCGAGAGGCCGAGCCGTCGCCGAGCGCGCCGACCGCCTCCTCGGCGAGCTCGCGCGAGACGGTCGAGCGCGCCCGACGCCGAGCGGCCCCGGGCGCGATGTAGCCGAGCGACGACGTTCGCGTCGGTCACCGTCGGCTCGGTCGCCGCCGAGGCCGTAGCAGGCCGGGCCCGGGCGCCGCGCCCGCGCTGCGCGGCCCGACGTGCAGGCCGCCCGCCGCGTCGAGCCAGGCGATCGAGCCGCCGCCCGCGCCGACCTCGGCGATGTCGATCGTCGGGATGCGGATCAGCTCGCCGCGAGCCGCGCAGCAGGCGGCTGCCCGACCGAGAGCGCGGCGCCGACCTCGTACTCCTGGCTCCGCGAGACGCGGCCGTCCTCGATGAGCGAGGCCTTGGCCGTCGTGCCGCCCATGTCGAAGGCGATCGCGTTCTCGTGGCCGAGCGCCGCGGCGAGCGCGAGCGCCGCGACGACGCCCGCCGCCGGGCCGGACTCGAGCGCGTAGACGGGCCGCGTCGGCCGCGTCCGCCGCCGGTCATCACGCCGCCCGAGGACTGCATGATCGTGAGCGGCGCGGCGACGCCGCCGCGTCGAGCCCGCGCCGGAGGTCGGCGACGTAGCTGCTCATCAGCGGCGCGGACGTAGGCGTTGACGACCGTCGTCGCGGTGCGCTCGTACTCCTGCTGCTCGCGCAGGATCTCGCTCGAGAGCGAGACCGGGACGCCCGGGCAGCTCCGCGCGCAGGATCTCGCCGAGCCGCTGCTCGTGCGCGGGGTGGAGGTGCGCGTGCAGCAGGCAGACGGCGACCGACTCGACGCGCGGCCGTCGCGGAGCCGCGCCGCGAGCGCGCGCGCCTCGTCCTCGTCGAGCGGCCTGACGACCGTGCCGTCGGCGGCCATGCGCTCGGCGACCTCGAAGCGGAGGCGGCGCGTCGACGAGCGACGGCGGCTTCGTCCAGAAGTAGTCGTAGAGGTGCGGCATGCGCATGCGCCGCAGCTCGAGCACGTCGCGGAAGCCCTCGGTCGTGACGAGCGCCGTGCGCGCGCCGCGGCGCTCGAGCACGGCGTTCGTCGCCACGGTCGTCCCGTGCACGACGCTGTCGACCGGCGCCGCCGGCGGCAGCTCGGCACGGCGTCGACGACGGCGCGGTCGTAGGCGGGCGGCGTCGAGAGCACCTTCGTGAACGCGACGCGGCCGTCCGCCGCCGACGCAGATCACGTCGGTGAACGTGCCGCCGACGTCGGCGCCGATGCGCGCGCCGCTCACAGGTCGCGCTCCGAGGGCAGCGAGCCCGCGATCAGGTCGACCGCCCAGCGCATCGCTGTCGTGGATGACGCGCTCGGCGCGGTCGGGGTCGTGCGCCTCGCACGCGTCGAAGAAGTCGCGGTAGTTGCCGACCGAGCGGCCGAAGCCGCTCCGCGCTCGAGAGCACGAGGCGGTGGTAGCGGCCGCCGCGCCAGAACAGCCGCTCGACCTCGGCGACGAGGCGCGTGCGGCCCGGACGCGAGGTAGCGGTCGAGTGGAGCTCCCAGCGGCCGTCGAGGTAGGCGTCGACGTCCTGCGCTCGCGGCCGAGGCGCGTCGAGCTCGCGCGAGGCAGCGCGCGCATCCGCTCGAGCTCGGCCGGCGCCGACGGCGGCGGCGCCGAGGCGCGCGGCGAGCCCCTCGAGCCCGAGCCGCGCGGCGTAGAGCTCCTCGAAGTCCTCGCGCGTGAGCCGGCGGACGAGCGCCCGCCCGTTGTCGCCGACCTCGACGAGGCCCGCGCGCTCGAGCGCGACGAGCGCGTGGCGCACCGGCGTCTGCGAGATGCCGAGCCGCTCGGCGAGGTCGCGCTGCACGAGCGGCGTCCCCTCGGCAGGCGGCCCGCGACGATCAGCTCGCGCAGCGCCTGCGTCGCGCGCTGCTCCATCGACCGACGGCCGAGCGGCTCGATGTCGGCGAGGCTCCGAGCGCGGCTCACGTCTGCTCACGATCGTTGTATGCTCGCGCGTCCGCGATTTGAGATTTCATGTCGCGCGACCCTATCGCATGGCGACGACGGCGACAACAACGAGCGAGGCATCGGCGTCGACGTCGGCGGCACCTTCACCGACGTGATCCTCCAGCGCGCCGACGGCACGCGCGACGATCCGCAAGCTGCTCTCGACGCCGCCGAACTACGACGCGGCGGTCGTCAGCGGCGGTCGGCGGGCTCGCGTCCGACGCGGCCGACGGTGGCGGCCGTCGTGCACGGGACGACCGTGGCGACGAACGCGGTGCTCGAGCGGCGCGGCGCGCTGACCGCGCTCGTCACCACCGCGGGCTTCCGCGACGTGCTCGAGCTGCGGCGCCTGCGCATCCCGCACATGTACGACCCGTTCTGGCGCAAGCCCGAGCCGCTCGTGCCGCGGCGCCGCCGCTACGAGGTGAACGAGCGCGTGACCGCCGACGGCACGGTGCTGCGCCCGCTCGACGACGGCCGAGGCGCGCGACGTCGCGGCGCGGCTCGCGGCCGACGGCGTCGAGTCGGTCGCCGTCTGCCTGCTGCACTCGTACCGCTTCCCGGCGCACGAGGAGCGAGCTCGGCGAGATCCTGCGCGCGGAGCTGCCCGGCGTCGCCGTCTCGCTCTCGAGCGAGATCCTGCGCGAGCAGCGCGAGTACGAGCGCTACGGCGACGACCGTCGTCAACGCCTACGTCCGGCCGCTGATGGGCGACTACGTCGCGGGCATCCGCAGCGGGCTCGACGCGCGCGGGGATCGCGGCGCCGCTCACGATCATGCAGTCCTCGGGCGGCGTGATGACCGCCGAGGACGCCGGGCACGCGGCCGGTGCTCGCGCTCGAGTCGGGCCCGGCCGCGGGCGTCGTCGCGGCGCTCGGCGTCGCGCAGCGGCTCGGCTATCGCGAACGCGATCTCGTTCGACATGGGCGGCACGACCGCGAAGGCGTCGCTGATCGAGGACGGCGCCGTCTCGCGCGGCCGCGAGTACGAGGTCGGCGGCTCGCTGTCGGCCGGCAGCCGGCTGATGCGCGGCGCCGGCGAGCTGCTGCGGATCCCGACGATCGACATCGCCGAGGTCGGCGCGGGCGGCGGCTCGATCGCCTGGCTCGACGCGGCCGGCGGGCTGCAGGTCGGCCCGCGCAGCGCGGGCGCCGCGCCCGGGCCCGCCTGCTACGGCCGCGGCGGCGAGGAGCGCGACCGTGACCGACGCCAACGTCGTCCTCGGCCTGATGCCGGCCGGGCCCGGTCGCCGACGGGCAGATCACGATCTCGCGCGAGCTGGCCGAGGACGGCGGTCGGCGCGCGTCGCCGAGCCGCTCGGGCTGACGCTCGCTCGAGGCCGCCGCCGGCGTCCACGAGCTCGCGAACGCGCGCATGACGCGCGCGCTGCGCTCGGTCTCGTCGGAGAAGGGCCGCGACCCGCGCGAGTTCGCGCTGATCGCCTACGGCGGCGCCGGGCCCGGTGCACGCGGCCGGGCTCGCCGAGGAGCTCGGCTGCCGGACGGTGCTCGTGCCCGCGCTCGCGGGGCTCTTCAGCTCGCTCGGCCTGCTGTTCGCGCGGCCCGAGTTCCACGACGTGCACGCGTGCCACCTCGACGCGCGCGCGCGTCGACGCCGGCGCGAGCTCGACGCGAGTTCGTCGAGCTGGAGGCGCGGCTCGCGCCGGCCGTCGGCGGCATGGAGGTCGAGTGGCTGCGCAGCGCCGAGCTCCGCTACGGCGGCCAGACGCTGGGAGATCGAGGTCGAGCTGTCGGCGGGCCCGCCGCGACTCGCCGCGCTGGTCGCGGCGTTCGAGGACGAGCACGAGCGGCTGTACGGCGTGCGCGGCGAGGCCGGGCTCGCCGATCGAGATCCGCGGCGCTGCGCCTCGCGGCGCTCGGACCGTCGAAGCGCCGGTCGACGCGCCTCGCGTCGTCGACGAGGCACGCCGCGCGCGTCGAGCGCGAGCGCGCACGCCGCTGATCTGGCGGACGACGGTCGGTCGAGACGCCGGTGCGCACGCGCGCGCTCGATCGGCGCAGCGACGCCGCAGCCGGGGCCGATGCTGATCGACGAGTACGACACGACCGTCGTCGTCCGCCCGGGCTGGACGGCGCCGGCCGTCGACCCGGACACCGAGACGCTCGATCCTGCGAGCGAGCCGCGTGACGCGATGCCAGCACCGCGTCGACCCGGTCACGCAGCGAGATCGTCGGCAACGCGCTCGCCTCGATCGCCGACGAGATGGCGACGACGATCTTCCGCACCGCGCACTCGACGGTCGTGCGCGACGGGATGGACTTCTCCGCCGCGCTCTGCGACCCGAACGGCGAGACGGTCGCGCAGGCGGTGACCGTGCCGTTCCACCTCGGCTCGGTGCCGCGACGCGATGGAGCACCTGCTCGCGAAGTGGGGCGACCGGATGCGGCCCGGCGACGTGTTCGTGATGAACGACCCGTTCGACGGCGGCATCCACCTGCAGGACATCTTCGTCTTCAGGCCGGTCTTCCTCGACGAGGCGCTCGATCGGCTTCGCGACCACGACCGCGCACCACGGCGACGTCGGCGGGCGGCTGCCCGGCTCGGCCGCCTGCGACAACACCGAGATCTTCCAGGAGGGCATCCGCCTCCCGTGGCTGCGGCTCTACGACCGCGGCGAGCCGGTCGAGACGGTCTTCGAGGTGATCCGCGCGAACGTGCGGATCCCGCGCATGACGCTCGGCGACCTCGCCGCGCAGGTCGCGGCGACGACGGTCGCCGAGCGCGCGCTGCAGGAGCTCGCCGCGCCGCTACGGCGCCGAGCGGCTCGCCGAGCTGATGACCGGGCTGATCGAGCACACCGAGCGGCTCGTCCGGCAGGAGATCGCGAGCTGGCCCGACGGCACCGCGACGTTCACCGACTACCTCGACTCGGACGGGATCGAGCGCGCGCGACGTGCCGCATCACGGCGACGGTCACGATCGACGGGCGACGAGCTGACGGCCGACCTGCAGCGAGTCGTCGCCGATGGTCGCCGGCGCGCTGAACTCGACGCGCTCGTTCATCCAGGCGTGCGTCTACCAGGCCGTGCGCTCGGCGCTCGCGGTCGAGATCCCGAACACCTCCGGCGCGTTCCGGCCGATCCACGTGCTCACGAAGCCCGGGCACGGTCTGCGAGGTCGTGATGCCGGGCGCCTCGTCGATGCGCGGCGTCACCGGCTTCCGCGCGCTCGACGCGATCAACGGCGCGCTCGCGCAGCTCGATCCCGGCGCGCGTGCCGGCGGCGGGCGAGGGCGGCAACACGCTCGCGGTCTTCGGCGCCGAGCGACCCGACGGCGCCGGCCGGTTCATCTTCTACGAGCTCGTCGTCGGCACGTGGGGCGGCACGCCGCTCGAGCGACGGCAACGACGGCGCTGACGAACCCGGCGAGCCTCGCGGCGAACATCCCGGTCGAGGTCGCCGAGTCCGAGTTCCCGATCCTGGTCGAGCGCTACGGGCTCGTGCCCGACTCGCGGCGGCGCCGGGCGGCACCGCGGCGGGCTCGCGGTCGAGCGCGTCTGGCGGTGCCTGACGCCGGACACGTCGCTGATCGTCCGCTCCGACCGCGCCGTGCACCCGCCGTACGGCCTGCGCGGGCGGGCGCGCCGGGCGCGCTCTCGTCGAACGTGCTCGTGCGGCCGGACGGGACGGAGGAGACGCTGCCGTCGATGTTCTCGACCACGATCGGCGCGGGCGACGTCTACGTCCACCGCACGGCGGGCGGCGGCGGCTGGGGCGATCCGCGCGAGCGCGACCCGGCGCGGTCGCCGACGACGTCGCCGACGGGAAGGTGACGCGCGAGGCGGCCCGCGCCGACTACGGCTGGGACGGATGAACGCCGACCCGATCGCGTTCGAGGTGATCCGCAACGCGCTCGTCGCGGCGACCGACGAGATGGCGCTCGCGCTGAAGCGCAGCGCGTACTCGACGAACATCAAGACGCGCTCGGACTTCTCGTGCGCGTTCTTCGACGCGGAGCTGCGGTCGGTCGCGCAGGGATTCGCGCAGCCGGTGCACCTCGGCTCGATGGTCGAGCAGATCCCGCGCGCGGTCCGCGACTACGGCCCGGAGAACCTCGGCCCGGGCGACGTCATCGATCACGAACGACCCGTTCCCGAGCGGCGTGCACCTGAACGACGTCAGCCTGATCTCGCCCGTCCACGCACGACGGCGAGCTGATCGGCTACGTCGCGAACCTCGCCCACCACGTCGACGTCGGCGGCGGCGCACCCGCGTCGATCGGCGCGTTCCGCGAGGTGTTCCAGGAGGGCGTGATCATCCCGCCGGTGAAGCTCGTCGAGGCGGGCCGGATCGTCGCCCGACGTCTTCGCGCTGATCCTGGCCCAGATCCGCTCGAAGCACGAGACCGGCGGCGACCTCCGCGCCCAGATCGCGGCGAACATGACCGGCGTCCGCCGCATCCAGGCGCTCGCCGCGCGGCACGGCCGCGAGACGCTCGCCGCGACGATGGACGAGCTGCTCGCCTACACCGAGCGGCGCACGCGCGCCGAGCTCGCGGCGCTGCCGCACGGCGTCTACGAGGCCGAGGGCTTCGATCGACACCGACGGCTACACCGACGAGCCGGTCCGGCTGCGCGTCGCGCGTCGAGATCGGCGCCGACGGCGTCCGCTTCGACACCGCCGGCTCCGACCCGCAGCGCCGCGCGCCCGTCAACTCGACCTACGCGCAGACGTTCTCGGCGTGCGCGTACGCGCTCAAGTGCCTCGTCGACCCCGACCTGCCCGTCAACGACGGCTTCTACCGCCTGATCGACGTGCGACGCGCCGAGCGGCAGCGTCACCAACTGCACCTGGCCGAGCCCGGTCGTCGGCGGCTGGGAGACGCAGACGCGCCTCGTCGACGTGATCTTCCGCGCGCTGCTCCCGGCGCTGCCCGAGCGGCTGCCGGCGGGGACGAAGGCGATGATGTGCCACGCGGGCTTCGGCGGCGTCGACGCGGAGAGCGGCGAGTACACCTGCTTCCTCGAGACGTTCGCCGGCGGCTACGGCGGCCGCGCCGCGAGCGACGGCCCGGACGCGGTGCAGACGCACGGCCAGAACACCGAGAACGCGCCCGTCGAGGAGACCGAGCTGAACTACCCGGTGCGCGTGACGCGGCTCTCGCTGGTCGAGGACTCCGAAGGCGCCGGGCCGCTTCCGCGGCGGGCTCGGGCTGCGCAAGGACTTCCTCTTCGACCGGCCGACGACCTTCACCGTGCTCGCCGACCGGACGCGTGCGCGGCCCGTGGGCGCGTTCGGCGGGCCGACGGCGGGTCGCCGAGTACGTGCTCGTGCGCGACGGCGAGGAGCGGCGGCTGGCCGCGAAGACGACGATCGAGCTCGAGGCCGGCGACACCGTCAGCTACCGCACGTGCGGCGGCGGCGGCTACGGCCCGCCGCCGGAGCGCGACCCGGAGCGCGTCGCGCGCGACGTGCTCGAGGGCAAGGTCTCGAGCGCGAGCGCGCGCGGGAGGTCTACGGCATCGGCGCAGCGAGGCTGACGTGTCGATGGACCGATCACCTTCGAGGTGATCCGCAACGCGCTCGTCGCGGCGACCGACGAGATGGTGCTGGCGCTGAAGCGGAGCGCCTACTCGACCAACATCAAGACGCGCTCGGACTTCTCGTGCGCGTTCTTCGACGCCGAGCTGCGGTCGGTCGCGCAGGGGTTCGCGCAGCCCGTGCACCTCGGCTCGATGGTCGAGCAGGTGCCGAAGGCGGTCCGCGCCTACGGCGCCGAGAACCTCGGGCCGGGCGACATGATCGTCACGAACGACCCGTACCCGAGCGGCGTGCACCTGAACGACGTGCGCGCTGATCTCGCCCGTCCACGCACGACGGCGAGCTGCTCGGCTACGTCGCGAACCTCGCCCACCACGTCGACGTCGGCGGCGGCGCGCCCGCCTCGATCGGCGCGTTCCGCGAGGTCTTCCAGGAGGGCGTGATCATCCCGCCGGTCAAGCTCGTCCGCGGCGGCCGGATCGTCGACGACGTCTTCCGGCTCGTCCTCGCGCAGATCCGCTCGAAGCACGAGACGGCCGGCGACCTCCGCGCGCAGGTCGCGGCGAACAACACCGGCGTGCGCCGCATCCAGGCGCTCGTCGGCCGCCACGGCCGCGACACGATCGCGCGCGACGATGGACGAGCTGCTCGCCTACACCGAGCGCCGCACGCTCGCCGAGCTCGCGCGCGCTGCCGCACGGCGTCTACGAGGCCGAGGGCGTGCGTCGACAACGACGGCTACACCGACGAGCCCGTGCGCCTGCAGGCGCGCGTCGAGCTCGGCGCCGACGGCGTCCGCTTCGACACGACCGGCTCCGATCCGCAGCGCCGCGCGCCCGTCAACTCGACCTACGCGATGACCTTCTCGGCGTGCGCGTACGCGCTCAAGTGCCTGATCGACCCCGACCTGCCGGTGAACGACGGCTTCTACCGCCTGATCGACGTGCACGCGCCCGAGGGCACGGTCACGAACGCACCTGGCCGGCGCCGGTCGTCGGCGGCTGGGAGACGCACGACCGCCTCGTCGAGGTGATCTTCCGGGCGCTCGCTGCCCGCGTTCCCGCGAGCGGCTGCCGGCGGGGACGAAGGGGATGATGTGCCAGGCCGGGCTTCGGCAGCCTCGACCTCGAGGCCGGCACCTACACGTGCTTCTACGACACGTTCGCCGGCGGCTACGGCGGGCGGCTCGAGCAGCGACGGGCCGGACGCGGTGCAGGCGCACGGCCAGAACACCGAGAACGCGCCGGTCGAGGAGACCGAGCTCAACTACCCGGTGCGGATCACGCAGCTCGCGCTCGTCGAGAACTCCGAAGGCGCCGGGCCGCATGCGCGGCGGGCTCGGGCTGCGCAAGGACTACCTCTTCGACCTGCACGACGACGTTCACGATCCTCGCCGACCGCGACCGGTTCGGCCCGTGGGGCGCGTTCGGCGGGCACGACGGCACGGTCGCCGAGTACGTCGCTGATCCGCGACGGCGCCGAGACGCGGCTGCGGCTCGAAGACGACGGTCGAGCTCGAGCCGGGCGACGTGATCAGCGTCCGGACGTGCGGCGGCGGCGGCTACGGGCCGCCCGCGGAGCGCGAGCCGGAGCGCGTCCTGCGCGACGTGCGTCGAGGGCAAGGTGGCGCTCGAGCGCGCCCGCGAGGTCTACCGGGTCGTCGTCGACCGGACGCGCGAGCTCGATCGACGAGGCAGACCGACGCAACTGAGGAGCAGCGCAGTGACTGTCCGGCGTCGCGATCGACATCGGCGGCACGTTCACCGACGCGACCTGATCGACGAGGAGACGGGCGCCGTCGTCGATCGCGAAGGTGCTCTCGACGCCGGCCGACCCGTCGCGAGGGCTTCATGCACGCGCTCGAGCGCGCGCTCGCCGAGGGCGAGGTGGAACGTCGCAGGTCGGCTTCGTCGTCCACGCGACGACCGTCGCGACGAACGCGATCATCGAGGGCAAGATCGCGCGCAGCGGCTTCGTCACGACCGACGGCTTCCGCGACCTGCTCGAGATCGCGCGCCAGGTGCGGCCGACGCTCTACGACACGCAGTTCGAGAAGCCGCGCGCCGCTCGTCCCGCGCGACCGCGCGGTCGGGGTCGCGCGAGCGGCTCGGGCCGGCCGGCGAGGTGCTCGCTGCCGCTCGACGAGGGGTCGGTGCGCGAGGCGGCGGCGGTGCTGCGGCGCGAGGACGTCGAGTCGGTCGCCGTCTGCCTGCTCCACTCCTACGTCAACCCCGAGCACGAGCGGCGGGTCGGCGCGATCCTCGCCGAGGAGCTGCCGGGCGTGCCGGTCTCGCTCTCGTCCGAGGTCGCGCCCGAGTTCCGCGAGTACCTGCGCGCATCGACGACCGTGATCAACGCGGTCGATCCGGCCCGTCGTCGAGCGCTACCTCGAGCGGATCGAGGGGCGGCTCGCCGAGGCCGGGCGTCGACGCGAAGCTGCTCGTGATGCAGTCGAGCGGCGGCGTCTTCAGCTCGGCGGCGGCGCGGCGCGCGGCCCGTGTTCATGGTCGAGTCGGGCCCGGCCGCGGGCGTGATCGCCTCGGCGCACCTCGGCGAGACCGCTCGGGCGCCCGGACATCCTCTCGTTCGACATGGGCGGCACGACCGCCAAGGTCGGGCTGATCCAGGACGGGCAGCCGTCGGTGACCAAGGACTACAAGGTCGGCGGCCACGCCGGCGCGGGGTCGGCGGGATGTCGCTCTCGCGGCTACCCGGTGCGGACGCCGGTCGTCGACCTGGTCGAGATCGGCGCGGGCGGCGGCTCGATCGCGTGGGTCGACTCGGGCGGGCTGCTGCGCGTCGGCCCGCAGAGCGCCGGCGCCGACCCGGGGCCGGTCTGCTACCGCCGCGGCGGGACGGAGCCGACCGTGACCGACGCGAACGTCGTGCTCGGCCGGCTCAACCCGGACTACTTCCTCGGCGGCGAGATCGGCGCTCGACGTCGAGGGCGCGCGCGCGCGCGATCGAGGAGCGCTGCGCGAAGCCGCTCGGCCTCTCGATCGTCGAGGCGGCGAACGGGATCGTCGAGATCGCGAACGCCGCGATGGTGAACGCGCTGCACCTGATCTCCGTGCAGCGCGGCTACGACCCGCGCGACTTCGTGCTCGTCGGCTTCGGCGGCGCCGGGCCGGTGCACGCGAACGCGCTCGCGCGCGACGCCGAGATGCCGACGCGTGCTCGATCCCGCGCAGCCCGGGCATCTTCTCGGCGACCGGGCTGCTCGACGACCGACCTCAAGCGCGACGCGGCGCGTCACGGTCATGCGCCGCGCTCGACGACGCTCGACGCGGCCGAGCTGGAGGCGCGCTTCGCCGGAGCTCGAGCGCGACCGCGGCCGCCGAGCTCGCGCGCGAGGGCGTCGCGCGCGACGCGATCGAGTTCCTGCGCCAGCTCGACCTGCGCTACGTCGGGCAGAGCTTCGAGCTGACGATCCCGGCGGGCGACGACCTGCTCGAGCGCTTCCACGCCGAGCACGACCGCACCTACGGCTTCGCCGCGCCCGGCGGAGCCGGTCGAGTGCGTGAGCCTGCGCCTGACGAGCGTCGGCCGGATCGCGAAGCCGCCGCTGCGCGCCGCTCGACCGCGGCGAGGCGCCGCCGAGCCGAAGGCGCGCCGCCCCGTGTACTTCGCCGAGAGCGGGCGGCTACGTCGACTGCCCGATCCACGACCGCTACGCGCTGCCCGGCCGGCGCGCGCTTCGCCGGGCCCGGCCGTGTCGAGGAGTTCGACTCGACCACCGTCGTCCACCCCGGCTTCGCGCGTCCGCGTCGACGAGGTCGGGAACCTGATCATCGAGAGGGAGGCAGACGTGACCGCCACTGACCCGCATCAGCCGGGCAGCTCGCCTCGGCATCGTCGTCTCGAAGGACGTGATGGTCGCAGATGCGCGACGGGATCCGGCTCGCGACCGACGTCTACCGGCCCGCGCGCGACGGCGAGCTCGCGCCGGGGCGCTTCCCGACGATCGTCTGCCTCACGCCGTACGACAAGACCGAGCGGCGCTACACCGAGATCGCCGACTTCTTCGTCCCGCACGGCTACGCCGTCGTGCTCCAGGACCTCCGCGACCGCCACCGCTCCGAGGGCACGAAGCGAGTACTTCCACAGCGCGACGCCGCACACGGGCGAGGACGGCTACGACACGATCGAGTGGATCGCCGCGCAGCCGTGGTCGAACGGGCGCACCGGCATGGTCGGCAGCTCGTACGCGTGCGATCACGCAGATCCGCACCGCGCTCGAGCGCGCCGCCGCACCTGACCGCGATCTGGCCCGACGTCGCGCCGACCAACGACCTACCACCACCAGACGCGCGAGGGCGGCGCGATGCAGCTGCACATGTTCTGGGCGCTCTACATCCACGCGGCCGACGCGCAGGAGGTGCAGGGCGAACCCCGACGCAGCAGGAGGAGGTCTGGGACGACCTGCGCAACCTGCGCGAGCTGTTCTGGGGCTGGCCGTGGCACAAGGGCGAGCTGCGCGCTGCGGCACGTGCCGGCGCTCGACGAGACGCTCGAGAACTACGCCACGCGCGGCGCCTACGACGAGTGGTGGGCCGCGAAGGAGAACGACTTCACGCGCTTCTTCGGCACGAGCACGCCGACATCCCGGCGACGATGACGACCGGCTGGTACGACGGCTTCCCGCACGCCGACACCGAGTACTTCGCGGCGATGGCGGCGAAGAACGACGCGCCGCAGCGGCTGATCGTCGGGCCGTGGAGCCACGTCGGCATGCGCGGCGACGCGACCTTCACGCTCGACGTCGACTTCGGCGAGGCCTCCGCGCTGGGGCGTGCAGCGCTACTTCGACGAGCAGCTCGCGCTTCTTCGACCGCTTCCTCCCGGACGACGCGACCGGGCAGCCGCCGACGAGGCGCCGGTGAAGATCTTCGTGATGGGCGGCGGCAGCGGCCGCAGGACCGAGCTCGGCAAGCTCGACCACGGCGGCCGCTGGCGCGACGAGCAGGAGTGGCCGCTCGCGCGCGCCGTGCCGACGACCTTCCACCTGCACGGCGACGGCTCGCTCGCGCCGAGCGCACGCCGGCGGACGACGAGCCGCGGCGCTTCACCTACGACCCCGAGGATCCGGTGCCGACGATCGGCGGCAACTACTGCGCCGTCGGCGAGCTGCCGGCGGAGGGCGCAGGGCATGGAGCCGATGTGGATGCGGCTGCTCAACCCGGCGCTGCTGCTGCGCAACATCATGACGCCGGGCCCCGCCGACCAGGTCGAGTCGCGAGGCGTACTTCACCGCGACGCGAGCCCGGCCGGCGGCTCGTCCGAGCGCGCCGACGTGCTCGTCTACGAGACCGAGCCGCTCGCCGAGCCGGTCGAGGTGACCGGCCGCGTGCGAGGTCGACGCTGCGGATCGCGTCGAGCGCGGTCGACACCGACTTCACCGCGAAGCTGATCGACGTCTACCCGCCGAACGAGGACTACCCGGACGGCTACGACATGCTGCTCAACGACTCGATCATCCGCTGCCGCTACCGCAACGGCTTCGAGCGCGAGGAGCTGATGGAGCCGGGCGAGGAGGTCGAGGTGACGATCCTGCTGCCGCCGACGTCGAACGTGTTCGCGGCCGGCCACCGGATCCGGGTCGACGTCTCGTCGTCGAACTTCCCCCGCCTCGAGCGCAACCCGAACACGGGCGAGCCGATCGGCCGGCACACGCACCATGGTCGAAGGCCGACCAGACCGTGCACGGCGGCGCTGACCGGCCGTCCCGTGCCGTGATCCCGCTGATCGCCGCATGAGCGTCGACGCGGACCGCCTGCGCGACCGGACGCTCGCGCTCGTCGAGGTCGAGAGCCCGACCGGCGACACGGCTGACGCCGCGCGGCTCTACGCCCGGCGGCTCGAGGAGATCGGCATGGAGGTCGAGGTGCTCGACGACGTCTTCCCCGCGACGCCGACGGTGGTCGCGCGGCTGCGCGGGCGCGAGCCCGGGCCGACGATCGTGCTCTGAACGGCCACCTCGACACCGTCCCGATCCCGCATGAACCGCCCGCGCGATCGAGGGCGACCGCGTCTACGGCCGCGGCTCGGCCGACATGAAGGGCGCGGCCGTCTCGCGCGCTCGAGGCGGCGCAGGTGCTCGCGGGTCCGGGCCGTTCGCGGGCGAGCTCGTGCTCGTCGCGATCGGCCTGCACGAGGCGCCGGGCGGGCGCGGCGAGGACCTGACGCATCTGCTGACCGAGACCGGCTTCACCGCCGACTACGCCGTCGTCTGCGAGCTGTCGGGCCACGACGTCTGCGTCGCGCACATGGGCCAGGCGACCGTCGAGATCACGATCACGCGGCCGGGGATGCCGACGCACGAGCTGCAGACGCCGCCCGGCACGCCGCACCCGCTCGTCGCCGCGGCGACGGGTCGATCGAGGCGCGTCGCCGCGCGCGCGCGCGGAGCTGGCCGCGACCGAGCACCCGTGGGTCGGCGCCGAGACGTACTTCGTCGGCGAGGTGCACGGCGGCGACTTCTACAACCGCTGGCCCGCCGAGCTGCCGCATCGTCGGCACGCGCCGCTGGGCGCCCGGCAACACGCTCGAGGCGGTCGAGGCCGAGTTCCGCGCGCTGCTCGACGCGGGTCGCCGCCGAGACGGGCTGCACGATCGAGCTCGACCTGCGGCTCGTCCGCGGCGCGTACGAGATCGACTCCGAGCACGCGCTCTCGCGCGCGCTGCGCGACGCGTACGCGGAGGTGACCGGCGAGAGCTCGAGTCGTCGGGCAAGAAGGTCGTCGCCGACGCGCGCGATCTTCGCGGCCGCCGGGATCCCGACCGTCTACCACGGCCCGGTCGGGCTCGGGCGCGCACGCCGACGTCGAGTACATCGAGGTCGCCGGAGCTCGTGCGCGCAGCCGAGGTCTACCTCGCGATGCTGCGGAGGCGCCTGCTGTGACGCCGGAGCCTGGATGCCGTCGCGCGCGCTCGGCGAGCGCTGACCGAACCTGCTCGCGACCGGCGGGCATCCGGCCGTCGACATGCCGCCGCACGTCGTCGAGGCGGCGGCACGCGCCGCCGCGCGGCCGGCCGTATGCGCCCACGCTCGGCGCTGCCCGCGCTGCGCGAGGCGATCGCCGAGCTGTCCGCGAGCTCGGCGGAGTCGATCCCGAGCGAAACGTGCTCGTCACGCTCGGCGGGATGCAGGCGCTCTACCTCGCCGCGCAGTGCTTCGGCTCGCGGGCGGTCTCTCACGCGCCGTCGTTCTTCTTCCCGCAGCTGGTCGCCGCGGCAGGCGGCGCGTGCCGGTACTGGCGGAGCGACGGCGCCCGACTGGGACGCGTTCGCCGCAGCGATCGACAGCTGAGACGACGCTCGCGATCGTGAACACGCCGGTCAACCCGACCGGCTACGTGTTCCGCGAGCACGACCTCGACGCGATCGCGGCGGCGCTCGAGCGGCTCGGACGCGCTGCTGCTCTCCGACGAGGCGTACGCCGGGCTGCTCTACGACGGCCTCGAGCATCGCTCGCCCGCGCTCGCATCCGGCGCTCGCGCGACCGCACGCTCGTGCTGCGGAGCTTCTCGAAGACGTACGCGATGGCTGCCTGGCGCGTCGGCTTCGCGGTCGGGCCCGAGCACGCGATCGAGGCGATGGCGGAGGAGCTCGCGTGGCAGGCGCTCGCGATCGACGGCGTCGCCCAGGCGGCGGCGCTCGCCGCGCTGACCGGGCCGCAGGACTGGATCGAGGCCGGCGCGCGCCGAGCTGGCGGAGATGCGCCCGCGCGCGATCGAGGCTGCGAACGCGGCCGGCATCCTGCGCGCCGAGCTGCCCGAGGCCGCCGCCTTCGTGTGGGCCGCGATCGAGGGCGACGAGGACGGACTCAGCGACCAGCTCGCGCGCGAGCACGGCATCACGGCGCTCCCGGGCCGACATTTCGGCGCGCCGCACGCCGCACCTGCGCATCCCGTTCGGCGGGCGTCCCGCCGCGCGCACCTCTCTCCTCGACGCGTTCGTTAGCTACGCAGCACGCCGCCCGGCCGAGCGCCTGTCGTCCGGCCGCCCGTGACGACCGCCTCGCCCGCCACCCAGACGCCGAGCACGCCGTCCGGGCTGCGCTTCGGATCTTCGTACGTCGCCTCGTCGACATAGAGCTCGGGGTCGAGCAGCACGAGGTCGGCTCGCATGCCACGGCGATGCGGCCGCGGTCGTGCAGGCCCAGGCGGTCGGCGGCGCGCGCGGTCAGCCGCGCGACGCCTCCTCGGCCAGCGGGAGCAGCCGCTCGCGGAGCGCGAAGCGGCCGAGGAAGCGCGGGCGCCGTCGCCGTAGAGCCGCGGATGCGGGTGCTCGCCGAAGATGCCGTCCGAGCCGACGAGCTGCACGCGGATGGCGCGCGATCTCCCGCACCGCCTCGTCGGTCGCGTAGTGCAGGACCATCGTCGCCGCGAGCTCGGTCTCGAGCAGCAGGTCGAACACTGCTGTCGACGGGCGTCGCCACCGGCGAGCTCGGCGAGCGATCGTCGCCGCCGACGAAGATGCGCTCGGGGCCGAGCGTGCCGAGCAGGTTCTCCCAGCCGGGCAGCCCGTCGCGCGACGTCGTGGGCGATGCCGCCGCGCTGACTCGGGGTCGCGCGCCCGCGCGAGCGTCGCCTCGGCGCCGCCTGCCTGCGCCCAGACCGGCAGCAGCGCGCGCGAGCAGCGTCGAGCCGGCGCCGTACGGGTACTGGTCGAACGTGAGTGAGGTCGCGCTCGCCTCGTCGATCAGCGCGAGCAGCGGCTCGATCAGGTCGCTCGTCGGCCAGCGACTTGAGATGCGAGAGGTGGAGCGGCGCGCCGGAGCGGCGGGCGACGTCGATCATCTCCCGACCGCCTCGAGGACGCCAGCGCCCTCGTTGCGGACGTGCGGGACGAGCGGCGCGCCGAACGCCGCCGGCATCCTCGGCGACGGCGACGAGCTCGTCGGTCGCGGCGAGGCGCCCCGGGAATGTAGACGAGCCCGAACGAGAGCGTGCGCGCGCCCGCCTCGAGTGCCGAGGCGCACCTCGCGGCGCATCGCGCAGCTGCTCGGGACGGTGACGTCGCCGCCGCCGAGCACGACTCGCGAACGACGCCGTGGCCGATCGACGGGCACGAGCGACGTCGCGGGCCGCGTCGCGTCGAGCGCGTCGAGGTACTCGGCGAACGTCGTCCACCGCCAGCTCGGACGGCCCGTCGCCCTCGAGCGCGCGCAGGTACGCGCGCCGCGCGTCCGGCATCGCGCGACCGGCGCGGGCGCAAGGCCGTCGGGGCAGATCACCTCGGTCGTGAATCCCTGCAGCAGCTTCGGCGTCAAGCAGCGGGTCGTGGAACGAGGCGAGCGCCGAGTGAGCATGCAGGTCGATGAAGCCCGGGCAGAGCAGCATCCCTGTCGCGTCGAGGGTCTCGCCTTCGAGCCGATCGCCGACCGCGGCGATCACGCCATGCTCGATGCCGACGTCGGCGCGAAAAGCAGGACCGTCGCCCGGCAAGACCTCTGCGCCGCGGATCACGAGCATCAGACAACCGCAGACAGGCCGCGGTCACACCGGGACGACCGGCAGCACGACGTGCGACGGGTAGCGCCGTGTGCAGGATCGTCTGCCGCGCCACCTGCATCCGTGTGCCCGGTGCCGACGTCCTCGCCCGTGTTCAGGTTCCGCGAGAAGCGCGGGAAGCTCGAGCTCGTCACGTCGAGCCGGATGCGGTGGCCGGTGCGGAACGGTTCGCGATCGGGATAGCAGCGGATCCGGTACTCGGCCACCTCGCCGGGCTCGAGCAGCTCGGTCGAGTCGCCCTCGTTCGAGTTGCGGTAGCGCGCGCGGAGGATCCCCTCGGTGACGAAGATCGACCGGCCGTCGGGATGCACGTCGCAGAGCCGCACGATGAAGTCCGTGTCGCTGCGCGCTCGACGCGGCGTAGAGCACCACCTCGACCGGGCCGATCACCTCGAGATCGTGGTGCGAGCGGCGTCGCTCGTGTAGACGAGCACGTCGTCGCGCGCCTCGAGCACGCGCTGGTCGATCGGGCCCGGGCCGCACCGGCGTCTGCGCGCCCTGCGTCATCGTCAGCACCGAGTTGACGCCGCCGATCGTCGGCACCGGGTCGGCCGGGTCGTAGGCGTAGCGGTCGGCCGGCTCGTCGCGCGCGGCGGCTCCGGCGTCCGAGCTCGCCGCCCGAGCGCAGGTACCACGGCTGGAAGTCGGTTCCCGGCAGCGGCCACTCGCGCTCGCCGCGCCAGTCGGTTCGCGCCGAGCACGAACAGCTCGAGCGGCGGCGCGCTCCTCCCAGTCGTTCGCCTCGTCGCTTGAGGTAGCGGTCGTAGAAGCGAGCTCGTGGTCGCGGATCACGGTCAGCGCCGCGCGAGAGGTCGACGTCGCCGCGGAAGGTCTCGACCTCCTCCTCGTGCGACCACGGGCCGATCAGCACGCGGTTCGGCACGCGGTCGCCGATCGCGGCGAACGAGCGCAGGTGCGAGCCGCGAGTACGGGTCGAACCAGCCGCCCTGCTGGAAGATCGGGACCGTCACCTTGTCGGGCCGGTGCTGGAACTGATGCCAGTAGTCGTCGTTTTCCTGGTGCTCCCACCACAGGCGCCAGTAGTCGACCTTGCGCCCGATCGTCACCTCGTCGAGCTCGATCAGCGGCAGGTGGCCGAGGACGCGGTCGTTCAGGACGAGGTCGGCCGCGCTCGGGCCGGTGATCAGGGCCGATGCGCGCTCGACCAGAGCGCGCCGGCGCCGAGCGTGAGCGCGAGCTGGAACGCGCCGCCCGTGAAGTAGCCGTCCCAGAAGTAGTCGTCGTGGATCACCTGCGGCGCGATGCAGACGCAGGTTCGGGTGGCCGAGGTGCGCGAGCTGCCACTGCACGAGCGCCGCCGTAGCTGCGGCCCCACGTGCCGATGCCGGCCGTTGCACCACTGCCTCGCCCGCCGCCCACGTCAGCGTGTCGTGCGCGTCGACGCCGTCCTTCTCCCAGGCGGTGAACTGGCCGCCGGACTCGTAGCGGCCGCGGCAGTCGACGACGACCGCCGCGTAGCCGCGCCGCGCGAACCAGACGCCCCAGCGCGATGAAGCGCTCGCGCGTCGACTCGTACGGCGTCCACTGGACGATCGTCGGCAGCGCGCCGCCGCCGAGCGGCAGGTAGACGTCGGCCGAGAGCGCGATCCCGTCGCGCGTCGGGACGCGCTGGTCGTGCAGCAGCCGGACGTCGGTCACGCGGGCTCGGCCGAGGCCATGCGGGTGCTTGACGGCTCGGGGATCGGCTGTGCCGGCGAAGTGGCAGGCGACGAGGTGGCCCTCGCCGTCGGGCTCGAGCGGCGGCTCGACCTCGGCGCAGATCGGCTGCGCGATCGGGCAGCGCGTGCGGAAGCGGCAGCCGCTCGGCGGGTTCATCGGGCTCGGCACGTCGCCCGTCAGCACGATCCGCGCCGTGCTTGCGACCGGGCCGCGGTCGTCGGGATCGCGGAGAGCAGCGCCACCGTGTACGGGTGCAGCGGCCGCGCGAACAGCTCGGCCGACGGGCGCGAACTCGACGACCTTGCCGAGGTACATGACGGCGATCCGGTCGGCGATGTAGCCGACGACGGCGAGGTCGTGGGCGACGAAGAGATAGGTCAGCCCGAAGACCTGCTTCAGCTCGACGAGCAGGTTCAGCACCTGCGACTGGATCGAGACGTCGAGCGCCGACACCGGCTCGTCGGCGACGACGAGCTTCGGCTGCAGGACGAGCGCGCGCGCGATGCCGATGCGCTGGCGCTGGCCGCCGCTGAACTGGTGCGGGTAGCGGCTCGAGCGTCTCGGGGCCGAGGCCGACGCGCTCGAGCACCTCGACGCACGCGGTCCGCGCGCTCGCCGCGCGGCACGCCGTGGATCGCGAGCCCCTCGCCGACGAGCCGCGCCGACCTTCATGCGCGGGTCGAGCGAGCCGACCGAGTCCTGGAAGATGATCTGCATGTCGCGGCGCCTGCGCCTTCAGCTCGCTGCTGCGAGAGCGTGCGTCAGGTCGCCGCCCTCGAAGAAGATCTGACCGCCGGTCGGCTCGATCAGGCGCAGGATCGTGCGGCCGAGCGTCGACTTGCCGCAGCCCGACTCGCCGACGAGGCCGAGCGTCTCGCCGCGGCGCACCGCGAGGTCGACGCCGTCGACGGCCTGGACGTGCGCGACCGTCTTGCGCGTGCAGGCCCTCCTTGACCGGGAAGTACTTCTCGAGCCCGCGCGCCTCGACGAGGACGTCGGCCGTCGCCGTTCGCCGGCTGGCGCTCATGCGGCGGCGCGCTCATGCCGATCGCCGCGTCGACGTCGGCCGCGGCGCCGTTCTCGCAGAGCCAGCACGCCGACTCCTGGGCGCCGGCCGGATAGAGCGGCGGCAGCTCGCTCGAGGCAGCGGTCGAACGCGTAGTCGCAGCGCGGCGCGAAGCGGCAGCCCTTCGGCCAGTTGAGCGGGCTCGGCACGTTGCCGCGGATCACGCGCAGCGGCTCGGCCTGCGTCATCCCGAGCATCGGGATCGACTGCAGCAGCGCCTCGGTGTACGGGTGCTGCGGCGAGCCGAACACGTCCTCGACGCGGCCCGCGCTCGACGACGCGGCCGCCGTACATGACGGCGACGTCGTCGCAGGTCTCGGCGACGACGCCGAGGTCGTGCGTGATCAGCAGGATCGACATGCCGAGCCGCTCGCGCAGGTCGCTCATCAGCTCGAGGATCTGCGCCTGGATCGTCACGTCGAGCGCGGTCGTCGGCTCGTCGGCGATCAGCAGCTTCGGGTTGCACGCGAGCGCCATCGCCGATCATCACGCGCTGGCGCATGCCGCCCGAGAGCTGGTGCGGGTAGTCGCGCAGCGCGGCGCGCCGGCCTCGGGGATGCCGACGAGCTCGAGCATCTCGCCCGCGCGCGCCGCAGCGCCTCCTTGCTGCTCACGTCCTCGTGCAGGCGCACGGCCTCGGCGATCTGCTCGCCGACCCGGTAGACCGGGTTCAGCGAGGTCATCGGCTCCTGGAAGATCATCGAGATCTCGTTGCCGCGCACCGCTCCCGAGCTCGCGCTCCGACAGCTGCGGTCAGCTCGCGGCCCTCGAAGACGATGCTGCTGCCCGGCTCGATGCGGCCGCGCTCGTCGAGCAGGCCCATGATCGAGAGCGCGGTCACGGACTTGCCGCTGCCCGACTCGCCGACGACGCCGAGCGTGCCGCCGGTCGCGAGCTCGAAGTCGACGCCGTCGACGGCGCGGATCAGCGCCGCCTCCGGTCGAGAACGACGTGCGCAGGTTCGACGCGCGGAGCAGCGGCTCGCTCACGGCGCTCCAGCGGCGTCCTGACCGTGATGTGCCGCTCGACGCGCCGCGAGCACCTTGTCGCGGTCGCGCGTCTGCATCGCCTGGAGCAGCTGGCCGTGCTCGACGGCGATCTGCGTCGAGGTCGGCGGCGAGGCCGTAGCGGAAGAAGTAGGCGCGGATGCGCGGCGCGATGCTGCGCCAGACCTGCGTCGTGTGCGGCTGGCCCGAGCGCGAGAGCACGAACTCGTGGAAGCGGATGTCGGCCTCGACCGAGCCGGAGCAACTCGCCTTCGCGCGCGCCGCCTCGGCCATCGTCCAGACCTCCTTCGCGAGCTCGGCGAAGTCGGCGTCGTCCATCTGCTCGAGCGCCTTCGGTGAAGCTGAAGCGCTCGAGCGTGAGGCGGATCGGGATCAGCACCTCCTGGATCTCCTCCTCGGAGACGCCGAGCACGACGGCGCCGCGGTACGGGTACGAGACGACGAGGCCCTCGTGCTCGAGCTGGCGCAGCGCCTCGCGCACGGGGCCGCGGCTCGTCTGCAGCTCGCGCGCGATCCGCTCCTCGATCAGCCGCTCGCCGTCGGCGAGGCGGCCGACCGTGATCGCCTCGCGCAGGTGGTCGACGACCTGCTCGCGCCGCGGACTGCGCTGCTTGCCGCGCGTCGCGGGCGCGGCGTCGCCGTCCGCGCCACCGCCGGCCGGGCGGGCTCGACCTGCACCGACTCAGACTGCTGCGTCAAAGCCATTGTTGACAATCTCCAGATGGTTGACAATCCGCCGGAGCGCGCCCTAGCGTACACGCGGCCTTGCGGATCACCAACATCCAGACCACCGCGGTCCGTGTGCCGCTGCGCGAGCCGCTGAAGTGGACCGGCGGCATCCGCGAATCCGCCTCGGGCCTGATCGTCGAGATCGAGACCGACGAGGGCATCGTCGGCGTCGGCGAGGCGCCCGGCCCGACCCTGCCCGTGATCCAGACGATCGTCGACCGCGAGCTGCGGCCAGTTCCTCGTCGGCGAGGACCCGCTCCGCATCGAGTGGCTGCTCCACCGCATGGAGGAATACTCCCGCAACTGGGCCGGCGATCGCCGCCTACGCGATCGCCGGGCATCGAGATGGCGCTGCTGGACCTCAAGGGCAAGGCGCTCGGCGTGCCGGTGGCGGAGCTGCTCGGCGGCATACTCGCGCGAGCGCGGTTCCGGTGATCGGCTACCTCTTCATCGACGACGCCCGAGGCGAACGCGGCCAAGGCCGCCGACTTCGTCGCCGCCGGCCACACCGAGCTGAAGCTCAAGGTCGGCCGCGACCTCGACGCAGGACCACGACACGATCGCGGCGATCCGCGAGCGCGTCGGCTCGGACGTCAAGATCCGCATCGACGCGAACATGAACTGGAGCGTCCCGGCCGCGATCAAGTGGATCCGCGCGCTCGAGCAGTTCGACCTCCAGTACGTCGAGCAGCCGGTGCCCGACTTCGACATCGACGGGCATGGCGCAGGTGCGGCGCGCGGTCTCGACGCCGATCGCCGCCGACGAGAGCTGCACGACCGTGCGCTCGGCGCTCGAGCTGATCAAGGCCGACGCCTGCGACGTCTTCGTCGTCTACCCGTCCGAGGCGGGCGGGCTGACGCGCGCGGCGCAGATCGGCGCGCTCGCGGCCGCGGCCGGCAAGTGGTGCGCGATCGGCAGCTGGGCCGAGCTCGGCGTCGCGACCACCGCGAACGCCCACCTCGTCGTCGGCATCGCCGAACTTCCCCTTCGCCAGCGACACGCACTACCCGCTCCAGCTGGACGACGTCCTCGACGAGCCGGTCGCGATCGAGGACGGCGCGATCACCGTGTCCCGGCCGAGCCCGGTCTCGGCGTCACGCTCGACCCGGAGCCGGTCGCGACCCTCTCGGCGCTCGAGCTGCGCGAGTCCCCGTTCTACGACGACATCCGAGGCGACGCCCCCCGCGTCGGCCAGATCCTCTAACGAACGTCCATTGTGCGGTCCGACCGAGCCAGGTACACAGTTGCAAGCACCACCGCACGCACTTGTCCCCGCGAACCCTGAAACAGGAGGGGTGATGTCAGAGAAGCCCACCGAGAGCTGTTCGAGCGGACGGTCAGCCGCCGCGAGCTGCTCGAGAAGGCAGGCAAGGTCGGCGCTGGCGCCGTCGTGGCCGGCTCGCTTGCCGGCCCGGCCGCAGCAGCGACAAGATACAGCGCGCGAAGCCGAAGAAGGTCCCGACGGGCGGCACGGTCACGTGGGCGCTCGAGCAGGACCCGGGCGGCATCTGCCCGTTCGGCGCGACCTCACGATCAACCACACCGCGCAACGAGCTGATGTACGACTCGCTCCTGCGAGTGGGACCCCAAGCTGAACCTCAAGCCGGCGCTCGCCGAGAGCTACGACGTCGTCAACTCCAAGCGGATCGTCTGGAACATCCGCAAGGGCGTCAAGTTCCACAACGGCCAGGAGTTCACGGCGGCCGACGCCGAGTACTCGTTCGACCAGCATCCTGAACCCGCCGCTGCCGGGCACGACGGCGACGATCGGCCAGGTGCCGGGCATCGCCGGCACGACGGTGCTCTCGAAGTACAAGCTGCAGATGGACCTGAAGGCGCCGGACGCCCGCGTCTACGGCTTCCTCGCCTGGGGCCGCTACTCGGCGATGGTGCCGAACGACATGTACCAGCAGCTCAACCCGGCACCCAGGGCATCGGGACGGGGCCGTTCATGCTCGAACGGCAACTACGTCCCGAACGACCACGTCAACTACGTCAAGAACCCGAAGTTCTGGAAGTCGGGGCTGCCGTACCTCGACGGCGTCAACTACAAGATCATCCCCGACGAGCAGTCGCGCATCGCGGCGCTGCGCGCCGGCTCGATCGACGGCGGCGATGGTCTCCGCCGGACAGCGCGCAGGCGACTGAACGGCGCAGCCGAACCTGACGGTGCTCGCACGGCCTGACGGCCGCGTTCCGCGAGCTGCAGATGACGATCAAGGCCGGCGACAACAAGCCGTGGGCCGACAAGCGCGTCCGCCAGGCGGTGAACTTCGCGATCAACCGGCAGAACATCGATCGACAAGGTCTACACCGGCTTCGGCCAGTACTCGCGGCCACGTCGCGGCGGGCTACGGCCCGTGGCAGCTCCCACGGACGAGCTCAAGTCGAAGTACGAGAAGTACGACCTGCCCGACGGCGAAGAAGCTGATGACGCGGCCGGCTCGAAGCGGCTTCGACGTCACGCTGACGACGTTCTCGACGCCGCTCGACTTCCCGGCGATGGCGGCGCTGATCAAGAACGACCTCTCGCAGATCGGCATCAACGTCAACATCGTCCCGCAGGACCCGGTCACGTTCGGCGGCCAAGAACAGCGCCGGCGACTTCGACTGGGATCTCACGGCTCGCGGCATGCGCGGCGACGTCGACGGCTACGTGGCCGAGTTCAACCCGGTCCGCCGACTCGGCCGACCGTGTACCAGAAGTGGTTCACGGGCTAGAAGAGCGCTCCGGCATCGAACCCGAAGCCGATCTGGCGCCTGGTCGGCAACGGCCGCATCACGCTCGACACCAAGAAGCGGCTGCCGATGTACCAGAAGCTCGACCGGCTGCTGATCGACGAGCTGGTCGAGGTCCCGCTCGATCTCGGTCTCGAAGTTCAGGTCGTCAACAAGCGAAGCTGAAGAACATCTACGTCGCGTTCACCGACTTCAACCCCGCTCTGCGCACGCGTACGTCGTCTAGCCTAGCGAACGACTCGCCGAACGGCGGGCCGGGCATCGTGCCCCGGCCCGCCGTTCACACTTCCGAACCCATGCATCGCTTCGTCGCCAGCGACTCGTCGCGCTCTTCGCCACGCTCGTTGGCGGTCTCGATCGTGATCTTCGTGATGGTCCGGCTGCTGCCGGGAAACATCATCGACCTCTTCTTCGCCGGCGACGACGACGGCCACGCCGGAGCAGAACGCAGCAGGCGCAGGAGCAGCTCGGCCTCGACGGCTCCTACTTCGCAGCAGTACTGGAGGTGGATCTGCGGCGATCGTTCCACGGCGACTTCGGCCGTTCGCTGCTGACCGGCAGCCGGTCTCCGACGATCATCGCGAGCGTCGCTGCCGATCACGATCGAGCTGATCTTGCTCGGGCCTGCTGATCGCGCGTCGTCGATCGGCATCCCGCTCGGCGTGATCTCGGCCGTGCGGCGCGACAGCGCCACCGACTACTTCTCGCGCGTCACCGGCCTGGTCGGGATCAGCATCCCGAACTTCTGGCTCGCGACGCTGCTGCTGATCTTCACCTCCCGCGTCTTCCACTGGGTGCCGCCGCTCGCAGTACGTCCCGTTCCGCCAGGACCCGTGGCGCAACATCCAGGAGTTCTTCCTGCCCGCGATCGCGATCTCGGTCTTCACGCTCGCGATCGTGATGCGGATGGTGCGCGCGACGATGCTCGAGGTGCTCGGCCTCGACTACGTGCGCACCGCGCGCGCCAAGGGCGTCCCGCGCCGACGGTGCGTGCGCAAGCACGCGCTGCGCAACGCGCTGATCCCGGTGGTCACCGTCGCGGGCTTCGAGGTCGGCGCGCTGATCAGCGGCGCCGCGATCGCCGAGATCATCTTCGGGCTGCCGGGCGTCGGCTACCAGCTCCTGCACGCGATCTCGCAGCGCGACTATCCCGTGGTGCAGGCGGCCACGCTGATCATCGCCGCGACGTTCGTGATCGCGAACTTCCTCGTCGACATCATCTACGGCCTCCTCGACCCGAGGATCGCGATCCGATGACGGCGGCGACGGCAGGCTCGTGGGGCCTCATCACAGCGGCGGCGCCTGGCGATCCCGGCGAAGTGGCGCAACCCGATCGGGCTCGTCGGCGCGGGGATCGTCCTCTTCGTCATCCTGATCGCGATCTTCGGGCCGCTCATCTGGACGATCGACCCGAACAACCCGAGCGTGCGACCGCCTGCTGGGCCCGAGCTGGGCGCATCCGTTCGGCACCGACGACCTCGGCCGCGACACGCTCGCCCGGATCATCCACGGCGCCCGCGTCTCGCTCCAGGTGGGCGCGACCGCGTCGCGATCAGCCTCGTGCGCCGGGCACGTGATCGGCGTGCTCGTCCGGCCTTCTACCGCGGCCCCGTCGACCTCGTGCTGATGCGCGTGCGTCGACATCATCTTCGCGTTCCCGCTGCTGATCCTCGCGATCGCTGATCGCCGGCCTGCTCGGGCCGTCGCGGACGAACGCGATGATCGCGATCGGGATCGTCTACACGCCGGCGTTCGCCCGCGTCATCCGCGGGGCCGTGCTCGAGGTGATGGGCTCGCCGTTCATCGAGTCGGCGCGCGCGCTCGGCGCGCGGCGACCTGCGCATCATGCGCCGGCACGTGCTGCCGAACATCGTCGCGCCGCTGATCGTGCTGACGACCGTCTACTTCTCGCAGGCGATCCTGGCCGAGGCGACGCTCAGCTTCCTCGGCCTCGGCACGCAGCCGCCGGAGGCCGCCTGGGGGAACATGCTCTCGACCGCGCGGAGCTACATCGACGCGAACGTCTGGATGTCGATGTGGCCCGGCTCGGCGATCATGATCGTCGTGCTCGGCTTCAACTTCCTCGGCGACGGCCTGCGCGACATGCTCGACCCGCGCATCGGCGGCAGCGTCGCCGACATCGAGGCGCCGGCGAAGCCTCGACCGACGTCGATGGCCGATCTCCTCGTCCGCGACGCGCTCGATCGTCGACGGGAGCGGCGCGCCGCGCCGTTCCGCGGCGACGTCGCGGTCGAGGACGGCCGGATCGTCGCCGTCGGCGACGTCGAACGGGCGCGCGCGGCGCGCGTCGATCGACGCGGCGGGCGCGTCGTCTGCCCCGGCTTCGTCGACCCGCACAGCCACAGCGACTTCACGATCCTCACGAACCCGACCGCGCAGAGGACGATCCGCCAGGGCGTGACGACCGAGGTCGTCGGCAACTGCGGCTGGACCTACGCGCCGGTCTCGGAGGCTCTCGCGCTCGTTCATCGAGGCGCGGCATGCGGACGTTCGCCTACGACGGCCCGGTCGAGTGGGCGTACGTTCGCCGACCACCTCTCGTTCCTCTCGAACGCCAGGCCACTCGCAGAACCTCGCCTGGTTCGTCGGCCACAACACGGTGCGCTACGCCGCCGGCGTGTTCGCGCCGGTCGCGACCGAGGAGGAGCTGCGGCGCGATGGAGCGCTACGTCGCCGAGGCGATGGACGCCGGCGCGCTCGGCCTGTCGACCGGGCTCGAGTTCAACCCCGGCCGCGACGGCGCCGACCGACGAGCTCGTCCGGCTGAACAAGGTCGTCGGCGCGCTACGGCGGCTACTACACGAGCCACGTCCGCAACCGCGACGCGCACCTGCAGGACTCGATCGACGAGTTCCTGCACGATCGTCCGCGAGGGCGGCACGAAGGGCGAGATCTCGCACCTCAACGTCCGCCACCGCACCGGCGCCGCGCCGGGCGCGTGGCAGCGGGCGGTCGACACGATGCAGGCGGCGCGCGAGGTCGAGGGCCTCGACGTGCTCGCCGACACGACGCCGTTCCGCGACGGCCTCGGGCAGATGGCCGGGATCCTGCCGCCGTGGGTGCTCGCCGACGGCTGGGAGGAGGCGCTGCAAGCGGCTGCGCGACCCGGCGGTCGCGCGAGCGGCTGCGCGGCGAGTGCGACCGCTACTGGCGCTTCATCCACCGCGGCGACTGGCACCGCGTGCGCCTGCAGGCGGCTCGCTGCAGTATCCCGGGGCTCGAGGGGATCCCGTTCGACGAGATCGCCGCGCAGATGGGGCTCGATCCGTGGGACGCGTACTTCGAGATCCTCGCCGCGGCCGGGCCCGGCGATCGAGAGCCTGCTGCTGATCGGCGAGCTCTTCACCGACGAGCACCTGGCCGAGATGATCTCGCACCCGCTCTTCTCGCCTCGGCGTCGACGGCTACACGGCCTCGCTCGACGCCGGCGCTCGACGGCGGTCGCCGGCGCACCCGGTCTGCTTCGCCGGGCACGTGCACTACCTCACGCACCACGTCGGCGAGCTCGAGGACGCTGCCGCTCGAGGAGGCGATCCGCAAGATGACGTCGATGCCGGCGCGAGCACTTCGGCCTCGCCGACCGCGGTCGAGCTCGCGGCCGGGCTGGCGGCGGACCTCGTCGTGCTCGACCTCGACCGGCTCGCCGACGGCTCGACGCTGCGAGCGACCCGCTCGCCTACGTCGAGGGCGTCGACGAGGTGCTCGTGAACGGCGTGCCGGTCGTCGAGGCCGGCGAGCACACCGGCGCGCGGCCCGGGCGCCATTCCGCACGCGCAGCAGCGCGCGGCATGATCGACCTCCGCTCGGACTTCTGCGCGCCCCGACCGAGCGAGATGTGGGAGGCGATGCGGGCAGTCGGCTGGGCGACGCGGCGACGACGTGACTGCGGCTCGAGCGGCGAAGGGGCGGAGCTGCTCGGCAAGGAGGCGGCGGTCTTCGTCCCGACCTGCACGCTGCGAACATCGCCGCGCTGCTCGACGCTGACACGCCCCGGCGACCGCGTCGCACTCGCAACCCGACGCGCACATCCTGACGACCGAGGGCGACTGGGCATCACACATCTCGCCCGACTGCGAGCCGGTCGGCCTCGAAGCGGCAGACGCGCGCCGCGGTCGTGTGCCTCGAGAACACGCACACCCGCGCGGCGGCACCGTCCTGTCCGAGGCCGAGACCGCGCGGCTGGCCGCGGCTCGCACCGTGCCTGCACCTCGACGGCGCGCGGCTACCGAACGCGGCCGTCGGCGCTCGGCGTACCGCTCGCGGCGCTCGCGGCGTCGGCCGACACCGTCGCGCTGAGCCTGAACAAGGGCCTCGGCGCGCCGTTCGGAGCGGTGCTCGCCGGCGAGGCCGCGACGATCGAGGAGGCGCGCGTCCACCTCCGCCGGCTCGGGGCGGCGAGCCTGCACAAGGCCCATATTCCGGCCGCCGCCGGACTCGTCGCGCTCGAACGGGTCTCGCTCGTGGCCGCCGACAACGCGCGCGCTCGTGCGCTCGCAGGACGGCTCGCGTCCCTCGGCGGCGTCACCGTGTCGAAGCCCGAGACGAACATCGTGCTCTGCGGCTTCGAAGGACTCGACGCAGCGCGCGCGTTGAAGCTGCTCGGCGAGACCGGCGTGCTCGCGCTTGCCTTTGACAATCGCGTTCGGTTCGTGCTGCATCACCAGATCGACGGCGACGACGTCGTCCGCACCGCCGCAGCGGTCGCGCAGATCGCCTCCGCCTAGATCGCAGCGCGGTCGATCGGCTGGCCGGTGACGACGACGTTGTCGCCCTGTGTCGTCACGGCGATCGCACGGATCAGGCGAGACGCCGTCGAGCGCGCCGCGATCACCTCGGGCTCACGGTCGGGCCGCTCGAGGAAGTGGAGCCGGCCGACGGGCTGCCCGGCGGGACGGCGTCGCCCGGGTCGACGAGTGCCTCGAAGATGCCCGACTCCGGCGCCGATCACGTAGTTCGCGGGTCGCGGCCGTCGAGGATGACGGCCGGCGGCTCGGCGACGCTCGCACGACCTCGCCCTCGAGCACGCCGCGCGTGGCGCAGCACGTTCGTCAGGCCGTCCTCGCGCGAGCCGTGCACGTGCGCGCGGAGACGTGGCCGCCGCCGCCGAGCTCGGTCGTGACCACGATCTTGCCCTGGCTCTCGGCCTCGACCGGCAGCAGCCCGTGGCCGGCGACGTCGATGTAGAGGAAGTGGAAGTCGGAGTTCCACGCCAGCATGCCCGTCGAGCATCGCCCTGCGCTGCGCCGGGTCGTCGACGACGTGCATGTGCGAGCACGGGATGAAGCACGCCGTCGCTGCCGCCGCGAGTGCATGTCGATCACGACGTCGGACGATCGGGAACAGAACGCGTGAGAAGAAGTCGCGCGAGCTGCTCGTTGCGCGGCGCCGTCGGGCCGAGCCCGGGGAACGAGCGGTTGAAGTTCGCGCCGGACGGCCAGAGCCGCGTGCCCGCCTTCGACGCCTCGCGTCGAGAGGCACCGGGACACGATCACGCGGCCGGAGACCTGCTCCGGCTCGAGCTCGCGGAGCGAGCTGCAGCGCCGGCGACCTGGCCCTCGTACTCGTCGCCGTGGTTGCCGCCCAGCACGAGCACCGTCGGCCCGTCGCCGTTCGCGATCGTCAGCGATCGGGACGCACTGTCGACGCCCAGCCGCCGGTGTTCGCGACTTCGGGACCTGCAGCGCCCGACCTGCCTGCCCGGCGCCGCGAGGTCGATCGTGCAGTCGACGGCGAGTGCGCTCATCGCGCGTCGCCCGAGCACGGTCGTGACGGCGGCCTCGGTCGCCTCGAGCAGGCGGTCGACGTCGTCGTCGGTGTGCGCGTAGGAGAAGTGGCTGCGCTTCAGGTTCAGCGGCAGCTCGAAGATCCCGTGCTTCATCAGCTCGCGGCGGTAGCCGGTGAACAGCGTCGACGTCGTTCGCGAGCAGGTCGTCGTAGCTCGTCGACCGGCCCGTCGAGGAAGTACGTGACGAAGACCGAGCCGAAGCCGCTGACGACGACCGGCACGCCGAGCCGCGCGTACAGCTCCGTCAGCCCCGTGCGCGCGCGCTCGCCGAGCGCGAAGACGTGCTCGTGCACCGGCTCGCGCTGCGAGCTTGTCGATCGTCGCGAGCGCCGCGGCCGCGGTCGGCGGGTGGCCGTTGAAGGTGCCGGCGAAGAACGCGGGCCGGCCGGGCGTGGTCGAGAAGAGCTCCATCAGCTCGGCCTTGCCGCCGAGCGCCGAGACCGGCCAGCCGTTGCCCATCGCCTTGCCCATCGTCGTCAGGTCGGGCGTGACGCCGGCGATCGACTGGTAGCCGCCGAGCGCGTGGCGGAAGCCGGTGATCACCTCGTCGAAGATCAGCACCGTGCCGTGCTTCGATCGCCAGCTCGCGCAGCCGCTCGAGGAAGCCCGGGCTGCGGCAGCACGGCGCCGATGTTGTGCGGGATCGGCTCGAGGATGATCGCCGCGACGTCGTGGTCGGTCAGCGCGCGCTCGACCTCGTCGCGCGTCGTTGAAACGGCAGACGATCGTCGCGTCGAGCACCTCGGGGAGGATCCCCTTCGACAGCGGGTCCTTCGTGCCCGACGTTCTCGGGCAGCGAGATCACGTTCATCGCGACCGAGTCGTGCCAGCCGTGGTAGCAGCCCTGGAACTTGATGACGTGCCGGCGTCCGGTCGCCGCGCGCGCGACGCGCAGCGCGTGGAAGGTCGCCTCGCTGCCGGTCTCGGTCAGCAGCACCTCTCGACCGACGGCACGAGCTCGCGATCCGCTCGGCCAGCTCGACCTCGATCCGCGTCACGCCGACGCCCATCAGCCCGACCTCGCGCGCGGCCGCGGCGACGGCGCCGTCGACGTCCGGGTCGTTGTGGCCGAGCAGCGGCGGGCCGAAGGCGGCGTGGTAGTCGGTGTAGGTGTTGCCCTCGCCGTCGGTGAACGTCGAGCCGCTCGTCGCGGCGATCACGAGCTCCTCGAGCCCGGGCGACCCGGCGCTGGCCGCTGTTGACGCCGCCCGGGATCACGCGCGCGGCGCGCGCGGCGAGGTCGCTGTTCGTGCTCTTGTCGTGACGGCCATCTCGTTCCCTCCTCAGTCGACGCGGTAGTGCGCGAGCGACGTCATCGTCCAGCGTGACGCCCGAGGCCGGGCGCGGTCGGCACGGCGAGGAAGCCGTCGCGCGTCGATCGGCAGGCGCTCGCTGCGTCAGCGGCTTGTTGATCGGCGTGTCGGCGACGCAGTACTCCTGGAAGAGCGCGTCGGGAAGCACGGCGTTCACGTGCAGCGACGCGGCCTTGATGATCCCGCTCTTCCACGCGTGCGGCACCGTCTCGACGCCGCGCTCGCGCGCCGAGCTCGGCGATCCGCAGCATCTCGGTGATGCCGCCGCAGCGCGTCACGTCGGGCTGGACGAGGTCGACGTGGCCGCGCTCGATCAGCTCGCGGAAGCCCCAGAGCGGTCGTGTCCTGCTCGCCGGCGGCGACGCGGATGTCGACCGCGTCCGCGAGCTCGGCGTAGGCCTCGTACTCGTCGGGCAGGAACGGCTCCTCGAGCCAGAAGACGCCCATCTGCTCGAGCTCGCGCGCGACGCGCGATCGCGGCCGCGGCGTCGTCGCCGTAGCCGAGGCCGGCGTCGATCAGGATCGTCCACGTCGGCGCCGGCCGCCTCGACGGCGGCCGCGGCGAGCTCGACGTCGTGGTCGGCGTCTGGCCGAGCGGGCCCCAGCCGAGCTTGACGGCGGTGAAGCCCTGCGTCGCCGCAGCTCTGCCGACGGCTCTGCGCACCTCGCCGGGTCGGTCGGGCATCAGCATCGAGGCGTACGCGCGGATCCGGTCGTTGACATCGGCGGCCGAGCAGCTCGCAGACCGGCTTGCCCTCGACCTTGCCCTTGATGTCCCAGAGCGCGATGTCGATGCCGCTGATCGCGTGCAGCGCGATCCCGCGGCGGCCGATGTAGATCAGGCCGCGGTACATCTTCTCCCAGAGCCGCTCGACGTCGGTCGGGTCCTCGCCGACGAGCAGGTCGCGCGAGGCTGTTGCGCGATCGCGTGCGAGCCGGGCGCCTCGACGAGCGCGCGCACCGCCTCGGGGGCGGAGTCGACCTCGCCGATGCCGGTGATGCCCTCGTCGGTGTGGACGAGGATGACGAGGTCGTCCTGGCTGCCGTCGGCGATGCCGTCGTCGAGCGCGGGCTGGCGGAGGACGATCGCCTCGACGTCGGTGATCTTCACGGCTGCTCCTCGCCTCAACCGCATGCCGAGATTGTCGACTATAAACGCGATTGTCTACAATCGCGCGCCCGTGGCGGACTCCCCCGTCCACTGCACGCTCGACCTCGACGCGCCGGGGAAGCAGTTCGGGCAGCTGCGAGGTGCCGCGCTCGACGAACAGGGCGGCTGGTCGCACCTCGTTCGTCCCGATCGTGACGATCAAGGGCGGCGACGGGCCGACCGCGCTCGTGCTCGGCGGCGTGCACGGCGACGAGCCGGAGGGCCAGGTCGCGGCGCTGAACCTCGCTGCGCGAGGCCGAGCCGGCGGACGTGACCGGCCAGCTGATCGTGATCCGTGCGCCTCGATCGAGGCCTCGCGCGCCTACACGCGGCTGTGGCCGTCGGGCGCGAACCTGAACCGCTCGTTCCCGGGCTCGCCCGACGGGCCGCCCGACGAGCAGCTCGCGGACTTCGTCACGCCGGTTCCTGATCGCCGCGGCGGACGTCGTCGTCGACATGCACAGCGGCGGCCGCAGCGGCCTCTGCCCGCCGTGGTCGGAGATGCACTGGGTCGACGATGCGGAGCAGCGCCGCCGGATGGTCGAGGGGATGCTCGCGTGGAACACCGAGTGCACTTCGTCTACATCGACATCGCCGGCACCGGCCTGCTCGTCGGCGAGGCGGAGCGGCAGGGCAAGGTCGTCGTCTCGACCGAGCTCGGCGGCGGCGGCCACGTCACCGCGGCCACGCACCGGCATCGCGCTCGAGCGGCCTGCGCGAACGTGCTGCGCCACTTCGGCGTGCTCGCCGGCGAGGTCGAGACGCGCGAGAGCTCGGGCTCGACGCCGGCGGTGATCGTGCGCGCGACCGACGCCGACAACTACCTGCTCGCGCCCGACACCGGGCTCTGGGAGACGCTCGTCGACCTCGGCGAGCGCGTCGAGGCCGGGCCAGCTCGTCGGCCGGATCCACTTCATCGACCGGCCCGACCGCGAGCCGACGCCGGTGCACTCGCGCGAACGACGGCGTACGTCTGCGTCGTGCGCGCGATCGCGACCACCGAGCAGGGCGACAACGTCGTCGTGATCGGCCGCGAGATCGACGCCGGCGGAGCTCGCATGAGCCTCTCGCCGGAGTCGCGCGCGTCGACATCACGCCGCCGCTCGGCACGCCGGTCGCGCTGCTGGGCGGCGCGCAAGGCGCTCGCCCAGGGCGTGAAGGAGCCGCTCGTCGCGCAGGCGCTCGTGCTCTCCGACGGCGAGCGGACGGCCGCGATCGTCGCGACCGACCTCGTCTTCGCCGGCGTCGAGCTCGCCGACCGCCGTGCGCGAGCGCGTCGCACGCGCTCTGACCGGGATCCCGCCCGAGGCGGTCTCGGTGCACGCGAGCCACAACCACAGCGCGCCCAGCCTCTCGCGCGGCTCGACGGTCGGCGGGCTGCCGCGACATCCCCGGCTTCGACGCGCTACGCCGCAGCTGCTCGGCGACCAGCTCGCGGGCGCCGTCTACGCGGCGTCGCGGACGACTCGAGCCGGCGCGCGATCGGCTCGGCCGTCGGCCACGCGCCCGGGCCTGCGCGGCAACCGCGTCCAGCGCGAGCGGCCGGTCGACGACTCGGTCACGGTGATCCGCGTCGACCGCGCCGACGGCGCGCCGCTCGCCGCGCTCGTCAGCTTCGCCGCCCACCCGATCACGGTCGGCGGCATCGAGCGTGCTCTGGGACACCGACTACATCGGCCCGCTGCGCGAGACGGTCGAGCAGGCGGTCCCGGGCGTCGGAGTGCCTCTTCCTGCAGGGCTGCGCCGGCGACGTCGCGCCGTTCGACGACTGGTGGTTCGGCAACGACGCGGCGAGCCCGCACGGCTACGAGGCGCGCGACCGGCTCGGCCGCGGCATCGCGGAGGCCGCGCTCGAGCTGTATCCCGGCGATCGAGACGACCGGCGACGCGCGGGTCGCGGCGGCTCGGAGCTGCTGCGAGCTGCGCCGCCGCCGCCACGCGTACGACGACGGGCGAGCTCGCGCGCGGCGGATCGCCGAGCTCGACGACGCGGCCCGGCCGCGACTGGCCCGAGGTCTGGGGGCCGGAGCGTGCACACGATGACCTCGGCGCAGCATGTTCCCCGACGCCGTACACGGCTCAGCGCGGCTGCGCGATGTACCTCGACATGGTCGAGCGCGCCGACGAGCCGGCGCCCGCCGAGATCCAGGTGATCGCGGCCGGCGACACGGCGATCGTCACGAACCCGTTCGAGCTCTTCAATCACGCGGGCGTCGCGGATCAAGGCGGCGAGCCCGTTCCGGACGACGATCGCCGCGGCCGTACACGAACGACTACGCCGGCTACCTGCCCCGAGAGCGAGGACCTCGACCTCGTCGACGGCGTCCCGCTCGCGGAGATCCTCGATCAGGACGCGCTACCGCTGGGCCTACGGGATCACGAACACGAACGTCGACCGCGGCGAGGTCGACCGGCTCGTCGCGGCGTCGGGCGCGTTGCTACAGCGGCTGGCGAGCTAGGAAGGGAGCGAGCGCACGGCGGCGACGATCTCGGCGGCGCCGGGCAGCGTCGCCGCTCGAGATCCTTCTGGTACGGCATCGGGTGCGAGGGCGCGCCGACGCGCACGACCGGCGCGTCGAGATCCCAGAAGCAGTGCTCGGCGACGTGCGCGGCGATCTCGGCGCCGAAGCCGCCGAACCGCACGGCCTCGTGCGCGACGACGAGGCGGCTCGGTCTTCGCGACCGACGCGGCGATCAGCGTCGGTGTCGAGCGGCACGAGCGTGCGCGGGTCGACCACCTCGACGCTGACGCCGTCGCGCTCCAGCTCGCGCGCCGCGCGGAGCGCCTGCGGGACGAGCGCGCCGAGCGCGACCACGGTCACGTCCGTGCCCGCCGCACGACGCGCGCCTCGCCGAGCTCGATCGCGTAGCGCTCCTCCGGCACGGGCGTCGGCTCGCCGAAGAAGAGCAGCTTCTGCTCGAGGAAGATCGACCGGGTTGTCGCCGCGGATAGCCGCCGCGAGCAGGCCTTTTGCGTCGAACGGGCTCGACGGCATCGCGACGACGAGGCCCGGGATGTGCGCGAAGAGCGCCTCGAGGCTCTGCGAGTGCTGCGCGCCGAGCCGGACGCCGCCGCCCGAGACCATCCGGATCACGAGCGGCAGCTCGGCGTGCCGCCCATCATGAACCGGAGCTTCGCGGCCTGGTTCACGATCTGGTCGAACGCGACGCCGGCGAAGTCGGAGAACTGCAGCTCGACGACCGGCCGCAGGCCGGTGAGCGCCGCGCCGATGCCGCAGCCGACGAAGCCGCTCTCGGTGAGCGGCGTGTCGCGGATCCGCTCGGCGCCGAAGCGCTCGTACAGGCCCTCGGTGGCGCGGAACAGGCCGCCGACGAGGCCGATGTCCTCGCCGATCACGACCACGTCGGGGTCGGCCGCGAGCTCGAGCTCGAGCGCCTCGCGGATCGCGGCGACGAAGCCGAGCTCGCGCTCGCCCGGCTCGGGCGGCGGCGGGTGGCGGCGGTGCGGCGCGAAGACGGCGGGCAGCAGGTCGTCGGCGCTCGCGTCCTCGTCGGCCGAGCGCTGCGTCGATCGCGGCCTCGACCTCGCGCGCCGACGTCTTCCTCGAGTCCGCGGCGAGCGCGTCGTCGTCGAGACGCCGAGCTGCGCAGCGGCGAGCCGCGGCAGCGGGTCGCGCGCCTCCCACTCCTCGACGAGCGCGGCGGTCGCGCACGTCCGGCAGGTTCGCGCGCATCGAGTGCTGCATGCGGCGGAACGTCTTCAGCTCGAGCAGCGACGGGCCGTCGCCGCGCGCGTGCCCGCGCGAGCGCCCGCGCGACGGCCTCCTCGACGGCCGCGACGTCGTTGCCGTCGACGACCTCGCCGGGCATCCCGTAGCCGGCCGCGCGGCTCGGCGATGTCCTCGACGGCGCGCTGCGTGCGCCAGTCGGCCGAGAGCGCGTACTGGTTGTTCTCGCAGATGAAGACGACCGGCAGCTTCCAGGTCGCGGCGAGGTTCATCCCCTCGTGCACCGCGCCCTGGCCGGCGGCGCCGTCGCCGAAGTACGCGACGACCGCCTGGTCGGTCCCGCGCAGCCGTCGCGGTCAGAGCGGCGCCGCAGGCGTGCGGGATGCCCGGCGCCGACGATCCCGTTGCAGCCGAGGATGTCGAGCGACAGGTCGGCGATGTGCATCGAGCCGCCGAGGCCCTTGCAGTAGCCGGTCCGCTTGCCGAACATCTCGGCCATCATCCGGCGCAGGTCGGCGCCGGCCGCGATCAGGTGGCCGTGCGAGCGGTGGTGGCCGACGAGGAAGTCCGTGTCGCGCATCGCGCTCGCGGCGCCGACGGCGATCGCCTCCTGCCCGACGCAGCTGTGCGCCGTGCCGACGATCACGCCCTCCTTGAACAGCTCCGCCGCGCGATCCTCGAAGCGGCGGATCAGCGCCATCTGCCGGTACTGCGCGACGAGCGGCGGGCGGCCGGTCGGGCCGCGCCGGCTCGGCGGGCGCCTCGTGCTCACGGGGCGGCCGCTGGCTGAACTCGATGATGTAGCCGTCCGGGTCGTGCGCGTAGAGGCTCTTGCCGCCGGCGTCGCGGGCCCGGTCATCTGCATCGACCGGGCCCGCGCGAGCGGAACTCGACGCCGCGCTCGACGAGGTCCGCGTACAGCGCGTCGATGTCGGTCACGTGGAGCGCGAAGTGGCCGCTGCCGTAGTCGCGAGGGCTCGCGCGCGCCCGGAGCGCCGCTCGCAGCCCCTGTACTCGAGCAGCTCGATCTCGATGTCGCTGCCGGGGATGCGCAGGATCGCGATGTCCAGGCGGTCGCCTCGGGGACGCCGACGATCTCGGCGATCTCGCGCTCGTCGTAGAGCCGCCGCCAGCGCAGCTCGAGGCCGAGCTTGCCGACGTAGAACGTCGAGCGAGCGGTCGAGGTCGGAGACCGTGATGCCCGCGTGCCGCGCTCCATCGATCGCCCAGGCGCATCGGGCTGACGATACTGCGCGGATGGCGTGCTGCTGACGGAACGTGTCGCGTTCGTCACCGGCTCCGCGAGCGGGATCGGCCGGGAGATCGCCGGCGCGGTTCGCGGCCGAGGGCGCGCAGCGTCGCCGGCTTCGACCGCGAGGCGACGGGGCGATCCGTGCGCGTGCCGCCGCCGACGTCGAGCGCGCGGTGGCCGCCGCGGTCGAGCGCTACGGCCGCATCGACGTGTCGTCAACTCGCGCCGGCGTGCGCGAGATCGGCGACGTGTACTCGCTTCGCGACCGAGGAGTGGGACAACGTGATCGCCGTCAACCTGAGCGGCACGTTCTACGTCTGCCAGGCCGCGGCACGGCGCGATGCGCGAGACGGGCGGCGGCGCGATCGTGAACATCGCGTCCGTCGGCGGCCTGGTCGGCCTCTCGCACCGGCCGGCCTACACGGCCGCGAAGCACGGCGTCGTCGGGCTGACGAAGAGCCTCGCGCGCGACCTCGCCGCCGACGGCATTCGCGTGAACGCGATCTGCCCGGGCCTGATCCGCACGCCGCTGACCGAGCAGTACTTCGCGCGACGAGGCGTTCGAGCGAGGGCCTGCGCACAGACGGTGCCGCTGGGCCGCGTCGGGCAGCCGCGCGAGGTCGCCGACGCCGCGCTCTACCTCGCGAGCGACCAGTGCGCGCTACGTGAACGGCATCGCGCTGACGGTCGACGGCGGCTGGCTGGCCGAGAAGAGCTTCGCGCCGAGCGAGGCGCGGCCGCCACGTTCCTCGGCGAGCACAAGATCGTCTAGTGCGCGGGCGCGCCCGGCCGCTACGCGTGCGGCGTCACGCGCTGCGGCAAGAGGAGCTGGGCGCCGACGCCGAGCAAGGCGACGACGACGAGCGCCCAGAAGACGCCGTGAACTGCGTGGAAGATCACGGGCGGCGTAGCCCGTCGGCCGGCGAGGCGGCCGTTCGCGATGCTGCCGAAGACGGCGATGCCGACCGCGCTTCCGAGCGTGCGGATGAACATGTTGCTGCCGGTGACGACGCCGCGTCTTCCCCAGCCGACGACCGATTGCACCGCGACGACGGTCGCGACGGACGCGAAACCCATGCCGATGCCGAGCACGAAGCTCGCCACGGCGACGCGCCAGACGCCGGAGTCGGCGTTGACGAAGAGGGCGAGCAGGAGGCAGCCCGCGATCAAGATCGTGCCGCCGAGGAGCGCTGTTTTGCGGTAGTCGATGCGCAGGTAGACGCGCGGCGCGATCGTGGCGGCGATCGGCCAGCCGAGCGTCATCGCGGCCATCGCAAACCCGGCGACGACTGCACCGACGCCGACGACGCGTTGCGCATAGGTGGGCACATAGGACGCCTGGCCGATCAGGATCGCACCGATCGCAAGCCCGGCGAGGTTGCCCGCGACCAGCGTGCGATGGCGGAAGATCCACAGCGGCAGGATCGGTTCGGCCACGACTCTCTCGATCTGCACGAACGCGATGAGCAGGAGAGCCGACGCGGCGAAGAGCGCGATGCTCGTGGTCGAGCCCCAGGCCCAGCTGACGCCTCCCTCGAGCAAGGCGAGAATCAGTAGCGTGCAGGATGCGGTGAGCGCGAGCGCGCCCGCGTAGTCGATCTTGTGGTCGCGGCGCTCGATGCGCTCATGCAGGTGCCGCTGGATGAGCCAGGCGGCGCCGACGCCGATCGGGAGGTTGAGCCAGAAGATGCCGCGCCACGTCCAGTACTGGGCGAAGAAGCCGCCGAGCGCAGGGCCGACGACGGCGGACACACCCCAGACGGAGGAGATGTACCCCTGGATGCGGCCGCGCTCCGCCGGCTCGTAGAGGTCACCGATGATCGTGGTCGTCA
>CAWKBI010000003.1:0-767176 GCA_963847845.1 uncultured Actinomycetes bacterium
CACGCGATTGGTTATGTTTATGTCTACATTCTTCGGGCACCGGTCGCGTATTGCTCGGGGAAATGGCCAAACTTCGAATCTTGCTGGCAGACGATCATCGGCTGATGATCGAAGCCGTTCGAGTTGCACTCGAAGAAGACGGCGACTTCGACGTCGTAGGCTTTACCACGGACGCGACCAAGATCGTCGGACTCGTCGCGGAGACCGCACCCGACGTCGTCGTGCTCGACGTGCGGATGCCGCTGCTCGACGGGATCGCCTGTCTGAATCGGATCAAACAGCGCTCGCCGAACGTGAAGGTCGTCATGCTCTCCGCGTCCGAGGATCCGACGCTGGCCGCGCAGGCACTCGAGGGTGGCGCGAGCGCCTTCGTGCTCAAGCAGATCGACCCGCGCGACCTCGGCAGCGTCCTGCGTCAGGTCGTCAACGGAACGGTGTTTCAGACGATCGGGGTGCCCGCGTCGCTCTCGAGCTCACGCCAGGCGACGGAAGCCGGCCTCACCGCCAAGGAACAGGAAGTTCTGGCGGCACTCGCCCGCGGGCTCTCGAACCAGCAGATCGCAAAAGAGCTCTGGCTCGCAGAGCAGACCGTCAAGTTCCACCTCTCGAACATCTACCGGAAGCTCGAAGTGCGGAACCGCACCGAGGCCGTGCAGCATGCAGTTCGGCGCGGGTTCGTGAGCAACCCGATCTTCCACGAGGTGTAGCGCACCACACCCACCCGACGTTCCGCCAGACTTGCTCCCCTATTGGTCCTGGCACGCTTGACCGGCTGGCAGAGACGGTGAAATGGTGGCGGCGCAGGGTGCAGGGGGTGATTGCCGTCAGTCCCAAGACCGCACGCCGCCACCGCCTGACTATCGGCGCGGCGCGGGTCCTACTTGAGGTCGCTTGGAAATGAGATAGTGGGTCGGGGCCGGATGATGTTCTGGGGCCCTCGGCTGCGGCTTCGCGCCTACTGCCCTCACTGACGGCGGACATCGTCCGGCTCCGCTCTTACCAGGCTTGCTTCGGCCGACCAGGCCGGCTCGCTCAAGGACGTCCGGGCTGCGGCCGACAATCATTAGGTGAAGCGGCAACGGCTTGGAGGTGGACCGAATGCCCCGGCACGGGCGTATTCCTTGCTCGGTGTCGCACTCGCCTGCCTGGCTGTCACGGTCCCCGCCTTCGCCGCGAGCCGGCATGATCGCGCCGTTTCGCTCGACGCGGCAATCGTCTCCCAGATGAATTCAGTGCGCACACGGGCTGGGCTTCGCCCGCTGCGAGCAAGCGGCGATCTCGCCACGGCCGCGCGCGGGCACTCACTCGAGATGTCGAGTCTCGGCTACTTCTCGCACGAGTCGGCTGACGGTCGGTCGATGGCCAACCGCGTGCGCTCGTCGTATTCGTCGAGCGGCAGGTGGATGGTCGGCGAGAACCTGCTCTGGTCCTCACCCGGCGTGGGCGGCGCTCGGGCCGTGTCGCTCTGGATGGCATCTCCCGAACATCGAGCGATCATCCTGACCGCGGGCTGGAAGGACGTCGGCTGCGCCGCGGTTCACAACGACTCGGCGCCCGGTGTCTTCGACGACCTTCCGGTCACGGTCGTCACGTGCGATTTCGGCGTGCGAAGCTGAACAATGCGGTTCGACGTTCGCCGGCCCGCGCGCCTCTTCGGCACGCTCCTGATCGCGGCCGGATTCCTGACGCTCGCATGGGTTGTCGTGGTGTGGCGCTGGGAGGACCCCTTCACGGCAATCCAGACGTACTTCAGCCAGAAGCACCTCCACGCGTCGTACGACCGGCGCGTCGTCAGGTTCAGGGCGACGCTGCCGCCTCCTGCGAAGGACGCGGCGGGAGCTTGGCGTGAGGCCGCGGCTGCCGCCAAGTCGTATGAACGGTCGCTGACGACGGGCGGGCCGGTGGGTCGGCTGCGCATCGGCAGGCTCGGTCTCGACATCTACGTCGTCCAGGGGACCGATCACGAAAGCTTGAAGAAAGGCCCGGGCCACTACATCGCCTCGGCGCTTCCCGGCCAGGGAAAGCTGATCTACGTCGCAGGGCACCGAACCACGTACCTCGCCCCGTTCGCCCACATCAACGACATCCGAAACGGCGACTACATGACGCTCGAAGTGCCTTATGGCACCTTCGAATACCGAGCGGTACGCCACTATGTCGTCGCTGCCGACGATCTTGCGGTTCTGCACAACACCGGCAAGGAAATCCTGCGGCTCCAGGCCTGCCACCCGAGGTTCTTCGCGACTCACCGCTACATCGTCGACGCGACTCTGGTCTCGTTCACGCCCGCTGGGACGAGTGTGCTCTACCCCGCCCGCAGCCGCGGCTGATCATCCAGCAGGAGCGCCTTGGCCCGCACGTATTCCCCATCGTCGAGCTGGCCGGTCCTCCAGAGCCGCGACAGCCGTTCGAGCTCCTGGACGAGGTCCGATCTCGGCGACGTGTCCTTCGCGCGGGCGACGAGGCGACGAAGCTCCGCAAGCGGCACGGCGTACGCGTCGAGCTGGGAGCGGTGGATCGGGATGCAATTGGGAAGCTTGTAGACGTCGCGGTCGCTCGTCCGGGGATGGCGGGTGCGTTTGCGCTCGCGGCCCTGGAAGCTCGGCGACGAGATCTCGATCCACCCCGAGACGAGGTGCATTCGCACCTGGATCCCGGTCACGTCGCGGTAGAAGATCGTTGCCGCCTGTGTGCCGAAGGTGGTTCCCGCATGAAAGCCGCTCTTCAAAACGAGCAAGCGGTCGTCGAGGCAAACGAGCGCATGACCGAGGTCGCCGCGCACGCAGAAACGAACCCGCTCGGCGCTTTGCGTCTGCCGGTCGAGCTCGCGGCGGAGGCGCCGCGTCAGGATCTCGGGGCCGCCGACGCGCGGCCGCCGCGCGAACCGCCCGGCGCGCTCCCCATCGTGGAGCCGCTCAACCGGTACCAGGTCGGTGCCCATGTCGCGGTCAGCCGTCGCTTCTGTGGACGGCGACGGTCCCTGCACGGCAGAGGGAAGGCACACCGAAATCGTCGCATCGAACCCGGACGGCTACGCCAAACCCGCTAACGATGCGACGAGCGGGCGCCGTCGGCAGCCGAGACCTCGACCCGGTTCTTGCCGCGACGCTTCGCGTCATAGAGCCTGCGGTCGGCGTCGACGAGCAAGTCATCGGCCGCGACCGCGACCGGGAAGCAGGAGACGCCGAAGCTTGCGGTCACCCGGATCCGATTCGCGTCGCTCTCGATCTCGGCCGCCTCGAGCGCCGAGCGAATCCGTTCGGCGAGATTCACGGCGCCCGCCAGGTCGGTGTCCGGGAGCAGCACCGCGAACTCCTCGCCGCCGAGGCGGACTGGAAGGTCGACGTCCCGCACCACCCCGCGCATGATGTCGGCGAATGCGCGGAGCGCCCGGTCGCCTGCCTCGTGGCCGTACTTGTCATTCACCTGCTTGAAGTCGTCGAGATCGGAGAGCACGATCGCCAACGGCGAGCCGCTGCGTCGCGAGCGAGCGACCTCGGTCTCGAGCTGGGCCAGGAAGCGTCTGCGATTGGCGAGCCCCGTCAGCTCATCGGTAACCGCCTGACGCTGCACGAGCCCGTGCAGATGTGCGTTCTCGAGTGCGATCAACGCTTGGGCCGCGATCCACGCCGCTGCGTCGCGTGCGTCGGCTGTGAACCCTGCCGCCGGCGGATAGAGCGAGAGCTCTGCGGGCCGTCCGTCGGCGACACGCAAGGGGAACGTGAGCGGGAGCGCCGCCACGCGGGGCGGCAGAGCCGCGTGAGGCGAGCACCAGCTCGCCGCTCGAGATCGATCCTCCGGACGCAGCCGTCGCCTCGATCGCCGCCTGCAGGATCACCGGGAGCAACGCGTCGGGGTTGTGGGTGGCGGCGAGCGTCTCGCCGACGAGCGCGACCGCATCTCGGACCGTGTTCGGCGGCGGCTCGGTCCGCCGCCGGTCCTCTGCCCGCTTGAAGAAGGCGAGCGCAATGCCGCCGACGACGAACCCTGCGATCAGCGGCCAAAGCCAGCCGAGCAGGACGTGCGCCGTGCGCCGGAAGGCATAGACGCGCGCGACGTTCGCTCCGTCGCCGGCGAGTTGCAGCTGGTCGTTCGAACGCCGGCTGAGCTCTCGCGCGAGATCGGGATTTTCGGCCGGGGGCGCCGTCGCCCGGACGTCGGTGCCGACCGCCGACCACAGATCGACGCTCGGATGCTGCCGGCGCGCTTCGGTGAGGAGCCTCGTGGTCGGCGAGGCGCTGACGACGACGAGGCCGAGGTATTTGCTGCCCCCGTAGACGCCGACGGTCACGTCCACCCCTGGAACGGCCTGCCTACCGAGAGTGGCGCCGTTCCAGAGCACGAAGCCGACATCGGGGCGCGCGGCAGTGATCGAGCGAAGCGCGCCGTCTTGGTGGGTCACGAACGCGTTCTGGATCGTCTGGGAGCCCGCGAGTGCAGAGGCCGCCCGACCAGAGTTCGTCGCGCGCACCGTCAACAGGTGGCGGGTGTCCTCGAGCGCAGCTCGCAACTCGGTCCGTCCGTGAGCTCGCTCACGCCCCTGAACGGCCTCCTCGATCCCCCAGACGACTGCGGCGACCGAGACGCCGATCACCAGGGCGGCCAAGAGCACGGAGGTGCTCGTCCGGCGACGCACGCGGGTCACACGCAACTGCTTGCGATCGAGATCAACCCTGAAATGTTCGCCGCCCTTCTCCCCAAGGGAAAAACCTCGCAGAATCTACTTCATGACAGCGGCAGGATCGCTCGGGCATCCCCCGAAAGGGGGAGGCCGTGACCTCGGCCAGACGACCCACGACAACGACGAAATCCCGCCTCCCCGTGGAGGCGACCCGCCGCGTCGTCGCGGCCGCAACCGGCAAGAAGGACTACCCGGACCGCCATGCGATCGCCGTCGCGGCCTGCGCAGACCAGCTCGCAAACCGGCTGGCGCTGGGCGACCGCCTGCGTCGCACCGTCGTCGAAGGTGCTCTGCTGCACGATGTCGGCAAGCTGCTGGTCGACGATCGGATCCTCGAGAAGCCCGGGCCTCTGACGCCCGACGAGCGCCGTCAGATCAACGCGCATCCGATCGAAGGCGACCGTGTGATCCGGCCCGTCGTCGAGCCCGAGGTCGCGGACGTCGTCCGGACGCACCACGAGCGCTGGGACGGCCGCGGCTACCCCCAGGGTCTCACCGCGCAGCAGATCCCGCTCGCTGCGCGGGTCGTCGCGGTCGCCGACGCGTACCTGGCGATGCTCGAGCAGCGCCCCTATCGCGCCCGACTCACACAGGCGGCGGCACTCCGCGAGCTCGAGGACGGCGCCGGGTCGCAGTTCGATCCGAACTGCGTCGCAGCGCTCGTCGGAATGGTCGATCCCGGCCGCTCGATGCTCGCGCAAGCTACGGGCACGCCCGGCATCAGCGGCAGCACCGGGGCGGTCCGGTCAAGGGCTTGGACTTGGGTCTTCTCGTCGACGCACAGCACCACCGCTGCGTCGGGCGGGTTCAGGTAGAGCCCGACGATGTCGCGGACCTTGTCGATGAACTGCGGGTCTGGCGACAGCTTGAACTCGTCGACCATGGTGCGGCTTGAGCGCGAACGCCCGCCAGATCCGGCTCACCGCCGACTGCGACATCCCGGTCGCGGAAGCCATCGAACGCGTCGACCAGTGCGTCGCATCCCGCGGGGTTTGCTCGAACGTCGTGACGATCACCCGCTCGACGTCGGCGTCACTGATCGACGCGTGGACCACCCGGGCGCGGTTCGTCATGCAGTCCATCGAGCCGGGCGGTCACGAACCGGCGTCCTCCATTTGGCGACCGTGGGTCGGCTCACCCCGAGCCGTTCCGCCACGACCCGTGTTGGTGTCACCCTCGGCGCAGGCCAACACGATCAGACATCGCAGCGCTAGGCAACTAGAGGCTTGATGTGGAACGTGGTGCCTGCGGGGATGCGCCAGACCAAGCGGATTGGACGGGGCGCGCGCAGCTCGTAGTGGTGCTACGGGCAAGCGTGACTCGGCCGAGCCGCGCCGTGTCTGGCGCACCAGCGGGAGGTGCGTAAGTTCCACATCAAGGCTCTAGTCCCCCGCGACGTCGCGGCGTAGGAAGACGAGATAAGCGCCGGCGAGAGGCAGACCGATGTAGAGCGCGCACACCCAGAGTGCGCGCGTCACCGGCACCCAGTCCGCGGGCACGCGAAGAAAGCCGTGCCACGCATCGAATTGAGTTCCGAGCAGGTAGGGGCGGATGCTCTCCGTTCCGGGCAAGACCCCGATGAGCTGCATCAGCAGGGCCCACATCAGGGCCCCGACGACGGACGCGGCGCTGTTCCGGGTCACCGTCGACAGAAAGACGGCGAAGGCAGCGATCCCTGCCAGGGCGAGCGAGTAGATGACCAGGCTCGCCAGGAGCAGAAGCAGGCCGTGAGCCGGCGACACCTTGGTCCCCGAGAGCGACGTGAGGGGGTGAAAGCCCCAGGCGACGCTTCCGGCGATGAGCCCGACGATCCCCATCGCGAACACGAGGGCGACCGTGTAGGTCCACGTGGCGAGCACCTTGCCCGCGAAGACCTCGCCGCGCTCTCGCGATCGCGTGAGGATCGTCTTGAGCGTCCCGTTCTGGCTCTCGGAAGCGACGATGTCGCCGGCGACGAGCGCAGTGATCAGCGGCAGGCCCCAGATCGACATGAAGAAGAGGACGACGAACGGGACCGCGAGCCCGGTGTCGCGGATGTAGCGGCCCAGTGGGACGTCGTTCGGACCACCAGTCTGCAGGACGAGCACGACCACGAAGATGATCGGCACCACCACCGCCGTGCCCAGGCCCAGGTACGTGCGCTTCTGCGCGAACAGCTTCGCGATCTCCCAGCGATAGACGCGCGCGACTGCGGTCATACCGCTACCGCGGCAACCTGATCGTGATCCGAGGATTCGCCTCCGGTCATCCCGAGGAAGAGCTCCTCCAGACTCGCTGTCTCGGGCGTGAGCGCTGTGAACGCGATGCCGGCACGGCCGAGCGCAATCGAGAGCGCCGCGATCGCATCGTCGTCGGCCGTGAAGCGAAGGTCGCCGTCGCGTAGCTCGACCTCCGCGACGCCGGGTTGGGCGAGCAGTGCCGCGCGCGCACGCTCGGGCTCGAGAGCGCGAAGGCGAAAGCCGCTGGCCGCGGTCGCAAGCAGATCGCTCAGCTCGCCCTGGTAGATGATCCGGCCCTTGCGAATGATCGCAACGCGGTTGCACAACTCCTCGACTTCGTAGAGCAAGTGGCTCGAGAGGAGAATGGTCAGACCCTCGCCCGCGAGCCGACGCACGAGCTCACGCATGTCCCGCATCCCCGCCGGATCGAGTCCGGTCGTCGGCTCGTCGAGCAACAGCAGTTTCGGTTCCCGTAACAAGGACGCGGCAATCCCGAGGCGTTGCTTCATTCCGTGCGAGTAGCCGCCGACGCGGTCCTTGGCACGGTCCCGCAGCTCCACCAGCTCGAGCACCTCGTCAATCCGCGACGTCGATGTCGGCTCGTCGTACGCAGCGAGCAGCTGCAGGTTGCGGCGACCGGAAAGGTACGGATAGAAGCGCGGCCCCTCGACGAATCCGGCCACCCCTTCGAGTGCCTTTGCGCCTTCGAACAACGGGTCGCGGCCGAAGAGGCGGGCGGATCCCTCTGTCGGCCGGATCAGGCCGAGCAGCATCCGCAACGACGTGGTCTTGCCGGCGCCGTTCGGGCCGAGGTAGCCGAACACGTCACCGCGCTCGACGACCAGGTCGACATGGTCGACTGCGATCGTCTCGCGATAGTGCTTGACGAGCCCGAGAGCCTCGACCGGAGGCGCGTCGCTCACTTCACCGCCCGAGCGGCGGCCTCAGCCGCGGCAGGCGGCTGCGAGCCTGCCAGGACGAAGCTCGTCCCCTGGGACTGCCACTCGAGCACCGTCCCGAGCTGGGTCGCCAACTCGTGCGCCGTCAGGCCGTCGAGCGAGACCGTCGGCAAGCCGGCAAGCACGCCCTGGGACGAGGAGGCATCGGCCTTGCGCTCGAGGAGCGCGATCCCGCCGAGCCCCTGACCGTAGAGAACGAGCGCCGAGTCTCCGCCAACGAGTCGCACGTCGCGCCGTGGCAGTCCCACCAATGTGTCGGGAGCGATCACGGCGAAGCCCGCGGCGGCTTTGACCGCAGCCAGGCCGGTCACAGCCGGTGTGCCCGAGCTCCCGCTCGAGTGGGACGGCGAGCCGAGATCGACGACCTTGGCGCCGGAGGGCGGTGAGACGTCGACGTCACTCGTCGGGACTGTGCCGTACGAGATGTCGGTGACCTTGAGCTCGAGCGCCGGCGTGGACGCACCCTCGGCGAAGATGCCTAGGGCAAGAGGTGTTCCCTGGACCGCGTCCCAGGCGAGCTCGACGGACCCGAGGAGGCCGCCGTCGTGCTTCGGGGAGACCGCTGCGCTGTATGCGGCCCGACCAGCCACATCGCCCGGCCGCGCAGCAGAGACCGCCCAGTGCACGCCGACATCGGTGAGGAACTTGTCGATCGACGCGAGACTAGGCGGTGCTCCGTGGTCGGCCCCAGTCGGCTTGCTCGCCGGCAACGTTGCGCGATAGACCGTGTTCGATGACGCGTCATAGACGCTGACGTCCGTGGAGCGCCAGACAATCTGGACGTCCCCGGCATCGGACTGGAGCTCGATCCGCCCGTCTCCTTCTTTGGTCAGCCAAAGCCTCCCGGAGGCGCCCGAGATCAGCGCAGACCCGACCTGGCCGCCCAGCAGCGCCCCGGAGGGAAACAGCTTGTTCGTGAAGACGATGCGGGCCGTCACGCCGTCGGGGCTCGGAGCTGCGAGCGCATCGTGGATCGCCTGGTCGAGCGGCTTCGCGGCGGGCGTCGGCCCTCCCCCGCCTGCCGCAACCGCAATCGCGGCTCCTCCACCGGCCACGGTGAGCACGACGAAGACGAGAACGATCAAGCTACGAGTCGAGAGTCTGCGAAGGTGTTTCACGGCGATCCTTTCTCTTGTGTCCCACCGTCCGTTCTAGCGGTCGACTCTGAGAGATCTCTGAGACGCGGTAGCTCGATCGTGAATCGGGCACCCTCCGCCATGGCGCGTCCACCATGCCGCTCGGCCGTGGCCCGCACGATCGCGAGCCCGAGGCCCGAGCCGGCCTGCCGAGAGCCGCCGCGCCAGAAGCGCTCGAAGGCTCGCGCCGCTTCCGTTGCCGCGAGCCCAGACCCTTCGTCGGAGACGCTGAGCGTCGCGACGTCGCCGCGCCCCGCCACGTTCACCGTGACGGCGCCCTGCCCGTGCCTGCGCGCATTCTCGACCAGGTTCGCGACCGCCCGCTCGAGTGCGGCCCGATCCCCGCGGACGAACACGGGTGAAGGGGCGACGAGATCGATGCCGGCAAATCCCCTCGCGAGCTCGTCGAGCGAAACGCTCTCGTCAGGGACCGGTGCTGCCTCCTCGCGGGACAATGCGAGGAGGTCGTCGGCGAGCCGGGTGAGCCGACGCGCGTCCTTCTCCAGCTCGGCGACGAGCTCGTCGCTCGAACCGTGCCGGGCCAGGAATTCGACATTTCCGACCAGGGCGGTGAGCGGGGTCCGCAGCTCGTGCGAGGCATCTGCAAGGAAACGACGCTCCGCCTCGCGTGAGCGCTGGAGCGCACCCAACATGCCGTTGAGGGTCCTTGAGAGCCGGCCGATCTCATCGTCGGTGCCGTACTCGGGCAATCGGCGGCGCGAGTCGCTCGTCCGCTCGATCTCGGCGGCCGCCCGGGCCAGCCGGGTGACCGGTCGTAGCGCGTGCCGCATCAGCAATGTGAGCGTCGCCGCGCCCACCGCGAGTGCGAGCAGAGCCGCCACGAGCACAAGGATCCGAACGCTGGCGAGCGTCGCGTCCGCGTCATGGGTCGACGCCGCGACGGCGACCGCTCCGCCCGCGGCCGGACCGCCCGCCTCCGCGAGCGGGGCGACGTAGACCCGCACGTCCTCGGAGCCGAGCGAGGCGTTGCCGTACCGGCCGCGACCGCCGGCGATCACGTCGCGCATAGTCGTTTTGACCGGGATGATCTTCCCGCCCAGCGCGAGCGAACGCGCGACGATGCGGCCCCTGCGGTCGACGACCTCGACGTTGATCTGCTGGCCGCCGAGTGATGCGTCGAGCGCCCCCGGCGTCGTCAGGAGCGCCGGCGCGGAAGCACTCAGCTGCGCGATCTCGGCCGCCCGCTGCCGAAGCGAGCTGTCGAGCGAGCGATGCACGTGTCGCGCGACCAGCACGTCGACGCCGACTCCGACGACGACGAGAGCGAGCACGATCGCGAGTCCGGCCGCGGCGATCGAGCGCGCGCCGAGCGAGCGCGGAATCATCGTTCGAGCACGAAGCCGACCCCGCGCACCGTCTGGATCAATTGCGGCTCTCCGAGCTTACGGCGCAGATACGAGATGTATCGGTCGACGACGTTGAGACTCGCCGCCGAGCCGCCGCCCCAGACACGCTCGAGCGCCTGCGCGCGGCTGACGACCTGCCGCGGGTTCCGCAGGAGCATCTCGAGCAGTGCCGCCTCGCGGCCGCTCAACGCGATCTCGCGGCTGCCGCGCCGGCAGACGCGGGTTTCGAGGTCGAGCGAGACATCACCAAAAGCGAGCAGCTCGTCGGGGACGACACCGCGACGGAGCAGGGCGCGCACTCGGGCGAGCAACTCGTCGGACGCGAACGGCTTCACGAGGTAGTCGTCTGCGCCGGCGTCGAGACCCGAGACGCGATCTGCGATCGCGTCCCTTGCTGTGAGTAGCAGGATCGGAACAGCGAGCCCCTTGCCGCGAATCCGCCGGCAAACATTGAGACCGTCGAGGCCCGGCAACCCGACATCGAGGAGCACTAGGTCCGGAACCGAACGCTCGAGCTGCGCCAGCGCTGTGCCGCCGTCGCCCGCCGTGGCAACGGCGTAGCCGTCCGCCGCCAGCGTTCGCTCGAGCATGCGCCGAATCGGCCCGTCGTCCTCGACGACGAGAACTGCGGTGGTCACAGCGCTGAGGGTAGCTCTGCCCCGGCTAGCCCCGGACTGCCGAGGCAAGCAGCAAGACGCTGGGGAGAGAAGTGGTGCGGCGATTCCGCCTGCGCGCAACTCCTCGCCGGTAGATAGAGAAGCCCCGCAGCGCGGGGCTTCTCCGTAGCAGGCCTGTAAGCCGGATTCTGTCGAGGATGACCATCCCTCTTTGCAGCTACCCGGGCCCTCGGCGGGCAGCGTCTGCGGGCCCTGTTCGCCTTGCACCGGACGGGGTTTGGCTAGCCGCCGCGTCGCCGCGGCGCTGGTGGGCTCTTACCCCACCGTTTCACCCTTACCTCCGGGCGGCCCGAGAGCCGTGCCGGTGGCGGTGTCCTTTCTGTTCCACTTTCCGTCGGCTTTCGCCGCCTGGCCTTGCGCCAGCGTCCTGCCCTACGGTGTCCGGACTTTCCTCGACGCACTGCCGAAGCGGCGCGCCGCGGTCATCCGGCCTGCAGCGACGATTCTAGCCCGGCGACGAACGCCTGCTCCTCGCCGAGCTGGCTGCCGCACTCGGGGCAGAAGACACCGCCGGACGCGTGCATGACGAACTCGCCGCAGACGAGGCACTCGAGTGAGGCACCGCGGAGCAGCGCTGTCAGCTCCTGGTCGAGCGTCTTATGCAACGAGGCGACGGTCATGTCAATTCAGTGGTCGTGTTCAACTCTGTGGTCATCTCAACTCTGTGGTCATCTCAACTCACCGGTCATCTCAACTCAGTGCTCCCTGAACGCTCAGAGCTCTCGGAACACCCCGACGACGCGACCGAGGATCTGGACGTGGCGGGCATAGATCGGCTCGAGCGAGGCGTTCTCGGGCTGAAGGCGGATGCGGCTGCCTTCGCGGTAGAAGGTCTTCACGGTCGCTTCGTCGGTCGACTCGTCGTCACCTGCGAGGGCGACCACGATCTCGCCGTTCCGGGCCTCCTGCGCGCGCTGCACGATCACGAGATCGCCGTCGAGGATCCCCGCCTCGATCATCGACTCGCCCTGGACGCGCAGCAGGAAGTCGCCCTTGGTCGAGGCGGGCAGCGGCAGGTACTCCTCGATGTTCTCCTCGGCGAGCATCGGGCCGCCGGCCGCGATCTGACCGAGCAGCGGCAGGCGCGAGACCGCCGCGTCGTCGTGCCGCTCGTGGTCTAGCGGTTCCGGCTCGCGGCGCTCGCGACCGATCAGTTCGAGCGCGCGCGGCTTCGTCGGGTCGCGGTGCAGCAGGCCCGCCCGCTCGAGGTTCGCGAGGTGTGCGTGCACCGTCGAGGGCGACGCCAGGCCGACGTGCTCACCGATCTCGCGGACGGTCGGCGGGTACCCATGGCCGTCGACGTATTCGACGAGGTAGTTCCAGATCTCCTGTTGACGGGCGGTGAGCACGGGCGGCTCCTCGGTGAGTTCGGGGGATGAGGGTCGGAGGTGAGACGAACGTGTGTTCGCCGTCAGGTTAGAGACTCCTCCGGACGCCGTCAACCCACCGGAAACGAAAAACCGCCCCCGCGAGACGCGGGGACGGCCAGGTGCGCTGGAGAGGACTTGAACCTCCACGGCCTTGCGGCCACTAGGCCCTCAACCTAGCGCGTCTACCAATTCCGCCACCAGCGCCTGAGAGCGCGCCCAGTGTAGCCGTGCGCCAACGCTTATTCGATCGGTGTCAGCTCTCGCTCGAGGGTCTCTCGCTCGGGTTCGAGCCACTCCGGCAACGCGAGTGAGCTGCCGAGGGACTCACGCGGCTCGTCGACCATGAAGCCGGGCGGGTCGGTCGCGATCTCGATCAGCATGCCGTCCGGCATGCGGAAGTAAACCGAATGGAAGTACTTACGGTCCTGCACCGGGGTCGGTCTGAGGCCGAGCTCTGTCAACCGCCGCTCCCAGCGCTGCAGCTCTGCGTCGTCGGCGGCTCGCCAGGCGATGTGATGTGTCGTGCCGGGACCGACGAGCGCCGGCTCCTCGACCGAGTCGCCGAACCGAAGTGGGCCGTCGGACTCGAACAACCCCGCGTACAGGTCGGGATTCCCGATCACTGCGACGTGGTGCAGTCCCGGTGCCGGACCGGGCACGAGGTGGAGCCGCAGCCCATCAGGGTCGAGGAGCTCGGTCTCTGCGGTGACGGTCGGCGTCGTCAGCCCGAGCCAATCGAGCGTGCCCCGGCCGACGCGGCCCGCCTCAGCACGTGGCCACTCGAAGAATGTCAGCAGAGTGCCGGGCCCGCCGACAACGTCCCCGAAGTAGAGGTGGTAGCTGTGCGGGTCGTCGAAGTTGACCGTCTTCTTGACCAGCGAGAAGCCGAGCTCGTCGCGGTAGAAGTCGAGCGTCTGCTGCGCGTTCGAGCAGACGCAGGTCACATGGTGGAGCCGGGCCAGCTGCACGCTCGAGAGTCTAGGCCGAAGCGCCGCCGCTGCTTATTTGAGGAGGCGGAAGAGCAGGACGGTGTTCAGAAAGAAGAGCACGGCGACGACCAGCGTCAGCCGGGTCAGATTGCGCTCGACGATGTGCGTCCCGCCTTGCGACTGCGGCGTGAACCCCATGCCCGCAAGCCCCGAGTCGCGGCCCGAGTGCATCAGGATCAGCCCGACGAGCGCGGCCGAGAGCAGGACGTGAATGACGGCGAAAACCGGCAGCATGCGGCCGCGATTGTAGCTAGAGGTTTCCCGCATCCAGGATCGCGCGCACGAGATCCTCGGCGATCTGGTCTTTCGTGACGTAGGCCGCGGCACCGGCTTCGCGCGCCCGGGAGACGTCGCTCGTCGCGGCCGAGCCCGTGACGACGACGACCGCGGTCTCCGGAAACTCACGGCGGATCATTCGCGTGGCGTCGATCCCATCCATCACCGGCATCGCGACGTCCATCACGACGACGTCGGGCCGGAGCTCACGGGCAAGCTCGACTGCCGCACGCCCGTCTCCCGCCTGGGCGACGACATTGATTCGCGCGTCCGTCGAGAGGATCGCCGTCAGCGCCTCTGCGAACATCCGGTGGTCATCGGCAATCACAACCTTCAACTTCCTCACCCCCATTCCGGTACTAGCTTATGCGTGTGGACGAGACCGAGGCACGTCAGAAGATCCATGACCTACTCGTTACGGGCGACAATCGCCTGAAGCAGGGCGTGTCGCCCGTCAAGATCCGCCAGAGCTACGAACAGGCCCTCGCCCTCGCCGCCGAGTACGGGCTCGAGGAGACGATCCGGCCGCTCGTCGAGGTCAGGCTGGCCGATCTCGAACGGCTCGCAGGAGGATCTCCTCCACCCGCCCCGCCTGCGCCCTGAGGTCGTGCGCGGCTGCGGCGGCGCGCGCGGCAGGGTTCGGCGACGGCAACGCCGCGGCAGCTGCAAGCGCACGCGTCAGCTCGCCGGCGTCGAGCGGGTCGACGAGCACACCCGCAGCCGGTGGGACGAACTCCGGCGGGCCGCCGATGCGAGTCGCGACGACACTGCGGCCGCAGGCCATCGCTTCGAGCAGCGCCTGCCCGAACGGCTCGATCAAGGCAGGCCCGCAGACAACGTCGGCCGCGCAGAGCCATGCGGGCACGTCGTCGTGAGCGATCCTGCCGACAACGCGCACGCCGTCGCGGCCCTCGAGCTTTGCGCGCAGCGGGCCGTCCCCGACGAACGAGAGCGAGCCACGGCCGAGCGCCGCGAACGCATCCGCGAGCCGTACGACGTTCTTGCGCTCGGTCAACGAGCCCACATGCACGAATGCGGGGTGCTCGAGCTGCGTAGCCGGAGCGACCTCCGCGAACCGTTCCAGGTCGACGCCCGAGTTCACCACCTCTGTCTTCCCGACGGCAGCGGGCAGACGCGCTTCGAGCTCGCGCTTCAGATAGTCCGAGACTGCGATCACCGTCGTCGCCTGCCCGACGACCTTCCGCGTCAACCGCGCGACGCCGGGGACCGCGCCGATGTTGCGCACGTCGCGCCCGTGGGCGGTGACCACGAGCGGAGCGTCGACAGCGGTCGCGAAGAGACCCGCGGGGACGAGGAAGTGCGCCCAAACGACGTCGGGGGTCGCCGCCGCGCGCACCCGACGGCGCAACTCGAGAAACCGCAGCTTGCCGCCGGCTCGCCGGTCGAGCACAGCGAGTGAGACATCGTGACCGCGGTCGCGCAAAGCCCGTTCCTGTTGCGCGACGAAGGACCCGAGATCCGGGTCGTCAGGCCCTGGATACATTTGCGAGACGATCAGGATTCTCATGTCGACCGCCCGACGAGCCGGAACACGCCCCGGCCAGTGCTTCGCGCAACGGTCGGATCGATGGCGAGCAGAACAAGGTCCGCGATCAGGTTGAGCACGATGATTCCCGAAGCCGCGACGAGCGTGATCGCCAGAATCACCGGCAAGTCGTAGCCCTGGAGGCCGGCCAGCGCGCGAATCATGGTGCGACCGAGCCCAGGCAGGCCGAAGACGGTCTCGACGTACATCGCAACTCCGATCGCCGTGCCGGCATCCATGGCCACCATCGTCACAACGGGAGCGACCGCGTTGCGTAGCGCGTGCACGCGAACGACGCGAAACTCCGATGCGCCTTTCGCACGGGCGGTGCGCACCCACGGCTCTTCGAGCACCTCGAGCATCCGAGCACGCACGATCCTCATGTAAAGGGCGACGAAGAAGAGGGCGAACGTGAGCCAGGGCAGGATCAGATGCCAGGCCCACTCACCGACACCGCCGCATGGGAGCGGCGTGCCCGTCGGTGCGCTCCGCGCAACGTCGGCCACGAGCTGCGATGACGGCTTCGAGACGGTGCAGTACCCCGCCGCCGGAAGAGCATGCCAGCGTTCCCCGACGAACAACTGCAACAACAGCCCGACGACGAGCGGATGGGTCGAGATCGCCGCGACGCCGAGCCCGAGCGAGAGCCGGTCGACGAACGACCGCGGCCGTGTCGCAGCGAACGTGCCGAGCGGGACGGCGACCAGCAGCATCAGCACGAAGCCGCCGAGCAGCAACGAGCCGGTGACGAGCGTCGCGCGCCAGACCATCGGGCCGACGGGAGCGCCGGCCGTCGAGCCTCCGAAGAAGCTGATCGTCGCCCACGACGTTCCGAAGTCACCGTGCAGCAGCCGGTCAATGTACTTGCCGTATTGCACGATCGCCGGGCGGTCGGTGCCGAGGAGGTGGTGGGCCTTCGCGATCTGCTGCGGCGACGCGTGCTGGATGTCGATCAGGAATCCGGCCGGGTCGGCGGGCACCTTCAGGTAGATGGCGAACGTGATCACCGAGAGGATCCAGAGCAGCACGACGGCGACGCCGAGCCTGTGTGCCGTGTAGCCGATCACCGGCTCACCTGACGCCTCGCGGGTCGGTCGCCTCGCGCAGCCCTTCGCCGAACTGGTTGAGCGCGAAGACGGTCAGGAAGATCGCGATCGACGGGCAGAGAGTCAGCCAGGGCTGGGTAGTCGCCGGGTTGTAGGGATTGGGGCTCAAGATCGAGCCCCAGGTCTGCGCGAGTAAGCTCCCCCAGCTCGCCGTCGGCAGCTTGATCCCGGCGCCAAGGAACGTGACGCCGACTTCGATCATCACGTTCGTCGCGATCAGCAGCGTCCCGTACGCGAGCAGCGGCGGCAAGACGTGCGGCAGCAGGTGCGTCCGCATGATGCGTGCGTCTCTCGCGCCGACCATCTGCGCGGCCTCGACGAACTCACGGCCGCGCAACGACTGGATCTGCGCGCGAACGATCCGCGCCGGATAGAACCACGTGAAGGCGCCGATGATCAGGATCAGCTGGAACACGCCCTGGTTGAGCAGGCCCCCGAATGTCCAGCGGGTCAGCCCGTAGGAGAAGAGGCTGCCGATCATCACCAGGAAGAGCAGCAACGGGAAGGCCATCACAAGATCGGTGAAACGCGAGATCACGGCATCGACGATTCCGCCGAAGTAGCCGGCTAGCGCCCCGAGGACCACGCCGATCAGCAACGCGAGGGCGGCGGCTCCGGCGGCGACCTCGAGCGAGACGCGGCCGCCGTAGAGGATCCGGAGAAACTCGTCGCGGCCGAGTTGGCTGTCGGCACCAAGCAGCAGCAGCGTCTTGCCGGTGCCCTTGGGCGGCGGGGTATGGTGGAACGCGAACGGCTCGTCGTCGGCCAGTCGCGATGTTGCCCAGGTGACCGTGAACGGCCCTGCCGGGCGAAGGCCGACACTGACCGCATACGGGAACGGGTCGTTCGGTCCGTGCCCGACCGCGCGCTCGTAGATGGGCGCTCCGGGGCCGACCGCGAAGACGACCGCGAGCAGGAAAACACCGCACGCGAGCGCGACCCGGTCGCGCTTCAGTCGCCGCCATGCGAGCGCCCACTGCCCCTGCGGTCGCGTCGCTGCGAATTCGCCCAGCTCGATCATCGGCGGTTCAGCTCGGCGCGCGCTCGTTGTCGTACATGCCCCATTCCTCGCGGAGCACATTGCAGATCTCACCGATGGTGCAGCGAGCGCGCAGGGCGGCACGGATCGGCGGCAGCATGTTCTCGGTCCCACGCGCAGCCTCGCGAACGCCTGCGAGCGTCGCGGCCGCCTGGTCAGCGGCGCGATCGGAGCGAACCCGAGCCGTTCGCTCCCGCTGCCGCTGCTCGCCGGCCGGGTCGATCCCGTGCAACTCGATCTCCGATTCGGTCTCGGCGACGAACTCGTTGACGCCCACGATCACGCGGCTGCCGTCTTCGATCTCCTGCTGCCAGCGAAAAGCGGCACTATCGATCTCCCCCTGCACGAAGCCCTGGTCGACTGCCTCGACCGCCCCACCGAGCTCGTCAACGCGCTCGATCAACGCCCACGCGCGGCTTTCGAGCTCGTCCGTCAATGTCTCGATGTAGTACGAGCCGCCGAGCGGGTCGACGGTGTCGGTCGTGCCGGCTTCGTTCTGCAGGATCTGCTGAGTGCGGAGCGCAATCGTCGCCGCACGCTCGGTCGGCAGCGCCAAAGCCTCGTCGAACGAGTTCGTGTGCAGCGACTGCGCGCCGCCGCAGACCGCGGACAGCGCCTGGATAGCGACACGAACGATGTTGTTCTCCGGCTGCTGAGCCGTCAGCGTCGAGCCCCCGGTCTGGGCGTGGAAGCGAAGGGCGACCGCCTTAGGATTCGTCGCGCCGAACCGCTCGCGCATGATGCGCGCCCAGAGGCGTCTCGCAGCGCGGAACTTCGCGACCTCCTGAAAGAAGTCGTTGTGTGCGTTGAAGAAGAAGGACAGTCGCGCTCCGAAGTCGTCCGGCGAGAGCCCGGCCTCGACGGCGGCGGCGCAATAAGCGATCCCGTTCGAGAGCGTGAACGCAAGCTCTTGCACGGCCGTCGATCCGGCCTCGCGAATGTGGTAGCCGGAGATCGAGATCGTGTTCCAGGACGGGATCCGCTCCGCACAGTACGAGAACAGGTCGGTCGTCAACCGCATCGACGGACGCGGCGGGAAGATGTAGTTCCCTCGCGCGATGTACTCCTTGAGGATGTCGTTCTGTACCGTTCCGCGGAGCGCGCTACCCGGGATGTCTGCTTCCTCGGCGACCAACTCGTACAGCAGCAACAGCATCGCCGCGGGGGCGTTGATGGTCATCGATGTCGAGACGTCGCCGAGCGGGATGCCGGCCAGCAGCGTCTCCATGTCCGCGAGCGAGTCGATCGCGACCCCGGTGCGACCGACCTCGCCAAGCGCGCGTGGATCGTCGGAGTCGTAGCCGAGTTGTGTCGGCAGGTCGAAGGCGATCGAGAGCCCGGTCTGACCATGTGCGAGCAGATAGCGGTAGCGGGCGTTCGATTCCTCGGCCGAGGCAAAGCCGGCGTACTGGCGCATCGTCCAGGGCCGTCCCCTGTACATGTCCGGGTACGGGCCCCGCGTGTACGGGAAAGCCCCGGGCAGCTCGGTCGGGCCGTGGACGTCCTCGGCGGTGTAGACCGGCTTCACCTCGATCCCGGACTCGGTCTCGCGTCGGTCGGTCGCGGCCACGGGACGGATCCTACGTACCCCGCACGCGGGTTACTCTGCGCGCGTGACTGTCACCGTGCGGCTCTTTGCCGGCCTCCGCGAGCGCGCCGGCTGGTCGCGACGCGAGATCGAGGCGGCCACGGTCGCCGACGTCTGGCCGGCCCTTTCACTCGGCGACGAACCGAATGGGCTGCTCTACGCCGTCAACAGGGCCTACGCTCCGGCCGACCGGGTGCTCTCCGACGGCGACGAGGTTGCGGTCATTCCCCCCGTCTCCGGCGGAGCCTTTCGGCTCAGCGACGCGGCGCTCTCGCTCGACCAGGCGGTGGAGGAAGTGCGCGATGATCGAGCGGGCGCGATCGCAACGTTCAGCGGCACGACGCGCAGCCAGTCCCGCAGCCGCGAAGTCGTCCACCTCGAGTACGAGGCCTACGAGGGGATGGCAGAGCAGGTGATGGCTGAAGTCGCCGCGTCACTGGAGGAGAGATACGCGCTCTGCGCCATCGCGATCCACCACCGCACCGGCCGGGTCGAGATCGGCGGGACGTCCGTCGTGATCGCCGTCTCGGCGCCCCATCGAGCCGACGCGCTCGCCGCCTGCAAGGAAGCAATCGACCAACTGAAGGAGCGTGTGCCGCTCTGGAAGAAGGAGGTCTACACAGGCGGCGAAGAGTGGATCGGACAGGGCTCATGAGCTCCGACCTCCGCGACTATGACCCGATCCACCCCCGCGGCCGCGACTGGCGCGGCACGCTGCGGCGCCTGTTCGGCCCGATCATCGCGGCCGCGCTCGCGCTCGCGAAGTTCTCGTTCATCCTCGTCAAGTTCAGCAGCATCTTCATCGCCGTCGGCCTCTACACGTTGTTCTTCGGCTGGCAGTTCGCGGTGGGCTTCGTGCTGCTGATCCTCGTGCACGAGTCCGGTCACTACATCGAGGCGAAACGGGAGGGCCTGCATCCGAAGCTGCCGGTCTTCATCCCCTTCCTCGGCGCGTACGTCCAGTACACGCGCGGGAATCCGTGGCAGACCGCACGCGTCGCTCTGGCCGGCCCCATCCTCGGCGGCCTGGCCGCGCTCGTCTGCTACCTGGTTGGTCGCTCGCAGAGCTCCGACCTTTTTCTCGCGCTCGGCTACACCGGCTTCTTCCTCAACCTGATCAACCTGATCCCGGTCGGGATTCTCGACGGCGGCGCGATCTGGAAGTCGGCCCGCTGGCTTCGCGCAGGCGGCGGCGGCCGCAAGGCGGCCATCGTCTACGGGCTGTACGCGGCGACCGCAATCGCACTGGCCGTCGGCATGATCGCCGCGCACGTGCCGCGCGGCCGAGTTCAGTGACCGACGACCGCAGGATCTTCGACCTCGGCACCTCCGAGATCGATGCGTCCGTCGCGAAGATCGGGACCGAGTTCCGTGCAGGGTTCGAGAAAGTCGCGCTGATCGATCGACCGGCGGTCGCGCTGTTCGGATCGGCGCGGGTCAGCGCCGACAGCGAGCCCTACGCGTGGGCGCGCACCGTCGGGCGAAAGTTCGGCGAAGCCGGCTGGGCGGTCGTCACAGGTGGCGGTCCAGGCGTGATGGAGGGAGCCAATCGCGGCGCGCAGGAAGGCGGGGGACTTTCCGTGGGCTTCAACATCCATCTGCCACACGAGCAGGGCGCCAACCCGTACCTCGACATCTCGCACACGTTCGACCACTTCTACGCGCGCAAAGTCTGCTTCGTGCGCCCTTCGGAAGGGTTCGTGATCTTTCCGGGCGGCTTCGGCACGCTCGACGAGCTGTTCGAGTCGTTGACTCTCATCCAGACCGGCAAGATCCTCGACTTCCCGGTCGTGCTCTTCGGCTCGGACTACTGGGGCGAGCTGATCGACTGGCTGCGGAACGAGTTGCTCGCAGCCGGGACGATCTCGGACGACGATCTCGGCCCGCTGCACGTCACCGACGATCCGAACGACGCAGTGCGCGTCGTGCTCGCGTACTACGAGACGCGGCTCGCCCGCTCGAGCTAGATCGTCGACGGAATGACGATGTACGGACCTGGCGGGGTCTTCCCCGGCCCGTAGACCGTCGTCGGGCTGTCCGGGATGTAGTGCGAGCGGAAAGTGTCGGTGCGCAGGACCTTCCCTCGTGCGTCATAGACCTTCCGCCCGACGGTGACGTCGAAGCCCTGTTCCCCGGTGCCGGCGACGACCTTGACCGAGCCGCGCGGCGCCCTCGGGTCGACGGCGTAGTTCATCGACGGGCCCGTCCAGTTCGCCTGCGGTCCGGTCTTCGCGACGACACGCCGGTGCTCGTCCGTCCCGTAGAAAGTGAACGTGAGCGTCGCGTCGGTGTACGAGGTCTTGATCAGGAGCCCGTGCTTCAGGTCGTTCCGGAACTGGAAGTCCGGCCCTCCCCACGAAACGGTCGCGTCGCGGCCGATCGGGTAGTGGGAGAGATAGAGGTTGTGGTTCGTCCGGGCGAGAATCGGCAACCCGAGCTCGAAGGCGTCGTTGAACAGCGTCGTCGCCGTCTGACAAACGCCTCCGCCGATCGACGGTAGGACAAGCGAGCCGATGATCTCCTGTCCTTCGAGGAATCCACGCTCGGCAGTGCGCTCGCCGACAACGTCGTTGAACGAGAAGACCTGCCCCGGCTTGATCACGGTGCCGTCGATGAAGTCGGCCATCAGGTGCACGTTGTGGATCCGGTTCGACGACGACTCTCCCATCTCGGTCGTGTACGAAACGAGCTTGTGGGAGATCCCGAGCGCCTTTGCGTCGCTCGTCGTCAGGTCCGGGTCCCGCGGGCCGAGGGAGACCTGGCTGACACCGTCATCGTGGCCGGCGGCCGTGACGGTCGCGGCGAGCCGCAGCGCGTCGACGTCGCGACCCGCGCGGGAGGCAACGACGCGAATCCGATCCCCGGCAACCACGAACTGCGCATTGTGGGCCCGCTCCACCCAACGACCGATGCGAGGGCGAACGAGCCGGGCGAGCGACTCGGGGTCGAACGCGACGGCGTAGCGGTGCTTGCGAGCTCGTATCCGGAGAGAGCGCGCAAGCTGGTTCGTCGTCAGGAATCCGAGCCGCGCGCCGTGGTAGGCGAGCGCGACAGGATGATCGAGCAGCACTCGCGCGGTCGAAGCGGCGCTCCGCGCCGCCGGGTCGAGGATCGGCGGCCGAACGTCCGAGAACGGCGCATCGATCGTGGTCGCATCGCCCGCGAGCAACTCGAGCAAGGCGTCGCGGTCGAGCTCGCGCCCGATCCGGGCCGGCGCCATGAGGACCGTCGTGCCGTGGAGAGTCACCGAAGCCGAGATCGCGGGGCGTTCGGCGCGCCCGATCTCGTGGAGAACCTCGGCTGCGCCTCCAGCTCGCGCGAGCACGGGCGCAACCTGCTCGTGCTGCGGCACGACGAGTGCGACGGGCGAGCCTGTGTCGAGCGCGCGAGTAGCGGTGGCGGTCGCGTTTACCTGGACGAGCCAGCCGCGCGGCACGTGGTACGAACGCCCGGCGGCGCGAATCGTCACCGGCCGTCTCGCCCACGCGGCAAGGGCGGCCTCGATCTCGGTTCGCGACTTTCCGCCGACGTCGATTCCGAGCACGCGCACGCCCGGTTTGGCCGCACCGTCGTACTCGATCGCTCGGGCGACGGTGGCGCCGACGGCGGTCAGCGCGGCCAGGCCAAGGGCAACGAGGATGCCTCGCTTCACCACGATAGTGAAGCAGCGGCCGCGGGCGGACTATCGTGGCGCGGGTGGAGCTTCGCGATCTCCCCTCGGTTGACGCGCTTGCGAAGGCGAGCGACGACCCACTCGCGATCGACGCCGCGCGCGAGGTACTTGCCGAGGCGCGGGACGAGATCCGCGCGGGCGCCGCGCCAGCCGATCTCGCCGAGCGCCTGCGAACGCGGCTCGCGGAGGCACACAGGCCTGCGCTTCGACGCGTTCTGAACGCGACCGGCATCCTCGTCCACACGAACCTCGGCAGAGCGCCGCTTCCGGCGGCCGCGGCCGACCGCGTGGCGGCAATCGCACGCGGCTACTCGAATCTCGAGTTCGACCTGCACGAGGGACGGCGCGGCTCGCGACAGGACCATGTGGCCGCGATCCTGGGCAAGCTAACCGGCGCCGAGGCAGCGATCGTCGTGAACAACAACGCCGCCGCGGTGCTGCTCGTGCTCGCTGCCCTCGCCGAAGGCCGCGAGGTGCTCGTGTCACGCGGCGAGCTGATCGAGATCGGCGACGGCTTCCGGATTCCCGACGTGCTCGCCCGATCGGGCGCGAGGCTCGTCGAGGTCGGGACAACGAACCGGACGAGCGCCCGCGACTACGACCAGGCGGCGGGGCCGGCGACTGCGCTCGTGTTGCGCGTGCACCAATCGAACTTCCGGCTGGTCGGATTCACCGAACGCCCGACTGCGCGCGAGCTCGCGGCTGTCGCACAGCGTCACCAAGTGCCGCTGCTCGACGACCTCGGCAGCGGCGCGCTCGTCGAGATCGCCGACGAGCCCACGGCGCGCGACGCGCTCGCGACCGGAGCCGACCTCGTCTGCTTCAGCGGCGACAAGCTGCTCGGTGGGCCACAGTCCGGAGTCGTCGTCGGTCGGGCCGACCTGATCGAGCAGTTGCGCCGCCATCCGCTGCACCGCGCGTTGCGGATCGACAAGCTCGGCCTCGCGGCGCTCGAGGGAACGCTGCTCCTCTACCTCGACCCGGCGCGTGCATTGCGCGAGGTGCCGGTGCTGAGGATGCTCCACGAAGACGTGCAGGTCGTGCGGGCCCGGGCCGAACGGCTCGCGACTGCCGTGGGCGGCGACGTCGAGGAGACGGTCAGCCGGGTGGGCGGCGGCGCGCTGCCACTCGCAGAGCTCGCCTCATTCGCCTGTGCGGTCGACGAGCAGTTCGCGCCTCGGCTGCGTGACGGCGAGCCCGCGGTGATCGGGATCGTCCGCGACGGACGACTGCTGCTCGACTGCCGGACGCTCGCCGACGACGAGCTCGACACCGTCGCCGAAGCGGTCCGCGCATGCCGCTGACGGTCGGCACCGCGGGCCACATCGACCACGGCAAGACGTGGCTCGTCCGCGCGCTGACCGGCAAGAACACGGACCGCCTACCCGAAGAGCAGCGACGAGGGATCTCGATCGATCTCGGCTACGCGCCTCTCGAGCTCGCCGACGGGAGGCGCGTCTCGCTCGTCGACGTACCTGGCCACGAGCGGTTCGTGCGGACGATGATCGCAGGCGCGACCGGCATCGATCTCTTTCTGCTCGTGATCGACGCGCAGGAGGGATCGCGGCCGCAGACGCTCGAGCACCTTGCCGTACTCCGCCTGCTCGGCGTCGACCGCGGAGTCGTCGCGGTCACGAAAGCGGATGCCGTCGACGAAGAGACGCTCGCTTTCGCGGTCGCCGAGGCCGCCGAGCTCGTGCCGGGGGCCGAGGTGGTCGCCGTCTCGGCAAAGACCGGCGTGGGGTTGGACGAACTGCGTGCGGCGCTCTCACGCGTGCCAGTCGTCGAACGTCGGTCGGATCGCGCCACGCGCTTGTACATCGACCGCGTGTTCAGCCTGCACGGCGTCGGCACGGTCGCGACGGGGACGCTCTGGAGCGGGACGATCGCGGCGGGCGACGTGATTCGTCTCGAGCCCGCGGGGCGAACCGTGCGGGTGCGGACCGTCCAGGTGCACGACGAGGCGGTCGAGCGCGCCGAGGCCGGGCAGCGAGTCGCCGTCAACCTGCATGGGATCGAACGGCGCGGGCTTCGGCGCGGCGACGTGCTCGTCGAGCCCGGGCACTACCCGGTCTCCTACCGGCTCGACGTCGCGCTCGACGCACTCGAGGAGGTGCCCGCAGCCGTGACGGTGCATGTGGGAACCATGGCCGCCGCTGCGCGGCTCGTTCACGACGGCGGCTTCGCGCAACTGCGGCTCGCCGAGCCGGTCGTGGCGGCACGCGGCGACCGCGTGATCCTGCGTGCCAAGACGACGGTCGCGGGCGGGCGAGTACTCGATCCCGCACCGCCGCGTCGGCTCGAGACCGCCCGGCTTGCGGTGCTCGACAGCGGCACGCCCGTTGAGATCGTGCGCGCACTCGTGCACGCCCCAGTCACCGGCCCTGAGCTCCAGGCGCGTGGCCTGCTCGAGCCGCGGGAGTTGGCAGAGGGGCTCGACGCCGTTCGGGCCGCCGGGGAGCACTACTTCTCCGATGCCTGGCTCGAGACGTTGCGCGCCGAGGTCCAGCGACGGCTCAGCGCCCGGCTCGCCGACAATCCGCTCGACCCCGGCGTCGCACTCGGCGAGCTGCTTCCCTCGGAGCCGTGGACGGCGCACGTCGCAAACCTGCTCGAGGTCGAGCGCCGCGGCGCGAAGGTCTACCTCCCGGGTACCGCAGCGTCACTCGGCGAGCGGGCGCAGGCAGCGTCGGAGCTCGCGCTGCAGCTGGAGCAGGAGGGAATCGCAAAGCTCGAGGATCGACGGCTCGGAGCGTTCCTCGAGGAACGCGGCCGGCTGCGCCAAGTCGGTGACGGCTTCGCAGTCTCGATCAGCCTCTACGACCGCGGTCGTGATCTGCTCGGAACGCTCGACCCGATCACGATCGCGGGCTTCCGTGATGCGCTCGGCGTCGGCCGGCGAACCGCGCAGCTGCTGCTCGAACGCTACGACGCAGACGGGCTGACGCTCCGCCGAGGCGACATCCGTACCCTGCGCCGCCGCGCGGAGCACGATCGAGGCTCCGCGTGAGTGACGCGCTGCTTCAATGAGAAGAGCATGGAGTGGCACGGGCCCGGTGGCCCAACCGGTCTTCAAAACCGGTACGCCGTCGTAACCCGGCGGTAGGTCGGTTCGACTCCGGCGCCGCTCCGTGAGCCAAGCCCGTATCGCTTCGCAGGTCGAACAACATCACTCGATCTAGGCATCGGGTCTCGTCGCCGCGCTGACGAAAATCTGCGAGCGTCACCGCCCTGGACGTCGCCCCCATGCCTCTGTTGCGCTGCTTCATCACAGCTGCTGTGGCCCTACTGGCCGCCGTTGCTGTTCCCGGACTGACGGACGCCGACGGCGTGGCCTCGACGGGGCCGCGCGTCTCGGTGATCTCAGACTCGATCCTGACCGCCGTCACGTGGGGCGACCCCTCCTCGCTCGAAACGCTGTCGGCGGGGCTCGACCTGCAGATCGACGCCGGTGTCTGCCGGCGTTTGAACGGTCAAAGCTGCGAGTTCAACGGCGGCTATGCGCCAACGACACTCAGCGTGATCAACAGCTGGAGCACCCAACTCGGGTCGATCGTCGTGATCATCGACGGCTACAACGACCTGCCGGCCAATTTCGCCGGCGACGTCGAACTGACGCTCGACACGCTTCGGGATTGGGGCGTTCAGCACGTGCTCTGGCCGAATCTCCACAACGTCGCCCCCGAGTACGCAGCGAAGAACGCCGTTCTTGCAGCCGCGGCAAGCCGGCACCCGGAGCTTCGCGTACTCGATTGGAATGGCTACGCCGCCCCACACACTGATTGGTTCCAGACCGACTTCATCCACCTTCGACCCGCAGGCGGAGCTGCGATCTCGACCTGGCTGCGCCAAGCGATCACCGACGCGCAAACACCGCCTGCTGGGCCGGGGGCACCGGCTCGCAGCACGCTCTCGGTCGTTACACCCCAGGCGCTGGTCGGGCGTGTCGGCGTTCGCTTCGCTCGCCGCTTGCGAGCGGGCGGCGCCGCCCCGCTGCACTGGCGCACGACCGACGCTTCGCTCCGCAAGGCCGGGCTTCACCTGCTCGCCAACGGCGAACTGGCCGGACGGCCCGCGCACGCGAAGACGTTCGCAGTACCGCTCGAGGTTACCGACGCGAACGGCGAAACCGCCACGATCACTGTCACGCTGAAGATCAAACGGGCCGGACATGTCGCCCGACACGCCCGCCGTCACAGCTAGAGGCTTGATGTGGAACAGGTAGGTAAGTTCCACGTCAAGGTTCCGGCTCAGGCACGCTGACTGCGTGGACGAACGCAGCTTTGACGTCGTAGTCGTGGGCGGTGGCGCTGCGGGCCTGAGCGCGGCGCTCGTGCTCGGGCGTGCCCGGCGTCGCGTGGCGGTGGTCGACGCCGGTGAGCCGCGGAACGCGCCGGCGGCCCACATGCAGGGGTTCCTGTCACGCGACGGGATGCCACCGACCGAACTGTTGGCCGCCGGACGTGCCGAGGTGCACAGCTACGGCGTCGAGTTGATCGACGATCGAGTCACGGCGATCGACCCCGGGTTCGTAGTTCGCCTCAGCGACGGCTGGCTGCAGGCGCGGCGGCTGCTGATCTCGACGGGTGTGCGCGACGAACTGCCGGAGATCGCCGGTGTTCGCGAGCGGTGGGGACGGGACCTCCTGCACTGCCCGTACTGCCACGGGTGGGAGGTCCGCGACCAGGCAGTCGGTGTGCTCGGCACGTTGCCCGGCTCGGTCCAGCACGCGCTGCTCGTACGGCAGTGGTCCGACGACGTCGCCTTCTTCGTCCACACGTATGACTTGACAGCGGCCGAGCGGTTCCAGCTCGAGGTGCGTAGCGTGCAGCTCGTCGACGGCGAAGTCGCTCAGCTGGTGGTCGAGGACGACCGCCTGGTCGGTGTCGAGTTGAGCGACGGGCGGATGGTTGCGCGTACGGCGGTATTCATCCGGCCGGGCAACGCCCCGCGCGACGACGGACTCCTCGACGGACTGGGGTGCGAGGTCGACGACGACGGCTTTGTCACAGTCGACCCCACCGGGCGGACCAGCGTCGATGGTGTCTGGGCCGCAGGCAACGTGGTCGACCCACGCGCGCAGGTGATCACCGCCGCGGGTGCCGGATCGGCGGCTGCGATAGCGATCAACGCCGACCTCGTCGAAGACGATCTCAAACGCGCGACCGGCACGTTCTCCCCGTAAGGCGCACCATCGTGACCGAGCCCCGGAATGTCGAAAGCACGACGAACGCGAACGTGGAGCGACGCTAACGCCTCGTTCGTGGCCGGCGACGGCAGCGGACGGCGCAGCTCGGTCGGTGTCTACTCGCGGATCAGCACCGGGGTACCGAGGGGAATGAGTTTGAACAGCGCGATCATCCGGTCGTTCGGAAGCCGAACGCAGCCGTGCGAGACGGGCGCGCCGATCGAGAAGGGCTCGTTTGTGCCGTGGATGCCGATCGGGCCGCCGTCACGCCAGGAGCGGAGCACGTTCGAGAACGCGGAGATGCCAATCGCACGCGGCCCGTACGGGCCGGTCGTCGGCGACACGACAAAGCGCTGCGTGACGAAGAACGTACCGCGCGGGGTCGGCGTCGCCGGCTTGCCGATCGCCGCGGCCGACGTGAAGACGAGGCGGCCCGACTTGTAGAGGAAGAGCCGATGGCGTGAGATGTCGACGACGATGCGCGCATGCAACCGCGTCGTCGTCAGATCGCGGCTTCGGACCCAGCCGGTCGTCCCGTTCGGCCAGGTCGCAAGGCGCACGCGGTACCAGCGTCCGGTGCAGCTCTGCCGTCGCTCGAGGACCGAGACGGTCGTCGGGAATCCGTACGGGTCGGCGAGCGCCAGCTTCAGGAACCCGGCGCCGCCGGGGCGGCGGTAGGCCGTCGTCGGCCGCACGACCCGGCCCGAGAAGGTCTGACGCCAGCTCGCAAGCCACTTGCTCGACGACTGGCACGCGCCGGAGCGCGCCTGCGTGGCTGCGCCGGCGGTAGACAGCCCGGCGGCAATCGCCGTCGCCGCGACCGCGGCGACGAGAACAAGCCTCCTCCCCATGCATCAAGGCTATGTCGGGATCGGCTCGATCACAAGCGCAGCGCCAGCTTCTCCGTCACGCGAGCGCGACCGGTCTCGGGCTGCGTCAGCCCGACGACCGCGGTGAGCCGCCCGCGAAGCGAACGCGGGCAGCGCAGCGAGACGATCCCGCGCGTTCTCGCGAGCAGCCGGCGAGGAGCTGCCCGGACGGTCGCCAACCGCCGCGCACCGCGAAAGAAGACGACCGACAGGCGCTGCCGGCCGATCCACTCGTCGACGTCGCCCGGGTTCGCCACCGCGACGTCGAGCAGGCACCCACCACCGGCTCTTCGCGCCGTCACCCGGCCGAGCGTCAGCCGGCGGAGGGCTGCCCCGGGGATGCGAACGACGACGACGACACCGATTCTCAAGTGGGCGAGCACCCTTGGGCCGGTCGGCAGCCGCGTGGTCAGCAACACGACGAAAGCGTGGTCTCCGTGCCGCGCCGTAGGTGGCCGCAGGACGCGGACCGACAGGGAAGCCTTCGCCCCTGGAGGCACGACGACCCGGCGCGGCCGGACACTGAGCCAGCCGCCCGCGGCGCCGCCGATCTGGACGCGTGGCCGGCCGCGGGCGTCGAGCGCGTAGCCGGAAACGCCGGTCTCGACCACCGCGGCCTGCGTCCCAGGGTTGTCGAGGTGAAGCGTCGTGCGCCCAGGGGCGACCACCACGACCCGAGCCGGCCAGGCCGCGAGCGCGGCCGGCCCTCTCGCTCCGCCTGCCTCCGGCGCGGGCAGAGCGAGCAGGGCAGCCGCGACGAGCATTGCGGCTCTGATCATCGACTGAGCACCGTGAAAGTGACAGCCGCCGAGTACCGACCGGCCGGAACGGCCGGCAGCGCGGTCGTGAAGCCAAGCGTGGCGGGCCAGATGTCGCCGGCAGACGCACTCGGCCCAGAGGTCGTTCCGAGAACGAGATCCGCTGCCGGCGCGATCGGCAATGCCGCGCGCGCACCGCCGCCGAGCCCTGGCCCGACCTGGCCGCCGGCCGGCGCGCTCGTTGCGATCCCGAGTGGCAGATCGGCGGGGGCGAACGCCGAACGATGAACCTCGAGCGAGTAGCCGGCCGCGACGTTGCCCACGACGGTGACGGCTTCCGAGAGCGGCGACGGCGTCGACCCGCTCCGTACGTGGCCGAAGCTGAGGCTCGAGCGCTCGAGGCTGATCGAGAGCAGCGACTCGACGTCGACGTCGACCTGAGCTGCCTGCGACGTTCCGCCGCTCGGCGGCGGTGTGCCGGCACAGCTCGTCGCTGCCGCGGCAGAGTTGCGCGGTTGAGGCGCCACCGAGGTGAAGTCGGCCGCGTTGTCGCCCGTGTCCGTGCAGCCCGCCGAAGCCCGCTCGGCCGCCGTCGTGCTCGAGAGCGCCGGCGCAGGCCCTGAGCCTTCGTAGTCGGCCGCGCTCCCGTACCCGACGAGGTCGCGGAGCGCCGCCGAGGAGGCACAGCTTCCGGCCGACGCACCACACGCGAGTGCCGTGGCATCCGCGACGAGGGCGACCTTGCCTCCCGACGCCGCCAGGTTCGTGGTGCCGGTGGCATCCGGCGCCGGCAAGGATGCTCCGACCGCTGCGGTCGACGCCAACTGGACGAGGTAGGAACGGCCCGGCCCAATCGAGCCGCTCAACACCGTCGGCTGCCAACTCGTGCTCGCCGCGCTCGCGTACTGGATCGACCAGCCCGTGAGGTCGACGCTCGAACTACCCGGATTGAACAGCTCGACGAAATCGTTCGCGTAGCTCGCGCCGGCGTTGCCCCCGCCGCCGTACACCTGACTGACGACGACGCCACCCGAGGCGCCGACCGCCGCCGGTACGACGGTCGCGAGGAGAGCGAAGAGAAAGAGAAGCAGGACGTGAACTCGGTTCATTGGACGGCTCCAATCTGACGTGGACGAGGTGCTGTCCTTGGTAGCCGCCGCTCGCTCGACGCGAAAGTGTCCGTTTGCGAATCGACGCGATGTTGGTGCAGTTCCGTTACGAACGGTCGACGTCAGACGCAAACCGTGCGATTTCCGTCGTGCAGAGTCGCAGCCACGCCCCGGACCGTGGGAGGGGTAGCAGCGTGCCCCAAGGCGCGCGCAGTGCAATCCCGTGGACAGCGCCGGGGATGACCGTGTACTCGCCTCGGGCGCCGAGCGCGACCGCGCGTTCGAATCCGGCGCGGGAGCCAGACGCGGACACGCCGGGAATACCCGGTACCGCTCGGTCGAGGCCGCCGTGCAGCACGCGGAGCCGCTTCCCACGCAACCCGTCGAGCGAGAGCCGCTCGGGCAGCCACGGTGCAAGCCCGAGCACGCCGACCACCGACGGCTCGCCGGCGACACCGGACGACACCGCTCCGCCCATCGAGAACCCGAGCAGCAGTGTTCGGGACGCCGCTACGTCGTCGATCGCCTCGCGAGCATCCTCGATGCACCAGTCGAGCTTCTGCCAGGACTTGATGCGATAGCGAACCTCGGCGAACCGCAATTGCGGGAAACGCGGCGCGAGCCGGTCGACGAGCCACTCGATGGACGCGCTCCACGTGCCCTCCACCTGCTTGCGCCGGCCGCCGTTGACACAGATCACCGCATCGCCCTGGGCTGGGCCGCGCCGGCGTAGCTCAGCTCCAGAGGACAACGTCGGCACGGTGGGCGACTGTACCCCTGCTACGGTGTTCGCACGGACGCCTCTTGGCGCCGTGAGATCTGGCTTCTCGTTCCTCCTTTGCAGGTGTTCGAGTTTTCCGCATCTCGAACCCGTTTCACAAAAGGAGTCGAACCCAAATGTCACAGACATTCAAGACGCTTGGCGTCAGTGAGCCGCTCGTGCGCTCTCTCGCCAAGCACAAGATCATCACCCCGTTCGCGATCCAGCAGCTCGTGGTTCCCGACGCGCTCGCCGGCCGCGACGTCCTGGCTCAGTCGCCGACGGGCTCCGGCAAGACGCTCGCCTTCGGTCTGCCGCTCGTCGAGCGCACCGCGACTGGCGGTCGCAAGCCCTCTGCGCTCGTGCTCGTCCCGACTCGGGAGCTGGCGACGCAGGTCGCTGCCGACATCCAGCCGCTCGCCGCAGCCAAGGGCCTTCGCGTCTGCGCGGTCTACGGCGGCAAGGCTGTCGATTCCCAGGCCCGGAAAGCGCGCGAGGCGCACATCCTGATCGCCACACCTGGGCGGCTGAACGACCTACTCGAACGGCGTCTCGTCTCACTGGAAGGCGTGCGCGCCCTCGTCCTCGACGAGGCCGACCGTATGCTCGACATGGGCTTCCAGCCGCAGGTCGACCGCATCCTGCGGAGCGTCCCCGCCAGGCGCCAGACAATGCTCTTCTCGGCCACCCTCGAGGGCGCCGTCGGAGCACTCGCCGACAAGTACACGAACGATCCGGCGCGGTTCCGCGCCGAGCTCCCGGTCGAGCGGCAGGCCGGCGACATCGAGCACGAGTTCGTCGCGGTCACGCACGACAAGAAGCTCGACCGGCTCGTCGAGCAGCTCGAGGCGGAACGCGGGCTCGTGCTCGTGTTCGTTCGCACCAAGCACGGGGCCGACAAGCTCGCGAAGAAGCTCTCGCACCGCAACATCGGTGCGGTGGCGATGCACGGCAACCTCTCGCAGAACGCACGCGAGCGCGCGCTCAAGCGCTTCGAGTCGGGCCACGTCTCGACGCTCGTCGCGACAGACGTCGCCGCACGCGGACTCGACGTGGACGACATCACCCACGTGATCAACTTCGACCCTCCGCGGGCCGACGAGGACTACGTGCACCGCGTCGGCCGCACCGGCAGAGCCGGTCGTAGCGGCACGGGCGTCACCCTCGTGCTCCCCGAGCAGCAGACGGACGTCGGCAAACTGGCAGGCAGGCTTGGGCACGGCGCGGCGTTCGCGGCTTCCGGGATGCGCCAGTCCGCACCGCCGCCCGCACGTCGCCGCCAGCGCGGGCGCAGCCGCTAACGCCTGAGGCCGAGCACGCGGCCGAGCACGGCGACGCCGCCGAGCAGGCCGCAGGCCTCGATCGCACCACGAAGCAAACCCTCGATCCCGCTCGACTCGAAGACCGCTCCGCTGACGGCGACGAAGCCGACCGCGAGCACGCCGAGGGAGACGAGCACACCTGCCGCGTGCCGAGCAATCGGACGCGGCAGGTCACCCGACAACCCGTCAACCAGTCCGAGCGCGGCAGGAGCGATGCGCCTCGCACGCGCAAGCGTGATCGCAGCGGCTCCGAGCGGCACGAACGACGATGCCGCCGCGACGACGGCGAACCGTACCCACCACGCCGGCATCGGCCGCAGCTCGAGCGCATGCACGAGCAGCGAGCCGCTCGTCAACGCACCCGCGACAAGCGCGACCGCCGCCCTCCGGTGCACGAGCCGCAGGTCGGCGGCCGAAAGCTCCCGACGACGGCCGCGCGCGAGCGTCAAAACGCCGGCGACGAACGCAATCTGTCCGAACGCGACCAGCCCGAGCCCGCTCACCGGCACCGCCCAGCCTTGCCCGCCCGAGGCGGGATAACCGCCGGCGGAGCTGATCGCCCGAGTCACCGCCAAGACGAGCAGTGCCGCGATCGCAAGAGAACCGAAGCTCGCGCCCGCGGCCAGCCGCGTCCGTGCAGTCCCGAGCTCCAGCGCAAACCTCTCGGCCACGAGCTTCGGAGAGCCGAGCACGGCTTCCGGGTCACACCGCAGATGATCCTCGACTTCGGCAACGACACGGGCGACGACGCGCGGGCCGAGACCGATCGCACGGAGCTCGCCGCGAAGCTGATCGACATACGTCACGTCAGCACCGCATCGACCGCGCGCGCAAAGCCGCGCCACTCACCGCGACGGCGCGCCAGGGACGCGCGCCCGCGACGGGTCAGGCGATACGTCCTGCGCTTGCGGCCCCCGACCGTCGACCACGCACTCGACAGCAGCCCTTCCGCCTCGAGACGATGCAGCACCGGATAGACAGTTCCTTCGGCCAGCTCGAACGCGCCTTCGCTCCGCGCGCGCAGCTCCTCGATCACCGCGTAACCGTGTAGCGGGGCCGCCTCGAGGGTCGCGAGGATCAGCGCGTCGAGATGCCCCTTCAGCGACTCGGCCTTCATACCTACCGATGCTATACCTAGCAATGCTATGTGTCAATTCGAGATGATCAGTGCTGCGTGGCGCAGAACTTGTCGCCGCCGGTGACCTGGTCGAACAGTTGCAGCTGTCGATGCTCCCACTCGACCTTCGCACTGTCGTGAGCGTCCCAGGCGCCCGGATCCGCCACCTCCGCAACGACGTCCGGCGTCACACCGGGGCCGACGACGCTGATGCGGTAGCGGGCGCCGTTGCCGGCCGGCCGCGCCGGGGCGCCGGGCAGGGACGCGTCGTGGGTCGGCCAGAACGAGTAACAGAAGGCTCCCGTCAATTTGCGGAAGACGATCGACGTCTCGCGCTCCCAGCCCGCTCCGTACCGAGAGTCGAGCGTGTCGATGTACAGGCTGCGGCCGTAGCCGTCGGTAGGCGCTCCTTGCGAGGTCGTATGGAAGCCGTGCACCGGCACACCGTCATAGGAGAGGCGGCCGAAGATGCCATGTGCGGCGCCCGCGAACGCCCAATCGGCGTAGAGCTCCACCGTTGCGAGCGGGTCCGACCAGTGCGAGAGGCGAAGCTCCGAGGCGCGCTGGAGGTCTGTCCACGGTGCATACCCCCGATGTGGAAGGTTGCGCTGCCAGCGCTGAAGAGCCCAGTACGAGCCGTCCGGTGCCTTGCAGGCGACGACCAGATACGCGAGCGTCGGTCCGTCATACGGCCTGCAGGTGTTCGCGAACCGAACCCACATGGCGCGCCCTCGCGTGCGCAGTCCGCCGCTGTAGTCGCGTCGAAAACGAACCTGCGGTTGTCCCTCGACCGGGGCGAGCGCGTTCTTCGCGCCCCAGACGAGGACGTGTCGTGTCGTACCGCGAGCGCGGTAGGTGACGAGCGCCGTCCGGCCGTTGACCGCAAGCGTCACCTGTGTGGCGTCCAGATCGAGCAGGTCGGAGGCGGCGGCAGGGGAGGCAAGTAGCATCGCGACGATGAGCCCGAGGACGATCGCAGCAGCGCTGACGCCGCTCAAGCACGACGGGAAAGCCCTCGACGAGGAGGCGTTCGATCCGTATCTCGAGTTCTTGGCGACCAAGGGCATCGACGGGGTGCTCGCCCTTGGAACCACGGGCGAAGGAATCCTCCTGTCCCTGCTCGAACGTCAGACCGCACTGGCCCGCTTCGCGGCGGGCCCTCTCCCGGTGCTGGCGCACTGCGGCGCGCAGACGACCGCCGACACGGTAGCGCTCTCCGCCTTCGCGTCCGAGCTCGGAGTCGAGGCCGTCGCCGTGATCGCCCCGCCCTACTATCAGTTCGACGAGGACGCGCTCGTCGTCCATTTCGCCGCCGCCGCACATGCGTGCGCACCGCTTCCCTTCTACGTCTACGAGCTCGAGAAGGCTTCCGGCTACTCGATTCCGGTCACGGTCGTCGAGCGGCTGCGCGGTCTCGTCGACAACGTCGCCGGGATGAAGGTGAGCGACGCCCCGTTCAGTAAGGTCGAGCCGTACCTGCTCGAGGGTCTCGACGTCTACATCGGAGCAGAGGCACTGATCGGCGAAGGGCTGGCAGCAGGTGCGGTGGGCGCAGTCTCGGGCCTCGCCTCGGCCTTCCCGGAGGTCGTCGTCGAGGCGGTCCGAAGCGGCGATTCCACCGAGGCCGGGAAGCTGCGGGCGCTCGTCGAGCGCTGGCCGCGCCTCGCGGCGCTGAAGGCCGTCGTCGGAGCCCGCGGCGTGCCGATGCGCGAGGATCTTCGGCCGCCGCTCCGCCCGCTCACCGAGACCGAGCGGGCCGACCTGCTCGCGGCGGTCCTCTAGGAGGAGAGCTCGTCGATCGAGCGGCGAGCGCGATCGTGCACGTCGGCGCGGCGCGCTGTCACGTCGTCCACCGGCTCTGGCTCCTGGACAGGCACTGCCGGCGCAGGCAAGTCGGTCGTCCGCGATTCGGCGAGCCTCGCCCGCAGCTCGTCGACAGGCGGCGCTACGGGGCGGCGCCGCCGAACGAGCGCCCGGACCCCGAATGCGCCGGCGACGAGGGCGAGCAGACGCTTCAAAGGCCGGTCACGTGGGCGATGCTACACTCCCGCCGCTTCTCGCCACGCCCGTCGCGCCGTCCCCGAAACGGCGCCCAGGAGGCGGGGCCGATTCAGTCCATGAGAAGGAGGAACTCGGGCCGTTGAACGACTACGAAATCATGCTGCTGCTGGACCCGGACGTCGCCGACGAGCGCGGCGACGAGATCATCCAGCGCATCCGCACCTCGGTCGAGGGCGCGAGCGGGACCTGGGATGGCCACGAGCCGTGGGGCCGCCGCCGGCTCGAGTACGAGATCAACCACAAGGGCGAGGCGGTCTATCACCTCCTGCTCTTCACGGCGCCCGCCGAGACGCTGGCCGAGATCACCCGTGTGCTCAAGATCACCGACGGCGTGCTGCGCCACGGTGCCTATCGGCGCGTCAAGGGCGCGAGCATGAAGCCGCCCGCCCAGTCTCCGGCTCCCACGCCCGTTGCATCCGAACCGGTGGCGACAGAGCCCGAAGCAGCAGCCGAGCCGGATGCGGCAGCCGAGCCGGATGCGGCAGCCGAGCCGGTCACGTCCGAGCCGGCCGATGACACCGCGCAGGTCGCGGAGTAGCCTGGGTCTCCGACCCGTAGGAGAGGAGCAGACAGATGGCTGGTGACATCAACAGAGTGACGATCGTTGGACGGCTGACGCGCGATCCCGAGTTGCGCTCGCTTCCGTCAGGCTCGTCCGTGCTGCAACTTGGCGTTGCGGTGAACGGACGGCAGAAAGATCAGAGCGGCAACTGGTCCGACAAGCCGAACTTCTTCGACGTGAAGGTCTTCGGCGCACAGGCCGAGATGCTTGCGAACAACCTCGCGAAGGGACGGCGCATCGGCGTCGACGGCCGCCTGGACTGGTCGTCCTGGGAGGCCCAGGACGGCACGAAGCGCTCGAAGGTCGAGATCGTCGCGCAGTCCGTCCAGTTCCTCGACAGCAAGCTCGAAGGCGCCGGCGACAGCGGCGGCAGCAACCAATTCGTCCCAGCAGGCGCCTCGAGCGGCGGAGACGCCGACTTCCAAGGCGCCGACGACGACATCCCGTTCTAAGGAGAGAGAGCCGTGCCGGCACCCAAGTCCGATCGCAACAGCAGCACGCAGGGCAGAAAGCGCGGTGCCCCGACCGGGCCGGGCCGCCGGAAGAGCTGCTTCTTCTGCAAGTCGAAGGTCGACGAAGTCGACTACAAGAACATCAACGAGCTCCGGCGGTACGTGTCCGAGAAGGGCAAGATCCGCAACCGCCGGATCAGCGGCGCGTGCCGCCGCCACCAGCGCCAGGTCGCAGTCGCGGTCAAGCGCGCCCGTGAGCTTGCCCTCCTCCCGTATGTCGGAGACAAGTGAGCGCAGTGGAAGTCGTGCTCAGAGAAGACGTCGACTCACTCGGCTTGCGCGGCGACGTGGTCAACGTCGCGCGCGGCTACGCACGAAACTTCTTGTTGCCCCGCGGGCTCGCGGAGGTCGCGACCCCCGGGCTCAAACGGGAGATCGAACGGCGCCACGAGCAGCGGGCCAGGCACGAGGCGAAGACCGTCGACGAGGCGCGCGCGATCGCAAAGCGGCTCGGCGCGCTCGAGCTCCGGTTCGACGTCACGTCCGGCCCGACCGGCTCGCTCTTCGGCTCCGTCACCGCGACGAACGTCGCCGACCGCCTCTGGGAGCAGGAGAAGCTGCGTGTCGACCGGCGCAAGCTACAGATGGAGACCGTCAAGCGGATCGGCCGCTACACCGTGCCGTTCGAGGTCTTCCCGGACGTGATCGCCGAGCTGAAGCTCGTCGTCGCGCCCGAAGGCGAGGAATTGCCGCCGGCGGAGGAACTGGCCGCGCTCGAGGCTCAGGAAGTCGCGGCGGCAGCCCAGGCCGCAGCCGCCGCGAAACCGGCCGAGACCGAGTACCTGCCGGAGACCGAGGCGAGGATGTCTCCCGCCGAGGCTGCGGAGAGCGGCGAGCCCGTCTCCGGGCCGACGACCGACGGGCAGGTAGCCGCCGAGCCCCCGGCGGCCGAGCCCCCGGCCGACGAGCTTACGGCCGACCCTGCCGAGGCCGAGCCAGCCGCCTGAGCTGCCGTCCACAGGCTCTCCACGGGCCTGTGGACAACGATCCACCCACTGTCCACACCTGGCCCCAGCCTGTGGATTTCCGGCGGAACTTCCCGCAAAGACCGTCCAGTTCGTCCACTATCACGAGACGAACGTACGTTCTATAATCCCTGCTCCAAGCATGGCTCCGACCCTCAGAACCCGCCTTTCCACACCCTTTCGCCCGCCCCTCGGTGGCAGTTGACTACTCCTCGTATGGCAATGCCTGCCCAGGCGCTCGTGACCGCCCCGGTCCCGCCTCAAAACCTCGACGCGGAAGAGTCCGTGCTCGGGGCGATGATGCTCTCTCCCCTGGCGATCGGGGCGGTCACCGAGTCGACCAACCTGAGCGCGGCCGATTTCTACCGCGAGAGCCATGGGCAGATCTACAAGGCGATTCTCGCTCTCTACGCGAAAGGCGAGCCGGTCGACGCGATCACGGTCGTCGACGAGCTCGATCGGACGCAGGCGCTCGACAAGGCGGGCGGGCAAGAGCGGGTGCACGAGCTCGCGACGCTGGTCCCGGCCGCCTCGAACGCGCCGCACTACGCGCGCATCGTCAGCGAGATGGCAACCCTGCGCGGGCTGATCCGCGCGGGCAACGACATCGCGCGCCTCGGCTTCGACAGACCGGGCGAGACGGTCGAGCTCGTCGACCGTGCCGAATCGATCGTCTTCAACCTCTCGCAGCAGCGGGTCTCGAGCGAGTTCGCGCACATCGATGACCTGCTCAAGGATTCGTTCGAGACGATCACGAAGCTCTACGAGGCCGGCAGTGACATCACGGGGACGCCCGCCGGGTTTCGGGATGTCGACAGGCTGACGTCCGGTTTCCAGCCGGGCAACCTGATCATCATCGCGGCGCGTCCGTCGATGGGGAAGTCGGCGCTGGCGCTCTGCATGGCGGCGAACGTCGCGGTGCGGCACACGATCCCGGTCGCGCTCTTCACACTCGAGATGTCGAAGGCCGAAGTGACGCAACGTCTGATGTGCGCTGAGGGAAAGGTCGAGTCGCAGCGACTGCGCACCGGGAAGCTCGCCGTCGACGACTGGCCTCGGCTCACGGCGGCCTGCGACAAGCTTGCGAAGGCGCCGATCTACGTCGACGACACCGGCTCGATCACGATGATGGAGATTCGCTCGAAGCTCCGCCGGCTGAAGATGAAGGAACCCGAGCTCGGCCTGGTGATCGTCGACTACCTGCAGCTGATGACAAGCGGCACGTCGGTCGAGAACCGCGTGCAGGAGGTGTCGCAGATCTCGCGTGCGCTGAAAGTGCTCGCGCGCGACCTCGAGGTGCCGATCGTCGCGCTCTCACAGCTCTCTCGCGCGGTCGAGCAGCGTCACGACAAGCGCCCGATCCTCTCCGACCTTCGCGAGTCGGGCTCGATCGAACAGGACGCCGACCTCGTGATGTTCGTCTACCGCGACGAGTACTACAACCCCGAGGACACCGAGTCGGCCGGGATCGCCGAGCTCATCCTCTCGAAGCACCGCAACGGCGCGACCGGGATCGAGAAGCTCGCCTTTCAGAAGCGCTACGCGAAGTTCGCCGACCTGGCGGCAGGAGCTTGAAAGGCCGGCCGTGACGACTGTCTGGCTCAGCCCGTCGGCGACGAGCTTCGCCTGTCTCTGCGAGCCGTGCCTCGAGACGGCTCGGACGTCAGGGGCGCTCTTCGCCGATGCGCTCGCGAGCGCGTCCGTGCGCGGCTCGATCGCCCCCGAGGCGGAGACGACCGAAGCTCGCTGCGCCGCGGGCCACCAGATCCTCCTGCGTCGCGTCGAGCGCCCGCCGGCGCTCCTACGCCCGGACGACAGGCAGTTGCAGCTCACATGATCGAGCGGCAGCACGTCTGGCTCGGCCCGGAAGCGACGACCTTCGAAGAGCCGTGCGAGGCGTGCCTGGCCCTCCGCGAGCCGCTCGCTACCGAGCAGCTGCTCGTCTACGGGTCGCTGCGGCGCGAGGCAGACGTCGGATTCACGACGTGCCGCCGCGGCCACCGCATCATCGTGCGGCGGATCGCCCGCGACCTGGCACGCCGTTCGCTCGCGACCGTCTACTAGCCTGGGTCTGTACTAGCCTGAAGGCGTGCCCTCGACCGTGATCGTCGGGGCGCAGTGGGGCGACGAGGGTAAAGGGAAGATCGTCGACCTGCTCGCCCAAGAGTCCGATGTCGTCTGCCGGTACCAAGGCGGGCCGAACGCCGGCCACACGATCGTCGTCGGCGGGGAGACGTTCAAGATCCGTCAGACGCCGAGCGGCGTCATTTCCGGCAAGACCTCGGTGATCGGCGCCGGCTGCGTCGTCGATCCGCAGGTGCTGCTCGACGAGCTGGACGAGCTGCAGGCGCGCGGGCTCGACCCGTCCGTGGTCGTCGTCTCCGGCAACGCCCACCTGATCATGCCGTGGCACGTGGCGATCGACCAGGCCTCAGAGCGGCGACTCGGCAAGTTGCAGATCGGGACGACGCGCCGCGGGATCGGTCCGGCCTACGCGGACAAAGCCTCGCGCATCGGCATCCGCGTGCAAGACGTGCTCGACCCGAAGATCCTGCGCCAGAAGATCGAGGTCGCGCTCGCCGAGAAGAACGTCTGGCTCGAGCGCGTGTACGAGGTCGAGCCGTTCGATCTCGAAGACATCTGGTCGCGCTACGCGGGCTACGCCGCGCGCCTCGCTCCGTACGTCGGCGATGTGTCGCTACTCGTCGACAACGCACTGCGTGCGGGGAAAGATGTCCTCTTCGAGGGTGCACAGGCGACGCTGCTTGACCTCGACCACGGCACCTATCCGTTCGTCACGTCGTCGAACCCGATCGCCTCGGGCGCGGCCACCGGCGTCGGGATCGGCCCGACTCGGATCGACCGCGTGCTCGGCGTCTCGAAGGCATACGTCACGCGCGTCGGCGAGGGGCCGTTCCCGTCCGAGATCCAGGGTCCCGAGCAGGAACGCCTGCGGGAGCTCGGCGGTGAGTTCGGCACCGTCACGGGCCGCGAACGCCGTTGTGGCTGGCTCGATCTGGTCGCGCTCCGCTACGCCGTGCGCGTCAACGGGATGACCTCGCTCGCCCTGACGAAGCTCGACGTCCTCTCCGCATTCGAGGAGCTGCCGGTCTGCGTGCGCTATCGGCTGCGCGACGGCTCGGAGACGGCGGACTTCCCGGCCCACCAGTCGGACTTCCACCACGCCGAGCCGGTGTGGCAGACACTGCCGGGCTGGAATCAGTCGCTGGACGGCGCGAACTCGCTCGAGGAGCTTCCGGCGCCGGCACGCGAGTACGTCGAGTTCGTCGCTCAGGCGCTCGATCTTCCGATCGAGCTGGTCGGCGTGGGTGCCGCGCGAGAACGCGTTCTCGCGTGAGCGTCGTGGCCGAATGAGCGCCGACGGCTGGACGCAGCTGATCGTGGCGCTCTCGATCTTCGTTCCAGTCGTCGTCACCGTGGCGATCACCTTCGTCGTCCTGCGCGGCAAGAAAGACGACCCCGACGAGCAGCGCTGGCGCCGCCTCGAGCTCGAGCGTCGCGAACGGGAACAGTAGACTCGCCGCGTGAGAGTGCTCGTCGTCGGCTCGGGCGCGCGTGAGCACGCGCTCGCGTGGCGACTCGCGCAGAGCACGCGCCTGACCAAGCTTCACGCTGCCCCGGGAAACCCCGGGATCGCGACTCTCGGACGCTGCCACCCTGTCCGCGCGGACGACGGAGACGGTCTGCTCGCGCTCGCCCTGACGCTCGAGATCGATCTGGCGGTGATCGGGCCGGAGGCGCCGCTCGTCGCCGGTGTGGCGGATCTGCTCCGCCGGAACGGCGTGGCCGTCTTCGGGCCGAGCGCGGCGGCGGCGCGCATCGAGGGCTCGAAGACGTTCGCCAAGGACGTGCTGCGCGCCGCCGGCGTGCCGACCGCCGAGACCCTGTCGGTCGCGCGAGCGCCGTGCGTAGTCAAGGCGGACGGGCTCGCGGCAGGAAAGGGAGTCTTCGTCTGCCGGACCGCCGACGAGCTCGACGCCGCTTTGCCGGCGGTCGAGGCCCTCGGTCAAGGAGCGGTGATCGAGGAGCTGCTCGAAGGGCAAGAGGTGTCGTTGTTCGCGCTGTGCGACGGGAGCCGGGCGCTGCCGTTCGGTTCGGCGCGCGATTTCAAGCGGCTCGGAGACGACGACGAAGGCCCGAACACGGGCGGCATGGGCGCGTACTCACCCGTTGCGGGCTTCGACCGGGGAGAGCTGGTGGCGGAGATCCACGAGCGCGTCCTCGAGGAGCTCGCGCGACGGGGGGCGCCGTTCATCGGCTGCCTCTTCGCCGGGCTGATGATCACTGAGGACGGTCCCCGCGTGCTCGAGTTCAACGCACGGCTGGGCGATCCCGAGACGCAGGTGCTGATGCCGCGGGTGGCCGGCGATCTACTCGGTGCGCTGGCGGCAGCCGCAGCCGGCGACCTGGCCGGCGTAGAGGTCTCGCTCGACGATCGGGCGGCCGTGACGATCGTGCTGGCGAATCCGGAGTACCCACGGCAGAGCACCTACCCGGGCGTGGCGATCACGGGTCTCGGCGACGCGGCCGCGGCAGGCGCACTCGTCTTTCAGGGCGGCACGGCAGCAAGGGATGGACGCGTCGTCACTCAAGGCGGCAGAATCCTCTCCGTGACCGGAACCGGCGACACGATCAAGGCCGCGCGCGACCAGGCGTACGCCGCCGTCGAGCTCGTGTCGTTCGAGGGTGCGCGCTTCAGGCACGACATCGCAGCGGGTGCCGTCGATGCCTGAGCCAGAGATCGGCATCCTCGTCGGCTCCGAGTCCGACCGGCCCCGGATGCAGGCAGCCCTCGACGAGCTCGACGGACGGGGCCTCACCTGGGAGCTCGAGGTTCGCTCGGCCCACCGCTCGCCCGATGCGGTCGCCGACTACGCGAAGAGTGCAGCCGGCCGAGGGCTCAAGGTCCTGATCTGCGGCGCCGGGCTCGCCGCCGCGCTGCCTGGTGTCGTCGCAGCGCACACCGAGCTACCGGTGATCGGCGTGCCGCTCCGGTCGTCGATGTCGGTACTCGACGGTCTCGATGCGCTGCTCTCGATCGTGCAGATGCCTCCCGGTGTTCCGGTAGCGACCGTGGGCGTCGACAATGCCAAGAACGCGGCTGTCCTCGCGGCGCGGATCCTCGCCTTGCTACCACCGCCCTCCTGAGCCCGCTCTACACTGGCCGGGGTGATCGCCCGCTACTCCCGCCCGGAGATGAGCCGGATCTGGTCGGAGGAGGGCAAGCTCGCACGCTGGCTCGAGGTCGAGCTCGCCGCTCTCGACGGGTGGGCCGAGGTCGGTGCCGTTCCGGCTGCCGACGCCGCGGCCGTGCGCGAGCACGCGGTCGTCCCGACCGCCGCCAGGGTCGCCGAGATCGAGCTGACGACGGACCACGACCTGGCGGCGTTCGTCGACGCCGTCGCGGAGTCCCTCGGCCCGGAAGGACGGTGGGTGCACTACGGGCTCACATCCTCCGACGTCGTCGATACGGCTTTTGCCCTGCAGATCAGAGACGCCGGCGCATTGCTGGTCGGCGGACTCGAGCGCGCGCTCGCGGCCGTGGCTACACGGGCCGAAGAGCACCGCCGAACCGTTTGCATCGGTCGCTCCCACGGGATCCATGCCGAGCCGACGACGTTCGGCTGGAAGCTCGCCGGCTGGGCGTTCGAACTCGACAGGGGCCGCGGCCGACTGCAACGCGCGCTCGAGTCCTGCCGCGTCGGCCAGTTGTCGGGGACCGTCGGCACCTATGCCGGTATCGACCCGGACGTGGAGCGCATCGCCTGCGAGCACCTCGACCTCGAGCCCGATCCGGTCTCGACGCAGGTGATCGCCCGCGATCGCCATGCGGAGCTGCTCGCTGCCCTCGCGATCTGCGCCTCGTCGCTCGATCGTTTCGCGACCGAGATCCGCCATCTCGCCCGCACCGAGGTGCGGGAGGTCGAAGAACCGTTCGCGGCCGGCATGAAGGGCTCGTCGGCGATGCCGCACAAACGGAACCCGAAGGTCGCGGAGCGGATCAGCGGCCTAGCGCGTGTCGTCCGCGCCGCCGCGGGGGTCGGGCTCGAGAACATGCCGCTCTGGCATGAACGCGACATCTCGCACTCCTCGGCCGAGCGGATCGTCGTGCCGGACGCCTTCCTGGCACTCGACTACATGCTCGACCGGTTCGTCTGGATCGTCGACGGGCTCGTCGTCTATCCCGAGCGGATGAAGCGGAATCTCTGGGCGTCGCACGGCCTCTTCTTCTCGCATCGCCTACTGCTCGCCCTCGTCGGCAACGGCGCCGACCGCGCCGACGCCTACCGGCTCGTTCAGCGCAATGCGATGCGGGCGTGGGACGAGGAGCTCGACTTCGCGACTCTCGCCCGACGCGACACGGAGATCGGCGAGCGTCTCGATGCCGCGGCGCTGAACGACGTCTTCGACCTCGACGCGACAATCGCGAATCTCGACCGCACGTTCGACCGGCTACGCAGTCTCACCTCAAAGGAGGAACCGTCACATGCCTGAAACGCACGTTGGCAGCGGCAAGGTCCGTGAGCTCTACGCCCTCGACACCGACAGACTGCTACTCGTCGCAAGCGACCGAATCTCGACGTTCGACGTCGTCCTGCCAACCGAGATCACCGACAAGGGCCGCGTCCTGACCGGTTTGTCGGCCTTCTGGTTCGCCAGGACGCGGCACCTGGTGCCGAACCACCTGCTCGCTCTTCGCGACGACGGCCGCTCGACCGAATGCAAGCGCCTCGAGATGCTGCCGATCGAGTGCGTCGTCCGTGGTTACCTGGCCGGGTCGGGCTGGAAGGACTACCTGGCGACAGGGGAGGTTTGCGGACACACGCTGCCGGCGGGGCTGATCGAGTCGCAGCAGCTGCCAGAACCGATCTTCACGCCTGCGACCAAGGCACACTCCGGGCACGACGAGAACATCGACCGCGACGCCGCCGCGAGGCTGATCGGCGAGGCGCAGCTCGTCGAGGTCGAGCGGATCGCGCTCGCGCTCTACGCGTTCGTCTCCGACCGCGCCCGCGAGCGTGGAATCGTGCTCGCGGACACGAAGCTCGAGTTCGGGCTCGATGAGGCAGGGCGTCTGGTGCTCGGCGACGAGGCCTTCACGCCGGACTCGTCGCGCTTCTGGCCCGCCGACGAGTACGAAGCCGGGGCGACGCCGCCGTCATTCGACAAGCAGTTCGTCCGCGACTACTGCGAGTCGCTCGGTTGGGACAAGACCGACCCCGGTCCCGAGCTGCCGGAGCGGGTCGTCGCCGGCACCCGCGGGCGGTACGTCGAGGCGTTCGAGCGTCTCACCGAGATCCCGTTCGACGAGTACCTCGCCGACCCGACCGTGGTGCTCGGGTGAAGGCGACCGTCCTCGTCCGGCCGAAACCGGGCATCCTCGACCCACAGGGTCAGGCGGTCGAGAGCTCGCTCCGCCAGCTGGGGTTCGATGTCGGCGGGACGCGCGTCGGCAGGCTCGTCGACGTCGAGTTGTCGACCGACGACCGCGAACAGGCGCTCAACGAGCTCGAGCAGATGTGCGAACGTCTGCTCACGAATCCGCTGATCGAGAGTTACTCGATCGAGCTCGAGAAGGGATGAGCGCGGAGTTGCGGCCCGTCGTCGCGGTGATCGTCTTCCCGGGCTCGAACGACGACCGCGACGCCCAGCTCGCGCTCGAAGGGCTCGGAGCCGAGGCGATGCGCATCTGGCACGCCGACGACCGACTGCCGGCGTCGACAGGCGCGATCGTCCTTCCGGGCGGCTTCTCGTACGGCGACTACCTCCGCTGCGGCGCGATCGCACGGTTCTCACCCGTGATGCGAGCCGTGGCCGAGTTCGCCGATCGCGGCGGCCCTGTGCTCGGCATCTGCAACGGCTTTCAGATCCTCACCGAGGCAGGCCTGTTGCCAGGCGCCCTGCGGCCGAACGCATCGTTGTCGTTCGTCTGCCGTGACGTGCCGCTCGTCGTCCAGCGCGTCGACACGCCTTTCACCTCGCGTTGCGGCGAGGGCCAGGAGTTGACGATTCCGGTCAAGCACGGTGACGGCTGCTGGTTCGCGGACGATGGCCTGCTCGCCCAGCTCGAGGCGAATGGCCAGCTCGTGCTCCGCTACGCCGCCGGCAGCAACCCGAACGGCGCCGTCGCCGACGTCGCGGGCGTGATCAACGAGAAGGGCAACGTGTTCGGGCTGATGCCGCATCCCGAGCACGCGGTCGACGCGTTGCTCGGCTCGACCGACGGAGCGCTCCTGCTCGGTTCGCTCGTCGACTCGGCTCGATTGTCGCGAGCGGTAGCCGTCTAGGCCCTTCCTGCAGAGATGCCGAGGGCGACGGCGAGCTCGGGAGTCTTCTCGAGCGCGCTGTGGAGCCGCGCGAGGTCACGTGCGCGGAGCGTGACAGGGCCGCGCCGCGCGACGCCGTCGGTGAGGTACGCGAACCGGACGAGCCGCTCGCCCTGGGCGCTCTCGAGCAACTCGATCACGGAGGCGAAACGTTTGTCGCCGGCGCGCTGTGGGAGCGAGATGCGCTCGACGAGCGTCGCTTGGCCCCAGGGAGTGGTCAGCTTCGAGGTCATGTTGCGACCCTAGAGCGAGATCTGTGACGCGTGGGAAACGCCTTCGTCACAAATCCGTGACTTCGCGTGGATCGCGGTCAGCCGTCGATCGTGACGTGCCCTGGCTCCGCCGCGACGCGATCGAGCCAGGCATTGATCGCAGAGAAGCGGCCGAGCTCGAAGCCACCCTCGTCGGCCACGTGCGTGTACGCGTACAGCGCGATGTCCGCGAGCGTCATCGCGTCGCCGACGAGCCACCGCTGTCCCGTGAGCCGGCCCTCCATCGCCTCGAGGGCCCGATAGCCGGCCCTCGTCCGCTCCTCGCGCCGCGGCTCGAACAGCTCGGGCCGACCGGAGTACGTGAGGCCGAAGCGCAGGATGGCGATCGCGGGCTCGTGCTCGTACTGCTCGAAGAACATCCACTGCAAGACCTGGGCGCGCTCGTACCGATCCTCGGGAACGAAGCGTGAGCCATCTCCGAAGTACCAGAGGATCGCCCCCGACTCGGCGAGCGCTCGGCCGTCGTCGAGGACGAGCGTCGGGACGCGAAGCGCCGGGTTCAGCTCCGCGAGCAGCTCGCGGCGCCCGGAGCGATCGACGACGTCGACCTCGCGGCGCTCATACGGCACCCGGAGATGCGCGAACAGGAGGCGCACCTTGTAACAGTTGCCCGACACGGGGCTGTCGTAGAGCAACACGGCCAGATGCTAGAGGTCGACCAGCTCGAGCAGCTTCTCGATCGTCTTCCAGTTGCGCGCCGTCGCCGTCGAGCCGAGCGCCCGCTCGGTCAGCTGCTTCGCGAGGTCGGACCGCGCGACGCCGTTCGGATGCCAGGAGTAGATCTCGCGGCCACCAGCCACGACCCGCTCGGGTGCCAGGTCGATCGCCGCGATCTGCTTTGCGAGCGTCGCGCTCGGTTTCTCCTTCAGGAACGTGACGAGGTACCGCGACGGGTCCGTCGCCGCCGCCTCGAGCGGGTTTCGGGCGACGATCGCGTGAAGCTCGGCCCTGCTGCGGACGAAGACGTCCACGCCGAAGCCGAGCCCATCGGCGAGTTGCTGTTCGAGGGCACGTTCGAGGGCCTTCCCCCGAACGGAGCTGTCGAGGACGACATTGCCGCTCTGCAGATAGGTCCGAACGGTTTCGTAGCCGATGGCCGCCAGCAACTCGCGCAGCGAAGCCATCGAAACACGCCGTCTCGAGCCCAGGTTGATGCCACGGAGAAATGCGACCTGCGCCGGCACGCGTACGCTCTACGACCCGCCGATGATCTCGATCCGGTATCCGTCGAGGTAGTTGCGTTTGCCGAGTTGACCGCTGAGCGCACGTCCCGATCTGCCACTTGCGGAGCGCGGTCGAGCTACAGGTGCTCCCGGCGTGGCGGACGCAGTCATCGAACGCGAAGAGGTCGTTGCCTTACTCTTCAACCTGAGCGACATCGTGGCGACATTGTCGCGGATCGAGACGACTGCTGGAGGAGGACGATGGCGAAGAAGAAGCTGACGGAGGCTGAGCGGGCCAGCTTCGCGGCGGAGCGGGAGCGAATGCTTGCGAACGCCGCCCCGGACTCGAGAACTCGCAGAACGCGCACAAGCGAAGCTGGACGCCAAGACGGCCCAGCGGTAGCAGACGAGCCGTCAACGATCGGCGGATAGATGCCCGCTCTGCAGGCATCGATCGGCTCAGTGCGAGCTGTGCGCCTCTGTCCAGCGCCCGTTCTCGTCGCACTCACAATAGACGTAGTAGGGATAGAGGTAGGGCTCCTCATTCGTCAGGAGCGTGACCGTCGCGCGCTTGCCGTCGCTCGAATACCTAACGCCCTCGCCCCCACCTTGGCAGCTCGGCGGCTCCGTCCTTCTTCCGCCATCAGCGCCGGGCCGGGCATCGTGACCCGGCCCCACACGAGACGGGCGCGATGCCCGCCCGCGGGGCCCACACCTTCGCCAAGCCAATAGGGGCCTGGCGCACCGGCCAACGCAGTGGTGGCCCGAGGCCCAACAGGAGGCCCGAACATGAAGGCAAGTCAGGACGTGAGCGCCGCGCTCGAGGCCATGGACAACTGGAATTCGGCGGAGCGCAACACGCGCGCCATCGTCCAGGCGGCCAAGGACGCCGAACTCGAGGCGAACCGGCTCCGCGGCATCCGGGGCCACTGACGCCCTACGACGCCAGGCGCGACGGCGATCGCTACTAGGGTCGGGACCAGGGCGATGGCGAGCCGTAGACCCGGATGGATAGTCGGTACCGAGGAACTTCTTCTTCCGCACACCGCTGACCGTAGTGAACGGCTCGGGCAACAGGAAGAGCGGAACAGTGCAATCGCTGTGGAGGCGGCAGGTATCTCCCCGCCCCCCCCCGGTAGAGCTCAGTGGCTTAGCGCCCGATATCTCCCCGAGCGCGATTTCCACGCAACCGCACGTCCGAGACTCGGCCCATCGACGTTCGTGGTTTCAACAGCCGTCCTCCAGTCGCGTAAACGGCACCGTGATACAGAAGAGATAGCGCCGCGAGGGCAAGAGCCAATGCCGGTACTCCGGTTAGCCAAAGTGCGACGGCGGCGGCGGCTGAAATCGCGAGCTCTTGGACGAGCCGCATCGGCTCGGCTAGACGTCCGGCTTGGTGGAAGTCGATTCCCCCCCAAATACCGAAGCCGATGGCGGGCGCAACGAGACAAAGGGTCACTCTGTTAGCCGTGCCGTGCCCACGCTCGTAACCCCAGTATGAGAACGCAGCGATGATCGCCACTTCCACGGCAACGCGGAGGACGAGAACGAAGAGCTGCGAGCGCGTCACTGGGCGGACAGGCGGAAAACCGGATGGTCTGGCGCGATTCGTTTGAAGTCCGCGCTGTCGGAGTCGGGGCCGACGCCGTCGAAGAACTGCCCGACCTCCCACTTCCAACGGCGCAGGTACGCCCGCATCACCAGCTCCTTCGCCGCGTCCGGAAGCTCTTCGGCGGTGAACCGTTCCCGACGTGATCCGAGAAGCAAGACACCCTCCCCCGCTGCGCGGAGGTTCCGAACCCACTGCGTATGTCCGCGAGGAGCAACGAGGTAGCGATGCCCATCGACGATTAGCGGATTGACAGGGTTGCGGCGCGGGGATCCGCTCTTCCGCCCCCGCACCTCGAGAATGCGAGACCCCCAGAAGCCAACGCCGAGCCTCGTCAGCCCCGCGATAAGCGGGTTCATGACCTTCCGGTCAAACCAACTCGGGGCGCGATAGTAAATGACGTACCTCCCGATTCGGTTATCCGACGCTAACGAAACAGATTGGTACGCGATGTAAATGTTTCCTGGGGGGCGGGCGGCGTTCCGAACGCCAGGGCGCTGATGCCGCCTGGCCCGCGGCAAACCTGGCACGCCAAGCCGCCCTACGGCCCGCCGCCGGTGCGAACGACAGAATGGAGGCATGCTCGTGCGCGTTGACATTCGTCCCGAGATGCTCGAATAAGCTCGGGTTCGCGCAGGCCTAGAGGCGCTGGAACTACGGGAGAGGTTCCCGCAGTTCGAAGCGTGGGAGCACGGTGACTCCCGGAGCCTCCCGAGGAGCCAGTGCCAATCCCTAACTTCCGCACCCTTCGGGACGAGAGGATGCGATCCCCAAGCCCCGATCTCTCCAAGAGCTGCTCCCCGCGGCTTTCACCCGTGGCCAGAGGCGGCAGCGGAAAAGGATTCACACGCCCCATCTACACAGTAAAGGGGCTCGCCGTCGCCGAAAGGTTGTGTGAGGGCATGTGGCCACCGACGGTGGCCCGTCTGCGACACACGAGGCCGGACTAAACAAACCGAGCCTCTGAGACACTCATGTAGGAGTGCGTGGAGGCATCGCTTTGCCGGAGCTGGAGTCGCTTTACCGGGAGCGCTACGACCATTTTGCGCGCGTCGCCTCCGCGATCACCAGTGACGGTGAGAGTGGTCGCGATGCAGTGCAGAACGCTTTCGCTGCGGCCGTTCGAGGGCGGCGTTCTTTCCGCGGGACAGGATCGGTGGACGCGTGGTTGTGGCGGATCGTCGTGAACGAGGCGAAGAGGCTTCGTCGCGAACCCCTGCATCAACCGCTCGACGCCACCCCTGCACCGATCGACGAACGGCAGCGGCGGCGGCGACGAGCTCGGCGTGCGGGCGCTGTTGGCCGCGCTGCCGGATCGGCAGAAGGAGGTCGTGTACCTGCGCTACTACGCCGACCTCGGCTATCGGGAGATCGCTGAAGTCTTGGAGATCGAAGTTGGGACGGTGTCGGCGACGCTGAGCGCCGCTCATACGAGGTTGCGCAAGACGTTGCGAAAGGTGGAGAGATGATCGACGTAGATGACACGCTGCGCGAGGAACTGGCGAAGATCGTGCCCTCCTTCCGGCCTGGAGACTGGGGTGAGGTCCTTGCGATTGCAGGTCACGCACCCGCGCGCCCCGTCCGCAGGTGGGCTGCGGTTGCTGCGTTTGCGGTCGCTGCCGCGCTTGCCATTTCGGTTGCGACGCCGCTTGGCGCGTCGATCGTTCACGGGGTTGGGAATTTCTCGTCCTGGCTGACGGGCGAGCCGGGAACACCGGCTTCGACGAAGGCCCAGCAGGCGTTCAACCGTGCGAACGCTCGCTCCTGGATCGGTTTCCCTGTCGGGACGAAGCTGCGGCATCTCACAAGCGTCACGGATCGGGCCGACGGCTCGAAGGTCGAGCTCCTCGGCTTCCGGGCTGGCAGCTCCCTCTGTCTGCGCGTCGTCGTCACCGGCAAGACGACGGCTTCAACGCGAAGCTGTGCTCCGCTCGCGGATCTCCGTCAGGCGGGATCGCCGGTACGGGTGATCGTCGTGGATCGCGGCTTCGGGAGCGGAACGAAGCGCGCCTGGTACGGGACTTCGCGTCTCCACTCGCCCGCGTTGCAGGTGACCTCGGGAATCGTCGCGGACGGCGTCAAGAGCGTGGTCGTGCGGGACCGCAGCGGCCGCCATGTGCTGCCGGTGACCGGGAATGCGTTTCTCTACGTTGCTTCGACCCCTGATGTCGGGCAGCGGCTGATCTCGATCTCGGCACAAACGCGTGCAGGCCTGGTGAGCGTTCCATTTGCCCCTGCACCATTCGGGTTCGGCGGCTTCGCAGCGTCTCAGAAAACTGCGCCTGGGCCGACGAAGGTCGAACGGCACATCAGCGACGGAATGATCGGCTGGTTGAACAACCACGAGCTCCGCGGACAGCCGCTGAGCGTTCTGCCGAGGCGATCGCGCGCGCTGATCACTAGGCACGTCGTCTTCGGCCGCGTGATCGCACCCGACCCGTCACGGCCAGTTCGCATCGCGCTGACGCTTTCGACCAGCCGACACGGCGGACGCGCAACCGGTCTCTGCAACTGGATGATCGACGCCAGCGGCGCAGCCGGAGGCGGGTGCGCGGTCCGCGCGGACCTCTTCAAGGCTGGCCCGATCAGCGTCGGCTCGATGCTTGACAGTGGCTCTGACCAGTACGCCACGCTGACCGGCATCGCGAGCGACGACGTAGCCCGCATGACGGTGTTCCTGGCAACGGGGCAGACGATGAACGTGCCACTGCGCGACAACGTCTACCTCGTCGATGTCGCACGAGCGAAGATGCCGGTACGGCTGGTCGCCTACGACACGCACGGCCGGGTCATCGGAATCCAGTCAGGCGGAGGCATGTTCGGCGGCGGCGGGCGTCAGCGCGCCCGTCCAGGGACGAGCGGTCAGCGTCCGCAAGCTCACATCGCCGACCGGTGCGACAGCCGAGCTACTGATCGGACCCGCCAGCGGAAGCAGGCATTGCTACTACGTGCGCATCTACGTCAGCAGGCGAGCTAGTGGCGAGGCGGTCTCTTGCCCGAACCCCACCTGGGCACGTCAAGCACTAGGAATCGAGACATACGGCATTCCGGCTGAGTTCATCGAGGGCCACGTGCGTTCCGACGTCGCAGTGGTCAAGGTCAAGTTCGCAGACGGCGCCACGATGAGAACCACGCCGATCGAGGAGTTCGTCTTGGCCGTCGTTCCGCGCCAACATCTCGCAAGGAACTCTCAGCTCGCGAGCGCCACCGCCTACGACGCCGCCGGACATCGCATCGCAAGCGAGTCGCTGCTTCCCCCAAAACCGTCGGGAAGGCGGCCGTGAGCCCGCACCGGTCAGCACCAGCCACGCCAGCGTGATCGGCCTCGCGCCTGACCGATCGAGAACCGCTGAGTGAATCGTCATCACACGCAGAAACCAGAGGAGGATGGAAGCTCTACCCAAGCCTGATCGGCTACGGGCTCTGGGGACTCCGATGAGGACTTCGGACGTAGAAACCGTTGGACCGTGCTCGCTCGGGCAGAGTGCTACTGCGCGGAACGCGACGCTACCCACAAGGAGGGCCAGGATGTTCAAGACCGCGCTGGCGTGTCTGGCAACGGCAGCGATCTGCTTCACGGTCACCGCCACCACCGGGTTCGGCTCCGACGGGACCGTCACCGTTCGTGCGGGATCGGGCGGCGCCCGCTTCCCCGTCACTGATGTGCTGTGCGTCGCTGAGACGGCGTCCGGCGCATCTCGCTTTCGCGAGCCGGGGGTTGCTTGCTCGTCGTATAGGCAGCCGTACAAGGGCGTCGGGGTCTGGTTCGCAGCGCACAGGGTCGTCATCACCTCGCCGCCGAACGGTCGCGCGATCTACAGCGTGCGCCGCTGACCTAAGCAGAGCCTGAGAGACGGGGCGGTGCGGGTTTCTCGCGAACCGTCGCCCTCCGCCCTCTGTCTAGCGGTGTCGGACCGAGAAGCACCAGAAGCCCGAAAGCAACACGGAATCAGATCCTGGATGGCGGTGTCGAGCATGTCCGTCATGGGGTCACCACTCACTCCGAAGCCGAAGAGCGCCTCGCCGATCCGGTATCGGTACATGCGTAGCGAGCGACCATGTTCGCTCCGACGAGTATGGGGATCGGCTGTACCAGAGACTCCGAAGAGGAAGCGATCAGGCTGCTGTGCGGTTAGCGTCACGCCGGGCGTATGTCGGAACGTACGATCCAAGGTATCGCGGTCTTCTTGCACACGATGGTTCGCATCACCGACCCGGAGAAAAGCCGGGAGTTCTACGAGGCGCTCGGCTTCACCTTCGACCGTGAGATGGACATCGTCCGGAACGGGGAGAAAGAGGCGACGAACTACTTCTTCTCTATCGGCGAACAGCAGTCGGTGTTGGAGCTGACCTTCAACCACGACGGCCGCTCCTATGACCTCGGCACCGGGTATGGGCACATCGCCGTGGGCGTGGGCGATCTCGATGCCACGCTCGCGGCCCTCAAGAAGCAGGGGATCGAACCGGAGCGGGAGCCCTACACCGTCCGTGACGGCGGCTCTCGGCTTTGCTTTGTTCGCGATCCTGACTCGTACAGGATCGAACTGATCGAGACGGGCTAGAGTTCCGCGACGGCCGCGCGGTTGAGCTGAAGAACTGAGCTAGCCAGGCACCGAGACCTATCCGGGTCCTGGACAAAGCAGAGCCGTGCTCCGCCGTCGCGGACCGTGTACGGCGGCCGTTCGGGCTCGATCCCTTGCTCGGCCAACTGGCCGAGCGTCGTGTCGAGATCGTCGACTCCGATCGCGATGTGCCCGTACGCCGTTCCGAGCTCGTAGCTGCGGCCGTCGTGGTTGAGCGTGAGCTCGAGCTCTTCGTCCTGGCCAGGGAAGCCGAAGAAGTAGTTCGTCGCCTCCCGTTCGTCGTTCCGGACGATGTCCATCTCGCGACGGAACTCGAACCCGAGTGCTTCGTAGAATGCGCGGCTCCGCGCCGCGTCGGTGATGCGGACCATCGTATGTAGGTAGCGGCTCATCTCGACATCGTACGGACGCACACCCGACACATGGGCATCCGGTCTGCCCGCAAGCACTATCCGGATGGCCACGGCATCCGCGCGGTCGACTAGCCGGAGAGCTCCTCGGCCAGGAGCGAAAACAGGACGGCGTCCTGCCAGTCGCCGTGGCGGAGATAGGCGCGCCGCTTCACGCCCTCGCGCACGAAACCGACGCGCTCGGCGTGCCTGATCGCTGCCTCGTTGAAGCCGTAACAGGCGAGCTCGAGGCGATGGAAGCCGAGCTCGAGGAAGAGGTAGCGTTGAAGGAGCCGTGCGGCCTCGTCCGCGACGCCGCGGCGGCGATAGTCGGGATGGACTGCGAGCACCTCGAGCTGGGCGATGCGATGCGCAGCGCTGACCTCGTGATAGCCCATGGTGCCGGCGCGCCGACCGTCGACCTCGACGACCAGCCTCCCGAAACGTTCCGGCTCGCGTAGCGAACGCTCCACCTCGGCGAGCACCGCGTCCAGCCCTTGGGCGCGACCCCCGCCGAGAAACGGCTCGACGTCTTCGTCGCCGTAGAGCGAGACCAGCCAGTCCGCATCCGTGCTCTCGGCGCGCCGGAGAGTGATCAAGCCGTGACCCGTCCGCGCTGGCGGCGGGCTCCGAGCGCGACCCCGCCGAGGATCAAGGCGAGCCCGATCAGCGCCGTCGCGCGGATGTGCTCGCCGAGCAGCACGACCGCGTAGACGAGGGCGGCACTCGGCACGAGGTACGTGACGAGGATCGAGCGCGACGCGCCCGCTCCGCGCAGAAGGGCGAAGAAGACCATGTACGCGACTCCCGTACAGACGAGCCCAAGGACGAGCACGGAGCCGAGCTCCTTGCCGTCGATCATCTGCGCGGGCAACGAGGGGACCCCGAACGGGGCGACGAGCACGGTTGCGATCACCATCGAGCCGGCTCCGACCACGAACGGGTGCGTGTCGCCGAGTCGGTGGGCGCCGAAGACGCCTGCCGAGGCGTAACAGGCCGCGGTCGCCACGACCGCGAGCGCAGCCAGCAGGTCTCCGCCCGTGTGGGCACCGACGAGCAGGGCGACGCCGACGAAGCCGAGCAGCACGCCTGCGAGTCGCGCGCCGGTGACCTGGTCGGAGCCGAAACGGGTCAGGATAAGCGCAGTGAAGAGCGGCGCAGCCGCCTGCAGGATCCCTGCGAGGCCGGCGTCGAGCTTCGTCTCTGCCCACGCGAGCAGCAGGAACGGAATCGCCGAGTTGACGAGCCCCATCACGGCCAGGCGCCCGAGCGCGTTCCTGAACTGATCGACCGCCTCACGGCCGAGGGTCAGGAGCGCGGCCGGAACGAGCACGATCGAGGCGAGTGTGATCCGCAACCACACCACAGCGATCGGCTCGAGCTCGCGCACCGCGACCTTGATGAACATGAACGAAGCACCCCAGATCGCGGCGAGGCAGAGCAGCATCAGCACATGGCGACGGCTCATCTCTCCTGCAACGTAACGACACGCTCTTCTGTGAGGTCGTCCTTCGGCGCCGATACCATGCCCCTCTGGCTGCCGTTGCCGACCAGCCGCTTCACCGCTCCCTCGGGCTGACCGACTGGGAGCTCGACCGGATCCGGGCGCTCCTCGGGCGGTCGCCGAACGATTTCGAGCTGGCCGTCTTCTCGCTCCTCTGGTCGGAGCACTGCGGCTACAAGCACTCGGCCAGGCTCCTGAAGCGACTGCCGAGCGCGGGCGCGCGAGTTCTGCAAGGGCCCGGTGAGAACGCCGGGGTGATCGATCTGGGCGGCGGGATCGCCGTCGCATTCAAGGCGGAGTCCCACAACCACCCGTCGGCGGTCGAGCCGTTCCAGGGAGCAGCGACCGGTGTCGGCGGGATCCTGAGGGACATCATCGCGATGGGCGCGCGGCCGATCGCGCTGCTCGACGGTCTCCGCTTCGGCGGGCCGGACTGGCATTTCCGGCGCGCCGTCGCCGGGATCGGTCACTACGGCAACTGTGTCGGCGTCCCCACGGTGGGCGGCGAGTGCATCTTCGATGAGGCATACGCGGCGAACCCGCTTGTCAACGCGATGTGTGTCGGCATCCTGCCGACCGAGCGAGTGCTGTCTGCGAAGGCGCAGGGCGCGGGCAACGCGCTCGTCCTCTACGGCGCTCTGACCGGCCGTGACGGCATCGGCGGCGCCTCGGTGCTCGCCTCACAGGATCTCGAAGGCTCGGACGAGAAGCGGCCCTCAGTCCAGATTGGCGACCCCTTCCGGGGCAAGGCGCTGATCGAAGTGTCGCTCGACCTCGTCGAGCAGGGGCTCGTCGTCTCGCTGCAGGATTGCGGCGCGGCCGGGCTCGCGTCGTCTCTCTCCGAGATGGCGCGCGACGGGATGGGCGTCGACGTTCACCTCGATCGCGTTCCGCTCCGGGAGCCCGACCTCGAACCGTGGGAAATCATGATCTCGGAGTCCCAAGAGCGGATGGTTGCGGTGGTCGAGCCCGAGCGGCTCGCCGCTGTCCGTGCGGCCTGCGGGCACTGGGAGCTGCCGTGCACGGTGATCGGCGAGGTGACCGGCCACGGAGAGTTACGCGCCTACGCCGACGGCGAGATCGTCGGCAGCATCCCGGCCGGGTTGCTCACCGACGAGTGCCCGAGGTACGACCTCGAGCCGGCACCGCGTGCGGTCGAACCCGCGGCGGTCGATCCGGTCAACGACGAAGCGAAGGCGTGGGTCTACGAGCAGTACGACCAGCTCGTCGGCTCGCGGACGGTGCGCCGGCCGGGCCTCGGCGCGGCGGTGCTGCGACTCGACGGCCACAAGGGAATCGCCGTCTCTCTCGACGGGCCGCCGCTCGGCGAGCGGGATCCGTTTGCTGCGGGCTATCGCGCGGTTCACGACGCGGCGCTCAGCGTCGCGTGCGCCGGCGGCGAGCCGCTCGCGCTCACCGACTGCCTCAACTTCGGCAGCCCGGAGAAGCCCGAGATCGCCTGGGAGCTCGAGCAGGCGATCGACGGCATCTCGCAGGCGGCGGACGAGCTCGGTATCCCCGTCGTCTCGGGCAACGTTTCGCTCTACAACGACACGGGCGGGCGTTCCATCCCGCCGACGCCGGTCGTCGGCTGCGTCGGACTCGTGCCCGACGTCACGCTGATCCCGAACCGCTGGCGACCCGGCGACGGCATCTACTTGCTGCGTGGGGCCGGCGCCGAACTGGTGCGGTTCGTCTGGCAGAACGCGACCGCTTTCTCGCTCGCGCACGCGGTCTCGAATCGCGGCCTCGTGCACGCGATGCGCGATGCCGCGAGCTGGTCGGGCCGGGAGCCCGACCGGGTGACACCGACTCTCCTGGAAGGCGACGGCGTGCTGGTCGCCGCAGCCGGGCGCCCTGACTGGGCGGACACCGTCGAGCTGGGGACCGTCTGATGTGCGGCGTCTTCGGCGTTCGCGCGCCCGGGCGGGATGTCGCGCGGCTCACCTACTTCGGTCTGCACGCGCTCCAGCATCGCGGTCAGGAGTCCGCAGGGATCGCGGTGAGTGAGGAAGGCAGGCTGACTGCGCTCCGCGATCTCGGGCTCGTCGCGCAGGTGTTCGACGAACGGAGCCTTTCCGGGTTGCGCGGCGAACTGGCGATCGGCCACACCCGTTACTCGACGACGGGCGGCAACGGCTGGGAGAACGCGCAGCCGCTGCTGCACCACGGCCGCACACGAACGGTCGCCCTGGGCCACAACGGGAATCTGGTCAACGCCGAGGCGTTGCGACAGAGCATCGGCAAGCGACTTGCGTCGAGCTCCGATTCGGAGGTGATGGCCGCGATGATCGCCGACGACGAACGGCCGCTCGAGCAAGCCGTGCCGGCGATGATGGCGCAACTGACGGGCGCCGCCACGGTGGTCGGGCTCGCCGAGGGCCGGCTCTTCGCCTTCCGCGATGCCCACGGCTTCCGCCCGCTCGTCCTCGGGCGGCTCGGCGACGACCCGGTGATCGCGTCCGAAACATGCGCGCTCGCGCTCGTCGGCGCAACCTTCGACCGCGAGGTCCGACCGGGCGAGCTGGTGATCGTCGACGACAACGGACTGCACTCGATCCAGGCGCTCGAGCCGGCCGCGCGAGGCGCCCTCTGCATCTTCGAGTTCTTCTATCTCGCCCGGCCGGACTCGCGGCTCTCCGGCGTCGAGGTGCACGGCGCCAGGGTCCGCATGGGCGAGCGTCTCGCGGCCGAGGCGCCGGTCGACGCGGACCTCGTGCTGCCGATTCCGGACTCCGGGACGCCGGCAGCGATCGGCTTCGCGCGCGCTACCGGAATCCCGTTCAGCGAGGGGCTGATCAAGAACCGCTACGTCGGCCGCACGTTCATCCAACCGGAACAAGGGATGCGCGAGCAGGGGATCAAGATGAAGTTCAACCCCCTCGCCGAGGTGTCTGGCAAGCGGCTCGTCGTCGTCGACGACTCGATCGTCCGCGGCTCGACGACGAAGCAGATCGTCGCGATGCTCTTCGACGCGGGCGCTGCAGAGGTACACGTGCGCATCTCGTCGCCGCCTGTCGTGTCGCCGTGCTTCTACGGGATCGACCTCGCCTCAGAGGACGAGATGATCGCTGCCCACTCCACCGTCGACGAGGTACGCGCCGAGATCGGGGCGACCAGCCTTGCGTACATCTCGCTGGACGGTCTCCAGGCGGCGACGCGACGGCCCGCCGACGCTCTCTGCCGTGCCTGCCTGACACGTGAGTATCCGACGGCGATCCCGGCGTCGGCAGGCAAGCTCCGGTTCGAGTCCGTCTAGCGCTGCTCGAGCGACTCGGCGCGTCCGTAGCGGACGGCGCGATGCACCTGCCGTGGATCGAGCCCCTGCTCGAGCAGTTGCTGCCGCAACTCGCCCTCGGCCGCCATCCGGAGGAAGAGCCAGACGAGCACTCCGAGCGTGACGATCGATCCTTCGGCCATCATCACGATCCCGCCGAGGTTGAGATCGTGTGCCGGTGTGATCCCCCACTCGGGCGCGTGGCGATAGACGCTGTAGAACATCGAGTTCGACCAGATGAAGACGTTGCCGAGCACCGTCTCGATCAGGCGAACCGCGAAGATGTACCCGATCTTCATCCCGGTCCCGAACCAGGCCGGCGCCGGCAGCGTCTCGAGCACCGGCTCCCAGATCAGGCAGCCGCACGTGAAAAACAACAGGTGCTCGGTCGCGTGTACCGCGGTGTGGTGCAACGCGGCGTCGTACAGAAACGGCACGTGCCAGACGTAGAGATCGACGGCCCAGATCGGGAGCGCAACGAACGGATGCGAGAGCACCCGGAGCCGCTCGACAATGCTGAACTTGAGCACAGGACGCAGGATGGGTCCCGTCAGCCCGACGACGAAGCAGAGCGGCGCCAGGTCGCCGAGAATCACGTGCTGCAGCATGTGCATGAAGAAGAAGTTCTCTTCGCCGAGCGCGTCGATCGGCGAATCGAGGGCCAGCAACACGAGCCCGATTCCGGTCCAGAACGCGATCCTGCGCCAGACCGGGACAGCCTGGCCGCGCCGGGCAAGGGTCCGCGTACGCCGGAGGTAGAGAACGGCCGCGATCAGCGTCGGGATCAGCTGGAGCGGCTCGAACGTCCACGGACCGAGGAGCGACGGCGAGTCCACTACCGTTGGAGACTACTCACGTGCATCTCTTCCACTACCACCTCGTGACGAGCGAGCTCCGGGACGTCGAGGCGCGGTATCTCGGCAAGCTCGGGTTCGATCTCGTCGCCCGCTACGGCCGGATCGGGGACGAGCACGTCTCGGTCGAGCCGGGCGTCTCGTGGGAGCAACTCGACCGCGACGGCTTCAAGCTGCGCCTCTCGGAGCTCGAGCATGGCGCCGTCAACGTGGTCGTCCAGCCCGGCCACTGGCGGATCCCGCGCGTCGACCACCTCGGGATCGCGCTCGACGAGGATGGCTTCTCCGACGTGCTGGCGCGGGCGATGCAGTGGAACCTGCGCATCCAGGAGCATGGCGGCAGGCGCACGTTCATCGCCACGAACGCGGGCTACCGGCTTGAGGTGCACCCGCCACGGGACTGGATCGACGAGCTTCTCGAGCGCAGGAGCGTGCTGCGCCTCAGCGAGCTGCACCTGAGCGCCGACGACCCCTCGGAGAAGGCCGCGGCGCTCGCGGATCTGCTCGCCGTCGACTACTCCGCCCACGCGGTTCAGGTCGGCGACACCCTGGTGCGCTTCCTGCCGGGGGGCTCGGAAGGTCGGCCCGAGCTCGTCGCCGAGCGCTTCGCCTGAGCGAGCCGAGGTGGGCCGTAGACTTTCCGGCCTGGTGAACCCGACGCACAGCTACGGCGCCGCTGGCGTTTCGCTCGCAACGGCCGGATCGGTCGTCGAGCGGCTTCGCGCAGCGGTCGAATCGACCGGAGCCACGGGCTTCGGAGCCTTTGCCGGGCTCCACCCGCTCGACTCCGAGCGTCTGCTCGCGGCCTCGACCGACGGCGTCGGCACGAAACTGATCGTGGCCCGGCAGCGCGGCCGCCTTCGCGACTGCGGCGCCGACCTGGCGGCGCACTGCATCAACGACGTCGCGACCTGCGGCGCGGAGCCGCTGCTGCTGCTCGACTACGTCGCCGCGAACGAGATCCATCTCGAGGAGGTGGCCGATCTGGTCGAGGGCGCGGCCGAGGTCTGCCGCACCGCCGGTGTCGCGTTGATCGGCGGCGAGACGGCGGAGCTACCTGGCATCTATGCCGAGGGCGAGCTCGACTTCGCCGGTACCTGTGTCGGAGTCGTCGCCCGATCCGACGTGATCGACGGCCGGGCGATCGACGTCGGCGACAGCGTGATCGGGTTCCCGTCCGCCGGTGTGCACGCGAACGGCTTCACCCTTGTGCGCCGCGTGCTCGAGGAGGAGAACTATGAGGGCGACGACCTGCTTGCCCCCACTCGCCTCTACCTGGACACCGCCCGCGCGCTGCGCGGCCGCGCGAAGGCGTTCGTGCACGTGACCGGCGGCGGCCTCCCCGGGAATCTCGAGCGCGTGCTGCCCGACGGTCGCCACATCGAGCTCGACTGGAGCTTGTGGACGCGGCCACCGGTGTTCGGCTGGCTCGGGCGCCACGTCGACGAGGAGGAGCTGCGGCGCGTCTTCAATCTCGGGATCGGCTGGTGTGCCATCGTCGGCGACCCGCAGCCGGACGAGCACGTGATCGGGCAGGTCGCGTGATCGGCGTCCTCGTCAGCGGCGCCGGTACCAATCTGCAGGCGCTGCTCGACGCGGGACTTCCCGTCGCCGCTGTGGCCTCGAACCGCAAGGACGCCTACGCAGTCGTGCGGGCTCGAACGGCAGGCGTCCCGACAGCGACGTTCAGCCTCGACTGTCACGCCGACCGGTCGGAGCGAGACCTGGTGATGGCGACCTGGCTCGAGGAGCACGGCGTCGAGCTGGTCGTGCTTGCCGGCTACATGCAGCTACTGACCGCGCCGTTCCTGCTGCGATTCCCGGGGCGTGTGGTCAATGTCCATCCGTCGCTCCTGCCGGCGTTCCCGGGGGCACACGCGATCGCCGACGCGCTCGACGCGAACGTCGAGACCACCGGTGTCACCGTGCACTACGTCGACGAGGGGCTCGACACGGGCGAGGTGATCGTGCAGGAACAGGTCCCGCTCGAGCCACGGGAGACGCTCGCCGAGCGGATCCACGCAGTCGAGCACAGACTGCTTCCGGAGGTGGTGAGCGGGCTTTGCCTCGTGCGCTGATCAGCGTCTGGGACAAGGACGGGATCGCCGAGCTCGCGGGCGGTCTGGTCGAGCTCGGCTGGGAGATCGTCTCCTCGGGCGGCACCGCGGCGTTCATCGTCGAGCAGGGCCTCGCGGTGACTCGGGTCGAAGAGGTGACGCGGTCGCCGGAGATCCTCGGCGGCCGCGTCAAGACGCTGCACCCCGCGATTCACGCGGGCATCCTCGCCCGCCGCGACCTTCCCGAGGATCTGGAGGCGCTCGCCGAGCACGGGATCGAGCCGATCGACCTCGTCTGCGTCGACCTGTACCCGTTCACGTCGGCCGCCGGCCGCCGCGACCGCAGCGAGGCGGAGATCGTCGAGCTGATCGACGTCGGCGGCCCCTCGATGCTGCGCGCGGCGGCGAAGAACTTCGCGCACGTCACAGCGCTCTCCTCGCAAGCCCAGTACGGGCCGGTGCTCGACGGAGCTCCGTGCGCACGGAGCCGTCACGCTCGAGACCCGCCGAGCGCTCGCGAATGCCGCCTTCGCGACCAGCGCGGCGTACGAAGCCGCAATCGCACAGTGGTTCGGGGGTAGCGAGGCGTTCCCGCCCCAGCTCACCTTGACCTTTCGCAAGGTCGCCGACCTCCCCTACGGCGAGAACCCGCATCAGTCTGCAGCGTTCTACGTCGAGCCGACCGGCCGGAACCACCTACTCTCGCGAGTCGACCAACTCGGCGGCAAGGAGCTCTCGTACAACAACCTCGCCGACCTCGAGGGCGCGCGGCGGATCAGCGCGGAGTTCGACGAGCCGACTGCCGTGATCGTCAAGCACGCCAATCCATGCGGCGTCGCAGTCGCGCCGACGATCGAGGAGGCGTGGGAGCGAGCGCTCGCCGCGGACCCGGTCTCCGCATATGGCTGCGTCGCGATCCTCAACCGCCCGGTCACCGCGGAGCTCGGTGCACGAATCGCCAAGCATTTCATCGAGGTGCTGCAGGCTCCGGGCTACGACGAGGGCGCGGTCGAAGCGCTGCAGGCACGCACGGCGCTCCGCATCCTCGCGGACAGCGAACGGCGGGCAGAGACACCCGGTGAGCTCGATTTCCGTCGGGTGCTCGGCGGGATCCTCCTGCAGCAGCGCGACCGCGGCACGAGCGAGCGCGCGGCAATGCGGGTCGCCTGCGGGTCGCCGGATGAACAGCAATGGGCCGATCTCCTGTTCGCGTGGCGTGTCTGCAAGCACGTCTCCTCGAACGCGATCGTGGTCGCGAAGGACGGCCAGACGATCGGGATCGGCGCCGGCCAGATGAGCCGCGTCGACGCGGTCCGGATCGCGATCGAGAACGCCGGCCGCCACGGCCACGACCTGGCTGGCGCGTCGCTCGCGAGCGACGCCTTCTTCCCGTTCGCGGACGGCGCGGAGCTCGCGCTCGGGGCCGGCGTGACGGCGCTGATCCAACCGGGCGGTTCGAGACGCGACCCCAGGTGATCGAGGCCGTCGCAGCGGCAGGAGCCTCGATGGTGTTGACCGGCCGCCGCCACTTCCGGCACTGAGCTCCCAGCCCACACGGTTCCCGCCTCGCGACGCGAGCTCGCTTTGAAACGATCGGGCCCTGATGGCAACCGGCGCCGCCCACCGCATCGGTCGCGACGACGTCGTCTGGGCGTTCGCGCCGGAGATGACGCCTGTGCTCGAGATCGACCCTGGCGAGATCGTCACGCTCGAGACCAACGATTGCTTCACCGGCCAGATCACGAGCGAAGCCGATCTGGTCACGGCGATCGACTTCGACCGCGTCAACTCGGCGACGGGGCCGATCGCCGTCCGCGGCGCCGAGCCCGGCGACTCGCTCGTCGTCGAGTTGCTGCAGGTGCGAACCGAGGCGCAGGGGTTCGCAACCCTGATCCCCGGCATCGGGCAGCTGATCGACCAGGTCGACGCACCTCTGACCCAGGTCTTCCGGGTCGACGGCGACGTCATCCACATGACCGACCGGATCTCGTTCCCCCTCCGCCCGATGGTCGGCGTGATCGGCGTCGCGACCGAATCGGCGACGCTCGGCAACGGCTTCGCAGGAGAGCACGGCGGCAACCTCGACAACCACCTGCACGGGCCGGGAGCGACCGTCTATCTCCCGGTACGACAGCCCGGCGGCATGCTCGCGATCGGCGACATGCACGCGTCCATGGGCGACGGCGAGGTGTGCTTCACGGGGGTCGAGATCGCGGGGGAGGCGACGATTCGGGTCGGGCTGCTGAAGGGAAAGCAGGGTCGTTGGCCCGTGACCGAGCTCGCCTCCAGCTGGGTCGTCCACGGCACCGCCGGGCCGGACTTCATGGAGGCACTCGATCGAGCGGTCGAAGAGGGCGCACGGTTCCTCGTCGATCAGTGGGGCTTCACACTCGAAGAGGCGTTCATCTTCCTCTCGGTCGCCTGCGACGCGAATATCTGCCAGGCGTGCCGGCCGCAGGAATTCTCGACGATCGCACGCGTTTCAATCCCCAAGGTTTCAGCCACACCGAAGCCGTTTTCGTAGTCGGACGAAGGGAGCAGCGGAGAATGAGTGGACCAGATCCCCTGAGATGGAAGGCGCTGACGATCGTCTGCGCCGCCTTCTTCATGACCGTCCTCGACGTCTCGATCGTCAACGTCGCGCTCCCGTCGATCGGGAAGGCGCTCTCACTTCTCCCGGGACAACCTGCAGTGGGTGATCACGGCGTACGCGATCACCTTCGGCGGCTTCCTGCTGCTCGGCGGCCGCGCGGCCGACCTGCTCGGCCGCCGGCGCGATGTTCCTCGTCGGCGTCGTCGCTCTTCACGGTCGCCTCGTTCCTCTGCGGGCTCGCCTGGTCCGAAGGCGTGCTGATCGGCGCGCGCGCGGTGCAGGGCCTCGGCGCGGCGATCATCTCGCCGGCCGCGCTCTCGATCATCATGACCACCTTCGAGGAGGGCGCGGAGCGCAACAAGGCGCTCGGGATCTGGGGCGCGATCGGCGGCGGCGGGGCAGCGGTCGGCGTGCTCGCTCGGCGGCATGCTGACGAAGTACTTCGGCTGGGAGTGGATCTTCTTCGTCAACGTGCCCGTCGGGATCATCGCCTTCGCGCTCGCGCCGCGCTTCGTCCGCGAGAGCCGCGTCGAGCGCGAGTCGTCGCAAGACGTCGGCGGCGCGATGACGGTCACAGCCGGGCTCGCGCTGCTCGTCTACGCGATCTCGAAGGCGCCGGACCACGGCTGGAGCTCGGGCTGGACGATGCTCTCGGCTGGCGATCGCGGCGGTGTTGCTCGCGCGTTCCTCGTGATCGAGGCGCGGGCGAAGGACCCGCTGATGCCGTTCCAGATCTTCCGCGTGCGACACGTCGCAGGCGCCAACATCGCCGGTCTGCTGCTCGGCGGTGCGCTGTTCGCGAACTTCTTCATCCTCACGCTCTACGTCCAGCAGGTGCTCGGCTGGTCGGCGCTCAAGACCGGCTTCACCTTCGTCGCAACTGCGGGAACAGCGGTGCTCTGGGCGGGGATCGCGCAGGCTCTCGTCACGAGGATCGGCGTGAAGCCGTGATGGCCGTGGGCTTCGTCGCAATGATCGCCGGCATGCTCTGGTACACGCAGATCCCGGTTCACGCCTCGTACTGGTCCGACCTCCTGCCCGGCTACCTGCTCGTCGGCTTCGCGATTCCCTTCGCGTTCATCCCGGTCTCGATCGCCGCGCTCGCCGGCGTCGACCGCGACGAGGCGGGACTCGCGTCTGGGCTGATCAACACTGCGCAGCAGATCGGTGGCGCGATCGGCGTCGCCGTGACGTCGTCGGTGTCGCTAAGCCACTTCAACCATCTGCTGAAGAAAGGGGTCTCGGTCCCCGACGCGTTCACCGCGGCTCCCAGTGGGCGTTCTGGGTCTGCGTCGGCGTCAGCATCGCAGGACTCGCGGCAACGATCCTGCTCGTCCGCGACGCGGAGATGGCGCCGGCGCCCGAGGAGGCGGCGGCGCCCGCGTGAGCGGCCGTCCCCCAGAGCAGCGCTGCCGGCGACGACCTGCCCGGTAGGCTTCCGGCCGCCGATGGCCCGCGACTACCCAACCGTGCTCGATCTCGTCGGGAACACGCCGATCGTTCGGCTCGATCGCATTTCCGAGGACGTTCCCGGAACGATCCTCGCGAAGCTCGAGTTCATGAATCCGGGCGGCTCGAACAAGGATCGGATCGGCCTCGCGATGATCGAGTCGGCCGAGCGCGACGGGAAGCTGAAGGCTGGCGGCACGATCGTCGAGCCGACCTCGGGCAACACCGGCGTCGGCCTCGCGATCGCCGCGGCCCGCAAGGGTTACCGGTGCATCTTCGTGATGCCCGACAAGATGAGCCAGGAGAAGATCTCGATGCTCCGCGGCTACGGCGCCGAGGTCGTGATCACTCCGACCGCGGTCGAGCACGACTCGCCCGAGTCGTACTACTCGGTCTCATCGCGACTTGCGGAAGAGATCCCCGGCGGCTTCAAGCCCGACCAGTACTCGAACATGTCAAACCCCGAGGCGCATTACCGCACGACAGGACCCGAGATCTTCGAGCAGACGAGCGGAGAGCTCGACGCGATCGTGATCTCGGTCGGCACCGGCGGGACGATCAGCGGCGTCGGGCGCTACTTCAAGGAGCACGCCCCGAATGTGCAGATCGTCGGCGTCGATCCGGAGGGGTCCGTCTACACCGCAAAGAGCGAAGCCGATCTGCACCCGTACCTGGTCGAGGGCATCGGCAAGGACACCTGGCCGGAAACGATGGATCCGAAGGTCGTCGACGAATGGCTGCGCGTCTCCGACCGCGAGTCATTCCTCGCTGCCCGGCGACTCGCGCACGAAGAAGGGCTTCTCGTCGGCGGCTCGTCGGGCTCGACGATCGCAGGCGCGCTCGTCTACGCCGCGAAGCTCGGGCCGGCATCGCGCGTGCTCACCGTTCTGCCGGACTCCGGGCGCTCGTATCTCTCGAAGTTCCTCGACGACAACTGGATGCTCGAGCACGGCTTCCTCGAACGGTCGACGAAGGTACCGACCGTGCGCGAGCTCGTGCGCGCGAAGCAGGGCGACACGCCGGGCTTCGTCACCATCTCCGCGCACCAGAAGGTTGCCGAGGCGATCGCGGTGATGGAGCAGATACTCGATCTCGCAGCTGCCGGTCGTGCGCGGCGTGAGCTCGACGGAGCCGCGCGGGGGCGGTGCCGGCCCGGCCGGCTCCGGAACGGGGAAACCCGGCGAGACCGCATCACTCGCAGACGTGATCGGATCGCTGCAGGACCGAGCCCTGCTCGACCGCGTGTTCAAGAACGCCGACGCCCTGCACGAGGACGTCGCCTCCGCGATGCAGGGACCGCTCGCCACTGTCGAGGCCTCGGAATCGATCGACGAGATCGTGACCGCGCTGACCGGCGGCTCGAACGCCGTCGTCGTCGCGGATGCAGGGAAGCCGGTCGGCGTCGTCACGCGCTCCGACCTGCTCGACTACCTCGCGCACGCGCGTTGATGCCGGGCAACCCCCGCGTCGTCACCCACGCACAGGCGCGTCGCATCGCGATTCGCGCGCAGGCGCTCGACGGCAGCGCCACGAGCGTCCTCGACACGGTCCGCCGCCTGGGCAGCTTGCAGCTCGACCCGACCGCGCGCGTCGCACCGACCCAGTTCCTCGTTCTCTGGAGCCGGCTCGGCCAGTACGACCAGCGCGAGCTCCAGCGGCTGCTCGACGACCGCGAGCTCTTCGAGTGGATCGCGTTCGTCTACCCGAAGGAAGCGCTGCCGGCGTTGCTCTCGCGGATGCACCGCTGGCCGTACGGCACGGGGATCTGGCCGAACCGAGTCCGGGGATGGCTGAAGGCGAACGCGGCGTTCAAACGCTACGTGCTGCGCGAGCTCGAAGGAAACGGCCCGATGCTCTCCCGTCAGTTCGAGGACCGAGCGAAGGTCCGGTGGCCTTCGAGCGGCTGGACGGGCGACCGGAACGTCGGGCGGATGCTCGAGTTCCTTTGCGCCGCCGGCGAGATCGCGACGGTCGGCCGCGACGGCAAGCAGCGGCTCTGGAATCTCTCAGAGCGCTGGTACGGCGACGTCGAGCCGCTGTCGCCCGATGAGGCTGACGCCTATTTCGCCGAGACGCGGTTCCGCACTCGCGGCGTCGAGCTTCGAAAGGGCGAATGGATCGCCCATCCGGATGCGGACGACCGCCCGGTTCGCCGTACGACTCTCCTCTCGCCGTTCGACCGGCTGATCCACGATCGCGCGCGCATCGAGGCGCTTTACGGCTTCCACTACCGCATCGAGATCTACGTGCCGAAAGCCGACCGAAAGTACGGCTACTTCGTCCTCCCGGTCCTGCACCGCGACCGGCTCGTCGGCCGCATCGACCCCGAGGTCGACCGCAGGCGCGGCGTACTCAAGATCAACGCCGTCCACTGGGAGGCCGGGCCGGTCGACCTCGAACGTCCCATCCGCTCGCTCGCACGTTTCCTCGGCGTCGGGGAGATCGAGTGGCCGTGAAGGTTGCGGCGATCCGGCGACTCGTCGTCGGCAGCCAGGGTTATGCGTCACGGTTCCGTCGGGCCGCCGACGGCGATGTCGAGAACGTGATCCGCCGCCTGTCGGCAGTGCAGCTCGACTCGATCTCAGCCGTCGACCGTGCCGACCGCTTGACGATCTCCGCACGCATCGGCACGTACCCGCGCGACACCGTCCCGGAACTGATGCGTGCGGGACGGATCTTCGAGTACTGGGCGCACGAAGCCTCGCTGCTGCCGATCGAGTTGTGGCCGCACTTCCGAGCCGTGATGGACGGGTCCGGGCATTGGGGATCGCACGATCGCGCGATCCGCGAGCACGCCGATCTGGTCGAGCCGGTGCTCGAGCGGATCCGCAACGAAGGCCCGCTCGGCTCGCGCGACTTCGAGGGCAACGGCGGAGGCGGGATGTGGAACTGGAAGCCGGCGAAGATGGTCCTGGAGGCGCTGTGGGACCGCGGCCACCTCGCGATCGCCGGCCGGAAGAACTTCCAGCGCCGCTACGACCTCGCAGAGCGGGTGATCCCGAAGCAGGTGCTCGACGCACCGTCACCGACCGAGGACGAGACGCTCAGGAAGTTCGCGCTGCTCGCAGTCGCGGCGCGGGGCGCGCTCACGGAGGCTGCGATCCGTGAGCACTGGCGGCTGAAGGGAGGCAAGGCGCGTCTGCATCACCACCTGCTCGCTTTGGTCGACGAGGGGCGCCTTCGCGAGGTCGAGGTCGACGACGGCGGGCCACCGTTCTACGTGCTTCCGGGCGTCGAGCTCGATGGGGCGCCCGCTCCACCCGTGCTCGTCTGCCCGTTCGACAACCTGGTCTGGGATCGCCCCTTGCTCGAGCGGCTGTTCGGCTTTCGCCACGTGATCGAGGTATACAAGCGCGAGCACGAGCGTGAGTACGGCTACTACGTGCTGCCGCTACTCGCCGGCGACCGGTTCATCGGCCGAGCCGATCTGAAGGCCGATCGCGCCGAGGGAGTGCTGCGCATCCGCCGCTTCACTCCCGAGCCGCGGGTCCGCGGCAACGTCGATGCGAAGCTCGAACGCGCCGCGGTGCGCCTCGCCCGCACGCTCGGCCTCGAGAGCGTCCGACGCTAGGCTCTTCGCATGGATTTCGAGACCCGTGCGATCCACGTCGGCCAGGAGCCCGACCCGGCGACCGGCGCGATCGTCACGCCGATCTACCAGACGTCGACCTACGTGCAGGAGGCGGTCGGAGTCCACAAGGGCTACGACTACTCGCGGGTCGCGAACCCGACCCGCAGCGCTCTGCAAGAGGCGCTGGCAAGCCTCGAGGGCGCGACGCACGGCGTAGCGTTCAGCTCGGGGATCGGCGCGACGACGACGCTGATGCACCTCGTCGATCCCGGCGAGCGCGTGGTGCTGATCGCCGACGTGTACGGCGGGGTCTACCGCATGACCTCACAGGTCTACGAGCCCAAGGGCTACCGCTTCACGTACGTGCCTGCGAGCGAGTTCGACGACAACCTCGCGGCCTACCTGGACGACGACGTGCGCATGGTCTGGGTCGAGACGCCGTCGAACCCGATGCTGAACGTCGTCGACATCCGCAAGGCGGCCGCCGCAACACACGCGGTCGGGGCGACGCTCGTCGTCGACAACACGTTCGCGACGCCGTACCTGCAGCAGCCCCTATCGCTCGGCGCCGATGCCGTCGTCCACTCGACGACGAAGTACCTGGGCGGACACAGCGACACGGTGGGCGGCTTCGTCGCAACGAACGACGACGCGCTCGCCGAGCGTCTCTACTTCCTGCAGAAGTCGCTAGGCGCCGTTCCGGGGCCGTTCGACGCCTGGCTCGTGCTGCGCGGGATCAAGACGCTTGCCGTCCGGATGCGCCAGCACTGCGAGAATGCGCGCCGCGTCGCGGCGTTCCTCGACAGCCACGAAGCGGTCGAGCGAGTGCTCTACCCGGGCTTGCCGGCGCACCCGAGTCACGATGTGGCCCGTGCGCAGATGCGCGACTTCGGCGGCATGGTCTCGTTCCTCGCCCACTCCGAGGCCGAAGCCCTCGATCTGGTCACGCGGACGAAGCTGTTCCAGCTTGCCGAGTCGCTCGGGGGAGTCGAGAGCATGATCGAGCACCCCGCACGAATGACGCACGCCTCGACGGCGGGAGCGCCGTTCGCGCCGCCGTCGAACCTGATCCGCCTGTCGGTCGGGATCGAGTCGGCCGACGATCTCCTCGCCGACCTGGAGTTCGCGCTCGTCAGGCGGGCTGCGAGTGCGCCCGCCTGAGCTCCCTCAGCGACGGCGCGTCCGGCCACGGTAGGAGGTCGAAGCGTGCGAGCGCACGCGGCAGACGGCGGCGCGAACGCATCTCGGCGGTATGCGCCCACTCGCCCTCGAACTCCCAGAGCCTCGCCCGCGGGTTGGCGCGCTTGAGCTCGTCGGAGAGTGCGCCCGACTCCGAGAGTTGATCTGCGATCACGCGGTCGCGCGTGCTCCAGTAGATCTGCAGCGGCACGCCCGAGAACGCGAGGCGGTGGACATAGTGGTCGGGACTGCGTCGGGCGTACGCGCCGGGAACCTGTGTCGGCGTGCCGCCAACTTCTTCACGGGCAAGTCTCTGTAACGTCCGCCCGTGCTCGAGTGTGGCGAAGTCGTAATAACGCCGCCGCAGATCCGTCGCGGGATCGAACGCGGCAGCGCCCGCCAGGAGGCGCGGATGCAGCGCCATGAGCAGGAGCGTCTCCTGGCCTCCCATCGAACCGCCGAACGCGTACACGCGGTGACGGTCGACGTGGACGCCGTGCGCGCGTGCGATCGCGGGCATCCGCGCGAGGTCGGCGATCTGCCCGGGCGCGCCCCACGAGAACCAGTGCAGCCGGCGCCCCTCACCGGCCGGATTGATGACGGCGAAACCGCCCTCGCCCGGAAGATCTCCCCAGATGAGAGCGTTCTCGTCCGCGTCGACACCGCGACCGTGCGGCGAGATGATCAGCGGGATCGATCCGTGGACGGCGACCGGCAGCAGCAGCCAGGCCGCTCGCCGCACCCCGTCGTGCGCCACGTAGTGGATCAGCCTGGCTTCGGTGTTGGCGAACGGCTGGGCCGGAGCGAGTTCCGCGCTCGCAACCGGAACGACCACGAGCGCGGCAACGACTGCGATCAGCCACCTCATCGCGGGAACGGTAGGAAGCCGACTGCGAAGATGGCGTTATGGCAGCGTTGAGATTGATCGATCTCCAGTTCGGAGGCCGTTCGCGCTCGATCGGCGTGTACGTGGTCGAAACCGACGAGGGGCTCGCGCTCTTCGACTGCGGGCCGACGTCGACGCTCCCAGCGCTCCACGACGGCCTCGCGGCGCACGGCCTCGAGTTGACGGACCTCCGGCACCTGATGCTCTCGCACATCCACCTCGACCACGCCGGCGCCGCGGGACCGCTCGTTCGCGAGCATCCCGCCCTGACGGTGTGGGTCTCGGACGTCGGCGCTCCGCATCTCGTCGACCCCTCCCGCCTGGAGCGCTCCGCCCGCCGCCTGTACGGTGATCTCTTCGACGCGCTCTGGGGGGAGCTCGCCGCGGTCCCCGAGGAGAACGTCCGGATCGCGACCGGAAACGTGCTTGGCTGGGACTGCTTCCCGACCCGCGGCCATGCGTCACATCACGTGAGCTACCTCCGGGACGGCACGTTGTTAGCCGGTGACGCCGCGGGCGTGCGGATGCCCGGCTCCCGGTACGTGCTGCCCGTCTCGCCTCCGCCCGACCTCGACGTCGAAGGGTGGCACGGGACCGTCGCTTCGATCCGGGCGCATGATCCTGATCGGCTGGCGCTGATCCACTTCGGCGTTCATGACGACGTCGGCGCGCACCTCGACCGGCTCGAGGCCGAGCTCGATCGGTGGGCGGTCCGCGTCCGAGACGGGATGGGCCAGGACGAATTCGTCGAGGCTGCGCTTGCGGACGCGGGTGACGAGGCCGATGGGTACGACCGGGTCGCGCCGTTCTGGCAGTCCTGGCAGGGTCTCAAGCGCTACTGGGAAACACGGCGCTAGTCGATGAGTCGGTTCGGCCCGCTCCGCGAGCGCGAGTTTCGCCTGCTCTTCGCCGGGCGGACGATCTCGATGCTCGGCAGCGCGATGGCGCCGGTCGGGCTCGCCTTCGCCGTGCTCGACCTGACGGGGTCGACGACCGATCTCGGGATCGTCCTCGCCTCCCGATCGATCGCGACGATCGTCCTGCTCCTGTTCGGCGGGGTCTGGGCAGATCGGCTGCCTCGGCATGTCGTGATGGTCTCGGCGAACGTGATCAGCGGCGCCACCCAGGCGGTGGTCGCGACACTGCTCCTGACGGGGCACGCGCAGATCTGGGAGCTCGCGCTGCTCGCGCTGCTGAACGGCGGCTCATCGGCGTTCTTCTTCCCCGCCAGCTCCGGAATCGTGCCCCAGACGGTCCCAGTCGAGCTGCAGCAGCAGGCGAACGCGGCGCTCCGGCTCGGCCTGAACGGCACGAACATCATCGGCGCGGCCCTCGGCGGTCTGCTCGTTGCGGCCTCGAGCCCCGGCTGGGCGATTGCCGTGGACGCGGTCAGCTACGGCGTCGCGGCAACCGCGATCGCCGCCATGCACCTCCCCCCCGGGTTGCGCGTGCAAGGAAGCACCGTTCTCCGCGAGCTTCGCGAGGGTTGGGCCGACTTCTGGTCGCGAGGCTGGCTCTGGGCGATCGTGTTGCAGTTCGGGATCGTGAACGCCTTCGAGAGCGGCGCGATCAGCGTTCTCGGCCCCACCGTGGCGAAGCGGCACCTCGGCGGCGCTGCGGCATGGGGCGGCGTGCTGACAGCGACGTCGGTCGGGCTCGTGCTCTCCGGGGTCATGATGCTGCACTGGCGGCCGCAGCGCATCCTCTTCGTCGCGACACTCGCGGTCTTCCCGATGGCATTGCCGCTGCTCGCCCTTGCACGTCCAGCCCCGCTCGTAGTCGTGATCGGCGCAGGCTTCGTCGCCGGCTTCAGCGTCGAGATCTTCGGAGTCCTCTGGGACACCGCGATGCAACAGGAGATCCCGCAGGAGAAACTGTCGCGGCTCTACTCGTACGACGCGCTCGGCTCATGGGCGCTGATGCCGACGGCGCTTGCCGTGCTCGGGCCTGTTGCGTCGGCAGTCGGCACACGCGCGACGCTGATCGGCTGCGCGGTGCTCGTCGTCGGTGCGACCGCCCCTGTGCTGCTCTCGCACGACGTGCGGACGCTCGAACGACGAGCTGCTTAGCTTCTAGCTCTCGCGGAGGACGTTCGAGCCGGAGACCTGTGCGAGCGCCAGCACGACTATCTCGTCGATGTTCACGTTCGCCCGCCGCGTCAGCGCGAACATGATGCAGTCGGCACATCCTCGGCGACAAGCGGCCCACCCATCGCGACGTCCGAGTAGACGGCCTTGCTCCGTTCCTCGTCGCCGTGAAACCGCACCTTCGAGAAGTCGGTCTCGACGAGACCTGGGGCGATGTTCGTGACCCGCACGGGCAGACCGTGGAGATCGTCGCGGAGCGCGCGCGTGTAGCCGTGCACGGCGAACTTCGACGCAACGTACGACGAGCCACTGGGATACGACCAGATTCCGGCGACCGAGCCGAGGTTGACGATGTGGCCGTTGCCGCCGCCAATCAGGTGCGGCAGGCAGAGCCGGGTCATCCGCATCAACCCGAGCACGTTCGTCTCGATCACTTCGCGCTCGTCGGTCTCCGCGGCTTCCCACGCAGGATCGCGGCCGCGGGCGAGGCCGGCGTTGTTGACCAGGATGTCGAGCCCGCCGAGAGCGTCGAGTGCGTCCTCGACGAAGCGGGCGCAGCTGGTGGCATCGGTGACATCGAGGTTGCCCTGGCGCCGCGAGCCCGTATACACGCGTGCGCCTGCCTCCTCGAGCGCTCGCACCGTTGCTGCGCCGATCCCGCTCGACGCGCCCGTCACGATCGCTCTCCTGCCTTCGAGAGCCGCCATCCGCGGGAGCCTACCGGCCTCGGCGTTAACCGCGGCCTAAAACTGATTTCCCCCGCTGACGTCTAAGTTCTCGCAGCGCATGCAGCCGCTCGAGCCCTCCACCGGACGCAATGCCCGCCTCGCCCTCGTCGCGCTCGGGCTGCTGGCGCTGCTCGTCGTCGTCGCGTTCGCGAGCCGGAGCGGGTTCGGGCACTCGTCGAACGCGCAGCCCACCCCCGGGTACGTCAACTACGCCTTCACGGCCTTCCTGATCGTCTTCGTGCTTGCGATCCCCGTCGCGATCTGGGGATTCATGATGCAAGCACGCGAGGGCGGGGTTCAGCGGAAGAGCCTCCGCTCGCGCGTCATCCAGAACGTCCTGACGGGCGCGTTCTTCCTGATGATCGGAATCGTGATCGTCTACATCAAGCGGCATCACGGTCACCTCTTCGGCAACGACACCTCCGCACTGCAGAAGGCCAAGGACACGCTCGACCAGGCGAGCGCGCGCCAGGCGGCGTCGAAGTACAACCCGCAGTTCGAGTGGACCGTGTTCTGGATCGCGCTGGTCGGGATCGCCGGGACCGGTACCGCGTTGTACGTCAGCTACCGGCGCCGCAAGCGCCGCAGTGCGGTTCCGCTTGACCGCGCCGCAACGGTCGCAGCGGACCTGGCGGCGTCGATGTCCGATGCGATCGACGATCTGGAAGCCGAGCCGGATGCGCGCCGAGCCGTGATCGCCGCTTACGCGCGGATGGAAGGAGTGCTGGCCCGTCATGGCCTCAGGCGTCTCCCGAGCGAGACACCGCTCGAGTACCTGCGCAGGATCCTGCTCGGGCTGACCGCGCGCGCCGACGCAGTCAAGCGCCTCACTTCCCTCTTCGAGCAGGCGAAGTTCAGCCGCCATGAGATCGACTCGACGATGAAGCAGGATGCGATCGGCGCGCTGCGCGAGATCCGCGACGACCTGCGCGGGACGGCGGCATGAGGCGCCATCTGCTCGACCTGATCATCCTGTTCGTCGGTGCCTCGGTCGTGGTGGGTTACATCGCGGCCGCTCAACCGAGCGTCCGCAACGTGACGCTGCACGCCTATGTGTTCGTGGTCGGCGGCCTGCTGATGCTCGCCGTAGTCGCTGCGGCCGGCGACGCGATCCCGCGCCGGTCGCGCTCCGAGCTCGCCGTGGCGCTGACGGAGACCGGCCGGGCGCAGAGGCAGCTGCCGGAGCTCGAGAAGCTGGAGCGTGAGGTGACGCTCGCCACCGCCTCCGCCTACGACCTGCATTTCCGGCTCGTGCCCCACCTGCGGGAGATCGCGCAAGCGCGACTCGAGCGGTCGGGACGCTCGCCGAGCCCCGAGACGCTCGGGCGCTGGTGGGAGCTTCTCCGCCCCGACCGTCCCGCGCCCGAAGACCGGTTCGGCAAAGGCATCACAGCTGCCGAGCTTCGCGCCCTCGTCGCCGACCTTGAGAAGATGTGACGAGTGACGATGGATCTCGACGAGGTCGGCCGCATCTCGAAGCGCATCCTCGACGAGGTCGAGAAGGCGGTCGTCGGCAAACGCGACGCACTCGAACTGCTGATGCTCGGCCTGCTCGCGGACGGCCACGTCCTGATCGAGGATTACCCCGGGCTCGCGAAGACGCTGATGGCCCGATCCTTCGCGAGCGCCACTTCGCTCGACTTCTCACGGATCCAGTTCACCCCGGACCTGATGCCGTCCGACGTGACCGGCTCGTCGATCTTCAATCAGCGCGAGGCGGACTTCGAGTTCCGTCCCGGCCCGATCTTTGCGCACCTGCTCCTCGCCGACGAGATCAACCGCGCCCCACCGAAGACCCAGGCGGCGCTGCTCGAGGCGATGCAGGAGCGCCAGGTGACGAGCGAGGGCGAGACACGCGTGCTCGAACCGCCGTTCCTCGTACTCGCAACCCAGAACCCGATCGAGTACGAGGGGACATATCCGCTTCCCGAAGCGCAGCTCGACCGCTTCCTCCTGCGCATGTCCGTGGGCTATCCGAGCCGCGAGGACGAGTGGCAGATGCTCGCGAGCAGAGCCGAACGGGGTCGTGACAACGTCGATCTCGACCCTGTCGTCGACCGCCAGACGCTGCTCGCGATGCAGGCGGCCTGCGAGGAGGTCCACGTGTCGGAGCCGGTCGGGCTGTACATGGTCGACGTGGTCGCTGCGACCCGGACGGCACAGTCGATCCAGGTCGGCGCCTCGCCTCGCGGCTCGCTCGCGCTGCTCAAGCTCTCCCGTTGCCGCGCCGCGCTCGACGGCCGCGACTACGTGACCCCCGACGACGTCAAGTCCGTCGCGGTGCCGGCGCTTGCCCATCGCCTCACGTTGCGGCCCGAGCTGTGGGTTCAGCGCGTCTCGGCCGAGGACGTCGTGCGCGAACGGCTCGAGACAGTTCCGACGCCCGCCGCCGAAGACTTGACGGTCGAACCCGCACATTGACGCGTTACGCGACGCCGAAGCTCGCCGCGTACGCGAGCGTGTCGGCGGTCGGATTGCTGACGGCGCTCGTACTCGCGAGGCCGGAGCTGGTCGCATTGACTGCTCCGTTCCTGCTCGCGCTCTGCGCCGGCCTGGCGCTCGCGACCCCGCCGAGGCTCTCGGTCGAGGTGACGCTCGAGACCGGGCGCGCTCTCGAGGGTGACGAGGTGCCGGCACGCATCGTGCTCGAGGCGCGCGCTCCGATCGACCGGCTCGACCTGTACGCGCGACTGCCGGACGGTATCGAGCTGGCCGAGGGACGCAACCCGGTGGCGCTTCGCCTGCGCACCGGCGAGCGCCGCGAGCTCGAGCTGAAGCTGCGAGCGGTTCGGTGGGGCGGCCATCTGATCGGGCCGACCTACCTACGCGCTCGCGATCCCCTGGGTCTCCTCACCTGGGAGGCGACGGCCGGCACCCGACCGGAGCTTCGGACGTACCCGCGCGAAGAGGTGCTACGGCGGATCATCACTCCGGCCGAGACCCAGGTGTTCACCGGCAACGAGGTCGCCCGTACGAAGAGCGAGGGGATCGAGTTCGCCGATATCAGGCTCTGGACGCCCGGCGACACTCTGAAGCGCGTCAACTGGCGGGCGAGCGCGCGGCGTGGCGACCTGTGGGTGAACGAAAGCCATCCGGAGCGCAACACGGACGTGATCCTCTTCGTCGACTCGTTCGCGGAGGCGCGACGCGGCGACGAGGGCACGCTCGACCTCGCGGTGCGCGCGACGGCGACGCTCGCGGACGCGTACGTACGGCGGCGCGACCGCGTCGGGCTGATCAGCTTCGGCGGCATCCTCCGCTGGCTCGTTCCCGGTACCGGAATGGTGCAGCTGTATCGCATCATCGATGCGCTGCTCGACACACAGATCTTCCTCTCGTACTACTGGAAGGAGATCGACGTCATCCCGAGGCGGACGCTGCCTCCGAGTGCGCTCGTGATCGCCCTCTCGCCGCTGCTCGACCCGAGGTCGGTGGGCGCGCTGCTCGACTTGCGAGCGCGCGGCTTCGACCTCGCCGTGATCGACGTGTCGCCGGTGCCGTTCACGCCGCGTCCGGCGCGCGGGCTTGACGCGCTCGCCTACGACGTCTGGACGCTTCGGCGGGACGCGCTGCGTCATCGTCTCCAACGGGCGGGCGTCGCCGTGGTCGAGTGGGACCGGGCGGCACCGCTGCAGGCGGTTCTCGAGGAGGTGCGGGCATTCAGGCGCTACGCCCGGCACGCGCGCGCCTGATCACCGGCGGGGGCGCCCTCGCTGCGCTCGCCGGAGCGGGCGTGTACGCGACCGCAGCCGGCGGCCGCTTTGCCGGGATCGCGGCCGGTGCCTCGGCGTTCGCCGTCGCGCTGCTGCTGCTCGGGCTCGTCCTTCGCTGGGCGGCGACGATCCCGTGGGCGATCGTGATCGCCGCAGGCGGCTACGTCACCACGCGTGAGGGCAAGTCGATCGTCGACGGCTGGGCGTCCGTGATCGGCGTGCTACTGCTCGTGGCGGCCGAGCTCGCAGCCTGGTCGATCGATCACGATGCGCGAATCCGCTCGGAGCCGTCACTGGTCGTCCGGCGCGTCGCGACACTGACCGTGCTGGCGGCAGCAGCGCTGCTCGTCAACTTCGTGCTGCTGGCTGCCGCCGCCGTCTCGGCGTCGGCCGGAGTGCTGATCGCCGCGGTCGGAGTCGCCGCAGCGGTCGGCGCGGTCGCGGTCGTGCTGAGGCTCGTGCGCTCCTGAGAGCGCACGAGCCTCGACCTCGATCAGGCGACGTTGACGAAGGTCGTGCGCGTCTCCGAATGGCCGTTCGCCTCGTTTGCGATGGCGACGACCGTGTACGTGTGCTTCTTCGCAGGAGTGAACGCCGGCACGAACCTGACCGACTGATCGGCCCCCAGCGCCGCCGTCGGCGTGGCCCGCGCGACGATCTTCGAGCCGTCGTAGACGGTGTAGTAGACACCGATCTCCGACCCCGTCGCCGTGTAATGGCTGAGGTACGGCAAGTAGATCGTGATCAGAGGCGCCCTGCCCACTTTGGCCGTGACGGTCTGTCCGTCGGTGACCCGCGCCACCGCGCTGAACGACGCGAACGCGGGTTTGTGCGCCCCGCTCGGCAGCTCGAGACCGCTCTGCCACGGGTTGCCGGACGAGTCGCGGAACACGAACCAGATGAACATCTGGACGTCGGGGTCGGCCCTGGCGACCGTCAGCGCCTGCCTCGCGTACTTGGCCTGCGTGGCGGTCGAGACGCCCTTCGGCTCGCCGGGCTTCGTCTCGTGGCCGTACTCGGTGATCCAGATCGGAACCACCCGGTGGAACGCCGTCTTGAGCGTCTTCTCAAAAGTCGGCAGGGTCGAGAGCGTCACGTTCGGATAGCGCACCTTCTGCAACGGCGGCAGATTCGGCGACGTCGGGTACGGGTGATGTGCCCACGCGTCGAACTTCAGTCCCTTCACCTTGCCGAGCAGCCGCGCGAACGTGCCGGGCGCGATGCTGCCGCTGACTCCGGCGAGCGGCTTGTCGCGGCCGCGCGCAGACGTCTCCCCGGCAGCGACCTTGGCAAGTGGGTTGCCCGCCTTGATCCCGGCGTACGCCGCCTTGAGCAGCTTGCCGTAGTTGGCCGGGCCGACGAGGCGCTTGCCGACGAACTGCGGCGTCAGGAAGAGTTGGATGTTCGGCTCGTTCCAGACCGCCCACAACGAGACGGTCCCGTGCCCTGTCCGGCCGTTATACCGGGTCGCGAGCATCCGGGAGAAGGTCGTGAAGTCGGAGAGCCGTTTCGGCATGTTGTTCGGCGTCTTGTTGCCGTTCGCCCACTTGGGTGTGCCGGTGATGTCGACCATCACGCGCAGCCCGTGCAGGCCCGCCTGGAAGACGAGCTCGTCGAGGTCGCCGAGAGCGTACGCCGGATCATCTCCGTCGCTCGCGTTCGCGGGCTTGGTCGCCGCGATCGTCGCCCAGTTGGCGGTCGTGTGGATGACAGAAGCTCCTGCGGCGGCAGCTGCCTCGAGATTCTGCTCACGCGCCGGTGAGAACCGGAACGAGCTGTCATCGAAAAATCCAATCGGCATTCGGGTCGCTGCGTGTGTCGTGGCCGCGGGAACGGCGATCAACGTGACGAGCGCGACCAGCGCAAAGCGTGCGGTTTTCTGCACGGGCATCCTCCTTCTCTTGGCTCTCCGGGCGAACGCGAGACGGTACCGGGCCTCTTTGATCGGCATGTAAAGAGGGGTCGAACGGGTCGTGGTTCCTATCTAGGGTGCCGGGATGCGCGTTCACAGGACAGCTTTGCCCGTTCTCTCGATTGTCCTGCTCTGGGTGGCTCTGGGAGCGGGAGTCTCCCTGTTCACGCGCCGTGTCGCCGACTGGTTCGTGATGACCGACGAACTGCTCTACGAGCGGCTCGGGATCAGCATCGCGCACACCCATTCGCCGCTCCCGCAGGTGCACCGGGCGGCGGTCGCGAACATCAATCAGCTGTACCCGCTGGTGATCGCGCCGGCGTTCCGACACGGCGCCGTCCTGCATGGCTTGCACCAGGCGCACGTCATCAACGCGTTCGTGATGTCGTCGGCTGCGATCCCTGCGTATCTTCTCGCGCGGCGTGTCACCGGCAACAGTTGGCTGCCCTACGTGGTCGCGGTCGCGACCGTGACCGTGCCCTGGATCGTACTTTCGTCGTTCCTGCTCACGGAGGTGGCGGCGTACCCGGCATTCGCGTGGGCGGCGCTCGCGATGCAGGCCGCGATCGCGCGCCCGTCGGTGCGGAACGACCTGCTCGCCGTCGCCGGCATCGTGCTGGCAGTGCTCGGCCGGACGCAGTTCTATGCGCTCGCAGCAGTCTTGCCGCTCGCGATCGTGTTGCGCGCGGCGACCGAACGACGATTGCGCGAGACGCTGCGTGCTCACGCCGCGCTCGTCGTCGCATACGCCGCCGGCGCGCTCGCGGCGATCGTTGTCGTCCTCTCCGGCCATGGCCTGCTCGGCACCTACTCGACGACCGCGCATGGAAATCCGCTGCCGCTCGAGCTCTGGCGCGCGGCACCCGCGCATCTCGCGATCGTCGCGCTCGGCGGCGGCCTGCTTCCGTTCGTGATCGGCGGTGCCTGGCTCGTCTCCAACCTGGGATCGAGCGAGAGCAGCGAGCGAAGCTCGTTCGCGTGGCTCGCAGCGATCTCGATCGCCGCGTTGACCGTCGAGGTCGCGTCGTTCGACCTGCGGTTCGGCGGCGGGCTCGTCCGTGAGCGATATCTCTTCTATCTGACGCCGCTCTTGCTGGTCGCCTTCGCGGCAGGCGTGAGCGCCACGCGCGGGCCGCGCTGGTCGCTGGCCGTGCCCGTCGCGCTACTCGCGCTGGGCTTCTGGAATGCGCCGCTCACGCCCTTCGAGAAGTTGAACGCCGACACCCCTGCGTCGATCCTGAACGATTGGCTGCTGCGCTCGCTCGACGGTCTCAACGGGGCGCGGATCTTCCTGATCGTCGCCGCACTCGTGCTGGCGGTCGCCTACGCCGAAGGCGCGCTGCTCTTACCGCGAACACCGCTCGCGATCGGGCTCGCCGCGCTCCTGCTGGTCGCGCTACCCGCCGAGACCGGATATGCGTTCAAGCGGCTCTTCGCGGTCAACGGCACGTCGGGCCTGCCGCTGACGCTCGACCAGAGCATCGTCTTCGGCTGGGTCGACCGGACGATCACGACGAACTCCGAGGCGGTCATGGTCCCGTACCCACTGATCCGTGGCGACTACTACTCGAACATCGGCTTCTGGTGGGACTTCGAGTTCTGGAACAAGTCGGTCGACCGTGAGGCCTCGGCGCCGAACCAGTTCTCGGGCACACCGCCGGGCAGCTTCCCGAAGGTCGACCTACGCTTCGATCCACGCACCGGACTCGCGAACTTCGACGTCGACTCGTACGTCGCGCAGGCGGTGGCCGACTCACGTTTCCACGTCGAAGGCCGCTTGCTCTCGACGCAGCGCGACGTGTCGATCGTCTTCCCGGTCCGCCCATGGCGGGCCGACTGGGTCTCCTACGGTCTCTATCCGGACGGCTGGACGCGGCCCAACCGCACCGCCCGGATCCGTGTCTTCCCGGCCACGGGGCAGAAGACGGCCGTCGAGCGGACGCTCACGGTGGCACTTAGCGCACCGCAGCACGTGTCGCGCCACTCCGTCCTGCGTTCGAACAGCGGGAGCTGGCCGGTCGACGCAACCTCGAATGTTGTCCAGCAGATTGTGACCGTCTGCGTCCCGCACAACGCTCCCGCCGACGTGACGCTCCAGGCGGACGGGACCTCATCCTTCTACGGCGTGCAGAGCACTACCGAGGCTTTCGCGCAGCAGCGGGCGGTCGGGGTCCTGGTCGCACAGGTGGTGCTCGCCGAGCAGCAGGGCTCTAGCTGCTCGCCCACCCACTGAACGCCTGCACCAACGCGCGCTCGGCGGACGGCGTCAGGTCGTCGGTCGTGATCGTGCCGGCGAGCTCGATCGTCTTTCGTAGCTGCGCGAGATACCGCGTGCACCCGTCACAGCCCGCGAGATGTCCTTCGAAGCGGAGCAGGTCGGCAGGTTCGAGCGCCCCCTCGAGATAGTCCGTCACCAGCTCGACCAGTTCCTGGCAGCCGAGTGCTTCTGTGTCGATGATCGTCATAGGGGTGCGAGGTAATCCTCGAGCGCTTGCCGCACTTTGGCGCGCGCCCGGTGTAGGAGAACACGTTGATTGACATCCGAGAGATCAAGCGCGTTACGGACCTCTTCCGACGACCAGCCGTCGACATCGCGAAGCCGGATCACGGCCGCCTGTGTGGCGGGAAGGGCGTCGATCGCGGCCGCGATCTGCTCACGGGTCTCGGCGGCGAGCAGGCGCTCCTCGGGCAGGTCGCGCGGCGGGGACGACCAGTGCCCGGGGTACCGCTCGTCGTCCTCCGGGCGAAAACGGTCGGGATCGACAGCCGCCTCAGGGATCCGCGCCGGGTTGTTGAGCGCCGAGAACGGCAGAACACGGCCCTCCCGCTGAGCGCGGGTCTTCGCCGTGTTGACCAGGATGCGGAACACCCAGGTCTTCAGCGACGAGCGGCCCTCGAACCTGTCGAGTGCGTTCAGGACCCTGAGCCACGTCTCCTGGACCACCTCTTCTGCGACGGCCCGTGACGGTACGAAGATCTGCGCGACCCGCAAGAGCGGCGAGTGCCACTCGCGCACGAGCCGCTCGAATGTTGCCTCGTCACCCGCCCGCAGGGCCGCCACGAGCTCGGAATCGCCGGGCTCCACCCGACGAACCTACCTCAGCCGCTCAAGTCGAGCCGCCATCCGGCCGATATCGGAGCCGATGGATGACAACGTCGACTACAGCCTGCTCCGCCACTGGCGGGCACAGCGCTGGCCCGCTCTCTATGCAGCGGCCGCCGAGGCGGACGAGGACGAGTTCGACGACCGCGTTGCCGACCTGGCCGCGCGCCTCGACGCCCGCCGGGCCGCCCCGCGCTCGAACGTGATCGCCCTGATCGGGCCGGACGACCGCTAGCTTCGACCGCGTCTAGATGTTCGCGAGCGTGAGCTCGCCGCGCGCGACGCCCGCCGCGAGAGCAGCGTCGGCAACGCTCTTAGCGACCGCCGGAGCAACGTCTCGGGCCAGCACGCTCGGCACGATGTAGTCGGCCGAAAGCTCGTTCGGGGCGATCACCGAGGCGATCGCATGGGCAGCCGCGATCTCCATCTCGGGCGTGATCGAGCGCGCCCGGACGTCGAGAGCACCGCGGAAGACCCCCGGAAAAGCGAGGACGTTGTTGATCTGGTTCGGATAGTCGGAGCGGCCGGTGGCGATCACCGCGGCAAGATCCTCGATCTCCTCAGGCTCGACTTCACCGCGCGGATTGGCCAGCGCGAACACGATCGAGCCGGCTGACATGCGCTCGACGCCCTGACGTGTGATCGCTCCGGGGACCGACAGCCCGATGAAGACGTCCGCGTTGCAAAGGACATCGTCCGCACTGCCACGCTCGTCGTCAGGGTTGGTCAGCGCGGCGTATTCACACTTGGCGTCGGTCAGTCCCTGGCGTCCGCGATACAGGGCCCCGCCTTCGTCGCACCCGATGATCCGTCGCGCTCCGGCATTCAGCAGGATCTTCGTGACGGCCGTGCCGGCTGCGCCGCATCCGGTCGTCACGATCTTGACGTCGGCAAGATCCTTGCCGACGACGCGAAGCGCGTTGACCAGTGCCGCCAGGACAACGATCGCCGTTCCGTGCTGGTCGTCGTGGAAGACCGGGATGTCGAGCTCGGCCCGCAACCTCCGCTCGATCTCGAAGCAGCGGGGCGCTGAGATGTCCTCGAGGTTGATGCCGCCGAAGCCTGGAGCGATCGCCTTGACGATCGTCACGATCTCGTCGACGTCCTTCGTCGCGAGGCAGATGGGGAAAGCGTTGACCTCGCCGAACTCCTTGAACAGCATCGCTTTCCCTTCCATCACGGGTAGCGCTGCTTCGGGGCCGATGTCGCCGAGGCCGAGCACTGCAGAGCCGTCGGTGACGACCGCGACCATGTGCTGCTTCATGGTCAGCGACCAGACACGCTCGGGATCGTCGGCGATCGCCCGCGAAACTCGAGCGACGCCTGGGGTGTAGACCATCGAGAGGTCGTCGCGGGTCTTCACCTGCACGCGTGGGACAACTTCGATCTTGCCGCCGATATGGGTGAGGAACGTGCGATCGGAGACGTGCACCACATCGACCCCGTCGACGAGTCGTGCAGCGGCGACTACGTTCTCGAGGTGCTCGGCGCTCTCGGTCAGGACTGTCACGTCGCGGACTTTGGTTCCCTGCTCGGCGCGGACGAGATCGATGGCGCCGAGTGAGGCGCCTGCCGCGCCGACAGCTGCGGCCAGCCCTGCAAACGTGCCGGGATGATCCGCGAGACGGACGCGGACGGTCGCGCTGAACGACGCTGAAGGATGCGACATCTCTTCAACGTAGGGCCGCGCCTGCTCTGGGCACATCCGGGGACTGCGGCGCTTCTGCTTCGGAGAACTACTGAGTCGGGCAACCTTTGGCGGTCGTGAGCGGCGAGCCGAAGCGTACTTCGGCGCAGGGCGCTGACCGAGTGTGACCGCCGTTCTCGGTCAAGCAACTGTTTCGGCCTAAAGGGCGACAAGGGAGACAAAGGCTCGAAGGGCGATCCGGGCAAGATCGGCCCGAGCAACGCCTACTACGCCCAGGGACAGGGGATCACCGGCTTGCCCGCCGGCGACTATGTGGTCACGGGCACGCTGGTCGACGACAACCGTGCCGGTGCGAACGGAGGGATCGACAGCATCTCAGCAGGAATCGCCGGCGGAACGAACGGGACCGGGACCTTCGCACCCGGCGCGGCGAATGTCGTCGCGGGTGGGGAGGTGACGATTCCGTTCCACGGCGTCGCGCATCTTCCGAATGGCGGCGGTTTCGGGGCCAACACGGGCACCCATGGCTCGTTCGCGGTCTACTGGACGGTGACCAAGGTGGACACCGCCTCGCCCTGAACGGCGCCGACCGGTGTTGTGGGAGGGGGGCTGGCCACCGCGACCAACCCCCTCCCGAAGCGGAGCCACGGCGGTTTGCGAGTGAGTGAGTGGGCGGTGAGGGGCTCGAACCCCCGACCCCCTGCTTGTAAGGCAGGTGCTCTCCCAGCTGAGCTAACCGCCCGAAGGTATGAACCGTAGCGCGACAATCTGCCGATGGACGTCAAGCCGCTGCCCGGGCTTGAGCACCTGCCGTACGCGGAGGTGTGGCTGCGCGAGCCCGACGAGGCCAACTGGAGAGCGGCGTCGGCTGCCGCGCGCGCGATCGGTAAAGACGGGCTCGAGGTCTGGACGACCGACCAGACGCCGGCGGTAGCGGCGTTCCTCGAGGCGCGCGAGTACGAGATCGTGCGTCGCTACCTGATCTCGGAGCTCGACGTCCACGAGACGGCTGACCCCGAGCCGCCGGGTCTGCCTTTGACGACATTCGCCGCGCGGCCCGATCTCGCCGCGCAGTTGTACGAGGTCGCCTGCGAGGCGTATCCCGACCAGCCGGGCCGGGCCGACCAGCGCATGCCGCCGTTCGAGAACTGGCGTACCTGGGGACTCGACCTGCATGCTGCAGACGCGTACTTCATCGCGCTCGACGATCACGGGCGCGTGCGCGGCTACGGCTACCTCGAGCGCGACGGCGAGCAGTGGAAAAACGGCTTTCTGGCGATCAAGCGCAACGCCCGCGGGCGCGGGCTTGCTCGCGCGATCAAGAACGCGCAGATCGCCTGGGCAAAGGCTCACGACGTCAGCACCCTGCAGACGGCCACCGAGCTTCGCCTGCAGCAGATGCTCGCGTTGAACGCAAGCTACGGCTACCGGCCGCTCCATACCGAGCTTGTGCTGCGCGGGCCGTGCGCCTGAAGTACCCCCAGCGGGATTCGAACCCGCGCTACCGGCGTGAAAGGCCGGCGTCCTAGGCCACTAGACGATGGGGGCTTGGCAGCGCAGCGTACCGCGGCCCTCTCTCGGAACGCCGTTCAGGCGAGCGGCACGAGGCGCGTGCCGGTCGCCTTGAAGGTCGCCACCGCCGTCCCGCCGCGGGCCAGCTCGAGCTTCGACGCAGAGGCGACCGTCACCTCGGCCGTGACCGGCCCGACGCGGACGCGCACGCGGTTCCCGACCGTCACGACCGACCCGATCTCGGCATCGATCACGTTCAACGCGGAGTCGTCGTGCCTGACCCTTCCGACCGAGACATCCCACGGATAGACGACGACTCCGACCTCGCCTTCGCCACGGTCGGTCGAGTAGATCACCTCCCCCGACCTGAGCCGAACGGCCGTGAGCTCGTCATCGAACCGGCTTGCGTGACCGTGGAGCAGATTCGCGCCGGTGAAGGACGCGACGAACGAGTCCGTCGGCCGGTCGACGAGCTCGCTCGGGGTCGCGAGCTGGCGGAGGCAGCCGTCGACGAGCACACCGACCCGGTCGGCGAGAGCGGCGGCATCCTCGTAGTCGTGCGTGACGAGGATCGTCGGCAGTGAGAACTCGCCGAGCAGCTCCTGCAGCTCGGCACGCACGGCGTCCTTCGTGTGGGTGTCGAGCGCCGAGAGAGGCTCGTCGAGCAGGATCGTCCCCGGGTCGCGTGCCAGCGCGCGGGCCAAGGCGACTCGCTGCCGCTCGCCGCCCGAGAGCGCGGCCGGACGCGCGTCGGCGAGGTGGGAGATCCTGAAGCGCTCGAGGTATTCGTCCGCGCGCTCCTTGCCGGCGTACGCGACGTTCTGGCGGACAGTCATGTGCGGGAAGAGTGCGTACTCCTGGAAGACGAGCCCGACGCGCCGCTCGTCGGGCTTGCGGAAGATGTTGCGGTCACTGTCGAGCCACACATCGTCGGCGAGCGAGATCGTGCCGCGGGGAGGGCGGACGAGCCCGGCGATCGCGCGCAGCACGGACGTCTTGCCCGCGCCGGATGGTCCGACGAGGGCGACCGTGTCGCCGACTTCGAGCGCTAGCTCGAGCGCAAAGGAGCGAAGCGGGAGGGCGAAGTCTGCTCTGAGGGCTGCCATAGGGATGTCAGCTTGAGGGAGATCAGCAGAGCTGCGCTGATCAGGACGAGGAGCGCGCTGATCGCGAGCGTAACGTCAAAGTTGACCTCGAACTCGGCATAGATCGCGAGGGGCAGGGTCTGGGTGACTTTCTGCAGGCTGCCGGCGAACATGATCGTGGCGCCGAACTCGCCCAGGCCCCGCGCGAAGGCAAGCGCCTCCCCGGCCGCAAGCCCGCCTCGGGCGAGTGGCAGCACGACCCTGAAGAACGTCCGGGCCGGGCCGGCTCCGAGCGTCCGCGATGCGGCGATCAGGTTCGGGTCGATCGCTTCGAAAGCGGCAATCGCCTGCCGGACGTAGAGCGGGCTTGCGACAAACGCGACGGCGAGCGTGACCGCGCTCTGCGTGAACGGAATCGTGATCCCGGCTGCGCGGAGCGGCGAGCCGAGCAGCCCGAAGCGGCCGAAAGCGGCCAGCAGGCCGATCCCGGCGACTGCCGGCGGCAACACCATCGGCAACTCGACGAGCGTCACGCACAACGACCTGCCGGGAAAGCGGCGGCTTGCGAGCAGATAGGCGGTCGGTGTCCCGAAGAGCAACACCATCGCCTGCGCGATCAGTGTGGTCTTGAAGCTGACGATCAGCGCGTCGGTGACGACCGGATTCGAGAACTGATCGAGGAGCCGCCCCGGCGAAACGTGCACGAAGATCGCGACGATCGGCAGCACGAGAAAGACGAGCGCAACGGCCGTAGCCGCGAAGTAGACGAATGCGAGCACTGACCTGCGCATCGATGCCCCCTGCCTACTTCGGGATCGGCAGGAAGCCGTAGGCGAGCATCTTCTTCTGGCCGGCCTTGCTCACTACCTCGTTGATGAACCGCTGCGCGGCAGCCTTGCGCGCGCTTGCCGAGACGATTGCGAGCGAATACGTGACCTTCGGCTGCGCCCAAGCCGGCACCTTCAGCACCGTCACTTTGCCTCGCACTGTCTTCGCGTCGGTCGAGTAGACGAAGCCTGCATCTGCCTCGCCTAGCGCGACCTTGCCGAGAACGCTGCGAACGTCCGACTCGCGACTGACAACGTTGTCGAGGACGCTCGTCAACGCCATCCGTTTCAGCACCTGCAGCGTGTACGCGCCGACGGGAACGGCGGCGGCCGCAATCACGAGCTTGACTCCTGCCTTCCGTAGGTCGTAGGCGCTGTGGATCCCGGCCGGGTTCGACGTCGGTACGACCAGGACGAGCCGGTTGCGCGCGAACACGATGGGCTTCTGGACGAGTCCTTTCGCGAACAACTGAGTGGCCAGGGTCGAGTTCGCCGATGCGAAGACGTCCGCCGGTGCGCCGAGCGCGATCTGAGCAGCAAGTGTGTTCGAGCCCGCGAACGAGTACTTCGGGCCCCCGTCGATTCTCGGAAACACGTCGGTCAACGACGCAGCCGCGTACACGGTGATCCCCGTCACCTTGCTCGAGGTCGACCTCGAGGCGTTCGCGGCAGTGCCGCCGAAGACGAGGAACGAGACGACGATCGCGTGGGCCAGCCGACGGCGGTCGAGGGTCATCAGTGCTCCACCATCACCGACGTCGACTTGATCACGGCGACGATGTGATTGCCGCGCTTGATCCCGAGCTCGGCAACGGCATCGGCTGTGACGATGGCGGTCAACACCGCGGGCTCGGTGATCACCAACTCCACCTGCGCCATCAACCCCTCGACCTTCACGTCGCGGACGACGCCGCCCAGTCGGTTCCGTGCGCTCACCTGCTGCTCGGCGCGTCCGTCTCCTCGCAACCGCTCGATCTCCTTCGCGGCCACGATTCGTCGGTTGCTCGCGTCTCGTCGCGTCTTGATCCGGCCCTTGCTGTCCCAACGACGCAACGTATCGAGGCTGATTCCGAGTGTCCGGGCCGCCTCGCTGGCGCTGTAGAACTCGCGCGGCATACCTCACCTCCCCTTAGCTGGTGTATCCATCGGGGACACGCCCGACGCGCACTCGAGGCGCCCGAGATTCGCTCCGTCAAACTGCTTCGCTGCGATCGCCTGTTCAGAGAAATCCGTGGCCAGGAGCTCCACACCGAAGAGCAGACGTGCATAGGCAAGCTTGCTGTCCGCGATCACGTCAGCGGATGCTCGTTCGGCCAGCGGATCGCCAAAGAGTTGGGTCGGCATCTACCTGTCACTGTCTACCTGGCACTGTCTACCTGTCACTCGATTGCCTGGGAATTGCCTATGTCAATCGAGACGATACCTGTACGCCGAGATTGGTGACGTGCCGTCGGCGCGCGGCTACCGTGGCGCCATGAGCGAGGTCCGCGCCACGACATGGGACGACCTGGGAGCGGTGGTGGCTCTGAGCAGCCCCGAGACAAAGCGAGAGCACGTGCGGCAACGCTGGAACCTGACGGGCTACGACGTCGGCTGGGTCGCGGTCGCTGACGAGGGCCTGGTCGGCCACGCCGCACTGGACGGGACACAAGAGGCAACGGTTCTCTTACGCGATCCGGAGGCTGGTGATGCACTGATCGCCCTCGTCGTCGGGCGGGCGCGCGAGCGGGGCTTCGACCACGTCGCCATCACGACGGCGGCCGACGACAGGCTCGTGACGGCGCTTCTCGACCGAACCGGCTTCGCCCTCGACCGGGAGATCCTGCGGATGTGGAAGGCCCTCGACGGTGAATTTCCCGCGCCGTCGTGGCCCCCCGGGTTCACCGTCCGGTCATACGCCCCCGCAGACGGCAAAGCTGTGCAGGCACTGCTCGACCAGGAGTACTCGGGCTGGGACCGCGACCACGTGGCCCGTACGCACGACGCGTGGCTCGCCTTCATGACCGATCACAACGATTTCGACCCGGCGCTCTGGTTCCTCGTCGAGCGAGACGGCGCGCTGGTCGGATGCGCGCTGCACTGGAAGGAGTCGGACGACCACGGCTGGGTGAAGGACATCGTCGTACACGAGAGTGAACGTGGTCGGGGTCTCGGCAAGGCGCTCCTGCAGCAAGGGTTCCGGGCGTATGCGGAGCGAGGCGTCCGGCGGGTCGGACTCAAGGTCGACTCGACGAACCCGACCGGTGCGCCGCAGCTCTACGAGCGCGTCGGCTTCGTGACTGACCAGCGTCTCGGCATCTGGACGAAGCGTCTATGAGTACGACGCCGGTCACCGTCTCGCTCCTGCGGTGGCTTCGGCGGCAGCTTCGCGAGCCGTCGCCGCAGCGCGAACGTCTCGAAGCTGCGATCGCGAACGACGATCCGGCCGAAGCGCGCCGAGTCGTCGGTCACGTGGCGTTCAACGACGCGCAGCGTCGGCACGTCGAGCGCCTGCTCGACGAATGGGAGCGTCGGACTTCATAGCTCCCTGCCCGTCTTTGCGGCGGACGATCTGGATTCCCCAAGCTTCGCCCGCGGCGAAGAGCGCGTCCGGGTCGACCTCGTCGCGCCAGCCAATGAAGTGCTGCCCGGGCTCGCTGTCGGTCGAGCCGTAGACCGCTGCCCTGCCTGCGTCGGGCTCGAGATCGAGATCGTCGCCGCCACGCTCGAGCGCCGCGAGCCGTTCCTCGACCGCCGACCCTTCCGCGTAGCCCTTTCCCATCTCGGAAGCGTACTCCCGCCGGCCTATTTCACGGATACGACGGGTCGCTCCGCCTGATCAGGCGTCGTCGACTCGGCGACATCGGCCGCGCGCGCAGCCGTCTCCGCCGCGATGCCGAAGCGAAGAATGCGTCCGCCGAACGCAATCGCACAAACCGCGAACCAACCCCAGCCGAGCGCGAGACCGGCGATCACATCAGTCAGCCAGTGGACGTCGAGAAGCACCCGGCTCGCGGCGACCGCAACCGCGATACCGACCGCGACTCCGGCCAATGCGGCACGCGCGGGGCGGCCACGCCACCTGCCGATCAGGAGCGCTGCCGTCGCGTAGAACACCGCGGATGTTGCCGAATGGCCGCTGGGAAACGACGGCCCGAGCGTCGCCGCAGCAGGGTTGAACGTCGGTCGGACACGGTCCGCGAGTTGCTTGACGGTTGTGGTCAGCACCTCCTCCCCTCCGACTGCGGCAAGGATGAACGAGACAACCCAGATCGTTCGCTCGCGGATCGTCTCGACGACCGCGAGCACGAGACATAGCCCGACGATCGCGTAAATACCGCCAAGCTGGGTAATCGCGTTCAACTCGTGCAGCTCCGACGTCGACGAGTGCCGGTGACCCCATTTCGCGACCCCGTTGTCAATCCCGATCAGATGCGCGTTCGATCGGACCAGGTAGGCGAGAACACCGAGCAGCAGGCCGCCGCCGATCGCCACGGCGAGCGCGAGTGTGAGCGCAAGCCCGGTCGCCGCGCCCGGATCGAGTCGTGCCTCGCGGATCGCCCGTAGCCGGGGGTGGCGCGCGACTGCCTCGCCGACCTTGCGAGCGGCGTCGGCCGGCGTCACTTCCGGCGCGGCCGGCGAGCGCGGGTAACGCCAAGCGGCGAGGCCGACCGTCAGGCCGGCGATCAGCGCGAGAGCAAGGAGGACGAGGACGGGCATGGGAGTGTGAAAGTAGTTTTCGGGAAAGAAAACGGTTGAAGAGCGTTCGAGCTGGGCATATGCCCCCGGTGACCAACCTGGAAACGCCCATCCGCGCACCCGCCGGCCGCGCGAGAATTGCACGCGGCGACTCTCCGTTCTTCCTCGACGCGCCGGTGCTGCATTCCCGTCGCGGCGATAGGGCGGAGCGCTTCGCTCGCGCGCTCGGGACACCCCACCCGGTCACGACCTTCATCGTCGCGATGCTCGCCGGCCTCGTCGTCATAGCCGTGCTCTCGATTGGACTCGGGTTCTTTGTCACACGCGTGCTCGAGCACATCTCGACGATCGGGACACATGACGAGAACGTCATTACGTGGCTGGCGTCCCACCGGACGAGCACGAGAACCGATGCCTCACTGATCGGCTCGATCGTCGCCGGCGGCGTCGTGCTGCCGATCGTCGCCGGAGTGACCGCACTGATCTGCGCGCTCTTCAAGCACTGGCGGATCGCCGCGTTCGCCGTCTTCGCGCTCGCGGTCGAGTCGGCGACTTATCGCGCGACCACGCTCGTCGTCCACTCCCACCGGCCGCGGGTCGTGCGACTCGAGCACCTACCGGTCAACGCCAGCTATCCGTCGGGTCACACCGCCGCGTCGCTCGCCGTGTACGGCGGCCTAGTACTCCTATTGACTTCGCGCTACGCCAATCGGGCGTTCCGCGTGTTCGCCTGGCTGTTCGCCATCGCCATGGTCGCGTTCGTCGCGACCTCGCGGATGTACCGCGGCATGCACCATCCGCTCGACATCGCGGGCGGCCTGCTTGTCGGCCTGGCGGCGTTGACCGTGATCGTCTTTGCGTGCCGCGCCGCGGGCGCAGCTGCCGAGGCGCGGACTGCGAGCTCACGCGGATGAAAGTCGCAGTGATCGCTCACTCCGGCAAGACGCTCGGCGGGGGATTGGCCGAGCTCCGTCGCATCCTCGAAGCCGAAGGAGTGAAGGATCCGGCATGGACGGAGGTGCCGAAGAGCAGAAAGGCCCCGCCGCAGGTTCGCCGGGCGCTCGAGGAGGGAGCGGAGCTCGTCTTCGCCTGGGGCGGAGACGGGATGGTGCAACGCTGCATCGACGTTCTCGCCGGTTCGAAGGTCCGGCTCGCGATCATCCCCGCGGGCACGGCGAATCTTTTCGCGACGAGCCTCGGGATCCCACAGGACATCGAGAAAGCTGTCGCGATCGGTCTGCGCGGCGAGCAGCGCAAGCTCGACGTGGGGAAATTCAATGGCGAACGATTCGGCGTCATGGCCGGAGCCGGCTTCGATGCTGCGATGATCCGTGACGCCGACGGCGGCCTCAAGGATCGCTTCGGGCGTGTGGCATACGTGTGGACTGGCTCGGAGAACCTCCGCTCGAAGCCGTTCCGCGCCAAAATCGAAGTCGACGGCGTCGGCTGGTACAAGGGCAAGGCGAGTTGCATCCTGCTCGGCAATGTCGGTGAGCTCTTCGGCGGGGTGGAGGCGTTTGAGGATGCGCGGCCGGACGACGGGAAGCTCGAACTAGGCGTCGTCACCGCGGACGGCATCCTCGAGTGGGGCCGCATGCTCGCCCGCACCGCCGTCGGCTCGGCCGGCAAGTCCCCGTTTGCACAGACCACGAAGGCCCGAACGGTGAAGGTCAAGTTGAACAGGAAGGTGCTGTACGAGCTCGACGGCGGAGACCGCGAGAAGGTGAAGGCGTTCAAGGTGAGCGTCGAGGCCGGCGCCCTCACAGTGTGCGTGCCCGGGAGACCGGCATGAAGCCCCAATCGGCGCAGACCCCTGCGGCCGCGCGCGAGGGATTCGTCCACTCGACCGCTTTCGCGTACCTCTCGCGCGCCGGCTTCGTCGCCCGGGCGCTGATCTACGGGATCATCGGGATCCTCGCTCTGAAGCTGGCACTCGGCCACGGCGGCAAGCTGACGAACCAGCAGGGCGCGCTGCGCACGGTCGCGCATCAGCCGTTCGGCAAGTTCCTGCTCACGCTCGTCGCGGTCGGCCTGGGCGGCTACTCGCTCTGGCGGCTGGTCCGCGCGGCGATCGGCCGTGGCCCCGAAGGAAGCGACAGCGGAGCCGACCGTGTTGCGGCCTTCGCGAGCGGGATCGTCTACGCAGGTATGTGCGTGCTCGCGATCGAGGTTCTCTCCGGCTCTGGCAGCAGCAAGAGCACGAGCCCGAAAGGCGCCACGGCCGGCGTCTTCGGCTGGCCGGCCGGCACGTGGCTCGTGGGCATCGCAGGCGCGGTGATGATCGGCGTCGCGCTCTACCAGGCCTACCGCGGGCTCTCGCCACGAGTTCCTCGATGACTCGAAGACGGCGGAGATGAGCGCGAGCATGCGGAAATGGATCACGTGGCTCGGTACCGTCGGCCATCTGGCCCGAGCGACCGTGTTCGCACTTGTCGGGATCTTCCTGATCAAGGCCGCAACGGACTACAACGCGCGTCAAGCCGTCGGCCTCGACGGCGCGCTGGCGAAGATCGTTCACCGCACCTATGGTCCCTATGCGCTCGGACTCGTGGCAGCCGGCCTGGTGGCGTTCGCTCTCTACTCTCTGAGCGACGCCCGCTTTCGCAAGATCTGACCAGCGTTGCTGACTGCATTGCTGTTCGGGGATCGCCACGGCAGAGAGATCGAAGAGTGGGCCGAGGCCGTCGGCGAGTTGAAGAAGGATCAGGTCCACTGGCTCGACCTGCTGGACGCATCCGATGAAGAGGAGCAAGCCGTCTGCAGGGCGTTCGAGCTGGCCGACGCGGAGCGGTCCGCGCCCGCGTCGGCAGGCTTTCGCCGCGCTCTCGCCCCGCACCGAGAAATCTAACAGCGTCTCGACCTGACTCATTCGCCGGTCTTCTGGTGCGTGGTCGTGGCGATCGTCTCGCTGGCAGGCGCGCCGCTCGCACTCGCGCGCGGGCGGCGGTGGATCTAGCAAGGCCGGCCCGAGGGGTGGGCTAAGATGGCCGCGCCAAGCACTGCAGAGATCGCATAGCGGTTTTCCCTGCAAAGCGTGCTGATTGGGGCCGGTAGCTCAGCTGGTAGAGCAGGGGACTTTTAATCCCAAGGTCGCAGGTTCGAGACCTGCCCGGCCCATACGGAAAAGGCCCGCAAAACGGCTTCTTGTGTCTCCTGAACAGGCGACGACTAGGCCGGGGTGTCAACGAGAGTGATAACACGAGCCTCCGAGAAAAGGGCCGGCGACCCCTGCCGAGCGGTCACTTCGCCGCCTGATCCCGATCCGACGCCCTCCGTCATCGGGATCAACGTCGGGGCAAGTTCAACTATCGCCGCCTCGGTCTCCGCGAACTCCCGATCCCTCGCAGCCGCATCTTGCGCGGCGCCGGAGAGCTCGGGGATTGCATCGAGAAGAGCTTGGAGTTCGGTGGTGTACGTCTGTCTTCTGAGTTCGTCTTCCTCGGCAACGATGTCAGCTTCGATCGTCTTGACGGCTTGAAGCAGGACGCGCAAAGCAGAGGCGACGTTCCCTCGTACTGCAGCATCCGTCGACGAGATGCTCGCTTGATCCGTTTCGCCGCAAGAACCCGTGGGGTGCAGAAATTCGATTCTGCTGCAAATCAGCGATTCTGAGAACCGGATCGAATTAATGCACCCCCACGCGTTCGCCGGGTGGCGGCCACGGTTCGGGAAGCTTGCCTCGACCCTCCCTCGTCCAGGATGGCCAGCGCCTCTGCGCGTAGGGCACCTGGTTGTCGAGGAGCAGTCTGCCGCCAGGCTCAAGGCAGTCGTGCAGACGGTGCAGCGCCCGCTTGTCCTGCTCGCGAGTGCTGCCAAGCCCGAAGACGCCGCAGACGACGATCGTTGCGTAGCGGCGCGGCGACTCAAGCTCGTGCAGAGCCTGTACCCACAAGTTCGGGCTGAGCCCTTCACGCTCGGCAAGCTCACGGCAGCGAGCGACCATGTCGCTCGACACGTCACATCCGTCGACGTCGTATCCGGCGCGGAGCCACGGCACCAGCAGCCTGCCCGATCCGCACCCGGCGTCGAGGGCGGGCTGACCGTGCTCGACAAAGCGGCCGAAGTAGTCGACCTCCGGCCCGGCGCTGTTGAACTCAGCCCACCAATCCGCGACCAACACGTGGTGCCACGTCCCCGTCCAGTCCACTCTCACCCCTCAGCTCGGCCTGTTCTGCGCTCGACGATCGCCTCCGAGCAGAGGCGGATCATCCAGACATGGTCAAGAAGAATCAAGCGCTGGCGTAGCGAACGCCCCTTGGGCCAGCGTCCGGGAATCTCACCCGAGGCGGATCAGGCGAGAGCTGAGACTGGACGCGGTCTGTGCGAGCTGTTCCTTGGTTAGCCCACTTTGGTCCAGATGTGTCCAGGCAAGACTTGTGCGCGCCCGATTTTGCACGTGTCATGGATGACTGTGAGTTTGAGGTGCTTTCCGGCGAGATGGATTCTGTAGGTGCCGCCGGTGCGGCATACGTACCCCGCGCCGGCAGACTGCGTGAGCGTGGATCCCTTGAACGTGAACGTGAGGGGGGTCAGCTGGCCGTTCCAGGTAATGGAGCCCCTTCCGTTCTTCTTGAAGTTCAGCGTCCACGTTCCTGCAGCCGACGCTGGCGTGGTGATCGTGGTTGTGTATTTGCCCGTGATCGTTGCGCTCGCTGTAGCGGTGGTGACGAACGCTAGTAACGGGAGGATTGGCATAAGGATTGCGAATCGCTTCATTCGTCCCCACCTAGTGATGTTGCTTCTCATGCCGTCTCCTTTCGGTTTCCGAGCCGTGAGGTCACGGCTTGATGCGCAGCCCGTGACGCGAACGCGCCTCGTTGTCTTCATGTTTCCCTCGGTCGTCGCGGGACTGCGTCTCACGCGGGGATCGAAGCACCCGCCGGTATTCGTGTCTTCGGGGATCACCCTGGGATCGGGCAGGTCGAGGGAAAACCCTGAGCCTGCGGAGGGAGAGTCAGCCGTCGGCCGGATCCGGAGCACGCGGCCGTTGTTGTCGTTGACCCAGATCGAGCCGAAGCCAGGCGCCGAGGCGGACGGGCGTCCCGCCGACATGGAGCCTCGCGATCAGCCGACCGGTGCGCAGGTCGATCCGGTGATGCATCGCCCAGTTGATGAGTTGTTCGTCGCGCTGTCTCCCCGGGATTGGCCGGGGGCCTCCGGGGACGCGCCGTGAGGGGTGGCCCCGGACGCCCCCGGCCTGCTCGGTCCGGTCCCGCCTTCCGAGCGCGCTCGGAGGAATCTCGCAACCCGCGAGTCGCGGCGTCTCCTGAAAAGGGGGATCGCTCAGAAGAGAAAGGACGAACATGAGCACTGTCTCCACCGCTCATCCCGGCGTCACGGGCTTCGTCCACATCGGCCTTGTCGTCGAGGACCTCGACGAGACAGTCCAGTTCTTGAGGCTGCTCGGCTTCGACTGCGACGAGCCCGCGGTGTACAGCGGCGAGTGGATCGACCGGATCATCGCCCTCGAGAACGCGACAGTCGAGGTCGTGATGGCTCGCGGCCCCGACGGCAGCGATCTGTTCGAAGTCGTGCGTTTCCGCTCGCCGTCCGCCGGTCCCCAAGAGTCGGCGCCACCCGTGAATCGTCCTGGGCTCCGACACATAGCTTTCACCGTCGACGATGTGCGTGGTGTCGTCGACCGCATCCGGAAGGCGGGCCTGGGAAACGGTCGGTGAGATCGTCAACTACGAGAGCATCTACCTGCTCTGCTATGTCCGCGGACCCGAAGGTCTGATCGTCGAGCTTGCCGAACGCGTCGGGAGCAGCTCGAGCGACATGACCGAGACGGCGACCACAGACGGAAGTGCGGCGCCAGATGGCGAGTGACGCGCGCGGGCCGGCCACCACTCCGTTGCCAGGGCGATCGATACATCACGTTGGGTTCAACGTGCCGGATCTGCGAGCTGCCATCGAGACGTGGGTGACCGTGCACAGGGCCGGACCGTTCTTCGTGAACGACCACGTTGCCTACGCCGAGTGCACGTCGAGCGGGACAGCGGCCGTTTGGGACCACAGCGCGGGCTTCGGTCAGTGGGGAGCGGTGCCGGTGGAGCTGCAGCAGACGCACGACGTGCGACCGCCGGAGCTCGCTCGCACGCTCACGGCTAACGGTCGCAGCGCAGTGAACCACGTCGGGGTCACTGCCGAGATCCCCAGGCGGAAAGCGCGCGGCTCGAATCCCTTGGCTTCGAGCTGAGGATCCACGCCCGCATCAGCGAGGTCGAGTTCTTCTGGCACGGGGCCACGCGCAGCAGATGGTTGCGACTCATCGCCCACGCCACAGCTGGCACTCGACTATAGATGGACAGAGGTTCGTCGCGGCGACGAGCCGAACTTGCGCGTATCTGCGGAAGCCATCAGTGGCGAGAATCGACAGGAACGAGCTCATGCCGTCTGCAGAACCGACAACACAGCCGTGAGAATCGCGGAGCTAAGCGGTACATCGTTGCCACTGGCTTCGTCTGACGACCTCCGAAAATCGGTGGTAAGGAGAGGGGGTCGACGGTTCGAGTCCAGAGGGGTGTGGTTCCTTTCAAGTGGTGTGGTCATCAGAGGCTCGAGGCGATCCTGTGCCAGCCGGTGCCCGACCGAGTGAACCAGCGGCAGGCGTCGGGCGCGTTCCAGACGCTCAGCCGAAACGGCGTCGCCTTGAAACGGAGGACGCACGACAGCCGCGCACCCGCGTAGGTCAACTGCGCCGAAGGCATGACGACGACCGCGGACCGAAAGACTTCGTCCGCAAGCCCCTGCGAGACGAGCTCGCAGAAGTCGTCTGCGTGGGCAATCTGCACGACGATCGTGGCTTCCCGGCCGGGCGTGGCGATCGTGCAGCTGTCGTGCCGCTGTGGACGCGCCGCGTCGCTACCCGCCCACGTCGGGGATGCGAACGCCCCCGCGGCGATCAGTGCTGCGAGCGCCGTGACGAGCCACGAGCGTATGAAGCCATGAACGAACATTGGTTGCCTCCTCATCGGGTTGATCAAGACGCGTCGGCCGCCGTCGCCGGAGGGTTCGTCCGCGACGGCGGCCGGCGTTTCTGCCCACAGGCAGACTCGGAAACGTGCGCTGCGCCTCGCGGCCAGGATCGACGTACAAGCAGCAGCGCGGCAAGCAGGCGCGGCCGCCGCGGAAGCCGCCGCGAACGTCCCAAGGTCGAATCCGCTCGGATGTGATGCGTACGGCCCGAGGTGATACCGCTTGTTGAGCGCGTGTCTACGCGCCTCGAGCGCGGCGCGCCATGGTGGCGTCGTCGCTGTGCCGGCAGACGCCGGAACGGCGAAACGGCCAAGGTGGTACTTGCCGTCGAGCGCTGTGCTGCGTACTGAGAGCGCGCGGTGCCAGTCGAGGTCGCTGAAGGAGACGCCGCGTGCCGGCGTCGACACGGGGGTTCCGAGCCCGTACTCCTTGTTCAGCGCGGCGCCACGAACGGCGAGCGCATGACGCCAGGTCGAGGGGGCGGCTGCACGCGCCGCAGGCACCGCGACGGCCAAGGTCCTGACGATTCCCTCTCTCCTTCGTCTGGTCGGGTGAACTCAGGCTGCGAAGTACGCGCAGAACGCCGCTGTGTCGTGGTCGAGGGTGTCGTGCCGGCCCGCTTCGATGATTGGAGCGCCTGGATTCCGGGCGTCGAGGATGAAGTGCCCGACCTCGAGCAGGATCGGACCTTGGCCGGGCAGCTCGACACCAATGAGATGGCCGGCGATGTCGATCAGGAACGGCTGCGCAGGATCGACGAAGCGGGTGAAGTGGTCGTTGCTGGTGAGCGTCTTGCCGTTTGCGGCGAACGTCAGGATGCGATCGATGTGGGTGATCAGCGTCCCGTCGGGCTGCGTGATCGTCGTCAGCTTGAAGACGTCGCTCCGGTAGACCGGGAAGCTGCAGTAGCCACTGTCCACCGGCGGGGTCTGCCCTTCGACGACGGTGGGTGGCTCAGCGGCCGCCGCAGACGCTCCGAGCAACAGAACGACGATTCCGAGCATGAGAACCGGGAGGCGCGGCATCGGGGTCTCCTTTCGCTTCGGGAGATGCTGGACGAACCCGATCGAAGCAGCCGCCCGCCCCCGCTACTTCGGGGATCACCCTGGGATCGCGCGGATCGAGGGAAAACCCTGAGCCTGCGGAGGCAGAGTCAGCTCGTCGGGCGGACCCGCAGCACGCGGCCGTTGTCGTCGTTGACCCAGATCGAGCCGAAACCGACGGCGAGACGGACAGGCGTCCCGCCGACATGGAGCCTCGCGAGCAGCCGACGGGTGTGCGGGTCGATCTGGTCGAGATTGCCCGAGTCGATAACGGCGGTCCAGATGGAGCCGAATGCGAGCGCGAGCCCGACCGGATGCGGCTCGCTCACCCTTGCTGTGAGTGTGTTAGTGCGGGCGTCGATCCGTCCAACATCGTCGGCGCAAGCACCACCGGCCGACCAGACACCGGTCTGGTCGGCGACCAGGGATGCGCACGGCGAGTACGGGAGCTTGAGTGTTGCGACGAGGTCGTTCGTCGTCGGATCGATACGAACGATCTCGTTCGCGTTCGGGACGGCGACCCAGAGCTTGCCGCGGGTCACAGTCAAATTCATGTGGAGAGCGCAGCACACACGTTTCGGGCCGACGCGGATCGTCGCCACAACTCGGTTCGTGGCCGGGTCTATGCGCGAGACACTTGGGCCGCCGTTGTTGGCGACCCAGACGGCGCCGGGCGAGATAGCGATTCCGTCCGATTGCGGTCCGACACGGATGCTCGTCGTCACCTTGTTCGTGGCCGGGTCGATGCGCACGAGCGTGTCGTTCGACGGTTCGGTCAGCCAGACGGCGCCGTCGCCGGCGGCCGCCGCTTGGGGTGGGGAGACCTTGATGCGTGCAACGACGGCATTCCGTGCCGGGTCGATCCGCATCAGCGTCGACTCCCAGTCGCTCATCGCCCACACGGCGCCCTCGCCGACCGTCAGGGCCCCGCCTCCCAGAGGAGCCGGGGCGCCGCGCCCTAGCCGAATGCGGGCGACGACCCTGCCGCCGCGCGGTAGCACGCGTATGCTCGCGGGCCCCGTCTGGCCACTGCTTGCGGTGACGGCCCGTGGCGCAGAGGTCGTGGACGACGCGCTCACTCGCGCAAGCGTGCTCGAGGCGAAGCTGGCCACCCAGACGGACCCTCCTGCGGGCGCGACTACGAGACCAGGCGCAGCCTTGGCGGGTGGGGAGACGCGGATCGGCCGGCCGGCCTCCTTCCCCGAGCGCACATCGATCCGGCTGACGGTTCCGCGAACCGAATCGCCGACGAACAGGTAGTGGGTGGCCCGCGCCAGCCATGCCGGTGCACCGCCGACTCGAATCGGTTTCCCGACCGGCTGGCCCGTTCGTGGGTCGAGACGGCCGAGTTCTGCTCGATCGCGGTCGACGAACCAGACGCTCCCCGCAACGACCGTGATCCCGACCGGGAAGCCGCCGACCCGCACCGGCGTGATCTTGTAGCTCACCGGGTCGATGCGAAGAACCTCGCCCGCATCGGACGCCGTCGCCCACACGTAGCCGCCGCCGACTGCAAGCCCGAGCGCTCGTCCCCGCGACAGCGGAAGCGGAGGCGCCTCCGGCAGCAGCGTGAGTGGATCGAGGCGGAGGAGCGCGGCGGGCGAGACCTGCAGCACCCACAGATCCGTCCCGTCGTCTGCGAGCGGCCCCACCAGCGTCGGAAACGGTCTCCGTGCAAGCACACGGCCGCTCTGCCAGTCGAGCGTAACGACGAAACTGGGGCCGGATCCGCTGCCACCGACGTGCTCAACGGAGGCGAAGAGCCTGTTGCCGACATGCGCCAGGTAGGAAGCCTGCCCGCCGACAAGGATCCGCCGCTCGATCGTGCCGGAGGCGAGATCGAGACGCAGGAGCGGTCGATCACCCACGGGAACGCGCGTCCCCGCCATGGCCAGCCAAAGGGCATTGCGACCCGCGGCCACCCACCCTGGGTGACCCGGAACGCGCAGCGTCGCCGTCACCCCGCGTGTCGTCACCTTCTCGTTCGAGGGGTGTGTGACGAGCCACACGGAGCCGCCGAACGCGACAACCACAGACGCGACAACGACCATGAGACGGAACCGGTGGTGCACTGCTTCGCGCCCAGGCGCCGAGGGGGCGGTCACGCGTTCATCATCCATCGTGCGGCTCGGGGATTCCACCGAACTCGCTCGATCCCAGGGAAAACCCTGAACCGCTGCGGGAGGGGTGTGCGACGATTCCACGTGTGCCAAAGCGCGTGCTGATCGTCGACGATCACCAGCCGTTTCGGGCCGTCGCGCGCGAGCTGTTGGAGAGCGCCGGCTACATCGTCACGGGCGAAGCCGCGGACGCGGCCGAAGCCCTGGCCGCAGTAGCCGCCCACGCCCCCGACGCTGTGCTCCTCGACGTGCAACTGCCGGATCGCGACGGGTTCGCGGTCGCGACGGAGCTCGCGGTTGCAGACGGTCCAACAGTCGTGCTCATCTCGTCACGCGACGCGGACGAATACGGTCGGCGGATCGCGGCCTGCGGGGCGCGCGGATTCATCCCGAAGTCGAGGCTCACCGCGGCGACGGTCGCCGCCCTGCTCGAGTGATGGCGTCGAATGCGGTCACGGCTTTGCCGAGTCGAGACGCGGTCCGCGACCCTGTGCTGCTCTTGCCGCTCGCGGTGGCGGCCGGCCTGGCCGTGGGGTGGCTCGGCGTGCACGAGCGAGTCGCGGGGACACGCTTAGCGGCCGACCTCGCGCTTTCGTGGGCTCTGATGGCAGCGTCGCTCGTCGTGCTGGAGCGGCCGCGCTGGCGGCGAGCGAGGTGGCTCCTCGCCGCGACGCCGTTCGCCCTTCTGGGTGCGGACCTCGAGTGGGCGAGCTCGCACGCGCTGTGGAGCCTTGGTTTTCTGCTCGAGGGGTTGTGGGCGGCGCTTCTCGCTCAGCTCGTCCTGACGTTCCCGGAAGGACGTCCGTGGTCGCGCCTGACCCGCATCGCAGTGCTCGCCGCCTACGCGCTCACGCTGGGCGGACAGCTCGTGGGCGTCCTGGTGGCTTCTGACAGGCGCGACTTGCTGGCGATCGCCTCCAATCCGAGTGTCGCGGACGCGATCGACCGAGCGCAGGCGGTCGCCGGCGTCGGCGTCGCTCTCGGGCTGCTCTTGCTCGTCGTGCAACGGCTCCACACCTTGGGCCGGCCGGCACGACGCGCGCAGGCTCCGCTGCTTCTTGCGGCGGCAATCACGGCTCTCGCCGGTCTTGTGTGGCTGGGCTGGGTGATCGCCACCGACGCGCGCGTGCCGACGCTCGAGACGATCGCTCGCGTCCTCGCCACGACGATTCCGGTCGGGATCGTCGTCGGAATCGGCTGGTCGCGGCTCCGTCGACCGCAAGCATCCGAGCTCGTCGTCGAGCTGCGAAGCGAGGCGGCGGCCACGATGCGCGAGCGGCTCGCCCGGGCACTCGGCGACCCCACGCTCGACGTCGCGTACCGCCTCGGCGACGGTCGCTACGTCGACGCCACGGGCGAACCGATCGAACTGCCACAGCGAGCAGATCGTGCAGTGACGGCGGTGACCGCCGGGGGCGAAGAGATCGCCGCGCTCGTTCACGATCCGGCTTTGCTCGACGAGCCGGCGCTCGTGGAATCTGTTCGTGCGACCGCGGCGCTCGTGCTCGAGAACGAGCGCCTCGCGGCGGAGGTGCGGTCGCAGCTCGCGGAGGTGCGCGCCTCGCGGGGCCGGATCGTCGCGGCCGCCGATGCGGAGCGGCGCCGCATCGAACGCAACCTCCACGACGGCGCGCAGCAGCGGCTCGTGACACTCTCTGTCGCGCTCGGCCTAGAGGCCTCGCACGCCGACAGGGCCGCAACCGACGTCCTCTCGCGCGCGCAGGACGAGGTCGAGCAGGCGGTCGGAGAACTCCGCGAGCTCGCCAGAGGCATCCACCCCACGCTTCTCCGCGACGAAGGCCTCACGGCCGCCGTGGAGGCGCTCGCACGGCGAGCACCGTTGCCGGTGACGGTCCAGAGCAGCGCGCAAGACCGCTTGCCTGACCCCGTCGAGCTCGCCGCCTACTTCGTCGTCTCCGAGGCGCTCACCAACGTCGTCAAGCACGCCTCGGCGACGCAGGCATCGGTGCTGCTCGAGCGCGAACCGGCGACGCTCCGCGTCACGGTGACGGACGACGGCGTCGGCGGCGCACGCATTACTCCCGAATCGGGCCTGGCCGGTCTGCGCGATCGACTCGAGGCACTCGACGCGACGTTTTTGATCGAGAGCGAAGCGGGCCGCGGCACGAACGTGTGCGGCTTCTTCCCATGCGGGTCGTAATCGCCGACGACGCACCGCTCATCCGCGAGGGAGTCGCCCGTCTGCTCGCGGAAAGCGGCGTCGAGGTCGTCGATCAGATAGGCGACGCAGATGCCTTGCTTCGCAGCGTTCGCGACCTACACCCGGATGTCGCCCTGGTCGACATCCGGATGCCTCCGACCCATACGGACGAAGGACTGCGCGCAGCCCGCGAAATCCGCTTGCACTACCCCGGCACTGCGGTTCTCGTCTTGTCACAACACCTCGAGCCCGACTACGCGCTGCAGCTCGTCGAAGGCAAGCCTGAGCGAGTCGGCTACCTGATGAAGGAACGAGTGGGTCGGGTCGACCAGCTGCTCGACGCCGTACAACGCGTCGCAGCGGGCGAGTGCGTCGTCGACAGGAGTGTCGTCGACGACCTTCTCGCGCGACGCCGCCGCGTCGATCCGATCGAGGAGCTCACGTCGCGCGAGCGCGAGATCCTCGCGCTGATGGCCGAAGGCCGCTCAAACCAGGGAATCTGTCGCGCACTCTGGCTCAGCCCGAAGACGGTCGAGACGCACATCAGAGGCGCCTTCGCAAAGCTCGGGATCAGAGAGGCGCCCGAGGACAACCGCCGAGTGCTCGCCGTGCTCGCATACCTCCGCCGCTAAGGAGAGGGGTAGGACGGTTCGAGTCCGCCGAGGGCTACGCAAAAGGCCCGCTAGTCGGGGCTTTTTCGTTCTGCTCGGCTTGCTCCGGATCGAACGTGCAGTGGGTGTGGAGCACGTTGTGGAGCAGTCAGCTTCTTCAACGGCCAGCCGCACGATCGGCTCCGGGGTGTCAACAAGGTGATAACAAGAGCCTCCGAAACGGGCCGAAATGCGTTGGCCGCGATGTCGGCCAGAAACCCGCGATTTGCGGCCAATTTGTCAGCCACACCGAACCCCACCGAAACCGGGGGACCGGCGCTTTTAATCCCAAGGTCGCAGGTTCGAGACCTGCCCGGCCCATCCGAGGCGTCAAGCCAGCCAAGACCCGGCGCTCCTGCGGCCCGGCCCGCAGCATGGCTCTAGCCGCCGGGGGTCGGTGCGCCGGGAGGCGGAGGCGGTGGCGGTGGCGGCGGCGCGGGGAAGCGTGCCCAGCCGAGCGGGGCGAGCGTTCTCAGGTCGTCCGACGCGACCCCGGCATTCGAGATCGTCAGCAGCGAAGGGCCGACCACCACCGAACGGTCGATCTGCGGCAACTCCGATTGGTTCGCCTGGCTGTGGACGATCCGGCCGAGCTCGTGGATTCCCGAGCGCGTGACGTGCATCGCGACGGCCTGCTGCCCGAACGGAACGACGACGAGGCCGGCCACAGGCCAGTAGAGGAATGCGTGGTGGTCGGACTCGGCCTGTGACCAGCCCATACCGAGCGACGCCTCGGCCAGACGAGTCGGGCGCGCCGGGTTCGAGACGTCGAAGAGCGACACCTGTGTCCCTCTCGGCTCGTTCGTCTTCGTGTCGACGTTCTGCCCGATCCCAAGCAGTAGCGTGGCAGAGATCGGGTGCAGATACGACGAAAACCCGGGAAGTTCGAGCTTGCCGAGCAGCTTCGGATGCGCGGGATCGCCGAGCCCGATGGTGTAGAGCGGGTCGACCTGCCTGAATGTGACGACGTACGCGGTGTCCCCGATCATCCGGACGGCGTACACACGGTCGCCGGGCCCAAGCCCGTTCAGATGGCCGAGCTGGCTCAGCCCGGCGCTGCCGACCTGCAACGTCGTCAGGGAAGTCTGGCTCTGCGACTGGCCGTTTGTCCACCAGGCGGGCGCATCGGTGCTAACCACGCGGAGCACACCATCAAACTCAGACAACGACCACTGGCTGAGCAGAAAGCCGGGAACGGTGGCGCTGCCGATGTAGGTCGCCTTCGTCGGATCGGCGATGCTGAACGCATTGATCGTCGTCGTCACCGACTGCGACGCAACGTTCGGCGTCGCAGGCCGCGGGCGGACGGCCCACGGCTCGGTCGCGACATAGATCCGCGTCAGGGAGGCGTAGACGATGCGGGCGTCGGTCATCACCGCGGTCGAGTTCTGCGGCGCGAGCCCTTTCGACAGGTCGATCGTCGTCACGGCGAGCATGCCGAGACCGGAGAACCTGGCGGGACGGCGCACGTTGCGGCACTGGACGAGCGGACGCGCGGCGCGCTTGCCGAGCCGGTAGCTCGGCAGCCAAGACGCCGCCTTCGACGTTGCGATGATCCGCTTGTTCTTCGCAGTTGCCGCTGCGACCGCCTCTGCGCTGCCGTCGGTCGCGGTGACGTAGGGAAGGTTGACCGGGATTGACGTCGACGAGACGAGCCGGACGACGCTGCCGACCATGCGCGCGTCGACGTACTGCCCGTCGATCGTCAGCGTCTTGATCACTTTCAACGACGCCGGGTGCGAGACGTCGAGCTCCGTGACCGTGGTACTCGCGGGCGTTGGCTCGATCATGATCGCCGGCTCCGCCGGCAGCGGTTGGACGAAGGAGCCGCGGCCGGAGAGCACGAGCAGGTGCGAGCCGGAGAGCAGGAGCTGCGTGTTGAAGCCCTGGTTGAGCGCGACGGTGTCGAGCAGCTTCGGCTTTGAGCTCGACACGTCGACCGACTCGAGCTGTCCGTTCTCGACCGTGAACAGCGTCGAGCCATTCGTCTTGACGAGGTCGGGCTCGTCGACGCCCGCCGCCTGGACGTTCGTGCCGGAGTAGTCGACGCCCTGCTGAGGCGAGTTGGCGCCAGCCGCGGTCGGCGCGGGCACCGACGGCGACAGCCCGCGTCCCGTGCGCCCGAGCCCGTAGCCCGAAGCGAACGGGATCGTCTGTGACTTCGTGTAGTGCACGAGGTCGGCGCACGACCGAAACGCGACCAAACGACCTGACTTCGGCGTCATGGTCCCCGTGTCGTGCGCACCGAAGGCCGACGCGGTGACCAGCACCGCCAGCAGGATCATCGCGATTCCGGACCACGACCTCATCTCAGTGTTATACGCCGCAACCCGCCCCTGCGTCACGAGGTCGAGACCTGCTCGGCCATGGCGATCGCAGCACGCCCGTTACACGAGAGCGGGCAAACGCCCCGCGTACCACTCCTCCCAAGGCTGTTCTGGCGCTTCCGCCGTGTAGTTGCGGTCGAGTTCGACCAGTGCGTACACGAGTTGCGACCGCACGGGCCTCGCACCGAGAATCTCCGGAAGCTCCGAGAGTTCGATCAACCAGGTCGCATACCAAGACGCCCAGTCCGCGTCGTCGCCGTCGACGATCCGATAGACGAGGTGATGCGTCTCGGCTGCCTCGTGCAGAAGTGCGCTGATGCGTTCGGTGTTTTCCATGCGAGTTTGACGTCACACGCCGTTCGGTCGTTACAAGCCTGCACTCAGGTGACGGACAGGCGATCACCGCTTGATCCACCAGCTGCCAGGATGTTCGTCTCAGCGCGGCCGGGTCCGACGCACAGCGTAGGAATCTGTCGATGCGCCTCGCACGGGGGCGCGATCGATCGTTCAGCCAACGGCGAACATGACAAATGCTGAAAGCACGGCGAACGCGTGTCGTCCGCGGCGCGCGACAGCCAAGGGCGACACGATCGTGCGCCGACCGTAACCCCTTGACTCGCACAGAGTAGAGGCGCCCGGCGACCGTTCGCGGTCGCGGGCCGGGCTCACATGGCCCGGCCCGCGTTTGTCGTCGGCGTGCGGTCGAGCTGCTAGGTGACGACGATCCCGAATGGTGCTGCTCCTGCAGGTAGTGGTGTCGGTGAGGACGGCAGTTCGCTGAGGTCGCCGCCGTTCACCTGCAGTCCGCTGACTGCGTCGGATCCGTCGTCGACCACCCAGAGCGTCGCACCATCAGGTGCGAGCCGGGCGTCGAACCCACCCTTGCCGTTAAAGGGCGTGCTGCCGAGTAGGGTGAGCGCGCCGTCAGCCGCGATCGAGTAGCGCGAGATGGTGCTGCTGGCGGTGTTGACCGTGAAGAGGTACTTGCCGTCATGGCTGATCTCGACCCAGCAGGGTGCGGTCTGGAAGTCTGCGAAGGGCGAGGATCCGATCGACGAGAGCACCCCGTTGTCGGCGTCGTTGAACGCAGAGACGGTGCCGTTACCCGCACCGTCGTGGGCATTCGAGACGAAGAGCTGCGTCACATGGGTCGGGCTGAACTCACTCCCGAATGGCCCTGCGCCCTGCGCAGCGAACGGGGAGCCCGGAGCGGCCGTGAGCCGACCCGATGCTCCGACTGTGAAGCTGTCGATCAGCGAGGAACCGACCCGCGTTCCGACAAGTCGCGTTCCGTTCCCGTTGAACAGAACGTCACCCGGGGACGAACCATCGGGCAGCGACACCGTCGAGCCGGTAAGGGGCCTCAGGTGACCGCCGGCGTTGAGTGTGAACCCGGTGTAGTTGCTGGCGCCGTCGCCTGCATTTGCGACGTAGACGAGGTTGTCGTGGACGGCAATGCTGACGGGCTCGTTGCCGCCCGACCAGACCGGACTACCCTCAGCCTCGGTCAGACGTCCATCCGGTTTGATGCGCAGCACGGAGATCTGGTTGCTGCCTGCATCCGCGGCAAGCAAGTAGCGGCCGTCGGCGCTCAGTTGCAACGCGCCTTGCGAGCCGATTCCGCTTCCCGTCCCCGCGCCGCCGACCGAGAACGGCGACCCTGGCAACGGGGTCAAAGTGCCGTCGGCGTGCCGATCGAAACCCGCGACGGTGTTTGCGCCGGCGGTGTTGTCGTCGACGTAGAGATGGCCGACCACGCCGGACCTGGGTGCAGCACCGGCAGGTGCAGTCGTGACCGCCACCGTCAACGTCAGCAGCCCGAGGGCCAGGGCAGTACGAGCAAACAAGCGCATGCGTCTCTCCTTCGTTTGCGGCTTGGAGTGAGGCGCGCGGCAGAGGAACCACTTGCCGCGCCTTCTGTGGCGCCGAATCCCCGCCGCCTTCCGGCAACGACCCGTCGCAGCACAGAGGGTTCCACGGGAGGCTCCGTGTGCGTCTTAAAGGACCGGCTCGGTTTCTTACAAGCTCCTTAACGCTCCGGCGCTCGCGCCCCGACAGAGCGACCGACAGGGAGAATGCGCGCATGAGCACCGTTCTCGTCGTCGACGACGAGTCGATCGTTCGCGACGTCGTCGCCCGCTACCTCGTGCGAGACGGCCACTCGATCATCCAAGCTGGAGACGGTGAGACGGCTCGATCGATCTTCGAGCGCGAGACTCCAGCCTTGGTCGTGCTCGACGTGATGTTGCCGGGGATCGACGGGCTCGCGCTGATGCGCTGGATTCGCGAGCGTTCGAATGTTCCGGTGATTCTTCTCACTGCGAGGGGAGACGAATCCGACCGGATCGTCGGTCTCGAACTCGGAGCTGACGACTACGTGACGAAGCCGTTCTCGCCTCGCGAGCTCGCAGCACGCGTTCGGACGGTGCTACGGCGTGCTCCGGAGAGCACGCACCGGCCCGGACCGCCTCGAGTTCGGCGACGTCGAGATCGAAACGGCGAGCCGTGAGGTGACCAAGGGCGGTAACCAACTGCGGCTGACGTTGAAGGAGTTCGACCTGCTTTGGTTCCTCGCTGCGAACCCGAGCCGCGTCTTCTCGCGTGAGCAGCTGATGGGCCGCGTCTGGGGCTACGAAGCCGCACTCGACACTGGGACGCTGACAGTTCACATCAGGAGGCTGCGCGAGAAGATCGAAGACGACCCGTCACGGCCTCGCCATCTCGAGACCGTCTGGGGCGCCGGCTACCGGTTTCGGTCATGATCGAGATGGCTGTCATCTTGGCCGTCGCGACGCTCGCTGCGGGCGTCGGTGCCGCGCTGCTCGTTCGGCTCTTGCCGACCGTTCGCTTGCAACTCATCGCCCTGTCGGTGCTTGCCGTAGGGCTACCACTCGGCGCGGTTCTCCTCTCCGGCTGGGTGATGTTCCACATGCACGACGATCTGAAGATCCTCGCCGTCTCGGCAGCAGCCGCGCTCTCGGCGGTGATCGGCTCACTTCTCATCGCACGCTGGATCGTGTTGCCGATCGAGCAGTTGCGGCATGCGTCGAAGCGCATTGCAGGCGGCGACCTCACCGTCCGCACCGCGAACCCGGCGCGCCCGGCGGAGCTCTCGGAACTCGCCCATTCATTCAATGAGATGGCGGCCACCGTCGAAGGAGTCTTCGACGCGCGACGTCAATTGGTCGCCTGGGCGAGTCACGACCTCCGCACGCCCGTCGCCGCGATGAAGGCGATGATCGAGGCGCTTGCCGACGGGCTTGCCCAACCCGACGAGTACCTTCCCGTCCTCGGCGAGCAGGTCGATGGGCTGGCCCTGCTGATCGACGATCTCTTCGAGCTCGCGTGCATCGACGCCGGTTCGCTCACGCTCGAGCTGCACCCGACCGGCGTCGGCGACATCGTGCACTCGTGCCTGCGCACGGTCGATGCGGAAGCCCGGGCCCGCAACGTTCGACTGCGATCAGCGATCGACGAGGCGACCCCGAAAGTGACCGTAGCCCCGGACAAAGTGGAGCGTGTGTTGCTCAACCTGCTCACGAACGCGCTGCGGCACACCCCGTCTGACGGTTCGATCGCAGTGATCGTCAGACCCACGAATGAGACCGTGCAGATTGCAGTCGAGGACACGGGCGACGGCCTGCCTGCGGGCAACCAGATCTTCGACGGCTTCTGGAAGGCGGACAGCGCCAGAGCTCGCTCCGACGGCGGTGGCGCCGGCCTCGGGCTCGCAATCGCGCGCGGACTCGTTGAAGCCCACGGCGGCAAGATCTGGGCGGAATCGCGGGCGGGAGGCGGCGCGCGCGTCGTTTTTGCACTTCCACTGGCGGCGAAATCCTAGGATCGCGCTCGTGGACCGGCTGCGACCGATCTGGGACTTCGACGACCTCGACCTGAGCGAGCGCCGGCTCGCCGAGCAACTCGGCCGTGAGCTCGACGACGCCGGCCGGGCGGAAGTCTTGACCCAGCTGGCCCGCGTCGAGGGGTTGCGCGGCGCGTTCGACCGGTGCGCCGACCTGCTCGACGAGGCAGCGCAGGTCGGCGCCGGACGTGCGGTCGTCGACGTGCGTGTCGCGCTCGAGCGCGGCCGGATGCTGCGATCGAGCGGCGATACCACCGCTGCCTACCCGGTCTTCGCGTCCGCGTTCGAGCGCGCTGCCGCTGCCGGCGAGCACTACCTCGCCGGCGACGCAGCACACATGGCCGCGCTCGCGGCGCCGGACGACGAGGGCTTTCGGGCCTGGACGACGCGCGGCGTCGAGCTTGGCGAGCGCGAGCCCGCCGCGGCCTACTGGCGTGGACCGCTCCTGAACAACCTCGGCTGGCTGCTCAGCGAACGGGGTGCGCACGAGGAGGCGCTCTCGGTGTTCGAGTGTGCGCTCGCTGTCCGGGAAGAAGACGAATCCCAGGAGTACGCGATCGAGATCGCGCGCTACGCGGTTGCGGTCGCCCTGCGTGCGCTCGGGCGTCCCGCAGAGGCGGCCGCCCGGGCCGAGCGCGCGGTCGCCTGGTCGCTCCGTACGGGCCGAAATGATCCGTACTTCCATGAGGAGCTGGCCGAGGACTACGCCGCACTCGGGCGGGCGCAAGACGCCGCGGAGCACGCCCGTCAGGCGCTCGAGCTCTTCGGTCCGGAGGTCAAAAGCGCCCGGCTCGAGGAGCTCACCAAAGGCGATCGTTGACCAACCGATTTCGTAGGAAGTTCCCCCTTTCCGCGGCGGAGAGCTTCGACTAACGTCGGCTTGCCAAGCCAACCTGACTTTGGAAGGGAGAGACCCGATGCTCGAGACAAGACGGGCCGCAGCACTGGGGACGTGCGCGATCGCAATTGCCGTTCTCGTCGGACAACCCGCACTCGGAGCGAACGCGCGAGCCGGTAGCGGCTCGCTCACCGGTACCTGGTCCGGAAAGTACACCGGCGCCTACCACGGGACGTTCAAGCTTTCCTGGAAGCAGTCCCGGACCCAGTTGACCGGAACGATCAAGCTCTCGAACCCACCTTCCGAGCCCAGCGTCAAGGGCACGTTGCGGGGCAGCAAGATCCATTTCGGGACCGTCGGCTCTGCGGCGATCACCTACTCGGGCTCGGTCTCGGGAAAGTCGATGTCGGGCACCTATCACGCCCCAGGAGGTGGCGGCTCCTGGAGCGCCCACAAGACAGGTTGACCCGCGCTCGCCGGACGTACGACCGCAGTGCTGAACGCTGATCACGACAGACTGTCGGGGTGAGCTCCGACCAGACGGGAGCAGTCGAGTCTCCGGAACGTCTGCAGGCGGCGGGAGCGCGCTTCGTCACGTTGGCGAACAGGCGGCAGACGTGGGTGGCAGTCTGCGCGATCACGATTCTGGCCGCGATGTTGCGGTTGGCGACGCTCGGGCTTCAGAGCTACGAGTTCGATGAAGGCGCGACGCTCTATGTGATCCGAGGCTCGTTCACGCACATGCTCCACGGGGTTGCCCGGTACGAGTCGACGCCGCCGCTCTACTACGTGCTCGCGTGGGTTTGGTCTCAGGTGTTCGGCACCGGCGAGACCGGCTTGCGGTTGTTCTCGGCGCTCGCTGGAGTGGCGACGGTCCCGATCGTCTATCTGACCGGACGAACGCTCGGGTCGCGGCGGATCGGGCTTGTGGCTGCCGCGGTCGTCGCGACGAGCCCCTATCTCGTCTTCTACTCGCAGGAAGCCCGCTCGTACGCTCTCTTCACGCTGCTGTCGACGGCGGGATTGCTTTGTTGCGTCCGGGCGATCCAGCACCCGACGGCGAGGACACTTGGGCTGTGGGCGGCGCTCTCGATCCTCGCTCTCGAGACCCACTACTTCGCGCTGTTTCCCTGGCTCGCTCAGGTCGTGGCGCTCGCCGTCTTCGGCGGTGTCCCGCGCCGTTCGCTCGGGTGGGCGATCGTCGCCTTGGGGCTGGCGTCCGTTCCGCTGCTTCCGCTGGTGAGGCACCAGGCGGCGGCCGGTCACGCAGACTGGATCGGGGCCAGCAGCCTGCCGGAAAGGATCCGGGTCACGACGGAGACGTTCGCGCTCGGAGCGACGTTCAGGGGCACTCTGTCGCATTCTGTCCTTGCCGCGTTCGGCGTCTTCGCCGTCGCGATGAGCCTGGCAATCGCGGCGGCGGGGTTCCTCCTGCTCCGGCGCGCGGCGTCGCAGGAGCGGCGGGTGGCGCAGATCGCTTCGCTGATCGGGGCAGTTTCGGTTGGGCTACCGCTGGTTGCTGCTTTGGTCGGGCAGGACTATTTCGTCCACAAGAACCTCATCCCGTTCGTCCCGGTCGTCGGCCTCCTGCTGGCCGCCGGGCTCGGCTGCGAACGGGCGGGGCGGGTCGGGATGGCCGGGACGATGACCTTCGCGCTGGCCGGCACCGCTCTGACACTGATGAGCTTCGCGATTCCTTCGCTCCGGCGTCCCGACATCCGACAGCTCTCGGACCAGCTTGGCGCTCCCGCCCGACAACGGGTTCTGGTCTTCATCCCCCGCTGGCAGATACTTCTCCAGAGCTACCAAGGTCCCCTCGATCGGCTACCGCAAGGCGGTCGACGCGTCAGCGAGGTAGATGTCTTCACCGCCGGGACGAGCATTCCGGCGCGAACCGTGCCGCAGAGCTTCAAGCTCATCCGGGTGCAACACGGCAACACCTTCACGCTCTTCAGCTTCCGATCGCGCGAACCATTGACGGTAACCCCAGACGAACTCGGCCAGCAGACGTTCAGCGAGTCCCGCCTACAACCGATCTCGGTCGTCCAAACCGGGAACTGAGGCTGCTCGTTCGGACGGCGTCGCCGTCAGTTTCCGATGGTCGCGTGGACGGCGACAGCGCCCCGCCGCGCGCCGAGATCGATCGTCCCCGCACGGTCGACCAGGACCTTCGTAGAGCCGATCAAGACCCGGACGAGCTGCTCGCCCGCTGGTAGACGGAGGCGCAAACGGCAGCGCCCCCCGGCGGGCAGGACAAGCCTTCCCTCGATCGTCGAGCCGTGCCGGACCAGCGAGTACGTCACCTTGCCGAAGCTCGTCGGCGCCGAGCGGACATCGATCTCCTGACCGTCGCCGAGCCAGGCGCGCGGAGTCGAGAACGCGAGGTCGAGCCCGGCCGGGGCGCCTAGTCGACCGCGACGCTCGTGGATCAGGACCTGCCGCAACGTCTCGAGATACGAGGCGTTCGCACCGGAGTTCGGGGGCATGAACATCGACCGGTCTCGTGCGCGTTTGACGGGCAGGACCGACACCGCCTCACCCGAGACATAGGTGCCTGCCGTCATGCCGACGGCGAGCATGCCGTAGAGACTGAGCACGAGTTGCTCGGGCTGATCGTTGTCGGCGAGGAATCGCGAGGTGCTGAGTCCGTAGACCTGGGCGACCCCGGCCCCAGGCGCGTCTCCATAAACCGTTCGTGCGTAGGTGCGCGGCACGCCGAGCAGCCTCGAGCCATGGCCGAGGAGATAGCGGAGGACACCCCGCGCGGCCATGGAGTGCGCGGGGAACCAGCCGGACGCGAACGCATAGGGCATGACGAGGTTCCAATACGAGCCGTCGCGGGAAGCCGTGAGCCGCGCAAACGGCGGTTGCTTCGTCGACAGCTGGTCGGGCACGAACAGCGATCCGTCGGACAGCCTGCTCGAAGCGCGTGCGACGGCCGGCCGGAGCGCATGGTCGATTCCGGCCGCGAGGGTGCGCGCCCGAGCGGCCTGCGCGTGGTAGCCGTTCGAGCTCCAAACGCGGCCGATCGCGAGCAGGCCCTCGACGGCCTCGATCTGTCCCGAAACGCTGTCGACGTCATGGCCTTCGAGGTCGGTCGACAGCGGCTCCGGCAAGAGCCGACCGCGGGCCTGACCTGTCGTTCGTTGACGCCCGGCGATGCGCTTCACCAACCGTTCGAGGGCAGGCGTCTCGGCGCGGAGGAAGTCTCGGTCTCGAGTAAGTCGATAGTAGGTCGCCGCGGTGGAGAGAATGTGAGCGCCGCGAAACGCCGTGAACCTCCAAGGCCGCAGGCGCATCCGGTCGAGCGAAAGCTCGAGGATCGACTTCGCGACCGAGGCGTAGCCGTACTCGGCGGCCGCCTCGGCCGCATCGAGCGACTCCGCGTACGAGAGCTCCTCGTACGGGTTGCCGATGCTGTACCGCCAGCCGAAGGCGATCAGCTGGGTCAAGATCCCGCGCTCGGCGTTCTGCACCGCGGGCTCCGGGACGGAAAACGTGCCACCGGCATCGAGTCGCGACTGCCAGAACTTTACGACCGTGGCGCGCGCGGTGTCGTAGGTCGCCGCATCCGCGTGAACGAAGCGTGCATCGGACGGAGCGTTCAGCCACTCGGCGTAGACCGTCTGCGTCTCGCCCGCCGGCACTCGGTAGCGCACGACGCCGTCGACGAACTCGGCTCCGTCGCTAGCGATCAGCCGTGTCTGCCCACCGAGGGCGAGACGGTCGGGAGCCGAATGCGCCAGTCGCCGCCAAGGCACGAGCCGCACGGTCGCTCCTTTCGCCGAGTGACGCGTGTCGATCACGAGGCGCACGAAGCTGATCACCGAGCGCGCGCCATACGCACCGTAGGCGCGGCCGACGAAAGACTCCTGCCGATAGCGGACGCCTGCCGCGTCGGTGTACGACGTCTCGACGAGCGGGAGATATCCCTGCGCCAGACTCGCGGGCTGGAGGCGCGCCGAGCATGCGCCATAGCGCTCGCTCCCGGCGCCGACGTAGACGGAGAGAGACGCCCCACCCACGCGCCTCGTCACGATCTCGCTTCCGTCCGCCACATGCAGCGCGAAGACGGTTGACCCGTACGAGGTGAACGGGAACGACAAGGGGATGTAGTACGAGCCGCTCGAGGTCAACGTCCGCCCCTGCCGCTGCAGTCCTTGCGTGAGTGGCGTGAGGAACTGCCGCGCGCCCGCGTAGGTCGGCCCACCACGCGCATGGAGCAGCCGGGCACCCCAAAGGTCAGGGCCTGACGCGACGGCCTGCTCGACCGCGGCTGTGTACGCGGCCGTGGCCGAGCGCGGCGCACACCCAGGCGCTGCTGCGGAATGCGCATGGCCCGCGTTTGCACCGGTTGCGAGCAGCGCGACGGCTGCCGCGGCGTACATGACAAGCCACCTCATCGGTCGCGCAGTATCGCCTCGCGGAGACACTCCTCGCTTGGAATATGCTCCAACCCCCTCGCAACCCCACCTTGCCGAACCCAACTTCGCAGCCACACCAGTTGGACTCTCAGAGACTGGGCGATTTCGCACGCGCCAGTGGGCGTCTCTCGGCCGCGCTGACCGAAGAGCAGGTCGTCGCTGCGATCCTCGAGAGCGCACCGCTGCTCGTCGGCGCGTCGGCGGGAGTCGTCGGCTTGGCCCGGGGCGGCATGATCGAGATCGCCGGGGAGATCGGCTACCCCGAGGGACGGATCGCACCCTGGCGGTCGTTCCCGCTCGCAGCGAACCTACCTATCTCCGACGTCACCCGCACCGGGACTCCGGCGTACTGTGGCTCGGCCGCCGAGCGCGACCGGCGCTGGCCGGTCGACTGGAAGGTCGATCTCAGCGGGACACACGCACTCGTCGTCCTGCCGCTTGCCGGGCGCCTCGGAGTGTTGGGTGCGGTGGCGTTCAGCTTCGGCGACGACCGGGACTTTTCGCCCACGGAACGGGACTTGATGGAGGCGATCACGGCGCAATGTGCTCTCGCACTCGAGCGCGCGCGTCTGCAGGAAGCCGAGCAGCAAGCCCGCGAGCGCACCGAGCGGTTGCAGCGGTTCACCGAGCGACTGGCTCGTGCGCTGACGACCGAAGACGTCGTGGAGATCACGCTCGACAAGATTCTCGTCGCGGCACACGCGCGCGCGGCGACGTTTGCGACGCTGAGCCAGCAGTCAGAAGTGAAGACGCTGAGATCGGTCGGTCTCTCGCGGGCGCTGACCCGCTCGCTCGAGGACGTGGCCGGCAAGCATCACACCGCGATCGTCGATTCGTTTCGCAGCAGGGCGCCGATCTGGATCGGCGACCGCGACGAATGGCAATCCCGCTACCCGGCGAGCGCCGAGATCTTCAGTGGCTTCGCGAGCTCCCTGGCGGTGCTGCCGTTGATCAACGGCCGTGACGTCTACGGCGGGGTCGAAGTGCTGTTCGAGCACGACTCCGCATTTCCGGCCGACGAGCGCGCGTTTCTGCTCGCAATCGCCGGACAGGCTGCTCAGGCCCTCGACCGCGCGCATGCGTACGAAGAGCAGCGCCACATCGCGCTGACGCTCCAGCAGCGGCTCCTCCCCAACTCGCTGCCAAAGATCCCAGGCGCCCGGCTTGCGGCGGTGTACACACCCGGCGGGCGAAGTGTGGAGGTCGGCGGTGACTTTTTCGATGCGTTCGAAACTCCAGCCGGCTGGACGCTCGTGATCGGCGACATCTGCGGCAAAGGCGTCGAGGCCGCCGGCTTCACGTCGGAGTGCCGCCACGCGATCCGAGTCGCCGCTCTGAGTGCTCCGGCCGTCGCCCCGGGAGAGCTGCTGCAAGTGCTCAATCAGACCGACGCGGCGACAGAGATGGAGTTTGCCTCCGTCGCCTGTGCCGTGGTCACCAGAACGGCAAGCGGGTTCCGTGTGACCGCAGCCTCGGCCGGTCACCCGCCCCTGATCGTCAGACGGGCAGGAGGGCTCATCGAAGCGATGAATCCCCGTGGGCCATTGATCGGGATCTTCGAGAACCCCGAGTTCGCCGAACAGACGATCGAACTGGGCGAAGGTGACCTGCTGCTCATGTACACCGACGGCGTCACCGAAGCGCGCGCCGACGGTGAGCTACTCGGTGGCAGGCGCCTGTCCGAGGCGGTCGCCGGGTTACCGCAGGGCAAGGATCCGCACGCGGCCCTCGCGGCCGTCCAGAAGCTGGTCGCGGATTTCCAGGAAGATCACCTCAACCGCGACGACATCGCGATGCTCGCGCTCTCGGTCGCGACAGCGGAGCCGGGGGGACCGCTGCTCGATCTCGGTGTCGACCCTTCGGAGCACGCGAAGCGGATGGCCTGGAGTCGGGAATCGAACCCGGCCGAGCCCGCGCCGCTGGCACTGCTGTTCCCCGCCGACGCCGCGCAGCTCGCCGGCGTCCGCGCGGCTGCGCGGCGCTGGCTGACCACCGTGCCGGTCTCGGAAGCTCAGGCAGCCGAGATCGTCCTCGCCGTGAACGAGGCGACGTCGAATGCAGTCGCCCACGCCTATCGCGGAGTCGACGAGCCGCGGGCAGTCTCGGTCGACGCCTCGGTGCGCGACGCGGAACTGACGCTGGTGGTCTCGGACCAAGGCGTCTGGCGGCGAGGTCGCCCGCGGTCGGATGGAGGGAGGGGCCTGGACGTGATCGAGACTCTCGCCCACGGACTCGAGCTGAAGCGGGCGTCCTCCGGCACCGAGGTGCGTCTGCGGTGGCTGCTCGATCCGAGCTAGCCACACGTCGCGTCCAGTCATACTTCTCCGATGAGCTGTTCGCACCTCGACGAGATTCAGGTGCGCGTCCTCCCGGGCGAGATCCCTGGCTGCGAGGAGTGTCTGGCCACCGGTGGTTGGTGGGTGCACCTGCGCATGTGTCAAATCTGCGGGCACATCGGCTGCTGCGACCAATCGCCGAACAAGCATGCGACCGGGCACTTTCATGAGACGTCGCACCCGATCATCCTCTCGGCCGAGCCAGGTGAGGATTGGTCCTGGTGCTACGTCGATGAGCTCATGTTCGAGCTCGGGTGACGCGTGACGAAACACCGCGAGATCAAGTCGTGGCTGATGGACATGGACGGCGTCCTTGTCCGCGAGGAGCATCCGATCGCGGGTGCCGCCGAGTTCATCACGCGTCTCCGCGAGCTGGAGCGGCCGTTTCTCGTCCTGACGAACAACTCGATCTACACGCGCCGCGATCTGTCGGCGCGACTGGCTGCGAACGGCCTCGAGGTGCCAGAGGAAGCGATCTGGACGTCGGCGCTCGCAACGGCCGATTTCCTCGAGAGCCAGCGGCCCGGCGGATCGGCGTTCGTGATCGGAGAGGCTGGTCTGACTACGGCGCTGCATTCGGCCGGCTATACGCTCACCGAACGCGACCCGGACTACGTCGTCCTCGGCGAGACGCGGACGTACAGCTTCGAGCGAATCGCCCAGGCGATCAGGCTGATCGTCGGAGGCGCCCGGTTCATCGCCACCAATCCCGACCCGACCGGCCCGACACCTGACGGCCCGCTGCCCGCGACCGGTGCGGTCGCGGCGCTGATCAGCCGGGCTACCGGGGTCGAGCCGTATTTCGTCGGGAAGCCGAACCCGCTGATGATGCGGTCGGCGCTGAACGCGATCGACGCGCACTCGGAGACCTCGGCGATGGTCGGCGACCGGATGGAGACCGACGTCGTCTCCGGCCTCGAGGCAGGGATGCACACGGTGCTCGTCCTGACCGGATCCACGCAGCGGGAGGAGGCAGAGCGCTTCCCCTTCCGCCCCTCTCGGATCGTCGACTCGATCGCCGACCTGGTCGCCGAGCTCGGCTAGGGAGACGGCGTCGGCGGCGTCGCGACCTGGGCGGCGGCGGCGAAGCCGGAGGAAGCGCCGGCCGGAGTGTGCGCGAACGATGCCTCAACGGACCGCCGTCGCGCGCGCCTCCTCGGCTCGCACGGCGGCAGAAAGGGTGTCGATGTCGTAGGCGCCGTAGTGGCGGCGGCCGTTGACGAAGAACGTGGGCGTGCCCGAGACGCCGCTCAGGTCGGCGCTGTCGACGTCGTCGGCGATCCGTCCCGTGCCGCCATGCTCGCGGAGCTCGCGCACGAAGCGGTCGACGTCGAGCCCGAGTCGGGCTGCATAGCCGGCCAGGTCGCTCGGACGAAGCGCGTCCTGGTGGTCGAGCAGGAGGTCGTGCATCTCCCAAAATGCTCCCTGTCCGGCGGCGGCTTCGGCCGCCTCGGCGGCGAGCTGGGCCTGAGGGTGAACGTCGTTCAACGGCAGGTGGCGCCACACGTAGCGCACGTCGCCAAAGTCGCGCAGCAACTCGCGCACGACCGGCTCGGCCCGCCCGCAATATGGACATTCGAAGTCGCCGTACTCGACGATCGTGACGGGGGCTTCGATCGGCCCGCGAATGTGGTCGCGCTCGGGATCGACGTCGATGTACAGGTCGGTGAGCGGCTCGGCGGTGCCGAGCAGCGCGCGGATCCGCGCCTGGCGAGGAAGGAGCGCCGTGGCACGGAAGAGCAGCCACGTGATCGTCGAGGCGCCGAGCGCGGCACTGAGAATCCCGAGCTTCGCTTCCTGCAGCTGTAGACCGCTGAAGGCGAGCGTCGCGACGAGCAGCGAGACGGTGAACCCGATGCCGGCGATCGTCCCGCCGCCGACGACGGCGACCCAGCCCACCGGCGGTTGCAACCGCCGACCGGTCAGCCGCGTGACCAGCCAAGCGGTGCCGAAGATCCCGAGTGGCTTTCCGACGACGTAACCGAACAGGATTCCGAGCGTGATCGCCGAGCTGAACCCCTGTCTCAGGAAGCCGCCGTCGATGGCGATGCCCGCATTCGCGAGCGCGAACAGGGGCACGATCCCGTAGCTCGTCCACGGGTGGAACAGCTGCTGCAACCGCTCGTTGGTCGAGGTTGCCGCGCGCAGCTGCGTGGCTGCCGAGCGGGCAAGTTCCGCCGTTGGTTGCTCGCGGAACTCACGAAACCGCTCGGTAGCGCGTTCGAGCGTCGAGCGTGGCGCCGCACTCGCGAGCGCGAGGATGCCCATCGCAAGACCGATCACGACCGGCTCCACGCCTCCTTTGAGCAGCGCCACCCAGGCGGCCGCTCCGAGGGCGAGATAGACGATGCCGACGCGAAGCCCGATCCGGTGCAGCACGAGGACAACCACATAGAAGCCAGCAGCCGCGATCAACGGGCCGACATGCAGCGAACCGGAATAGACGAGCGCGATCACGACGAGCGCGGCGATATCGTCGACGACGACGACCGTGAGCATGAACGCCCGCAAACGGTCGGGAAAACGTGGCCCGACGAGCGCCAGCAACCCGAGTGCGAACGCAGTGTCCGTCGACATCGCGATTCCCCACCCGTGGGCGGAGGGTCGTCCGGCGTTGAAGACGAGGTAGATCGCAACAGCGACCGCCATGCCGCCGAGACCGGCCAGGAACGGCAGAGCGAAGCGTCGCCGCTCACGCAGTTCGCCGAGATCGAGCTCGCGTCGCGCCTCGAGGCCGACGACGAAGAAGAAGAACGTCATCAGCCCGCTGTTCACCCAGGCCCGCAGATCGAGCGCCACACCCGACTGGCCAAGCCTGATCGACAGCAGTTTCGACCACACGGCGTCGTAGGAGGACGCATCGGCGTTCACCCAGACAAGGGCTGCGAGCGTTGCTGCGAGCAAAACCGCCGCACCGCCCGTCTCCGTTCGCAGGAACCCACGCAGCGGGGTCTGGACGCTTCGCGCCCACGCCGTCCGGCCGGAGAGACGTGAGGCCTGTCGCTCGTCGGTCACTGAACTCTCATCTCGTATGCTGCGCATGATGGACGCTAACCGGGCACGCCGGCTCTTGGAGGTCGAACGCGAGCGGATCGAGCAAGCACTCGGGCGGATCGGGCCCGAGGACGACGGCGAGCCCGCCGACGAGTTCGACCCGGCGAATCAGGCAGCCGACCTGTACCAGGATGAGTTCGACGAGGGGATCGAGGAGGACCTGCGCGCCCAGCTCGCCGCGGTCGAGCGGGCCGAGCAGCGGCTGGCGGCCGGCACGTACGGGCTGTCGATCGCGAGTGGTGTGCCGATTCCCGACGCACGTCTCGAGGCTCTCCCGACGGCTGAGTTGACCGTCGAGGAAGAGCAAGCCCGGTCCTAGCGCGCGACAGCGTGGCGGAGCCCGGCCAGCGCAGCCACCTCGACCGCCGTGGCGGCGATCGTTCCGAGCGTCCCGACGACCGTGCGAGTGTGCGGCAGTGATCCGTTCGACTTGCCGACTGCAATACTTTTGGAAATGAAGTTTCGCCGGATCGAGGGCCTGCCGCCCTACGTCTTCGCCGCCGTCGACCAACTCAAGCGAGATCTACGCCGTGAGGGCCGCGACATCGTCGATCTCGGCTTCGGCAATCCCGACATACCGTCGCCGCCGGTCGCCGTCGCGAAACTGCGGGAAGCGGCCGAGAAACCCGCGAATCACCGTTACTCGGCCAGTCGCGGGATCACCCAGCTCCGCCACGCGGTCGCGGAGCACTACCTGCGGGCATTCGGAGTCACGCTCGACCCGGAGACGCAGGTCGCGACCACGATCGGCGCGAAGGAGGGCCTCGCCCATCTGATGTGGGTGCTGGTCGAGACCGGTGACACCGTCGTCGTGCCGACGCCTGCCTATCCGATCCATCGCGTAGCACCGGCCCTCGCCGGAGCGACGGTCGTGACGCCGCCGGCCGACGGCGGGATCGAAGCGATCGCAGCTGCCGTGCGCGCTCACAGACCCAGGGTGGTAATCGTCTCGTTCCCGCACAACCCGACCACCGCCGTCGCCGAAGCGGCTGATCTACAGCAGCTCGTCGACCTGGCTCGCGAGCGCGACTTCCTGCTGGTGCACGACTTTGCCTATGCCGAGATCGCGTTCGACGGGCACAAGCCGCCTTCGCTTCTCGCCGCGGAGGGCGCCATGGACTGCGCCGTCGAGCTCTACAGCTTGACGAAGTCGTTCTCCATGGCCGGCTGGCGAGTCGGCTTCGTCGTCGGCAGAGCAGACGTCGTCGCCGCCCTCGCAAAGCTGAAGTCCTATCTCGACTACGGCACCTTTCAGCCGATTCAGATCGCCGCGACCGTCACCCTCAGAGAGGCGATCGAATACCCGGCCGAGATCTGCGCGACCTACCGCCGGCGGCGCGACGCACTGTGCGGCGGCCTCACGCGCGCGGGCTGGCCCGTCTCACCGCCGCTCGGGACGATGTTCGTCTGGGCGCCGATCCCGGAACGGTTCCGCCACCTCGGCTCGCTGGAGTTCGCAAAGAGGCTCGCACGTGACGCGCACGTCGCGACCAGCCCGGGGATCGGCTTCGGGGAGGGCGGCGACGGGCACATCCGGTTCGCGCTGGTCGAGAACGAGCAGCGCATCGGCCAGGCCACGCGGGCGATCAGAGCACTGCTCGCCGTGTAGGCCACGCCGCGCTCAGGCGACGACCACGGTCGCGCCGACCTCGGCGCGAATTCCCTCGCGAGCTGCCGCCACGGCCGCCTCGAGCTTCGGCAGCATCCCTCCGCTGAGCGCGCCGTTCAGGCTCGGGATGTCGCGCGCGGACAACACGGGCACGATGTCGCCGTCGACGATCACACCGCCGACATCGGAGACGAACACGATCCGGTCGGCGCAGAGCGCGACCGCGAGCACGGCCGCAGCGTCGTCGGCGTTCACGTTGAGCGGTCCTTGCGCGATCGGGGCGATCACCGGCACTCGGCCGGCGGCAAGCAGGTTCCAGAGAGTCGGGGGCGCGAACGATCGGAGCATTCCGACCCGGCCGAATCCAGGAAGGGGGTCGGCCTGGAGGCCCAGATCGTCACCCATCAGCCCGAAGGCGCGTCGTCCGATCTGGCCGCAGAGCAACTCGTTCTCCTGTCGAAAGGCTTCGCGGACGACCGGCATCGCCTCGTCGCTCGTCACTCGCCTCCCTCCGACGAAATGCGACTCGATGCGGGCGGACACGAGCGCGGCGGTGATGCGGGCACCGGCGCCGTGCACGACGCACGCGTCTTCATCGCCGCCCTCCATATAGCGCCCGAGCACGAAGCGCTCCTTTGCGAGAGCAGCCCCGCCGCACTTCACAACCGTGAGCGTCATCGCAAGACTTTACATTATGAAGTTTCGCCGCCGCCGAGCGACACCCTCAACTTGCCGTCCGGGCCACGGCGAAGCCGCAGCGGGTACACGGTCCCGGTGCTCGAACGAACGTCCACCTCGATGGGCGTTCCGCCCTGTCCGCGCTCGCGCCGCGAGACCAGCAGCTCGGCGTGCCGCGCAACCGCGGCGCGAAGTGTCGGTACGACGTCGCTCGAGCGAAACGGCTTGACGAGGTAGGCGAACACGCCGGCGCCGATCGCGCGCTCGACGAGCACCGGGTCGGCGTATGCAGTGAGCATCACGATCGGCAGGGGGCGCTCGGCGTAGATTCGGCGAGCCGCCTCGATCCCATCCAGGTTCGGCATCTTCATGTCGAGAATCGCGGCGTCGGGCTGAGTCTCCCGGGCCAGGGAGACGGCCTCCAGCCCGTCGCGCGCCTCGGCACAGACCACCAGGCCCTCGGCTTCGAGCAGTTGCCGGAGGTCGAGGCGGATCAGCGTCTCGTCCTCGGCGATCAACACATGCAGGCGATCGTCCATGAACGCGCTCCTTTCGCCAATGCTTTATCTTTTGAAGCGAGATGGCGACGATCCGCATCCCGCCGGTGCTCCGGCCCGACGCCGCAGGCGAGCGAACGGTCGCGGTCGACGCCGGCACGGTGCGCGAGGCGATCACCGCGCTCGTGTCGTTGCATCCAGCGCTCGAGACTCGCCTGGTCGCCGGAGACGGCGTCCCGAGCTACCTGAACGTGTTCCTCGACGGTGACGACATCCGCCTCCTTGGCGGCCTCGACACGACCGTCTCGGCCGCGTCGACGATCCTGCTGCTGCCCGCTGTCGCCGGGGGATAGCAAGGGAGGGAGCGGCCGCAAGGTCTCCGCCCCCTCCCGCTGCATTCAGACCTGCTCCGCCGGCGACGCCGCCGCGTGCACTGCGAGCGGAGCGTGCGGTCCGTGCCCCCCGCCCCCTCCCGCGTGACTGTGCGACTCGGTGCCGTACCCGCCTGGAACGGGAATGTAGAACTCGGGGTAACCCCACATGCCGTGCTCGTGGACGTCGAGCCCGCCCTCTTCGACGTGCTGCTCGACGCGGATGCCCCATAGCTTGTGCATCACGCCGAGGGCCGCGAAGCTCGTGCCGAAGGTGAACACTCCGACGGCGACCAAACCGAGCGTCTGGATTCCGAGCTGATGGAACGAGCCTGTGTAGACGAGCCCACCCGTGCCGGTCCCGAGGTTCTTGGCGAGCAACGGCACCGCGAACAGGCCGGTCGCGAGGGTTCCCCACACGCCCGAGAAGCCGTGGACGGCCACCGCGCCAATCGGATCGTCGATCCCGATGCGCTCGACGAAGATCACGCCGAAGACCGCGATGAAGCCCGAGCCGACGCCGATCACGATCGCGGCCCACGGCGCGACGAAGCCCGAAGCGGCCGTGATCGCCACAAGCGCACCGAGGGCGCCGTTCAGCATCATCGAGATGTCCGGCTTGCCGAGCTTGACCCACGCGACGCACATGCCGGTGACCGCACCAGCAGCCGCGGCGATATTCGTGGTCAGGGCGACGTAGGCGAAGTACCCGAAGCCGCCGAAGTCGACCGAGAGCGTCGAGCCGGGGTTGAACCCGAACCATCCGAACCAGAGGATCAGCGTGCCGAGCACCGCATACGGGATGTTGTGGCCCGGGATGGCGTTCGCCCTTCCGTCGGTGCCGAACTTCCCGATCCTCGGCCCCAGGATCAGCGCGCCGGCCAGGCCGGCGAGCGCGCCCTGGTAGTGGACGACCGTCGAGCCGGCGAAATCCTGCATGCCGTGCTTGAACAGCCAGCCGTGCGGCGACCAGATCCAATGCGAGACAACCGAATAGGTGAGCGTGAACCAGACCCCGAACACGAAATACACCCACAACTTCGCCCGCTCGGCCATTGCGCCCCACACGATCGCGAGCGAGACACCGGCGAAGACGACCTCGAACAGGTAGCCGGCCGCCCCTGGAATCTCCGAGAACCAGTCGTACGGCTTCTGCCCGACCGAGATCATCGCCGTGACCGACGGGAAGAAGCCGGCCGTGCCGAAAATCGCGTTGCCGTCGCCGAACGCGAGCCCGAACCCGACCGCCCAGTAGACGATCGAGCAGATCCCGAAGATCAGCACGTTCTTGCCGGCGATATGGCCGGCGTTCTTCATCCGCGTCAGCCCGGCTTCGAGGAACGCGAAGCCTGCCTGCATGAACATCACGAGCACGGCCGTGATGACAACCCAGATCGTCGAGGCCGCGATCAGCAAATCCTGGTTCTTAGGCACCGGCCCCGACCTCCTCGAGCTTGCGCCCTGTTCGGTGATGGACGACGTTGGCGATCTGCGAGGTCCAGACGAGCCCGTCACCGGACTCGTTGCCGCTCCGCGCGGCGTCGACGATCGCCTCGACGACGAGCTCGGTCAGCCGGTCCTCGATTACGAAGATCAGCATCGCCTTGGGCAGGAAGCGCGATTCGAAGATGCGCCCCCGATACTCATGAGTCACTCCACGCTCGCGACCGTGACCGATCGCCTCGATCACCGTCACGCCGACATGCCCGGTCGCATGTTCGACCGCGTCAATCACCGTCTCGACCCGCTCGCGGATCACCATCGCCTCCACCTTGACCATCGGCTTCTCCTCCCGTTTGCGCACGAAAAAAGGCCTCGGAGCACCCAAAGGTGTTCCGAGGCCTCGATGCCTCCACGGCCGCCTGCAGCGGCGACCGAACGAGCGCGATACTACACAAACTAAAGCGAGCGTCACGTTGGTTTTTCCCGCCGTGGCTGTAGACTCGCGATACATGCGCCTGGCAGCGACGATGAAGCCGGTTTTTCTCCTTACGGTCATCGCCTGCGCGCGACTGGCCTAGCCGGACTCACCCGTCCCCCCGGTTAGGTTCTTCGATAGGGACGGGGGATACGGCCAGATGAGCCCGTTTTCGCACGGTTCGTATGCGCTCCGCTGCCGCGTCTGCGAGGAGGTGACCGAGCCCGAGGCGCTCGACGCCTGCCGCCGCTGCGAAGGGCCCACGGACGTGGCCTACGACTGGGAGCGGATTCGCCGCGAGGTCACGCAGACGGCGATTGGCGCCGGCCCGCGGTCGCTCTGGCGGTACCACTCCCTCCTCCCCAGCTCCGCCCGGATGGGAGTGCAGGCCGGCTGGACGCCGCTCGAACGTTCCGACCTGCTTTCGGACTTGCTCGGTGTCGACCTCCTGCTCAAGCTCGAGGGTACGAACCCGACGAGCTCGTACAAGGATCGGATCGCCACGCTTGCCGCGGCCGCCGCGCTCGAGCACGACCGGGCGACAATCTGCTGCTCGTCGACCGGGAATCTCGGCGACGCGGTCGCGGCCGCCGCTGCGGCAACCGGCCTCGAGACGATCGTGCTCGCGCCTGCCGCGATCGGGCCGGGCACGGTGGCGGGTCGCCACCCGGGTGCGCATGTCCTCTCGGTTCGGGGCACCTATGACGATTGCCGGCGGCTCGAGCTGGAGCTCGCCTCCCTCTTCCCCTGGGGCTTCGTCAGCGGGAACCTGCACCCGTATGCGAGCGAAGGGGCGAAGACGATTTCCTTCGAGATCGCCGAGCAGCTCGGGTGGCGGCTGCCCGACGCCGTGGTCTGCCCGGCCGCGAGCGGCACGCTCTTCGCGAAGCTTGCGCAGGGGTTCTCCGAACTGACGCGCGCCGGTCTCTGCGCCGAACCGGTGCCGCGGCTGTTCGCCGGGCAGTCGCAGGGATCGAGCCCGATCGCGGACGCATTCGCCGACGACCGCGGCATCTTCTGCGTCGAGGCGTCGACGGACGTCGCGTCTCTGGCAGTCGGCAATCCGTCTCACGGCGACCTCGCGCTCGGCGCTGCTCGGGCAACGGGCGGCGCGATCCACGCGGTCAGCGAAGCGACGGTCGCCGCACACACGGGACTGCTGACCGAGACCGTCGGGATCGACTCCGATTGCGCCGGCGGCGCTGCGCTCGGTGCGCTCGTCGAGGCGCTTCGCCGCCGCGAGATCGAGGCCGGCTCGCGCGTCGTGCTCGTGATCACCGGCTCCCTGCCGCAACGGGAGCACCTGGTCGGCGGAGAAACCCACGAGATCGCTCCGGACGTCCGCGCGGTGCTCGCTGCGCTCGGGCTCGACTCGTAGCCTGACGCAGATGAGCCTCGTCTCCGAACGCGATACAGCCGCGCCCCTTCGGCGCGACGTCCGCCTGCTCGGGACGATCCTCGGCAATGTGCTCGTCGAGCAGGAGGGACCGTGGCTGCTCGAGCTGGTCGAGACGGTCCGTCGATCCGCCCGTGCCGCGCGCAGCAAAGGGCCGGCCGGCACGCCCGGGGCGCTCACGGGCACTGCGCCGCAGGCGCAGGCGCTGATCCTGCGGGCCTTCGGGCTCTACTTCCAGCTCGCGAACTTGGCCGAGCAGCACCACCGCCTGCGCCGCCGGCGCGAGGATGCGCACGAGGGCCGAAGCTCACGTGAATCACTCGACGACGCGTTCGGCCGCCTCGACGCAGTCCCGGCCGACGAACTCGCGACCCGCGCTGCCAAGACCTCGATCCAGCTCGTCCTGACAGCGCACCCGACCGAGACGACACGGCGAAGCGTACTCCTGTCGCACATCCGCATCGAGGCACAACTTGTCCTGCTCGACGACGCGCGCGTCTCGCCGACCGAGCGGCACGAGGCCGAGCAGCGCATCGCCGAAGAGGTGACGCTGCTCTGGCAGACGGACGAGGTGCGGCACGGCCGGCTACGCGTCTCGGACGAGATCCGTCACGCGCTCTGGTTCTTCGAGCACAGTTTGATGTCCGCAGCGACCGATCTCTTCCGGGCGTGGCGCGAACGCTTGCCCGAGGCGCCGAGTCCGCTCTCGTTCGGCTCATGGGTCGGGGGCGACATGGACGGCAACCCGGCCGCCGGCCCCGCCTCGATCGACGAGGCCCTCGCTCGCGCACGGGAGCTCGCGCTCGGTCGCTATCGCAGCGAGGTGCGGGCGCTCGCCGTCGAGATCGCTGCGTCACGCTCACTGGTCGCAGTGTCCGAGGAGCTCGACTCCTCGCTCGAGCGCGAAGAGAAGGAGCTACCCGCCTACGCCGCCGAGGTCGGCGCGCGGAACGAGCTCGAGCCGTACCGCCGAAAGCTCTCGTTCATGTGGTGGCGACTGGGCAACGACGGCTATCGCGAGGCCGCCGACCTGCTCGAGGACCTACGGCTGATCAGGCGGAGCCTCGCCGCTCACGGCGGCGCGCGTATCGCCGACGGCCGTGTCGCACGGCTCGAAAGGATGGTCGAGATCTTCGGCTTCCACGTAGCGAAGCTCGATGTCCGGCTACACGCGCAGGAACTGTCGACCGAACGCGCACGAGAAGCTGTCAACGCAGCCGAAGCTGCGCGGCGGCGGCACGGCGCGGCAGCGCTCGACACGCTGATCGTCTCCGGCACGAGCTCGGCAGACGACATCCTCCGTGCTTTCGACCTGACGACGGAGCCATTGTCGATCGTGCCGCTCTTCGAGACGGTCGACGACCTCGATCGCGCACCACAGATCTTCGACAGCCTCCTCGGCGACAAGCGTTTCGCCGCCCGCGTCTCAGAACGGGGCGGGTCGGCGGAGGTGATGGTCGGCTACTCGGACTCGGGCAAGGACAGCGGATACTTCGCGGCGCAATGGGCCATCTACCGTGCGCAGGAGTCACTGGCGCAGGTCGCTGCCCGTCACGGCGTCGAGCTGACGATCTTCCACGGCCGCGGCGGCAGCGCCGGGCGCGGAGGCGGCCCGACCCACGCCGCGATCGTCTCGCAGCCTGCGGGGCACCCGTCGGGCCGCGTGAAGGTGACGGAACAGGGCGAGACCGTGTCGTTCAAATATGGCCTGGAAGGCCTCGCACGACAGAACCTCGAGGCGGCGCTCGCGGGAACGACGCTGGCGACGTTCCCGGAGGAGCTCACGCCGCCACCGTCGCCGGACGATCGGGCGACGCTCGCTCACCTCGCCGCAATGTCGCGCGCGGCCTATCGCAGTTTCGTCTGGGAGAACGACGGCTTCGTCGAGTTCTTCCGCGCCTTCACTCCGGTCGACGAGCTGGCCCTGCTCGAGATCGCCTCGCGCCCGGCGCGCCGGCCCGACGACGCCGAGTATCTGGCGTCGCTCAGGGCGATCCCCTGGGTCTTCGCCTGGACGCAGAACAGGGTGTTGCTGCCGGCCTGGTTCGGCTGCGGTGCCGCATTCGCGGACGTCGGCGACGCGGCGTTGCGCGATCTCTACGAGCGGGTTCCGTTCTTTCGGACGGTTGTCGACAACCTCGAGATGACGCTCGCGAAGTCCAGCCTCTCGATCGCCAGGGGCTATCTCGGCCTCGTCCGCGATCCGACGCCCTTCGAGACGATCGAGCAGGAGCAGAAACGTGCGGTCGCAGGCGTCCTCGCGGCCACCGGCGTCTCACGGCTGCTCGAGCGCCAGCCGATGCTTCGCCGCTCGGTCGATCTCCGCAACCCGTACGTCGACCCGATGAACGCGGTGCAGGTCGAGCTGTTGCAGCGCCACCGGGCCGGAGAAGCTGACGCGCAACTGCCGCTGCTCCGCTCGATCGCGGGCATCGCCGCCGGGCTTCGCAATACGGGTTAATCGCGGCATCGTCCAGTGCTGGGCGGGCTCGGAGCTGCCAAGAGCAAGCGTTAGACTGCGCGCGTGGCTCGGAGGAGGGTGAGCTCATGCCGAGTCATGCTGGGCCTCGCTTGAGGCACCGGCAGCTTCCCGTCTCGATCCTGACGGCAGTGTCGGCGCTCGTGGCGTTGGCCGGCTGTGGTGCCAGCGCGAATCCGTTGCATACCGTTCGCAGTGCCGCCACGAACACTCTGTCGCTGACAGCGCAGTCGACTCTGACGTTGACGGGCGCACAGCTGTTTGGCGGGACTCCCGGCACGATTGTCGGTCGAGGGGAGTTCTCGTTTCCGAAAGGGCTTGGGTATCAGGCGCTCCAGCTTCCCGCTGTTGGCCGGCGGGCGTCCGGGACCGCGTATCTCGTCTTCCTGCCGAAGAAACTGTGGAGCAAGCCGATTGTGAATACCGCGCTACCGAAGGGCGCTCTCTGGATCTCCGCGCAGTTCACCGACTCACGATCGGGGGGATCGACGACGCCGTCGCTCGCACTCGTGCTGGAGGCAATGAATCCGCAATTACTGCTCGAGGAGATCGCAACGGGAGCGGTTGCCGCCTCGTCTTCGGGTCACCCGACCATCGATCATGTGCCGTTCACCGAGTACTCCGTGTCGGTCGATCTGGCGCGGGCAGCGGCGGCAGGCAGAACCGGAGCACTTCGTACCGCGATCCGGCAAGAGCTCGCCGCGCTCCGTGCGAGTCGAGGGACGGGTGCGAACTCGCTGGTGCGAATCGTCGCGCGAGTCGATGGAACAGGCCGTCTCGCGCAACTGCAAGCGTCGATACCAGGCTCGAAGCTGGGCTCGGTTCAGATTCAGCTGTGGAAGTTCGGCAGCACCATTCCGCTGAGCCTGCCGCTTCCTTCTCAGACGGTGGACATCGCGTCGCTCGGGCGTTCAGACGGGGCCGCCGCGGCACCGTTCGTGCTCACCGGCGAATGATGCCCCTCTAGATGGTTGATCGGTAATTCACGCCGTCGCGGCTGGGGGCCTGCACGCGGCGCATTGCGCCCGCCTCGCCCGGTACCAAGGCCTACTGGCCTTGCCACCGGTCGAGTCGACCACACTGCTTGGTGCATTCCCTCCCCGCAACGACGGCAGTTACCGATCAACCATCTAGAGCAGGCCGACTTGCCGGATCAGACGGGCGGCGAGCTCGCCGTTGCCGAGCGAGGCGATGTCGAGCGAGGTGTGGCCGATGCGTGCGAGCGGCGGAAGTGCGCCGTTGGGCGCGATGTCCTGGCGGACGGGGTATTCGAAGTCGTCGCTTCCCGCAATGATCTGCTGGCCGGCTTTGCTGACGAGAAAGCTGATGAACCGTTCTGCGTTCGTCCGCTGCTTGGTCGACTTGAGGAGCGCCGCCCCGGAGATGTTGATGACCGCCCCGACATCGTCGGCTGAGAAGTAGTAGAGCGCGCAGTGCATCGCCTTCTTGCCGAGCTCGAGCTGAAGGCGGTACCAGTAGTACTGGTTGATCACGCCGCTACTCACGTCGCCGCGATTGACGGCAGCGACGCACCGCCTCCTCGTCCTGGTAGATCCGCGCGTTGCGCTTGAGCCCGGCGAGCCAGTCGCGTGCCGCCGCCTCCCCGTGCGTGGCGATCACGGCGCCGACGAGCGGCGGGAAGTCGGAATCCGTCGGAGCAATCGCGATCTTCCCTTTCCACTGCGGCTGGGAGAAATCGAGCAGAGAGGCCGGCAGCTGCGACCGCGGAAGACGTGACGGGTTGTAGACGAGACTGCTGACCCGCAATGCCATCCCCACCCAGTTGCCCGTCGTGGAGTTGTCGCTGGGAGACCCCTCGTCGAGGGTGGACTGAGGCAGCTCGGCGAGAAGTTCGCGCCGCTGCAACTCCATCAGCTCGGGAGAGTTCTCCGCGATGAAAACGTCAGCCGGCGAGGCGCCGCCCTCCTGAATGATCTGGTCGGCGAGAACGGCGGAGTCGTTCGTTCGGATCTGCACCTTGACTCCGGTCTGCTTCTCGAACGCGGCGGCAAGCAAGCTTGTGAGCTCGGCGTGCTGGCCGTTGTAGAGGGTGATCGAGGAATGCCGTGTGCCTCCTCCGCGGCAACCGCCGGCGATCGCCACGCAGCAGGCGGCAAGCGCGATCAGCGAGCAGGCGCGCAGCGGCCGGCCGCCGCGTCCACGCGTCACGTGGCCGGCCGGGAATCCTGCAACGGGTAGACCGCTACCGGCCCGGAGACGACCACGCCGACGACTTCGCCGGCGTCGGGGGCGACGTCGAATGTGCGGGCGGCGATGGGAATTCGAGCACCGTCGCGGAGCCGCAACTGCACGACGCTGTCCGGGCCGTAGTAATCGTGCCCGATCACCTCCGCGGGAACGGCGTCTTCCGCCCCAAGAGCGCCGTGTGTGCGGACGAGCTGGATCTGCTCGGGCCGGACCATCACCTCCACCTTGCCGGCAACGGTCAAGCTCGGGGTGGAAAGGCGTCCGAGCACGCATTCGACGACCCCGGAGTTGGCGGTTCCAGGAACGATGACGGCGTCGCCGACGAAGCGGGCGACGTCGAGATCGACCGGGGCACGGTAGAGAACGGTCGGACTGGCCGTCTGAGCGAGCCGTCCGGATCGCAGAACGGCGACCTCACGCCCCATCGACAACGCCTCGGCCTGGTCGTGCGTGACGAGGACTGCGGTCGCGCCCTCTGCGGCCAGCGCTCTCGTGACCGCCTCGCGCGTCTCGGCTCGGAGGTGTGCGTCGAGACCTGAGAACGGCTCGTCGAGCAGCACGATCCGCGGCTTCGGCGCGAGCGCTCTCGCGAGGCCGACGCGGCGCTGTTCCCCTCCGGAGAGCTCATGGGGGCGCCTGGCCCCGTAGCCCGACTGGAGCCCGACGAGCTCCAGCGCCTCGTTCGTACGCGATCCGTTCTTGCGCTCGCCGCGAGGAAGGCCGAAGGCGACGTTTTCAGCAACGGTCAGGTGGGGGAACAACGCACCTTCCTGGGCGACATAGCCAATCTCTCGCTTGTCGGGTGCGACGTGCAGACCCGGAGCGGCGGCCACCATGCTTCCGTCGACCTCGATCGTCCCACGGTCGGGCGCGATGAAGCCGATGATCAGGCGTAGCAGCGTGGTCTTCCCACTTCCCGAGGCTCCGAGCACCGCAGTGAGGGTTCCTTCCGGGACGACGAGGTCGACCTCGCGCAGGACGGCTCGAGTCCCGTAGGACTTGGCCAGTGACGTGCAGCGCAGTTCAGCCACGATCGTCGTCCGTAAACGCACGCACGGTGCCGAAGCTACTCATGAGCACATAGGCGGCGGCCATCGCCAGCACGATCAAGACGGCTGCGAACGGAGCGGCGCTCGCGAACGCGACTGTTCCGCTGTTGGCCTGGAATTCGGTGCCGAGCGTGTAGAGGTTCAGCGGGAGAAGCACCTGCGCGGTCGCAAGGTCACCGAGGGAGAACGCGAAGACGAGCACGACCGCGGCCAACACGCCGGGACGCGCGAGCGGCATCGTCACCCGGCGGAAGGTCGCAAGAGGCCCGGCGCCGAGCGCGCGCGAGGAGTCCTCGAGAGCCGGCTCGATCTGTCCCAACGTGGCCCGCATCGCGACGACGGCAAACGGCGCGAACAGGATCGCCTCGGCAAACACGATCAACGCGAAGCTCCCGTAGAGGAACCGAGCGTAGTGAACGGCTCCGTAGGAGAGGGCGATCGCCCCCACCAGATCGGGCAGCGCGAAGGAGAGGTACGTCGATCGTTCGACAAGTCTGGCGAAGCGCCCCCCGTGCCGGACTGCGAGCAGTGCGACCGGCAGCGCCAGGAGCAGCGCCACGAGAGCAGAGCAGACACCGAGCAGGATCGTCGTGCGACTGGCCGGCCAGAGAAACTGCAGGTTCCCCGTTGCGGTCGAGAGGGCGGCGCTGCTGCTTTCCGTGAACCAGCGGATCAGCATGCCGACCGGGATGCCGACGCCAACTGCCACCACGGCGCCAAGACACGCCAGCACCGGCAAACGCCAGCGGCCGAGCTCGTAGCGGACGGCTGCCCGCCGGGCGCCCTGGCTGACTCTCGTGTAGTTCGCGTCCCCTCGCAGACGTGCTTCGCCGAACAGGAGCACGAGGCAGAGGACGATCGAGAAGAACGACAACGCGGCGGCGCCGGACGTGCTGAATCCGAGACGGTACTGCGCATAGATGTCCAGCGAGAACGTCTGGAACCGGAGCGCCACGAAGGCGTCGAATTCGACCAGCGCATCGAGTGCCACGAGCAACAGGCCGCCGAGGAGAGCCGGGCGAAGTTGCGGCAGGACGACACGGAAGAAGACCTGACGCGGGTTGAGCCCCAGCGAGCGCGCCGAATCTTCGAGCGCCGGATCCAGTCCGCGCAGTGCTACGGCGACGAGCAAGAAGACGATCGGATAGTAGGTAAACGCAATGATCCCGGCCGCACCGAGGAACCCCTGGAGCGCGACGCCCAGTGTCGCCCACGCGTAGCTCGTGACGAACAGCGGCACAGTGAGGGGTGCCACCAGGAGCAGCGCCCAGAGCCGACGGCCGGGTAAGCGCGTCCGTTCGACGAACCAGGCTGCGCCGACACCGATCACGCCGCAGATCGGTGTCGCGACGAGCGGCACCAACACGGTGTTGAGTAGCAGCGTGCGCGACGAAGATGCGCCGAGGGCGTCCGCGATCGCGGAAGTTCCACCCTGGAACGCCTGGAACACGATGATCGCGATCGGCAGAACGACCAGAATCGCCACGATCGCGCACAGCGCGAACAGACCAGGTGAGACGTCACCCCGACGTCGTGTGATGCGGGTCATGCTCAGCACTCCGCTCCTCAAGCTACGCGAGAGACGAACCGTGCACGCGGCAGGCAGCGAAACCGGCTGGCCTCTGCAAATGCAAAGAGGCGGTGGCCCCCCGTTCAGGGAGCCACCGCCTCACACAACTGACTTCGGCTACGAGAGTGCGAACGTGTAGACGTAGTCGCCGCGAACGCGCCGCGGGTCGAGAAGACCAAACGGGCGAGTGACGTCGTTGTGACCTGCGCCACCGACCTCGACCGTCACGTACTCCTTGCCGTTGACGCTGTAGACGATCGGAGCGGCTCCGACCGGATACGGCATCGGCGCCGACTTCCAGAGCGAGGCGCCCGTCTTCGTGTCCACCGCTTCGAGGTAACCGTCGCCGTGCGACCCGTCACCGGTACCGAAGTGGCCGACGAACGTGATCCCGCCGGCGGTGTTCGCCGAGCCGGAGTAGCAGATTGCCGGCCAGTGCTGGTGGAACGTGTACTTGCCGGTCTCCACGTTCAGCGACGTGAAGTTGCCTGAGTTGCTGATCGGCGTGGAGCCGTCGCCGACGCCCAGGCGGTTCGCACCGAGGCCACCGAATGAGCTCGGGACCTGCTGAGCGGCCGGGATCTGCTCCATGGCCGTCGCACGGCCGGTGACACCGCAGGTGATCATGGAGTGGGTCTGCGGGCTGTAGGAGCTCGCGGGCCAGTCCATCATCTCGAACGGCGTGACGGTGTACTGCGTTGTGTCGTAGTACGTGTAAGCGCACCCGATCTTGTACGGCTTGCCGTCAGGCGCGGTCGCCGTTGCGTACGGGACACCGGAGCTCGTCGCCGCCGTCGGCGTCGTGCACGGGATCCCGTCCTTGCCGATCGGGTTGAACAGCACGTTCTGCGTTGCCGGGACCGGCTGCGTCGGCCACGTGTTGACGCCATCGGCCTTGCTTTGCGGCACCGGCGTCTCCTTGACCGGGATCAGCGGCTTGCCGGTCTCGCGGTCGATCACGAACGTCATGCCGACCTTGTTCACGTAGGAGACGGCAGGACGCGAAACCATCTTGCCGTTGACCTTGAACTTGCCGGTGAACATGACGCCGTTGTTCGGCAGGTCCGAGTCCCAGAGGTCGTGGTGCACCTGCTGGAAGTACCACTTGAGCTGACCCGTGTAGAGGTTCAGCGCGACGATCGAGTCGGTGTACAGGTTCTGACCCGGGCCACGCGAGTTCCACGGTTCGGGGTTACCCGTGCCGACGATCACCGTGCTGCGCGAGGTGTCGACCACGGGCGACTCCCAGAACGACCCACCGCCGTAGAGGGTGCTGCCGTTCCCGCCTTTGCCGTTGATCGTCCAGGTCTTGGAGCCGGGCTGACCGGGCGACGGGATCGGGCTCCAGGACCAGATCCTTGCGCCGTTCGCGGCCCTGAAGGCCTGGAGCGACGGGCTGTTGCCACCGCTGTCGCCCGAGCCGTCGCCGACGAGAACCATGCCGTTGACGTAGATCGGAGCGTTGGAGACCTTCGCGTTGTTCTTGTACGAGCCGACCGCGGTCTGCCAGACCTCCTGGCCGCTGGTCTGGTCAAGGGCGATCACGCGGCCGTCTTGCAGGCCGAAGAAGACCTTGCCCTCGCCGACCGCGACGCCCGGCAGACGCCCACCGCTGCCCGGGCTGAAGGCGGTGCCGTTGTTGAGGATTTCGCCCGCGTACGAAGGCGTGTAGGTCCAGATGACGTTTCCGGTCGCCGCGTCGATCGCGAAGACCTCGCCGACCGGAGCGGCGATGGTGTACAGCACCCCGTCAACTGCGACCGGGTTCGACTCCATCGAACCGCAGTTGGTCGGGTTGTTGCTCGACCCGCGACGTGCGCCGGGGATCACTGGATCGCCGGCGATGATCGACGCCGAGCACGTGCCCAGGCTGATCTGCCAGACCTGCTTGAGCGAGCTGACGTTCGCGGTCGTGATCTGGTTCAAGGACGAGTAACGATTGCCGTTCAGGCTCCCGTAGTACTCGAGCCAGTTGGCCCCGGTCGGAGCGCTCAGCTGCGCCGCCGTCCAGGGAGGTGAGGGGGTGATCGTCTTGGTCGCCGTGCGCTGTGACGCCGCGCCGGTGGTCACGATTCCAAACGCCACCAGCAGTGTCAGTACGGCTACCCCTGTTGGCCAACGAAAGCGATGCAATCGAGTTCCTCCCTGGTGTGCGATGGCCCGCGGGAGCCGTTAGGGAGCGCTCACAGGGACTGGGGTCTGCAAACGACGGCTCTAGAGCTGCCCGACGAGTTTGGCGAGAAATGGTTGAGCGTCGAAACTATACTCTTCGGTTCCGGACGAGGTCAAACGCACGGATCCCGTCGGGGAAGGCGGGCCGCGAGTCCGTCACCGGCGCGGACGGATAGGGTTCGCGGTTGTGCGGCGAGCATCCCTCTCGATCGTTACGCTCGTCGTGGCGGTCGCCCTGTCCGGCGTAGCGCCGGCGGCGACTCGCTCGGCGGGCTCGGCGTGCAAGGTCACACCGAAACTCGGGTGGACCTTCTGCCCGCACGGCAACCTGACCGGGCGGAACCTGGTGCGGACCGACCTGCGAAATGCCAACCTCGCGGGCGCGAACCTGACCGGCGCCAGGCTCAGTGGGGCGAACCTGGCAACGGCCAACCTGACCCGCGCAAAGCTCACTCGCGCACGCCTGGACGATGCGAACCTGACCTTTGCGAGCCTCGCGAGAGCCGTTGCGAATGATGCGAATCTCTCACGAGCGACGGCCAACGGGGCGAACCTCGCCCACGGAAATCTCTCGGGAGCCAACCTGGTCCGCCTGAACCTCGAGGGCGCGAGCCTGGTTGGCGCGAATCTCACGCACGCGAACCTGGGGTTGGCCAACCTCGCCGGAGCAAACCTCGAGGGTGCCAATCTCACCGGCGCGATCCTCAACACGACCTCGCTGGTCGGGGCGAATCTGAGTCACGCGAACCTCAAGGGAGCCGTGCTCGTCAACGCAACCCTGAACGGCGCATACCTGATCGGCTCGAATCTCTCCCGCGCAAACCTACGTGGCGCGAGTGTGATGGGCGCAGATCTCTCGAAGGCGAACCTCGCCGGTGCGTCGCTCGAGAACGTCGGCTGGATCGGCACCATCTGCCCGAACGGGCGGCGTGCGAAGACTCGCTGCTGAGCCCCGCGAAGCTCGTCGTCCTAGATGGTTGATCGGTAATTCACGCCGTCGCGGCTGGGGGCCTGCACGCGGCGCATTGCGCCCGCCTCGACCGGTACCAAGGCCTACTGGCCTTGCCACCGGTCGAGTCGACCACACTGCTTGGTGCATTCCCTCCCCGCAACGACGGCAATTACCGATCAACCATCTAGACGAGCTCGAAGCGGAAGATCTGCATGTTCTTCTTGGCGGTCGAGGTCGACGTCACCTGTCCGTGGGCGCCCGCGTAGCGCCCCGTGCCCCCGGTCACGGCAAGGGTGATCTCACTGCCGTCGAGCTTGGCGGGGCCGAGCGCGATGATCGTTCCACCGCCGAACTCGAACTGCCCATCGCAGACCGCTTCCTGGGCAAAGTTGAACGTGCACGAGTAGGTTGCCGTGCCCACGGCTCGCGTGAGATTACGGTCCGAGTACAGCGTGAGGGTCACAAGCGCGTTGTCGCCGGCCCGGGCCCCCTTCTTCCCGTTGTTGGCGTTCGGTGGCGTCGGAAGTGCCTCCGCATTGAACGCGCTCGCCTTGTCGCCCCGTGCACGGTCGTCTGCATGGGTGACGAACTGCGCTCGCTTCGCCTTGGCGTACACGACGAACGACTGTTTCGGCGTCGCAGGCGCCGGTGCCGGAATTGTGTTCGCCCTGGCAGTCGTCCCTGCCGCTTTGTGCGCCTTGTCTCCGCCGCAACCGGCGACCGCGACTGCCATTGTTGCTGCAGTCGCGAGGGCGGCCAGTGCGGCGGGACGTCCCCGACTCACTTCCCGAGCCCAGTCACGTTGAGGTCGAAGCGCTGCGCGTTTCCGGGAGCCGGCCTGGAGTTCGCTTGTCCCAGCGCGCCGAAGTACGCATGCGTGCCACCGGTGATCCCGAGGGAGAAGTGGGTTCCGCCGAACGGCACCCGGCCGGAAGCGAGCACGAGGCCCTTGCTGAGGTCGAAGTACGAGTCGCAGGTCGCGCGCTTCACGAACTCGTAGTAGCAGGTGAACAGCGCGGCCCCGACCGGCTTGGTGCGTTTTGCATCGCCGAAGAGCTTGAAGCCGTAGAGGATGTCGTCCCCGGGGAAGGGGCCGTTTCCCTTCTCCTTACCTCCCTTGCCGAGGATCACCGCCTCCTGTTTGAGTTTGAAGGGGTTGGTGCTCATCCCGCGGAGCCGGTCGTCGGCGTGGTTCATGAACTGCACCGTCGCCGGGACGGCGAAGACCGTGAGCTTCTGCGAGGGCTGCGAAGCCCCCGTCGCAGGTGTCACCGGGATCGCCGTCGCGAGCACGACGGCCCCCACTGCCAGCAGAGGCCGCGTGGGCATCGTGCGATTCATCGAATCAGCTCGAAATCGACCTTCTGGGCGTTGCCCGGGGCAGCCACGGCGCTGGCCTCGCCCCTGGCACCGAGATACGCGTTCGTGCCGCCGCTGACGACGATCGTGAAGCTCGAGGTCTTGAAGTCGACGGGGCCGGCGGCAACGAGCGTGCCCCCGGCCTTGAGCTTGTAGTACGCCTGGCAGAGTGCGTGCCGGTCGTAGTTGAAATAACAGGTGTAGACGGCGGTGCCTGCAGCTCGCGTCAAGTCCGAGTCGCTGTACAGCCGCAACGCATAGACGGCGATGTCACCTGCGAATGGCCCCTTCCGGCCAGAACTTCTCGGCGCCAGCTTGTTGGCGGTGCTGTCGAGAGGGTTGTTGACCTGCCCGCGCGCCCGGTCGTCGGCGGTGTTGATGTATTGCAGGCCGGTGGCGACGCTGTAGAGGGTCAGCTTCTGGCGACGTGCGCCGGCAGCCGAGACCAGTATCGTGGCAAAGACCAGTCCGACCACCAGGACGAGGAACGCCGCCCTGTGGCCACGTTTGCGATCTAACCTCATCAGGGCCAAGAGTAGCCCTCCTAGTCCGGGAGAAGCCTGAGGCTTCCGTTCTTGAGCACCTGGCACGGTGCACCTGGCAGCGCGAGAACGGCGCGCCCGTGGGCAACCAGAATCTCGCGGCCCTTCTTGGCCTGTTCCGGCCCGTATCGCGCGAGCAACGTGGTGTCGACCGACAGACGATTGACCGTTCGACCGTTCTTCGTCAGCCTGCCACCGGGCAGAACCGGCTGGGTGGTGCCAAGGGAGAACGTCCCGGGCTGGTTCCTGAGATCCACGTTCAGCCAGATGTACGGCTCGGCGGCAAGCCACGGGACCCAGAAGACGTAGACCTTGAACCTGTCCGGACTACGGGAGACGAGACCGACGCGGCAGGTCGCCGGGATGTTCTGGGCCCAGCGAGTGGTAATCGTCGTGAGCTGAAGCGAGATGTTCGAGTCCTGCAGTGCGTCCAGGGCGGTTTGTGCAGCCTCTCGTTCGACTGCACTGAGGCTGCCGGAGCCCACAGACGGGGTGACGATCCGCCTGACGTGCCGCACGCCGGGGGACGCGGTCGGGGAAACGGGGATGCGATCGAAAGCGAGGCTCGCCGTGCGCAGCCTGAGGTCGCCTCCGTCCACAGGGACGACTTTGTTGGTGACGAACGTGATCGCCACAGCGCCGCCGTCTCCCCGGCAGATGCAGGTCGCCGCAGCCAGGTCGAGCTTCTCGCAGAGGATGTTCGGGTACAGGACGAGGCCGGGGAACTGACCTCCGCCAAAGCCCGCCAGTCCTGTGAGCGTGCAGTGGCCCGCACTGCTTCCGAGCACCTTGAGCACCCGCACCCCGATCGGTGGATACCACTGGAGCGAGTTGATTGCACCAAGGGTCGAGGTATTGAAGATCGTGAGTCGATAGCGGTCGGGGCCGAGACGATAGAGCGTCGTGCTGAAGTCGCTCCGCGACGTCGTCGGGTCGACGTCGACGGGGATCCCACCTGCGATCACCGGGACCTTCGGTCGCGTCACGGTGATCGGCCTCCAGTCGCCGGTGGTCGGTGCAACTCCAGTTGTCACCACAGGGACGGGTTTCGGCGCAGCCGTGACGGTGGGCGGAGCTTCGGTCGTCGGCGGAACCGCGGTCGTCGGTACCACCACAGGTGTCGACGCGCCCGCCGTGCTCTCGTGGACGTCGTTCGTGAAAAACGCGGCGATCACCCCGCCTGCGGCCAGTGCGCACGCCGCCAACACGAGGGCGACCCGGCGCCGTGCCCTCAGGAACGCCAATTCAGGTGACGATGAACGCGCCTACGACTTTGGTCTTGCTGGCAGTGCCGATCGCAGCCGGGAGCGGTCCCCGGTAGTCGAGGGTCAGCAGGACCCGCTTCTGCTGGTTTCGCGCGAGCTTGATCGCGAAGCCGGTGCCCCGATGATGCCTCAGCGACACGTCTCCGAGCGTGAACACTCGCGGGATCGTGGCGCGATTGGAGACGAGGAAGATCCCGATCTGGCCACGTCGCGCATGGTTGGGGCTGATGGTGACGGCGCGGTTCGTGACGATGACCCGAACCGTGAAGTAACCGCCCGGATTCGTCGTCTGCGGACGCGCAGATCCGACCGTTGCGAGGCTCAGAGCTGCCAGAGAGCCGACGAGCACAAGTGCGAACGACCTCATGGAATTCAGGCTAGCACGGCCCTGATTGCACTCAACTTCGGTTTGTCGGTCGTCTCGGCGAGGTTCACGGCTGCCACGCCGGAGGCGCGGCGATCGTGGCGTAGTTGCTGCCGAGCGCGAGACGCCTTGACGCGCCTGTCGCGAGCGTCCAGAGGTCGAGCTTGGTGTTTCGCGCGATGAAGGCGAGTTGCTTTCCGTCGGGTGAGTAGGCGGCTGGGCCGACGTTCTTGACGAGTAGCCGAGGCTTGCCTTTCGGACGAAGAGCTTGCTTGTAGAGCGCGAATCGCTGGCACGGCTGATTGTCTCCGCAATCCTTGTCGCCGGGTTCCGGGGCGGCGGCGCCGACGAAGGTGAGGCTCGAATTGTCGGGGGAGAGCGCGACGGTGTTGAGACCCCACACGGCGTCGATCTCGGCGCCGAAGTACTTCACCACGTGCCCATTGCCAGGATCGATCTTCGCCAGGTCACCGGCCGAGGGGACCATCAGCCCGGCAGAGCTCCAGGTCGGCCGCCCCGCCGGCGGGGCCTTCGTCAACCGACGTTGAGGGCCGCCCGACGACGACATGAGGTAGACCGCCCACGTCGCGGTCGGCCGCAGGAATGCGATCTGTTTGCCGTCCGGCGACCAGGCCGGGAAGCTGTCCCGGCCGTTCGTCGTCAGCCGGTGTACGCCCTTTCCGTCCACGTCCATCGTCACGATCCCGACGCCGGTGCGGGCAAATGCGATCTTGGTCCCATCGGGTGAGAAGGCGGGCGCGATCGACGGGAACTGGCCTTTCGTCAGCCTCCTGAGACCCGCGCCCGACGATCGAATCCGGAAGAGCTGGTCGATGTGCTGGCCGGGTTGCGTCGCCGAGAAGACAATCCACTTGGGAGGGGCGGCGACGCCGGCCGTAGCCGCAACAGCCCCGAGCACGACCGCAAGCGCGGCCGAAGCGATCAGCAGCAGCGACCGCAGCTTGACGCTACCCGCCATCTCGGCACTCTAGCTCGTGGTTCGGAATCAATGCCCGAGGCCGTAGGCGACGACCTCGGTGACCGGATGCGCAATGCCGGGGTGCGGCGCGCCGCCCGCGACGACGAGAACGTTCTTGCCGACGGCCGGGCAGCTGTTGTTGCCGGCACGCAACCTGGTCCGCCACAGCGTGCGCCCGTCGGCCGCCGCGAATGCAACCACCCGCCCGTCGTAGGTCGGGACGATGACCGCGTCGCGTGCAACCGTCGCACAACCGAACGGCGCCGACCCGAGGTGCACCTGCCAGACGGTCTTGCCGGTGGCGGCATCGAGCGCATAGACGGTTCCCTTACCCTGCGCAGGCGGTCGCGCGAACGCGTCCTTCGTCGTGACCGCACTCTCCTGTGAGCAGAGCTCGACCACCGGGACGAACAGTCGGCCGGCGGCGTACGCCATCGGCGTGAGCACGCCCCCGAGCAGCCCCGGGCAGACCGGCGTCGGCTGAGCGGGCAGCGGCCCGAGGTCGTTCTGATGGACACCCACCTCCCGCGACCAGAGCCGCGTGTGAGCAGTGCGATCCCAGGCGACGACCAGCCCCCCTTTGCCCGCGCCGAAGACCGCGCGGCGACCGTCGGCGGTGGCGAGGATCGGTGAAGCCTGGAAGTCGTAGTCACGTACGTCGTGCGGAGTTACCTGGTCGTACCAGAGCAGCCGCCCCGATGCTCCGTCGAGCACGACGAGCGAGTCGGTGTATAGCGCAGGCCCCGGAAAGACGCCGCCGTTCGGATACGCGCTCGAGCCACCCCACGGACCCGGATTCGCAATGCCTGCGTAGACGTTGCCGTGCTCGTCGACGCTCACGGGATTCCAGGCTCCGCCTCCGCCGCTGGCCGCCGGATGCGTCCACGGCAGCTTGATCGTCTGAAAGCGCCAGACGATCCTGCCCGTCTCGGCAGACAATGCATAGAGCACGCCATGGCCTCCGGGAGGGAAACCCTGGGTGCTCACGTACACCCGGCCGCGGTCGACGACGGGTGCGATCGCGATGAACTGCTCGAACGGGCCGGCAAGCCTGCGTGACCAGAGGCGTTTGCCGCTCGTCGCGTCCAGCGCGAAGGCCGTCGTGTCGGTTGCGCCGTAGAGCCGCGAACCGGAGACCGAGAGACCGTTCGGGCCGTCGTTCGGTGCCTTCAAGGTGTCCTTCCAGATCAGTGCGCCGCTTCGAACATCGAGTGCGTAGACACTCGACGTCGAGTCCTGCAGATAGACGACGTTCCCGCGGATGACGGGGTTCGCGGTGATCGCGCCGAAGCCCGTGCCGCCGGCGTGGAGGCGGAAGCGCCAGCGGACCTTGAGCCGCGGGATCGTCCGCGCGTCGAGGTCGGTCGCCGTTGCCGCCCGCTGGCTCGCGGTGTCCCCGTTCGCGGAGGTCCACGACACGTTCGCTGCTCGGGCGCCGCAGCCCGCAGCGACCATGGCGAAGAGGAATACGAGCGCGAGGGCGGCGTGGGACGCGCGGTGCCGAGGGCGATTGCCTGCCCCATCGGGCCGCGCGTCAGAAGTAATAGCGGCGCCTACAGAGCACATGTGCACGATATCCCGGCGCCGACGGCGAAGCGCCGGGGGAGAGACCCCCGGCGCTCACGCTCGTGCAGCTGTGCGATTGGTCGAAGCTATCGCGCGACGGCGATTCTAGAGACAGCCGTCTGCGTCATCCTTGCCGACCGCATCGCTTTCGTCACCGTCTTCATCGCTGCCGACCGTCGTGCCTGGCGGCGTGCCGGGCGGACAGCCGTTGGCCGTAGGAGGACCGGTGGGAGTTGTGGTGGTGCCGCCCGATGTCGTCGTCGAGGGCGGCGGTGCGGGCTTCACCGCAACGCCGACACCGATCAGCCCCTTCATCCCGCCGGCTGCATGCCCCGGAATGCTGCAGAGGTACTCATACTTGCCGGCCTTCGTGATCTTGACGGTCAGCGAGGCCGTCTGCCCCGGATGCAAGGTCTTCGTCACCTTGCCCACACACGTGTTCTTCGCCGCGGTCTTCACCGGGGCCGTGCAGAACTTGAAGGTGTGGAAGCCAAGGCCCCTGTTCGTCACCTTGAAGGTGTAGGTGCCGACCTTGAGCTTCGTGCTCTTGGAGAGCTGGAACCGGAGCTCGCTCGGCTTTCCTGCAACGACCGTAATGACCGTCGTCTTCGCGGCCGTCTGCGCGTGCGTCGAGAAAATCGCCGACGAAGCAACTGCTCCAGCGGCTAGCAGACCAACGAAGGACGCTAGAACAACTGCCAAAAAGACCTTGCGACGCATCCATTCCTCCCCGTGGGCAGTGGGTTTGGGGCTCGAGACTCGAGCACGCAGCGATTTACTGCTAACTGCCAGACCTTCGCGTGCGACCCCTACACGAACACCTTTTGCAAGCGCATTCTACAGCAGCGCAGGCGGCAAGCCAGTCCGCGCTCAGCCGCGCGCAGGCGAGTCTAGAGACAGCCGTCTGCGTCATCCTTGCCGACCGCGTCGCTTTCGTCACCGTCTTCATCGCTCCCGACCGTCGTGCCTGGCGGCGTGCCGGGAGGGCAGCCGTTGGCCGTAGGAGGACCGGTGGGAGTTGTGGTGGTGCCGCCCGATGTCGTCGTCGGGGGCGGCGGTGCGGGCTTGACCGCGACGCCGACACCGATCAGGCCCTTCATCCCGGCGGCTGCATGCCCCGGAATGCTGCAGAGGTACTCATACTTGCCGGCCTTCTTGATCGTGACGGTGAGGCTCGCCGACTGTCCCGGATGCAGAACTCGCGTCACCTTGCCCACACAGACGTTCTTCGCCGCGGTCTTCACCGGAGTCGTACAGAACTTGAAGGTGTGGAAGCCAAGACCCCTGTTCGTCACCTTGAAGATATAAGTGCCGACCGCAAGCTTCGTGCTCTTGGAAAGCTGGAACCGAAGCTCGCTCGGCTTCCCCGCAACGACAGTAATGACCGACTTCGTTGTCTTCGCAGGCGTGGGTGCGGGCGTCACCGCGACGCCGACGCCGATCAGACCCTTCATCCCGGCGGCTGCATGCCCCGGAATGCTGCAGAGGTACTCATACTTGCCGGCCTTCTTGATCGTGACGGTGAGGCTCGCCGACTGTCCCGGATGCAGAACTCGCGTCACCTTGCCCACACAGACGTTCTTCGCCGCGGTCTTCACCGGAGTCGTACAGAACTTGAAGGTGTGGAAGCCAAGACCCCTGTTCGTCACCTTGAAGATATAAGTGCCGACCGCAAGCTTCGTGCTCTTGGAAAGCTGGAACCGAAGCTCGCTCGGCTTCCCCGCAACGACAGTAATGACCGTCGTCTTTGCCTTCGTCGAGAAGATCGATGACGAAGCAACTGCTCCAGCCGCTAGCAGACCAACGAAGGACGCTAGGACAACTGCCAAAAAGACTTTGCGGCGCATTCCGTTCCTCCCCCTGGGCGGTGGGTTTGGGGCTCGAGCACGCAGCGACTCGCTACTACTGCCGACGAGCAACTGTTGCGATCACTCGCGGCGGCTGCGGACCTCGCGTGCGGCCGGCCACACGGATGCCTTCGGCCACACGAACACCCTTGGCAATCGCATCTTACAGCACCCTGATCATGAGCCCGGCGACAACTCGGAAGGAAACATCGCGTTCCGCGCTCAGCGGGGCGGGACGATCGCCGGCGCGCTGTTGAACGACCGGTAGACGTCGTACATGAAATGCGCCGCCGCAAACATTCGCAGGACGAGCGTGTGGCCCGTCCGTTTCTCCACCGTTGCTTCGAACCACGCCGGCGTCCTGGGGTCGAAGAACGAGACGAGCCACGCGGCGCGGCCAGAGGTCGCGACGGTGCCGAGGACGTGGGCGTCCGAGACGCCGAACCAGAAGGGGACAGGCTGCGTGATCAGGCCGGATTGCGGCGACTCGAGCCAGCGTCCACCCGGTGTCGAGCGGTCCCAGCGACGAGCGCCGATCACGATCCCTCCCCCACTGCCGCGAATGTCGTATGCGGCTCGGTCGGGTGCGGCGACCCGCCAAGTGCTCGTCAGCTTTGTGCTGGAATCGGAGGCGAGCTGCTCGGTGTAGGCGAGCGAGCGAAGCGATCGCCAGACAAGACCTGCGCGCGCGAGAATCGCAGTGCCGTCCGGTGGGGGCCACACCGCCGGCAGCTCTATCCGCCAGCTGGTCGAAGTTGCACGCCCGACGAGCGACAGCGAGACCGTCTTCGGACTTTCCGCCAGCGGAACCGTCGCGCGGTAACAGCCGGCGCCGCAGGGTGTTCCCACGCGGCGCTTGCCGCCCACGGAAAAGACGATCCTGAGGCCCGAGACTCCGTGTCCCTGACCGCCGAGCACCGAGGCCTGAAGAACGAGCGCTCCACGTCGCGGGACGACGCCAAGGGCAAGGACGTCGGATCCGGCTTCGCGCGCGTAGACGACGGCCCCGTCCGGGGGTGCTGGAAAGCCCGAAGACGCCGGGTTTGGTGGCGACGCCGTCGTGGACGTGCCGACCACTTGGTTCGTGGGCGCTGCGCGCGTGTCGTGCAGCAAGACGATCACAACGGCGACCGCAACCAGCCCCGCTGCAAGCCCGGCGAGTGCGGCCAGCAGCCTGATCCGAGCCCCAGAGGACACCGCCGGCGACCTTACTCGACGCTCGCGTGCACCCGCCACTCACCGGCAGCTGGGCCACGCGCGTTGACGCCGAACGGCAAAGGTCGAACCGGAAGCCTGACGCAGACCGACTACAACCTGTCTCGGGTCGCTGTCAAGCGAGCGCGCGCGAATCGAAGCAGCCCGGCGGGTGCGACGCCTCGAAAGCTGCGATCGCGTCGCTCCGCAGCAGCGTTCGCGCGAGGTCGTCGAGGCCGTGGACTAACGTCTCCTGCACGTAGGGATCGAGCTCAAAGCCGAGCTCCAGCCCGTCAGGATGGCTGATCGTCAGGTGCTCGAGGTCGACCGTGAGCTCGTTGCGCTGCTCGAGCGCCGCGCGCAGGCCGGCGAGCTCCTCGCCAGGCACGGTGATCGGCGCGAGCCCGGACTTGATCGCGTTCGTCCGGAAGATGTCGCCGAAGGACGGGGCGAGCACGACCCGGAAGCCGTGATCCTCGAGCGCCCACGCCGCGTGCTCGCGCGACGAGCCGCAGCCGAAGTTCCGGCCCGCGACGAGGATCGACGCTCCTGGATAGGCGTGCAACTCGAAGGCCGGGTCCTTCATCCAGTCGAAGAACAGGTACTGGCCGTAACCCGACCGTTCGATCCGCTTCAGAAACTGCTTCGGGATGATCTGGTCCGTGTCGACGTCGGGGCGATCGAGGATCGCGGCGGTGCCGGTGACCGAGCGGAGGGCTTTCATACGAGCTCCCGCACATCCGTGAAGTGACCGCTGACCGCGGCGGCGGCGGCCATCGCCGGACTGACGAGATGGGTGCGGCCGCCCGCTCCTTGCCGGCCTTCGAAGTTGCGGTTGGAGGTCGACGCACAGCGCTCGCCGGCAGCGAGAACATCTGGGTTCATGCCGAGACACATCGAGCACCCGGCCCGCCGCCATTCGAAGCCCGCCGACTGGAAGATCTTGTGCAGGCCCTCCGCCTCGGCCTGGAGCTTCACCTGTGCCGAGCCGGGCACAACAATCGCCCGCACTCCTTCCGCTACCTGGCGGCCCGCGGCGACGGTTGCCGCCGTCCGCAGGTCTTCGATCCGCGCGTTCGTGCACGAGCCGATGAACACCTTGTCGATCCGCACGTCGACCAGCGGGGTTCCCGGCGCGAGGTCCATATACCGAAGCGCACGCTCGACCGCGTCTCGTTCGTCCGCGTCGGCGTAATCGGCCGGATCCGGCACGACGCCGTCGACCGGAGCGACCATGCCGGGGTTCGTGCCCCAGGTGACTTGTGGCTTCAGCTGCGCGAGGTCGACCGTGACGACATCGTCGTAGGACGCGCCAGGATCGGTGCGAAGCGCACGCCAGCGCTCGAGCGCCTGCTCCCCGGCGGCGCCGGTCGGCGCTCCGGGGCGACCCTCGAGGTACGTGAAGGTGACGTCGTCGGGCGCGATCAGCCCCGCGCGGGCGCCCGCCTCGATTGACATGTTGCAGACCGTCATCCGCCCTTCCATCGTGAGCGCCTCGATCGCCGGGCCGGTGTACTCGAGAACGTAGCCCTGCCCGCCTGCGACGCCCAGCTGGCCGATCGCCGCGAGCACCAGGTCCTTGGCGGAGAGACCGAACGGCAGGTCGCTTTCGAAGGCGACCTGCATCGTCTTCGGCAGCATCTGCTGCAGCGTCTGCGTGGCGAGCACGTGCTCGACCTCGGAGGTGCCGATGCCAAACGCGAGCGCACCGAACGCTCCGTGCGTGGAGGTGTGGCTGTCACCGCAGACGATCGTCATCCCCGGCTGGGTGACGCCGAGCTCGGGGCCGATCACGTGGACGATGCCCTCACGCCCGCTGCCGGTCGCCAGCAAGGGGACGCCGAACGCTGCGCAGTTGGCGCGCAGCGCGTCGAGCTGCGCGCGGGCGAGCGGATCGGTGATGGGCCCGTCGAGCGTCGGGACGTTGTGGTCCATCGTTGCCAACGTCAGGTCGGGGCGCCGCACCGGCCGCCCCTCAAGCCGCAGCATCTCGAACGCCTGCGGGCTCGTCACCTCATGCACGAGGTGCAGGTCGACGTAGAGCAGAGCGGGCGCGCCATCGGGTGCCTCGACGACGTGTGCGTCCCAGATCTTCCTGAACAGCGTCGAGCCGCTCATCGCGCCACCTCCGCTGCGTAGGAACCGAACAACCGGAGCTCGCGGGTCAGGGCGCGGAGCTCGGCGAGGGCGGGTCGCACCGCCGGGTCGTGAACCGCGCCGTCGAGAACTACGTCGAAGCGGTAACGCCACGGCGAGTTCGGTAGTGGCCGCGAGACGAGCTGCACCAGGTTGACATTGTTACGGGCGAGCGGGCCGAGCGCTCGGAAGAGTGCGCCCGGCTGGTGATCGGTGACGAACGACAGCGCCGTTCGCCAACCATCACCGGCCCCGAGCTGGGTGTACGGAGCAAGGGCGACGAAGCGGGTGAACGCGCCCGGCCGGTCACCGACGTCGTCGACGATCACTTCGAGCCCGTAGGCGGTGGCTGCCTCGACGCTTGCGATCGCGAGCTGGCGTGGGTCACCCGATTCGGCGACTGCCCGCGCAGCATCGGCCGTCGTCGCGGCCGGCACGCAGCGAACATCGAGCCCTGCGAGCAGGTCGCGACACTGATCGAAAGCCGCTGGATGCGACCAAAAGGCTGTCGCGTTCTCGACACGGGCGTCGGGCACGCCGAGAAGGCAGTGCCGGATCGGAAGCGTGGCTTCGCGGACGATCGAGAGAGCAGAGCCGTAGAGCAGGTCGTGCGTCTCGGCGATCGGGCCGACGAGCGAGCTCTCGATCGGCAGCACCCCCAATGTCACCTCGGCCGCGGTCGCAGCCGTGATCACGGCCGAGAAGCTGGGCAGGCTGATCGAGTCGGCCGCGTCGGGCACGAGCACGGCAGCGGCCGCGTCGCTGTGACTGCCTGCCGGTCCCGGATATCCGACGGTCACGCTCACCGGGTCGCGAAGCCCAGTTGGACTGGTAGGTCGCAGCGCGAGCAATAGGTTCGTGCAGCGCCTTTCCAGGTCGCGCGCGCGCCGGGGACCGGCACCGCGCAGCTGCACGTCAGCTCTGGCTGCGCCGGAGGCTGGTCGGTTACGAGTGGCTGCTTGTCCATGCCGTCTCCTTGGTCGGGGTGAATCGTTCGAGCGAGGCCAGGACGGCATCGCCGAAATCAGTCGTGGTCGCGCTGCCGCCCGCGTCCCGGGTCGGGTGCGAGACGAGCGCGGCGTCGACGGCGTCGTCGACTACACGGGCGAGGTCGGGCCGTGCGAGTGCGTGGTCGAGCAGCAGCGCGACCGAGCGCAGCATCGCGGCCGGGTTCGCCGAGTTGGTGCCCGCAATGTCGGGCGCCGAGCCGTGAACCGGCTCGAAGATGCCCGGGCCGTTGTCACCAAGGCTTGCAGATGCCGCAAGGCCGAGGCCGCCCGTCACCGCGGCAGCGATGTCCGAGAGGATGTCCCCAAACGTGTTCTCGGTCACGACGACGTCGATCCGCTCGGCCGAGGTGACGAGCTCCATCGCGAAGCTGTCGACGAGCGCGTGGCGCAGCTCGATGGTCGGAAAGTCCTGTGCCACCTCAGTGACGACGCGACGCCACATGCGCGACGTGTCGAGGACGTTCGCCTTGTCGACCGAGACCAGCGAGGCGCCGCGGCCGGCTGCGATCGAGAACGCCCGCCGGGCCACTCGCTCGACCTGCGACGGGTGGTACTCGCACGTGTCGAAGACCGTCCCGTCGTCGCGAACTCCTCGCGCGCCGTAGTAAAGACCGCCGACGAGCTCGCGGACGATCACGAGGTCGACGTCGCCGAGCCGGGCGGGGCGGAGGTTCGCATAGACGTCAAGCGCCTTGCGGACGCCGATCAGCCCTTGCTCTGGGCGGACCGCGCCGCCGTCCCATTGTGGGCCGCCAACCGCGCCGAGGAGGACCGCAGCCGCCGAACGGCAGTACGCAAGAGTCTCTTCGGGCAGCGGCTCTCCGACCTCGTCGATCGCAGCTCCCCCGAACGGCAGCCGCACGAGCTCCAGCTCGATTGGAAGCTGCTCGAGCACGCGGACCGCCTGATCGAGCACCTCCGGCCCGATCCCGTCACCCGGCAGGCACGCGATCTTCGCGGGTGGCGTCATGCCCGTACCCCCAACCCCTCGAGCAGAGCATCGACATCGGCGGCGATGCGCGTCCCTTCGCGGACGTCGACCGCCTGCGGCGTCTTCAGCCCCGAGCCCGTCACGAGCGCAACCACACGGTCGCCCTCGCCGATCGCACCTGACGCTGCGGCCGCGCGGAGCGCGCCGACCGTCACGCCCGCCGCCGTCTCGCCGAAGACTCCGCTCGTGCCGGCGAGCAACGACATGTTGGCGCCGATGTCCGCCTCGGGCACCGAGTAGATCGCGCCGCCCGAGACCCGGGCGGTTGCGATCGCCAGATCCCCGTCGGCGGGGGCCCCGATCGCGAGTGAGTGAGCGATCGTGGCGGGCCGGACCGGCGACACGGGCCGTTCGTCCGCGAACGCGTGCGCGACCGGTGCGCATCCTTCTGCCTGCCCGCCGTAGATGCGCGGGCTGTCGCCCTCGACGAGCCCCAGTTGCCCGAACTGCTCGAACCCCTGCCAAAGCTTCGTGAAGAGCGAGCCGGAGGCAATTGGTGCGACGACGGCGGTCGGCAGTTCCCATCCGAGTTGCTCGCTGATCTCGAACGCGAGCGTCTTCGAGCCCTCGGCGTAATAGGCGCGCAGATTCACGTTCACGAACGCCCAGTCGAGCTCTCCTGCCAGTTCGACGACGAGCCGCGAGCAGTCGTCGTAGTTCCCTTGCACGGCGTACATCTCGCCGCCATAGACCGCGGTCGCCAGCAGCTTCTCGGGCTCGACGGTCTCCGGGTAGAGAACGACGGAGCGCATCCCGCTCGCGGCGGCGCGAGCGGCGACTGCGTTCCCGAGATTGCCGGTCGACGCGCAGGCGAGCGTGTCGCTGCCGAGCTCGGCTGCCTTGGCTGCGGCGACCGCGACGACGCGGTCCTTGAACGAGTGCGTCGGGTTCGTGTGGTCGAGCTTCAGGAAGAGCTCTCCGATCCCGAGCGCAGCGGCGAGGCGCGGCGCACGGACGAGCGGCGTCCAGCCCGGCCCGCCGGCAGCGTCGGCGGGCGCCGCGACCGGCAGCAGCGCCTCGTAGCGCCAGAGGGACCGAGGACCTGCGGCGATCCGCTCACGACTGACGTTCTTCGCGACCGCGTCCCAGTCGTAGACGGGCTCGAGCGGGCCGAAGCAGCGTAGGCAGATCCCGCTCGCGACCGCCGGGTAGGACGATTCGCAGATGCGGCATCTCAGCGTGTCGACGCTCACCGGGTGATCGCCCCTTCGGACGCGGATCCGACGGCGGCTGCGTACTTGGCGAAGACACCCGTCGCGTAGAGGGGCTCCGGCGCCGTCCATTCGCTCGCGCGCCGCTGGAGCTCTTCGTCGGGCACGTCGAGCACGAGCTGGCGGTTATCGACATCGACCACGATCCGGTCGCCGTCGCGGACGTGAGCGATCGGCCCGCCGCGATACGCCTCGGGGGCGACATGCCCGACCATCAGACCGTGGGTCGCGCCCGAGAAGCGGCCATCGGTGATCAGCGCCACCTCGTCGCCGAGCCCCTCGCCGACCAGTGACGCGGTGACATGCAGCATCTCGCGCATCCCGGGACCGCCCGCCGGGCCTTCGTAGCGGATCACGATCACGTCGCCGGGCACGATCGAGCGCGCTTTTACGGCCGCGAAGCAGGCTTCTTCTGAGTCGAACACACGCGCCGGCCCCTCGTGCAAGACGCGTTCGTGCCCGGCCAGCTTCACGACGCAGCCGTCGGGCGCAAGGTTGCCGCGCAGGATCGCGAGGCCGCCGGTCGCTTTGAGGGGGTTGTCCCACGACACGACGACGTCCTGTCCGGGGCGCTCGTGTGCGCCGTCGGCGACCTGGCGGAGTGTGCGGCCGTCGACCCCGGTCACGTTCTCGTGCACCAGACCACCGCGCACGAGCTCGCGCGCGACCAGCGCGACGCCGCCGGCCTTGAACAGGTCTGTCGCGACATAGCGGCCGCCGGGCTTGATGTCGGCGACGATTGGAGTTCTCGAAGAGACCGTGTCGAAGTCGTCGATCGAGAGCTCGATGCCGGCCTCGGCGGCGATCGCCAAGAGATGCAGCACGCCGTTCGTCGAGCCGCCGGTGGCGGCGATCGCCGAGATCGCGTTCTCGAACGCCTCTCGCGTCAGCACCTGCGACGGCCGCCGGTCCTCGAGCACCAGCTTCATCGCAAGCTCGCCGGCGGCGACCGCCGCCTGCGGCTTGCCCGGATGGGTCGCAGGCACCTCGTTCAGTCCGGGTGCGCTGACGCCGAGGAAGTCGAGGGCGGTGGCCATCGTGTTCGCGGTGAACTGACCGCCACAGGCGCCTGCTCCCGGGCACGCGACACTCTCGAGCGCGTGCACCTCGCCTTCGCTGACCTTCCCGGCAGCGTGGGCACCCACCGCCTCGAAGACGTCCTGGATCGTCACGTCCTTCCCGCGGTAGCGTCCGGCGGCGATCGAGCCGCCGTAGAAGACGAGTCCCGGGATGTCGAGGCGTGCGAGCGCCATCACGGCTGCCGGGATCGTCTTGTCGCAGCCGACGATGCAGACCAGGCCGTCGAAGTGGTGGCCGCGGGTGACGAGCTCGATCGAGTCGGCGATCACCTCGCGGGAGACCAGCGACGCACGCATCCCAGCGGCGCCCATCGTGACGCCGTCGGAGACAGCGATCGTGTTGAACTCGAGTGGTGTGCCGCCTGCGTCGCGAATGCCCTGCTTGACGTAGCGCGCGAGCACTCGGTGGTTGAGGTTGCACGGCATGGTCTCGATCCAGGTCGTCGCCACCCCGATCAGTGGGCGGGCGAGATCGGCGTCGGTGAAGCCGGCGCCTTTCAGCATCGCGCGCGCAGGAGCACGGTCGACGCCGTCGGTGAGCGCAGCGCTGTTGCGTTTGGCCGGGTGGGTGCTGCCGTAGGGGCTCATGCGAGCCTTGCTCCTTCCTGGGCTACTCGGAGCTGGAGCACCCTGGTGTTGTCGGGAAGAACCTGTTCGAGCTCGGCCGCGATCTCGTCGGCGCGTTCCCGCACGGCCCAGACGACGACCGATGGCCCGGACCCGGAAAGAGTGACGCCGAGAACGCCGGCCGGCGGGCCGGCCTGCAGGATTCGCAGCAGCGGTGCAGCTTCGAGGCGGTATTGCTCGTGCAGACGGTCGTGCAGCGCCTCGCCGAGCAGGTCGGCATCGCCGGACGAGAGCGCGGCTCCGAGTAGAGCGGCGTACCCGGCGGTCGCGGCCGCGTCCGAGTGCGGCACGTCGGCGGGAAGCACCTCGCGCGAGCGCGCAGTGTTGGTGCGGCCGGAAGGGATCGCAACGAGCAGGGCGGCGGGAACATCCGCCGCGATCCGGGTGGCGCGAACCTTCCCGTCCGAACGCCAGGAGAGACAGACGCCCCCGAAGAGCGCAGCGGCGAGGTTGTCGGCATGCCCTTCGAGCTCGACGGCGCTTCGAAGCAGCTGCCCGGTCGTTGCCCCGCCTCCTGCGACCGAGCTGCCTGCAACGACGCCGAGGGCGATCGCCGCGGCACTCGACCCAAGTCCGCGCTCGAGCGGGATGCGATTGACGAAGCTGAACCGGTACCCGTCGACCGGCGCGAACAGCGCGAATGCCCGAAGGGACAGATGGCTCGCGTCGCGCGGCAGCTCGTCGGCGCCTTCACCGTCGATTTCGACCGAGAACGCGGTCGCCGTCTCCTCGATCACGACCTCGTTCCAGAGGTCGAGCGCGAGGCCGGCAGAGTCGAACGCCGGCCCGAGATTCGCCGTCGAAGCGGGTGCGACGACGCGCGTCTTCATGCGAGCACCTCGAGCACCGCGTCCAGGTTCGCGTCGACGACCGTCGCCGCCTCGGAGACATCGACCGCACCGGCGTCCTTGAGACCGTGCCCCGTGAGGATGCAGACGGCCGTCTCGCCCGCGCCAGGGCCGAACTGCTCGAGTGCCGCGTAACCAGCGGCCGACGCCGGCTCGCAGAAGACGCCGTCGGTGGTGGCGAGCCTGCGCCAGGCAATGCGGATCTCGTCTTCGGAGAGTGTCGCGACCTCGACACGGCCGGAGCCGACGAGCCCCGCGACGTGCTCGGCGTGGGCAGGCTCTTCGATTCGAATCGCGGTCGCCCACGTCGACGCGCGCTCTTCCGCCTGGCCGACGATGATCCGCGACGAAGCGCCCGCCTCGGTGAGACCGGCAGCGACCGCGGTCACGTTCCCGCCTCCACCGAACGGGAGCGCGATCACCGCGGGTGCGGTCTCGAAGCGCTCGAGCAGCTCGACGACGACGCTCTTCTGGCCTTCGATCCGATCCGGGTTGATCGAGTTGACGAGCACGTAGCCGGGCAGCGCGGCAAGCTCTCGACAGACTCGCAATGCGTCGTCAAAGGAGCCCCGGACCTCGACCAGGCGCGCGCCGGCGCGCAACGGCCTGAGCTCTCTTCGCGCTCGCGGTCGCCCCGGCCGGCGTCAGCACGATCGCGGTCAGCCCCGCGCGCGCTGCGTACGCGGCCGCGGATGCTGCGGTGTTGCCGGTCGACGCGCAGACGACGGCGCGCGCACCCGACTCGGCAGCGCGGCCGACGGCGACGACCATCCCCCGGTCCTTGAAGCTGCCGGTCGGGTTTGCACCTTCGACCTTCAGGTACAGGTCGTAGCCCGTCGCCGTCGAGAGCCGCGGCGACCGCACGAGCGGGGTCGAGCCCTCGCCGAGCGAGAAACCCGTCACGCCCATCCGAGCTCCGCAATGCCGCGATCCGAGATCACCGGCATCGGACGGGAGCGCCGGTGCACCTCTGGCAGGGCGCCAAGCGCCTCGAGGGCGTCGTCGAGCGAACCCGCGCGGCCCTCATGGGTGACCACGTGCAACGACGCGCCGTTTCCGTTCGGCAGCTGCAGCAGGCGGGCGATCGAAATCTCACGCTGCGCGAGCTCGTCGGCCACGCGCGCGAGGGCGCCCGGCCGGTCGGCGACCGACAGCCGGAAATAGAACGGCGACCTGCTGTCGCCGGCAGGCAGCTTCGGCAGCTGTCGCCACGCGGCATCGTTCTGGAGGAACCCGGTGCCCATCGTGCCGATCACGCTGACCATGTCGGCGATCACCGCCGATGCGGTCTCGACGCCCCCGGCACCCGGCCCCTCGAGCGTGATTTCGCGGATCGCGTCGCCCTGCAGCATCACGGCATTGAAAGCACCGTCGACCTTGGCGAGGGGATGTTGCCGGTCGACGAGTGCGGGCTGCACCCGCACGTCGAAGCTGCCGTTGACGAGGCGGGCCGCACCGACCAGCCGGATCACCATGTCGAGCTGGCGGGCAGCGGTCACGTCATCGGGGTCGACACCCGTGATGCCGACGTAGTCGACGTCATCGAGCTCGACTCGGGCGTTGAAGGCGACCGTCGCGAGAATCGCCATCTTCGCAGCGGCATCCGCGCCGGAGACGTCGTCACTGGGATCGGCCTCCGCATAGCCGCGGGACTGCGCGTCGGCGAGCGCCTCGTCGTACGACTTCCCCGCCTCCATCTCGGTGAGCACGAAGTTGGTCGTGCCGTTGACGATCCCGAGCACGCGATGCACGTTGGTGACGACCAACGACTCGCGCAGGACCTTGATCACGGGGATCGCAGCGCACACGCTCGCTTCGAACCGCAGCTGAACGCCGCCCGAGAGCGCCGCCGCGAAGAGCTCTGCTCCCCGACGAGCGACGAGCTGCTTGTTCGCCGACGCGACGTGCTTGCCGCCACGGAGGAGGTCGAGGACGTAGCCGCCGGCAGGCTCGACGCCTCCCATCACCTCGGCGACGACGGCGATCGACGAATCGCCGGCGATCTCTTGGAAGTCTGTCGTGAGCACCCCACCCGCAGGTGGGTAGTCACGCTCCTTCCCCGGGTCGCGCACGAGCGCCTTGACCAGGCGTAGGCGATGACCCGTGGCACGCTCGATGTCGTCGGCGGAATCGGTCAGCAGCCGGTTGACCGCCGCACCGACGGTCCCGTAGCCGAGCAGGGCGACCGGTACGTCAACCGACGCCATGAACCTCCGTGGCCTGCTCGCGGACGTTGAGTGCGCGAAGGCGCGCTCCCACCTGCTCGATCTGCGTCTTTGCGAGCGCGGCGCGGTACTCGTCGAGCACCGGCTGGCCGCGGTCCATCTCGGCCACCCAGTCGCGGGCGAACGTCCCGTCCTGGATCGAGCCCAGAACCGCGCGCATGTTGTCCCGCACGTGCTCGTCGACGACCTTCGGCCCGATCGCGTGCGAGCCGTACTCGGCGGTGTCTGAGATCGAGTAGTGCATCCGCTCGATTCCGCCTTCGAAGATCAGGTCGGTGATCAGCTTCAGCTCATGCAAGCATTCGTAGTATGCGACCTCGGGCTGGTAGCCGGCCTCGACGAGCGTCTCGAAACCGAGCTGGATCAGCTGCGTAACACCACCGCAGAGAACCGTCTGCTCGCCGAATAGGTCGGTCTCGGTCTCCTCCTGGAACGTCGTCTCGACCATCCCGGCGCGCGCGGCGCCGAGTGCGGCGCCGTAGGCGAGTGCGAGCTCACGGGCGTGCCCGCTCGCGTCCTGCGCCACGGCGACGACGGCGGGCGTGCCGTAGCCCTCTTCGTAGAAGCGCCGGACAATGTGCCCCGGCCCCTTCGGGGCGACCATGATCACGTCGTGCCCCTCGGGTGGGGCGATGCGCCCGTAGTGGACGTTGAAGCCGTGCGCGAAGAGCAGCGCGGCGCCCGGTTCCAGGTTCGGCTCGACCTCGTCCTTCCAGAGGGCAGGCTGAGCGCCGTCGGGGACGAGGAACGCGACCAGCTGTGCGCCGCGCACGGCGTCGGCGACCGTCTTGACCGTCAGCCCGGCTTCCTCGGCCGCGGCCCGCGAGCTGCTGTCGGGGCGTAGGCCGACTTCGACCTCGACGCCCGACTCGTGCAGGTTCAGGGCGTGTGCGTGCCCCTGACTGCCGTACCCGAGCACGGCGACTTTGCCGTGCAGGAGATCGATGTCGCCTGACTTGATGATCTCGGCCATGTGTTCGGACGTCCTTTCGTTTCAGACCTGGACAGAAGGGGTTGCGGTGCGGCCGTCTGCGCTCGGGCGGCGAAGCCCGACCCGGCCCGTGCGGACGAGCTCGCGGACGCCATAGGGGCGGACGAGCTCTTCGAAAGCCTCGACCTGATCGGACCGCCCGACGAGCTCGAAGGTGATTGCGTCGCGGCCGACGTCGGCCACGCGCGCGCCCGTCAGCTCGCTGAGCGCGAGGAGCTCCGCGCGCTTGCCGGCCGCGACCGCGACGGTGATCAGGGCGAGCTCGCGCTCGATTGCCTCGTCGGGCCGGAGCTCGGTGACGCGGAGGACGTTGACGAGCTTGTGCATCTGCTTCTCGATCTGCTCGAGCGAATGCTCGCTGCAGTCGACCCGCAGAGTCAGACGCGAGATGTCGGGGCGCTCGGTCGGACCCACCGCGAGGCTCTGGATGTTGTAGCCGCGTCGCGAGAACAGCTGCGACACGCGCGCAAGCGCCCCTGGCTTGTTCTCAAGTCGAACCGAGATCGTATGCGTACTCATACCCGCTCCGGCGCCGGCAAAGCCGGCACCTCCGCTCCCAGTTCGCCTCCGTCGAGACTTGAGCTCATGCCGCGACGACCTCGCTGCCGGGCGCTTCGACGACGTCGACCGCCGCGGCTCCGGCCGGGATCATCGGGAAGCACTTCTCGTCGGGCGCGCAGCGCACGTCGACAACGGCGCTCCGGCCGGCCGAGAATGCTGCCGTGAGTGCAGCCTCGAGCTCATCCTCGGTCTCGACCGTGAAGCCTGCACAGCCGTACGCCTCGGCGAGCTGCGCGTAGTTGGGAACCGCATACGTCAGGTGCGTCTGCGCGAAGCGCTCGTCGTAAAACATCTCCTGCCACTGCCGAACCATCCCGAGCCAGCCGTTGTTGATGATCACGGCGACGATCGGCAGGCGCTCGAGCGCGGCTGTCGCGAGCTCTTGGCAGGTCATCTGGAAGCAGCCGTCACCGTCGATGCAGACAACGGTCGCATCCGGGCGTGCGGCCTTCGCGCCGATCGCCGCGGGGATGCCGTAGCCCATCGTCCCGAGCCCGCCCGAAGTGATGAACGAACGCGGTTTCTCGCACTGGATGTACTGCATCGCCCACATCTGGTGCTGGCCGACTCCGGTAGTCCAGACGACGTCCTCGTCCCGGCTCGCCGCGAGATCGCGCAGCGCCTCGATCACCGTCTGCGGCTTCAGCGCGCCACCACCCTTCTCGTAGCGGAAGGGGAACTGCTCCCGCCAATCCTCGAGCTGGCGCAGCCAGGTGCTGCGGTCGGGAGCACCGTCTGCGGTTACGGCGCTCACCTCTGCAGCGAGCTGCGCCAGCGCGAGCTTCAGCGGACCGACGACCGGGATCTCCGCGTGTCGGATCTTCCCGACCTCGGCCGCGTCGATGTCGAAATGAATCACCTTCGCGCCGGGCGCGAACGACGAGAGCTTGCCGGTGACCCGGTCGTCGAACCGGGCGCCGACGGCGATCACGAGGTCGGCTTTGTTCAGCGCCCAGTTCGCGAACTTGGAACCGTGCATCCCGGGCGCGCCGTAGTTGAGCGGGTGCGAATCGGGGAGGCAGCCCTTGCCCATCAGCGTCACGACTGCGGGAAGCTGCGCCGAGTCCACGAGTGAGAGCAACTCGTCGCAAGCGTCGGCGTTGAGTACGCCTCCGCCGGCATAGACAATCGGCCGCTGCGCCACGGAGATCGCCTGCGCAGCTTCCCGCAGCTGCCTGGGGTGCACCTTGTGCGGTGGCCTCCACCCGGGCAGATCGACATGGTCGGGATAGACAAACTCGAACTCCGCCTCCTGGACATCCTTGGCGATGTCGACGAGAACAGGTCCCTTGCGACCCGTCTGCGCGACATGGAACGCCGCCTTCAGCGCGGCCGGGAGCTCCTCGACGTCCTGGACGAGCCACGAGTGCTTGACGATCGGCATCGTGATCCCGGTCGCGTCGATCTCCTGAAAGGCATCCGTGCCGATCAGCGAGGAACGCACCTGCCCCGTGATGCAGACGAGAGGCGTCGAATCCATCCACGCGTCTGCGATCGGCGTGACGAGATTCGTCGCACCCGGACCGGAAGTGGCGATCGCGACCCCTACCTTGCCCGATGCCCGCGCGTACCCCTCGGCCATGTGGCCGGCGCCTTGCTCGTGGCGTGCGAGCACATGGCGCACCGTCGTGCCGCGAGCGATCGCGTCGTACGTCGGCAGGATCGCCCCACCCGGAATGCCGAAGACAACCTCGACGCCCTCCAGCTCCAGGCACCTGAGAATCGCGTCGGAACCAAGCATCCGGGTGCCGCTCCGGCTCAAGTCCACACCTCGTCGTAGTGCTCGACATCCGTGCGCGCCGACGGCAGCAGGTCGATCACAGCGTCGGTGAAGGACCGCGTGTCGTAGGTGGCCGACCTGGGCGACCGAGCGACCTGGCCAACTGCCCGCTCGAGCGTCCTCGAAGCGGCCCGCCGCTTGAGGCCCTCGGCCAACATCAGTGACGCCGTCATCAACATGCCCATCGGGTCGACGACGCCGAAGCCTGCGTGCTCCGACGGCTCCGATGTACCGGGCGCGAACACGCCAGGCCCCTCCTCCGGTAGCCACGCATGCGCTACCGACGCACCCGAGCCGGCGAAGGTGGCGGCTGCGTCCGTCACGGCGGAGACCAGCCCCGCTTCGGTGACGACCACGTCGAGGCTCTGCGGGTGCTCGCGCAACCGGACCAGCGCCGCGCCCAGCGGGAGCTCCTCGACCTCGAGTCCATCCCAACGCAGACGCTCATGCTCGACGGCCGCCTGCCACTCGGGCGAGTCCCCGACGGCGAGCACACGCCCGTGGCGAGCGGCCGCGCACGAGAACGCACGCCCGATCGCGGTCGCGTTGGCCCAACTTCCCATCGGTCCTGCGATCACCAGGTCCCCGAACGGCTCGACATGCACCCGCGCGACACGCCACGCAAGCTCGAGATCGGCCTTGACTCCGTCGAACGCGGGCTCGCCGGGTGACGCCACGAGGATCGCATCGGCTCGGCGATAACCGGCACGGGTCTCGGCCGGAAGCGGATGGCCCGAGCGGGTGACGCCCTCGCCCGCAAACGGAAGATGGACGTCGTCCAGCTCGAACGCGTGCAACCGGGTGACACTGTCGAGAGCGCGCGTCGCGGCCGCCATCAACTCAGGCCCGACGCCGTCTCCGGCGAGACACGCAACGGTCTTGACAATCATGCACGAACCTCCTGGAACACCTGATCGAGGGAAACGGGCTTGCCGAGGTCGGCGAGCTCCTTGAAGCGCCGGAACGCGGTATCGAGCTGGGGCCGCTCGAGCGCGTGGCCCGCCTCGGCGCATGCGAGCGCGAACGCGTGGCGACCGGAGTGCTTGCCGAGTGGCAGGGTCATCGCCGTGCCGAGCTCGTTGGGATCGATGATCTGGTACGTCCCGGCGTCTTTGAGCATCCCGTCCTGGTGGATCCCAGCCTCGTGCGCGAACGCGTTGGCGCCGACGATCGGCTTGTTCGGCCCGACCGGGTATCCGGTCAGGTCCCGCACCAGTGCGGACGCCTCTCGGATCACGGCAGGGTTGACCCCGGTCTCGGCGTCGAACACGTCGGCGCGAACGCGCATCGCCATCGCGAACTCCTCGAGTGACGCATTGCCGGCGCGCTCGCCGATCCCGTTGACCGTGCACTCGACCTGCGTCGCGCCCGCCCCGACGCCGGCGAGAGAGTTCGCGACGGCAAGGCCGAGGTCGTTGTGGCAGTGGACTGAGAGCTCGACGCCGGCCAACTCCGGAACGCGTTCGACCATCTCGTCGAACAGGGCCGCGTACTCGGACGGCGAGGCGTAGCCGACGGTGTCGGGCAGATTTACGATCGTCGCACCGGCAGCCACCGCGGCTCGGCAGACCTCGGCCAGGAACGCACGATCGGAACGAGTGGCGTCCTCTGCCGAGAACTCCACCTCGTCGGCCCGCCCCACAGCGTAGGCGACCGACCAACGAACACGCTCCAGTACCTCGTCGGGCGTGAGGCCGAGCTTGCGCTCCATGTGCAGAGCGCTCGTCGCGACGAACACGTGCACGCGGCGTCGCTTCGCCTTCGCGAGCGCCGCCGCAGCGGCGTCGATGTCCTCGGCCGTCGTTCGTGCCAGCGAGGCAACGGTCACGCCGCTGACGGCGCCTGCGACTGCCGCGACGCCCTCGAAGTCGCCCGGTGACGACGCCGCGAACCCGGCCTCGATCACGTCGACGCCCAGACGTTCGAGCGTCAATGCGATCTCGGCCTTGTCACTCGGCGACAGGGCGATGCCCGGCGACTGTTCGCCGTCTCTCAAAGTCGTGTCGAAAATTTTGATCCTGCGCACTCGATTTCGCTCCTCGGTCTCGGCCCGCGGAAGTGCGGGCGCACTAATCCGTCGTGACGTCGGCGTGTGCGGCGTCTAACGGCCGCGTGAGCGAAATCTCCCCCTAGAGGGGGAGAATGAGGATGACCGTAAGAAGCGAAATGAGCCCGAGCGCAGACGTCGCCGCAACGGGCGTCGTCATCTGCATGCTCCGGGCAACACGAGTCATCGTCCACCCAGTGTGCATACGCGCCGGGACGTTGTCAAGCTTCAGAACTTAAAGCGACTACCGTTTCCGAAGCTAGCGACGTGCCGCTGCAGTGCGGCGGCGCTTCGGCGCCTCCGAGATCATCCAGGCGCGTCCGAAGCGACGCATCTCGCGGATGATCGGAAGGAGAGCACGGCCCTTCTCGGTCAGCTCGTACTCGACGCGCGGCGGCGACTCGGGGTAGCTACGCCGGATCAAGACACCCTGCCGCTCCAGCATGTCGAGGCGCTCCGAGAGCGTCCGCGGGCTGATGCCGGGGCAGGCGTGCTCGAGCTGCATGAAGCGCCGGGCACCTTCGGAAAGGTCATGGATGATCAGCGGCGTCCACTTGGTCGCAACGATCTCGGCGGCCGCGGCGACGGCGCAGCCGACATCGTGCACATCGTTCATCGTCCTCTTCATACGGTCAGTCTACTCCGCGCTGCGGCCTCTAGCTATCGAAACTGAAGGAACTCTCGACGAGGGCGAATCGCGCTCTTCGAGCCATTCGCGCACCGCCTGCGCGCACCGCCGGCCCTCGTCGATCGCCCAAACGATCAGCGATTGCCCTCTCCTGGCATCGCCCGCCGCGAAGACGCCGGGCAACGAGCTCTCGAACCGTGCGGCAGCGACATTGCCCCGACCGTCGCGCTCGACGCCGAGGCCGTCGAGGAGCACCGTCTCGGGGCCGAGAAAGCCCATCGCGAGGAGCACGAGCTCGGCGGGCCGCGACTCTTCCGTCCCGGGGACGAGCTCGAACGGCGGGGCGCCGGTGTTTTGCGACCAGACAATCCGCTCGACAGCTTCGGCACCTCCCTCGAAGCGTGCGGTCGAGATCGCGAAATCGCGCTCCCCGCCTTCTTTGAGTGCGTATGACGTTCGGAGCTTCATCGGCCAGAGCGGCCACGGCGTCAGATCGTCGGACCGGGCGGGCGGCGGCTCGCCGAGCAGCTCGATCTGCAGGACCGACGCGGCGCCCTCGCGATGTGCGTGCCCGACGCAATCGGCGCCTGTGTCACCGCCGCCGATCACGACGACGTGCCGGCCCGCAGCCGAGATCGTCGCGGGCGCGCTTCCAGCGATCACCCGTGCACGCTCGGCGAGGTACTCCATCGCAAAGTGAACACCGGGAAGCTCGCGGCCCGGCACCGGCAGGTCGCGCGGGACGCGTGCGCCGGTCGCGATCACGACCGCGTCGTAGTCCGCTCGAAGCTCGTCGGCATCGAGGTCGCCGCCGACATCGACGCCAAACCGAAACTCGACGCCTTCTGCGACAAGTTGCAGAACGCGCCGTTCAACCAGCGACTTCTCGATCTTGAACTCGGGCACGCCGAACCGAAGCAGCCCGCCGGCCGCCTCGTCGCGCTCGAAGACGACGACGTGCTCGCCGGCACGCGCGAGTTGCTGCGCACAGGCGAGCCCTGCGGGACCGGAGCCGATGACTGCAACACGCCGACCGGTCGAGGTCGAGGCTGTCTGCGGCACGATCCAGCCTTCGTCCCAGGCTCGGTTCACGATCGCAAGCTCGATCTGCTTGATCGAGACCGCGTCGCCCTCGTTGATCTCGAGCACGCAAGCTGCCTCGCACGGCGCCGGGCAGAGACGGCCCGTGAACTCGGGGAAGTTGTTCGTGCGGTGCAGCTGCTCGCTGGCTTCCGCCCAGCGGTCGCGATACACCAGGTCGTTCCAGTCCGGGATCAGGTTCCCGAGCGGGCAACCGTGATGGCAGAACGGCACGCCGCACTCCATGCACCGCGACGCCTGCCCTCGCAGCTCGGCGAGCGGCAGCGTCCCGACGAACTCACGAACGTCGGCGATCCGCTCGCCGGGCGCCCGCTCTGGAGCCTCGAGCCGGCCGACCGTGATGAACGCTCCGATCTTCCCCATCGGACGGGCTAGGCCGCTTCCTCGGATTCGCGCGTGACGAATCCGGCGCCGCCTGCCGAGACCGGGTGATCGTGGTAGCGAACTTCGTCGCCGAGATCAGCGAGCGCCCGCTTGTAGTCGTGCGGGATCACTTTTACGAACAACGCCGGGTTCCAGTCGGCGAGCACGCGTTCGCCGACCGGCGAGCCCGTGCGCCGGGCGTGCTCCTGCACCAGCCCGAGCACCAGCCGCTCGTCGTCGGGATCGAGCGCGTCGAGATCGACGAGCTGAAGGTTGCAGCGCCCGGCGAACGAGGCGTCTTCGTCGAGGACGTAAGCGATCCCGCCGCTCATCCCGGCCGCGAAGTTGCGGCCGGTCGGGCCGAGGATGACAACCGAGCCGCCCGTCATGTACTCGCAGGCGTGGTCGCCGACACCCTCGACGACAGCCGAGGCACCGGAGTTCCGCACCGCGAACCGCTCGCCCGCGATGCCGCGGAAGAACGCGCGGCCCGCGGTTGCGCCGTACAGGACGGTGTTGCCGACGATCACGTTCTCCTCGGCGGCGAAGGTCGCCTCTGGAGGCGGACGCACGGCGAGCACGCCGCCGGACAGGCCCTTCCCGACATAGTCGTTCGCCTCGCCTGTCAGCGTCAACTCGATCCCGGGGGCGAGCCATGCTCCGAACGACTGGCCGGCAGAGCCGTGCAGAGCGAGTCGAATCGTCCCGGGGGGCAACCCCGAGCGGCCGTGACGTTTCGTGACGGCGTTCGAGAGCAGTCCGCCGATCGTCCGGTCGACGTTCCGCACGGAATAGGTGCCGTTCACGGGCTCGGCTCCGTCGAGCGCGGCGGAGGCGTCGTCGATCAGCTGCCAATCGAGCGCGCCGCCGAGCGGCGAGCTCTGGGCCTCGACGCGCCGGAGGGCCGTTCCGCTCGGCACATCGGGTGCGCGCAGGAGGTTCGAGAGATCGATGCCTCGTGCCTGCCAGTGCTCGAGTGCGTCGTCCGCCTCGAGCAGGTCGACCCGCCCGACGAGATCTTCGAACCGGGCGACGCCGAGCGACGCCATGATCCGGCGCACGTCCTCGGCGACCAGGAAGAAGAACTCGATCACGTGCTCGGGCTGGCCTCGGAATCGCTTTCGGAGCTCCGGGTCCTGGGTCGCGATCCCGACCGGGCAGGTGTTCAGGTGACAGGCGCGCATCATCACGCAGCCCGTCGCGATCAGCGGGGCTGTCGCGAAGCCCATCTCGTCGGCGCCGAGCAGCGCGGCGATCACGACGTCGCGCCCGGTCTTCAACTGACCGTCCGTCTGCACCCAGATCCGCGAGCGAAGGTCGTTCAGCACGAGCGTCTGCTGCGTCTCCGCCAGGCCGATCTCCCAGGGGACGCCGGCGTGCAGGATCGACGAGATCGGCGACGCCCCCGTCCCGCCGTCATGTCCGGAGATGAGCACGTGGTCGGCGTTCGATTTCGCGACGCCGGCAGCCACCGTGCCGACCCCGACCTCGGCCACGAGCTTGACCGAGATCCGCGCCTCCGGGTTCGCGCAACGCAGGTCGTAGATCAGCTGCTTCAGATCCTCGATCGAATAGATGTCGTGGTGCGGCGGGGGCGAGATCAGGCCGACACCCGGCGTCGTCAGTCGCACGCCGGCGATGTACCGGTCGACCTTGTGGCCCGGCAACTGCCCACCCTCACCGGGCTTCGCTCCCTGCGCCATCTTGATCTGGAGCTCGTCGGCATTCGTCAGGTAATCGATGTTGACGCCGAAGCGGCCCGACGCGACCTGCTTGATCTTCGACCGCCGCTCGTCGGTGAAGCGCGCCGGATCCTCGCCGCCCTCGCCGGTGTTCGACCGGCCGCCGATCCGGTTCATGGCAACGGCAAGCGTCTCGTGCGCCTCGCGTGAGAGCGAGCCGAGCGACATGGCGCCGGTCGAGAAGCGCTTCACGATCTCCGCTGCAGGCTCGACCTCGGAAAGCGGGATGCCGCCCCCGGCAGCCGTCCGGAACCGCAACAGGCCGCGCAAGGTCGAGCGCCGGGCTGACTCGGCGTTGACGACAGCGGCGAACTCGTCGTAGGTCTGCTGTCCGCCTCCTCGTACAGCGTGCTGCAAGAGAGCGATCGTCTCGGGGTTCCATTGATGGTGCTCGCCGTCGCGACGCCACGCATAGAGACCGACCACGGGCAGAAGCTCCCCGCGGTTGCCGGGGAACGCACGTGCATGGCGCACGAGCACGCCTTCTGCGATCTCCACGAGGCCGATACCGCCGATCCGCGACGGCGTTCCGGTGAAGTAGCGCTCGACGAGCACCGGGTCGAGCCCGATCGCCTCGAAGACCTGCGCGCCGCAGTAGGAAGAGATCGTCGAGATGCCCATCTTCGAGATCACCTTGAGCAAGCCCTTGCCGATCGCCTTGACGGCGCGGTCCTCGGCCTCTTCGCGGCCGAGCTCGATCCTGCCCTCGTCGACGAGCTCCGCGATCGTCCCGAGCATCAGATACGGGTTCACAGCCGCGGCGCCGTAGCCGATCAGGACTGCGACGCTCTGGACGCTCCGGGGCTCGCCCGACTCGACGACGACGCCCGCCTGCAGGCGCGTGCCGGCGCGCACCAGGTGGTGGTGCACCGCACCGACGGCGAGCAGCGACGGGATGGGCGCACGCGCAGCGGAGACCGCACGGTCGGAGAGGACGAGGATGTTCGCGCCTTCCTCGAGTGCGGCATCGGCATCGGCACAGAGCCGGTCGAGTGCGCTCTCGAGGCCGGAGGGTCCATCGGCCGCCGGCCACGTAATGTCGAGAGTGTGCGCCTTGAAGATGTCCGAGTCGACCTGCCGTAGGCGCTCGAGCTGATCATCCCGCAGGATCGGGTTCTCGATCACGAGCTGGCGCGCATGCTCGGGGGTCTCGTCGAGGAGGTTTCGCTCCGAGCCGACGAGCGCCCCTACGCTCATCACGACCGCCTCGCGCGTCGAGTCGATCGGCGGGTTCGTCACCTGAGCGAAGAGCTGCTTGAAGTACGAGTAGAGAAGGGGCCGTCGGTTCGAGAGCGCAGCCAACGGCGTGTCGTTGCCCATCGAGCCGATCGCCTCCTCGGCATTCACGGCGAGCGGGGCGAGCATCACCTTCATGTCCTCCTGCGTGTAGCCGAACGCCAGCTGCAGGCGGCGAAGCGACTCGGAGCTCGGCCGCTGCGCGGGACGCGAGGGCAGCTCGGCCAGGCTGACGTGCTCGCGTGCAAACCACTCGCCGTAGGGTCGGCGGGTCGCGACCTCGCGCTTGATTTCCTCGTCGGGAACGATGCGGCCGGCCTCGAGGTCGACGAGAAAGAGCTTGCCGGGCTGGAGCCGTCCTTTGCGCAGGACATCCTCGGGCGGGATCTCGAGTACCCCCGCCTCGGAGGCGAGCACCACCCAGCCGTCGCGCGTCTGTAGCCAGCGCCCCGGTCGAAGGCCGTTTCGATCGAGAAGAGCGCCGATCACGCGGCCGTCCGTGAACGCAATCGCGGCCGGCCCGTCCCACGCCTCGGTCAGACACTCGTGGAAGGCATAGAAGCCACGCAACTCAGCCGAGACGTCGGAGCGCCCGGCGTAGGCCTCGGGCACCATCATCATCAACGCGTGCGGCAGCGTGCGGCCCGCCAGCACGAGCAGCTCGAGCACGTTGTCGAACACCGCGGTGTCGGAGCCGCCGGGTCGCACGACGGGGAGCACTTTCGCGATGTCGTCGCCGAACAACTCGGAGGCGAGCTGCGACTCGCGCGCCCGCATCCAGTTGACGTTGCCACGCAGTGTGTTGATCTCGCCGTTGTGGGCGACCAGCCGATACGGGTGTGCGAGCTCCCAGCTCGGGAACGTGTTCGTCGAGAATCGGGAGTGCACGAGCGCGAACGGGCTGACGACGCGCTCGTCCCGGAGGTCGGCGAAGTAACGCCGCAGCTGCGGCGGGGTCAGCATCCCCTTGTAGACGATCGTTCGCGACGAGAAGCTCGGGATCACGAGGTCGGCTCCGCCCGAGTTCTCCGCGACGCGGCGGATCACGTACAGCTTGCGCTCGAAGGCGTCCTGCTCGAGCCCGTCGGCGGCACCGACGAAGAGCTGACGGATACGCGGCGCGAACAGCTGCGCGGTCTCGCCCGGCGCGTGCAGATCGACCGGGACGTCGCGCCAACCGAGCACGCTCTGCCCTTCCGCTTCGACGGTCGCCTCGAGCAGCTCCTCGAGCTCGAGCCGGCGGCTCGCACTCTGCGGCAGGAAGCAGACCGCGACTCCGTAGGCTCCGGGCGCCGGCAACGGCAGCTCCGCGGCGAAGAGGCCGTGCGGGATCCGGATCAAGATCCCTGCACCGTCACCGGTGTCGGCGTCCGCCCCGGCTGCACTGCGGTGCTCGAGCCGCTCGAGCGCGTCGAGCGCCTTCGTCACGACCTCGTGGGACGGCGGTGAGTCGAGCCGCGCGACAAAGGCGACGCCGCAGGCGTCGTGCTCGAAGGTCGGGTCGTAGAGGCCCTGCGCTTTCATCCGAACCTCCCGCCTTTGTTGCGACTAGTCCGGCGAGGCGGGAGATCGATGCCGGCTAGCGGGGTTGCGGGCGCGAGCCCGTAATCGCCTTGACATCGAACTTGACGACAAACCTCGCGCGGCAGCAATGCATCACTTCAAAGAGTAAAGCAAGGGACGGACGAGTGCAAAGTGTCACGCTCGCTCCGGTGCCTGGCGGCGGCGGAGCTCGTCTTCCAGCTGCGCGACATCGAGACCCCGCGCGGCGAGCAGGACGTAGAGGTGGTAGACGAGGTCGGCGGCTTCCTCGACGACGCGCTCGTCGCTCTCGTCGAGTGCCGCGACACTCACCTCGACCGCCTCCTCCCCGACCTTGCGGGCGCACGCTCCGATGCCCGCCTCGAGCAGCTCGGTGGTGTACGAGCCTTCCGGCCTGGCGGCGGCACGGTCGACGATCGTGCGCCACAGCTCGGGTGCGAAGCACGAGACGCTTCCGGTGTGGCACGTCGGCCCGGCAGGAACCGCGCGCAGCAGCAGCGCATCGCCGTCGCAGTCGTCGCGTAGCTCGACCACGGCGAGGGTGTTCCCGGATGTCTCGCCTTTCCGCCAGAGCCGCTCCCGCGACCGGCTCCAGAACCAGGCCTCGCCCGTCTCGTGTGTTCGCCGCTCCGCCTCGGCATTCATCCAGGCGAGCATCAGCACCCGCCCGCTCACCGCGTCCTGCACGATCACCGGCGTCAGCGTCATCTGACCGGCATTCCGAGCTCGCGTAGCTCGCTACGAAGCGAGAGAAGTCGCGTCGGGTCCTCGTGCAGGATCGAGGCAAGAAGCGCTGCCTGGGCCACGCCGAGTGCAGCGGCGACGTGCTCCGCGGTGCCCGCGCCACCCGAAGCGATCACGGGAACCTGGACCGCGTCGGCGACCGCACCGGTCAGCTCCAGGTCGTACCCCGCCCGGGTGCCGTCGGCGCCGATCGAGGTGAGCAGGATCTCGCCCGCGCCCCGCTCCTGCGCCTCGCGGGCCCACCCGACGGCGTCTCGCCCGGTTTCGGTCGTCCCGGCGCGCGAGCGGACGCGCCCGTCCTCGGCGTCGATCGCGACCACGACCGCCTGCGAGCCGAGACGCTCGGCGAGCTCGGTCACCAGCTCGGGGCGCTCGAGCGCCGCGGAGTTCACGGCGACCTTGTCGGCACCCGCCGCGAGCAGCGCCTCAGCGTCTTCGTACGACCGCACGCCGCCACCCACCGTGAACGGGATCGCGAGCCGCTCGGCGATCAGGCGCACGAGCTCGACGAGCGTAGCGGCGGCCGTCGAGGGTCGCCCGGATATCGAGGAAGACGAGCTCGTCGGCGCCGGCATCCGAATACGCGGCGCCGAGCGAGACCGGGTCGCCGACGTCGCGCAGGCCAGCGAAGTTGACGCCCTTGACGACGCGGCCGTCTGCGACGTCGAGGCACGGGATCAGGCGAGGGAGAGGGATCGTGCCTCCTCGAGCACCGCGGCGAGGTAACGGGCTCCGGCGGCTCCGCTCTTCTCCGGATGGAACTGGCAGCCGACGAAGGAGCCGGCGCGTGCCTCGGCGACGATCCCCTCCGACCACGCGGTCGCCGCCCGCGTCACCGCTCGGTACGAGTGGGCGAAGTAGTAATGCTCAACGCCGACCGGCGCCCAGCCCATGCGAGGCACGCGGCCCGAGTCCAACCGGACGGCAACACCCGGAAGCAGCCCGAGGCCGCTGACACCACCGTCCTCCGCCGTCTCGTCGAGCGCCAACTGAAGCCCGAGGCAGATGCCGAGCACCGGACGTCCCTCGGCGAGCCGCGCGCGCAGCGTGACGTCGTGACCCCGATCACGCAGGCCGTCCATCGCGGCTCGAGCTGCGCCGACGCCAGGGAGGACCGCGAGGTCTGCCTCGTAGACATCGTCGGTCACGGCGGCTCCGAGGCGCCGGAACGCGAGCTCGACCGAGCGGACGTTGCCCGCGCCGTAGTCGCAGATGGCGATCCTCACATGACCCCCTTGGTCGAGGGAAGGCCGTCGCCCTCCCGTCTGACGGCGACCCGCAGCGCTCGGCCGAGGGCCTTGAACGCGGCCTCGGAGGTGTGGTGCGGGTCTTGTCCCGAGGCCTCGACGTTGATCGTCGCGCGAGCGGCCTGCGCGATGCTCGCCAGCATGTGGCCCGCAAGCCCCGGGTCCGGGGCCACCTGCAGCTCCGAGCCGGCGCGTCCGCCGAGATCGACCGCCACCCGGGCAAGCGCATCGTCCATCGGCACGACGGCATCGCCGTAGCGGGCGATCCCGCGCCGGTCGCCGAGCGCCTCGTCGAGCGCCGCGCCGAACGCGAGCGCAGCATCCTCGGCTGTGTGATGCGCACCGGTCTCGAGGTCGCCGGCTCCTTCGAGGACGAGGTCGAACCCGGCATGGAACGCGAGCTGCTCGAGGAAGTGGTCGTACAGGCCGGCGCCCGTGTCGACGCGCACGCGGCTCGCTCCGTCGAGTGAGAGCCGCACGGCAAGACGGGTCTCGGCGGTGGCACGGAGGGTGCGGGCGCGGCGGCCTCCCGCGGCGGCGACAGGTGACGGTGCGTCGAGCACGCGCGCAAGCGCCTCGACGAGCAGGTCGTCGTCTTCCGCGTCCCGCATCGAGACCCGGACAGCGTCCGGATATGCGCGGACGACGATCCCCTGGCGCAGGAGAGAATCGCCGAGAGCGGTTCCGTCTTCAACCGGCACGTAGAGGAAATTCGCGTGCGACTCGAGCGGCGCCAGACCGAGAGAGCGGAGCGAGGCTGCGAGACGCGCCCGCTCCTCGAGCACCGGTGCGACGTCGGGCGGTTCGGCGAGCGCGGCGACCGCGAGCGCCGCCGACAGCGTCGAGATCGGCGCAGGCGCCTGCCGCGCGTTCAGCTCGTCGGCAACCTCGCGCGAAGCGAGTGCGTAACCGACGCGGGCGCCGGCGAGCGCGAACAGCTTCGAGAACGTGCGGAGCACGACCACGCCTTCGTCGAGCAGCGGCAGTGCGGTCTCGCCGCTGTACTCGAAGTACGCCTCGTCGACGACCAGCGGCCGCGCGTCCGGCAGTGGGTCGAGCCGGCCGGTCGGGTTGTTCGGCCGGCAGGCGAACGTGAGCACTGGATCGCCGCCGTCGTCGATCGCCGCGCCGGCGAGCTGGGCGCCGATCCGGAAGAGCGGGTAGGTGGGGGGCTCGGGAATCGCGATCGAGTCGCCCAGACCGGCATACGCGCGGGCGCAGAGCAGAATCAGGTCGTCGGCCCCTGCACCGAGCACGACGTTCTCCGGCTCGACCCCTGCGTACTGCGCGATCGCGCGCCGAAGCGCGCGGTAGCCGCCCGCGGGATAGCCGCTGACGCGGGCGAGCGCGCCGGCGAGAGCGCCCGGACGGGTCGAGGAGAGCGGCAGCGGCGGCGTGTTCTGGTCGAAGCGCAGGACCTGCGACGGGTCGATGCCCGCGAGGAGCGCAACCTCGTCGGTCGGGGCAGCCCAGGCGTAGGGCGCGAACTCGGGCGCGATCGCCCTCATCGCTGCACCGCTGCGGCGTGCGCCGGCATCCCCTCGGCGGCGGCGAGCGCCTCCACCGTTGGACGAATGCGGGCCAGACCGGCCTCGGTGAGGCGCTGCACCGTCACGGGCTTCAGGAACGTCTCGAGCCCGAGCCCGCCGACCGACCGCGCCCAGCCGTTCGTCGGCAGGACGTGATTCCCGCCCGTCGCGTAGTCGCCGGCGGGTACCGGCGACCAGGGGCCGACGAAGATCGAGCCGGCGTTCTGGACCTCGTCGGCGTAACGCTCCGCGTCTCCGAGCAGCACGAGGTGCTCGGGGGCGATTGCCTCGGCCTCCGCGAGCGTCGCGACGCGACGGCAGACCGCGTCGTGGCCGTGCTCGCGCTGCGCCGCCAGCTCGAGCTCGATCATTCCGGCATCGCCATCTCCAAGCACCACGACCTCGGACGGCCCACCTGGCAGGTCGATCGCAACGTCGCGCGAGACCTCGAGCTTCGCGGCGTTCACATGCGGGCCTCCGGGCCCCACGATCTTGTCGACGCGCTCGACATAAGCGAGCCAGCCGATCGCCTGTGCTCCGCCGAGCGCCCACACCTCGTCGACGCCGAGCAACTCGGCCGCTGCGGCGACCAGGCCCGACCCTTCGGGCGGAGTGCAGACGACGATCCGCCGGACGCCCGCCACCTGCGCGGGAACGACGCACATCACGAGGGTCGACACGAGGTTACGCGGCACGTAGACGCCGACCGTGTCGAGCGGCGCCCAACGTCGCTCGAGCACGACCCCCGGCTCGACCTCGAGTCGCACGTCCTTCGGTCGCTGGACGGAGTGCCAGCGCCGCACGCGGTCGGCCAGCTCGAGAATCGCCTGCCGCGGCAGGGCCGTGGAGTCGGCGACCGCACGCGCAGGCTCGGCGCCGTCCAGCTCGACGGCCCATTCACCGACAGCGTCGAGGCCGCGCTCCTTGATGTCGCTCGCGATCGTCATGCCGCCATCCGCTCGACCGGGACGATCAGGATCGACGACGCACCTGCAGCTTCGAGCCGCGGCAGCAGCCGCCAGATCTCCGCGGCCGGGACGAGCGCGTGCACGGCGACCATCCCCGGTTCCGCCAACGGGAGCACACTGGGAACGCGCGGTGCGAGCAGCGCCGAGATCGCCGGCAATTCCGTCTCCGCTGCGTTCAGCATCACGTAGCGGTGACGGCGCGCCTCGACAACCGCCCTGAGCATGGCGGCGAAGGGCGCTGCAGCCTCATCGTCCCGCGCGACGAGCACGGCCTCCGACTCGAGCAGGACGCCTAGCGAGCGGAGCCCGTTCGTGCGCAGGGTGTTCCCCGACGAGACGAGGTCGACGATCGCATCGGCGAGCCCGAGCCGCGGCGCGATCTCGACCGACCCGGTGACGTCGACGAGCGCCACCTCGACCGGCAGGAGTTCGCGCGCGAGGCGCGGATAGACCGTCGCGACGGCGGCGCCGCCGAGCTCGGCCAGCAGGCGGACAGGCGATTCCTCCGGAACCGCTGCCTCGAGCCGGCAGGAGCCGAAGCCGAGCTGCAGCAGCTCCTGGACGTCGGCGCCGCGCTCGCGCACGAGATCGATCCCCGTGATCCCACAGTCGACGACGCCGTCCTGAACGTATTCGGGAACGTCGGCGGCGCGCACGAGCAGCACCTCGACCGGCGCGTTGCGGCAGGGGAAGGCGAGTGCGCGGTCACCCGGCTGCTCCGGGCCGAGCCCGGCATCCTCGAGTAGGCGGAACGACGGATCGCGCAACCGGCCCTTGACCGGGACCGCGACCCTCAGGAGGCCGAGCGGTCGAGCGCCAGCCGATAGCCGCCCTCGCCGTGCCGCAGCCAGTGGGCGACGCGGGTCACGGTCGTCGTCGAGGCGCCCGTTCGCTCCGCGATCTCGAGGTACGGCAGGCCCTGCTCCAGCAGCCGGGCCACTTGCCAGCGATGAGCCATCGCCTCCAGCTCCGAGAGCGTGCAGAGGTCCCGAAAGAAGCTCTCCACCTCCGGCCTCGTCTCCAGCCCGACGATCGTCTCGAAGAGCTCTCGCAGCTCTTTCGTCCGCCATGGGTGTCGAGTCCGTTCCCGAGCAGTCATGCGTTCATGTTAGCACGCTAACATGACAATATGTGGTTCGATCTCGAGCTCGAGGTGATTCCGGCCGTCGACGTTCTCGGCAACGAGGCCGTGCGCCTCGAGCGCGGAGACTACGACGCAGTCGTCGAGCGGGCCGAGCAGCCCGTCGCGCTCGCCGGGCGCTGGGTCGAGGCGGGAGCACGGCGCGTGCACCTCGTCGACCTGGACGGTGCCCGGGACGGCCGCGTCCGACCCGCCCTCGTCCGCTCGGTCGTCGAGCGCTGCGGCCCCGTCCCCGTGCAGGCCTCGGGCGGCATCCGCAGCCTCGACGACGCCCGCGCCCTGCTCGACGCCGGCGCCGACCGGGTCGTCGTCGGCACCGCCGCCTGGCCCGACCCGACGCCGTGGCTCGCGCTCGGCAACTCGGTCGTGCTCGCCCTCGACGTCGCAGAAGGCCACGTGCGAAGCGCCGGCTGGACGAGAGCCGCCGGAGTTTCCTTCGCCGAGGCGCTCGACCGCGCTCAGGGCGCGCGCGTGCTTTTGACCGCGATCGACAGGGATGGAACCCTCGCGGGGCCTGACCTGCCGCTCGTCCGCGCCGCAGCGGCAGCCGGGCTCCGCGTGCTCGCGGCCGGCGGGGTCCGCTCGCCGGCCGACGTCGAGGCGCTTGCGGCCGCCGGCGCCGAAGCCGCCGTCGTCGGTCGCGCGCTCCTTACGGGACCGCGCAGCTGAGCCCGCCGTCGACCACGAGCAGGTGGCCGTTCACGTAGCTCGCCTCGTCGCTCGCCAGAAAGAGAGAGGCGTGGGCGACATCCCACGCATCGCCCATCTTGCCGCTCGGGCAACGAGCATCGCGCTGCGCCCGGGCGGCCTCGAGGTCACCGCCATAGGCCGCTGCCAGGCCCGTCTGCACGAGCGGCGTGTCCATCAGCCCGGGAAGCACGGCGTTGCAGCGAATGCCCTTAGCGGCGTATTCGAGCGCCACCGACTGGGTCAGCTGGTTGACGGCCGCCTTCGACGTGGCGTAGGCGAGGTACGACAGCCCCGTCCAGCGCATCGATGCGACCGAGGAGACATTCACGATCGCGCCGCGGCCCTGCCGGACCATGTGCGGAAGCACATGCTTGGTGGTCATGAAGAAGCTCCGCGCGTTGACCGCGTGACACCGGTCCCACGCGACTCCGGTCAGCTCGGCTGCACCGCCGAGCGCGATGACGCCGACGCTGTTCTGCAAGACGTCGACCGTGCCGAACTGCTCGACGCCGAAGGCGATGAGCGCCTCGATCTGCGTCCTCGTCCACGACGTCGGCGACGAAAGACTCCGCGATCCCGCCCTCCGACCGGATCAGCGCCACGGTCTCGTCTGCCGCCTCACGATCGATGTCGCAGGCGAGCACCTTCGCACCCTCCCGTGCGTAGAGCACAGCCGTCGCCTTCCCGACGCCCCAGCCCGGAGCACTTGATCCGGCACCGACGACGATCGCGGTGCGGCCGTTGAGTCGTTCGGCCATCCGGGTCTCCTTCGGGCGATCGCCGGCGACCCCTGCACCCGGGTTGCAGGTATGCCTGTGTCGATGATCGCCGCCGACGAGGGGAGCTAGCGCTGCGCGACACGCCGCACGTGCGCGGCGGGCTGCTCGCTCGCGGCTCGGTGCTCGTGATCGGGCTCGCGATCTTCGCTGCGGGAATCGTCGCCCTGCTCGAGTCGCGACTCGGGCTCTCTCCCTGGGACGTCCTGCACCAGGGGATCAGCCGCCACACGCCGCTGTCGTTCGGCGAGGCGAACATCGTGGTCAGCGCGGTCGTGCTCCTGGGCGGTTGGCTGCTCGGGGCGCGCGTCGGTTTCGGAACGGTCGCGAACGCGGTGCTCGTCGGAAGCCTGGTGCAGCTCTTCAGCTCGCTCTCGCCGATCGAGACCCTGGCTCACGATCCGCTCGCGGTTCGCATCGGGCTGATGGCGGCGGGTCTCGGCCTGATGGGGATCGGTACGGCGCTCTATCTCGGCGCCGGGCTCGGGGCCGGCCCACGGGACTCGCTGATGGTGGTCGGCGCGACCCGAACGCGCTTTCGGATCGGCGTCGTACGCGTCGCGCTCGAGCTCTCGGCCCTGGCTGCCGGCATCGTTCTCGGCGGCACCTTCGGCGTCGGCACGATCGCGTTTGCGCTCGGCATCGGCGCCTCCGTCGAGCTGTCGTTCTGGCTGCTCGCGCGCTCGCCGCTCGGCCGGCCGCTCGAGAGCGCAGCGCCGGTCGCCGAGGTTCAGACTGCGGGCGTCTCCGCGGTGTAGAGCGGGCCTTCGTGCCGCCCGACGATTGCCGGCCGAAGCTCGCTCGTCGCAGACAGGTGGTAGAGGTGGCTCGTGCCTCCGAGCACGCCGGCACCGACGTACTCGTTGAAGTCGCGAGTGAGCTCCCGGATCAGAAAGCCCATTTCGACGAGCGACTGCTGAAGGCTGAACGACACACCGGGGCGGCGGGAACCGAAGGAGAGGAGCACGGTGCCGCCCTCGCCCGTCAGCGCCTCGGCAGCGCGTGAGAGAAACAGCCGAGCGCCGTCGCGCGTGTACGGCGGATCGGTCACGACGGTGTCGAACGCGCCGACGAGCTGGTCTGGCAGCGGTTCGCGCAGATCGTGAACGACGCAGTTCGAGGGGAACGAGGAGTTCCGAAGCTTGCCGCGCGCGAACGCGACAACCCTCGGGTCGAAGTCGAGCACGGTGAGGTTGCGAATCGTGGCCGACGAGCCGAGTCGCCGGACGACGGCCGCGAGCGTCACCGCCATCAGATCGTCGTCGCCGAGCAACAGGATCCTCCGTCCGACCAAGGCGTCTGCGTCGTGAAGAGCGATCACACGGAGAAGCTTGGTGTCGAACGTGCAATGACACTGATCGAGCGCGGGCGACGCGGGCGGCTCTCCCGCAGCGACCTGCTCGACCTCGCGGGCGGCGGGCCGAAGGGCGTCCGGGACGACGAGTCCGCGACCTCCGCAGCCGGCGCAGGTGCCTGGCTCGCCGAGCCCGAGCCCGCCTCCGCCGAAGAGCCGCCGGCCGGCGGCCGTCAACTGAGCCGGCCGGGTGCGGGCGACCACTTCCCGCTTCCGCAGTTCGCCGCAGATCGCGGCGACCAGCGGCACAGGCAGTGCGGCCGCACGGCTGATGCGACGTGTCGAGACAGGCTCGAGCCGCGCGAGCACCGTCAGGACCGACCGCACGCCGGCCGCTCCCTCGGCAAGACCGACCGCCGCCGCGACCTCGGCGACGATCTTCTCCTCAGACGACGGCACGAGGGATGTACGTCAGGTCGGCGTGGTCGATATCGAGCCGCTCGCAGATCACGCGCATCACCTTGTCCGCACGGACGTCGCCGTACGAGAGCAGGTCGACGTTCGCGAGCGAGAGCTCGGGCCACGTGTGGATGCTCAGATGGGACTGGGCGAGCACGAGGACGCCTGTGACGGCGTCGTTCGGGAAGATGCAGAAGCGCTCGCCGAGCACGGTCGCTCCGCCCGCAGACGCTCCGGCCAGCAGGGTCTCTTTCAATCCGTCAGCGTCGGTGAGAACGGCTGGGCGACGCACCCAGGCATCGAGCGCGTGCAGGTGCATCCTGTGCAGGCGCACCTCGTGGTTCGTGCGTTCGGGCAATTCGGCTCCGTTCGTCTAGGAAGGTTGGTCGCGCGAAGCGACGCCGATCCACAGACGGCAGAGCGAGCTCCGAGCTAGAGCGTGAGCTGGAAGCTGCCGGCCGGCGAGGTCAGGCGACGCCGAGGAAGAGGGCAGCGGTCACAGTCATGTTCGGCACCCCTCCCTACGGTCGACAGCACGGGCACCGTAGCCGCCGCACGCGGGGCGCGTCAAGCGGGGGTGAGGCGGCCGCCGCTCGCGCGGCGGCCGCACAGGAAGCGAAGCTCAGGGCAGGTCGTTGCCCGACGACGGCGCGTCGTCCGGGGGCGTCGGAGTCGACGGCGTGCTCGAGCCAGCCGAGCCGGTCGAGCCCATGCTGCTCACGTTCGGCAGCGACTCGCCGCTCGCCTGAAAGACGAGCCACGAGCCGTAGGCGATCACTGCGGCGAGGATGATCCCGAGCCAGGCGGGCCAGTGCACCGCATCGTCCGTCAGTGCCTTCAAGAGCGCGAACAGCAAGATCAGCGCCGACAGGCCGAGCGAGGTCAGCCCGTCCGGCACGTTCACCGGCAGTTCGACCTCGAACGCCTTCGCGATCGCCCAGACGAGCAGGACGATGAGCGCGAGGCACATGACGACGCCGAGGAAGCCGTGCCAGGCGGACAGTCCGCCGGTGTGACCGAGGAACGAGACCTGCTGCCAGTCCAGGAATGTGTCGATGAGCAGCAGCACGCCCGCTCCGAGAATGAGCTGCCTACCCAGCGGGAGGCCTTTCAACTGCTCCATGTCGATCCTTTCTTGCACGTTGACGATTGCGAATTCGCGATCGATCGCTCGAAACCTGTTCGATCGGAGCCTCTCTCGCCCGTGCAGCAGAGTCAAGCTGGAACCGTGCGTCGTGGTACAAGTTCGGGCGAATCGCCATGCCGACGACGCTCGCCAAGCAGACCACGGATCCGCTCGACTTCCTCGCGATCGACGCACTGCTGAGCGATGAGGAGAAGGCGATCCGCGACACCGTTCGCGCCTGGGTGCGCGAGCGGATCCTGCCCGAGATCGGCGAGTGGTTCGAGCAGGGGATCCTGCCCCGCGAGCTCGCGCAGGAAGTCGGCCGCCTCGGCCTCTTCGGCATGCACCTCGACGGCTACGGCCTGCCGGGCGCGAGCGCCGTGGCCTACGGGCTGACGTGCCTCGAGCTCGAAGCGGGTGACTCTGGCGTGCGCAGCTTCGTCTCGGTGCAGGGATCGCTCGCGATGTTCGCGATCTGGCGCTGGGGGACGGAAGAGCAGAAGGAGCGCTGGCTACCCGCGATGCACGCGGGCGAGAAGATCGGCTGCTTCGGGCTCACCGAGCCCGACGCCGGCTCCGATCCGGGCGCAATGCGGACGAACGCGCGCCGTGACGGCGGCGACTGGATCCTGAACGGCACCAAGATGTGGATCACGAACGGCTCGATCGCCGATGTCGCGGTCGTGTGGGCGCGCACCGAGGACGGGAGGATCAACGGCTTCCTCGTCGAGAAGGGCTTCGCGGGCTTCGAGGCGCCGGAGATGAAGCACAAGCTGTCGCTGCGCGCGTCGATCACCTCCGAGCTCGTCCTTCGCGACGTGCGCGTTCCCGAGAAGAACCGCTTCCCGGAGGTTACTTCGCTGCGCGGGCCGCTGTCCTGCCTGAACGAGGCGCGCTACGGGATCGTCTGGGGCTCGGAAGGCGCCGCGCGCGCCTGTCTCGAGTCGGCGCTCGAGTACGCGAAGGAACGGATCGTCTTCGGCAAGCCGATCGCCGGCTACCAGCTGACCCAGCAGAAGCTCGCCGAGATCGCGCTCGAGGTGAACCGTGGCTCGCTCGTCGCGCTCCACCTCGGACGGATGAAGGATGCAGGGACGCTGCAGCCTCACCACGTCAGCATGGGGAAGATGGGCAACGTGCGCGGAGCGATCGAAGCCGCGCGCACCGCGCGGACGATTCTCGGCGGCAACGGGATCACGCTCGAATACCCGGTGATCCGTCACATCAACAACCTCGAGTCGGTGCTCACGTACGAAGGCACGCACGAGGTGCACACCCTCGTGGTCGGAAACACGCTCACCGGCCTCGACGCCTTCCGCTGAGCACCTGAGCAGCTGAGCAGCGAACGCTTCGACCCGATCGCGGATCTCGGCGCCGCCGAGACCCTCGGTGACGTGCTGCGGTCGGTCGGCTACGGCGAAGACGGAGTCGTCGAACTGCTCGGCGATGAGGGCCCGGGCGCCGACGCGACCGACGTGGCCGTCCACGAGCGGCGCCTCGACGACGCGCCGCTGTCGACCTGCATCAGGCTGTGCCTGCTCCAGCTGCCCGTCGACCGAAGCGCGGCAGCCGAGGCGCTGACGAGCGAGGGCGTCGACGCGCTGCTCGGCCTTGGCCTGGCTGAGAGCGACGGCTCGTTGCTTCGGCCGCGGGCGCGGGTCGTGCCCGCAGAAGAGCTGCTCTTGGCGTTCGACGGGTTCGCCCGCGGCGCCGACGACCCAGTCGGGTTCGTCGCGCCCTACACCCCGACCGCGTCGTGGCTCGCCGCTCTCACCTCGCGGCGACAGGTGTCGCGGGCGCTCGATGTCGGGACCGGCAACGGGATTCACGCGCTGCTCGCGGCCGCGCACTCGGAGCACGTGATCGCGACGGACGTCAACCAGCGCGCGCTCGCCTACGCCCAGATCAACGCCGCGATCAACGGCATCGCCAACGTCGAGACGCGTCTCGGCAGCCTGTTCGATCCAGTAGCGGGCGAGCGGTTCGACCTGATCACGTGCAACGCGCCGTACGTCGTCTCGCCCGAGTCACGCTGGCAGTACCGCGACGGCGGCCTGCCGGCAGACGAGCTCTCCCGGCGCGTCGTCGAGCAGGCGGCAGCCTCGCTGACGGACGACGGTCTCGCATCGCTCCTGGTCAGCTGGCTCGCCGAGTCGGAGGACGAGCCCGACGAGCGCCTGATCGGCTGGCTCGACGGCTCGGGCTGCGACGCGTGGGTGATCGGGCTCGAGGGCGCAGATCCGCTCGAGCATGCGGCCGGCTGGAACGAGCACCTCTCCGTCGACCCCGACGCCTACGGCGCCGCGCTCGACGAGTGGACGGAGTACTTCGCGCAGCTCGGCATCGGCTGGATCAGCGAAGGCGCCGTGCTACTTCATCGCCGGCCCGCGAGCAAGCAGGCTCTGCGGCTCGACTCGGCCGAGGCGGACGAGCTCGAGTTTGCGGGCGAGCAGATCGAGCGCGTCTTTGCCTCGCACGCGCGGCTCGATGCGATCGGCGGCGCCGACGCGCTCCTCGGCGAGATCGTCGTGCTCGCGGCTGATGTGCGGATCGACCGGGTGCTCCATCCGGGAGAACGCGAGCCCGACACGCTGCTGGCGCTGGAAGAGGGAACGCACGCCGAGTTCGAGCTCGATCCCGACGTCGCGGAGGTGATCGGGGTACTCGACGGAAGCCTCACGTTGGGCCGAGCCGTCGAGCGAGTCGTGCGTGCGTTCGACCTCGACCGGCGGGAAGCCGCCGAGCTGCGCCGCGACACGATCTCGGAGACAGAGGAGCTGCTCGGGCTCGGAATCGCCGAGCTACTCGTCCGCTAGCTCGCGACTGCGCTCCGTCGCAGCGGTGATCGCGTTCAGGAACGCGGCGCGGACGCCGGATCGCTCGAGCTCGCGGATCGCGCGTGTCGTCGTGCCGCCAGGCGAAGTGACTGCCTCGCGCAGCTCGACCGGGTGCATCTTCTCGTCGCGCAGCAGCAGCGCGCTGCCGAACATCGTCTGGACGACCAGCTTCGTCGAGATGTCGCGGCTCAGTCCGAGTAGGAGCCCTGCCTCGATCATCGCCTCGGCCAGCAACGCAAAGTACGCGGGACCGGATCCGGACAGGGCGGTGACGGCGTCCATGTCGTACTCGGCGACGCGCACGACCGCGCCGAGATGGCCGAGCGCCTCGGCCGCAAGATCGACGTCCTCGTCGCGCGCGTGCTCGCCACCGCAGAGACCTGCGATTCCCTCATGGACGAGCGCCGGCGCGTTCGGCATCGCGCGGACAACGCGGGCCCCCGCGGGAAGATGCCCTTCGATGAACCGCGTCGTCGTGCCGGCGGCCACCGACAGCAGGGTCTGCCCGGGACCGACGGCAGTCGCGATCTCGCCGAGGACAGTCGCCATGTCCTGCGGCTTGACACTCAGGATCACGAGCGGCGTGCCCGTCACCGCAGCCGCGTTGTCGCTCGTGCCATCGACGCCGAAGCGCTCGCGCAGGTCGGCAAGCCGCTCGGGGCGGCGGCTCGTCACGACGACGTCGCCGGCCGAACGCCAGCCCGAGCTGATGATGCCGCGGAGAATCGACTCGCCGAGCCGTCCCGCACCGAGGATCGCAACCTGTCCCATCTCGTCCCTACTCTAGTTCGGCACGTGACGAAGCTCCTCGCCTTGACCGTCGTCTCGGCCGCGCTCGCCGCCAGCGGGCCTACTGGGATCTCGCATCCGACGGTCACCGGCACGCTGCGGGTGGGCGCGAAGCTGACTGCGAAGCCCGGCACCTGGACCGGCCGGGGGACGATCGCGTACGCCTACCAGTGGTCGCGCTGTGACGCGACCGGCGCGCACTGCAGCTCGATCCACGGTGCGACGGCGGGCAGCTACGTGACCGTGCTCGCAGACGTCGGCCACACGCTCGCGCTGAGCGTTCGCGCGACCGACGCGACGGGAACGTCCGCGAGCTACGCCTCGCCGGCCGGTCTCGTCGCAGCCGAGCACGCGCGTGTTGCCGCGACCGCTCAACCGGCGCTCGCCGGCCCGGCGATTGTCGGGAAGAGCCTTGCGGTCGCTCCGCCGGTGTGGAGCGCCGCCGCGGGATCACCGCGTTACCGGTGGCTGCGTTGTAACGCCAACGCGCGCTCCTGTGCGCCGATCGTCGACGCACACGCCGATACGTACACCGTCGCGAGCGCCGATCAGGGCCACGTTCTCATTGCTGTCGTCAGCGCGTCGGCGCAGTCGGTACTGAGCGCGGCGAGTCCCGTGGTGCGCGCTACCCCAGGCCCGGTTCCCGTCGGTCCGCCGACGATCTCGGGCACGCTCGAGCAGGGCAAGCAACTCACGGGCGGCGCCGGCACGTGGACGGGCACGGGGCCGATCTCCTACGCGTATCAGTGGTCGCGTTGCGATGCGTACGGCGCGCACTGCGCGACGATCCGCGGCGCGACGCGCCTGACGTACACCCAGGTCGGGGCGGACGTCTCGCACACGCTTGCGTTGACGGTGCAGGCGACCGACTTGATGGGCGTCGCGCCGGCGTACTCGCCGCTCGCAGGAATCGTCGCCGGCCCGGCAGCGGTAGTCGCGGCTCGCGCCCAACCGTCGCTGTCCGGCATCCCCGCGGTCGGTCAGACGCTCACCGTGACGGGCGGTGCGTACACAGGAGCTCCGACGGTGTTCACGTACGCGTGGCTGCGTTGCAACGCGAACGGCCGTCTGTGCCTTCCGATCGCCGGGGCGACTGCAGCCGACTACGCGGTCACACGAGAAGACGCCGGCCACGCCCTCGTTGCCCAGCTCACCGCCGCGAAAGGAGGTGTGACGCAGGTCGTCCTCACGACGGCGGCGACGGTTTCCGCCTGATGCCGGCGCGATTCGTGGAGCCGCCCCTGGACTCCGGTGTCTGACTCGTGTCGGACACGAGTCAGACACCGGGGTTTCGTGACGCGCTCAGCTGCTGCGCGAGCCGAGCGTCACCTTGAAGGTCTTCGTCTCGCCCGAGCGGCGGACGGTCAGGGTCAGCGAATCGCCGGGCGAGTGGGCGCTGATGATCGCCCGCAGGCGCGCCGCCGAGCTGACTGCCGTGCCGTTGACGGCAGTGATCACGTCGCCGGCCTTGAGGCCCGCCTTCGCCGCTCCGCTGCCGCTCTCGACCGTGCCTACGCCGACGCCGGTCGCCGCGGTCTGGATCGTGACGCCGAGCAGGGCGTGCTGCACCGACCCATGAGCGATCAGCTGGTCGGCGATGTTCTTGACCGTGCTCGACGGAACTGCAAAGCCGATTCCGTCATTGCCGCCCGAGTCGCTCTGGATCTGCGATGTGACCCCGACCACCTTGCCGGCCAGGTTGAACAGCGGGCCGCCCGAGTTGCCGTGGTTGATCGCTGCGTCGGTCTGGATTGCGCCCTCGATCGGCGTGCCGTCGGGTGCGCTGATCTCGCGGTCGACCGCACTGACGATGCCGCTCGTGACCGTGTTGTCGAGCCCGAACGGATTGCCGATCGCGACAACCCCGTCGCCGACGACGAGCGCACTCGAATCGCCGAGCGCCAACGGAGTCAGCTTCGACGCAGGCGCGTCGATGTGCAGCACCGCGATGTCGCTCGAGATGTCCGTGCCGACCACCTTGGCCTGATACGTCGAGCCGTCTGCCAGCTTGACGCGCACGGCGCTTGCGCCGTCGACGACGTGCTCGTTGGTGACGATGTCACCACTGGCGTCGTAGACGAACCCTGTGCCTTCCGCAGCAGACTCTGAGCTCGAGCCGGGATAGGGCGATTGCGTATTTGTGCTCGTCGCATCGACCTCGACGACCCCGGAGGTCGACTGCTTGGCGATCTGCGCGACGGACAGCGTGGCCCCCGCGGCCGCATTCGATACCGACGCAGACGGCGTAAGCGCTGCGGTGGTCGACTTCGAAGAGGATCCGTGCGTCAGCGCGACAGCTCCAGCGCCGGCTCCCCCTCCGGCGATTGCCGCGACGCAGAGCGCAACGACGACGCGATTTCTGTTGGTACCCATTCCTGGCCTCCTCATCGATTTCTGCCGCCAGACTCGCGGTTGAAACCAAGGAGAGCCTGAGCGCAACCTAGGAACTCCCTGTGAAGGCAGAGTGGTCGGCGATGTTCAGCCTCCCGCCGGCCCTCCACCATCGTGACTACCGCCGGCTCTGGCTCGGGATGCTGGGCTCCAGCTTCGGCACCCAGATGGTCTCCGTCGCGGTTGGCTGGCAGGTCTACGCGATCCACCGCAGCGCGTTCGACCTCGGTCTGATCGGACTGGCCGAGTTCCTCCCGCTCGTGCTGCTCGCCCTGCCGGCCGGCCAGCTGGCTGACCGGCTGCCGCGGACGATGATCGCCGCCGGCTCGAGCTTCGCGGAGGCCGTCGTCGTCGGGCTGCTCCTGATCGTGACGCTCGAAGGCGCCGCGCAGCTCTGGGCGTACGTGGCACTGGCCGCTCTCACGGGCGCCGCGAGCGCGATCGGGTCGCCGGCCGGCCGCTCACTGACGCCTGAGATCGTCCCGACCGAGTTGCTCGCCGGCGCCCTCGCGCTCCGCTCGATCGCCGGTCAGGCGGCGAGCGTCTCGGGCCCGGCGCTCGGCGGTCTTCTCTTCTCGGTGCAGCCCGAGGCGGTCTACGCCGTCGGTGCCGTGCTGCTACTCGCCTCGGGCGCGTACTTGCTGACGGTGACTCGGCCCGGCGAGCACACACACGCCGAAGCACGCGGGCGGCCGCCGTTCGAGAGCCTGCTCCAGGGCGTGCGCTTCATCCGCTCATCGCCGATCATCCTCGGCGCAATCACGCTCGACCTGTTCGCCGTCCTCTTCGGCGGGGCAGTTGCGCTACTGCCTCTTTACGCACGATCGATCCTGCACACGGGACCGCTCGGTCTCGGCATTCTTCGCAGCGCGACCGCGGTCGGCGCCCTCGCCGGCGGGATCATGCTCGCCCGGAAGCCACTCGGTGGCCGCGCCGGCCGCACGCTGCTGCGTCTCGGTCGGGATCTTCGGCGCGAGCATCGTGGTCTTCGGGTTTTCGCGCTGGTTCCCGCTCTCGTTCGCAGCGCTCGCCGTGAGCGGCTTCGTCGACATGCTCTCGATGAACATCCGCTCGACGACGGTCGCGCTCGCGACGCCGAATCATGTTCGCGGGCGCGTCAACGCCGTCGAAGGAGTCTTCATCGGCGCCTCGAACGAGCTCGGTGCGTTCGAATCGGGCTCGGCGGCCGCGCTGCTCGGCGCCGTCCCGGCCGTCGTCGCCGGCGGCGCGATCACGATCGCTCTCGCCCTGGTCTGGAGCCGCTTCTTCCCGCAGCTCGCGAAAGTCGACCGGCTCGAGGACGTCCGTCCGGCTTAACCCCCGCTCTGCGAGAAATGCTGGTAGTCGGGCGTCCCGGCCCAGCGCCCGCCCCACTGCCAGCCGACCGACGCGAAAGCGCGGACGAGCACGCCGCCCCGGACGGCCATCCCGGGCCGCACGTGCAACCGGTCGCGAAACGCCGCGCCGGCCGGCGGGATCACGCGCGAACCGACGATGTACGGATTCTCGACGTCGTTGACGTCGACCGCGGTGCCGTACGCGTGCGCCGACCAGCGCAGGGGGCCGGACGCGACCGCAGCCCGGCAGTTGAACGCCGACGTGTTGTCGGCGACCGCGGAGCGATCGTCGCTCCCGCCGTAGTGGGCGATCGAAACCATTCGGCGGATCGGGAACCGCGCTGCGTAGAGACGCCGGAAGACGATCTGGACGTCACGCGAGACCGACCGGTTGACGACGAGCTCGCCGACGTGCGAATGGCCGTCGAACCCGACAAAGGAGACCGACAGCCGACGCAGCTGCGCCGGTGAGACGGGACAGCCCGGGTGCCACGAGCGGCCGAGCTCAGCCGCCGTCACGGGCGCGACACTGGCATGAAACGGCGGCAACGCTGGCATCGCGGACGAAGCGTACTCTGGGCCTTCCTGCATGTTGACGCTCGCCCTCGTGCTCGCATTGCACGCCTGCCCGCAACGCATCGTCGTCGTCGCTCCGAGCGTGCGGTCGACCACCGCGTCGCTGTCGCTGCTCGAGTGCGGTCGGCGCGTCACCGGCCCGTTCCGTGCGCGCGTCGGCTACGCCGGGCTCTCGACAAACCACCGCGAAGGTGACGGGACGACGCCGCTCGGAACGTTCGCGATCGGGCCGACCGTCTACGGACGAGACCCGGATCCGGGGCTGCATCTCGCCTACCACCGGCTGCGCTGCGGCGACTGGTGGGACGAGGACCCGAAGTCGCCGACCTACAACCGGTTCCAGCAGGTCGACTGCGGAAGGGTGCCGCCGTTCGCCGGCCCGAGCGAAGCGCTCTGGCGAAGCCGGATCGCCTACCGCGAGTTCGCATTCATCGAATACAACGCATCGCCCGCCCGGCCCGGTCGCGGCTCGGCGATCTTCCTACACGACGATCTCGGCCACCCGACGAACGGCTGCATCAGCTTGCCGCGCCCGCGGCTACTTGCTCTCCTGCGGCGGCTGCGGGCCGGCGCGATGATCAACATCACTGCATAATTCTCAGCTAGCTGTATACTTCTCAGCCCAATGCTGAGCGCAGCGATCATCGGCACGGCCGGCTACGTCGGCCAGGAGACGCTCGACCGCGTGCTCGCGCACCCGGACCTCGAGCTGGCGGCGCTCGGATCGGATACCTTCGCCGGCCGCGCTGCGGCCGACCTCGACCCGCGCCTCGACGCGACGTTGCCCGCGTTCAGCACGAACGCCGAAGCCGCCACCTGCGGGGCCGACGTGCTCTTCCTCTGCCTCTCGCACCTTGAGGCCGCCGCCTTCGAGCCACCGGCCGACGCTGTCGTGATCGACCTCTCGGGGGCGCACCGGCTGGTCGACCCTGAGCTCGCGACTGCGTGGTACGACACGGCACCTGGTGCTTGGAGCTACGGGCTGCCCGAGCTCTATCCAGCCGACGGGCGACTGATCGCGAACCCCGGGTGCTACGCGACGGCCGCGCTGCTGGCGCTCGGCCCGCTCGCGGCGGTCACGGCGGGCGCAGTGATCGACGCCAAGTCGGGCGTCTCGGGCGCGGGGAAGTCGCTCTCCGCCACCTCGCACGCAGGTGCGGTGCTCGAGAACCTGTCGCCGTATGCGGTCGGCGCGCACCGGCACGCGCCCGAGATCGCCCAGCAGCTCGGCTTCGTCGTCTGCTTCGTGCCGCATCTGTTGCCGGTACGGCGTGGGCTGCTCGCGACGTGTTACCTCGAAACGAGCGCCGACGCCCGAGAGCTCCTCGAAGACGCGTATGCCGATTGCCCCGCGGTTCGCGTGCTCGGCGACGGGGTGTCCCCCGAGCTCTCGCGGGTCCAGGGCACCGACATGGCCGAGCTCGGCATCTTCGCCGACACCGCCACCGGCACCGTGATCGTCATCTGCGCGATCGACAACCTCGGCAAGGGCGCCGCCGGCCAGGCAGTTCAGAACGCGAATTTGGCGCTCGACCTCGAGCCGACGGCCGGGTTGCGGCTGGCCGGAGTGCTGGTATGAGCGTCGTCGCCGCCGCAGGCTTTGCCGCCTCCGGCGTGCATGCCGGCATTCGCCGCGAGAGGCTCGACCTGGCGCTCGTCCGCGCGACCCAGTCGGCGACGGGCGGCGCGATGTGGACGCAGAACCGCGTCCTCGCCGCTCCGGTCGTCGTCTCGAAGGAGCACCTGCTGACAGCCGAGCCGCAGGCCGTCGTGATCAATTCCGGAGTCGCCAACGCCGCGACCGGCGTCCAGGGCGAGTTGGACGCGCGCGCCACCGCCGCGACAGCCGCCGGCCTGCTCGACCTCGAGCCCGAGCAGGTGCTCGTGCTCTCGACGGGCGTGATCGGCGCACCCCTGCCCCTCGAGCAGATCCAGCACGGACTCATCGCGGCCTCCGCGGCGCTCTCAGTCGACGGCGGCGCCGATGCAGCGGAGGCGATCCTCACAACGGACACGGTTCCGAAGACGTCGATCGCGCGCGGCGACGGGTTCTGCGTCGGCGGGATGGCCAAGGGCTCCGGGATGATCCACCCGAACCTCGCGACGATGCTCGCGGTGATCACGACCGACTACCCGCTTGAGCCGGGCGAGGCGATCGAGTTCCTGCGGCCCACCGTCACCGAGAGCTTCAACGCGATCTCCGTCGACGGCGAGTGCTCGACGAACGACGCGGTCGTGCTGCTCGCGTCGGGCGCCGCCGACGTGGCCCGGACGCCCGCCGCCGACGTCTCCTTCGCACTCGCGCTCCGTACGGTCTGCCGCGACCTGTCGTCGCAGATCGTGACCGACGGCGAAGGCGCGACGCTGCTCGCCGAGATCAACGTCGCGGGCGCGGCGAGCGCAGCTGAGGCTCGCGCGATTGCGCAGCGGATCGCCACGTCACCGCTTGTCAAGACCGCACTCTTCGGCCGCGATGCCAATTGGGGGCGCGTGCTCTCGGCCGCCGGCAGTGCCCCATTCGAGGGTGGGTATGCGCAACTCGACGCCTCACTGATCACGCTCTCCTACAACGGCACCGCCGTGCTGATCGCGGGCGCCCCGCAGTACACCGAGCCGCCAGTCGACGGCGCGGTCTGCACGATCGATCTCGACCTCGGGCTAGGGACCGGCAGCGCCGCGTACCTGACGAGCGACCTCTCATACGACTACGTCCGCATCAACGCGGAGTACCGGTCGTGACGCGTCTGATCGTCAAGGTCGGAGGCGCGGTTGCGACCGACGGTGCGAGTCGCATCCTCGGGCTCGCCGAGGAGGGGCACGAGGTGATCGTCGTGCACGGGGCCGGCCCGCAGATCACGCAGGAGATGAACCGTCGCGGAATCCCCGTCGAGTTCGTACAGGGCCGCAGGCGCACCTCGCCTGCCGCGCTCGAAGTGGTGCGCGAGTCGATGGAAGCGGTCAACGCCGCCCTGTGCGCGGCGCTCGGGGAGCTCGCTGTGCCGGTGCTAGGACACACGGACGGCTTGTTCGCCGTGCCTGTTCCGCCGCTGGGCCAGGTCGGTGACCCGCTTCCCTGCCGGCCCGTGAAGGTGCTCGAAGCCCTCCGCGCAGGTCGCGTACCGGTGGTTGCACCGCTCGCGGTCGGCCCGCTCAACGTCAATGCCGACGACGCCGCCGGAGCGCTCGCGCTCGGCCTCGGCGCGAAGAGCCTCGTTTTCCTGACCGACGTCGCGGGTCTCTATATCGACGACGAGATCGTCGAGGCGATCGGTGTCGTCGACGCTCGCCGCATGCTCGCTGAGGGCGCGTTCGACGGCGGGATCGTGCCGAAGCTGCGCGCGGCGGCGCTCGCCGCGGCGAGCGGCATTACCGCGACGATCGGGCGAACGGCGGTCGTCGCATGACCCAGGTCGCGTCGAGCAGCAAGCTGCTGCCGACGTACGCGCGCCTCGACGTCACGTTCACGGACGGCGCAGGCTCGTGGCTCGTCGACGCCGGTGGCAAGCGCTACCTCGATCTCTTCGCCGGCATCGCGGTCGTCGGCCTCGGTCACCGTCATCCCGCACCGCTCGCGGCGGCTCAGGCGCAGCTCGACCGGCTCTGGCACGTCTCGAACCTCTACTGGACGGAGCCGATGGCCGAGCTCGCCACCGCGCTCTCCGAGCGCTTCGGCGGCGCGCAGGCGTTCTTCTGCAACTCGGGCGCCGAGTCGATCGAGGCTGCGCTCAAATGGGCGCGCAAGGCGACTGGGCGGACGGAGATCGTCACGCTCGAAGGCTCGTTCCACGGCCGCACCTTCGGTGCGCTGTCGGTGACCGGCCAGCCCTCGAAGCGTGCGGCATTCGAGCCGCTCGTTCCCGGCGCGCGCTTCGCCACACCGAGCACGCTCGGCGACCACGTCGGCGCGAATACGGCCGCGATCTTGCTCGAACCGGTCCAGGGCGAAGGCGGCGTCCATCCGCTCGAGCCCGAGACGCTCGCCGCCGCGCGGCAACTCGCCGACGAGCACGGCGCGCTCCTGATCCTCGACGAGATCCAGACCGGGGTTGGCCGCAGCGGCTCCTTCTTCGCCTGGGAGACATACGGCATCCGGCCGGATGCGGTCACGCTCGCCAAGGGCCTCGCGAACGGCCTCCCGATCGGGGCGCTGCTCGTCTCCGACGACGCGCCGACCGGCTTCGAGCCGGGCGACCACGGCTCGACGTTCGGCGGCAACCTGGTCGCGTGCGCCGCGGCCAATGCGGTGCTCGACACGATCGACGACGAGCTGCTCGCTCACGTTCGCGCGGTCTCGGCACAGCTCGCGGCCGGTCTCGCGCCGCTCGGCTCGGTGCGCGGCCTCGGGCTGTTGCTCGCGGTCGAGCTAGACCGCCCGGCCGGCCCAGTCGTGGCAGCAGCACTCGAGCACGGCCTCGTGATCGGCAGCGCCGGCGAGCAGACATTGCGGCTCACACCGGCACTCACGATCAGCCACGACGAAGCGGCTCAAGGGATCCAACTGCTCACGGAGGTACTCGCGTGACGACGAAGTTCGAACGGCAGGGCACGATCCTGCGCCTTTGCCAGCAGCAGCCCCTCTCGACGCAGGCGGAGGTCGCAGAGGCTCTTCGCTCGATCGGGATCGAGACCGTGCAGGCGACGGTCTCGCGGGACATCGCGCAGCTCGGCCTCGTCAAGGTGCGAAACGACGAGGGCCGGCTCGTCTACGCGCTGCCGGGCGCCGCCGACCTGCACCGGCTCGACGAGCTGACGAGCGCGCTCCGCCGCTATCTCGGCGAAACCAGCGCCTCGGGAACGCTGCTCGTGATCAAGACGCCGCGCGGCTTCGCGGCGGCACTCGCGGATGCGATCGACGACGCCTCGCTGCCCGAGGTGGCCGGCACGATCGCCGGCGACAACACTGTCTTCGTCGCCGCCCGCGACGGCCTGACCGCCGTCGAGCTCGAGTCGCACCTGAGGAGCCATCTTTGACGGTCGACGTTGCGACGCGCGTGATCCTCGACTCGCTGCCCGTCGGCGAGCGCGTCGGTATCGCGTTCTCGGGCGGGCTCGACACGAGCTGCGCGCTCGCGTGGATGCGCGAGCACGGCGCGATTCCGTACGCCTTCACGGCCGACCTCGGCCAGTACGACGAGCCCGACATCGACGCCGTCCCGCAGAAGGCGCTCGCAGTCGGTGCGGAGGAGGCAATCCTCGTCGACTGCAAAGAGGCGCTGGCGCGGGAGGGCCTTGCCGCGCTTCAGTGCGGCGCTTTCCACATCGCAACCGCGGGGCGGCGCTATTTCAACACGACGCCGCTCGGCAGGGCGGTCACCGGGACGAAGCTCGTGCTTGCGATGTCCGAGCATGACGTCGGCATCTGGGGCGACGGCTCGACCTACAAGGGCAACGACATCGAGCGCTTCTACCGCTACGGGCTGCTCTCCAACGCAGCACTGCGCATCTACAAGCCGTGGCTCGACAGCGCGTTCGTCGACGAGCTCGGGGGGCGGTCGCAGATGAGCGAGTGGCTCGTCGAGCGGAGCCTGCCGCATCCGACGTCCGTCGAGAAGGCGTACTCGACCGACGCGAACATGCTTGGCGCGACACACGAGGCAAAGGATCTCGAGTTGCTGCAGACGTCGATGTCGATCGTCGAGCCAATCATGGGCGTCGCGCACTGGGACCCCGAGGTGGCGATCGAGCCCGAGGCGGTGACGATCGAGTTCGCCCGCGGTGTGCCGGTCGCGATCCAGGGCCGCACGATCGCCGACCCGGTCGAGCTGATCCGCGCCGCGAACGAGATCGGCGGACGCCACGGGCTCGGCATGTCGGACCAGATCGAGAACCGCGTGATCGAAGCGAAGAGCCGCGGGATCTACGAGGCGCCTGGGATGGCGCTCCTCCACATCGCCTACGAACGTCTGCTGACCGCGATCCACAACGAGTCGACGCTCGAGCGCTACGCCGACGAGGGGCGCAGGCTCGGCCGGTTGCTGTACGAAGGCCGCTGGTTCGACCTGCAGGCGCTGATGCTGCGCGATGCGCTCCAGCGGTGGGTCGCACCCGCCGTCAGCGGCGAGGTGACGATCGAGCTGCGCCGCGGCGAGGACTACACGATCCTCGACACGCGCGGCGATTCGCTGACCTACGACCCGGAGCGCCTGAGCATGGAGCGGAGCGCGACTGCCTTCACCGCCGCCGACCGGATCGGTCAACTGGCCGTGAAGATCAACGACATCACCGATGCACGCCGGCTGCTCGCCGAGCTTGGATGGTCGCTGTGACCCTGTGGGCTGGCCGCGTCGCAACCGAGCTCTCGCCGGAAGCGTGGGCGTTCCTGCGCGCCGACGACTCGGAGTTGCTGCCGTACGACCTGCAGGCGACCTTGCTGCATGCCGAACGACTACATGCAGCCGGCATCCTCGACGACGCCGAGCTCGCGGACACAGCTGAGCGTCTCGCGGCGATCGACCGCATCGACATCGGCGACGAGGACGTCCATTCCTCGATCGAACGACAACTGGGCGAGGTCGGCCGAAAGATCCACGCCGGACGATCCCGTAACGACCAGGTCGCCGCGGCCTTCCGGCTGTACGTCGCCGAAGCCTGCCTGGACGCCGAACACGCACTGACGGCATTTGGGCGGGCGATCCTCGACCGCGCCGCGACCGAGGCTGTGACGCCGATGCCGGGCTACACCCATTTGCAGCGCGCGCAGCCGGTCACCCTCGGTCACCACCTGCTCGCGTGGGCCGAGATGCTCGAACGCGATCGCGCGCGGTTCGCGTTCGCCGCCGCCCAGGCGGCGCCGTCGCCGCTCGGCGCGGGCGCGCTCGCCGGTTCGACGCTGCCTCTTCCAAAGCCACCGAACGCGATGCGGAACTCGATCGACGCGGTCGCTGACCGCGACTTCGCACTCGACTATCTCTACGCATCGGCGGTGTTGTTCACGCACCTGTCGCGGATCGGCGAGGAGCTCGTGCTCTGGACGACGAGCGAGTTCGGCTTCGCACGGCTCTCCGAGGACAGCGCGACAGGCTCCTCGATCATGCCGCAGAAGCTGAACCCCGACGTGGCCGAGCTGGCACGCGGCAAAGCAGGTACCGCGATCGGCCGGCTGACCGGGCTGCTCGCGACCGTCAAGTCGCTTCCGCTCGCCTACGACCGCGACCTGCAGGAAGACAAGCCTCCGGTGTTCGCCGCACGCCACGATGTCGCCGCCGCGCTCGCCGCGCTCCGGGTGCTGATCGGCGGGCTCGAGTTCGACCACGGCCGGCTCGCCGCGGCGACCGCAGACCCGCTGCTACTCGCGACCGACGCTGCCGAGGCGCTCGTCCGCGAAGGTGTGCCGTTCCGCGACGCACACGAGCGCGTCGCAGCGGAGGTCCGCGCGGGCACCTTCGAGCCACCCACGCCAGGTGACCGGCTAGGTGACGTCGCCGCAGCCGTTGCCGCGGCCCGGGAGCGCTGGTCGTGACCACCCCTTTGCAAGTCTCGCTCGCCGGCCGCGACCTGTTGCGGATCGGCGACCTCGCCCCGGCCGAAGCGGAACTGATCCTCGATACAGCCGTGCGGCTCAAGGGCGACCGCACGCCGTACGCTCCCGGCTCGACGCTCGGGCTCTATTTCTCGAAGCACTCGACCAGGACACGCGTCTCGTTCTCGGTCGCGATCTCGCATCTCGGGGGCACGTCGATCCCGCTTTCGCCGGACGAATTGCAGCTCTCCCGCGGCGAGTCGCTACCCGATACGGCACGCGCTCTGTCGCGCTACATCGATGTGCTCGCGGTCCGCACGCACGCACACGCCGAGCTCGAAGCGTGGGCGGAATGGGCGTCGGTGCCGGTGCTGAACGCCCTGACGGCCGACGAGCATCCGTGTCAGGCGCTGGCCGATGCGCTGACGATCCGCGACAGGCTCGGCGCACTGGACGGCGTGCGCGTGGCGTGGGTCGGCGACGGTTCGAACGTGCTGGTCTCGCTGGCCGCGCTCGGCGTGCTGCTCGGCTTCGAGGTTGTCGCCGCGTGCCCCGCGGGGTACGAACCAGTTAGTGCCAACTTGGCACTAACTTTGGTTCGCGACCCGCGTGAGGCGGTGCACGGCGCCGACGTCGTCGTCACCGATACGTGGATCAGCATGGGCCAGGAGCACGAGCGCGCGGAGCGACTCTCTGCGCTCGAGCCCTACCGCCTCGATGACGCATTGCTCGCCGAAGCCTCGCCCGACGCGTTCGTGATGCACTGCCTGCCCGCCCACCCTGGCGAGGAGATCGAGGCAGGCGTGCTCTACGGCACCCGCTCCGCGATCTGGGACGAAGCCGAGAACCGCCTGCACGTTCAGAAGGCGCTGCTGGCGCTCGTCCTAGGCGTCTGACGCGCGCACGAAAGCGGCGAACGCGGGCTTGTGCACGCCGGCACTCGTTTCGAGACCGGATTGCCAACCGCCCAGATTCGGCTCGTCGCGGACCAGGAACCAAAGCAGCATCGTCACTCTCGGATTCGCACGGGCGAGCGCGACCGCCTTTGTCAGGTAGGTCGCCTGCTTTGCCGGTGACACACCGAGGCCCTTGTCGGGCGGGTTCGTCTGGTAGCCGTACTCGTCGAGCCAGATCGGCTTGCGGCCGTAGAGCTTCGTCACCTGCGTGACCAGATCGCCGATGTTTCCGAAGGTGACGGCCGTGCTCGCCCTCGGGCGCATCGTCGGCGCCTCGCTCGGCCCGCTCGGATACGGGTGATGGGCGTAAGCGTCGAAGCCGGTCGCGCCTGCCTGCTTCATCGCCCGCAGGAACGCGAGCGGCGACGTCGTCGGCCGGCTGCTCGTCGGCGCGTTGTTGCCCCGCGGCGCCGTATCGCCGCACGCGACGCGCTCGCCGGGGATCAACGTCCCGTGCACGCCGGTCACGACCGCATTGCAGATGCGGGCGTAGTCGCGGGCGCTCTGGATCACCCAGCGCCCGCTGACGCGGCGCCATTGGGGAACGAGCCCGAGCGGCAAGTTCGGCTCGTTCCAGGCAGTCCAGGACAGCACGCTCGGCAGGACGACGCCATCGGCGTTCATGAACGTGCCGCTGTACCGCTTGGCGGCGGCGTACGCGAAACCTTCGAGGTCGACTCCGTGCACGGGCGCCGTCGTCACCGGCTTGCCGCCGTTGGCCCAGGTCGGTGTCCCGAAGACCGTGAAGACGATCTGCACACCCGCCTTCTCGGCGGCGAGCACGACGTCGTCGTAGCGGCCCCAGTCATACGCCGGATCGGCGGGATCCGAGGCCTCGGTGGGCCGGCTCTTGGCGACTCCGAGCGGCCCGCCCCAGTGCAACTGGACGCGTAGGACCTGTGCGTGCAGCTCCGTCAGGTCGGGGTAGAACGACCCCGACGTCTCGAAGTACGCGCTACCGCTGTCGGCGATTCCGAGCTGCAGCCCTGGTGTGCCCTGGGCGGCCGTCGCACACGCGGCAGCGACCGCAAGGGCGATGAGAATTGCAACCTTCATCGATACGAGCTTCCCAGTCACGTGTTAGCGAAACGAGGGAACCGTGCAGTGCTTCGGCAACTCGCGGTCGCGGCGAGGCACAGTGCTGCGGCGATCGCAAAACCGACGCGCCCGCCGCCCGGCAGCGAGAACGTGAGCCCGAGCAGCGGTGTGCCGACGAGGATCACGAGGGTGGCAGCCAGGTTGACGATCCCGACCGCGGCGGCGGGCGCGTCGGGCCGGAGTCGCTGCGCGCCTGAGAGCGCGAACGCGAACGGGATCCCGGCAGCCAGCCCGACGATCGCCGCTGCCGCGATCGCGAGTGCAGGTGGCCGGGCGATCGCAAGCAAGGCGATTCCCACGGCACCGACCGCGAAGCTCACCCGAACTAGCTCCGGCCGTCCGATCAGTCTGCCGCCGAGCGGGCGCGAGACGATGCCGCCGAACAGGACGAGACCGCCGACGACGCCCGCCAGGTGGGTGGACTCGCCGCCCTCTCGTTCGAGCAACGTCGCCACCCAGTTCCCGAGGACAACCGAAAGCCCGAAGGACGCCGCATGCATGACGCCGAGCGGCACGAGCTTCCGGTCGAAGGTCCGCGCCGAGCGGCGGGCACCCTGGCGGCGCTCGCCCGTCGGCGCTGCACCCACGAGCACGAGGCCGGCGGCAGCGACGATCGCCGCGGTCGCAAACGGCGCACGCCAGCCCGGCCAGAGCGGAACGACTGCTAGCGCGAGCCCAGCTGAGGCCATCGAGGCCGCGCCATAGAAGCCCTGCGCCAACGGGGAGCGCAGCGTCGAGCGGACGTAGTCTGCGCCGCCAACGAACGCGCCGGCGAGTCCGAAGCCGGTCAGCAGCCGAACCACGATCGCGAACCACGGGTCATTCACGGCAAGGCCGACGAGCGACGTCAACAGGATCACGACGAGACCGGCCGCACCGACGAGACGCGGACCGAAGCGGTCGCACAGCCGACCGGCCGGGATCTGCATCGCCGCATGCGTCAGGACGAGCGCCGTCGTGAAGAGCCCGACGACCGCGAGCGAGACGCCGTACGCGATGGATGTTCGCTGCGCCACCGCCCCCACATTCGCGAGGCTCCAGCCCGCACTGGCTGCGAGGGCGAACCCGCCGATCGCCGCCCGCGCCTGCACGCGGGCGACCCTACACGGCTCTGCGGCGCGACCGGTACGTCTTGAGCTTCGAGCGGTTGCCGCAGAGTTGCATCGAGCACCAGGTCGCCGAGCGGTTCGGCGAGCCGTCGTAGAACGACCAGCGGCAGTTGCGGCAGGCCTTGAGCCGGCCCCACGAGCCGTCGAGCATCGCAGTGAGCGCGATCGCGACGAGGCGTCCCAGCGGATCGCCGCCGTCGTCCAGCCGAACCTGCCCGTCCTCGCCCACGCAAGGCGACAACCGGGCTGCCGTCTCGTTCAGCGTCTGGACGGCCGTCGGATCGAGCGGCAAGCCGTTGTTCGCGAGTGCGAGAGCGCGAAATGCTTCGCGCAGAGGACGCGCCCGCTCAGGCTCTTCGACCGGGCCGTGCTCGGCGAACCAGTCGTCGAGCCAGTCGAGCTCGTGTTCCCGGTCGATGCTGTTCACGAACTGCTGAACGGCCCGCAGAGGCTCGGGCGCCGCTCTCGGCACGTCGTAGCGTGAGCCCATCGTTGCCTGGCAGTCTAGACACCGGTAGACTCGTTGCACTGGTGTTCGACTCGCTTCGCCGGCTTGCGTTCCCGCTGCGCCTGGTCGCCGCCCGCCTCGGCGCAGGGGGCGAGCGACTGTTGCTCGTCGCCGTCGGGGTGGTCGCCGGCGCCGCCGTGCTCGCCGCGGTGCTCGCCGGCCGACTCGTAATGCAGGACCGCGCGCTCGCCCAAGCGACGGCTGCGCTTCCCCCCGGGGACCGCGCGGTGGCTGTCGCGTGGAGTGGGGCGACGAACGACTTCACCCGGCTGAATCGGCTCGTCGTGCCCCGCGTGCAGCGGGTGACGGGCGACAAGCCCGCTGCCGCGATGCTCTTTCGGGAGGCCTCGATCCAGCAGCGGCTCGTCAACCTTCGCGCAGCCGACGATCTCGGCCGCTACGTGCGCCTCAGTTCGGGACGGATACCGCAGGTGTGCCGCCCCTCCCACTGCGAAGTGCTTCGACTGCAGGGCGAGGGACCGATCCCGTCGACACCGCACCTCCGGCTGATCGAGGTCGGTCGCGCCGTACTCAAGCCGGATGCGCCGTTCGCGCCGTTCGTGCTGCCCGCGCCGCCGACGGAGATGGTCGCCCGGGCCGTCCGTTACCACACGCCGCAGCCCTCGCCGATCGTGATCGCGAACGGCGTCGCGGGGCTTTCGAACAACACGGAGCTCGAGACGTTTTATCGCTCGTACGCATGGTTCGTGCCGATCCGCGGCGGCGACGTGCATCCGTGGGCGATCGACTCGTTCCGCGCAAAGGTGCAGCAGTTGACCGCGGAGATCGAGGCGACCTCGGGCGACTTTCAGGTGACCGCGCCGACCGATGAACTCGCGACTGCAGCTTCGTCGTCGACCGCCGCTGCTCGCAGGCTGTTGCTGCTCGGCGGCGAGGGCGGTGCGCTGCTGCTCGCTTTCACGATCCTGGCGGCCGCGGCTCTGCGTCGCGACATCACCGACGCTCGCCGGCGCCTGGTCTGGTTCGGCGCACGCAGGTGGCAGGTCGAGCTCCACACGCTCACCGAGTCTCTCTCGCTCGCGACAGCCGGGACGGTGATCGGCTGGATTGCGGGAGGTGGAGTAGCCGCGGTCGTCGCCGACCGCGCGGGCTCCCCGGTCGCCGACGTGGTCGAGCACGCCCTGCTTTCACGCGGGGGACTGCTGGCCGCCGCAGGGGTCGCCGTCACCGCTGGGCTGCTGCTCTACGCGACCGTTCGCGCGCCGGCGGTGCGCCTCGGCGGGCTGGCCGTGACGCCGCTCGACGCAGCGGCGCTCGGGGCGATCGGCGTCGTTCTCGTCGGTTGGGCACGCGGCTCGGTCGACTCGCAGCAACTGACCGGCGGCAGCGGCACGAGCGCTTTCCTGCTGCTCGTGCCGGCTCTGATCGTGTTCGCGGCCGCAGTGGTCGCAGCACGGCTGCTCGCCCCGGCGTTGCGCGCGCTCGGACGAGCCGGGCGCCGCGGGCCGATCGCACTGCGACTGGCCGCCGCGTCCCTGGCGCGCAATCCCGGCCATGCGGCAATCGCGGCGACCTTCCTCGTGGCGAGCCTCGGCCTGGCGCTCTTCGCCGTCACGTATCGCTCGACCCTGTTGCGCGGGCAGCAGGACGAGGCGCGATTCGCAGTGCCTGCGTCCTTCGTGCTCTCGGAGGATCTGTCGCAACTCGTTCCGGTGCTGCACGGCGCGTCCCTCGACCGCTATCCGGGCGCCACGACTCCGGTGCTCCGACTCTCCGGAAACGTGCCGTCCGGCACGACCTTCTCATTCCTCGGCGTGCCTTCCGGCCGGGTAACGACCGTCGGCGGCTGGCGGCGCGACTTCGCCTCCGAGCCGCTCGGCTCGCTGGCCGCCGCGATCGCGCCGAAACGCAACGTCGCACTCCGGTCGACGGCTCTCCCGGCCGGCAGGCGCTTTTCACTCTCGGTCACGGCGAAAGGCGACGACGTCGGCGTCCGGGCGCTCTTCCGCTCGCGCCTGGGCGACTACGAGGCCGTCTCGCTCGGCCACACGAACGGCGCCGCCCAGACGGTGCTGCACGGCCGCATCCCGTTTATCGGTGCGACGCTCGCCCAGATCCGACTCGACATCCTGAACCACGGCCGGTTATCCGTAAACGGCGGGCTCGGACTGCAGCCGAGCGCGAAGGGAGAGATCACGCTCGGCCCGGTCCGCGTGAACGGGACGCTCATTCGAAGCCCGTTCGCCAACTGGGTCGGCACGGGCGGCGTCTCGGGCGGCGCGGCAAGGCTCGGCTACGTCCTGACGTCGGACCAGAACGGCATCTTCCGTCCGCGGCAACCGACGGACGGCGTACCGCTGCCCGTGCTCGCGACCCCGCGGGTGATCGCCGAGGCCGGCCCACACGGGATCATCCCGCTGCAGATCGAAGGCGAACAGGTCGCCGCCCGCATCGTTGGGACGCTCCGCCGCTTCCCGTCCGTGAACGGCGACGCCGTCGTCGCCGACAGGACGAACGCCGCCACGATCCTCGACACGCGCTCGCCCGGTCTCGGCACCACCGACGAGCTCTGGGTGAACATCGCACCGCGCGCTCAGAAGGCGGCTGCCGAGACGCTCTCGCGTGCGCCGTTCACGCAACTCTCGGTGCAGTCGCGTGCCGACACGCTCGCCGAGCTGCGAGCCGACCCGCTCGCCCGCGGCTCGCTGCTCACCCTGGCGGGCACAGCCGCCGTTGCGCTGCTGCTGGCCCTGATCGGATTGCTGCTCTCGGTCGTCGGCGACGTCCGAGACGACCGCGGCGAGCTGTTCGATCTCGAGGCACAGGGCGCGTCACCGGCGACGATCCGCGCCCACCTCCGGCTCCGCGCGCTGCTCGTAGCAACGTTCGGCGTGATCGGCGGCATCGGCCTCGGCGCGATCCTCGCATCGCTTGTGATCGCTCTCGTCTCGGTCACCGCAGCCGCAGCACGCCCCGAGCCGCCGCTCCAGCTCGTGCTCGACCTGCCGTTGCTCGCGATCGCCGCCGCGCTCTACGTGCTCGTCGCAGCGTTGCTCGTCGGCGTGGCGACGACGCTGCGCGGCCGAGCGCCGGAGCGTGCCGCGGAGGCCGCGGCATGAACGCGATCGAGCTGAAGGACGTGTTCCGCGTCCACTCGACGCCCGAGGGCGACGCGGCAGCGCTGCAGGGGCTTTCGCTGCGAGTCACGGAGGGAGAGGTGCTGACCGTTCTCGGTCCGAGCGGCTCCGGCAAGTCGACGTTGCTGCGCCTGCTCGCCGGTCTTGAACGACCGTCGGCGGGACAGGTGAAGGTGCTCGGCGACGACCTGGCGAAGCTGCCTGCACGCCAGCTCGCGCGGTATCGCTCCTCGTCGCTCGGCTACGCCGACCAGCACTACGGCCGCGCGCTCGCACCGGAGCTGACGGCCCGTGAGCTCGTGGCCCTACAGCTCGGCCTGCACGGCACCCCGCGGGCCGAGCGGCTGCAGCGCGCCGACGAGCTGCTCGACCGTGTCGGCCTCGCCGACAAACGTTCGCGCCGGCCGGCGCAACTTTCCGGAGGCGAGCAACAGCGGGTCGCGCTCTGCGCGGCGCTCGCGCATCGCCCTCGCGTCTTCCTCGCCGACGAGCCGACCGGTGAGCTCGACGGCAAGACAGCCGACCAGGTGTACGACGTGCTGGCCGAGCTCGTGCGTGAACATCGCTGCACGACCGTGATCGTCAGCCACGATCCAGAGTCGGCGCGGATCGCCGACCGGATAGTGCGCATCCGCGACGGGCGCGTGTCCGAGGAGTGGGCACGCGACGACGAGGAGAGCGACATGATTGTCGTCGGCCGCGGCGGCTGGCTGCGGCTGCCGGAGGAGCTGCTGCTTCGCGCCGGCATCGGCTCGCATGCCACCGCGACGTTCACCGAAGGCAAGCTTGTCGTCGAGCCCGCGGCGGGTCGCGAGGCACTCCAAGCAGTGTCAGACACTGTGGTGTCCGACACCAGTTCGCCGACCCACACCGTCGCCGACGCGCGGGGTCTCGTGAAGCGGTACGGGAGCACGACAGTGCTCGACGGCCTCGATGCAACGCTCATCGCGGGGCGTCTGCACGCGGTCGTCGGCCCCTCCGGCTCGGGCAAGACGACGCTGCTCCATCTGCTTGCCGGTCTCGAGCTCCCCGATGCCGGGACGATCACGGTGACGGACGTCGACCTTACGAAGCTCGACCGGACCGCCCGCGCCGCCCTCCGGCGCGAGCACATCGCGTACGTCGGCCAGCAGACGGGTCTCGTGCCGCACCTCTCAGCGCTCGAGAACGTCGAGCTCGCGCTGGCCCTGCGTGGTCTCGACGAGGGCGGTCGCGCCGCTGCGCTTGCCGCGCTCGAGTCGGTCGGGCTGGGCGAGCGCGCCACGCAGCATGTGAGCCGTCTCTCGCAAGGCGAACGGGCACGGGTGGCGATTGCGCGCGCGATCGCCTCGAAGCCCGCGCTGTTACTCGCCGACGAGCCGACGTCGCGCCTCGACGGCGCGAACGCGATCGCCGTCGCCGTGCTTCTCTCGCGGCTCGCACGCGACAGCGGCGCAGCCGTCGTCTGCTCGACCCACGACCCGCTCGTGATCGAGCAGGCCGATACTCAGATCACGCTGTAAGAGTTCGAGCGCGCCCGCCAGGACGACCAGCCGCCCTCGTACGAGCGCACACCGCCGTCGGCGACCTCGAGGATCCGATCCGCGATCCGGTCGAGGAAGTACCGGTCGTGCGAGACGAAGATCGCGGTGCCGTCGAAGTCCTCGAGCGCACTCTCGAGCATCTCGACCGAGTCGATGTCCAGGTGGTTGGTCGGCTCGTCGAGCAGCAGGCAGTTCGCGCCCTGCAGCATCAGGAGCAGCAACTGCAGGCGCGTCCACTCGCCGCCCGACAGCGTTCCGATCGGCCGCCCGACCTGCTCGTAGTTGAACCGGAACTTCATCAGCCGCGAGACGGCCTCGCCCTCGGAGATCGGCGCTTCGAGCCGCACCAGCTGCAGCGGTGTCGCCTTCGGATCCGGCGGGCGCCGGTCCTGCGCCAGCCGGCCGAAGCGAATCGACGGTCCCGCCCTTCGCTCTCCTTCGCTCGGCTCGAGCTCGCCGGCGAGCAGCCGGAGGAGCACCGACTTGCCGGCGCCGTTGTCGCCGACGACGCCCACCCGTTCGCCGCGCAGCACGGTGAGATCGACCCCGCGCAGGATCGAGCTGCTTCCGAGTGAGACCCCGACGCCGGCGAGCGATACGACGCGCTCTCCGCCGCGCGCGTGCGGGTGCAGCTCGAGCGCGATGCGGCGCCGCTCGAGCACCGGACGGTCGACCTTCTCCATCCGGTCGATCTGACGCTGCTTGTTGCGCGCCTGTTTGATGTGCCGCTCGTCGGGAACGCGGTTCGCCCAGTCCTTGAAGCGGCGGATCGCCTCCTCGAGCCGGGCGATCTCCTTCTGCTGCGTGACGTAGAGCTGCTGCTGTCGCTGCTGCTCGAGCTCGCGAGCGACCGTGTACGCCGAGTAGTTGCCGGGCCAGATCCTGATGCGGCCGCCGTCGAGCTCGGCGATCTGCACGACGGTCTCGTCGAGCAGATAGCGGTCGTGTGAGACCGCGACGACGGCACCGTCGAACGACCTCATCAGCTGCTCGGTGTGCTCGCGCGCCTCGACGTCGAGGTGCGCCTCGGGCTCGTCGAGCAGCAGCACGTCCGGGTCGCGGAGCAGGCAAGCCGCGAGCCCCACCAGCTTTCGCTGCCCGCCGGAGAGGACGCGCGTCGACTTCGCCAGGTCGTCCTCCCCGAGCCCGACCTCCGCGAGCAGCGCTCGCGCACGGCCCTCGAATCCCGGCCCGCCCGCTTCGGTCCAGCGCTCGATCAGGTCCTCCTGCCGGCGCAGGAGCCTCGTCAGGCGCTCGAGATCCGAGCCGGCCGCGCCGAGCTGCTCCTCCACCTGGGCGAGCTCGGCTTCGAGCTGGTCCAGGTCAGGGCGCGCCGCGCGGAGCGTCGTCAGCGGGTCGCGTTCGTCACCCTCGAGTTGCTGCGGCAGGAACGCCAGGACGAGCCCGCGGCGTTGCGTCAGCTCGCCGCGGTCAGACGCTTCCTCGCCGGCGATGATGCGCAGCAGCGTCGACTTGCCGCCCCCGTTCGGGCCGATCACGCCCAGGCGGGCGCCCGGCTCGACATCGAGGTCGAGCCCGTCGAGGATCAGCCGCGAGCCGAAGCTCTTCGCGACACCGCGCACCTGGAGCACTGACATAGGTGCAGGCTAGAGGCGGAACGCCACTTCGCCGAGACGGCGGTACCCGGCGACCGACGGGTGATCGCCATCGGAGTGCGCCCACTCTGCTTTCATCCGCCCGGGCTGCCCGGGATCCTCGAGCGTGTCGTGGAACGGCAGGCACGGGACGCCGAAGCCGTGGATCAGCGCGTTCAGCTCCCTGATCGCCGCTTCCTTGCCGGGCCAGCCGTTGTTCCACGGCAGGACGTCGCACGTGTAGACGGTCAGCCCGAGCGCGACCCCGCGCTCGACCAGCGCTCCAGGTTCCGCGCGGCCGGGCCGACGGGCAGGCCCTGAGCGATGTCGTTGATGCCGCCCTGCACGATCAGGATGTCGGCACCGGGTACCGCATCGTCGAAGCGAGCGGCGATCTCGTCCGTGCGCTCGCCCCAGATGCCGTAGTTGAGGAACGCGAGCTGCGGGTGCAGCAAGCCCGCCCAGTGCTCCCATTGTCCCTCGGGATCACCGGTTCGGCGACGCGAATCCCAGTAGGGAGAGCCCTCCGTGATCGAGTCGCCGAGGCAGGCGACGATCATCTAGAAGAAGAACTGGCGCCAAGCGGTCCACCAGTCGTCCGCGCGCGAGGCGATCTGACGCGACTCGGTGATCTCGACACCCGGGCGGTAGCGGTACTTCTCGACGTGGTCCGAGGTGTTGAAGTCGACGAGGATCTCGCAGGGCGACCCCGGCACGTACGGCGCGACGGCCGTCAGGTCGCCAAGTGACGCCCGGGCTCCCGCTTCGATCAGCTCGCGCGCCTTCGGCGCAGGGAACTGCCGCGCGCTGAAGCGGGCAAGGCCCTTCTTGACCGCCACGGTCGTCAGGCCGGATCCGAGCAGCGCGGTTCCCTCGCGGCACGAGGCCTCGTCGCCGGTGACGAGCACGACCGGACAGCCCCACGCCCCGCAGAGCGCGGCGTTGATCCCGGTCTCGCCCACCTCGACGCCGTTGAAGCGGAGCCGCCACCAGGACGAGCCGCTGACCGTGTGCGCGAGGACGCCGTCGCGCGTTCCCGCCATTGCGTGCATGCCGACGAAGAGGGCAGCGTCGACTCCTCCCTCGAGATACTCCACGTACTCGGTCCATTCGTTCTGCACGACGTACTCGCAGTCGGGGTCGAGCTCTTCCGGAATCAGCGAGTTGAACGTCCACCCCTCGCCCGCGCCGTGACAGTCCATGACGACGATCTCCGTCGCGCCGGCCGCTTTCGCACCCCGTACGGCCGCGTTGATCTCGCCCGTGTAGAGATGACGCCCCTCTTCGTACATCGCGTGACCGCCCGTCACCTGTTGCCACTTGACGATTCCGGCGACGCCCTCCATGTCGCTGACGACGAAGACTTTCATCGAACCGAGCCTACGACCTCGCCGAGCGAATTGCGCAGCTGAACCGTCTCGAAGCTGTCGATACCGAGCACCTGGCCGAGCGCCGGCCGCAGCCCCCGCGTCGTGCCGTCGGCGACCTTGAACGCCCAGCCGACGCCCTCCGGCGAGAGTGCGCAGAGCAGGCCCTCAGCCCCCCGCTTCGCGATCCAGCCGGGCAGCGCCCGCATCAGCGCGGTGTCGTCACTCCCGGCCCCGCCGACCAGCTCCGGACGCGTGCGCATCGCCTCGACGACCCGCTCCGGCACCGTCGTGAACAAGCGGGCCATGCGCACCAGCGTCATCGCGAACGTCGGGACACCGCAACCGTCGATCCCGATCGCAGCCGGACCGACAAGGCCGGCGATCCGCTCCTGCAATGGATGTGACGGGCTGCGATATGGGTGCAGCGGCCAGCCGTGCGCCCGGCACGCGGCGAGCATGCCAGCGTGCTTCCCGGAGCAGTTGTGCCCGAGCTTGCCGTCGGGCCGACCGGGTTGCGGGCCGTTCTCGAGGTCGTCGACGTCGGCGCGCGCTCGTGCCAGCACCTTGCGAACCGCCGCGAGCTGCGCCGGCTCGGCCTCGTGCGAGGCGCAGGCGATCGCGATCTCGTCGGCGTCGAGGTCGTCGTAGCCGTCGACGAAGGGGATCGCCTGCAGCGGTTTCAGCGACGAGCGAAGGTGGCAGACGAGCTCGGGGTCGCCTCGCTGCTCTCCGTCCGTCGAGACGACGTGCACCAGGTGGACCGCCTCGACGGTGCCGCCGCGCTCGACGGTTACGCTGATCGCGTCCATCCCCTGAGGGAGCCTAACGTTGCCGGAGTTGCCCGAGGTCGAGGCATGGCGGCGCCAGCTCGACCCGGTCGTCCAGCAGTCGACCGTCGAGCACGCCGGTCCTGCGCATATCGCGACGCTGAAGACGTTCGACCCGCCGCTGGCTGCGCTCGAAGGCACGAGCCTGCGAGTCGAGCGCCGCGCGAAGCGCTTCCTGCTGCCGACAGCCGACGGCGGGCTCGTGCTCATGGTGCACCTGATGAGCGCGGGCCGGCTCAAGTACGTGCCCGAGGGTAAGAAGGGCGCGAAGACACCGATGTTCCGGCTGCGATTCACGGACGGCGGTGAGCTGCAGCTCACGGAAGCCGGGTCGAAGAAACGGGCCGGCGTGTGGCTACTGCGGCCGGACGCGCTGCGCGAGGAGCTCGCACACCTCGGCCCGGAAGCAAATCAGCTGTCGATGGAGGACGTCAGCCGGATCCTGGCCTCCGACTCCCGCCGACTGCACTCGCTGCTCCGGGACCAGCGCCTGCTCGCCGGGATCGGGCGGGCCTGGGCGAACGAGATCCTCTGGGCGGCCAAGCTCTCCCCTTACGCGCTCTCGTCGCAGGTCGATGCCGACGGGATCGAACGGCTGACAGAGGCGATCCGTTCCGAGCTGGAGCGGGGCCTCGAGCTGCGGCTCGCCGGCGCGAAGGACGCGGACGTGTACCGCATCCACAACGCACTCGGTCAGCCGTGCCCGCGCTGCGGGACCCACCTCGCGCGCGTCGACTTCGAGGAGCACACGATCTTCTACTGCCCGCAGTGCCAGACGGGCGGGCGCACTCTCAAGGATCGGCGGCTGTCGCGGCTGCTTCGCTGACCGCTCGGCTGGCCGTCCTGTCGAACCGTTAGCCTCCGCGCGGTGATCAGGACACAGCCCACGAGAGGCGGCTGGCTCGAGGTCGTCTGCGGCCCGATGTTCAGCGGCAAGAGCGAGGAGCTGATCCGGCGCCTCCGCCGCGCGGAGATCGCCGGCCAGCGCGCGCTGATCGTCAAGCCGGTGATCGACAACCGCTACGACGTGGGACGGGTCGTCTCTCATGCGGGCGCAAGCATGCGGGCGGTCACGGCCGAGACCAGCGACGAGGTGATGCGACTCGCTCGTGGCTACGACGCCGTTGGGATCGACGAGGTGCAGTTCTTCGACGACGGGATCGCTGACGCGATCGACGGCCTCGTGCAGGACGGCGCGCGTGTCGTCGCCGCGGGACTGGCACAGGACTTTCGCGGCCTCCCGTTCGGCGCGATGCCCACCCTGCTCTGCGTCGCCGAGTTCGTCGACAAGCTCGAAGCGGTGTGCCATCGCTGCGGCGGCCCGGCGACGATGACCCAGCGCCTGGTCGACGGCGAGCCTGCTCCGTTCGCCGGAGAGACGATCCAGGTCGGCGCGCTCGACTCGTACGAAGCCCGCTGCCGAAGTTGTCATTCAGCCGGCCGAGAGCTCTCGGCCGCGACCGGCTGACCGCTCAGTCGTCTGCGATCGGCCGACCGACGACGAGTGCGTCGCGCAGGTCCGGCCGCAACTCGCGGTAGCTTGCGTCGGGAAGCACACCGAGCCCATCGAGGGTCTTCGAGAAGAAGCAGCGCGCCGCCGCCGCGAGAACGACGTCCATGATCTCCGGCTCGGAAAGCCCGAGCTCACGCAGCGGCCGAAGCTCAGCGTCGCTGATCGACGTTGCATCGTCGACGACGCGTTCGGCCAGATCCATGACCGCGACGTCGACATCGTCGAGCCCGGCCGAGCGGCGATCGAGCAGGATCTCCCGGACGGGCTCGCCGAAGCGCTCCTGCAACACCCTGCCGTGGGCGAGGCAGCAGTAGCTCGAACGCAGCCGCCGCGCCGCGGCGAGCGTCGCCAACTCGTAGCGGCGGAGATCCATACCGGCCTTGATCGCCCCGTTCAACTCGCCCCAGGCGGCGTACACCTCCGGGCGCTCGGCAAACGCTCGCTCGAGGTTCAGCGTCATGATTGACGATTCTGCAGGTGCGAAAGGCTCGCACGCAACTGCACCGCCTCAAGCAACTGCACCGCCTCGCGCAACTGCACCGCCTCACGCGACTGGACCGCCCCGCTCAGCGCCGAAGCAGCTTCGCGAGCAGCGAGCGCCGCCGGGGCATGGCGCGGGCCGCCTGCTCGCGCCGGAGGTCGGCTTCTGCCCATGCTCGCTCGCGCATCCGGCGTGTCGGGTAATGCGGCTTCCAGATCACCGGCCTCGGACTCACGCCCGAATGATCGCCGATCCCGCTCTGATTCGAGGGACACGTCGCGGCGAGCGGTGTCCCGTCGCCAAACCAAGCTGACAAACCTGTGACAAATCGTCCACAGGACAGGTCCCTTCGCCAAACCACGGTGACAAACCTGTCACGGATCGTCCCCAGGACATGGCCACTCGCCAAACCAAGCTGTCAAGCCTGTGACGGATCTTCCACAGCCGGCTCCTCGGGGTCTTGCACGCGCCGGTCAGCGTCGCCGGAGCCGCCTGGGAGAAGGTTGAGGCGGTGCGGCGAATTAGGGCATCGACGCACGCCTCTCGGCTGTCTTTCGCCGGTGACCCGCCGCTAGCATCGGCACATGGCCGCGACGCCGAGTGAGCTCACGCTCCCGTACGCCTGGTACAGCGACGACGAGACGCTCCGGCGCGAGCGCTCGCTGATCTTCTCGCGGTCGTGGCAGTACGGCGGCCGCGCCGCGCAGGTCGCCGAGCCCGGAACGTACCTCGCGACGGACGCAGGTGGTGTTCCGATCATCGTCACCCGAGACCGCCAGGGCGAGTTGCGCGCATTCGTCAACGTCTGCCGTCATCGTGGCGCCGTGCTGATGGACGGCTGCGGGCGCCGCAACACGCTGCAGTGCCACTACCACGCCTGGACGTACGGCCTCGACGGCTCCCTCAAGAGCGCGCCGCGCTCCGAGCGGGAGGCCGACTTCGAGGACGGCGACTGGTCGCTCCTGCCTGCGAGCGTCGGTATCTGGGGGCCGTTTCTGTTCGTCAACCCGGACCCGGCGGCGATCCCGCTTGCGGAGCAGCTCGGCGGGCTCCCGGAGATCCTTGCCCGGGCGATCGACATCGACGCGATCGAGTTCCACTCGCGCGTCGGGTTCGGCGCGAACGCGAACTGGAAGATCGTCGTCGAGAACTTCCTCGAGTGCTACCACTGCCCGACCGCCCACCCGTCGTTCAGCGACGTGGTCGACGTCAACCCGGATCGCTATCTCCTGGAAGCTCATCCGACCTTCGCGGCCCAGTTCGCGCAGGCGAAGAAGACGGGCGCGCGCGGGCAGTTCCACCTGCTCTTCCCGAATACCGGGCTGAACGTGTTCCCTGGACCGGCGAACCTCTCGATCGGGCCGATCGCCCCCGCGGGGCCGGGGCGCACCGAGCGGTACCTCGACTATTTCTTCGCGCCGGGAGTCGACGACGCCTGGCTGACCGAGTTCTTTGCCTTCGACGACCAAGTCGGACGCGAGGACAGCGCGCTCGTCGAGTCGGTGCACCGGGGCATGGCTTCGGGAATGCTCGAGCAGGGTCGCCTGCTCCTGAACGCCGAGCCGCTCCTCGCGGCGTTCCAAAGCTGGGTCGGAGCGCGGCTCGGCGAACCGTAGAATCGTCTCGCACCCCCAGGCAACCGACAGGAGGAACTCTGTGAAGCGTCTCGTCGCTCTCGTCGCCGTTGCGACGTTGGCGGTCTCCCTTGCGGCAATTGCCGCAGCCCGCACGACTGCCCCGCCCACGATGTCCGCGGGCAAGCTCGTCGTCGGCTTCGGCGACCCCGCCGTCAACTTCGCGAACGGCAAGATTCGCGGCTCGAACTACTTGAGCCCCAAGGGCTACGAGGTCGACCTGGCCTCGGCGATCGCCAAGGGGCTCGGCCTCACCCCGTCGTACGTCTACACGCCGTGGGCGAAGCTCTTCGCGCCCGGCCACAAGACGTTCGACATCTCGTTCCAGGAAGCGACCATCACGGCCCAGCGCAAGCGGACGGTCGACTTCACGCACTCGTACTTCGACGCCAACCAGGGCGTGCTGATCTCGAAGAAGGCGAAAGTCCCTCACTCGATCTCCGACCTGAAGAGCATGCAGACCTGCGCGCAGACCGACACGACCGGCCTGACCTGGATCCAGCAGAAGCTGCACCCGTCGAAGGCACCGCTGATCTACCAGTCGACCGCAGCGGCGTTCACGGCCGTGCAGATCGGCCGGTGTGACGCGATCATCCTCGACACGCCGATCGTCGCGTCCGAGAAGAAGGCTCGCCCCACCCGGTACGGGCGCGTCGCCGGGCAGATCGTGACGAAGGAGCAATACGGCGCCGTGCTCCAGAAGGGGTCGAAGCTGACGAAGCTCGTCAACGCGCAGATCGACAAGCTCTGGAAGAACGGCACGATCGCCGCGCTACAGAAGAAGTGGTTCAACGTCGACTTCTCGAAGATCCCGAATCTGAAGTAAGTCGATGACGTTCTAGATGCATCAGGTTGTCCAGACGTTCTTCTCGCCGCACGACTTCCGGGTCGCGTTCCCGAACGTCTGGGCGGGATTCCAGATCAACCTGAAGCTGATGGTGGTCGCGGAGGCGCTGGTGCTCGTCTTTGCCCTTGCGGTCGCCGTCGTTCGTGGATTGCCAGGGCGCGGAGCGAAGCCGCTCCGCGCCCTGATGATCGCCTACACGGATTTCTTCCGCGGGACGCCGCTGATCCTCGTCGCGTTCGTGATCGGCTTCGGTCTGCCGGCCTTGAACGTGCACGCGATCAGCGGTCGCTCGAACTTCACGTACGGCGTCGTCGCGCTGACGCTCGTCTACACCGCCTACGTGACCGAGGTGTACCGCGCCGGAATCGAGTCCGTCCACCCCTCGCAACGGATGGCCGCCCGCTCGCTCGGCCTCTCCTACTGGCAGTCGATGCGCTTCGTCGTCATCCCGCAGGCGGTCCGCCGCGTCGTGCCGCCGCTCCTCAACGACTTCATCGGCCTGCAGAAGGACACCGCGCTCGTCTCGGTGATCGGCGTCGCCGAGGCAGCACTGCAGTCGCAGGCCTACTCGCAGACGTACGCGAACTTCACGTCGTACACCGTGGCCGCCGTGCTGTTCGTCCTTCTGACGATCCCGCTCGCGCGCTTCACCGACCACCTGATCCTGACGCGGGAGCGCAAGGAGCGCGCGGGCGCCACGTGAGTTTCGTCGAACTGGACAAGGTCTCGAAGTCGTTCGGCGAGCTACGGGTACTCGATCGCGTGTCCCTCGAAGTCGAGCGACACCAGGTCGTCTGCCTGATCGGCGCCTCTGGCTCAGGCAAGTCGACGCTCCTTCGCTGTATCAACCTGCTCGAGCGCGTCGACGAGGGCCGGATCATCGTCGACGGCGACGAGATCACCAACGGCCACGCCGACGTCAACTCGCTGCGGCGCAAGATCGGGATCGTCTTCCAGGCGTACAACCTCTTTCCCCACATGACCGTGCTCGAGAACATCGTTCTCGCACCCAGGAAGGTGAACGGCGCCGGGGCGCGCGAGACCCGCCTGACCGCGCTCGAGCTGCTCGAGCAGATCGGGCTCTCGGACAAGGCGGACGAGTTCCCCGATCGCCTCTCCGGGGGGCAGCAGCAGCGGGTCGCGATCGCCCGCGCGCTCGCGATGGGACCTGACCTGATGCTGCTCGACGAGATCACGAGCGCACTCGACCCGCAGCTCGTCTCCGACGTGCTGAATCTCGTGCGCGGCCTTGCGGAGACCGGGATGACGATGATCCTCGCGACGCACGAGATGTCGTTCGCGCGCGAGGTCGCCGACAAGATCTGCTTCCTCGACGCCGGAGTGATCTGCGAGGAGGGACCACCCGAGCAGATCTTCACCACGCCGACCGAGCCGCGAACCCGCGAGTTTCTCGCGCGCGTGATCGAGGCTGGCAGGCTGTGAAGCTGAGGTCGCTGATCCCACCATCGCGGGCGCCTCTTGCGCTCGGCGGCTTCCTGGCGCTGCCGGTGTTTTTCGCATCGCTGATGGCCGTGACCCTGGCAATCGAAAAAGCCCGGGTCGTCGAGTGGAAACGCGGGGACGGAATCGCGCGCGTGTGGCATCAGCCCACGGGATCGACCGAAGCGAAGATCTGGCTACTCGCGCTGGTCGCGCCGCTCCTGCTCGTTTTCGTGGCGTGGATCTCGGCCCACTTCCCCTACTCGTTTTACGTCACGAGTATCGCCGCCTGCATCGACGCGCTTGCACTCACGCTCAGGCTGCACCGCTGGGAGCTCCACCACACTGCGCGGTTCGCCTACGGCGAGGACCTGATCGCCGACCAGACGACGTCGAGCTCGTTGACGCGCGGAGAATGGGAACACGACGCGGCCCAGACGGTGTGGAGCCTCGTCCACTACACAATCGGGCTCTCGATCGCGGCGGCGGGAATCGCTCTGTTCCTGACAGTTCGCCGGCGCCGCGGTGCGCCGTCGTCAGCGGCAGCGCGCTAGAGACGAACGCGAAGCGTTTCGCCCTCGAGCGTGAGCGAGCCGCCGAGCTGCTCGATCACGGTGCGGGCGACGAGCGAGCCGAGGTCGCGGATCTCCTCGCCCAGCACGACGGGGCCGGCGCCCCCGGCGATCGGCGCCAGCTCGAGTGATCGTCCATCGACCGTCCACGTCACCTGGTCGACCGGCCCGAACCGAACGGCTGCGATCGCGAGCGCTTCGAGGCCACGCGCGACCGAGGCCGCCTCGGTCTCGACCGTCACGCTCTTGCCGGTGGTCACGACGCGCTCGTCGTCGGAGGTGGCGAGCGCGACCGTGTCCGCCTCCACCAATCCCGGTTCGAAGCGCCCTCCCTCGATGCGGGCGGCGACACCGAGCTCGTCGAGGAGAGTCGTCATCTGTGCGGATGCCTGGGAGATCATCGTCACGAACCGCAGGCTCCGCTCATCGAGCTCGCCGCCGCGCTCGAGTGTCCTCGCGAAGCCGTAGACCGTCGCAAGTGGTGTCCGCAGGTCGTGGCAGGCCAGCGAGACGATGCGGGCGAAGCGGTCGTCGGGGGCCATCGCGTACCGTTCTACCGGATGACGCGGTCAGGGAACGAGGTTGTCGGCGATCTGCAGGCCTCTGCGCCTGACGTCCGCATCGGCCTGACGCGCGCCGGTGTCACCGGCGTGCAGAAGGTGATCCGGATCCGTCACGAGGGGCGCGAGAAGACCTTTTCGTCCGAGATCTCCTGCACCGTCGACCTCGACCCGGCCCAGAAGGGCGTCCACATGTCGCGTTTCCCGGAGATCTTCGGTGAGGCCGTCGACGAGGTCGTGATCGCCGAGGCGTTCCTGGTCGAGACGCTCGCGGAGCACATCGCGTCGCACGTCGTGCTCCGGCAGCACGCACTTCGCGCCGAGGTTCAGATTCGCGCCCAATACCCGCTCGAGCGCCGGACGCCAGTGAGCGGTCTGCCGACCCAGGAGATCGCGACGCTGATCGGGATCGCGGCTGCGTCGCCCGAGCGCGTCAGACGGGTCGTCGGCGTCGAGGCGTTCGGGATCAACGCCTGCCCCTGCGCACAGGGGCTCGTTCGCGGGGCCGCCGGCGAGCGGCTGCTCGAGGCCGGATTCGCCGGCGCTGACATCGAGCGGATCCTCGAGCTCGTGCCGCTGGCGACGCACAATCAGCGTGGCCGGGGCACCTTGCTGGTCGGAACGGATGCGAGCATCAACGCGGAGCACCTCGTCGACATCGTCGAGCACTCGATGAGCTCTCCGATCTATGAGCTGCTCAAACGGCCCGATGAGCTCTTCGTCGTCGAGCACGCTCATCTGCAGCCGCGATTCGTCGAGGACTCGGTGCGCCATGCGCTGTCGGCGACGCTCGAGCGCTACCCCGAACTCGAGGACGGCGACTTCGTGCATTCGCAACAGGTCAACCTCGAGACGATTCATCGCCACGACGTGCTCGCCGAGCGCTCGAGCACTGTCGGCGAGCTTCGCGACGAGCTCGACGGCCGCACGGCCGCCGCGCCGACGGAGCTACGCGACTGGCTCAGCGCCGCTTGAACCTCAGCGCGGCTTGAACAGTGCGTGAACCGTCAGCGCGAAGTCGGTCGGCGGCCGGCAGATCGGGAACGCGCCCCTGCACGCACCGCTCCAGCCTACGAACCTGAAACCCTTGCCCGCCGTCGCGTGCAGCGTCAAGGGATCGCCGCCCGGGAACGTCGTCCCGCACGCGGGCGTGCACTTGATCGTGCCCTTGCCGGTGCTGGAGAGCCTGAGAGGGATCCGCCGCGGGCCGAACACCGCCGTCGCCGTTGCGGGTGCCGTCAGGGTCAGCGGGCACGGCGCGTTCCCGCTCGCCTTGCACGAGCCTTCCCAGCGAACGAACCGGTCGTTCGCGGCAGGGTCGGCGACGAGCGTCACGACCGCTCCCTGATCCCACTGAGTCGTGCAGCCGACCTTGCAGTCGAGGCCCGGCAGATCGCTCGAGATCTCGCCGGCACCCGAGAGCCCGACGGAGAGCGGAATCTCCGGCACGTCGAGGCGATGCAGCCACAGCGAGTCCTGGATGTCCGGCCACGAGCCGGAGTGCCCGTAGTAGTCGTCGTGGTTGAAGTCGAGGACCAGTGAGCTGAGTGGATCGCCCGATGCGAACGGATAGAGCACGTCGGTGGGTGAGTCGCACGGATGGCCCGGGTCGTTCGGGCACGCGTGCGGGTCGCCGGGAGCCACTGCGCCGAGCGCATGCAGCAGCTCGTGGGTCGCGATGTCGTCAGTCGGTACCCCGGGGCACCCCTGTAGAAGGACGATTGCGACTCCGGGGCCGGTGTTGAACGCCTGCGTGCCTCCCACACCGCAGACGTCTGCCTCCACCGAGGGGCCGTCGTAGTAGACGAGGTAGTCCTTGTACCGGCTGCCTCTCTGCGCGATCGCGTTCCCGATCGACGAGAACGCGCCGCCGGCGCCGAGTGCGGTGTAGGCGGCGCCGGTGTTCGGCAGCCGCACGAACGTGATGTCGAGGCAGTTGCTGCCGCCGAACGTCGCCAGGTCGAACCGTGGAATCCGGGTCGGGTCCTGTCCCTGCCACCAGGCGAGCATCGAGGTGACGTCGTCGGCGAACCGCCCGGCGTCGGTGGCGAACGGGTCTACTGCGTCGGAGGGGATCGCGACCACCGTGTGGACCTGCTGGGCGGTGACGATGTCGGGACGGTCGATCGCGGACTCGTCGGCACCCCCGCACCAGCCCGACGCAAGCGCGCCGGGCGCGAGCCAGAATGCCGCCGCGAAGACCGCGAGCGCGAGCGCCCTACGCATTCGCCGCGCGCCTGAACTGGAAACGGTTCTCCGTCCCGGAACGCAGGCGCGCGAGGTTCGCGCGATGCAGGAACAGGATCGCCGCGGCGGCGGCGGCCCCGAACACGACCACCTCAGTCGGATACCCATACAAGTACGCGCAGACCGGCAGCGCGAGACCGGCGACGACCGAGGCGAGAGACGCATACCGAAGCGTCACGAAGACTGCGAGCCACACGAGCCCAGCGGTCAATGCAACCCAGACGGCAACGCCGAAAAAGACGCCGCCGCAGGTTGCGACCATCTTCCCGCCCTTGGCGAACCGGAGGAAGAGCGGCCGCCAGTGACCGAGCATCGCGGCTGCGCCGGCGACGATGCCCGAGAGATGGTGAGGCGAGACGAAGAGCATCCCGAGCAGTGCGGGGACGAAGCCTTTGAGCACGTCGAGCAGGACGACCGGCACGCCGAGCCACCGACCGTACCTCCGCCAGACGTTCGTGGCGCCGATGTTGCCCGAGCCGACCTTACGGATGTCCTCATGCCGCACCACCCGAACGACCCAGTAGCCCCACGGACACGAGCCCAGGAGGTAGCCGAGTGCTACGAGGGCCGCGAAGCTCACAGCCGGACGCTACCCGTCAGGGTCGGACGCCGTAGCGCTGCGCCCAGTCGTTGACGACGTCGTAGTCCAGGTTGTGGAAGAACGTGTCGATGTAGGCCCCGCGGTCGGTGCCGAAGTCGACGAAATACGCGTGCTCGTAGACATCGAGCGCGACGAGAGCCGTCGCGTTCCAGATCGGGAAGGTGTTCTGCGCATCGCCGATGTAGTTGAAGAGGCGTCCCTCGTCCCAGTCGTACGCGGTCCAGGCCCAACCGCGGCCGGCGAGCCCGGTCGCCTTCAGGTCGGCCTTCCAGTCGGCGACGGAGCCGAAGTCGCGCCTCACGAGGTCGCCGAAGATCCCGCTCGGGTCGCCGCCGCTCCCGCCGAGGTGCCCGAAGTAGATCTCGTGGTTCTTGACCCCACCGATCGCGAACGACAGGTCGATCTTCAGCGAACGAAAGCCGGAGTAGACCTGGTTGGCGCTCGCGAGATCGACATCGGCCAGCTTGCCGAGAATCTCGTTCCGCTTGTTCACGTACCCCTGGTACAGCTTGTAGTGGGCCTCGATCGTCTCGCGGGAGATCCCGTCGAGAGTCAGCAGAGCGGGCTTCAGTTCCCTCGGGTTGATCTCTTCGTAGCTGTAGGCAGGCGCCATGCTCTCTCCTTCTCAAATACCTCGGGTGCGGCGCGGAGCATATCTTTGTGGAGGACCGATCGACCCTAAGGAGACCGAATGCCCTACGAGCTTCCCCCGCTTCCGTACGACTACGACGCGCTCGCGCCCACGATTGACGAGCAGACCATGCGCATCCACCACGGTAAGCATCACCAGGCCTACGTCGACAACCTGAACAAAGCGCTCGACGGCACCGAGTGGGCCGGCCGCCCGATCGAGCAGGTGCTGGCGCTCCTCGACGAGATCCCAGAGGACAAGCGCGCGGCGGTGCGAAACAACGGCGGCGGCCATGCCAACCACTCACTCTTCTGGACGATCATGAAGCCAGGTGGGGGCGGTGAGCCGAGCGGCGCGCTCGCCGATGCGATCGGCACCACGTTCGGCGACCTCGACCAGCTGAAGACCCAGATCAACGACGCCGGCGTGAAACGCTTCGGCTCCGGCTGGACTTGGCTGATCTGGGACGGCACCGGGCTCGCCGTCGTCTCGACTCCGAACCAGGACACGCCCCTCCAGACCACCGACGTGCCGCTGCTCGGCATCGACGTGTGGGAGCACGCCTACTACCTGAGCTACCAGAACCGGCGTCCGGACTATCTGGCCGCGTGGTGGGACGTCGTCAACTGGGACGAAGTCGCACGCCGCTACGAAGCGCGCGGGAGCTGAGCTCCCGCGCGCTCGCGCGCGCTCAGATCAACCGTCTACGCCTGCCGCCAGGTGATAGTCGGGCCGATCACGCCGAGGTAACCGGCACCGGCCTGGTTGACCGACATCGTCACGCGCAGCTTGCTGATCCCCTTCGGCAACGTGAGCGTCACACGAGCCGACGACTTCGAGTTCAGCATCACCTTGCGCAGCGTCACCCACTGCCCGGTGGCCGCATTCAGGCGCTGGATCTGCACCGAACGGCCCGCAAACGAGCGGCCTGCGGACGCGTGGACGATCCAGCCGTTGTTCCGACCGAGCGACAGGCTCGGCATCACCTGCACGGTCGAGACGATCGAGAACACGCCTTTCCAGGACGCCTCGTACGTGGTCAGGATTTCCGGCGCGACCAAGAAGCTGAAGGCGCCGCCGTCCGACGTGAGAATCGTCGCGCGCTGGATCAGGTTCGGCTGCGGATAGGGCCTGTAGTAGATCGCCACCGACTCGCCGGCCTTGTGGTTCGAGACAACTCCACTGAGGGTGACCTTCGCACCCGAGGTGATGATCGGCATCGACGCACCGAGTGAGACGCTCGGCGGCAACCCCTTGACAACGATCGTCCCGGTCAGCTTCGGGTGCAGCTCGTCCTTGTAGCTGTACCTGCCCGCGGCCTTGGCCGTGAACGAGAAGCTGTTCCCCTTGTGCAGGATCGGCGAGACGAACTCGCCCTTCGAGGCCAGAATCTGGTGGGTCGTCGCATCACGATTCGTCCAGGTGACCGTGTCGCCCTCGGTGATCGTGACGGACTTCGGCGAGAAGCCTGTGGAAAAGATGTTGACACCCTTGATTGTGACCGCGCCCGCTGGGCTCGCGACCGCGATCGCCAGCGAGGCGATCGCTACTACCGCTCCGATCAGCTTGCGCATGGTCGTCTCCTGCCTGCTCGACGAATGGACACTCTGATCGTGCCCCAACCCAAGACAGTTCGATACTCACCCACGGCCTGTTTTACTCCTGTCGAGCATGCCCTTACAGAGCACTGACAAGCGCGCCCTGGTCGCGGGTGGCACAGGTCGCGTCGGCCGGGCGATCGCCTCGCGGCTTGAAGCAGACGGTTTCGTCGTCTTCGCGGCCGGACGCGAGCACGGCGACCTTCGGGTGCGGCGCGGGGCGCTGGAGCTGGTCGCCCGCGCGCTCGGCGAGCTCGGTGGGCTCGACCTCGTCGTGCACTCCGCCGGCGCGGGCTTCGTTCCCGCCTCGCTGGAAGATGTCACCGAGGAACTGTGGGACGAAGCGCTCGACGTGACCGCAAAGGGGACGTTCTTCCTCGCCCAGTCCGCGGCCGAAGCGCTCCGGGAGACGCACGGAACGCTCGTGATCGTCGAGGACGTGGCGTCGTACCAAGCCTGGACATCGTTCCCTGCCCATTCGGCGGCAAAGGCCGCGCAGGCGATGCTCACCCGCGTCCTTGCCCTTGCACTCGCTCCGGAGGTCCGGGTCTGCGGTGTCGCACCCGGCCCAGTCGCCGTCGAGCCCGGGCAGGAGGAGCGCCGCGCGACCGAGACCCTGCTCGGCCGGGTCGGCTCGCCCGAGGACGTGGCCGACGCCGTCGCCTACCTTGCGGGAGCCGGGTACGTGACCGGGACCAGCCTCGTCGTCGACGGTGGGCGCTCGCTGAAAACCGGTCGGGGGCAACTTCCGTAGAACTTCTAAGTGACTATGGCGATCCCACTCCGTACGATGCGAGCCGTGACCAGCGACGGTGAGCTGATCCAACGGGCGGCCACCGGCGACCGGTCGGCGTTCGAGGATCTGTATCGCCGCTACGCGCGGCCCGTGTTCGGGCTGGCTCTGCGACGGCTCGGCGACCGGGGCCGCGCCGAAGATGCTGTGCAGGAGACGTTCGCCTCGATTTGGCGCTCGGCCGGCTCCTACCGGCCCGATCGCGGGCCCGGCGCACCATGGCTCTACGCAGTCGCGCGGAACGCGATCGTCGACCGGGCGCGCTCGCGCACCGACATCCCGGCGGAGATCCCGGACGAGCCGACCCACGAGCCGGGGCCACTCGACCGCGCCGAGCAGAGTTGGGTCGCCTGGCGTGTTCATCGCGCGCTCGAGGAACTGCCGGAACGGGAGCGCGAGGTGATCTCGCTGGCTTATTGGAGCGGCCTGTCGCAAGCTGAGGTGGCGGAGTTCCTAGGGATTCCGCTCGGGACCGTGAAGACACGAACACGCGCGGCGCTCGCACGCCTCGCGGAAATCATCGGAGACGAGTATGAGTGACTTCCGTGACATGGTCGGCACCGACGACCTCGAGCCCGAGGAGGAGGCGCGCCTTCGGCGAATTCACGATCTGCTCGTGCAGGCGGGGCCGCCGCCGGATCTGCCGCCCGCCCTCGAGCGCACGCCCGAGGCGTCCGAGGCCGAGATCATCCAGTTTCCGTTGTTGCCTCGGCGGCGGTGGATGGCCGTGGCGCTCGCTGCAGCGACGGTCGCCGCGCTCGTCTTCGGCGGCGGGTACCTGTTCGGCCACTCGAAGGGCAACGGCTCCACCTTCGCGATCAAGCGCGTTGTCCCGATGCGCGGCAGCGCCGCGCTCACGAATGCCCAGGCGATCATCCGAATGTCCTCGCGCGACGAGGTCGGCAACTGGCCGATGGAGCTCGAGGTGACCGGACTGCCGAAGCAGGCGCAGCGGACCGCCTACTACGAGCTGTGGCTGACGAAGGGCCACAAGCCGGTCGAGCCGTGCGGAGCGTTCCGGGTGCACGGCGACAAGACGACCGTCCGCTTCACGATCCCGTACGACGCGTCCAACGCCGATGGCTGGGTCGTCACGGCGCAGCCGACGAGCGCCGCACGTCCCGGCCCAGTCGTCCTGACCACGTAGCGGGAAGCCCAGACGCGGCCGGCGCTCGGCTCTGCTTGATTTGCCTGCCGGCGCTAAAGGTCGAGGCGGGAGTCTTCGAGATCAATGTCGCGCTGAACGCGATGCATGACCTCCTCGGTGATCGCGCCCTCGTTGCGGAGTGCGATCACGGCCTGCCGCTCGGCCTCGAGGAGCTCGCGTCGGAGCCGCTGGAACTGCGTGGAGCGCTCTTCGACGCCGTCGTCGTCGACCCCCTGGTAGCGGGCGCGAAAGCGGTTCGACCGGAACCGGTACGAGTTGCGCAGCCGCTCGACGGTGTCCTCGCGCACCCACTCCTCCTCGGCCAACTCCTCGAGCCGGGAGAGCGCTGCCTCGGCCGCGTGGATGCGCGCCTTCGCGTCCTCGCGGTCGGCGCCGCCGTCGTCGGGGATGCGAATCGCCCTGATCAGGATCGGCAGCGTCAATCCTTGGCCGACCAGCGTGACGAGGATCACCGCGAAGGTCAGGAACACGATCAGGTCACGGTTCGGGAGCGTCGAGGGCAAGGCGAGCGCCGCGGCAAGCGAGACGGCGCCGCGGAATCCGGCCCACGCGATCACCGCCGGCGCTTGCCACGGTGGGTAGGGGTCTCGTTCGCGGACGCTGCGGAACAGGAACCGCGGGACGTACGTGAAGATCGGCACCCAGACGAGCCGCAAGAGGATCACCGCGGCCGTCACGTACGCAGCGTCGGCGATCAGCGAGCCGGTCACGTTCAGGCGGTCGAGGATCCCATGCAACTGCAGCCCGATCAGCGAGAAGAGAAGCGCGTTCACGAGGAAGACGAGGATCTCCCAGAACGCGCTCCCCGACAGCCGCGTCTGCACGTTCGTCAATTGCGGCGTGTACCAACCCATGTAGACGCCGATCGTCACCGCGGCGAGGACGCCCGAGACTCCGAGCGCTGCCGCCGGGAGGTACGCCAGATACCCGGAGAGCAGCGCGATCGCGACCTCGGTCGGCGTGTCGTCGACGCGGCGGCGCACCTGGCGGACGACCCAGGCGACCGCGAGCCCGACGGCGATGCCCCCGACGACATTGACGACCAGGTGCCAGGAGGCGTCCCAGAGCGAGAACGTGCCGGCGACCGCCGCCGTCACGGCTGCCTTGTAGAGCACGAGCGCGATGCCGTCGTTGACGAGGCTCTCGCCTTCGATGATCGAGACGACGCGGCGTGGGGCTCCGACGCGGCGCGCAACCTCGGTCGCGGCGAGGGCGTCGGTCGGCGAGACGATCGCACCGAGTGTGAAGGCGCCGGCCCACGAGAGCCTGCCGATGGCCGCGTGGGCCGCCATCGCAACCCCAACGGTGGTGACGGCGACCAAACCGATCGCAAGCAACGAGATGGGACGGAGGTTCGTGCGCAGGTCGCGCAGGCCGGTGAAGAATGCGGCCGAGTAGAGCAGCGGCGGCAGGATCGCCACCAGGACGAGGTCGGGCGGCAGAGTGAGATGCGGCAGCCCGGGGACGAAGCCGAGCGCGAGTCCGCCCGCGACCAACAGGATCGACGGCGGCAGCCGGCCGACGGCGGCCGCGACGAGCGTGATTCCGAGGGCGAGTAAGAGCGCGAAGAGCTGAAACTCGTCGTGTGCAGTGAACGCGAGCAACGTCACTCGCCGAGAGTAGAGGCGCGAACCTGGTTCCCAGAAGGGAACCAGGTTCGCGAGTTACGTTTTAGGCAGCGTCTGCGAGGTCTTCGTTCTGCGCGAGCTTGCGCAGGGCCTCGGTCTCGATCTGGCGCACACGCTCGCGCGTCAGGCCGAGCTGCTTGCCGATTGCCTCGAGTGAGGCGGGACCGTCTCCGACGAGCCCGAACCGCAACTCGATCACGTCGCGCTCACGGTCGGGCAGGTTGGCGACCGCCTGGCGCACGGCCAGGTCGCGGAGCGAGGATGATGCCTCTTCCTCGGTCGACGGGCCGGTGCCGGCGATCAGATCACCGAACGAGGCGTCGCCGTCGTCGCCGACGGGCATGTCGGTGGACGCGACCGCGCGGGCCGCAGCCATCACCTCGTGCACGTGGTTCAGCGGCAGCTTCGAGTGCTTCGAGATCTCCTCGGGCGTCGGGTCGCGCTCGAGCACCGCCACGAGCTCGCGGCGGGCGCGGGCTACCTTCTGCTCGCGCTCGACGACATGCACCGGGATGCGGATCGTGCGCGCCTTGTTGGCGACGCCACGCTGCACCGCCTGGCGAATCCACCAGGTGGCATAGGTCGAGAACTTGAAGCCTTTGCGCCAGTCGAACTTCTCGGCCGCGCGGATCAGGCCGAGGACGCCCTCCTGGACGAGGTCGCCGAGTGTGATCCCCTGCGTCTGGTAGCGCTTCGCGATCGAGACGACGAGGCGCAGGTTGCAGTTGATCATCCGCTCCTTCGCCTGCATGTCGCCCTTCTCGATGCGCTTGGCCAACTCGACCTCTTCGGCCGCGGTGAGCAGCGGGTACCGGCCGGCCTCGTTCAGGAACATCTGGAACGAGTCGGTCGTGTACAGGCCGGTGCCGATCGAGAGATCCAGCTCGGGCTCCTCCTCTTCAGGCTCGGGCGCGGCGCCGTGGGCCTCGAGCTCGTGCGCGAGCGCCTCTGTCTCGGCCTCGTCGAGGTCGTTCGACAGAACTGCATCCGCGACGTCCGCAGGGGTGATCACCCCGTGCTCGTCGCGCACGTGCAGGAGCGCCTCGAGCGCCTCGGCTACAGCTTGGGTCGTGCTGATTCCAGTCAGGGTGGTGTTAGTCAACGAACTCCTTAGTACTTCGATAGGGACGGGCGCTCGGTTTTCGGAAATGATCCTGCGCTTCCGTCACCTTTGAGAACGCCCCGCAAAGCAGTGATATTCCTGAAAGCCTTTCGTCGTACTCTCAGAACTTAGTGACAGTCTGTTACAAGACTGTTAGGACGGAGGTTGTGGCCTGATTAAGTGGCCCGTTCCCCGGTTTCACGGGGCTGTACGGTCGTTTGCGACAAATGCCGCGTGCGTGACGGGCATTTTCTGGGCGAAGAATCGCTCGACAGCCTCAGCGTAACGACGAATCTCGAGCTGTGCGAATTCCGAGTTCCTGAGCGAGACGAAATTCATCAGTGCTCTCGCATTTACCGTCCAGTAGAACTGGGTGTAGGCCCCGACGGGAAGCACCGAGCGGGCGAGCTCGCGGGCGACACCCTGTTCGACGAGCCCGGTGTAGGTGTCGTAGGCCTGGTCGTAGAGCGCCTGCAGCTTCTCACGGGTCTCGGCCGCGAGCTCCGGGCTGACGTGCTCGAAGCTGTAGGCGCCAGGCTTGCCGACCTGGGTGCGAACGTCGTCCGCTTCGGGGATGTAGAAGTCGTCCGTGGCCTTCGCATAGCGAAGACTGAATTCATTGAACGACCCGATGCGGTGTCTGAACCATTCCCGCGCCACGAAGATCGGCGTCCGGACGTGGAAGCGGAAGGCGTTGTGCTCGAACGGCGACCCGTGCCGGTCGCGCATCAGGAAGCGGATCAGCCCCTCGTCGGAGGTGTCCATCTCCTCCTTCCGGCGGGCGAACGAGACGCGCGCTCCGTTCACGACCGAGAGGTCGTTGGCCATCGCGTCATCGAGGCGAACGAAGCCGTGATCCAGGACCCGGATCGTATCGTCGGCTGGTATCTCAGAGCCGGTCAAGGACGCAGGACCGTACTCCTCGCCGCGGACGTCATGGAAGGATCCGGGGGATGATCCGCATCGGCACCTCCGGCTGGTCGTATCCGTCCTGGCGGCCCGGCTTCTACCCGGATGGGCTCCAGCCCGCGGAGTTCCTGGGCTACTACGCGACGCGGTTCGACACGGTCGAGCTGAATGCGACGGGTTACCGCCTCCCGAGCGAGGATCAGTTCAAGCGCTGGGCGGAGGCCGTCCCGGACGGCTTCAAGTTCGCCGTCAAGCTGCCGCTGACCCGGCTCGACCGGGTCACACCGTTTCTCGAACGGGCGCTCGCGCTCGGCGACCGGCTCGGGCCGGTGCGCGTCGTGGTCGAGGCGGCGCGAGATGACGGCCTCGTCTCGTTCGTCACCGGGTCGGCGCCCTCGACGGTCGAGCTCGCCTGGGACTTCCGCCACGAGTCCTGGGAAGGAGCCGACGGGCTCGTGCGGGTCGGCGACAACGATGCCGAGCCGTTTCGCTACCTGCGGCTCCGCGAGCCGCCGTACACGGACGATGAACTGCAAGCGATGGCCGAGACGTTGCGCAACCCCGCCTACGTCTATATCCGGCACGAGGACGAGCCGACCGCACCCGCGACCGCGGATCGCCTGCGCGCATTCCTCGGCTAATAGGCGGCCGCGGTGCCAGTGCGGGCGCGATGTGCGCCCGAGGTGAGGATCTCGCTGACCTGGTCGACGGCGAACCGAAGCTCGTCGTCGGTGGTGAAGAAGTGCGGGCCGAACCGCAGGCCGGCGTCGGGGCGGTAGTCGCAGATGATCTCGCGCGCGGCGAGCTCGGCGTGCACGGCTTGGAACTCGGGAACGCTGAAGACGACCGAGCCGCCGCGGATCTCCGGCTCGCGGGGCGAGGTGAGCTCGAAGCCGGCCGCGTCGACGAGCTCGACCAGCAGCGCCGTCTGCCGCATCGAGTTTGCGCGAATCCGTTCGACACCGATCTCGCGGATGATCTCGTACCCGGCGCTGGCAGCGTAGTTGGCGGCAACGTTCGGAGTGCCCGTGAGGAACCGCGAAGCACCAGGCGCAGGCTCCATCTCCATCTCGAACGAGAACGGCCGCGCATGGCCCTGCCAGCCCGCGAACGCCGGCGAGAGCTGCTCGGAGAGATCGGGACGGACGTACAGCCACCCGGCGCCGGGGCCGCCGCAGAGCCATTTGACGGACCCGCCGACGCAGAATTCGATCCCGAGCGCTGTCACGTCGAGTGGAACTGCGCCGGCCGACTGGTACGCGTCGAGACAGACGTACGCGCCGGCAGCGCGCGCGCGCTCGACGATCCGCTCGATCGGCTGGATCTCCGCGGTCTTGTAGAGCACGTGCGAGACCGGCACCAGGAGCGTGCGCTCGTCGATCGCCTCGATCACCGCGTCGGCGTCCTCGCAGACGACCACCTCGGCGCCGAACCGCGACCACGCCTGCTGCACGTAGCGAACGGAGGGGAACAGCCCTTCCTCGAAGACGATCCGGTTGCGCGGCGGCTTCAGGTCGAAGCAGGAGAGGACGATCGCCTCGGCGACCGTGACGTTCTGGTGCATCACCGTCGAGCCTGGCGGAGCGCCGATGATCGAGCCGATCAGGTCGCCGACGCGAACCGCGGACTCCCACCAGCCTTCGCCCCACGCGCGAGCACCGCGCGTCTTCCACTCGTGCGCGAACTGCTCGAGCCGCCGTTCGGCCTCGGCCGGCATGGCGCCGAGTGAATGGTTGATCAGGTAGGTCGTCGACGCCAGGATCGGAAAGCGCTCGCGGTAGTCCGTGAGTTCAGGCAAGGGCGACGATCGCCTCGACCTCGACGGCCAAACCGCCCGGGAGCTCAGCGACGCCGATCGCGCTCCGCGCGCCAAGCCCCAGCTCGTCGCCCCAGAGCTCCGCAATCGCGTCCGAGTAGCCGTTCGCCACAGTGGGCTGGTCGGCGAATCCCGGAGCCGATCGCACGAGCACGAGTGTCTTCACCCAACGCTCGACGCGGTCGAGCGAGCCAAGCGCTTCCCGCAGAGCCGTGCAATGCCGATGAGCGGTTGTCCGCGCCGCTCGGGCCGCGTCGTCGACGGAGACGTCGCCGCCGACATAGCCCAGGATGCGGTCGTCCCCGTCGCCCGACACGAACGCGAAGCCGCCGTGCACGACGACCCGCTGGAGGCGTGGCCCGGCAAGAGCCGGCACGGACGGCAGAACGATCCCCAACTCCGCGAGCCGCTCTTCGGGAGACACGGGGAGACACTAACCGGACAGCCACCCGGGCGGCCGGGGAAAGATTTCCACTTTTGTTGCACTTCCGTCACCGTTCCGTGACGGTGGCTGCCACCGGTCGTCGCCTCACGGGACCTGGCTTTGCGCACCCCCCTGTGCAAGAGAAGACTGTGCCTGCGTGTTGCTGCTCGGTCTCGGCGGCGGCTTCGAGTCGACGAGCACCGCTGCGACGAGGAGCACGACCATGCCGACGATGCTCTCGCCGACGAGGCTGCGGCCGACGCGGCTCAGGAAGCCGACGTCGGCGCGGGCGAGCGCCGGGCCGAACACGAAGTGGTGGAAGGCGCCCCAGAGCGAGCGCGAAGCCGACAAGCGCCGAGCTTCACGAGCAGCACCCGGCCGTAGTCTGGGTCCAGAGATCGTGACAGTGCGGCAGGCGCACGATCGCCAGGTAGATGCCCGCGACGAGCACGAGCGCGACAGCACGGTGGCGAGCCGCGAGAAGCGCACGAACGTCTCGCCGCCGCAGCGTGCGGCGCGCCGGCCACACGAGCCCGGCGAGCGTGAGCGAGCCCGCCGATCCAGAGCGACGCGGCCGCGAGGTGGACCCAGTCGGCGATCTCCGTCTTCCACGACGAGCCGGCGTCGACCGCGTCGTGCCCCGAGAGCGGACAGCCCGACGACGAAGACGAGCGCGAGCACGAACGCCGGCACGAGCAGCCCGACACGGTCGAGCAGCCACGCGAGGTAGACGAGCGCGAGGACGAGCGCGAACGCCAGCGTCATCGACGATGAACGCCTGGCCGAAGCGCGTCTCGGCCGCGATCGGCGAGAGGTCGCCGTAGAGGAACCTGCCGAACGGCAGCTGCAGCACATCCTCGGCAGCGAAGGGAGAACGCGAGGATCCCGAGCTGCGACGCGACCACGGCGCCGACGCCGGCGGCGACGCGAGCCTGCCGCTCGAGCGGGCGCGGCAGATCGAGGCCGCGCAGGCACGATCAGCCGGAAGCCGAGCGCGCCGATCGTCAGCGCGAGCGCGACGAAGTACACCCAGCGCACGATGTGCTCGGTCGCGCTCGGCCCGCCGGCGCCGTAGGCCGCCGATCGACGGCGGCGCGGGCACGCGCACGCCGAACGTCCACACTCCCGAGACGACGTGCGAGTCGGCCGAGAGCGCGTGCCAGCGCACCGTGTAAGTGCCCTTCGCGAGCAGGGCGCACCGGCGCGATGACGTCATGGTGCCCCGCACCTCGCGCGGCACCGGCGTAGTCGTGCCCGACACGTTCGAGCACCTGGACCGCGCCGGGCAGACTTCACGAGCTGGTCGAACTACAGCCGCACCTTCCCGGCGACTGGTCGAGCCGCTGCCGGAAGCCAGGGCTGGCGCTGCGCAGCGTTGCGTGCGCCGAGGCCGCGGCCGGCAGCGCAGAGCGCCACGACAGGGCTGCGAGGACGAGCGCGTCTCACCGGTGCGGCGCTCCTGCGAGCGGCGACAGATGGCCGAAGATCGGCGCGACGTCGCGGTCGCAGAAGAGCATCACCGAGACGAGCGCGACCATCAGACGCGAACCCCGAACTGAAGGGCGGCCGAGCGCGGCCGCAAGATCAGCGCGAGCGGGACGAGCGCGCCGAGCGCGACGAAGCGTCCAGCCGAGCAGGTGATGCAGGAACGCCGACCGGGCGAAGAACCAGAGTTCTGCTCGTGCACGAGGAACGCGGTCCCGGAGACGACGAGCGCGACCGGCGCGGTGAGCCGCCACCACGGCGAGGCCAGCCGTCCGCGGACGAGCGCCGAGCTCGGCGCCGCCGGCCGCCATCAGCACCTGCGCCCAGGACGCTGTGCGCGAACATATGGATCGCCGAGTTGGTGTAGAAGCGCCATCACGGGCCACATGCAGGACGCCGAGCCCGAAGGCAACGCCCGGCCAGAGATACGCCCGCCACGGGCGCATGCGCCAGACCTCGGTGCCGGCGATCGCCTCGGCGAACAGGAGAGCCCGAGGAACAGGATCCCGGCCGCGAAGAGCCAGTGGACGATCTTCAGCGTCGCGGCTGCATCGTGGGCCTCGAGATCGGACGACGAGCGGGCGTGCGACGAATGACCGCGAAGACGACACGCCGACGATGAACACGAGCAGCGGCGGCTCGACCGCGAGCCACCAGAACGCCCTGGCCGCGGGGATGGAGCAGCGTCAGCCGGTAGGGCTGCAGGATCGCCCAGACGATCCCCGCCGTCGCAATCACGGGGCCGACGAGCGACACCGTCTGCGCGACGCGGTGATAGCGGTGCGCACGCGATGCCGAATAGGAATGTGCGAACGGTGTTTCCATGGCCTCCCTCGCAGAGTCGGACGAACGCGACCCCCGCGGGGCTTCGAAGCTGCCCGCGGGTCAGGCGGCGAGCGGAGGCGGGCGCGATTCGAAAGCGAGACCGAAGACGCCGGCGCGGCGCGGAGTCGTCGGCCGGCGGCTGGTGCGTGTTCTGCGGAACTTGAAGCGCGTCGCTGAGGATCCGTCGCACGCGCTCGAACGTGCGTTCGACGTAATCCTCGACGTCGTGCAGCCAACTCGCGAACCGCCAGGCGCAGGCGACGGCGACGGCGGTCAGCGCAAAGACCGGTAGCGAATAGGTGTGTAGCCACGGATCGAGTGACGGCCACCGGCCGACGGCGGTGCCTTCGATGTCCATGTGCACGAGGTAGACGAGCGACGACGCAGCGAATGCCCCGGCCCAGACGCGGAACGACAGCTGCGGCCGAAGGCGCGGCGTGCCGGGCAGATGACCGTGACCGACCGCGGTCAGCAGTCGCTCGCCGGCCTCGGCAGCTGCGCGCGCGCGGGTCATCCGCGCGAGCAACGCCGCGAGCGCGAACGCGCACACGATCTTCACGCCGACAAGTAGGAACGGGTAGTAGCTCGCCCCCGAGTTCGCGAGCGGGTGCACGTGCAGGCGGGCGTCGACGCGCGCAGTTGCACTGCGACCTGCGACTTCCGCCATCACGACGAGAAGCGCGAATGTCGCAAGCCCCCTCCGTCGGAGCCGCCGCGCGACCATTACCGGCTCGATCATACGCCGCCGACCGTAGTCGGCGAAACGGTTTCAGCCGCCGGCGTGGGAGGCCAGAGACACGGTCACATCCGGAGCCGAACCGGGTCAGCTGCGACGCCGCTTGTCGAGTGGGCTCGGGCTCTTTCGCGGCTCGCTGTGAGCCTGGCCCACCGAACCCTCAGTACACTGTGCTCTACCTGTGACCGAAGCCCACGAGACCTTCCGCAGGGACGCGCTGACGACATTCCTCGAGTCGCGGGTCGACGAGGGCTTCACGATCGAGAGCCGCACGCCCACTCAGGCGATCCTCGTCCCGGCTCGCAACTGGTCGTTGCTGGCCCGGTTCCGCAAGAGCGAGGCACCGGGCCGCCAGGTGGTATCGGTCGACTCGAGCGGCACGGTGACGATGTCGCCGGCCGAGCCGCTCCGCAGCTAGATCACGTCGGCGTAGACGCGCAGGTAGTCGTCGACCATCCGCTCGGCGGAGAAGCGCTCGAGTGCGACCGCCCTGCAGGCCGCACGGTCGAGGGAGGCCGTGCGCTCGACGGCGGCCACGGCCTCGGCGGTGCTGGTGACGAGATAGCCCGTCCGGCCGGGATCGACGATCTCCGCCATCGAACCGCGTTCGAATGCAATCACGGGCGTGCCGCACATCATCGACTCGACGACCGAGAGACCGAACGGCTCGGCGAAGGCGACCGGGTGCAAGAGGGCCGCCGAGCTGCCGAGAACGTGCGCGCGCTCGTCTGGCCCGACCGAGCCGAGGTACGTGACGCGATCGCCGTCGATGTGCGGCTCGACGCGTTCGCGGAAGTACATCTCGTCGTGGACGATCCCACAGAGGACGAGCCTGCGCCCGGCCGCCGCGGCGATCTCGATCGCCTCCGCCGTCCCTTTGTCGGGATGGATCCGACCGAAGGAAACCAGCGATTCGCCGCCGTCGGGGTCGAACGGCAGCTCTGCGCCGTCGACCCCGTGGTAGACGTTGGCGGCGTAGTCGAGCTCGGGCGCCCGGTCGGCGAGGGAGATCGAGACGAACGCGGAGCTTGAAGCCTGATAGACCGGCAAGATCGCCGGGCCGGAGAAACCGTGGATCGTCGTCACGAGTGGAGCATGTGCGAGCTGCTCGAACGCAAGCGGCAGCCAGTCGAGGTGGTTGTGGATGAGGTCGAACTCGGCCGAGCGCTCGAAGGCATGCGCAACATGCAGGGCCTCCCAGACGCGGCCGTCGACGGCCGCGTTCTCGGCGTAGCCCGTCTCGAGAACGCCGTCGAGCTTCGCAGGCGTCACCGAGTCAAGCGTCGCGAAGAGCGTCACGTCGACGCCGCGCGCCTGCAGCCCGGCGGCGACCAACCCGGCGACGCGCTCCCACGGGCCGTACGCACGCGGCGGCGTCCGCCATGCGATCGCGCCGAGCACGGCGACCTTCAATTGACGGTGGTGGCGTCGAGCACGGCGGCGAGCACGTCGTCGTAGCTCGCCGTCGCGAGGCAGATGGACGTGTCGGCGGCTCCGTAGTACATACGCAACTCGCCCGAGTCGCGATCGTGGATCAACCCACAAGGAAAGAGCGCGTTCGGCACGTCGCCCTGGCGCTCATACGGCTCGTATGGCGCAAGCACCCAGTCTGAGGTGCGGCGGAGCACCCGGGTCGGCTGCTCGAGATCGAGCAGTGCAAGCCCGACGCGGTAGATCGCTCCCGACACTGTCTCCTTGACGCCGTGGTAGACGAGCAGCCAGCCGTGCTCGGTCTTGAGCAGCGGCGGGCCGATCCCGATCCGCAGCGAGTCCCACCAGGCACCGCGGCGCGGTTGCATCACAACCTCCGGCGCGCTCCAGCTGCGCAGATCGGGGGAGCGGGATAGGGCGATCCCGGCGCGCGCCGTCGCAAATCCCGAGGTCGGGCGGTGAAAGAGGATCCACTTGCCGTCGACTCGTTCGGGCAAGAGCGCAGCGTTCTTGTCCTCTGGCGCGACGACGATCCCGATTCGCTCCACCGACCGGAAGTCTTCGGTCGACGCGAGGAAGACGGCCGGGCCCGCCGGGCCGTAAGCGGTGCACGTGATCATGTACCGGCCGAGCTCCTCGATCCACACGACGCGGGCGTCCTCGAAGCCCCACTGCTCGCTGTCGCGGCCCTTGGTCGGCGCGAGCAGCGGCTCGGACTCGATCTGCCAGCCGTCGACGCCGTTGGCAGACCGCGCGACGGTCAGGTGCGAGATCCCGGTGCGCCCCTCGACACGGGCGAGCAGCACCGTCTCGCCGCCCACATCGACCGCGGCCGGGTTGAAGACGACATTAACCGCGGTCGGCCAGTCCTCCGCGGTCAGAAGAGGATTGCCGGGGTGCCGGCGGAAGAGCTCGGTCTCGCGTGTCATCAGGCGGTCGTCTGGGTGGTGTCGGCGACTCGCACCACACGCGGGAGCCCGGCGGCATCGAGGACCAGGTGCGCCCGATGAAACGCGAGCGTCGACTCCGCGCCCTCGTTGGCGTTGACATCGGAGTCGCCGAGGCCGTCGCAGCAGCCACCGGTGGCAAAGTCGTACAGGGGGCGTCCGAGCCTGTTGCGGCCGAGGAACCAGTCGAAGGCGCGCTGCGCGCGCGCCGCGTGAAGAGCCTCACCCGTGACCGCGAACGCCGACAGCTCTGCCTCGACGAAGGCCGACGCGTCGAGCGGCTGCTCGTCTCCCGGGCCTGGCGCTGCCTCGCCGCGCCGCCGTCCGCTGTGCCCCGGCAGGCGCAGATAGCCGTCCACGAGCCCGCACTCGTCGCCAAGCCACGCAAGCGAGCTCAGGCCGGCAGCAACCGCATCGTCGCGATCGAGCGCCGCGCCACCGATGATCAGTGCTTGCGGCAGGCGCGCGTTGTCGTAGGTCAGCGCGTCCTCGAACCAGCACCAGCCTTCGCCGGATGTCTTCACCTGAGCGGCATGAAGCTGCTCGATGCAGCGCTCGAGCAGTAGACGCGCATCGTCGTCGAGGCGGTCTGCGTCGAGTCGCGCGAGGCCCAGTGCCGTGTAGGCGGCTGTCCGCAGAGAAATGTCGCCGTCGAGCGAGCGCACGAGTTTTGCCAGGAGCCGCTGTGCCGGATCGACCAGCGCAGCGACCCACGCAGTGGTGAGCACATCGCCGAGCGCCCAGATCGCGCGACCGACGTGGTCGCCGACGTGCGGTTCGTCGAGCCAGCGGCGGTCGTAGCTCATGAAATTCCGCATGCCGCGCTCTTCACTCGCGTCGACGAGGAACGCCAGCGCTCGATAGAGGATTGCCGCCCAGACACGGTTCCCCGTCCGCCGCTCGAGCTCGAGTGCCACGACCGCGAGCCGTGCAACGTCGTCGACGCAGTAGCCGGTCTGCCTGTTCGGGATCGCACCGTTCGCGTGCTGCACGATCCCGCAGTCGTCGACGAGTGCGAGCAGGTGGTCGGTGCGAACGTCGGCAAACTCGAGACCGGCATCGACCATCGGCTTTCTGCGCGGCGCCGCCGAGACCGCCTCACGCAGCACGGACGCGGTCGCCTCGGCGATCGCCGGCCACCCGAAAGTCGCGCCGATTCTGGCCGCCTCGGCGCGGGCAGCAGCGAGCGCCGCAGGGTTGTCGATCAGGCCGCACAGCCCGTCAGCGAGCGACACCGGATCGCCGAACCCGACGAGACGGCCGGCGCCGGACGAGAGTAGATCGGTGGCGTACCAGTACGGGGTCGAGACGACCGCACAGCCCGCCGCGAGCGCAAACGTGAGCGCACCGGAGGAGCTCTGCTCGCGGCTCATGTACGGCGTCACGAAGACGTCTGTCGCAGCGAGCAGGTCGGCGAGCTCGTCCACGGCGAGGAACCGATCATCGAGCTCGACGTGGTCGCTCAGCCCGAGGTCGAGGATCAGCCGCTCGAGCATCAGGCGGTACTCCTCGCCCTTCCGCCGCGCGATCTGCGGATGGGTGCGGCCGGCGATCACGTAGAGCACCTCCGGATGGCGCGCGACGACTGCGGGCAGCGCTTCGAGCATGACCTCGATTCCCTTGCCGGGCGAGAGGAGGCCGAAGGTCGAGATCAGGAAGCGCGACTCCATCCGCTCATAGCCGCCGACGTCCGAGGTGACGTAGCGAGGGCGGCGACCCGCATCGAGCTCTGCGCGTGCACCTCCGAGCGCGGTCGGCGCGCCGTGCGGGACGACACTGATCTTGTCCTCCGGGCAGGCTCCGACCTCGACGAGCAGCCGCCGCGCCGTCTCGGTCATCACGATCACTCGCTCTGCCTCCTCGCAGAGCGCCGTCAGGACCTCGAGCTGGTGAGCGCTCGGCGACGAGAGAACCGTGTGCAACGTGACGACGAGCGGCTGGGAGAGCTCGCGGGCGAACGACAGCACGTACTCACCGTCTTCCCCGCCGAAGATCCCGTACTCGTGTTGCAGCAGGACGACGTCGACGTCGCTGCGACCGAGCGCGCGGGCGGCGCGAATGTAGTCGCCGCGGGTGCCTTGCGAGATCGTCTGCGAGATCTCGGGCCGCTGCGGGCTCGAAGGCTCGTCGACGACCACGAGGGCGCCGACGTCCTCGATGTCGGCGACGTCGAGCAACGCCGTCCTGACGTCGAACGCGAACGCACCAATCCCACATGCACGGGGTGGAAACGTCGAAAAGATCGCGGTACGCACAGACTGTGCGCCCCTTTCGGCAGATGCCCGAGGCTTACCCTATGGCTGCAAGCTCGATCGGCTGGCCGCCAGCGTAGCGGGTGCGCTTCGAGCTCCCGGTCCCGTCGTCACGGCCGGTCGCGCGGGTAGTCAAACAACCGGGAACGCAATAGGATCGCCCTGCAAGTCACTGCGGCAAGGGGAGAAGACGATGAAGGAACCAACCGACCCCGGCATTCCCGCGGACCGCGGAAGCTGGGTCGAGCAGCAACTCGGCGAGGGATGGACGACGGTCGAGCCCGGCATCTACCGGTTCACCGGCAAGCCGAACGAGTTCGGGATTCGCATGGCTCCGCCCCAGGAAGACCCGCCGTCGGCGGAATAAAGGCGTGCTAGGGCGTTTGGTCGACGTGACCACGCCAGGCGCCCGAAGCTTCTCCACTACGCTCGATCAGGGCCTTGAAGCGCAGGAGATCGTCTTTGACCTGCCGATCGTCTTGGCCGAGTGCGGAACCCACTTTTTCGATCATCCCGTCTGACTCCCAGTCGAGCTGAAGCATGATCTTCGACCTCTGATCGTCGATCCGGTGGAAGGTGACGACCCCGGCGTTCTTCTTGCCGCTCGTCGCGTTCCAGGCTATGCGTTCGTCTGGCGTCTGCTCGGTGATCTCGGCGTCCCACTCTTCTTCGTAACCACCGATCTCCGCGACCCAGTGCAAATGAGTGTCGTCGAGCTGGCTGACCTCGGTCACACCATCCATGAACTCCGGGAATTGCTCGAACTGCGTCCACTGGTTGTACGCCGTGGAGACCGGAACGCTGAGTTCGATCGACTGCTCGATTGTCGGCACGAGAACCCCTTTCGAAGCGGCGTTGTGAAAACGATCTCCTACCCCGCGGTCTCCTACCCCGCCGCGCCGAACGCGACACCTCACCACGTTCGGACTGCAGCCCTTTCGAGGAGCCGACGGGGAGACTCGAACTCCCGACCCCTTCATTACGAGTGAAGTGCTCTACCAGCTGAGCTACGTCGGCACGGCGGCGCAAGTGTAGCCGCGGTCAGGCGTTCAACTCTCGCGCCAGGCGCACGAACAGCGCCTCGAGCGCAAGCTGCGGCGAGAGGTTCAGTTCCTCGAGCTCGCGCCAGAGCTCGCGCACCGCTTCGGCCCCCCGCTCGGCCCCGACGATCCGCTCTCGGGTTGCGTCCTCGCGTAGCTCGGCGAGCTTGTCGAGGTGGATCGTCGCGGACTCCGCGCCGACGCCGACCGCGACGAGGTCGCGGTACCAGGCGGCGAGCTCCTCGAGCTGGGCGAGCAGCTCCTCACGCTCGGCGCCCCGCGCGGCGCGCTTCACGCGCTGCTCGGCTTCGCGGCTCGACAGGTCGAGCTCGGCGATCCGGCCTTCCTCGATCTCGCGAGCCTCGGCACCGCGCGCTTGCGCGTTGGCGACGATCGTCGCCGCGGCGTCGGTCGGGTCGAAGCGCTCGGCGCGGTACGGCGCGCGGGCTTGTTCGAGCAGCGCCTCGCGACGCGCGCGAGACGCGGGATCGAGGAGGCGTTGGAGGCGGTCGAGACGCCCCGCGGCGACTCGAGACAGCGCGGCACGTTCGTCGTCGCCGAGTTGCGGCGCCCGCGCGTCGACGAGCTCCCGCATGGCGCGCTCGGAGAGCCGGCGGAACGGGACGAGCTGACAGCGCGAGCGGATCGTCTCGGGAATCGGCCCGAGGTCGTCCGCGATCAGCACGATTACTGCGTACGACGGCGGCTCCTCGAGGTCTTTGAGCAACGCGTCGGCCGCGTCCTCGTTCAGCAGGTGGGCGCGCTGGATCAGGTACACCCGCCGGTCGGCTTCGAACGGCCGCATGTGCAGGTCGCGCCGGAGCTCCCGGATCGCGTCGATGCGGATCATCTCGCCGAGGGCGTCGAGCTCGTACAGGTCAGAGTGGAACTCGCGCTGCGTGTCGAGCAGTGAACGTGCGAAGGTCCGCGCGACCTCGCGCTTGCCGACACCGGGCGGCCCGTGGAACAGGTACGCGTGCGCCGGCCCTTCCCGAAGCGCTGCGTCGAGGAGGCGCCCAGCCTCCTCGTGCTCAGAGAAGCGCGCGAACGTGGACACGAATCTCCTCGGCGATCTCGGCAGCAGACCGGCCGCCGTCGAGCGCGACGATACGTTCTGGCTCGGCCGCTGCAAGCTCGCGGTAGGCGCCGTCGACCCGGTTCATGAACTCGTCGTCCTCCTGCTCGATCCGGTCCCTCTGGTCGTCTGCCCGACGTCGCGCCTCGGCCGGAGCGAGCAGGACGAGGAAGGTCCTGACCGGGAGCAGGCGCTGCGTCACGGTCAGATTGAGACCCCGGACCAGTTCCTTGCCGAGGCCGCGAGCGAGCCCCTGGTAGGCGACCGACGAATCCAGGTACCGGTCGCAGACGACATCGTCCCCGCGCTCGAGCGCCGGCCTGATCGCGCGCTCGACGTGCTCGGCTCGCGCCGCCGCGAACAACGCAGCCTCCGCCCACGGCGAGACGTCGCCGCCGTGCAGCACCAGATCCCGCACGGCCTCGCCGACCGGTGTGCCTCCGGGCTCGCGCGTGGAGAGGACCGGCCGGCCCTGCTCGCGGAGCCAGGCGGCCAGCAACTCGGCCTGCGTGCTCTTCCCGGAGCCGTCGATCCCTTCGAAAGTCACGAACATCAGCGGTCAACCATCCGGGGCTAATGTACGGCCTCGATGCGGGCGGTGGTCACAGGGGGCGCGGGCTTCATCGGTTCGAACCTCGTCGATGTACTCGTCACCCGCGGCGACGAGGTCACCGTCGTCGACAACTTCGCGACGGGCAGGCAGGAGCGCCTGAACGCCGCTGCGCGCCTGATCGAGCGTGACATCCGCGAACCGTTCTCGGTCGACGCCGACGTCGTCTTCCACCTCGCAGCTCAAGCCGACGTGCAGACCTCGATGCAACGGCCCGGCTACGACGCGGCGGTCAACGTCGTCGGCACCGCCAACGTGCTCGCCGGTGCGGAGGGCGCCCAGGTGATCTTCGCGTCGTCCGGCGGAGCCGGCTACGGCGAGTGTGTCGCACCGGCGACCGAAGAGGCGCCCTTCCTCCCGCTCTCTCCTTACGGCATCGCGAAGAAGTGCGGTGAGGAGTACCTCGCCGGCTGGAACCGGATCCACGGCACGTCGCACGTCTCGCTCCGGTTCGCGAACGTCTACGGCCCGCGCCAGGATTCTGGGCTCGAGGGCGGTGTCGTCGCGATTTTCCTGGAGCGCCTCGCCCGAAACGAGGAGACAGTGATCTACGGAGACGGCGGACAGAGCCGCGATTTCGTCTTCGTCGCCGACATCGTCTCGGCCCTCCTCGCAGCGGTCGGGCGAGGCGGCGGCCCGTACAACGTCGGCAGCGGAGTCGCCACGACCGTCGCCGAGCTCTTCGACGCATGTGCCGCTGTCGCAGGCAGCAACGCAAAGCCGCGGCTCGAGGCGGCACGGCTCGGTGACGTACGCCGATCCGTGCTCGATCCGTCGCTGATCGAGCGCGAGCTCGGCTGGCGCGCGGCGGTGACGCTGGCCGAGGGCCTCGGGCAGACCTGGGACTGGACGAAGGAAGCTCAGGCGGCGTAGCGAAAACGAGTGGCGCGATGGATGCGCCGCTTCCTGCACCCGAGTTACTGATCCGCCCGTGGCGGACCGCGACCCTCGTCGCGAGTCTCGTCGCCGCGATCGAACTCGTCCTGCTGCTGATCGCAGCGGTGCTCCTGCTTGCGAAACCGCTCTCACACGCGATGCAGCGGCATGCCGAGGCCGCGGCCTTCGCGACGCCGAAGAAGGCGGTGAAGATCATCCCGCACGTGAAGCAGGTGGTCGTCAAGCCGAAGTTGACTCGCGCAAAGACGAACGTCTGGGTCCTGAACGGCAACGGCCGCTCTGGCGCCGCCGCGGCCCAGGCCGGGAGGCTGCAATCGGCTGGCTACCGCGTTCGCGGCACGGCGAACGCCAAGCGGACCGATTACGCGACGACCGTCGTCATGTACCGGACGGCCTACCGCGGCGACGCCCTGCGCCTGGCCCACGTGCTCGGAGTCAAGGTCGTCGGGCCGCTCGACGGGCTCGCACCCGCGGCCCTGCACGGCGCCCAGCTCGTGATCCTGCTCGGCGCCCGTTAGAGGCTCTAGCACCGGCCCTTCCCTGCGTTGACCTTCTTGAGCGCGGCGTTGTACTCATCGCCGCCGGAGCTCGCCCGCGCCTTGTTGTCGAGCTCGGTGTACTTCTCGAGATACGTGTAGGCGGTCTGGTAGCAGGCGAGACCAAATGCGAAGCGGCCCGCCAGGAGCCAGGTCTGAGGATTCTTCGGCTGGCGACGGACCGCCTGCCGATAGAAGGCGAACGCTCGCTCGGGTGCGGTAGCGGCGAGCGCCTTGGCCCAGAGGGGCTCGACGAGAAGCGGGTCGACGGACTCGGCACGGTTCGCGAGCGTCACGGCACGCGCGGGCGGAGCGCCGAGCGCGTCGGTGGCCCAGCGGTTTCCGAGCCACGGCAGCACGAGCACGCCGATCGCGAGCGCCGCGAAACCCGCCGCAGCAAGCACGGCGAATGGCGACACCCGCCGGAGCGGCTCACGGCCGAGCAGCGCTCCGGCAACGAGAAAGGCGGGAGCCGAGACGGCGACGAAGTCCCAGTCGACGTCGATCAACGAGTGGACGAGGAATGCCGGGAAAACGAGCGCCAACGCGAGCTCGTGGTCCCGCCGCCGCCACGAGCCGGACAGCAGGAAGCCTGCGGCGAGGACCAGAAGCAGGAGTCCGACAACTCCGGTCTCGGACAGGAACTGCACCGGCAGGTCGTGAGGCTCTGTGGTCTCGTCGAGGTACGAGCTGCGAAAGCGCAGGTTCGTCAGGTGGAACGTCCCGCCTCCGGTCCCGACCAGCTTCTGCTCCTGCCAACCGTCCCAGGCCTGCCGCCACCAGACGGTCCGGAAGTTGGATGCTCCCGAGCCGAAGCGGCCGGCTCCGTTGCCGACCGACGAACCGCTGCCGAACGAGCCCGCCTTGAGGACCGCAACGGCGACGAGCGCGGCCAGCGCGAGCACGCCGAGCGCGAGGAGGGCCCGACGCAGCGCGGGCGTGTCTCGCGGCCGAGAGGCCCGGGCGAGCGAGGCTGCGGCTCCTGCTCCGGCGAGGAGCACCGCGCCGAAGATCAGGCCGTCTCGCCAGCGCGTCCCGTTTGACTGCGCGTCGCTCGTGATTCCGGCCAGCGCGAACGCAATCACGATCACGCACGCTGCCGGCGCAGCCGCGGCGACCAGGGTCGCTGCGCTCTCGAAGCGGTCGCCCGTGAAGAGGAGAAACGCGGCGACGACGAGCACCGCCGTGGCGAGGCCGCCGCGCGAGTAGGTCAGGACGAGCGCGACGAGCCAGCCGTACGCCAGCAACGTGCCCTGCACGCGCTTGCGCCAGAGCGCGAGTGGAAGCGCGAAGTCGCCGAGCAGCGCGAGCTGGTTCCAGAGACCGACGGGGCCGCGCAGGCGGGCGACTCCGGGCGGTCCATAGTCGTAGACGGGTGGCAGCACCTTGCCGAGGAGCGCCCAGACCGCGACGGCCCCGAGCAGCACGCAGAGACCGACCGCAAACTGGCGCGTCCGCCCCGCGAGCCAGAGGCCGAGCAGCGCGAAGAGGAGGTAGACGAGCGCTCGGTCCGCGTAGTCCCAGGAGCGAGCCGGCAGCCACGACCATGAGATCGAGGCGGCGAGCCACGCCGCGAGGGCCGCGAGCGGGGCGAGCGGGAGCCAGCCGCGCGGCACTCCCCGCGCCGCAGTGAGAGCGACGATTGCGGCCGCGGCGCCGCCGCCGAGCCACCAGAGCGAGCCGTCCTCCCCGCCGCCGCCCAGGAAGAGGGCCAGACCGACCAGCACGAGCGATGCGGCGAGCGGCAGATCGCGGATCACCGGCATCTGCGCGCGAAGCTAGCAGCGTCCGCTGACAGCGAGGCGAATGCTTACCGGTCGCTACTGTGACGGCTCACAAATGCCTTACACAGAGCGCCTACGCTGGCGCCCGCGCGACTTCCCGCAGATGCCCCGCCGCTTCGTCCTCGCAACCACCCTCTCCAAGGCCGTCCTCGCGACGGCACTGGTCGCTGCCGCTTTCGCCGGCTCGGCCGTCCGCCCGGCTCCTGCCGCGGCAGCGACGCCCTGCTGGAAGCTGCTTTTGAACGACTGGTACGACGGGCGAATCGACCAGACGTACGCGGTGCATTGCTACAGAGACGCGCTCAAGCACCTGCCGTCGGACGTGCAGACGTACTCGAGCGCGCATGACGACATCCTTCGGGCCTTGCAGTCCGCGATCACGAAGCAGCGCAACGCGCACAAGAGCGTCGGCAACAACACGCTCATCCCGCCCGAGAACAACGGCGGCGGTAGCTCGGGCGGCTCGGGATCGGGCTCTGGCGGCGGCTCGGGCGGCTCAGGCTCGACGACGACCGGCACCACGACGTCCACGACCCAGACGACGTCGACGAACGGCCAGCCGGGCAGAAACGGAAACGGCGGCCTCGCAGGCTCGGTCAGCTCGAACGACCCGTCCTCGATCCCGACCCCGCTTCTGATCCTCGGCGGTCTCGCTCTGCTGCTGGTGGCGGCCGGCGCCGCGGGCCTGATCGCCAAGCGAGTGCAGTCCCGCCGCTCGGCGCCCTAAGCCTGTCCGACTGGTCCGATCCCTAAGGTTTCGAACCCCCGAGCAGAAGGCCGCGCTGGCCGCGGCACAACCAGTCGGGCACGTAAAATTCACGTTCGGAAAGGAACCGATGTGGCGTCCGTAGAGCAGAACGAAACCGTTCAGATCAACCCCGACGAACTGGCAAACAGCGTCGTCGACCAGGACGCCAGCCTCGCCGTTCGGCGGCTCTTCACGATCGCCGGGCGCGATCCGTTCGCCGAAGTCGAATGGGAGGTGCGCGATGCGCACATCCCGGGCAAGAACGGCCCCGCCTTCGAGCAGAAGAACGTCGAGTTCCCGAAGTTCTGGTCGCAGACCGCGACGAACATCGTTGCCCAGAAGTATTTCCGCGGGCGCATGACGAGCCCGGAGCGCGAGACCTCCGTGAAGCAGATGATCGGCCGCGTCGTCGGCACGATCGGCGCCTGGGGCCGTGACGGCGGCTACTTCGCCACCGAGGACGAAGCGCAGACGTTCGAGGACGAGCTCAAGGCGATCCTCGTCAACCAGCTCGCAGCGTTCAACTCGCCGGTCTGGTTCAACGTCGGTTTCGAGGAGAAGCCGCAGTGCTCCGCGTGCTTCATCCTCTCGATCGAAGACTCGATGGACTCGATCCTCGACTGGATCCGGCGCGAAGGGATCATCTTTCGCGGCGGCTCCGGCTCGGGTGTGAACCTCTCACGGCTGCGCTCGTCGAAGGAGCAACTCTCGAAGGGCGGCTACGCGTCGGGCCCCGTGTCGTTCATGCGCGGCGCCGATGCCTCCGCCGGGACGATCAAGTCCGGCGGCAAGACACGGCGCGCGGCGAAGATGGTCGTGCTCGACGTCGATCACCCGGACATCCTCGAGTTCGTCTGGTGCAAGGCGCACGAGGAGGAGAAGGCCCGTGTGCTCGAGGCGGCCGGGTACGACATGTCCCTCGACTCGGCAGATTGGGCGTCGATCCAGTACCAGAACGCGAACAACTCGGTGCGGGTCTCCGACGCATTCATGGAGGCCGTCCAGAACGACTCCGACTGGAACCTGACCGCTCGCAGCGACGGCACGGTCGTCGACACGATCAAGGCTCGGAAGCTGATGCACGACATCGCGGAAGCCGCCTGGCGCTGCGCCGATCCGGGCGTCCAGTACGACACGACGATCAACTCGTGGCACACGCTCCCGAACAGCGGCCGCATCAACGCCTCGAACCCGTGCTCGGAGTACATGTCGATCGACGACTCGGCGTGCAACCTCGCATCGCTGAACCTGATGAAGTTCCGCCGCGACGACGGCGAACTCGACGTCGAGGCGTTCCAACACGCGTGCGACGTCGTGTTCCTCGCCCAGGAGATCGCAGTCGGCAACTCGTCGTATCCGACGCCCGAGATCGAGCGGAACGCCAAGGCCTACAGGCAGCTCGGCCTCGGTTACGCGAACCTCGGCGCGCTCCTGATGGCGCGAGGGCTCGCCTACGACTCCGACGAGGGTCGCGCGTATGCCGCGGCGATCACCGCTCTGATGACGGGCCGTGCCTACCGCAAGTCGGCCGAGATCGCGGGCCGGATGGGACCGTTCGCCGGCTACCGCCCGAACGCGGGCGCGATGATCGGGGTGATCTCGAAGCACCGTGCCGCCGTCGGCAACATCGCAAACCCTGAGACTGTCCCCGCGGATCTGCTCGGCGCAGCCCGGCAGGCATGGGACGACGCGCTCGACCTCGGCGAGGTCAACGGCTACCGCAACGCCCAGGCGACGGTGCTCGCCCCGACCGGGACGATCAGCTTCATGATGGATTGCGACACGACGGGCGTGGAGCCCGACTTCTCGCTGGTCAAGTCGAAGAAACTGGTCGGCGGGGGCGAGATCACGATCGTCAACAAGACGGTGCAGGGCGGGCTCGAGAAGCTGGGCTACGCGCCGACCGAGGTCGACGAGGTGGTTGCGTTCATCGACGAGCGCAACACCGTCGTCGGCGCTCCGTACGTGAAGAGCGAGCACTACCCAGTGTTCGACTGCGCCGTCGGCGAGCGGTCGATCCACTACCGCGGCCACGTCAAGATGATGGGCGCGATCCAGCCGTTCATCTCCGGTGCGATCTCGAAGACGGTCAACCTGCCAGAGACCGCGACGATCGACGACGTCGTGCAGCTGTACGCCGAGGCCTGGCAACTCGGCATCAAGGCGGTCGCGATCTACCGCGACAACTGCAAGGTCGCCCAGCCGCTGTCGGGCAAGACCGACAAGGGCGCCCAGCAGCCGCTCGCTCCGTCGAGCCTGATCGCGGCGCCGCGCCGCCGCCGGCTCCCGGACGACCGCACCGAGGTCGGCCGCAAGTTCCGGGTCGGCGAGTACGAGGGCTACATCCACGTCGGCGTCTTCGACGACGGGCAGCCCGGAGACATCTTCGTCGACATCGCCAAGGACGGAACGACGCTGCAGGGCCTGATGAACTCGCTCTGCATCGCCGTCTCGATGGGCCTGCAGTACGGCGTCCCGGCCGAGGTCTACGTCTCGAAGCTGTCGCATCTGCGCTTCGAGCCGTCCGGCCCGACGAACGACGCCGACATCCGCACCGCGAAGTCGATCCCCGACTACATCTTCCGGTGGCTCGGCAAGAAGTTCCTCGACGTCGATCAGCAGGAAGAGGCCGGCATCCTTTCGGCGGAGGTTCGCGCGAAGCTCGCCGAGCAGTACACGAACGGCGGCTCAACTGCGACACCCACAGCCGATGCCCCGACACCGGGCCAAACGGCGCTCTTCAACTCCTTCGAGGACGCGATCGAGTGCAACCGCTGCGGCGGGAGGATGGTGCGGGCCGGCACCTGTTACACGTGCCGCGACTGCGGCACGTCGACCGGCTGCGGCTGAGAGCCGGCCCGGCCGGACATTGACGAGCGTCACGAGGGGCCTGGGAAACCGGGCCCCTCGTCTAGGGAAACTGCGACGAGCCCGGGTGCAGGTCGTACCGGCCGCCGTCGCTGCAACCGCTCGGCACGAGGTAGGCGGGCGTGCTCGCCGCGTCGGAGGCATTGTCGGCCAGCTGCTCGCGCATCAGCGCCCGTGCCTGCGACACGGGCAGGCCGAGCCGCGTGCCGATCGTGACGCCCGACTGAAAGCCGTAACAGTTCGCAAGACCCTCGTTCGCGACGCCGTGCAGGTGCCACGACTCGTGCGCGAGCACGGCGAGCGCACGGCCGGTCGGGGTGAACGTGTGCGTGTCGTGCTTGTCGATCACCCGGTAGAGCCGGAAGCAGATCGCCGGCGTCAGCCACGCGTTCCGCCCTCCGACCTCGGCCAGCCCGTCGGCCTCCTGCACGGCTCCGACGTGCCGGCCAGCTGTATCGCAGCGGACGGTGACCTGGTGTCCCGCGATCCGGCCCGCCTCCTGCGAGAGGACGTGCTCGACTTGCGCCTGCGTCCGGTGATCGAGTCCGCTCCAGCCGCGCCGGACACTGATTCCCCAGACGACGAGCGCGACGAAGCCGAGCACGACCGCCGACACGGCTAAGCGGCGCAGGAATGAACTGCGGTCGCGAGGCACCGGCTGCGAGCTCCAGAACTCGGGCTCCTCGTCGTCGGGCGGCTCGCCGTCCCAGCCGAAGCGCTCCAGATCCGCACGCTGCGGTCCCCGGCCGCGCTCACGCGGCAGCTGGCGGCCGAGCTGCAGCACACCGCCGACCGCGAACTCCAGTTCGAGCCCGAGAGCGACGAGGAACGGCAGCCACAGGGGGACGGCGTAGCGCCAGTCGGGCGGCGAGAAGAACCACCCCACGATCGCGATCAGCAGGCACACCCGAACCGCGCGGATCGTGCGAGAGCTCATCGACACGCAGAGTAGGGACGGGCGTAAGCTCACCGCTGTGCAGACGACGATCACCACGCCCGACGGCCGGACTCTCTGCGTCCACGAGGGCGGCGACCCCACCGGCTTCCCGGTGCTGATGCACCACGGCACACCAGCGGCGGGGCTCCTGTACCCCGTCCATGATCGGCTGGCCCTCGACCAGGGCGTTCGCCTGCTCGGCTACGACCGGCCCGGCTACGGCGGCTCCACCCGGAACGCGGCTCGGCGGATCGCGGACTGCGCCGCCGACGTGGCCGCGATCGCCGACGCCCTGTCCCTCGAGAAGTTCGGCAGCTGGGGGATCTCGGGCGGCGGGCCGCACGTGCTCGCCTGCGCCGCGCTCTGCGACGAGCGGCTCGTAGCCGTGGCGAGCCTGGCCGCTGTGGCGCCGGTCGATGCGGACGGCCTCGATTGGCTCGAAGGCATGGGCGAGGAGAACCACATCGAGTTCGGGAAGACCCGTGAGGGCGAGTCGGCGCTGCGGCCCTATCTCGAGACCGAAGGCGCCGCCATCCTCGCGGCGAAGCCGGAAGAGCTCCTGCAGGTGATGGAGACACTGCTCGGCCCGGCCGACCGGGAGGTGCTCGGCGGTGGTTTCGCGGAGTACATCCTCGAGGCGGATTCGCACGGGATCGGCACGGGAATCGACGGCTGGCTCGACGACGATCTCGCATTCGATGCCGCCTGGGGATTCGAGATCACGTCGATCGACCGGCCCGTACTGCTCCTGCACGGAGAAGACGACCGCTTCGTCCCCGTCTCGCACGGCCGCTGGCTCGCTGCCCGCATCCACGAGGTCGACGCTCGAATCGATCCGAGCGACGGTCACCTGACGCTGTTCGAGCGGCGACTGCGCGAAGTGAACGATTGGCTGCTGGCGCACGCCTGACCACGACCGTCAACGCCGCGCTGCGGCACGGCATCCTGGCCGCCGCAGACAGCAAGCGCGTCCAGAGCGTCGTCCGTCGCCACGGGATGCGGTTCGGGGCGTCTCGGTTCGTGGCGGGCGAGACGCTCGACGAGTGCCTCGCCGTGCTCCGGAAGCTGAACGACCAGGGCCTCTACGCGAACACGACCCTGCTCGGCGAGGGTGTCCTCTCGCCGTCCCAGACCGAGAACGTCGTCGCTGCCTACCGCGAGATCGTCGATCGCATCGCCGCCGAGCACCTGCGCGCGAATGTCGCGCTCAAGCTCACTCACCTCGGCCTGGAGATCGACGAAGAGCTGGCCTACGCGAACCTCCGCGATCTCGTGCAGCACGCGACCGAGCGCGACGGGTTCATCCGGATCGACATGGAGCAGTCGCAGTTCGTCGACGCGACGCTCCGCAGCTACCGCCGTCTGCGATCAGACGGCCTCGACCGCGTCGGCACCGTCCTGCAGTCCTATCTCTACCGGACGCCCGCCGACCTCGACTCGCTGCTGCCGCTCGAGCCGAACCTGCGGCTGGTAAAGGGGGCCTACCTCGAGCCGGAAGCCGTCGCCTATCCGCGCAAAGCCGACGTCGACGCGGCCTACGGCCGGCTGCTCGAGCGCATGCTTTCCGAGGCTGCACACACCGCGATCGCGACCCATGACTCGACCCTGATCCAGCAGGCGATTCGCTACGCCGCGGAGCACGAGATCCCGAAGGACCGCTTCGAGTTCCAGATGCTCTACGGAGTCCGGCCGCAGCTGCAGCTCGACCTCGTGCGGCGAGGCTACAAGGTGCTGGTCGCCACGCCGTACGGCCCTGAGTGGTACCCATACCTGATGCGGCGCCTGGGCGAACGGCCGGCGAATCTCTTGTTCTTCGTCAAGAACACGCTGCGCGGCTAGTCGAGACGGCACGTACCATTCCGGGGTGCCGGGCCTGCGCCGACTCGTGGACTGGGCGATCACGATTGCCGTCGCACTCGGCTTCGTGCTCGCCTTCGAGGCGGAGGTGGCCAAGCCCTTTCGCATTCCGTCCTCGTCGATGGAGCCGACGCTGCACTGCGCGAAACCGGGCGCCTGGTGCGAAGGCCGCTTCTCCGACCGAGTGATCGTGAATCGCCTCGCCTACCGCTTCAGCAGTCCGAAGCGCGGTCAGATCGTCGTCTTCTACGCGCCGGCCGCCGCCGCGACCGCGTGCGGTGAGGGTGGCACCTTCGTTAAACGCCTGATCGGGTTGCCCGGCGAGACCGTCTCTGAGCACGCGGGCATGATCTCGATCAACGGTAAGCCGTTGCACGAGTCGTACGTGCTCGGGCGCGCTGACGACAAGACCGAAGGGACCTGGCACGTGCCGAAGGGCAACTACTTCTTCGCAGGCGACGACCGGTCACACAGCTGCGACTCGCGGACCTGGGGCTCCGTGCCTCGGGGCAGCCTGGTCGGGCCGCTGCTCGTCACCTACTGGCCGCCCGGGCGGCTCTCACTGCACTGACCGCCCCGACGAGAGCAGCCGGCAGGCGCCGCCGCCCTGTCTCGATCGCCGAGCGCACGGCCGCCGAAGCGTCGACCCCGAGCCCGGCGCCGTGACCCACGAGGACTCGATCAGGCTCCACGCTCAGAAGCGAGCGTGGCGGCCGGAGACGGAGGATCGGGTGGACCCCGATCCGGTCCCTGCCCGCGAGGAAGAACGGCACGGTGCCAAGCGCGTCCGCGCAGATCAACGTCCGGGTGCGAGCCTCCCAGAGCGCAACCTCGCGCCACCAGCGGTTGTGACACACCGGAAGCGCCTCGAACGGCGCGATGCCAAGCGTCTCCCAGGCGCGGTACCACTCGACGCCGAGCCGGGACGCCCAGAGCGAGCAGTCACGCCGGTGACGGTCGAGCAGTTGCAGGACGCCGCCGGGCGGCCCGAGCGCGCGGATCCGCTCCTCGAGGCCCGGGGCGTCGAACGGATCGATCAGCCAGACGCGGCCCTCGACCAGCAAGGCGTGCGACGTGCGCTGACCACCGCGGTCCTCGAACCAGCCGAAGCCTGCTGCCGTCTCGTCAACTGGTGACCACCCCACGTGGCTCCATGATCGCATCGACCAGGCCGTACTCGACAGCTTCTTCGGGTGTCATGAAGCGATCGCGATCGATGTCACGGATGACCTGGTCGACATCCTGCCCGCTGTGGCGGGCGATGATCTCCGCCATCCGCTTCGTCATGTCGAGGATCTCGCGGGCTGCGATCTGGATGTCGGCCGGGGTGCCGCGGAAGCCGCCCGAGCCCTGGTGGATCATGATCTTCGCGTTCGGCAGGGCGTAGCGCTTCCCGGCCGCACCACCGCAGAGGATCATCGCGCCGGCGCTCATCCCCATCCCGAGGCAGACCGTCGAGACGTCCGACTGGACGTACTGCATCGCGTCGTAGATCGCCATGCCGGCATATGCCGAACCGCCGGGCGAGTTGACGTAGAGAAAGATGTCCTTCCCGGGCTGCTCCGCGTCGAGAAAGAGCAACTGAGCGGCGATCAGGTTGGCAATGTCGTCGTTCACCTCCTGGCCGAGGAAGACGATCCGCTCCCGCAACAGGCGCGAGTAGATGTCGAACGAACGCTCCATGCGCCCGTCCTGCTCCAGCACCATCGGCACGACCGAGCCCACCAGCATCACGACCTCCTGTAACATGCAACTTGTCGGTTGCATGAATATAGCGCAACTTGGAGGTTGCAGATGATCCGCCGCGAAATCGTCCTCCCTGCTCCCCGCGAGGAGGTCTGGGAGGCCCTGACCGATCCGGAACGCCTTGCTGATTGGTTTGCGAATGACGTCGACTTCGACCTCCGCCCGGGGGGCGGAGCCAGCTTCCGCTGGTCGAACGGCGAGGAGCGAACCGCGACGGTGACGGAAGTCGATCCCGAACGCCGGCTCGCCTTCGAGTGGGACGATGAGGGTGAGGTCGAGTTCACGCTCGACGACGAACTCGACGGGACGCGACTGACGGTCGTCGAGACCGCGCCTGACTGGACGACCGTGCTCGAACTGCAGGCTTCCGCACTCGCCTTTGCCTGAATCGCTGAACCTCGTGTTCAGCGCGCTCGCCGATCCGAACCGCCGGCAGGTGATCGGCTACCTGTCCGATCAGGGCACGGCGACCGCGACCGAGCTGACCGGCGAGCTGCCGATGACCCGGCAGGCGGTCGCCAAGCATCTCGCCGCGCTCGCAGGCGCAGGCCTGGTCGAGTCCGAGCGCCAGGGCCGCGAGACGCGCTACCGGCTGACGCGTGCCGGCGAGGAGTGGGACGACCGGCTCGACGCGCTGCAACGGCACCTACGCCGCCCCCGCTAGTCTCGGCGAGCGTGTCCACCTACGACGCCGTCAAGGATCTGCCGCTCGAGATCGACGGGTATGAGCTCGGCCCACTCGAGCAGGAGGTCGCGGCGAACTTCACGCTCAAGCGCACCGTCGTCGTCCTCCGCGGCGGCGGCCTCTGGGGCCGGGGAGAGGAGGTCGATTACGACCCTGCCGCGCAGGAACGGTTTCAAGCCCGGCGCGGCGAACTGCCGTTCGCAGGGCGGCACACGCTCGATTCGTTCTCGCTCCTGCAGGCAGGGCAGACCGAGTACCGCCGCTGGGCGTTCGAGTCGGCTGCCCTCGATCTGGCCCTGAAGCAGGCGGGTCGTTCGCTAGCCGAGGCCGTCTCGAAGCCGATGCAGCCACTCCGTTTCGTCGTCTCGACTCGCAGCACTGCCGTCGAGAGATGGCTCGCCCTTTCCCCCGCACTGCGCTTCAAGCTCGATCCGGACCGCGAGTGGTCGGACGAGCTGATCGGGCGCGCTGTCGAGTGCGGGTTGCGTCGACACGGTCGACTTCAAAGGCATCTACCGCGCCGAGTTCGGCTCGCCGCCTGACCCGGAGCTGTACGCGCGCATCGCGAACGCGTTCCCGGAGTCGTGGATCGAGGATCCGGCGCTGACGCCCGAGAGCCTCGAGGCGCTCGCCGAGCACCGCGACCGGATCACCTGGGACGCGGCGATCCACGAGTGGAGCGATGTCGAGGCGCTCCCGTTCCAACCTCGCTGCCTGAACTCGAAGCCGTCTCGATTCGGCTCGGTCCGCGCGGCTGTTCGACTTCTACGACGCCTGCGAGCAGAACGGGATCGCGCTCTACGGCGGCGGACAGTTCGAGCTTGGCCCCGGCCGCGACCAGATCCAGGTGCTCGCATCGATCTTCCATCCCGACGCGCCAAACGACGTCGCGCCCGGCGCCTACAACGTCCGCGAGCCGGTCGCCGGACTCCCGACGAGCCCGCTGAGCCTCGAGCCTACGTCAGGCTTCTCGAGCTCGATCACCTTCGCGACCATCCGGGCTACGGATTCGTCGCCGGCGGAGCCGAGCGGATGCCACGCAGCGCCCTCGCAGGGCTCACCGCTCCCGACGACCAGGTAGCGGATGTCGAGATGCCAGTGGGCAGGCTCACCCGGCCGTTCGGGGATCCCGTGGATGTCGAGGTCGAACGGCCGCGGTGCGGTCGCGTGCAGCGACAGCTCGAGCTCGGTCTCCTCGCTCGCCTCGCGCAGAGCGGCTGCTTCGACCGACTCGTCGTCGTCCTCGATGTGGCCGCCCGGCTGCAGGAGCCGTCCGAGCTTCTCGTGGTGTGACCAGGCACGTGCGTTTGCACTGCCTCGTCGACCACGAACGCCGACGCCGTGAAATGCGCGCTCGACTCGTCGCGCGAGAGCGGCTGCTCGAGCTCACTCGCGAGGCGCACCATCGCGCACCGATCCGCCTCCTCGCGCACGTCACCGGCGACGTGCAGCTGAAGCGCCCGGACGAGCACGTCGGTCGCTCATTCGTACTGGAGCGCCTCCAGGACGTTGAGACGTGACGCGCGTCTCGCCGGGAAGATCGCAGCGAGGATCCCGACGAAGATCGCGGCCAGCGCAAAGACGATCAGCGAGGTGACCGGCAGCGAGAAGACGATGAAGTCGACCTTGTAGATCAGCAGGCCCCCGAGAACGATCCCGAGCAGGATCCCGAGCACCCCACCGATCAGCGCCGTGATCACGGCCTCCTGCCGGATCATGCTGCGCACCTGCGACCTCGTCATGCCGATCGCACGGAGCATGCCGATCTCCCTCGTCCGCTCGAACACGGTCAGGACGAGCGTGTTGACGATGCCGAACACGCTGACGATCACCGACAGCGCGAGCAGCACGTAGAACACGTTCAGAATGCCCTTGAGCGCGGCCGTCTGGTTGTCGATGAACTTCTGCCGCGTCTGGGCCTTCGCGTTCGGGAAGTCCTTGAGCGAGGCGTCGAGGGCGGCCTGGTTCGCGGTCGTGACCCCGCCTCGCATGCGGACGAAGGAGTAGAGGTTCTTCGGGTCCGGGTTCAGCCGGTCCCACGCCGTCTGCGAGATCGTCACGGTGCCGAACGGGGAACCGCCCGTCGGAGGGTTGAAGATGCCCTTGACCTTGAACTTCTGCTTCGCGCCGCTCGCGAACGTCAGGGCGATCGGCGAGCCGAGGTGCAGTTTGTGTCGCTTGGCGTAGCCGTCGTCGACGAACGCGCCATCGGCGCCGAGCTCCGAGAAGACCGCCTGTGAGCCTTCCTTCCAGTCGAGCTTGAACACGCTGCCGCCGACCGGGTTCACACCCGTGGCGAAGAAGTTCTTGTTGAACGCGCGCGCGTCGCCGGTGCGCACGTTGCCGATCGCCTCGATGCCGGGCGCCTTGGCGGCCGCGTTCGCCGCGGAGATCGGAATCGGGTCGAAGTTGTTCTGAGCCGTGATCGCGTAGTCGGCGTTCGTCCAGATCTTGTCGACCGCCCCCGTAAACGAGGCAAGGATGCCGGAGGCGAGCAACGCGACCATCGTGACGAGAGCGAGGCCGATCATCAACGCGGCCGCGGTCGACGCGGTTCGCTGCGGGTTTCGGCGAGCGTTGTCGCGTGCGAGGTCGGCCGCCGAGGAGCGATCGATGTACGTCGGCCAGTGCTTGCGCCGCAGGCGGAGGTAGAGCTGGTAGATCCACCCGAGCGGCGTCAGGAACAGGAAGGCGAGCCAGAGACCCGTCAGCAGCCACCTGATCGGCGGCCCGATCGACCACGCGAGCGGCCTGACGAACCGCACCGAGACCAGCGACACGCCGATGAAGACGAGGAGCGCCCCGAGCCCCATCCACACGAGGACACCAGTCGTCCCAAGGTGCTTCCCGAACACCTGGACGCTGAAGAGCCCGTAGATCACCGATGCGAAGCCCAGCGCGGTCACGATCAGCGAGCCCGGGGTGCGGAAGCGCGCAAAGCGGGAAGGCGGCAGGGTCGCGCCTTCGCGAACGGCGGCGATCGGCGGCACGCGCGTCGCACGGATGGCCGGCCGCAGGCTGGCGACGAGCGTGACGATGATGCCGACCAGCAGCGAGATGATCACGGTCCGGGTGGCGAAGAGGATTCCGGTGTTCGGCAGCGTGAACCCGATCGCGCCGAAGAACCCGAACAGGCCCTTCGCGAGCAGGAGCCCGAGGAAGAGCCCGGTGACGGACGCGAGCATCCCGATCACCAGCGCCTCGATGAGGATCGACTGCCGCACCTGGCGCCGGGTCGCACCGAGGGTGCGCAGCGTCGCGAACTCCCGCGTCCGCTGCGCGATGGTGATCGAGAGCGAGTTCGCGATCACGAAGCTCCCGACAAAGAGCGCGATGCCGCCGAATGCGAGCAGGAAGCCGCGCAGGAACGAGATGAACGAGTTGGTGTCCTTGGCGTCCTCGGCGGCCTGTTGGGCGCCGGTGCGCACCTGCGAGTTCGGGGGCAGGATCGTCCGAACCTGACCGACCAGCTTCTGGTCCGAGACACCGGGCTTGGCCGCGAGATCGATCTCGTCGAACTGGCCGGGCTTCTTGAACAGCCGCTGCGCCGCCTGCACGTCGAACCCGGCAAGGGTCGCGCCACCGATGTCCAGCGACCCCGTACCGAACTTCACGATGCCCGAGACAGTGAACCGCTCGACCGGGCCTTCTGCCTGGACGCCGATCTCGTCGCCGACTGCGAAGTGCTTTTCCTTCGCAGTCTTGCGGTCGATCACGACCTCGTTGCCATGCGGCCAGTGCCCGGAGAGGAGCGACAGCGGATTGAACCGTGAGGCGCCGTTCGCGATGCTGAAGCCGAGGTTCGGGGCGCCGCCGTTCACGATCGCCTTCCCGTTCGACCCGATCAGCTGTGCCTGGCCGCCGACACTGCCCTCGGCGGCGGCCACGTCCGACAACTCGCGCACCTTCGACAGGAGCGACGCAGACAAGGTCGGCGCGGTCGACCCGTTGTTGGTGCTCGTCGCGGCCTTGCCGGTGATGACGGCGTCGGAGCCCTTGCGGGCGTCAGTGAAGATCGAGCCGAACGCCTTGTCGATGGAGTCGGTGAGCACGAACGTGCCGCTGACCATCGCGACGCCGAGGACGATCGCGATCATGGTCAGGACCGTCCGCAGCTTGCGGCCGAGCATGCCCCTGAGCGCGACGCGCGTCATTCGGAGATTTCGTTCATCGTCGCGAGGATCTCGCTCGCGCCGCTCTGGCCGAGCTCGCGCACGATCACACCATCGGCCAGGAAGAGGATCCGATCGGCGATCGATGCCGCGTGCGCGTCGTGCGTCACCATCACCATCGTCTGCCCGAGCTCTTTCGCGGAGACCTGCAGCATCTTGAGGATGTCGCCACCCGTCTTCGAGTCGAGGTTGCCGGTCGGCTCGTCGGCGAAGACGACGCTTGGCCGCGAGACGAGGGCACGCGCGATCGCCACTCGCTGCTGCTGCCCACCCGAGAGCTCCGACGGGCGATGCTCCTTGCGATCGGTCAGGCCGACGCGCTCGAGGAGGTCGGCGAAGAACGCCGGATCCGGCTTCTCCCCTGCGATCGAGAGCGGCAGGAGGATGTTCTCCTCGGCCGTCAGCATCGGCAGGAGGTTGAAGAACTGGAAGACGAAGCCGATGTGCTGCCGGCGCAGCATCGTGATGTCACGATCGCTGAGCGAGCCGAGCACCTGCCCGGCGATCCACACCTTGCCGCTCGTCGGCCGGTCGAGCGCCGCGAGCAGGTGCATCAGCGTCGATTTCCCCGATCCCGACGGGCCCATGACCGCGACGAGTTGCCCGGGTTGCACGTCGATCGAGACGCCGCGCAGCGCGTCGACTGCGGTCTCGCCTTCTCCGAAGCGCCGGACGAGGTCCACTGCGCTCACAACTGCTCCGTTTTCGCTCATGGGTCCGAGATTACCGAGAATCGGCGGACGCGCTATCGGGTATGTCCCTGAACGAACCCTTAGGCGGCAGCGGGCTCGAACTGGGGGATGATCTCGTCGCCGTACGATCTGCAGCGTCTCCTCCTGACCGTGGGTCATGAGGTAGATGTTGAACTGGTCGACGCCGACCGATTCGAGCTCCCTCAGCTTGGTCTTGACCTGCTCCTGGCTGCCGATCACGCAGAAGCGGTCGCAGATCTCGTCGGTCACGAACTCGCCGTGCTTGGCGCCGACGCGCGAGTGCTCGTTGTAGTCGTAGAACTTCCTGCGCCTGCACGTAGTCGGTCAGCGCCTTCGGGATCGAGCTGCCGTCGGTGCCGTAGCGGTCGATCAGGTCCTGGACGTGGTTCGAGACCATCGCCGGGAACCAGCGCACCTGCTCGCGGGCGTCCTGCAGGTCGTCGCTGACGTGGCTGGGTGCGCTGACGATGCACTTGAGTGCGGCCGGGTCGCGGCCGGCTTCCTCGGCCGCCTGCCGCGCGGTCGACATGATCCATTGAATGATGTCCGGGTCGGCGAGCTGGATGATCACGCCGTCGCCCTGACGGCCCGCGACCGCAAGCGCCTTCGGCCCGTAGCCCGCCACGTGCATCTCGATCTCGGGAAGCTCGGGGCGAACCCATTTCAGCTGCAGCTGTTTGCCGTTCCACTCGACTTCGCGACCGTTCATGAACGGCTTCAACATCCGCAAGGCGTCCTCGAACTCCGCGACCTTGACCGGCTGCTGGCCGATGTAGCGCCGGGCCGAGTCGCCGCGGCCGATGCCCATGATCATCCGGCCGTTCGAGATGTCGTGCAGCGTCGCGTACGCGCTCGCGAGCACCGTCGGCTCCCGCGTGCCCGGGTTCGTGACCATGTGGCCGAGCTTGATCTTCGACGTGCGATCGGCGACGAGCGCGAAGACGGGGAACGATTCCTGCCAGAGCACGTGCGAGTCGTAGGTCCACGCGTACTCGAACCCGTGCTTCTCCGCGAGCTGGATCAGCTCGATCATCCGGGTGTACGGCGGATCTGGCAGGACGGTGACGCCAAAGCTCAGGCTCATGGGATCTCCTCGTCGCGGTCTCGAGAAGATTAGATGGTCAGAATCACGGCATGAAGATCATCTGCGTCGGCCGCAACTACGCCGAGCATGCCGCCGAGCTCGGCGATGCGTCCTCCCGAGGCTCCGCTGCTCTTCGGGAAGTTCACCAACACGCTGATCGGGCCGGGCGAGCCGATCGTGCTGCCGCGGGAGGCGACGCACGTCGATGCCGAGGCGGAGCTCGCAGTCGAGATCGGCGTCGGCGGTCGGCGGATCGCCGAGTCCGAGGCGCTCGCCCATGTCCGGGGCTATCGCTGCGCGAATGATCTTTCGGCGCGGAACATCCAGTACGCGGAGAGCCAGTGGACGCGGGCCAAGGGATTCGACACCTTCTGCCCACTCGGCACCCAGCTCGTTCCCGTCGCCGACCTCGGCGACGGATCGGGCCTGCGCGTCGTGCAGCGGCTGAACGGCGTGATCCTCCAGGACGGGAACACGCGCGACCTTCTCTTCGGCGTCCGCTTTCTCGTCGCCTACAGTCTCGAACGCCTTCACGCTCGAGCCGGGCGACCTGATCCTGACCGGAACCCCGCCCGGCGTCGGCTGGGCGCGGGACCCGAAGCTCGCGCTCGCCCCGGGCGACGTCGTCGAGGTCGAGGTCGAGGGGATCGGCACTCTCTCGAACCCGGTCGTCGCCGAAGCCGCCGCCGGCTGACTACGTCACAAGACGATCAGACACCCGGGGTTCCGCCCAGCGCGCCCCTCCGGGCCGCTGGTCGTTCGATGAGGGAGTCCCGAACCTTTGGGTGTCGTCCCCGTCGCGGCCAGGCGCGATCCTGCGCTTGGGAGGGTTCATGCGTTTTCGGCTGGGTTCGTTGGTACAAACTGCGGGTTTCCGTCGACTGGGTGTGCTCGCCGCGCTGCTGTTCGTGCTCGTCCCGGCCGGCTCCGGAGCGCCCGGGACGCTCACCGCGACGACGGTCGTCACGAACCCGGACTACGAGACGCAAGCGGTTGACGCAAGCGGCGTCGCCTGGGGGCGGCGGATCGACGCGCCGACGCAACTGTGGCGCTCGAGCGACGAGGGCGCCAACTGGACGCGGGTCACAGGCTGGGACACGATCGGCAAGCGCCCCTGGTACATCACGCCGCTCGCAGGCGGTGCGTTGCTCGTCGCCTACGATTCGACCACGCATTGGGACATCGCTCGGTCGACCGACAACGGAGCGACCTGGACGACCGTGCTCTCCCTCCCCTGCATCGCCGACGACTGCAGCGTGCGTTACACGACGCTCAGCCCGCGATCGATCGCGCAGGGCGACGGGTACGTCTTTCTCGGGACTTACAGCAACGCAGCTCCCAGCGTGAATACGAACTACATCTACCGGTCGGCGGACGGCGGCGCGACCTGGGCCATCTCGAACACATCCACCGCGTTCAGGCACATTCACGGCCTTCAGTTCGACTCCGTCAAGCACCGCCTCTACGTCTTCTTCGGGGACTCGGCGGCGATGGCGACGTGGTACTCCGCCGACGACGGCTCGACGCTGAGCCCGCTCTGCACGACCTACAACTGCACCGCGATCGAGGCGATCCTCACTCCAGACGGCTCCTCCCTGATCACGGGGACCGACAACCCAGGTCCTTCGAACCAGATCTTCAAGCTCGACACCGCGACCGGCTCGAGAACGACCCTCGCAGCGATGTCGTATCCGTCGTATTCGTCGAACAGAATCGGGAACACCTGGCTCGTCGGTGAGACCCACGAGACGGGCGGGATCACCGACCCGCAGATCCACCTCTACGGCTCGAACGACGGGGGCACCACGTGGGTCGTCCTCTATTCGTTCACCATCCCGAGCGGGAACGACTACGAGATCCACGTCGAGAGCGTCTATCCGAACGGCGATGTCGCCGTCGACGTCAGCGGCTCCGGCACGCTCGTGTTGCGGCTCGGCTCCGGCTCCGGAGGGCAAGCGCCGACGAACACATCGCCACCGGCGATCAGCGGAAGCACACAGACGGGCAACACACTGACCGCGAATCCGGGCACGTGGAGCGGCGCCCCGACCTCCTACAGCTACCAGTGGCGGCGCTGCGACGCGGGCGGAAGCTCGTGCAGCGACATCGCCGCCGCCACCTCATCGACGTACGCGCTGCAGGCAGCAGACGTCGGAGCGACGCTTCGCGTCACGGTCACGGCTGCGAACAGCTCGGGCAGCACCTCCGCCACATCGGCTCAAACCGGAACCGTCACCGGCACGCTCTCGCCACCGACCAACACCGATCTGCCGGCGATCAGCGGCACGGCACAGCAGGGCGAAGACTTGACTGCGACGACGGGGGCCTGGTCGGGCTCGCCGACCTCCTTCGCCTACCAGTGGCGGCGCTGCGATGCGTCGGGGAACTCCTGCAGCAACATCGGCGGGGCCACGGCCGCGAGCTACCTCCTCCTCCCGCCAGATGTCGGCGGGACGCTGCGGATCCGCGTCACCGCCACGAACGGTGGCGGCGGCACCGTCGCCACCTCGGCCGCGACGCCGATCGTGCTCCCGTCGGGCGGTAGCGGCGGCGGCGGTAGCGGCGGCGGCGGTAGCGGCGGCGGCTCGGGTGGGGGCGGCGGCGGCGGCGGCGGCACCGGCGGCGGCGGCAGCAGCACGGGTGGCGGCACGGCCGTCACGCCCGCGCTCGTCGCACCGGCGAGCCTCACGGCGCCCAGCATCAGCGGAGTGGCCCGCGTCGGACAGACGGTGACGGCCTCGGCCGGCACCTGGAGCGGCTCGCCCGCAGTGGTCACGTTGCAGTGGGCGCGCTGTGACGCCCTTGGCGCGGCCTGTAGCCCGATCGACGGGGCAACCGCGGACTCGTACACGGCCGCCGACGCAGACGCTGGGCACACGCTGCGCGTGGTCGCGACCGCCTCGAACGCGGCAGGTAGCAGAACGGCCACCTCGGCGCAGACTGCGCCGGTCGAGGCGACCCTGCTGCTGGCGCCGACGAGCATCGCCGCCCCGCGCATCACGGGCGTGGCGAAGCGCGGGAAGATTCTGCGGGCCGAGGCGGGCTCGTGGGCGGGCACGCCGACCGCCTACCGCTACCAGTGGCTTCGCTGCCGCGCGACCGGCACGGGCTGCTCGGCGATCCGCGGCGCAACGACCCGATCGCACCGCCTGACATTGCTCGACGTCAGTCACAGGCTGCGCGTGAAGATCGTCGCATCGGCCGGGGGCCGAGCCGGAACGTCGCTGTCGGCGCCGACTGCCGCCGTCAGGCGCTAAACCGCTCGAGCGCCTTCGCTGCGAGCCGGTCGAGCGCCCGGACGCTCAGCTCGAGGTGCGCCTCGGCCGTATCCTCGAGCTTCGTGTGCGAGAGCCCCCGCAGGCTCTGGACGAACAGCATCACCGTGGGAATCCCAGCACGTGCGACCTCGGCCGCATCGTGCAGCGGCCCCGACGGCAGCTTGTGCGACGTACCTGAGACTTCCCGGATCGCCTCGTCGGCGAGCTCGATCAACGTGGGATCGAACAGGATCGGCTCGATGTTCCAGATCCGCTCCCACTCGACGTCGATGTTCTCCTCGGCGGCAAAACGCTCGGCGGCGTCCTTCGCCAGCTGCAGCATGCGCGCGAGCGCCGACGCGTCGAGATGGCGCTGGTCGAGCAACTGCTCGGCGGTCTCGACCACCGACGTGACGATTCCGGGCCGCGTCACCACACCACCCGAGGTACACACCGCACCGCCGCCGGTCACGGCGGCGATCTCGCGGATGTAGAGAGCGAGCTTCGCCGCCCCGGCCAGCGCGTCTCGGCGCTTGTCCATCGGCGTCGACCCGGCGTGCGCGGCCTGGCCGCGCCACGTGATGCGCGAGCGCTCGACCCCGAAGGTCCCGAGCACCACACCGAGTGGAAGGTCGAGCGACTCGAGCACCGGCCCCTGCTCGATGTGCAGTTCGAGGTAGGCGTCGACACCCTCGAGCTGTGACCGAGCGGCCAGCGCATTGTCGAGCTCGACGCCGTGCTCGCCGAGCGCGTCCGGCAAGGCGACGCCGTCGCGGTCGACAAGCACGCGAAGCTCTTCCTGATCGCGCATCGAGCCTGCCGCGGCCGACGACCCGAACAACGACCGACCGAAGCGCGCTCCTTCCTCATCCGCCCACGAGACGAGGCGGATGGTCAAGGGCGGCGTGCCGTCCTCGGCGAGGCGCCGCAGCACTTCGAGACCAGCCAAGACATTGAGGGAGCCGTCGAGCCAGCCGCCGTTCGGGACCGAATCCATGTGCCCGCCGAGCACGAGGACCCGGTCGGAGGCGCCGGCGAGCGTGAACCACTGGTTGCCCGCCTCGTCGACCAACTCGGTCGCGCCGGTCGGCTCGACCTTCGCCCGCAGGAACTCCCGTGCCTGTTCCCACGTATCCGTCCACGCGACGCGCTGAGCGCCTTCGGAGTTGCCGGTCAGCGCCTGCAGCTCGCGAAGCTCTGCGACCGTGCGTGAAGGGTCGAGCGCCACGTGGCGAGGATACAACGCACTTCGCGTTGTGGTAATCACACACACGTGACCGAAGCCCTGCCGGCCGCCACGTCCGAGAGCCGCGTCGCAGGGGCCGCGCGTCGGGTCGGCGTCGGGCTGCTGGTCGTCACTGCCCTTTGGGGCTTGTGGGAGGGCTACAAGTGGCTCTGGGAGGAGACCGGCTGGACCTGGCCGTTCGCCGTCGACGACGGGACGATGCCCCACCTGCACGACGTCTTCGCAGCGTTCGCACAGCCCACGACGACCGGCGGCCCACCGCTCATTCGCGCGCTGCTACACGCGACGTGGTTCACCGGCAAGGAGGCGCTCGCGGGCTTCCTCCTCGGCGCCGCGATCGGTTTCGTGCTGGCCGTCGCCCTCTCGCAGTCGCGGCTGCTCGAGCGCGGGATCCTGCCGTACATCGTCGCCTCGCAGACGGTGCCGATCCTCGCCGTCGCGCCGATGGTGGTGGTCGGGCTTGGCTCAAAGGGCGTCGAAGGCTGGAAGGCGGTCGCGATCCTCGCCGCGTATCTCACCTTCTTCCCGGTCGCGATCAACACCCTGCGCGGGCTGCATTCGGTCGACCCCCGCGCCGTCGAGCTGATGGAGTCGTACGCCGCCAGCCGCTGGCGCGTGCTGTGGCAGTTGCGCGTGCCGTCGTCGGTCCCGTACATCTTCACAGCGCTCAAGATCTCGGCCACCGCGAGCGTGATCGGCGCGATCATCGGCGAGACGCCGGCGTCGATCCAGAACGGGCTCGGCGGCGCGATCGTCAACTTCAACCAGTACTACTCCCTCGAGCCCACCTTTCTCTGGGCGACGAATGTCGTCTGCGCAGCGCTCGGGATCGTGTTCTTCCTCGCCGTCGCATTGACCGAGCGGGTCGTGCTGCGCGGCGCCCCGGAGAACATCGCATGAGCGTCAGCTCGACGCAGACGGTCGTCGCACTCGACGGCGTCTCGAAGTCGTTCAGCACCGGCGTCACGGCGCTGCAGGACATCGCGCTCGAGTTGCGCGCCGGCGAGTTCATCTCGCTGATCGGGCCGTCAGGCTGCGGCAAGTCGACGCTTCTGCGGATCATCGGGGACCTGATCCAGCCGTCGAGCGGGTCGGTGATGGTCAACGGGAAAAGCGCGCACCAGGCACGGCTCGACCACGACTACGGCATCGTCTTCCAGGACTCGGTGCTCTACGACTGGCGCACTGTCGCCCGGAACGTCGCGCTGCCGCTCGAGATGCTCGGCTGGGACCGCGCCCGCCGGCGCGCCCGCGTCGCCGAGATGCTCGAGCTCGTCGAGCTCGGCGGGTTCGAGTCGAGTCGGCCCTGGCAGCTCTCGGGGGGCATGCAGCAGCGCGTCTCGATCGCCCGTGCGCTCTCTTTCGACCCGGCTCTCCTCCTGATGGACGAGCCCTTCGGCGCCCTCGACGAGATGACGCGCGAACGGCTGAACATGGAGCTGCTGCGCATCTGGGAGAAGGCCGGCAGCACGGTCGTGTTCGTCACCCACTCGATCGCCGAAGCGGTCTTCCTCTCGACGCGCGTGGTCGTCATGTCCGCGCGGCCGGGCCGCGTCGCCGCCGTGATCGACGTCGACCTCGAGCAGCCACGGACGGCCGAGACACGTGAGGACCCGCACTACTTCGAGCTGATCACCGCCGTCCGCGAGACCCTTGCGGCGGGCGGGAAGGACACAGCGTGAACATCACGGGGAAGCTCAAAGACTGGTTGCCGGTGCTCGCCGTCTTCGCGATCGGGATCGGGCTGTGGCAGGGATTGACGACGGCCTTTCACGTGCAGGCGTTCCTCCTGCCGAAACCGTCCGACATCGCCACGGCCTTCTGGGACAACAAAGGAGCGCTCTGGCACGCCGGGCTGTACACGCTCAAGGAAGCCGTGGGCGGCTTCGCGCTCGGCGCCGGTCTCGGCATCCTCGCCGCGCTCTTCCTCGCCCGGTTCCGCAGGATCGGGGCGGCCCTGATGCCGTTCGCGATCGCGGCCAACGCCGTTCCGATCATCGCCTTCTCGCCGATCACGAACAACTGGTTCGGGCTGCTGAACCCCTTCTCGAAGATGTCGATCGCGGCCGTGCTTTGCTTCTTCCCGACCATGGTCAACACGCTGCGAGGGCTGACCTCGGTTCAACCGTCTTCGATCGAGCTGATGCGGTCCTACGCTGGAGGCGAGGCCGCGATCTTCCGCCGCGTGCGAATCCCGAGCTCGCTGCCCTTCATGTTCACCGGCCTCAAGGTCGCGGCCGTGCTCTCGATGATCGGCGCGATCGTCGGCGAGTACTTCGGCGGCCCGACGAACGCCCTCGGAGTCAGCATCTTGAACGACTCGCAGCTGTTCGACTTCCCGCGGGCGTGGGCCGGAATCATGCTCGCAAGCGCGTTCGGGATCGCCATGTACGGCGCCGTCGCGGCTCTTGAGCACGCAACCACGAGTTGGCACCCGTCAGCCCGAAGCGTGCATTCGGACTGACTGGAGTAGAGAATGGACGATCACGGCGGCCGGCCGGTCGCGCACACCGAAAGGAGAACCTGGATGAAGCGGAAGCACGCGATCGCAGGCCTGCTCGTTCTGGCCTGCACGGGTCTCGTGGCCTGGGGTGCCGTGACTGCGACGGCCGCACCGAAGCAGCAGAAGCTGACGAAGGTGACGCTGCAGCTGAAGTGGGTGACCCAAGCGCAATTCGCCGGGTACTACGCGGCGCTCGCGCAGGGGTACTACAAGAAAGCCGGCCTGGACGTGAAGATCAAGATCGGCGGTCCTAGCATCACGCCCGAGACGGTCGTGGTCGGCAAACAGGCGGAGTTCGGCCTCGACTGGCTCCCGAACCTGTTCGCGACCCGTGAGAAGGGCGGCAACATCGTCTCGATCGCGCAGATGTTCGAGCGCTCGGGGATGACCGAGCTGACCTGGAAGTCGAGCGGGATCAACACGATCCGAAAGATGCGCGGGAAGAAGGTCGGCGTGTGGTGCTGCGGCAACGAGCCCGAGCTGTTCGCCGCGCTTGCGAAGAACGGGATTAACCATGCGAAGTCGAGCGACGTGACGATCGTCAACCAGCCGTTCGACATGACCCTGCTGCTGAAGAAGCAGGTCGACGCAGCAGCGGCGATGACCTACAACGAGCTCGCGCAGGTCCTCGAGACGAAGAACCCGGCGACCGGCAAGCTCTACCAGCTGTCCGACCTGAACGTCTTCAAGATGGCGAGCACGCAGGTCGGGACCGGCATGCTCGAGGACAACGTGTTCGTGCGCGGCGACTGGCTCAAGGACCCCGCCAACCAGAGGACGGCGACGGCGTTCCTGAAGGCGTCTGATCAGGGCTGGATCTACTGCCGCGACCACCAGTCGGCGTGCGTCAACACCGTGCTCAAGAACGGCTCGCTGCTCGGTCGCGGCCACCAGACGTGGCAGCTGAACGAGATCAACAAGCTCGTCTGGCCGAACACGACCGGGATCGGCACCGTGCCCGCCTCGGCGGTCTCGGCGACGGCGAAGATCGCCAAGACGTACGGCGTGATCAAGAAGGCGCCGTCGGGTGCGACGAACTACACCTACGCAAAGCGGGCGCTCGCGCAGCTGAAGGCTGCCGGCGTCGACGTGAACGGCAAGAGCTGGAAGGCGGCGACCGTCAAGCTGACGGCCGGCGGCAAGTAACCAACGACCGAGAAGGGAGATCCGCTATGTCCGTGTTGATCAAGAACGGCCGCATCATCACGGCGGCGGACGACTACGTCGCCGACGTCTTCATCGACGGCGAGCGGATCTCCCTGATCGGCGAATCGCTCGACACGCCGGCCGACAAGGTGATCGACGCCGCGGGCAAATACGTCCTGCCGGGTTGTGTCGACCCGCACACGCACCTCGAGATGCCGTGGCGCGGGGAGACGACGATCGACGACTTCGAGTCAGGCCACACGGCAGCCGCCTTTGGCGGCACGACGACTCACGTCGACTTCTGCATCCAGGGCAAGGGGCAGACGTTCGGCGAAGCCCTCGAGCTCTGGCACGCGAAGCGCGAAGGCAAGTCGCTGATCGACAACGGTTTTCATATCGCGGTCACCGACCTGCGCGAGGGCGGCACACTCGAAGAGCTCGCGAGCCTGCCCGAGCAGCACGGTGTCACGTCCTACAAGCTCTTCATGGCCTACAAGGACTCGCTGATGGTCGACGACGAGACGCTCTTCCGCACGATGCAGGTCGCGGCGGAGACCGGGGCGCTCGTGATGGTCCACGCCGAGAACGGCGATGCGATCGAGGTCCTCGTCGGCGAGGCGCTCGCCGCCGGCAACACCGATCCGATCTACCACGCGTTGACCCGGCCGCCCGAGACCGAAGGCGAGGCCACGAACCGCGCGATCCAGCTCGCGCGCGTCGCCGGCGCACCGCTCTACGTCGTGCACGTCTCGTGCGCCGAGTCCGTCGAGCCGCTTCGCATCGCACGCGACAAGGGCTGGAACGTGCACGGCGAGACCTGCACGCAGTACTTCTTCATCGACCAGTCGTTCCTCGACCAGCCAGACTTCGAGGGCGCGAAGTACGTCTACACGCCTCCGCCCCGCGATAAGGCGAACCAGGACGTCCTCTGGAACGCCGTGCGCACCGACATCCTCTCGGCGATCTCGACCGACCATTGCGCCTATCTCTTCAAGGGCCAGAAGGATCACGGCAAGGACGACTTCTCGCAGATCCCGAACGGCGGCCCAGGGCTCGAGAACCGGCTGCAGATGATCCATTCCTTCGGCGTGCGAGAAGGCAGGATCACACTGAACCGCATGGTCGAACTGCTGGCGACGAACCCGGCCAAGCTGTTCGGGCTCTATCCGCGAAAGGGCACCCTCGCGGTCGGCTCCGATGCCGACGTCGTGGTCTTCGACCCCGAGAAGCAGGTGACGATCTCGGCCGCGACGCACCACTCGCGCTCGGACTACAACCTGTACGAAGGTACGCAGGTGACGGGCTCACCGGAGGTCGTCCTGCTGCGGGGGAACGTCCTCGTCGAGAACGACAGCCTGGTCGCGAAACCGGGAATCGGCCAGTTCATCAAGCGGGCGCGGTTCGGCGAGGAGCTCAAACCGGCCGCACTCTCAGCCGCCTCCTGACCCGCTCGCCACTCGCCACGCTCGTCCTCGCCCTGGGTGACGGCGTGATTGCAGCGATCGTGCTCTCACTCGCGCTCTCGCACGGGCAGCGCCGCGACGTGTTCGTGCATTTCGGCGTCTATCTCGCGATCGTGCTCTTCTTCAAAGGCCGCGACGCGGCGCGGCGCATTCCGTCGCTCGTCGCGCAGGCCCGCGCGAGCAGCGCGGTGGTTCAAGGATTAGGCCCGTGGTGGCTGCGAACGCTGCGCGCGGCCGTCGGCTACGACACCTGGTCGCGAACCGAGCGGCTCGGACTGATCGCCATTTCGGTCGTCCTCTGCACGTTGTTCGGCTGGGACGACGGTGGGCCGTTCGCCGCTGCCCTCTTCGGAGCGGTCGCAATCGTCAACGCGTCGCTCGCGCTGATTGCCTTCGCGGCGCGGGCAGGTCATAGTCGGCGCCTGTGACAACCACCCCGACCCCATTCGTGGTCGACTCGACCGGTGGCAATTGCCGATCGCACAGCTAGAGAGGCGACCCACCGTCTCGCCGGGGGCTGCGCTCCCCTGGTGGATCGAAGACGCGCTCGCCCTCGAAGGCGGGCGCGTCGATTCACCTCCGCTCGAGGGTGATCATGACGTCGATGTGGCGATCGTCGGCGGTGGGTACACCGGTCTCTGGACGGCGCTCGCGGTCCGCGAGCGCGATCCGTCGGCAAGCATCGTCGTGCTCGAGGCCGAGTACTGCGGAGCAGGGCCGAGCGGCCGGAACGGCGGCTTCATCGAGGGCTACTGGCCGGCCGTCGCCGAATTGCACCGACTCTTCGGCGACGAGGCGGCGATCCGGCTCGCGACTGCGGGGGAGGGAATCCGGCCGGCCGTGCGCGCGCTCGACGAGGACGTCTGGTTGCGCGAGGCGGGGATGCTGATGGTCGCGACGACCGAGCGCCAGGAGGCTGCGGTCGAGCACGCTGTCGCGAGCGCCGCATCGCTCGGACGACCCGAGCAGGCGGTGGCGCTCTCGACGGCGGAAGTGGCCGCGTGTTGCGTCTCGCCGCGCTTTCGGCGCGGCGTGTTCTTCCCCGACACCGGAACGGTCCATCCTGGCAGGCTCGTCAGGGCGCTGCGGCGGCGCGCGCTCGAAGGCGGGGTGGTCGTACACGAAGGCACGCGCGTCACGGCTGTCGAGTCGGGGCTCGTCACGACCACACGCGGGCGACTCAGCGCCGGCCAGGTCGTCGTCGCAACGAATGCCGCGATGACGGACTGGCGTCCGGTGCGTGGGCGGCTCACGGTGTTCGGGAGCTACGTCGTGCTCACCGAGCCGGTCCCGGAACTCGTCGAAGCGATCGGCTGGACAGGCGGCGAGGCAATCGTCGACGCCCGCATGTTCCTGCACTACTTCCGCACGACGAACGACGGCCGGGTGCTGATGGGCAGTGGCTCGGGGCCGATCGGGCGCGGCAATCGGATCGATCGCCGCTTCACGCACGACGTGCCGACCGCAGGCCGCGCCGAGCTCGGCCTGCGCCGCCTGCTCCCCGGTCTCGCCGGCGCGAAGGTCGAGCGTGCGTGGGGCGGCCCGATCGACGTCTCGGCCGACCACCTGCCGTTCGTCGGCACCGCGCCCGGCGGCGGAGTGCACTTCGCCGCCGGCTACAGCGGCAACGGGGTCGGGCCCTCCTGGCTGGCCGGCCAGGCGCTCGCCTCGCTGGCGTTCGGGCGCGACGACGAGTGGACGCGGCTGCCGCTCGTGCACCGCGGTGGCGCCCGCGTGCCACGGGAGCCGTTCCGTTCGATCGGAGGGGCAGCAATCCGGGCGGCGATCCTTGCATGCGAGGAGGCCGACGAGACCGGCCGTCGCGAGCCGCTGCTCGGCCGAGCCATCGCCTCGCTGCCGCGCCTGCTCGGGATGAACGTCGGTACCCGCTAGGAGTCAGCGCTCGGAGATGCCGTGCGGCGCGCCGTAGTCGGCGAGCAGCTCGAGGAACGGCTCCGCTCTGAACGCCTCCGGCCCGAGCACGCCCGTGCCTTGCCAGACGCCCTGCGAGAGGAGCTCGAGCGCGACGACGGGGTTGAGCGCGGTCTGCAGGACGACAGCTTGGTGGCCGTACTCGCGCATCGATTGCTCGTTGTCGACCACGTGGTAGAGGTAGGTGCGGCGCGGCTTGCCGTCCTTCCCGGTGCCAGTGACATAGGTCCCGGCGCAGGTGCGTCCTGTCATCCGGTCGCCGAGCGTCGCCGGATCGGGCAGAGCCGCCGCGACGACGTCGCGAGGGGCGACGTCGACGCCGCGCACGCTCACCGGCTCGGTCGAGTCGAGCCCCAGCTTGTGCAGCGTCTTCAGGACGTCGATGAACTCCTCACCCAGGCCGTACTTGAAGGTGACGCGGTTGCAGTCGATCCAGCGCGGCATCAGCACGACCTCTTCGTGCTCGACGTTGACGCACTCGAGCGGACCGATGCCCTCCGGGAAGTCGAACACCTCGGGCTCCGAAAACGGCTCGGTCGTGAACCAGCCTCGATCGCGTTCCCAGACGAGCGGAGGGTTGAGGCATTCCTCGATCGTCGTCCAGATCGAGAACGTCGGCGCGAAGTCGTAGCCGTCGACGACCAGGTCGGCTCCGTCGCGCACGCCGAGCTCGTCGATCTCTGAAAAGAGGTTGTCGGCGGCGTAGCGCGCGAACACGTCGGAGAGGCCCGGCTCGACACCGATCCCAGCGAGACACAGGAGCCCTGCCTCGCGCCAGGCCTCGTCCTGGTCGAGCTGCTCGGAGCCGAGCAGCGTGCCGGGCCTGGACAGTGTCATCGCCATGTCGAGATACGTGACGCCGGCCTGCCTCGCAGCCTCGAGGATGGGCGAGTTGAAGCGCGGGTCGCACGCGTTCAGGATGGCGTCGGCACGCTCGCTCTTCGCGAGCGCGACGATCTGCTCGACGCTCGCGGCGTCGACCTGCGCCGCCGCGAAGCGGTGGTCGTGGCCCGCGACCGCCCGGTCCGCGCGCCGCTGGTCGACGTCGGCGAGCACCATCCGCTCGAAGAACGAGCGCTTCGCCGCAACGGCAGCGGCAGAGCCGCCGACCCCGCCGGCGCCAAGCACGACGATGCGCATCGCTACCTCGTCTGCGGGAAGCCGAGGTCGACCTTCGACGTCGCCGGATCCGGCCACCGCGACGTGACAACCTTCGACCGCGTGTAGAAGTCGATCCCCTCCGGCCCGTAGATGTGGCGGTCGCCGAACAGCGAGTTCTTCCAGCCACCGAAGCTGTAGTACGCGACGGGCACCGGGATCGGGACGTTGATGCCGACCATTCCCGCCTGCACTTCGAACTGGAACCGACGCGCCACACCGCCGTCACGGGTGAAGAGCGCCGTGCCGTTGCCGTACGGGTTCTCATTGACGAGCCGCACCGCCTCTTCGTACGTGTCGACGCGCGTGACGCCGAGCACGGGGCCGAAGATCTCGTCCTCGTAGGCCTTCATGCCGGGCTTGACGTCGTCGAGCAGGGACGGAGCCAGGAAGAACCCTTCGTCGGGAGCGTCGGTGCGCCCGTCGACGACGACCTTCGCGCCCTGCTCGGCGCCCGAGTCGATGTACGAGGCGACCTTGTCGCGATGCTCGCGCGTGATCAGCGGGCCCATCTCGTTCGAGGCGTCCATGCCGTCGCCGACCTTGACCTTCGGGATGCGCTCCTTGATCGCGGCGACGAGCGGGTCGGCGACGTCGCCGACAGCGACGACCATCGACACAGCCATGCAGCGCTCTCCTGCCGAGCCGTAACCGGCCGAGACAGCAGCATCAGCCGCCATGTCGACGTCGGCGTCGGGCAGCACGATCATGTGATTCTTCGCGCCGCCGAGCGCCTGGCATCTCTTCCCTTTCGCCGTCGCGGTCTCATAGACGTACTTCGCGATCGGTGTCGAGCCGACGAACGAGATCGCGGCGACGTCGGGATGCTCGAGCAGCGCGTCGACCGCCACTTTGTCGCCGTGTACGACGTTGAAGACACCGTCCGGCAGGCCGGCTTCCTTGAGCAGCTCGGCGGTGTAGTACGAGGCCGACGGATCCTTCTCGGACGGCTTCAGCACGAACGTGTTGCCGCAGGCGAGAGCCGGCGCCCACATCCACATGGGGACCATCGCCGGGAAGTTGAACGGCGTGATGCCCGCGACGACCCCGAGCGGCTGGCGGATCGAGTAGACGTCGACGCCGGTCGAGACCTGCTCGCTCATTCCGCCCTTCAGGAGATGCGGGATGCCGCAGCAGAACTCGATCACCTCGAGCCCCCGCGTCACCTCGCCCATCGCATCGGAGAGGACTTTGCCGTGCTCGGCCGTCAGGAACTTCGCGATCTCCTCGCGCTTCGCGTGGAACAACTCGCGAATCGCGAAGAAGAGCTCTGCACGCCGTGCGAGCGAGAGTGCGCGCCAAGCGGGAAACGCCTGCTTCGCCGCCTGGACGGCGTGGTCGATCTCGTCGACGGACGCGAGGTCGACGGCGCCCGACTGCGCGCCGGTCGCGGGGTTGTAGACCGGGCTCGTGCGGCCAGAGCCGCCGGCGACCCGGGAGCCCGAGATCCAGTGGTTGATCGGCTTGACTGCTGCAGGTGCGTCGACGACGTTCGTCACGGTGTTCCTCCTCGCGTGGTCGGTCGGAGCCTAGATGATTAGGATCGAGGCATGGCCACGACGCGGACGAACACCGAGCTTGGACGCCAGATCGTCGAGGACGCGAAGCGCTACGTCCTCTACTCGTGGAGCGTGCAGGACGCGATCAATCCGATCGCCGTCGAGCGTGCCGAAGGCAGGCATTTCTGGGACTACGACGGCAACCGCTACCTCGACTTCGCGTCGCAGCTCGTGAACGTGTCGATCGGCCACTCCCACCCGAAGGTGGTGCAGGCGATCAAGGACCAGGCCGACAAGCTCGCGACGATCGGGCCGCCGATGGCGACCGAGTCACGCTCACGCCTCGGGAAGCTGCTCGCCGAGGTGACACCCGGCGACCTGACGATGTCGTTCTTCACGAACGGCGGCGCCGAAGCGAACGAGAACGCGATCAAGCTCGCGCGCTGGTACACGGGCCGCCACAAGGTGATCGCGCGCTACCGCAGCTACCACGGAGCGACCGCGGGCGCGATCACGCTCACCGGCGACCCACGCCGCTGGCCTGCGGAGCCCGGTCTGCCTGGCGTCGTCAGGATGTTCGACCCGTACACGTATCGCTGCCCTGCGGGCCACCCCGACCCGTGCCCCGTCTGCTCGGGCGGGCCGCATCTCGAGGAGATCCTCCAGTACGAGGGTGCGCACACGGTGGCGGCTGTGATCCTCGAGACAGTGACAGGGACGAACGGGATCATCGTCCCGCCCGACGGCTACCTGCAGTCGATCCGCGAAACGTGCGACAAGCACGGGATCCTGCTGATCTGCGACGAGGTGATGGCGGGCTTCGGCCGCACCGGCAAGTGGTTCGCCGTCGATCACTGGGACGTCGTCCCGGACATCCTCACGGTCGCAAAGGGGATCAACTCCGGCTACGTCCCGCTCGGGGCGATGGTCGTGCGTGAGCCGATCGCCGACTGGGTGCGGGGCCGGTACTTCGCCGGCGGTCTCACTTACAGCGGTCACCCACTCGCCTGCGCGTCGGGCGTCGCTTCGATCGAGGCGTTCCAGGAAGAGGGGATCGTCGAGCAGGCCGCTGCGAGCGGCGAGGTCTTCCGGATGGAGCTCGCGAAGCTCGCCGAGCGGCATCCGTCTGTCGGCGAGGTGCGCGGCCTGGGCTGCTTCTGGGGGCTCGAGCTGGTCAAGAACCGCCGAACGCGTGAGCCTCTCGTCCCCTTCAACGGCGCGGGCGAGGACGCGAAGCCGATGGGCGCTGTGCTGAAGCGCGCGCTCGATCGCGGCCTCTATCTGATGACGCACTGGAACGTAGTCATGTGCTGCCCGCCGTTGACGATCACCAGTGAGGAGCTCGACGAGGCGCTCGCGATCCTCGACGACGCCCTGTCCGTTGCGGACGAGTTCGTCACGGAAGGCTGACCGCGGAGACGGCCGCATGCCATGAGCTCCGACGAGCTTCGCGAGTACGCAGAGCTGCCTGACCGCTTCGCGACCGTTGTCGAAGGATCGTCGGTGACGCGCTACGACGACGGCCGCGTCTGCATCATCCAGGGCGCCAACTGGGCGGCGGTCAGCGCCCCAAGGGTCGAGGACGACGAGGTCCCGCAACTGCTCGCGCTGACGCGGGCGCTGATCCCACGGGGGAAGCTCGTCACCTGGTGGATCGGGCCGTCGGCGCGGCCGGCCGACATCGTCGAACGGCTGCGCGCGGCGGGGCTGACCGATCCGGCCGACCGGGTCGCCCGGGCGGTCGGCCTCGTCCTGACGAAAGAGCCGGCCGAGCTGCCGGCCGGAGTCGAGGTGCACCGGATCGAGACGTACGACGACTTCGTAGCGGCACGCGAACTGCAATGGGACGCCTTCGAGACGCCTCCTGCGCGTCGCGAAGAGAGCAGGCGGCGCTTCCGGGCAGACTTCGACGAGTCGATGGCGCTCGGCATCCCGGTCGGGTTCCTCGCGACCCTCGGTGGTAGACCCGCGGCGACCGCGATGTCGGTCCCCTCGCCGCGTGGTGTCTTCCTGATCGGCGGCTCGACCGCCACCTGGGCCCGCGGACGTGGGCTGTACCGTGCTCTCGTTCGCGCGCGCTGGGACGACGCCGTCACACGGGGCACGCCGGCACTCGTCACCCAGGCCAACCCCGAAACTTCGTATCCGATCCTGAAACGGCTCGGCTTCGAGGAAGTCTGCGAGATCGTGAGGCTTGAGGACGCGCGACCGGAGGACGCTCAGTCGAGCACAATGACCTTGCCCGCCTCGTAGAGGCGCGCAAAGGTCTCGACCACCGCCGGGTCGAACTGCGACCCGGCGCCATCACGCAGCCGCGATACGGCCTCAGCCTGTGACAGCCGCTTTCGGTACGGGCGGTCGCTGGTCATGGCGTGGAACGCGTCGCAGACGAAGACAATCCGCGACTCGAGCGGGATCTCCTCACCGCGCTTTCCGTCGGGATAGCCGGCGCCGTCCCAGCGCTCATGACACGAGCGGACGATCGGCCGCACATCGGCGAGCCGCTCGATCGGCGCCAGGATCTTCTCGCCGAGTACCGGGTGCTCCTTGATCAGGTCGAACTCCTCGTCGGTGAGCGGCCCCGGCCGCCGCAGGATCTCCGAGGGCACGCCGATCTTGCCGATGTCGTGGAAGAGCGCGCCGAGCTCGAGACGCTTCATGGTGTCGCGATCGAGCTGCAGCTCCTGGCCGACCAGTAGCGCAACGTCGGTGATCCACCGCGCATGCGACGATGTGTACTCGTCACTAGCCTCGAGCGCGTTGGCGAGCGCCTCGACAGTGGAGACGAACGTCCGCTCGAGGCTCGCGACGTGCTCGGTGCTCTCGATCGCGACTTTCGCCTGGTGTGCGAGCCCGACGAGGAGTGCAAGCTGCCGCTCGTCGAGATCGCGATCCGTGACCGTGACCGCAAGTCCCGCAACCCTGCTTCGCTCGAGCCTGATCGGTGCGACGACCACACGCGCGTCGCCCTCCTCGAGCACGAACGGCTCAGACAGCTCGAGCGACGCACGCGGAGGCTCGACCCGGGCAAGTTGCTCGCTGCTCTCAAAACCGAACGACGCCCGCACGACGAGCGCTCCTTCATGTTCGACGAAGAGGGCCACGCGCGGGGTGCCGAAAACGCGGGCAGTGACCTCGACGCTGCGGGCCAGAAGATCGTCGGGGGATTCGGACGTCGCCAGCTCGCGGCTCACGCCGAGCAAGGCGCTCGCGATCTCTGCAGCCTCGAGCTGCTTCCAGTAGAGCCGTGCCTTCTGGATCGCGACCGACGCGTGAGACGCGAACGCCGCTAGCAGTCGCTCGCGGTCCTCGTCGAGCTGGACGACATCGACCACGATGCGGCCGCCGACGCCGTCGCTCTCGCTGAGCGGGCCGCTCGACCCGTCGACGAGCGGTTCGCCGACTGCGGCGACGCACGCATCGCCGAGCCAAAGTGAGGCGCGCTCAGTCTCGAAGAGCGCCACAGCCGTTTCGACGGTCAGCGTGTAGATGTCCTCGTCCGACTGCGCATGCTGCAGGTCGGCCGTGAATGCCAGCAGCGCCTTCGCACCCTCGGCTTCACGGCGTTGCTGCTCGTAGAGGCGTGCGTTTTCCAAAGCAACGGAAGCCTGGCCGGAGAGCACCTCGAGGAGTCGAACGTCGTCCTCGTCGAACTGGTCGATGCCGAGCTTCGAGATCACGATCGCCCCGGTGACCCGGGAGCCGTAACGAAGCGGCACGACGGCGAGCGACTCCTCGAGCTCGGCGGTGCCTGGAATCCGGAAGGCGAACTCGCACTCGAGCGCGTTCGGGACCAGCAGCGCCTCATTCCGCTCGACTGCCCGCCCGGTGACACCCTGGCCGACCTTCGTCGCGTACACGTCGGCGGCTTCGCCGCCCGTGCTGTCGTACTCACCGACGAACGCGATCGGCAACAGGTCGTCGCCGCGTCGAAGCACCACGCGGCAGTTGTGGTAGTCGATCAGCAGCCGCAGCTCAGTGGCGATCGTGTCGCCGATCTGCCGAACGTCGTTCAGGCGGTTGAGCTTGCCGGCGAGCGACTGGAGCATCTTCAGATGCGCGATCGAACGGTCGTCGCGCGGGCCGGGATCGGTCGCCGGCCGCTCGATCTCGCGATCGCCGTAGAGAACCGTCTGATTCTTCCCCTGCGCCTTGGCGGTCATCATCGCCGCCTCGGCGCAGGCGATCAGGTCCCGCGGATTCATCGCGTGTTGCGGGCCCTCAGCGACGCCCAGGGAGATCGTGACGCGGCCGGTCGGATCGAACTCGGTATCGGCAAGGCGCCGAACGAGGCGGATTGCCAGTCCGAGCGCGTCGCGGGCGTCACACGACGGCATGATCACACCGAACTCCTCGCCGCCGATCCGGCACACGACATCGGAGCCGCGTACGATCTCGGAAGCGAGCCTGCCCACTTCGATCAGCAGCTCGTCGCCCTGCGCGTGCCCGTAGACGTCGTTCACGCGCTTGAAGTCGTCGAGGTCGAACATCAGGACCGCAACGGCGTCATGCGATCGCGAGGCGCGCGTCAGCTCGGCGCGCAGTCGTTCGTGGAAGTAGCGGTGATTGTAGAGGCCGGTCAGCGAATCCGTCTGCGCGAGATGCTCGAGGCCTGCACGGATCCGGGCGTTGTCGAGCGCGAGAGCTGCTGCGTCGCCGAACCATTTCGCAAGCTCGAACTCGTGCTCCTCGAACTTCGCCTCTGCACCGAGCCGGTAGATGTTGAGAGCTCCCTTGACAGCGCCGCGCGCGATCAGCGGGACGACGATCAGCGCCTCGGGCTCGTTGGGCGTGCCGGGAATGACACTGGTCCGCGGGTCGAGGTCGGCGCGGTTCGTCCAAACCGGTGTTCGGTTGGAGACGGCCCAGCCGGTAAGGCCCGAGTCGTAGTGGGGCCGGTCGTTCATGATCTCTTCCTCGTACTCCGGCGACCGGGCGAAGACGGGAACGAGCTCGCGGCGCGCGTCGTCGGCCTCGTAGATGTGCAGGGCCTCGTACGGCATCAAGTCGGAGAGAGTCACGGCGATGCGGTCGAGGAGCGCGCCGAGGCTTTGCTCGGACATCACCTCGTGGAAAACCTCGGCGAGGCGCCGGTAGGACTCGACGAGCGCCTCGGGCCGAACGCCCTCGTTGATCGAAAGCCCCCCGTCGACGGGGGCTTCTGTCGCAGCCGCAATCCGAGCCATTGCGCCTACATCGGCGCGTACGCTGCGCGCCTTGAGAGCCAGGGCCGGAAGGCCGCGCTAAAGCAGGCCGCAGAACCGGGCCGTGTTCGGCCACGGCGTGAAGCCGCGGCCGGAGTCGTGCGCCCGGGCCGCAGTCTCGAGCTGCGCCCAGGAAGGCCAGTTGTCGGCGGTTCCCCAGCGATCGACGAATTCCGACCCGTAGAGCTCCATAAAGCGCCTGTCCATCTGCAGGCCGCCGTAGTAGCCGTTACCCGTGTTGGCCGTCCACGCTCCCTCGTAGCGATGGATGCAGAGGAACGCGTCGTTCAACGAGGCGGCAATCTGTGCCCGCCGCACGGCGTGCTGTGAGACGAGGATCGCGGCCGCGGCGGCCCGCTCCTGCCAGAGGCGAAGCGTGCCGGTGCCGGTGCTGGCGTGTGCCGAGGCGAACGTCCGGGTCACCCGGCCGGGATAGATCTTCCGCAGGCTCAAGGCCAGGCGACGGCTGTAGAGGAGCCGGGTCGCCGCCGAGGCGCGCAGGCCGGGCGGGTTCGGCAACTTCACCGCGAGGCGCTTGTGCAGCGAGCGGAGGGCGAGGCGCCGGGCGCCTTCGGCCCGCCGGGTCCAGGACGCGATCGTCCAGTGCAGGTAGTCCGGGTCGGTGCTCCGCCGGTACGAGAACGAGGTCGGCGTCCGCCGCGTCTGGGCGGCGCTTTGGAACTCCCAGGCGACCCGGCGATAGTGATCGGCGAGCGACCGCATCGCCCCCACCGATTCGGCCGGGCGCACGGTCTGCTGCGCACGCGCGACGTTCGCGACCGCGAGAGCAGTCGCCGTCAGAAACAGCGCCAGTGCACAGGCAAACGCAGTTGAGCTCCAGCTGAGTCGCCGGAGCGGCAGGGAAAGCATGGCTTTGGTCGTCCTCCTTGGCCCGAGGTCCGCAGTGGCTTTGGGGGTGCCGTAGTGGCTTTGAGACTGCGCCGGCGAGCGCTTGGGCTTCCCACCCGCCAGCGACCGCAGCACGGTAGCGAGCGAGCCGGGGTCGCGGACGGAAGAGATCAGGAATTTGTTAAGAGTGGACGCGCGAACCCTGCTCCGACCACTCTTGAAGCCGCTCGATCCTTGCAAAATCCATACACCGAGAGGTGTCGCGGGTCAGCGAAAGAGGTCTAGTTCGGGCTCGATCACGAGCTCTTGCGCCGTGCCGGGCTGGCCGTCGAGCCGCAGTCCGCGCACGATCACAACCGGGATCCCCTCGGCTTTCCCACGTGCCAGATCGGCCGCGCCGGCGATCTCATCGGCGACGGCGACGCGGCTCGAGCGAAGCTCGTAGCCGATCCTGTCCCGCGTCCCGCGCAGGTCGACAATCGCCGGCACGCCCGCCAACCCGATCGCCACGTCGGTCGTTCCCTGGCGGAACGGCCGGCCGAAGGAGTCGGTCACGATCACGCCCACGACGGCCCCGCTCAGCTCACGGAAGCGCTCACGAAGGGCGCGCGCGCTCGCGTCGGAATCGAGCGGCAGCAGGACCAGCACGCCGGGCTCCGGTGCATTCGAGTGGTCGACGCCGGCTGAGGCGCAGATGAAGCCGTGCCGGGTCTGGGCGATCACGAGCGGACCCCGCTCCCGGATGATCTGCTGCGCCTCTCGAAGGATCGCTTCCACCTCGCGAGGGTCCCGCTCGTCTCCTGCCAGCTCGCGCGCCTTCTCGGACGGCTCGAGATCGTCGAGCGCGACGAGGCGGCCCTCCGACTTGGACACGACCTTCTGGGCGACGACGACGACGTCGCCGTCACGAAGCTCGGCGAGCCCGGCGACCAGCGCCGCAAGGTCGTCGCCCGGCCGGATCTCCGGTAAGCCGCGCACCGGGAGCAGCTCGATCATGGCGCTGTCGTGGAGACGCCGGTCACGCGGACGCCGACGTGCGCCTTGTAGCGGCGGTTCAGGTTCACGATCACGGCGGTGAGCCCTTCGAGCGCCCGCGCGCTCGCGAGTGGGCCTGCATCGAGAGCGTTTCCGGCGACGATCCTCGAGGCGAGCTCGAGCGCGAGCAGCTTGGCGGCCGGATCGTCGCCGCAGATCAACGCGTCCTCCCGAGGCGCCTCCGCCTCCTGGTCGAGGTTGGCTGCGGCGACGGAGTGCAGGCCGGCGACGACCGGGGCGCCGACCTCGTCCTGAATTCGCTCGGCGAGGCTGCGCGCCTCCGGATCGGGAAGCGCGCCGATGCCCTTGCGGAACTCGATCGCCGTTGCCACGGAGAGAAGCGGCGTGACGCCGAGCGCACTCGAGACGGCGCGTGCGGTGGCGAGCGCGGCGTCTGCCTTGACCGCGAGCACAACGAGGTCTGCGTTCCGCACGGCGTCCTCGTTCGTCCCGCCGGAGACCGAACCGCCGCCCAGCTCCGCCGCCGTTCCCCTCGCCCGAGCCGCGTCGCGTGACCCGATCACGATCTCGTCCTCGCCGACCGCCGCAAGCCGCGCTGCGAGCGCACGCCCGAAACTGCCGGTCCCGCCGAGCACCGCAACTCTCATCGAGCAACCTTCGATTGCCTTCTGACTTTCCCGCTCCAGCCCCGGCGAGGCCGGCACCTCCGCTCTGTGGTGAGCTCCGTCGAGCCTACGCTCATGCAAGGGCCTCGGACGCGTGCACGGTCGCCGCAGCGAGACGCCGCGCGGCCGACAGGTCGGTCATCAGCGTCTGCGTGACCACGGTCCGCTCGACCCCGGGTACCGGCGCCTGCGGCGCGTCGCTTTCGTCGACGACCAGAACGTCGATCAGGCCTTCGTAGCAGGAAGCAACGTGCTCGGGCTTGGTCCCGCCTGCGAGCCGCTGCAACATGCGATCAGCCGGGCCCTTCACGGCGCGCCCGTCGACGAGCGGGCTCACCGCGACACACGGGACCCGGCGGGAGACGAGGGCATCGCGGATCTCTCCGACCGCGAGGATCGGGCCGATCGAGACGTACGGATTGCTCGGGGCGATCACGATCAGTTCGGCAGCCGCGAGCGCATGGAGCACGCCGGGGGCCGCGACCGCTTCGGGCGAGCCGGCGTAGTGGACGGCGTCGACTTCGTCGCGGTGGCCGCGCGCGACGAACCAGGTCTGGAACGGAAACGTCCCCGCCGGCGTCTCGAGGAACGTGCGCAGCGGGTTGTCGGTCGCAGGCAAGAGAGCCGGCAGCAGGCCGAGCGCGTGCGCGATCTGCTCCGTCGCCTCGGAGAGTGTTGCGCCCTCGCGAAGCAACGTGGTGCGGACCAGGTGCAACCCGAGATCGCGGTCGCCGAGCCGAAACCACGACTCGCCGCCGAGCTCGGCGACGGTCTCGAGCGCTCGCCAGCTCTCGTCCGCGCGGCCCCAGCCACGCTCTTCGTCGGAGCGCCCGCTGAGCGTGTAGAGAATGCTGTCGAGATCGGGCGAGACGTGCAGGCCCAGAACTTCCAGGTCGTCTGCGACGTTGCCGACGATCGAGACGTCGCCGGGATCGACGACACCGACGAGTCCCCGCAGAAACCGAGCGCCTCCGACGCCGCCCGACAGCACGACGACGTTCACTTAGGCGGCCTCGTCGCGGAGCGCTGCGAGCACGCACGTCGTGTGCGCTCCGAGGCGTGAGGCGAGCCGGTCGAGATCGTCGGCCGTGTCGACGTCGTCGACGAGGTTCGGCGCCTCGATCAGCCGCGAAGGGCCGAGCGCGGCATATCGCTCGGCACTACCGGGACCGTAGAGCGGCGTGAAGAGACGTTCGTCGGCCAGCCCGAGAGCGTTCGTCGTGCCGTCGGTCGCCGGTACGATCGCGAGCCCGTCCTCCGGGATCGCCCCGGCCAGCGCAAGCAGGTCGCGCGCGGTCACGCACGGCAGGTCGGCGTTGACGACGAGATACGGCGCCGGCGAGCCCGCCGCCGAAGCGGCGTCGAGCGCGGCTCGAACGGCAGCGCCCTGTCCGTGATGCGGATCTGTGACGCGGTCGACGTCGTCCGGGAGGGGCTGCCCGTCGAGCGCGACGACGAAGACTCGGCCGACGGTGCGGGCCGCGACGAGGACATCCTCGAGCATCGCCTCGGCGATCCGAAGGCGGTCGCCGTCCGGAATGGGCTCGAGCCGCCGCTTCGGGTCGTTGCCGCGGAAAGGGACGACGACGGTTGCCACTGCCCGCGCACAGTACCCGCGGAGCCGCCGGAGACCGGCGGTCTCGGATCTACTCGCTGTGGTGGTGCGACGCCTCGTTCACGTCGGACCAATATGTGCCTGCAAGCGCGGCGACCACAGCTGCTTCGGTGTGCTCGGGGTTGTAGACGTGAGCCTCGAGGTCGCAACAGATCGCCACTGCGTCGAGATCGACGCCTTCGAGCCGCACGAACGCGTCGGTCGGCAGCTGCGCCTCGCGCAGGGTGTAGTGACGGAACTGCAGATCCGAGATCTCCATCAACTGAGGCCAGTCGGGGCAGGCGCGAGTGCTCACGACCGCCCAATTGGCGCGCCCGGTCCGGTCTCCTCCATCGTCCACTCACCCTCGAAGAGCAGCGCGCCGGTCGACGGTTCGAGCGGGAAGACGAACAGCCGCAGCGCGTCATCGAGTGCATGCAGCGGCCGGCCGCTAGCGGCATCGATCAGTGCGACGCGCAGGTGAAACCGGCCGTCGGCAAGTGGCAGCCGGTCGACGTGAAAGCGCAGCTCGCGCTCGCCCGCAAGCGCCTCCCAGCCGAGCTCCGCCGTCGCCTGTGTCGAGCGCCCCAGCACGAGTCCGCCGTCGTCTCGCAACTCGAGCGAGACGAGCGGTGGCGACACCGCGGCCTCGGCCGCGACGACCACACGCACCGTCAACGGCTCGCCGGCCGCGAACTGCGACCGCTCTTCTCCGGAGGCGTCGAGCAGCTGCGCCGAGACGACGCGTGCCTCGCCGCTGCCCCACTCGCGCAGTCCAGCCTCGAGCTCCTCGGGGTTGGCGTCGGCGGCGAGCAGCCGTCGGTACGCCGCGATCGCCTCCTGTGTCGGCCCGTCGAACGCGACCTCGCCCTGGCGGAGCAGCACGGCACGGTCACAGAGCCGCTCGACTGCCTGGGCGTCGTGCGAGACGAACACGATCGTGCCGCCGCGATTCTTGAACTCGGCGATCTTGCCGAAGCACTTCCGCTGGAACTGCTCGTCACCCACCGCGAACACCTCGTCGAGCAGGAGGACGTCGGAGCGGATGTGGGCGGCGACGGAAAAGCCGAGCCGCATGTACATCCCCGACGAGTAGGTGCGCACGGGCAGGTCGATGAACTTCTCGAGCTCCGCGAACGCGACGATCTCGTCCATCGCCTCGCGCACCTTCGCGCGTGACAGGCCGTGGATTGAGCCGTTCAGAAACACGTTCTCCCGGCCCGTGAAATCGGGATGGAAACCCGCGCCCAGCTCGAGGAGCGACGCGATCCGGCCGCCTGCCTCGATCCGGCCGGAGGTGGGCTTGATGATCCCGGAGACGAGCCGGAGCAGCGTCGACTTGCCCGAGCCGTTCCGCCCGACCAGCCCGACCGCCTCACCCGGCTCGATCGTGAGCGACACGTCGTGCAGCGCCTGCACTTCGCGGGCACCGAGGCGGCCGCGCGCGACGAACACATCCTTGAGTGTTCGCTGCGCCTTCGGGTAGACGCGGAACGTCCGCGAGACCCGGTCGACGACGATCCGTCCGGCCGTCACACGGGTGACGGTAGCGCCTGGACCAGCTGTGCGAGCCGCGAAATCTGATCGGGATCCGTGCGAGGCAGCACCCCGTGCCCGAGGTTGAAGATGTGGCCAGGCCGGCCGGCAGCGCGAGCAAGCACATCGCGCGCGGCCTCCTCGACGTGCTCCCATGGCCCAAGCAGTACGGCAGGGTCGAGATTTCCCTGAACGGCACGGTCCGGGACGAGACGCCAGCCCTCGTCGAGCGGGATGCGCCAGTCGAGGCCGATCACGTCCCCCCCGGCACGAGCCATCGCCGGCAACAGGGTCGAGGCACCGGTGCCGAAGTGGATCGTCGGGGCGTCGACGGCGGCGAGGATGCGCGCCGACCACGGTTCGACGTACCGCTCGTAGTCGGACGGCGAGAGCGCTCCGACCCAGGAGTCGAACAGCTGGACGACATCGGCGCCTGCAGCCACCTGCGCCGCGAGATAGCCGCCGAAGCAGTCGGCGAGCTTGTCGAGCAGCGCCTCCCAGACGCCGGGCTCGCGGTACATCAGCGTCTTGACGGTCGCGAACTCGCGCGACGGCTTGCCTTCGACGAGATAGCCGGCCACGGTGAAGGGGCCGCCGCAGAAGCCCACGACGGCCTGAGTGGCGCCGAGCTCGGCGCGGACGATCGCGATCGCCTCGAGCAGCGGCGCGAACGCCTCGCCCGGGTCCGGCACGTGGAGCCGTGCGACATCCGCGAGCGTGCGGATCGGCTCGCCGATGACGGGCCCGACACCTTCCACGAGCTCGACATCGAGGCCCATGCCGAGGACGGGCGTCATGATGTCGGCGAACATCACGGCCGCGTCCACGCCGTGTCGGCGCACGGGCTGAAGCGTGACCTCCGCGCACAGCTCAGGCGTGTGCGCGACCTCCCAGAACGGGTGCTCTTCACGAAGTGCGCGGTATTCGGGCAGCGAGCGGCCCGCCTGCCGCATGAACCACACGGGCGTCCGCTCGACCGGTTCGCGCCGGGCGGCGCGCACGAGAAGCGGTTCCATGCCGGTTAGGCTAGCCAGCCGTGTCCAGAGGCCCACTCGCCGTCCGCTTCGGCGCACCCCCGACAGTGCTACCCGAGGCCGGCACGGTCGAACGGGTAAGCGTCGAGCTCGAGAATGTCGGCGCACTGCGCTGGTCTTCCGGCACGTTCATCTCGTACCACTGGCTGGACAGCCGCGACAACCCGATCGTCTGGGACGGGATCCGTACCGACGCACCGGCGCTCGCGCCCGGTGAGAGCGCGCTGGTCGACGTCGAGGTGCGCGCACCGATCCCGCCCGGCCGCTACCGGCTCGCCTTCGACCTAGTGGCCGAGCTGCGCGCGTGGTTCTCGGAGCTCGGCAGCCCGATGCTTGCCCAGGACGTCGACGTCGCGCCCAGGGTCGGCGAGCCGAACGCGGTGCTCCCGACCGGTTTCGAGCGAGCCGCGGACTGGGAGGAGCGTGTGCGCGCAGCCCATGGCGAGGGCTACGGGGTCGTCTCGGGCGCGGTCGAGTGGCCGGCCGGGCTGTTCAGTAGGCGCCCGCGGGAGCTCGCTCCCTACGCGCCCGGCCTTGGGCGCATCCCCGGCTTCAGCGCTCCGCTGCTCGCACCCTCGACGCTCGAGGGGATCGAGCTCGAGTCGCTCGGCGAAATCGCCGGGCTGCCTGCGTTCGCCGCGCCACGGGACGAGCCCTGGATCTACGACGGCCGAATCGTCCTGCGGCACATCTGATCGGCGCTCGCAGTCGAATCGTCGACGAACTCGAGCGGTAACGGGGCTCGTCAAAGCTCGACGGCAATGCGGTCGTCGACTGCGCGGAAGACGAGCGCACCGAGGACGAGCGCGATGCCCGCGGCGACCGCGAGATAGACGACGTCAGCGAGTCGCGGCAGATGCCCCGACCAGAGCGCGTCGCGAACGGCGAAGATCGGCGGCGCAACCGGGTTCCCCCAGCGGAGCACGTCGAGGAGCGCGTGGTGGCTCCGCGCATTCGGGTGCAGTGTCGCGACCGACCAGAGAATCGGCGTCAGGAAGAACCACGGAAGGAGCGCGGCCGTGAGGATGTGCTCGACGTCGCGGAAGAGCACGTTCAGGCACGCGACGAGGAGCGCGAGCCCGCCGACCAGGCCGGCGAAGAGCACCGCCAGCGGAATTGCCACCCACACCGTCGAGCGCGCCTCCGGGACGAACACGAGTGAGAGCGCGACCAGGATCACCATCATCAGCCCGTAGGTGACGGCCTGCGTCGCGACCATCGAGAACGCGACGAGCTGCCGCGGGAACCGAACTTTCTTGATCAGCTCGGCGCTGTCGATCATCGAGCGAGCCGCCGACTGGAGCGAGACCGAGAAGAAGATCCAGCAGGCGAGACCCGCGAGCAGGTAGATCGGGTAGTGCGGGATGTCCCCGTTCTTGATCAGGATCCCGAAGACGACGAGATAGACCCCGAGCAGGACGAGCGGGTTCAGCAGCGACCATGCGACCCCGAGCACCGACCCCTTGTATTTCGCGTGGAAATCCCGCCGGAAGAGGTTCGAGAAGAGCTCGCGGTAACGCAGCAGGTCGGCGTAGACCATCATCAGCCCGAAGTAGTGTAGGGACGCCTCGTGCCGGCAAACACGGCCCTAACACCGGTCGCCTACCCTCACCGCCTGTGAGCGCACTCGCGGCCGTCTCCGCTCTCCCCGCGGCCCTGCTCGTCGTCTGGGTCCTGCTACGGACGCGCGTCTCGCACGGGCTCGAAGCGGTGCCCGACCAGAGTAGGTGGCGCGGCGCGGCAACACCGCTCGTCGGCGGTGTCGGCATCTACGTCGGTCTCTCGGTCGGAGTCTGGCTGGCCGTGCTTGCCGGCCCCCTCACTGCCGACCGGCAGCTGGTCGGGATCTTCGCCGGCGCGAGCGTGCTCTTCGTCGCCGGCCTCGTCGACGACCTGTGGACGCTGCCGCCGCTCGCGAAGCTCGCAGCGCAGCTCGGTGGGGCTGCGATCGTCCTCTCGACCGGCACCGGCGTCGAGCTCGTGCACAGGCCGTGGATCGCGATTCCGATCGGTGTCGTCTGGCTCGTCGGAATGACGAACGCCTTCAACCTGCTCGACAACATGGACGGGCTTGCCGGCAGCCTCGCGGTGATCTCGGCGGCGTTCTTCGCCTCGTCGGTCGCGATCCAGCACGGCTCACGACTCGTGCTCGTCATCTCGCTCGCGCTCGCGCTCGCCGTCGTCGGCTTCCTGCCGTTCAACCTGCGCCCGGGCCATCGGGCGCTCGCGTGGATGGGCGACAGCGGCTCGCAGCTGATCGGCTTCACCCTCGCATCGCTCGGCCTCGCCTCGAGCTACACCGTCGCCTCGTCGACCGTCGCAACGCTGGTGCTGCCGGTCCTGGTGCTCGCGGTTCCGATTCTCGACACGACGCTGGTCACGATCGTGCGCTTGCTCGACGGACGGCCCGTCTCCCAGGGCGGACGCGACCACAGCTCGCACCGTCTCGTCTCGCTCGGGGTCTCCGAGACCGGAGCGGTCGTGCTGCTGGCTCTCGTTTCGGCGGCGCTCGGAGCGACGAGCCTCGCCTACGAGGCATTCGGCAACGGACGCGTTGCAACGCTGGGCGTGCTCGTCACGTTCGCGTTGTTGATCCAGTTCGGGAGCTTTCTCGCCGACGTCGACCGCGGACGCACGAACCGCATCTACCTCTACTCGAGGCGGATCGCGGAAGTCGTCGTCGACGGCGCGCTGATCTCTGCATCCTTCCTCGGCTCGTACCTCTTGCGCTTCGACGGCACGGGGACGTTCAACCAGCGCCACCTGTTCCTGCTCGCGCTGCCGGTGCTGCTGCTCTGCCGCTACGTCGCACTGCTGCTCCTCGGCATGTACGCCGGCGTCTGGCGCTACGCGAGCGCACGCGATGCGCTGCGGGCTACGACGGCTGTCGTCGTCTCGGGCATTGCCGCACTCGGGATCGTCGTGCTCACGCAAGGCTCGCTCGGCGACTTCTCCCGCAGCGTCTTCGTGATCGACGCATTGATCTGCTCGCTCGCGCTCACCGTTGCTCGATTCGCGGAGCGGGCAATCGTCCACGCGATCGAGATCGCCCGTCATCGTGAGGGCCGACGGGTATTGATCGTCGGTGCCGGCCGTGCAGGCCGCAGCCTCTTGCGGGAGCTCCGCGAGACGCCCGGGGAGCGCATCGTCGGCTTCGTCGACGACGACCCGGGCCTGCGCAGCAGACGCCTGAACGGCGTCCGGGTCGCCGGAGGCACTGCGGCGATCGACGCGGTAGTCGAGAAGACACGGCCGGACGTCGTCTTCGTGACGATCCCGAACGCCCCGGCCGAACGGCTCGCTGCGATCCTTCGCCTCTGCGACGCGCGGGAGATCGACTGCCAGTTCGTGCGACGCGAGGTCGACGTCGACCCCCGCGTGACCCTGGGCCTGCGGCAGCGTTCGAGCTCCACCGCAACGAACGCTGCTCGACCGCCTGCTCGCGGCCTACCCGCTGATTGTCGCGTATCTGGTGCTGCTGATCCTCTACGCGTGGCAGACGACCAGGATCCCGTCTCCGTGGATCTTCACCGACGAGCTGAACTGGTCACTTCTCTCGCGCGGTGTGGCGCACACCGGGCACCCGCAACTCCGGGAGCACACCGCGTCGCCCGGCTCGATCTACGCCTATTTCCTGGCGCCGGCATGGTGGGCGGGTGCGACAGCCCCGGGCTACGCGGCAGCGAAGTACCTGAACGCCGTGATCATGACCGCAACGATCTTCCCGGCATTCGGGCTGGCGCGACTCTTCCTGCCCCGACCGCAGTCCTACGCCGCGGCGATCGCTAGCGCCGCAATCCCGTCGCTCGCACTGACGGGCGTGTTGATGCCCGAGTCGCTTGCCTACTTCTGGGCGACGCTCGCCGCGTATCTGACGGGCCGCGCGCTCCTGCGACCGACGCGACGCACGATCGCGGTCGCGGTGATCGTCGTCGTGATCAGCCCGTTCGTCCGGGAGCAGTTGCGGGTGATCGTCTTCTCCGCGGTCCTCGCCGCCTGCGTGTTCGCGGCGACGGGCAGCAGGGGGCGGGCGACGTTCGCCGCCTGGACAAACGGCGAACGGTTCCGGGCATTGGTGCTCGGCATCGGCGTCGTCATCGCCTTCGACGTGTTCCTGATCCACCACGCGTACGTCTGGTACATCGGCACCCACTACTGGCATCACATGTTCACGTACGGGCTCTGGGCCCTCGGTGCCTTCGCGATCGGCACCGGCGTGTTGCCGCTGCTGTTCGCACTGGCCTGGGCCTTCGATCTCCCGATCGAGACGCGGGAGGATCGGGCGCTGCTCGCGCTCTTCGCCGGGCTCGCGCTCGGGTTCTGCATTTACACGGCGGTGAAGGCGTCGTACCTCGCAACAAACTTCGCGATCCGCGTCGAGGAGCGCAATCTGATCTACCTGAGCCCGATCGCGTTCGTCGCAGCAGCGCAATGGCTGGCGCAGCGCCGGCTCCGGCCGCTCCCACTCGCCGCGGCAACGGGGATCGTCGGCTGGCTGCTCTGGTCGACGCCCTATCACGCCTACGAGCACCTCTACTCCGACGCGTTCGGCCTCTCGATCCTCCAGTGGCTGAACCAGAAGTGGTTCTGGACGAACTCGGATCTCAAATGGCTGCTCTTCGGGATCCTGGCGGCCGGGGTCGTGCTCGCACTTGCAGCACGCACACGAGCCACACAGTCGGTCGCGATCGCGACCGCGGTCTGCGGTGCGGCCATCGTTGCCTGGAACCTGACCGGGGAGATCTCCGCCGCGAACCAGGCGGTCTCGCCCGCGAAGGGAGAGCTCTCCCGCCTGCCCACACCGCCCGACTGGATCGACCGGATCACCGGTCGCTCGCGCACGATGTTCATCGGCAAGTCGCTCTCCGGCTCGGAGGCGTTCTGGACCCTCGAGTTCTGGAACCAGTCGATCCAGGACGTCTGGTCGGTGGATGCAACCGCTCCGCCGCCCGGCCCGACAGTGACGCCCGACTTCACCGGCACCGACGGCGCGGTCAGCCCGCAGCCGCCCGACGACTGGGTGGTCGCGCAGCCCGAGATCGTGATCGCCGGCGCCGTCGTCGAACAGGCGGGCGGCTTGAGCCTCTACCGGGTACCGCATCCGATCCGGATCGTGTCTCTCGTCTCGGGCATCACGCCCGACGGGTGGATGGTCGAGGGAGCGCCTTCGCTCTTCGTCCGCTTCGCGAGGCAGCCGACGCCCGGCACCCTGACGATCTCGGCCTCACGCTCCGCAGCCGCGGCGTGCGGCACGCTGGCGCCCTCGCACTTCACCTTCCGGGTCTCGAGCCTCCGGATCGACAAACGCCAGCCGGCGGCCGGGCCGAGCCAACGTGTCGTCCGCACGTCGGTGCGCTCGGACCCGTGCGAGGAGAAGCTCCTGAGGATCAGAGCGGTCGCGCCTTTGCGGGTCGACGGGTCGGTCGTCGGCTCGTTCACAGCCGGTGACGGCCGCAAGCTGGCCGCGCAGGTCGGCTACTCGTTCACGCCTGATCGAGGCTAGTAGAACGACCGGAGCCGTTCCGGATGCTTACGGACGAAGCGAGCGATCCCGGCCCAATGCCAGAGGGTGCGGCGGGTCAGCCAGCGCTTGTCTGTCTCGGCCTGGTGCTCGTGGCGGACGACTGCGGCCGGGACGTACCACCGTTCCCAGCCCGCGCGCATCGCCCGGTACTGCAGGTCGATGTCCTCGCCATAAAGGCGGAAGCCCTCGTCGAAACCGCCGAGCTCGTCGAGCATCGCGCGCCGCAGCATCAGGAAGCCCCCGAGCATCCAGTCGGCCTCGACCGGATCAGCCGGAGGGGCTGCGTCGAGATGAAAATGCCGGCGTTGCGGCACGACGAGACGCAGCGGCGTACGGCGGACAATCGTGCCGGCGACCGTCGGGAAGCGGCGGCGTGACGGCTGCCAGCTCCCGTCGGGAAACTCCATGCGCGGGCCGGCGGCCCCGCAGCGCGGGTGCGCCGCCATGAACGAAGCGAGCGCCGCGATCGCGCCGGGCTCAGGAACCGCGTCGGGGTTCACGGCGACGACGAGCTCTGCGCTCGTCAGCGCGAAGCCGTTGTTCAGGTTCGCGCCGAAGCCGAGTGGCGCGTCGTTCGTAACGGCCTCGACGCCCGGCGGAACCGAGCCCGGGATGTTCGCGATCACCACGAGCTCGTCGACCTGCGGGCGGAGCGCAGGCAGCGACTCGGCAACGTCTGCGGGCGTGCCGTGGGAGACGATCACCGCGGCGACCTTCATCCTGCGAGCACCTGCCTGTACACGTCCGCGGTCAGACGCGCCGCTGCATCCCAGGTGAACTGAGCCGCGCGCTCGAGTCCCGCGCGCGAGAACCGCTCGCGGTCGGCCAGCGCCCGCTCGAGGGCGCCCGCGAAATCGCCGTCCTCGGCGTACGAGGCCGCGTCGCCGGCAACCTCTCGCAACGCCTGGTCGGCGGAGAGCACCACGGGAGTGCCGCTGGCCATCGCCTCGATCACAGGGATCCCGAAACCCTCGTGGCGGGACGGCAGGACGAGCGCAGCGGCACTGCGGTAGAGCTCGGCGAGCTCAGCCTGCTCCACCCAGCCGCGAACCTCCGCCCCGCCGGCACGAAGCGCTGCGGCGAGGCCGGGCTCTTTCTCCGGGCCCGACGACGACGAGCGGAAGGTTGACGGCACGGGCCGCGGCCAGCGCGGCCAACGGGTTCTTCCGCTCCTGCACGGCACCGACGAAAAGCACGAAGCCGCCCGCACCGGCGTCTCCGGGGCCGAACGCGGGATCGACGCCGTGCAGGGTCACCGTGATCTTGCCGGCCGGCAACCCGTACAGCTCGATCGCGTCGCGCTTCGTGCGCTCCGAGACCGCCAGGACGTGAAGCGCTCGGCGCGCCGAGCGCGGGACGACCGCCTTGAAAGTCAACCGATCCGCCAGCCCCATCACGCCGGGGTCACGCTCGAAATGCAGGTCGTGGATCGTCACGACGGCCCGGCCGCGCCACCCGAGCGGCAACGAATGCTGGAAGTGCGCGAGCTCCGGCTGCAAGCGGCGCAGCAGTCGCGGCAGCGACCAGGCCATGCGTACTTCTTGCGACCTTGCCGGCAACTCGATCGCCTCGACCCCGGCCGGCACCAGATCCGGGCGGCGGGTGACCGCCGCGAAGCGAAGGTCCGGCGCCACGCGCGGCAGCTGGCGAAGAAGATTCAGCACGTAGGTCTCTTCGCCCGTGCGATTGCGGCCGAGCACATCGGCGTCGATCAGGATCACGCGATCGCCTCGTAGACGGCGCGCGTTCGCGTGACGACTTCGGGCCACTCGGCGGACCGTCGCGGCGGCGCCGCGAACGCTCTTCCGATCCCGGCCCGGATCGACTCGACATCCGTGGGGTCCACGTAGACGGCGTCGCCGCCTGCAAACTCCTGCATCGGCGAGTCGGCGCTCGTCACGACCGGGCAGCCGCAGGCGAGAGCCTCGGCGACCGGGATCCCGAAGCCCTCGTACAGCGATGCGTAGACGAGGCAGCGCGCTCCGCGATAGAGCGCCGCCAGTTCGGCGTCGGGAACGTCACCGAGCCAGGTCACGTTCGGCGGCGGATCGACCCCGCCCCACCCACGCGCCCCGACCACACGCAGCTCGCCGTCGACCGCCTGTGCGATCCGGGCGAGGTTCTTGCGGGGTTCGAGCGTTCCGACCGCGAGCGCGTAGTCGCCGTCGGCCTTCGGCCCGTCCGGGATGAAGACCTCCTCGATGCCGTTCGGCACGACGTCGATCCGGTCGGGTGCCACCGCGAGCAGTTCGACGACTTCGCGTTTCGTGAACTCGGAGACCGCGATCAACCTCGTCGCCGCCCGCAGGACCCGCGGCACCGCGAGGCGCGAGTACGACCGCGTCCAACGGTTGAACCATTCCGGGTGGCGGAGCACAGCAAGGTCGTGCACCGTGACGACGACCTTGCCGGTCGCTCGCACGGGGCCGCGAAACGTCGGGCAGTGCAAGACGTCCGCAGCAGCCGGCGCGCGGAGGCGCGGGTACCACAGCACGTCGGCCGCGACCGTTCGCAACCTCGATGTCGCCGCGTACTGCAGCTCGACGACGTCGTCGCCGAGACCGTCGCGCAGCGCGCGGACGTAGCGCGCCGTGCCGGCACGCGTCTGGACGAGCGGCGTGGTGTCGAGCGCTACGCGAATCGCCTGTACCCCTCGCGGAACACTTCGCCCACCCGTCGCCACGAGAAGCGCTCGACGTGCGCGAGCCCGAGCGCGCGGAGCTCCTCCCGCCTCGCGAGCGCCTCGCGGACCGCCTCTGCGATCGCCTGCGGGCTCTCGGGGTCGGCGCGCACCGCGGCCCCACCGGCGGCTTCATCGAGCGACGGATGCGCCGACGCGACCACAGGGGCGCCGGAGGCCATCGCCTCCGTGATCGGCATCCCGAACCCTTCGAACCGAGACGGGTAGACGACCGCCGCGGCTCCGCGGTAGAGCCGGGCGAGCTCGTCGTCGCTGACACGGCCGAGGCGCACGATTCCAGGGCGGTCGAGCTCGGGCTGCTCGCCCCAGCCGCTTCCGCCGGCGACGACCAGCGACAGCCCGGTGTCCGCGAGCAGCGCGAACGCGTCGACGAGCGTGCCGAGATTCTTCCTCGGCTCGAGGGTCGCGACCGTCAGCAGGTACTCGCCGCCGAGCTCGGCGACCGGACCGTCGGCGCGGTACTCGATTCCGATTCCGGGAGGCGCGACGAGCACCCGCTCACGCGGGAACGAGAGCGTGCTCGCAAAGTCGTCGGCGGTGAAGGACGAGTTGGCGAAAACCACGCTGCATGTTGCCGCTGCGTTCCTGTACTTGCGCCCGTGCATCGCCTCGGTGCGCCTCGTCGTCCATTCTGGATGATGCAACGGCACGAGATCGTGGATCGTCGTCGCACGCACGCCCTGTCGTTGGGGTGGGTACATCCAGTCGCTGAAGTGGAGCGCGTCGAACGGGCCGAGCCAGCGCTCGGCAGCCGGGTGACCGACCGCCGACCAGCCGGTGCGCCACGCATGCGCGAACGGAAACCTCAACAAGCGCAGCTCGACGTCGATGCCGGTGAGTGCCTCCGGGATGACGCGCTTGCCCGCGGGTGACGTGGGCGCGAACGCGACCACCTCGTCGCCGTGCTCGGCCGCGACCTCGGCGAGCCCGGACAGCGAGCCCCGGATGTAGTTGTTGACACCGGTGCGCTCGTGCGACAGCGGGCTGACGTCGAAGGCGATCCTCATCCGCTGAAATCGAACGAGAAGAAGTGCGCGCCGAGCTTCCGCCGGTCGGAGCTTCCGGGCTGGACAGCCGCCGGGACGCGAAGCGTGGACATCGTGAAGGAGACGGTGCACACATTGTTCGAATCCGGGTCGAGCGCCACGCCGAGCGTCGGAAGATCCGTCGGCCCGATCTCGATCGACGCGACGACGTGCCCGGCTTCGGTGGCCGTCACGACCTGCTTGCCGGCGAAGAGATGCGAATCGGTGCCGAGCCGGACCGACAACTGGCCGCCTGTGCAGCGCAGGCGGCGATACGTGACGCGGCGCCCCGACCAGGTGTCGTTGGCGTACACGCCCTGCACGCGCGTGAGGATCACGATCGGCCCGTCGACCCGGTAGAGGGCCAGGCCGATCCCAGGGTCGCGCGCGAGCCGCGTGCCGGCGATGTCGGTGTAGGAGACGGCGTAGCGAACGCGCGGCGTCGCACCGGTGGCGGTTGCCAGACGGCCGTCGTCGAGCTCGTGCACGGGCGTTTCCGGCAGCCCGCCGTCGGCGGGATCAGGCCCGTCGACCGTGTAGACGGCGTGGACGCTGCGGTTGAAGAATTCGTTGTTCCAGAGCGGCCTCGTCTCGCCGGCGTAATGCCACACGAACGACACGTCGGCGTTCCGCCCGACACGCCGGTCGATCCAGTCCGGGTGCGCTAGGTGGATCCCTGCGAACAGCCCGCCGGCCGAGGCCTGGCGAATGCCGTGCCGGCCGTTCTCGACGATCGCGGAAGCGAGCACGAAGTACGCCGCGACCAGGACGACCGGGACGACCGCGAACCGCCGCGGGACGAAGACGAGCGCCGCGGCGACGAGCCCGACGCCGAGCGCGACGTACCGGAGCGGGCCGAAGTGGATCCCGTCGATCCTGCAGCCACCACCAGGGCAGCAGCCCAAACGTGTCGGAGACGGCCGAGGAGTTGACGAACCGCGCGAAGGGCACCGCCACCGGCAGGACACCGGCAACGAGGACGGCGACCGCGAGTATGCGCCGTGAACGCGGCACCACGTCGTCGCGAGAGGCAAGCCCGAGCAGAGCGATCAGTGCGAACGGCGCCACGTAGAAGTCGTTCCGCTCCTCGATCCGAAACGACTGCATCGAAGCGAATGCCGCCAACCTCGACCACGAGCAGCACGGTGATCGACAGGGTCGCCGCGCTGAAGGCGCGGGCGCCGCTCGATGTGCTGCGCGGCGCGAGCCACATGGCGATCAGCGCCGCAAAGCCGACCACGCCGAGGGAGAGATCGAGCTCCGCGGCGTGCCACAGGATGTACCGGCCGATCTCGACGATCGAGTAGCCGCGATCGGTGGCGGCCCGATACGCGCCGAGCAGCGAGAGCGGTGATCGCCCGCGCGCGATCGTCCCGGCGAGGGTGACCACCGCGCCGATCGCGGTCAGCCCGTAGAGCGTCGCGAACCGGCGCGGCACCCTTGCGACGTCGCGCTCGATGAGGCCATGCAGGATCGGGGCGACGAGCGCTGCGCCGACGAGAGCCACCGCCTGAGCGCGCGTCGCGAAGGCGAGGCCGCACACGGCGAGCAACAGAACCTGGCGGGACGCGGTCGGTCGCTCGAGCATGAGCACGAGCAGGAGCGCCGCCAGCGCGAAGACGGGGTAGAACGCGTTCTCGGTCATCAGCGTCCCGGTGTAGAGCATCGACGGGATCGCGACGGCGAGCGCCGCCGCAGCGAGCGACTGGCCGGGTTCAAGTAACCGGCGCGCGAGGAAGTACGTCGGGATCGCCGCGAGCGACATCACGCACGCGTTAATCGCCTTCGCGGCGGCATATGCGTGCGTGACCGAGCCGTAGTGGCGGAACGCGGGTGCAAGGAGGACCGGGTAGACGAAGCCGTAGCCGCTGCTCGGGACACCGCGGACGAGGAAGCGGCCGTCCGAGCCGAACGACTTGCCGAGCTCCGAGTAGATCAGCTCGTCGACCATGATCCAGGGGGCGGGCATCCGGTGAGCGAGGGCGACGCGCACCGCGGCGGAGGCGACGACGATCGCGGCGAGCCAGAGGCCCGGCGCCCGAACCCTGAAGGTCACGCGATGATCCCGGCCTCGACCGCAGCGAAGGCGATCGCCGCCGCGTCGTCGATGCCGACCTCGACTGCCGCCTCTGCGATTCGCAGCAGCACCGCATCGTCGACCGCATCGCCACCGGCGGCCGTCTCGAGCGCGGCGACGTACAGGTCGGCCACGTGCGCGAGCGAATGCTCCCGTTCGACGTAGCTGCGGGCGCTGGCGCCGAGCGCCTCGCCGCGGTCGGCAGCGAGGCCGAGCGCTGCTTCGAGGGTCGCAACCTCGTACTCGTCGACCGGCACCTTCAGCACGACGTCGTCAGGCAGCTCGCTGAACCAGCCGACGTCCGAGACGATCAGCGGCCGTCCGAGCGACAGTGCGCGAATCACCGAGCCCGACGTCTCGCCCATCGTCGGGTAGCGCAGGTTGACGAGCACGTCGCAGGCGGCCATCAGCGACCACATCCGCTCCTCCGGCACGTAGTCGTGGCGCTCGACGCCTTCGGTCAGCCCGAGGCGCTCGAGCCGCCGTCCGACGTCGAACCGCTCCCCGGCCGCGCCGACGAGCAGCAACCGCGCGCCCGGGCGTGAGCGCCGCAGCGAGGCGAACGCCTCGAGTAGCTGCGGGATCCGCTTGTTCATGTTCAGGAAGCCGAAGCACCCGATCAGCGGGTCGCCCGAGACATCACGCGCGGGCTCGATCGGGCCGTGCGGCCAGCCGGGATGAGGGATCTGCCAGAGTCGGCCGCCGTAGCCAGTCTCCCGAGCGCGCCGCGCGACGTAGCCGGAGTGCACGATCAAGCCGGTTGCGTGATCGAGAAAGGCTCCGGAGAGCGGGAACCGCTCGGGTTGCGTCTCCCAGAGAAGCGGCAGCAGGTTGTCGAGCACGCCGAGGCCGAGCAGGCGCCCTGCAACGCCGAGCTCGCGTTCCATCGCTTCGAGGTAGCCGCGGCCGTCGCCGCGGCCGATCGTCATGCCGGCGACGAGGTGGTGCAGGACGTACTCGTGCAGCACGATCACGCCCGGACGCTTCCGGAGCGCGTCGACGATCCAGCCGTGCGCCTCGGGCTCGTTGCCGAGGTGGTAGAGGGCGACATCGGCGGCCGGCGCGCGCTTTCCCGGCTGGGCGACGACGACCTCCACCCGCTCACGGAGCGCCGGTACGAGCAGCGCCGAGTAGTCGGCGATCCCCGAGCGCGACGGCGGCATCGGCGAGAAGTAGGCGATCTTCATCGGATCACCCGAGGAGTGCGTCGACGCAGGCGTCCCAGGTCACGCGCTCGGCGGCTGCGTGGCCGGCACGACCCCACGCTTTCGCCTCGTCGACGTGCGCGGCCAAGTAGGTGCACGCGTCAGCGAGCTCGCCTGCGTCCGGCGCGACGACGAGCCCGGTCTCGTGATCGTGCACGACTTCGAGCGGACCGCCTGCGTCCCGCGTCGTCACGACGGGCTTCGCCGACAGGAAAGCCTCGTAGGGAACCATCCCGAAGTCCTCATCGACAGGTGCGTAGTAGACGGCGAGACAGCGTGCGTAGAGGTCGGCGAGTCGCGCGTCGTCGACGCGGCCTGCGAACTCGACCTGCCCGTTCAGGCCGCCCGCGAGTTGCTCCAGCCGTTCGCGGTCGGGGCCTTCGCCTGCGATCACGACCCGCAGTTCGGGTTGTGCCTTCGCTGCTTCGATCAGCAGATCGATGCGCTTGGCGCGGTCAAGCCGGTTCACCGAGAGGATGAAACCCTCCGGCTCGGCGCTGCGATACGCGAGCGCCTGCGGCGGGTGTGGCAGCACCTCGGCGTCGATCCCGTTGAAGCGACGAAGTCGGGCTGCGACGTTCTGCGAAGTCGCGAACACCCGGCGCGCTTCGCCGAGCGCGACCTCGTCGAGCCGCTGCACCGCTGCGCGGGTCGCGCGGTCCTCGGGCGACTCTGAGAACTGCCCGAGCTCGGTGCGGTCGTAGTCGTAGGCCTGGCGAAACTGGTGCAGCACCCACGCGACCTTGTTCGGATGGCGGACGCAGTAGGCGGGGAACTTCGTCGCGATCACGCGATCGATCGGCCGGCCGTCGGACTCGGTGAGATCGACGAGGCGCCAGAGGAACGCCTGGTCGAGCACCCGCGTTCCCGGATACCACTTGAAGGGCATGGTCACGAGCTCGGCCTCGTGGCCACGCGCCCGGAGCGCAGCGACGAGGTCGTCGGCCATCAGCTCCGCCCCGCCACGCACGAACGGCACCTGCGGTGCCGCTACTGCAACTCTCATTGCCGTTTCGAGTCGCTGGATGCGCTCGTCAAGATCGTCGATCAGCTTCAGCACCGAGTCGTTGAACGCGCGCTGGTCGGCGAACGCAGGCTCGACGTACCAGCGCATCAGTCTGCGCAGGATAGACTTGACCGGCCCGGCCTTGCCGACGATCGGCCGCTCGGCCGAGATCGGCCACAGGCGCTCGGCCTGGTCGCGTACCGACAGGCGCACATGGGCGGGCGGAACGTCGGAGCCGCGGGGACCGGCCGCGCGCAGCTCCTCCTTCAGCTTGGCGAAGAGGGCGGCGACCTCGTTCGATTCCTCACTCACTGCGCAGGAGTGTAAAGAGCGGGGATTACGGCTCTGTAAGCCTGTAAGTCCGTAGGATCGTCAAGTGGTCGGGATCTCGCTGCTGACGCTGGTCCCGGGCGAGCTCGGCGGCAGCGAGACCTACGTCCGGGAGCTGCTGCGCTCACTGGCGCGCGGCGGCACGCACAGCTACCGGGTGCTCCTACCCCCCGTCGCACCGGACGCCTCGGAGGGCCTGCCCGCGGCCGTCGCAGGCGGCTACCGCCGGGCGCAGAGCGTCCCGCAGCGCTTGCTCGCGATGAGCCTCGCAGCAACCCGCCCCGGACCGCTTCGGGCCGAACTGCGCGGCGCCCACATCATCCACTATCCGCTGACGATCGCACTGCCTGCCATGCCCCAGCCGAGCGTCGTGACCCTGCACGACGTCCAGCACCTCGACCTACCCTCAATGTTTCCTCGGGCTGAGCGGGCCTTCCGTCGCGTTGCCTGGCATCGCTCGCTTCGTGGTGCAGAGCGCGTGATCGTGATCAGCGAATTCGTCCGCGACCGGGCCGTCGAGAAGCTCGGGCTCGATCCGGCGCGCCTCAGGGTGGTGCCGCTCGGGCTCGACCACACCCGGCTGCTGCCCGGCACGGAGCGTGAGCCGTTCCTCTACTACCCCGCGCGCCGCTGGCCGCACAAGAATCACGAGCGGCTGTTCGAGGCGTTCGCGCTGATCCGTCGGGAGCGACCCGAGCTACGGCTGGTACTGAGCGGCGGCGGCAGTTTCGACGACGTGCCCGACGGCGTCGAGGCGCTGGGCCACATCGCCTGGAACGAAGTCGTCGGACTCATGCAGCGGGCGTCGGTACTCGTCTTTCCGTCGCTCTACGAGGGCTTCGGCCTGCCTCCGCTCGAGGCGATGGCCTGCGGGTGCCCGGTCGCCTGCTCGAACGCGGCGGCGCTCCCGGAAACGGTCGGCGACGCGGCGCGCCTCTTCGATCCGCGCGACCGGCAGGCGATCGCGGACGCAGTGCTCGATGTGCTCGCCGAGCCTGACGGGTGGACGAGGCGCGGTCTCGAGCGCGCCGCCGGCTACTCGTGGGATGCAACCGCTCGCGCGACCGACTCGGTCTACGCAGAGCTTCTCTGACCGGAACGGCCCGCTCTGGCGTCGCGCCAGCCGGCGAGCACGGCGCGTGCGGCCTCGCCGCGCGCCGGATGCCGCGCTGCCTGAACGAGGTGGGCGCCTACGACCACTGCTCGACGGAACGCGCGCGCCCCGCGCGGCAGCGGCGCGTGCCGCTCGGCGACGACGATCGTGTTACGGGTGTCGTAGTAGAGATTGGTGGTCGACGCACGGCCGCCGCTCGCGGCAGATCCCTTGTGCCGGACACGAGCGCCGGGCACGAAGACGACGCCGAAGCCGGCGCGCCGGATGCGCAGCGACCACTCCACGTCCTCGACGTAGAGAAACAGCGTTTCGTCGAGAAGGCCGGCGCGCTCTGCGGCGGCTCGCGAGACCGCGAATGCGGCCCCGTCGGCGCGTCCGACATCACGCACGGTGTCGGGGCCGGTCGTGGCCACGCGCCCCGAGTAGCCGAGCCGGCCGTTGAAGCTGGCTCCGGCGTACTGCACGCTCGTCCCGTCCTCGGCGAAGATCTTGCAGGCGAGCAGCCCCGCGTCCGGACGTGCTGCCGCCGCTTCGGCGAGCGCGGCGGCCAGGCCCGGCTCGGCCGTGGCGTCGTTGTTCAGCAGCAACACCCAGTCCGCCCCGCGCTCGAGCGCTCGCCGGATGCCTGCGTTGTTGCCGCCGGCGAAGCCGAGGTTCGCGTCGTTCCGAAGCAGCTCGACCGAGGGGAACTGCTCTGCGACCGTGGCGTCGGAGCCGTCGGTCGAGCCGTTGTCGACGCAGATCGCCTCGATCCCGTCGAGCGAGCGAAGCGCGGCAAGCGTGTCGGCGCCGCCGTTCCAGTTCAGGACGACCGCGAAGAGGTTCACCGCAAACGGACGAAGTGGGCGATCGAGCCTGCGTCTCCTCGACGCTCCCACCCCGGCTCGTGCTCGATCTCGCCCACGGCGCGCGCCACACCGGGATAGACATTGCCGTAGCCGCCGTTGTCGACGGCGTCGTGCAGCAGCACGTGGCCGCCGTGGCGGACGAACGTGCTCCAGCGGTCGAAGTCGGCTCGCGCGCCATCGTACGAGTGGTCGCCGTCGATGAACAGGACTTCGATCGACGTCGAGGGCGGCTCGACCTTGCGCGAGTCGGCGACGATCAGGTTCACCTTGCGCTCGAGCCCGAACCGGGCCAGCGCCGCGCGAAGCTCCGCGTCGAGTTGCTCGCCGGGCATGTCTGGTCGGAGCGCGACGTGCAGGTCGTACGACCAAAGCTCGACACCGTCGGGAAGCGCCGACGCGAAGATGAAGGTGCTGCCGCCCTTGAATCGGCCTATCTCGACGAACGGCCCGTCCGTCGCGTCTCTGGCCAGCCGGTAGAGCAGCGCCGCCTCGTCGACCTGCAGGGACGCGACGCCATGATTGAGCTGGTTCGAGGAGAAGAGGAAGGCGAGATCCTCAAAGCCGCGGACGTCGTCGGGCCACCGCTCGACGTTGGCGAAGCGCATGCTCGCCGGATCGCGGAGCACGGAGGCGTGGATCACGTTCTTGCCGACGCCCGTGCGGCCAAACCGCCGGACGAGCTCTTTGACGCGGTCAGGCACGGCGCCGAACGCTACTCCAACGAGCGCATGTACGCCCACGCATGGCGCAGGCCGGACGGTCGCCACGCCGAGAGCACGAGCACGTACGCAAGGAGCCCGGCGGCGGCGGCCGGGACCGGCCCGACCACCAGCCTGGGCAGGCCGAAGGCCCCTAGCGCAACGACGCCGCAGACTGCCGCCGCAAGCGCGACGCCGCGGGCAGCCGGCAGAGCCGCACCGAGCCATGCGAGCAGTACGACGAGGACGAGTGCCGTCGTCACTCCAAGCCCGACGGCGACACCCGTGAGTCCGAACGCAGCGCGGCCCGCCCACTCGACGAGCACCTGAGCGAGCAGCACACCGCCCGCCAGCAGCGGCAGCCAGTGGGCCCGCCCGCGCACGAAGACGAGCGGATATGCGACGGTGACGGCGACCGAGGCGACCATCCACGGCGCGAGGTAGACGACGAGACGGCCGAGCTCGGCCCCGGTGCCGCCCCCGTAGCTGGAGCCGAGCACCCTCCGGACGACCGTCTCGCCGGCGAGCGCAAAGACGCCGGCCGCCGCGGCGACGACCACGAGTGAGAGCCATGAGATCGCGACCACGTGCCGCGCCACGCGCTCGGGCGACGAGCCTTCGCGGGCGAACGGCACGGTGGCGACCAGCGCGGCCGACGCCGCCGTGATCGAGACGAGGAACGCTGCGATCAGATAGGCGTAGGAGAAGGTCGTTCCGCGGCCGGCGCCGAGGCCCGAGGCAAACCGGTAGGCGACGATGTAGAGACCCTGCAGCGCGACCGGGAGCGCCACACCCTCACCGAGCTCGAGCAACCTCCCCCAGGTCCGCGCGTCCGGCCGACCCATGCCACGACGACGGAGAAGCGGCAGCAGCGGAATCGCGAGCGACACGGCCCCGTTCAGCGCGAGCCCCCAGCCGAAGGCGACGACTCCATGCCCGACGAGCGCCAGCGTGAATACGACGCCGGCGACCGAGCCGAGCCCAAAACCGTAGGCCGCCCACCGGTAGTCGTCGAGCGCCGCGAGGGCGCTCGCGACCAGACCACCGTAGATCTGGGCGACGGCCGAAGGGACGATCCACGGCAGCAAGAGCGCCGCCTGGTCGCGGGCGCTTGGGTTCGACGTAAGTGCGCTCGCGATCCCGTGTGGCCAGACGACGGCGAACAGGACGACGGCCGCCAACGGTGGCGTCAGCGCCGGCCGCCCAGGCGCCCGCCTCGCCGGGCAGGCGGCCGGCCGCCCGGGCGGCGACGAAGCGCGGCAGGACGACGACCCGGAGCGAGCCTGCGACGAGCACGAGCGCGAGGTAGACGCCGTAGGCGGCGAAGAACCCGTCGGTCTTAACGCCATGCCCAAACTTGCGGGACAGAATGACGCCGAGAACAGCCGCCGAACCGCTGACGGCGACAGTGGAGAGACCCGTCTGAAGACCGCTGCGAACAGCCCCCCGACCGCGTGAGCGTTTACCCTCCATTCGTGCCCGGCGACGATACAGCCACCTGGTCGGACGGTGAACTCGACCGTCTGAAGACGGAGCTCGGCGAGCACTACACCGGGCGCACCTGCCTCGTGACGGGCGCCGACGGCTTCATGGGCTCACATCTGACCGAGGCGCTCGTCGCACCTCGGCGCCCACGTGATCGCGTTCGTCCGCGCGACCTCCTCGGGCGCGCTCAACAACATCGGGCACCTGCAGGGACGGCTGCGCGTCGTCTTCGCCGACCTGACCGACAAGACCTCGATCGACTACCTGATCCGCGACCATCTCGTGCCAGCGGCCGGACAAGCCGTACGTGTTCCATCTCGGCGCTCAGGCGCACGTCGGCGAGTCCTGGCACCGCCCGTACGAGACGGTGATGGCGAACACCGTCGGGACGCTCAACCTGCTGCAGTCGATCGTCGACCACGACGTCGAGCTCGAGAAGTTCGACACAGCAGGAACGTCGGAGGAGTACGGGAACGTCCGCGAAGGAAGCGCGCACCACCACGACTTCGACGAGCTGGGCGGGCTGATCCTGCACGAGCGCTCACCGATCAACCCGAAGTCGATCTACGCAACCGCGAAGGTCGCCGCCGACTTCCTGACCATGAACTACCACGACGCCTACGGCGTTCCCGGCGTCGTGACGCGCATGTTCAACAACTACGGCCCGCGCCAGAACCCGCGCTTCGTCACCGGCACGATCATCACGCAGGCGCTTGACCCGCCCGGAGATCGAGCTCGGCGCGCTCGAGCCGCTGCGCGACTTCTGCTTCTGCACAGACGGCGTTCGCGGCCATCTCACCGTCGCGGCGCAAGGCGTGCCGGGCGACGTCTACGTCTACGGCCAAGGCGAGAACATCTCGATGGCCGACTGGTGCGACCTGATCCTCCGCATCGGCGCCGAGCACGGCTTCTGGCCCGACGACCGGCACGTGGTCACGACGAGAAGCGCCTGCGTCCGGGCGCCACCGACGTGATGGCGCTGCGAGTCGGCTACGAGAAGCTGCACGCGGAGACCGGCTGGGAGCCGAAGGTCTCGTGGGAGGAGGGCGTGCTGCGCACGATCCAGTGGTACGCCGCGAACCGCGAGCGGTGGCTCGGCCGCGTCGACTGGCTGACGCGCCGGAGCGCGCACGCCAGACGCGATGACCCGTGTCCTCGTCACCGGAGGCGGCGGCTTCCTCGGCTCGCACCTCGTCGAGCGGCTCGAGCGCGCGGGCCACGACGTGTTCGTCGCGCGGCGCCGCGACTACGACCTGACACGCTTCGACGACGCCGAGCGGCTGTTCGCCGACGCGCAGCCCGAGCTCGTCTTCCACCTCGCCGCCGAGGTCGGCGGCATCGGCGCGAACCGCGCGAACCCGGGGCGCTACTGGTACGCGAACCTGATGATGGGCGCGCACGTGCTCGAGCTCGCGCGCAGCGCACGCGGTGCCGAAGCTCGTGATCGCCGGCACCGTCTGCGCGTATCCGAAGTTCACGCCGGTGCCGTTCTCGGAGGACGACCTCTGGAACGGCTACCCGGAGGAGACCAACGCGCCGTACGGCGTCGCGAAGAAGTCGGTGCTCGTCGGCGCGCAGGCCTACCGCGAGCAGTACGGCTCGAACGCGATCTTCCTCTGCCGGCGAACCTCTACGGGCCGCGCGACAACTTCGACCTCGACCTCGCACGTGATTCCGGCGCTGATCCGCAAGATGCTCGAGGCGCGACGGGCGACGTGATCCTCTGGGGCGACGGCTCGCCGACCCGCGAGTTCCTCTTCGTCGACGACTGCGCGGAGGGCTGCTGCTCGCCGCGGAGCGCTACGACGGCGCGGCGCCGGTGAACCTCGGCACCGGCGTCGAGACGTCGATCCGCGAGCTCGCCGAGACGATCGCGGACGCTGACGGGCTTCGGCGGCGAGCATCGTCTGGGACACGTCGATGCCGAACGGCCAGCCGCGCCGCAGCCTCGACGCATCGCGGGCGCGCGAGTTGTTCGGCTTCGAGCGCGAGGCACGCGCGCTGCGCGACGGACTCGAGAAGACGATCGCGTGGTACGCGGAAGCTCACGCCGTCACCGCCTGAGCCGTCGACGCGCTTGCGGTAGCCGAAGCCGTCGGCGTCGCGCGTCGTCGCCGCGACGCTAGGCACCGACGGCGCGCTCTCGACCGTTGCGCGCGCTCGTGCTCGCACCGGTCGGCGGTCGCCTCACCTGCGCTGCTCGGCGGCAGGCTCGCCGGCGAGCGCTTCGGGCGTCGCTGCGGCGGCCGTCTACGTCGTGCTGCCGTTCCTCGCGAACTGCTGTCATGCTGTCCACGTACCGCGGCGACATTCGACGCGCTCGGCGCTCCCGGCGCTCGTCGGCTGCGCAGCCACACGGTCGTCTTCGCGCTCGGCTCGCCGCCGCGGTCGGCTGCGCTGCTGCGGCCGCTGGCCGTCGCTGTGCCGGCGGCCTGCTGGCGCCTTCGGCTGCTGCAGCGGCTGTCTGGCCATTCTGGGCTCGGCCGGCTCTCGCCCGCGGTCTCACGAGATCGTCGTGGAGCATCACGCTGCTCGAGTGGCTGCTCGTCGCGGGCGTGCTCGGCGGGCATGCTTGCGCGCGCCGCTCCGCGCGCTCGCGACTCGCGGGTGGCTGCTTTCGCTGTCGGTGCATCTGGGGCGCGCAGCGGCTACGACGGGGCAGCGTTCTGGCGTTCGCTCTCGACTCGCGGTCCCGGCGGTCGCGCTCGTGCTCAGCTCGCTGGCGCTTCTGGTGCCGCGGCTCGTCCGGCACGGCGTACGCTGCCGCTCCGCCTCACTGAGCTCGAGCTCGAGCAGGGCGACCCGCTGCGCGAGGATCACGTTCTGGTCGGCAGCTTCGAGATCACCGTCGAGTAGTGCAGGAGCACGGCGAGCACGAAAAGCAGCGCGACCGCGAAGAGCACCGCCGGCGGATAGGTCTCGACGCCGAACCAGCCCGCGATCGTGTTGAGCCCGCCGCGCCACGCCGACAGGGCGAGCAGCACGAGCCCGGTGAGCACCCAGAGCAGCGCGTAGCGCTCGCGCAGGCGGCGCGAGCGGATCAGCTCGAAGACGACGAGCGAGCAGGAGCAACGAGGCCGCGATCAGCGGCGAGCGAGACCTTGAGCGGCGTCTGCCGGGAGCGCCCAGGATCACGCGTCCTCCAGCGGCGTCGCGCGGCGCCGGAGCGCGCCGACCAGGATCGCGAGCATCACCTTGGCCATGTAGTAGACGGTGCGGAGCCCGCGGATCGAGGAGCGGCCGGTAACCGCGCTCGCGCATCGTCACGGGCACCTCGGCCAGCCGCAGCCGGTGCTTGTGCGACATCACCGCCGCCTCGACCTCCGGGTAGTCGTGCGGGTAGTCGGCGGCGAACAGCTCGATCGCCTTGCGGTTCAGCACCTGGAACCCGCTCGTCGTATCGGTGACCCGCTGGCCGGTGAGCAGCGAGACGGTCCGGGCGAGGATGCGGATGCCGATCCGCCGCGCCGGCCGACGAGCGGTAACCGTCCGCGCCTGCAAAGCGCGAGCCGACGCAGATGTCGGCCTCGTCGGCGACGACGGCCGCAACGAGCAGCGGCCGAGCTCGGCCGGGTCGTGCTGCCCGTCGCCGTCGACCCGGACGGCGAGGTCGTAGCCGCTGCTCGGCCGCGTAACGGAAGCCCGTCTGCACGGCGCCGCCGATCCCGAGGTTGAACGGGAGGGCGACGACACGTGCGCACCGTGCGCGCGCGCGCGATCTGCCGTCGCGTCGTGCGAGGCGTCGTCGACGACGAGACGTCGAGCCGGGATCGAAAGCGCGCAGCTCGTCGATCACCTGGCCGATCGCGTCCTCCTCGTTGAACGCGGGGACGATCGCGATCTTCCTCACGCCGGGCACCTCCGACGCCGACGAGCTCGAACAGCCGTCGCGCGCGATGGCGGTAGGTGTGCTCGTCGAGCACTCGCTCGCGCGCCCGCGGCCGATCGCCTCGGCCTGGGCGGGGTCGTCGAGCAGGTTCGCGGTAGGCGGCGACCGCCTCCGCGGCGTCGTTCGACGACGAGCAGCTCGGACCCGGCTCGAACCACCGCTCGATCCCGTTGTACGGGTTCGAGACGATCGCCGCGCCTGCGGCGGCGAGCTCGAACGGCCGGCAGGACGACGAGGCGTAGACGGTCGCATGCGACCGGCGCGTGATGCAGAGGTTGACGCGTGCGGCCGAGATGCGTGCGCGCAAAGACGTTGAACGGGATGTCGCCGACGAGACGCGCTGCCGGTGTCGCCCTGGAAGTCGCGGCCGCCGAGCGCGAAGTCGACGTCGGGCAAGCTCCGTGACGGCTCGCCGACCATCGCCTCCATCCAGTCGCGCCGGAACTTGTCGCCGTAGCCGTAGAAGAAGACGTCGCATCTCCTTCTCGACCGTCGCTGCGGCGCGAAGAACTCGGGGTCGGCGCCCCAGAAGACCGCCTCGGCCCGGCGGGCGCCGAGCTCGCGCAGCCGCTCGAGCCCGCCCTCCGAGTTCGAGACGAGCAGGTCGTACTCGGACGGGTCGGCGTCGTGGTACCAGTTGAAGCCGGTGTCCATGCCGCCGAACTCGGGCAGGCTCATCGGCACGTCGCCGTCGTAGAAGACGATCGGGATGCCGAACTTCTCGCGGAGCGCTGTCGGGATGCCGCGGAGGTGCGCCATCGGCACGGTGAAGACGATCACGGCGTCCGGACGCTCGCGCTCGACAGCTGCTCGAGATGGCGTCGCCAGCGCGGCGTCACCCAGCGCCAGATCACCTCGCGCGTCATCCGGTCGCCGAGGGAGTCCTCGGGGTTGTCCTCGGCGCGGCGCAGGTGCGAGTCGCCCTTGAGCCGCGCGACCGGATCGCGAGCGCGCGCGAACGACTCGCCCTCGGCGTAGGTGGGGTTCGGGGCGGTGCGCCACCACGGCGACTCGATCGGTCGGCCGCGGTAGGGCGTGACGACGAGGTCGACGCCTTCCTCGTAGAGGCCCTTCCAGAGCTGCCACCAGGCGGGGGTGCACCCGTAGCGGAAGTCGAGGTCGACGGCGGACGCGACGGCGAGGATCTTCGGGGCGCGCATCGAGCCCGAAGTGTCGCAGAGCCGGGTTACGACGCCGTAAAGGACCTGGCGGCGCGAAACCACGAGTCTGACTCGCCCGGCTAGTACGCGCCCTTGCGGGCGAAGACCGCGACGGGCGTCTTGAGCAGGATCGAGATGTCGAGCCAGATCGACCAGTTCTCGAGGTAGTAGAAGTCGAGGCGCACGAGGTCGTCGAAGGTCAGGTCGGACCGGCCGGCGATCTGCCAGAGGCCGGTCATCCCGGGCAGCACGTTGTAGCGGCGCCGGTGCCAGGGCTCGAGCGGCTGTAGTCGCGCAGCGGCAGCGGCCGCGGGCCGACGAGCGACATCTCGCCGCGGAGGACGTTGATCACGTTCGGCACCTCGTCGATCGAGAAGCGGCGCAGGACGCGCCCGACCGGCGTCACGCGCGGGTCGTCGCGGATCTTGAACAGCGCGCCCGATGCCTCGTTGTCGTCCTCGAGCGCGGCCTGCTCGCTCGGCCGCGCCGGCGACCATCGTCCGGAACTTCAGCATCCGGAACGGCTGCTCGCCGAGCCCGATCCGCTGGTCGGAGTAGAGGACGGGCCCGCGCGACGTCAGCTTGATCAGCAGCGCGAGCAGCAGCCAGAACGGGCAGCCCGACGACGACGATCAGCGTGCGCGACGACGACGTCGAACGCGCGCTTCATCGCCCACTCGGCGCCGGCGAAGATCGGCGGCCGGAGCTCGAAGAGCGGCACGCCGTGTCCCGGGACGTATTCGCCGCGCTCGACCAGCAGCTCGGTCGTCCGCGGCGCGACGCGCACTTTGACCCGCGACGGTGCGCAGCCTCGACGATCTCGAGCAGCCGCGGCTCGTCGACGCCCGGCGTCCGCGACGATCAGCTCGTCGAGCGGCTCGCGCGAGCAGCGCGGCTTCGAACCTCCGGCGCCGAGGTCGACTCTCCCCGACGAACTCGTAGTCGATCCCGCCGCGGCTCGCCACCGAGCGTCTCGCGGAGGTGCGCCCGCTGACTCGGATCGCCGACGAGCACCGCGCGGCGGCGTCACGCCGGACGCACGCAGCAGCGAGCCCGGTTACGGTCTCGTAGCTGCCCCGGAACAGCGCCGATCAGCACGGCGACGAAGAGCGCGCCGACGACGTAGAGGCCGAAGGTCGTGAAGTGCTGGCCGGTGCCGATCGCGAACGCGAGCGACAGCGCGGCGACGAGGAAGACGCTCGGAACGACCCGCGCCGCGCGCCTCGCGGATCTCGCGCGGCGCGTAGAGGCGCGCCTGCCAGAAGACGAGGACGAGCAGCAGGATCAGGAACGCGAGCCAGTCGGTCTCGTGGTCCCAGAGCAGCCCCCAGAGGATCGGCTTCGGGTCGAAGATCAGCGAGCGCAGCGCGAGCGCCGCGTAGAGGCCCGAGCACGAGACCGGCGATGTCGATCGCGGCGAGCGCGACCGCGCTGCGCGAAGCCGCCGCGCGAGCGTCTTCAGCGGTGTCGGAGCGAGGAGGTACGGCCGCGTCGGAGCGGACGTCCTCGACATCGCTGGGCGGCCTAGCGGGCGCCCGCTCAGAACCGGCCCTCCCACGCGGCGATCGTATCTCCCGCACGGCCGAGATCACCGCGTCGGCCCAGTGCTCCAGCGAGTGGCCGTGCAACGACGCGGCGCGAAGCTCGCTCGCCGACTCCGCCCGTGCCGTCGATGCCGGCGCCGGCGACGGCGGCGATCGCGTCGGCGAGCGCCCCGGGATCGGCCGGGGGCGCGAGGAGCGGCAGCGAGAGCGCCGCCGAGGAGCGCGGCGAACGCCGGGTTTGTCGAGATCACCGGTCGTGCGCAGGCCGCGGCCTCGAACACCGCCTTGTCGAGCGTCGCGCCCGACCGCGGCTCGTTCGGGCTGACGACGAGATCGACGGAGTGAGCAGCGCCGGGATCGATCGCGCGCGAGCGACCGGCGGCAGGAGCGCGACGCGTCTTCGCGAGCAGCGTCGTCGCGCGGCGATCCGCCGCTCGAGCTCGAGCCGGTGCAGCGCGCTCGTCGGCGTGAGCGACGGGCCGCGGATCTCGAGCTGCAACGTCGGCGCCGCGGCGGACCGCGAGCGAGACCGCGTCGAGCAGGGTCGCGAGGCCCTTCCAGCGCGCCGTGCGACCCAGGGCGAGCAGCCGCAGCGGGCCGTCGTGCGGGCGCCGGAGGCTCGCGTGCGAAGCGCTCGACGTCGATCGCGTGGCCGATCCCGCGCACCTTCGGAGACGCGAGCGGGAAGCTCGAGCGGTCGACGCTCAAGACCACGTCGACGAGCTGCGTCGCGGCGCGCAGCGCGCCGCCCGGCGTGCCAGTGCGTGTACCAGAGCGCGAGCGGCACGCGCCGTGCGCGCGCGCAGGGGCGGCGAGCAGCGCGAACTGCGGGACCATGTGGACGAGCACCGCGTCCGCACCACCGAGCGACGCCGTCGAGCGCTCGCTCGAACCGCCAGCCGCGGCCGAGCTTCGCGCGTGCGCCTCGAAGGTCCGCACGGCGGCGTTCGCCGGGACCTCGTCCCATTCGACGTCCGCGAGCGACGATCGCGAGCTCGTCGACGCGCGTCGGCGAGCGCGCCGACGAGATCGAGCGTCTGTGCGAGTGCGGCGTGATTCGGATCGAGCTCCTGCGTCACGAAGACGAGCTGCAAGCGCGCGCCCTCGAGCACGTCGTCGACCAGCGCTCCGGTAGGCGGCCGCGAAGTCGGTCACCGTCTGGTGCCAGCGCGCGTACGTCGTGCGCGCGGCCGCACCGAGACGAACGGCGAGCTCCCGGTCGTCGAGCACGCGGTCGATCGCCGCGACGAGCGCGTCGGTGTCGGCGCGCGGGATCAGCAGCGCGTCGACGACCGTCGGTCGCCATGTCGGGGATGCCGCCGCCGTTCGTGCCGACCACCATGCGCCCGCGGGCGAACGCCTCGAGCACGACGCGCCCGAGCCCCTCCGGGCTACGAGGGGAGGACGAGCGCGCGCGCGGCGTCGATCTCGCCGGCGACCTGCGGCGGCAGCAGCTCTCGATGGTGCTCGACCTGGCCGGGAAGCTCGGCGACGAGCCGGTCGATCACCTCATGTCGCGAGCCCTTGCCGACGACGGCGAGCGTGCGCGTCCGGGACGTCGCGCGCGACCCTGCGCCAGGCAGCAGCGAGCCCGTCGACGTTCTTGTACTGCCTCGAGCGCGCCGACGAACACGACGCGTCGCTCGTCGGGGACCGGGCACGAGCGGCGGATCGCGAAACGCGCGACAGATCGCTGTAGGTCGGGAAGCACGCCGTTGCCGGGCGCCCCGTGACGTCCTCGATCGAGCGACGAGGTGAAGTCGGAGAGCGCCCGCGTCGCGTCGGCGTGACGGATGCTCGAGCGCGCGACGGCGTCGGTCAGCGGCGAGACGACGCGGCGCGCAGGCGAGCCGTAGAGCCGCGTGAACGTGCGCGGGTCGCCGTGCACCTCGACGACCAGCCTCGCTCGGGCGCGCGCGAGCCTCCGGCCGGTAAGCGCGCGCGCCTCGCCGACGTAGGGATCGGAAGCGACGATCACTCTGCGGGGAAGGCAGCGAAGCGAGCGGGCGACCTCGAGACGGAGCCGCGGATAGAACGCCTCCGCGCCGATCCGGCAGCAGCCTGAAGCGCGGGTCGCCCGACGCCGGTGCCCGCATTCAGCACGCGCAGGTCGAGCACCTCGTCGAGCGCGTCCCACTTCCGCGCCAGCCACGGCGCGAGCGGCAGCGTCAGCCGGCCACGGCCGACGAAGAGGACACGCGGCTTCACGCTGCAGCCTCGACGAGGATCTGCTCGAGCCGCGCGTAGGTCGGCGTCGCGCCCTATTGCCGCGACCGACGGCTGGGCGCGAGCCGCGAGCCGCTCGCGTAGGTCGTCGTCGTTGAGCACGCGGCGGAGCGCTGCCGCCAAGGCCTCCGGGTCGTTCGGCGGGACGAGGAGCCCGTTTTCACCATCGAACACGACCTCCGGAACGCCGCCGACCGAGGTCGAGACGACCGGCGTGCCGACGGACAGCGCCTCGACGGCGGCGTGCGGCAGATTCTCCCAGGCGCTCGAGAGCACCGCAGCGCGGGCGCCTGCGAGCTGGCGAAGCACCTCGTCCCGCGAGAGCGCACCCGTGAACGTGACCCGATCGGCGATCCCGAGCTCGCCGGCGAGCCTCGTCAGGCGACCCCGTTCGGCGACCGTCGCCGACGAGACTCGAGTCGGGCGCCCGTCGACAGCTCCGATCGCCGCGAACGCAACCGGAAGCGCTTTCTGCTCGGTCAGCCGACCGACGAAGACGAACGTCCCGGGCGAAAGCGGCTCAGGGTCGACCGTCGAGCGGCGGCGGTGCCGGGTTGACGAGCACCTCGATCCGCCCGCGGTCGAGGCCCCACCCCGCCGCGATCCCGGCCAGGTAGTTGCTCGGGACGACCACGCGGCGCGCTCGCCGCAGCGATGCGGTGCGCAGCGTCTTCAGCACGTCGACGCGCGGGCCGGTCGCGCGCTGGAACGCTCTCGAGATCGCCCGAGAAGAGCCCGTAGCGGCGCGCACGCTCGTAGGCGGGGTCCGAGACGAGCTTCGCGACGAGCGGCCTGCCGGTGGCCGCGAAGGCTGCGGCCGCGTACGTCGCGGTCGCGTAGACCACGTCGGCGCGCCTCGCCAGCCGGAACCCCGTCGCGGCAACCAGCGGGTAGCGGACGACGAATGGGCGTCCACGGGCGATCGACTCGACCGGAACCGGGCGCTCGCTCGGCTCGCTGTCGCCCATCGTGACGACGTGCACCGAATGCCCGCGGTCGCGGAGAAACGCAGCGAAGTCCGGCCCATGCGTCGCCGGCCCCCCGATGTCGGGCGGCCAGATGCCCGTGAGGAACACGACGCGCATCCGTCTATCGTAGGCGGCGTGGTCGCGGGAGCTCTCAGAGCCATGGCCGTGTGGCCACAACTGCGGTCGCCGCGCTTCGCCCTGCTGATCGCGGCGGCAGCGGTCTGCCTGGTGCGTGCACGAGATCAGCCCGGCGTGCACGTCGGGTTCGGCGGCACCGACGTCGCAATCGTTCCGGGCGACATCCTGCTCGCAGCGCTCGCGCTCGCCGCGGTGGTCTCGATCGCGCGCGACGGGCTGCCGCGCGAGCTCTGGCCGAGCGTGGGCGCAGCGGCGGCGTTCACCGCGCTCGTCGTGGTCACCGGGCTCGACAACGGCACGACCGCCCTCGTCTCGGGGGTCAAGGTCAGCGAGCTCGCCGCACTCGGCCTGGGCGCAGCAGTCCTGGTTCGGACGAGACGCCAGCTGGAGGCGATCGTCGACGTTCTCCTGCTGTTCACGATCGCCGCGGACGTGGTCGGTCTCGTCCGTTTCGTGACGGCCGGAGGGCGGCAGGCCTCGTTTCTCGGCGAGCACGACTTCGCGGCGCTCGCAACCTTGCCTCTGCTCTACGGGCTCGCCGTCATGTTCACGGGCGGCAGCCGGCGTCGGGCAACCGTCGCGATCGTCGCGGGCAGTGTCGGCTGCGTGCTCGGGGCTGCGCTCGCGAGCCTCGTCGGCTTGTATCTCGGCGCGCTGGCCCTGCTGGGCGTCGCCCGCGCCCGGCACGAGCTGACGCCGCGCCGAATCGCCGTCACCATCGCGCTGGTCGCTGTGATCACCGGCGGCACGCTCGTCATTCGCGCGGGCGACCTCGGCTTCCTGCAGGCGTGGTTCGGCAAGCCGGAGACGCGACCGGGTCAGTACGCCGCGAGCTGGAGCCAGCGGCTGATCTATGCCTACATCGGTGGGCGCGTCTTTCTCGCCCACCCGCTGGCCGGCACCGGCTGGTACGGCGAGCTGCCTCCGAAGGCGTTCACGGTCTACCTGCCCGCTGCCCGCAGGCGCTTCTCGGATCAGCCGCCGACCTACTTCCCGCCTGCGACCAAACCGTTCATCCCCCAGCAGGCCTGGGACCAGATCCTCTACGAGCTCGGCATCCTCGGCGGGCTTGCGATGCTCGCGACCCTCGCCGGGCTTGCCCGCGCCGCGCTCCGCGCCGCGAGGCGCAACGCCTCCGTCGCGGGGTCCCTGCCGGCTGCGTGGCTCGCGGCCTCGATCGGGGCGCTGGCGGGCGAGGGCCTCTTCGGCGGGACCCCGCTCGCCGCGAGCTTCTGGCTCGTAGCCGGCGTGATCCTCGCGTCCTCGAGATCGGTGACGCTCGCAGAGTGAAGATCGTGCACCTGATCACCCGGCTGAATGTCGGTGGCGCGGCCCTGTCCGTGCTCGAGCTGGCAGCCGGCCAGCGTGCACAGGGCAACGACGTCCTGGTCGTGGCCGGTCGCATCCACGACGGCGAAGCGTCGATGGAGAGCCTCGCGGCCGAGCCTTGGCGTTCCGTACCTCCATCTGCCGACCCTGCGGCGAGAGGTCAATCCCGCCGACGACCTCCGCACCCTCCTGACCCTGCGGGGGCTGCTGCGTCGACGCCGGCCCGACGTTCTGCACACGCACACGGCGAAGGCGGGTACGACCGGAAGGCTCGCCGCGCTCGTCGCCGGGCGCGGTCGGCCGCGCGCCGTCGTGCACACCTTTCACGGTCATGTTCTCTCCGGCTACTTCGACGATCGCCGCGAACGGGTCTTCCGGCTGATCGAACGCGTGCTCGCCCGCTGCACCGACCGGATCGTGGCGGTCAGCGACCAGGTCCGCGACGATCTCGTCCGGTTCCGGATCGCCCCTGCCGGGAAGGTGACGGTGGTCCACTACGGCTTCGCGCTCGATGCCCGGGTCGGACCGGCGGCCACAGCGCGAGCTCCCAAGCGAGCCGAACTCGCAGTCGACGATGAGGACTTCGTGATCGGCTGGGCCGGCCGCCTCTCGGAGATCAAGCGTCCGCTCGACCTCGTGCGAACCGCGCAGCTCGTACCCGGAAGCGTGCTCGTGCTCGCGGGCGACGGAGAGCTCCGCCCCGACGTCGAGCGCGAGGCTCGCGAGCTCGGGCTCGGCAACCGCCTGCACATCCTCGGCTATGTCGAGGACATGGGCGCGTGGTACGGCGCCTTCGACGCCTTCCTGCTCACCTCGGCGAACGAGGGTGCGCCGGTCGTCGCGATCGAGGCGCTGGCCGCCGGGTTGCCGGTGGTCGCCACCGACGCCGGCGGGACCCGGACGGTCGTCGACGACGGCGAGACCGGCTATCTGGCACCGATCGGCGACGTCGAGATGCTTGCCGGTCGCCTGCGCCAGCTGCAGGCCGACCCGAAGCTGCGGGTCGCGCTCGGCGGCAGAGGCGCCGAGCGCATGCGGGAACGCTTCTCGACCTCCCGGATGGTCGACGAGGTCGGAGCCGTCTACGCGGAGATCCTCGCCCGGTGAGAGTCCTGCACATGACCAAGGTGCAGGGAATCGGCGGTGCGGAGCAGCACCTGCTCGCGCTGCTGCCGGCGCTTCGCGAGCGTGGAGTCGACGCGCGTTTCCTGTCGCTGGACGGCGGCCTCGATGCCGAGCGCTTCCATCAGGCGCTCGATGACCGCGAGATTCCGTGGACCCGGGTGCATTGCGGCCCGCACGTCTCACCGCGACTGGCAGCTGCCGTCGCCGCCCGCGTGCGGGCCGAGCGCCCCGACCTCGTCCACACCCACATGGTTCATGCGGACGCCTACGGGTCGCTGGCCGCGCGGCTGGCGCGCACCCCGTTCGTCTCGACGCGGCACAACGACGATCGCTACCTGCTCGGGCCATTTCGCTACGTCGACCGGGGCTTGATGATGGGCGCCAAGCGGATCATCGCCATCTCCGACGCGGTGCGCACTTTCACATCGCAGCCGGCTTGCCGCCCGCCAAGCTCGAGACGATCCACTACGGCCTCGACGCGCTGCCGGCCGCCCCGTCCGAGACGACGCCGGAGGCCTGCGGGATCGAGCCCGACGTCCCGCTGCTGCTCGCGGTCGGCCGCCTGATCGAGCAGAAGGATCACGCAACATTGCTCGACTGCGTTCGCCGGTATCCGAAACTCCCATCCGGCGGCTCGGCTCGCGATCCTCGGCTGGGGCCCGCTCGAAGCGCGCACGCGCGAGCAGGCGCAGCGCCTCGGGCTCGGCGACTCGGTGCTCGTGCTCGGCCGGGTCGAACCGCGGCACTGGCTCGAGCGCGCCGACATCTTCATGCACACCTCGCGGTGGGAGGGGTTCGGGATCGTGCTGCTCGAGGCGATGCTCGCCTCGCTGCCCGTGGTCGCGACGCGCGTGAGCGCGATCCCGGAGATCGTCGTCGACGGCGAGACCGGGTTGCTCGCAGCGGCAGGCGACGCGGCCGCCCTCGCCGGGCATGCATCGGCGTTGCTCGACGACCGTGAGCGGGCGCGGCGACTCGGTGCGAACGGGCTGCGGCGTGCTCACGCGAACTTCTCGGTCGCGCGCATGACCGACCGGACGCTTTCGGTCTACGAGCGGTCACTGGCATGAAGGAGGTCTCGCTCCGCGAACTGACGCGTGGCGCGCCGGGAGCAGACCGGGTCGCACTTCTGTCGATCTGGTTCCACGGTCACAACAACCCTCGTTATGCCGAGTTGCTCCCACGGCTCGAGCGCCTTGACGCCTGCCTGCTCCGGCTGCCCGACTCACGCATCCCGCGCGGACTCGGCTTCCGTGCGTTCACCGCAACGAAGCCGCTGCTTCTGCGCACCGTCCTCTCGCGGGCGGCGCAGCGATACTCGAGCCTCCTCTCGCTCGACTTCGCTCAGCTCGACCGCTGGCGCGGCGCCGCGGTGATGGATGCGGACGACCCGTTCTTCACCGAGCGCGAGGTCGCGCTACTCGGGAGCCCGGCCGTGCGGGCGTACGTCGTCACGGCCGAGAGCGCAGCGCGTCGCTATGAGTCGCTGGGCGTCGACAAGCCCTGGGTCGTGATCCCGCAAGGCGTCAACCTCGAGGCGGCGACGACGGCGATGCGGCGACAGGCGGTGGAACGCAAGCAGCCCGGCGAGGTGGTGCTCGGCTGGATGGCCGCACACCTGCTGACGACGGGCGATCGGGGTGCCGACAACCCGCTCTACAACATCGACCACCTGCTCGAGCTGTGGGACGAGATTCACGCACGCGTCCCGCAGGCACGGCTCTGGCTCGTCGGCGGCCCCAGCCCGAAGGTCATGGATCGCCTGGCGGCACGGGCCGACGTCGTGCTCTTCGGGCGCCTCCCACGGCCCGAGGCCCTGGCCACGGCGGCCGCATTCGATGTCGCTCCCTACGCGCGCACGGCCGACCAGGGAATCCGCGCCGCCAAGGTGTCCGAGCTGATCGGCCTCGGCGTCCCGACCGTGTCGTACGACTACGAGGTGACCAAGAACCTCCGCGAGACGGGTGCCGGCGTCCTCGTCGGCGACCCCCGCGGATTCGTCGACGCCGTCTCACGGTTGCTCACCGACGAGGCCGCGCGAGCGGGATACGCAGCGGCCGCCGAACGAGCCGGCCGCGACCTCGACTGGAACGTGCTCGCACGTCGGTACGCCGACGAAGTCCTCGACGTCTTTCTCTAGAGCTCGGCGGTCGCAGGCCGGCTGCGGCGTAGCTCGCTGCCGACGCGCGCTCGCTCGTCGGCCGCGAGCCCGAAGCGCCAGACGAGCGCGGCAGCGACGACCGCCCAGAGCAGCCCGAGCGGAGCGAGCGCGAGCAACGTGTCCGGATGCCAGGCGCGGGCGAGTGCAACGAGGATCGCCGCCGCCGCAACGAATGCCGGCAGCGCCGGGCGCACGATCGCGCGGACGAGCGTCCAGGCGGAGGTTGCCGCAGCGGGGGCGGCGTAGCGCGGCAGGATGTACGCGAGTGCGAGCGCGTCGGTGACGAGCGTCGAGACAGCAACACCGCGGATGTCCCAGACCGAGGCGAGAACGAACGACAGCATGAGGTTCGCGACCGTCGTCGCGATCGAGACCAGGGCGACGGCGCGTTGGCGCGCGCGCGCGATCAGGAACTGCGTCAGGACGTAGATCGGCTGGTGGATCGAGAGGACGGCGGCAAGGATCGACATCACCGCGTAGCTGTCGTGGTAGCCGGATTTGCGGATCCACGCGTGGATGAGCAGGTCGGGCATCAGTAGCAGCGGCAGGGCCAGCATCAGCATCAACGCTGTCCCGGCGCGAAGCCCTGTGAGCAGCAGCCTGCGCTGGCGCTCACTCGCACCGGCGCCCTCGAGCTCGGCGAAGGCCGGGAACATCAGCGACGTGAACGCGGTGCCGATCCCGAACGCCAGCGCGAACAGCTTGGCCGGAACGCCGTAGACACCCGCAGCAGTCGACGCCGAGCACGATCCCGACGACGATCACATCGGTCGAGAAGACGATCTTCTGTGCGACATGCACGAGGAAGTTCGACGAGCTGAACGCGAGCAGCACCCGCAGGCGCTCGCGGGTCGCGAAGCGGCGCCGGACTCGCAGCTCCGGCAGCTCGCGACGGAGCCAGAGCAGCGGCAGCGTCAGCCGGAACAGCGACGTGCCGAGTGTCAAGGCGGCGAGCAGCACGAGCCCGCCGTACCGGGGCATCAAGGTCGCGACGAGCACCGCGTACAGCGCGGTGCCGATGAAGTTGCTGAGGTTCTGCAAGTCCCAGCGCTGCTGCGCGACGAGCAGGTTGTTGAAGAGCCCGAGCGGGAAGCGCGCCGCGAGCGAGAGGACGACGAGCAAGGTCGCAACCCGAGCGTCCCAGACCAGGTGGTGCGGCGTGCCTGACGCCCAGGGAACGAGCCACGCGATCACGACGCCGATCGGGAGGGTCGCCGCTCCGATCGCCGCGTACATCGCAAGCCCGGTCGACGCGACCTCGTTCAAGTCGTCGACCGACTTTCGCCCGCGCGCCTCCGCGGCGAAGCGCACGATCGACGGGCCGACGCCGAAGTCGAGGACCGAGAGGTAGATCGTCACCGCGCCGATGAACGACCACACGCCGAAGGCCGGCGTGCCGATCGAGTGGATCACGATCGGGGTAACGACGAGCCCTGAGACGATCGCGGCTGCATAAACCGCGTACACGCCGAGCGCGTTGCGGCGGAGCAGGCGCATCTACAGGCGGGCGACGACGTGGAGGTTCGGGATCAGCGAGCCGGGGACGGGGTCGCGGAGCTGCGACGAGCGTCGCATCGAGCGAGGTCCCGAGCTTGTTCAGGAGGATCACCGGCGGGCGAGCCAGGAAGGTCCGGCGGAGCATGATCTCCACGTACGTGCCGAGCAGCATCGCGAGCGCCGACCCGGTGCCGGCTGCCGGCTCGACGTCGAGCGCCGCCCAGTTGCCGTTCTGCTCGAAGAGCCGCCGCAGGCCCTCGTGCGTCCAGCGCCAGTAGTCGACCGGTGACGGGTGGTAGACCTGCACGCCGTGGGTCGAGGCGAGCACGCGCCCACCCGGACGCGTCACCCGCCGAAGCTCCCGCACCGCCTGTGCAGGATCGTCGCAGTGCTCGAGCACCTGAGTGCAGAGGACGACGTCGAACGACGCGTCCTCGACCGGGAGCGCCTCGACCGGGCCGAGCAACTCGGCGGCGGGGTTCTCGACGACATCGACGCCCACATATTCGGACGCGACGCCGGCGAAGAACGGGTAGTACGGCTTGACGCCGCAGCCGACGTCGAGAATCCGTACCCGATCGAGAGTCGCGAGCTCGGCCGCCTGCGCCCGCAGCCAGCGCGCGAGCGAGTGCCGGACGACCCAGGTCGGCGAGCTGGTCGGGGGATCTCGCCGCTCGGCACCGGGCCAGTGTGCGAGCTCGTCCGCCACCTGCGCCTACTCGAGGATCTTCTGGAAGGCGCGATACGCCGGCTTCTTCTTGCCGGCGGCGGTCTCGAGGCCCGACTGCCAGCCTCCGAGCCTCGGCTCGTCCCGAAGCAGGAACCAGAGCATCATGTCGATGCGCGGGCTCTTGCGCGCGAATCGCGAAGGCCTGGGTGAGATACACCGCCTGCTTCGCCCACGAGACGCCGATCAGCCGATCGGGCGGGTTGGTCTGGTAGCCGTACTCGGTGATCCAGATGCGCTTGTTCCCATAGAGCTGGGTCAGCAGCTTGCTCAGGTCGCTGAAGTTGCCGAGTGTGACCGCGGTCGGAGGCCCGCCGCGCGCTCCGACCGGCTTCGTCGTCGGTGTGTCGGTCGGGCTGCCGTAGTACGGATGGTGAGCCCAGGCGTCGAACCGCTTCAGGCCTGCCTTCTTGACCGCGCGAAGGAACGCGAGGGGCGAGACCGAGGGCCGGCTGCTCTTCGGGTTGTTGTTGCCCGCGCGGGCCGGTGACGCCGCACGCGACGCGCTCGCCGCCGTACAGCGTGCCGTGCACGCCGTTGTACACCGCGTTGCAGATCTTCGTGTAGTCGATCGCGCTCTGAATCACCTTGCCCTTGTACTGCGGCGCGAGGAAGAGCGGGTTGTTCGGCTCGTTCCAGGCAAGCCATTCGCGGACCGGCGGCAGCATCCCGCCCTGTCCGTCGGGGAACTGGCCGCCATATCGCTTCGCGGCCGCGAATGCGAAGTTGCGGAGGTCATTCGCGTTTTTCGGTGCGTGGTTCGGGCCGAGCCCGCCGTTCGCCCAGCCCGGCGTGCCGTAGATCGAGAAGAGGACGTGCATGCCGTACTCGTTCGCATAGCGAACTACGCGATCGTAGAGCGACCAGTCGTAAGCCGGGTCGGACGGGTTCGTCGCGTGCGCGGGCCGCCGCTTCGCGACGCCGTAGCGAGCGCCCCAGTAGAGGTTCAGCCGCAACTCCTGCACGTGCAGCGCCTTCAGCGTGGGCATCGTCTCGTCGATCGGCCCGTAGAGCGTCTGCGCCTCGTCGTAGAGGCCGATGCGGAGGTAGCGCGAGCCGTGGGCCGGCTGCGCCGTCGCAGCGATCAGCGCGGTCGCCAACAGGGCGGCGGCGACCCAGCTACGACGGATCATCAAGCTTCGACCGGTTCCCTGCCGAGCGCCTTCAGCCAGCGGCGCAGACCCTCCTCCAGGTCGACTTCCGGCGACCAGCCGAGCAGCTGCCTGGCACGGGTGATGTCGGGACGGCGGATCTGCGGGTCGTCGATCGGTAACGCTTCGAAGACGATCTCGCTGGTCGAGCCGCTGACGCGGATCACGGTCTGCGCCAGCTCGAGCATCGTCACCTCGTGGTCCGGGTTGCCGATGTTCACCGGCAGATGCTCGTCGCTCATCATCAGCAGGTAGAGGCCGCGGATCAGGTCGTCGACATAACAGAGCGAGCGCGTCTGCGAACCGTCGCCGTAGACCGTCAGGGGCTTGCCGCCGATCGCCTGGTTGAGGAAGTTCACCGACGCGCGGCCGTCGTTCTTCCGCATCCGCGGGCCGTACGTGTTGAAGATGCGCGCGATGCAGGTGTCGAGGCCCTGTTGTGAGTGGTACGTCATCGTCAGCGCCTCGGCGTAGCGCTTGGCCTCGTCGTAGACGCCGCGCGGCCCGATCGGATTGACGTTCCCCCAGTAGGTCTCGGGCTGCGGATGCACGAGCGGGTCGCCGTACACCTCGCTGGTCGACGAGATCAGGAAGCGCGCCCGCTTCCACTTCGCGAGACCGAGGGCGTTGTGCGTGCCGTACGAGCCGACCTTCAGCGACGCGAGCGGCGCGCGCAGATAGTCGACCGGGCTCGCCAGAGCCGCGAGGTGGAACACGTGATCGACAGGCCCGTCGATGTAGATCGGAGCGACGACGTCGGCGTAGACGAAGGAGAACGCATCGTCCTTCAGATGGGCGATGTTCTCGAGCGAGCCCGTCTCGAGGTTGTCGACGCAGATCACCCGGTGGTCGCGCTCGAGCAAGTGGTCGCAGAGGTGCGACCCAAGGAAGCCGGCACCGCCGGTGACGACAGAGGTCGGCATCCGCCGGATAGTAGTCGGGGCGCCGAACGGCGAACGGGTTCCTTACGAACCCTTTTCAACCCGCTTGAAGACACGGATGTCGCCCCGCCGGAAAACCTGCACGAACCCCTGCCTCGGGAGGAGTGTTGGAAGACGCGCCGTCTCCTCCCGCGGGAACGGATCGAGCGAGTCGAGATCGATCACGACGTAGGCGACCGACCGGCTTCGCTGAGCGAGCTCGGCATCGCTCCAGTACTCACCGTTGCCATGCCGTGGAAAGAACGGCTCGGGCAGCTGGTAGATCGCCCGCCGATGGGACAGGTGCGGAACGAGATCGGGCGCTGCGGCAACCGCGACTCCTGGGGGCACGAACGACAGCGCCGCGCGCTTCGCGGACAGCACGGCGCCATCGCGTGAGTCGCGCAACTCGCGAACGGACGGGGAGAGGGCCACAGCCACGATCGAGCCGGCGAGGAGCGTCAGAGCGACGACGTCTCGCCAGCGGCCGGACACCCTGACCACCAGAAAGCCGGCGCCGGAGGCACTCGCCAGGGCAAAGGCTGCTGCCGGCACGAGCTGGTAGTGGAAGTGCAGATCGTGCTGGTACGAGTACGCAGAGAGCAAGTTCGCCGCAAGTCCCGGCACAGCGAGCAGCAACAGGCGCGGCGCGAGCAGGGCAAGCCCGCCACTACAGACGACGAGCGCAATCAGGATCTTTGCGTTCGCGTTCGACGCGAGTTGGTCGAGCGAAGCTCCCGGATGGTCAAGCAGGTACGCGCCCACCCCACCGATCGACGAGCCTCGCTCACCGCCGAAGCGCTCCGAATAGAAATTGAGGTTGCCGCCGAGTGCTGGGATCGCGACCTGGGTCGCGAGCACGAACCACGCGATCCCTCCGACCACCAGCAGGCCGCCGAGTCGACGGAGGCCGGCGCTCCGCTGCCAGAGCAGCAGCAAGCCCCACATGACGTACACGAGGCAGACGTCTTCCTTGGTCGAGCAGGCGACCACCGCCGTGAGCAGGAACAGGCCGAGCCGCTCCCGCTCGAGCAGGAGCGCGCCGCCGACGAGCAGCAAGGGCACCGCCGTCTCGGGATGGAAGTCGAAGAGGTTCGCCCACTGCGTCACCGGCGAGGCAAGCCAGAGCACGGAGACGGCAAGCGCAAGTCTTTGCGTCGCGCCATGCACGATCGCGAGCCGGTAGAGAAGTGGCGCGACGGCCGCGAGGAGTAGCGACTGGAGGATCAGTAATCCGATCGGGCTCAGACCGAGCCTGCCTAGCGGGGCGAGCAGATAGAGGGCGGGCTGGAAATGATCGGCCATCAGGTAGCGGCCGCGAATCGTCGAGAACGGCTTCAACCCGTGGCCCATCAGCCACGTGGCCTGATCGAAGATGCCGAGGTCGTACCCGCCGCTCTGGAACCCGTCGTGACGGTGGATCGCAGCCGCTGAGAGCAGGACCGCATACGCCCCACCCGCAAGCCAGACAGCCCGTCCGGGACGGAGCAGCCTCATCGACTAGCGCGCCAGCGAATCGGGAAGGAACGTGTACCAGGGGAGCAGCCACAGCGAGGCGACGATCCACACCTGCGCCACGTAGCCGCGGCGCAGCACGGAGGGCAGGCAAAACATGAACGCGAGAACGACACCGGTCGTGATCCTGCCGGACGCCAGGTAGTCGTCGTAGGACGGTTTCGGAAGCAGGACGACGAGCACGAGGACGTTCGCGAGGAGAGCGCAGAGCGCTGGAGTCAGTGAGCGGACCGCGGCCGCGGCAAGCGCGCTCGCGCAGAGCGCGGGAATGACGACGGCGAGGATCTGCTGCACGTGGCCGTTCCCCCACGGCCACTGCCTGACGAGGCCGAGGAACGGGAGCGGCTCGAATCTGGTTGCCTTCGCCGCCCCGCCCGAGTGCAGCCAGATCGCCAGCGTCAGCTTGGTCGCAAGGTAGGGCGCAAGCGAGATGCCCGCGAGCAGGCCCGCCTTCGCGAACTTCCGCGAGCCGGCCAGCCACAGCGCGAGGGCGATCGGGAAGAGCAGGGTGCTCTCCCTCGTCGCACCCGCGACGCCGAACAACAACGCGGCCGGCAACAAGCGCCAGCCGTCCCGGCCGAACGCGAGCAGGCCAAGCGCCGCCAGTCCGTAGGCGAGCGACTCCGCGAGGTCCCAGGTGACCGCCACGAACAAGCCCGGATAGAGCCCGTAGAGCGCGCCGTACCACGCCGAGAATCCCTCTCGGCGCACGATCGCCGCGCTCGCGAACGTGCCCGCGAAGACGCCCGCGAGGCCGAGCAGGAGCAAAGCCCAGGGAACGGCTCCGGATCGTCCGAGCGCGAGCGCTCGGGCTGCCAGTGGGTAGATCGGGCGGCTGTAGCGATAGGCGGGATCATCGAGGTACGTGCGCGCCCTCGTCGGGTCGAGCGCAACGAAGAAGTAGAACTGCCCGTCGTAGCCGATCACCTCCGTCGGCAGACCGTCGAGTCGATCGATGGCGGAACTACCGTTCCCCTGCTGCTGAAACCGCGAGCCGACGTGGGCAATCGAGGCGACCGAGTGGTAATGCAAGTAGTAACCGGCCCAGCCAACGTACCCGGCGAGCACGACGCAGGCCACCGCGAGCGGCTGCCTTAACGCTAGGTGGGCTCCCGAGATAGTCAACCGGTGGGAGCGCACCAGAGTCGTTAGGCCTCGATCACGACCGCGCCGAAAGCCCAGAGCAGCGACGGCGCTCCTTCGGCGCTGGTCGCCCCAGCCGCACGAGCAAGGTCGGCGCTACCGTCCTCGGAGCCTTTGTCGGCGAACAGGCGAAAGGCCGACCGGATTTTTGGCTCGATCGTCTCTGCCTCGTTCAGACACGGAATCACGACCGAGACGCTGACGGACGCAACGCTTGTTTCGTTGGCCATCCCTCGGCGAAGCAAGACCGTCTAGCATCGCACACAGCTAGGTTCAGGCGTCGGTCCGGATCCCGGTGAGGGACGGAGAATAGACCTGGTTCGATGCCCTGAGCGCAGCGCAGGACGGCGACGGCTCGCTCGAGATTGCGGTCGCCGACTCGGACTCTTACTCCGGCCGGCAGGGCCCGCCGTCGCCGACTTCACTCGCGGTGCCCGACGAAACGTCTTTCGAGATCCCGAGATCAGCCATCCCGATCCGGGAGCAGCCGACTTCCGGAATAACTGTCGATCGCTGACGAGTCGTCTTCATCCGCGGTCGCCTACCGTGAACGGCCGGGGCCTGCGAAGAGGCGGTTGATCGGTGATTCCGCGCCGACCATCTAGAGTGCGGCGCGTCCGTGCGTCTCGAGAGATTTGCAGCTGCGCCCGTTGCGAGCATTGGAGTCGCTGCCTGTGTTGCGTTGGCTGCAGGAAGTGCTGCTGGTTGAGCTGCCCTCGGTCGTCAGTTACCTCGGGAGAAAAGGCTCGGTACTCAGTCGTCGCTGAGCGCATCTGATCGCGAGTTCGCTGCCGGCAACAGCGTGTTTCCTGACCAGGCGCTGCTGTATGAGGCGCGCAGCCGGATCCCGCGCGATGCGTCTTACCGTGTCCTCACCGGGTCACTGCCGATCGAGGGCGAGACCAATCTCACACGTTCGCGCGCACTGACGTTTGCGACATATTTCCTTCTGCCGCGACATCCTGCGCCCGGAAGCTCATGGGTCATCTGCCTCGGGTGCGACCGCACACGGCTCACGCGGGCGACGGTTGTCTGGGACAACCACGAAGGGAGCAGTCTGCTCCGGGTCGGCGAATGAACGCCCGTTCGCTCTTTGGCGTGTTCTCGCTCGACGCCATTGTCGTGCTGGTCGGGACGGCGGTACTTTGGGGACTCGGGACGATCAACACTCTACGCGACGCGATGCGGCTTATTGGCTTGTCATGGCTGGTCGGCATAGCGGCTCTGGCCGGGCTCCTCTCCCTGGAGTTGATGGTCGCCATCCCGTTCAGTTTGACCACCGTGCTTGTGACAGCGGCCGGAATCGCAACTGCGGGTGCCGGCCGGGGTTGGGTGGCACACCGCGCTCGTCCGAGAAGAGACGCTCATGCCCCGCGGCCCGCTACTCATCGCAGCCGTCGGCATAGGAGCCGCTGCCTTCATCGTCGCGGAGCAATTCCGGGCTGGTCGTTTCGCAGGGCTGTACGAATGGGACGCAATGGCGTTCTGGGTGCCTCGAGCCAAAGCGATCTACTATTTCGGGCAATTCGACCCGGCGTTCGTCGCGCACTTGAAGGGCGCCTTTTATCCACCGCTCGTCCCGACTCTCGACGCGATGGGCTTTTCGTTCATGGGCGGTACGGACGTCGTCACACTGCATCTCGTCTACGTCTCCGCGCTCGCAGCGTTCGTCGCAGCAGTCGCAGGACTGCTGGCGCCACAGGTCGATGCCGTGTTTCTCTGGCCGACCTTGCTCGCGCTCGCGACCGCTCCCGTCGTCGTCCACCGCGGGACCGCGCCTCTTGCGGACTTGCTCCTCGATTACTTTCTTGCGGTCGCGGCGATCCTGGTCGCACTCTGGTTGAGCGGTTCGGCTCGATGGTGCCTCGTGCTCGCCGGCGGCCTGCTTGGAGGTGCGGCCTTCACGAAGCGAGAGGGACTGCTGCTCGCCGTGTGTGTGATCGCGGCCGGGATGTTGGCATCGTGGTCTTCCAAGCGCCGCGCCTGGCCGGCATTGATCGCGACCGCCGTACCCGCGCTTGCGTTGACACTCGTCTGGCGGATCTGGCTCTCCAGGAATTTGATCGCCAACCAGGCACCGGAGACCGGCTTCTTCGGCTTCACGAGCCATCTTGGACGGGTCTGGCCCTCGCTCCACCTGACCCTCCACGTCCTCTATAGCGGCGATTCGTGGCTGTTCGTGCCGGTGATCATCGTCGTCGGAACCATTCGCGGCGCTCAGCACTCGGTCCGGCGAGGTCGCGACATTCTCGGCTGCGTATTTCGTTCTCGGCATCCTCGCGTGCTCATGGGTGACGCTGTCGTTTCCGAGCCTGCCCCTGAGCACGGACGATGCGCTGAACCCGATCGTTCGGCTCAGCGGAGGGCTCGTCATCCCCGCGGCAGCGATCCTGCCGCTCGTGTTGAACGCCGCCTGGCGCCGAGCAGGCCCGGCGCGCGGCGACTCAGCCGCGACCCGCCACGGCACCACCTAGCGCAGATCCTTGTTCGACTCCATGTCGAACCACATCGCAAACAGCGTGAACTGTGTGCCGGAGATCAGCAGCAGCGCCACGAGCACGATGGTGGCCGGCGTGATGTGGTTGCCGCCCAGTCGCAGGATCGTCTCGAAGAGGCCGAGCGCGAGGCCGACGGTCGTCATCAAACCGCCGAGAAAGTAGAAGAACACGAGCGGATGAAAGTCGCGGATCACGTACTTCTCGCGCATGCGCCAGAAGAAGCCCTTCCAGAGCAGCCACGAGATCCGCGGCACGACGCTCCGGATCTTGATCCCCGACTGCTCACCGACGCCGTAGATCGGACGCGAAGGAATGTCGCGCACGCGAGCGTTCCAGACGTTCAGATGCACCAGCATGTCGTTCGGGAAGCCGTAGGACGTGTAGATGCGGTCGAGATCGAGCAGCTGCAGGGTCTCGCGTGCGAGCACCGTGTAGCCCGCCTGCGAGTCGGCGATATGCCAGTAACCCGAGGCGATCTTCGTCAGCAGGCTCAGGACCGCGTTGCCGAGGTAACGGCTGCGCGGGATCAGGGTCCAAGCGCTGCCGGTGAAGAGGCGGTTCGCCTTCGCGTAGTCGAGCTCGCCTCGGACGACCGGCAACGCCAGCGACTCGAGCTCATCCGGATCCATCTGATTGTCGCCCGCCATCACGGCGATCGCTTCCACGCGCGCGGCCAGCGCCCGCTTGTAACCGGTGACGATCGCGGCGCCGACCCCGCGGTTGCGGTCGTGGACGATCAGCTCGACGCGAGAGTCATCGACGCCCCGGACGCGCTCCGCGGTCGCGTCGGTCGAAGCGTCGTCGACGACGAAGATCCGGTCGACGAACCCCGGGATCCCCTGCAGGGTCCTGTCGATCAGAGCCTCCTCGTTGTGTGCCGGAACGACGACGGCGACGCTCTTCCCTTCGAGCATGATGCGCTATTCGACCTCGCGGGTTGGTCGGCCTGCCGGCTCGAGCCGGACGCGGAACAGCACCCAGAGGGCCTTGAACCCGTCCCGCCAGGTGATCTTCTTGCCCTCGGCGTAGCTGCGACCGTAGTACGAGATCGGGAGCTCGTAGATCCGGAGCTGTTGCCTGCAGATCTTCCCCGTGATCTCCGGCTCGATCCCGAACTTGTTCTCGCGCAGGTCGAGCGAGCGGAGCACGTCGGCGCGGAATGCCTTGTAGCCGGTTTCCATGTCCGAGAGGGTGGTGTTGAAGAGAACACAGGTGACCAGGCTGAGAAACCGGTTGCCGACGAGATGCCAGAAGAGGTATGCGCGCTGCGGCCGGCCGCCCGAGAGCCGGGATCCGTAGACGACGTCGGCGAGACCGCGCTCGATCGGCTCGATCAGCGTCGGCACCTCGGCCGGGTCGTACTCCATGTCTGCGTCCTGGATCACGGCGATGTCCCCTTCGATCAGCGGGATCGCCGCGCGAATCGCGGCACCCTTGCCCCGGTTCGGCTGCCGGACGACTCGCACGCCGGCGAAGCCCTCTGCGATCTCGCCGGTGGCGTCGGTCGAGCCGTCGTCGACGACGATCACCTGGCTGTCCAGCCCGAGCGCCTGGACGCGCTTCAGAACCTCTCCGATCGACGCCGCCTCGTTGAACGCCGGGATGATGAAGGTGACCTTCACCCCGTTCGGAGGCGCGTGTCGAAGACGATCGCGGCGATCGCTCCGAGGATCAGCCCGATCAACGCGCCGATCATTAGCGAGCTCCGGCGCGAATGGGCCGACGCTTTCTCGGAACGCGCGGCCGTGATCACCTTTGCACTCTCGACGTTCTTCGCAAACGCGAGCTGTTGTTGCGTCGTCGCCTTCTGGTCGAAGAGATTCCCTTGTCGCTGTTCCGCGTTGTCGACCTGGCTGATCAGGACGAGTTGGTTGAGCGCGTCGAGGTGTGCGACGCGGACAGCCTTGTTGAGCGCTGCCAGCCGGAGGCTGATCGACGCGAGTTGGCTGTTCGTCGTCTCGAGCACCTGTTGATACGTCGCGATCTTCGTCCCGACGTATGGTGCCGTTGTCAGTGCGACCACGCGTGCTGCGAGCGAGTTGGCGGCCACCGCCGTCTTGACCTCCGTTGCGCCCTGGACCGTCAGCGAGATCAGCGGTGTGGCGCGCGTCGCGCCTGCACCCGTCGCGCCGCCGACCTGTGAGACGGAGACCTTCCCCTTGAGCGCACCCGACCGAAGCGAGGCGGCCTGCTCGGCGACGGCCTGGGCCGAGGCGGAGCTGACGATCTGCGCGACGGCTCTCGGGTTCGTGCCGAAGCTCGAGATCAGGACGCCGCCGGGGCTGACCGGCGCGCCGAGCGAGATCAGCGCCGACGCCTTGTACGACGAGCCGCCGCTGAACGAATAGAGAACGCCGAGCACGGCCCCGAGCACGAGCCCCGCGACCGGAATCCACCAAAGAGCGACGATCGCGCGGCGCCAACGCGCGAGGTCGACTTCGCGCTCGGCGAGGTCGTCGGTCCTGGAGGCTGTCATGCCCGGGTGACGTTAGCCGACGCCCAGGCCCATTGCCTCGCCGCCCCGTCCTCCAGCGAAACGTGCGGCTCCCAACCGAGCTCCTCCCGGATCCTCGTCGTGTCCGCCTTGGTGCGGCGCTGATCCCCGGGAACCGCGTCATCGTGCCGCACGAGCGCGAGCGTCTTGCCGGAGATGCGCTCGAACAGATCGATCGATTCGTTCATCGACGCCTCGAGCGCTCCGCCGACGTTGTACGTGCCTTGACCGCCGAGGGCGGCGATCGTCGCCTCGACGAGATCGCCGACGTAGGTCCAGCTGCGCGATTGCACCCCGTCGCCGAAGAGCTCAAAGGTGCCGCCGGTCGCGAGAGCGTTGACGATTCGCGTGAACGCCATGTCGGGCCGTTGTCGGGGACCGAACGCGTTGAAGTAGCGAACGACAACGCAGTCGAGCTCGAACTGCCGCCGGTACGCGTCGGCAAGCTGCTCGCACGCGAGCTTGCTGATTCCGTAGGGCGAGAGCGGATGCGGCGTTGTCTCCTCCGGAGTGGGGTAGCGCTCCGCCGCCCCATAGACGGATGATGACGACGCGAACACGACCTTGGCGCCATCTCTCGCGGCAGCCTCGAAGACACGCTGCGAGGCCAGGACATTCCGGCGGAGGTAGAGCGGAAAAACATCGCCGAAGCTACGCACGCCCGGTTGGCCCGCGAGATGGAAGACACCGTCGAAGCCGGTGAAGTCGAGTGGATCCTCGGCCAGGTCGACCGGCCGGACCTCGAGCCCGCGCGCGTTGTCGCGCTTCAGCGCGGGGTCGTAGTAGTCGGTGAAGCAATCGAGACCGACGACCTGGTCGCCGCGAGCCTGCAGCGCTTCTGCCAAGTGCGACCCGATGAACCCGGCGGCGCCGGTGACGAGGTACCTCATCAGCGGCAGACCTTACGCAGTGCGGCGGCGCCGCGAGCCACGTCCGGGTCGGTGCCGAACAGCGCGATGTGGCAGGCGTTCCGCCGCGAGCGATGGTGTCCCGCTCCGATCCGGATCGTCAGCGGGTGAGTTCCTGTGACTCGCAGCGGGCCGAGCTTCGCCCGCCGCAGCGCGGCCAGGGCCGAGGACGCGCTCAGCTTGCGGACCGTCGTCGCGTGCGCCTCATCGAGCCCGTAGAGACGGGCATTGCCGACGAGGTAGACCCTGTTCGCATCGGCGACGATCGGCGAGTACTTGCCGTCCGGAAACGTCCACAAGCGGGCTCCGGTTCGCGCGTCTAGGGCGTACGTCGTGCCCGCGAGTGTCGCGAAGTAGACGCGGCCCGCGATCACGGTCGGTGAGCCCGAGATCGGGCCGTTCGCCGTGAATTGCCAGAGGATCGCCCCGGTCGCGGCGTCGAACGCGAAGAAGCGATGGGAGTACGAACCTGCGAACACCCGGTCACGCCACACGGCCGGAGACGAATAGACGTAGCCGCCCGTCGACTGCGACCAGCGGAGCTTGCCGCTCGAGGCGCCGAACGAGTAGACCTTGCCGTCCGTGGCGCCGATGTAGACGCGGCCGTAGGCCACCGCCGGCGTCGAGTAGAAGTTGCCCGCGTGCCCGAAGCGCGGCTGTGCGCTCGCCTGCCAGACGATCTTGCCCGAGCGCAGGTTGAGCGCGTAGACATGGCCCGAGTAGTCGGCGACGTACGCTCTCTCTCCCGCGATCGCGACGGCCCCCTTGACCTGCCCGTGCAGCTTCGTCTCCCAGTAGAGCTTGCCGGTGCGCTTGCGGAACGCATAGACGCGGCCGCTCCAGTCGCCCACGATCACGGCCCCGCCGACGACCACCGGTGACGACTCCGACGGGTAGATCTGCTTCCGCCAGAGCACGCGTCCGGTGCCGACGGCGAAGGCGATCAGCTCGCCAGTCAGTTGCGAGCTTGGTCGACGGTTGCAGGGCGGAGTGTTCATGAACGTCTGGAAGACGACATGGCGATCGACCGCAGGCGAGGCGGCGACGCAGCGATGGGAGACGTACTTCCAGGCGCGCTTACCGTTCTTGGCGCCGATCGCGAAGAGCACGCCCGAGTTGTTGGCAAAGAACAGACGGCCGTACGCGATCGCGGGTGGGAACTCGACGAGCGCCTGCGCCCGGAAGGTCCACTTGCGTACGAACGGCGGCGCGAGCAGAACGCCGTTCGCGAAGCGTTGCCGCGCAGCATTCTGGCCGTAGGTCGGCCAGGCCACCCCGGGCTCCTTCGGCGCCGGCGGTGCGGCCTCGGTCGTCACGAACTCGACCGTCGACGAGCCGTGCACGTCGCGCGACTCCTTCTGCACGTGGAAGTAGTAGGCAACCCCGGCGCCGAGGGCGGCGAGGACGAGCACCGCCAGGACGAGCAGGACGCGCTTCACCGCTCCTCCACCGCGTAGAGCCGCGAATAACCGTGCAGCAGGAGTCTGCGGCCTCCGCCCGAGACCGGCACGTACTCACCGTGTGGAAAATCGAGCAGCACACGGCCGTGCCGGACATCGACGCCGAGAATGCGATGCGCGAACGACCCCGCGTATGCGACTCCGTCGACGACGACAGCGGCGCCCGAGATCGGGCCACCGGTGCGGCGGGTCCAGAGCGTCGCGCCGTTGCTCGCCCGCAGCGCGTAGAAGACGCCGCTGTAGGAGCCGAAGAAGACTCGGCCGTGCGCCACGGCCGGCGACGAGTAGACATAGGAGCCGGTGTTGCGGCGCCAGAGGTAGCGACCCGTGGTCGAGAAGGCGGTCAGCGAGCCCCCAGTCGAGCTCGGCACGAACACGCGTCCCGCGGCGACAGCGGGCGTGCCATAGACGCGCCCGTTGACGCTGCGCGACCAGCGGAGCGCGCCGCTGCGCGCGTCGAGAGCGAGCAGCCTGCCGCAGTAGTCGCCGACGTAGAGGGTCCCTGCCACCGCGGCGGCCGACGACGTCACCTTGCAGCCGTCCGCTCTGCGCCAGCGGACCCGGTGCGTGCGCAGGTCGAGCGCAGTGATCGTTCCGTTCCAGGCGCCGAAGACGTCGATGCCGTCGGCCACGACCGGAGAGGACTCGACGGGCGAGCCGACCGTGTACCGCCAGAGGAGCTTCCCGTCCGAGCGCCGCAGCACCCAGACGTGGCCGTCCATGCCGTGGACGATCACCTGGTCGCGCCAGACCGCGGGCGACGCAGCCATCTTTCCGTGCGGCGTGTCGTGCCGCCAGATCACGGTTCCGTCGCGCATGTCGAGCGCCCGAACGGTTCCCCGCGCGTTCGCGATGTACGCGACGCCGTCCGAGACGACGGCAGGGAACTCGATCAGCGTGCCGAGGCCGCGGGACCAGACGATGTGGAACGGCGGCCGCACCTGGATCGAGGGCTGTGCCTGGGTGCGGCTCGGGACCGCGCCGTACATCTTCCATTGCGACGCCGAGCGATAGATGCGAATCGTCGATTTCGGATGCGTCCGGAACGAGAGCCGGACTGCACGCTTGCCATAGCCCGACTTGGCCGCGCTCGTGATCAGCGGCGCGCGGCGGGCGAGCGGGACGCGCGCGACGCCGTGGCGGTCGCTGCGCGCGCTCTTCGACCCGATCCGGACCCGAGCACCGCTGACTCGACGGTTGGTGTCGCCGTCAACGACGGTGACCTGGACTGCGATGGCCCGAACCGCCGCGATCACCGGCCGCGGCGCGATCGTTGCTGCCTCACGCTGAGCGCCGCAGCCGCCCGCGAGCAGCGCTGCCGCGAGAAGGAGTAGCTGCCTCACGCCTCGCCGGGCACCGCCTCCGCCTGTTCGGGCACGACCTCGAGCGTTCCGTCCGTTTCCTCGAGAATCACCTCCGAAAAGAACCGCGTCATCACCACTCCCTCGCGGAAGTCTCCTAGGCGAGTTGCAGGCTGCTCGCCGTTCGCAAGCGCGAGAGCGAGCTCGGGGTAGCGCGAGCCGGCGGCGGTCGGCAGTGGGAATCCGCCGCCGAAGCGCGGGTTGACGTCGGTCACGAGCAACTCGCCGCCCGGCTCTCGGAAGCACTGGACGTTCGCAGGACCGATGATGCCGAGCACCTCCGAGACCGTCCGGCCGAACTCGATCAGTTCTTCGTCCTTGATCGTGATCCCTTTGATCGACTCGCCGCCTTTCGACTCGATCATCGTGCGCGGGATCGCAGCAAGGCAGCGCCCGCCGGTGTCGCAGAAGACGTCGATCGAGAATTCCTCACCCTGACAGACGGCCTGGACCATCGAGTCCGCGGTGGTGTACGCGATGAAGAAGCCGAGCTCGGTCCGGTTGTCGGCGCGATAGATGTGGCGCGAGCCGAACCCACGGCGTGCCTTCACGAGCACGGGGTACTGCAGGTCGGGCGGCAACTCGGTCGGCAGCCAGGTGTCCGGCGAGCCGATGCCGTGCTCGGCGAAGAAGCCGTGAGCGAGGTACTTGTCGGAGCAGCGCCGGATCGCCTCCAGCCCCGGCACGAGCACGACGGCCCCGCCGAGCTCGTCTCTCGCCTCCGCGAGCTCGACGTGATCGAGGTCGGTCAGCGGGACGACCAGACGCACGTCGTGCAGAGCGACGAGGTCACGGACCGCAGCGATGTAACCGGGATCATCGACTCGCGGCACGAGTGCCCGTCGATGGGCGTGGTAGAGCGCGGGCGCGAGCTCACTGACGTCGGTCGCGATCGTGATTGCGCCGGCACGCCCGAACGCGGTGACGATGTCGACACGCTGGCCCGCGCACGTGAACAGGACGGCCGTCACGACCGGGGAGGGTAGCGCCGGCGGCCGAAAGTGCCGGTTCCGATCAGCGGCAGCAACGCCGCCAGCAGGAAGATCGGACCGGTGATCACACGCCTGGCCGAGGTAGCGAGGTGGTAGTGGAAGGGCAGCGGCGTCGTCCAGTAGGCCGCCAGCAAGCCGGCGAGGCCAAGGCCCGCAGCGCAGGCGGCCAGGAATGCGACCGGCGAACGCTCGCGCCGCGTGAGGAGCAACATGACGAGGCAGAGCGGGACGAGCAGGATCCAGGCGCGTGGATCGAACAACCTCCAGGCCATGTACGCGGCTGCGCGCGGCAGCCGGTCGATGTGTCCCGCGAGCAGTGACGGGGAGGTGAGGCGGTGCAACGTCACCTGCTCGGGGATGTGGTGGCTCGAGAGCCAGATCCGCCACGGGAGAATGCCGACGGCCAGCGCCCCGACGCCGACGGCGGCCGCGAACCCACCGTCACGGCGCGTGCGCCTCGCTCCGAGGACGACGAGCGGCGCAAAGAGCGCGATCGCGAACACCGTGCCTTCGATCTTCGTCGCTGCGCAGCCCGCCGCGAGCAGGCCCACGAGCATGAGCGCGCCGGCCCGGCGTTCCTCGAGCCAGACGCAGGCGGCGAGGCCGGCGCAGGCGAACATCGCTGCTAGGGGGATGTCGGCCTCCGCCGAGGCAAGCTGGTCGGCAACCGACGGTGCGAAGACGACCGAGAGCAACACCGCGACGAGCACGCTTCGGCGGGCGCCGAGCCGGCCGCCGACCTCGACGAGCGCCGCGAGAAACGCGGACAGGGCGAGCAACGACTGGAGATCGAGCAACGAGGTCTCGAAGCCGGTGAAGCGGAACGTCGCCGCCTCGACGGCGGGCAGGAGGAGCGGATAGTCACGGTTCAGCAGGTCGTGGGCCCCGAACCAGCTCGCGTCGAGGCCGTTCAGCGCGTAGAGCGCGTTCGCCTTCGGCGTCCAGAACGTCCACGCGTCATAGGCCCAGAGCGGCTGGAACCAGAGGTCGACGGCGAGCAGAGCGAGCATCCCGGCGGTAGCGGCGAGCACAACCTTGGGCAGTCGCACGGTCGGCGTGGGACCCGCCTCGCCGCCCACCCCGCGTAGGCCGCCCACGGCGAGAGCGGCGCAGATCGCGATTACCTGCCAGCGCGCAAGCGACGCACCGAGGACATAGAGCAACTGGGCGACGACGCCGAACGAGGCGAGTCCGCACAGGTACGAAACGCCGAGCGAGCGCAGCACGGCCCGGCCGCGCCACCAGCCGGCGAGGCCGGTGACGCCGAGGCCGGCGGCGAGGAAGCACGCGTTCGCGAGCACGAGCCCGATCAGATCGCGACTCATCGCCGCACCCTGGCAACGAGGAGCGCGGGGTACGCGCCCACCGCCGGACGGGCGACGATCACTTTCCCGACCTTCGCGACCGAGCGGGGGTCGGCACCCCACGCGACGATCCAGCGGGCGCGGCGCGGGGCGGTCGAGACGCGCGGGAACAGAACCTGCAACGCGAGCGAGGGAAACGCCTGCCTCGCCGGCGCGTAAGGCACACCCGCACCGACGACGGTCGCGTACGTGTCGGTCGGGCCGAGGAGCCGCTTCACCGGGTCGAGGAGGTAGGGCTGGAGGTAGGCCTGAACCGGCCCTGCGACGCCGCGGTCGTACGGGGTCATCGCCGTCGTCGTCCGCAGATCGGAGACGACTCGCCAAACGAGGTACGGCGCTGCGGCGACCACGACGACGGCCACCGCAGCGGCGAGGCGCTCGATCAGATCCGTCGGCCACCGGGAGCGCAGCCGGAGGGCGACGACCCCGACGGCGAGGACGCCGAGGACGAGTGCTGCTAAGCCGGCCGCGCCCGGGGATGAAGGAACGCCGAGCATCGGCTACGGCAGGCGCCAGCCCCCCGTCTTTCCCTTGTAGGTGCCGCCGAAGAGTGCGAGCGGCGTTCGCAGCAGGATCAGCAGGTCGGTCTTCCAGTCGTGATGACGGACGTACCAGAGGTCGAGCTCGATCCGGTCCGCCCAGGGCAGCGACGCGCGGCCGTGAATCTGCGCCCAACCGGTGATCCCCGGCTTGACGTCGAGCCGGTGCAGCTGCTCCTCGTCGTACTGGTCGACCTGGTAGCGGAGCGTCGGACGCGGCCCGATGATCGACATCTCGCCGCGCACGACGTTCCAGAGCTGCGGCAGCTCGTCGATCGAGAGCCTGCGCAGCAGCCGCCCCGGCGCGGTGATCCGCGAGTCGCCCTGGTCGACGGCGTACCCCGCGCCCTGACGCTCGGCGCCCACGACCATCGTGCGCAGCTTCAGGAGCTCGAAGTCGGCCCCGTCCTTGCCGACCCGCACCTGCCGGTAGAGGACAGGCCCACGGTCGGCCAGCTTGACTGCGAGCGCCCCGAGCGCGAGGAACGGGCTCGAGACCGCGAGGCCGAGCCCCGCGATCGTCACGTCGAGCGACCTGTTCAACGGGTTCCCTCGGGGGGCGCCCACGTCGCGGGCACGCCACGCCGGAGGTAATTCCAGAGCGCGACGAGCGTCGCCCACGAGACGAGCGTGTAGTAGCGGGCGATGCCAATCCCGGCCAAAGCTGCCGCGAAGAGCCCCAGCTGCGCGGCGAGGACGGCGTCGTAGACCCACCCCTGCTGAACGAGCGCGAGCGAGGAGGCGAGAAGCAGCACGTGCAAGATGCCCGAGCCGTAGCGCAGCAAGCGGTGCGAGACGATCTCGATCAGGTAGACGGGGCCGAGACGGCGCAGCATCTTGCCGCGCAGCACGATCAGCCAGCAGTGCTCGAACATCCGGACCTTGCGCCGGTATTCGCTCTCGTTCGTCGGCGTCGGCTTCTCGAACGCCTGGGCCTGCGGCTCGTAGACCGCACGGCGGCCGCGCTGCACCATCAGGTACGGCAGCGACAGGTCGTGACCGAACCGCGGGTCGACTTCGACGTAGTCGGCGCGGCGAACCGCATAGATGGAGCCGTTGCCTCCCGTCACCGAGCCGAGGCCCGACTCGGACCGCCGCACGGCCATCTCATAGCGCCAGTAAAGGCCCTCCTTGTTCGACCCTTCCGGCCGCAGGATCCGCAGCTGGCCGCAGACGTACGCGATGTGCGGGTCGGCGAACACGCGCACGAGCCGGGCTAACGCGTCCGGCGCCCACGTCGCGTTCGCGTCCGAGAACGCGACGATCTCGGCGTCGCTCTGCCGAACCGCGCGGTCCTGCGCTGCGACCTTGCCGCCGCGCGGGTTCGTGACGACCCGGACGCCCGGGAACTGCAGCGCGATCTCCTCCGTACGGTCGCTGGACGCGTCGGACGTGACGACGATCTCGAGCTTGTCCCGCGGGTAGTCGAGCGCGAGCAGGTTTTCGAGCCGGCGCGCGATCACGGCCTCTTCGTTGTAGGCGGCGACGATCACCGCTACCGACGGCTCGATGTCCGCCGACTGCACGCGGCGCGGTGCGAGTCGGGCGGCGACGCCGACTGCCGCCGGGTACAGCACGTGCGTCCAGGCGAGCGCGGCGAGCGAGACCCAGAAGACGATCGTCAGGGCGAGCACGGCGCCGATAGTACGCGGCCGCTCAGGCGCCGAGGGCGCGGCGATAGGCCGCCTCGAGCGCCTGCGCAGACGCACCCAGTCCGAAGCGGGCCTCGGCCTCGGCGCGGCCCGCGACGCCGAGCTGCGCTCTTCGAGCGGGATCGTCGAGCAGCTCGAGGATCGTCTCACGGAGAGCCGCCGGCTCGACCAGCACTGCGCCCGGGCCGAGGTCGGCGAGCCCGCCGGCCCGTGTCGCGACGACTGCCCTGCCGTGCGCCATCGCCTCCCGCGCGGTGAAGCCGTAACCCTCCCGACGCGACGGCACACAGACGAGCGCCGCGCGGTCGAGGTAGCCCCCAACCTCGTCCGGCGGGACGAAGCCAACGGCGTCCGGCACGCGTCCGCGCAACGGTCCGTCGCCGACGATCACCCGTGCGAGGCCGTCGGTCGCCTCGAGGAACTCGAGGATTCCCTTCTCCTCGCTCAAGCGGCCGGCAAAGAGAACATGAGGTGGCTCACCGGCCTCGGTAACGCGCTCCGGAATCGCGACGCCGGCGGGAACGACCTCCACGTGGCGCGCGCCGAGCGCGCAGGCCTCACCCGCAAGATAGCTCGACGCCGCGAGCACGCGCCTCGCCCCGCGCAGGAGCGGACGGACGAGCGCCGGTGCGCGCCGAGCCAGGGCGATGTCCGTTCCCCAGACCTGAAGCACGTACGGCTTACCGGTCGCCCGAGCTGCGATCGCCGATGGGATCCAGTGCGCATGCACGAGATCGGCGTCGCGCGCGGCGCGCCGGGCTGCGCGCGCATAAGCGGCAAGGAACGCCGGGACGAACGCGAGCCGCCACGGAGCGCTCCGCAGGTTCTGCGCGATGCCGCCGCCGAACGCGATCCCGAAATGCGGGAACGAGGCCGGCGACACGACGGCGACGTCGACTCCCAGCGCGCCCACACCCTCGACCGCATCGCGGACGAAGTGGCCCGCGACGTCGTTCGCGTCACGCGGGTACGACGTCGTGAGCACGACGACCTTCACGGCTCACGCGACGCAAAGACAGCCGGGATCGCGAGCGAGAGCGCCACGAACGCGTAGAAGTAATAGAACTGCATCGTCAGGTAGAACGCGTTCGACGCGAGCGTGCCGGCCAGCGCGGCCGTGCAGCCCCATGCAAGTGGGCGCACGCGTGCCGCTAGTGGGTCGCCAGCCGCCGCCATCCTCCGGCCGAGAGCGCGCGCCGCGCCGAGACGGCGGAACACCCAGATCACGAAACCCGCGAAGAGCAGGGCACCGACCAGCCCCGTCTCGACGATCAGGGCGACGTAGTAGGAGTGCGGCCCCCAGTTCGACTTGCCGGTGACGAACTCGTAGTAGACCGAGAAGGTGTTCAGTCCGAGGCCGAACAGCGGATCGGCATGCAGAACGTGCGGGATGAAGCTGTAGACCTGGAAGTGCGCGTTCTCCGAACCTCCGCTCGTCTGCACGCGCGACTTGAGCACGGTCGTGAAGAAGCTACGGCGCGAGAGCACGACCGCCAGCAGGACGGCCATGGCGCCGCCGATCGGCACGAGCAACTGGGGCCGGCTCAGATGGCGCCGGTAGGGAACCGCGAGCACGAGCGCACCGACGCCGAGACCGAGCAAACCGCTGCGCGAGAGCGTCGCCGCTTCGACGACGAGCAGGAAGCCGATCGTCAACATCAGCCAACGCCGCCACAGGTGCCCGGGCTCGAGCCGCAGGTAGAGCGGCGTGAGGACGAGTAGCGGGACGATCAGCATGATCCCGAGATGGTTGGGATCGCCCGTCAACGCGTTCGGGCGGTAGACGCTCGCCCCGTTGATCGCCCCGTAGACGTTGATCTGGCTAGCGCCGCCCGTGATCGGCGAGAGAACGCTTGCATCGAGGTTGCCACCCCGCCGCGCGTCGAGCAACTGCAGGACGCCGTAGGCGGCGTTGACGACGATGCCGGCGCTGAACCAGCCGAGAGTGCGCCAGAAGTAGTGCTGCCCACGCCGCGCGAGCCAGACGACCGCACACGCGAGGAACGCGAAGTGGATCAGCCACTTCGTCATCCCCTTTGCCCATTGCGCGAGCGCGTCCGAGTCGGAGAGGTCGAAGTAACCGGCGAGGTACACGAGCAGGAACGCCGCGAAGAAGCCGACGAGGACCGCGGTCGTGCGCGGAACGCGAAGCCGTGCCGTCGTCATCGCGAACGCACCGAGGAAGAGTAATGCGAGCACGTCGGCGAGCGACACCGTGCCGGCGACGCTCCAGTGCACCTTCTCGAAGGTGACGCAGAAGACGCTCGCGAGAAAAAGAAAGCTGGTTGCTTGTCTCAAGCGATCCGCTCCAGCAGCTGCGCAAGCTCTTCGACGCGCGTGCGGCGAGAGACCCTCGTCCGCCAAGCGTCGGAGAGCGGCGCGCGGGTGAGCGTTCCCTCGCGCCACTGCGCGTGCAGGTCGCGGAGCGCGGTCGCGATGCCGTCGATGTCGTCGGGAGCGACGACCACGCCGGCGCCGGCTTCGCGGATCAGCTCGGCCGCGGCGCCGTCCGGCGGGACGACGGCGAGGATCGGGCGTTCGGCCGCCAGGTACTCGAAGACCTTCCCGCTCAACACGCCCTTGCCACGACCACCCGCGTCGGGGATCAGCAGGAGCAGCGCCTCCGAGTCGCGTTGCAGCTCGAGCGACCGCCGCCGTGGCGCGTACGGGATCAGCTCGAGCCGATCGCCGAACGTCTGTGCCTCGGCCCACTCGCGGTCGGTCGAGCGGAAGTCGCCGAGGAAGCGGGCGACGACGTCGTCGAGCCCGCTTCGCCCGAGCGCGGTCAGGAACGGCCGCGGGTCGCGCTTGCCGAAGAACGAGCCGGCGTGGGTGATCCGGAACTTCTCCGAATCCCGATACTCGAGGCCGGCGAAGTCGTCGAAGTCCGAGCCGTTCGCGATCGTCTCGACCGGGCCGTTCGGGTTGCGGGCGAGTAGCTCCTCAGTGATCGCCTCGGAGACAGTGACGATCGCACTCGCGTTCCGCGCGACGAGACGCGCAACGGCGTGCTCACCCTGCTCCTTCGCGCGCACGAGCATCCGCTCGGCGTGACGGTGCGGATGGGCGACCACCGAGTCGCGGAGATCGGCGACCCACGGAATGCCGGTCGCCCGCTTGACCGCCGCACCGACGAGATGGACGGAGGACGGCGGTGAGGTTGTGATCACGACATCGATCCCCTCCCGCTTGACGATGCGGATGGCGCTTGGGATCGCGGTCAGGTTCCAGCTGACGTTCTCGTCGGGGACGAGCAACCTCCGGCTCGCGAGCCGCGCGTGGACCCCGAGCCGCTCGAGCCCCTGTTTGCCGTGCAGCTCCTCGGCGGGCTTTCGCCCCTTCGGCCCGAGGTAGCGGGCGCGATGCACCCACGCGAGCGTCGGCGGCTGCAGCTCGTCGTCGCGGTGGATCCATTTCGGATCGTCCGGCGCGAGCACGTGCGTCTCGATCCCGAGGCTCGGCAGGTGCGTGGCGAACTTGAGCGGCCGCTGGACTCCCCCGCCCCCGGCGGGCGGAAAGTACATCGTGACCAGCAAGACTTTCATCTAGCGGAGACGATAGAGACGGCCGCTGCGAATCGCCCAGGTGGCGCCGTAGCGTCGGGCGACCCGCTGGTCGTTCGTCAGCACCCAGTGGTGGACGAGCCGTACCCGGGTGTAGGGGTCGTTCGCCTTCGTGTTCGCGACATGCGGCACGGGGAGGGCTACGACATAGACCGGCGCGTCGGCGGTGACGCGGTAGCTCGTCTGCACCGGCGCGATCACGACGGCGCCCTTCGGCACCACGGTGCGCAGACGATGGACGAGCCGCGGCGACAGCGCTCCGGGATCGTTCTGCACCCTGGCGTTCCAGTGCCAGAACCCGTGCACGAAGACGGGCAGGGAGAGACACATCGCGGCGGCCGCGCCGAGGCCGTGGCGCTCCCGGAGATCGAAGCGGCGCACGCCCCCAACGACGAGCGCGGAGATCCCTCCGACCAGGGCGATCCACGTTGCGAGCGCCGGCCCGCCGTGCCTGAGACCGGCGTCGAAGTCGCCGGGCCAGAAGCGCTGCAGAACGATGCCGCCGAGGAGCGCCAGCGGCAGGATCAACACCGAGCGGGCAAGCAGCGCGAGAACGCCGACGAAGCGCGAACGAGAGCGGCGCGAACCCGGCGATGCGGCGCGATTGTGAGAGCGAGACGGCATCCGAGAAATGGACGAACAGCCACGGCACCTCGGTCAGCAGCAAGATCGCCACGCTGCCGGCGAGCGTGAACGTCGCCCAGCGCCGCCGCAGCACGAGGCCGGCGAGCGGCAGCAAGAGCAGCGACGCGACGGCGACGGCGCCGCTCCGGCCGAACACCTCGGGGGCAAGTCGGTAGTGGTGGTCGTTCGTGACCACGAGCTGGTCGCCGTAATGCCGGAGTGCGCGCAACCGCTCGGCCGGCCCCGGGTCGTGCGAGATCGTCTCGTCGACGATCGGCTTCAACCAGAGAAGCGCAAGCCCCGTGGGGACGATCGCGGCGGCGAGCAACGGCACCGACCGTCGCCACTCGTCGACCCTGAGCGCCGCGTACACCGTCAGCGGCAGCAACAGGAAGAGCGCGTACGTCGGGTGCGTGAGCGCGAGAGCGCCGAAGATCGCCGCTACCGGCAGCCGCCGGTCGGTGAAGAAGAGTGCGATCGCGGCCGGGAGCAGCAGCTGCCGCGAGGCCGTGCCTGGGAGAGCCATCGTCGCCCAGGAACCGCCATGACCCGGCCCGAAGCAGAAGACCGCCACCGACAGTGTCAGCAGTGACAGTCCCGCCCCCCGCGATCTGAAGACGGCGACGCCGGCCTCGTAGGTGACGGCGCAGGCGATCGGCGCGAGGAGCGAAGGCTCGTGCCTGACCACGATGCCGGGATCGACGCCCGAGAACCACGAGACGAGCGCCAGCAGCTCGTGCCAGAGCGGGAACGCGTAGCCCGGATGAAGGCCGCCGTCCTTGAACTCGTCGACCGTCCGCAGATGCAGCGACGTCAAGTCGACGAGCTTGCGCACACGAGCTTCGTGGAAGAGACCGTCACCGGTGACGGCACCTTCGACGTGCCAGAGAAACCACCCGAGGACGAGCCCGACGAGCCAGACCCCCGAGCGAGGCTCGGCGCGCGAGGCGCGCCGGCGCCGATGCCACACGACGAGCGCGGCGAGCAGGATGAGCCCCAGGACGGCGACGGCGAGGTGGATCGAGCGGTGGAACGCGAATACCGCAGCCCACGCGACGAAGATCGACGCCATCGTCCAGGCGAGCACCGCGGAGGTGCTCCGCTGGCCGAACGCGCGCGCGACCGCCCACCCCGGCGCGAGGACGCAGAGAGTCCCGAACGCGAGACGGAGGTAGACGATCACTGCTCGATCAGAGTCGTGGCATTGCCCGAGCGGAGGAAGCGCACTCCCTCTCGGTACTCCGGGCGGCGCAGGACGGCAGCCCGCAACCGGAGCGAGACGAGCAGCAGGCGGCGCAGCCGCTCGGCCTCCTTCGGTCCGCGGTGCTTGGCGAAGTAGCGCAGGTGGCCGCGCAGGTTCTCGACGTAGAGTCGCCCGCCGTGAGAGGCGCCGCCGACGTGCACGACCTCGGCGCCGGGAGAGAAGAGCACCGACCAGCCGGCGCGACGGAAGCGCGTCATCCAGTCGACCTCTTCGCTGAACAGGAAGAAGCTTTCGTCGAACAGCCCGACCGCGTCGGCGGCATCGCGCCGAACGAGCAACGCCGCTCCCGAGACCCAGTCCACCTCGCGGGTGCTCGCGTGGTCGAACCCGCCTGCGTAGAGCGGGTTCAGCAGGGTCGAGCGCGGAGCGAGCTTGCGGATGAAGAGGTATTCGGTGGCAAGCCGCCAGAGCGTCGGCTCGCCTCGCACCGAGGGTTGCAGCGTGCCGTCGGTGTTCACGAGCTTCGGGCCGACCACCGCAGCCTCGGGGTGCGCATCCGCGAACTCGACGAGCCGCCGCAGGCCGTCCCCGACGACCCAGGCGTCGGAGTTCAGGAGGAAGAAATAGCGCCCTCTGGCAGCGCGCATGCCGGTGTTGTTGCCGCCGCCCATCCCGCGGTTCTCCTGCTCGATCACGCGCACGTCTCCGAATCGTTCCCGCACCAGGTCGAGCGTGCCGTCGCTCGAGCCGTTGTCGACCACGATCACGTCCTGGCCGCGCACGGACTCGAGGCATCGCTCCAGCCAAGGCAGCGCGTTCCAGGTGACGACGACGACCGTTACGTCAGACACTGCGCTCGGGGACCGGTGTCCGCCGGTCGAAGACGATCTCCCAGAGGATGACGGCGAGGCCCGGAGCCGCGAGCATGATCGTCATCACGAAGAAGAGGAACCCGCACGCGAACGCTGCGTCGGCCGAAACATGGAGGTTACCGAGGAAGCTGACGAAGAACGCCTCTCTGATGCCGAGCCCGTTGACGGTGAACGGCACGAGCATGACGAGGAAGAGCAGCGGCCCGAGCACGATGTAAGGAAGCACGGAGAGATGAATGCCGACGGCGCGGCCCGACGCGTAGATCGCGACGATCCGCGTGAGCTGTAGGCCGACGGTCACGGTCGAGACGACGAGCAGCGTGCCGACATGCTCTCGATAGCCGTGGATGCCGTCGTAGACCGCGCGCGCGGGGGTCTCGACCCGCAGCTTGCGCGCGATCGGCAGAGCGAAGGAGAGCCTCCGGCGCACGCTCCGCGAGAAGAACACGATTCCTGCGGCGATCGTGCCGACGACGAAGATCGCCTCCGGCCAGAGGTAGGCGCCGATCGAGTAGCGGCCGATCGCGAGCAGGAAGCCGATGCCCGCGAGGAGCAGCGTGACCGCGCCGCCGAGCGCGCGCTCGAGCAGCACCGAGCCGGTGATCGGAGTGATGTTGCCCGGGTGACGGCGGGCGGTCTCGAAGATGCGGGACGCGTCGCCGCCGACTGAGGTCGGCAGGATCTGGCTCCACGCATACGAGACGAAATACGTGCGTGTGAGCCACGCGACGCTCTCATGCAGGTCTCTCGCGGCGAGCAGCCGCTGCCAGCGCCAAGCCATCGGCGGGACGGTGACGAGCGTGAGGGCGGCAGAGACGACCACCCACGGCACACTCGCGGAGTCGAGGATGTCGACGGTCTTGCCGAGGTCGATCTTGTGGAGGATGTAGCCGACGGCGAGCGCCGACACGAGCAGTGTCGCCGCGATGCGCAGCGGCCGCTTCCTCACGAGAGCCGCTCGTGGACGCGGCGGATCGCGGCAACCGCGTCGTGGATGTCGTCGTCCGAATGGGCCGGCGAGAGCGGCAGGGAGAGCACCTCGGCGCCCGCACGCTCTGTCACGGGCAGGGCCGGCTGATGCGGAGCGAGGCGATCGCGGTAGGCGCTCAGCCGATGGACGGGTAGGAAGTGGATCGACGTGCCGATGTTCTCGTCGGTCAGCGCTCGCTGCACGTCGTCGCGGTCGGCGAAGGTGACGCGAACGACGTAGAGATGGTTGGCGTGCACGTCGCGGGGATCGCGCGCAACCGCCTCAATCCCCTCCAGGTCGGCGATCCCCTCGGCGTAGATCGCAACCTGGCGCCTCCGGATCTCGGCGTGCTTCTCGACCTTGGAGAGCTGCACCAGCGCGATCGTGGCGAGCACGTCGCTCAGGTTCGCCTTGTAGCCGGGGACCGCGATGTCGTAGAGCGAACCGTGGCCACGCCGCATCACGCGTAGGTCGTCGAGAGCGGCGGCGAGGTCATCGCGATCGGTCGCGATCAGCCCGCCTTCGCCCGCCGCAATGTTCTTCGTGGCGTAGAGCGAGAAGCAGGTCAGGTCCGAGATGGCGCCGACCTTGCGTCCGCGATAGCGCGACTCTGCCGCGTGCGCCGCATCCTCGACGAGCGGCAAGCCGAGCTCGCGCAACGGGTCGAGGTCGGCCGGCTGGCCGTAAAGATCGATCGGCAAGATCGCCTTCGTCCGCTCGTTGACGAGCGCGAGAACCTGCTCCGGATCGATGTTGAGCGTGTCCTCACGAACGTCGGCGAAGACAGGGACGGCGCCGCAATGCACGATCACATTGGCCGTCGCGGGCCAGGTGATCGAGCTGGTGATCACCTCGTCCCCCGCGCCGACCCCGAGCGCGACGAGTGAGAGGTGGAGGGCGGCAGTGCACGAGGAGACGGCGAGCACGTGCTTCGCCTCGAGGTATTCGCGCATCCGCGCCTCGAGCTCCGCTGTTCGCGGGCCGGTCGTCAGCCAGCCCGAGCGCAAGGTCGCGCTGACCGCGGCGATCTCCTCCTCGGTGATCGCCGGTGGCTGGAACGAGAGAAACGACGATCGTTTAGACGAGAGCTCCGGCATCCGCGGTCACGAAGCGTATTCGCTCTGCGGCGGAGCTCGCGCGAGCGACGGCCTGCTGTCGCGAGTCGCCCAACGCAAGGACCGAGCCGGCCCGGTCGGAGCCGCGCCGAAGCGGGGTGAAGACATGCCCTGGCTCGCGGTAGATCCGGACCCGCTCCACGCCCTCGAGTCTTTCGGGCACGTCGACCCGCTCGAGCACGCCCGCCGGGCCGAGGAGGAACTGCGTCACGGCGCCGCCGACCCGCGGCTTGTGCCAACTTGGCACAAGGAAGGTCCCGAGTGCGGCGTCGATCGCGAGCCCGTTCAGATCGATGCCGGTGACCGCCTCCGCCAGCTCGGCGTCGTGACCGCCGCCGAGGCGCGCGGCGACCTCGATCACCTGCGGGCCGTCCGCCCCGAGGCGGAGCTGGGTGTAGGACGGGCCGTTCTCGACCCCGAGGGCGGCCACGGCCCGTCTGGCCACGTCCAGGGCCTGTTCCCCGTCCTCACTCGGCCAGACGTGTGCCAGCGCGACACCGAAGGCAGGCGGCTGGGCGACGACGCGGTCGGTGACCAGCACGCCGGTGAAGGTCCCGCCGGCCGAGAACCCGATCACCGTCACCTCAGGGCCGACGACGAGCTCTTCGACGAGCGCCAGCCCGTTTCGCGCCGCCGCCCGCGCCGCCTCGATCGCAGCGGGCAGCTCGGACGGGGACTCGACGAGCGTCAATCCCTTCTGCCCTTGCCGGTCGGGCGCCTTCACGACCACCGGGCCGCCGATCTCCGACGCCTCGTCGGAGGCGCCGACGACCCACCAGCGCGGCTGCGGGATGCCGGCCTCGTGCAGGCGCTCGCGCTGTCGCAGCTTGTTCGTCGCGAGCACGGCGGTCTCGGGCGAGATCGGATGCGGCAGGCCGGTCCTGGCGGCGATGCGCGCCGCGACGCCGACCGGCCAGTCCGTTCCCGGCGCGATGATCCCCTCGATCGACATCGCTCCGATGAGCCGTTCGATCGCCGACTCGTCCTCGGTCGAAAGGATGCAGCGGCGATCGGCAAGCGGGAAGCCTGGAGCGGTCGGGTCGCGGTCGACGACAGCCAGCCACACGCCCCGCGAGCGCGCGGCCTCGAGCAGCCCGAGCTGTGCCGGCCCGGCCCCTAGGACGAGAAGGCGCGGGCTTCCCGAGCGAGGATCGCTCTCCACCACACCTCATTGTCGCGATACCAGCCGACGGTCCGCTCGAGGCCGTCTTCGAACGACGTCCGCGCGCTCCAGCCGATCAGCCGTTTGGTCTTGTCGGTCGAGCCGATGTGGCGGTCGACCTGGCCCAGCCGCTCTGGGACATTGCACACGAGGTCTGCGGGCTTACCCACCACGTCGAGGACGAGCCGGGCAATCTCCGAGACGGAGATGTCGACCCCCGTAGCGACGTTCAGCACCTCGCCGGCGATGCGGTCGATCGGCGCCTCGATCACTGCTTCGATCGCCTCGGCGTCGTCGGTCACGTAGAGCCAGTCGCGCGAGGCATGGCCGTCGCCGTGAATCGTCAGCGGCTCGTCGGCGAGTGCCTGCGTGATGAACCGGGGCACGACCTTCTCGGGATGCTGGCGCGGGCCGTAGTTGTTGAACGGCCGGACGATCACGATTGGCAGTCCGTACGTCGTCCAGTACGAGTACGCCAGCCGGTCCGCGCCCGCCTTCGTCGCGGCGTACGGCGAGCGCGGGTTGAGCGCGTGCTGCTCGTCCATCGGCGCAGCCTCTGCCGTGCCGTACACCTCCGACGACGAGATCAGGATGAACCGCTCGACCGGCGTGACGCGGATCGCATCGAGGAGGATCTGCGTGCCTTCGACGTTGGTCGTGACGAACTCGGATGCGCCGTGCTCGATCGACTTCTCGACATGCGACTCGGCCGCCGCGTTCACGATCACGTCGACGCCCTCGGTCAGCTCGCGGACGAGCGAGGCGTCGCGGATGTCGCCGTGCACGAACGAAAGGCGCGGGTGGCTGATCAGGTCGGCGAGGTTCTCGAGGTTGCCCGCGTAGGTAAGCGCGTCGAGCGTCACCACCTCGTACGGCGTCGCTTCGAGCAGGTGGCGGATGAAGTTCGACGAGATGAACCCCGCCCCGCCGGTGACCAGTACTCGCTTCAAAGCTCCTCCTCGATCGTGTACAGCGGCCTGCGTTCGACGTCGCGCTGGATCCGGCCAAGCGACTCGCCGATCAGCGCGAGGACGAATCCCTGGATGCCAAGGACGAGAACAATGCCTGCTCCGGCGAAGAGCGGCCCCGGGAAGTTGCTGTTCGTGATCCAGTACGCGACCCCGTAGATCCCGAGCGCGGCCGCGGCGACGCTGCAGAGAAGCCCCAGCGTGACGCCGAGCCACTGCACCGGCTGTGGCCAGAAGCCGGCGACGACGTGCAGAGAGAGCCGCACGAGCCGGATTGGGGAGTAGCGCGAGCCTGAACTCGAGGGCGCGTGCGAGACGTCGATCTCCTCGACGGTGACACCAGAGGAGAGGACGAGTGCCTTGGTGAACTTCTGGCGGCCGATCGCACCCAGCATGGGCTCGATCGCGGTACGCCGGTACGCGTTGAACGCGCAGCCGAAGTCGGAGATCTCGACTCCCGTGAAACGGCGGAGGAGCCCGTTGATCAGCCGGCTCGGCACGGTACGGCTCGCCGAGTCGTGGCGCGCGACCCGCCGCCCGGAGGCGACATCGACGCGGTCGAGCGCGTCGAGCAGCTTCGGGATGTCCTCCGGCTCGTTCTGCAGGTCGCCGTCCATCGTCACGATCCGGCCGCCGAGTGCACGCGCAAGCCCGGCATGCATCGCCGGGTGTTGGCCGAAGTTGCGCTTGAAGCGGACGACCCGAACGCGTGGGTCGTGCTCGTGCAGCGCGCGCAGCTTCGGGTACGTGCCGTCGGTCGAGCCGTCGTCGACGAAGATCGCCTCCCAGTCGCGCCCTTCGAGCGTCGCGGCGACCCGCGTGTACAGCTCCTCGACCGCCTCGGCCTCGTTCAATACCGTGACAACAACCGAAACATCCACTTACAGGACACTAACCCGCCCCTCGTAGAGTCGTCCCCCGTGCGGGTGGACGACTGGCATGTGGTCTAGCGGCGAGGTCGTCGTCCGTCGCGAGGTGCTGAACGACGGCCGCTGCTGGCTCGAGCTGCCGGTCGTCGTCGTCCAGGACGACGACGAGCTGCTCGCGACGTATATCGCTCGCGGCGCGCAGTTCACGTTTCCGCCGGGCGTCTGGCCCGGCGAGACAGGGCTGCATCCGTGGCACGGCAAGGCTGCGTGGGGAGGGAACGGGACCCTGATGCTGCAGCGGCCGGCCGAGGCGTACGCGATCTGGGTCTTCTGGTCCGGGGCGGAACGCGAGTTTCAGGGTTGGTACGTCAACTTCCAAGAGCCGTTTCGCCGCACCGCGACGGGCTACGACACGCAGGATCTCGAGCTGGACATCTGGGTCCCGAGCGCGGGTCGCTGGGAGTGGAAGGACGCAGACGTGCTCGAGCAGCGGGTCGCCGAGGGCCGGTACACGCCGGAGCAGGTCGCCGCAACGTGGGCGGAGGGACACCGCGTCGCCGCCCTCCTCGATACGGGCGAGCACTGGTGGTCGGACGAATGGGCGTCGTGGGCACCCCCGCCCGAGTGGGACCGCGGTGACGGGCGCGAGCGCCGTCGCGACGGTGACGACACTCGGCTACCTCGCTGATCGTGGTCGCCGTGGTCGCGGCCGCCGTGACGGCGGCCGCGACCGGGCTGCAACTGGACTAGGTCGTTACCGGTTCGAGCGCCCCGCTCTTCGCCGGACGCCTGATCGCGAACGCAGCCAGCGATCCGATGCCGACGACTGCGGCTCCGACGTACACGGCCGGCGTCAGCCCAGCGACGAAAGTCCCACCGGTCGAATAGCCGCCATAGTGCGAGAAGACCGACGCGAGCACGGCCACCCCGAACACGCCGCCGAGCTCGCGAATCGCGTTGTTGGCGCCTGATGCCTGGCCTTCTTCCTCACGCGCGACGGACGAGAGAACGACGTTCGCGACCGGTGCGAAAAAGAGCGCCATGCCGACACCCGAGAGGATGAACGGCGCCACGAGCGCGGCGTACGCAGTGGTCGGCGTCGAGACCGCGGCGATCCAGGCGAGACCGGCTCCTTGCAGCGCGAGCCCGAGGCCCATCAGCTTGTGGCCCCCGACGCGGTCCGACAGCGCGCCGGCAATCGGCGCGACGAAGATCGGCATCGCAGTCCACGGCAGGATCCGCAAGCCGGCCTGCAGGGGCGAGTAGCCCTGAACGGTCTGGAAGAACTGCGCGAGCAGGAAGATCGAGCCGAACATCCCGAAGAACATGAAGAGGCTCGCGACATTCGCAAGCGCGAACGTCCGGTTCCGGAAGAAGCGCATTGGCAGCATCGGGCTCGATGTGCGGAGCTCCCACCAGACGAAGGCGCCGAGGACGGCGAAGCCGCCAATCAGCGCACCGACGATTTCGGTCGAGCCCCAGCCGACAGAGTTGCCTCGCACGAGTCCCCAGACGATTCCGAAGAGGCCCGCACTCGCGAGCGCAACACCGGGTAGGTCGAAGCGGGTCGTCGGGCCATGCGACTCACGCAACCGCAAAAGCGCGAGCGGGGCGAGCACGATGCCGATCGGGACGTTCAGCCAGAAGATCCAGTGCCACGAGATCCCGGAGACGACGGCGCCACCCACCAGCGGGCCGATCGCGACGGCGAGGCCGCTGATGCCGCCCCAGGCGCCGAGTGCCAGCCCGCGCCGCTCGGGCGGGACCGCACCCGACAGAATCGTCAACGTCAGAGGCATCACGATCGCGCCGCCGAGCCCCTGCACGGCCCGCGCCGCGTCGAGCGCGCCGATCGACGGCGCGAGCGCGGCTGCTGCCGAGGCGAGCGTGAAGATCGAGATGCCGATCGTGAACAGCAGGCGCCGCCCGAAGCGGTCGCCGAGCGCTGCACCCGTCAGCAGGAGGACTGCGAACGTGAGCGTGTAGGCGTTGACCGTCCACTCGAGGCCGGAGAGGCCGGAGTGCAGATCCGTCCGGATCACGGGCAGCGCGGTCGTCACGACGAGGTTGTCGAGCGTGACCATGAAGAGTGCGACCGAGGTGATCGCAAACGTCCACCACATCGAAGTTTTGTGACTCATCACTTACCTCCTATCGAAAAACACGCGGAACCTAGCTGTCCATGCCGGCGAGCAGCCGCTGCGCCCACGCCTCGGTCGGGTCGCCGAGCTGCATCGAGGCGAGCACGTTCATCAACATCCCCTTGGCGAAGAAACGCTGGATCTCGAGCTCGTCGGCGCCCGAGACGCGCTCGACGTACGTGACGAGGTCGCCGAAGCCGTTCTGCACGACCTTGCAGAGCTCGGGGTCGTCGCAGGCGGCGTATGCCTGCATCTGCGAGCGCAGGTAGACCCTGTCACCCCGCAAGAGCTCGTCATACGCTGCGCCGATCGCCCGCAGAGCCTCCTCGCCCCGCTTGCCTTCGGCCGCCTGCTGGAAGATCCCGAGCGTTTGGCGGAAGCAGCGGGCCACGACCGCGCTGAAGAGATCCTTCTTCGTCCCGAAGAGCCGGAAGACGTACGGCTGTGAGATGCCCGCCCGGCGGGCGATCTCGTCGGTGGAGGCACCGTGCAGACCCTGCTCGGCGAAGACGACCAGTGCAGCGTCGAGAATCTCCTCACGCCGCACCGCCTTTGTCTTGCGCTCGTGCACCACCATGGTTGGCTAGATTAGTGGTTACTTACTAACTTGTCAAGTGCCTTTGCGACCCGGTCGAGATCACCGTCGCTGAGGCGCGTGTGAAACGGCAGCGCGAGTGCCCGCTCGAAGACGCTCGAGGCGCCGGGGAACGGGCCCTGGTCGTGGTAGGCGCCGAGCAGATGCAGCCCGTAGGTGCCGATCTGCGCCTCGATCTCCTGGGCGCGTAGCTCACGGAGGACGCGGTCACGGTCGTCGACCTGGATCACGTAGGCCTGCCAGCCGTGCACGTCGCCGTCGGCGGCCTCGGGGAGCAGGACCGGCAGGTCGCGAAGGCGCTCGGAGTAGCCGTCGGCGACGCGCGTGCGCGCGGCGAGCAGCTCGTCGAGCCGCCTGATCTGGGGCAGCCCGACCGCGCAGAGGATGTCGGAGAGCCGATAGTTGAGCCCGGGCTCCGGCATCAGCGGCGGCACGAGCGAGCGCCAGCCGTGGTTCCGCCCGGCTGCCACAGCCTCGGCGATCGCAGCGTCGCTCGTCGTCACGGCGCCGCCCTCGCCGGTCGTCACGATCTTGCGCGGATGGAAGCTCAGGCAACCGAGGACCCCGAGTCCTCCACAGGGGCGGCCGCGGTGTCGCGCGCCGAGCGCGCCGGCAGCGTCCTCGAGGACGGGCAGACCTGCTGGGAGCTCTTCGATGGGGGCCGGCCGCCCGAAGAGATGAACCGCGAGCACTGCCTTCGTGCGCGGCCCGACCTCGATCTGCGCTGGATCGATGTTCATCGTCACCGGGTCGATGTCGACGAGCACGGGCCGAAGGCCCGCGAGTGCGACGACGTTCGCGGTCGCCGGGAAGGTGTACGCCGGGACGATCACCTCGTCGCCTGGCTTGAGACCGAGCGCGAGCACCGCGAGATGGAGCGCCGCCGTGCCCGACGAGACCGCGAGTGCATGCTCGACCTCACAGGCGCGCGCGAGCTCGGCCTCGAACTCCGGGACCTTTCGCCCCATCGTGAGCATGCCGCTCTCCAGCACACCCGCGACCTCCGCCAGCTCGGCTGCCCCGACATCGGGCCAGCCTAGGCGGATGCGAGCGTCTTCTCTCTGTACCACGCGATCGTTTTCTCGAGCCCCTCATCGAGCTCGACGACAGGCTCCCAGCCGAGCTCAGCGCGTGCCTTCCCGACGTTCGGGATGCGCAGCTCGACGTCCGCATAGTGCAGCGGCTGGAACACGATCTCGCCCGCTGCGCCGCTCAGGCGCTTGATGCGCTGTGCGAGGTCGAAGATCGTGACTGCGGAGCGCGGGTTGCCGATGTTGAACGCCTGCCCGACTGCATTCGGATGCTCGAGGCAGAGCAGCACGCCCTCGACCATGTCGGTGACGTACGTCCACGCTCGGATCTGAGAGCCGTCGCCGTGGATCGTCAGGTCACGCTCCGACAAAGCCGCCTCGATGAACGCTCTGATCGCCCCACCGCCGATCTGGCCCGGGCCGTACACGTTGAACGGGTGCACGGTGACGGTCGGCAGGCCGAGCTCGTCGTGGTAGGCGTGCGCCATGTGCTCGCCCGCGAGCTTGGAGACCGCGTACGTCCAGCGCGCCTCACCGACCGAGCCGATGGTCGAGACCTGGCCCTCCTCGACCCGAAAGGCGTGCGTCCCGAAGACTTCGCTGGTCGAGAAGTCGATGAAGCGCTCGAGTGAGTCGAGGGTCAAGATCGCCGCCTCGAGTGCGTGATACGTGCCGATCACGTTCACGCGCATCGTGCGAACGGGGCTCGCGAGCACCGTGTCGACGCCCGCGATCGCCGCGCAATGGACGAAGTGAGTCGATCCCGCGGCAGCGGCAGTCAGCGCATCCGCGTCCAGGATGTCGCCCTGGATCAACTCGAAGTTCGGATGATCCGCGAGCTCGAGCCCGGAGAGCGAGTCACGATGGAGGTTGTCGAACGCGACGACGCTGTTTCGTTCGACGAGCTCACGCGCCAGAGTCGTCCCGATGAACCCGGCGCCCCCGGTGATGAAGATCCGTTTGCCCTCGAGCGCCACGCGGCAACTGTAACTACGCGGTCAGTAGAGTCGCGCCCGTGCAGACCGTTCTCTTCATCGGCGCCGGCCGGCATCAGCGGCGGGCGATCCTGCGCGCCAAGGAGCTCGGGCTCCGTGTCGTGGCCGTCGACCGCAACCCCGAGGCCCCTGGCCTCGCCGAGGCGGACATCGCGAAGGTGGTCGACTTCTCGGACCTCCCAGCCGTGCTGAAGGCAACCGGCAGGATCAAGCTCAACGGAGTGCTGACCGTCAGCGCCGACCGCGCGGTCCCGGTCGTCGCCGCAGTCGCAGAGGCGCGCGGACTGCCGGGAATCGGGGTCGAGACGGCGCACCTGATGACGCATAAGGTCGCGATGAGGCGCCGCCTCGCCGAGGCCGGCGTGCCGCAACCGCGATTTGCGGCAGTGCGCTCGATCTCGGAACGGCGCCGTGCGGCCGACGAAGTTGGTTTCCCTGCCGTGCTGAAGCCGGCCGACTCGGGTGGTCAGCGCGGCGTCTTCCGCGTCGACTCGCTCGACGACATCGACGCGCACCTGCACGAGGCGCTTGCCGCATCGCCGAGCGGCGAGGCGATTCTCGAGGAGTTCATTGACGGGATCGAGCTGAACGGGATCGTGCTCACGCGGGCCGGTGAGGCGATCCCACTGACGCTTTCCGACCGCATGCGGCCGCCGGGCGTCGGCTTCGGGGTGGGCTGGATCCACGTCTATCCCCCGACGGTCGACAGCGACCAACTCACCGAGTCGGAGCGGATCGCAGTCCACACTGTCCACGCGCTTGGGCTGGAGACGGGCGTCGCGTTTCCGCAGCTGATCGCAGCCGACGACGGTCGGGTGATCGTCGTCGAGTGCGCGGCCCGAATTCCCGGCGGACAGATGGCCGACCTGGTCCGCTTCGCGACCGGAGTCGACCTCGTCGAGGTGCAGTTGCGGATGGCGCTCGGCGACGAGCTTCCGGATGAGCTCGTGCGTCCGCACTTCAGCCAACCGCTCGCCATCCGCTTCCTGACCGCCGCGCCGGGGCCGCTCCCGACCGGGCGGGTGACCTGGATCGGGACGCTCGACAAGGTGCGTGCGTTTCCGGGCGTCGTCCAGGCCGACGTCTACCTGCAGGTCGGCGAGACGATCCGCCCGGTGCGGCTGGACGGCGACCGGCGCGGCTACGTGATCGCAACCGGCACCACGAACCTCGAAGCGCTGGAACGCGCCGAGGCCGCCGCGACGCTGCTCGATGTGGAGGTCGAGTGAGCGACCCGAGGACGAGACTGGTTGGCGCCGGCTACGACGCGATGATCGACACCTGGGAGGCCTGGTCGGCGCAGATCGCCGGCGACCCCCGCGCCGAGTGGCTCGACAAGCTGACTGCACTGCTTCCCGCCGGCGGCTCGGTGCTCGAGCTCGGTTGCGGCGGCGGAACCCTGGAGAGCCGAGAGCTAGCGGCCCGGTTCCTGCTGACGGGCGTCGATATCTCGACGGAGCAGCTGCTGCGGGCGCAGCTGCGGATACCGAGCGCGGAGTTCCTCCACGGCGACCTGGCGACCATCGAGTTCGGCGACGCGTCGTTCGATGGGGTCTGCGCTTTCTATTCGCTGAACCACCAGCCTCGCGAGTTGCTCGGAGGGCTCTTTGCGAAAGCGCACTCCTGGCTGAGACCCGAAGGCGTGATGCTCGCCTCGCTCGGCGTCGGTGACGAAGCGGACTGGGAGGGCGAGTGGCTCGGCGTGCCGATGTACTTCTCGAGTTACCCGGCCGAGACGAACACCGGGCTGGTGCTTGCCGCCGGTTTCGACGTGCTGGAAGACGAGGTCGTCGGCATCGACGAACCGGAAGGTCGTGTCGAGTTCCAGTGGATCCTCGCCCGGCGATGAGCTGCGACTTCTCACTCGAGCACTATCGCGAGCTGCTGCAGGCGGCGAAGACCGGCGGTTACCGGTTCGCCGGCTTCGACCGCGCGCCCGAGCCGGGCGTCGTGATCCTCAGACACGACGTCGACCTCTCGCTCGACGGCGCTCTGGCTGTCGCGGAGGTCGAGGCGGGCGAAGGGGCGTGGTCGACCTGGTTCTTGATGACGCGGTCCGTCTTCTACAACCTGGCGTCGAGCGAGGGCGAGGCGGCGATCGCACGCCTGCGCGGATTGGGTCATCGCGTCGCCCACCACGCCGTGTATCCGCACGTCGACCTCGACGAGCGGTTCGACCTCGTCGTGGCGTGGCACAACCCCGATCCGGAGTACATGCGCGCCCCGATCGACGGCGCCGTGAATGTGATGGAGCCACCGTTCTTCGACCCGGAGCACTACCGCTCCGACTCGAACCAGCACTGGCGGCACGGCTGTCCGCACGAGCAGCTGGCTCGTGCTGACTTCGAGTGGCTGCAGCTGCTCACGCACCCGGAGATCTGGGCGTTCGACGGGGTGACGATGCGGCAATCGATGGAGTCGATGCTCGACGCAGACCGCGCTGCACGGCTCGAGCACCTCCGGAACGACAGAATCGACCTGGCATGAAGCCGCTCACGATCCTGGTCACGGCCTCCGGCGCCCCCGGCACCGCGGCGCTGCTGCACGCCTTGCGCCGAAATGGGGAGCGGGAGGTGCGCCTCGTCGGCACCGACATGAGCGAGCGCTCGGTCGGCCGCCACCTGTGCGACTCGTTCCACATCGTCCCGGCGGGATCCCACCACACGTTCCCGGACGCCGTCCTGCAGATCGCCGAGGAGGAGCGGGTCGACGCGGTTCTGCCCCAGTCGTCGTTCGACCTGGAGGGACTCTCCGACCATGTCGACCGGTTCTCGATGCCAGTGCTCGTCTCCGGCCCCGATGCAATTCGGCGCTCGAACGACAAGGCCGAGACATACGCAATGCTCCACCGACTCGGCGTGCGAGCGCCGGAGTTCAAGCGGGTCAACGGTGCGCGCGCGGTCGATGCCGCGGCGCGGGAGCTTGGCTATCCCGGTCGCCCTGTCTGCTTCAAGCCCGTCTTCTCGTCGGGATCGCGAGGCTTCCGGATCCTCGACCCCACAGTCGACCGCGCCCACCAACTGCTGAACGAACGGCCAGGGTCGGTATCGATGCGACTCGAGGAAGCCGTCGAGCTGCTGCCCGACGTGGGCGGGCCAGACCTACTCGTGATGGAACTAGCGACCGGCGGCGAGACGACGATCGACGGGATTGCCGACGGCCAGGAGATCATCCTCGGCCATCCGAAGACTCGAGAGGCGATGCGCGCGGGGCTTGCGATGTTCTTCGTCACGCTCGACGATCCGCAGCTCCTGCGGATCGGCAACCTGATCGTCGAGGAGCTCGGGATCGAGCATTTCTTCAACATCCAGTTGGTCGGTGACTACGTGATCGAGATCAACCCCCGGATCTCCACGATCGTCTACCAGGAGGACCTGAACCTCCCGTACCTCGGCGTTAAGCGCGCAGTCGGAGAGATCAGCGACGACGAGCTGCGGAGCTACGCCTCACGCATCCGCCCAGGCCGAACGGCGCTCCGCTACTTCGACCAGCTCGAATTCGACACGTGACCCCCGGGGACACGTCGCGGTGAGCGGTGTCCCGTCGCCAAACCAGGGTGACAAAACAGTGACAAACCGTCCACAGGACATGTCTCTTCGCCAAACCAAGGTGTCAAAACTGTGACGGATCGTCCACAGACTCTTAGCGTCACGCACGCGCCCGTCAATGTCGCCGGGATTCCCTGGGAGAACGTGGAGGCGCTGCGGCGGAAGGGCGTCGATGCGCGGCTCGTCGTCTTCGAGCGCGGACGCCTTCACCCCGAGGCCGACTGGTCGCTCGACCGCCATGGGGCGCTGCCGCAGCGGCTCCTGCAGCAGTTCGCCGCCTTCGCGCGGCTCGCACCGCAGACGGACATCTTCCACTTCTACTTCGGATTGACGCTGATCCCGAAGTCGGTGCAGTTTCGATTGCTCCGTCTCCTGCGCAAGAAGAGCGTCTTCCACTACCTCGGCTCGGACATCCGCGGCAAGTCGCCCGCACAGCTCGCGTTCGGGAAGCGCGCGAACGCCGAGATCGTGGGCTCGTATGACGCGATCCGCTGGGTGCCCCAGGCGCACGTGATCCCGCCCGGGCTCGACCTGCGCCAGTTCACGCCCGTGCCGCCGAGCGATGCAGCGAGGCCGCTCGTCGTGCACGCGCCGTCGAACCGCGAGAAGAAGGGAACACGTTTCGTGATCGAGGCATGTGCACAACTCCCGGTCGAGCTCGACATCGTCGAAGGCGTCCCCCACGACGTCGCCCGAAAGCGCTACGCGCGGGCCGACATCGTTGTCGACCAGCTGAACGCAGGCTGGCACGGCGTCTTCGCGCTCGAGTCGATGGCGCTCGGCAAGCCGGTGGTCACCTACCTGAAGCCCGATGTGGTCGACCGAAGCGAGGCGGGCTATGGCATCCGGCTGCCGGTCGTGCCCGCGACCGCCGAGACCCTCGTCGAGGCGCTGCGTCCGCTCGTGCAGCAGCCCGCGCTGCGCCGGGAGATCGGCAGCAAGAGTCGCGCGTACGTCGAACAGGTGCACGACATCGACCGCATAGCCGACCGCCTGATCGACCTCTACCGTTCCATCTAGTTGAGCCTCGCGTTCCAGATCCGGCGGCTCGCGCGCCATTCGGCGATCTACGGCCTCGGCGGCATCCTCTCGCGGCTCCTCGCGGTCCTCCTGCTGCCGCTCTACACGGCGTATCTCGGCACGAAGGGTTTCGGCAAGATCGAGATCGTCACCGCGCTGTCGACCGTGCTCGTGATCGTTCTGTCGGCCGGGATCTCGAGCGCCTTCTTTCGCTTCTACTTCGACTCGAAGGATCCCGAGCGCCGCGTCCTGATCGTTCGAACCGCGTTCTGGTTCACGATGGGGATGGCGACCGCCGGCCTCGTGCTCGGGTGCGCATTCGCGACGCCGCTCGCCCACCTCCTGAAGCTCGGCGACGATCCGTGGCTCGTGCGCGCCGGCGCCGTCGGCCTCTGGGCGCAGATGAACTACTCACAGCTGACGAACCTCTTCCGCGTCGAGGAGCGCTCGGTGCAGTTCGTGATCGCGAGCATCGCGAACATCCTGATCACCGTCGGGATGACCGTGTTACTCGTCGTCGGCCTGCATAAGGGAGCAACGGGCGCGGTTGTCGGCAACTTCCTCGGCACGCTCTGCGTTTACCTGGTCCTGCTCGGATACCGGCGATACCAGCTCGGCCTGCAGTTCGACCGCAAGCTGTTGCGCGAGATGAATCGGTTCGGGCTGCCGCTCGTGCCTTCGGCGCTCGCCCTCTGGGCGATCAACTTCATCGATCGGCTGTTCGTGAACGCGTACAAGGGCCTGGCCGAGGCCGGCGTGTACTCGCTGGCGGTGAGGGCGTCGAGCGTGATCGTGTTCCTGATGATCGCGTTCCGGCTCGCGTGGCCGGCCTTCGCGTATTCGATCGACGACGAGAACGCAGCGAAGCGCACGTACTCGTTCGTGCTCACGTACCTGCTTTTCGTGTGCTGCTGGATCTCCCTCGCACTCGGCGTGCTCGCGCCCTGGATCGTGAAGATCCTCGCTCCGTCCGATCCGCAGTTCCACCGGGCAGATGAGGCGATCGGCCTGCTCTCGTTCGCGTCATCGGCGTACGCGGGTTACACGGTGCTTGCGATCGGCATCGGCCGCGCGCGGCGCACACAGTTCAACTGGATCGTGAGCGGCGTAGCCGCTGCGCTGAACATCGCGCTCAACTTCGCGTTGATCCCACGCTACGGGATGATGGGCGCCGCTGTCTCCACCGCCGCGGCCTATGTCGCGCTGTTCGCCGGGATGACGATCAACTCGCAGCAGGTGTACCCCGTTCCGTACCAGTGGCGACGTGTCCTGACGCTCAGCAGCGTCGCGATCGCGCTGACGGGCATCGGCTTCGAGTTGCGCTCGTTCCCGGTCGCAATCGGGCTGTGCCTGATCTACCCGCTGCTGCTGCTCCCGCTCGGCTTCTACCTGCCGGAAGAGCGCGCACGGCTGCGGCGACTCGTCCCCCTCAGGGGCTAGGCGCGGCGCCGGCGAACAGCCATGCCGACGGCGCCGCTCGCGACCAGCACCAGCGCCACTCCGCCGAGCACGAGCAACGGCAAGGGGATGCCGCCACCGGACGACGACGTCGCAGCAACGGGGCCGCTCGCCTTGGGGCCAACCGAGGTCGCCGGATCGACCTGCGCGTCGTGCATCGGCTGCTGGTCGACCAGCACCGGGCCGGTGGCAGTCGACGTGGTCGTGAACTTGTGCCCGATCTCCGGAGCGACCTTCTGGCCGTGCTGGCGGGCGATCGCAGCCTGCAGCGCAGCGCGGATGTCGTCCTCGAGACTTGTGTAGATCTTCTCGGTGGTCGGGACGTGGCTCAGCGCATCGCGATAGCACGCGAGCGGATACGTCGAGGCGATCTGACCGTCGTGCTCCCAATCGTTGAACACCTGGTTGCGACAGGGTACTTTGGCGACCGCGCCCGCAGGCAGCGAGACGGATGCGCAGATACCGAGCGCAACAAGGAGGAGCAGCCACTTCATGCTCCTCATGTTCCCCATTACCAGAAAGGATCCACCTGCAAAGCCGTAAGGCTTCCGTAAAGCCTCACGCCTCCCAGAAGCACGCGTCATGACACGAGCCCGCCACGTCGACACGCGCGAGCAGCGCTCCGCGGGGATCGAGCACCGCGAGCGTTCCGTTGTCGAGTGACGGCGTGATCACCCGCCCTTGACCGTATTGAACGTTGTACGAGCCGACCGGGATCGGCGCTGAGCGGAGCAGGCGGCCGCCGAGCGCATGGACACGGAGCACGCCCGCGGCGCCACTCGTCACGTACGCCCTCCCGTTGCCGAACGTGACGTGTTGCGGGCCGGGATCGGCGGTCTGGACCGCGCCGGCGACCGCGAGTTCCCGGTCGGCGCCGGCCGTCACCCACAAACGCCCGTCCGGCGCCAACCCGACGTCGTGCGCGCCAAAGCCGGGCGCCAGAGTCGAGACGTGCTTCAGTCGATGTGCGTCGACCACGGCAACGTGCGGTGCCGCCGAGCCGAGGCCGACCCACAGGCGCCCGCCCGACGGGTCGATCGTGATGTGCCGCGCCCATCCCGGGAGTGCGACCCGCCCGAGCGTACGCCCGCGCGCTACGTCGATCGCGACGACACCGCTTCGACCCGAGTCGGTCACGAAGGCGTGCCGGCCGTCGGGGTGCGCGGCCGTGTACCGGGGTTCCTCGAAGCCATGAAGCACGTCCCGCACGCCGTGGCGGTCGACGATCGAGACCGCACCGACAGCTGTGTGGCAGACGACGGCCCGCTGCCCGACGAGTTCGATCGCCCGCGGATCGGCAAGTGTCGGGATGTGCCCGACGACGCTGAATGCCGCGAGGTCGACGACGGCCAGCCGCGATTCGGAGTCGCAGGTGACGAGCGCCATGCCGGCAGGGCCGGTCAGGGCGCGCCGGAGGGTCAACGGCGCCCCGGCGGCCAGCACGACGAACTCGCGGCGGTTCACTCCTCGTCTACGGCTCCGCGATCGAAACAGGTCCCGGCGTTAGGTTTGCATCGTGAGCCATCCCGAGCTTCAGACCGAGCAGGCCTACGTCGACCACGCCTACGAGCAGCTCGAACGGATGCGCGATGTCGTAGCCGGGGGGAGCGAGCGGGTCGACGGCGAGGTCGCCCAGGCGGCGATGGGCGCCTGGGCAGCCAAGCGCCTGCGCACGTTCGAGGACGCGGCGCAAGGGCTTTGCTTTGGCCGACTCGACTTCGAGGATTCCGCCCGGCGTCTGTACATCGGCCGTCGCTGGGTACACGACGAGGAGCGGCGGCAGCTCGTGGTCAACTGGCAAGCGCCGGCCGCGCGGCCGTTCTACACCGCGACCCCGCACGACCCGCACGGCGTCACCCTGCGACGCCGCTTCCGCACCGACGGCAGGCAGCTCGTCGACATCTCGGACGAGTCGCTGGACGGCACGATCGTCGACGGAGCAGCGGTCGGCGACTTCCTGCTCGAAGAGCTCGAGCGCGGCCGCGAACTCCACATGCGCGACATCGTCGCGACGATCCAGGCCGACCAGTACCGGCTGATCACGACCGCGCCCGCACCGCCGCTCGTGATCCAAGGGGGCCCCGGAACCGGCAAGACCGCAGTCGGTCTGCACCGCGCCTCGTTCCTGCTCTACAGCCATCGCGACACCGTGGCCCGGCGCGGAGTGCTCGTCGTCGGGCCGAACCCGACGTTCATGGAGTACGTCTCCCATGTCCTGCCGGCGCTCGGCGATAACGCCGTCGAGCAGCGAGCGGTCGGCGAGCTGGTCGACGGGATCGAGGAGACCGTGCGCGACCCGCTGGAGCTTGCCGAGCTCAAGGCCGACCTTCGGCTCGTCGAGGTGATCGGACGCGCGGCGGAGCTCCGCCTTCGCTCGGAGCCCGTTCCGCTCGTCGCTCGGCTGGAGGGCTCGTTCGTGTCGGTCAGCGAGCGTGAGGTCCGCGACCTCCTGGCGGAGGCGCGCGACGAGCTCGGCCTGGGAGCGGCTGCCCGCGGGCGGTTTCGGATGAGTCTCCTGCGGGCGTTCTACGAGGAGTACGGCCGCATCCACGGGGCCGGCGCGATTCGCAACTTCGACGAGGTGGAGCAGGCCCTCCGGTCGCGTGGGTACCTCGAGCGGGTCGTCAAGGCGGCGTGGCCCGTCGTGTCGCCGGAGCGACTGGTCAGCAGACTGCTCAGCTCGAGAGCCGCCCTCGCCGAGGCGGCGGACGGCATCCTCGAGCCTGCCGAGCAGAAGCTCCTCCGGCGACGCCACGGTGACGGCTGGTCCGGTGGTGACGTGGCGCTCCTCGACGAGGCTCGTTCCCTGCTCGACGCCCCGCCGCACCTCTACGGCCATGTGATCGTCGACGAGGCGCAGGACCTCACCCCGATGCAGCTGCGGATGATCGCTCGGCGCTCACAGGACGGCTCGCTGACGCTGCTCGGCGACGTCGCGCAGGCGACCGGAGCGGTCCAGTACCGGAGCTGGGAAGAGCTCCTTCCACACCTCTCGCACGGCGGTGAGGCGGTGGTCGAGGAGCTTCGTCACGCCTACCGCGTGCCGCGCGAGATCATGGACGTGGCACTGCCCTTGCTCGACACGATCGCTCCCGACGTCGCGCCCCCGATCTCGTACCGCACGGGCGCGTCGCCCCCGGCGATCCGCCACGTCGAGGAGGAGCACCTGCTCGCGGCGGCCTTCGACGAGGCTGCCGCTCTCGGCGAGCAGGGCGGGCTGCTGGCTGTGATCGCGCCAGAAGAACTCGTCTTCGAGGCGCCGGCGGGCGATCTCTGGGACGGGATCCCGCTGCTCACGCCGCGTGAGGCGAAAGGCCTCGAGTTCGACCACGTCGTCGTCGTCGAGCCGGCATCGATCGCGGCGTCCGCGCAGGGCCTACGAGAGCTCTACGTCGCCTTGACACGTCCGACGAAAACGCTCGTGGTCGTCCACTCGCGACCCCTGCCCGCGGCGCTCAAGCGCTAGCGGCCAGCAGTAGGCGGTTGCCTGACGGGTCACGCACGTCGGCCCCGCCGACCCGCGTCGTGGTCGCGGCGAGCGCTGCGTCGTCGGGCAGGACGATCGTGAACGAGTGCAACCGCGCGGTTCCGTCCGGCGCCTGCTCCGCGCCGCGGCTCTCCCACGTGTTCCCGCCGAGGTGGTGGTGATACCCGCCGGCGCTCAGGAAGGCGGCCTGGGGACCGAGCTGCGCCATCAGGTCGAAGCCGAGCAAGTCGCGGTAGAAAGCGACGGTCTCCTCGACCTCCGAGACTCGGAGGTGCACGTGGCCCATCGCCGTCCCCTCGGGGAGGCCGCCAAACGATGAGTCGTCGGAGGCTGCGCGGAGCAAGTCGTCGAGGTCGAGCGGCCAGGTGCCCATTCGCTCGACGCGCCCCTCCCACAGCTCCCTCGGCCGATCGGCGTAGATCTCGATTCCGTGGTGATCGGGATCACGGAGGTAAAGCGCCTCGCTGACGAAGTGATCGGAGGCACCCGCCAGCCGAACCCCGTCACGACCCGCGTGCGCGACCCAGGTGCCAAGATCGGCACGGTCGGGAACGAGCAGCGCGAAGTGGAACAAACCGCTGTAACCGTCCGCGGGCATCGCCCCGGGCTCTTCGATCAGGTGCAGTAACTCGGTCGAGCCCGTGCCGAGGTGCGCCTCGCCCGCGCCCTCGCTGACGACGGCAAGCCCGATCGAGCCGCGGTAGTACTCGAGCGAACGCTCGAGGTCGGCAACCGAGAGCGTGACCGGGCCCATTCTCGTCTCTGCAGGAAGGTGCTCCACAGCGGAAGCCTAGACTGTCGAATCGTTAGTCCAATCTGGACTATTCCGTCGTCGTCGCCGGTCGTCGTCGTCGTCAGCTGACGACGCGGTAGACCTGAAAGACCTCAGCGTACTCACGATTGACGTTGATGCCGTGAGTGCGTGCGACGTTCCAGACGTACTCGGCGTTCGCGTAGCGGCGGTGCTGCTGTGACGCGTACTTCTCGAGTGCCGCGACCTTTCGCTCGACGTGCGGCTTCTGCAGGGAGATGTACGCCTGGTAGCTGAAGTCGAAGTTGTTCCACGGGATCTCGTAGCCGAGAATCGTGGTGCGCTTGAACGCGCGCAAGCCCTCCTGCGCGATCGTCTGGTGATCCTGGTGCACGTCGTGGAGCGACGGCTGGAAGACGGCGTCGGGCTGCCAGTCGTTCCAGATCTCGATCAGCAACTCGAGGATTGCCTGCCGATGGTCGGGAAACGTCCGGACATCAAAGTCGTGGACGGTCAGGTTCGCCTCAGGGATCCCGAGCTCGGTCGTCGCCTCACGCACCTCCCGCGCGAGCGTGTCTGGCGCGAATCCCTCCGGCAGCGAGCGCGTCGCGATCGAGAACGCGACGTACCGAACCTCCGCGCCGGCCTCGACGAGACGCGCCATCGTGCCGCCGCAGCCGAACTCGCCGTCGTCGGTGTGCGGCGCGAGCACGAGCGCACGGTGGATGTCGCCGATCACGCCAGCTCGGGCTCCTCGACCCGGCCGGAGACCGCAACGAGCGCGAGCAGTCCCCAGAACGTCGGGTCCTCGAAGAGCGCGTTGTAGAAGAGTGAGTGCACGAGGATCGCGGTCAAGGCTAGTCCGAACGCGAGTCGGGCGTTTCCGTCGAACCCGGTTCTGATCCTCCGAAAGGCCGCCAGCAGTGCAGCGCCGACGAGCGCGAGGAAGAGCAGCAGCCCGGGTACGCCGGTCTCGGCCGCGACGGTGATCGGCGTCGTGTGTGATGCCGCCGCCTTCGGATCCTTGCCGTGCAGGTGTGCGAGATCGGCGTAAGCGCGCTTGAAGCCGCCGACACCGACACCGAGAACCGGGTGGTGGACGACGAGCTTCACGCCCCGGGAAGCGAGCTTCGAGCGGCCGCTGGTCACGTTCGACAGCGACGACGAGCCCTTGCCCTCGAGTCGGTGGCGGATCTGCGGCGACGCAAGGCCAGCGACGATCAGCACCCCGATCATCGCCGCGACCAGGATCAGGCTGTGCTGCCGCCAGACAAAGACTGCGCACAGCGTCACGCCGATCAACAGGGCCGCGAAGCTCGACTGCGAGAACGACGGCAGCAGCCCCGCCCACGTGATCGCGATCGTCAGCGCTGCCGCCACCGACCAGAGCGGATCGCCGCGCCGGCGGATTACGAGGACGAGGCTCGCGAGGATCGCGAGCACCAGGAACCGCCCGTAGATCGAGGGGTCGTAGAACACGGAGTTGACGCGGTAGAACCAGCCGCTCGGGGCGTACGCGTTGTCGACCCGGACCTTCGGGTTCCAGAAGATGTTGCGCGTCTCGTACTGCACGATCCCGATCACCGCGAACACGAGCCCCATCAGGGCGAACTGAACGTAGAGCGCAAGCACCCACGCTCGCGACCACGGCAGGCGAGCGAGTGCGATCGCGAGCAGGCCGAAGGGAAGCACGAAGAAGAGCAGCTCGATGGCCCCCTGACGGACGTCCTTCGTCCACAGGAACGAAAGGCCCTCCCAGCCGATGAAGAGACCGAGCGGCCATGCCAGTGGACCCAGCTCGCGGGACCGCCGATCGTCGCCGGCGAGCTGCCAGGCAAACGCGATCGCCGCCACCGCGACGACGGCGTAGAGCGGAAGCAGCAGGTTGGCCTGCGTCGAGCCGACGTGCACAGGGATCCGCGCGGGCACACAAGCGAGCGTCGCGACCGCGAGCAGCCACGGCACGCGCAGCGCGATCCACGCGCCGCCGACAGCCGCAGCCACCCCGATCACGGCCGCGGCCGCGAGCACGCGGTGATGGCCGGCGGGCGCCAGGTAGGCGACGAGGCCGCCCGCACCGATCGCCCAGGCGGCGAGTCCGGCGACGCGTAGGTCACGCCGGGCCGCGACCAGCAGGAGCGCCAGCCCCACGGCGCCGACAGCGCCGAAGATCTGCGCCGCCACGCTGCTCATCCCACCACGACCGTCGAGACGGCGGAGTGGCCCGCCGCGGTCACGTAGAGGTGGTAGACACCGGCTTTCTTCGGCGCGCGCAGGCGCATGGTGCCCGCGCGCTCGACCCCGGAACGGCCGTGGAGCTTCCAGCTGACCGTCGGCGCGTCGGTCGAGACCCGCAGGAAGAACCTGCCTCCCGGCCTGACGACGACCCGCTTGCGGGCGAGCGCGACGTAGCGCACTTGCACGATCGCGAAGACGTACGGAGAGGACTGGTTCCCGGCGCGGTCCTGGGCGCTGGCACGAAGCACGTACATGCCGGGCCGAACGGCCTTCGCGGGCTTGCCGAGCTTGCCGTTCCAGATCAGCTGCCCGGTCGGCTTCTGGCCGAGCGTGTACTCGACCCGCTGGCCGCGGACGCTCAAGATGCCGTGCGCCGGCTCGCCGACCCGATAGGTCTCGCGGAACACGTCGTTGTGGCCGTCGCCGTCGGGCGAGATGATCGCGTGCGGGGTCTTCCGCACTGTGATCACGGGCGGCTTCGTGTCGAGGCGGATCGGGTTCGGGAGGACGAGCGTGCGATGTGAGCGCTCGAGTTTGACGACGGGCCGGTAGACGCCGTCCGGGAAGATGACGCCGCTCGGCGAGAATCCGTCCCAGATCAGGTCGAACTTGGCACCGCTGGGCGCATTCCGGTTCGAGAGCAGGATCGCGATGCGGCGCCCGCCCGAGTCCTCGATCCAGACCTCGAGGCGCTCACGCGTGCGCAGCCGGAACTGCACATGCGCGTTCTTCTTCGCCGGGATCGCGCTCGCCGGGGAGAACACCGCATCGACATGCGTGCCCGCGACCGGCGACTTCTCGAGCTTCGCGCCCTCGGTGACCACGAACGCAGCAGCAGTCGCCGCGAGCAGGGCGAGGACGACCGCCGTCGACAGGACCCGGGCCACGCCCGGCGATTCTACGCGGCGTCGTGAGCAGGCAGGCGCCGCTGCCGCAACTGGAGCGCAAGCCAGCCGATCAGCGCCAGCCCGCCGATTGCGACTGCGATCTCGATGATCAGCGTCGCGGCCGGCAAACCGGCGAGCTTGATCCCCGAGAGGATCAGGACGAAGCCGAACGCGATCCGCAGCGAGCGCTCGGGCACCCGCACGGAGAGGTGCGACCCGACAAGGACGCCGGGGATGGAGCCGACGAGCAGCCAGGCCATCGCGTGCAGGTTGACGTTGCCGTGGAGTAGGTGTCCCGCGCCGGCGACCCAGAGGAGCAGCGAGGCATGGAGCATGTCGGTGCCGACGATGCGGCGGGCCGAGAGGGGGTAGACGAGCAGCATCGCGAGCCCGAAGAACGTCCCGGACCCGACCGAGGTGAGACCCACGACGAAGCCGCACGATGCCCCGATCGCAATCGCGATCAGCTTCTCGCGCGTGCTGAGGTGCAGCGGCGCGTCGGCGGCCTGCCCTCGCATGAAGGTCTTGATCGCGAAGCCGATCCCGCCAACGATCAGCGCGCCGCCGACGACCCGGCTCATGGTCGACTCCGCTCCGCCGGAGAAGGAGCTCGCGATCTGGACGCCGACCAGCGCCAGTGGCGCGGAGCCGGCGAGCATCCACAACGCCAGCGGGACGTGGACATTGCCGAGCTGGCGGTGCCGGATCGCGCCGAACGACTTGAAGACGGCGCCGTGCAGGATGTCGGTGCCGACCGCGGTTTTCGGATCGAAGCCAAAGAGCAGGATCAGCATCGGAGTCATCAGGCTCCCCCCGCCCATTCCGGTCATCCCGACGAGGACGCCGACCAGCAGGCCGGCAATCGACAGCTCCCAAGTCACGCGCGAACGCCCGGAATCGGGCAGGAGACGAACGGCCGTCCACGCAACAGGCAGGCGAGCTTGTAAGCCTCACAACCCGTGCAGAAGCCGGTCGCTGCGGCGAGCAAGGCGAGCGCGGCCACGAGCACCCCGAGCCCGGCGCCGGCGATCGCCCACCCGGCGGCGTACGCGCCCGAGGCCGCGGCGAGCACGACGAGCCCGACGACGTTCGCCGCGCGCGGTGGCCGCGAGTCCTCGAGCGGGCCTTCGCCGAAGCGCGGCTGGATCAACTCGAAGTACGCCAGGCACGGCAGGCAATAGCGTCGACCGAGCGTGAGCCCGATAGCGAGTTGGGCGCCGAGCACGGCAAGCAGCCACCACCAGCCGGTGACGACCGCGACGACGGCGAGCGTGCCGATCACAGCCTGGTTCGTGCGTGGGGCGCGCGAGTCGATGACCGTCAGCTCACGATACGGATCGGCACGAGGCGTCACGAGGCCTCGACCACCATCCCGGCGCCGACCGTGTCGTTCGTCGACTCGTCGATCAGGATGAACGCGCCCGTCGACCGGTTACGGACGTAGGGGTCGACGACGAGCGGCTCGGCCAGCCGGAAGCGCACGACGCCAAGGTCGTTCAGCTCCATCTTTCCGGGCGCGAACCGATCTTCGAGCGTCTCGATCTCGACGACGGACAGCACCTCGTCGACGCGCGCGGGAACGGTTCGGGTCGTCTGCTTGACGAGCAGCCTCGCCTTGTTTTCGAGCGGGCGCTCTGTCATCCAGCACACCCGTGCGACGAGCTCGCGGGCGGCGATCGGGGGGTCGGCCCAGTCGGCGATCAGGTCGCCGCGGGAGACGTCGACGTCGTCGGCCAGCCGGATCGTCACCGACTGGCCGGGGAGTGCCTCTGCGAGCTCGACATCTCCATAGTCGATCGCTGCGACCCGGCTCCGCTGACCAGACGGGAGCACGACCACCTCGTCGCCGGGGTGCCAGTCGCCGCCGGCGACCTGCCCTGCATAGCCGCGGTAATCGTGGTGCGAGTCGGCCATCGGGCGCACGACCCACTGCACCGGGAAACGGCGGTCGTCGTGATTGCGGTCACCGGAGAGCTCGACCGTCTCGAGGTACTCGAGCAGGGTCGGGCCGTCGTACCAGGGCATCGAGTCGGTGCGGTCGACCACGTTGTCGCCCTTCAGCGCCGAGACAGGGATCGGCCTCGGGTCACGCAGGCCGAGCTGAGCACTCAGCCCCTCGAGCTCGAGCACGATCTCCTCGAACCGCTGCTCGGAGAACGCGACGAGATCCATCTTGTTGACCGCATAGACGACATGGGGAAGCTCGAGCATCGAGACGATGTAGGAGTGACGGCGCGTCTGCTCGATCACGCCTTTGCGCGCATCGACCAGGATCACCGCGACGTCGGCGTTGGATGCGCCCGTGACCATATTCCGCGTGTACTGAACGTGCCCCGGCGCGTCGGCCAACTGGAACCGCCGGCGCGGCGTTACGAACGAGCGGTACGCGACGTCGATCGTGATCCCCTGCTCGCGCTCGGCGCGCAATCCGTCGGTGAGCAGAGCGAGATCGACGTAGTCGTGCCCGCGCCGGCGCGATGCGTCTTCGATGTGCTCGAGTTGATCGACGAGGATCTGCTTGGTGTCGTAGAGCAGCCGGCCGATCAGCGTCGACTTCCCGTCGTCGACCGAGCCTGCGGTGACGATCCGGAGCAGCTCAGCGTCGAGGAACTCCTTAGAAGTAGCCAACGCGTTTCCGGTCTTCCATCGCTGCTTCCGAGACACGGTCGTCGGCGCGGGTTTCGCCGCGCTCGGTGACGCGGGTCGCGGCGATCTCGGTCACGACCTCGTCGATGGTGGCGGCGATGCTCACGACCCCGCCGGTGCAGGTCATGTCGCCGACGGTGCGGAAGCGCACGGTTGCGTTGAACGACTCTTCGTCGGGCAGCCGCTCGATGAAGTCGGAGGCGGCGTAGAGCATCCCGTCACGCTTGAACACGTCGCGCTCGTGCGAGAAGTAGATCGACGGCAGCTCGAGGTTCTCGCGCGCGACGTACTGCCACACGTCGAGCTCGGTCCAGTTCGAGATCGGGAAGACGCGGATGTGCTCGCCCTTCCGGATCCGCGCGTTGTAGAGGTTCCAGAGCTCGGGCCGCTGCGCGCGCGGGTTCCACTGACCGAAGTCGTCGCGGAAGCTGAAGATGCGCTCCTTCGCACGAGCGCGCTCTTCATCGCGACGGGCCCCGCCCATCGCGGCGTCGAACTGGTACTCCTCGATCGCGTCGAGCAGCGTGGTGGTCTGCAGCTGGTTGCGAGACGCGCGCGGACCGGTCTGTTCCTGCACGCGGCCGTCGTCGATCGACTGCTGCACGCTCGCGACGACAAGGCGCTCGCCGAGCTCCTCGACGCGGCGGTCGCGGTATTCGATCACCTCGGAGAAGTTGTGGCCCGTGTCGACGTGCATGACCGGGAACGGGAACTTCGCCGGACGGAAGGCCTTCTCGGCGAGCCTCAACATCACGATCGAGTCCTTGCCGCCGGAGAAGAGCAGCACCGGCCGCTCACGCTCGGCGGCGACCTCGCGCATGATGTGGATCGCCTCGGACTCGAGCTCGTCGAGGTGCGAGAGCGTGCGGCGCGAGGTCGCGCTGCTCATGCTTGCGGCTCCTCGACGTGGAGGCCGCACTCGGTCCGGCCGGTTCCGGCCCAGCGGCCGTCGCGTCCGGCACCGGGTGCCGTCGAATGCGTGTCGCCGATCGACTCGTAGCCGCGATCGTGCAATACGTTGTAGGGCAGCCCGCGCTCGCGAATGTACGCCCAGCAGTCGTCGTCGCTCCAGTCGGCGAGCGGGTTCGCCTTCCACAGCTCATGCGCCGTATCCCAGCCGAGCTTCGGCGCGTCCGCGCGGGTCGGCGACTGGTCGCGGCGAATCCCGGTGATCCAGGCATCGAGATCGCCGAGCGCCCGGACGAGCGGCTCGACCTTGGCGACTGCGAGGTAGAGGTCGGGCTTGGTCTCCCAGAGCATTTCGCCGTGCGTCGCGACGAGTGCTTCGGCGCTCGGGCCCTCGAATACCTCCACCTTCGTCTGATATCGCTGCTCGACCTCCCGCCAGAGCTCGTATGTCTCCGGGAAGAGGTAGTGAGTGTCGATTGCGAAGACGCGCGCGCCCGGCTCGATCGCGAAGAGCATGTCGAGCAGCACCGCTTCTTCCTTCTGAAAGGAGCAGGCGAGCGAGACCTTGGCCGCGAACGCGCGCACACAGGTCGCGACGACCTCCTCGGCGCTCATCGCCTCGACGAGCGTGGGATCAGGAAGCGTGAACGTCGCCAAGGAGCACCTCATTGAGCGTGTCGCCGCGCAGACCGAGACGGAGCGTCTCGAGTGGGATGACTTCCTCGGGCGGGATGTTGCCGAGGTTGACCGAAGGCCCGAAGTGCTTCACGAACCACGCCTGCGACGCCTTCGTCGGCGCCTCCCAGACGAGATCATGGAAGTCGATCGAATGTGCGATCTCGTCGACGAGACCCGTGCGCATCTCGCCGGAGGGGCGAAAGATGCCGGCTGTTCCGCCCTCACGGGCCTCGGTGATCACCTTCCAAGCGCCGGCCGCTTTCTCTTCCTTGATCCACTCGACCCACTCGTACGGCGCGAACACGACCTCGGCATCCTTCGAGCCGACCTCGGAAAGAACCGTGAAGTCACGGGCGAAGTCGGCGATCAACTCGAGCTTGCGCTCTCGCGGGATCTCGATCGTGCCGTCGGAGATCTCGACGTGGGTCAGTCCGAGCTCTGTCAGCCACCGCTTGTACTCGTCGAATTTCCCACGCGCAAAGACGACCTCGAAGAACGTGCCGCCGAAGACGACGCGCTTGTCCTTGAGGACCTCGAGCTTGCGTTCGAGGTTCTTCGTCACATAGGCAGTGCCCCAGCCGAGTTTCACGATGTCGATGTAATCGCCCGCGGTCTCGAGCACGTCCTCCCAGGCATGGACGCCGAGCCCCTTGTCGAGCACGTGCGTAAGGCCGCCGTCACGCTGGATCCCGAGATCAGGCTTAAAGGCGGGCATAGAGCTCCTCGAGCTTCGCCAGGGCGCGGGTCTGAACGTCGTGGTAGAGCGAGTTGCCGTGGGCGTCGATCCCGACTGTGAGCGGGCCGAAGTCCTTGACGCGGAACTTCCAGAGGCACTCGGGCATGAGCTCTTCCCAGAGCACTTCCTCGATCTCCTCGATCTGCGTCGTCTCGAGCGCGGCCGCACCGCCGACGATGGCGAAGTAGACCATGCCAAGCTCGTGCATCGGCGCGATCGCCTCGTCGGGGAAGCCACCCTTGCCGCAGATGGCGCGCACGCCGTACTGCCTGCCGAGCGGCTCCGTGAACCTGACCATGCGAGCCGACGTGGTGGTGCCGATGCAGACCTTTTCGTACTTGCCTCTGCCCTCGGCGTCGGTGCTGAGCTTGCGCACTCCGGGGGCGGTATGGAGCAGGAACGCGCCACCGAGATCCATCGGTGACGGGATGCCCTCGTCGAAGATGCGGATCTGCGTGCGGTCGCGGATGCCGATGATGTGTCCCTGCACCGTCACCTCGTCGCCCGCGCGGAGCTTCAGGATCTCCTGCGGATCGGTGATCGGGAACGTGACTTCGTGTGTCGCCATGTCGGTTCCTACGCTTCCCGGTCGTAGTCGATTGAGCCGTCGGCGCCGATGTGAGCCGAGGCACGGCGCGCCGCCCAGCACTGATAGTTGACGGCGACTGGGTTGAGGGTCATGTGCGTGTCGGCGTGCTCGATGTGGCACTGCAGCACCGTCACGTCGCCGCCGAGGCCCATGGGGCCGATCCCCGTCTCGTTGAGCAGGCCGAACAGCTCGTCTTCGAGCTGCGCGACGATCGGGTCGGAGTTCCGCGTGCCGATCGGGCGCATGATCGCGTCCTTTGCGAGATGCATCGCGTAATCCGCGGAGCCCCCGATGCCGACGCCGACGATGCCGGGCGGGCACGGCTTGCCACCGGCGTTGACTATCGACTCGAGCACGAACTTCTTGATCCCGTTCACCCCGTCGGCGGGGACGCACATCTTCAGGAAGCTCATGTTCTCGCTCCCCGAGCCCTTCGGAACACACTTGACGTCAAGGCCATCCCAGTCGGCGATGAACTCCCAGTGCACGATCGGCAGGCGATAGCCGATGTTCGGACCGGTGTTCTCGCGCGTGATCGTGTGCACAGCGTTCGAGCGCAGCGGATGCTCGATCGTCGCGCGCGCGGTGCCGTCGCGAAGCCCCTCGTAGATGCGGGCCGGGTGCAGCGGAAAGTGCTCGCCGACCTTCGCGTGGTAGACGGCGATCCCTGTGTCCTGACAGACGAGGTTCTTCTCGCTGTCGGCCACGTTGATGTTCTTGTGGATCACGTCGAGCACGCGCTTGCCCGGGATCGAGGTCTCGCGGTCGCGAGCCGCGGCGAGCGCGTCGCGGAGATCCTGCGGGATGTCCTTGAGCGCCCACACATACAGGTGCGCGGCCGCGTCTTCGACCGCATGTTGCAGGTCGGTGTCGATGTCGATCGTCAAATTCAGCTCCTAGCCTTCTCGGATGCACTTCGACCAGCCCTCCGACCGAACACGACGCATTCGAGAAGGCTGTTACCCATCATGCGATTGCGACCATGCGTGCCGCCCGCGATCTCCCCGCAGGCGAAGACGCCCTCGACCGTCGAGGAGGAGTCGGTGTCGATCACGAGGCCGCCGTTCTGGTAGTGCAATACCGGATACGTGAGGATCCGCTCGGCGAGCGGGTCGATTCCCGAGCCGCGATAGCGCCGAAGCATGTACGGCAACGAGACGTCTGCGTCGTCCTCGGGGATGCGCGTAGTGTCGAGGTAGACGGCAGGACGCCCGTCGGGCGTCGTCGTCCCCTTGCCCTTCGCAACCTCGTCGAAGATCGCCTGGCTGACGTGGTCGCGCGGGCCGAGCGAGTCCGTGAACTCCTCGCCGTCGACATTCACGAGCACGGCACCGTAGGCGCGCGTCGTCTCGGGGATCGAGTAACCCTGCATGTTCGGCGGCCACGCGCCGCCGTTCGGGTGGTACTGCAGCGCATCGAGGTCACGCGCTTCTGCGCCGAGTGAGAGCGCGATCTGCGTCACCTCGCCCGTCGCATTCGGATGGTTCGTCGAGAGCTCGCCGATCCGCTCGGCTTCGGCGTAGCAGCGTCCGCCCGCGGCGAGCACGACCGTTCCGGCGTCGACGACCCGCTCGCCGATTCGCGCCCGCCAGCGTCCGTCGGCTTCGTCGAGCTCGCGCAGGGGCGCATTCGTGTAGCTGGTGCCGGAACCGGCCTCCCACGCCTCACGCAACCCTTTGGTGATCGCGTGGCCGGTGCGGTCGCCGACCTGCAGGAGCCGCTTCGCGGTCGCACCGCCGCAGCGGGCGAGGCGATAGCCGCCGTTTTCCCGCGTGAACTCGACACCGAGTTCCTCGAGCCAGTGGATTGCCGACTGGGCGTCCCCTGTCAGTACCTCGACGAGGCGCATGTCTGCCGTCTCGTGCGACGAGCGCCAGACGTCGGCCGCGTGCTGCTCCGGCGAGTCGTCGGCGCCGAAGGCTGCCTGGATGCCGCCCTGTGCCTTCGAGGAGTTGTTGGCCTGCAGCGAGCCCTTGGTCGCAAGAGCCACGCGGGCGCCCGCGCGTTCAGCCGAGACCGAGGCAGCGAGGCCTGAAGCCCCGCTGCCGATCACGAGCACGTCGAAGGAGGGGACCGCCGTCTCCACAGCGGAAACCATACCTGATATTAGCTAGTCTTATATCTTGTTCACTGCTTCGGTGCGGAAGGTCGACCTCAGTCGACCGGCACCGGGTCGGCGCTCGGTGCCCGCTCGGCGCCGAACCGAGGCAGCCACTCGAGCCACCGAGGCAGGTACCAGTTCCACTCGCCGAGGAGCTTCATCACGGCCGGCAGCAAGACGGCGCGGACGATCGTCGCATCGATCAGGATCGCGGCCGCGAGCCCGAAGCCCATCTGCTTGATGTCGATCTCGTGCAGCGTCACGAAGATCGCGAACACGGCGACCATCACGAGCGCGGCGCTCGTCACGGTCGACGCAGTGCGCTTGATCCCGGTGGCCACGGCCTCCTCGGTGGACATCCCTCCGTCGACGAGCTCCTTGACCCGGCTCAGGATGAACACGTGGTAGTCCATCGAGAGCCCGAAGAGGACGACGAACAGGAAGAGCGGCAGCCAGGAAGCGATCGCGCCGTTCGAGTGGAACTGCAAGGCGCCCTGCGCCCAGGTGTGCTGGAAGACGAGGACGAGCAGTCCGTAGGCGGCGCCGACGGAGAGCAGGTTGAGCAGCACTGCCTTGATCGGGATCACGATCGACCTGAAAGTCACGAGCAGCAACAGGAAGCAGAGCAGGAGCACGAAGCCGAAGACGAGCGGGGCGTGCGATTTCATCTGCTGGTTGAAGTCGTGCGTGCCCGCGGTCTCGCCGGTGATCGGAGCGACGACGCCGGGGACCTGGCCGACGGTCGCGGGCACGATCGCTTTGCGGAGCTGCTCGAGCGCGCCGACCGATGTCGCATCGTCCCCGTTCCCGACGAGCGGGATGTCGACCACGGCCACCGTCTTCGCCGGGTTGATCTTGGTCTCGATCGGCCGTTTCGCCTGACCGCTGGCGAGCGCCTGCGCCTTCAGCTCGGCGATCCCATGCTGGACCGCGGGCGCGGTCACGTCGGGTGCGCTGACGACGACGCTTGCCGGAGTCTGCGCGCCCGGGAACTGCTTCTGGATCGCCTCGTAGGTGCGGACGATGCCGATCGAGCGCGGCAGGTCGGTGAAGCTCGGCAACTGCGTATGCATGCTGAACGTCGGCAGCGCGAGCGCGACAAGAGCGCCTCCGGCGAGGAGAGCGGAGACCCATGGGCGGCGAAGAACGCGGTCGAGGATCGCGTTCCAGACGCGCGACTCGCCCGGGCGGCGCCGTGCGAGCAGCGGGATGCGGCCCTTGTTGACGCGATCGCCGAGCTTCGAGAGCAGGGCAGGCAGGATCGAGAGCGAGCCGATCAGCGCGACAGCGACCATCAGCATCGCGCCGACGCCGATCGACGTGAAGATCCCGTTGCCGGTCAGCAACATGCCGGCCATCGCGATCATCACGGTCGCTCCGGAGACCAGCACCGCGTGCCCGGATGTGCCGGCGGTCTTGAGCAGCGCGTCGCGGTGCGCAAGCCCGGAGCTCCGTTCCTCGCGTTCACGCCGGATGTAGAAGAGCGAGTAGTCGACGCCGACCGCCATCCCGATCAGGAGGATCACCGACTGGGTCGCATCGCCGGCCGGGAAGAGATGGCTGGCGAGGGACGAGACGCCGATCGTCGCCAGCACGCCCGAGAAGCCGAGCAGGACCGGCAGCCCGGCAGCCACGAGCGCGCCGAAGGCGAAGAGGAGGATGATCAGCGTCACCGGCAGCGACGAGTACTCCGCTCGCTGGAAGTCCTTCCCGATCGTCTCGTTGAGCACGTGCTGCGCGCTCGCCTGGCCGAACTCCGCCACCTTCAGCTTCGGGTGGGCTTTCTGCACGCCGGCCACGGCATCGAGCACGGGCTGCACCTTGTCCATCGCGTCGGCTGCGTCGCCGCGGATCTCGAATTGCACGATCGCGGCCCGGCCGTTCTTCGCAATCTGGCCGTCGTTGCCGGCGGCGAGCGGCGAGCGCACGTTGCGAACCACGGCCTGCGCCGCCACGGCGCGGACGACGTCGTCGACCGTCGCGCGGAATGCGGGATCGTGGACTCCCGCGGTTGCCGACTGGACGAGGACACTTTCACCCGCGCGGCTGTCGAAGCCGGCATTCCGAAGGATCTTCTCGGCGGACTTCGTCTCGCCGGAAGCGGTGTCGACATCCTTGATCTTGTTCGTGCCGATTGCGCCGCCGACGATCAGCGCGACGGCTACGAAGGCGAGCCAGCCGAAGAGCGCTGTCTTCCAGTGTGCGGCGCTCCAGCGGCCTGCGCGCCTCGCAAAATTGTTCGTCTCTGTCATGCATTCGACGGTAGCGAGGCGCAAATCGATCGCGGGGATGATTTAGCGAACGGTCACCAGATCGCCTCCAGCAGCTGCTCGATTTCGGTCGGCGTCGCGGGTCGCGGGTTCGCGAGGTTGCCTGCGCGGGCAGCGGCAGCCGCCGCGACGGCGGGCAGGTCATCCTTTGGGATGACGAAATCGCGGAGCCGTTCGAAGCCGCCGAGTCGCGCGAGCGCGCGTGACCGCTCGACCGGATCGCCGCCGACCGCCTCGCCGAATCTCGCCACCTCGGCGGGGACGAGCACTTCGTTGAAGCCGAGCGCCGGGGACAGGCACAGTGCGTTCATCGCGCCGTGCGGCAGACCGTAGCGGCCGCCGAGCGCCTGAGCCAGCGCGTGGGCGAGCGCGAGCCCGGTGAGCGCGAGCGCGTGGCCCGCGTGCGCGGCACCGCGGAGGAGTTCGAGTCTCGCTTCCCGATCGTGCGGTGCGTCGAGCACGCGCGGCAGCGCGGCTGCGATCAGCGGCGCACCGGCGAGCGCCTGTTCGTCGCCCTCGGCTGATCGGCCACGGACATACAGCGCCTCGGCGCAGTGGGCGAGCGCGTTCATGGCCGTCCCGGCGGTCTCGGCGCGCGGCAGGTCGAGCGTCAGATCGACGTCGTAGACGAGCGCCACCGGGTGGGCGCCCACTCCTCCTCCCTGGATGCGCCGGTCGGGCGAGCGGATGCCGTAGAACGTCGTCCACTCCGCCCCGGAGTACGTCGTCGGGACGTGGACGAGTGGCAGCCCGGTCTCCGCGGAGGCGTGCTTCCCGGTGTCGATCGCGGAGCCGCCGCCGACGGCGAGGATCCCGTCCGCCTGCGCCGGAACCTCAGCGCTCTCGGACGGCACCTCGGTCAGCCGGCCGACGTGCGGCGGGAGACCGAGTTGGTTCCAGCGCTCGCTCGCAATCAGGAACGGCCGTGCGATGCCGGCTTCGGCGAGGGCATCGGGAAGCTCCGCGAGCGACCAGCGGACGATCACGACACGCGGCTCTTCGCGAACTCCACGAATGCGGCCGCCGCGCGCGTCTCGGCTCGTCCAGCCGAGCGCACGAGGTAGATCTCGCGCTCCAGCTCGAGCTCGCGGACGCGCGCCTCGACGAGCGTGCCGGCGGCAAGGTCGTTCTCGACGGAGGACCGGGAGATGAACGTGACGCCGTAGCCGCCGCGCACCGCGCTCGTCACGGACTCCTGGAGGCCGAGCTCGAGCCGCACGTCGAGGTCGCGCAGCCGAAGGCCGGCGCGATGTAGCTCCTCGTCGATCATCTGGCGGACGCCTGCGCCTTCCTGCATCACGATCAGCGTCTCGTGCTTCAGCTGCTCGAGCGTGATCGTGCGACCCGCGAACGCGTGTCCCGGTGGGCAGGCGAGGATCACGGTGTCGTTGATGAACGGCTCGTACTCGACGCCGCGGTGCCGTGGCGCGGCGCCGACGACGCCGAGCTGGAGCGTGCGGTCGGCGACCCGGTCGACGACGGTCTGCGTGTCGAAGACACTGAGCGCGACCTGCAGCTGTGGGTGGGCCTCCGCGAACTGGCAGAGGAGCTGCGCGAGCACGACCCCGCCGGGCCCGGTGGAGGCGCCGATCTCGAACGCTCCCTCGAGCTCGCCCGTCGCGCCCTCCTGCAGCTCACCGACGATCTCGTCCTCGAGCTGCAGGAGGCGCTGGGCTCCGCGGTAGAGCCGCAGCCCCGCTTCGGTCGGCTCGACGCGCCGCCCAGAGCGATCGAGCAACTGCATCCCGAGCCGCTTCTCGAGCGAGCGCACCTGCAAGCTGACCGCGGGCTGAGTCACCCCGAGCCGCTCGGCCGCCTGCGAGAACGACCGCCGCTCGACCACCTCGCAAAACGCCTGCAACTGCCGCGTGTCCATAACACTTACTTATAGCGGACGGACCCGGAACCTCGTTCGAACGTGGTTGGAACCTCGTTCGCGGGTGGCGAGCGGAAACTCACGAACCTCGTTCCGACGAGGTTCACGCGTGGGAGACGAACTCGCGCCAGCGGTCCTCGGAGCCGAACGCCTCGATCAGAGGCGTGGGATCGACGAACGAGAAGTAAGAATCATGACTTGAATAGGGCCATGGCCGTTGCGACGGGTTGTGCGCGATGTACCGAGCGAGCCACAGCAAATGCCGGTCGTCCTCGACGAGAACTGAGGCGTACGGGGAGTCGAAGACTCGACCGCGGCGGCTGTGACGCTTGTTGAAGCCGCCTGCGTAGCGGCGGTTCAGCCGTTGGAGCGCTGCTGAGATGCCCCCGCCCGCGAAGGACGCAAGCAGGTGGTAGTGCGTTGGCATGAAGCAGAATTCGTGACACTCGAGGGCGCCGGCGCCGACGAGTTCGCCCAGGATCGAGATCCCCGAGATGTAGTCGCGCTCGTCGCGGAAGATGTGCTCTTCGGCGTTCGATCGCGCAGCGACGTGGTAGAGGCCAGCGACCTGTTCGCGAGGAGTGCTTCCCACCCGATCGAGGATGGCTACCCAGCCGGAGCGACGCCAGGCTTCCGGCGTAACTGACACACACATTTCACACCTGACCTCGTTCCAAGGTGGTTCGGCCGAGGTTCGAACCACGTTCGCGGGTTCCGGCTTTCGGCGGGCCCAAACCCGCGAACCTCGTCTTGACGAGGTTCGAACGAGGTTCGCGAGTTCAGGCTTGGCGAAGCTCGAGGCGGTTGCCGAACGGGTCGGCGACGTGCGCTCGCTCGACTCCTGGGATCGTCTCGTCGGGCGTCAGTTCGATGCCTTCGGCTCGCAGGCGGGCGGCCAGCGCCGCGAGGTCGTCGACGACGAGGCCCGGGTGCGCCTTGCGTGCCGGAGCGAACGGCTCCTCGACGCCCACATGCAGTTCGCTCTCGCCCGCTCGGAACCAGCAGCCGCCACGGGCGCGCAGCGGCTCCGGCTTCGGCAGCTCCTCGAGGCCGAGTAGGCCGCCATAGAAGGCTCGCGCCTCCGCCTCGCAGCCGCGCGGAGCCGCGACCTGCACATGGTCGATTCCGAGGATCGTCCCAGCCCTGATCGTCACAGCCCAACGGTCTACCATCGATCGTGTGGCATCCGCGCCGCAGCACGCCGAGGAACACAGACTCGAGAACACCCTCGTCCGCGGCTACACACGCCTCGCGTCCGACGCGCCGCACCGCCGCATCGACGCGGAGCTCCGCGCGCTCGACATCCTGCTCGCGACCACCTTCGGGGTGATCGCGCTTCCGCTCGCGCTCGTGATCGCGGCGATCGCCCTCGTCACGAGCGGACGCCCCGTCCTCTACCGCGGCGAGCGCGTCGGCCGCCGCGGGCGCTTCTTCCTGATGGTCAAGTTCCGGACGATGAGAGCCGGCGCCGAGGAACGTATCGGCCACCACCTCGGGCCCGAACTGCTCGACGCCACCGCCGCAGAGCTGACGGCCCTCGGCGGCTGGCTGAAGGTGTCGCAGCTGGACGAGATTCCCCAGCTCTGGAACGTGCTGCGCGGCGACATGTCGTTCGTCGGGCCACGGCCGATCCGGCCGCGCTTCTTCGTGCACCTCGCCGAGGACCTGCCCGCCTACTGGCAGCGGCTCGTCGTGCGGCCCGGCCTGACCGGGTTCGCACAGGTACGTCGCGGTTACGAGACGTCGATGGCAGAGAAGTTGGCGCACGATCTCGAATGGATCGCCGACCGGTCCGTTCGCCTCTACCTCCGCACGGTGTTGGTGACGGGCTTCCGCGTGCTCCGCCAGACACTGGCACGCCGCCCATAGACTGATCCGCGATGTGCGGCATCTGCGGGATCGCGTCCGGCCGCGGCGGTGTCGACCGCGAGCGGCTCGGCCGGATGGCGGCGACGCTCGTGCATCGCGGGCCCGACTCCGAAGGCACGCATCTCGACGGCCCGATCGGGATTGCAGCGCGACGACTTGCGATCATCGACCTGACCGGCGGTGACCAGCCGATCGCGAACGAGGACGGCTCTGTCGTCGTCGTGCAGAACGGCGAGATCTACAACTATCGCGAGCTGCAGTACTCACTCGAGCGCACCGGTCATACGTTCCGAACCCACTGTGACACCGAGGTTCTCGTCCACGGCTACGAGGAATGGGGTGCCGGCCTGTGGGAGCGCCTTCGCGGCATGTTCGCCGTCGCGATCTGGGATGCCCGCCGCGCACGGCTGACGCTCGCACGCGACCGCTTCGGGATCAAGCCGCTCTACTATCGCAACGAAGGCGGTGAGCTGTCGTTCGCGTCGGAGCTCGACGCGCTCCCGCACGGCGAGATCGACCTCGACGCCCTCGAGGGGTTCCTCGCCTTCAATGTCGTCCCCGCACCGCTCTCGATCTTCCGAGACATCCGCAAGCTGACGCCCGGACACACGCTCACGTGGGTGGACGGAGCGAGCACACTGACCCGTTTCGCGCGTCCCGGTCCGCTGCCCGCACGGCACGACGAAGACGAGGCCGAGTTGATCGAGGAGTGCCGCGCACGGCTACGCGACTCCGTCCGCGCACATCTGATCGCGGACGTCCCTGTCGGGGTGCTCCTCTCGGGCGGCGTCGACTCCGGCGCGCTCGCGGCACTCGCCGCTCAGGAATCGTCCGACGCGGTGCGCACATTCTCGATCGGCTTCGAGGAGGCGTCGTTCGACGAGCTGGCCGGCGCGCGCGCCGTCGCGAACCGATACGGGACGCAACACCGCGAGCTCGTACTCCGCCCCGACGCGGCTCTGCTGCTGCCCGCACTCGCCGAGGCCTTCGACGAGCCCTTCGCCGACTCGTCGGCGTTGCCGACCTATCTCGTCTCGAAGCTGGCCGCCGAAGACGTGAAGGTCGCGCTCTCGGGCGAAGGCGGCGACGAGCTCTTCGGCGGCTACTACACGTACGTCGCGGATCAGCTCGCCGAGCGCGTCGGGCCGCTCGCCACGCTCGCCCGTCCGCTCGTCGACCGCCTGCCGACATCGACCCGGCGCGTCAGCTTCGAGTACAAGGCGAAGCGCTTTGCGCATGCCGCCCACCTGCCGCCGCTCGAGCGTCACCACGGCTGGAAGGAGATCTTCTCCGCCGACGCGCGCGCCGAGCTCACCGGCAGCCGCAGCGCGTTCGACCCGCTGACGACGCAGCGGGCCCGCTTCGCCGAGACGGAAGGGCACGAGCTCGTCACCCGCCTCCAGGACGTCGACCTCGGGCTGTACCTGGTCGACGACCTCTTGACGAAGACCGACCGCGCCTCGATGGCCTCGTCACTCGAGGCTCGCGTCCCGTTCATGGACACCGTCGTCGCCAACTTCGCGTTCTCGCTGCCCGTCAAGCACAAAGTGCGCGGCCTCTCGAAGAAGCGCCTCCTCAGGAAGGCGGTCGAGCCACTGCTGCCGAGCGAGGTCGTGCACGGACGCAAGCGCGGCTTCTCGATCCCGGCGGCTGCGTGGCTGCGCGGCGAGCTCGAGCCGTTCGCACGCGAGACGCTCTCGCCCGAGACGATCCGCCGGCAGGGGTTCCTGCAGCCGCAGGCCGTCACGCGCGTCCTCGACGATCATGTTTCCGGCCGCGCCGACCTCTCCCGCCAGCTGTGGGGGCTGCTCGCCTTCACTCTCTGGTACGAGCACCACGTCGAAGGAACGCACCGCAACGTGGCGCTCGAAGGGGTGGTGGCATGAAGGTCTGGGCGGACTTCACCGCGAGCGCTCACCCGCTGGTCTTCCGCCCGCTCGTCGAGTTGCTGCGCGCGCAGGGCCACGAGGTCGAGATCACCGCGCGCGACTACGCGCAGACGCTGCAGCTGATCGAGTCACACGCGATGACGGCCACGGTGATCGGCCATCACGGCGGCCGGTCGTCGCTCGGCAAGGCGCGGCAGATGACGGGCCGCCTGCAGGCCCTGCGCAAGTGGGCGAAGGGGCGCGACTTCGACGTCGCCCTCGCGCACGGCTCGCACGAGCTGACGATGACGGCGCGGCGTCTCGGGATCCCGAGTGCCACGACCTTCGACTACGAGTGGGCTTGGCTGCAGCATCAGCTCGGCTGCCGCGCGGCCACGCGAGTCGTCGTTCCTGCCTCGATCCCGCCCGAGCGGCTCGCCAAGTACGGCGCCCGCCCACCGAAGCTGCAGCAGTACCCGGGCTTGAAGGAGGAGTACTACCTCTCGGACTTCGACCCGGATCCCGCGGTGCTCGCCGACTGGAACATCGACCGCGAACGCGTGCTCGTCGTCCTCCGCCCGCCGCCCGACGTGTCGCTCTACCACCGGCACTCGAACCCACTCTTCCCACAGACCCTGGAGCACGTCGGGACACTCGAGAACGTGCACGCGTTCGTGATCCCGCGGACGGAGGAGCAGCGCGACTACGTGCAGTCGCTCGCGCTGCCGTCGGTGATCGTTCCCGACCGCGCGGTCGACGCACAGAGCCTGATCGCATACGCCGACCTCGTCGTCTCGGCCGGAGGGACGATGAACCGCGAGGCAGCGGCACTCGGCGTTCCGGTGTACACGACGTACGGAGGCCGGCTCGGCGGCGTCGACGAGCAGTTGATCCGCGAGGACCGGCTCCGGCCGCTCACCGACCCGCGCGCGCTCGAGCTGCACAAGCGCGACCCGGAAACAGCAGCTCGCACCCGTCGCGACCCGCAGCTGATGCTCGATCTGCTGCTCTCAGCGCTCGATCAGGGCTAACAACTCATCGCCGTAGCGCTCCAGCTTCGCGGGCCCGACCCCAGCGATCTGCGCGAGCTCGCCCGTGGACGAAGGACGGCTCTCGGCGATCTCGTGCAGGACGCGATCGTGGAAGACGACGTAGGGCGGCACTCCGTCGGCCTTCGAACGCTCGAGCCGCCACGCACGCAGCCGCTCGCCGGTCTCGGTCCACACGCTCGGCCCGGCCTCCCGCGGCGCGACCGCGCCCTGTGCGACGCCGAGCTCGGCGAGAAAACGACTGCGCTTCCCCGACCACGTGAGCCAGAGCACACGCTTTGCCCGCGTCATCCCGACGTAGAGCAGGCGACGCTCCTCGGCGATCGCATCCTCGCTACGGGCTTGCTTCCAGGGCAGCTCCTTCTCGCGCAGCGACGGCAGGAACACCGCCTCGAACTCGAGCCCTTTCGCGCGATGGAAGGTGAGGAGGTTGACGCCGCGCGCCCCATCGCCGCCCGGGTCGTACCGCCGCCGCAACTCGGTGACGAAAGCCGCGGCGTCGCCGTCGAAGTCGGCCGCAAGGGAGACGAGCCGTGCGAGGTCGGTCTGGCGAACGACCTCCCGCTCGCCGAGTGAGTCGGGCAGGCTCGGCAGCCAGCCCGCTTCCAGAGCTGCTTCGCGGACGACGGAGCGTGCGTCGTCGGTCGATCGCTCGAGCCGCCGCGTCAGCCGCCGCGCGGCGTCGCGCTCGAGCAGCGACGAGCCCTGGAACGGGATGCCGGCGTCGTGCAGGAGCTCCTCGTAGTCGGTCAGCCGCGAGTTGGTGCGCGCGAGGATCGCGACCTCTTCGAGCGGGCACCCGAGGCTCCTGATCTGCGCAACGATGGCAGCGCCCTCCTCGCCCGGCGAGGCGAACGGCTGCACCACCGGCTCCATGCCCTCGGGCCGCACCGACCGGAGCAGCTTCGGCGCACCACCGAGCTTGGGCACGAGCCGGTTCGCGAGCGCGAGCACCTGCGGCGTCGAGCGGTAGTTCTCCTCGAGCCGCACCACCGTCGTACCCGTGAACCGGTCCGGCATGCCGAGCAGATGCTCGGGGCCTGCGCCGGTGAAAGCGTAGATCGACTGGTAGTCGTCGCCAACGACGCACAGCTCATCACGGTCGCCGAGCCAAAGGTCGAGCAGCGTCTGCTGCAGCAGGTTGACATCCTGGTACTCGTCGACGGTGAACGCGCAGTACTGCGACCGGAAGGTGGCGCACACGGCGTCGTCCCGCTCGAAGACCCGCACCGTCCGCTCCAGCAGATCCTCGAAATCGAGCATCCCCTCCTCGGACTTCCGCCGCTCGTAGTCGCGGAAGACGCGGTGCATCAGGTCGAGCGGGATCGGCGGCTCTCGCTCGACAGCCGCCTCGCGGTAGCCGTCCGGACCGATGCGGCGGTTCTTAGCCCACTCGATTTCGGTCGCCAGGTCGCCGGCCGGCCGGAAACGGTAAGCGCCCGGCAGGCCGTTCGCGATCTGACGCAGGGCCAGCGCCTTCGACGGCAGGATGCGGCCTACCTCGCCGGGGGCGAAATGGCGGAGCTGTCGGAGCGCCGCAGAGTGGAACGTCGAGGCGCGCACCCCGCGCACGGCGAGTGCCGCGAGCCGTGACTTGAGTTCGCCCGCCGCCTTCTCGGTGAAAGTCACCGCCAGCAGCTGCGCGGGGGCGAACGCGCCCGTCGCGACCTGCTGCGCGATTCGGCGGGTGATCGTCGTGGTCTTGCCCGAACCGGCGCCTGCGAGGATGCAGACCGGGCCACGAACCGCTTCCGCAGCACGCCGCTGCTCGGGGTTCAGGCCTTCGAGAGCATCCACCGAGCCACCGTACCCGGGGAGCCGGCGGACGTCTGTGACGTCAGTGCAACGTGTCTTCCAGAACCGGCGCGCGACCCGTCCGCAGCGGCTCTGCTGACATCGAGGAGAGCTTCGCGACGACGCCGAGAGCGTCGCCCGCGTCGACCAGGCGCTCGAGCTCCGAAAGCATTTCCGACAGCCAGGCGGCGTCGATCTGCGGTCGGGCGGCCCGCAGGATCTTCGGATGTGAGGTTGGGCCGACCGCCTCGCCCTCGTTCCAGAGCACCTCGTGCACCTTCTCGCCGGCCCGGGAGCCCGTGAAGACGATCGGGATGTCCTCCTCCCGACGCCCCGAGAGCCGGATCATCTGCTTGGCGAGGTCGAGGATCCGCACCGGCTCGCCCATGTCGAGCACGTACACCTGGCCACGACCACCCATCGCGCCGGCCTGGACGACGAGCGACGAGGCCTCCGGGATGGTCATGAAGAACCGGGTCATCTCCGGGTTCGTGACGGTGACCGGGCCGCCCCGCTCGATCTGCCGGCGGAAGATCGGGATCACCGAGCCCGACGAGCCGAGCACGTTCCCGAAGCGAACGGCGACGAATCGGGTCTCGACCTCGGGGTGCAACGCGAACGACTCGACGATCCACTCGCACACGGCTTTCGACTGACCCATCACGTTCTTCGGGTTCGCGGCCTTGTCGGTCGAGATCAAAACGAAGCGCTCGACCCCCGCCTCGACCGCGACCTCCGCGAGCGCCCGCGTTCCGAGCACGTTGTTCGAGACCGCCTGCAGCGGATTCGACTCGAGCATGCCGACGTGCTTGTACGCCGCGGCGTGAAAGACGACATGCGGCTGGTAGCGCTCGAACACCTGGCGCATCTTCGGGCTGTCGCCGATGTCCGCGAGCACCGGGACCGCCGCCGGGAAGTCGCGCTCGTCCACGAGCTCGCGCTCGATCTCGAACAGCGCCGACTCGCCCTTGTCGACGAGTACGAGGCGGGCCGCGCCGAGGCGCGCCAGCTGTCGGGTCAGCTCGGAGCCGATCGAGCCGCCGGCGCCGGTGACCAGGACGGTCTTCTCCCGCACGTACGCCGCGACGGCCTGCAGGTCGACCTCGACCTGCTGCCGCCCGAGCACGTCCTCGACCTGAACGGGACGGATCTGGCCCGCGAGGTTGACGTCGCCGGCGATCAACTCGTGCAGGCCGGGGAGCGTCTTGACCGGCACGTTCGCGGCGCGGCAGACCTCGACGATCTGGCGGCGGACAGCGCCGGCCGCGGAGGGGATTGCGATCAGCACCTCGTCCGGCTTGTTGTCGCGAAGCAGGTGGCCGAGCTCGTCGGTCGTGCCGAGCACGCGCACGCCGACGATGCGGGCGCCGCGCTTGCGCGGGTCGTCGTCGACGAAGCCGATCGGCGTGAAGTGGAGCTGGCGGTTGCGCTGCATCTCCCGCACCATCAGCTGGCCGGCATCGCCGGCGCCGACGATCAGAACCTCCTTGCCGTGTGCGACGAGGCCTGCCCGTGGGCGTTCGATCAACGTTCGCGCGAGCAGGCGGGAGCCGGCGACGAACGCGAGCAGCAGCAGAAAGTCGAGGGCGGCGACGCCGCGCGGCAGACGCGACGTGCTGTGGGGCGGGAACGCGTAGAGGGCGAGATACGTGAGCGCAGAGGCGACCGTGACGCCACGCGCAGCCCCCCACATGTCCCGCGTCGAGACGTAGCGCCACCAGCGGTTGTAGAAGCCGAAGAGGACGAACGTCGCGAGCTTGAGCGCGACGACGAGCGCGACGACGTCCCAGTCGAGCAGATGGCGGTAGAACACCGGCGTCGTCTTGTCGAAGCGAAGGAAGAACGTCAACCGCCAGGCGGCGACGATCAGCGCAGCGTCGAAGACGACCTGCCAGACCCGGTGCCGGTTGACCGGGAAACGCACGCGGTTCACCGGGCGACGAGCTCGGAGGCGCTCTTCAGTACCGAGACGACCTCGGTCTGCTGCTCCTCCGTGATCCCGGCCCACAACGGCAGGCAGAGATTCTCCCGCGACGCCTTTTCGGTCTCGGGGAAGTCCCCGGCGGAGTAGCCGAGGTACGCGAGCGCCGGCTGCAGATGCAGCGGCGGTTGGTAGTAGACGGCGAAGCCGATGTCGGCGGCCGTGAGCGCTTCGGCGAGCCGGTCGCGCTCCTCCGAGCGCACGCAGTACATGTGGTAGACGTGGCCGGGGTCGTCATCGGGCGTCTCGACGAGCCCGGCGAGCAACTCGCCATACCGCGCCGCCGCCTCACGACGCTGGATATTCCAGGTCGGCAGGTGGGGCAGGAAGATCCGCAGGAACGACGCCTGGACGGCGTCGAGGCGCGAGTTGTAGCCGACGTAGTCGAACTCCTTCTTCGCGCGCGAGCCGTGGAAGCGCAGCATCCGGAGACGCTCGGCGAGCTGCGGGTCATTGACGGCGATCAGACCGCCGTCGCCGAGCGCGAACAGGTTCTTCGTCGGGAAGAAGCTGAAGGTCGACGCGATGCTCGTGGCGATTCCACCGGCCCCGAACGCCTGTGCCGCATCCTCGATCACCGGCAGGCCGAAGCAGCTCAGTGTCGCGGCGCCGGCCGGCCGAACAGATGCACCGGCATGATCGCCTTTGTCCGATCGGTGATCCGTCGCTCGACGTCGGCCGGGTCGAGGTTGAGCGTGGCCGGGTCGATCTCGGCGAACACCGGCGTCGCGCCGCGCCGGGCGATCGCCTCCGCCGTCGCATAGAAGGTGAACGACGGGCAGACGACCTCATCGCCAGCACCGATCTCCATCGCGTCCAGCACGAGCACGATCGCGTCGGTGCCGTTCGCGCAGCTGACGGTCTCCGAGACCCCGAGCAGCTCGGCCGCCTCGCGCTCGAACGCCTCGACCTCGGGACCGAAGATGAAGCGTCCGGTGTCGAGCGTCCGCGCGAACGCGTCCTTGAGCTCCGGGATCAGGGGCGCATACTGCGCCTTGACGTCGACGTGCGGGATCGCCATCAGCGGACACCCATCGTAGCCTTGCCGCGGCGCCGAAGCAGCAGAAATGCGACTCCGGCGACGATCGCGACCGCGACAGCCACCTCGGCGTACTTGAAGCCGTGGTTGAACCGCTCGTAGCTCGAGCCGAGCGCCCAGCCGATCCCGGCGATCGCCAGGCACCAGAGCGCGTTTCCGAGCAGGGTGAGCAGGTTGTAGCGCCGAAACGGCATCTCGAAGACGCCGGCGGGAATCGAGATGAACGACCGGGCGACAGGTGTGATCCGGCCGAGGAACGCAGCCCAGCCCTCCCAGCGCTCAAACCACAACTCGGCGCGCTCCAGCCGGTCGGGCGTCAGGTGCAGCCAGCGGCCGCGGCGCTCGAGCAGTGGCCGTCCGCCGTGGTCTCCGATCCACCAGCCGGCGATCGCGCCGACCTGGTAGCCGACGACGCCTGCGAGGACGACGGCGATATAGGCCGAGAGCCCGGTGCCGTGCCAGCCGAAGACGTCGACGCGATGGGTCAGCGCACCGGAGGCGAGCGCGCCGCCGTAGAGCATCACGAGCTCGCTCGCCGCCGGAAAGACAGCGTCGAGCAGCATCAGGAAGAAGATCGCGATGACCCCGTAGTGGGCGAGCCAGGAAGTCACGAGGCGAGCCTAGATGATTGATTCCCAAGTGTCGTGAGTGAGTGCGGCGCCGCGAGGAATTTGGGAATCGATCATCTAACGCCGAAACGCGAACGGGACGGCGAGCTCGGACGTACCGACAATGCTCGAGACGATGACGTGGGCGACATAGCTGCCGCCTGCGGCACGGATGTGCTGGGGCAGCAAGCCGTCCCAGACCACCTGACGGGCGCCGACGGCCAGATCCGCGTCCGGCAACTCTCTGACGGTGACGCCGCCTTTCGTCTCGATCCGCAGCCGCACCTTCGCAGGCCGTGAGAGCGCGAACCGCACGACCGCACTGCCGCGCGCAGGAGAGGCGACGGCGAGCCCGGTCAGGGTCTTGTCGTAGCGAAACGCCTGGTCGACCGTCGAGACGCGGCCGAGGTCGTCGGTCGCCTGCACCCGCCAGCGCCAGGCGCCTTCGACGTCGTACGAAGTGAACGGCAACGGATAGGTGCCGGCGGGATGGGCGACAGCGCTCTCGAGCATGCGGGGGAGGCCGTCCGGGCCGACGAGCTCCGCGGTCACCGTGGCGGGGCGCACGAGCTTGACGACGAGCGGTTCGACGGCGCGCGCCGGGTCGCCGTTCACCAGTGGAAGCAGCGGGGGTGAGTAGACACCGAAGTACTCGACGAGCAAAGCCTCTTGGACAGGCAGTTCTCCCGCCGCCGCGCTCGGCCGTCCCAATAGGCGGCCGTCGAAGGCTGCGGTGACGGCCGGCCCGGACTCGACCGCCGCCGCTGTCACCGCGCCCAGCCGCTGTAGCGTCTGGGCCAGCTCGAAGCTCGTCATTCCGGCGCTGTAGCCCGGCTGGTTGCCGTCGACGGCCACGAGCACGATGCGACCGTCGGCGAGCTGCCCGACGCCGGCGCGAGGAGCCCTAGCTGCGATCTGGTCGTTCGTGAAGCCCTCGAGCGAACGGAACACCGGCTTCCCGTTCTTCACGAGCACCGGCCCACCGCCTAGTGCTGCCGAGACACCGTCCCACGCAGGCTGCAGGATCAGCCGCGCTGTCAGCGTCGTGCCGGCGGGCGCCTCGGTCTGCAGCTTCGCGGCCGCCGAGCCTGTCGCCATCAGCACTGCGCCCGTCGGCGGGATCGTCTCGCCTCCCCCGGCGCCCACCGCGGTCACGGTCGCCGTCAGATCGGTGCTCGGAGTAGCGACCGGGAACGACTCCAGCGTCACCTCCGACGCGCCGGGTACTCGTGGTACAGGCGCGCCCCAGCCCGGTGTGAAGAGGACGACCTGGCCGGCGGCCGGTGTCACGTTGGTACCGGCGAGCGGCCTGCGCTGCCCGGTGCCCTTCCAGGTGCCGGCGAACTTGACGCGATCGACGCGCAACGTTCCTGTCGCGTCGATCCCGATCGAGGACCGGGTCTGCAGCGGCGGGCGGACGAGCACCCCGCCCGCCATGAAAATGCCGCTCGGGTGGGCGAAGTCCCCGTTGATTCCGGCGACCGTCGCCTGTGTCGAAGCGTCGCGCTCCATCTCGGTGACCCGCTCGGCCTTGCTCGAGACCGTCCCGCCCGCAAGCACGGGAGCCAGCTGGTAGAGCCCGTTCTGGTCACCGGGCCTCGGCGCCGTGATCACGTGGAGGACGACCGCTCCGTGTGACGTGAACTGGACTGTCTGCTCGTAAGTGACGCCGGGCATCAGCTCGGTGCCCTGCGCACAAGCCGGGCCGGCGAAGGCGCCGAACAGCACGAGGAGCAAGGCGAAGCGACGGAGCACGGTGTCGGACACGTTAGAGGCGGGACACCCCGGAGCCGGTACGTTGACGGTGTGAGCGGCATCCGCACCGCACTGGTCGAAGACCTGATGGCGCGGTTCGCGCACATTCCGCCCGAGGCAGTGCTCAAGGAGGACCTGCTCCGCACCGGGATGGCCTTCGACGACTCGGCGCTGACAGACAATCTCGACGGCGAGGTGAAGCCGAAGTCGTACTTCATCTTCTCGTTCGACCAGAAGCCGCTCGCGCAGCTCGGCGAGGCAGCGAGACGTCGCCCGCCCGAGGAGCTGGCGCTCACGGGCGGCCCGTACGAGCTGCGGCGGACGATCGTCTCGGTGCGCGTCAACCCGGACTCGCCCTATTCCGTCGCGCGCGCGAGCGATGGCGACTTGCGCCTCTCGCTCGACGGCCGCGAGATCGCGGACGTCGGGCTGCCGCCGATGCCCGAGTACTACCGGCACAGCCTCGACAACGGCAAGACGGTGATGGAGACCGCGCCGACTATCCAGTGGGGTTACCTCATCTATCTGACGGTGCTTCGCCTCTGCCAGTACTTCGGGGCGAAAGAGGAGTGCCAATTCTGCGACATCAACCACAACTGGCGGCAGCACAAACGGGAAGGCCGGCCCGTACACGGGCGTCAAGCCGGTCGCCGACGTCCTCGAGGCGCTCGCGCTGATCGACCGCTACGACACGGCGAAGATTTCGAAGGCGTACACGCTGACCGGCGGCTCGGTGACAAGCACTGTCGACGGACTCGCCGAGGCCGACTTCTACGGCCGCTACGCGCAGGCGATCGAGGAGCACTTCCCCGGCCGGTGGATCGGCAAGGTCGTCGCCCAGGCGCTTCCTCGCGCGGACGTCCAGCGCTACAAGGACTACGGCATCACGATCTACCATCCGAACTACGAGGTCTGGGACAAGCGGCTTTTCTCGCTGATCTCGCCGGGGAAGGAGCGCTACGTCGGCCGCGAGGAGTGGCACCGACGGATCTTCGACGCGGCCGAGGTGTTCGGCCCCCGTTTCGTGATCCCGAACTTCGTCGCGGGCGTCGAGCTGGCGAAGCCGTTCGGCTTCGCAACGGTGGACGAGGCGATCGCGTCGACGACCGAGGGGCTCGACTACTTCATGAGCGGCGGAATTACACCTCGGTTCACGACGTGGTGCCCGGAGCCGTCGACGCCCCTCGGACGCGACAACCCGAACGGCGCGCCACTCGAGTACCACATCCGTCTGCTTGAGGCCTATCGCGACGCGCTGTCGCGCCACGGTCTGAGGCCGCCCCCCGGGTACGGGGTCGCAGGCGCGGGCAACGCGGTCTTCTCGGTCAGCTCGTTCATGGACACGCTCGAGCCCGACGAAGTGACGGTCGAGGAGGCTGTGCCCGTATGACTCGCATCAGCGTCGGCGACGCGCGCACGCTCTGGCTCGAGGCGTCCGACGACGAGCTGAAACGGCTCGCGCAGGAGACGCGGGCGCGCTTTCACGAGCCCGACCACGCCACGTACATGGTCATGCGGATCATCAACTACACGAACGTCTGCGTCGCGCAATGCGACTACTGCGCGTTCTACGTGCTCCCGAACCAGGACGGCGGCTACGTCCTCTCGCGAGACGAGGTCTTCGCGAAGATCGACGAGCTGGTGGAGGTGGGCGGCGATCTCGTCGGGTTCAACGGGGGCTTCAACCCGAAGCTGCCGCTCGATTACTACTGCGACTTGTTCGCCGCCGTGCGTGCGCGCTACGGCGAGACCGTCGAGTTCTACGCGCTGACGATCGCCGAGTTCCTCTATCTCGCGGATCGCGCAGGTCTTTCGTATGCAGACGCCGCGGCGCGGCTGCGGGACGCAGGCGTCCACTGGGTCACGGGCGGCGGCAGCGAGATCCTGACCGAGGACTTCCGCAAGCGGCACGCGAAGTTCAAGTACACGGTGCGCGAGTACTTCGAGGCGCAGCGAGCGATCGTCGAGAGCGGGCATGCGGACGACCGCGACGATGGTGATCGGCTTCGACGAGACACTCGACGAGCGGCTCGAGCATCTGCAGCGCACTCGCGACTTCCAGGACGAGTGCCGCGGACGGCTCGACGGGCTGTTCTCGTTCCTCTGCTGGACGTACAAGCCATACGGGACGTCGTTCGGGGGCCGCGAGATCTCGGCGCAGGAGTACCGGCGGCACATCGCGCTCTCGCGGATCTTCCTCGACAACGTGCAAGCACGTCCGCACCTCGGTGCTGACGCAGAACGAAGATGCGTTCGCCGCGCTCGACTACGGCGCCGACGACTTCGACCTGCCGATCGAGGACGAGGTGACGCAGAAGGCGGGCGCCCGATCGACCTCGACCTCGAGGCGCTGCTCGCCGTACCCCGGTCGCTCGGCTACACGGTCGAGTACCGCCGTGCCGAGCGGCCCGCTGCGCTCACCGCCTGAGTCAGACCGGCGGTTGCGGGTCGGTACTGGATGTAGCGGCGAACGTTCTGTGCCTGCTCGACCGACTCGAGGCGGGCGACGAGGTGCAGGGCCATGTCGATTCCGGCGGAGACGCCGGCCGCGGTGACGATCTCGCCGTCGTCGACGAACCTCGCTTCCCGATCGACACGGACGTCGAAGCCGGCGAGCGTGTCGAGCGAGGCCCAATGCGTGGTTGCGGGCCGTCCGTCGAGCAGTCCGGCCTGTGCGAGAACAAGCGCGCCGGTACAGACGCTCGTCATCAAGGTACCGCCCGCAGAAAGATCGCGTAGGCGCTGGAGATATTCCTCGTCGTCGCGAAGCTGCTGCGTGCCGGCGCCGGGAAGGACGAGGAGGTCGACGCGGCCGACGTCGGCCCACGCGCTGTCGGGGATCACCCGCAGCCCGTGCGAACAGGTGACCGGATCGCCCGACTTGGCGACCGTGCGCACGCCGATCTCGCGCTCGCTGAACCGCGCCCAGGCGGTCAGCACCTCGTACGGCCCGGCAAAGTCGAGCTCCTCGACCCCGTCCCAGAGCGCAATCGCGATTCTGTACTCGTCCATCGAGGACGCCTACCGTTGCCTGAACGGTGGCAGCCACCGTCACGAAACAGTGACGGAAGTGGAACAAAGGTGAAAATCCTGCATCGGCGTCGAAGGGCCGGTGGGCACGGTGTCAGACGGCTGCGCCGGCGACCACGAAGCGGAGCTCCGGGACTTCGGCCAGCTCGCCGACGTCCCGGGCCAGCTCGAGGAACGTGTAGAGCCCGGCGCGCTCGCGCGGGCCGAAGCGGTAGCGGAGCTTCTCGAAGTAGCGGGCGAGGAACCCGGCCGGGTAGCCGTAGCGCTCGGCCGACTCGTAGCGCGAGCTGCTCGGGCTCGGCGCGCGCGGCCGCGGACCGACGCGACGAGCGCGTCCTCGAGCCGGCCGAGCCCGGGGTGCGTCGGCTCGGGCGCCGCCCAGACGGCGAAAACCATCGGCAGCCCAGTGCGCTCGAGCCAGAGCCGGCCGAGGTCGTGATGCGGCGTCGGATCCTCGAACGCCGAGCGGAGCGCCGCGTCGCCGATCAGCAGCTTCGCCTCGGCCTCCTCGCCGAGCGGCACGTGAATCGGCATCCGGCAAAAGAACCTTCGTCAGCACGACCGAGGTCGCCGACTCCGGCGTGACCGCGACCGTGCGGATCCGCTGAAGCGGCGTCTTCGAGACGAGCTGGATCGACTCGACCGCGCCCTCGGACGAAACGCACAGCCGCGGCAGCAGCCGCAGCCGGTCGGCGTTGCGTGCGTACTCGATCGACGAGATCGGCGCGACGTCGAGCTCACCAGCGACCAGTTGGCGGTTGAGCTCGGTCGGGACGCCGACCACCTCCTCGACATCGGCTTCGAGCCGGTAGAAGACCGGCGCCATGTTCACGTACCCGATGCGGCCGAGCCGGATCACTTCGCTAACCGGCCCGATCGACGACGGCGTAGGTGAGGAGCTCGAGCTCTTCGCGGTGCAGATGCCGTCCGAGATACGAGCGAGCGCGGCGCCGCGTAGTCGAGCGCGGCCTCGCGCGAGCGCGTCGATCGCATCCGTCGCGGCGACCGCGACCAGCGCCCCGTCGAGCGGGCCGCCGGCGAGCGCCCGCCGCACGCGGTCGTTCTGCTCGCGCGGCGAGCAGCAGCGGCATCGTCGGCGTACCCTCGCGCAGGTCGGTGCCCGGGATCTTCCCCGTCTCGCTGCGTCTCACCGGCGCAGTCGAGGATGTCGTCTGCGATCTGGAAGGCGATCCCGAGAGCGAGCCCATACGCACCGAGTTGCTCGTCGCCGCTCGAGCCGAGCAGGCACGCCGCCTCGAACAGCTTCCCCGTCTTCAGCGCACAACGCTCGAGGTAGGCCGTCGACCGGCGTGTCGGGATCGTGCGTCTGCAGCTTCTGCATCGCCTCGCCGCGCGACGAGGCAGAGCGCCGCCGTCCGCGAGCGTCGCGACCGCTGCATCGTCGCCGCGTCGCAGCGAGCACGGCGAACGCGCACGCGTAGAGGTAGTCGCCCGCCGCCTTCGCAGCGTCGGCGCCGTAGACCGACCAGGCCGCAGGCAAGCCCCGGCGAAGCCGTGCGCCGTCGACCAGGTCGTCGTGGACGAGCGTCGCCATGTGGACGAGCTCGACCGCGACCGCGGCAGCGACCGGCGGCTCGCGACCGCGCCGTGAGGAAGCAGAGCAGTGGGCGGAGCCGCTTGCCGCCGGCCGCGAGCGCTTCGCCGGCCACTGCCTGCGCGAGCCCCGGGCGCGCGGCGACCGCCTGCGCGAGCCCCGCCTCGACGCCTGCCATGTAGCCGGCAAGGCCGGGTGTCGCATGGACCTGTGCGAGCTGCGGTCATTCGCGCAACTCCGGTGTGCAGCGCGACGATCGACCCGCCGAGCAGCCGGAATCGCACGTCGGCGAAGCCGGAGCCTTCGAGCAGCGCGGCGAGACCCTCGGCGGGCGGGAAGCGCTTCACCGACGCCGGCAGGTAGGTGTACGCCGCCGCCGCCTGGCAGGACACTTGCCCGAGCAGCGGGACGATCCGATCGAACCAGAGCGAGAAGAACGGTTTCAGCGGGCCGCGAGGCTGGCGTGATCTCGAGGATCGCCAGCCGTGCCGCCGGGCTGCAGCACGCGCCGCAGCTCACGCAGCGCCAGCTCCAGGTCGGCGACATTGCGTACACCGAAGCCGACGGTCGCAGCATCGAATGTCCCGTCCGCGAACGGCAGCGCGAGCATGTCGCCCTGCACCCACTCGAGTTGTGCGCTTCCGGCGCGCGCGTTCGAGCATCTTCTCCGAGAAGTCGAGGCCCGTCACGCGCGCCGCCCCTGCCTTCTGGTCGGCGATCGCGAGATCGCCCGTTCCGCAAGCGGCGTCGAGCACGCGGTCGCCCGGCTGCACGACGGCACGCGCAGCGAGCCTTCGCCAGCGCATGTCGAGGCCGCCGGTCATGACGCGATTCATCACGTCGTACACCGGTGCGATCCGGTCGAACATCGTGCGCACCGAGTCCGGGCGCCAGCGTCATGTCTGTCCCCACCGCGGGACGAGGGTGTTGTCGAGCCCGATCTGGTCGAGCACTCGGCCGACGACGAAGTCGACGAGATCGTCGACGGTCTCGGCGCCGTGGTAAAAGCCTGGCGCGAGGAAGAGGATCGTCGCGCCGGCCCGGCGCAGCGTGAGCATGTTCTCGAGATGGATCGCCGAGAGCGGCGTCTCGCGCGGGCAGAGGACGAGCTTCCGCTCCTCCTTCAGCGCCACCGATGCCGCCCGATGGATCAGGTTCTGCATCGCGCCGGAGGCGATCGTGCCGAGCGTGCCCATCGAGCAGGGGCAGATCACGTAGGCGTCGACCTTCGCCGAACCGGAGGCGTACGGCGCCTTCCAGTCGTTCGGCTCGAAGACCGTGACGCCGCCTCCGGTCCCTCGGTCAGGCGCGCCAGCGTCTCGTCGCGCGACAGCCGGGCGTCGCCGTAGAGCTCGGTCGCGAGCACCTCGATCGCCGCGCCCGAGACCGAGACCCCGACGTCGCAGTCCGCCGCGGCCAGCGCATGCAGGAGCCGGCGCGCGTACGGCGCGCCTGAAGCGCCCGTGATCCCGAGGAAGACACGCACTACGCGCAGAGTACGCGCGACTGCAGCGACGAGGCGGGCTCGGCTACTTCGGGCCCTTGGAGGCCTCGAGGAACGCCGCCAGCTGTTTCAGGCGGGCGTCGCCGAGCCCGGCGAACGACGGCATCGGCGACCCGGCGTTCACGCACGCAGGGCACTTGAGATGCGCGACCTGGAAGGCGATCCCCTTGTTCTTCGCGCCTTCGGCCGTCAGACTCGGGCGCCCCGGCGAAACCACCGCCGACGCCGAGATACGTGTGGCAGTTGAGGCAGCCCGCGACCGCGAACAGCTTGGCACCCGCTACCGCCTGCTGGTTGTTGGTGAAGCCCTGCTTGGCCGACCAGTCCGGCACCTTCCCGATCAGCTCGGAGCCGAGCGACTCCTTCGCGGTCGCGCCCTTGTACGTGAGGACGCCCATCGAGATGACGACGAGGATCGACGCGATGATCGCCACCGGGCGTCTGCTGAGTCGCCGCTCGGAGCGCAGGTCGATGAACGGGATCGCGAGCAGCAGGACGAGGCGATCGTCGGGATCGCCGATCGTGCCGAGGATCACCGACGTCCGGCCATTTGAAGATCCGGAGGAGGTAGAAGAGGAAGTAGAAGTACCAATCGGGCCGCGGGACGAAGTTGATCGTCCCCGGGTCGGCGGGCGCGTCGTAGAGCTTGCCGAGCCAGCCGGCCTCGCGGTGCTGGTGGTTCCCCGGCGTCGAGTACTTCCAGACGACCGCGAGCCCGATGATCACGCACACGACGACGAGCGACATGATCGTGTCGTGCAACATCGCGTACGGGAAGAACGGCTTCCCGCGCGTCCTTGACGTCCTCCTTGTACTGCTGGAAGACCGCCGGCGCTCGACGACACGGTCGCTCGCCATCAGCGCCCTCGCCTTCGTGCGCGCGTCAGGCCGGAGCGCCTCGCCGTTGACCGATCCGTCGTCCCGACCGGGCCTGTGCCCGCGGCTTCCTTCGACCACGGCGGCGAGGTGACGCCGAGCCGGACGACGAGGTACAGGTGCAGCCCGATCAGGGCGAAGATCGCGCCCGGGGATCAGCAGCATGTGGATCGCGTAGAACCGCGGCGAGCGTGTCGCCGCCGATGGCGGTGCCGCCCTGCAGGAACTGCGCGAGGAACGGCCCGAGGAACGGCGCCGTCCCGTTGATGTTGATCGCCGACGATCGTCGCCCAGTACGCCGTCTGGTCCCACGGCAGCAGGTAGCCGGTGAAGCCCTCGGCGAGCCCCATCGCGAGCAGCAGCACGCCGATGATCCAGTTCAGCTCGCGCGGGTACTTGTAGGCGCCGAACAGGAACACGCGGCCCATGTGCAGGAACATCAGGATGATGAAGACCGAGGCGCCCCAGCGGTGCATGCCGCGCACGAGCCAGCCGGCGCAGAGGTCGTTCGTGATGTTCTGGATCGACGCGTAGGCGTCCTTCGGGTCCGGCTTGTAGTACATCGCGAGGATCGCGCCGGTGATCGCCTGCACGAGGAACGCGGTCAGCGTCGCCGAGCCGAGCGTCTGGAACCAGTTGACGTCGCCCGGGACCTTGCGGAAGAGGAAGTAGTGGACGCCGCCGACGAGGCCCGACCGCTCCTCGAGCCAGTCGAGCGGGTAGAGTGATCGCCTGCTGGAGCTGCTGACCGCGGGTGAGCTTTGCGCGAGTCGGCCATGGGTCAGCGAGGAGGCTGGATCGGGATAGAGCCAGGACTCGAGGCCGTTCACGTGCTCGCCCGGGATAGGAGTACGCCCACTTGTGGATCTTGGCGCTCGCGCCGGCGCCGTCGACGTGCGAGACGGAGTAGGGCTTGCCGAGGAACAGGCGGCCGTTGCTTGATCGAGAACGAGTAGCGGTCGAGCGCGCGCACCGGCGGGCCGGCGGTGCGGTTGCCCTCGGTGTCGTACTGGCCGCCGTGGCAGGGGCAGCCGAAGCCGGCGACGGGATCGTCGGGATCAGCGTCACGTCGGCGAACTTCTTCGTGCCCTTCGGGTCGAGCGGGCCGTTCGGCTGCACCGGGCAGCCGAGGTGGGCGCAGTGGTTCGAGATGATCGTGAAGCTCGGCTGACCGTTCCGAGCAGGCCGTTGTTGCGGACGAACGCGGTGCGGCGGGAGACGTCGCCCTCGGTCGCGTCGAGCATGAACGTCGTGACCACGTACTTGCCCTCGGGGTAGTCCGAGATCGGGCCGAGGTCGTGGTCCTTGACGCCCCTGCTTGAGGAACGGCGGGCAGCGACCATGAAGCCGAGCGCGGGCGCGTCACAGGCCGCCGATCACGCCGCCGAGGCCGAGCGTCGAGAACTCGAGGAACTTCGAGCGCGGGTAGCGCTCTTCGAGGATCCCGCTCGCGGCGCGCGGCCGGTTCCGCGGCTGCGGCGGCCGCTGCGGCCGGCTGCGCTCTCGGCCGGACTCGGGTGCGTGCGCAGGTGCGACTCGGTGGTCAGGTCGCGGATCCAGAGGAACGCGAACGCGAGCGCGACGAGCACGCCGAGCCGGCGACGTACCAGGAGATGATCAGCCCGACGAGCAGCGACGACGACGCCGACGGCGAAGCCGACCGGCCAGAGGCTCGGCCCGGGAACGTGCGGATGGTCGTCGTTGCTCGGCTGCCAAGCGTTCTCAGGCGGAGATTCAATCCGGTCGGGGCAGACGTCAAGGCAACTCGTCGTGACAGCCGTCGCGAACTCTGACGCATTCGCGCACGCTCATGCCGGAGGAACCGTCGACGATCCCGTACTCCGCCCAGCGGCGGTCGACGAGCTCGCGGACCTCGGCGCTCATCTCGATCTCCGCGCGGCCACTCGCGGGCGCCCTCCTCGGGCCCCTTCGCGGTCGCGTCGATCCCGAGCTTGCCGCCGACGAACTGGAGCGTCGGTGCGTGGTCGAGGTGGTCGAGCGGGCCCGTCCGTGAGCACGACGTCGCGCTCCGGGTCGACGTTCGCGCCGGCGTAGAACACGACCTGCTCGTAGTCGTGGACGTCGACGTGCGCGTCGACGACGACGACCGCCTTCGTCAGGCTGAGCATCCCGAGACCCCAGATCGCGTGCATCACCTTGCGCGCGTGCCCGGGGAACGCCTTGCGGATCGAGACGATCGCGCAGTTGTGGAAGGCGCCCGCGACCGGCAGGTCGTAGTCGACGATCTCCGGCACCGTCAGCGCGGATCGCGGGCAGGAAGATCCGCTCGGTCGCCTTGCCGAGCCACGCGTCCTCCTGCGGCGGCTTGCCGACGACGATCGACGGGTAGATCGCGTCGCGCCGCATCGTCATCGCGGTCACGTGGAAGACGGGGAACCGCTCGGGCGGCGTGTAGAAGCCCGTGTGGTCGCCGAACGGGCCCTCGTCGGCGAGCTCGCCTTGCTCGACGTAGCCCTCGAGCACGATCTCGGCGTTCGCGGGCACCTCGAGGTCGACGGTGACGCCCTTGACGACCTCGACCGGCTCGCCGCGCAGGAAGCCCGCGAACATCAGCTCGTCGATGTGCTTCGGCAGCGGCGCGCTCGCGCGAGTACGCGGTGATCGGATCGAGCCCGAGCGCGACCGCGACCTCCATGCGGCCGTCGCGTGAACGAGGTAGTCGGCGCGGCCGTCCTTGTGGATCTGCCAGTGCATCGCGGTCGAGCGCGGGCCGAGCACCTGCATCCGGTACATGCCGACGTTGCGGCCGCCGGTGCGCGGGTCGCGCGTGATCACGGCCGGCAGCGTGATGAACGGCGCCGGCGTCGCCGGGCCAGCACGTCTGGACCGGCAGCACGGCCGAGATCGACCTCGTCGCCCCGCAGGACGATCTCCTGGCAGGCGCCGCTGCCGGACGAGCTTCGGCCGCGAGTCGGCGATCGACTTCAGCTTCTGCAGGCCGCGCAGCTTCTCGGCGAGCCCCTCCGGCGGCTGCATCTCGAGCACGTCGGCGAGCTTCGCCGCGACGTCGTCGAGCCGCTCGACGCCGAAGGCGAGGCACATGCGCCGCTCGGTGCCGAACTGGTTGACGAGCAGCGGGTGGTCGCTGCCCTTCGGGCGCTCGAAGAGCAGCGCCGGGCCGCCCGCCTTGACCGTGCGGTCGACGATCTCGGTCACCTCGAGGTGCGGGTCGACCTCGGCCGCGACGCGGACGAGCTCGCCCTCGCGCTCGAGCAGCGCGATCCACTCGCGCAGGTCGCCGGGCGGGGCTCATGCGGCTGGCTGTCTAGTAGGCCCGGCGCGCGAGCGCGTGCGGCGGGCCGCGCGGCGGTGGCCGGCCCAGTTGGTGAGCTCGCCGAGCGCGATCACCGGCGAGGAAGACGAGGCCGACGATCAGCATCCCGAGGATCATGTGCTGCCCTCGGCAGACGGCGTCGAAGATCACGGGCGATGTCTCCTCGGCTCACGGCGACTCTAGCGGAGTGGCGCTCGAGCGCAGCCGCCACCTCGGCGTCGCCGGGCTCGCCGCCGAGCGCGCGCGCTGCGGCGACCCACGCCTCGCCGTCGCCGGGCGTCGCCCGTCGGCGCGCAGCGCGGCGCAGCGCGAGATCAGCTCCGCCAGCGCCGCGACCGCGTCGACCCCGCCCGCCTCGGCGATCCGGACGAGGCCGTGCGCGTAGAGGTAGTCGCCGAGCAGGACCGCGCTCGCTCTGCGTCCGGCGGCGTCGAAGAGCCGCGGGCGGCCGTAGTGCACGAGGTAGGCCTCGTAGATCGTCTCGAGCCCGAGCGCGAAGCGCCGGCGGGCGAGCGGCGAGAAGACCGCGCAAGTCGCGCGCTCGTCGGTCGGCAGGAGCGCCGCGCCCACAGCGGGCTCTCGCGCCTCGCCTCGGCGACGCTCGTCCCCAGCGCATCGTCGAAGAGCATCGCGCCACCGCCGCGACCGTCGCGTCGATCTCGTCGTCGCCGTGCGCGAGCGACGGGAAGAGGCACTCGTACTGGCTCGGCGCGACGTAGATGCCGCGGTCGAGCAGGTGGCGGAAGAGCGCGCCGTAGCGCTCGGTGTCGAGCGTGCTGCGAACCGCGTCACCGGGCTCGTCGCGCCGGCGAAGAAGGTGAGCATCGCGCCGACGCGCTGGACGACGGCCGAACGGCGCGAGCCCGGCCTCGAGCCGCGCGCGCGCGGCGCTCGAGCTCCTCGTAGACGGCCGGGTCGCGCAGCCGGCGCAGCACGGAGAGGCCGGCCGCGGTCGCGAGCGGGTTGCCGGAGAGCGTGCCCGCCTGGTAGACGTCGCCGGCCGGCGCGAGCCGGCTCCATCACGTCGGCGCGGCCGCCGAACGCCGCGAGCGGCAGCCCGCCGCCGACGATCTTGCCGAGGACGTCAGGTCGGGCGTGACGCCGTAAGCGCTCCTGCGCGCCGCCGCGCGCGACCCGGAAGCCGGTGATCACCTCGTCGAAGACGAGCAGCGCGCCGCTCGCGTCGCAGAGCAGCCGCAGCGCCTCGAGGAAGCCGGGCGCGGGCGGGACGCAGCCCATGTTCCCGGCGACCGGCTCGACGATGATCGCGGCGAGCCCCTCGCCGATGCGCTCGACCGCCGCGGCGACGCGCGTCGACGTCGTTGTACGGCACGACGATCGTGTCGGCGTGACCGCCGCGCGGCACGCCCGGGGAGGCGGGAATGCCGAGCGTCGCGAGCCCCGAGCCGGCCTCGGCGAGGAACGGGTCGGCGTGGCCGTGGTAGCCGCCGGCGAACTTGAGCACCCGGTCGCGGCGCGTGAAGCCCGCGCGCCAGCCGGAGCGCGCTCATCGCCGCCTCGGTGCCGGACGAGACGAGCCGCACCTGCTCGACCGACGGCACCGCGTCGACGATCTCGGCGGCGAGCTCGACCTCGCGCTCGGTCGGCGCGCCGAAGCTCGTGCCGTCGAGCGCCGCCTCGCGCACGGCCTCGACCGTCTCCGGGATCGGCGTGCCCGAAGATCAGCGGCCCCCACGACTGCACCCAGTCGAGCAGCGTGCGCCCGTCGGCCGTCTCGAGGTAGGCGCCCGCGCCGCGGCGCGACGAAGAACGGCTCGTCGAGGCCGACCGACGCGCATCGCGCGGACGGGCGAGTTGACGCCGCCGGGGATCAGCTCGAGCGCTGGTGCCGCCGGTCGCCAGAGCATCGCTCCGTCGCGCCTACGCCTCAGAGCCAGGCGGCGAGCTCCTTCGCCCAGTAGGTGAGGATCACGTCGGCGCCGGCGCGGCGGATCGCGGTCAGCGACTCGAGCGCGGCCGCTGCGCTCGTCGAGGTCGCCCGCGGCGGCGGCGGCCTTCACCATCGCGTACTCGCCGCGAGACGTTGTAGGCGGCGAGCGGCAGGTCGAAGCGCTCGCGCACGGCGCGGATCACGTCGAGGTACGGCAGCGCCGGCTTGACCATCAGCACGTCGGCGCCCTCGGCGACGTCGAGCTCGCACTCGCGCAGCGCCTCGCGGACGTTGCCGGGATCCATCTGGTAGCCGCGCCGGTCGCCGAACGACGGCGTCGAGCCGGCGGCCTCGCGGAACGGGCCGTAGAACGCCGAGGCGTACTTGGCCGAGTAGGCGACGATCGGCGTCTCCGGCAGCTCGGTCGCGGATCGCGGCGACGCGGCCGTCCATCATGTCGCTCGGCGCGACGACGTCGGCGCCGGCCTCGACGTGCGAGACGGCGGTGCGCGCGAGCAGCTCGAGCGACGCGTCGTTGTCGACCTCGCCGTCGCGGAGCACGCCGCAGTGGCCGTGCGCCGTGTACTCGCAGAGGCAGACGTCGGTGATCAGCAGCAGCTCGGGGAAGCGCGGCCGCAGCGCGCGCAGCGCCTGCTGGACGATCCCGTCGTCGATCCAGGCGCCCGAGCCCTCGTCGTCCTTCTCCTCGGGGATGCCGAACAGGATCACCGCCTTGACGCCGGCGCGGACGAGCTCCTCGCACTCGCGCACGACCCCCTCGACCGTGTGCCGCGCGCAGCGCGGGCAGGCGCTCGTTCGCGAGCGCCTCGGGCGCGACGAAGAGCGGCATGCACGAGGTCGTCGAGCGAGACCGTCGTCTCGCGCACGAGGTCGCGCAGCGCGCCCGGTGCGGCGCAGGCGGCGGAGCCGGGTGGCCGGGAACGTGCTCATCCGTGCGAAAAGGGTACGCGCTCCCGTCGAGCGGTCGACCGCGGCGCGGTCGGCGATCGGCTCGGCTCGCTCGACCGGCTCGACCTCGACCGGGATCCGGCCGCCGCCCGGCCACGGCTCGAGCACGATCCGCTCGGCGAAGAACTCCCAGGTCGCGCGGCCGACGGCGAGCAGCGGCAGCGCGATCAGGCGCCCGGCAGCCCGTACAACTCGGCGCCGGCGAGCAGGCCGAAGATCACGAGCAGCGGGTGCAGGCGCAGCGCGCTCCCCATCACCTTCGGGACGACGACGTGGCCCTCGACCTGGTGGATGCCGAGGAAGAGGAGCGCGACCCAGAGCGCCGAGAACGGGTGGACGACGAGCGCGTAGAGCCAACGGCGGGATCGCGCCGAGCCACGGCCCGAGGTACGGAAGCACCTCGGTCAGCGCGACCCACGCCGCCGAAGAGGAGCGCGTACTTCTCGCGCGTGGGGCAACAGCCCCGTCGCGCCGAGGATCCAGATGCCGACGCCGGCGCTCGACGCCGATGATCAGCGAGAAGGCAAGTCTGCCCGCGCACGTACGAGGCGAGCGCGTGCTCGATGCGCCGGAGCAGCGGCGTTCGCCGCGCCGGGGGAAGCGCCGGTCGATTGCGCGCCCGAGCCGCTGCATGTCGAGCAGCATGTAGATCGAGATCACGACGAGCAGCACGATCGTAGAACAGCGCCCTTGCCGATCGAGATCGCGGCGCCCTCGACGAAGGTGACGATCCGTTTCGTGTACTTGCCGACGTCGCGCTGCGGATCTGACGCACGATCCGGTGGCCGCGCTTGCGCGACGTTGACACCCTTCAGGTGGTGGGTGTTGAGCCAGTGCTGGAGGCGGTCGACGTCCCGATCGGCCGCGGTCTGTCCGTCGGGCGGGGAACGATTGTGAAATAGTCGTTGAACCGGTTCGCGGCGGTCTTCGTCTGCACCGACGACGGCTGTCGCGATTGCCACGATGACAAGCACCAGCGCAGCTGCAAACGCCAGTACACGATCGCGACCGAGAGGCCGCGCGCGGAGGCGGACCCGCTCGAGAGCGCGCACGAGCGGATCGAGCAGCAGCGCGATCAGCGCCGCGACGAGGAAGAGGAAAACGGCATGACTCGCCGCGGTCGGGAACACCCACGCCAGAATCAGCAGCAGCGGCAGGCCGACGAGCTGAATCCAGCGCGGAATCTGGATGCGCGGCGGGCCGCCGAGAGCGCTCATCGAGTCGATGCTACCGCGCGGGTGGTGCCGATCCGGCCTCCTGACTGGGACTGGTCGTTCGAGACAGACGGCGCTCTCGCGCTCGCGCCTGCATTGAACTCGCCGGAACAGTCCGCTACGGTGCCTCGGATGCCGCCTCCGGGGCCTCACCGGCGTGCTCGCGCGACGAGACGTCGGCCCCAGCAGCGCGAACGGCGCGTGCGCCGCCTCGCTGTCCTGCGTCGCGATCGCCCTCGTGGCGCTCGTGACCGTTCTGCTGTCCGCGTTCGGCGGTCGGCGTGCGCCCGCCGCGGCGCCGCCGCCCGCGAGCGCCTCCCGCCTGCTGCCGGCAGGGCCTCCGGAGCCGGAGGGATCGTGGCCGGATCGGTGCGCTCCACCTCCAGCTGCCCGTCTACCAGAGCCGCGTGACGGCGATCGGCTACCAGGGCGGAAGCGCAGGCTCGGTCGCGGTCGATCCGCTCGGCACCCAGGCGAACCAGGGGCTGCTCCGCCGCCTCGTCCACTCGATCGTCGGCGGCTCGTCGGGCGGCGTCCGCTGGTACCAGCTTCCCGGTGGGCAAGGCCCACCGACCTCCGCCCTCGACGTCGGCGCAGCCGCCGGCACGGACGTCTACTCACCCGTCGACGGGACGGTCGTCTGGATCGGGAGCATCGTCCTCAACGGCCGCAACTTCGGCTCGCGCATCGACATCCAGCCGACAGGCGTCCCGTCGCTCGTCGTCTCCGTCTCGCATGTGAGCCTCGACCCGTCGCTCGTCGTCGGCGCGCCGCTGACCGCGGGCGGCTCGAAGCTCGGCTCGATCGTCGATTTCTCGGGTGCGGAGCGCCAGTCGCTCGCCCATTACACGAACGACGCCGGCAACCATGTCGTGGTCGAGGTCCATCCGGCGGCTTCGTTGTCGCTCGGCTAGAAAGAAGGGCACCTGCGCATCCTCTTCATCGCCGACGTGTTCGGCGCGCCCGGACGCCGCGCGGTCGAGGGGCGCCTGGCCTCGCTCAGGGCCGAGCTCGACGTCGACTTCTGCATCGTCAACGGCGAGAACGCCGCGGACGGCCGCGGCATCACTGCGAAGCTCGCGGACCGGCTGCTCGCCGCGGGCGCCGACGTGATCACGCTCGGCAACTGGACCTGGGGACAGCCGGGGTTCGCTCCGTACCTGAGCGGCACCGATCGCGTCCTTCGTCCGGCGAACATGTCGCCCCAGACGCCGGGTCGTCGGCTTCGCCGTCCACGACGGTGTTGCCGTGATCAGCCTGCTCGGCGTGTTGACGCTCGATCCTTTCGAGACGCCGTTCGTGGCCGCCGACCGTCTGGTCGAGCGAGGCGCGCCGCGAGACGCCGGTCGTCGATCGTCGACTTCCACGCCGAGGCGACGAGCGAGAAGGTGGCGCTCGCCCGCTACCTGGACGGTCGGGCGACAGCGGTACTCGGGACGCACACACACGTGCAGACGAACGACGCGCGGGTGCTGGCGGGAGGCACAGCCGCGATCACCGACGCCGGCATGACCGGCCCGCACGACTCGGTGATCGGCAGTGAGGACCGACGGGGCGATCCGACGTTTCGTGACCGGGATGCCGGTACGGCTCGAGCCGGCGACCGGCGACGTCCGCATCGAAGGCGTGCTCGTCGAGTGCGGCCCCGACGGGCGCGCGACGAGCTGTGAGCTGGTGCGGATCAGAGTAGAGCCGTAGCCTCGCGCGGAAGCGCCAGCACGGCGAGCAAAGCGACCAGGACGAGATCGCGGAGCAGCACCACGCCCGCAAGGTGGAAGTGCAGCGCGTAGTCGAAGTAGCGCTCGGGGAACCACACCTGCGTGAGCACGAAGGCGGCTGTCAGCAGGCCGGTCGCCGCGGCCCCGCGAGCGCCGCGGACGAGCGGGACGAGCGGGATCAGCCAAAGCAGGTACTGCGGTGACAGCACCTTGTCGAAGGCGACGAATGCACACACGCACGCGGCCGCGTAGCGGGTCAGGCGATCGCGGGTTGCCGGGCCGCGAGCGAACGCGATCCAGAGTGCGACGAGCGCCGCCGCCTGCGGTCAGCGCGAAAAGCGCTCCGAGCACCCCGTAGCCGCCGATGTTCTGCGAGCCATGCGAATCGACGATCTGCGGATGGCCGTAGGTCGTCAGCAGCGCGGCGCCGAGCGACTCGACCTGAAGGGGACGGGACGCCTGCCCGGTGATGCTGGAGATCAGGCCATGCGGCGCCACGATCAGGAACGGGATCGCGACCAAAGCGAGGACCGCGGCTCCATAGCCGATTGCGCGCGCCTGTCCGTTTCGGACCGACCAGACGATCGCCGGCGGCACGAGCACGATCGGCCACAGCTTGGCGGCGATCGCCGCACCGAGGAGCGCCCAGCCGAGCCTGTGGCGGCCGTGGACGAGGGCAACGAGCGCGGCGGCCGTCAGGAGCGCCGGCCAGAGGTCGAATCGAGAGAGGATCAGCGAGCCTGCGAGCACCGGCGCAAGCGCGACGTAGAAAGCCGCGCGGCGGCTCGCGAGCGCGACGACCCAGACGAGCCCGACGCCGCATACTGCCATCGACCAGGCGAAGGTCGACGCGTAGTCGCCGCCGATCAGCGATGGCAACACGAATGCGGGCAACGACCCTGGCGGGTACTCGACGGCGAAGTCACGGTACGGAACGAGCCCGGACTTGATCGCGTCGCCGTAGCTCTTGTAGGACGGCCAGTCGACGAGGGCGCCGTGCGCCCAGAACCACCGGTGCACAAGCCCCCACGCGACGAGGAAGAGCGCCGAGGCCGCGAGCGAGACGGCGACGCGATCGTCAGGCGGTAGCCAGCGCGCCTGCGTCGGTCCGCTCATCCTCGGCCGGCAACGGCGCCGGCTCCTCTGCCCCGGGAAGCGGAGCGATCATTGCCAGCGCGACGAACGGGAAGAACCACGGCAGGTAGAGATAGAACCAGTGGGTCAGGACAAGCTCGAAACCGACGAGCACGGCTGCGGTCAACGCCGCGAGCCGAAGCGGCGAGCGGCGGCGCGGGAAGAAGCCGAGCGCGAGCGCACCCCCGACCAGCAGCACCTCGAGCAGCCGCTGAACGAGATGTAGATCGGGGATTCCCTTGGCGTGGTACTGGCGCCAGTCCCAGATCGAGAACGGTGACTCACGGCCGATCTGGAACGAGACGGTCCGGTCGTAGAACACGTGCGCTGCGTGGAGCGGCGACGGCTCGAGGAAGCAGACGAAGAAGACGAGCGCCGTCGTCGCGATGAAGCCGGCTGTGAACATCGTCATCGCACGGGGCCGGCGCGCAGTCGGGTAGCCGGACCAGAGCGGGAAGAGCAAGAGCGACGCAAACTTCGTCCAGCCCGACAGCGCGACCGCCGCTCCGCGTGCGACAGGGCTCGTCAACGCGAAAAATCCCCAGATCAGGAAAGCAGGCGCGATCGCGTCGTTCGTGTTCGAGCTCGACGCGTACTGCGTGAACGGCCACGCGACCCATGCGAACGCGAGCGTGGCGGCAAGTCGTGGCCCCCCGAAGCGCCGCCCGACGAGCGCGAGGCCGAGGAGGCAGAGGCAGTCGAAGAGGATCGAGGTCAGGTGAACCGCCGGCAGGCTGTCCCACTTGTGGCTCCAGCCGAAGACCAGCGTAGCCGGGGATGTAGGCCAGGTACGACACCGGTCCGTAGGTATCGCCGAGCGGGTTCGCCGTCTCGCAACGCCCGTTCGTCTGGATGCGGTCGCGCACCTCTCCGCTCGAGTCGGCCGGCCCGCACTTCGGCTGCGGCGTCCTCGACCGGGAAGTGGCCGTACGGGCTCTGGCCGTGGACGATGCGGTCGGCGCCGATGATCCCCGAGTAGCCGACATCGATCACGTTCGACGAGCGCGTGTTGAGGCCGATCCGGAACCCGGCGAGGAAGACCGTCGCGGCCGCGAGCACCCAGACGGGCCAGACACCGATGCCTCGCGTGGGCTTGTCGGCGCGCGCGATCCAGATGCAGCGCACGAGGATCCACGCGAGCGGCGGGTACGCGAGGGACATCGCCGCGAAGACGTGGCCGTGGTTGAAGAACCAGAGCGAGACCGAGAACGACAGGAGCACGAGCAGGTCGGCGTTCCGGACCGAGAGGGGGCGGCGCCAGTCGAAGAGCCCGAGGAGGAACAGCCCGCTCAGCGACAGCCAGACGGTGTAGCTGTTGATCTTGGTGCCGCCGAACGCGCCGGGGGAGCCGCGCGCCATGCGCCAGGCGACCTGCGGTCCAGTCCAGGCCTCGGCCACCGCGGTCGTCCCGTCGTCTACGGTGCCGGTCGCGATCTCCCCTGCACGACCGGACCAGACGTTGACCGTCCACGTTCCGTCCTTGTACGTCGCGTCGGTGGTCGGCGACGGCGGGTACCGCTCAAGCCAGTTCGCGACCTTGGGGAAGTGCAGGAAGACGTCGAGCACCTGCTCCTTGGTCGAGATCGCCTTTGGAGTCGCGAGCGGTGACGTCTGCGTGAGCGGGTTGGGAACGGTCGTGGTCGTTCCCGCGCGCGCCGCCGGGATCACCACAAGCGCGAGCAAGACCGCCAGGCTGACTTTCAGCGCCGGAAGCTCCAGAGCTTGTTGCCGAGGAAATTGAGTGGCGTCACGAGCACGATCGCGACAGCCTGCGACACGAGCTTCCCCCAGCCCAGCCAGTCGAGGAAGACAGCCAGCCAGAGCTGGTTGACGGCGAACGCAACGACCGACACCGCGTAGAAGCGCATTCCCTGTAACGCGAAGCTGCCCTTCTGGCCGGCGAAGGTCCAGTGCCGGTTCCACCAGTAGTTGCTGGCAGCCGCGACGACGAAGGAAACCGCGGCCGCCTGATGCGGCCCGTAGCCGAGCAGCAGCTTGTACACGCCGAGGTTGATCGCGAAGCCGGTTGCGCCGACGAGCCCGAACTTGAAGAGCTGGATCCAGTTGTGTGGGCGCCGCAGCGCCTGAACCGTGCGGGCAGTTGCGGACACGCGGCGAGGCTACCTCAGACTTCTGAGAAGTGATCGACGACGAGCTGCTTGATCCCGGTGATCGAGGCCGGCGGAGGGCCGAGGCCGACGGTCAGCATCGGCACCTCCGAGTCGGCCGCATCGAGAGATCCGTGGCTGCCGCCGCCGAGATGGCTGCCCCCGGCGAGGTCGGCGAACTCCCAGCCGGCGGCAGCGGAGACGAGCACCTCGCCCGAGTTCGGGTTGCGCACGGCGGCTTCGGCTCTTGCGTGGCCGTCGGGCGAGCTGTCGAGGAGCGCCAGATCCTCGTCGCCGTCCCGCCGCACCACGAGGCGGCCGTCCTCTGCGAAGAGGACGATCCCGGCCGCGGGCTGGTCGTCCAGCCGCTCGGCGACGACTCGTGGGCTCGCCGTGTAGACCATCGCAGCGCGGTTCGAAGCAGTCAGGAGATCGTCACCTACGTCGAGGCTCGCGGTCCGCTCGATTCTCGACTGTCCGTGGTCGGAGCAGACGACCACGGCATAGCGCTCGAGGAACTCGTCGGGACCGCCCGCCGCAGCCATCAGCGCGGACACAGCGGCGTCGCTTCGGGCGAGCGCCTCGTGCGCGGCGTCGGGTCCGGCCGCGTGCGAGGCGAAGTCGTAGTCGGGCAGGTAGTAGACGAGAAAGTCGAAGCCGTCGCGGGTGACGAGCCAACGCCCGACATAGGCGGCGTACGCGTCGATGGAGCCGAGCGCACGATTCCGAACGGCGATCGGCGCGCCGGTCCGGTCGCTCTCGTACAGTGAATAGAAGAAGAAGCGCTTCGGCCCGTTGACGGCCGGCACCCCGGGAATCGACGCCAGATGACGATGCGTCGCGCGGTAGCAGGTGATGTTGATCGCGGCAGTTGTCAGCCCGGTGCGCTCGAGCGCCTCGTAGATTGTCTCGGCATCGCGACTTAGATGTTTTGCGTTCAGGTCGATCACGGTGTCGCGCAACGACCGAGTGACGCCCGCCGCGCGGACGGCGGCGAACGACGAGCCGTACTCGACGAGCCGCTGCTCGGCGCGGTACCACCAGACGAGGTGCGGAATGTGGTGGACATCGCCGTGGGCGCCCGTCGCGATCGACGACAGGCAGACGGGCGTCAGCGACGGGAAAGTCGACGCCGCGCGCGCGTACGTGCCGTGTTCGAGGAGATAGCGGATCGCGGGAGTGTCGGCGGCTTCGAACATCGACGGCGTCAGCCCGTCGATCACGATCAGGACGACCGGCTTCGGCACTAGTCGCGGGCGAGTGAGCGGAGGCCCGCGTGGCGATCGGGCGCCCGGCGGCGCAGGCGCGCGCCGAGTATCGGCACAGCGAGCGCCTCGAGGTACCCGACGACGGGCACGAGCGCGAGCGCCGCGCCGAGAGCGGCCGCGAGTGCAAGCAACGCAGCCGTGCCACCGCGAGTGCCGCCACGCCGAAGCGCGCCCGCGACGAGCGGCGCCGAGCCAAACGAGCCGCAGAGCGCTCCCACGACACCGCCGGCGGCATGCTTCCAATCCCAGAGGACGAGGCCGATCGCTCCCGCCGCCATTACCGCAACGGCAGCAGCCGGGATCGCGCGACCAAACGCACCGGTGGCCCCGACGCCGAGCGCGACGCCGACGCCGACCAGGATCCCGATCGTGTACCAGGCGCCCATCGGCCCAGTGTAGGCGCGCGGGTCAGGCTTGCAGGCGGTCGATCAGGGCGAGCGTGAAAGCGGCCGCGCGCGCGCCGTCGACAACCCTGTGGTCGAAGGTGACGCTGACGTTGCCCATCGGACGCACGGTCACCTCACCACCCCGGACGACGGGGCGAGGTGCGATCCGGTGCACGCCGAGGATCGCCACCTCGGGGTGGTTGACGAGCGGCGTCACGAACAACCCGGCCAGCTTGCCCGCGCTCGTGATCGTGAACGTCGAGCCGCGGAGCTCTTCGGCTTCGAGCTTTCCCTCGCGCGCCTTCGCGGCGAGCGTGTCGACGTCCTCGCGGAGTTCCTCGATACTGCGCGAGTCGCAGCTCCGGACGACCGGGACGACGAGGCCCTGCTCGGTCTGGACGGCGATACCCAGGTCGTAGCGGTCGAGATAGACGATCTCGTCGCCTTCGAGTCGCGCGTTCAGCTCGGGGTACTCGCGCAGCGTGAGCGCCGTCGCATGCAAGACGGTCGGGAGGAGGAGCTTGAGATCGACGGCGCCGAAGTCGCACTCTTCGACGTAGGTGACAGCCGGCACTTCGCGGTGCGCGCGCGTCAGGTGGTCGACGATCTGGCGGCGTACGCCTCGCACTTTCTCGCGGCGTCCTTCGCGCGGTGTGCCGGAGCCCCGCACATCCTCCTCGGTGATGCGTCCGCCCGGCCCGCTCGGGGTGACGGTGGCCAGGTCGACGCCGAGCTCCTCCGCGATCCGCCGTACGAGCGGCGTCGCCTGGAGGCGTACCGGCTCGACCGGAGCGGCCGCTGCCGCCTCCTGCTCCTCACCGCCGATCACGACGAGCACGGACCCGACCGGTGCGACCTCTCCCTCTGCGACGCGAATCTCGAGCACCGTCCCGGCCGCCGGCGACGGAATCTCGACCGTCGTCTTGTCGGTCATGATCTCGACAAGCGGCGCGTCCTCGGCGATCACATCGCCGACCGCGACGAGCCACTTCGCGATCTCCCCCTCGGTCAGGCCCTCGCCGAGGTCCGGCAGCTTGAACTCGTAAGCCATTCGGCGGCGGACGTTACCGAGGTCGGCCCACCCAGGAGCCGGCGGGGACGATCAGCACCCGCAGCCCTTCCCCCGCGCGCCACAGCGACACCGCCTGCTCGTTGCCGGCGAGCGCCGGCGCGGTCTCACGCGGGACGTACCCCGCCTGCAGAGTCCGCTCCTCGTTCCAGACGGCGACCGCCCCCGGGTCGTGCTCGTTCTCCGGCTCCGGCACGAGCACGAGTCTTTGCCCGGGATCGAAGTTCGCGTCCTTGACGGCCTCGGGTCGAAACGAAACACCCGCCACGGGCACGACGAGGATGCGAGGGTCTTCCCAGTCGACCCGGTCGCCCGTTGCAGCGTCGCGGAGGTGGTAGCCCGCGCCTCGCCGGTCACGCTCGAGCCACAGCCGCAGTCGCTCGACCGGCTCCCCGCTCACGGCGGCAGCTCTTGGTTCACGCGAGGAGCGAGTTGACCGCCGCCACGATGCGCTCGACCGACGGCACATAGCTGTCCTCGATCGTCCAGTACGGGTACGGGACGTCGTAGCCGGTGACGCGGAGCACAGGTCCCTGCAGATCGAAGATCGCCTTCTCGGCGATCAGCGCCGCGAGCTCGGCGCCGAAGCCCGCGGTGCGCGGAGCCTCGTGGACGATCACGACTCGGCCCGTCTTCGCGACGGAGGCGAGGATCGCGGCCTCGTCGAGCGGGCGGAGCGACCGGATGTCGACGACTTCGCACGAGGCATCGAGCTCGTCGGCCGCACGCTCGCAGACGCCGACCATCGCGCCGTAGGCGATCAGGGTCACGTCAGTTCCTTCGCGTGCGATCCGCGCCTGGCCGAGCGGTACGACGTAGTCGCCCTCAGGCACCTCGCCGCGCGCAGTGCGATACACGAGCTTCGGCTCGAAGATGACGACCGGATCCGCGTCGCGGATCGCCGCGGCGAGCAACCCCTTCGCGTCGGCAGGCGTCGACGGGATGGCCACCTTGATCCCGGGCGTGTGCACGTAGTACGTCTCGGGCGAATCGTCATGCAGCTCGGGCGCGCGAACACCGCCGCCGTACGGCATCCGGATCGTGATCGGGAACTGCATCCTGCCGCCGGTCCGCCAGTGGTAACGGCCAACGTGCGTGATCAGCTGATCCAGGCACGGGTACGAGAACGCGTCGTACTGCATCTCGCAAACCGGCCGCCAGCCGGCCATGCAAAGGCCGACTGCGGTGCCGAGGATGCCGGCTTCCGCGAGCGGCGTGTCGACACAGCGATTCGCGCCGAAACGGTCGCGGAGACCCGCGGTGGCGCGGAAGACGCCGCCGGCGCGACCGACGTCCTCGCCCATCACCATCACGTCACCGTCGCGTTCGAGCTCCACGTGCAAGGCGTCGTTGACGGCCTCGACGAGCGTCAGCTCAGCCATTGCGCATGTTCCCGGGCGGGTCGACGTACGCGTGGCGGAAGACCAGTTCGGGATCGGGAGCGTCCTCTGCCTCGGCCGCGTTGATACCCGCGCGCACAAGATCCTCGGCGGCGGAACGCGTCGAGGCGATCAGATCGTCGCCGAGCAGCCCCAGACGTTTCAGGAACGCCTCGTACTCCCCGACGCACTCGTGCGCGCGCGCCTCCTCGACCTTCGCGAAGTCGATGTACGCACGCGGGTCATCGGCGGTCCCGTGCGGCGCGGCCCGGTAGTGAACGGCCTCGATCAGCGTCGGGCCGCCTCCGGAGCGAGCCCGCTCGACCGCGTCGCGCGCCGCCTCGTACACCGCGAGCACGTCGAGACCGTCGACCCGGACGCCGGGGATCCCGTAGCCTGCCGCCTTGTCTGCAAGCGTCTCGGCTCGCGTCTGAGCCTCGACCGGAGTCGAGATCGCCCAGCCGTTGTTGTTGCAGACGAAGACGACCGGCGCATCCATCACGGCCGCAAAGTTGACGCCCTCGTGGAACGCCCCCTCGCTGGTCGCGCCGTCACCGAAGAACGCCATCGCAACGGTGTCCTCGCAGCGCAGCTTCTTCCCCCACGCGAGTCCAGCAGCATGCGGGACGTGGGTCGCGATCGGGACACAGATCGAGGCGACGTTCCAGTCCGCCGGGTTCCACCAACCCGACGGGTGACCGCGCCACCATTGCAAGATCGTCTCGGCGGGCATTCCGCGCACGAGGCCGATCGCCGACTCGCGGTAGGACGGGAAGATCCAGTCGTCGTCCGCGAGCGCGAACGTCGCACCGGCCTGAATCGCCTCGTGGTTCCAGAAGATCGCGTACGTGCCGATCCGCCCCTGCCGGTGGTAGACGACAGAGCGTTCGTCGTAGGTGCGAAGCAGCACCATCCGGCGGTAGAGCTCGAGCAGATCGCTCTCGCTGAGGCCGTCTGGGGCGGCGTCGGCATCCAAGCGCCGGAAGGCGTCAGTGGCCGCCATGCGGCCGGAAACCTATCTCACGCACCTGCCAGGCGACCCGATCGTCCGCGACGGCGAGCAGCAGCGCGGCGGCAACGGCGGCGCTACACGAGCACGGAGACCGCATCGCGTCTCGCCTCGAACGTCGCCTCGGTGACGTCGCCGAGATCCTCTCCGTCAGCCTGCAGCGGCAACGGGCGGTCGCAACGGACGACGATCCGGTCGAGATCATGGCCCGACACGACGTCGTCGGCGTCGAGTTGTCCCTTGCCGCGGAGGAGGTAGCGGAGCAGGCGCGGCACGTCACGCGGGCGCACGCGCGAGGGCGCGACGAAATCGATTCCCTCCTCGAAGGTCGCGGCCGGTGCGACACGCAATGCCACCGAGCCGGCGTACGAGTACGGATCGCAGTTCGCGACGAGGATGAACGCGGCACGCCCGTAGCCCTCGATCTCGAGCTGCGGCTCGTAGCGGCCGCGGCGTTCGATCAGCATCCGCGTCACGGTTCGCACGAACGCCAGGTCGCCGGGACGCGCGCCGGCGGGATCGCGCCCGAGCGCATCGAGCCGGCGCACGGCCTCGCCGTCGAAGCCGAGGCCGGCGGAGAAGCAGAAACGCCTCCCGTTGACCGTGCCGAGCCCGATCCTCCGTAGCCGTTCCTCCGCGAGCGCCACGCCGATCGTCTGCGCGGCAGCGACGGCATCGCGCGGGAGGCCGAGCGCACGCGGCAGGACGCTCGTGCCGCCACCCGGCAGGAAGCCGAACGGCACCTCTCCGTCGGCGCCGTTCAGCACCTCGTTGTACGTCCCGTCACCGGAGAAGACGATGATCGCATCGACCTCGCCGGCAATGCGGGCCGCGAGCTCGGTCGCGTGACCCGGGTGCTGGGTGAACGTCGTCTCGACCTCGACCCGCTCGCGAAGCACGCGCTCGACGTCGCGAATCCGCTCGCCGGTGACCTGGGTCGAGTACGGGTTGACGATCAGTGCGGCGCGCTTCACGCTGTCGAGCATGCCACGCCGGACAGCGCTGATCATCGTGGTCCCGGAAGCCGAGCCGGCGGTCGGCGCCTACCGCCTCGCGCACGATTCAGCCGCAGTGCTCGGCGCGCCGGCGCACATCACCGTGCTGTTTCCCTTCCTCGCACCGGAGGCGATCGACGAGACCGCGATCGGCGAGCTGGTCGCGCGGCACCCGCGGTTCACGTTCCGCCTTGATTCGCTCGAACAGTTCGACGCCGGAGCTGTGTGGCTCCGGCCCGAGCCGTCGGCGCCGTTCCGCGCGTTGACGAGCGCGGTCTGGGCGCGATGGCCGGATCACCCGCCGTACGAGGGCGCGCACCGCGACGTGATCCCTCACCTGACGATCAGCAACCAGCACATCGAGGTCGAGATCGCCCTGCCGATCGAGTCGCTGGCCCACGAGGTGCTCCTGATCGAGGAGGACGAGCTTCGGCAGTGGGGAGCACGGGCACGCTTCCCGCTCGGCCCTCAGGACGACGTCGCGTAGCCCCTCATGCCGTCGAGGAGCGCGGCGAAGAGGCGATCGGCGAGCTCGTCGGTATTCGCACCGGGGCGCAGCCAGGTGTACGCCCAGTTCGCCGCAGACAGAAAGAGGAGCGCTGCGGTGGAGACGTCGAGATCGGTCCGAAGCTCGCTCCCTTCGACCCCGTCGCGAAAGAGGTCCCGGATCCGCTCCTCGTAGCGGCGGCGCTCGGCGACGAATCGCTCGCGCCGTTCGCCTTCCAGGTAGCGCCATTCGCGCACGAACACGGTCGCGATGTCGACCTGGTCGCCGACCACGGCGAGATGAGCGCGCAACGCGAGGCGGATCCGCTCGCCGGCCGCAGCCGTCGGGGACACCGAGTCGAGCCCCGCGTGGAACGCCTCGGCGCCTTCCCATGCGACCGCCCAGAGCAGATCCTCTTTCGAGGCGATGTGATGATAGAGCGACGGCTTCTGCACGCCGAGTTGCTCGGCCAGGTCGGCGAGCGACGTCCCCTGGTAGCCCCGCTCGGCGAAGAGCCGTGCGGCGATCCGGTTCAGCTCTGCGCGCCTCGCGGACATCTATAGTTCCACCCTAACGATCGGTAGGTAGGGAGGCTCGAAGTGGACGCGCGCACACAGGAATTCCTCGCCTACGTCCAGGAGGGCGGGCAGGTCGAGGCTTCGGACTGGCTGCCGGACGAATACCGGCAGCGGCTGATCAAGTTCATCGAGATGCACGCCGGCAGCGAATTGATGGGCGTGCTGCCCGAGCGCGAGTGGATCCTCAAGGCACCGACGCTCCAGCGCAAGCTCGCGCTGACCGCGAAGGTCCAGGACGAGGTCGGCCACGCGCAGCTGATCTACCGCGTCGCCGAGGACCTCGGCAAGCCGCGCGAGGAGATGTTCGCCGACCTGCTGTCCGGCAAGGCGAAGTTCCACAACGTCTTCCACTACCCGACGCACACCTGGGGAGACGTCGGTGTGATCGCGTGGCTCGTCGACGCGGCCGCGATCATCTCGCAGAAGGCGCTCCTCAAGTGCTCGTACGCCCCGTACGCGCGGATCATGAAGAAGATCTGCTGGGAGGAGTCGTTCCACATCCTCCACGGGCGTGACGTGATCCTCGCGATGATGACCGGCACCGACGCCCAGCGAGCGCTCGTGCAGGAAGCGCTCGACCGCTGGTGGGGCCCACTGATGCAGTTCCACGGCAACCCGATCGCGCGCGACGAGGATCCGATGTACCTCTGGCGGATCAAGTCGCAGGGCAACGAGGAGGCACGGCAGCAGTTCCTCGAGGGGTACGTGCCGCAGATCTGGGAGCTCGGTCTGACGGTTCCCGACCCGAACCTGCGCCGGAACGACGAAGGCGTGTGGGAGTACTCGGAGCCCGACTGGGCCGAGCTCAAGTCGGTCGTCACAGGGCATGGCCCTCGCTCCCAGGACCGGCTCGCCTTCCGCCGGCGCCACCTCGAGCAGGAGCAGTGGGTCCGCAACGTGCTCCTCGCTGCATGATCTTCGAGGTCTTCCGTCAGGAGCGAAAGGGGCAGGCGTTCGCGCACGCGGGCTCGGTCGAGGCGCCGGACGCCGCGTTCGCCGACGCGTGGGCGCGCGAGCAGTATGGCCGCCGCGGCGAGTCGGAGGCGCTTTGGCTCGTGCCGCGCACGTCGATCCACCAGGTGACCGGTTGGGCGGACGAGTTCGACCTCAAGTACCGCCGCGTCGACGGCTACTCGATCAAGGCACGGTTGAAGGAGGCGCGTGAACGAGCGGGCACAACTGCTTCTGAGCCTGGCTGACGACGAGCTGATCCTCGGCTGGCGCGACTCGGAATGGACCGGGATCGCGCCGACGCTCGAGGAGGACGTCGCGTTCTCGTCGATCGCCCAGAACGAAATCGGCCATGCGCGCGCGCTGTACGAGCTTGCCGCAACCGAGCTCGGTACGGACGCCGACGCACTCGCCTTCGACCGTGCTCCGGACGAGTACCGCTGCGCACCGCTCGTCGAGCTGCGGCTGATCGACGACTGGGCGCTGACAATCGCACGCCGCTACCTGTACGAAGCAGCCGACCGTGTCCGCATCGACGCACTGAAGGAATCCGACGACACCGAGCTTGCGGGGCTCGCCGCGAAGATCGACCGCGAAGAGGTCTACCACCGCCTCCACGCAGAGCTGTGGGAAGCGCGGCTGCGGCACGAGCCACGCTTCATCGCCGCGGTCGACCAGCTCTGGCCGTATGCCCTCGGCCTGCTCGAGCCGGACCAGCGCGAAGCGCTCGCCCGCCGCGTGAACCGGCCGAGTGAGGCACCGCCACAGGGCGCGGCGCGCGGCGCGCATACGCCCGAGCTGTCGGCACTCTGGGGCGAGATGACCGAGGTGCGGCGCTCGGCGCCGGGTGCCGAATGGTGACGGCGGCCGAGGTGTGGGCCGCGCTCGAGGAGATCCCCGACCCGGAGATCCCGGTCATCTCGCTCGTCGATCTCGGCGTGATCCGCGACGTGCAGGTCGACGGCGCTCGAGTTCGCGTCGAGCTGACCCCGACGTTCCTCGGCTGCCCGGCGCTCGAGGCAATGCGCCGCGCGCTCGAGGCCGCGGTGTCTTCGCTCGGCGGGGAGCCTGACGTCGCTGTGATCCAGGACGACTCATGGTCGACCGACCGCATCTCGGCCGCGGGCCGCGAGAAGCTACGCGCCGCCGGCTTTGCACCGCCTGCACCACGGGCCGCCGGCCCGACGACGCTGATCCAGCTGCAGTCGCACGCCTTCCGCTGTCCGTACTGCGGCTCGACGGAGACGCGACTCGAGAACATCTTCGGGCCGACTCCGTGCCGCTCGATTCGCTGGTGTGAGAGCTGCCGCCAGCCGTTCGAGCAGTTCAAGACGATCTAGGGGAGCGATTTCATGACTCCGTTGTTCTTGCAGGCTTTGCCGTGCAGTGACCCACGACGTCGTTCACCAGCTCGCGAGCCTCCTGCGCGACGCATCAGATCGTGGCCTGGGTTTTGTACGGACTCGCAGTCGTGGCCGTGCCTGATGCCGCGCTGGCGTGCAAACACTTCAATGGAGGTTGAACAAAGGAGGCTCCTTGCGGGTCGCTGTCGCTGCCCATGTACCACCGAGCGAACCGAGAACAGATCCCACGCACATTTCAGCGCTGCGTGCGCTCGCCAACCCGGTGCGACTCGCTGTGATCGACGAACTTGGGCGGGACGAGGCGTGTGCCTGCGAGTTGCGGAAGGCGCTCGATCTGTCGGCGCCACTGCTCTCTCACCACTTGAAGGTACTGCGAGAAGCAGGCCTGATCTCCTGCGAAAAGGTAGGAAGGCGACTCGAGGTCAGGCTTGTCCATGAGGCGATTACTGACGTTGCTGTTTCGCTTCTCATCGGAAGTCGCGCAGCGTGAGCACACTCGCCCTTCGCACCAAAACGGCACGCGGACGGCATCCGCTCTGGCTGCTCGCTGGTGGCGCGGTCGCGTGGCTCGCGGTCTACAAGGCGCTGCTGCCGGCCTGGGACTGGCTGCTCTACTACGTCTTCGCGATCCCGCAGGGGCCGCGCTGGTCCGACGCCCTCCACTTCTTCCTGTACGACACGACGAAGATCCTGCTGCTGCTAGCCGGGATCATCTTCGTCGCTCGTATCCTCCGCAGCTTCCTCTCGATTGAACGCACCCGAGCCTTGCTCGGCGGAAAGCGAGAAGGGGCTGGCAACGTCGCCGCTGCCTGTCTCGGGGTGGCGACACCGTTCTGTTCGTGTAGCGCTGTCCCAGCCTTCATCGGCTTCGTCGCCGCCGGAGTGCCTCTCGGGATCACGCTCACCTTCCTGATCGCGAGCCCAATGGTCAACGAGGTTGCGGTCATCCTCCTCTACGGAATGTTCGGCCTGAAGATCGCCGCCCTCTACATCGCCTCCGGGCTTCTAATCGCGATCATCGCCGGAGGCATCCTCGGCCGTCTGCGCCTGGAGCGCTACATCGAACCCTTCGTCCTTGAGGCGGCCGCAACTGCGGGTCCGATGGACAGGGTCGAAGCGAAGACGACCTGGGCGGAGCGGTTCGAACTCGGCCGCGACGAGGTGAAACTGATCGTCGGCAAAGCCTGGCCCTACTTGCTCGTCGGCATCGCCTTGGGCGCCGTCATCCACGGCTGGATGCCAACCGACTTCTTCGCCCGCCACGCGTCCTCGTCGAACCCGCTCGCGGTCCCGTTCGGCGTCCTGATCGGCGTGCCGCTCTACTCGAACGCCGCCGGAATCCTGCCGATGATCGCCGTCCTGCACGCAAAAGGACTCGCGATGGGGACGCTCCTCGCGTTCATGATGAGCGTCGTCGCGCTCTCGCTGCCTGAGATGATCCTGCTGCGCCGCGTTCTGCGCCCGCAGCTCCTCGCTGCCTTCATTGCCGTCGTCGCCGTCGGGATCCTCGTCACCGGCTTCCTCTTCAACGCCATCCTCTGAAAGGACACACCATGACCACCGTGAAGATCCTCGGCTCCGGCTGCGCCAACTGCCTGCGACTCACAGACCTCACCGACCGAGCCCTGCGCGAACTCGGCATCGCTGCACAGGTGGAGAAGATCACCGACTACGCCGAGATCGCTGCCTACGGCGTCATGAGCACACCGGCGCTCGTCGTTGACGAACAGGTCGTCATGGCGGGACGCATCCCTGGACTCAACTCGCTCAAGCAGACACTCACCGAGCGCCTACCCGCTGCGGCAGCGCGAGTATGAGCTCTGCGCGCGGAAGCGATCCGTCCTCGCGCCTCCCCGCCCTCGGCCGGCGAGGCGGAGGATGGGTCGTGGGCCAGGCGCTGCTGATCGCGTCCGTCTTCCTCTCGCCGCTCGTGGGCCGAAGCGGGACCGGCACACACGCGGTCGCCGCCCTCGCGATCGGCGGCGTCCTGTTCGTGCTCGGACTGCTTCTCCTTGCCTGGGCTGGCCTGCGACTCGGTTCTTCCCTAACCCCCTTTCCGGCCCCGCGAACCGATCAGACCGTGAAGACAACTGGTCCGTACGCGCTGGTGCGCCACCCGATGTACGGCGGGGGCATCCTGATTGCCCTCGGCTGGTCGATCATCTTCGCCACCGTCGTCGGACTCGTGCTGACCGTGGTGCTCGCCGTCTTCCTCGACCTGAAAGCGCGTCGCGAAGAAGCCTGGCTCGGCGAACGTCTCGGCGGGTACACGGCCTACCGCCTCCGAACCCCGCGCAAGCTCATTCCTTTTCTCTACTGACGCGAAATCTGAGAAGTAAGCTAGGGGCATGGCATACGTTCGCATCCTCTACTGCCCAGTCTGAGGGGGCTACGACGAACGGGCCGCGAGTCTCGTGGCCGAGCTGAACGGAACCGCGCATTCGGCAGAGATGGCTCCAGGCCTGAAGAGCCAGTTCGACGTGCTGGTCGACGATGAGCTCGCATTCTCGAAGCAACGCGAAGGCCGGTTCCCCGAGCTCGCCGACATTCTGAGCAAGCTCCCCTAACGCACTCTCAACCTCTCCCCCGCTACCCTCGGCCCGTGCGTCGGCTCCTTCCGATCCTCGTCTTCGCCCTTGCGCTCACCGCGTGCGGTAGCTCGAAGGACGCCACGACGACGGCCACCGCCACCGCGACGAGCCCGACCATGAAGGCGTATGTCGCCGCCGGCAACCGGGTCTGCATGGCGTCGGACAAGAGGATCTTCGCGCTCGGCCGTCTTTCCCGCGATCCGAAGGGCTGGGCGAAAACCGCGGTCGCTGCTCGGACGGCGATCGCCGAGATGCGCAAGGTGACACCGCCGCCCGCGCGAGCCGCCGCCTTCCGCCAGATGGTGCGCCTCGCGAACGCGCTCGCGCTGTCGGTTCAGGAAGTCCACGACGCGCTCGTCAAGTCGGATGTCGATACCGCCGCCGCAGCCCAGTTCGCGGCCGCCCAGATCCAGGATCGAGTGCACAAGGCCGCGAAGTCCGCCGGCCTCACGTTCTGCCAGCAAGCGCTGACCAACTGGCCGGCGTAACAGCTGCCGCCGGTCAGGTCTGGCCGGCGTTTGCGCTGGTCACCGGCCTGCTGCTGGTCGGAGTGGTCGCCGAGCGCGACGGGCTGTTCGCCGCAGCCGGCGGGGCGCTCGCGCGTATCCGCGTCGGCGCGGTGCTACTGCTCGTCGTCGCACTCGGCCTGGTTGCTTTTGTGACCGCGATCCTCAACCTCGACACTTCCGTCTTCTTCCTGACGCCCGTCCTGCTTCACCTCGCGCGCCAGCGCGGGATCGACGAGCGACCGTTCCTGTACGGCGGAGTCGTCATGTCGAACGCGGCGTCCCTCTTCCTGCCGGCCTCGAACCTGACGAACCTGATCGTCCTGCACGGCGAGCACGTGTCCGGCGCGACGTTCTTCGTGCGGATGTGGTCCGCGGCGGTCGCAGCATCGCGCGGTCGCTCGACGCCCGGCCGTCGATCCGCACCTACTCGCTGCTCGGGCTCGCGGTCGTGCCGATCTCGATTGCTGCGGCGCTCGTCGCTAGCTGAACTCGTTCGCGAGCGTCGGATACCTGTCAGTGACGAGCAACAGGTAGCCAAGCGTCTGCACCTGGAACCGCAAGCAGTAGACGCCGAGTCGTTGGAAGCCGACGGGCACGCGCGCGTTCGTCACCGCCACGAACCAGGAGAGCACCGCGACGACCGCGCCGACGATCCCGAGCACGTAGGCGAAGACCAGCGCTGGGATCGCAAGCACGATTCGGATCGCGATCTTCCCGCGCGACTGCTTGACCGGCGGTCCGACCCGCAGATCGACGGGGTAGGTCCCGGCCCAGCCACGGAATCGCGGATAGGGGTCTGCGAGCAGAAGCGCGTACGCGCCGACATGGGTCGTGTAGCGCAGATAGCGCTCGAACCAGGCATGCAGGGCGTCCGGCGTCTTCCCGGTCGCGAGCGCGATGAACCAGTTGACGATCCCGACGAGCAGCGCAAGCAACGTCCACAGCTCGGCGAGATATACGTGCGGAAGCGCGAGCGGATAGCGAAGCGCAGTGGTCAAACGCCAACGACGCCTGTCGTCGGCGTTGACCAGCGTGATCGGATGCGCACGTTCAACGTCGGCGCCGGTGAACGCTGCGTCACGCTTCTCCAGGAACGCCGCGACACCCTCGCCGAAATCGTGCGTCTTCGTCATCTCGGACTGGGTCAGAGCTTCGAGCTCGAGCTGCTCGGCGAGCGTCGCGGTCTCGGCGCGGTCGAGCAGGCGCTTCGTCTGCCACACGGCCCGCGTCGGCATCGCCGCGAAGAGCGCTGCGACCTCCTGCGCGCGATGAGGCAGCTCGTCCGCAGCGACCACCTCGTTCGCGAGCCCCCAGCTTCGTGCCTCCTCGGCGCCGAGCCTGCGCCCCGTCGTGAGCCATTCGAATGATCGCGCGGCTCCGAGCAGCCGGCGGACGAGCCACGTCCCGCCGGAGTCGGGAACGAGCCCGATGTTGATGAAGGCGGGCACGAAGCTCGCGCTGTCGGCGGCGATCCTGACGTCGCAGGCGAGCGCAAGCGACATCCCGGCGCCAGCCGCCGGCCCGTTGACGGCGGCGATCACGGGCTTCTCGAGCGCGCGGATCGCAAGCACGTTGCGGTGATAGTTCGAGCGGAGGTTGTCGACGATGTCGCCGCCGCCGGACGAGAATTCCTGCAGGTCCTGGCCGACGCAGAACCCGCGACCGGCCCCGGTGATCACGACCGCGCGGATCGCCGTGTCCTTCGCCTGCTCGAGCGCGCGATGCAGGCCGTCGTGCACAGACCGGTTGAGCGCGTTCAGGACGTCAGGGCGGTTGAGCGTGATCGTCAGGATCGCCCCTTCGCGCATCACCTCGACGTCAGCCACGCGGGCAACCATATAGCCCCGCCGGGACACGTCCGGTGGCAGCCACCGTCAAGGAAGTGCCACGGAAGTGGAACAATTTCGTGCCAATTCGTGAATCGCGAAGACCATCTACAGTCCGCTCGATGGACGAGCGCTACTCGGCGTTTCCGAGCCTCGAGCTCGACCGGCCCGCGCCGCGGCTGCTACGGCTGACGTTGCGCGCGCCCGGGCGGCTGAACGCGATCGGCGGGACGGTGCACGGCGAGCTCGCAGCGATCTGGCGCGCGATCGGCGACGACGACGAGACACGCGCTGTGATCGTGCGCGGCGCCGACGGCGCCTTCAGCGCCGGTGGCGATCTCGATCTCGTGCTCGAGATCGCCACCGACTACGAGACGCGGCGACGTGTCTTCCACGAGGCGCGCGATCTCGTTCTGAACCTGATCGACTGTCCCAAGCCGATCGTCTCCGCGATCACCGGCCCGGCTGTCGGTGCGGGGCTCGCAGTTGGACTGCTCGCCGACATCTCGATCGCAACGCCCTCGGCACGGATCGTCGACGGCCACACGAAGCTCGGCGTCGCCGCCGGCGACCACTCGGCGATCGTCTGGCCGCTCCTCTGCGGACTCGCCAAGGCGAAATATCACCTGCTGCTCTGCGAGCCGGTCGACGGTGTCGAGGCCGAGCGGCTCGGGCTCGTCTCGCTCTGCGTGCCCGAAGACGAGCTCGAGGAGCGCGCGCTCGCGATCGCGAACCGGCTCGCCGAAGGCTCTCAGGCCGCGATCCGCCACACGAAGCTCGCACTCAACAACTGGCTGCGCCTCGCCGGACCGACGTTCGACGCATCGCTCGCGCTCGAGTTCCTGGACATGACCGGACCCGACGTCCACGAAGGCGTCGCGGCGGTACGCGAGAAGCGCCCGCCGCACTTCGCCTAGCCCCGATCTAATCGAGCGAGGCGAACTCGACGGTCGGCTGCGGCAGGCCGCGGTCGCGCGCGTCGCGACCGGTTGCGCGGAACTCGTCGCTCGCGGCTGCAGCCTCGAATGCCGCCTGGTCGGCAAACTCCCACTCCGCGACGTACCGGTGCACCGGCTCGCCCATCGGTGAGCCGAAAACCTTCCCATGCCGGAAGGTGCCGCCCGGAACGAGCTTGCACAGCTCGGCGTGCGCCGCATACTCCTGCGCTTCCGGCTCCTCGCCATAGAGTACGAACACCCTGACCACCCTGTCCCCCTTTGCTCGACGAGAAGGAGCGTAACGATGGCGGGAACGATCGTTGACTTCGAGTTGACTCCGAGCGACGCCACGACCACGGCGTGACCTCGGCCGCAGTCGCGCTCGCTGTTCTCGCCGGGCTTGCCGGCTCGGTGCAAGTCGCCGTGATGGGGAGGTTCGGCGGCAGGATCGGGGTGATCGAGGCGCTGACCTTCGCGACCGCCGTGCAGCTCGTGCTCTCGCTCTCGATCCTCGTCGTCTCCCGCTCCGGCTTCGGCGGGATCGGCGGCGCGTTCCGCTCCCCCGCCTGGATGTGGCTGGGCGGGCTGATGGGCTTGACCGTGGTCTTCTCGATCACGTTTGCGCAGCCGCGGGTCGGCGCGACGGCGACGATCGGGATCCTGATCGCGGGACAGCTCGTGATGGGCGCCGTGATCGACCGCTTCGGCCTGTTCGGTGTCGACCGCATCGACATCTCCGTCCCGCGGCTGATCGGTATCGCACTGCTGGGAATCGGCGCGGCCCTCTCGCTCGTTCGGTAGCTCGTGACGGCGAACGGCAAGGTCTGGACCGCGCTGGTCACGGTCTACGTGATCTGGGGCTCGACGTATCTCGGGATCGCCGTCGCCGGCGAGACGATCCCGCCGCTCTTCGCAGCCTCGACCCGCTTCATCACGGCGGGCGCGCTGATGGCAGGCATCGTCCGCCTGCGCGGCGGCTCACTCCGGATCTCGAAGCGCGCGCTCGGTTCGTGCATCGTGATCGGAGCGCTGCTGCCAGGAGCGAACGCCGTCCTCTTCTTCGCCGAGCGAAACGTGCCGACCGGGCTCGCGTCGCTGATCATCGCGTCGGTACCGCTCTGGGTCGTGGTGCTCCGCCTCGCGGCGCGTGAACGCCTGCCGTGGCCCGCGCTCGTCGGCGTCGGGGTCGGCTTCGCCGGCGTGGCCGTGCTCGCGCATCCGTCCGGCGGCGCAACGGCCTGGGGCATCGGCCTGTGCGTCATCTCGGCCCTGATGTGGTCGACCGGCACGGTACTCTCGGCCTGGCTGACGATGCCGGCCGACCCATTCGCGGCGACGGCGTACGAGATGCTCGCCGGCGGCCTGCTGATGCTGCCGATCTCGGTCTTCACCGTGCACGACTTCTCGCCCTCTGGCTCCTCGATCCTCGGCTGGATCTACCTCGTCACCTTCGGCTCGATCATCGGGTACACGGCCTACGTGTGGCTGATCGCAAGTGCACCGCTGGGCCTCGTCTCGACCTACGCGTACGTGAACCCGATCGTCGCGATCATGCTCGGCGTGCTCTTCCGGGGTGAGCACCTGACGTGGCGCCTGTTCATCGGGGCCGTGATCGTGGTCGCCGCCGTCGCCCTCGTCGTTCGGCGTGAGCCACCGGCCGCGACCCAGATCGAGGAAGGCGTCCGCTAGCGCACCTCACGAGGCTCGCACGATTGGCTAGAGACAGATGTCGTTTGGCGTGACCGGGACGCGGACGAGCGGGCGTCCGGTCGCCGCGCGCAGGGCGGAGACGATCGCTGCCGTCGAGACGACCGTCGGTGGCTCGCCCACTCCCTTGACGCCGTAGGGCGCGTCGGGCTCGGGGTCCTCGATCAGCACCGACTCGACCGGCGGCATGTCGAGTGTCGTCGGGATCAGGTAATCGGTGAAGCTCGCGTTCGTGATCAGGCCGTCGCGCGTCTTGATCTCCTCCATCAACGCGAGACCGAGACCCTGCGCTGTGCCGCCTTCGATCTGACCCTCGACCTGCTGCGGGTTGATCGCCTTGCCGACATCCTGCGCCGCGCCGATCCAGACGATCCGCGTCAGACCGAGCTCGACATCGACCTCTGCGACCACCTTCATGGCGCACGTCGCGAACGCGACATGCGAGCGCTCGCCCGTGATCTGTCCGTTCGCCGGATCGAGCGGCGTCGTGCGTGGGTGGCGGTAGATGCGCTCGACGTCGATCTCCTCACCCGGACGCCGCTCCTGCTCCGCAAGAGCTGCTCGGCATGCATCACGCACCGCGCCGGCGGCCATCCACGTCATCCGTGACGCCGACGCCGAGCCCGCGGAGTCGACGGTCGCCGTCTGCCCCGCCGCGACGCGCACATCGTCGATACGGAGCTCGGTGCGGGCGACCTGCAGGATCACGCCGGTGACGCCCTGTCCGACCTCTGCCGCTGCGCAATGCACCGCGGCGCTCGAGCCGCTCAGGACGACGCGGGCCGCGCAATAGTCGTCGAAGCCCTCCGAGTAGGCGATGTTCTTGAAGCCGACGGCGAAGCCGACGCCCCGGCGCACACCTTCGCCGCGTGTGGTGTTGCCGGCGCCGCCGGGCAGCCGCAATGGGTCGCGAGGCAAGTCCTCCGCAGCGGGCGGCTCCAGCGCAGCCGCCGCGCGGATGGTCTCCGCAACCGGCATTGAGCCTGTGATCGTCTGGCCGGTCGGCAGCACGTCGCCGGGCTTGAGCGCGTTCAGCAGCCGCAGCTCGATCGGATCGATGTCGAGGGCCAGCGCCAGTTTGTCCATCTGAGCTTCGGCCGCAAACGCCGTCTGCACCGCGCCGAAGCCGCGCATCGCGCCACACGGCGGGTTGTTCGAGTAGACGGCCGTGGATTCGATCAGCGCGTTCGGAGTCTCATACGGGCCGACCGCGAACGAGGCGGCATTCGACGTCACCGCCGTCGAGCTGGACGCGTACGCGCCTCCGTCGAGCAGAATCCGCATGCGTACCGAGACGAGCTTCCCCGCGCGGGTCGCGCGGTGCTCACACCAGATCTTCGCCGGGTGCCGGTGCACGTGGCCCGTGAACGACTCCTCGCGGTCGTAGACGATCTTGACCGCGCGGTTCGTGTGCAGCGCGAGCAGAGCGCCGTGAACCTGCATCGAGAGATCCTCGCGGCCGCCGAACGCGCCGCCGACGCCGGCGAGATGGATGCGTACCTGTGAGAGCTCGAGACCGAGACAAGGCGCAACCTGCGCGCGGTCGACGTGTAGCCACTGCGTCGCGACGTAAATGTCGACACCCCCCTCGCCGTCCGGCACTGCGAGGCCCGACTCGGGGCCGAGGAACGCCTGGTCCTGCGTACCGACCTCGTAGACACCCTCGACGCTCAAGTCCCCGGCCGCATCCGGATCGCCGTGGCGGATCACGATGTGCCGCACGACGTTCGCGCGGTCGTCCTCGCGGTAGCCGTGGCCGCGCGTCGGCCGGTCCGGGTGCAGGTCGGTCAGGTCGGTGGCGCGCTCCATGTCGGCGACCGGCTCGAGCAACTCGTACTCGACGACTATCCGCTCCGCGGCGCGGCGTGCCTGCTCCGGATGCTCGGCGGCGACCAGGGCGACGGGCTCTCCGTGATAGAGAACGCGGTCGATCGCCAGCACGGGCTGGTCGGAGAACTCGAGCCCGTACGTCTTCACGCCGGGCACGTCGTCGTGCGTGAGCACGGCATGCACCCCGGCCATGGTCACCGCCTCGGTGGTGTCGATCGACAGGATGCGCGCATGTGCGTGAGGGCTCCGCAGCGTGTGGCCCCAGAGCATCCCAGGAACGATCAGGTCACTCGCGTACACGAACGCGCCCGTGACTTTCGGTGGCGCATCGACGCGCGGGACGAGCTCGCCGATCTTCCCGACCTGGAGTTGCCGTGGGGCGGTGCGCGTCATCCGGCTGCGAGCCTGACCGCGTCGAAGATCTTGGCGTACCCGGTGCAACGGCAGAGGTTGCCGGAGAGCGCCTCGCGAATCTCGTCGTCACTCGGGCTCGGGACGCGCCGGAGCAGATCGGCGGTCGCGACCACGAGACCCGGCGTGCAGAAGCCGCACTGAACCGCGCCCGCATCGACGAACGCCTGCTGGACGACGTGCAGGTCGTCGCCGTCGGCAAGCCCTTCGACGGTCGTCACCTCGTGGCCATCGGCCTGCGCCGCCAGCACGAGGCAGGCGCAGACGAGCACCCCGTCGAGCAGCACCGAGCATGAGCCGCACTCGCCCTGCTCGCAGGCATTCTTGGCGCCGGGAAAACCGAGCTGCTCGCGCAACGCGAAGAGCAGCGACTCGCCCTCCCAGCAGTCCGCCTCGTGCTGCTCGCCGTTGATCCAAAGCGAGATTCTCATACCCGCTCCGGCGCCGGCAAAGCCGGCACCTGCGCTCCTTGTGAACCTGCGTCGAGCCTGCGGCTCATGCAAGAACCCGCTGCAGCGCGCGCTCGGTCAGCACGCGTAGCGCATGACGACGGTAACGCTCGCTGCCGCGCACGTCGTCGATTGGCGAGGCAGCCGCCGCGACCTGCTCGGCGAACGAGCCCGCCTCGTCGCGGCGCGCAGTCACCAGCACGGGTCGCGGCGAAGCCGAGCCGAACGACGCGCGCAACTCGTCGCCGGCGGAGACGGCCAGTGAGACGACGGCGATCACCATGGCGTTACGCGGCCCGACTTTCATGAACGTCTGCGGCGATCGGGACGGCGTCAGCAGGACGGCGGTGATCAGCTCGTCGGGCTCGAGGGCGGTCCGCTTGACGCCGGTCACGAACTCCCCGAGCGGCAGCGTGCGCACGCCGCGAACCGAGGCGCATTCTACCTCTGCTCCCTCGACGAGGAGCGGTGGCAGCGCATCACCCGCAGGCGAGGCGGTGCCCAGGTTGCCGCCGATCGTGCCTCGGTTTCGGATCTGCGGGGAGCCGACCGTCCGCGCCGCCTCCGCGAGCGCGGGCAGCACCTCACGAAGCTCGCCGTGCTCGATCTCGGCGTACGTCAGGCCCGCGCCGAGACGCAACGACCCGTTGTCGCGTGCCCAGCCGCGAAGCTCGGCGACCTCGTTCAGGTTGAGCAGCGTCCGGGGGCGCTCGCGGTCGAAGTTGAGCGCAACCATCAGGTCGGTCCCGCCCTGGATCAGCCTGGCGTCGGGGTGCTCCGCCTTCATCGCCAGCGCATCGAGGAACGTTGTTGGCGTTAGGACGTCCATCGGTCGAAGGGTACGGTTCTCGTCCAATGGACGCACCCCTTGCGAAGCGCCTCGCGGTGGCGCGCGGGGACGAGCCCGCGGATCTCGTCGTGCGCGGCGGCAAGGTGCTTTCCGTGTTCACTCGCGAATGGCTCGAGACGGACGTTGCGATCGTCGACGGCTGGGTCGCGGGGCTCGGCCCGTACGAAGGCCGCGAGACGCTCGACGCGACCGGGCGCTGGGTCGTCCCGGGGTTCATCGACGCGCACATGCACCTGGAGTCGTCGAAGCTCCTCGTCGACGAGTTCGCGCGGCTCGTGCTGCCGTTCGGGACGACGGCGGTCGTCGCCGACCCACACGAGATCGCGAACGTCCTCGGCACCGACGGCGTGCACTGGCTGCTCGACGCGACGGCCGGCTTGCCGCTCGACGTCTACTTCATGGCGTCGTCGTGCGTGCCGGCATCGAGCTTCGAGTCGCCGCGTCGGGAGCTGAGTCCCGGCGATCTGGACGCGCTGCTCCGCCGCCGGCGGGTGATCGGGCTCGCCGAGATGATGAACTTTCCCGGCGTGGTCGGTGGGGCACAGTCCGAGCTGGCCAAGCTCGCGCTCGCCGACCATGTCGACGGCCATGCGCCCGGCGTGCTCGGTCGCGACCTGCAGGCGTACGCCGCGGCCGGAATCCGCTCCGATCACGAGGCGTACACGCCGGAGGAGGGCCTCGAGCGGCTCCGGGCGGGGATGTGGCTGCTGATCCGCGAAGGCTCGGCGGCGCGCAACCTACACGCACTGCTCCCGCTGCTCGCCGAGTACGGCCCGTCGCGGATCGCGTTTTGCACGGACGACCGCGAGCCGGAGCACATCGCCGACGACGGGCACATCAACTCGATGGTCCGTGACGCTGTCGCGTTCGGGATCCCGGTCGAGGACGCGCTCGTCTGCGCGACGCTCAGCCCTGCGCTCTGGCACGGCCTCGCCCACCTCGGCGCGGTCGCGCCGGGGTACCACGCCGACCTGCTCGTCCTGCAGGATCTCGACCGGTTCGTCCCCGAGACGGTGCTGAAGCGCGGCCGCCCGGCGGCGGAGATCCCGGAAGCGGTGGTTCCCGACTGGGTGCGTCATACGGTGCGGATCGGCGCGTTCGGGCCGGAGATGTTCCGCGTCCCGTGGAGCGGCGGCGACGCGCGCGTGATCGGGATCGTTCCCGGCCAGATCGTCACCGACTCGCTCGTCGACACGCCCGGTGTGATCGGCGGCGAGGCGGTCGCGGATCCCGCCCGTGACCTGGCCAAGATCGCCGTGGTCGAGCGCCACCTCGGCACCGGCCGCGTCGGCCTCGGGTTCGTGCGGGGCTTCGGCCTGCAGCGAGGCGCGATCGCCTCGACCGTGGCGCACGACGCGCACAACGTCGTCGTCGTCGGGATGAATGACGCGTCGATGGCGGCAGCCGTACGGCGGCTTGCGAACCGCGGCGGCGGAATCGTCGTGGTCGACGGCGCCGAGGTGGTCGCCGAACTGGCATTGCCGGTCGCGGGGCTGCTCTCCGACGCGCCGCTCGACGAGGTCGTCGCGGGCTCGCGAGCCGTCACCGAGGCGGCGCGCGCCCTCGGCTGCGAGCTCGAGTCACCGTTCCAGCACCTGGCGTTCCTGGCGCTCTCGGTGATCCCGTCGCTCAAGCTGACCGACCGCGGCCTCGTCGACGTCAACCGCTTCGAGCTCGTGCCGCTCGCGGTCGCATGATCCTCGGCAACGCGTGGATCGTCACGTGCGACGACGTCGATACCGAACATGCGCACGGCTGGCTGCGGATCGAGGACGGCCTGATCGCGGGCGTAGGAGCCGGGGCAGCGCCGGACGACGCCGAAGACCTGCACGGCGCCGTGGTCACGCCGGGCCTGGTGAACACGCACCACCACCTCTACCAGACGCTGACACGCGCTCGCGCACAGCAGGCCGACCTGTTCACGTGGCTTCGAACGCTCTACCCCACGTGGGCCTGCATCGACGCGGAGATGCTGTACGCAGCTGCGCGAACGGGGCTGGCCGAGCTAGCGCTCTCGGGGTGCACGACCGTCTTCGACCATCACTACGTCTTCCCACGCGGAGTCGACGGCCTGGTCGACGCCGAGCTTCGCGCAGCGCGAGAGCTCGGCCTCCGGATGGTCGCCTCACGCGGCTCGATGGATCTCGGCGAGTCCGACGGCGGCCTGCCTCCCGACTCGCTGGTCGAGTCGATCGACGACATCCTCGCCGACACGGAGCGCCTCGCAGCGCTCGCCGACGGTGACCTCGTCGGCATCGCCGTCGCGCCGTGCTCGCCGTTCTCGGTCACGACCCGCCTGATGGAGGAGTCGGCCGCACTCGCACGCACGCTCGGGCTGCAGCTACACACCCACCTCGCAGAGACGGTCGAGGAGCACGCGTATTGCCTCGAGCTCTTCGGCTGCACGCCGGTCGAGTACCTCGAGCGTGTCGGTTGGCTGGCCGAAGACGTCTGGTGCGCGCACTGCGTGCACCTCTCCGCCGACGACGTACGCACATTCGGCGCGCGCGGGATCGGCGTCGCTCACTGCCCGACGTCGAACCTGCGGCTCGGAGCGGGCGTGGCGCCGGTTCGCGATCTGCTCGACGCCGGCGCCCGCGTCGGACTCGGGGTCGACGGCAGCGCATCGAACGAGCGAAGCGATCTCTTCGCCGAGGTGAAGCAGGCATTGCTCGTTGCACGCGGGCGGGGTGGCGCCGAGGCACTGACCGCGCGAGCTGCCCTCCGCCTCGGCACCCGCGGGGGCGCCGAGGTGCTGCGGCGCTCCGACATCGGTTCGCTCGCGGTCGGGAAACGCGCAGACGTGGCGATCTGGCGTACGGACGGCTTGGAGTTCGGCGGCGCTCACGATTTCGTCGCGAATCTCGTGCTCGCCGGCCCGCACCGGGTCGACGACCTGCTCGTGGGCGGCGCGTACGTCGTTCGCGGCGGGGCGCTCGTTCATGCCGACGAGCAGGAGATCGCACAGGAGCAGCGCATCCAGGCAAAGCGGCTATGGCAGACGTGACGATCTCGACCCATGTGCTCGATACCGAGCGAGGCCGCCCGGCTAAAGGCGTGCGCGTAGAGCTGTACGGGCCTGACGGCTCGCTCGCCGGCGAGGGGCAGACCGATGCCGACGGCCGCATCGGCGCGCTCGGCGCCGGCGGTGCCGGCGACTATCGCCTGGTCTTCCATCCGCCGTCGCCGTTCTTCACCCGCGTCGAGCTCGAGGTCTCACTCGCCGAAGGCCACTATCACGTCCCTCTGCTGATCTCGTCCTACGGGTGCGCGAGCTACCGCGGCAGCTGACGGCCGGGCAGCTTGCCGAGCTGTTCGAGGGACGCACGCGCCTCGTCGAGCAGCTGGCAACGCTCGACGATCCACTCGGAAACGCACGCGCCGTTGCCCGCACGCTGACGGACGAGGAACAGAAGGAGGTGCTCGACGCCCACCCGGCGATCGGCGCCGGGGCGACCTCGGCGCGGTCTCGCGCCGAGCAGGGAACCGACGACGACTCCGAGGTGCTCGCCGAGCTCGCGGAGCTGAACAGGGCCTACGAGGAGAAGTTCGGCTTTCGCTTCGTCATCTTCGTCAACCGGCGACCGCGGCGGGAGATCGTGCCGATCCTGCGTGCGCGACTCCGGCGACGCCGGGAGCAGGAGCTCGAGACCGGAGTCGACGAGCTCGTCCAGATCGCCGTGGACAGATGGCGCACCTCGTAGCGCTCTCCGACTACTGGTGGAACTGGGGCAACCTGCTCTTCCGCTGGCTGCACGTGATCGCGGCGATGGCCTGGATCGGGGCGTCGTTCTACTTCATCGCGCTCGACAACCACCTCGAGCCGCCGAAGGATCCCGACGACGCGAAACGCGGGATTGGCGGCGAGGCCTGGGAGGTGCACGGCGGCGGGTTCTATCGCGTCGAGAAGTTCCGGGTCGCGCCCGAACAGCTGCCCGAGCCGCTGCACTGGTTCAAGTGGGAGGCGTACACGACCTGGCTTTCGGGCTTCGGCTTGTTCATCGTCGTCTACTACTCGCACGCGTCGTCGTACCTGATCGACACGACAGTCGCCGACCTCCGCCCCTGGGAGGCGATTGCACTCTCCGTGGCGGGGATCGTGCTCGCGTGGGTGATCTACGACGGCCTCTGTCGCGCGTTCGCGAACGACGAGGGAGCGCTCGCCGTACTCGTGTTCGCGTTCATCTGCCTCTCGGCGTGGGGATCTTGGGAGCTCTTCGCGCCTCGCGCCGCCTTCCTGCAGGTCGGTGCGATGATCGGGACGATGATGGTCGGCAACGTCTTCTTCGTGATCATCCCCGCGCACTGGAAGCTCGTCCGAGCGAAGGAGGCCGGCGAGGAGCCCGACCCGCGTTGGAATCGAGCCGGCAAGACGCGGTCTGTGCACAACAACTACCTGACCCTGCCGGTCGTGCTCGCGATGCTCTCGAACCATGCACCGTTCACGTACGGCCATCGGAACGGCTGGCTCGTCCTCGTCGCCCTGATGGCGATCGGCGCATTGACACGGCACTACTTCAATCTGCGACACCGCGGTCTCAACGTCTGGCCGATCCTCGGGATCGCCGCTGCCGGCGTAATCGCCATAGCGTTGATCATTCGATGATGCGGTTGTCGGCGCTGACGGGGCGGCTCACCTTCGACCGCAGGTAGGGTCCGGCCATGCTCGAGATCGTCGCAGCAGGGATGCGTTTCGTCGCCCGCTGGGAGGATGAGCTCGCGCCGAAGACGGTGGCTGCGTTCAAGGCGGGGCTCCCGCTCGACGACCGGATCATCCACTGCCGGTGGAGCGGCGAGTCGAACTGGATCCCCTGGGGTGACCGCGATTTCGGGATCGGCCCGGAGAACGCGACCTCGTATCCGCACCCGGGCGAGCTTGCGCTCTACCCCGGCGGGCAGAGCGAGACCGAGCTGCTCTTCCCGTACGGCTACTGCTCGTTCGCCTCGAAGGCGGGTCATCTCTGGGCGAACCACTTCGCGACCCTCGTCGAGGGCGCCGAGCAGCTACCCGAGCTTGGCCGGCTCTGCCTCTGGGACGGCGCGCAGCAGATCAGCTTCCGCGAGATCTGAGCACGCTCCGGCTGGGCCGGTAGGCTCACCCACGAGGTAAGGCGACCCCATCCGTGGAGGAGAGCGCAATGAAAGGCTCACAGAAACCGAAGAAACTTGCGAAGAAGCCCGCGCAGAAGACGCTGAAGGAGAAGCGGAACGAGAAGCGGGCTGCCGGCGACAAGTCGAACAGCAGCATCCACTAGCCCCCGGTTAGCGGTGCTCGAAGGCGATCCGCGTCGAGCCGAGAAGCGGCGTCGGGAGAATCGTGAACGTACAGTTTGGCCGCGGCCACCTCGGCGGGACGGCGATGCTGCCCGTCCATGAGTCGCGTCCGCCGATCGTCCGCCGCAGGATCAGCCTGCCGTCGAGCAGCACGCGCAAGACGTTCGTCGCCTTCGGCAGCAGCGTCAACTCGAGCCGCCCGCCGGCACAGCCGTAGGCAGTCACCTTCGCCCGGCTCGTCATGTCGCCGTTCGGCTGCACTCCACTGGTCGCGGTCGACATGCGCGCCGGTCCGGAGAGCTTCCAGAGCGTGAGGCCGCTCACATCGAGGCCCTCCTGCGGCAGGTGGGCGACCGGTGTGCCGAAGAACGACAGCCGGTCGACCGCGACGACATATGGCTCGGTGATCGCCAGGCGACCGTCGGGCGCGACCTTGACACCGGTCTGCTCGATCGGCCCGGGGATCAGGTTCGGTTCGATCCGGTAGATGCGATCGAGCTTGCGGTTCCAGAAGCGCTCCTGCCAGACCACGCTCCAGAACTGCTCGCCGCCGTAGACGTAACCGACGCTGCCTTGTGCGGTGTGATCGATCCAGCTGCGGTCTGGCCCGAGATTGAGCTGGGCGCCCGCTACGACGCGGTCGAGCTCGTTGGCGGCGATCACCGAGCCGGTGGCGAGCAGCGCGAAGACTGCGACCGCGGACAGGAGCCTCGCGCGACGCGGCAGGAAGACGAACAACCCGAGCAGCACAAGCGAGGAGACGATCACGATGTTCGCCGGCGTGTGCCCGTGCAGGCGGGCGATCAGGATCAGGTCGAAGGTGTCGGCGAACGCGGCCGGGACGACGAGCTCGTTCCACGGCGCCAAGAGCACGAGTGCCAAGACCGAGAACGCAGCGAGCGGTCCGGAGACGGACGTGCGCGGGGCGCCGCGCGCCAGCCAGAGGGCAAAGCCGAGGAAGAGGAGCGGCGGCAGCGGAGCGAGATCGCGTCCGAGCAGATGCGGCGCATAGCGGGCTGCGAAGAAGCCGACCTGCAGCGAGAGCAGCACAGTTGCGCAGACCCACACGGCGAGAAACGCACGAGCGACCGGGTCGGGCTCACGTCCGAGCACCGCCGCGCGAGGCGAGCAGAAGGGTCGCGGCAAAGGGGACAAGACCGGTTGCGAGCGCGATGAACGACAGGTGGTCGAACGTCAGGCGAAGGCCGTCCCCGATCGGATAACTGCCGCGAAGAGTGTTGGCGTATGAGCCGACCAGCGACGGGAACGTCGCCAAGGCGACGGCTGCGATCCCGAGAACCAGCCAGGTCGGCCAGAACGCGCGCAGGCCGCGGCCGTCGCGCGCGAAGGCCGCGTCGAGCAGTACCCCGGCCGCCAGGACGGCGACGAAGACAACCGCCTGCGGACGCGTCAGGACAGCAGCCAGGATCGCTGCGAAGGCGAGCAGCTGAGCGCGTGGCGTCTTCGCTGCGACGGCATTCACGATCACGAAGAGCGCGCCGGTCGCGACGGGGTAGAAGAGCACCTCCGTCATCACGAGTCCGGAGTAGAGAAGGAGCGGCGATGCCAGCGTCAGCGCGGCGGCTCCGAGGGCGTAGCCGGTGGGCAGCAACCGTCGGCCGAAGACGAATACCGGAACGGCGGCGAGCGACATCACGAGCGCCTGCACGGCCTGGAGAGCCGCGAGCCCTTGCCCCACGCTGCCGAGCGACAGCGGGGCGCCTGCGACCAGCGGGTAGAGCACGCCATAACCCGCGCCCCCTTTGCCGTGCTGCCAGAGGTCGACTGCCCGCGAGGCGTACACGCCCTCGTCGGGCAGGATCCAGATCCCGTCCAGTCGCCGCCCCGCCAGCCAGTGCGCGACCGTCGACGCAGCTATCAGCGCGGCGAGACCGAGGAGCGCACCCGTGGAGCCGCGCCGGAGCTTCCGCTTGTCTCGAAGGTCGGACCACATCGCTACGCAGGGTCGTCGAGGGGGCCCGACCGTGCTCTTCCTATCCGCGAGTATGCCGCCCAAAACCAACGACCCGGACGAGCGGTGCTAGCGTGGGCGGCCGATGGCCGATCCCGTCTCCTGGCTACAGATCGAGCAAGGCTGGAAGGTCGTCACCTCCGACGGCGCTTCGGTCGGCAAGGTCGCACAGGTCGAGGGTGACAAGCAGAGCGACATCTTCGACGGCCTCGCCGTCGCGGACGACTCGTCGAAGGAGATCCGTTACGTCCCCGGCGAGATCGTCGGCTCGATCTACCCGGGTGAGGTGACGCTGAAGATCGCCTCGGCGGAGGCCGGGTCGCTCGCTCCCTTCGAGGCTCCGCCGCCGGAGACGACGTTCCATCCCGGTAAGGCGCCTCTAACGGCGCGGCTCTCGCGCTGGCTCGGCGGCAAGCGCTGACCGTCAGCTGTCGAGCGCGACGCGCCACTCGCTCCTGAGCACAGCCGCGTAGACCTCGCCCTCGCGCGCTGCCCCTTTCGTCGCATCGAGGACAGCCTGCGCCCTCGCCGCGCGCGCTGTTCGGCCCGGCTGACGCTCGGCCTCACCGACGAGTTGCCATTGGTCATCGGCGACGTGGCGCAGAACGACGAACCCCGGCCCTCGCACGGTGTGGCGATCCTTCTCCCGCATGTGGTCCCTCCTGTTGTCTCGTCAGGCCCGGCCGCGCGCGGCCCAGGCCTGTGCATGCACGATCAGTGGCTCTGTTGCAAGCAGCTCGTGACATCGGCGGCGCAGCGCTGCGCGGTCGGCTTCATCGAGCGACGCCACGTATGAGCCTGCCGGCCCGACGCCGAGCGTGAGCGGCTCCCACCAGTCATCGAAGCTCGAGTGCTCGAGACTCAGCGTCAGCAGCGCACCGTCCACGTCCTGCAAACCGGCGGCGGCGAGCAGTTCGATCAGGTGCCCCTCGCGCGCGCCCGCAAGCTGCGCTTCTCCCTCGACAGACGGGTCGAGCTCCCGTGCCGCCGCCCAGAACGCGGCGATGGGCGTGCGGCCGCCGGCGTGATCCCAGACACAGGCGGCGACGACGCCGCCTGGGCTCGTCACACGTGCGAGCTCGCGCAGGCTCGCGACCGGATCGGCCATGAAGTGGACGACGAGTTGGGCGAGGGTGACGTCGAACTCGCCGTCTCCGAACGGCAGCCCGTCGGCCGACGCGCGCTCGACCCGGACACCGGGGTAGCGGGCCCGAGCTGCGGCTACGAACGGCTCGGATGGATCGACGGCAGCGACCCGGGACGCACCGACGCGGCGGACGAGCTCGGCGGTCAATGAGCCGGGGCCGCACCCGACATCAAGGACTCGCTGACCGGCCGTAAGCCCCGCGAAGTCGGCGAAGCCCGGCGAGAGCAGCGCCGAATAGCGACCCATGAAGCGGTCGTACGACTCGGCTGGAACGGAGAACCCGGACGACACTCTCAGCGCTCCTCGCGGACGTAGGGGGTCCCGAGCGCAGCCGGCGCGCCGAGGCGGCGCCGGGCCCCGGCGCTCGAGACGAGGACGAGCACGAGGATCGTCATCACGTAGGGCAGAGCCTGGAACAGCTCGGGTGGGATACCCGTCAGGATCCCACGCGCTTGGAAGGTGAACGGGATGCCCGAGAACGCACCGAACAGATACGCACCGACCAGGCAGAGGATCGGCCGCCAGAACGCGAAGATGACGAGCGCGATCGCGATCCAGCCGGCGCCGGAGGTGAGCCCGTCGACCCACTGCGGGGTGATCGCGAGCGAGAAGCATGCGCCGCCGACGCCCGCGAACGCACCCCCGGCCATCGTGTGCGCGTAGCGGTACGCGACGACGTTGATGCCCATCGCGTCCGCGGCGTCGGGCGACTCGCCCACGGCGCGGACATTGAGGCCGAGCCGCGTCCGGTTCAGATAGAACGCGACCAGGCCGACGCACAGCCACGATGCGTAGACGAGCACCGGCTGCTTGAAGAGGATCGGGCCGATCACCGACGCCGTCTGCCAGGAGTGCGGGGCGACTGGGCCGAACGAGTGCCGCGCCGGCTGATCGGCGAGATTGAGGTCGTTCCCGAGATAGGACGAGAGCCCGGCCGCGCCCGCGAAGATCGTCAACGCGAGGCCGGAGACGATCTGGTTCGCGCGCAACGTGACGACGAGAAACGCATGGATCGCAGCCATCGCCGCTCCCGCGAAGGCCGCCACGAGGATCGCGAGCGTCAGCGACCCGGTGCGCTGAACGGCCCAGAAGCCCATCACCGCGCCGACGAGCATCATCCCCTCGACGCCGAGGTTGAGCACGCCTGATCGTTCCGTGACGAGCTCGCCGAGCGCGGCGAAGAGCAGCGGGGTGCCGTAGATCACCGCCGACGCAAGAACGACGACCAGGACCGAGTTGTTGATGCCCCCCGCCGCGATGATCACGCACGCGCCTCCACGACCGGCGCCCGACGCGCGATGCGGATGCGGTAGCGCACGAGCAACTCGCCGCCGAGCGCGCAGAAGAGGATCAGCCCTTGCATCACCCCGACCAGACCCGACGGGAAGTCCGCGCCCTGGAGCGTGTAGCCGGCGTTCTGCAAGCCCGCCGAGCAGGAACGCAACCACGCAGACCGCAAACGGGTTGTACCGCGCGAGCGCAGCGATCACGATCCCGGCGTAGCCGTAGCCGGCGGTGGTCAGGCCGCGTGGGTCGAGCGTGTGTCTGAAGTCACCATCCTGTGACGCGCCGCCGATGCCCGCGACCGCGCCCGAGAGCGCCATCACCGCAAGGATCTTTCGCCGCGTGCGCATGCCGGCATAGGTCGCGGCGCGCGGCGAGTCGCCGATCACCTGCACCTCGAAGCCGAACCTCGTGCGGGTGTAGAGGACCCAGATCACGACCGCGACCGCGATCCCGACGAGCAGGCCGAACGGCAAAACCAGTGAGCCGACGTGCGTGACCGGCCAGCTCGCGGAGTCGGGGAGGTTCTTGCCCTGCGGAAACACCTTCGCCGTCGAGCTCGACGTGTCGCGCCAGTACGACTCGCTGTCGAAGATCAGGTAGTTGATCACGAGCGCGCCGACGTAGTTGAGCATCAGCGAGGTGATGATCTCGTTGGTCGAGAAAAACGCGCGCAGGATCGCTGGCACGAGGGCGAGCGCCGCGCCGCCGGCCGCGCCCGCCGCGATCATCGCCGGGATCGACAGCCAGCCCGAGTGGTTGCCGATCGCGATCGCCGCCGCAGCACCGACGATGGCGCCGGCGTACAGCTGCCCTTCGCCGCCGATGTTGAAAAGCTGCATGCGAAAGGCGACCGCGGCGCACAGCCCGGTGAAGAGCAGCGGTGTCGCCGAGATGAACGTCGCGTTCAAAGACTGTTCGCCCACGAATCCCGAGTCGAACAGGCGCCTGAACGTGTGGCCAGGAGCGTGGTGCGTCGCGAGCAGCACGAGCGTCATGAACCCGACAGCGACGACGATCGAGCCGAGGGGCACAGCGGCCACGAGCCACCGCGGACGAGTGAGGCGGCGCTCGATGCGAATCATGCTGCGCCGCCGCCGGCCATCAGGAGGCCGATTTCGTCGACCGTCGCCTCGGCGGCGCCCACCTCGCCGACGACGGCTCCCTCGTACATGACCGCGATGCGATCCGACAACGCCAGGATCTCGTCGAGATCCTCCGAGATCAGCAGGACGCCGACGCCCTCCGCAGCGGCCGAGCGCAGGTAACGGTGCACCGTCTCGATCGCGGCGACGTCGAGCCCTCTGGTCGGTGAGGCGACGACGAGCACGCGCGGTTCGCCCTCGAACTCGCGGGCGAGCACGACCTTCTGCAGGTTGCCACCCGAGAGTTGGCGGGCGGGCAGGCCGGGGCCGCCGCCGCGCACGTCGTAGCGGTGGATCAGTGCCGCGGCGTGCTCACGGATCGCGCCGAGGCGCAGCAACGGGCCGAAGGCGATCCGCCGGCCACGATAGGACTTGAGGACCACGTTCGAGGCGATCGAGAGCGACGGCGCGACACCGGTTCGCAGCCGATCCTCGGGAACATGGGCGACACCGGCGCGAATCGCCTCGCGCGCATCGCCGCCGCGCAGCCGCCGGCCCTGCACCGTGACACTCCCGCGAGTTGTCGGCCGCATCCCGGTGAGCGTCTCTGCGAGCTCGCGCTGCCCGTTGCCTGCGACTCCCGCGATTCCGAGGATCTCGCCGGCACGAAGCGTCAGCGACACTCCCCGCAGCGTCTCTGCGCCTCGATCGCCGGCGGCCCACAGATCGTCGACCTCGAGCACTGGTTCGCCGGTCTCCCCAGACCGCTCGACGCGCGTGGTCGCCGCGATCTCCCGCCCGACCATCAGCGACGCCAGCGAGCGGGCGGTGGTGTCGGCCGTCGCGACGGTCGCGACCGTCTTGCCGTCCCGCAGGACCGTGACGCGGTCCGAGACCGCGCTCACCTCGTGCAGCTTGTGCGAGATGAAGATGATCGTTCGTCCCTCGTCGGCCATCACGCGGAGAGTCTCGAACAGCGAGGTCGCCTCCTGCGGCGTCAGGACGGCGGTCGGCTCGTCGAGGATCAGCACACGGGCGTCGCGGTACAGCGCCTTCAGGATCTCGACGCGCTGCTGCTCGCCGAGTGAGAGCTGCCAAATGCGCGCAGCCGGGTCGACGGCGATCCGGTAGCGGTCACCGAGCTCGGCGACGTGGCGCTCGACGCGCTTCGCATGCACGATGAACTTCCTGCCTTCGCCCCGGTGGTCGCCGAGGATCACGTTCTCTGCGACCGTGAACGGCGGCACGAGGCGGAAGTGCTGATGCACCATCCCAGACGCCGGCGTCGAGCGCGTCGCGCGGCGACGAGAAGGTCGACCGGCTTTCCATAGAGCACGATCTCGCCCTCGTCCGGCCGGTAGAGGCCGGTGAGGATGTTCGAGAGCGTCGACTTGCCGGCTCCGTTCTCGCCGAGCAGCGCGTGCACCTCGCCCTCGGCCGCCTCGAACTCAACACCGTCGTTCGCGACGACGCCGGGGAACCGCTTGGTGATGCCCCTGAGCGAAACGGCTGCCGACATTGAGAGAAGGGCGGGCGGAGGCCGAAGCCCCGCCCGCCCGTGTGTTCCTAGCCCTTCGGGCTTCCGATGACGCCCTTGACGAGCCAGTTGATCGCGTACAGCTGCTTCACGGTCAGCTTCTGGCCGGCCTTGACGCGCAGCTTGCCGCTCTGGTCGTAGAGCGGACCCGGTGAACTCGTTCCACTTGCCACTCACGATCAGCGCCCTCTGCTTGGCGATCAGCGCCTTCGTCTTCGCGGACACTGTCTTGCCGTACGGGGCGAGCAGCGTGAACCCGTCCTTGAGGCTGCCGTAGTAGAAGCCGGTCTTCCACGTGCCGTTCATCGCGGCCTTGACCCGCTTCGTGTAGTACGGACCCCAGTTGTAGACGGCCGCCGTCAGCCAGGAGTTCTTCGCGAACTTCTGCGCGTTCGAGTCGTACCCGACCCACGGCACCTTCGCGGACTCGGCGTACTGGCCCGCCGCGGGGCTGTCGACGTTCTGGCCGATCACGTCGGCTCCGGCCGAATGGAGGTTCTCGGCGGCTTTCTTCTCCTTGTCCGGTGCGAACCAGGAGTTCGTCCAGATGATCTTGACCTTGGCGCCCGGGTGCGCCTTCTGGACGCCGAGCGCGAACGCGTTCGTGTGCCGGATCACCTCGGGGATCGGCGAACGGGACGACGTAGCCGACCGTGCCGCTCTTCGTCGCTGCGCCGGCGGCGATCCCGGAGAGGTAGATCGCGTCCTCGCCCGCGCCGTAGTACTCCGCCATGTTCTTCTGGACGATCGTGCCGGTCGCCATCTCGAACTTGACGTCGGGATTCTTCTTCGCAGCCGCCGCCATCGCCGGCTGAAAGCCGAACGACGTCGCGAAGATGATCTTGTTGCCGTCGCGGATCAGGCTGTCGATCACCTGGGCGACCTGAGGACCCTCCGGGACGTTCTCCTTGTAGGTCGTCTGAACCTTCGAGCCGAGCGCCTTCTGCACCTCGAGGCGGCCCTGGTCGTGTGCCTGCGACCAACCGCCGTCGTTGTGCGGGCCGACGTAGATCCACGCCGCCTTGAAGGTGCTGCTCGACTTCGCCGCACCCGGCGACGTGCCGACGGCCAGGACCGCGGCGACAGCCGCGATCACGAGCAGGGCCGCGGCGAGCGCGAGCTTCCTCTTGGTCAATGTGCTCCTCTCCTTGAAGCCTGGTGTGTTTCGGGGGGTGCGGTCGAATCTATCCGACGTCCCGGAACGCTTCCAGCGGCGCTACGAAACAGCCTGCAGAACGGGGTCTTCTGCGCTCCACGGGAAATCGATCCAGCGGTCGGTCCGCCGCCAGACGTACTCGCACTTGACCACCGACCGCGGCTTTTCATAGAGCACGGCACAGCGCACCTCGGCCAGCTTTGCCCTCGCAGAACTCCTGCACCAGTTGCAGCGTGGCGCCCGTATCGGCCACGTCGTCGGCGATCAGCACCTTGTAGTCGGCGAAGTCGACGAGATCGGGGACAGGGGGCAGGATCATCGGCATCTCGAGCCGCTCGTCGACCCCGGTGTAGAACTCGACGTTCATCGTGAACGTGTTCTTGACGCCGAGCGCATAACCGAGCGCGCCGCAGACGAGCAGCCCGCCGCGCGCAATGCCGAGGATCATGTCGGGGCGGTAGCCGTCGTCGGCGACGGCCTGTGCGAGCGCCCGTGCGCCGGCACCGAGTTCGCCCCACGACATCACCTCGCGGTCGGTCACGTGGCGAGCCTAGCGAGCGCCGCGGTGAGCGCATCGACAGCAAGTGCGATGTCGGCTTCGCTCGAGAGCTCGTCCGGGTGATGGCTGATGCCGCCGTTCAGCGAGCGGACGAAAAGCATCCCCACCGGCACGCCGGCGGCCCCGACGAACATCGCGTCGTGGCCGGCGCCCGAGACGAGCTCGGGCGCGCCGAGTGCTGCCGCGCGCAGGGCTTCGAGCGGGGCACCGCTCATCGGTACCGGGTCGAGCCGCCAGTCGGGCTCGAAGCCGATCGCGTCGATCAGCTCGTCGAGCGCAGCCGCCTCGGGCGCCCGCACGTCGACCGAGACCGTGACACGTGCCGGGACGACGTTGGTCGCGTTCGGCTCGACTTCGACTGCGCCGACCGTAGCCCGCGTGCCGTGGCGCGCACAGTCGCGCACGTGCAGCACGAACTTCGCAGCGGCGACGAGGGCGTCCTCGCGGACGTCCATCGGCGTCGTCCCCGCGTGGTCGGCGCGTCCCCTGAAGGTGACCGCGCCGCGCGCCTGGCCGGCGATCGCGGTCACGATCCCGATCGGCTCGTCGAGCCCCGCGAGCACAGGGCCTTGCTCGATGTGCAGCTCGAGGTACGCGTCCGGCAGAGTCGCCAGCCGCCGGCTGCCGGCAGGCCCGCTCTCCTCCGAACGGAAGGCGACGACCGCGAGTGGCGCGTCCGGAAGCCGGGTCGCCGCCTCGATCGCGGCGACGACACCGAGAGCTCCGTCGAATTTCCCCGCCGTCGGGACGCTGTCGAGATGCGATCCGCACCAGACGCGGGCTGCACCGCGGCTGCCGAACAGGTTCCCGACCTCGTCGCGCGAGACCTCGAGCCCGGCCTCGGCGAGCCAGCCGGCCGCGAGGTCGTGCGCCGCATCCTCCTCGGGCGAGTAGCCGGCGCGATGCTGCGCGATCGCGTAGATCTCGTCGAGCCGGTCGAGGATGACGCTCACCCCGGCAATGCTCTCAGGACACGCCAGCCGGCGAGCGGGAAGAGCACGACCGCCAGGAAGCCGAGTCGCCACGAGCTCGCGGCGACGAGCACACCGAAGAGCGGCGGGTAGAGCGTCCCCGAGCCGTTCAGGACGGACTGCTGCAGCCCGATCGCGGCGCCGCTCCGTCTGTACCCGGCAAGCTCCACGGCTGCCGCGAACGAGAGGCTGTTCCAGCTCATCGCGAGGACGCCGGCGGCGACGAGCGACGGCAGCAGGAGGACGAGCGGCGCGTCGACCAGCGCGGCGGTGACGGCGACGAGCGTAGCGGCTGCCAGAGCGATTGCTCGGAGCGGGCGCAGGCGGCTGCCGACGATGTCGGACCAGCGCCCGGCGGCGATTCGGCCGGCGACGCCGAGCGCCTGCACACCGGCGAGCACAGCCGCGGCAGCCCCCGGCGAGAGGCCACGGTGGTCGTGCAGGAAGAGCACCGCGAACCCGAGCACGCAGTTCTGGGGCGCGAGCACGAGTGCGCTGCCGACCGCGATGCGCCAGAGACGTGAGTCGCGAAGTAGCGCCACCGGCGGCTTTGCGGTCTTCTCGGCAGAGATCCAGTGCTCGCGGAGAACGAGGCCACCGAGCGCGGCCGCGACGAGACAGGCTCCGCCCATCGTCGCGAAGCCGAGGCCGGTGCCGCCGTGCCGAACGAGCGGCGGCATGGCGAGCGAGGCGGCGAAGCCGCTGATCGGGATCGCAGTCTGGCGAATGCCGAGCGCGACCCCGCGCTGCCGCGCCGGAAACCACGCCATCACAGCACGCCCGCTGGCGGATTGAACGCTCGCTCCGGCGAAGCCGGCCAGCATCAGGAGCAGCAGTAGCGGCAAAAAGCTTCCGGCACGCGAGGCACCGACGAGAGCCGCGCCGCAGCCACCGACGCCGGCGACGAGCACGGCTCGCTCGCCGAACCGGTCGGTCGCGAGCCCCCACGGATAGAGACTCAGAACCGAGCCTGCGAGCGACGCCGAGATCAGCACCCCGGTCTCGCCGAGGCTCAGCCCGTAGCGGTCACGGAGAAACGGCGCCATCACGGCGACGCCGAACCAGATCGCGGAGTACGTCGCCTGGGCGAACGTCCCCGCCGCGAGGATCACCCAGCGGTAACGACGCTCTAGATGGTTGATCGGTGATTGCCGTCGTTGCGGGGAGGGCATGCACCAAGCAGTGTGGTCGACTCGATCGGTGGCAAGGCCGGTGGGCCTTGGTGCCGGGCGAGGCGGGCGCAATGCGCCGCGTGCAGGCCCCCAGCCGCGATGACGTTCAATTGCTGATCAACCATCAAAGGCCGAACGGGTTCGTCGGCCGCGTACCGGTGTACGTGACCACCGACTTCGTCTCGAGGTAGAGGTCGATCGCCTCGATCGCGAGCTCGCGACCGAAGCCGGATTGCTTGTAGCCGCCGAACGGGATCCCGGGGAAGGCGGTGTACGGCATGTTGATGCCGACCGTGCCCGACTTGATGCGCGACGCGACGCGATGGCCGCGTGCAGGGTCGCCCGTCCAGACCGTTGCCATCAGGCCGTACTTGATGTCGTTCGCGATCCGGATCGCATCAGCCTCGTCGTCGAACGGGATCACCGTCACGACAGGCCCGAAGATCTCTTCCTGCGCGGCGCGAATCGAGTTGTCGGTCTTGGCGATCACGGTCGGCGGATAGAACGCGCCTGCCCCTTCCGGCGTCGCGCCTCCCGTCGTCACCTCGGCGCCGTCATCGCGTGCCCCGTCGACGAACCCGTGCACCTTCTCGCGGTGGGACTTCGAGATCAGCGAGCCCATCTGCGTCTCCGCGTCGAGCGGATCGCCGACCTTCACCTTCTGCGCAAGCTCGGTGACGGTGGCGACAACGTCGTCGTAGATCGACCGCTCGACAAGCAGGCGCGAACGAGCCTCGCACGACTGGCCGGCGGATGCGTAGATCGCCCAGACGCTCGCGGGGACCGCGTCGGAGAGGTCGGCGTCGGCAAAGACGAGGTTCGGGCTCTTGCCTCCGAGCTCGAGGGTCAGCCGTTTGATCGGGTCGGCACAGAGGCGCATGATCTCGCCGCCTGTCTTCGTCGAGCCGGTGAACGCGACCTTGTCGACTCCGGGGTGCGAGACGAGATACGAGCCGACCGTCGGCCCGTCGCCGGGGACGACGTTGATCGCGCCGGCGGGGAAGCCAACCTCGGCTGCCAGCTCGGCGACGCGCAGCACGGAAAGCGGCGTCTGCGGATCGGGCTTGAGCACGACGGCGCAGCCGGCCGCGAGCGCGGGCGCGAGCTTCCAGGTCGCCATCAGGAGCGGGTAGTTCCACGGCACGATCTGCGCCGCGACACCGACCGGCTCCTTCTGCGAGTAGAAGAGCAGCGAGCCGCCGATCGGGTTCGAGCGTCCGGCGATCGACGCGGTCGCCGACGCGAAATAACGGAAGTTCTCGGTCGCACCCGCGATCTCCGCCTTGACCGACGAGATCGCCTTGCCGACGTTCCGCGACTCGAGCTCGGCGAGCTCCTTGCGGTTCGCCGTGATCGCATCGGCCAGCGCATGCAGGAGACGCGACCGCTCGGTACCCGGTGTCTTGCCCCACGCGCCGTCGACTGCTGCCCGCGCCGAGGCGACCGCACGATCGACGTCGGCCTCGCCCCCCATCGCCGCACGGGCGAGCAGATCGCCGGTCGCCGGCTCGCGGAGCTCGCGAATCTCCGCCGAGGCGGGCTCGACCATCTCGCCGCCGATGTAGAGGCCGTACTCACGCTGCGCGGCGACCGCCATGCCGGAAATCTACCGCTGCCCCGGTCAGCTCGCCGATGCGGACGTGCTCGGTCAGCAGCCGGTGGAACCGTGCCGGGTCGCCGCCGGTGTACGAGCGGCAGAGCTCCCGTCCGGCGGTATACGTGATCACGTACGCGCGCCAGGTCGGGTCGGTCGCGAACCTCACTCCTTGCTTCGCCTGCTCCGGCGGGACGAGCCGCCAGCGCTCGATGTATGCCTGCGCGTCCTCGGCGGAAGCGCCGTCGGAGTGGATCATCAGAGCGGCATCGAGCCCGACCGTCCCGAGGGGCTCGACCACCTTCGCGACACGCTCGGTCAGCTCGCGGTCGACCTCGATCCCGTGGCGAGCGAGCACGTCGAAGGCGGCGGCATGGCCGTCGCCGCCGAGCGCGATCTCCGCGCCGACCTCGGCGATCCCTTCGCTGAGCACAGCCTGCGGCGTCGGCACGAGCTGGATGCCCTCCTCGATCGCACCGCGGTCACGGATCAAGAGCTGCTCCTTGACCGCATGCTCGGTGTGATGGCCCGGGTAGACCTCGTGCGCCGCCAGGTGGATCAGATCGAAGCCGGTGGTCGGAACGTCGACGTTCAGGACGACCCGGCTCTGCAGGTTGCCCAGGTAGTAGTTGAACGCCCACCACGGCTCGTCGTTGACCGGCTCGAGGACCGGCCGCTCGCCGTCCGGCAGCTCGACGATCGCCGCGGTGCGCTCGCGCAGCAGCGGCAGCAGCTCCCGGAGCGCCCCGGTGGCGACCGCACCGTCGACGAGCTGGCCGTTGCGGAACGCCTGACGGCGCTCGTAGAGCGACCCGTCGCCCGGCAGCAGCTCGTCGAGCTCGGCGTGCACCGCCTCGTAGACGCTCACAGGCGTCGCCGTGGGCCGAACGCCGTAACAGCCCTCGACCTCGTCGGCGTAGGGGATCTCGTCGCCGGCCAGGCGGTGCGCGTAGGTCGCGCAGCCTCGAACCTGGTCGCCGAGCCAGCTGTCTCCGACCTCGGCGAGCAGCGCGTCCGCATCGGCCGCGAGCTCCGCCGCTTCGATCGTCCCTTCCGCGTCGACCTGCTGTTGCAGCTCGGCGGGGCCGTAGTACGCGTCGACCAGACCGTCGACGTGCTTGCCGAGCCGAAGCCCGAGAACGAGGTAGCGCTCGGCGTGACTCATCCGGCTCCTTCGTAGAGGGCGGCCTGTCCCTGCCCGACGCCGACGCACATCGTCGCGAGGCCGTAGCGCCCGCGGCGGCGGCGCAGCTCGTGCAGCAGCGTGACGGTGAGACGTGCGCCGCTCATCCCGAGCGGGTGGCCGATCGCGATCGCGCCGCCGTTCACGTTCAGCCGCCCCTCGTCGAGACCGAGCTCGCGTACGACCGCGAGCGACTGCGACGCAAACGCCTCGTTCAGCTCGACGAGATCGAGATCGGCCACGGTCAGCTGCGTCCGCTCGAGCAGCTTTCGCACGGCGGGGACCGGGCCGATCCCCATCACGCGCGGATCGACGCCCGCGACGGCCGAAGCGACGAAGGTGCCGAGCGGCGCGATCCCGAGCTCGCGCGCCTTGTCCTCGGAAGCGACGACGACGGCCGCCGCGCCGTCGTTCAGCCCGGAGGAGTTGCCGGCGGTGACGGTGCCGCGTGGCCGGAAGGCCGGTCGGAGCGTTGCGAGCTTGTCGGTGGACGTGTCGGGGCGCGGGTGCTCGTCGCGCGCCAGCTCGCCGACGGGAACGAGCTCGTCGTCGAAGCGGCCGGCCTCAGCCGCAGCAGCCCAGCGCTGCTGCGAGCGCAGCGCGAACGCATCCTGGACCTCGCGTGAGATGTCCCACCGCTCCGCGACGTTCTCGCCCGTCTCGCCCATCGCCTCGAGCGGGAACTTCTCCTCGAGCCGCGGGTTCGGAAAACGCCAACCGAGCGTCGTGTCATAAAGGCGTCGATCGCCGCGGGCGAACGGCGTGTCCGGCTTGGCCGTGACCAGCGGCGCGCGGGTCATCGATTCGACCCCGCCGGCAACGAACAGGTCACCGTCGCCGGCGATCACGGCGTGGCAGGCGCCGACGATCGCTGCGAGACCCGACGCGCAGAGCCGGTTGACCGTCACCCCACCGACCGAGTCGGGCAGGCCGGCCAGCAGCACCGCCATCCGCGCCACGTTGCGGTTGTCCTCGCCCGCCTGATTGGCACACCCGAGCCAGACGTCTTCGATCTCGCCCTCGGGGACGCCCGCCCGATCGACCGCCGCGCGGATCGCGATCGCGGCCAGGTCGTCGGGACGCACCTGCGCCAACCCGCCGCCATAGCGGCCGACCGGCGTGCGGACTGCCGAGAGGATCACAGCACGGCTGCTCATTTCCCGCTCCGGCACCGGCAAAGCCGGCACCTACGCTCCTTGGTGAGCTCCGTCGAGCCTACGCTCACGCGACGAACTCCGGCTCGGCGCCGAGGAGCCGCGTGATCGCTCTGCGGCCCGCTTCGCCCATGTCGAGCGTCAGGTCGTTGACGTACATCGAGACGAACCGGTCTGCGGTCGCGCCGTCGATGCCGCGCCCGAACGTCATCGCATAGGCAAGCGCCTCGTCGCGGTTGGCGAGGCCGGCGTGAATCGACTCGCGGAGCACGGCGGAGACGTCGTCGAGTCGCGGCAGATCGCGCTTCGCCGCGACCACCCCGAGCGGCAGCGGGAGCTTCGTCTCGGACTGCCACCAGACGCCGAGGTCGAGCGCGTTGTGGAGCCCGGCGTCGGCAAAGGTCAACTGGCCTTCGTGGATCAGCAGGCCGGCTTCGGCCCGCCCTGAGGTCACCTCGTCGAGTACCTCGTCGAACGGGAGGTCGCGGGTCCGGATCTCATCGCCGAGCGCGAGCCGCAGCACCCGGCTCGCCGTCGTCAACGGCCCAGGCGTGACGATCTCGAGCCGGCGGAGCTCGTCGAGGGAGGTGGCAGCGCGGGTGACGACGATCGGGCCGTAGCCCTCGCCGAACGAGGCTCCGTGCGTCAGCACCACGTAACGGTCCGCAACGGCGGGATATGCGCCGGCGGAGAGCGCCGTCACCTCCAGCCTGCCGGCCACCGCCCAGTCGTTCAGCGTCTGGATGTCGGCCGCAACAGGCGCGAGCTCGAGCCCACGCATGTCGACCTTCCCGGCTTCGAGTGCCCAGACCATGAACGCGTCGTCGGGATCCGCGCTGTGTCCCACCTTGATCGACACGTTCGCCACGTTACCCTCCGTCCATGAGCCGGGCTCCGATCTCCGAATCGATCCAGGACTACCTGAAGAGCGTCTACAAGCTGCAGATCGCCGAGGGGCGGGTCTCGATCGGCGCGCTGGCGAAAGACCTGTCGGTCTCACCGGCCTCTGCCTCGGCGATGGTCAAGAAGCTGACTGCGCTCGAGCTGCTCGAGCACGAGAAGTACCGCGGTGCGCGACTGACGGGATCGGGCGAGAAGGTCGCACTCGAGGTGATCCGCCACCACCGGCTGCTCGAGCTGTACCTCGCTGAGACGCTCGGCGTCCACGTCGACGACGTCCACGACGAGGCAGACCGGCTCGAGCACGTGATCTCGGAGGAGCTCGAGGCGCGGATCGACCGCGCGCTCGGCTTCCCGACCCACGACCCGCACGGCGACCCGATCCCGGACGCCAACCTCGAGTGGCCTCCGGCCAGCTGATGCCACCGGCTCGCTGCCGGCGTCAGCGCCCGAAGAAGAACTTCTCCAGAGGAGCGAGCAACTCCTCACGGCGAAACGGGCTGATCTTCTCCGTGGCACCGTCACTCTCAGAAACGACCGCGTCGTCCTCGAGCGCGTCATTCGCCGCCTCGAGGCAGTCGCCGAGCTCGTGTCCTTCCCAGACGTAGTCCTCGGCGCGCGGTGACTCCGTCTGGCGGTGCTGCGGGTTGACCTGCCGACCGACTGCCCAGAGAGCTCCGGGTCGCCGCTCGATCCAGATCAGCACCCGCTCGGCGCTGCCGCCGTCGTCGCGACCTTGCACGATCCGTTCGGCGAACCGCCCAGCGAGCGCGGGGCTCTTCACACGCTCGACTATACAATCGCCCACGATGGGCCTCCGCGACGCATTCACCGGCGCATTCTCTTTTCTGCGCGGCGGCTCCCAGAAGGAGGAGCGGATCGCCCAGTACGTGATCCGCGAGCACCACCGCGGCAGGACACTCGCTGAGATCCTCGAGGATCACTACGTGACGAACCGGCTCGGCCCGCAGCAGATCTCACGGTTGCTCGAGCGATCCGACGTGATCCACGCCATCGGTGAGGACACGATCGCCGCGACGAAGAGCTAGAGACGAGGTCGCGCGCGCCGTAACCTCCTCGGAGTTTCGAGTAGGGGCGGCAAAAGCCGCCCCTACTCGCCCCAGACCCGCGCGAACGCGGGACTTCGTCAGAGCGCGGTCCGCGGTGTGCCTCGCTGCGCTCCGCGCGCCAAGGCGGTTGCAGCGACACCGGCGATTGCAACGCCGAGGCCTGCGATGAGACCGATCGCGCCGTCGGTCCAGCTGAACCCAGTGCTCCCCCGCACGACGATCGTTGCGGGCTCTGCGACGGTTCGAGTGAACGGCAACTCGTTCTTCGGCTCTCCCTGGATCACGGGCGAGGAAGCTCGGGCAGTATGCGTGGCCGCCTGCGACGTCCGGGCGGCAACCTGCCGGGTGAACGGGGGCTCGTTCTTCGGCTCGCCGGCTGCGACCGCCGCGTGGGCGAGAACCGCCGTGAGCAGAATGCCGGCGGCGGAGGTGCGGAGAATCTGAGTGTGCATTTGTCTGCCTCCTGTGGCGACCGCTCGGTGCGGCCGATGGATCCACGCTGCGGCACACGGGTAAACGACCGACTGCGAGGCCTTGATCGCCGGTAAATCTTCCTGCATTTGGCTCCGTTCTGGGTGCTAGCGTCGGCACGATGGATTTTCGCCTCCTCGGGCTGCTCGAGGTTTCCGACGCCGGGCGGCGAGTGGCGATCGGACGAGGGCGCGAGAGCGAGTTGTTGGCCCTTCTCCTGCTACACCCGAACGAGCCGTTGACTTCCGAGCGAATCGTCGAGGCGCTCTGGGGTGCGGCTGCGCCGGAGCACGGGACGAAGAGTGTCCAGATCTACGTGTCTCGGCTCCGCAAGGCGCTCGACTCCCACCGGATCGAGACGACCCCCGCCGGGTACCGGGTTCGGGTCTTTCCGGGCGAACTCGACCTCCGGCGCTTCGAGGAGCTCGCCGGCGAACGGCGGTATGCCGAGGCGCTCGCACTGTGGCGCGGAGACGCGCTGGCCGACTTCCGTTACGCCGCCTTCGCGATCGACGAGGCCCGACGCCTCGAGGAGCTCCGCGACCGCGTCGTCTCGGACCTCCTCGACGAGCGTCTCGCGCGCGGCGAGGCTGAGCAGGCGATCCCCGAGCTCGAGGCGCTGGTCGAACGCGCACCACTCTGGGAGCGGCCGCGCGGACAGCTGATGCGCGCGCTCTATCTGGCGGGACGCCAGGCGGACGCGCTCGAGTGGTACCGGTCGACGCGCGCCCTTCTTGCTGATGAGCTGGGCGTCGATCCGGGGCCGGAGCTGCAGCGGCTCGAGCGGGCGATCCTCAACCAGGATCCCGAGCTCGGGGTTCCGGCTCGGCCGACACGGGCGCTGACCGGCCGGCAGGGCAAGGGCCTGCTGCTCGTCGGAGGTGCTCTTGTCGCCGCCGCCGCGGTCTCTGCTGCGATCTTCCTCTCGACGGAGGGTTCGACAGGGCTTGACTCGATCAAGCCGAACTCCGTGGCAGCGATCGATCCACGCACCGATCGACTCGTTGCGCAAGTCGGGGCGGGCAACCGACCATCGCGACTCGCCGATTCCGGCCGGCGCCTCTGGGTGATGAGTGCAGGCGACGGGACGATCAGCGAGATCGATACCGCACGGGAAGAGCGCGTTGCGACGTTCGGGCCTGCGCTCGTCCCGACCGACCTCGCCGCGACGCCGACAACGTTGTGGGTCGGCAGCGCCCCCGCCGGGGAGGCGGTCGGAACGGCAAGCGTGGCGCGTTACGACGCCTTCCGGCATGCCCGTACGCAGCTCACGCGCCTCCCTCAAACCGGGAAGTCCTCGGGAGGAGGCCGCCGACCCGAGGAGCGATATCTCGTTGTCGGCGGCAATGCGGTCTGGGCGATCGGCCCTGACCTTGCTCCCGTGAAACTGAATCCGAAGACGGGTCGCATCGAACAGGTCGTCGCCGACCTCGCTGCCACGTCTCTCGCCTTCGGGAACGGCGCGGTCTGGGCCGTCGACGGGCGGGCAGTCGTCCAGATCGACCCTCGCACGGCGCGCGTCACCCAGACGATTCCGGTCACCTCGCTTTTCAACCTGCAAGGAATCGCTGCGGGCGGCGGCGTTGTCTGGGCGACCTCCCCGGCTGAGGGGCTCGTCTGGCGAATCGACCCGGGTCCTCCGCGGCAAGTCTCGAGCATCCGCCTCGCCTACGGCGCGTCCTCGATCGCGTACGGCGACGGCGCCGTCTGGGTGGCCAATAGCTATGACGACACCATTGACCGGATCGACCCGCAGACCCGCGCGGTTCGCCGAGTCGCCTCGATTCCCGCGCCCAGGACATCGCCGTCGACAGCGGCCACGTCTGGGTGGCATCCGGCGCCGCCATCGGTCGCAGCGGCGGCTTGACCTCGTCCGCGCTGCGATCCCGTTTCATACAGCGGGCCGAGCCGGCCGGACTTGCTGATCGCGTCCGATCTCCCACTGCAAGGGGGGGTAGCCACGGTGGCGCGAGCGGCCGTCGACACGATCCGTGCCGTGTTGGCGCAACGCGGCTTCCGAGCGGGGCGCTTCCGGGTCGGCTACCAGTCCTGCGACGACTCAACGCCGGCGGCGGGCGGGTTCGATGACGGGCAATGCTCCGCCAACGCGGCAACCTACGCAGCCGACAGCACGGTCGTCGGGGTGATCGGACCATCGGACTCGTTCTGTGCGCTCGACGAGATCCCGCTTGCGAACCGGGCGCCGAATGGGCCGCTCGCGCTGGTCAGTCCGTTCAACACCGGGCCGTTTCTCACTCGCCGCGGGTTCGGGGGCGCCGCCACAACACTCGCGCAGCTCTACGCCGGTGGCCCGCGCAACTACGCCCGAACGATCGGTGCTGACCACATCCAGGTCGCAGCCGCGGCAGTGCTCGCACGGCGTCTGGGCGTCCGCCGCATCGCCGTGGTCTTCAACCAAGACGGGCTACTCCAGCAAAAGCAGGAGCAGTGGTTCATCTATGCAGCACGCCGGATCGGGGGCATGCACGCCGTGCCGCTGCTCTGGAAGGGCGGGCAAGAAGCTCTTGCCGACGGCCTTCGCAGGCTTCGAGTCGACGGTGCGTTCCTCGTCAGTTTCGTCGGTAACCCCCTCGAGACGGCGGCGACGGCGAAAACGCTTGGACGCGTCCTTCGGGGCCGTCCCGTGATCGTCACCGACGCGTTCGCTCCCTGGAGCGTCGCAGCGGACAGCGGCGCTCGCTTCTACGCGACCTTCGCTGGACTCACCGTTCCGGCACAGCTACCTGCCCGTACCCGCGACATCCTCCAACAGCTGCCGACAACCGAGCGAATCCCGTACGCGGTTGCCCAGAGCGCAGCCGCCGTGGACGTCCTTCTCCGTGCGATCGCCGCCTCCGATGGGAGCCGACGCTCCGTCGTAGAAGCGCTTCACCGAACGGACCTCTCCGATGGATTCACCGGCAGCCTTCGCTTCGATCAGTCAGGCGATCCGGTCACCGCGCCCGTGACTGTCTTCCGTCTCGGCGGATCGGAGTCGAGCGCGACAGGGCTGCCGTACCTCGCCGGCGGAACCGTTGTCGCGACGATCACGCCACCACCGCGCGCGGTGCCGCCAGACTGAGCCTCCACGGCGGGTGGTCGCGTTGTCCCGCGAGAATTCGCGAGATGCGCTCGGCAACCCGGTCATGCGGCACCAAGCCGCGCAGATAAGGTCGCGACACGAACGCCACGACAGCCGATGCGCTCTCCCCCGCAACGAACCCCACAAACAACGGGGCGAAAAACCCCCGGCCCGCTCGACAGACCCCACCCCATATGAGTGCTCGGGAAAGCCACATGAACGGCCGGGCGCCGCCGAACGTCACGGTTGCCAACGACTTTCGCGCCTCTTAGCATCTGACGATGCACGAGCGGCTAGCCAGGTTCGTTCTCGCCGTGCTTCTCCTCTCGGTTCTCGTGTATTTCGTCGGGACGGAGGCTGGCGCCGTATACGACTTTCAAGGCTGGTCGGGAACCCGTACCGACTTCTACGGCACAGTCTGGCAGCCCAATCATCAGGTGTTACACAGCAAGAATCCCTACCAAGATCCGTCGCTCAACGCTGACCCCGCGTCCGTCTACCCACCGTCCGGCTTCTTGCCCTACCTGCCGCTCTCGTGGCTACCGCCATATACCGCGGTCGTGCTCTTCCAACTACTGCTGATCTCGGCCGCGGCAGGAATACTTGTTGCGCTCCAAATCCGCAGGCCAGAGCAATGGGCGCTGTGGCTCACCTGCCCACTCGTGGTTCTACCGGTCATCGGAGGCAATATCACCCCGATCGTCGTCCTAGGGATAGCGCTCATGTGGCGGTGGCGTGACCGCGCAGGCCTCGCCGCCAGTGCTCTTACAGCGGCAATCGCCATCAAGCTGTTCGCCGCACCGCTCCTGATCTGGCTGCTGATCACGCGACGCTACCGTGCGGCCGCGATCACCGCCATCGCGGCGCCAGCCGTCATTCTCACGTCGTGGGGCCTTATCGGCTTCCGTGGCTTACTCGATTATCCTGCCGTGCTGCGCCTCGCATCGACCGCGTTCGGCGCAGATGGCCCGTTCCTGCAGGGACTTGCAAGGCAGCTTGGGCAGAGCCCCGGTGTAGCGCTGCTGATCGGTGCCGTCGTAGCCAGCGCCCTCGTCGTGGTGGCGCCCAGGACGGGTGAAGTCGAGTCTCTCGCACTGGTCTCCCTCGCGTGCCTAGCGCTATCGCCCGTGGTGTGGATCTTCTACGCCGGGATCCTCGTCGTCCCTCTCGCGGCAGCCCAGCTCCGTGTGACAGTGTGGCTCATCCTTCCGGTCTTCTGGAGCGTCAGCTGGTGGTACACCCCACTGCCGTACAAGTCAGCCGAGCTTAGCGTCGTTAACCTCCTCATTTGCGCTGCGCTGGTTGCGGTTGTATTTGCAGGGCAAGGGCGCCCACTGGCGCACCCGACATCTGCCTCTGCCTGACAGCGCGACGAAAGAAGAACGCATGCTTCGCAGACTAGGTGCGAATGCGCGAGCCACGCCTACCCGGTCAAGGTCATTCTCTCGACAGGCAGACTTTGCTCGAACCATCGCCGCGAGTACACCCGCATCGAGTACGTGTTCGTCAGAGCGCACCCGGCAGACGCGTCGCGCCCACGACGCTCCCGCCTCTCATGTGACCTCGCCCATCCGATGGAAACCCATCTGCGAAGAACACCCATCCTGCGCGGGAGTCAGCGGGTCCCGCTACCGTCCGGCCTCTCTCTCGCGACCCGCTCTCGGTATGCGAGGACGGTCGCGCAGAGGCAAAGTACACCGAACTAATCCACGCTCTTCCTGCACTCGGGCCAGGGCAGATTTTGCTCAACAGAGCGATGCGCCCGGCAAGATTCGAACTTGCGACCTCTGCCTCCGCAGGGCAGCGCTCTATCCCCTGAGCTACGGGCGCGAGGGAGCGGTCAGTGTAGCCGCGCGCTTGCGCCACCGACGCGCAGCTCTGCGTCGTCGGGCACCTCGACGCGCACGTAGGCGAGCGCGAGGCCCGGGCACCGCGCTCGTGACGCGGCCGACCTCCTTCTCGCCGTAGAGCACGGCGTGTCGCAGGCTCGGCGACGGAGCCGTCGAGCTCGAGGACGCGCAACCGCCGGTTCACCTTGCCGCGGTAGTGCTGCCGGGCGATCGGCTCCTGGCCCGGGTAGCAGCCCTTTGTCGAACGACACGGCGCGCTCGTCGAGGCCCGCCTCGGCCGGCAGGACGCGGTCGTCGATCTCGCGGCCGAACGCGCGGTGTCGCCGCCTGGATCCGGAGCGGCTCGAGGGTCTCCTCGCCGGCCGCGTCGAGCTCTGCGTCGAGGAGCTCGGTCGCCTCGAACGCCGTAGTCGCGGTTCGGGATCCCGCCGGCGGCGCCGAACACGATCGTCGAGGTGTGCGCCTCTGGCTCGATCTCGCAGCGCGCGGCGAAGCGCATGCGCGTCAGCTGCGATCGCAGCACGCTCGCCGAGCTCGGGCTCGGTCAGGAGCAGCACGTCGTCGTCCCCGCGCCGCCAGACCAGCACCGGTGCGATCACGCTGGCCTTCGGGGTGAGCAGGAGCGCGTCGACCGAGCCTTCGGCCGGAACGTCGTTCGAGAGCATGCGGTTGCAGATAGTCGACCGCGTCCGGCCCTTTCACGCGCACGTAGGCGCGGGCGCGGTGCGGCGGCGGCGGGCGTAACGAAGGTCACGCTCCCTAGACTAGACAGCATGTTCAGGTCGAAAGCCGAGCGGAAGGTGCAAGAAGCGGGGTACGACCCAGCGCGGCTCCCGCCCGGCCAGTACCTGACGGCGAAATGGCCGGTGCTGCATGCGGGATCGGTCACGCGGTACGACGACCTCTCGGACTGGAGCCTGCGCATCTTCGGCGACGTCGAGCAGGAGGTCGAGCTGACGTGGGAGCAGCTCAATGCGCTGCCGAGGAGCTCGACGACGCAGGACATCCACTGCGTCACGCGCTGGTCGCGGTTCGACGCGCAGTTCGAGGGAGTGCACTGGCGTGAGCTCGCAAAGCTGGCGCGTCCGAATGCGACCGCGCGCTTCGCGATCGCGCACGCCGAAGCGGGCTTCACCTCGAACGTGCCGCTGGCGTTCGTCGAGGACGACAACGCTTTACTCGTGACGCATGCCGACGGAGAGCCGCTGACGCCGGACCACGGCTACCCGCTGCGGTTCGTCGTGCCCGGCAAGTACTTCTGGAAGAGCGCCAAGTGGCTGCGCGGGATCGAGCTCTCGAGCATCGACAAGCCCGGGTTCTGGGAGCGCTACGGCTACCACAACGACGCCGATCCCTGGGCCGAGCAGCGCTACGGGTTCTGATCCCTCGTTCGAGGGATCGTGGAGGAAGGTGGCACGCCGATATCAGGGACGTACCACCCTCCCCCATCCCCATTAGAAAGGCCGCCCTTGGGCGGCCTTTCTAATTTCTGCTGACAGCTGAACCCCCGAAGGGGATCCGGCTGCTTACATCATCCCGCCCATGTCCGGCATGCCGGCGCCCATCGCGGCGCCTGCCTTCTCGGGAGCCTCGGCGACGATCGCCTCGGTCGTCAGGATGTTCTTCGCGATCGACGCGGCGTTCTGCAGCGCCGAGCGGGTGACCATGGTCGGGTCGGTGATGCCGGCCTTGACAAGGTCGGTGACCTCGCCGGTGTCGACATTCAGGCCCTGGCCCGGCTTCGCCGTGCGGACCTGCTGCACCACGACCGAGCCCTCGAGGCCGGCGTTGGTCGCCAGCTGACGGAGGGGCTCTTCGAGCGCCTTGATGATGATCCTGGCGCCGGTCGCCTCGTCACCATCGAGGTTGAGAGTGCCCTTGACTGCATCGGCTGCGTTCAACAGCGCGACACCGCCACCCGGCACGACGCCCTCCTCGAGGGCGGCGCGAGCAGCCTGCAGCGCGTCCTCGACGCGATGCTTGGTCTCCTTCATCTCCGTCTCGGTGGCTGCGCCGACCTTGACGACGGCGACGCCGCCCGACAGCTTCGCGAGGCGCTCCTGGAGCTTCTCGCGGTCGAAGTCGGAGTCGGTGTTCTCGATCTCGGACTTGAGCTGCTTGATGCGGCCCTTGATCGCCTCTGCCTCGCCGGCGCCGTCGATGATCGTCGTGGTGTCCTTCGCGACGACGACCTTCCGGGCGTGGCCGAGCTGCGAGAGCTTCGTGTTCTCGAGCTTGAGGCCCATCTCCTCGGTGATCACTTCGCCGCCCGACAGGATCGCGATGTCCTCGAGCATGCGCTTGCGGCGATCGCCGAAGCCCGGCGCCTTGACGGCGACGGCCTGGAAGGTGCCGCGCAGCTTGTTGACGACGATCGTCGCGAGCGACTCGCCCTCGACGTCCTCGGCCACGATCAGCAGCGGGCGGCCGGCCTGGATGACCTGCTCGAGTACGGGCAGGAGGTCCTTGACGGCACCGATCTTCTGGTTCGCGACCAGGATGTACGGGTCGTCGAGCACGGCCTCCATGCGCTCGGGGTCGGTCACCATGTACGGCGACAGGTAGCCCTTGTCGAACTGCATGCCCTCGGTGAACTCGAGCTCGAGGCCGAAAGTCTGGCCCTCCTCGACGTTCACGACGCCGTCCTTGCCGACCTTCTCGATCGCCTCGGAGAGGACGTCGCCGATCTCGCTCGAGCGCGACGAGACGGTCGCGACGCGCGCGATGTCCTGCTTGCCCGAGATCTCGGTCGACTGTGACTTCAGGTTCTCGACGACAGCCTCGACGGCCGCCTCGATCCCCCGCTTCAAACCCATCGGGTTGGCGCCTGCCGAGACGTTCTTCAGACCTTCACGGACGATCGCCTGGGCGAGCACCGTCGCGGTCGTCGTGCCGTCACCGGCAACGTCGTTGGTCGCAGTCGCGACCTCTCTGACCAGCTGAGCACCCTGGTTCTCGAAGACGTCTTCGACTTCGATCTCACGGGCAATCGTGACGCCGTCGTTCGTGATCGTCGGCGCGCCGTACTTCTTGTCGAGGACGACGTAGCGGCCCTTCGGGCCGAGCGTGACCTTGACTGCATCTGCGAGCGTGTCGACGCCGCGCTGAAGCGCCCGGCGTGCGTCCTCGCTGAACTTGAGCTCCTTGTGAGCCATCTGTCTCTTTTCTCCTCTTCCTTAGACCGCTGCGCGGTCGCCGACGACCTTCGCCAGGACGTCCGACTCGCGGAGGATCAGGACCTCGTCGGCGCCGAGCTTGATCTCGGTGCCGCCGTACTTGCTGAAAATGATCTCGTCGCCCTCATCGAGGTCGAGCGGGACGTGCTCGCCGTCCTCGTCACGGGCTCCCGGCCCGACTGCCAGGACGCGGCCGCGCTGCGGCTTCTCCTTGGCGGTGTCGGGCAGGACGATGCCGCTGGCCGTCGTCTCCTCTTCCTCGAGGACACTGACGATCAGGCGGTCACCGAGCGGCTGTAGATTCATCTGTGAAACCTCCACCTTGTGACACGCTTGTGCTTACCTTCGGCACTCTATCCATGTGAGTGCCAACTACGCAACTGTAGCCGAACGGATCTAAGTGCCTGCCGCTGAGATCCCGCGGCCGGTGCGGCGCGAGTTCTCGGCCGGAGGCGTGCTGGTGCGGCGTCTGCGCGGACGGTGGATGCTGGCAGCGATCCAGCCCGCCGGCAAACCAGCCGGCCTCTGGGCGCTGCCGAAGGGTCGGATCGACGAGGGCGAGCGGGGCGAGGCGACAGCGCTGCGCGAGGTCGCCGAGGAAACCGGCGCCCGCGGGCGCTCGCTCGGGAAGCTCGGCGACGTCCGCTACTGGTTCGCGTGGGAGGGCGAGCGGGTGTTCAAGGTCGTCTCCTTCTTCCTCGTCCGCTACGAGGGCGGGCGGCTCGGTGACGTGCCGGCCGAGTTCCGGCACGAGGTCGCCGACGTCCGCTGGCTCCCGCTCGACGAGGCGCCGCAGCTGCTCGCCTACCGCGGCGAGCGAGCGATGGCCGAACGGGCGCTGACCCGGTTGGCCGAGGACGTATGATCGGCCACCCGTGCCTGCTTTCGCACTGAACTTCTATTCACCGATCGTCGAGGCGCAGCTCAAGTCGAACCGGAAGACCGCCACGATCCGGCTCGGCGACAAGTCGCGGAAATATCAGAAGGGAATGGTCGTCTCGGTGCTCGTGGGCGCGCGCTACAGCCCGCGCCAGCACGTCTTCGACGCGGTGATCGACAAGGTCGAGGTGAAGACGATCGGCGAGCTCTCACCGAACGAGATCGAGCACGACAACCCCGAGATCCGCCACACGGACGAGCTCTGCAAGTGGCTGGGCCAGCTCTACAACCGCGAGATCGGCGTCGAGGACACGGTGACGCTGATCCGGTTCTCGGCGATCAAGCCCAGCTACGGCTTCTGAGAGCTTTAGATGGGCGCCGTTGGGTTCTGCAGCCGTCGTACTTCGAACACCCCCGACGCCCACCTCGAACCTTCCCGAGCGACAGTCTGACCGACATCAGGTCGAGCCGCGCCGGTCATGCGGCGAAGTACCAAACCGCCGCCCGGACGCGACGCCCCGGCTTTGCCATACTCGCCCGATGAACGCCGACGATCTGCAACTGCTCGAGCAGGCAGGCACCGAGACGGAATTCGCCGCGGGTCAGGTGCTGATCGAGCCGGGCCAGCACGGCGCCGGGCTTTACGTCATCCTCGCCGGGACCGTTCTCGTCGAGGCTCCCGAAAGGACGCGCGAGCTCGGCACGGGCGCTGTGATCGGCGAGCGCGCGCTGCTCTCAGCTGACGGCACGCGCACGGCGCGCGTCCGAGCGACGAGCGCCGTCCGCCTGCTCGCGGTCGACCGGGTCGAGTTCGAACGGCTGTGCGACGGCGACGCAGGCTTCGCCGAGCGGCTCGTCGCTAGCCAGAACGCCTGATCCGCATCCCGAGCAGTTCCGGGTCGCGGAGCGGTGCCCCGCACTCCTCGCAGTCGACTGCGAACGTCGACGAGAACGGCGCCGCGCAAGCCGGACAGCGGCGGAGAATGGCGCCGCCGCAGGCGCAGGTCTCGGGGACATCCGCCTCGCCATCGACGAACCAGCGCCGCGCAGCGCCGCACTCGAGACAGAACGCGCTCCAGTGGCCGAGCACGTTCCGGCGCTCCTCGCGAAGCCAGTCGGCTGCCTTTCCCACCCCGCCAGGGTAGTCGCCCGTTACGATTCAGGCGCTTCTACCCCTTCGAGAGGAGTGCAGTGGCGATTGCGCGCGTAGCCGAGCCGACCGGCTCGCTGCAGGACGTCAAGGAACAAGGCCTCGATCGCGAGGATCTCCTCGGCATTTACCGCAACATGCTGATCACCCGCGGCGTCGAGGAGCGCGGGCACATCCTGTACCGGCAAGGCAAGATCCCGGGCTCGTTCTACACCGGCCGCGGCAACGAAGCCTCGGCCGTCGGCGTCGCGACTGCGATGGGGCCAGACGACGTCGGCACCCCGCTGCACCGCGACATGGGCGTGCACATCACGCGCGGCGTCGAGCCGTGGCGGGTCTTCGCTCAGTACATGGGCCGCGCCGACGGGCCGGCGCAAGGGCGGGACGGCAACGTCCACATGGCCGATGCCCGCCTCGGGCTGCTCGCAATGGTCAGCCACCTACCCGCGATGCTGCCGGTCGCGGTCGGCTGCGCGCTCGCGTTTCGGATCCGCGAGGAGCGCCGCGTCGCGGTCGCCTGGTCGGGCGAGGGCGCGATGGCCCGCGGCGACGCGCACGAGGGGATGAACTTCGCAGGCGTCCGCAAGCTGCCCGTCGTGTTCATCTGCGACAACAACCAGTGGGCGTACTCGACGCCGTCGCATCTCGAGTACGCAGTCGAGTATCTCGCCGACCGCGCGGCGGCCTACGGCTTCAGCGGCGTCGTCGTCGACGGCACCGACGTGCTCGCCGTCTACCGCGAGACGAAGCGGGCGATCGAGAAAGCGCGCGAGGGCGGAGGGCCGACGCTGATCGAATGCCAGACGTTGCGGATGGAGGGCCACGCCGTCCACGACGACGCCTTTTACGTCCCGAAGGAGCTCTTCGAACAGTGGGCGGAGCGTGATCCGATCGAGCGCTACCGCGCGTGGCTGCTCGAGCAGGTCGACATGACCGAGGAGGAGGAAGACGACATCACCGCCTACGTGAAGAAGCTGCTCAACGACTCGCTCCAGCGGGCCGAGGAGTCGCCGCAGCCGGACCCCTCGACGCTACTGGAGGGCGTGTATGCGACGCCCGAGGACCTCGACACGCCCCACCACAAGTAATGCCGGAGAAGACTTACCTCCAGGCGATCTCTGACGGCCTCCGCTCGGAGATGCGGCGCGACAAGCGCGTGTTCGTGCTCGGCGAGGACGTCGGCGTCTACGGCGGCGCGTTCAAGGTCACGCAGGGCTTCCAGGAGGAGTTCGGCTCGTGGCGCGTGATCGACATGCCGCTCTCCGAGACCGCGATCATGGGCGGCGCCACCGGCGCGGCGATGATGGGGCTCCGCCCGGTCGCCGAGATGCAGTTCGCCGACTTCGTCTCCTGCGCATGGGATCACCTCGTCACGATCGCGGCGAAGCAGCGCTGGCGCGCCGGCACGCCCGTGCCGTTCGTGCTGCGCCTGCCGTCGGGCGGCGGCTTCTCGGGCGGCCCTTTCCACTCGCAGAACCCCGAGTCGTCGTTCGCCCACATCCCCGGCCTCAAGTGCGTCTGCCCGTCGACGCCTGAGGATGCGAAGGGCCTGATCATCGCGGCGATCGAGGATCCGAACCCGGTCCTCTTCTTCGAGCACAAGCATCTCTACCGCCGCATCAAGGGCGAGGTGCCGGACGAGCGCTACGTGACGCCGATCGGCAAGGCGCGCATCGCCCAGGAGGGCGAGGACCTGACGGTCGTGACGTGGGGCGCCATGGTCTACACGGCTGAGGAGGCGGCGAAGCAGCTGCCGGATGTGTCGGTCGAGATCGTCGACCTGCGCACGGTGATGCCGTGGGACAAGGAGGCGGTGCTTGCATCGGTCCGGAAGACGTCGAAGCTGCTCGTGCTGCACGAGGACACGCGAACCGGCGGTTTCGGCGGCGAGATCGCAGCGACGGTGGCCGAGGAGGCGTTCGAGGATCTCGACGCACCGGTCCGGCGCATCGCGGCGCCCGACACACCCGTGCCGTTCTCACCGCCGCTCGAGAAGGCATTCATCCCTCAGGTCGACGACGTCGTCCGTGGAATCAAGGAGCTCGCGAGCTACTGATGGCTACCAACACCGCAGTCGACGTCGTCATGCCCCAGATGGGCGTCTCCGTCTCGGAGGGCACGATCACAAAGTGGGCGAAGCAGGTCGGCGACACGATCGAGGCCGACGAGACGCTGCTCGAGATCTCGACCGACAAGGTCGACACGGAGGTGCCGTCGCCGGCGTCGGGTGTGATCAGCGAGATCCTCGTCTCCGAGGGCGAGACGGTGGAGGTAGGCACGGTCCTCGCGCGGATCGGCGGCGAGGCGGGAGCCGCAGTGCCGGCGCCTCCGCCGCCCGCGGTCGAGCCCGAGCTTGCTCCGGAGGTCGTTCCCGAGCCGACGGCGGAAGAGCCGACGGCGGCACCCGCCGCGCCGGCGCCTGCACCGGCGGAGCCTCAAGCCGCACCGCCGTCCGGCAACGGGCGGTCGTTCGTCTCACCGGTCGTGGCAAGGATCGCAGCCGAGCACGGGATCGACCCGACGCAGATTCCCGGCACCGGTGGCGGCGGCCGCGTCACGAAAAAGGACATCCAGGCCTTCATCGCCTCCGGCGCTCCGGCCCCGGTCGAGGCTCCCGCGCCGACAGCCCCCGAGCCGGTCGCGACGCCGGCTGCTCCGGCTCCCGCGGCCACGCCCGCTCCACCGGCCCCGACACAGGCACCGGCACCGGCACCGGCCGCAGCCGCGCCGACTGCGCAGGAACCGCAGAGCGGCGAATCGTTCGAGCCGATGTCGGCGATGCGGCGCGGGATCGCGGAGCACATGCGGAAATCGCTCGACACGTCCGCACATGTCACGAGCGCAATCGAGGTCGACATGTCGAAGGTCGTCTCGATCCGCGAGAAGCTGAAGAAGGAGTACTCGGCCGCGTACGGCGTCAATCCGACCTACCTTGCGTTCATCGCGCGGGCGACCACCGAGACGCTGCGCGACTACCCGTACGTGAACGGCGAGATTCGCGGCGACAAGATCGTCACGAAGAGCTTCGTCAACCTCGGCTTCGCAGTCGAGCTCGCCGATGGCAAGGGGCTGATCGTCCCGGTCGTCAAGAACGCGGAAACGCTGAACCTGCTCGGCATGGCGAAGGGGATCGCGGACATCGCGAAGCGCGCGCGCGACAAGAAGCTGACACCCGACGATGTCGCCGGCGGCTCGTTCACGATCACGAACCCGGGCGGCTACGGCACCTTCCACGGCACGCCGGTTATCTCGCAGCCGCAGGCCGCGATCCTCGGGACCTACGCGATCGTCAAGCGGCCTTGGGTCGTCACCGACGCGAACGGCGCGGACGCGCTCGCGATCCGGTCGATCATGAACCTGACGCTGACCTACGACCACCGTCTCGTCGACGGCGCGTTGGCCGGGCGGTTCCTGCGCGACCTGCGCGAGCGGCTCGAAGGTTGGGGCGAATCTGACTACTAGGCACGCGGAGCTCGTCAACCTGGGCGTCGTCGACTACCGCGAGGCGCTCGAGCTACAGCGGTCGGTCGCCGCGGCGGTCAGGGACGGGTCGCAACCCGACACAGTGCTCTTCCTCGAGCATCCGCCGACGATCACGCTCGGACGGCGGACCGAGGAGGGCGAGGTCCACGTTCCAGAAGGCGCAGAGGTCGACGTCGTCGAGGTCGATCGGGGCGGCAAGTCCACATACCACGCTCCGGGGCAGCTCGTCTGCTACCCGATTCTCGACCTGACGAGGCACGGCCAGGATGTCCGGAAGTACTGTCGCGACCTCGAGGACGCGCTGATCCGGACGACCGGCGCGTTCGGCGTCGCCTCGACCCGGATCGAAGGGCTGACCGGGATCTGGCTCGAGTCGCCGCCCCGCAAGATCGCCTCGATCGGGATCCATCTGGCGAAGTGGGTCTCGACGCACGGGTATGCGCTGAACGTCGATCTCGACCCGGCGCCGTTCACCGACTGGATCACCGCGTGCGGGCTCGACGGCTTCCAGTTCACGTCGATGGCGCGGGAGCTGGGCCGTCCGCTCGCGGTCGACGACGTGCGTCCCGCCGCAGCGCAGGCGCTGGCGGACGTCTTCGGCTTCGCGTTCGAGCCGACCCGGGTCGACGCGCTTCCGGTACCGGCGACCGTCCCGAGCTGACGAAACTCACGAACCTCGTCGGAGCGTGGTTCGAACGAGGTTCGCGGGGCATGTCAAGACGCCCGGAGAGGCATGGCTGGTCGCGACCCGCCCGGTGGCAGCCACCGTTGAAGAACAGTGACGGAAGTGCAACAAAAGAGTGAATTCTCGCTATGGGGCCGTCGGGTTCGTCCACTTGGGACGCGGGCGCGGCTCGTGGGTCAGGCGCTCGAGGCGGTCGAGTAGGGCGCTCGGGTCCTCGGCCACCGCGATCGCCGCCAGGTCCGCTTCGCGGACGAAGCCTGCCTCGGTCGCGTGGCGAGCGAGCGCGATCAGCGGCGCCCAGTAGCCCTCGACGTCGAGCAGGCCGACAGGCTTCGCGTGCAGGCCGAGCTGCGACCACGTCAACTGCTCGAGCAGCTCGTCGAGCGTGCCGAAGCCGCCCGGCAGCGCGGCGAAGCCGTCCGCAAGCTCGGCCATCAGCGCCTTCCGCTCATGGAGCGAGTCGACGACGTGCAGCTCGGTCAGGCCTGCGTGCGCGAGCTCGCGGTCGACGAGCGACCGCGGGATCACTCCGACCACCTCACCACCCGCCGAGAGCGCTCCGTCGGCGACGGCGCCCATCAGCCCGACGCCGCCGCCACCGTATACGACGCCGACCCCGCGACCCGCCGCGGCGGCGCCGAACGCCCGCGCCACGTCGGCGTAGGCGGGCAAGCGCCCGCTCGAGGCGCCGCAGAAGACACAGACCCGCCGCACGGCACGAGCGTACCGGCGTTCTCTACTTTGATGACATGCCCCGTTCGTTCTTCTCGCACGACGAGCCGCCAGAGCGCCCGAACGACCCCGCCGTTCGCCGTGCGAACCTGAGACGCGTCGCCGCGCTCTTCCGCGCCTACCGCTTCCGGCTCTCGATCGTGCTCGGGCTGATCCTCATCTCGGCCGCGATCGGCGTGGTGCCGGCGTTCCTGCTCAGATCGGTCCTGCAGGCGATCCAGCGGCACGACACGACCGCGCTCTCGATCTACGCCGGCGGCATGATCGCGATCGCGGTCGTCACGGGCGCGATCGGCGTCTGGCAGACGCTGCTCTCGAACCAGGTCGGCCAGCGCGTGATGCACGACCTGCGCACCGCCGTCTTCCGGCACCTCCAGCGTCTCTCGCTCGCGTTCTTCACGCGCACGCGCACCGGAGAGGTGCAGTCGCGGATCTCGAACGACATCGGCGGCGTCCAGAGCGTTGTCACCAGCACGGCGACGTCGATCGTCTCGAACGTGACGACGGTGATCGCAACGATGATCGGGATGATCGCGCTCAGCTGGCAGCTGTCCGGCTTCGCGTTCGCGTTGATCCCACTCTTCGTCCTCCTCACACGTCGCGTCGGCGCCGAGCGCAGGAAGATCGCGAAGTCGACCCAGGAGACGCTCGCCGACATCTCGAGCCTCGTCCAGGAGTCGCTCTCGGTCTCGGGGATCCTGCTCGGCAAGACGATGGGCCGCTCCGAAGAGCTCGCAGACCGGTTCGACACCGAGTCGGAGTTGCTCGCCGAGCTCGAAGTACGCCAGCGGATGGCCGGCCGCTGGATGATGGCGATGATCCAAACGACGTTCGCGGTGATGCCCGCCGCCGTCTACTGGTTCGGCGGGCTCGCGCTAGCCCACGGCTCGCACGCGATCTCGGTACCGACGCTCGTCGCGTTCACGACCCTACAGACACGGCTCTTCTTCCCAGTCGGCTCGCTGCTCGGCGTCAGCCTCGACGTCCAGACCTCGCTCGCCCTCTTCGACCGCATCTTCGACTACCTCGACCAGCCCGTCGACATCGACGAACGCGAGAACCCCCGCGAGCTCGACACGGTCGGCGACGTCTCCTTCGACCACGTGTGGTTCCGCTACGGCGACGACACCTGGACGCTCGAAGATGTGACCTTCACCGTTCCGGTCGGCACGAAGACCGCTCTCGTCGGCGAGACCGGATCGGGCAAGACAACACTCGGCTATCTCGCCGCGCGTCTTTACGACGTCGGCGAGGGCAGCGTCTCGATCGGCGGCGCCGACGTCCGTGACCTGTCGTTCGCGTCGCTCGCCCGGCTCGTCGGCGTCGTCTCTCAGGAGACGTACCTCTTCCACGCGAGCGTCCGCGAGAACCTTCGCTTCGCCAAGCCCGAGGCGACCGACGAGGAGATCGAGGCTGCCGCCGTGGCGGCTCAGATCCACGACCTGATCGCGTCGCTGCCGCAGGGCTACGACACCGTCGTCGGCGAGCGAGGCTACCGCTTCTCGGGCGGCGAGAAGCAGCGCATCGCGATCGCTCGGACAGTGCTGCGGAACCCGCCGATCCTGATCCTCGACGAGGCGACAAGCTCGCTCGACACCGAGACCGAGCGGCAGGTGCAGGATGCGCTCGACCGGCTCGCCGAGGGACGCACGACGATCGCGATCGCGCACCGGCTCTCGACGGTCTACGACGCCGACCAGATCGTCGTGCTCGACCGCGGCCGCGTGGCGGAGATCGGGACGCACGACGAACTGGTGGAGGCAGACGGCCGCTACGCGGCTCTCGTCGACCGGACGCCCGCACTCCCTCTCTAGACTGATGGCCGTGGAGACGTCGGTACCTGTCGAAGAGCGCCCGCGCCGCCCCGAGTGGATGAAAGTGCGAGCGCCGTCGGCGAACGGCAGCTACTACGACGTCAAGAAGCTGCTGCACGGCCAGCGCCTGAACACGATCTGCGAAGAGGCGCGCTGCCCGAACATCGCAGAGTGCTGGGGCCGCGGCACCGCGACCTTCCAGATCCTCGGCGAGACGTGCACCCGGGCGTGCCGCTACTGCTACGTCCACTCGGGTCGACCCAGCGAGCCGGTCGACCCGCTCGAGCCGCTTCGGCTCGCCCAGGCCGCGGCGCAGATGAACCTGAAGCACGTGGTCGTGACGTCGGTCGACCGCGACGATGTGCCCGACAAGGGCGCAGCCCACTACGCCGCGACGATCCGCGCAGTCAAGGCGAAATTGCCGCAGGCGAAAATCGAGGTGCTGACGCCAGACTTCCTGGGCGTCGAGGAAACCGCGCTGCAGACGGTGATCGGCGCGCGCCCCGACGTGTTCAACCACAACATCGAGACGGTGCGGAGACTGCACCGCCGGATGCGAGGTGCGAAGGCGAGCTACGACGGCGCGCTGCAACTCCTGCGCCGCGCCAAGGAGATCGCCGAATATCCGGTGCTGACGAAGAGCGGCATCATCGTGGGCCTCGGCGAGACGAACGACGAAGTCGTCGAAACGATGCGCGACCTGCGCGCGCACGGCGTCGACGTCGTCACGATCGGCCAATACCTGCAACCGAGCTCGAAGCACGCGACGATCGACCGTTGGGTGCATCCGGATGAGTTCCGCTGGTTCCGCGAACAGGGTGAGGCGATTGGCTTCGGCTCGGTCTTCTCCGGGCCGCTCGTGCGATCGAGCTATCGCGCCGATGAGCAACGCCACGCGGCCGAGACCGGCCGCGGCGCCGTCGCCTACTGACTTGTGTCAGGGCCCGGGCTGGTGTCAGCCGTGCGGGCGCGCCATCTTGCGATAGTCGAGCGCCTCGTCGAGCACCTTGTCCGTCACGCCCATCTCCCGCGCGACCTCGCGGAGCGTTCGCCCGGAGGCGACCGCCTCGTTCACGATCTCGGTCGCCCGGTCGTAGCCGATGTAGGGGTTGAGGGCGGTGGCGGCGGCGAGCGTCGACTCCGCAAACCGCTCGGTCTGGGCGAGATTCGCCTCGATTCCCGCGACGCACTTGGTATCGAGTAGCCGGGAAGCGGCAGCGAGCAGCTTGATCGACTGCAGCAGGTTCCGGGCGATCAGCGGCACGAACACGTTCAGCTCGAAATGACCCTGCATGCCGCCGATCGCGATCGCCGCGTCGTTGCCGATCACCTGAGCCGCCACCTGGGTGACGACCTCCGGGATCACCGGATTGACCTTGCCGGGCATGATCGACGAGCCCTTCTGCAACTCGGGCAGGAAGATCTCGCCGAGGCCTGCGCGAGGCCCCGAGCCGAGGAAGCGGAGATCGTTCGCGATCTTGGTCAGGCTGACAGCGAGCGTCTTCAGCGCGCCCGACGCTTCGACCAGCCCGTCGCGCGCGGCCTGCGACTCGAACGGGTCGGCCGGCGGCGAGATCGTCAGCCCGGTCGCCTGCTCGAGCCTCGCCCGGACGCGCTCGGCGAACTCGGGATGCGTGTTCAGGCCGGTGCCGACGGCGGTGCCACCGAGCGGGATCTTGCCGAGACGCTCGAGCGACGAGGAGACCCGCGCATGGCCTTCGCGCACCTGCGCCGCGTAGCCGCCGAACTCCTGTCCGAGTGTCACGGGCACGGCGTCCATCCAGTGGGTGCGGCCCGACTTGACGACGTCGGCGAACTCCGCTGCCTTCGCCTCGAGCGTGTGCGCCAGATGATCGAGCGCTGGGAGCAGGTCGTTGACGGTCTGGTCGAGCGCGGCGAGATGGACCGCCGACGGGAACACGTCGTTTGAGCTCTGGCCCATGTTGACGTGGTCGTTCGGATGGACGCCCTCGCCGGCGATCGAGGCGATCACCTCGTTCGCGTTCATGTTCGACGACGTCCCGGAACCGGTCTGGAAGACGTCGATCGGAAACTGGTCGTCGAGCTCGCCCGCCGCAATCCGGTCGCCGGCAGCCGCGATCCGCTCGGCCCGGTCTGCGTCGAGCAGTCCGAGCTCCGCGTTGACACGAGCGGCCTCTGCCTTGATGCGTCCGAGCCAACGCGCGACGTGGGCGGGGATCGGCTCCCCCGAGACCGGGAAGTTGGCGATCGCCTTCGTAGTCTCACCGCCCCAGTGTTCGCTCACGGCGCGGATGGTAGACCAACGTCGAGCAGCGACTCCCAGGTTCGCAGCTTGACCCGTGGGCGGCCGAGAGGCTCACCCGCGGCTCGCTCTGCGCCGTCGATCGCCTGCCAGCCGGCGTGTGCGACGAACCTGACGCCGCGCTCCGCGAGCAGCGAACCGAGCTCTCCGCCCTCCGAATGGAGCTTCCCTGCGCGCGCGTCTGCGAGCAGCAGCTCGACGGTCTCGGTCGCGTCCTTCTTGTTCGTTCCGATCACGCCGCTCGGCCCGCGTTTGATCCAGCCCGCTGCGTAGGTTCGCTCGCAGTGCACCCGCCCGCCGTCGTTCGGGATCACGAAGCCGGCGTCGTCGAACGGGACGCCCGGGAGCGCGACGCCCTTGTAGCCGACGCTTCGGAGCACGAGCCCGGCGGGGATCAGCTCGGGCGGGCCGGAGGGACGGGCGACGATCCGCCCGTCTTCGACGACCAGCTCGTTGTGGACGACCTCGACGCCCTCGACCCGCCCGTCGCCGACGATCGCGACCGGCGAGGCCAGGAACCGAAGCACGATCCGGCGCGGCTTCCCGGCCGGAGGCCGTGCAGCGTACTCGTGCAGCAGGTCGATGTTCCGGCGGGCGCGCTCGCGATCGGCCTCGAGCTCGGCCTCGCTCGCGGCATCGAGCACGAGCTCGGCCGGATCGACGATGACATCGGCCCCGTGGAGCTCTCCTAGCTCCTTCAGCTCGGGCGGCGTGAACGCCGCCTGCACCGGCCCGCGCCGGCCGAGCATCACGATCTCCTCGAGCCCGGAGCCGACGATCGCGTCGATGGCGTCGTCGGTCGTATCGGTCGGGCCGAGCTCCTCGGCGGTGAGGGCCAGCATCCGGACGCAGTCGATCGCGACGTTGCCGTTGCCGATCACGACCGCGCGTGGGTGGGAGAGGTCGAACTCCAGATCCTGGAAGTCCGGGTGGCCGTTGTACCAGGCCACGAACGCCGTCGCGGGCCAGGAGCCGGATAGGTCTTCGCCGGGGATGCCGAGGCGGCGGTCGGTCTGGGCGCCGACCGAGTAGACAACGGCGTCGTAGAGCCGCAGCAGCTCCTCGTGTGGGACATCGCGGCCGACCTCGACGTTCCCGAAGAAGCGGAAGCCGGGCCGCGCAGCCGTCTTCTCGAAGGCCCGCGAGACGGCCTTGATGTTCTCGTGGTCGGGCGCGACGCCGAGCCGAACGAGTCCGTGTGGCGTCGGCAGCCGGTCGATCACGTCGACCTCCACCTCGGGATCGTCGCTCTTCAGCAGTGCGTCAGCAGTGTAGAAACCGGCCGGCCCGGCACCGACGACGGCGACGCGAAGAGGACCCATCGGAGTTTGAGAGGCGCTCGGGGTTTGAGGGACGCTCAGTGGGCGCAGGTACCGCAGCCGGCGGCGGCTTCGGGCGCTTCGCCCTCAGCGACCTGGAAGCTCGAGCCGCACCCGCACGCCGAGGCGACGTTCGGGTTGTCGATCTTGAAGCCTGACTCCTGGAGCCCCTCGAGGAAGTCAATGGTCGAACCCTGGAGATATGGCGCGCTGAACGGGTCGACGACCACCTTGACCCCGTGGAACTCGAGCTCGAGGTCGCCCGCCTGCGCGCCCCGGTCGAAGCCGAGCGCGTATTCGAAGCCGCTGCAGCCTCCGCCCTGGATCGCGACGCGAAGGACCTCGGCCTCACCGGCCGGCTCCTGCGCCATCAGGTTGCCGATCTTCACCGCCGCCCCTGCTGTGAGGGTGACGAGGTCGGTCGTTTCCTGTTCGATCGCGGCCATCTCCCAAAGTGTAGCCATGCGGCCACGGAATGGAAGTTCGTGACACCTGTAACGCCGAATTTTCCTGGCATCGCGGTTCGGTTCGTGCGTGCCGAATCGAGGTGCTAGCGTCCGGCCCGACAGCACAGGGAGGCAGGTTGTTCAACGACTGGCTGCCGTTTGCGATCTACGGGCTCTTCGCCTTGATGATCCCGGCAACGATGATGATCGGAAGCTTCGTCTTCGCGCAGCGGCCGCACCGCCGCGTGAGGGCTCGCACGATCCCATTCGAGTCCGGCGTTTCGCAGGGTCCGCCGCAGCGTCAGCGGTTCACGGTCAGCTTCTACCTGACCGCGATGCTGTTCATCCTGTTCGATATCGAGATCGTCTTCCTGTATCCGCTCGCGGTGATCCTGCACCTGCTGAGCTGGTTCGGCTTCTTCGAGTTTCTGGCGTTCCTGACGATCCTGCTCGTCGCGTACGTCTACATCTGGCGGAAAGGCGCGCTCGAATGGCACTAGACGACAAGCGCCTTCGCGACCACGGCCTCAAGTCGGAGCGCCTGCTCTGGCCGACGAAGAGCTCCTCGAAGTTCGAGGACGAGGTCAACGACCTCGAGCAGAAGGTCGGCCTGACGACGCTCGGCAAAGCAGTCGCCTGGGCGCAGACGAACTCGATGTGGCCGGACACCTTTGGGCTCGCCTGCTGCGCGATCGAGATGATGTCGATCGTCTCGAGCCGCTACGACATTGCGCGCTTCGGGATGGAACCGTTCCGCGGCTCGCCGCGGCAGGCCGACCTGCTGATCGTCTCCGGTCGCGTCTCGCACAAGATGGCCGCCCCGCTGCGGCAGATCTACGACCAGATGCTCGAGCCGAAGTGGGTGATCGCGATGGGCGCCTGCGCCTCCTCGGGGGGCATGTTCAACAACTACGCGATCGTCCAGTCGGTGGACAAGATCGTTTCCGTCGACATGTATGTGCCCGGCTGCCCGCCACGTCCGGAGCAGCTGATCGAGGGGATCATCCGCCTGCATGAGGCCGTCCAGGCCGGCGTGCCGCCTGCGTACGAGCTGCGGAGCGTCGCTTCTTGAGCGAGTACTCCGCGTTGCCCGGGCTGGTCGAGCGGATCGACCGGCACAGTGAGACGACGCTGGTCGTCGAGCCCGGCGACCTCCTCGAGGCGGCAGTCCACCTCCGTGACGAAGCCGGGTTCACGTTCCTCGCCGACGTCACTGGTGTCGACTACCTCGGCTGGGGCTCGCTCGAGGTGTCGGGCTACATCGGCACCGCGGGCGGGCGCGACCTGAACCTGCCGATGACGCAAGGTTTCCAGGCTTCACCGCCGCCGAAGCGCAAGCGGTTCGCGGTCAACTATCACCTGCTCGCGATCAGCGACCGGCCGCAGCGCGTGCGGCTGCAGACCTGGGTCGACGACGGCGAGCCCGTTCCGTCGGTGATCGACGTGTGGCCGACCGCCGACTGGCATGAGCGCGAGGCGTGGGACATGCTCGGCATCCATTTCGACGGCCACCCGAACCTGAAGCGCATCCTCCTCGACGACGACTGGGAGGGGCACCCGCTGCGCAAGGACTATCCGATCGGCGGCGAGCCTGTCCGCTTCTCAGAGGAGCGATAGAGATGGCCGTCGCACCCCCTCGCTCGCGGATCTACGAAGGCACGCGCATCCCGCGACCCATCCCGACGGTGCTGCGCACGACGCCGGAGCTGCAGGCGACCGGTGACGTGATGACCGTCAACTTCGGGCCGAACCATCCGTCGACCCACGGCGTGCTGCGGCTGATCGTCGATCTCTACGGCGAGGACGTGACCGGTCTGGAGGCGGTGATCGGCTACCTGCACACGGGCTTCGAGAAGAACATGGAGCAGAAGACGTGGTGGAAGTGCATCACGTACCCGGAGCGCATCGACTACGTCTCGTACCAGAACAACGAGTACGTCTTCGTCGGCGCGGTCGAGAAGATGCTCTCACTCGAGATCCCGCCGAAGGCGATCTGGATGCGCACGTTGCTCTGCGAGCTGAACCGCATCCACTCGCATCTCGTGTGGCTCGGCACTTCGGCGCTCGAGCTCGGCGCGATCTCGATGTTCTGGTACGCGTTCCGCGAGCGCGACCTGGTCCTCGACCTGTTCGAGCTCGTGACGGGCTACCGGATGCACACGCGGTACTTCCAGGTCGGCGGGCTGGCCGAGGACATTCCGCGCGGCTTCTACCCCGAGGCGCGGAAGTTCTGCGAATGGATGCCGCACGCGATCGACGACTACGAGACGCTGCTGACCCGCAACAAGATCTGGCTGGAGCGCACCGAAGGGGTCGGGCTCCTGTCCGCCGCCGACGCGATCGCGCTCGGCCAGTCGGGGCCGGTGCTGCGTGCGTCGGGCGTCGACTGGGACATCCGGCGCAGTGAGCCCTATCTCGCCTACCACCAGCTCGACTTCCGCGTTCCCGTGTTCCCGGAGGGCGACGTCTATGCCCGGTACCGCGTGCACATGGCCGAGATGCGTGAGTCGGTGCACATCGTCAACCAGTGCCTCGACCGCCTCGAGCAGATGGAAGGCGAGCCGTGGATCGCAGACGACCGCAAGGTCGTGTTGCCACCGCGTCACGAGCTGCACACCTCGATGGAGTCGCTGATCCATCACTTCAAGCTCGTCACCGAAGGCTTCCGCGTCCCGGAAGGCGAGGTCTACTTCGCGATCGAGTCGCCGCGCGGCGAACTCGGTTGTTACATCTGCTCGGAGGGCGGCCCGAAGCCGTGGCGGGTCAAGTTCCGCGCGCCGTCGTTCGTCGCGCTGCAGGCGACCGCGACGTGCATGACCGACGCGCTGATCGCGGACATGATCGCGATCGTCGGTTCGCTCGACACCGTGATGGGCGAGGTCGACCGGTGACCGATCTTTATGAGGCGATTCAGAGCGAGCGGGCGAAGTACCCGCCTGAAGCGCGGTCGGCGGTGCTGCCGGCGCTGCGGCTCGCTCAGGAGCAGTACGGCTGGCTCTCACCCGACGCGCTGCGCGAGGTCGCCGAGGCGCTCGACGAGACCCCGGCGTTTTGCAAGTCGGTTGCCTCGTTCTACGACATGTTCAATCTCGCACCCGTGGGCGAGCACATGGTCGAGGTGTGCACGAACGTCTCGTGCGCTCTCTACGGCGCGCAGCAGGTGCTCGAGTCGTTCGAGTCCGAGCTCGGCTGCCGGGCAGGCGAGACGAGCGACGACGGCAAGGTGACGCTGAAGACGATCGAGTGCCTCGGCGGCTGCGGCTGGGGCACGATCGTCGCGGTCGACCACCACTACCGCATGCACGTCACGCCGGCGGATGCGGTCGCGATCGTGGAGGAGCTTCGTGGCAGCTGAGACCAAGGAGATCGTCCTCGCCAACGCGACGACGAGCTTGGCGGAGTACGAGGCGTCTGGGGGCTACAAGCAGCTCGCCCGGGCGCGGGAGATGACGCCGGGCGATGTGACCGAGGAGGTGCTCGCGTCTGGTCTGCGCGGCCGTGGCGGCGCGTTCTTCGCAACAGGCCGTAAGTGGTCATTCGTCCCGACGAAGGAGCAGATCCCGAAGCCGCACTACCTGGTGATCAACGCCGACGAGTCCGAGCCGGGGAGCTTCAAGGACAACGAGATCCTCTCCCGCGTGCCGCACCGCTTCATCGAGGGCTGCTTGATTACGGCGCACGCGGTCGATTCGACGAACATCTTCGTCTACATCCGCGGCGAGTACACGGGGCCGTACGAGATCATCGTCGCCGCCCTCGAGGAGCTGAAAGACCGGCCGGAGATCCGCGGCGACGTCACGATCGTCGTCCACCGCGGCGCCGGTGCGTACATCTGCGGCGAGGAGACGGCGCTGATCGAGTCGCTCGAGGGCAAGCGCGGCCAACCGCGCTCGAAACCACCGTTCCCGGCCATCTCGGGTGTGTACGCGTCGCCGACGGTGGTCAACAACGTCGAGACGATGGCCACAGTCGCGCCGATCCTCGAGCTCGGTGCCGCTGAGTACGCAAAGCTCGGCGTCGAGGACTCGCGCGGCACGCGCGTCGTTTCGATCTCAGGGCACGTCGCGAATGGCGGCAACTACGAGATCGAGCCTGGGATTTCACTCCGCGACCTGATCTACGCCGAGCACCTCGGCGGCGGGGTCCCCGGCGGCCACACGCTGAAGGCGGTGATTCCGGGCGGCTCATCGACGGTGATCCTGCGCGGCGACGAGATCGATGTCGGCTACGACTTCGATTCGCTGTTGCAACTGCATACGGCAATGGGCTCGGCCGGCGTGATCTGCCTCGACGAGCGCGTCTGCATGGTGCAGCTCGGGATCCGCGTCAGCGAATTCTACGAGCACGAATCGTGCGGCAAGTGCACGCCGTGCCGAGAGGGAACGCGCTGGATGACGGCGATCCTCCGCAAGCTCGAGGCCGGCGACGCGACGAGCGCCGAGCTCGACCTGCTGCTCGACGTGTGCGACCGGATCAACGGCAAGTGCCTGTGCCCGCTCGGCGAGACCGCGGCGATGGCCGTCGCGAGCTACGTCGCGAAATTCCGCGACGAGTTCATCGCCCACATCGACGAGGGCGGCTGCCCGTTCGGTGACAGCTCCCCGCTCGATCACGTCCTTGCCCCGGTCGCGATGAACGCACGCCTCCACTCCCACGAGCCGGTCGGGTCGTTCGCGTGAACGATTCCGCCGTGGCCCCGCAGGACGTGGCCCGTCGCCAAACCAGCGTGACAAAAGTGTCACAGATCATCCACAGCCCTTCGCGCGCGGCCAGCCTTCGAGCAGTTCTCATCCTTCCGGCCGTCGCAATCCGGGACCTGGCCGTTCGCCAAACGACGCTTGTCGAAGTGTCACAAACGATCCACAGGTCTCTGGCGTGACGAAGCCTGCGCCCGAGCTGGTCACCGTCACGATCGACGAGCGGCAGGTGCAGGTGCCGAAGGGCACCGGGATGGTCGAGACGGCCGCGGCGGCCGGGATCGAGATTCCCGTCTTCTGTTACGAGCCGCGGCTCGGGCCGCCGGTCGGGGCTTGCCGCATGTGCCTCGTCGAGGTGGAGGGGATGCCGAAGCTCCAGGCCGGCTGCACCCTGACAGCCGTCGACGGGATGGTCGTGAAGACCGCGCGGTCGTCGGCGCAGGCTGCCGAGGGGCAGAACGCGACCCTCGAATTCATCCTCGTCAACCATCCGCTCGACTGCCCGGTCTGCGACAAGGGCGGCGAATGTCCGCTGCAGGACTTGACGTTCCGCTACGGCCCCGGCAACACGCGGATGACGTTCCCGAAGCGGACGATGGAGAAGCCGATTCCGATCTCGCCGCTGATCGCGCTCGACCGCGAACGCTGCATCCTCTGTTACCGCTGCACGCGCTTCAGCGAAGGCGTCGCCGAGGACGGGCAACTCGTCGCGATCAACCGCGGCGCGGAATCCGTGATCGCGACGTTCGAGGACGAGCCGTACAAAGGCCACTTCTCCGGCAACGTGACCGAGATCTGCCCTGTCGGTGCGCTGACCTCGACGCAGTACCGTTTCGAGGCGCGCCCCTGGGAGATCCAGACCGTGCCATCGGTCTGCGGTATGTGCCCGGTCGGCTGCAACATCAACGCGACGACCCGCGAGGGCAAGGTCAAGCGGATCCAGTCGCGCAACCATCCGGAGATCGACGAGGGCTGGCTGTGCGACAAGGGTCGGTTCGCCTACGCGCATCTCGACGCCGCCGACCGGATCACGACGCCGCTCCGCAAGGCCGGCCCGCGCCGCTTCGAGCCGATCTCGTGGGACGACGCAATCGACCACGCGGCAAACCTGCTGCGCGAGGGCGGCGCATCGACCGTGACCGCGCTCTCCGGTGGCGAGTCCGTTGAGGAGGCATACGCCCTCGCGAAGCTGATGCGGCGCGGGCTCGGAGCGCACAACGCTGTGCTCACCGAGGAGCCGTCCGACTTCGGCGGCTCGCCGCTGTCCGCCCTGCGTGACGCGCACACGATCGCTGTGCTCTGCGACGTTCCCGTCGTCGAGCGTGCGCCGATCGTCGATCTCTGGCTGAAGGCCGCTCGGCGCGCCGGAGCCTCTGTCTCCTATGAGCGGCCGACAGCCGCCGTCGACGCGATCGTCACCGACGACCCGGCGAACGTCGCTCTCGTCGACGCGACGCACGTCTACGTCCTGCCGTTCACGCCGAACGGCCGCGGTGTCGCCGACGCCTGGAGCGCGGCCGGTGACGAAGATCCCGTCGACGACTCTCCACGCGTGCTGCTCATCTCGGGCGACGAAGCCGCCATGAACGAGGACGTCCGCGCCCTCGCCGCCGAGGCGGAGATCGTGATCGGCATCGGCCTGTTCGAAGAGAGCTTCCGGAGCTTCGCCGACCTCGTTCTTCCCGGCACGAGCTACCTCGAGCGCGACGGGACGACCGTCAACCTCGAAGGGCGGCTGCAGCGCCAGCGCCGCGCCGTACTCGCGCCCGTACCCGACGTGCTCGCGTGGCTCGCGAAGCTCGGCGAGCAGTTCGGCGTCGAGATCTCTCCTCACGCCTCGGTCGTCTTCGACGAGATCTCCGAGCGCTGCTACGGCGGCGTCACCTTCGCCGAGCTCGGCGAACGCGCCCCGCTCCCGCCGCGCGCCGCGACGCCGGAGCGACCGACGACCGCTCCAAGTAAGCCAGTGGGACAAGGCAAAGGCTTGCGCCTGATCGCCTATAAGCCGCTCTTCTCCGGCGCCGCGGTCGAGCGAACGCCCGAGCTGCACTTCCAGCGGCCCGCCGCCGAGGTCGAGCTGTCGGCAGAGGACGCGCGCTCGCGCGGGATCCGCAACGGCGCCACCGTCACCGTCGCCTCGAACGGCACGTCGCTCGAGCTACGCGCACGGATCGCCCGCGACCTCGCGGCCGGAGCCGTTCGCATCGCGCTGGAGCACGCCGAGGGCCTGCACCTGACCGTCGAAGTGAGCGTCTAGGCGTGCACGAGCCCTGGTGGATCACCATCCCGAAGGCCCTCCTCGTGATCAACGTGGTCATGGTCTTCTTCGCCTTCACCACCTGGCTCGAGCGGAAGCTGCTTGGGCGGATGCAGCTGCGCTTCGGCCCGAACCGTGCGGGCCCGAAGGGTTTGCTGGTACCGATCGCCGACTTGTTGAAGCTGATCCGCAAGGAGGCATTCGCCCCGTCGGCCGCCAAGGAGCCGCTCTACATCATCGCGCCTGTCGTCTCGATGTTCACGGCGCTGCTCGCGTTCAGCGTTCTGCCCTGGGGACGCGGCTGGACGGTCGACGGGCACTACATCAGCGGCTCCGTCGCCAACTTGCCGATCTCGCTGATCCTGATCTTCGCGCTCGGCTCGATCGGCATCTACGGATTCATCATTGGCGGCTGGGCGTCGGAGTCGAAGTACTCGATCCTCGGCTCGATGCGCACCTGCGCACAGCTCGTCTCGTACGAGGTGTCGCTGGCGCTGAGCGTGCTCGGCGTCGTGCTGATGGGGCAGTCGCTGAACCTGTCGCAGATCGTCGACAAGCAGCAGGCGACGCTCTGGTTCTTCATCCCGCAGATCGTCGGCCTGGTGGTATTCCTGATCGGCGGCACCGCCGAGACCTCGCGCGCGCCGTTCGACCTGCCGGAGGCGGACACCGAACTCGTCGCCGGGTATCACACCGAGTACTCGGGGATGCGCTGGGGGCTCTTCCAGGCGGCCGAGTACATCAACATGCTGACTCTCTCCGGCCTCTGCGTGACCCTCTTCTTCGACGGCTACCACTTCCCATGGGTGCACTCGCTCGACAAGTTCGGGCCTGTGTGGTTCGTGCTGAAGCTGTTCACCCTCGTCGCCGTCTTCATCTGGCTGCGCGCGACCCAGCCGCGCCTGCGTTACGACCAGCTGATGCGGTTCGGCTGGAAGGTGCTGCTGCCGGTCGCAACGGCGAACGCGGTCGTGACCGCGTTCCTGGTGGTGCTGATCAAATGAGCTTCGTCGTTCCCAACACACTCAAGGGCTTCGGCGTCACGTTGAAGCAGATCTTCAAGAAGCCGATCACCCAGCAGTACCCGGAGTACAAGCGCCCGGTGTACCCGCGCTACCGCGGGCGGCACCGGCTGCACCGCCACGAGAACGGTCTCGAGAAATGCGTCGGCTGCTCGCTGTGCGCGGCCGCGTGCCCCGCGGACTGCATCCGCGTCGTCGCGGACGAGAACACCGCCGAGAATCGCGTCTCCGCCGGTGAGCGCTACGCGCGCATCTACGAGATCAACATGTCGCGCTGCATCTTCTGCGGGTACTGCGAGCTCGCCTGCCCCTTCGACGCGATCACGCTCGGCAACGAGTTCGAGATCTCGGAGTACAACCGCGACGACCTGATCTACACGAAGGACATCCTGCTCGCGCCCCCGATCAAGCGCATGCCCGTCGCCGACCGCGACCTCTACGACACTCCGATCCCCTACTACCAGGATCACAGTTAGAGCCAATGGCAAATTTCCTGGTCTGGGTCGTCTGGTTCGTCGCCGCGTTCGCGTGCCTCGCGAGCGGCCTCGCGGTGGTCAGCTTCCGCAACCCGTTCTACTCGGCGCTGTCGCTGATCGGGAATCTTGCCGCTCTCGCCGTCCTCTTCCTGTTGCTCTCCGGTGAGTTCGTGGCGGCCGGCCAGGTGCTCGTCTACGGCGGCGCGGTGATGGTGATGTTCCTGTTCGTGATCGCCTACCTCGGCGACCGCAGCGAGGAGTCGCCGTGGTCGGGCGGCCCGTCCTGGCAGATCCTGGGAGCCGTCGCCGCCGGCGGTGCCGTCCTGGCCGAGGTGATCGTGGTCGTCGGCCTGAAGACCGGCGGCTTCCTGACCAAGCCCAGCCATATCGGACGCAGCTTCGGCTCGCCCGAGGCGATCGGGAAGCTGTTCCTGACCGATCACCTACTGGCGTTCGAGATCACGTCGATCGTGCTGCTCGTCGCCGCCGTCGGCGGTGTCGTGCTCGGCTCGCATGCACGCCGAACGGAGGGTGATGCACGGACCTGACATCCAGTGGTACGTCGTGCTGAGCGGCTTGCTCTTCTCGATCGGCGCGCTCGGCGTGATGCTGCGCCGCTCGCCGCTGATCATCCTGCTCTCGGTAGAGATCATGCTGAACGCTGCGAACCTGCTCCTGATCGCGTTCTCGCGGCTGCACGGTCGCGAAGACGGGCAGATCTTCGCCCTCTCGGTGATGGCCGTCGCAGCTTCCGAGGTGGTCGTCGGCCTCGGTCTGATTGTCGCACTCGGCCGCCGCGGGCTCGAGCTCGACGTCGACAAGCTGAGGACCCTCCGCGGGTGAAGGCCGCCGCCTGGATCTGCCTTCTGCTGCCGCTCGCCTCGGCTGTGCTGATCACACTCGGCGGCACGCGCATCTCTCGCCGCCTGGCGGGCTACATCTCGACGCTGACGACGATGGGCTCGTTCGCGGCCGCCGCAGTCGCGTTTTTCACGATGTGGGGCGAGCACGTGTCGTCACGGACACACGTGACGACGTCGTGGACCTGGCTGTCTGCCGGGCAGTACCACTTCGGCTTCACGCTGCTCACCGACGAGCTGAGCGTGATGATGATGCTGATCGTTGCCGGAGTCGGCTCGCTGATCGTCGCCTACTCGGTCGGCTACATGGACGGCGAGAACGAAGAGCGCCGCTACTTCGCCTATATCTCGCTGTTCGTCTTCTCGATGCTGCTGCTGGTGCAGGGCGGGAACCTGCTCATCCTGCTCGCCGGCTGGGGCATGGTCGGCCTCTCGAGCTACCTCCTGATCGGCTTCTACCAGGATCGCCCGTCTGCGATCGCGGCCGCGAAGAAGGCCTTCGTGATGAATGCGTTCGGCGACGCGACCCTCGCGCTGGCGCTCTTCCTGCTGATCCAGCACACGGGCAGGCTCGACTACGCGGGAGTCTTCGCAGCCTCACCTCATGGCGGCGCGGTTGCGAACCTGATCGCACTAGGGCTGCTTGGCGGCGCAGTCGCGAAAAGCGCCCAGATCCCGTTGCACACCTGGCTGCCCGACGCGATGGAAGGCCCGACTCCGGTGAGCGCGCTGATCCACGCGGCGACGATGGTGACCGCCGGGGTCTACCTGATCGTTCGATGCCATCCGTTGTTCGAGAACGCCTACGTGATCCAGGATCTCGCTGCGGGTCTCGGCGCCGCGACACTTCTGATGGCTGGGTTGATCGCACTCGTCCAGACGGACATCAAGCGCGTGATCGCGTATTCGACGATGTCGCAGATCGGCTACATGTTCGTCGGAGCGGGACTCGGCGCTTACTCGAGCTCGATGTTCCATCTGATGACGCATGCCTTCTTCAAGGCGTTGCTCTTCATGTCGGCCGGCCTCGCGGTCCACGCGATCGCAGGCGAGCAGGACATTCGCAAGCTCGCCGGGATCGGGAAGCTGATGCCGTTCACGAAGCTCGTCTTCGGAGTCGGCTCCCTGGCGCTCGTCGGCATCCCGCCGTTCGCCGGGTTCTTCTCGAAGGACTCGATCATCGCGGCCGGGCTCGACCGGGGCTGGTACGGGATCCTGATCGCCGCTGTCTGCCTCGTCGGCGCGTTCCTGACCGGTCTCTATGCCTTCCGCCTCTACTTCATCGTCTTCACCGGCGAGCCGTCTGCGTTCGCGCGGGAGCACTTCCACGCCCATCATGGCAAGGAGGGGCCGTTCTCGATGCGGTGGACAGTCGGCACGCTCGCGCTGCTCTCCGCGATCGGCGGCTTTCTGCAGTTCGCCCCGCTCTGGCATCCGCTCAGCCGGTGGCTCGACCCGGTCGCACGGCCGTTCGCAGAACCGACGAACGCGCAGGAGTGGGCGATCTCCGGCGCCGCAGTCGCGTGCGGCCTGGCCGGGATGGTCGTCGCGTGGGTGTTCTACGCCGGCAAGCGTGCAGTCTTGCCAAAGACGCTCCGGCTCTTTGAGAGGAAGTTCTACTGGGACGAGCTTTACGACCTCGTCTGGTACCGAACCGGTGACGGGATCGCACGTGCGTTCTTCGCGTTCGTCGAGCGGCCGCTGATCGCCGGCTCGCTCTCTGCGGTGACCGGCGGCGCCGGGCTCGGCTCGCGCGAGCTCGGACGAGCTCAGAACGGTCTCGTGCGCTCCTACGCACTCGTGTTGGCGGGCGGTCTGGCTGTCCTCGCGGTTGTCTTCCTGGCGGCGCGATGAACCACTGGCTGACCACGATCCTGATCGTTCTGCCCTTTGCGGGCGCGCTGCTCGTCGCCGCCGCGCCGTTGCCCGCGTACGCGATCGGCTCGCTGGCCTCCCTGATCTCACTCGTCGAGGTCGGCTTCTGGATCACCGCAGCCGCGAAGTTCGACTTCGGCTCGCCCTCGTTGCAGCTCGGCCAGAACCACTCGTGGTTCCACGATCTCGGGGTCAGCTACCACGTCGGCCAATACGCCTTCTCGTTGTGGCTCGTCGGCGCGACGGTCGTCGTGATGGCCGCCTGCGTGATCTACGGCTGGTGGGTCGGCCGCGAACGCGCACGCGCCTACTTCGCGCTGATGCTGATGCTGACAGGCGCGATCGTCGGCGTCTTCACGGCGCAGGACCTGTTGCTCTTCTACGCCTTCTTCGAGGCGATGCTGATCCCGCTCTACGTCCTGATCGGCGTCTGGGGCGGGCCTGGGCGGCTGCGCGCCACGCTCACGTTCGTCATCTACACCGTCGTCGGCTCGCTGCTGATGCTCGCCTCGATCGTCGTCTTCGGATTGCAGCAGGGGACGTTCGACCTGACGAAGATGGGCACCAGCACCTCGACCTGGCTGTTCCTGGGCTTCGTCGCTGCGTTCGCAATCAAGTCGCCGCTCTTTCCGTTTCACGGCTGGCTGCCGGAGACCTACCGCGAGTCGCCGCCCGAGATCTCGGCGGTGCTCTCGGGGATCGTCTCGAAGGCCGGCCTCTACGGCTTGCTGCGAATCGTGATCCCGAAGTTCCCTGCGGTCGTGCACGACTGGCGCGTCGTTCTGCTCGTGCTCTCGTCGATCTCGCTCGTCTATGGCTCGATGCTCGCGTTCCGCGCGCCCGACTTCCGCGGCGTCGTCATGTACTCGTCACTTGCACAGTCGGGACTGATCGGGCTCGGGCTGTTTGCGAACAACGACCTGGGCTTCAACGGCGCTGTGCTGCAGATGGTCAACCACGCGCTCGTTTCGTCGAGCCTGTTCCTGCTCGCCGGGATGGTCGAGCGGCGCACGTCGACCGGCGAGTTTCGCCTGCTCGGCGGGATGGCGCGAGGCCGTCCCGCGCTCGCGACGCTGATCATGGCTGTCGGGGTCGTCTCGCTGGCCGTGCCGTTGTCGGCGACGTTCGCCGGCGAGTTCCTGATTCTCGCCGGCGCCTTCCAGCAGGGCTGGGTGTGGGCGGTTATCGGTGCCGCGGCGATCGTGCTCGCGGCGATGTACATGCTCCGTGCGATCTCCGGCGTCCTACACCAGGATGTCGGCCCGGCGGTGCCGGACGAGGCGCTGGATCTGCGCGTCGGTGAGCTCGCGGTCGTGGTGCCGCTCGTGCTCTGCCTGATCGGGCTCTCCGCCTGGCCGAACCTGATCGCGCACAGATCCTTCGGCGGCGGGCACGCCACGACATCGTTACTCCAGGTGGTCGGTAAGTGATCGCCAAACCGCACATCGACTGGTTCGCACTCGCGCCGGTGCTCTCGCTTCTCGCTGCGTCCGGGCTGCTCCTGATGGTCGCGGTCTTCACTCGTCGCACGATCCGCCGCGTGGTCGCTGCGTTCGTCGGCTTCGCAGGCTTCGCGGCCGCGTTCGCCTTCGCCGTCGTCTTGGAGGTCAGGAGCCCGCACCCCGCGCTGCTCGTCCACGACGCGATGTTCCGCGACCGCTGGGCTGCGCTCGCGCAGGTGCTGATCGCCGGCTCTGGCGCTGTCGCCGTGCTCGTCTCGTACCGTGAGCGCTGGCGCGACGAGCATGTGGCCGAGTATTACGCGCTCCTGACCGCCTCTGCCGCGGGGATGGCGTTCTTCGTCGAAGCGTCGAACCTGATGACGTTGTTCCTGGCGCTCGAGTGGTTCTCGATTGGCCTCTACGTTCTGTGCGCGATCGACATCGACCTGATCGGGTCGCTCGAAGCCGGCCTCAAGTACCTGATCGTCGGCTCGGTGGGGTCGGCGACATTGCTCTTCGGCTCGGCGCTCGTCTACGGCGAGACGGGGCAGCTGAGCTTCGACCGGATCGCCGCCTATGGGCACGGGGGCGACGCGATGTTGGTGCTTGGCCTGGCGATGATCATCGTGGGACTCGCGTTCAAGGTCTCAGCCGCCCCGTTCCACCAGTGGACGCCGGACGTCTACCAGGGCGCGCCGACACCGGTGACGGCATTCATGGCGTCGGCGACGAAGATTGCGGCGCTCGTCGTCACCTACCGGCTACTCGCGACGGCCTTCCCTCACGACCAGCGACTCTGGACGTACACCCTCGCGGTGATCGCGATCATCTCGCTCGCCTGGGGCAACATCGCCGCGCTTGTCCAGCGAAACGTCAAACGGATCCTCGCCTACTCGGCCGTCTCGCACACCGGTTTCATGCTGATCGCGATCTCGGTGGCGAGCCAGCTCGGCGAGCGGGCGCTCATGTACTACCTCGTCCCGTACGCCGCGATGTCGATCGGCGCATTCGCCGTCGTCGCGGCCCGCGAGCGCGAGCTCGGCGTGCCGGTGACACTGGAGAATCTCGCCGGGTTCGGCTGGGAGCGTCCGTTCCTCGGCGTCTCGATGTGGGTCTTCATGCTCGGCTTCCTCGGCTTTCCGCTGACCGGCGGCTTCATCGGCAAGTTCTACGTCTTCGCCGCAGCGTACGACCGCGGCTGGTGGTGGCTGATCGTTGCGGGCGTGATCGCGACGATGATCTCGGCGTACTACTACCTCGGGATCGTGCGTGCGATGTACTTCCGCGACTCGGCCGAGCTGCAGCTTGCACCCGCAGGCGGCTCGCCGCCGCGCGAACTGCTACTGAGCGCGGGGGTCGGGATCTGCCTCGTCGTCACGGTCGGCTCGTTCTTCGCGGTGCAGCCGTTGATCGACGTCGCCCGCTCGGCCGCGCACTCCCTTCCCTTCTAGATGGTTGATCGGCAATTGCCGTCGTTGCGGGGAGGGAATGCACCAAGCAGTGTGGTCGAGGCGGGCGCAATGCGCCGCGTGCAGGCCCCCAGCCGCGACGGCGTGAATTACCGATCAACCATCTAGTGAGGGATCACGAACAGCCCCGCGACTCCGACCGCGAAGACGATTACCGCGAGGATCGAGTCGGGGCCGAGCCGGGCGTGGCAGCGCAGTGGGCGGATGATCACCCCCATCGCGTAGATGGCCGTCAGCCCGACGCCGAGCGACGCCAGCCACGCGTTCAGGCCGCCCGACTTCGGCAACACCGGTGAGCCTGCGACGAGATCGGCCACGAGGAAGAGACAGAGCTGGAACGCGTTGCCGCCGAAGATGTCTCCGAGCGCGAGCGCATGATCGCCGAGCCGGACGGCGGCAACCCCTGAGCTGATCTCCGGCAATGCCGTTGCGAGAGCGAGCACCGTGGCGCCGAAGATCACGCCGTTGACGCCGGCCCGGTCGGCGAGTGTGTTGCCGCTAACTTCGAGCCCGATCCCGGCCGTGAGCGTGACCGCGCACGCACCCGCGAAGATGCCGGCGACCTGAGCCGTCGAGCGAGCCGCGAACGGATGAGGCTGCTTCGGGTGGTCCTGGCGGCGGTGCCGGCGGCCCGGTTGCGCTCCCTCCATCGAGATCTTCCAGCGTGGGCTCTTTCGCACTTTGTTGATCACGTAGACGCCGAATGTCCAGACGACGACGATCCCGATCGATGCAGGGCTGACGACGCCGCCGATCGCCGTGGTCGGCGGCAGCAGTGCGCCCATCAGGACACCTGACACGACCAGCGAGACGAGCAATGCCTCGAGAACCGGGCTCAATGCACCGACGAGGAACGTGAGCGGCCGTTCGCGGCCGACGGCGAAGTCGCAGACGACCAGCACCATCGTCTGGACGGCGATCCCGCCGATCAGGTTGCCGGCGGCGAGGCCGAGGTGCCCTTGCGCGGCTGCAGAGACTGTGATCGCGAGCTCCGGCAGGCTGCCCGCCACGGAGAGGAGCAGCAACCCCCCGAGCTCCTCACCGAAGCCGAGCCGCGCATCGAGTGCGTCCGTCGACTTCGAGAGCGCCATCCCGGCCCTCCAGGTAGCCGCGGCTGCGATCGCAAAGACGCCGACGAGGAGCGGCGTCGCGAGGCCCGACATGGATCCGAACTATCGTCGCGGCGTCGGCTGGCGACCGGCCCGTCCTACGCCTGGATGGACTTCCAGAAGACAGTCGTATCGCAGAGCCGCCCGTCCGGGTAGAGGGCGTAGCCAGGGATGATCCCGACCCTGGTCCAACCGAGGCGGACGTACAGCCGCTCGGCCGCGTCGCCGGTAACCGTGTCGAGGACCAGCAGCGACTTTCCCTTTTCCCGCGCCTGCGCCTCGGCCAGCTCCATCAACCGCTCCGCGATCCCACGCCTGCGTGCCTCGCGGTGAACGAGCAGCTTTGCGATCTCGCCACGATGCGGCTGGTTCGGCGGTGCCGCAAGGACCACCTGAACGGTGCCGACGAGACGGTCGTCCGCGAATGCCGCCAGTACGAGCCTGTTGCCGCGGTCGGCGTCGGCGGCGAACCCCTCGAACGCGGTCCGCGCGTCCTCTTGTGAGAAAGGCGCGAGATAGCTGACCGATGCGCCTCCGGAGACGCAGTCGTGCAGTACGGATGCGAGGCCGTCGAGGTGTGCCCGCAGCGAGGCGCCTTCGAGCCTGCGCACGTCGATCTCGCCGTCGCTGGTCGTCATCCAAGACATCTTTCACGATGCGCAGCGCTCCCGTTTGCGAAACTCACCGCGTGGACGAGGCTCCGCTGCGGATGACGAAGAACGGGTTGGTGACGGACGGCGAAGGCTGGTTCGTCGTCAACGCACGTGAAGCCCGCTGGCGCGAGGAGGGCCCGCTCGGCTCGTACTGCACGTTCGAAGGCAAGCGCCGGTTTCCGCACTTCGGGATCAACATCAGCATCCTCGAGCCGGGCGAGCGCATCGGGATGTATCACCGCGAGAACGCACAGGAGGCGTTCCTCGTCATTGCCGGGGAATGCACGCTGATCGTCGAGGGAAACGAGCAGCCGCTCACCACGTGGGATTTCTTCTACTGCGCTCCCGGCACCGAGCACGTCATCGTCGCGTCGGGCGAGCAAGAGGCGGTCGTGCTTGCGGTCGGCGCCCGCGGACGCGGGGTCGGCGGAGGAATCGTCTACGCCGTCAACGAGGCTGCGGCGCGGTACGGGGCGAGCGTGACGTGTGAGACGAACGATCCCGCCGACGCGTACGCCGAGATCTTCGCCGCCCTGCCGCGATCGCGGTTCGCGAAGTATCGGCCGGGCTGGCTGCCGCGAACGTCGCTCGGGCGCCGCCAACGCGGCCGTGATAACCGTCAGACGTGATTCTCGGCCCGGCGCTCAGGAAGTGGACTGCTCCCTCGCGGTCAGCTCGCTCACCGGCGCATCGCCCGTATTGACGGTTCCTGCGAGCTCGATCAAGAGGACCTCCGCGCCTTCGTCCGATCGCGGGCAGTGCTCGACCCCGCGCGGGACGACGAAGAGCTCACCGGGGCCGAGCACGACATCGCGGTCGCGGAGCTGGATCGTCAGCTCGCCGGACACGACCAGGAAGAAGTCGTCTGTGTCGGGATGCGCGTGCCAGACGAACTCGCCTTTCGTCTTTGCGACCTGCAGCTTGCTGTCGTTCAGGTAGCCCACGATGCGCGGACTGAACGGCTCGTCGAACGACGCCAGCGCGTCGGCGAGGTTGACCTTGTCGTCCATCAGGACGGCTTAGGGCCCCAGCCGTCTCGGTCCCGGCCGAAGAGCTGGCGGCCCAGCGAGCCGCCCGCTTGCGTCGGGCCGCCGTGAGCGAGCCGCCAGGCGAGGTACGCGACCACAATCGCGATGATCAGTGCGAGCAGACCAACTCCGATGTAAGCCACGCGTCGCTCCTTTCGCTCAGCCCCGACTCTACTCCTCGACGATCTCGATCCCGAGCGATGTGGCGAAGAGCGCGGCGTTCTGGACGATGTCGCCCCAGGGCATCCGCGCGCCGCGGAGCGCCTCGGCGCCTCGCACTCCGGAAAGGTCGCACCCGCGAAGCTCGACGCGTTCGAGCGTGCAGTTCGAGAAGGTCGCCTCGCGGAGCTCGCAGCGCTCGAAGACGACATCGCGCAGCGCCGAGCCGTAGAAGTCACATTCGCCCATCCGGCAATCTCGAAAAACGACGCGCTCGAGGCCCGCGTGGCGTAGCCCGACGAGGTCGATCCGGCACTCGTCGAACATCACGTCGCGCAGAGACGCCTCCGCGAGCTCGGCACCGGTGAGTCGGCAGCGGCGCAGCTCGACGCGCAGCGCCGCGAATCCGAGGGACCGCCGGTTGGCCCAGTCCAGATCAGTCGCAACGGTGTCGACCAGCTTGCCGAACTCGGAATCGGTCGGCGCATCATCCGCGAGATCGGGCGGGTACGGGGATTGAGGAGGTTTTGCCACCGCCGAAGCCGTGGCCTCAACGCTGGACGTCCGCGAGCACGGCCTGGGCCGCTTCGAGATCGGACTCGTGCACGAGGATGTCGCGCGGGCCTGCGGGTGTGAACTCCTCGAGCAGCGAGTCGAGCGCTTCGGTGTCGCGGTAGCTGCACTCGATCCCGGCCGTGCGGAGCAGGCCGCAGACGATCTCCGCCTCGGCGCCGGACGCAACAACCTTCACGACGACGGTGTCCTCGTTGTCCACGACGCAAGGGTACGTCAGCCGGCGGCGGCCGGCTCAGCTGAAGACGACTGTTCGCGCGTCGTCGAGGAGCACGCGCCGCTCGAGGTGCCAGCGCACGGCTTTCGCCAGCACCGTTCGCTCGAGGTCGGCACCGACACGCCTCAGGTCGGCAACGGTCTCACGGTGGCCGACGGCGACGGTGTCCTGCGCGATGATCGGTCCGGCGTCGAGCTCGGCCGTGACGTAGTGAGCGGTCGCGCCGATCAGCTTGACTCCACGCGCGTGGGCGGCCGCATACGGATCGGCTCCGGCGAACGCCGGCAGGAACGAGTGATGAATGTTGATCGACGGGCAGCGGCTCCGGTCGAGGAAGCCTGCGGAGAGAACGCGCATGTAACGCGCGAGCACGATCAGGTCGATCGCGGGCGGTGCGATCAGCCCGAGCAGGCGTTCCTCGCCCGCACCGTGATCGCCCATCGGCACGTGATGGAAGTCGACTCCGAACGACTCGACGTCGCGTCGCAGCAGATCGTGGTTCGAGGCTACGAAGGCGAGGTTCATCGCCAACTCGCCGCGACGCCAGCGCCAGAGCAGGTCGAGCAGGCAGTGGTCGCTTCGCGACGCGAAGATGGCCACGCTCGGGATGTCTGTCTCGGCAGAGAGCTGCCAGCTCATCCCGAAGCTGTCTGCAAGCGAGCCGAACTCCTCACGAAGGCTGTCTTCCCGCTCGGGCAAGGACGCGAGATGGAACTCGACCCTCATGAAGAAGCGCCCGGCTTCCGGGTCGCTCGAGTGCTGGTCGGCGTGAATCAGGTTCGCGCCGACGTTCGCGAGGAACCCGGCGACCGCGGCGACGATGCCGGGGCGGTCGGGGCACGAGATCGTGAGACGACCGACGTCCGCGCGAAGCACCCTGCTCATCGCGGGCCGAGCAGCTGGTCGAGCCCGCGGACGAGGCCGGCACGTTGCGGTGCAGCACGGATCGCGAGGAGCGTGCCGGCGACATAGGGCGCCGGAGTCTCGCCGGCGTCGTGACGGATCGACAGCCGCTCGCCCGGAGCGGCGAAGACGATCTCCGTCGAGACGACGAAGCTGGGCAGCCGGACCGAGTGCACCTGCGTGCCTGCGACGTTCGCCCCTCGCGCCTCGCGCGCCCCGAGGATCTCGTCGATCGGGACTCGAAGCACGGGCGGCCTGACGGCGTCGAGGCGTTCGGCGAGCTCGCGCGCGGTGCCGCTCGGTGCGTCTTCCTTGCCCGCCGACGCGTAGTCGATCACCTCCCAGGAATCCAGGTGGCGCGCGGCATCGACCGCGGCTCGCAGCAGAACCGCGGCCGTCAGCGAGAAGTTGCCCGCCGCGATCACGCCGACCTGGCGCTCACGGGCCAGGGCGTCGATCTCCTCGTAGTCGGAAGCAGACAGACCGCTCGACCCGACGACGACGTTGACGCCGCGCTCGAGCGCGGCGACGACGTTCGCTCGCACGACGGAGGCATGCGTGAAGTCGACCAGAACGTCTGCGTCAACGGCAGCGAGCGCATCCGCGACCGACGTGTAGCTCGCAGCGTCCGAGCGCGAGACGCCTGCAACCAGCTCGAGGTCACTGGCGGCCTCGACCGCGGCAGCCACCGGGCGGCCGGTCCAACCGGTGACACCGGCCACGCAGACGCGGATCATCAGTCGCTCAGGCTACTTAGGGAAGACAGGCTTCGGTCGTCGGCGTCGTCGAGCCGCCGACCACATGGCCGTCTTCGAGCACGATCGGGCCGAGCGACGACGACCCGTGAGTGCAGATCGGGCTCGTGTCGGCCTTGACGTTTTCGATCGCACCGGTGGTCAAGAGGAGCAGAGCCGCGGTGCCGACCGCTGCGACCGGAGCGATCCGCCTTGTGACCCTGGTGCTGAGAGGACGCATGACGGTCAACTCTCGCTGAGCGGAGCGGCGTGGGCCCTAACCGTTTCGGCGGGGTTACCCGGTCTTCGTATGGGTTTGAAACTGTCCTCAAGCACCCGCTCGCGCGTGCCGACAACAGGGAGCATGGGACAACTCGCCAATGTGCTGTTCGGCGCCGGGGTCGGAGTCGCGCTCGTGCTCGGCTTCTGGCAGCTTGCAACCTTTGCCGATCGGCTCTACCAGCACGGCCGAGACGAGTCCCGCGAGCCGCTCAGCCGCTGATCCGAACGGCAGACACCGAACTGCCCTGTCGGCACCCACCAGCTCCCCGCCGGCCGCTCAGCGAAGGGCTGCCTCGAAGCGCGGATCGTCGCGCACGGCGGCGAAATCGTCGTCTTTGCGCGCTTGCTCGCGGAACGGCGGAAAGAGCTCGGCCGACCGTCGGAGGTGGTTGAAGGTCTCGTCGCCCGTCTCACCCGAGAGGGTGGCGAAGCAGGCGTAGTTGTAGTGAAGCCCCGGGTGGTCGGGCGTGTGCTCGAGACCGCTGCGAACTACCTCGAGGGCGTCGGCGTAGCGCTGCTCGCCGTACGCGGTCAACGACTCTATGTGGAAAGGCCAAGCGCCACCCCAGTCGAGCCCCTGATACGCCTCGCCGGGTGTCCCGCCGAGGGCGAGCACGGTTCCATCCCCCGTCGCCTTCCGCCGCGACTCAGGTCGAACGAACACGAGCGTCCCTGCGGATGCGTCGAACGTCTCGCCGTCGACTTCGAACGTCGCCGTGCCGTCGAGCACGATGTACAGCTCTTCCTGGCCGGATCCAGCCTCGTCGTGCTCGCCGATCAACGTGCCGTCTTCGCCTGGCGTGTACGCGTTGAGCCCGAAAGCGTGGATCCCGAGGTGCTCGCGCACCGGGATGTTCCTGCCGCGCTTCTCGATCTCGTCGAGACGCGCGACTTTCCAGTTCGCCGTGTCACTCATCCGATCACCCCCGTGCTGCGCAGGTTTGCCGACCGTCGATCCTAACGGCTGTCAATCGCGCCGCTGATCTGGGTTCGTGATGGGCGCTTCGCTCGCTAGCCTGAGGGTTCACGGACGCGGCAGTCGTTACGGGCGATCCTCCGGCTCGCACCGATCCCGGTCCTGAGGCGCCGCACCTACAGGTACGAGACGAACTCCAGCAAGCTTCCGTCCGGATCACGGAAGTAGACGTGCCGGCCACGGCCGCCCGCGCCCGAGACGCTCTCCTGTAGCCCGGCGACGATGGAGACGCCGTGCCGCTCGAGATGAGTGACCGCGTCCTCGATCGGCCCTGCCCAGACGAAGCAGAGGTCGCTGTTCCCAGGTTCGACCGGCTTCTCAGCATTCAGACCGGCAAAGCCAGGGCCGTGGACACCGTCTGCGCAGTCCCAGGGAATGAGCACTTGCTCGACCCGATCGCGCGGGCGCCTGCTCGGTCAGCGAAGGCCGGCGGGTTCCGAAGGCAGCGACCTCGGGCAGGTAGTCCCGCCTGCTCGATCTCGATGCCGCACAGCTCGGCGCTCGCGTGCTGATCGCCTGAACCGGCCACGCCTGCGTCACGCGCCGTTGTGCCGGCGGTCGGGTGCTCAAGTTCGACGCCTGGCGGGTTTGACCGTCTTCGCGACGACCCACCGATGCTTGCCGATCTTGCGGTCGCGGGCGAAGCCGTGCGTTTCGTACGTCGAGAGCGCACCGTTGAACAGAAAGCCGGCAGGAACGGAGCCTGCGTCCTCCGGGTAGCCTTCGACCCGGCCGCCGCCGAGCGCGGCGATGAGCTCGAGAGCCCCTGCCAGTGCCGCGGTGGCGACACCCTGGCGTCGGTGCCCTTTGCCGACGAAGTTGCAAGCAATGCGCCAGTCGGGGGCGGTCGTGACGCCCTTCTCGTACGCGGCCCGGCTCTTGATCTTTGGCAACTCGGCGGGAGCACCGAACTGGCACCAGCCCACACAGTCGTCCCCGTCGAAAACAAGCGCAGCATGGGTCGTTCCCGCCCGCACGCGCTCGAGCTTCCGCCGACGGTTCAGTTCCGGCGTGGTTTCCTTGCCGACTCCCTCGGGGTGGAACCCCATGCACCAGCAGCCGCCAAAGACGCCGTTGTTCAGCTCGACCAGCGCGGCAAAGGCGTCCCACGTCGACTCGTCGAGAGCCTTGATCGTGTACGTCGATTCCGCCATGTGGTCTTCGCCTAAGAGCTCTCTTGCTCGAGCGGTGATCTCAGGAGATCTACCACGTCGCCGAAGTTCACACCGAGCCCGGCAAACTCGGTCACGGGTCAGGCCAGTGACGCTGGAGCGGCGCCATATGATTCCGCCGTGCCGTTCACGCTCAGCAACATCAAGGATGACCTGGATGACCTCGGCCCGAGGTTCGACGGCGCGCCGGATCTGGAGTTCCGTGCCGCGACCAAGGCCCTCGAGCTCGAAAAATCCGCTCTGAGCTACCAGCGCGTCCCGCCCGGCTACCGCTTTCCGTACGGCCACACGCACCTGAAACAGGAGGAGGTGTACGTGGTCGTGCGTGGGGGCGGGCGGATGAAAGTCGACGACGAGATCATCGAGCTCAAGGAATGGGACGCGGTGCGCGTCCCGCCTGGCACGTGGCGAGGCTACGAGGCCGGGCCAGACGGCCTCGAGATCCTCGTGCTCGGCGCGCCCAACCTCGGCGACGATCCGCGCGGAGATGTCGAGGGCCGGCGCGACTGGTGGTCTGACTGACGACGTCGTGCTCACGGCCCGTCACGTGCGCAGCCTCAAATGGATGTGATCGACGAAGTCGTCAGCGCTCTGAGCGAGGGTGACCTCGAACGGTTTGTCGCGTGCTACGCCGCCGATGCGGCGATCGAAGACTCGGCGGGGTCACCGCTTGCGACTGGTCGTGAACCGATCCGCCTCCGTTATGAGCAGATGTTCCGGGAGTTCCCGAGACTTCGAGTCCGCAGGATTGCCCGTCTGTCGGTCGGAGCTTTCGTCGTCCAAGAAGAAGAGATTCTTGGACGCGCCGCCCAGCCTGAGCGGCAGATCGCGATCTACCAGCTCGTCGAGGGTCTGATCGCACGCGAGCGTCTGCTGCGCTGACTCGTGGGGGCGCGCCCACCGCTTTGGAACGTCACCCGGACGGCGTGTGCGCGGGCCAGCTTCGCGCTCTCACGGATTCTCCGAGCCCGAACGGGCCCAGTCAACCAAGCCGAGGCGGGCTCGGACCCGGTCTGACAGCACGAGATACGCCTCGTACCGGTGATAGCGCGGATGCGCTGGGTCGGCTATCGCGGGAGTGCGCTTGCCAACCCTGGGCTCGCCGATGATCTCCCCGCGCTTGAACTGGTCGCGGGTCAGGTCGACTTCGAGTCCCGATGCGAGTCGGTTCCACATGTGCCCCTCGATGCGCGTCCCGTCGAGATACACGTCCGCCCCAAGGACCTCTCCGCCGACCAGGTCGTGGACGACCAGCGCGGTGATGTCGCACTGACCGCGGCTCGGGTTTTCGGGTGTCCAGCCGTCGGCCTCCTCGGCCGTGTCAACACTCCAGGCGTCGCGAATCGCCTGTTCCAGCTGCGCAAGAGTGAACACACGACGACAGTAACGCCGGACGCAAGTGAGCTGCGCGCCGCCGATCCGCCCGGACGGATTGCGCGCGTCAACGAGCACGGGTGGTCACGGGGCTTTCTGCTCGTTCAACCGCTTTATGCGTGCGTCGTCCCAGCCGTTTGCGCCGGTTGCAATGCGTTCGCGAGCCTGGGTGGCCCAGTCGATGTATTCGCGCTCGTGGCGGATGCCCCAGTCGAGTGCGAGCGCCGCGCAGAACGCTATCCCGCCCTGCGCTGTTCCGTGTTCGCGACGCTGGCGTTGGTCGTCCGCGAGTGTTCGCTCAAAGCCTGTCAATCGCTGCCGGTGGGTTTCGATCTCCTCGTCCAGGAACGCGATTGCCTCTTGCGACTCGAGCAGCCAAAGCATGAAGAGGCGCAGGATCGATTCGTTGCGGACGGTGCGATCGGGAGCCGTGTCGCGCAGCCAGCGCTGGGCTTCTGCGATCCCGTTCGGAGTGATTGCGTAGGTCTTGCGGCGGCGTGGTCCGGTGTCGCTGACGCGTAGGAGTCCTTGTCCCTCGAGTTCCGCGAGCGCCGGATAGATCTGGGGATGACGTGCCGGCCAGGCTCTTGCAAGCGTGCGCTCGAACAGGCGCGCGAGCTCGTAGCCGCTCATCGGCTCGGCCGCGATCAGCCCGAGGAGTGCGCGACTCAGAACCGAGGCGCGCACACACGCTCCGCTGGTGGATAAGTCTCAGTCAACATGTCCAGTTTGACATATGGAGCAGACGTTCGTAGAGTCGCCTTCTCGAGAGATCAGGAGGTGGTCGATGGCAGTCCAGGAAGCGCATACGGAGAAGACGCCCTACGGCGGTTACGTCACGTCGGAGGGCTGGTTCATCCACAATCTTCAGGAAGCGCTCGCGGTGCGATTTCAGCAAGGGGGTGCGCTTTACCCGCTCGAGCCACGAGAGGCCCCGTTCCGCGACATTGGCGTCAACGTGCGCGTCCTGTGGCCCGGCGATGCGAACGCGCTCTATCACCACGAGGACGCGCAGGAGGGGTTTCTCGTGCTCTCCGGCGAGTGCCTCCTCGTCGTAGAGGAGCAGGAGCGGCGTCTCGGCAAGTGGGACTATTTCCATTGTCCGCCGGGCACCGGCCACGTCATCGTCGGTGCGGGCAGCGGACCGTGTGTCGTGCTGATGATCGGCGCGCGTCGACAGCAGGAAACGTTCGGTTACCCGGTAAGCAGCGTCGCGGCGAAGTACGGCGCGTCGGTCTCGAAGGACACGAGCGACCCGCAGGAGGCATACGCCGACCGGCCCGACGACTTCGAACCGGTACACCTTCCATGGCCTACAAACTGAGCGCGAAGCGGTCTGGTGCGCGCGTCGTACCCGCTCGGTTCAGGTGAGGGCGCGTTCGAGAGCCGCGCGGTCGGCGGGCTCGCCGTGCGTCGGCAGCACGAACTCCACGGGCTTGTCGAGCAGCGGCCTCAGCCCGGTCGCGACCTGTTCGACCGTGACTCCTTCCGGAAGCCAGCCGGCGGGAATCTCGAGTCCGTTGCCCAGGTCAATCAGCGTATCGCCGGCGATCACCGCGCGAATCCGCTCGCTCCAGAGCACGAGGTCGAGTTGGCCCTCACGGCCGGGGAACGCCTCCATCCCGAACAGCGAGTCGCCGATCGCATAGCGCGTCGCCGAGACGAGTTGCTCCTCCGGCCGATCAGGCGCTGGGGCCCACACCGGAAAGCCGAGCGAGGCGGCGTCGCGCTCGTGCCACGTGGAGGTCAGGATCGTGACCACATCGCGCGATCCGAACAGCGCTCGAACATCGTCCGGAACGGAGATCGGGTCGATCAGGATCAACCGCGTACCGTCGTCGATTGCGTACGCCGAGACCGGCCCTTCCCACTCGGGATGCGTGGCAGTCCAATGGAACACTCCCTTGGGAAGCATTCTCGGATGCTAGGCACTACGGCCTCTTCGCGTCCGACCAACCGGCGACGGTTCTCGCTTTCTCTTCCGCGTCGGTGTCTCGCAATGGCGCCAGCAGCTGCTGTGTCAGCGAGGCGGGAGGTGCGGCCTCGGCGGGCTATTTGCCGGACTGCAGTTCCCAGGCGCCGATGAACGCGTCTTCGATGACATCCGCGTTTCCGGCCTCGAGATCGGCGACGATCATCCTGTGCTTCGCGTAACGCTTCGGCACCGAGAACGTCTCGGGAAACGACTGCAGCAGGAAGTCTTTGAAGTCGAACGACGCGCGGATAACGACGTGGCTCCGGTCGAGTTGCCGGGCCACCACGCGCCCCTGGTACCGCCACTCGCGCAGACCGTCGCGGAGTCGCTCGACGACACCGTCGCACTCAACCGCCAGACGGCTGAGGTCTTCGAGCCTTGCGGTTACGTGATCGCCGCCCTGCTCCTGATTCACCGAAACTCGCCGATCCCGCGGCCGTCGTCCTGTTCCCAGCCGAAGGCGGCAAGATAGCCCCAGCAGTCCGGCCGACTGCCGTCGGTGTCCGTGATGCTGTACGCGTCCGCGAGTTGGCGAGCGCTGATGATGGTGCCGGCCCAGCGGTCGACGTCTGGCGACCCGGCAAGCGCCGCAACGCCTCTCGCGACATAGGCGGGCGACTCGGAGATACCGAATCCAGGGCGCTGGTTCAAGGCATCGCGCCAGTTGGCCTCGCTGACCCCGAAGTTCTCCAACATCTTCTCCGAGCGCAGCCAGCCCGGTGTCACACCGACGACGGTCAAGGGCTTGTGCTCCAGCTCGGCGTTGAGCCCTTTGACGATTCGCTCGACGTTGGCCTTGACCAGGTCGTAGTAGAAGCCCACGTTCCGCCGGAATTCGGCATTCGCCGCCGAGGTGCCGTCGGTCATCTCCACGATGAGCCCCTGCCCTCCCTGACCCTCGGCAGTTCGCAACATGAGCGGAATCGCGGCGCGGCATGTGATCAGGTGGGTGTGCACTCCCATCTGCAACATCCGCAGCCCGCCCTCCCAGTTGTGCTCCCAGAGTGGCTTATCCCACTCCATGTACCTGTCACCGCCAAAGATGTCGTTCACGAGAAGATCGAGTCGGCCCTGCTCACGCTCGAGGCCCGCGACTAACTCCGCAACCGCAGCAGGGTCTTCGTGGTCGACCACGAGCGCCGTCCCCTCGCCTCCTACGGCTGCGATGAGGTCTGCAGTCTCTTCGATCGTCTCGAGCCTGCCGATCTCAGATGGCCCGGTTGTCCGGGAGCTGCGACCAGTCGCGTAGACGTAGAAGCCCGCACGCGCGAGCTCAATGGCGATCGCACGTCCAGCGCCGCGCGTCGCACCCGCCACAAGCGCCACTCTCACCGCCTCGGTCACATCGTCCCGAAGTATCGCACCGACACACTCACAGTTCGCGAATGTCCACCCGAGCGACCCGACAGTCACGAGCGGCGAGTCGCTACCCGATCACTTCCCACCGAAACATGACGCGAAGGTAACCGAAGGCGTTAACTCGCGAGGTCCACGGCAGAGAGTCCGCGCCGCCGAGGCGCGACCCGACGGCGCTCGTCGTAGCGCTCGACGACGCGTGTCGATCAATCGCGTAGCGTCCTCGGGGTGGACGGTGTTCTGAGGGAAGTGGTCGACAGCGACCTCGACGGACTCTCACAGACGCCTGAGCCAGACTCGAGCCGCGCGCGAGGCGTCTCCGTCGTCAGTGTTCGGGCAGGAGTCAGCGTGAACGTGCAGCACCGAGCCGGCTTCGAAGGATGAGCTCTGCGCCTCGGTGCGGTCATACGGGTAAGACCACCACGAGAGAAAAGGACGAATTGATGAAACTGGCGACCATGACGCAAGTGACCGTCGACGGCGTGATGCAGGGAAACGGCGGCGCGTCGAATGAAGATCGCACGAGTGGGTTCGAACGCGTGCGGCTGGGCAAGGCAACTTCGATCCTTGGCGGGGGTAAACCGCTAGGCCGCACCTTCTGAGGCGGGCTTGCAACTGGTCCACGCTGGGTCTTGTTTGGGTCTCGGGTGGAAGTCGCAAGCCGGGGCTGTTAAAGCCGCTATTGATCGTATAGCCTCGCTGCGGAGCGTCGATTGGCGCTGGGTTTGAAGCTGTGCCCTGCCGGCATGAATGGGAGGTCGAGAGTGACTCGGATGGTCAGACGGAACGCCGCGATGTCTGTTTGTATTGCGGTCGTTGCGGTGGCGTCAGCCGCATCGGCGGTGGGTTCGTCGTCGAGTGCGGGCGCTGCCCCCGCTGGTGTACAGGTGTCTGCGGGACCGCCGTTGCGGGCCGCGCCACCCGGGGTTTCGCACCAGGCGGACGCGCTCGCGTTCTTTCCACGAGTAACGACGGTCACCGCGGGTCAGTCGGTGACGTTCAACCTGAATGGGTTCCATACGGTCACCTTCGGGAGCCGGAAGGCCTTCCCACTGGTTGTGCCGCAGCAGGGGTTGCAGCCGCCGGCGGCAGACGTGGCAGGGCAGCCGCTCTGGTGGGTCGGCCGGGCGCCGCTGCTCGGGTTGAACTCGAAGGCGTTCCCGCAGATCGGCGGCTCGACGATTTCGAGCCCTTCACAGGTCGCGAGTTCGGGTCTTCAGCGCGTGTTTACAGCTTCGCCGAAGCATCCGCCGAAGCCGTACACGCTGACGTTCGCGAAGCCAGGTCTATATCGTTTCTTCTGCATCGTGCACCCAGGGATGGCAGGCGCAATTCGAGTGCTGCCGGGAACGGCGACCGCGCCTTCGCCCGCCCAGCTTGATCTCCGCGTGAAGGCGCAACTGGGCCGCACGATCAGCAACCTCAAGAGCATCCAGTCGCAGAACCCGACCGCCCCTCTCACTGTCTGGGTAGGCGCGGGCAAGCTTGACGGGTCGGAGGTCACGTCGTTCTTCCCCAAGCGACTAACGGTCAAGGCGGGAGACACAGTGAAGTTCGTCTCGCACGACCCGACCGACATCCACACGGTCACGTTCGGGCCACCGGCGTACACGACCCAGATTGAGAAGACCTTCGTCTCGCCGAAGGGGGTCAACCCGTTCGGGGCCTTCCCGAGTGAGCCGCCAGGCCCGCCCGGCGCGCCCGTGAGCTATGACGGTTCCAAGCACGGGAACGGCTACGTGAACAGCGGTCTCGTTAACCCGTACGCGGTCAAGGACACACCGCACCTGTTCCGAGTCACCTTCACGAAGGCCGGCGTCTACCACTTCGAGTGCGTCATCCACTCGAAGATGGACGGAACGATCGTCGTTCGCTAGGCGACTGGCAGTGACTATCGCTCCTCCGGGGCGCTCTCCGTTTTCAGACGGGGCGCGCCTCGGAGCCATCATCGTCGCGGCTCTGCTCGCTTTCGCTCTGCTCGCCGGCGGCTGCGGAGGCCACTCCCGACCAGCGGCCTCGCCACCCACGGCTACCAGCGGGGCCGCGCCGAGGCAGACGGCGGCCCTGCGGGGACTCATCCCGAAGCCGCTCCCAACAAAACCGGCCTTCACGCTCACCGATGACCACGGACGGCAGTTCGACTTTGCAAACGACACGCGCGGCAAGCTCGTCTACCTCTACTTCGGCTACACGCACTGCCCAGACGTCTGCCCGCTGACGATGGGCTACATCGCGGCGGCGCTGCGACGGCAGGCGCCCGCGCTTCGCAGGAAGATCGAGGTGGTCTTCGTAACCGTCGACCCTGGCCGCGACACCCCAGCCGTCCTGCGCAATTGGCTAGGCCGCTACGACGCGTCCTTCGTCGGCCTGACCGGCACACCGGGTCAGATCCGCACAGCCGAGCGGGACTCGGGCGCGCCGCTCGCACCGGCCGAAACGCCGAAGGGCTCCAACCATGCCGTGCAGCACAGCAGCCTCGTTTTCGCCTACAGCCCGGACAGCCGGGCACACGTCGTCTACGCGGAGGGCTTCTCTCCCCGTGACTACGCGCATGACATGCCGATCCTGGTCGGTTTCCGCGCCCCAAGGTGACGCCCGCCGCAGCTACCGGACGGCGGCCGCGCGGCGGCGCTCCATTGATGCGCCAGGAGGCGGAGGGGTCGCCTGCCCCAGTGTTCCGCAACGACGCCTGAACTCGTCGGGCCGGTTCCGTGGCCTAGCGTGAGCCGGGCCACGGAACCACTTCTGGTCTAGGCGGTGGGACACTCCGAGGGCCGTGCTGAAGGCGACGTCGGCATAGTGAACGTCACCTTCCAGGCTGATCTCGGTCATGTTGTCCGCCACCCATGTGGCAACTGCGGCGCTTCCGCTCTCGGCCTCGTCACGGCTATCCCATGCGCTGGACGAGAAGACTTTGCCCTCACCGATCGCTACCGCGTAGCTCTTGAACCCCGGCTGCGCCTTGAGGATCGGCAGGATACCTGCCTCCGCCCGCCTGCCCAGTTCCTGTCCGTCCCCGGTAAAGCTGTACGTCGCGATTCTTGCCACCATGTGGCTCCCTCCGTGCGTCGATCGTGAAGCGCAACGCACTCCCATCGACCGGCGGCTCACAAAGAATCTGACAGATCGAGAGCGACTGCGTTCGGCTGCCCGAGTGTTGCGGAACGACGCCTGACGGCTCCGCGAACGGCTCTAGCCCCAGGGCAGCAGTGGCCAGAACGACGGCCGCTCTCGCCGGAAACGCTCGGCCGTCGCATATACCTGCTCCGGATCGGATGTCTCTTTCTCCACACTCGCGCCGTAGCGCGCTGCGAGGTCCGACACGGGATACCGCACTTCCGGGCTGATGTGCGCGCCAACCATCAGGACCACGCACGGCGCGTCGCCAGCTCCCACGAAGGCATGCTCCGTCCAGGGAGGTGAATGGAAGAAGTCCCAGGCTCGGAGGAGTCGCTCCTCGCCCTCGACGAGCAGCCTGCACTCACCGACCAGAACGAGGAAGGCCTCCTGATTCGCCTCGGCGTGGTAAACGCTGCCCTGGCCGGGCTCGAGGACGGTCACATTGATCCCGAGTTGCGCGAACTCGATCGGAGACTCGCCGTACTCGTTGGCGAACCAACACGCCGCGCCCCTCGTCTGCGACGAGAACCACTCGGCATCGCGCACGTTGACGACAAACCAACCCTCCGTGACGGGGGCAAGCCCGGAGCCGGCGTCCTCAAGCCTCGCTTCGTTCACGCAGCAGATTCTCGCAGTCCAAGCGACGGCTGTCTCGCCTGCGCAAGTGTTCGTCTATGACGCCTGATCGCTTAACCAACGATCGGGCCGCACGCGGCGGTCCGTTGTTCAGAATGCGTTCGCAGCCGATTTCCACTCCCGGAGGCGCTGGGCGATTAGCTGGGCACGCTCCTCCTCGCTCCCGCCGTCCAGCACCTGGAGGTCTGAGAGGTCGGCTCGGAGATAGATGCCGGCGGTTCGGGCGTTCAGCTCGCGGTCGTGATCCGACCGTGTCGTCCAGTACCCGGTGGCGCGGTCGGCGGTCTCGACCTTGATCTCGCCGGTGCCTTCGAGCTGGGGGGCATTCGGGTGCCGAGGTCGCTCGCCCTTCCAGAAGTAGAGGATGCCGGCCGGATCCCTGCGCTCTTTCGCAGCCTCGCTCCAGTAGCGGGCCGACAGAGTGCCGTCCTCCTGCCAGGACCGGCCGTTCACGGTCAGGCTACCGTCGCGGTCCCGCGAGATGCTCAGGAGGCTTACCGCCGACGGTTCTTCCTCGCTTCGCATGGTGAGCGAGAGCTGCCACCACAGTCCCTCGACTGGTCCGCGGCGGCCCTCGGTCTCGATCGCCTTGCGGAGCTTCTGGTTGATCGCGCGAACTTCGCCCGGGCCGGTGGCCGGGTTGTACCGGACGGAGGTCAGTCCGAGCAGGTCGCTTGGCAGCTTCGAACCGTTCGCGTGGAGGATGAACGTGCGCCGGATGCCGAGCGCGCCGCCGAATAGACCGGCCTCGAACACCACGTTGTCGCGCGGCGACGCCTGGCCGGACTCTGACGCATCCGTGGTTGTCCAGTCGTCCTGGGCGAACACGAACGCGGCGAAGTCGACCTCCTGGGAGAGCTCGACGAGCCGGTCGAGGGTGGATCGCCCCGGGTTGAACGTGGTCGTCCAGGGCTCGACGTCGGCGACATCCTCGAGCCCGTGCGTGATCGCCTGGAGCAGTTTGGCCTGCTTGCCCGACGACCCGAGGAAGATGCGCGGTTTGTTCATGCGCGATTCATGATGACGGACATGGCGCAAACGCTACGCCGTGGGCAGCGCATGCGGATTTGTCGTGAAGCCCTCTGATGCTACTGCGCTTTCCCTGCAACACGGCAAGTTCTCAGTCTCGTGTACCCCTTCCTTGAGGAGCCCTGAGTCTCCCCGAAAAACCTCGAACCTATCCCCAAAACCTGTCCCGTTGCGCGGGCACAGTCGCCTAGAGCGTCTTTACGCCCGAGCCTGGTTGCCTAAGGCTTGGCCGGCCGCAGGGCGAGCCGCGCGTACGGTGTGAGCGCGATCAGCGCCTTCACCGCGTAGACCGCGAGCAGCGCGGTGAGCGCCGACGCACCGAGCGGGGGCACCGCGTGCATTTCGGTTGCCGGCGAGCGTGCGGCGCACGAGGCGACGAGTAGCGCGAGCGCGGCGACCCAGAGAAGTGACTGCAGGCCTCCGAACGCCCGCCGACGGTCGTCCAGGTACGCACCGAACGCCTCGAGGGCTGCTACACCGGTGAATGGGACCGCAGCAATCAATGCGTCGAAGGCGAGGCCGTGCGCTCCGCGGGAGTCCGCGACCGCGGCAGCTGCCGCGAGTAGGACCGGAAGAGCACGACGAAGCACTGGTGGTTAGCTTCTCGCTCGCCCCGGATGGTCCTTCTATGCTCTCGCCGTCCCGAACAAGAGAGGGGTTCATGGCTTCGCTCACCTGGCTCGGTCACGCAGCGTTCCGGCTCGATACCTCCGACGGCAAGCGCTTCTACGTCGACCCGTGGCTGAGCGGGCCGACGACACCGGAGGGCGAGAAGAACCCAGCGCGCGCCGACGCGATCGCTGTCACTCATGGTCACAGCGACCACGCCGCCGACGTTCCCGGACTTCAGCAGAAGCTCGGCTGCCCCGTGCTCGGGATGGTGGAGCTGATGGCGTGGTACTCGGCGAACGGGATCGACGAGTCGAACCTGATCCCGTTCAACAAGGGCGGTACCGTCGAGGTCGCGGGCGCACGGTTCACGATGACAAACGCCTTCCACTCGAGCGCGGCACCCGACCTCACATATGCCGGGGAGCCGGCCGGCTTCGTCGTCTCCGTCGACGGCATCCGGATCTACTTCGCCGGCGACACGACGGTCTTCGGCGACATGCAGCTGATCGCCCGCCTCTACGAGCCGACCGTGGCCGTCTTGCCGATCGGCGACCACTTCACGATGAGCCCGAAGGAGGCCGCGCTCGCGCTCGAGCTGCTCGGCAACCCGCGCTGCATTCCATGCCACTGGGGCACGTTCCCTCTCCTGACCGGCACGCCCGCCGCACTCGCGGCGCTGACGAGCGCCGTCGTCGAGAGCATCGCGCCGGGCGACACGGTCGAGTTGTGAGAGAGCGCTGGTTCGGGTCGACGGGCCGGCGTGTCCCGGAGATCGCGCTCGAAGGCGAGCTCGAGCTCGGCGACGCCCTCGTACTCGACACGATCGACGGCGAGGCGCTTCGTGCAGCTCATGCAGACGGCCGGCCCGTTGTCGTGCGCGCAACGACCGCCACCGAGGTGAGGGCCGCCCTCGCGCGTCCCGAAGTGGCGGCGGCGCTCGTCACCGATCGCTCACTGCTCGATCTCGACCTGACCGAGCTCACCTATGGGTGAGCAGATCGTCGCCACGTACTCGATCGTGGCCTGCGATCTCACCGCCGGCCAGTGGGGTGTCGCGACCCAGTCCAAGTTCCTTGCAGTCGGCTCCGTCGTGCCGTGGGCTGAGCCGGCAGCGGGCGCCGTCGCAACCCAGGCGTATGCGAATCCCCGCTACGGGCCTGAGGGTCTCGCGCTGCTGCGCACCGGAGCGTCAGCAGAGGAAACCGTCTCGAGGCTCACCGACGACGACGACGGCCGAGAGTCGCGACAGCTCGGAGTCGTCGATGCGAGTGGCGGCAGCGCGAGCTTCACGGGATCGGAATGCTTCGACTGGGCGGGCGGGGAGACAGGGCCGTGCTTCGCCGCACAGGGGAACATCCTGGTCGGGCCTGAGACGGTTGCCGCGCTCGCCAGGACGTTCGCCGACACCAAGGGGCAGCCGCTGGCGCGGCGCCTGGTCGACTGCCTTGCGGCGGCACAGGCCGCCGGGGGCGACCGGCGCGGGCAGCAGTCGGCGGCGCTCTACGTCGTAGAGCGAGACGGCGGCTACGCCGGCCTCAGCGACGTTCTCGTCGACCTCCGCGTCGACGATCACCCCCGGCCGATCGAAGAACTCCGCCGCATCTACGGCCTGCACGACGTGCTGTTCGGAAAGACGCCCCGCGATCAGTGGCTCGACATCGATGAGACGCTCGAGGCGGAACTAGCTGATCGCCTCGCCCGGCTGGGCTACGACGGCGTGCTCGGCCATGCCCTCCCGGCGTGGGCGGGCACGGAGAATCTCGAGGAACGGATCGACGGTGTCGACCAGATCGACCCGGTCGTGCTGCGAGAGTTGCGCTCCAGATGAGCGACCAAGGCTACGAAATCCTCTCGATCGACGAGCTCGACCGGCTGCCGACGACCGCCGGCACGCAGGTCCTGCGACCGCTGCGCCGGCGGCTCGGCTTCCGCCCGTTCGGGGTGAACGTCTGGGTTGGCGCCCAGGAAGGCGATCAGGTGATCGAGCCGCACCGCGAGCCGAAAGGGCCGGAGGAGCTCTACGTCGTGCTTCGCGGCACGGCGCACTTCACACTTGGCGACGAGTCGTTCGACGCGCCGGCAGGGACGCTCGTGCACGTGCCGCCCGACACGTTCCGCGAGGCAACCGCGGCCGAGCCCGAAACATCGGTGCTCGCAATGGGCGCCGAGAAGGGAAAGGCGTTCACGCCGTCGGCGTGGGAGGACTTCTACGTCGCCTACGCCAAGCTTCGCGCGGGTGACGCCGCAGCCGGCCGAGTCGCTTTGGGCGAGGCGCTCGGACGCGACCCCGAAGCCTGGCAGGGCCAATTTAACGCCGCCTGTTTCGAAGCGCTGGCCGGCGACACCGATGCGGCGCTCGCCTACCTTCGAAAGGCCGTCGAGCGAAACCCCGCGGAGGTCAAGCAGTACGCACCGAACGACAGCGATCTCGACTCGATCCGCTCCGACCCGCGCTATGCAGAGCTGTTGGCATGACCGTCGTCCACATCGACGAGCTCGACAAGATCCAGATGCCAGACGGGCTCGTGTGGCGCCCGATCCGGCGCCACTTCGATATCCGTGCGTTCGGCGTCAACGCCTACACCGCCGCGGCCCCCGGGGGGATGATCGTCGAGGAGCACACCGAAAACACCCTGGGCCACGAGGAGATCTACCTGGTGCTTCGCGGCCGCGCGCTCTTCACCGTCGACGGAAACGACCACGAGCTCGAAGCCGGCCGGCTCGTCTTCGTTCGCGACCCCTCCCTGAAGCGCGGCGCCGTCGCGATCGACGACGACACCGTCGTGCTCGCACTGGGCGGCAAGCCGGGCACGCCGCACGAGGTCTCGGCCTGGGAGGCGATTTTCGCCGCTGTTCCCGCCTCGCAGCGCGGTGACTGGGACGAGGCGATCCGCATCCACGACGAGGCTCTCGCCGAGCAGCCCGAGCATCCGGCACTGCTCTTCAACGTCGCCTGCATGGAGGCCCGCGGCGGCCGCCACGTCGATGCGCTCGACCATTTGCGGCGCGCGATCGAGCTGGAGCCGAAGTGGGCGAAGGCTGCGCGCGAGGACACCGACTTCGACTCGATCCGCCGCGAGCCGGGCTTCCCGGCCTAGTACCTCATCGCTACGTCCTGTCGCCGGGCAGCCGCGCACCGTCGGCCAACGCCCGTAGCGCCGGCACCGGGTCGGTCTCGGGTCGGGCCACCAGCAGGACGGCGCCGAATTCGTCGTGGGGCGTCAGCGCATCGACGAGCAGGTGCAGCCCGACGGCGAGGGCGAACGCCTTGTGCGACTGCTCGCCGCCGAACGGGACGAGCTCATCGGCCCGGGCGAGGCCCGCGAGCACCGCGCCGTACGTAACCGCCCCCATCGACACGTCGGTGACGATCGGCGCGTCGTCGCTCGACGGGATCGCGATGGCGAGCGGATTCGTGCCGACGAGTGGTGCACCGCCGGCCGGCGACGGCAGGCGCCGGGGCGAGGTGGCGGTCAAGACACCGACCAGGCCGCCGTCTGCGAGCAGGCGCGCCCAGTAGCCGAGTGAACCGGTCGGGAACGTGCGGGTGCAGACGACCAGCCGCGCGTGCTCCGGCGGAGCCGAGAGCTGCGCGGAGACCGCCGCGGCGAGCGTCAGGTAGCCGAGCCCGCCGTCGCCGTCCCAGAGCTCGTAACCGGGCTCGGAGACGACGCGCTGCGGCTGCGTTTCGAGGGGCAGCGACTCCCAGGTCTCGAGCCATTCGATCCGGGAAAGCCCGTGGCCGAGCTGTCCGCGGCGCTCGGCGTCGAGGAAGTGAGCCGCGAGGGTCTCGACGTCCGCCGGACGAAAGCCGAGCGCGGCGAGCCGCGGGCGGGCGTCCTCAGGCAGCACGGGACGAGAACGAGATCGCCGGCCAGCCGCGCAGGCGCGCGATCCGGCGCAGCTTGCGGTCGGCATTGACTGCGACCGGGAAGCCGACCGCCTCGAGGAAGGGGACGTCGCTGTAGGAGTCCGAGTACGCCGTCGACAGGCTCAGGTCAAGTTGTTCCGTCTCGGCGAGCTCGCGCAGCGCGTTCGCCTTGCCCTCGCCGTGCGCACCGCGCAACGACTTGCCGGTGTAGACACCGTCGACGATCTCGCAGGTCGAGCCGATCGCACCGTCGAAGCCGAGATCCTCGGCGATGTACTCGACGATCTCCTGCAGGGTCGCCGAGACGACGTAGACCTTCTCGCCGCGCTCGCGATGGCGCTGCACGAGCCGCAACGGCTCGGCGTAGACGAGCGGCCGGAGGACCGGTTCCATCGCATCGCCGACGAGCTGCTGCATCTCCTCGACCGAGAACCCTTCGAGGATCGACATGCCGTCCTCGGCCGCAGACCGAACGCGCTCGGCACTCGCGCCTCTGAGCACGAAGAGCAGCTGCCAGAAGGCCGACCTGCCGAGATCGGTCCTCGAGATCAGACCGCGAGCGCGGAACGACGGCGCCAGCGCCAAGACCGAGGAGCGGCGGATCAGCGTGCGGTCGAGGTCGAAGAACGCCGCGGCCCGCACGGCTCAGGAGACGAGCGGCAGGGTGCTCGTGAACCCGCCGACGCGTCGCGCGTCGATCGTGCGCGCGATCTCGAGGATCGTCTGCGCCGATGCGCTGTCCGGCTGTCCGACCACGAGCGGGACCCCGTCGTCGGCCGATTCGCGAAGTGCGACGTCGAGCGGCACCCGCCCGAGCAGCGGCACACCGAGCTCCGCAGCGAGCCTGTCGCCGCCACCTGAGCCGAACACCTCGGAGCTCATGTTCTCGATCACGCCGGCGAGCCGAAGGCCCGTCTTCTGCGCCATCGTGGCGGCACGCGAGGCGACCTCCTGCGCGAGCGGCTGGGGCGTCGTGACGACCACCGTCTCGGCGCGCGGCAAGAGCTGGCCAAGCGAGATCGACACGTCGCCGGTTCCGGGCGGCATGTCGACGACCAGCACGTCGATCTCACCCCAGTGAACATCCTGCAGAAATTGCTCGAACGCCTTGTGCAGCATCGGGCCGCGCCACATCACCGGCTGGTTGTCGTCGAGGAAGAACCCGATCGACATCAGCTTCAGGTCGTGAGCCACCGGCGGGACGATCATCCGGTCGACGATCACCGGCTTCTGGTGGATGCCCAGCATGTGCGGAATCGAGTGGCCGTAGATGTCGGCGTCGAGAATGCCGACCTCGTGCCCGAGCGAAGCGAGCGCCGCCGCGATGTTCGTGGTCAGCGTCGACTTGCCGACACCTCCTTTGCCGGACGCTACGGCGATCACGCGAGTCGTTGCCGGCAACTGAACGCCCTTAACCTCTGCGCCGCCGCGGAGCTTGATCGTCAAGGCGGCGCGCTCGTCAGGCGTCATCACATCGAAAGAGAGCGTCACCGACGCGACGTCCGGCAAGCCGCCGACATGGTCGCCGACCTGCGTCTCGAAGCTCGACCGGAGCGGACAGCCGACAACCGTCAGCGCGATCGTGACGCTGACGTCCCCACCGTCGATCTCGACGCGTCGAACCATGTCGAGCTCGGTCACAGGACGGCGAAGCTCGGGGTCGATCACGCGACCGAGCGCTTCGAGAACTTCCTCGTGAGACGGCATCAGCTGGCTGGTCGGCAATTGCCGTCGTTGCGGGGAGGGCATGCGAATTGCCGGTCAACCATCCAGCGAATGTAGCGGAGGGCCGGTCAAGGCCCGGCCGAGCCTCGAACAGAGCTCGGCAGTGCCTGACGCCGCGACCCGCGAGCGACCGATGAGGTCGAGCGGCGCCGTTCCGAACGGGGGCAGGTCCGGCAACTCGATCACGAGCCCCTGCTCCCGGACGAGCAACTGCGCCGCCGCGATGTCGACCGAGCGCGCCGGCTTCAGCGAGACGACGCCGTCCACCCGGCCGGCGGCGAGATGGCAGAGTGAGATCGCGAGCGAGCCCATCACCCGCAGCCGGTGAGCGATCCCGTCGAACCGCGCAGCGTTCTCCGAGACATACGCGGTGGTGGTCGCCTCGAAAGAGAGGATCTCGAGTTCGTTCTTCGGCCGCTCGAGGATCGCCCGGCCGTTCAGCTGCGCGCCGCCGCCTCGCGTCGCAGTCCATTCCTCGCCGCTCCCGAAGTCGTGCACGAAGCCAAAGAAGACGTCGTCCATCGTCTCTCCGTCGGCGACGGCGATCGACAGCGAGAAGAAAGGGATTCCCCGCTTCGCGTTCAGCGACCCGTCGATCGGGTCGACCACAACCGTGAAGCGGCCGGTACCCGAGCTGCCTGCCTCCTCACTGACGAACCTCACGTCCTGTCCCCGGAATCGCCCGAGGACCACACGCTCCGCCTCGGCGTCGATCGTCGTCGTCTCGTCGCCGCCCTCACCGGTCCCGACGGGCGGCTCCCGCTCGGCTCTGCCCGGCAGGTCTTCGAGCACGCGGGCGACATCGTCGCGTGCGGCGCGGCAGAGCTCGAGCCACCGCTCGCTCATACCGGGTGGAAGAGCAGCCCCGAGGTCAGCTTGGGGTAGAAGAACGTCGATTTCTGCGGCATCACCTCGCCCGCCTCCGCGAAGCGGGCGACCTGCGCAATCGTGACGGGCTCGAGCAGAAACGCTGCGGCCGCCTCGCCGCGGTCGACAGCGGCGATCGCCTCGTCGGCGTAGGCGGTGTACGTGACTCCGCTCGGCGCGAGCGATTCGACCACTCTGGGACCGAAGTCGTCGTCGGTCGCGACGCGGGTGAACGCGTGGCCGCGGTAGAGCGTGACGCCACCGTCTGGCTCGTCGACCGGGTCACCCGCGACGTCGCCGAGTGAGGCGACCAGCCGGTGGGTCGGAAAGATCTCGACGCCCGGCGATCGCGAGGACACGAGCACGGCAAAGGTGTGGGTCGCCTCGGGGTGCTCAGCGCGGTAGGCGACCGCCGTCTCGTACCGATGGTGTCCGTCAGCGATCAGGAGCGGTGTGTCGATCGTTACCTCCCCCGCGTCGATGGGCCAGACGCGCGTTCTGACGCCGCCCTCGTCGACGTCCATCGCCGGCTCGCCCTCGGGCCGCTCGAACACCGGCTCCGCGTCGTAGAGCAGAAAGATCGGCTCGAGCTGCGTGTGCGTCGCGCGGAGCAGGCGAAGCCGCCCTTCCTTGGGGCCGGCATGCGTCCGCTCGTGCGGTAGCACCTCGCGCGCGGCGTAGTCCGTCACCGGCACAGACGCAGCGAACCCCTCGCGCGTACGGGCGACACCGTCCGGCCCGACGTAGTCCTGCGCAACCCACCAGTACCGCTCCGGTTCCTCGGCGAGCACGCCCTCCGCACGCCAGGCAGCGAGCGACCTGCCGGCCTCGTCCTCGGAATCCGGCAGCGTCAGATGCACGACGTTGTAGGGGCTCCGTGCGAGAAGCTCGGCTCGTTCCTGGTCGCCGATCACGTCGTACGGCGGCGCCACGAGCGTTTCGAGCGGGCCGGCGGCGTCCGAGTAACGAAAGGCGCGAAACGGCTTCACGGTCGGCATGCTTGGAGCCTAATGGTGCGCACGCTCGAGGCTGCCGCCGCGTGGGTCGACGAGGTCGGCGTGGCGCTGCTCTTCCCGAAGGCTGACGTCGTGCTGCCGTCGCTCTGGGAGCAGGTGAACGGCTCGCCGGCAGACAACTGGTCGGTTCGCGAGCCCGACGGCACCTTCGTTCGCTGGACCGACGAGATGGGATTCCTCTGGGGCGCGAAGGACGACCTGCCGGGCGAAGGTCTCGCCTGCGTCGGCAAGCACCTCGCGCGCGTCGCGACCTGCGTCGCCCCTCGAACGTTGCCTCTGCTGGTCGCGGCGGCTGAGCCGTCCGAGCTCGACACCGACGATCAGGCTGTCGTCCGGGCGATCACCTCCGAAGGCCCGCTGACCGGCGCCCAGCTCCGCGACGTGACCGGCTTGCCGAAGAAAGCCGTCGACAGGCTCATCGCCTCGCTCCACCGCCGACTGGTGCTGACGAACGGCCATCTCGTCGAGCAGGCCGGCCCGTGGGGTGCGATCGCGCACGACCTGCTCGCACGCAAATGGCAGCTGCCGAACCGCCTGCCACACCGCGCTGACGCACGCCGCGAGCTGGCACGGCTGGTGCTCGAGCGCGCGGGCGAGCTGACCGCGGCCGACCTCGCAAGCCCGTTCGGCTGGCGGCGCAGCGAAGCCGCGGAGCTACTCGAGGCGGTGGGCGCGGGCCGCAACGCCGACGGCTTCCGGATCTGGACGAGCCTCTAGACTCGAGACGTGACGATCGCGGAGCTCGCCGAGGACCGGATCGTCGAGGCTGTCTACGCCGTCTCGGCAAAGCGCAAGCTGCGGACGAAGTCGGGTGCCGCCTATCTCGCGCTCGAGCTCGTCGACCCGACGGGGAGGATCGAAGCGCGCGTCTGGAACGACGTCGAGCTGCTCGACGGCCGCTTCGCCGAAGGAGACGCGGTGCGGGTGCTCGGGCGCGTCGAGAAGTTCCGCGACCGGCTCCAACTCGACGTGCGCTCGCTCGAGGCAGCGGACGTCGACCCGGCGTCGCTGACGCCGTCGATTCGGCGCGACCGCGACGAGATCACCGGCTTCCTCGAGTTCCTCGTCGGCGAGATCTCCCACCCCGGGCTGACGGCAACGGTCCGCGCGGTGCTTGCCGACTGCGACCTGGGCTCGTTCCCGGCGACGCCCGAAGATCATCATTCGTACGCGGGCGGCCTACTCGAACACACGGTTGGAGTCGCAACGCTCTGCCGTGAGACAGCGCAACTTCATCCCCGCTTGCGCGCGGACCTGCTGCTGGCGGCTGCGCTCGTCCATGACGTCGGCCGAACGCGCGAGCTCGGCCGCGGCCCGTCGTTCGCCGTCACCGACGAGGGACGTCTCCTCGGGCATGTTCATCTCGGCACACGGCTGATCGAGTCGCGAGCCGTCGATCTGACCGCGCCGCAGCTTGCCGAGCTCGTGCACTGCGTCGCCGTTCATCACGACGCGCGCGGTGCGCGGACCGCGGAAGCGGCGGTGCTCTACCACTCGAATCAGCTCGACGCGGTCGCTGCGACCCGCCGGGTCGATTGACCCCGCTCCTCCTCGCGCTCGGCGCGAGCGCGGCCTGGGGCATCGCCGATTTCGCGGGTCCGCTCGTCAGCCGCACGCTCGGCACGCTGCGCGTGCTGCTGTGGGCCCAGGTCGGTGGGGTGGTTGCGATCGCGATCGCAGTCGCCGTGCGCGGTCACGGCCCGAACGGCTGGGGCGTTCTGTTCGCGATCGCGGCAGCGCTCGGAGGCACCGCGGGCCTGTACGCCTACTACCGAGGGATGCAGCTCGGTGCGATGAGCGTCGTCGCGCCGATCGCGGGAGCTTCGGCGATCATCCCGGTCGTCTTCGGGATAGCCACCGGCGATCACCCGTCGGGGTGGCAGATCGGTGGCATCGCCTGCGCGCTGACCGGCGTCGCGCTCGCGTCGGTCGAGCACCACGAAGGTTCGAGGCGCGTCGCTGCCGGCGTCGGGCTCGCACTGCTGGCAGCGCTTGGCTTCGGCTTCTACTTCCCGTGGATGCATGCCGCGGGCAAGGTCGACTTCTGGTGGGCCTCGCTGGTCTTCCGGACGACCGCGCTGCTACTCGTGGCGGGAGCGGTCGCGGCCCGCCGGCCGCAGCTACGGCTCGGTCGGGGCCAGCTTGCATTCGTCGGCGCGGTCGGGATCGGCGACACGCTCGGCAACGTGCTCTTCGCCGCCTCGTCCGGCCGCGGGCTGGTCAGCCTGACAGCCGTGCTTGCCTCGCTCTACCCGATCGTGACCGTGATCCTCGCCGCCGTTGTCCTACGCGAACGGGTCGCCCCGTGGCAGCGGGCGGGGATCGCGCTGACGCTGGCGGGCGTCGTGCTGATCGGCGCCTAGCTCAAGGCCGCCCCTTCATCTGCCGATCACTCGTTCGAGTGACGACCGAGGCCTCGAGACAAGAGCGAGCCGGAGGGCGCCGTGGCCGTCCTCTACCTCGACCTCGACGGCTTCAAGGAGGTCAACGACCGGCATGGTCACCAGACCGGCGACCGGCTGCTCGAAGCTGTCGCGGCGCGCCTGCGTTCGGTCGCCCGTGCCACCGACCTGGTCGCCCGGATCGGAGGGGACGAGTTCGTGATCCTCCTGAGCGACCTCGCTCCGAACGGCGCCGCCGCGATCGCCGACGAGGTGGCTAACCGTGTCCACGACATCGTCGGCCGGCCGGTTCAGATCGGAGAGATCCCGATCCGGGTATCGGCAAGCATCGGGATCGCGCTCCATCCGACCCACGCCGCCGACGCGGACGGGCTCGTGGCGGCCGCAGATGCCGCGATGTACGCGAGCAAGCGCACGGGCCGTGCCCGCACGACGAGCGCCGGCGAGCCCGTGACAGCCAGCCACGCGAAGGGCCGCGGACACCTGCGTCCCGCCGGTTAGACGTTGAAGCGGATATTGAGCACGTCGCCGTCGCGGACGACGTAGGTCTTGCCCTCGAGCCGCTGCTTGCCTTGCCGGGCGACCTCGGCGTGCGAGCCCGTCTCGACAAGATCGCGCCAGTCGACCACCTCGCAGCGAATGAACCCGCGCGCGATGTCCGAGTGGATCGAGTCGGCGGCGTCGAGCGCCGTCTCGCCGTTGCGAAGCGTCCAGGCTCTCGTCTCCTTCTCGCCCGCCGTGAAGAACGTGATCAGGTCGAGAGCGTCGCGGAGCCGGCCGGCGACGTCGTCCAGCGCCGACTCACCTCCGTCGCGAAACGCAGCTGCCTCTTCGTCGGAGAGCTCGGCCAATTCGGCCTCGAGCTTCAGGTCGATCCCGCCCGGGCCGTTCTCGATCGCGATCAGAGGCTTCGTCGTCAGCGGCTCGAGCTCGCCGGGCAGCTCGCCTTGATAGTCGACGAGCGCCCCACCGGCATCGACGTGCGCGAGGATCCTGGTCAGATCCTCGACCTCGGTGCGCAACTTCGCTTCGCCCGACTTCGCCTGCTTCGTGACGCGTTCGAGCCTGCGCTCGACATGGTCGCGGTCGGCCACCAGGAGCTCGAGGGTGAACGTCTCGAGATCGCCGGCAGGGTCGGCGTCGGGACCGAAGCCGCGCAGTACCACGAGCAGAGCGTCGACCTGGCGCAAGTTGCCGAGCTGGGCCTCGCCCGCACCGGGGATGTCCTGGACACGAATTGTCGCCGCAGTCACCTTGCGTGCCTGGACGACCTTCCCGAGCGCGTCGAGGCGCTCGTCGGCGATCGGGGCCATGCCGACGTTCGTCTTTCCGTACTCGCCGCCGCCGGTGCTCGTAAGTGCCGTGAAGAGGGACGTCTTCCCGCTGCCGGACGGGCCGACGATCCCAACTTCAAGAGGCAAAGCTAGGCGACTGCGCCGAAGCCGACGCGGCTTTCGCGCGCCCAGCGCTTCACGTACACGACGCGCCGCAGCGACACGGTGTAGATGCCGTCTTCTGCCTCGAACGTGTAGGCGGCTTCGCGATCTCCCGACAGGGCACGCTCGAATTCCTCGACGGTCTCGAGCGGGACGAGCACCGACAGGACCTGCTGGCCGTCGAAGGCGATCTCGATGCGGATGGGCTCAGTTTCGGTCATCGCTGACGAACTCTGCCAGAACGCCGCCGGTTGCCTCCGGATGGACGAACGCGACTTGCAGCCCGAAGAGCCCGCGCCGAGGCGAATCGTCGATCAGCCGGGCGCCTGCGAGCCGCAGCCGCTCCAGCTCGGCCGCCACATCCTCGACCTCGAACGCCACGTGATGGAGGCCTGGCCCTCGCCCGGCGAGGAACTTCCCGACCGGCGTCTCCGGGCCGAGCGGCGCCAGCAGCTCGATGCGGCCGGTGCCCGTCCGGAGTGACGCTGCCTCGACGCCCTGATCGGCCAGCTCGGCCCGATGCTCGAGCTCCGCGCCGAACAGCAGCGAGTACGTCTCGATCGCGCGGTCGAGATCGTCGACTGCGATCCCGATGTGGTGCGTGCCTAGGACCACTCGCGGTCCAGGATCGCGTAGACGACCTCGCTCTGCCACTCGCCCTTGACCCACTCGTTCTCGACCAGGTGCGCTTCGCGGCGCATGCCGAGCTTCTCGAGCACCCGCACAGAGCCGTTGTTGCGAGCTTCCGCCCGCCCGACCACCCGATGCAGCCCGAGCTCGCCGAACGCCCAGTCGAGCAGTGCCCGGGCCGCCTCGGTTGCGTAACCCTTGCCGTGCTGCTCAGGATGGATGATGAAGCCGAGCTCACCGCTTCGGTGCAGCTCGCTCGCCCAGAGTAGGTCGACGTCGCCGACGAGCTCGTGGGTCTCGCTCGATTCGACGGCGGCGCACAGCCACTCCCCTGGCGCCTGGATCGAGGCGCCGGCGATCTTGACCGTCAACAGCTCGGCGACCTGCGGACGGGTACGCGGCTCGTTGTAGAGCCAGCGCGCCACGCCTGCGTCCGCCTGGATCTCGCAGAGCACATCGAAGTCGTCGTCGTGGAAGGGTCGCAGGACGAGCCTGTCGGTCCGGATCGGCCAGTCGGGCGCGAACATCCGGCTAACGCTACTCGCCGAGGACGCGTACGACGCCGACCGAATCGGCAGAACGGGAGTCCGGCTCGACTCCGTCGAAGACGGCGACCAGCTCTTCGCGTGAAAGGGTCTCTCGCTCCAGCAAGGCACCCGCGACTCGATCGAGGGCGGCACGGTGCGTGCGCAGCAGGCGCATCGACTCGGCGTAGGCGTGGTCGGTCAGGTTGACCTGCTCCGAATCACGCACCCGCTTCGTCTCCTCCGACAGGCCGAAGTCGTCTGCTCGCGCGGTGCGCGACGTCAGCGTCTCGCCCATCCCCCATTCAAAGACCATCGAGCGTGCGATCTGGGTGGCGCGCTCGAGGTCGCTCGCGGCGCCGTTCGTGACCCGGCCGAAAACCAGTTCTTCCGCCGCGCGGCCGGCCAGGGCCATCACCATCCAGTCGAGCAACTCTTCCTTCGTCTCGAGATAGCGCTCCTCTTCCGGGAGGTGCAGCACGTAGCCGAGGGCCGTACCGCGGGCGATGATCGTCGCCCGCTGCGGCGCGTTCCCCACCAGGTGCGAGACGAGCGCATGCCCACCTTCGTGATAGGCGAGGATGCGCTTCTCCTTGTCGGTGACAACCCGCCGTTGCTGCAGGCCGGCGACGACGCGCTCGACGGCGTAGTCGAAGTCCGCCAGCTCGAGCGTGGCTCGTCCGGCCCGCCCTGCGCCGATCGCAGCTTCGTTGCAGATGTTCGCGAGGTCGGCGCCGGTCAGGCCCGCGGTCTGCCGCGCAACGCTCTCCAGGTCGACGCTCGTGCCGAGCGGCTTGCCGCGCGTGTGCACCTCGAGGATCGCGATCCGGCCCTTCAGATCTGGCGGCATGATCAGGATCTGGCGATCGAAGCGGCCGGGCCGAAGGAGCGCAGGATCGAGATCCTGCAGCCGGTTCGAGGCACCCATCACAACCACCTGGTCGCGCGGGCCGAAGCCGTCGAGCTCGACGAGCAACTGGTTCAGCGTCTGGTCGTGCTCGCGGTTGAACGAGTTGTTGCTGCGCGCGCTGCCGACGGCGTCGAGCTCGTCGATGAACACGATCGAGGGGGCGTTCTTGCGAGCCTCTTCGAACAGCGTCCTGATGCGAGCGGCACCGAGCCCGGCGAACATCTCGACGAACGACGAGGCGCTCTGTGCGAAGAAGCGGGCGCCGGTCTCGTGCGCAACCGCCTTCGCCGCGAGAGTCTTGCCGGTACCCGGGGGCCCGTGGAACAGGACCCCTTTCGGCACGCGCGCGCCGAGAGCCTCGAAGCGCTGAGGGTCGCGCAGGAAGTCGACGATCTCCTGCAGCTCCTCCTTTGCTTCCTCGAGCCCGGCGACATCGGCCCAGGTGACGGACGATTCCGAGCCGGGGGTGATCTCTGTCGGCTTGATCCGCGGCATCAGCTTCACGGTCTTCCAGAAGAGGTAGACGACCGCGCACATCAGGAAGAAAAAGAGGATCGGCAGCCACGTCAGGGCGAAGTCGGACATGAAGTGGCTGAAGCCCGCTGCGATCATCTGGTCAGTTGTCGGCAGTAACGGGAGCTGCCTCAAGTAGCGCGACCGCGTCTTCGAGGGATGCGAAGCGCACTCCGGCCGCGCGCCAGTCGGCTGTGCAGGCCCGGGTTCTCGCCTCGTCGAGCCCACGCGACGCCGCCTCGACGAAGACGACGGCGCGACCACGCGCCAGCAGCCCGCGGATCGCTGCGTCGTCGCACACGTCGGTCGCGACCCCGAAGAGGACGATCTCCGCGGGATCGAGCAGCTCGAGCAGACGGTCGGCGTTCGGGTTCGTGAAGACGTCGAAGCTCTTCTTCAGGAGCAGGAACTCCCTGCCCTGCAACCAGCGCTCGGAGACCGTGCCCAGACCGAGCGGAACGGGATCGAGCTGGGCGGTCTCCGCGACCTTCTCGGCGCCGCGCGTCCCGCGTAGGCAATGCGGCGGATACGTGACCGCATAGTCCGGGTCGTCCGAGAGCTCGAGATCAGTGAGCTCATGGTCGTCCGCCGACGCAATGTGCGGTATCCCGCTGCGGCGCGCCGCGGCGACCAGTTGAGCCATCGCCGGCGCCGCGTCCTCGGCGCCGGGCACGAACAGCTTGCCGTTCGCATGCACGAAGTCGACCTGGGTGTCGACATCCCAAAGAACGCGATTCACGTGACGAGCTCGAGCCTCCGGCTCGGCCTCAGCTGTCGCCCGACCTTGGCGGCCGGCGCTCCGTCGGCGAGCACGATGTCGGCGGTGAAGTCGTTCGAGCCGCGGATCAGCGACGAACCGACGCCGTAGGCGTCGACCGGGACCTCGTTTCGCTCGAACTCCATGATCTTGTCCAACGTGAACCCACCCGAGACGACGATCTTCACGTCGCCAAAGCCGGCGCCGTCGAGCGCAACTCGAACGTTCCGGACGAGTCGCGGATTGACGCCCGTGGGGTTGAAGTCGCCCATCTCCTCCCAGAGCGACCGATCGACGAGCGACTCGGAGGTGTCGAGACGAACGCCCCAGAGCCGCGGCCCGAGCGCGTGCGCGACGTCGAGCGCGGTCCGGACCGAGTCGTTCTCGAAGTCCACGAGGACGGTGATGTTCATGTCCTCGGAGGCCCAGTCGGCGAAGTGCTTCGACGCCGCGACGGTGTCGCCGCCGTAAGCCGCGATCAGGGCGTGCGGGACCGTGCCGATCCCCGTGCCGCCCCACCACGAGGCCTGCTCGTCGGTCGTCACGCCGATCGGCGCGCCGACGACCTGGCCGGCGACGTAGGCGGCGTACCCGTCGCCGGTCTGGACGCGATGATGGTCGTGGCGGGCCGGCATAAAGATGATCGGCTTGCCGTTCGCCGCCTCGAGCACCCGGACGACATTGGTCGTGATCAGCGTTCGGCGGGCGAGCGTGCCGAGGTAGACGGTCTCGAGGTGCGCGAAAGTCGTGTAGTCGCCCTCGATCGTCAGCACCGGCTCGTACGGGTGCAGGACGTCGCCGTCGTAGAGCGCATTGACGGTCAGTGCGCTCCAGTCGTCGGCGCACAGCTTGAGGATCGCGATCGCCTCGTCCATCCCGCCGAGGTACGCATGGTTCTTCTGGAAGACCTGCATCAGGACGCGAGGCCGGCGGCCGTCTCGGAGCAGCGTCGCACGCGTGTGGTTGAAGTACGCGTCGGTGTAGTAGCCGGCGCGCATCTTCTCGACCGGCAGCTCGAAGATCGAGGGGTCGAGCCGCTTACGCGTCGTGATCATTTTCGAGCTCCAGGCAGGCGCGGAGAGCGGCGTCGGCGACCTCGAGTTGCGCCGGCGTCGGCTCACGCGTTCCGAGCCGGTGCTGCAGCTCATGACCCGGCTTCGCAAGCGCACGTGAAACCGGGTGCGCCGGGTTGCGCCCCATCCAGCCGAAGATCTCGGTCGCGGCGGCGACCGCACCCACTGCGGCCGCGAGCTTGGCGGGCGTGCGAAGGCGCACAGGCGCGCGCTCGGCGGCGAGGTTGCCAACGGCGCTCGTCAGCAGCATCGGCCCGATCAGATGGGAGCCGCAACGTTCGTGCTCCTTCGGCCGCGCGCTGCCGTGCTCGTACGTACCGATCGAGATGTGCTCGGCGCCGTGGTAGGAAGCGAGCTCGCCGCCCCGGAGTGCGAGCGCCGCTGGCGCGACCGAAAGCAAGCTCGTCAGCAGCTCGCGGGTCGCGGGCCGCAGCGACGAACGGCGAAGCCCTTGTAGCAGGACGGCTGTCCCGACCATCGAGCCGAGGACGCGCGGCCGCTCGAGGGGCAGCTCGGCCTCGGGGAGGGCACGCTTCAGCCGCGGAATCAGGGCGAACGCCTCGGCGAGCCGCGCGGGCCCGCGCAGGATCGGGTTCGTGACCCGCGAGGCGCGGGTCCCCTTCCGGCGGGCGACGACCTTCAGCTCGCCGTCAGCGGTCCGGATCGCGCAGGCCCAGGTGGTCGGCCCGTGCACGAGGACGCCGTTGCCGAGCGCCATCCCTCCGAGGCGTACGCGTTCTCCCGCTCCGGCACTGCTCATCGCGTGGAGCGTAGCCTGAGCGCAGCCTGCAACCGAGCCGCGACAGGCCCTGGTGACCCGCCGCCGATCGTGTGTCCGTCGACCGAGCGCACGGGCATCACCTCCCGGATCGACGAGGTCGTGAAGGCTTCGTCTGCGGCGTACAGCTCAATCAGTGAAAACGCGCCTTGCACCGCGCGAGGCTCGAGCTCCAGCACGAACGACCGCGTGACGCCTGCAAGCACGCCCTGGCCGGGGGCAGGGGTATGGAGAGCACCGGCCCGGATCCACCAGATGTTCGCGGTCGCGCACTCTCGGATCCGGGATTCGGTGACGAGCAACGCGTCGTCCGCCTCGACGGACCTGCGAGCCGCGAACGCCTCGGCATAGCTTGTCGCCTTGACGCCGTCGAGCAGCGACGACGTGCCGGCGTCGACAGTCGCCAGAGTCAGGCCTCGCGCTCGCAGCTCCTCGAGGCCGTCGGGAAGCGCGGCGGCGGTCGCGACGAGCGCTTCGTCGGTGCGGTAGAGCCGGAGGACGTGGTCGGGCGGCGCCACCCCCGCTACGAGGGTCGCGAGCTCCCCTGCGCCCTCCACACCAGGGAGCGCCAGCACCGCCGCGGAGTGTGCGAACCGCTCGAGATGGCGGTCGATCAGGAACGGGCGGCCGTCGTAGACGCGAATCGTCTCGAAGGCGGCGCCTCCGCGAAGCAGAGCTTCGTCGCCGGCAGCGAAGACCGGCGCGGCCGGGTCGACGAGCCCGCGGCCCGAGACCGCGACCGCCAGCAGCGTCATGCGAGAACGAGCCCGCCGACCGCGGCGAGCAGCGGCCTCGCCTTCACCCATGCCTCTTCGATCTCGGCTTCGGGGTCCGAATCCCAGACGATGCCGCCGCCGACCCAGAGGTGAATGCGGCCGGCGGCTACCGCGAAGGTGCGGATCGTCAACGCCAGGTCGAAGTCGCCGTTCGCGTAGATCGTCCCGAGCGCCCCCATCGACGCGCCGCGACCCACCGGCTCGAGCGCGGCGATCTGATCGAGCGCCGCGACCTTCGGAGCGCCGGTGACGGAGCCCCGGGAAAGAGCGCCTCGAGGATCTCCGCGAGAGTCGTCCCGCTGCGCAGGCCTCCCTCGACGGTCGAGACGAGATGAGTGACACCGGCGAGCTCCCGCTGCGCCATCAGCTCGGGCCAACGCACGGTTCCCTCATCGCAGACGCGCGAGAGGTCGTTGCGCTCCAGATCGACGATCATCATGTGCTCGGCCGAGTCCTTCGCGCCGTCGATGTCCTCGCCCGCCGGCCGCGTCCCTTTGATCGGCATCGTCTGCAACCGATCGCCGCGACGAGAGAGAAACAGCTCGGGTGACGCCGAGACGATCGCCCACCCGTCGCAGCCAGCGGCCGTGGATGCAGAGGGCTGAGCACGATAGCGCGGCAGCCAGCCCGGCCGGGTCGCCGGCGAACGGCGCGGCGAGATGCTGCACGAGATTCACCTGATAGACATCGCCGCGCGCGATCGCGGCGCGCACCGATTCGATCGCGTTGGCGTAGGCATCGCTCGACCACGACGGCTGCCACTCCCCGACCGTGAACCCAGCTTGTGCCAAGTTGGCACAAGCGGTCGGGCGCGCGGCGAGCAGCGGCAACGGGCACGGCTCGGGCGGCGCCGGCACGGTCGTTCGGCGCAAGATCCCGGAGAGGCCGTAGCCGAGAAACACGTCGGCGCTCTCGCCCTCGGAAAGCTCGTCTGCAAGCCACTGCTCGAGTTGGGCGAAGGCACCCTCGGCCTCGTGCAGCTCGAGCATTCGCGTCAAGAACAGACTGATCTCGCCGCGTGCAAGAGCCAGCGGACACCGAGCTCGAGATCGGCGACCGGCACCCGCTCGTCGGCGGAGTGGATCAGGCGCGACGCGGTCTCCGTGTCCATCGCCCGTGAGGGGAAGAACCCATAGGCGACGGTGCCGAACGCCTCGCGGACCCAGTGCGAGTCAGTGAACCCCGCGACACACATCGGCGCCGCGGCGGCGCCGGGCTCCTCCTCGGCCACGAATTCCTGCACGGCGTCCCAAAGCGGCCCACCGATCGGCGAGCGCGTGCCGCCCTGTCGCTCGATGTTGACGAGGTCGTAGTCGCCCGCACCGAGCCACGTCCGAATCGTCACCTCTGCGTCCTCGACCGACTGACCCGGCAGCAGGCGCGTGTCGATCGTGATCTCGCAGAGCGCCGGGATCACGTTTCGCTTCTCCGAGGCGTGCGCCTTCGTCGGCGCGACCGTCATCGAAAGCAGCGGCTCGATCAACTCGCCGGCGAGCGGCGAGACCGCCCGTGCGGCGGAAAGCGCATCGGCGGCAGGTGGAACCTCACCGAGTATCGCTTGCAGAAAGCCCTCGACCTCGGGAATCAGCGTCGGCTCGGCCCGGAAGGCCCCCAACCGCTCGATCAGCGGCGCGGCCTTGACGAGCGCATTGTCGGCGATCGCCGGCATCGAGCCGTGACCGCTGCGGCCATGCACACGGAGCACGAACGGCGAGGTCATCTTCTCGGCGGTCGAGCACAGGTAGAACGTCCGGCCGCCGAACTCGACGCGATCGCCCGAGCCTTCGTTGACCGAGAAGTCGGCGCGAACCGCGTCCGGGTGCGCCTCGACCAGCCACTTGAGCCCGAACCCGTCGCCGACTTCCTCGTCGGCGGCGGCGACGAAGATCAGGTCGCCCGAACCGCGCCAGCCTTCGCGGGCGAGTGTCGCCATCGTGACTGCGCTCGCGGCAACCTCGCCCTTCATGTCGAGTGCGCCTCGTCCCCAGACCTCGTCCCCGACGAGCTCGCCGCCGAACGGCTCTCGCTGCCATTCATTCGCTGCGGCAAGCACGACATCGGTGTGCGAGAGGAACGCAAGTGACGGGCCGTCGCCTCGTCCGCGAATGCGCGCAACGAGGTTCGCCCGCTCAGGCGTCTTCGCGTACAGCTCGCACTCGACTCCGGCCGCTTCGAGGTACTCGCGCAGCAACTCTGCCGCCGCGGTCTCGTTCCCCGGCGGGTTCGTCGTGTCAACGCGGATCAGCCGCTGCAGGAGCTCCGTGACCTCGCTCAACGCCGCTTCCCCTCGACGAGGAGATACGAGCGGTGCTGCACAACGCGGCCGTCTTCGATCAAGCCGTCGTAGTGCGTGATCCAATTCGCGTGCAGCTCCTCGCGGCGTGTGTCGTCGAGGGAGTCCACGAGCGTCTTCGTCGGGCCGAAGGCGGTCGACATGAGCTGCCAGTAGTCCTCCGGCACCGGGAACTCGTAGACGCTGTCCTCGCTCGAGAACTCGAGCTCGAAGTGCTCGCCGAGGAGCTCCGTGACCCGAGCTTCGTTGCCCCAATCGAACGGGCTCGAGGGTGGCGGCGCCGGCTGGAACGGCGCCATCAGCCTGAACAGGTCGCCGACCCCACCTTCGGCTCGCCAACTCGCGAGACTCAGCCTCCCTCCGGGTTTGAGGACGCGCGCGAGCTGCGCTGCGGTCGCTTCGTGGTCGGGGGCGAACATGATCCCGACGGCCGAAGTCGCACCGTCGAACGATGCGTCGTCGATCCCGTCGAGCCGCTCGCAGTCACCGACCTGGTAGTCGATCTCGAGGCCGTGCTCGGCCGCTCGAGCTCGTGCCGATTCGAGCAGCGCGGGCGCAAGGTCGACCCCGACGACCGTGGCGCCGGTTGCCGCCAGCAGCTCGGCAACACGCCCGGTGCCCGTGGCGAGATCGAGCCAGCACTCTCCCGGCTTCGGCTGCACGCGCTCGACCATCAACTCGTGCATGTCGGTAAGGGTTTCCGAAACCGGATCGTACGACCCGCTGCCCCACATGACGCTCTGCCGTCTCTTCAGATCTTCGAACGCCATCACTTCCTCCTCCCGCGGACGAGCAGATATCGCCGCGGCGCCCTGATTTCTCCCTGGTCGGTTCGGTACCCCTCGTAGAACTCGACAAAGGCCTCGTGGAACGCCTCGCGTTTCGGAGCATCGAACGTCTGCAACAGCGCCAGTACCGGCGGCGCCGACTCGGAGAAGAGCGTCCAGATCTCCTCGCCCGAAGCCGCTTCGAGCCAGAGGGTGCCGTCCTCGAACTCGATCTCGAAGTCGTCGCTCAACATGTCCTCGACGTGATCCTCGCGGCCCCACTCGTAGGCCTCCCGGCCTGCGATGGGCTCCTCGGTGAAGCGTCGGTACAGCTCACCGAGCTTCGAGTTCGGCTTCCAGGCGCTGAAGCCGATGCGGGCGTCCGGCCGCGTGACCCGTGCCAGCTCGGCAGCGACATTGGCGTGGTCGAGAGCGAAGATCAGGCCGAAATTCGAGAGCACTACATCGAAGGCCGCGTCGTCGTAAGGCAGGTACTCGACGTCGCCGAGATCGAACTGCACGGTCACGCCCTCCTCCTCGGCCCGACGGCGCGCCTTCTCGAGCATCGGCTCGGCGATGTCGATCGCCGTCACGGACGCGCCCGTGCGAGCGGCGCGGATCGCCACCTCGCCGGTGCCGGTCGCGATGTCGAGCACGCGTTCGTCTGGACGGGGCGCGAGCAGGTTCGTGAGATGATCCTGAACAGGCGCAAAACGGGCGGCGATCCGCTCGTAGCTGCCGACACTCCAGACCTCACTCATCGCTCCGCGGCCACCTCCGAGAGCATACTTCCGGCGTGAGCGACCTCTTCAGCGAAGCTGCGGGCAGGCGGCTCCAGTCGTCGGCACCCCTGGCCCAGCGCCTGCGACCGACAACGCTCGACGACTTCGTCGGTCAGGAGCACGTCGTCGGCCCCGGGCGCGCGTTGCGGCTCGCGATCGAGCAGGACCGCGTCCCATCGCTGATCCTTTTCGGACCACCGGGATCAGGCAAGACGACGCTGGCTCGGATCGTCGCCCACACCACCGGCGCCGAGTTCGAGGAGCTCTCCGCGGTCTCGGCGACGGTCGCGAACGTGCGCCAGGTGCTTGCGCAGGCCCGCGAGCGGCTCGGCTCGAGTGGGCGCAGGACAATCCTGTTCCTCGACGAGATCCACCGGTTCAACAAGGCGCAGCAGGATGCGCTACTGCCCGGCGTCGAGGACGGCCTGCTCACGCTGATCGGAGCGACCACCGAGAACCCGTACTTCGAGGTCAACTCCGCATTGCTTTCCCGAGCGCAGATCTACGAGCTCGAGGCTCACTCGCCCGAGACGCTGCGTGCGGTCGTGCGCCGCGGCGCTGCCGAACTCGACGCAGAGGTGTCACCGGAGGTCGAAGAGCTGATCGCGGAGCGCGCGGGCGGAGATGCCCGAAACGCGCTCGAACATCCTCGAGCTGACCGTCGAGACGGCGCGAGCCGCCGGCCAGCCCGTCTCGAAGGCGCACGTCGAGGACGCGGCCCGCAAGCGGCCACTCTCGTACGACAAGGGCGGAGACCGGCACTACGACTTCATCTCGGCGTGGATCAAGTCGACGCGCGCGAGCGACGTGCAGGCGTCGCTCTACTACCTCGCTGCGATGCTCGAGGGCGGCGAGGATGCCCGCTTCATCGTGCGCCGCATGATCGTGCTCGCCTCCGAGGACATCGGCAACGCCGACCCGCAGGCGCTGCTCGTGGCGGTCGCCGCCGCGCAGGCGGTCGAGCACGTCGGCCTTCCCGAGGCCCGTCACAACCTGGCGCAAGCGACGGTCTACCTCGCGCGCGCCCCGAAGTCGAACGCGTCGTACATCGGGCTCGGTCGTGCGATCAAGGACGTCCGCGACCGCGGAAACCTAACGCCGCCGGCCGCGCTTCGCTCGGCCGCCTATCCCGGTGCGAAGGCGCTCGGCCGCGGCCTCGGGTACGTCTATCCGCACGACGACGCGACCGGCTTCGACGTCGACTGCCTGCCGGAGGAGCTGCAGGGAACCGTGTACTACGAGCCTTCGGGCAACGGCGACGAGCAGCCGCTCGACCGGCGCCCGCAGCGCTAGAGAATGCGGGCGCCGAGAGCGCTCGCGACCAGCTCGACCGCCAGCTTGCCGGTCTCGTTCTCACGGTCGAGGATCGGGTTCACCTCGACGACGTCGAGCGAGTCGAGCAGTCCGGACTCGGCCACGAGCTCGAGTGCCAGGTGCGCCTCGCGATAGGACAAGCCGCCGCGAACCGGGGTGCCGACGCCGGGAGCGAACATCGGATCAACCGCGTCCAAGTCGAGGCTCACGTGCAGGAACGGCTCGCCGGCGAGGTAGGCGAGCGCCTCGCGAAGGACGCGCTCGACCCCGAGTTCTGTCGATCTCGCTCATCGTGAAGACGCGGACGTCGAGCTCGCGGATCAGGTCGCGTTCGCCCTGGTCCAGCGAACGCACACCGACCAACGCCGCCCGGGTGACCGACGGAACCGGGTAAACGCGGGTCTCGAACGCGGCGCCGGCTGCGCCGAGGGCGGCGGCAAGAGGCATGCCGTGGACGTTGCCGCTCGGCGAGGTTGCGGGGCGGTTCAGGTCGCCGTGCGCGTCGATCCAGAGCGCGGCTCCAGGCCCGCGCGCCTTGGCCATGCCGCCGAGCGTGCCCATTGCGATCGAGTGGTCGCCGCCGAGGACGAGCGGGATGTGCCCGCGGGTCGTCGCGTCGCTCACCTTGGCCGCGATCTGCTCGCAGACGCGCATAATCGGCCCCGCGTACCGTGCGTCTGCAGCCCCTTCCTCTGTCGTCTCGGGAACCGGCGAACCGACGTCACCCCAGTCGTCCACGACGAGTCCGAGCGAGCGAAGGTGAGCGTTCAGCTCCGCGTAGCGAATGGCGGACGGGCCCATGTCGACGCCGCGCCTGCCCTGTCCGAGATCGAGCCCTGCCCCGATCACCGCGACGGGCTTGCGACGCGCCGGCGCGCCGGTCTCGTGGGTGCTCACGGCGGCCAAGGCTACACTTGCCGCGCTCGCGTGCGAGCGGGGCGAGGTAGCTCAGTTGGTAGAGCACACGGCTGAAAACCGTGGTGTCGCCGGTTCAAGTCCGGCCCTCGCCATCACACAACAAAGAGAGACGTCCGGACCGGTGCTACCGCGTCGCGAACGTCTCTGTAGCCAAAATTCTACGACCGCTCGTTCTTGCGGGCAAGGAGCCCCAGGCCCGCCCCGGCGGAGAAAACCGCGACGTGCGAGAAATTGCGTCGCTCGAGCTGCGCCGTGACACGTTCGAGCGGCACCCAGATCGGGGTCGAGGCGCCGCGGCTGTACGAAACCGCCACCCGCCCGCCGGGGGCTGTGACGCGGGCCAGCTCGTCGAAGAAGGGGATCATGTTGTTCATCGTCACGAGCTCGAACTCGCCGTCGGCGTAGGGAAGCCTCGCCGCGTCGGCCACCTCGTAGCGCTGCGTGTCAGTTGTCGCCAGCCTGCGGGCCTCATTGACCATCTCGTGCGAGACGTCCGCGCCGACGACCTCGGCCTCGGGCCATCGCGCCGCGATCAGTCGTGCGACGGCGCCGCTGCCCGTGCCGAGGTCGAGCGCTTTCGCCGGCGGCCGCTCGACTCCATCGAGCGCCGCCCGCATCGCGCTGAGCGAGACCTCGTGCACCCGGGTCGCGTCCCACTCGGGTGCGAGCCGGTCGAAGTTCGCGGTCAGCGGTCGACGGAAGACGTTCCAGAGCACGGGTACGCGCACGACGATCGAAGTGACGATGCGCGCGAACCACTGGCCGGCTGTCACGGACGGGCGATCCGGATCTCGTCACCCGCCGACACACCCGTCAGCCGGGCAGCGTCACCGCGGCTGATCGCGAGCGTCGCGAACCCGTACGAGTCCTCGTAGAGGATCAGCTCCCCGGGTGGTGCGTCGGCGAAGGTGCGCGCGACGACGGCGTAATAGCGATCGAGACTGAGCCGGATCTCGACGCGATCACCGTCCTCGACGCCTAGTGCGTCGACGTGTGAACGGCGTGCATTCGTGGCGACATTCCCGAACCGGTCGACCACCAGTACGGTCGTCGAGATCTGGGTGCGGCCGACCTCGGGCTCGGGCACCGCGAGGCGGATGAGCGACGTTGGCTCGAGAGCCGGGCCGAGCTCGTCGATCGCAACACCCGCCGCCAGGTGGGCCGCGGCCGGTGCGAACAGGTCGCGGGCGTGAAACGTTCGCGATAGATCCGGCAGCCGATACTGCTTGCTCGCCAGCTCGTGGACCGCGTCGACGCCGAGCGCGTCTGCTGCGAGCATCAGAAGGCCGTTGTCGGGCCCGACGAACACGCGGCCGTCCTTCGTCCTAACAGCCACCGCGCGGCGGTTACCGCCGACATCGGGATCGACCACCGCGAGATGCACGCCGACCGGCATGAACGGGGTCGTGTTCAGCAACACGAGCGCGCCGGTGAGCACCGCCTGCGGCGCGATCCCATGGGTGACGTCGATCACACGGGCGCCGGGCGCGATCCGGGCCATCACCCCGTGACAGGTGCCGACGAAATCGTCCTCGAGGCCGAAGTCGGTGAGGAAGGTGATCGTGCTCACCGGTCGGAGTCCATCAGATCCGCGACGGCCGCGACGAGCCCAGGGACGTCGTGGGACACGGCTTCAGCGACCACGGTCAGCCCGGCGTCCCGCGCGACACGGGAGGTCTCCGAACCGATCGACACGACCGGAACGCGGCCGCCGATCGCCGCGTAGGCGCTCGCGGCGGAGCCGGAGGCGAGCAGCACGTAGTCGCCCTCCGGCGGTTCAGGGCGAAGCAGTCGGGTCCGGTAGAGCGCGACGAAATCGGCGCCGAGCGCGTCGATCGCGAGCCTCCGAGCGCCCTCGGCGGCTGCGAAGAGCACGCGCCCAACCGGTTGCGGGAACTCCCGCAGCAGACCTTCCTGCGACGACTCGCTCGGCACGAACGCCGGCTCGATCCCGCGGGCCCGAAGCGCGTCTGCCGTAGCAGGCCCGACCGCCGCGACGCGCAGCACACCGGTGCCGCGGCGTGCGAGCTCGTCGGCTCCGTTCTGGCTCGTGACGACGACCCAGTCGTACCCGGTCGCATCGATTGGCGCATCCGACGTCCGTTCGATCGCGATCAGCGGACATTCCACGACCTCGGCGCCGAGCGCCCGGATTCCCGCGACCAGCGATTGGGCCTGGTCGCGCGGACGGGTGACGACCACCCTCATGCAGCGGCGAGCCGAGCCGAACGGGCGGCCAGCAGCTGCGTTGCGACCAGCGCCGGATCGTCGCCGGCGGCATGCTCGAGCCAGGCGCCGTCCTCGTCGGCGATCAGTGCGCGCAACGTTGTGCCGTCGTGGTGAGCGCCGACCGGCGCGAGACACCCGCCGCCGATCGTCGCGACGCAGCGCCGCTCGAGCTCGACCCGACGGCGGGTCTCTGCGTGGTCGACCAGGGCGGCCAGCTCCTCTTCGCCTGCGCGCATCTGGAGCGCGAGCGCACCCTGCGCCGCCTCCGGCAGCATCTGGTCGGGGTCGAGACGGAGCCCGATCTCCGTAGCCAGCCCGAGCCGGTCGAGCCCGCACGCGGCGAGGACGATTGCGTCGAGCCCACGCTCGCGCTGCTTGCGCAGGCGCGTCTCGACGTTGCCCCGCAGAGACTCGATCTTGAGCGACGGCTCGAGCGCGAGCAGCTGCGCGCGCCGGCGCGCCGAGGCCGTCCCGATTCGCATCCCCGGCACGATCTCATCTGCACCGACGAGCGCGTCTCGAGGGTCGTCCCGCTCGAGATACGCAGCCACCGTCAAGCCGTCGGTGTCAGTGGAGGTCATGTCCTTCGCCGAGTGAACCGCAATGTCGATGCGGCCGGCCAGCAGCGCCTCCTCGAGCTCCTTGACGAAGACGCCTCGCTCGCCGATCTCGCCGAACGGCTTCGTGCGGTCCCGGTCACCGGCGGTCGTGATCGGGACGAACGCGAGCTCGAGGCCCGGGCGTCGAAGCGCCGCGCCGGCCTGCTCGGCCTGCGTCAACGCGAGCCTAGAGCCGCGTGACCCGATGCGAACGAGCACAGGGCACTCCCCCTCCGCGCCTCGGCCGGCCGCAGGGAACGCTGCCCGGCCTGACACGCAGGAACGCCGACGGCGCGACGACGGGAAGCGGACGCTCGATCCTGCGATCCGGGTCGGGGCTCACTTTCGCTCTTCCTCGAGCCCGAAGAGATGACGGACGGCGTCGGCATACGCGGCGCCGTCGGCACTGACGGCTGCCTCCTTCATCCGGACCGTCGGCAGGTGAAGGAGCTTGTTCAGGATCTGCGTCGTCACCGACTCCAATGTTCGGCGCTCGTCGTCACTGACGCGCCCGTTGACCTTGGCCAGCTCCGCCGAGCGGATCTCCTCGGCGCGAGCCCGAAGCGACGCGATCGCCGGAACGACGTCGAGCGAAGCCCGCCACGAGCGAAACTTCTCACCCTCCTCCTCCACGAGCTGCTCCGCGCGCTCGGCCTCGGCGCGCCGTCCGGCGAGCGTCTCGGAGACGACGGCCTCGAGGTCGTCGATGTCGTAGAGGAAGCAGCCTTCGAGCTTCGCGATCTCACCGTCGAGGTCGCGCGGAACGGCGATGTCGATGAAGAACAACGGCCGCCGACGGCGGTCCGGAACGTCGGCCGCGCGCAGCACGAGGTCGGGCGCACTCGTCGACGAGACGACGACATCGACGTCGGCGAGGTGCGATGCGACCTCGTCGAGCGACACCGCCTTCGCCCCGAAGCGCTGAGCGAGAGCAGCTCCATGGTCGGCGCTTCGGTTCGCGACGAAGGCGATCTCGGCGCCGCGGGAGGACAGGTTGGCCGCCGCGAGCTCTCCGATGCGGCCCGCGCCGATCAAGAGGACGCGTCGTTCCTTCAGGTCGCCGAAGACCTGGGCCGCGAGCGCCGCGGCCGCCGACGAGACGGAGGCGGGGCTCTCGCCGATCGCTGTTTCCGTGCGGACGCGCTTGCCGACCGCGAGTGCCTGCCGGAAGACGCGATCGAGGAGCGGCCCGGGCGCCACCGACTCGAAGGCATCGCGAACCTGGCCGAGAATCTCGCCCTCGCCCGGGACGAGCGAGTCGAGCCCGGCGGCGACCCTGAACAGGTGCTGCGCGGCCGCGTCCTCGTCGAGGACGTAGAGAACCCCGTCGAGCGGCTCGCCTGCAAGCCGCTCCAACGCCTCGGCCGCCTGCTCAGCGGACGCAGACGTCATGTACAGCTCTGTGCGGTTGCAGGTCGAGAGGCAAACCGCCTCGCCGAGTGAACGCGCGAGTTCGGCGGCACGCTCGAGGTCGAGCGTCACCCGCTCTCGCAGCTCCACCGGCGCGACGTGATGGGAAAGTCCGACGAGCGTGAGGGTCATGTGAAGTGCCCTCCGGCGAGGGCCAGTCGGACGACGATCACGAGCGCGAAACCGCCGAGCGCGAGGTAGGCGCCGCGCCGTCCTGTCGGCCGGGTGACGACAATCGCACCGTAGACGAGCCACGTGAGGAGTGTCACAGCCTCGAGAGCGTCGAGGTGATCGCCGTCGCGCCGCTGGCGGACGATGCCGATCAAGAGCCCAATCGTGAGGAGCGGCAGCGAGACCGCGATCGTGCGCCGCGCCAGCCGCTCCAACGACTGCAGTGGCGGCAGCCGTAACTGCAGGATGTCGGCGGCGCGGCTCTTCAGGCGCCGCTCCTGCCACAGGTACAACCCAGCAAGGCCTGCGGCCAGGGTGAAGCCGGCGAACGCGGCCAGCACGAGCCCCACGTGGAGGATCAGGAAGAGGTTGCCGTAGGCGTGCTGCTTGCCGGCGCCGGTCCCGCCGCCGATCCGCGCGACGACGAAGAGCAGCGCAGCGACCGGCATCACGGACAGTCCGAGGAGCCGGTAGCGAGGGCGGCAGCCCCAGATCAAGTACGCGCCGACGACCAGCCAGACGAAGAGATTGAGCGAGCCCGCCCAGCTCGACCAGGGGAACGCATCCGCGTGAGCGACCTGGACCGCGAGCAAGGCCGTCTGCGCGAGCCAGCCGAGGCGGACACCCCAGGTGGCGGCCCGCGAAGTTCGGACGGAGGCGTACGCGAGCGCCGCCTCCCCGTACCCGAGCAGCGCGGGCCAGAAGAGAGCCTCAACCATCGCGCTCCTTCGCTCTCGCCTGGTCGACCAGCTCGCCGAGCTGCCGCTGCAGGCGGGAGAGCTTGGCGCCGATCACCGCGACCCACACGAGCACTGCCACGAATACCACGAGATACGCGGCCGCGACGTAGTGCCACTGCGAGGGAGGGCTCATACCCGCGAGCCTCCGTCAAATCTACGGCTCATGACTGGAGCAGTTCCCGCAGCTCGCGCAGGTGCGCATCGACGCGCTTGCCGGCGAGCTCGACGTGGTAGAGCGCCGCGAAGAGCGCGAGCATCCCCGCGAATGAGACGCAGAAGGTGAAGAACTGCGAGCCGGTCATCTGCGGGCCGTGCGAGTTGAAGACGACCGGATGGATGAACTTTTGCGAGAGCCGGATCGCAAGAAATGAGACCGGGATCAGCACGACGCCGAAGAGCGCGTAGACGGCCGACATGTTGGCGCGCGCGCGCCCCGGCTCGAGCGAGAAGCGGAGCATGAAGTACGCGCAGTAGAAGAGGAAGAGCACGAGGAAGAGCACGAGCTGGTTCTCGCTCCATGACCACCAGACCCCCCAAGACGCCCGCGCCCAGATCGACCCGGTGAGCAATGTCAGCGCGCCGAAGATCACGCCCTGGTGAATCGCGACATAGCTCTCGAGATCGGCGCGCTCGTCGCCCTTCCAGAGAACGCGCAGGGCCTTCCATGCACCCCAACCGAAACACGCGTAGGCGGTCAGCGCGATCGGGACGTGGAAATAGAAGATCCGCTGCGAGAAACCCTGGTCGGTGTCGGTCGGCGCGTAGAAGAAGATCAGCGCAGTCGACGCGGCCAGCAGGACGACCGCAAGGCTGGAAACGACGGCAACGCGATTCGCGGACAGCGTCTGTCTCACGGCGTCATGGTAGTCGGCCGTTCGTCACTGCTCAGCGACGACGTACTCGAAGAGCGCCCAGGCGAGAACAGAGAAGACGCCGTCGTAGAGGGCGAGGAACCAGAGATAGCCCCCCACTCCGCCGACGACGATCGGGATCGCAGCCGGCAGGAAGAGCAGCGGCAACAGCAACTCGCGAGCCCGGCCGGCCACGGCCATCGCCCCGAAGAGCGTCCCGACCGCGCAGATGCCGATGTCGGCGAGCGCGACGGCCGCGACCGTGCGCCCACTGAGGCCGGAGAAGAAGATCTGGAAGGCGGGCAGCGCGACCACCTCGGCAGCAGCGAGGAACGCGAGCACGGCGATCGACTTCCCGAGCCAGATCGCGCTGCGGTCGCACGGCGTCAGCACGAGCGCGTCGAACATGCCTTGCTCGCGCTCGGCGACGAAGGCGCGGGTCAACCCGAGTAGCGCGGTGAAGATGAGCGCCGACCAGAGTAGGCCGAGAGCGGCCTGGTGCCCGGTGCCGCGGGGAAGCGCGAAGTGAAAGATCGTCAGCGCGGCGATCACGAACAGGAGCATCGACGGCAGCGTCTCCTTGGCACGCAGCTCGAGCAGCAGATCCTTCCGCGCGAGGGCGCCGACATCCGCTGCGTACGCGCCTGCGCTCATGCGAACACCAGCCGTTGCGTCGCACGCTTGTCGACGCGCTGGGGCTCGTGTGTCGCGATCACCCAGGTACGGCGCTCGTCGAGTGTCGCGTCGAGCAGAGCTGCCCCCTCCGAGTCGAGCGCGTTGTACGGCTCGTCGAGCAGCAGTAACTGCGGGTCATGCAAGAGCACACGGCAGAGACCGAGCCGCTGCTGCATCCCACGCGAAAAGGTCGAGACGCGCTCGTGCCGGCGGTCCCACAAACCGAAGCGCTCGAGCAGCATCCCGACGCGCTCGCCGCGCTCCGGCAGACGGTAGAGCCGTGCGAACAGCGTCAGGTTCTCGAGCGGTGTCAGCTCGCGGTACACGAGCGGCTCATGGCCGAGGTAGCCGATCCGCTCCCGCGGCGGAATCTTCAACTCGCCGCGGTCGGGTGCCGCGAGGCCGGCGAGCACGCGCAGGAGGGTCGTCTTGCCGGAGCCGTTTCGGCCGGTCACGAGCAAGAAGCCGCCCGCCCCGAGCTCGACGTCGACCCGCGCGAGAACACGCCTGCCGCCGTAGCGCTTCTCGAGCCCGTGTGCGCTGATCATGGCCGGAAGACGTCCGCCGCAGCACGATGGAAGCCGTCGGGCTGGCCGGCGGCGGCGAACGTGTCCGCAATCTCCTCCATCTCGCCGATCCACCGCCAGCCCTTGCGTGCCGCCGACCGCTCGGCCGAGGCGAGACGGTCGTGGAGCTCGGGCTGCGAGTCGCGCCATTCGGCGGCGAGCGCCTCCTCGACTCCGTAGAAGCGCGCGACGTCCCGGATCGCGAGCAGCATCGCGGCCGTGCCTTTCGACCAGGCTGCGTAGGTCAGCTTGAGCGCCGAGGCATCCGGGACGACTCGCGCCTCGAGGACCGATCCCGCGAATAGTCCCGCGATCCAGGCGGCCTCGGCGCCGGAGAGGTACAGGCGCGTGTCACCGTCGGCGCGCGGCGGGCCGCCGACGATCCCGCCGTCCACGAACCTCTCGTGCAGCTCGCCGATCTCACGTGCGCGCGAAGGCGCGATGGCGTTGGCGTCCACGTAGACGCCTGCGTACCCGACAACGGAGCGAGCGACGTCGGACGCCGCGTGCGGCGGGCAGATCGAGAGGATCACCGCGGCCTCAGCCGTCAACGCCTCGACCGACCCGGCGTCTCGGAACCGCGACGCACGCTCCACGGTTGCGGCACTCCGGCCCTCGGAGACCCACAGCACCTCGTGTCCTGCGTCGACGAGCGCGTCTCCGACCGCCGACCCCATCTCGCCGGGATGGAGAAGTCCGACGATCACAGGACGTCGGCGAGCACGAACGCGAAGAACGCGACCGAGATGACGCCGTTCATCGTGAAGAACGCGGCATCTAGCCGCCTGAGGTCGTCGGGCCGGACGAGCGTGTGCTCGTAGAAGAGCAACCCGCCGACGATCGCGACGCCCGCCCAGTAGAGCAGGCCGACGTGCAGGCCGACGCCCGCCGCGACGAGCAGGCCGATGGTCGATAGGTGCAGGACGCGCGCTCCCGCAAACGCGCCCCGCTCACCGAAGCGCGTCGCCCAGGAATGCAGGCCCTGGGCGCGGTCGACGTCAACGTCGAACAACGCATAGAAGAGGTCGAAGCCTGCCACCCAGGCCGCGACCGCGGCGCCGAGCGCCCAGGCCTGCCAGGGCAGCTGGCCCTTGATCGCCGCCCACGCACCGACCGGCGCGAGCCCGTCGACCGCGCCGAGCCACAGATGGCAGAGCCACGTGAACCGCTTCAGATACGGGTAGACGACGAAGGCGAGCACGGGCACAGGCGAGAGCCAGCGGACGAGCGGGTCGAGCTGCCAGACGGCGACCAGATAGACCGCCAGCGACGCGACGCAGAACGCAGTGACCGCGGCAGCGGTCAGTGAGCCGGACGGCAGCTCACGCGATGCGGTGCGCGGATTCGCGGCGTCGAGGCCCGCGTCGATCAGTCGGTTCAAGGCCATCGCAAGCGAACGGGCGCCCACCATCGCGACCGTGATCCAGAGCAGATCGTCCGCGGAAGGGACGCCCGAGACGGCGAGAACAGCGCCGACGTACGCGAACGGCAGCGCGAAGATCGTGTGCTCGAACTTGACGAGGCGGTAGTAGAGCCGGGCGACACGCATCACGACTGCTTGTGTTCCGTCGGCGTGTCAGCGAGCAGCGAGAGCGCGTGGGCGAGCGCCGGTGCAAGCACGGCGTAGCCGTCGCGGCAGCCGCCGGGCGAGCCCGGCAGGTTGACGACGAGCGTACGGCCGAGCACGCCTGCCGTCCCGCGGCCGAGCAGACCGTGCGGCGTCCGGGCGGTCGAGTCCGCGCGTAATGCCTCGGCGATTCCGGGAGCCTCGCGCCAGAGCACCGCCCGGGTCGCCTCGGGCGTGACGTCTCGAGGCGCAAGGCCCGTTCCGCCCGTCGTCAGGACGACCTGCACGCCCGCGGCAAGCTCCTCGATCGCGGACGCAATCTCGGCCAGCTCGTCCGGCACGACACGTCGAGCGACGGCGAAGCCGTCGGCCGCGAGCAGCTCGCCAAGCATGTCACCGCTCGCATCGTCCGCCTCCCCGCGTGAGACCCGATCAGACACGGTCAGCACTGCGGCCTTCATTCCTTGACCTTCTCGATCAGCTCGACAGAGAACGACATCGTCTTGTCGATCGCCTTCGCCATGTCGTAGATCGTGAGCGCGGCGACCGAAGCCGCCGTCAGCGCCTCCATCTCGACACCGGTCTGCGCGGTCGTCTCGGCGGATCGCCGTGATCTCGACCCGATCGTCGCCGACGGCGAGCGAGACACCGGCGTGCGTCAACGGCAGCGGATGACAGAGCGGGATCAACTCGGAGGTGCGCTTGGCCGCCATGATCCCCGCGAGCTGCGCGGTCGTCAGCGCGTCTCCTTTCGGCAGGCTGCGAAGGCGCCCCGCGGTCTCCGACGACATACGCACGAGCGCGCGCGGCGGCAGCCCGGCGCTGCTACCGCCGGCTTCCCGCCGACGTCGACCATCCGCACCGCGCCTGTCTCATCGACATGCGAGAGATCGCTTCGGCGTCATGGCCGAACGTTACGCGAGACCTGCGCGAGTCGGCGAGCAGCGCCGCGATCCACGCTGCAGGTCGTGCGCCCGGACGTGCCCTCGTATCGCCGTCGTCCGCCGCGCGCGCTCGGGCCGGCTCCATCGTGAGTGCCTCGTGCAGCGCCTCGGCCTGGCCCGCCGACGTCGAACGGGTTGACCGTGACGCCCACTCCCCAAGCTCCTCGTGCGCGCCCGCGTTCTCGGACAGGACAAGCACGCCGTCGCGCGTCGTTGACGAGCGGCGCCTCCTTCGCGACCAGGTTCAGCCCGTCGTAGACCGCATTCACGAGCAGCACGTCGAACTGCTTGTACGCGGCGACGGAGCGCTGGAAGTTGTCCGCGACCTGCAGGTCGACAGGTGCCAGCCGGGGACGCCGAAGCGTCGATTGACTCCTCGGCCTCGCGCTCGATTGCGGCGACGGTAGTCGACGTACTCGGGAATCGACTGCCGCGACGGATCGAGGAGCGCGAGCAGCGGCCACGCGCCCGAGCCACTCTGGATGGTCGTCGAGCAGCAGGCCGAACGCTTCGAGAGCCGCGCACGATGTTCTTCGACGGGTCGGTGCGATCGACCCGGAGCGACGAGTTTCTCGGGCCGCTGACGCGACGATCGCGTCCTCCTCGGCGAGGACGCCGCGTCGACTGCGCCAGCGCGTCGAACTCGGCGGTGTCGATCGAGATCGCATGATGCGTGACGATGCGTCCGGCCGCGAGGTCGCCGACGATCTCCGCGCAGCTCGCTCGAAGTGATGCGGCCCACCGCGCCGTGTGGAACCCGACAACGTCGTTCGCGAGCAGTCCCTCGTGCACCGCACGCGCGCATCGCCTCCGGCAGGATCGTCCAGTCGACGGGCCACGGGATGTGGACGAAGTGCGCCAGCTATCGCATCCGGCCGCGCGGCGCGCACGTAGCCGGGCGCGAGGTAGAGGTGGTAGTCCTGAAAGAGAGACTGCCGCTCCGGGTTTGTTGTCCAACTCGGCAACAACGCGCTCTGCGAACAGCTGGTTGACCCGCTCGTAGTCGCTGCCACGCAACGTGGAACGCCTGATCGAGGTCGGGACGGAACTCGCGCCCCCAAAGCGCCGTGCTGGATGAACCAGAGCATCGGGTTCGCGACGACGTTGTAGTACCCGTCGATACGCGTCCGGCTCGGGTGCGACGAACGCGACGTCCTCGCCGCCCTCCGCCGCGACGAGGCGGTCCTCGTCGGTCATCGCTGCGGCGATCCACGTCACGTCGTGATGCTCGATCGAGCCCCGCAGCGCAGTCACGAGCCCGCCGCCGCCGCGGCGCGCGAAGCGCTCGCCGTCCGGCCCGCGATCGAACGTCACCGGCCCGCGGTTCGGAGACGACGATCAGCGACCGGCGGCCGGCCCCACGATCTACTACGCGAGGCGCTTCACGAAGCGGAGCCGCGAGCCGCCGCTGGTGCCCTCGCCGATCTCGAGCTCGTCGGCGAGCGCCTCGATGATCGCGATTCCAAGGCCGCCATCGGTAAGCTCGTCGGTGCTGCCGCGGAGCGCGGAGGTGCGCGTTCCTGCCGGCACGAATCCCGTCGCCCGAGTCCGAGACCTCGACGACGAGCCGGTCGGCATGGAGCTCGTACACGATCTCCACCGAGGCCGGCGCCTTCTCCGTAGGCATGGCGCACGGAGTTCGTGCATGCCTCCGTCAACGCGAGCTTCAGGTCGCCGAGCACCTCCGGCGAGAGCGGCTCGGCACGGAGCCGTGCGATCCCGGTCAGGGCAAGGCGCCCGAGCGTGATGTACTCGGGCTTGGCCGGGATCGTCAGGCGAATCGCCTGTGCGTGGCCGTTGCCGTCGTGGGCGGAGTCGCATCGAGCCGATGGTGGATTCGAGCGGATTGCCGAGATGAACCTCGGAGATTCTGCCGAATCCTGAGCGGGCAGCTCTCCGCAACTCGCGCCCTACCCCGCTGCGGCGTTTCCTAACCAGCCGGGGGCCGGCTCGCCGAGGCGGACCCGCACGACCCGGCGCGTGTGGCCGCGCACGAGCGTGAAGCGGGCGACCTCACCCGGGTAGAGCCGGGTGCCGACGATCCGCACGACGTCCTCGGCGTCCTGACCGCGTCGCCGTCGATCGCGACGATCGCGTCGCCGCCGAGCGTGGACACCGAGCCCGCGGAACGCCTCGACGACGCGGTTACTGGCCTGCAGGCCCGCCTGCAGCTGCGCCGCTGCCCGCGACGACGGTGTCGATCAGCGCGCCGCGGCGGGCCGCGTAGCCGAAGCTTGCGGGCGATCGACGGCGTCAGGTCCTCGGTCTCGATCCCGATGTACGCGTAGCGGACCGTTGCCCGTTTGCAGGAACTGCGCCAGCGAGCGCCGCGCCGAGTCGATCGGAACAGCGAAGCCGACCCCTTCGAAGCCCGAATTGCCGCTCGTCGAGCGGATCTGGGCGTTGATCCCGATCACCCGGCCGCGCGGCGTCGAAGAGGGGCCCGCCCGAGTTGCCGTGGTTGATCGGCGCGTCGGTCTGGATCGCGTCGATCAGGTCGTAACTGCGTCGTCAGCGACGGGATCGAGCGTCGGATGGCCGAGACGACGCCGACCGAGAGCGAATCGGACGTTGCCGAACGGGCTCCCGATCGCCGCCACGGGTGCGCCGACGACGACGCGCGCCGAGTCGCCGAGCGGCACCGGGCGCAGCGAGTGGCTGCTTCGGGTCGACGTGGACGACCGCGACGTCGTCGAAGAGGTCGTAGCCGACGATCCGCGCCGGGACCCGGTCTCCGTCGGAGAACTGGACATAGACGGTGCGTGCTTTCCGGGCCCGGCCACCGCCCTGGCCGGCGGTCGTGACCACATGCGCACTCGTCAGGACGGTGCCGGCGGGGGAGACGACGAAGCCCGAGCCCTGGCCCGCGCTGCGGAGCCGGAGCCCGAAGTACGAGACGATCGTGACAACGCCCGCGGCCCGGCGCGCGAAGATCTGCGCCGGCTCGAAGCCGTTCCCGGCGATCGGCTTCGCGACGATCGCCGGCGCTCGCCCGCGTCGCCGGAGGGCGCCTGCTCGCGGACGACGACAGTGCGGTCGCCGTGGAGGTACCCGACGGCGCCTGGCGCCCACGAGCGACGCGGCGCCGCCGAGCACCGCGGTCGAGAGCACGAGGGCAGCAGTCGGGCTCGCGCGCACCGTGCGCCACTATACGTCGCCCACCACAAAGTGGTTTTTTGGCTTTACACGGTCGTCTGCGCCGTTTTCACGTTTTTCACAGCCGGCAGCTCGGCGGGGAGCGCGAGCACGAACCACGTCCAGCCGCCGCGGTCCGAGAGCTCGATGCGCCCGCCCATCACGGCCGCGAGCTCACGCGCGATCGCGAGCCCGAGCCCGCTGCCGGAGGCCCGCCCACCGTCGAGCCGGAAGAAGCGCTCGAACAGCCTGCTCGGCGCACCTCGGCCGGGATACCCGGGCCGTCGTCGGCGACCGTGAGGAGCGCGCGGTGCCCGTCGAGCGCGGCGGCGAGCCGCACCTGCGTCCCCGGCGGGCGTGTGGACAAGCGCGTTCTCGACCAGGATCCGGCCGATCTGAAGAATCCGCTCGGCGTCGGCGCGCGCCTCGACCGGGGCGCCGTATCGAAGTCGAGCGCGTGTCCCGTCGCCACCGCGCGCGGCGTGAACTCCGCGGTCAGCTCGGCCGCGAGCCCGGCAGGTCGACGGGCTCCGTGGCCGATCGTGAGCCGCCCGGCATCGAGCCGGGACAGATCGAGCAGGTCGGTGGCAAGCTTCGGCGAGCCGCGCCACCTGCTCGCGCATCGAGGTGAGGAACTCGTCCCGGGTCGCGGCGTCGAGCCCGGGCTCCTCGAGCAGCTCGAGGAAGCCGCTGAGCGAGAAGAGCGGCGTTCGCAGCTCGTGCGAGGCGTTCGCGATGAACTCCCCGCGGGCGCGGTCGAGCGAGGAGAGCCGAAGCCGCATCCGCTCGAACGCCCGCGCGAGCTGGCCGACCTCGTCGGCAGCGAGGTCGACGATCGGCTCGTCGAAGTTCCCGGCCGCGATCGCTCGGCGGCCTGCTCGAGGCGCCGCATCCGCCGCGCGAACAGGCTCGCGCCGGCGTACCCGAGCGAGGACGGCGAAGACGGTCGAGACGCCGCCCGCGACGAGAGCCTGCGCCGGACGACGCTCACGGTCTGGAGCTGCGCGCGCAGGGGCGAGGGAGCAGGACAACGGACGTCTCCACGGGAGCCGCAACCTCGGCGTACTGCTCGCCGCGCCGAGTGACGATGCCCCGCGCGAGCCGCCTGCTTCTGGGCGAGCAACAGCGATCGGGATCGTCCTCCAGATCGGTCGATCGCTGTCGAGGCTCGAGTCGGCGACCGGCTCGAGCAGAGCCGCGTGATGCTCTGAAGCGACGAAGACGACGACGCGTGCGTCGGCTGCGGGGCCGCTGCGTTCGACGCAGAGCGCGCGCAGATACGGCTCCGGCGGGAAGCTTCGGCAGCACGACCAGCTGGAGCGACGGTCGAGAGGCGGTTCAGCTCTTGGTTCTCGAGCGAGGCCGGTAGGAAGGGACGACGATCACGTAGACGATCGCCAGCACGCCGCGACGACGACGAGCAGCGCCAGCGCGAGCCGGCTGCCGACGCTCCGGAAGAGCATCAGCTGTCCCGAAAGCGGTAGCCGACGCCGCGCACGGTCAGGATGTACTCGGGCTCCCGCGGCTCGGCCTCGAGCTTCTCCCGCAGGTGCCGAACGTGGACGTCGATCGTCCGTGGGTCGCGGTAGTCGGCGCTCTTCCAGAGCGCCTCGAGCAGCATGCGCCGGCTGAAGACGCGGCCGGGGTGTCGCGGCGAGCGTGCGCGAGAACTCGAACTCGACATAAGTCAGCTGGCACCGGGCTCGCCGCGCACCTCGACGATCCGGCGCGGCATGTCGATCCGAGCCCGTCGTGCCTCGATCAGCTCGTCGCCGTCGGCTCGCCGGCGGCGTGCGGCTGCGCGCGCACGGCGCAGCAGCGCGCGCACGCGGGAGCGGAACTCGCGGATCGAGAACGGCTTCGTGATGTAGTCGTCCGCGCCCAGCTCGAGCCCGATCACCTTGTCGAGCTCGTCGTCGCGAGCGGTCAGCATGATGATCGGTACGGTGCTCGTCGCGCGCAGGCGCTTGCAGACCTCGAGGCCGTCGAGGCGCGGCAGCATGATGTCGAGCACGACGAGGTCGATCGGCTGCTCGGCGAACTGGCGCAGCGCCTCTTCGCCGTCGGCAGCCTGGACGACCGTGTACCCGTCGCGCTCGAGCGGGAAGGCAAGCACCTTCCGGACCGAGTCCTCGTCGTCGACGAGCAGGATCGTGGGTGAGGGGTCGGCCATCGGGCGTTCGGTGCCGAGCGGTGCCTGGCTTACTGTAGCCCTGGATGCCTCCCTCTCCCGCTCGCGCGCGGCGCCGGCGGCCTCGGCGCGGCTCGCTCGAGCGGCCGGTTGACGGCCGCCTCTACCGCAGCGCATTCCTCGTCGTCTCGCTCCCGCTCCTGATCCTGGCATTCAGCATCAATCGTCCGGCGCCGCTGTCGGCGCCCCTCCTGCCGCCGAGCTTCGACGGGCCTGCGACGCGCCAGCTCGCTGTCGACTTCGCGGGAACGTTCCCGGCCCGGCCACCGGGCAGTGCCCGCGCCCTCGCCGCGGCGACCTGGTTCCGCGAGCAGATCGCGCCGTACGGACTGCCCGTCACAGCGGACACGTGGCGCGAGGACGTGCCCGGCCTCGGACGGGTGCAGCTGCAGAACCTCTGGGCGGTCGCCCGCGGCCGCTCGCCCGAGGCGATCGTCGTGATGGCGCACCGGGACAACACAGGCGTGGGACCGGGGGCGAGCGACGACGCCTCCGGCACCGCGGCGCTGATCGAGCTCGCTCGCAGCTACGCGCAGACGAGCACCGCTCAACCCGGCACCCCGGCCTCCGAGCGCGTCCGTCCGACACACACGCTCGTCTTTCTCTCGACCGACGGCGGGGCGTACGGCGGCCTCGGCGCCGAGCGCTTCGCCAAGCGGCTGCCGTTTCATGTCGTCGCGATCGTGAACCTGGCCGCGATCGCCGGACCTGGGCCGCCGCGCATCGTGATCACGGGCGATGCGCCACGTTCCCCGGCGGCGACGCTCGTGGAGACCGCCGCCAAGCGGGTCACGGAGCAGACGGGCCACACGCCGCGCCGCGCGAGCCTGGTCGGGCAGGTGACTCGACCTTGCGTTCCCGCTCACGTTCTACGAACAGGGCCCGTTCGTCGCACGCGGCGTGCCCGCCCTGACCTTGACGACGGCGGGCGAGAGACCTCCGGACGCGTTCACCGACCGGCCGTCGTCGCTCGACGGCGCCCGCCTAGCGGGCCTCGGCCGAGCAGCGCAGCAACTCGTCGGCTCACTCGACCAAGGGCTCGAGCTGACCCAGGGGACGACGAGCTTCGTCTGGGCCGGAGCACGGGTCGTCCGCGGCTGGGCGATCGAGTTGGTGCTCGCGGCGCTCCTGATCCCGTTCTTCGTCGGCGCCGTCGATCTCTTCGCGCACTGCCGGCGCCGCCAGATCCCGCTTCGCCCGGCAATCGCCGCGCTCCGCTCGCGGCTCGGGTTCTGGCTCTTCGTCGGCGTGGCCTTCTACGGCTTCAAGCTGATCGGCGCGTGGCCCAGCGGGCCGAGCCGCGCGCCAAATCCCGCCTCCGCGGCCGCCGGCAACTGGCCGGCGCTCGCGCTCGTCGCGCTCACTGCCTTGATCGGTGCGGGGTGGATCGTCGCTCGCCATCGGCTCGTTCCGCGGCGAGCGATCGGAGCTGACGAGCTGCTCGCGGGCGAGACGGTCGCGCTCCTCGCGCTCGGCCTCGTTGCGTTGCTTGTCTTGGCAACAAACCCGTTCGCACTCGTGTTCGCGCTTCCCGCTCTGCATGCGTGGCTCTGGCTACCCCAGGTGCGAAGCGGCCGCGGCCCCGCGCGCGCCGTCGTCTTCGCCGTGGGCTTGGCGGGCCCGCTCGTGCTGATTTGTTCGCTCGCATTTCGGATGGGGCTTGGGCTTGACGCGCCGTGGTACGTGCTCGAGCTCGCCACGGTGGGCTACGTCCGGGTCCCCGTGGTTGCGATCGTGCTTGCCGCTGGAGCGTGCGCGGCGCAACTCGCAGCCGCAGCGGCAGGTCGCTACGCGCCGTACCCGACCGCGCGTGAGCGGCGTGCGCGGGGTCCCCTGCGCGAGCTGATCCGCGCCGTCATCCTGATGTTCCGGGACCGGCGGGCTACAGGCTGAGATAGCGGACGAACGCGCCGGCCGGCAGGTCGCCCTCGCCGCTCGGAACGAGCACGAGCGCCTCTGCGGCAGCCGCGCCGGCGATCATGTGCGATTCCTGTCCCTGCAACGTGGCGAGCACGATCCCGTCCGGCTCGCGGAGGACGCGCGCCCGGACCAGCTGCTCGCGGTGCGAATCGCGACGAAGGCTGTGCTGCAGTCGCCCGGGCAGATAGATCGGCCCCGGCTCCGTCGCACCTTGCAGGGCGAGGAGGGCAGGGCGGACGAAGAGTTCGCAGCCGACGAGGGACGAGACCGGGTTGCCGGGCAACCCGAAGACGAGCGTGCGGCCCCGCACCCCGAACGCGACCGGCTTGCCCGGCCGCACGGCGACGCGCCAGAAGACCTCTTCTACGCCCAGGTCGCCGAGCGCCGAGCGAACGAGGTCGTGGAGCCCGACCGAGACGCCACCCGAGGTGACGAGCACGTCTGCCTCGAGCCCCCGGGCGAGCGCTGCGGCCGTCTCGTCCAGATCATCGGCCACGGGCGCCAGCACCTCGACTTCGGCGCCGGCGGTGGCAAGTTGAGCCGAGAGCAGCACGGTATTGGCTTCGTAGATCTGCCCCGGTTCGAGCGGCGTGCCCGGCGGGCGAAGCTCGCTGCCGGTCGCGAGGACGGCGACACGCGGGCGGCGCGCCGCCCGCACGAACCCGGCGCCGCCGGCCGCGAGGGCACCGATCTGGTTCGGGCGCAGCCGGCTGCCGGCAGGCGCGATCAGCGCACCGCGGGCTGCATCGCCGCCACGTCGGCGAACGTGTCTCGCCGGCTGCTGCCGCACCAACGACGACCTCGTCCGCTTCCTGGCTCGTCTCTTCGACGGGCACGACCGCACCCGCCCCTGCCGGCACGACGGCGCCCGTCGAGATCGTCACCGCCTCGCCGGCCGCGAGCGTGCCGGCGAAGGGCTGGCCGGCTGCCGACTGCCCGACCACCCGAAGCCGCCCCGGTGTGTCCTCGGGCCGAACCGCGTAGCCGTCCATCGCCGAGCTGTCGAACGGCGGTAGGTCGAGTGCGGCGGTGACAGCGTGTGCCAGCACCCTGCCGGCCGCGCTCCCGATGGGTACGTCCTCCGCGGCGAGCGGTTGCACACGCGCGAGCACGAGTGCGAGCGCATCTTCGATCGAGAGGAGGTCAGGCACCACCGATCACGATAATCCGCCAGATGGCCGGGCAACTGATCGCTGGGCGCTTCCGCCTGCTCGAGCCGCTCGGCGGCGGCGCATTGAGCGCCGTCTGGCTGGCCGAGGAAGAGGGCACGGGCCGCCGCGTCGCCGTCAAGACGCTGTTGCCCGCAGCCGATCCCGCGCGCTTCGCACGCGAGGCTCGCGCGGTCGCGATGCTCTCCCAGCCGAACATCTGCGCCCTCCTCGACTACGGTGAGGACGGCAGCACGCCGTTCATGGTGTTCGAGCTTTTGACGGGAGGATCGCTGGAAGACCTGCTCGTGCCTGGCCGGCCGTTGGCCGATGGCGAAACGCTGCGGATCGCCGCCGGGATCGCCGCCGGGCTCGCGCACGCACACGAGCACGGTCTCGTCCATCGCGATCTGAAGCCTGCGAACGTGCTCTTCGACGACGAACGCCGGCCGAAGATCGCCGACTTCGGCATTGCGCGACTGCTCGACACGAATGGGCTGACCGAGGTCGGGACCGTGCTCGGCACCGCCTCATACATCTCGCCCGAGCAGGCGGCCGGAATCCCGGCAGGCCCCGCGAGCGACATCTACTCGTTCGGCGTCATCCTATTTCGGATGCTCACCGGGCGGCTCCCGTTCAACTCGAGAAACGCCATGGAGCTCGTGCGTATGCACCGCGACGACGCCCCGCCCGAGGTCAGCTCGGTGCGAGCCGACGCGCCGCGGCAGCTCGCGGCCGTCGTCTCGGCTTCGCTCGCCAAGCACCCCGCGGACCGCCCGGCGGACGGCGCCGCGCTCGAGAGGAAGCTCGAACGATGAAAGCGCTTTACTTCGGTACGTACGACCCTGGCCACCCGCGCAACGTGAACGCGATCGCCGCCTTGCGTGACGCCGGCGTCGAGGTGGTCGAGCGGGGCGCACTCGTGCGCGGGAGAGGCCTGGTCGGGGCACTCAGCGTCTTCAGGGCGGAGAGCAAGCTGATCGTCCCTCGGCGCCGCGAGTTCGACGTCGTGATCGTCGGCTATCCGGGCCACTTCGACGTGCCGCAGGCGCGTCGCGTCGCGGGCGGCCGGCCACTCGTGTTCGACGCGGTCCTTTCGCTCGAGGACGAACTGGTGGGCGTGCGTCATCGCTTTCGGCCGCGCTCGACCGCGGCGACCGTCCTGCGCGCGGTCGACCTCCGTGCGCTGCGCCTCCCGGACCTCGTAGTCTGCGGCACCGACACCGAAGCCTCGTACCTTCAGTCGCTCGGTGCCAAGAACGTCGCGTCAGTCTTCCTCGGCGCTGACGAGGAGCTCTACCGGCATTCGTGGTCACCGACCTACCCCTTCACCGCGGTTCACTTCGCATCCGGGCTGCCGGGGGACGGGTCGGCCGACGTGGTCCGGATCGCGGCGTCGTTCCACGTCGTCCCGGTGCAGATCGTCGCGCCGGGCGAGCTAGCCCTCGACGATCTCGGGATCGCGGTCGCACACGCGGGGATCGTGCTGGCCGGGTTCCGCGAGTCGCGAGCGATCCCGCCGGTCGTCTTCGATGCGCTCGCGACGGGAGCGCCCGTCGTGACGGCGGATACCGAAGCGACGCGCGAGCTCCTGCGCGACGGCGAGTCGGCGCTCCTCGTGCCGCCGAACGACCCAGAGGCACTCGCCGCCGCCATCAGGCGACTCGCCGAAGACGAGGAACTGCGGACGCGGCTGGCGCTGCGCGGGCACGAGGCGTTCGCCGAGCGGGCGGCGCGACATGTGCTGGGTGCGCGCTGGCGCGCGCTCCTGGCAGGCCTAATGTAGGCCGCGCGGCGGCCGCGACGGCTTGACCGGCGTCGTCGCGGTCGTGGTGGTGGTGGTCGACGGAGGCGGCGCGTAGTACTGGACCGTCCCCCAATCACCCTTCGTCAGGTAGTGGTACGACGGGTAGCTGTCGGGTGTCTGGAACGCGAGCGCCTTGTGGTTCCAGAGCGCGGCGGCCATGTACTCGTGCCAGATCGGCACCGGGAAGGTTGCGCCCGCAACGGACTGCCCGTGCACGTTCGTCATCGGCACCTCGCCCTGCTGGTACCCCATCCAGACCGCCGTGCTGAGCTGACGGGTGTAGCCGTCGAACCACGCATCCGCATGATTCTCCGTCGTGCCCGTCTTGCCGGCATTCGGGTGGATCCCGTCGCCGGAGCCGGCACCCGTGCCGTAGAGCGCGTTCTGCCCGAGGATGTCGGTCACCTTCCACGCGACGGCCTCCGAGACGGCGCGCTTCGTCTGCGGCTTGCCCCAGCCGCTCGCCGTATCGACCTTGTTGCCGGGGAGGATCACTTTGGTGATCGCCATCGGCTTCGCATAGATCCCGAGCGCACCGAACGTCGCATAGGCGGCTGCCATGTCGAGCGGCGAGACCGCGAGCGAGCCGAGCCCGATCGAAGCGACCGGCTTGTTGGGCGACATGTGGACGCCGAGCCGGCGGGCGAAGTTCCAGACGTAGCTCGGTCCGACATCGAGCGTGAGCTGCGCGTAGATCGTGTTGTCGGACTGCAAGGTCGCGCGCGTGATCGACTCGGTGCCGCTGTAGGTGTCGCCGTACGTGTGCACCTGCCACGGCTTCGCGGCGCTGCACCACGGGCCGACATCACACGTGAATGGCGCGGAGGTGTAGTACGTCGAATCCGGGTCGACGCCCTTCTCGATCGCCGAGGCGAGCACGAACGTCTTGAAGGTCGAGCCCGCCTGACGAGCCGACTGCGCGGCCAGATTGAACTGGTTGCCCGACTTGCGAACGACAGCCGTCATCGCGCGGATCGCACCTGTGCCGGGCTCGACCGAGACGATCGCCGCGGCAGGGTCGCTGCGGTCCGGGAGGACGTCGCGGATCGCCTTGATCGCGTTGCGCTGCAGGCGCGGGTCGATCGTCGTGTAGACCTTGAGACCGCCTTCGCGAACGGTATTCGCGCCGTACTGCCGCTCGAGCTCGTCGATCACGTACGTGAAGAAGTAGGGCTGCTTGATCCGTGTGTAGATCCTCCCGGGCTTCAGGCCGAGCGATCTCGCCCTGACCGCATACCGGTACTGCGACGGCGTGATGTCGGCGCTCCGCAGGAGAGCGCTCAGCACTTCGTCCCGCCGCTGCAGCGCGGCTTTCGGATTGTGGAACGGGTCGTAGATCGACGGCGCCTGCGGCAGCCCGGCGAGCAGCGCCGACTGGCCGAGCGTCAGGTTCTTCGCGTGCTCGGAGAAGTACGTCTGCGCGGCCGCCTCGACCCCGTAGGCGTGATTGCCGTAGTACACGGTGTTCAGGTAGTCGTTCAGGATCGCGGGCTTCGGCAGCTTGCGTGAGAGCTTGATCGCAAGGCACGCCTCTTTGAGCTTGCGGTTGAACGTCTTCTCCTGCCCCGTGTAGAGGTTCCGCACGAGCTGCTGGGTGATCGTCGAGCCTCCCTCGACGACCTTGCCGGCGGTGATGTCCTTCCAGGCGGCTCGTGCGATGCCCTCGTAGTCGACGCCACCGTGCTGGTAGAAGCGCCGGTCCTCGATCGCCACCGACGCGCGCGGCAGCCACTTCGACATCGCCGCGGTCGTGACCGGCTCTCGGTTTCGCTCGGCGGGGATCGACCCGAGCAGGGAGCCGTCGCGCGCGTAGACGAACGAGTTCTGCCCGATCTCGACAGCCTGAAGAGACCCGAGGTCGCAGCCCTGGGAGAGGGCAGCACCTGCACCGAGTCCGAGCGTGAGCAGCGCGACGAGCACTGCGACGGCAAGGGTCGCGGCGATCAGGCCCGCGCGCCGCCGGCGTTTGATGCGTGCGCCACGCTTCTTCTTCCGGCCGCGTTGCGCGAGGATGAAGTCGAGGTCGTCGTGCCTGCGACGACCGCTCACGTTCCCGCTCCGAGGCGCGCCGCGAGCGCGATCCGAAGATCGCTCGCCGCGCGCTCGACCGCCGACTCGCTCGGGACTCGACGGCGCACGAGGATCGTCGCCCGGTCGACGGACAAGCCGCTCACGTACGCCTCGTCACCATCAGCCTCGAGCGACTCGAGCACCTCTTCCAGGCCGGGTCCCAGCGGAACCTCGGCGGTCACCTCCGCGTGGGTCTCGCGGCCGCGGATCGTGGAGTTACGAATGGTATCCGAGGCAAGCTTCTCGTTCGGGACCACGAGGCGGTCGCCCGAGCTCGTGCGCAGCCAGGTGTACGTGAGGCCGATCTCCTCGACGACGCCGCGCACGCCCTGCACCTCGACGTCGTCGCCGAGCCGGAGCGGCTGGGAGATCGCGATCAGCACCCCCGCGACGACGTTGCCGATCGTCCGCTGGCTCGCGAAGCCGACCACGAGGCCGATCACGGCCGACGATGCGAGCACACCACCGGCGATCGCACGCACCTGCGGGATCACGAGCAGCGCGGACATGACGCCGACGAACACGATCCCGGCGACCAGCGTGCGCCGCAGCACCCGGTAGCGCGTCACCGCCTCGGGCGGAAGATCGTGGCGCGCGATGCGCCAATCGACGAGCCGGGCGGCGACGAGGGCTGCCGTGATCACGATCGCTGCGATCACCAGGTGCTGCCAGAATTCAGTCATTGCGAGCACGGAGACCTATTCGTCCCAGTCGATCGGTTTCCGTCCTGCATAGCCCTCGCCGATCCGGTGCCAGAACTCAACACGCTTCTCGCCGGCGTGCCAGCAGAGCTCGACCTCTTCGCCTTGACGAACCGCGGGGAAGTCGAGGAGACCGAGATCGAAGTCCTTGACCGAAACTCCGAGCTCGTCGAGCCGTTCTGCGCAGGCGACCGCCGCCTCCGCGAGCCCGGTCAGCTCAGCCTGGGCGGAGTTGAGATCGCTGGCCGCGTAGCCGCCGCCGTTTCCCCCGATCGCCGTCACGAGCTCGCCCTGCTTGCGCTCGAGCTCACGCATCCGCTCGCGTAGAGCAACGAGGCGCTCGGCTGCCGGGCGCACCTCGTCGAGGGCGCTGTTAGCCTCGGCGGGAGTGAACAGGCGATCATCGGGCACGGCGCCGGCACATCGTATGGACGGACCGGCGCGGCTCGCGGGCTGGCTCGTCCTCGTGGGCCTGATGATCGCAGTCGCCTACCTGGGCCGGGCGACAGAGGGCAAGCCGGATCCGCAGATTCTCTACAAGTGGTCGACCGCAGTCGGCGGCGTGATCCAGGACGGGATCATCCTGCTGATCGTGCTCGGTCTCGCCGCGCGCGACCGGCAGTTGCTCGCGCTTCGGAGGCCGCCTTCGCTCGGCCGTGCGTTGCGGTTGCTGGGCGTAGCGCTCGTCGCCGTCTACGTATTCGAGGTCCTGTACAGCGCGCTCACGCACCCGGGGAACGAACAGGGGCTGACCCCGTCGCACTGGGAGCCAGCTCACGCGGCGGCGTACATCGTGAACGGGATCGTGATCTGCACCGTGATCCCGTTCGTCGAGGAGCTGACGTTTCGGGGGCTCGGCTATTCGCTGCTCGAGCGATTCGGACGCTGGCCGGCGATTCTCGCCGTCGGATTGATCTTCGGGCTCGCGCACGGGCTGGTCGTCTCGCTGCCGGTGATCGCCGGTTTCGGCGCGGTGCTCGCCTGGATCCGCTCCGAGACGCGCAGCGTGTATCCGGGGATGCTGCTGCATGCGACGTTCAACCTGATCGCACTCGTCGCCGCCGTGACGCTCGGCAACGGCTGAGTCATCCTCTACATTCAGCGGGTGCGCCGCATCGCCCTCGCCGCGCTGGCGGCGCTCGTCTTCGCGCCCGCGTCCCATGCGGCCGGCCCGTGCGGCGTCACGACGACCGCGGCCCGCGGCGCGGCGCCCCTGGCCGTCACGTTCACTGCCGCGTGCTCATCCGCGAACTACGCGTGGAGCTTCGGCGACGGCACCGTGGCCGCGGGACAATCGGTTCAGCACGTCTACCGCGCAGGACTCTGGCACGCGACTGTGACCACCGATCTCGGCGCCGACACGGCACCGTCGGTGACCTCGATCTCGGTTCGGCTCGTGGCGCCGGTACACGCCCGATACGCGCAGTGGGTGACCCTGAGGGCTGGGGTGACTCCCCGCGTACCGGTCACGCTGCACGGCCGCCGTTTCGTCAGCGGCAAGCTGCGGGTGCGCGTGCTCGGAACGGCGCCGTGGGTCGCAGACGCGCTCGGTGTTCGCTCGGCACCGGTGCAGATTCTCGTCGCACCGAAGCTCGTCGTGCGGACGGTCGGCAATTCGATCGTCGGTGGGCACGTGCGGGTCGTCGCGACGCTGCATCCGGCCAGCGCGGGGACGGTCGCGGTGCCGCGGATCGACACCTCGCGCGCGCGGGTCGCGCACGTCGGCGTCCGTTCGCGGCCGGCACCCGGCTGGGCTGCGGCCGCTGCGGAGACCGAGGTCACGATCGTCCAACCCGTGCTCTCCCTCGGGGCGCGTGGGGCGAGCGTCCGCGAGCTCGAACAGCGGTTACGGGAGCTGCACTACGCAGTTCAAGCGGACGGCTACTTCGGTGACGACGACGTCGAGGCGCTGTACGCATTCCAGAAGGTCGAGGGGCTCGACCGCACCGGCGCGGTCGACGCTTCGGTCTGGGCTCGACTCGCGGCCGCTCACCCGCCGGCGGCGCGTTACGGCGGCGATCACGTCGAGATCGACAAGACCCGGCAGGTCCTGTTCATCGTGCGCGGCGGAAAGGTCAGCCTGGTCGTCGCGACCTCGACGGGCGCGACCGGCAACACGCCAGTCGGTGCGTGGCGCGTCTACCGGAAGGTGACCGGGTTCGACTGGGTGCTCTACTTCCCGAGCTACTTCCTGCGCGGCTTCGCGGTGCACGGCTATCCGGACGTGCCGCCGTATCCTGCCTCGCACGGCTGCGCACGCATCCCGATGTGGGTCGCGACGACGGTCTACGGCCAGATCGCCTACGGCTCAGAGGTGTACGTGTACGGATGAGCGATCCCGAGGTGACCCGCTTCCGTGCTGAGATCAGCGAGATCGACCGTTCGCTCGCCGCAGCGGTCAACCGACGGCTCGAGCTTGTCGCCGCGCTCAAGCGCTACAAGGACGAGCACGGAATCGCGTTCGTCGATGCCGGACGCGAGGCGGAGCTGATCGAGGCGCGCGTCCGCGACAACACAGGCCCGATCAGCGACGAGGGCCTCCGTTCGTTCTACCTCGAGTTGCTCGCGCTGATCAAACGCGAGCTCTGACTCAGTCGTCCTCGCGCTCGGCTTCCTCGCCGTCCTCGGCCTCTTCGACCTCGGCGAAGTCCTCGGCCGAGACTTTGTCGAGGAACCGCCTGAACTCGTCGACGACCTCTTCCTCGTTCACCTCGTCGCCTTCCATCTCGATTGCCGACTCCTCGATCACGTCGTCTGCTGCGAAGATCGGCGCCTGGGCGCGAACCGCGATCGCGATCGCATCAGACGACCGCGAGTCGATCTCCACCTCGTTGCCGTTCTGCACGACCGTGATCGAAGCGTGGAACGTGTTGTCGCGCAACTCGGTCACGGTGACACGCGCGATCTCGACATCTAGCTCGCCGAGGATGTTGACGAGCAGGTCGTGCGTCAGTGGCCTGGGCACCGCGGCTCCCTGGAGCTTCATCAGGATCGCCGCCGCCTCCGGATGGCCGATCCAGATCGGCAGGTAGCGGTTGCCGTCTGACGTCTTGAGCAAGACGATCGGCTGTTTGCCGACGAGGTCGAACGAGACTCCATAGATCGTCATCTCGACCATCCGCAACCCTAGGTTACCCCTGCCGCCGTTCGTAAACGCGGGCGGAGCGTGTCGCTAGACTGCGGCCCTCGCGGGCGATTAGCTCAGTTGGTTAGAGCGCCGCTCTGATAAGGCGGAGGTCCCTGGTTCGAATCCAGGATCGCCCACTGCCGCGGCCGTGTTCGCCACGGGAGCGCCTGCCTGCGCCATCGCCGACCTCCGAGTCTGGGGGAACTCCGGGGCGCGAGTCTAAGACTCAGGCGGTGCGAAATGCAACGAGCCGGTCGAGCGACTCGGCGAGCTCGGCGAGCTGAACCTCCCGGTCGAGCGCGATGTGCACACCCGTGGCGCGGACCTTGGCGTCGAAGCCGGTCAGGGTAAGCAGGGCCGTCTCGACCCGCGCGGCCAGGGAAGGGTCGACGGCCGTGGCGCGCCGCACGTTCGTCCGCGCTCCCGCCGAGCGAGCCGCGCGTTCGGCGGCGCGAACGGAGAGGCCTTCGCGAACGATTCGCCTCGCGAGCTTCCGCCGGCCGTCATGGTCGGGTACGGCGAGCACGGCGCGCGCGTGTCCCTCGGTCAGCTGCGCGTGATCGAGAAGCTCGAGCACGTCCTCCGGCAGCTCGAGCAGCCGCACGCGGTTCGAGACCGTCGGCTTCGACTTGCCGACGCGCTCGGCGACCTCCGACAGTGAGAGTGCGAACTCGTCGAGCAGCAGCGCGTACGCGCGCGCCTCCTCGACCGGCGAGAGGTCTTCGCGTGCGACGTTCTCGACGAGCCCGAGCAGAAGCGTGTCGCGGTCGTCGGCCTCGCGGACGACCGCGGGCACGGTCTCGAGCCCGGCCTCGCGGGCCGCCCGCCAGCGGCGCTCCCCGGCAATCAGCTCGTAGCCTCCGGCGAGCCTGGGCCGTACGACGACCGGCTGAATCAGCCCCTGCGCCTTGATCGACTCGGCCAGGCCCGACACGCCTTCGCTCTCGAACTGCCGGCGCGGCTGCTTCGGATTCGCATGGATCTCGGCCACGGCGAGCGTCGCGAGCGTCGGCTCGCCGCCGCCGATCAGAACCTCGAAGCCGCGGCCGAGGCCTCTTCTAGGGACGCTCGACAAGCTCCATCGCCACCTTCCAGTAAGCCTCGGCGCCACGTGAGTGGCGGTCGTAGTGAGTCACCGGCAGCCCATGGCTCGGCGCCTCTGCTACGCGCACCGAGCGCGGTACGACCGCGTCGAAGACGAGAGCGCCGAAATGCTTCCGCACCTCTGCCTCGACCTGCGCAGAGAGCCGCGTGCGCGAGTCGGTCATCGTCAAAAGCACTCCGGCGACCGTGAGTGAAGGATTGAGCCGCGCCTTGATCAGATTGATCGACTGCATGAGCTGGGCGAGCCCTTCGAGTGCAAAGTACTCGGTCTGCACCGGCACGATCACGCGGTCGGACGCGCCAAGTGCGTTCACGGTCAGCGGGCCGAGCGACGGCGGGCAGTCGAGCAGCACGAAGTCGAAGTCGTCAGCATGACTCAGCGCCTCGACGAGATACTTCTCGCCGTCCGGCCGCTGTGAAAGCTCGACCGCCGCGCCTGCGAGCTCCGGCCGCGAAGGCACGAGGAAAAGGTTCTCGAAACGCGTCGGTTTCGCGAGCTCGGAGAGCGGGACACCGTCGAGCAGGTCGTACGTCGACGTGCCGTTCGCGCGCATCCCGAGCCCCGAGGTCGCGTTCGCCTGCGGGTCGAGGTCGATCACGAGCGCGCGCTCGCCGGCCTCGGCGAGGCACGCAGCGAGGTTGATCGCCGTCGTGGTTTTCCCGACGCCGCCCTTCTGGTTCGCGAACGCGTAGACCTTCCCCGGCACGCGACCCAATCTAGCCGCCAAGCCGGATTGCGCCTGGGGAAGCTCAGGCCAGCGGACGCTTCTTCGCGACGCCCGCGCGACGCGGAAAACCAGGAGGTGTCGGAGCGGTCTTCTCGATCACGACGAATCCGTCGGGAGCGTCCACGCGGCGACCGCCGAGCCGCGAGGCCACCGCCTCGACCCGCTCCCGTTCGGCGGACGGCCCGACCCAGAGAACGGCCGCGCCGCCCACGCGGACGAGCGGGAGGCACCACTCCGCCGCCGTGGCCGGCTGCGCGAGCGCTTTCGCGACGGCGACACCGGCCCAGTCGGTCTCCTGCGTCTCGGCGCGGCCCCAGACGACACGTGCGTTCGCAGGCGCCCACGCCTCGAGAAACTCGCATTTGCGTCGTTCTGCCTCGAGCAGCACGACCTCCCGGTCCGGGAGCGCGACCGCGAGCGGGATGCCTGGAGCGCCGCCGCCGGAGCCGACGTCGACGATCGCCCCGTCGAACCTGGCCACGACCTCGACACCGCGGAGCGAGTCATCGAGCAGCACCCGCCGTGCTTCGGCGAGCTCGCCGAGCGAGGTCAGGCCGGGCGTCTCGAGGACAGCGGCAAGCCAGCGGTCAAGCAGAAAGGACGACGACGAAGCGATTCGGCTCGGTCCCCTCGCTCGCAGTCTCGATGCCTGCAATGTCTTTCAGACACTCGTGCACGACCTTCCGCTCCGCCGGCGTCATCGGCTCGAGCTCGACCCGCTCGCCGAGCGCGGCCTGCTCGGCGGCGCGGCTTGCAATTCCCTCGAGCGTTCTTCGCCGGCGGGCGCGGTAGTCGGCCGCGTCGACGGTCACCGGCTTGTGACCGCCCGAGCGGAAGAGCGCCGCATTGACCACGGCCTGCAGCGCGTCGATCGTCTGGCCGTGCTTGCCGATTACGACCCCGAGGTCGCTGCCGATGCACGTTGCGAGGATCCCGTCGTCGTCCTCGTGCATCTCCACCCGCGCAACGACTCCCATCGCGCCGATCACGGTCTCGACGAGCTCGCGCGCGTGCTGCGCGACGTCGGATTCGTCGGCGGACCGCTCACGGGGCGGCCGCAAGACCGCATCCGTCGAGGCGAGGACGCGGGCCGGGGTGTAGCCGACACCGAGCAGGCCGCGTTCGCCTTCGGAGACGACCTGGAAGCGGACCGCTTCCTTGTCGAGCCCCGGAGCCGCGCGCTCGAGGTCGCGCAAGGCCTTCCATTTCGCCTCGCCGACCGTCTCCCCGGTCGCCTCGACCGTCACCTCGGACGCGTCGGCGTCGGTGTTCACCGCCGCGAGCCGCCCTTCTTTCGCTTGACGACGCGCGGCTTCGCGGGCGGCGCTGCCTTCGGCTTCATCCCCGAGACCGCAGCTCCGTTCTCCACCTCGCGGGCGGGCGTACGCGAGCTTCGCTTCGGCCCGCTCGGGACGACAGCGCCCGCGGCCGGCTTCTTCGGCACCAGCCGTCGAGTGACCAGCCCTTGTCCGACCGTCCAGAGGTTGGTCGTCATCCAGTAGATGATCAGGCCGGTCGGGAAGCGCGAGACGACGGTGATGAAGAGGAGCGGCAACACCATCATCAGATTGCGCTGCGTCTTGTCCATCGTCGTGCCCATGAAGTAGGTCGAGGCCACCTGCGAGCCCGCGTAGATCGCGAGCAGGATGTAGCCGGACCAGTGCGCCGTCCCCTTCGCGGAGATGTCCGGCACGACATGCAGCCACGAGCCGTTGATGTGGTGCGAGAAGTGTTTGAGCGTCAGGTAGAGCGAGATGAAGACCGGGAACTGCGCCAACAGTGGCAGGCACGAGGCGGCCGGGTTGATGTGGTTCTCCTTGTAGAACCGCATCAGTTCCTCGTTCAGCTTCGCGCGGTCGCCCTTGTACTTCTGCTGGATCGCCTTCATCTCCGGCGCATGCGCCTGCAGCGACTGCATCGAATGGATCTGCCGCACCGTCAGAGGAACGAGCACGATCCGCACGAGGATCGTCAGGGCGACGATCGACCAGGCCCACGGCAGCCCGATCGGGCCGTGGAAGAAGTCGAGGATCGACTTCATCACGTTCTCGAGCGGCTGGAGGATCGAAAAGAGCATCACGGGTAGTCAACCCCACCGTGCGACCAGGGGTGGCAGCGAAGCAGCCGCCAAGCCGCGCGCGGAAGGCCCCGGATGACACCGTGCTTGCGGATCGCGAGCACCGCGTATTCGGAGCAGCTCGGGTGGTACTTGCAGGTGTTCGCCGGCAGTAACGGCGAGACGAGCAGCTGGTAGAGCCGGATCGGCAGAACGACGACCGCCCTCATGCGGCGGCCTTCCCCAGCACCTCGTCGACACGCTCCTCGAGCCACGAGTGTCCGTTTGCCTCCGCTGCCTCGGGCAGGCCTCGCCTCACCACCAGCACGTAGTCGTTCGTCGCCGGGACGTGTTCGAGGCGGGTCGGGACGATCTCGCGAAGCTGCCGCTTGATCCGGTTCCGGACGACGGCGTTCCCTACCGCCTTCGGAACGGCGAAGCCGAGACGCGGGGCTCCGACGGTCTCTTCGCGCTGAAACCAGTAGAGCGTCAGGAACCTGGTCGAGACCGACCGGCCGTGCCGGTAGACGGCATCGAAATCGCGAGAGCGTGAGAGACGGTTCCGGCGCTGCACCGATTACGCCGAGAGGCGCTTGCGGCCCTTCGCACGGCGGCGCTTCAGGATCAGGCGGCCGGCGCGGGTGGACATGCGATTGCGGAAGCCGTGCTTCCGGCTCCGCTTGCGTACGTTCGGCTGGTAGGTCCGTTTCATGGCTCGAAAGAAAGAATAGGGCCGACGAAGGCCGGCCGCGGGCGAGTATAGCCGGACCTCGGCCAAACGGCCGTTGTCCACATCCCCCTTCCGGTCGAAAGCCGTGGAAAACGCCACCGTGTGACAAAGCGAAGACCAGCTATCCACAGCTGTGGAGTACGTGTGGAGCAGAGAGAAAATCCCTGCAAAAAGGCTAGTTCGGCGTTGCGGACCGGACCGGAAATCCTCATTGAGCAGCGTTCAGGACGCTGCTATGCTCGCGCCCCCGGAGCGGGCTATCAAGGAGCGTGACACAAGCGTGGAGCAGCAAATCGAGCTGTCGGCGGAGGGCATCTGGAACGACGTCGCGGCTCGGCTGCGGGAGGCCCTGAACGACACCACCTTCCAGACCTGGTTCGGGGAGGTAGCAGGGGCCGAGATCGACGGTGACGCGCTCGCGATCGCCGTCCCGAACGACTTCACGCGCGAATGGATCGAAGGGCATTTCCTCGATCTGATCCGGGCCGCCGCCCGCGACGTCAGCGGCGTCGACCGGCGCGTCCAGCTTCGCGTCGAGGCAGCTTCGCCGGCTCCTCCAAGCACGGTTCCGGCGTCCGTGACCCCGCTACCGATCGACGTGATCGCCCCACGCACCGACACGGCAGGCCTGAACACCAAGTACACCTTCGACTCGTTCGTGATCGGCTCGTCGAACCGCTTCGCGCACGCTGCGGCGCTCGCCGTCGCAGAAGCGCCCGCGCAGGCCTACAACCCCCTCTTCATCTACGGGCACACCGGGCTCGGCAAGACACACCTTCTGCACGCGGTCGCGAACTTTGTCACCGACCACGGCGGCGGCCTCTCGTGCCGCTACGTCACATCGGAGACGTTCATGAACGACTTCATCAACAGCCTTCGCGACAAGCGGATCGAGGGGTTCAAGCAGCGCTACCGCACGTACGACGTCCTGCTGATCGACGATGTGCAGTTCTTCGAGCACAAGGAGCGAATCCAGGAAGAGTTCTTCCATACGTTCAACTCGCTCTACGAGGCAGGTCGCCAGATCATCATGTCGAGCGATCGCCCGCCGCGCGAGATCTCCACGCTCGAGGAGCGTCTGCGCTCACGCTTCGAGTGGGGCTTGATCACCGACATCCAGCCGCCTGACCTGGAGACGAGAATCGCGATCCTCCGCAAGAAGGTCAAGAACGACCAGATCGAGATCCGCGACCCCGAGCTGCTGACATTCATCGCGTCGCGCGTCTCGACCAACATTCGCGAGCTCGAGGGCGCGCTGACACGCGTCGTCGCCTTCTCGTCGCTGACGGGCCGGCCGCTGACGCCCGAGCTCGCCCAGGACGTCCTCAAGGACGTCTTCCCTCAGGGCGAAGGGACGCAGATCACAATCGAGCGAATCCAGGAGCTCGTCTGCGAGCGCTTCTCAGTGACGTTCGAGGAACTGACCGGCGACCGGCGATCGCAGAACATCGTCTACCCGCGTCAGGTCGCGATGTACCTCTCGCGCGAGCTCACGGATTCGTCGCTGCCGAAGATCGGCAAGGAGTTCGGCGGCCGCGACCACACCACCGTGATCCACGCGACCTCGAAGATCGCACGCCTGATCCGGGAGGACAGATCTGTGTACAACCTGGTGCAAGAACTCACAGCTCGCGTTCGGCAAGCGCGGTAGAAAAGGATGCCTGTGCGTAACGTCGAGTTGTGCCACGTCCGCACCCACAAGGAAAATGGCTCGGTCACTGGGCTCGGAGCAGTTCTCCCGGGTCCCACAGCCCTTACGACTACAACGAGGTTTTTTTAAATGATTGACTCAGAAACCGTAGTGGGCACCGGGCTCCGGATAACTGTCGCAAAAGACGATCTCGCCTCGCGGCTCGCGCTGGTTGCGCGGGGCGTCTCGACGCGCACCGCTGTGCTCGTGCTCGGCGGTATCCAGCTTCGCGCCGAAGCCGGCCGTTTGCATCTCGCCGCCACCGACATGGAGCTTTCACTTCGCACTTCGGTCGAGGCATCCGTCGAAGGCGAAGGCACCACTGTCGTGCCGGGCCGACTGCTGCTCGACATCTCGCGCTCGTTGCCCGACAGCGAGGTGACGATCGAGCACCGTCCCGAGGAGGCGGCCGTGATCATCACGTCCGGGACGGCGAACTACCGGCTGCACACGTACTCGGCGGAGGATTTCCCGCGCCTTCCAGACGTCGAGTCCGCAGCGCTGCACACGGTCGATCGCGACGTGCTCGTAGAGACGGTTGCCCGCGTCGGTCGTAGCGCGTCGCGTGACGAGAGCCGCCCCGTGCTGACCGGAATCCTCGTGCGGTTCGAGCCCGGCAAGGTCGTGATGGCGGCGACCGACTCGTACCGTCTCGCCGTCAAGGAGACCCCCGTCACCGCAGCGCTGCCCGACCTCGAGGCGATCATCCCGGCGCGCGCGCTGCAGGAGCTCGCCCGGATCGCCGGCGGAGCCGACGAGTTGCAACTCGGCCTGCTCGACAACCACGTGGTCTTCGGCGCCGAAGGCACCTGGTTGACGACGCGACGCATCGACGGTCAGTTCCCGAACTACCGGCAGCTGCTGCCCGAGCAGTTCGAGCACGAGGTCTTGCTGCCGCGCGAAGAGGCGCTCGAGGTCGTCCGCCGTGTCTCGCTGATGGCGCAGCGCAACTCACCGCTGCGCCTGCGCTTCGCCGAAGGCGAGTTGACGGTCTCGGCCGTCACGCAGGACGTCGGCGAGGCCCGCGAGTCGCTGCCCGCGCCGTATACCGGCGAGCCGATGGAGATCGGGTTCAACGCGGAGTTCCTGCGCGACGGCCTCGACTCGGTCGACTCGGACTCGATCAAGTTCAAGCTGATCAGCCCGCTTCGTCCGGCCGTGCTCGAGGGCGAGTCGGACGATTACGTGTACCTGATCATGCCGATCCGTCTCGCCGGCTGATCGTCAGCCGGCTGACGCTTCGTCACTACCGCTCGTACGCTGCGCTCGAGCTCTCCCTCGTGCCCGGCGTCGTGCTCGCGGTTGGTCGTAACGGCGTCGGCAAGACGAACCTGCTCGAATCGTTGCACGTTGCCACGCAGGGGTTCTCCCCGCGCACCCGGCAGGACGGGCAACTGATCCGCTTCGGCGAGGCGGCCGCGCGGGTGACCGTCGCAGGCGAGCGTGAGGCGACGCAGGTCGAGGCGTCCGTGACGTTGCGCACCGGACAGGCGAAGGAGGCGCGAGTCAACGGAGCGCGGCTCCCGTCCGCCGAGTCGTTGCGGCGCGAATTCGCCACGCTGGTCTTCACTCCCGACCGGCTGACGGTCGTCAAGGGCGGCCCTGCCGCGCGGCGTGCCTACTTCGACCGCGTGATCGGTCGCATGCAGCCGGGCCGAGCAGCCGTTCCGCAGGAGTACCTCTCGGCTCTTGCCCAGCGGAACGCGGCGCTACGACGGATCCAGCTTCGCGTCTCGCCTGCCGACGTCCTGCCGCCGTGGACCGAGCGTGTCGCGGCCGCAGGCAAGGCGCTGGTCGGCGCGCGCCGGAGCGTCCTCGAGCGGCTGGGACCCGCGTTTGCGGAGCGCGCCGGAGAGCTGGGCCTGCCCGGAGCGCGCCTTTCGTACGACGCGGAGGCACCGACCCTGGCAGCGCTCGAAGCGCGGCTGCGGCGCGACATCGACCGTGGAGTGACCGGGCTCGGCCCGCACCTCGATGATGTTCTGATCACGAGCGACGGCCGAGATCTGAGGCAGTTCGGCTCACAAGGGGAGCAGCGTCTCGCGGTGCTTTCGCTCCTGCTCGCCGAGGCGGAGCTGCTCGATTCTCCGCCGCTCCTCCTCCTCGATGACGTGCTCTCCGAGCTCGACCTTGGGCGGCGCCGGGTGCTGCTCGGACTGGTCGCAACGATGGGCCAGACGGTGATCACCGCCACGCACGCGGGTGCTCTTCCGGTCGAGCCCGCGCAGCTGGTAGAGGTTGAGCATGGATCCGCTCGGTAGCCAGATCCGGTCGGAGCTGCAGCGGTTCGGCCCACAGGCCGGAATGGCGGAGCTGCTCGACCGCTGGCCGGCCGCGGTCGGGGCCGCGATCGCGCAGAACGCGTGGCCGGCGCGCATCGGGAAGGACGGGACCGTGCACGTGAACACGAACGATTCCGTGTGGGCGTTCGAGCTCGGCCAGCGCGCCGGCGAGATCGCCGCGTCGCTCTCAGTGCCGCGTGTGCGGTTCGCTCCGGGACCGCTGCCCGCACCCGATCTGCCGCCCGCGAGCGACCCGATCTCGATCACGCCGGAGGACGTCGAGCTGGCTCATGCGCTGGCCTCGGCAATCGAGGACGAGAAGCTGCGTGAAAGTGTGCAAAAAGCGGTCAGTTTCAGCCTCGCCCGGAGGCGCTCGACCACCTGATCTGATACAATTCCGGCGCCTAGTAAAACCTCCGTTTTGCAGGCATTTCTTACGTATGGCGAACACCAAGGCGAAGGCCGGCTACTCGGCCAAGGACATCACCGTGCTCGAGGGCCTCGAGCCGGTTCGCCTGCGGCCGGGGATGTACATCGGCTCGACGGGCATCGGAGGCCTCCACCACCTGGTCTACGAGGTCGTGGCGAACTCCGTCGACGAGGCCCTGGCGGGCCGCAACGACATGGTCGAGGTGACGATCCACCCCGACAACTCGGTCACCGTCGTCGACCGTGGCGCGGGGATCCCCGTCGATGAGGTCGAGGGCACCGGCATGTCGGCCCTCGAGGTCGTGCTCACCAAGCTGCATGCAGGCGGCAAGTTCGGCGGAGACGGCTACAAGGTCTCCGGCGGCTTGCACGGCGTCGGCGTCTCCGTGGTGAACGCTCTCTCGGAGTGGCTCGTCGCGACCGTCGAGCGCGACGGCAAGATCTTCCGTCAGGAATTCGCGCGCGGCGTGCCCCAGGGCCCAATGACCGTTCTCTCGGACGGCGGCGGATCCGGCACCACGATCTCGTTCCTGCCCGACGCATCCGTCTTCGACGAGACCGAGTTCCATGCGCCGACGCTCATCTCGCGGTTGCGCGAGACGGCGTTCCTGACGAAAGGCTTGCGCATCAAGTTCACCGACGAGCGCGTCGACGGAGAGCTCGTCGAGTTCCACTATGAGGGCGGCATCAAGGACTTCGTCAGCTACATCAACGAGTCGAAGGACATCGCGCACAAGCACGTCGTCTACTTCGAGAGCGCGACCGACGACGGCGAGGTCGAGGTGGCGATGCAATGGAACAACTCCTACCAGGAGTCGATCTTCTCGTTCGCCAACAACATCAACACGCACGAAGGAGGCTCGCATCTCTCCGGCTTCAAGGCTGCGTTGACGCGCACCCTGAACGACTACGCGCGCACGAAGAGCTTGCTGAAGGAGAAGGAAGACAACTTGGACGGCGAGGACGTGCGCGAGGGGCTCGCTGCGGTCATCTCCGTCAAGCTCGGCGAGCCACAGTTCGAAGGACAGACGAAGACGAAGCTCGGCAATCCGTGGGTGAAGGGTCTCGTGGAGCAGGCCGTCAACCAGAAGCTCGCCGAGTTCTTCGAGGAGAACCCGGCCGATGCGCGCGCTGTGATCAACAAGGCGATCTCGGCAGCGCGCGCCCGCCAGGCTGCACGGAAAGCGCGCGAGATGACGCGCCGCAAGTCGGCGCTCGAGTCGATGTCGCTGCCCGGCAAGCTCGCCGACTGCTCGATCAACGACCCGTCCGCGGCCGAACTGTTCATCGTCGAGGGCGACAGCGCCGGCGGCTCCGCGAAGATGGGCCGCGACCGCACCTATCAGGCGATCTTGCCCCTGCGCGGGAAGATCATCAACTCCGAGAAGAACCGCATTAACAAGGTCCTCTCGAACAACGAGATCCAGGCGATGATCACGGCGATCGGGACCGGGTTCGGCGATGAGTTCGACATCGCGAAGCTCCGCTACCACCGGATCATCGTGATGACGGACGCCGACGTCGACGGCTCGCACATCCGGACCCTGATTCTGACCTTCCTCTACCGCCAGATGCCGGAGTTGATCGAGCAGGGGCACGTGTACATCGCGGTACCGCCGCTGTACAAGGTGAAGCTCGGCAATCAGGAGTTCTACTTCGAGAAGGATTCGCAGCTCGAGGATCTGCTCGCGCGCGACCGCATCCCGAACGTCGAGGTGACCGACCGGGCCGGCGAGCCAGTGAAGCTGACCGAGGCGAAGTGGGGGAGGCTCAGCTCTGCCCTGCAGCAGTACGAGGGTTACTACGCACGGCTGCGCTCCGACTTCGGCCCGGCCGCCGCCGAGCTGATGGTGTTGCACCGCTTGATCGAGCACGAGATCGAGTCGCCCGCAGACATCGACGGCGCCCTCTCCGCGATCGGCGAGAACGGCTACGCCCTCTCGATCGTCGACCACGAGGACGAGGTGATCCGGGTCCGCGTGATCGAGACCGAGACGTCGGCAGCTCACAATGTCGCGGTCCCGGTCGAACTGCTCGCCTCGCCGATCTACGCGAAGCTCCGCCAGGCGTACGCGCGACTCGTAGAAGTGCTCGGAGCGCCGCCTTTCACGGTGCGCATCGGCAAGGAGGACGAGCTCGCCGAGTCGTTCGACGCGCTCAGGGACCGGGCGCTCGACGCCGCGAAGCAGGGCATACAGGTCTCACGCTTCAAGGGCCTCGGCGAGATGAACGCGGAGCAGTTGTGGGAGACCACGATGGATCCGGCCAAGCGCCTGCTGATGCGCGTCGAGGTCGAGGACGCGTCGGCGGCCGACCGCATGTTCTCGATGCTGATGGGCGACCAGGTCGAGCCGCGCCGCGAGTTCATCGAGCAGAACGCGAAGGACGTCAAGTTCCTTGACGTCTAGAACGGCTCGACATGTCTGAGCTCGAGACAGGAGCACTCGGCCCGGGTCGCATCGAACCACGCGAGCTCGAGCAGGAGATGCGCACGAGCTTCCTCGGCTACGCGATGCACGTCATCGTCTCGCGCGCGCTTCCCGACGTGCGCGACGGTCTGAAGCCCGTGCACCGGCGCGTGCTCTACTCGATGTGGTCGAACGGCAACAGACCGGGCCGGCCCTACGTGAAGTCGGCGAACATCGTCGGGTACGTGATGGGCAACCATCACCCGCACGGCGACGCATCGATCTACGACACGCTCGTCCGCCTCGCCCAGCCGTTCTCGCTCCGCTACCCGCTGGTCGACGGTCAGGGCAACTTCGGTTCGATCGACGACGACCCCGCTGCCGCGATGCGGTACACGGAAGCGCGCCTCGCGCGCCTGGCGGAAGAGATGCTGCGCGAGCTCGACGCGGACACGGTCGACTTCGGACCGAACTACGACGAGTCGAAGCGCGAGCCGCTCGTCCTGCCGACACGCTTCCCGAACCTGCTGGTGAACGGCTCGAGCGGGATCGCGGTCGGCATGGCGACGAACATCCCGCCGCACAACCTCGGAGAGGTTGTCAGCGCGGTCGTGCAGCTGATCGACAAGCCCGACTCGAACGTCGAGGACCTGATGAAGCACGTGAAGGGGCCCGACTTCCCGACGGGCGCGATCATCGTCGGCCGCTCCGGCATTCGAGACGCGTACCGCACCGGCCGCGGCCGAGTCGTCATGCGCGCGCGCGCCCACATCGAGGAGCTACGCGGCGGCAAGAGCGCGATCATCGTCACAGAGCTTCCGTACGGTGTGAAGAAGGGCGGCGACGCCGGCGTGATCAAGAAGATCGCCGACCTTGTCAACGACAAGGTCCTCACCGAGATCTCCGATCTTGCGGATCACTCCGACCGCTCCGGCATGCGCATCCAGATCGAGCTCAAGCGCGACGCGGTCCCCCAGGTCGCACTCAACAAGCTCTTCAAGCACACCGCGCTGCAGTCGACATTCGGGGTCAACGCCGTTGCACTTGTCAACGGCATCCCGCGCACGCTCTCGCTGCTCGAGCTGATCACCCACTTCCTCGACTTCCAGCGCGAGATCGTCACGCGGCGCTCGAAGGATGAACTGCGGAAGCGCGAACGCCGCGCCCACATCCTCGAGGGGTATCTGAAGGCGCTCGACAACCTCGATGCCGTGATCCGGCTGATTCGGGCGGCCGCTGACACCGAGGCTGCCCGCACGGGCCTGATGAAGGAGTTCGACCTGTCCGAGCTGCAGGCCTCGGCGATCCTCGAGCTGCGGCTGCGCGCTCTGACGGCGCTCGAGCGGAAGGGCGTCGAGGACGAGTACCGCGACATCAAGGAGCGCATCGACTACCTGCGCGACCTGCTCGGGGACGAGGCGAAGATCGACGCGGTGATCCGCGAGGAGCTGCTCGAGCTGAACACGATCTACGGTCGTCACGACGACCGGCGCAGCGAGATCGTCGCGGCGGAAGAGGAGCTCGAGCTCGAGGACTTGATCGCCGAGGAGGACATGGTGATCGCGATCACGCAGTCCGGTTACATCAAGCGGCTACCGGTCACCGCCTATCGCGAGCAGCGTCGCGGCGGGATCGGGGTGATGGGGATGGACCTGAAGGACGAGGACTACATCGAGCACCTGTTCGTCGCCTCGACTCATGACTACATCCTGTTCTTCACGAGCGTGGGCAAGGTCTACCGCCTGAAGGTGCACGAGCTCCCGCTCGGCTCGCGCCAGTCGAAGGGCCGTGCGATCGTCAACCTCCTGCCGTTCCGGCAGGACGAGACCGTGCGCGCCGTGATCCAGACGCGCGCCTTCGAGGAGGCGAAGTACCTTCTGTTCGCGACGAAGAACGGCGTCGTCAAGAAGACTGAGCTTTCCGCGTACAACACCTCGCTCAAGGCCGACGGGATCATCGCGATCAAGATGCGCGACGGCGACGAGCTGATCGGCGCCCGGCACAGCTCCGGCAGCGACGACATCCTGATGGTCTCTCGCCGCGGCCAGGCGATCCGGTTCTCCGAGAAGGACGTCCGGCCGATGGGCCGCGACGCCTCCGGTGTGCAAGGCATGCGGCTCCGCTCCGACGACGAGGTCATTTCGGTCGCGATTGCCGCCGACGACGCCGACCTGCTCGTGGTGACCGAGAACGGCTACGGCAAGCGCACGCGTGTCGCCGACTACCCGAAGAAGGGCCGCGGCGGCCTCGGGGTCAAGACCGTGCAGCTGACCGAGGCGCGCGGCCACCTTGCCGGCGCCCGCGTCGTCAAGGACGGCTACCAGGTGATGCTGATCTCGACCGGCGGCACGATGATCCGCATGTCGGTCGACGACATCCGTCGCATGGGTCGCTCGACGCAGGGCGTCATCGTGATGCGGCTGCGCGACAGCGAACAGGTCTCCTCGCTCGCACCCGTCGTCGACTCCGGCGAGGACGCCGCTGTCGATCCGGGCATCGACGCCCCCGGCGCGTCTGCCAATGGCGACGTGCCTTCCGGCGACTCTGTCGCCGACGGCGCCTGACGCTCGCTCGAACCTCCGAGCCGCGAGGGTTCCTTTTTGCAAATCGCCGTTGTATAACTGGAAAGCCTGCGGTTCACGTTGACGTGCGAGCAAAGGAAACGGTGATGGCGTACACCAAGCAGGTCGATGTCCTCGAGCCGATCGAGCTGGTAGAGCACCTCGACAAGATCGAGCTCTACCTCGGGCAGGTGTGCGCGATTGCCGGCATCTCGAAGATGCAGCTCGACTACTGGACGAACAAGGCCCAGATCCCGACGAAGGGCAAGAAGCAGCGGATCTACGACATGGAAGCGCTCGAGACCGTGATGTTGATCAAGCAGGGCAAGGACAAGGGTCTGAATCTCGGCGCAGCAATCGCTGCGGCGCGCCGCTTCCAGGCGCAGACTTGAAGCAAGCCCAGCGTTGAAGCCGCGATTTGCTGAGCGCTACTTCTTATCGAGGAACGCGCTGAAGAGATCGATCGGCGCCGGGAACACGATCGTCGTCGCCTGCGACGAGCCGAGCTCGAGCAGGGTCTGCAGGTAACGGAGCTGCAAAGCGATCGGGTGCGCTTCGATCACGATTGCCGCATCTTTCAGGCGTTCTGACGCCTGGTACTCGCCTTCAGCGTTGATCACCTTCGCGCGCCGTTCGCGCTCGGCTTCCGCCTGACGCGCCATCGCCCGCTGCATCCCCTGCGGGATCTCGACGTCCTTGACCTCGACGATCGAGACTTTGATTCCCCACGGTGCGGTCGCCTCGTCGATGATCCCTTGGAGGATCGCGTTGATCTTCTCGCGCTCCGAGAGCAGCTCGTCGAGCTGGTGCTGTCCCAGCACGGAGCGCAGCGTGGTCTGCGCGATCTGCAGCGTCGCTGCCATGAAGTTCTCGACCTGCACGATCGCGTCCTCCGGCTTGACGATCCGGAAGTAGGCGACCGCGTTCACGCGTGCCGGAACGTTGTCCTTCGTGATCACTTCCTGTGGCGGAATGTTCAGCGTGATCGTGCGCAGGTCGACCTTGACCATGCGGTCGACGACGGGGATCAGCAGGAAAAGACCGGGGCCTTTCGGTGCAGGCAGGAGGCGCCCGAGCCGGAACACAATCCCGCGCTCGTACTCGCGGGCGACCTTGATCGCGCTCAGCGCGAAGATCACGACAAGAAAAACGACGATCGCGAGGACGATTGCCACGGCGGTCACGACTCGATCCTATGCACGTCGAGGGTCAGGCCGTCGAGTGCGTCCACCCGGACATGCTCTCCCGGCTCGATCTCGTCGGCGGCCGGCGCACGCCAGAGCTCGCCGCGGACGAACACGTACCCACCGGTCCGCACCACGCCCTCCATGCCGACGATCTCCTGTGGGCCGACCCGCACCGGGCTGCGGCGGACCGCCACGGCTTTGGCCATCGCGAACGCCCAGAAGCCGCCGAGTAAGGCCGTGACGGTCACGATCAGTGGGATCGAGGTGTGGTAGGGAGCGGGCGCCTTGTGGAACAAGGTGGCGAGACCGACCCCGATCGCGACCAAACCAGAAAGCGTCAGCGCACCGTGCGAGGTGACGTGGGCATCGACGACGAGCAGGGTCACGCCGAGCAGCACCAGCAACAGCCCTGCCCAGGAGAGCGGCAGCACCGAGAAGCCGAACAGCGCGCACACCATGCAGATCGCACCGAACGCGCCCGGGATCACGACGCCTGGGTGGAAGAGCTCGAAGCCGAGGCCCGCGATCCCCGCCAGGAAGAGCAAGCCCACGATGTTCGGGTCGATCAGCGTCGAGAGGAAGCGCGTGAAAAACCCCGGGGAGACGTTGATGATCTGCGCGTTCGCCGTGTGCAGCGTCAGGTTTCGAGGGACCGTCTTGCGGCCGTCGATGGTGTTCAGGAGTGCCGGCAGGGACGGCGAGAGCAGATCGATGACGTTCATCTGCTGCGCTTCCTGGGCGGTCAGGTTCGAAGCCTTCCGAACGGCGAGGTCCGCCCAGGCCGCGTTCCGCCCATGCGTCTTCGCGAGGCCGCGTAAAGAAGCGGCGGCGTCGTTCACGACCTTCCTGCGCAGGTCGCTCGAGATATTCGACCCGTCACCGTTGATCGGCGTGGACGAGCCGATGTTCGTGTCGGGCGCCATCGCCAGCACGTCGGCTGCTTCTGAGATCCACACGCCGGCGGACGCGGCCCGTGCACCGCCCGGTGAGACGTACACGATCACGGGGATCTTCAGTGAGAGCTCCCGGCTGACGATCTTCCGCATCGACTCCTGGAGGCCGCCGGGAGTGTCGAGCACGATCACGGCAGCCGCGTAGCCGCCAGACTCAGCCCGCCCGAGCTCGTGGTTGACCCAGTCCTGCGTCACCGGGTTGACGTCGGCGTCGAAATGGATCGCGAGCACGCGCGGCGGGGCGGCCGATCCCTCCTGTGGCGCAGCCGCGCCGAGGGCGATTCCGAGGCAGATCGCAAGGAGCAGGCGTTTCATCGACTGTAAGGATTGTATTCGCGAGAGGGTGTGCGGCCTTGAGCGCGAAGGCCGAATGAGGCACGGTTGACTGCTTACCGGCCGCCGCCGATGAAGAAGCTTCTCCTCGCAGCCGCGCTCGCGGCATTCGTCGCCCCGCCCTTGGCGCAGGCAGGAGACGTCTCGATGCGTGTGACGGACGTGCCGCTCGGCGATCGCGCGCTCGAGGCGACCACTCTCACCCGGAACTTCAACATGCTCGGCCTGCACTGGACGGGTCCGGGTTCGGTCACGTACCGAACCCGGAGCCTCCGCGGGGCGTGGCGCGGCTGGCGGCCCGCTGACGCAGACAACCGCACCGGCGCATGGAACGACGGCAACCTGGATTGGACGGGGTCGTCGTCGGCCGTCCAGTTCCGAACAGCCGGCGATGTTCGGCGCCTTCGCTCCTATGAGCTGTGGTCGCGCGTCGGGTCGGCGCCGGTCCGGACCGTTGCCGCTGCGGGTCAGCCGGCGATCGTCCCGCGGCAGGCTTGGGGAGCCGACGAGGAGATCGTGCGCGCCGCCCCGATCATCGCTCCGACGCTGCGGCTCGCGGTTGTGCATCACACCGCCGGCACGAACACCTACACGCGGGCACAGGCGGCTGCGATCGTCCGCGGGATCGAGGTCTACCACGTCCAAGGCAACGGCTGGAACGACATCGGCTACAACTTTCTCGTCGATCGTTTCGGCACCGTCTACGAGGGACGCGGCGGCGGGATCGACCGCAACGTGATCGGCGCGCATGCGCAGGGCTTCAACTCGGGTACGGTCGGCGTCGCGCTGGTGGGCAATTACTCGGCGGCGATCCCGCCGAAAGCGCAGCGCGACGCGCTCGTCCGCCTGCTCGCTTGGCGCCTCGACGTCGCGCACATCGATCCGCTCTCGACTGTCGTCTACACCTCCGGAGGTAACGCGAAGTTCCGATCAGGCAAGCTCGTGACGCTGCGTGCGGTCTCCGGCCATCGGGACACCGGTCCGAGCGAATGCCCTGGCAGTCGTGCCTACGCGCTGCTGCCTGCGTTGACGAAGCGCGTTGCCGCGACGGGGCTGCCGAAGCTGTACTCGCCCACCGTCGCGGGTGTGCTCGGCTTGCCGATCCGGTTTCAGGCGCGGCTCTCCTCCGTGCTTGCCTGGACGGTCACGATCACCGACGTGACGCAGAAGGTCGTCGCGTCTGCACGTGGCAAGGGCTCGGTCGTCGACTGGACCTGGCAGTCGGCGGGTGTCCCGAAGGGCGCGTACACGTGGACGATCGGCGCTCCCGGTGTGACGGTCGCTAGCGGGCCACTCGGCAAGAGCGCGCCCCCGCCACCCCCGCCGCCCGTGCCGCTGTCGTTGACGAACCTCGCGGTCACCCCGTCGGTGATTGCACCCGCCGCCGACGGTACCGGCGCGGAGGCAACCGTTGGTTTCACGCTCGTCGGGACGGCTCTGGTCACGGCCTCGGTCCTGGACTCGAACGGCACCGGGCTCGGAACGGTGCTCGACGAGCAGCGGGCGGCCGGCAACAATACGTTCGTCTGGCAGGTCTCCTCGCTGCCCGACGGGCGCTACCGATTGGCGGTCACAGCCACCGCCGGAACGAAAAGCGTCACCAAGACCGCCGACGTCGTCGTCGACCGGACACTGACCGGTCTCGTGGCCTCGACGCGGGTGATCTCACCCAACGGTGACGGTGTCGACGACGGCCTGACCCTCTCCTTCGCACTGACGCAGAACGTGCCGATGCGGGTCGACGTCGAGCAGGCAGGCGCCGTGATCGCCACCCCGTTCCAGGGGCAGCCGGGCCTCGGACAGCACACGATCGACTGGGACGGGACGGCAAACGGAGCGCCGCTTCCACCCGGCCGTTACGTGGTGGTCGTGACGATCAGCGACGCGCTCGGCGACATCCAGCTGCCACTCCAGCTCGAGATCGCCGCCGCGAGTGCGGCCGTCATCGGCTAGCAAGCCAGACGCCGTAGCCTGCCTCGAGGCGGTCCAGCACGTCGACCAGCAACTCGAGTCGGTCCCGGTCGACCCAGCCGGCACAGGGCCAGCCAGCCGCACCGACGTTGATCCCGACTCCGAGCACGACGCGCTCGCCCGCCTCGGCGAGGATGCCCGCAGCCTTGCGGCCGTCCACCAGCACGTCGTTCGGATGCTTGATCGTCGCCGTGGGGCCGATCGCCGCCGCAACCGCTCGGGCGGCGACGAGCGTGAGCTCGGGCCAGCCCGCGACTGGCGGTGGTGGATAGAGCGCCACCGAGAACATGAGTGCGGAGTCGGCCCAGGTCCTGCCGAGCCGGCCGCGGCCGGCCGTCTGGCTCTCGGCCAGCGCGACCGCGCCATGGGCCGCGGCAGGCGGCAGCATCCTCTGCGTGGTCGGCGCCTCCTCGGCCCAGTGGTACTCCTGTCCGAACGCGCCGCGTAGAGCTGGAGCCACGATCGACGGCGACAGCGGGGTCGAAGGGCTAGACGGCATGCCATCTAGAGTAGGCAGTTCCGTGCAACCTTCCCGCCCCCGGCCAGGTCGAACCGTTCGTGATTTGCGGAACGATGGCCCGCTTGTCTACGAGCGGCTCTCCGACGCGATCCTGGTTCGCCGGACGAAGGACGGAGACCCGCGTGCACTCGAGACGCTTTGCACCAGACATTCAGAGCGGATCCACCGGATCGCCTTGCACCTGCTGCGCGACCCCGACGACGCCTCGGACGCCTCCCAAGAGGCGCTGATGAAGCTGATGCAGAAGGTGAAGCAATTTCGGGGCGAGTCGCTCTTCTCGACGTGGTTGCACCGGCTGGTCGTGAACACCTGCAAGGACGTGGCGCAGGCCCGCTTCGCGGCTGCTCGCCGCACGGAGCCGCTCGTCGAGGATCTCCGGGTCGCGCGTGACGGCGACCCTGCCACCTCGCTCGCCGCCTCCGAGGTCCGCCGCGAGCTCGGGGCGTGCCTGGCCGAGCTCCCCGTCGCGCAGGCGACCGTCGTTGCGCTGAAGGACGCCTTCGACGTTCCGTTCGAGGAAATCTCGGCCGCGACAGGACTGCCCGTCGGAACCGCGAAGTGCTACGCCCACCGCGGCCGCAACGGGCTGCGGGAACGGCTGTCAGCTTGACGGAGGTATTGATGGACAAGGCCGCGATCGAGGCCGTGCTGCCGCATCGCGACCCGATGCTCCTGATCGACGAGGTGCTCGAGCTGGTTCCCGGCGAACGCGTGGTCGCCCGTAAGACCGTGCGCGAGGAGGATTGCGCCGGGCACTTCCCCGGGAACCCGATCATGCCCGGCGTGAAGATGGTCGAGGCGCTCGCCCAGTGCGGCGCCGTCGCGGTGCTCTCACAGCCGGAGAACAAGGGCAAGCTGGCGCTCTTCGCCGGCATCGACGATGTCCGTTTCAAGCGCGTCGTGCGGCCGGGAGACACGCTCCTCCTCGAGTGCAACGTCGAGACCGTTCGCGGGCCGGTCGGGCGCGGCAGGGCTCGTGCGACCGTCGACGGCCAGCTCGCCGTCCGGGGGACCTTGACCTTCGCCGTCGGAGCGGGCGAATGATCGCGCGCGCCACCGGGCGGCCGATCTCGATCACGGGTCTCGGCTGCCACGTGCCGGAGCGGATCGTCACGAACGACGAGCTCGCAGCGCTCGTCGATACGACCGACGAGTGGATCCGCGAGCGCACAGGCATCCGCGAGCGGCGCATCGCCGGCGACGACGAGGCTCTCACGGATGTCGCCCTGCCGGCGTGCCTCCGGGCGCTCGAGATGGCGGGCGCGGAGGCTTCGTCGATCGACCTGCTGATCGTCGCGACAGTGACCCCCGACATGTCCTTTCCCTCGTCCTCGGCAATACTGGCCGACCGACTGGGCATGCCGGACGCTGCTGCGTACGACCTCTCGGCGGGCTGCACGGGTTTCGTCTACGCGGTCGTCCAGGCGCACGCGATGCTGGCTGCGGGTCTCGCCAAGCGAGCGCTGGTCGTCGGCGGCGATGTCCTCTCGAAGATCCTCGACTGGAGCGATCGCTCGACGGTCGTGCTCTTCGGGGACGGCGCGGGCGCCGTCGTGATGGAGGCTGTCGAGGAGGGTGGTTTTCTCGGTTTCGAGCTCGGCGCCGACGGCGGCGGCGGCGCCAATCTGTGGCTGCCCGGCAGCGGCTCGCGCCGGTTCGACGAACCGGAGCGGTTTGTCAAGATGAACGGCCGCGAGGTCTTCAAGTTCGCGACGCGTGTCATGGTCAGCTCGGCCGACGCCGTTCTCGCCGAATGCGGTCTGGCAATCGACGACGTCGATGTCTACGTTCCGCATCAGGCCAATGTCCGCATCATCGATCACGCTGTTCGCAAACTGGGGGTCGCGACAGGAAGGACCGTGGTGAACGTCGACCGGTACGGGAACACCTCCTCGGGCTCGATTCCGCTCGCCCTGGCAGACGCAGCCGACGACGGCCGCCTCGAACCGGGCAAGCTGGTGCTGCTGACGGGCATGGGCGCAGGCCTCACGTGGGGCTCCGCGTTGATCAGATGGACACACGAGACGACTGGAGCACTGCGATGAGCAAGATCGCCTTCATGTTCCCTGGACAGGGATCGTTCGAAGCAGGGATGGGCAGGGACGTCGCCGAGGCCGTGCCCGAGGCGATGGCGGTCTACGACGTCGGCTCCGAGTCGTCGGGCATGGATCTGAAGACGCTCTGCTTCCACTCGCCGGTCGAGGCGCTGGTCGAAACCGAGGTGCAGCAGCCCGCTCTCGTCGCGACGTCGCTCGCCCTCGATGCGGCGCTTCGTTCGCGGGGGATCGCGCCTTCGTATGTGGTCGGGCACTCGGTGGGCGAGTTCGCCGCACTCGGGTCGGCCCAGTCGATCTCCGTGCGCGACGCGATCGCCCTCGTCCGTCATCGGGGGATCGCGATGGCCGCCGCCGCCAAGGAGCACCCGGGCTCGATGGCCGCGATCCTCGGCCTCGCCGACGAGGCCGTCGAGAACCTGTGCCATAAGATCGCGGGGGTCTGGCCCGCCAACTACAACTGCCCGGGCCAGCTCGTGATCTCTGGCGAGACCCTGTCTGTCGCCGAGGCCTGCTCCGAGGCCGAGCGCGAAGGTGCGCGCCGCGCGGTGCGACTCCGCGTCTCGGGCGCCTTTCACTCGCCGCTCGTCGCCCGCGCCGGCGACGTGCTTCGACCGGCGATCGAGAAGGTGCACCTCGCCGAGGGCCGCGCCGCCTTTATGTCGACGGTGACCGCGAAGCTCGAGGATGCGCAGCGCTACCGCGAGCTCTTGATCGACCAGCTGACCGCGCCGGTCCGGTTCACACAGTCGGCTCGCGCACTGATCAACCACGGCGTCACCACTTTCGTGGAGGTGGGGCCGGGCACCGTGCTGAGCGGTTTACTGAAGAGGATCGACCGCAGCGTACGTGTGTTCTCCGTCCGGGATCTCGAGTCGCTCGACGCGGCGACCAAGGCGCTTGGCTAACGAGCCCGCGTTCGCGTCCCTCGCAGGCAAGCTTGCGCTCGTCACCGGCGCCTCGAAGGGCATCGGCCTCGCGATCGCCGAAGAGCTGGCCCGCGCCGGAGCGCAGGTCGTCGTCGGCTACCGGTCCGGCCGCGAGGAGGCCGAGGCGCTCGCCGAGAAGATCGGCGGCCGCGCGATCCAGGCCGACGTGTCCTCGCCCGAGGATGCCAAGCGGTTGATCGACGAGGCGGGTGACATCGACGTGCTGGTCAATAACGCGGGCCTGACACGCGATGGGCTGCTTGCCCGTATGTCGGACGACGACTGGCGGACGGTGATCGAGACGAATCTCAGCTCGGTCTTCTACACCTGCCGGGCGGTCACGCGGCCGATGATGAAGAAGCGGTCCGGCTCGATCGTGAACATCAGCTCGATCGTCGGCGTGCACGGGAACTGGGGGCAGACGAACTACGCAGCCTCGAAGGCCGGCATCATCGGCTTCACGAAGTCGTTGGCGCGCGAGCTCGGCTCACGGAACATTCGTGCGAACGTGGTCGCGCCGGGATATGTCAAGACGCAGCTGACCGAGGTGTTGCCGGAAGAGGCGACCAAGTCGATGGTGGGCGCAACACCGCTCGGGCGCGTCGCCGAGCCACGGGAGATTGCCGGGGCGGTACGCTTCCTTGCCTCCGACGAGGCGTCGTTCATCACAGGAGACGTGCTGCTCGTCGACGGCGGGCTAGGGATGTGATGACTCCAAACGGACAGAGGCGGGTCGTGATCACGGGCATGGGCATGGTCAGCCCGCTCGGGAACGACGTGCAGTCGTCGTGGTCGAGGCTGCTCGCTGGTGACTCGGGTGCAGCACCAATCACGGCGTTCGATCACACCGACTACAACGTCCACTTCGCCTGCGAGCTGAAGGATTTCGACCCGACGGTCTGGATCGACCGGAAGGCCTCGCGGCGAATGGACCGGTTCGCGCAGATGATCCTCGCCGCGGCGCGCCAGGCTGAATCCGACTCAGGCGTCGAGGTCGCCGCGGAGCCGGCCCGGTTCGGCGCCTCGATCGCCACCGGCATCGGCGGGCTGCAGAGCTACCAGGAGTGCTACCACGTGCTCCTGACGCGCGGCCCCGACCGGGTGAGCCCGTTCTCGATCCCGTCGATCATCCCGAACATGGGGGCGGGCTGGGTCTCGATCGAGCTCGGCACGAAAGGCCCGTTGATGAGCGAGTGCACCGCCTGCGCCGCGTCGAACATGGCGATCGGCGACGCGATGGACGAGATCAGGCTCGGGCGCGCCGATGTGATGTTCGCGGGCGGCACCGAGGCCCCGATCACGCAGGTCGGGATCGCCGGCTTCGATGCGATGCGCGCTCTTTCGCGCCGCAACGACCACCCGGAGCAGGCGTCGCGTCCATTTGACAAGGAACGCGACGGGCTCGTGATGGGCGAGGCGGCGGCCGTGCTCGTTCTCGAGGAGCGCGAACGTGCGATCGCGCGCGGCGCGAAGATCTACGCGGAGCTTGTCGGGTACGGCATCTCCTCGGATGCGTCCCATATGACCGAGCCTGATCCGACCGGCGAGAACCCGGCGCGCGCGATGACGATGGCGCTGGCGGATGCGGGCGTCGCGCCGGAGTCCGTCGGCTACGTGAATGCGCATGCGACGTCGACGCCGCTCGGGGATTCGGCCGAGACGCGTGTGATCAAGCTCGCCTTCGGCGAGGAGCACGCGACGACGAAGCTTGCGGTCTCGTCGACGAAGGGCGCGACCGGCCACTGTTTCGGCGCCGCGGGTGCTGTCGAGGCGGTGTTCACGGTGCTCGCGGTCGTCGACCGCAAGGCGCCGCCGACGATCAACTACGAGGTGCCCGACCCCGACTGCGACCTCGACTACGTCCCGAACGTCCCGCGCGACCTGCCCGACCTGGACGTCGCCGTCTCGAACTCGTTCGGCTTCGGCGGCCATAACGCCTCGCTCGTGATCCGCCGCGACGACAGCGCTTAAAAAGACGTCGTCCTAGCCCTTCGGAGACACGTCTGGTGGCAGCCACCGTTGAGGAACTGCCACGGAAGTGCAACAAAAGTGTGAATTCGTCGACGAGAGGAGCTTGCGCACCTCGTAGCGAATGACTCGACCCATGAGCGGTCGTGTCACGAACGTTGCCGTCCGCGGCGACGCCTACCGTCACACCATGCGCCTCGTCGACGTCGGGGGACGCCTGATCGAGCTGCACATACGCCGCTCGGCGCGCGTCCGCTGGCACCGGATCAGCTTCCGCGCCGGCGAGCCGCCCGAGCTCGCGGTGCGACCGCGCGCGTCCGAGGCCGAGATCCTCGCTGCGATCGAGTACCACGCGCCGTGGCTCGAGCGTCAACTCGCGAAAGCACCGGAGGCACGGCTCGGGCTCGAGCGCCTGACGCTGACCGAGGCGCAGGGCCGCCGTGAGGCCGTCGCGCGCATCTCACTGGTCGCGCAGTCGGAAGCCGCCGCGCTCGGAGTTCGCTACACCCGCCTCACCCTGCGCGACCAGCGGAGCCGCTGGGGCTCGTGTTCGAGCAAGGGCACGCTCAGCTTCAACTGGCGTCTGGTGCTGGCACCGCACGACGTCCTCGACTACGTCGTGGTGCACGAGGTGTGCCACCTGGTCGAGTTGCACCACCGGCCGGAGTTCTGGGCGCTCGTCGAGCAGCGCCGGCCCGGGTACGCCGAGTCGAAGCGCTGGCTCGACGACCACGGCTGGGAGATCCTCGCCTACCGCCCGCCCGAAGAGCTAGCCGCGTAAGCTCCAGCCGATGGATCGCTGGGCGACGTTCGACTGCTACGGGACGCTGATCGATTGGGACAACGGCATTCGCGCCGAGCTCGCCCGCGTCTTCGGCGAGGACGCAGCCGACGAGCAGTTTCGCCGCTACCACGAGGTCGAACCGGAGATCCAACGCGATGCGACGCGGAGCTACCGGCAGGTGATGACCGACACGATGCGGCAGCTCGGCGCCGCCGGCACCGAGGTGCACGGCCTCGCGGAGGCACTGCCCGGCTGGCGGGCGTTCCCGGAAGTCCACGGTGCGCTCGAGGAGGCCCGCCGCCGCGGCTGGAAGCTCGGCGTCCTTTCGAACACGGACGACGACTACATCGCCGCGTCGCAGGTGCAGATCGGGATCACCTTCGACGAGGTGATCGTGGCACAGGAGATCGGCTCCTACAAGCCGGGGCCGGGCCACTGGGAGGAGTTCTTCGCACGCACGCACGCCCGGAAGGAGAGCTACGTCCACGTCGGCGCGTCGCTCTTCCACGACATCGTCCCCGCGGCGGCGCTCGGCGTTCGGAGCATCTGGGTGAACCGCCTCGGTGAGACGGCGTCCGCAGCGAACGCTCCGACGCGCGAGCTGGCCGACCTGTTCGCCCTCCCCGAGACGCTCGATGAGCTCGTTCCGGCTTAGGCAGCTTCGGCGCCACGACGCCGAGCAGGTCGCCGCGCTTTTCGTGAAGGCGTTCGGCGACACGCGTGCTGTTGACTCCGAGGAGATTCGCTCGTGGCTCCGCAACGAGGAGCTCGAGCCGGGCTGGCTGAGCGTGCTCGCCGACGGGGACGAGATCGCCGGCTACGGCGACATCTGGATCGAAGAGGACGAGGTTGCCCTCGACGTCGCCGCTCCCGCGCACTGGACACCGTTCTTCGAGTGGGCCGAGGCCGCTGCCCGCGAGCGAGGCATACCCCGCGTTCGCATCACCGCTCCGGCGGGCCATGAGCTGACGTCCTTCGCGGAGGCGCGCAAGTACCGCCAGTGGCGGTCGTCGTTCACGATGGAGATCGTCCTCGACGAGAAACCCGCCGAGGCTCCGCTCCCTGCCGGTTTGACGCTTCGTGAGTACGCCGACGAGGATGCGGAGACGCTCCGGGCGCAGCTGAACGACGCGTTCGGCGCAGACCCGTTCTGGCATGAGATCTCGCCCTCGAACTTCCGGGAGTTCTACCTTCGTGCCCGCGGCTTCGACCCGTCGCTCTGGCTACTCGCCTGGGACGGGGCGGAGCTTGCCGGCTCCGTGCTCGCCTATCCCGAGCGGGGCGGCGAGACGATGCTCGGGTGGGTCGGGACGCTCGGCGTTCGCAGCGCCTGGCGGCGCCGCGGGCTCGGTGACGCGCTTCTGCGCCGCGCCTTCCGCGCCCTCTACGACCGTGGCCTGCCAAAGATCGGCCTCGGTGTCGATGCCGACAACCCAACCGGTGCACTCGGGCTCTACGAGCGCGCCGGGATGAAGAAGATCCGGCAGTCGGACAACTGGGTGCTCGACCTGTGAGTGCGCTGCGCGCGCGGTGCCCCGACTGCCGCACGCTGACGGCCGTCGCGATCGGCGCCGACTACCAGTGCCACAGCTGTGGCCGGGAGTTCTCCGCGGGGCTCCTCCGGGTGCCGAAGGCATGGGGCGACGGCGGTGGCGTCATGGTCGAGGCAGCGCGCATGCGGCTGCCGTGGCCGGACGCGGGGTGATCGATGAGCCGACGCTCGAGGTGCAGTTCGCCGTGACGGCCCGGGAGCTCCCGGCGCGTCCCCTCGTGCTCGGTGGGTGCTGCTGCTCGCACGTCGGCGCGGTGCGGGGGCTTGCTCGCGCGCCACGGCAGGATCGGGGTCGTCTGGCTCGACGCCCACGGTGACCTGAACACACCGGAGCGTCCCCGTCCGGGAACGAGTGGGGAATGCCCCTGCGAATGCTGATCGATGCGGGCGATGTCGCGCCCGCTGATGTGACCCTGCTCGGGGCGCGGAACCTCGACCCGCCCGAGGTCGCGTACATCGCCGAGTCCGGGATCCGCACGGAGCTCGCCGACCTGGCCGAGCACCTGTACGTCGCGCTGGACGGAGACGTCGCGGATCCCGCCGAGCTCGACGTGTTCATGCCCGAGCCCGGCGGCCTCGGCCTGGCCCGGATCGAGGGGCTGCTGGCGTCCGTTCCGCTTCCCGTCGGAGCGGGCCTGACCGGCCTACGAGCCTCTGCACGGAACGAGCAGGCACTCGAGCGGCTCGGTCATGCGCTTGGCTTGTAGCCCGAACCTGCCAGGCCCGGTCTAAGCTCTACCCATGGCAGAGACCCGGATCGACGTCCAGGTCGAGCACAAGCACGCTCCGCCCCCGTCCGAGAAGAAGCATCCGAACACCTGTCCCAGGTGTGGTTCGCACTACCGTGACGACGAGCTTGCCTCGGCGCACTGGGTCTGTGCGCACTGCGGGCACCACTTCCCGATGAGCGCTCGCGCTCGCATCGACTGGTACGCGGACGAGGGATCGTTCGTCGAGGAGGCCGCGGACGTCCGCTCCGACGACCCGCTCGAGTTCTTCGACCTCCGGCCGTATGCCGAGCGACTCTCCGAGGCCGAGCTGAACACGGGCCTGGGCGAGGCGATGGTGATCGGCCAGGCCGCGTTCGACGGTCACGCGATCGAGCTCGCGGTGATGGACTTCAGCTTCATGGGTGGCTCGATGGGGAGCGCGGTCGGCGAGAAGTTCTCGCGCGCCTGCGACTCGGCGATCGAGCGGAGTGTGCCGCTCATCTCCGTGACGAGCTCGGGCGGCGCGCGCATGCAAGAAGGGATCCTCTCGCTGATGCAGCTGCCGAAGACTGTCTGCGCGGTCGAGGATCTGCACGACGCCGGCCTGCCGATGTTCACGGTGATGGCGCATCCGACGACCGCGGGCGTGCTCGCGTCGTTCGCGTCGCTCGGCGACGTGACGATCGCCGAGCCGGGCGCGTTGATCGCCTTCACCGGCCCGCGCGTGGTGCAGCAGACGACGCGCGAGAAGCTGCCCGAGGACTTCGGGCTGGCCGAGCAGAACCTACGCTTCGGTCACCTGGACGCGATCGTCCCGCGGCCGGAGCAGCGTGAGTACCTGTCCCGGCTGCTGAGGCTGTGGGCATGACCGAGAAAGAGCAGGAGCACACCTCCGGCAACGGCTCGTCCGGTTTGTCGCGGCTGCCGTTGCTGCGCGGCGCCCGGCTCGACGGTGAGGCAGAGCGGCTCGAGCGCCAGCTCGAACGGCTGGAAGCGAGACGACCGACGAGACGATCTGGCGGTCGGTCGAGCTCGCCCGCCACCAGGACAGGCCGTACACGCTCGACTACGTCGGCCGCTTGCTCGATGACTGGGTCGAGCTGCACGGCGACCGGGGGCGAGCCGATGACGGCGCGCTCGTCGCCGGCGTCGGCTCGCTCGATGGTAAGACGATCGTGCTGGTCGGCCATCAGAAGGGCCGCGACATCAAGGAGCGCCTCGACCGGCAGTTCGGGATGCCAACCCCGAGGGCTACCACAAGGCGATGCACGTGATGGAGATCGCTGAGCGGTTCGGCTTTCCGCTGGTCGCGCTCGTCGATACGCCCGGCGCCTACCCTGGCGTCGCCGCCGAGCAACACGGCCAGGGAGGGGCGATCGCCCGCTCGCAGGCCGAGCTGTCGCGCCTGACCGTTCCGACCTTGGCCTGCATCATCGGCGAGGGCGGCTCCGGCGGAGCCGTCGCGCTGGCGGTCACCGACCGGGTGCTCATGCAGGAGAACGCGATCTACTCAGTGATCACCCCGGAGGGGTGTGCCGCGATCCTCTGGCGCGACGCGGGCGAGGCGAAGAGTGCCGCTGCCGCTTTCAAGCCGGATGCCGCGCACTGCCTGTCGCTCGGCGTGATCGACGGGATCGTCGCCGAGCCTCCCGGCGGCGCCCAGCTCGACCACGACGGCGCTGCGGCCCTCCTGCGCTCGGCGCTGGTCGAGACGCTGGCCGAGCTCGAGGACACGCCCGGCGAAGAGCTCCGGCGCCGACGCCGGGCAAAGTTCCGCGGTATGGGTGTCTTCGCGTAGCTGCCCCGCCTTTCCACATTGTCCACAGGGTTTTCAACCGGTGTAGATGCCTCGCAAAAACCCTGTGAAAGAGGACAAAGCGCTGGCGGCGAGTACCGGCGAAAACGAGATCCCGGAGCAACGCCAGAGCCGTTCTCGGGCGGCCGGAAGAGCTCGAAAGGGCCGATCTTCGTCGTCCAGAGGCACGATGCGCGGCGCCTGCACTACGACTTCCGCCTCGAGGAGAACGGCGCGCTCGCCTCCTGGGCGGTGCCGAAAGGGGTTCCCCTCGACCCCGGGGCCCGCGCCCTCGCCGTGCACGTCGAGGACCATCCGCTCGATTACGCCGGCTTCGAAGGCGAGATCCCGGAGGGCCAGTACGGCGCCGGTTCGGTCGAGGTCTGGGATTCGGGCACGTACGAGCTCGTCGAGCGCAAGCGGGACGGGCAGCGGACTGTCGTCCTGCACGGTAAGCGGCTACAGGGAACGTGGTCGCTGGTGCCTGCGCATCTGGACGGCAAAGAGGCGAACTGGCTACTGATCAAGCGCCACGACGAGGCCGCCCCGGTCGTGACCGAGTACTCGCCGATGCTCGCCACCGCGGTCGAGCGGCTCCCGCATGGCGCCGACTGGCGGTACGAGGTCAAGTTCGACGGCTATCGAGTGCTCGCGCACATCCGCCGCGGCGAGTGCCGTCTGGTCTCGCGCAACGGCAACGACCTGACCCAGCGATTCGAGCTGGTCGCCAAGGCGGCTGTCGCCGCCACCAAGTCCCCGAACGCGGTGCTGGACGGCGAGGTCTGCCGTGTCGACGCGAGCGGCCGGACGAGCTTTTCCGAGCTGCAGCAGGGCAGTGGCGCGCTCGTCTACTACGTGTTCGACCTCCTCGAGGTCGACGGCGAGCCGCTCGTCGAGGCGCCGCTCTCGGAGCGGAAGGAACAACTGCGCGCGCTGCTCGACGGGCGTAACAAGACGGTCACCTTCTCCGAGGATTTCGCCGACGGTGACGCGCTCTTCCAGGTCGCGGAGGAGCGCGGCCTCGAGGGCGTGGTCGCGAAGAAGACCGGCAGCGTCTATCGGCCGGGCCGGCGCACCCGTGACTGGGTCAAGGTCAAGACCCAGAACAACGAGGAGTTCGTGATCGTCGGCTACACCCGCGGCTCGGGCCGGCGGGCGGGGACGTTCGGTTCGCTGGTCCTCGGCGTCAACGAAGGCGGCGAGCTGCGCTACGTCGGGAACGTCGGTACGGGCTTCGACGACGCGGAGATCGACAGGCTGCTCCGGCAGTTGCGGCCACTGCACCGGGCGACGACGCCGCTCGCCGTCGAGCCGAAGTTGCCGCGCGTCCGGAAGGGTGACGTGCAGTGGGTCTCACCGAGGCTCGCCGCGCAGGTCCGATTCGGCGAATGGACGCACGACCGCCACCTTCGCCATCCGTCCTATCTCGGCCTGCGTGAGGACAAGGCGCCGGAGGAGGTCCGGCGGGAGAAGGTCGTGCGCGAGGACGTGATCCGCCGCGGGAGGCGTGAGTTGAAGCTGACGAATCTCGACAAGCCGTTCTGGCCCGATGAGGGAATCACCAAGGGCGATCTGCTCGACTACTACCGCGAGGTCGCGCCGGTGCTCGTGCCCCATCTGGCCAACCGCGGGTTCACGATGCGCCGCTACCCGGACGGTGCGTACGGGAAGGCGTTCTTCCAGAAGGACGCGCCCGCCCACATGCCGGCTTGGATCCCGCGGTTCCGCACGCGTGTGTCCGCCCGCGACGAGAAGCGCACGAAGAAGTGGGTCGAGTTCCCGGTCGTCTCCGACGAGCTCGCGCTTCTCTGGATGGTGAATATGGGCTGCATCGATATGAACGCGTGGTACTCGCGCATCGACCGTCCAGACCGGCCCGATTTCGTGCTCTTCGATCTCGATCCGACCCCCGAGGTGCCGTGGATGCAGACGATCGAGGTCGCCATGATCCTGAAGCAGTTGCTCGACACACTCGGGCTCGAGTCCTTCCCGAAGACTTCGGGCGGCAAGGGTTTCCACGTGCTCGTGCCGCTCGATCGCCGCTCGACCTACGCCGATTCCCGCTCCTTCGCCGAGGTGGTGGCAGGCGCGATCGTTCGCGCCCACCCGAAGCTCGCGACCACGGAGTGGTCGAAGGCTCGGCGTCGCGGCGTGCTGATCGACGCCAACCAGAACGGCGAGGGCAAGACGATCGCCTCGGTGTATTCCGTCCGCCCGCATCCTGGAGCGCCCGTGTCGACGCCGCTCCGCTGGGAAGAGGTGGACGAGCGCCTGGACCCGCGGTCATACACGATGGCGGCCGTGCTCGAGCGCATGCGAACGCACGGCGATCTGTTCGCGGGGGTGCTGACGACCCGCCAGTCGCTCGGCAAGGCCCTCAGGTCATTGGCTTAGCCGGTCTCGTCCGCGCGGCCTCCTTTGCGACCGAGAGCTCCCGCCCGTCGATCACGGCGTAGCGCAGTGCGATCGCACTCAGCTCGTCCGACGCTTCCTTGGCGGCCTTCCCGAGGCCGGCGTCGAGCGTCGCCGGGTCGTCGAGGTAGAGCAGGCGCGTCCAGAACGTCGTCAGGACGATCGAGACCCACGGCATGAAGATCGCGTTTCGCTCCAATGCCGCCGAGGGGCGCTGGATGAAGAACGCGGCGAAGATGCCGACAGTCAGGCCGCTCAGGCCGATCGCAGCGATCGCCTGGCCGACCGTCGTCGCCTGGAGCCCCTTGATGAACGCGGCGATCACCGCGCCGAGACCGAACACGAGCATCGCGAGGTACCCGAGGAACACCGCCCGGTACGACCGCCTCAGGTAGGCGGTCGTCCGTGCAAGCGTCCGCACGTCGTCTTCGAGCACGGCGGCTGCGAGCTCGCGCAACTCGGCCGTCGTACGAATGGGATCCCCGTGCCGCGGGCGGGGCAGCCGCATCACCATGGCATGCCCTCCTGATCGCTTTGCCGCGCGAGCTTACGCTCCCCGCCGCTCGCGCGTCCAGTCAGCTCGTCAGTCCGAACAACGGCTCGAGGCCGGCCAGGCCCTCGATCGCTACCGCGACGGAGGGAGACTTCCAGTCGCTGCGGGCCAGGGCGAGGCCGTGATGCTCGACGGGCGTCCCTCGCGGACTGACGCTCGAACGCCCCACCTCCCGGTAGCCGAGCCTGCGGGAGACTGCGAGCGACGCGTGGTTGCCGACGATCGCTCCCGACGCCGCCTCGTTGCCGTGCAACCCGGTGAAGAGCAGCCTCAGGATCGCGGTGCGCATCTCCGTCCCGAGCCCCTGTCCTTGCCACGCCGCGCCGAGCCACGAGCCTGTGGAGGCGCGCCGGGTCGAGCCGAAGTCCTCCGCGTGAAGAGCCTGCGAGCCGACCGGCTGTCCGTCGACGAAGGCGACGAGCTCGAGCCTCCAGTGCTCCGGCCGCCAGTCGCGCAGAGCGCTCAGATGCCAGCCGAGGAAGCTCTCCTCGTCGAAGGCATCGGTCCAGGCGACCGAGAACGGCATGAACCGAGAATCGTGAATCCCGGCCTCCGCAACCCGGGCGAGCGCTCGCAACTCCGCCACCGTTGCGAGCCGCAGCTCGAGCCGCGGCGTCCGCACCCGGAGGCGGGCGAGCGGATGGGGCGGGAGCAGAAAGAAGCGCCGCTCGCCGATGATCTCGAACCCGAGCTTCGCGTAGAGCTCCTTCGGCCAGTCGTCGGCCAGCGCCTCGATGAAGACGACCGCGCCGGTGGCTTGCGCCTCGGCGAGCGCGTGCTGCACGACGGCGCGGCCGAACCCGCGACGCCGGTGCGCAGTGAGTGTGTTTACGTCTTCGATCTGCGCTGTCGCGCCGTCCTCACGCAGTTCGCAGTACGCTGCGATCTCGCCCCCGACGTGGACGGCGAAGTACCGAGTCGGGACGGCCTGTGCGACGCGGCGCTTGGTGTCGAAGAGCTGGTCGGCCAGCTCGGAGGTGCCGTACGACTCGGCCAGCGTGACCCGCGTGTGCGGCTCGAGCAGCGCCTCGAGCGGCACTTCCCGCACCTGGCCGGTGTCGACGATGCGGTCAGGCGGTCGCACATGTGCCATGACGAGATGCGTCGAGCGCGACCAACCGAGGGCTTCAAGCTCTCGTGCCAGCACGTCATCGCCGTCGTCGGTTGCGATCCGGCGGTGCCAGAAGCCTTCCATCAGCTGGTCGGCTTCCGCCGCGTGCTCCGAGGCGCTCGTCGGCCACTCGACCCGGATGCAGTTCGCGTCGTAGACATTCGGCGTCGAGTCGCAGAAGAGCCCGGTGCCGTGCGCGAACGGCACGCGCCGCTCGGCCATGATTTCCTCGAGCCTGCGGCTGAACGCGCGGATCTGCTCGTGCACCGGGGTATGTATGTCAGCGATCGGCGAGCTCTGCCAGCCGGCGTTCGAGCAGCCGCCGCTCGGGCCCGTCAGGCGCGAGCGAGATCGCACGGTCGTACGCCTCTCTCGCCTCGGCGATCCGCCCGACACGCCGAAGCAGATCGGCGCGAGCGACATGGAAGTAGCGGTAGCCGTCGAGCGCGAGCACGTCGAGCGCGGCCAGCCCCGCTTCCGGCGAACCGGCTTCGGCCACCGCCACCGCGCGGTTCAGCTCGACCACGGGCGAGCCGGTCAGGCGCGAGAGCTCGCCGTAGAGGGCCGCGATCTGGGCCCGGTCGCGAGGCTCCTCGCTGTGGAGCGCGGCGATCGCCGCCTGGACGACGTACGGCCCGCGCCCGTGCGACGCGAGCGCGCGCTCCAGCTCCGCCCGGCCTTCGGCGATCTGCGCATCGTTCCAGAGCGTCCGGTCCTGATCGTCGAGGACGATCAGTTCGCCTGCGGCGAATCTGGCGTCGCGCCTTGCATCGTGGAGCAGCATCAGCGCGAGCAGGCCGCGCGCGTCGGGCTCGTCGGGCATCAGGTCTGTGAGTGCGCGGCCGAGCCGGATCGCCTCCGTCGCGAGGTCGACGCGCCCGCCGTAGCCTTCGTTGAAGACGAGGTAGACGACGGTCAGTACGGCTGCGAGCCGGTCGGGCAGCAGGTGATCGGGAGGGACACGAAACGGGATCCCTGCCGTCTTGATCTTTCGTTTCGCCCGGACGAGCCGCTGGGCCATCGTCGCTTCCGGTGTCAGGAACGCGTCTGCGATCTCGCTGGTTTGCAGGCCGCCGAGCGTGCGGAGCGTCAGCGCGACCTGCGAGTCGAGCGCGAGCGCCGGGTGACAGCAGGTGAAGATCAGCTCCAGGCGTTCGTCCGGGAAGCTGTTGTCATCGATCATCTCTGCTGCCGGCTCAGGTGCGACGACGAGCAGGTGCTCTTTCGAGGCGAGGATACGCTCGCGCCGGATTCGATCGATTGCCTTGTTGCGGGCCGTCGTGACGAGCCACGCGCCGGGATTCGTCGGCAAACCCGACACGGGCCAGCGCTCGGCGGCGGTCGCAAAGGCCTCCTGCGCGGCTTCCTCGGCGCGGTCGAAATCACCGAGGAAGCCGACCAGCGAAGCGACGACGCGCCCCCATTCCGCCCGGAAGACCTGCTCCGTCAGTGCTCGACCAGAGGTCGAATCTCAACCGCGCCCCACCGTGCCGAGGGGATGCGGGCGGCGAACGCGATCGCGTCGTCGAGATTGGCGGCTTCTAGCAGGTAGAGCCCGCCCAGCACTTCCTTCGTCTCGGCGAAGGGGCCGTCGGTGGTCAGCGTCTCGCCGCCCCGCTGACGGACGGTGGTGGCGACCGTCGCCGGCTCGAGCTCGGCGCCGCCGAAGACGCCCGAGTCTTCGGAGAGGGCGAAGTACTCCTTGTAGATCGCGGCGCGCTCCTCCTCGGAGCGGCTCTCCCACTCCTCGTCGCTGCCGTAGATGAGCAATGCGTACTTCATCGAAGTCCTCCTTCGGACGTGTTGTCGTCCTTACGACGAACGGAACGAGCCAAAATCGACAAGGCGGTTCAAGAATGTCAGCGCGCCAGCCTTGTCCAGCATCTCGTTCAGGTTGCCGCACTTCGGGCTCTGGACGCACGACGGGCAGCCGGAAGTGCACGGGCAGCCGCGGAGCAGAGCCGCTGTGTCGCGCACCCAGCCCTCGAATTCGTCGAAGCCTCGCTCGGTGATGCCGACCCCACCGGGGTGGCCGTCGTAGATGAACACCGTCGGGCGGCCGGTCTCCTGGTGCACATTCGTCGAGAGGCCGCCGATGTCCCAGCGATCGCACATCGCCCAGAGCGGCAGCACGGAGATCATCGCGTGCTCCGCGGCATGGAGCGTCCCGAGCAGCGCCGACAAGGTGTCGAGCCCGGCGAGTTGCCGGCCGTCGGGCAGGTACCAGATCGCCTCGGTCGAGAATGTGGCCGGATCGAGCTCGAGCGGGACGAGCTCGATCCGCTCCTGGGTGCTGATTGTCTTGCGCTCATACGCGACCACCTGCTCCGTCACCTCGATCTCGCCGAAGTGCAGCTCGAGACCGAGGCGGAAGTCGCTCCGCCGCGCGCCGACGATGCTGGTCATCGTCTCCTTCTTGACTTGCGTGTACCAGTCGCCAGAGAACGGCTCGACGACGGCCACGAGCGCTGTCCGATCGAGCTCGCGGACGAGGAACGACTCGCCGAGGTGGAGGTAGACCGCACCCTCGTGAACGGTCGAGTAGGCGCGCGAGCGTTCAACGAGGCCGAGTACCGCGCCGGTGGTCGCGTCGACGATCGTGAACGCGTCGGCGTCGGCCGAGCGCAGCGGGACGCGGCTTGCGGGGTGGTCCCGGCCGCCCCAGACGATGCCGGCCGGGGTCCGGCGGAGCTCCGGATCGTCCGCCGCCAGGGCGAGGGCCTCCGGCCCGAGCAGTGCCGCATCGTCCTCGGTCAGCGGCGCCTCGTACGCCGCGCTTCGGACGTGGCCTTGCAGGACTCGCGGGTTGGCGTGATCGATCATCGCCGCTTCGACGCGTCTGCCGAGCAGCTTGTCCGGCTCGCGGACGAAGAACTGGTCGAGACCGTCCTCGGTCGCGATCAACACGGCCAGGCCGTTGTCGCGGCGCCCGGCGCGGCCCCATTGCTGTCGCAGCGAGGCGACAGTGCCCGGGAAGCCGATCGAGATCACGCAGTCGAGCAGGCCGACGTCGATCCCGAGCTCGAGAGCGTTCGTTGCCGAGACGCCGAGCAGTTCGCCGTCCTTCAGGCGACGCTCGATCTCGCGTCGCTGCCCCGGGGTGTAGCCGGCGCGATACGGCGAGAGCTGCGAGTCGTCGCCCAGCCGCTCGGCGGTGAACCGGTGGACGAGCTCGGCCGCTTTGCGGCTCTTCGCGAACGTCAGGGTGCGGAGCCCGCGTTCGACGAACAGCGCCTGTAGGCGCGCTGCTTCCGCGAGGGCTGATCCGCGGAGCCCGAGCTCGGCATCGAGCAGCGGGGGATTCCAGAGGACGATCGTGCGCTCTGCGCGTGCCGCACCGTCGCCGCTGACGACGGTCACGGGTTCGCCGATCAGCGCCGCCCCGAGCTCGCCGGGGTTCGAGATCGTCGCGGACGCGAGCACGAACTGCGGTTCGGCGCCGTAGCTCCGCGCCAGCCGCCGCAGCCGGCGAAGCACGTTCGCCACGTGCGAGCCGAAGACGCCGCGATAGACATGCGCCTCGTCGACGACGACGTAGCGCAGGTTCGCGAGCACGTCGCCCCACCGGTCGTGGTTGGGCAGGACGCCGACGTGGATCATGTCCGGGTTCGTGAGGATCGTGTTCGACCACCCCCGGATGTGGCGGCGATGCTCGACGGGCGTGTCACCGTCGTAGACCGCCGGCTTGAGGCCGGTGAGGCCGTAGCCGACGAGTGTTTGGAACTGATCCTGCGCTAGCGCCTTCGTCGGGTAGAGATAGAGCGCCCGTGCGTGCGGGTCGCCTGCGATGGCATTGAGCACGGGCAGGTTGAACGCCAGTGTCTTGCCCGACGCAGTCCCGGTCGTCACGATTACGTGTTCGCCGCGCTGCGACGCGTCCCACGCCTCGCGCTGGTGGGCATAGAGAGCCGGAACGCGGATTGCGGCGACGACGCTTGGATCGATTTTGTCCGGCAGTGGCACGAGTTGCGCGGTGCGCGCGGCCTCCGTCCCGAGGTACGCGAGCTCCTCGCCCTCCAATAACCCTTCGAAGCGGAGGACTTCGACGCTCACCGCAGGCTCCTACAGCGTCTTGCGCGGGTGGCAGAAGTCGGCGAGCCACCGCCATTCGACGTCGTGCAGCTCGCAGGCAGGCGGAGCACGAGCGGCAGGGTAGCCGCGTGCTCAGGCGCGAGCGACGCGCCAGCTACCGGTCTTCTGCCAGAGGACGCCGCAGCGTACGTACCACGATGCGACGCCCAGGGCTGCCCCGCGCGGGATGCGCAGGCGCCAGGAGACCTTTCCGAGCACCGGTGTGGCGGCGGAGGTGAATTGGACAGACCCGCCTAGATAGGTGATCACGGCCAGGCAGGTGCCGGTGGAGGGTGTTGCGACGCTGAAACGAACGAGCTGGCCGCGGTGCACGGTGCGAAGCGCGCTCGTGGCGCCGAGGCCCACGCTTGCCGTTGTCAGTACGAGCATCGAGGCGAGCAGGATCGAGGAGTGGCGAATCATCCTCGCAGCATTCGGCACGATCGACCTGTGCGCGTCACCCACCCGAGGGATCAGAGGTAGTCGGCGAAGCTCTTCTCGAAGTGTCGTTTCGGCCGTGCGCCGTAGACGCTCTGCCGCGGCTCGCCACCCTCGAACAGCGTCACAGTCGGTAGGGAGAGCACCCCGAAACGGTCGGCGGTCTGCGGGTTCGCGTCGATGTCGAGCTTCACGAACTCGACGCCCGGCGCCGCTGCGGCGAGCTCCTCGAGTGCCGGCTCGATCGCCTTGCACGGTCCGCACCACGGTGCGGTGAAGTCGACGACGACAGGATGCGGCGCCCGCAGCACCTCCGCCTCGAACGTCTCGTCGGTCACGTCACGCACCGGTCGAACCTACCTGCGCAGCAGCAGCAGGGGTACGCGCCAGACCGCCTCGAGCACGATGCTGCGGCTCATCTTCGAGGCGCCGTGCGTGCGGTCGTCGAACGTGATCGGGACCTCGACGATCCGGAAGCCGGCGCGTTTGGCGCGGTATGTCGTTTCGATCTGGAACGCGTAGCCGCGTGCCGTGATCGTGTCCGGGTCGATCGCCTCGAGAACGGAGCGGCGGAAGCATTTGAACCCGGCGGTCGGATCCTTGACGCCGAGATGGAGGAAGAACGCCGTATACACGGAGCCGCCGCGCGAGATCACCCGGCGAACGAGGCCCCAGTTGCCGACCTTGCCGCCGCGGACGTACCGCGAGCCGATCACGAGGTCGGCGCCGTCCTCGGCCGCAGCGATCAGCCGACGCACGGCTGACGGGTCGTGCGAGAAGTCGCAATCCATCTCGAGCACGAGCTCGGCGTCGTCATCGAGCGCGCGGCGGAACCCCGCGAGGTAGGCAGGACCGAGGCCTTCCTTCGCGGGCCGGTGAAGGACGGAGACGAACGAGAGCTCGGCTGAGAGCTCGTCCGCGAGCTCGCCGGTGCCGTCCGGTGAGTTGTCGTCGATCACGAGGACGCGATCGCCTTCGCGAACGACTTTCGCGAGCGCGCGCAACATCGGCTCGAGATTCGCCCGCTCGTCGTAGGTGGGGAGGCAGATGGTCGCGCGCATCGGCGCGCCTATGATCGCTCAATGGCGACGCTTCCGCGGAACGATCAGCTCGCGGAGCAGTTGGAGCTGCTGGCCGACCTGATGGAGGTCGCCGCTGCCGACTCGTTCCGCATCAGCGCGTACCGCCGCGCGGCGTCGCGGATCCGTGAGACACCCGCGTCCGTCGCGCAGCTCGCCCTCGACGGGAAGGCGAAGGCGCTGCAGGGGATCGGCAAGACGATCGAGGGGAAGATCGTCGAGGTCGTCAACGACGGCGAGATGCACGCGCTCACGAAAAGGAAGGCCGAGGTGCCGGCCGAGATCGCGACGTTCATGCGACTGCCCGGCCTTGGTCCGAAGACAGCACGGAGGATCTGGCAGGAGCTAGGGATCACGACTGTCGACGCGCTCAAGGCGGCGGCGGAAGGCGGCCAGCTGCGCGGTCACGCCGGGATCGGTGCGGGCACGGAGCAGAAGATCGCCGAGGCACTGTCGAAGCCGCAAGCCGCGGCCGGGCCACGGCGCGCACTGCTAGGCACGACGTTGCCGCGGCTGCGAGAGGTCGCGCAGGAGCTCGAGGAGCATCCTGCGTCGGTCGACGTGTCGATCGCCGGCTCGGCGCGCCGGATGCGCGAAACGGTCCGCGACCTCGACATCATCGCGACGGCGAGCGATCCGTCAGCTCTTGTCGAGCATTTCTGCGCGCTGCCGTGGGTCGTCGATGTCGTAGCCAAGGGGTCGACGAAGGCGACGGTCGTCTCGCAGGAGGGGCTTCGCTTCGACCTCAGGGTGGTCCCGCCCGCGAGCTACGGCAACTTGCTCCAGCACTTCACCGGCTCCAAGCACCACAACGTCGCGCTGCGCGAGGACGCCGTGCGCCGGGGGCTGTCGATCTCCGAGTACTCGATCACGGTGGTCGAGACCGGCGAGGAGCACAGCTTCGCGACCGAGGAGGAGGTGTACGAGTTCCTGGGTTACGCGTGGATCCCGCCCGAGCTGCGCGAGAACGGCGGCGAGCTTACGGCCGCCAGGAGGCGCGAGCTGCCGGAGCTGGTCGCGCTCGGTGATCTCCGCGGCGACCTGCACACGCACACGACATGGTCGGACGGCAAGGACTCGCTCGAGGCGATGGTGGCCGCGGCGCGGGCGCGCGGGTATGCGTACTACGCGATCTGCGATCACTCGCAGCGGCTCCGCGGAGACCTGCTCCAGGGGCAGTCGGAGCAGATCGATGCGCTCAACGAGCAGGTCGCTCCGTTCCGGATCCTGAAGGGAATCGAGGTCAACATCCGTCCCGACGGCACGCTTGACGTCTCCGACGAGGAACTCGCGACGCGCGACTGGGTCGTCGCGTCCGTTCACTCGCGTTTCGAGCACGACGCAACCGAGCGAGTGCTCGCCGCGATGGAGAGCCGATACGTCGACCTGATCGGCCATCCGACGAACCGTAAGATCGGCAGCCGCCCGCCTGCGCCTGTCGACCTCGATCGCGTGCTCGCGAAGGCCGTCGAGACGGGCACGTTCGTCGAGCTCAACTCCCAGCCGGACCGTCTCGACCTGTCGGACGTGCACCTCCGGGCCGCTCGCGATGCCGGGGTGAAGGTCGTGATCGACTCGGACGGCCATCAGCTGTCCGCGCTCGACTACGTCGCGCTCGGGATCGGTCAGGCCCGTCGTGCGTGGCTGACGCGCGAAGACGTGCTCAACACGCGCACGTGGAAGCAGATCGAGAAGTTGCGGAAGAAGCGGTGACGTTCCACGACGACCTCGCGCTCGCGGCCGACTGGGTCGAGGCGTACCTGGCGGGTGTGGCCGACAGGCCCGTCGCGGCCACCGTCAGCCCGGGCGGCGTGCGCGCATCGCTCCCCAGCGTCCCCCCGGTGCACGCCGAGTCATTTGCGGACGTTCTTCGCGACGTCGACGAGCTGATCCTGCCAGGCCTCACGCACTGGAACCACCCGCGGTTCTACGCCTGGTTCGCGAACACCGGGTCGGAGCCCGGGATCCTCGCCGAGCTGCTGATCGCCGCCCTGAACGTCAACGGGATGACGTGGCTCGCCTCACCCGCAGCGACCGAGCTCGAGCTGGTGACGATGGATTGGCTGGCCCAGCTCCTCGGCCTGCCGCCGGGCCTGCACGGCCACATCGAGGACACCGCGTCGACATCGACGATCGCCGCGCTCGCAGCGGCACGATCGTTGCGACCCGGTGGTGTCGTCTACGCGTCGGCCGAGGCGAACTTCAGCGTCGAGAAAGCAGCGAGGCTCGTCGGGCTCGAGTTTCGCAAGGTCGAGGTTGATGACGACTACCGGATGCGTACTGACTTCTCGCTCGACGACGCGGCCGCGGTCGTGGCGACGGTCGGCACGACGGGGACGACCTCGGTGGATCCCGTGCTGGAACTGGCGCACCGGTGCGAGGCCGCGGGCGTCTGGCTGCATGTCGACGCGGCCTACGCGGGCGCCGCGGCCGTCTGCCCCGAGCTTCGCTGGTGCCTCGACGGCTGCGACCGCGTCGATTCGATCGTCGTCAACCCGCACAAGTGGCTGTTCACGCCGATGGATTGCTCGGCCTTCTGGACCCGGCGTCCGGACGTGCTGCAAGCGACGTTCGCATCGTCGCCCGACTACCTCGCCTCGACGGGCGACGCAGTCGACCTGAAGGATTTCGGGCCGGCACTCGGCCGGCGCTTCCGCGCCCTGAAGCTCTGGTTCGTGCTTCGGATGTACGGCGCCGAGGGCCTGCAAGCAGGGATCCGCGAGCACGTGCGCCTCGCGCAGCTGTTCGCTTCATGGGTCGAGGCGGAGCCAGGCTGGGACGTCGTCGCGCCGCACCCGTTCTCGACCGTGTGCTTCCGCCACTCGGGCAGCGACAACTTCGAGCTGGCGCGCGCCGCGACTGCGACGGGTGAGCTCTTTGTGGCAGCGACTCGCCTGCGCGGTGAGGACGCGATTCGGCTCGCGATCGGTAACGGCGCCACGGTCGAGGACGACCTCAGGCGCTCGTGGGAGGTGTTGAAGAGTTGCGCCGCGTAGGAGCGGGGAAATGCAGCGTGATCTTCGACCTCTGGGAGACGTTGATCGATTGGGACCAGGACGCGGCCGCGCACATGGTCGACAGGATCGATGCGCTGGCCGGGCCCGGGTTCCGCGACCGCTGGTACGCCCAGCCGAATCGCTATCTCGCTCCCGTGCGCACCGTGCTCGCCGAAGCCGGCGTCCCCGCCGAGGTGATGGACGAGGTGTGCGGGGTTCGGCTCGACTACGTCCGGCACTGCCTCGTTCCCCGCTCTGGAGCCGTCGCGACGCTCCGCGAACTGCGCGAGCGGGGCCATCCCGTCGGGCTGATCACGGTGTGCAGCCAGGACGTCGAGACGCTCTGGCCGGAATCGGAGTTCGCCGGGCTGTTCGACGCCGAGGTCTTCTCGTCGCGCATCGGGATCGCCAAGCCGGACGCGCGAATCTACCTGCATTGCTGCGAGCTGCTCGGAATCGAGCCGGCAAATGCGGTCTTCGTCGGCGACGGCGCGAACGACGAGCTCGGTGGCGCCCGGCGGGTCGGGATGGACGCGATCCTCATCCACCGCGCCGGCGAGGATCCGCCGTGGCCCGAGGTGCGGGAGTGGGACGGCCCGCGGGTGACTTCGATCCCGGCCGTGCTCGACCTGCTGTAGCTTCGGGGCTCCACCGACGACGAGGAGCGGCCCCATGCTGATCACGACCATGAACGACGTCCCTGGCCACGAGATCACGGACGTCTACGGCGAGGTCTTCGGACTCACCGTCCGCTCCCGTAACGCGTTCTCGCAACTCGGCGCCGGGCTCAAGTCGATGCTCGGCGGTGAGCTGAAAGGGATGACGAAGGCCCTGGCCGAAAGCCGCCTCGAGGTGACACAGCGCATGGTCGAAGAGGCTGAGGCGAAGGGCGCGAACGCGATCGTCGCGATGCGGTTCGACACGTCCGAGATGGGCGATACGTGGACGGAGATCTGCGCCTACGGCACCGCTGTCCGCATCAACAAGCTCTGAGCCTCACCCGGCTCTGAGCTGCTCGCTCGCTGCGTCGTGCAATGCGACGCGGTAGCGCCAGAGAGCGTGGCCGGTCGCGAGCAGCCGCGCTCGGATCGTCCCGGCCAGCTCCTCGAGCGTGCCGAAGCGCGCGCCGGCGATCTCGTCTGCGTCTTGCGGCGAGAGCACCTCGCCGGTTGTCCGGGCCGAGACGACGTGCGTGCGCCAGTCGAGGATGGTGTTGCCGAAGCGGAACGACGCGCGTGCGTCGACGAGGTAGCGATCGAGCGAGACCTCGAGACCGGTTTCCTCGAGCGCTTCGCGAACCGCGCCCGCGGCGAAGTCCTCCCCCGGCTTCACGCCCCCGCCCGGCGGGCGCCAGATCCCAGCGGCGAAATGCGGCTTGCGGATCAGCGCGATCCGCTCCGTCGGATCGAGGATGAAAAGCGTCACGTCGTGTGTCCGCGCCGGGTTGTACGTCGCGAGCTCGTATTCGCGCCGGCTGATCTCGCCCTTCCACTCCAGCACGGCCGCATCGTCGCCGTGCTGTCTGCGGAAAGCCGCGAGGATCTCGTCCGTGACGTGCACAATCCGATCATGCCCCGCGTGCGCCGTCCTAGGCGCCAGGCTCCCGTCCTCGAACTGCTGCAGGCAACGCTGCCCGAGCTCCGCCGCGGCCTGACCGAGAGCGCCGCCCGCACGGTCGCCTACGAGCTGTTCGAGAAGCTCGGCTACGGCGCCGTGGCGGTCACCGATACGCACGAGGTGCTCGCGTTCGTCGGTTCCGGCGCCGACCACCACGCCGCCGGCGACCAGCCGATCCGGCCCGTCTACGAGGCGCTCGCGCAAAGTAGGCCGCTCCTCGCCCCGCTCGGCCTGCGCTCCGAGTGCCGTCACCCGGCCTGCCCGCTCGGCGCTGCGGCAGTCGTCCCGTTGCGCCTGAACGACGGTCCGGCCGGCGCCGTGGTGGCGTTCGCGACGGCCGGGTCGCCGCTTGGCGAGACCGCCGTCGAGACGCTCGAGTCGCTGGGCGAGCAGCTCTCCGCCCAGCTCCAGTTGTCCGAGCTGACCTCGGCGACGACGACGGCGCTGCAGGCGCAGATGGAGCCGCACTTCGTCTTCAACGCGCTGAACACGATCGCCGCGTTCATCCGCACCGAGCCTGAGCGCGCACGGCGGCTCGTGCTCGCCTTTGCCGATCATCTGCGGAGCCGGCTCGTGCAGCCGGGCGAGTTCGTCACGCTCGAGGATGAGCTGCATCACGTCCGGAGCTACCTCGAGCTCGAGTTGGCGCGGTTCGGCCCCCAGCTCGAGGTGACGGTCGACGCCGCGCCCGACGCGCTGGTCGTGAGGCTGCCGCCAATGCTCGTGCAGCCGCTGGTCGAGAACGCGATCAAGCACGGCAAGACCGAGCGGCCGCTCCACCTCCTGGTCCGGGCGCGCGTGCGGCGCGGCAGGTTGCGCGTGACCGTTCGCGACGACGGCCGCGGGATCGCGCGTGACGTGATCGAGCGCGTGCTCGAGCCGGGCTTCGGCGAGGGGACCGGGCTTGGCCTCGCCAACGTCAACCGCCGCCTGACAGCGCACTACGGCGAAGGTGTGCGGCTGCGCTCGTTTCCCTTCGGCACGGTCGTGCGGCTCGAGGTTCCCGCGGCATGATCCGCGCGCTGATCGTCGACGACGAGACGCCGGCGCGCGATGAGCTGCGTTACCTCCTGCAGGCGCACGACGACGTCTCGGTGGTGGGCGAGGCGGCCAACGGGACGGACGCCTTCGAGCTTGCGCGCGATCCTGAGGTCGACGTCGTCTTCCTCGATGTCGAGATGGCCGGCGTGACAGGGCTCGCTGCGGCACCGCTCATGCGCGAGCGGGCCGACCCGCCGGCAGTCGTCTTCGTCACGGCGCACGCGCAGTACGCGGTCGACGCCTTCGCGGTCGAGGCCTTCGACTACCTGCTCAAGCCCGTCGACCCGGACCGGCTCGCGCGAGTGCTCGAGCGTCTCCGCGAGCGGTCGCGGGAGGCCGCTGTTCCGGTCGAGAAGATCCCGGTCGTCGCCGCCGGCGGGACAGAGTTGCTCGACGTGGCGCAGGTGCACTACGTGCAGGCGGACGGCGATTACAGCCGCGCCCACACGTACGACCGCTCGTATCTCTGCACCGCATCGCTCGGCGAGTTGGAGGAGCGCCTCGGCCCGAGGTTCGCTCGTGTCCATCGCTCGTATCTCGTCAACCTCGCGAAGGTTGCGGCGGTCCGCCGACCCTCACCCGATCGTCTCCGCTTGCAACTGGCGGACGCCGGCAAGACCGAGCTCGATGTCGCGCGCCGGCAGTCGCGTCAGCTGCGTGAACGCTTGAGGTTCTAAAGAGCGTGCAGCAGCTCGAGGAACGCGGCGGGCGAGCCGACGACGAGATCGGCGCGTTCGACGAGCTCCGCCGGGCCTTCGTCCGACGAGACCGCAACGCGGACCGCGACGTCGAGACCGTCGAGCGCCTCGAAGCCGTTCAGGTCGGTCGTGTCGTCGCCGGCGTAGAGCGCGCGCCGCAGGCTGGTCTGCGCGAGCAAGGCCCTGACCGCGGTTCCTTTCGTCGCATCGACCGGTGGCAGCACCTCGAGCACCATGCGGCCGAAGCGTGCCCGCAGGCCGAGCCCGACCGCTGCCGCCGCGATCGGCTCGAGCTGCGCCCGGGCAAGCTCGGGATCAGCGGCGGCGCGGTAGTGCAGCGCGGCGCTGAGCGGTTTCAGCTCGGTGTCCGGCCACGCTGCGTCGGTCGCGAAGGCGTGGATGGTCTCTGCCCACTCTAGGGCTGCGGGATTGAGCTCGAGGCCGTGCTCGCCGGCGTAGCGCAAACCGCCGACGCCGACGATCGTTCGTGCGACGTCGCTCGGGCGTCCTGTGACCGCGGCGACGAGCGCATAGGTGGCGGCGAGCCGCGCCAGCTCAACGCGAGTCTCCTCCGGGACTCTGGCGTCCTGTGGCCGCTCGACGATCGGCGCGAGCACGCCGTCGATGTCGAAGAACAGCGCGGCGGCCGCCGGCTCAGCCGCGAGCGATGCCAGCGCGTCCACCCTCGTAGAGTAGAGAGATGACGGTCGATCCACGGTGGTACGAGTCGTTCTTCGAGGCGGACGAATGGGTGCTGCTTGCGACGACCCGCGACGCCGAGCGAACCGAGCTCGAGGCCGACTTGGTCTCGTCGCAGATTCGGCCCGCCGGACGTGTGCTCGACGTTCCGTGCGGAACCGGCCGGGTCGCGGTCCCACTCTCGGAACGGGGCTTCACCGTCTCGGGCCTCGACATCTCGGAGGCGGTGCTGGCCGTCGCTCGCCGTGCGGGGCCGGGCCTCGACTTTCGTCAGGGCGACATGCGGCAACTGCCGTGGGCGGACAGCTCCTTCGACGCGGTTCTCAACCTGTGGACGGCGTTCGGCTACTTCGACGTCCAGGCCGAGGACGAGCGCATGCTTGCCGAGGTGGCCCGGGTGCTCGTGCCGGGCGGGATCTTCGTGCTCGATACCGTCAACCAGGCTGCGTTGCTCCGCGGCTTCCGGCCGCAGGCGTGGGACGAGCTCGACGACGGCACTATCCTGCTTCAGGAGCATGGCTACGATCTGATCACCGGGAGATCGCAGGCCACCTGGACGTTCCTGCGCGGCGAGGCGCGAACCGAGCTGTCATTCGACCACCGCCTCTACACGACGGCCGAATATGTCGAGCTTCTCCGCCGGGCCGGCCTCGAGGCAACTGCGTTCTTCGGAGGCGCAGACGGCTCGGAGTTGAGCTGGGACAGCTGGCGGCAGATCATCGTTGCCCGCAAGCCCTAGATGGTTGATCGGTAATTCACGCCGTCGCGCCTGGGGGCCTGCACGCGGCGCATTGCGCCCGCCTCGCCCGGTACCAAGGCCTACTGGCCTTGCCACCGGTCGAGTCGACCACACTGCTTGGTGCATTCCCTCCCCGCAACGACGGCAATTACCGATCAACCATCTAGAGGAAGGGTTGGCGAAAAGCCAGGTTGTGCCGTGGAGCCTTGGCGTAGGTATCCCGAAGGCCTGGCAGAATCAGGGACAGTGCGTCGCCTCGTTCTGCTCTTGCCGCTCGCGTTGCTCGCCTTCGGATCGGCCGAGGCGCAAGGGCCGGGGCAGTCGCCCGGTGCGTCCGCCCGCGCACTCGCGATCAAGATCACGACACCGACAGCTGGTGGCGGCAGCACGACAGCCGTGTCTGCGCCCCCGAACGCGGCACCTGCCGCAGGAGGCGTTTTTGCCTATCCCGCCGACGGATCGATCGTCTCCGCGCAGTCCACGACGGCGTCTGCCGTGACAGCGGTGCAGCAGAACGCCTCTGCCAACGCCGAGAGTGTCGTGACCGGCCTCTCGCTGTTCGGTGGTGAGATCACCGCCGACGGTGTCACCGCGAGCACGTCCGGTGGGACCGGCTACTCAGGCGCCGGCGGAAATGCGAACGGCAGCGCCGTCCTGAACCTCGTCGTCAACGGGCAGCCCGTCACCTCCGGAACGGTCGCAGTCGGAAGTTGGGGGCAGCTCGTCGTCGGCACCGAGACGGTCGACCGAACGGCCCCGGCCGGCACGAAGGGCTACGACGGCGTCGTCACGGAGCTCGACCTGCGCGTGACCGCCGATCACGGCGGCCTGCCGGCGGGCAGCGAGATCCAGATCGGCTACGCAGAGGTCGCCGTCCAGACCGCCCCGCCGGCCGCTGCGACGACGACGACGACGAGCACGACGACGGACACGACGCCCGGTCTCGACGAAAGCCCGAGCCCGGGCGACTCACCGCGCGACCGACCGAAGCACGGCGGCAAGGTCTCACCCTCGCCGCTCGACGTTCATCCGAAGCTGACCGCCGGTCACTACGTGTTCCCGGTCTACGGCCCGACGTCCTACATCGACACGTTCGGAGCGCCGAGAGCCGACGTCTCGTATCACCACGGCGACGACATTTTCGGACAGCTGGGCCAGCCGCTCGTCGCCTGCGCGGACGGGACGATCTTCTCCGTCGGCTGGAACAAGGTCGGCGGTAACAGGCTCTGGATCCTCGACGAGCAGGGCAACCAGTTCTACTACGCCCACCTGTCAGCCTTCGCGCCCGCAGCGAAGAACGGCGCCCGCGTCAGGGCAGGCCAGGTGGTCGGCTTCATGGGAGACACCGGCGACGCCGAAGGAACGCCGGTTCACCTTCACTTCGAGGTGCACCCGGTCTCGTTCCTCTACCTCGGCTACGACGGCGCGGTCGACCCAACCCCGTACCTCGACGCCTGGAGCCACCAGCAGGATCTGGCGTTCCCGATCGGCGTCGGCTGGGCACCGGCGATCCCCGGTGGCTTGGGGACGCCGGAGCCCGGCGCGATCCTGCTCGGGATGACCGACATCTCGACCGCGGACGGCCTCGACCCTTCGTCGCTCGCCCGCGCAATGACGCCGCTCGCGCGAACTGCGCTGATGCAGACGCTCGCGCCCACGACAGTCGTGCCGAAAGGCGACCTCGGCCGCGGTTAGCTTCCGCCGTTCGCGGCCGCAGGCGGGTAGTCGCCGCCGAAGTCGTCGCTCGAGCCGGAGAGCATCTCCTTCAGCCAACGTCGTGTGTCAGGCCCGGTGACCGGGTTGAAGAGGATGCCGAGTGCGATCCCCGCGACGAGTAGCGTGGTGTTGCGGCCGTGGTGCTCCTTGCGGCCCTGTAGCCGGTCTGATGCGCTCCGAAGATCCTCGACCGCAGTCTTCAGCCGGTCGCGGACGTCGTCATCCGTCGCGACTCGCGTCGCGAGCGTGACCGCGCTGCGACTGCCGACGAGCTCGTTGTACAGGTCCTTCGCCGTCGCGAACGCGCTCAGCACGTCTTGCTTCAGCTTCTCGTCCGACATCGCGCGCTCGACGTACGGTTTGACGTTCTCCGCCGCGTCGTAGACCTTGTCTTTCGTATTGGCCATGTTCCCTCAATCCTTTCGCGTTGCTTCCGGGCGCGTGATCGCCATCTCGGCGCCGCTCCTTGCCGGGGTCATTCTCGCAGGCTGCGGTGGGTCTGGCGCCACACAACAGCCGCCTCAGGCCCTGAGCGGCTCCGGCTTTCACTTCGAGGCACCTGCGGGTTGGCACGTCGAGCGTGCAAAGGCGCGCGTGACGGCCTCGAGCGGCCCCGATCTGGTCCAGGTGGCGGCGTTCCCGCTGCTGAAGCCGTACTCGGATGCGCTGTTCGCAAAGGTCGAGAAGGAGCTCGCCTCGCGGATGCGCCAGATCGCCGAGCAGACGGGTGGCGCCGTGTCGAGTCCGACGACGGTGACAGCCGACGGGATCCGCGCCCACTCCTACCAGGTGAAAGCGGGCGCGACGCTCGATCAGTACACGTTCGTGCTGCGCGGGATGCGCGAGTTCCAGCTGCTCTGCCGACGTCAGGCAGATGGGGGCGACGATGCCTGCAAACAGCTGCTCACGAGTTTCGCCGCGGCATAGCGGCCGCGCGTTCGACCACCTGTGGCCGCCGGGAGCGGCCTCGTCGCCTGCCCGCGAACGCGGCCGCGAACACGTCTTCGATCGTGTCGGCGGGGATGAACTCGATCGCCGCCCGGGTCTCCGGCGGCAGCTCCTCGAGGTCAGGCCCGTTCTCTCTTGGATAGATGACGCGCTTCAGGCCCGCGCGCTCGGCAGCGAGCGCCTTCTCCCGGAGGCCGCCGATCGGGAGCACCTGTCCCGTCAGCGTGATCTCGCCGGTCATGCCGACGTCATCCGAAACCGGCTCACCCCGGACGAGGGACGCCAGCGCCGTCGCCATCGTCACACCGGCGGACGGCCCGTCCTTCGGCACCGCGCCCGCCGGCACGTGGACGTGGATGTCGTGGGTCGCGAACCAGTCGTCGGCGAGGTCGAACTCGGCCGCATGTGACCGCACCCACGAGAGCGCAGCCTGCGCCGACTCCTGCATCACCTCGCCGAGTTGCCCAGTGATCGTCAGCCGGCCCTTGCCCCGGTAGGCGGTCGCCTCGATGAAGAGGATGTCGCCGCCGACCGTCGTGTACGCCAGGCCGGTTGCGACACCCGGCTCGGACGTGCGTCGCCGCACCTCACCCGAGAACCGCCGCGGCCCGAGCCACTCGCGCAGCTGGTCGTCGTCGACCTTGACCTTGGTCGCGCGCCCGGTCGCTACCAGGGTGGCGGCCTTGCGGCAGACGTCGGCAATCCGCCGCTCGAGGTTGCGGACGCCCGCTTCGCGGGTGTATTCGCGGATGACGGTGCGCAGGACCTTGTCCGGGAGCGTCAGCTGTGTCCGGCGTAGGCCGCTCGCGGCGAGCTGTTTCGGGTAGAGGTAGCGCTTCGCGATTCCGAGCTTCTCGTCCTCCGTGTAGCCGGAGAGCGTGATCACGTCCATCCGGTCGAGCAGGGGGCCTGGAATTGTGTCGAGTGTGTTCGCCGTGCAGATGAAGAGCGTCTTCGAGAGGTCGAACGGCAGGTCGAGGTAGTGATCTCGGAAAGTCCGGTTCTGCTCGGGGTCGAGCACCTCGAGCATCGCGCTCGACGGGTCGCCGCGCCAGTCAGAACCCATCTTGTCGATCTCGTCGATCAGCACGAGCGGGTTCGCCGAGCCGGCGTCGCGGAGCGAGCGGATGATCGTGCCGGGCATCGAGCCGATGTAGGTGCGGCGATGGCCGCGAATCTCGGACTCGTCGCGGACGCCTCCGACCGAGAGGCGGATGAACTTCCGCCCGAGCGCGTTTGCGATCGAGTGCCCGAGCGACGTCTTGCCGACGCCCGGCGGCCCGACAAAGCAGAGGATCTGGCCCGAGACCTCGTTCCGCAGCTTCGCGACGGCCAGGTACTCGACGATCCGGTCCTTCACCTTCTCGAGGTCGAAATGGTCGTCGTCGAGCACTTTCCGGGCGTGCTCGAGGTCGAGGTTGTCCGTCGTGTGCTCACCCCACGGCAAGGTCAGGATCCATTCGAGGTAGGTGCGGATGACGCCGTATTCGGCGGCCGCTGTGGGCAGGCGCTCGAGCCGCCCGAGCTCGCGGTCGGCGGCCTCGCGAACGTCGTCGGGCAGGGCAGTCAGCTCCGACAAGCGGAGGCGCAACTCGTTCACCTCGGCCTGCTCGGGATCGTCCTCGCCGAGCTCCTGCTGGATTGCCTTCAGCTGCTGCCGCAGGAAGTAGTCGCGCTGGCCTTTCTCCATCTCCGACTGGACCTGCGACTGGATCTTCGAGCCGAGCTCGAACACCTCGAGCTCGCGGCTCAGGATCCCCGAGACCTTCCGCAGCCGTTCCTCGACATCGAGGATCTCGAGCAGCTCCTGCCGTTCCTCGGTCTTGATCGAGCGGAGCGTCGAGGCGACCAGGTGGGCGAGCGCGCTCGGGTCATGGACGTTCGCCGCGGCGAGCTCGAGCTCCTCAGGCAGGTAAGGCGCAAGGCTGATGATCCGGCCGAACAGGCCCTGGACGTTCCGGATCAGCGCCTCCAGCTCTGGGGTCTCGACGACGACGTCGGGCAGCGCGCTCCACTCGGCGAGCAAATACGGGTCGGTGTCGATGCGGTGGTCGAGGTGAATGCGGTCGAGGCCCTGGACGAGGATCCGCAGCGTCCCGTCCGGAACCTTGATCAGCTTGTGGACGACGGCGACCGTCCCGACCTCGTAGATGTCGTTGAACCCGGGCGCCTCGACCGAGCCGTCGCGGGTCGCGACGAGCGCGAGCAGCCGGTCGCCGGCGACAACGTCGTCGATCAGCCGCACCGAGCGCTCCTGGCCGATTGCGAGCGGCGACATCGACTGCGGGAAGACCACCGTCTCCTTCAGCGGCAGCACCGGCAGTGCGGCCGGCAGTTCGAGGTCGTGCTCGGAGGGCTCCTGCGTGTCGAAGAGAAGGTCGCTCATCCGCGATGCACCTCGATCACGAACCGGCCGCTCGGCTGAGCCGTGACGGCCACCGGCAGCACGATCGTCAGCACGCCGTTTGCGAACGCCGCAGTGGCCCGATCGGGGTCGACGTCCTCGGCCAGCCTGACCTGTCGCTGGAACGTGCCGTACTCGATCTCCATCTGCTGGTAGACGCGGCCCGGCACGTGCGGGCGTTTCCGCTCGCCGGCCAGCAGGAGCACGCGTTCGCCCGCGGCAACTCGCACGCTCGCCGGGTCGACCCCGGGTAGCTCGACCACGATCGTCAGCGTGTGTGGATCATTGGTGTGGAAACAGTCGATGTTCGGTCGGAAGCCGTGGCGTGGCCCCGCGAAGCGGGGCATCTGCCACAGGTCTGCGAAGAGCTCCTCGATCTCACCGCGGAGCCTGTCGTCGCTTCTCGCCATGCGATCGCGAACGGTACCGCCTCTCTGTCCGTCCGGTGGAGGGCCGAAGATCGACACATGGACGCGATTCGCCCGCGTTGGGCTGCCTGGTCGTACCTGCTCTACAGCGGGGGCTTCACGCTGCTCCTCGCGGCGGTCGCGCTGCTCGCGTTCTTCTCGGGCCACTACCGTCAGGGCAAGGTCGCGCTGCTGGCCTTCATCGTCTTCGTCGGCTTCGCCTTCGTTGCGCGGTCGCTCCATCGTGACGGTGGGCACCCGATCGCCGCCGGGGTTTTTGCCTATGTCAGCGTCTCGCTGTTCGGGGCGTTCCTCGGCCTACTCTGGACCTGGTTCGGCTGGCTGCACGACACCTCGTCCGCCTTTCGCGGCTTCGACATCGCGCGGCTGTCGCTCGTCCTGCTCGTCCTGATCGCGGCCCTGATCGCGCTACGCACGTTCCGGTTCCCGCTGATCATGCTCACGGTCGTCCAGCTGGCGTGGTTCTTCGTCACCGACCTGATCTCGGGCGGCGGCGACTGGTCGGCGATCGTCACGTTCGTGATCGGCCTCGTCTTCCTCGCCTGGGCGCGTTCCGTCGACGGTGGCCCGAACCGCTCCTACGGGATGTGGCTGCACGTCGGCGCCGGCCTGACTATCGGCGGCAGCCTTCTTTGGTTCCTGCATCACGGCCACTTCGAATGGGCCTTGATCGTGGTCGCAAGCCTCGTCTTCATCAAATTCGCATCGATCTTCGAGCGTGCCAGCTGGGCCGTCCTCGGCTCGTTCGGGATCCTGGCCGCAGCAACGCACTACACGACGTCGTATTCGCACGCGAGCGTCTCGCTCGGCGGAGCGTCGAGCGGCGGCTCGCGGGGTTGGGTGCCGGCGGTCGTGTTCGGGATCGCAGGAGCGTTGCTGTTCGTGCTCGGCGGGTTGCTCGCTCGGCGCACCCCCGCTTCTTCGTAAGACTCCCGAGGTGCTCGGCCGTGTCGTTCGCCTGATCTGGGGCGGGGATCTGAAGCCTGCGCTCCGGCCTGTGATCGCAGTCAGCCTGGTCGGGTCGATCGCGGGCTCGACGATGTTCCCGTTCCTCGGCATCTGGGCGATCAAAGATCTCCACGCCTCGTCGAGCGAGCTCGCCTTTGCCTTCCTGTCCGGAGCGGTGCTGTCGGGCGTCGTCGGATATCTCGGCGGCCATACGTCGGATCGAGTCGGCCGCCGGCCGATGATCCTGATCGGCGAGGGCTGCACGACGCTCGTGCCGCTCGGGCTGCTCGCCGTCGGGCACAACGTCGCCGCGGGGCTGATCCTGCTCGCGTTGCTGCCGGTCTTCGGCTCGCTCGGAGGCGCGGCCGACCAGGCGATGGTCGCCGACCTCGTCCCGCCGGAGGAGCACGAGGCCGCGTACTCGGCGGTGCGGGTGGCCGCGAACCTCGGCGTCGCGATCGGCCCGCCGCTCGGCGGCCTGCTGCTGATCGGCGGCGACTGGCGGCACCTCTGGATCGGTGCGCTGCCGCTGGCGGCGCTCGCCTATGGAATCGCCTGGCGCTACATCCCTCGTGGGGGCGCGTACGCCCCGAGCGGGCCGCCGCAGCGCGGCTCCTTCCGCGTGATCGTGCGCGACCACCCGTTCCTGCTCTTCATGCTCTCCTCGGTGCTCGCGACGATGACCTATGTCGCTACGGACACGCTGCTCCCGATCTCGGTCACGACTACCCACCATCTCGCTCCGGCGGCCTGGGGCATTCTGATGATCGTCAATCCCCTGCTTGTGACCGTCTTCCAGCTGCGGCTGACGCGCTGGACGGCGAATGTCCCCGCGTCGCTGAAGCTCGGCGTCGCGATGCCGATGATGGGCGTTCCGTTCCTCCTTCTGAACTGGAACGGCTCGGCGCCGGTGATCGCGTCCGTGATCCTGATCTTCGTGATCGGCGAGATGCTCTGGGTGCCGACGTCGCAGGCGGTGGTCGCCGCCCTTGCCCCGGCCGACATCCGCGGTGCCTACATGGGTCTCTTCGGCGGCACCTGGTCGGTGGGCTGGGCGCTGACCCCGTTCCTCGGGCTGCAGGTACGCGGCGCTTACGGTGATTCGGCGATGTGGATGTGCGTCGCCGCGCTCGGCGTCACCGCGGGCATCACCGGCCTCGCCGCCGCGCGCGGCCACGATGCCGAGGCCGCTGCCGTAACATCGCCCGCGTGAAGGGTCTAATTGCCGCCGGCGGCAACGCGACGCGTCTCGAGGAGTTGACGCGGGTCACCAACAAGCACCTCCTGCCGGTCGGGCGATGGCCGATGATCTATTACCCGCTGCAGCTGCTGCAGCGCGCCGGTGTCACGGAGGTGCTGATCGTCACCGGGCAGCAGCACGCCGGCCAGTTCATCGACCTGCTCGGCAACGGGCATGTCAGCTCCCGCGGGGGCGACGAGGTGCTGTTCGAACTCGACCTCTCCTACAAGGTGCAGGTCGAAGCCGGAGGGATCGCCCAGGTCGTCGGGATGGCGCGAGCGTTCGCCGCCGGCGATCAGCTGGTCGTCTGTCTCGGCGACAACATCTTCGAGCACGCTCAGGCCGCGGCGATCCGAGCTTGGTCAAGCGGGGCGCTGGTCTTCGTCAAGGACGTCCCGGACCCAGAGAACTTCGGCGTGATCGCGTACGGCGGCGACGGCTCCGTCGCCGACATCGTCGAGAAGGCCGGCGTGGTCGACACGCGCTATCCCGCGCCGCCGTCCTCCGACGCCGTCGTCGGCCTCTACTGCTTCCCGCCGGACGTGTTCGGGCTGATCGACAGCCTGCAGCCGTCGAATCGTGGCGAGCTGGAGATCACCGACGTCAACCGGATCTACGCGCAGCGCGGCGAGCTCGAGGTACGTCGCGTCGAAGGCTGGTGGCACGACGGCGGCAAGCACTGGGCGGACCTCGCCGATGTCGGCAGGCTGATCGACGAGACCGGGGCGAACAAATAGTCACCGGGGTCAAGCGGATCCCGCTGCGCCGGTTCGAGGACGAGCGCGGCTGGTTCTACGAGCTTCGCCGAGAGAGCGTGCTGCCGCATCCAACCGTGCAGACGAACGTCTCGTTCTCGCGCCGCGGCACGATCCGCGGCCTGCACTACCACGAGCGGGGGCAGGACGATCTGTTTGCCTGCCTGCAGGGGACGGCGCGGGTCGTCGTCCTAGACCGCACCACGGGAGACACGTTCACCGAGGACATTGGCGACGAGAATCCGGCCGCGATCTACATCCCCGGCATCCACGCGCACGGCTTCGAGGCGCTCACGGATCTTCTCTTCTGCTACCACGTCACACGCGAATACGACCCCGCCGACCCCGACGAGCACGGGCTTGCCTGGGACGATCCGCGAGTCAGGGAGCTGTGGAGCACGCAGACGCCGATCCTGTCGTCGCGCGACGCGATCACGTCCTCGTAACCGGCGCCGGTGGGCAGCTCGGCCACGCGCTGCTCGAGGTGTTTCCGGAGGCGCGCGGACTGACGCGCGCCGAGTGGGATGTCACGCATCCTGCCCCTGCCGGTGTCGCGGCCGGGCTCGTTCTCCACGCCGCTGCGTGGACCGACGTCGACGGTGCCGAGGACGACCCGCAGGAAGCGGCTTCGGTCAACGTCGGCGGCGTCCAGCATGCGGCCGAGCTCGGCGCTCCACTCGTCGTCTGGTCGAGCGACTACGTGTTCGACGGCACGAAGCGCGAGCCGTACCTCGAGTCGGACGCTCCCTCGCCGCTCGGCGCGTACGGCCGCACGAAGCTGTACGGCGAGGGCGCCGCGGGCGAGCGCGCCTGGATCGTCCGCACGTCCTGGCTCTTCGGGCCGACGTCGAAGAACTTCCTCCTGACGATGCTGCGGCTCGGCGCCGAGCTTCCCGAGGTGGCGGTGGTCGACGACCAGCGTGGCAGTCCGACGTACGTCGGGCATCTGGCGGAAGCGACCAGAGCTGTGCTCGAGCTGCCCTACGGTCGGTATCACGTCGCAGCTGCCGGTGAGTGCACGTGGGCTGACTTCGCCGAGGCGATCTTCGAGGACGCGGGCCTGCCGGCCCGCGTCCGCCGGATCACGACCGAGCAGTTCGGTGCGCGTGCTCCACGGCCCGCATACTCGGTGCTGCGCAGCGAGCGCGGGGCGCCCGAGTTGCCGCATTGGCGCGAGGGGCTGCGCGCCTGTTTGAGTCGGTTACTCTGACTCCGTGTCTGGATCTGGCCCCATGCGTGTGCTCGTCACCGGAGGCGCCGGCTTCATCGGCTCGCAGTTCGTGCGGCGGCTCGCGAGCGCGGGCGACGAGGTCGCGGTTCTCGACAAGCTGACCTACGCCGGAAATCGCGCGAACCTCGAGGGCGTCGTGCACGACTTCCACCAGGGCGACATCGCCGACCGTGACGCCGTTGCGCGTGCAGCCGAGGGCTGCGAGGCGATCGTCAACTTCGCGGCCGAGACACATGTCGATCGCTCGATCCTCGGCCCCGCCGAGTTCATCCTCACCGACGTGCTCGGGACCCAGGTTCTCCTCGACTACGCACGGCACCACGGGATCCGTCACCTGCAAGTGTCGACCGACGAGGTGTACGGCGACATCCCGCTCGGAGCCGACCCGTGCGCCGAGAGCGCGCCGATCCGTGCGTCGAGCCCGTATTCGGCCTCGAAGGCCGGCGGCGACCTCCAGGTGCTCGCCTATGTGCGCACCTACGGCGTCGACGCCCTGATCACCCGCGGCGCTAACACCTACGGCCCGCGGCAGTATCCGGAGAAGTTCCTGCCGCTCTTCATCACGAACGCGTTCTCCGGCGAGCAGTTGCCGGTGTACGGCGACGGGCGCCAGCGGCGCGAGTGGCTGCACGTTGCCGACCATTGCGCCGGCATCGAACTTGCGCTCCGCAGCGGCAAGGCAGGCGAGGTCTACAACGTCGGCGGCCAGGAGCGCGAGAACCTCGAGGTCGTTCGGCGCATCCTTGACCTGACAGGCGCCTCGCCCGACCTCGTGCGCCATGTCGAGGACCGCCCGGGCCACGACCGGCGCTATTCCGTCGACTCGTCGAAGCTGCATGATCTCGGCTGGCGGCCGCAGCACTCCTTCGACGCGGGCGGCCTCGCCGAGACGGTCGACTGGTATCGCGAGAACCGCGAGTGGTGGGAGCCGATCAAGTCGGGCGACTACAAGCGCTACTACGACGAGCAGTACGCGACCCGGCTCGCTGCCGGGTAGCCGTTCGTCGACCTCCGCGAGGGGCTACCCGGCACCTCGGCTACCGTGCCTCGGGTGAGTCGGCCTGCCCTGCGGCTCGGCGCCGCGTGCCTGCTCCTCCTCTCCGGCGCCGCCCTGTCTCTCGCTGCGACCCGTCCCGAGACGGTGCGTGGCTCGACGTCGACCGCGACTACCTCGACCACCGTGACCAGCCCCGCCAGGGTCGTCCTCGCCGTCAGCGGCCACGGTTGGGGCCACGGGCTCGGGATGAGCCAGTGGGGCGCGTACGGCTACGCACAACACGGCTGGACGTACGACAAGATCCTCGCGCACTACTACTCCGGCACCACTCTCGGACCGGCGTCCGTCTCGACCGTTCGTGTGCTGCTCGCCCAGCCGAAGCTGATGACGATCGCCTCGGCCGCTCCGTGGGCGGTCACCGATGCGGCCGGGACGAAGGCGGCGCTCGATCCCGGCTCGATGAGGATGCAGGCGTCACTGGCGATGCCGGAGCGGAAGCTCGTCCCCCCTTTGACCTTCGTCGGCAAACAGCCGCTCGTCGTCAATGGCAAGGAGTATCGCGGCAAGATCACCGTCTCCACCGACGGCAAGCACCTCGAGATTGTCGACACCGCCGCGCTCGAGTCGTACCTAAGGGGCGTCGTCGCGTCGGAGATGCCGCCAAAGTGGCCGGCGGAGGCGTTGAAGGCCCAGGCGGTAGCGGCTCGCTCGTACGCGCTCGCCAACCTGACGCAGAAGCGCGACTTCGACCTCTACGCCGACACCCGCAGCCAGGTCTACGGTGGCGTCGCGGCCGAGTCGCTAGCGGCGAGCGACGCGATCGCGGCGACGAAGGGGCAGGTCGTGCTCTGGCACGGGAAGGTCGCCGACACCCTCTTCTTCTCGACCTCAGGAGGACGCACGGCCTCGGCCGAGGAGGCCACCGGCACCGCAGTCCCCTATCTCGTATCCGTCGCGGATCCCTACGACACGACCTCGCCCGTGCACGACTGGGGGCCGGTTCTCTACGACGGCACGAAGGTCGCCAAGCAGTTGAAGCTCTCGCCGCCGCTTTCCGACCTGTCGATCTTTGACGGCCCGTCTGGCCGCGCGTCGAGCGTCACCGCGACCGCGGCGGGCGGCTCACACGCGACGGTGACGAGCGCTCGCTTCCGCGCACTGCTCGAGCTCCGGTCCACCTGGTTCACGGGTGCCTTGCTCTCGCTCGTCCCACAGGCGAAGACGATCACCTACGGCGGCAGCCTCGCGCTCACCGGCTTCGCCCACGACGCCGACTCGGCCGGGCTCGAATCGAAGACCGCCGGGCATGACTGGGCGCCGGCGGGCGACCTGATCCTCGCGGCCGACGGCTCGTTCTCGACGATCGTCAAGCCCTCGACGGCGACGCAGTACCGGCTCAGCTGGCAGACGGTGCGTGCCGGGCTCGCCTCGGTCGCGGTTGCCGCTCGGGTCGAGGCCGAGTTGGGGCCGGCCGGCGTGCAAGGCACCGAGCGCCCGGTGCTCGGCGGTGCAGCCGTCCAGTTGCAGCGGCAGGCGGGGACGGGTTGGACGACAATCTCGTCTGCGACCGCGGATGGGTCGGGCGCCTGGTCGTTCGGCGGAACGCTGCCGCCGGGTACCTACCGCGTGCGCTGCGCACCCGGGCGAGGAGTCGCCGCAGGCCTGTCGGCGACGTTCACGTCGCCGTGAAGCGCGCGCTGCTCATCGCGCTCGCCTTTGCCGCGCTTGCGGTGCCGGCCGTGGCGTTCGGCTTCGACAACACCGAGCCGTACGCCGCCAGCGAGTGGTACCTCGACCAGGACTCGGCCTGGTCGTACTGGTCGACGCAGCCGCAACTCGCTCCCGTCAAGGTCGCCGTGATCGACTCGGGGATCGACGGTAAGCACCCCGATCTGAGGGGGCGCGTGGTCGCAGCCAAGACGTTCGTGGGGGGCACCGCATACTCCGACGAGCAGGGGCACGGGACGTTCGTCGCAGGCGAGATCGCGGCGAACCCAGGTAACGGCATCGGCATGGCCGGGCTCGCGTTCAACGCCCGGCTGATCATCGCCAAGGTCGTCGGCCCCGACGGCACCGTGTCCCTCCCCGCCGAGGTCGCCGCGATCCGCTGGGCGGTCGCGCAGGGAGCCCGCGTGATCAACCTCTCGCTCGGCGGCGTCCGCGACCCGCTCGACCCCGAGCTCGACACCTATTCCCCGCTCGAGCAACAAGCCGTCGAGTACGCGTATTCGAAGGGCGTCGTCGTCGTCGCCGCTGTCGGGAACGGCCCGCAGTCACCCGCCACACCCTGGGGGTTCGCGCACTACCCAGCGGCCCTGCCGCATGTGATCGGGGTCAGTGCGGTGCGGCGGGACGGATCGGTGCCGGCGTACTCGAACCGCGACGCCGTCTACAACGACATCGCCGCCCCCGGCGCCGACATCTTCTCGACGATCCCGCAGCACCTCGTCGATCACCGAGCCGGTTGCGCCGACCACCCGTACTCGGACTGCGGCTCGTTCGAGTTCAAGGACGCGATCGGGACGTCGTTCGCCGCCCCACAGGTCTCGGCCGCCGCCGCCCTCTTGATCGGCCAGGATCCGCGGCTGACTCCCGAGCAGGTCGCCTGGCTGCTCGAGCGAAGCGCCGACGATGCGACCCCGCTCACCGGCTGTGTCCAGTGCCCGACGGGGCGCGACGAGTTCACCGGTTGGGGACGGCTCGACGTATTGGCTGCGCTGACCTTGCTCGCCAGTGGCACCCCGCTACCCGCCCCCGACCGTTACGAGCCGAACGACGACGCCGGTCAGTGGTCACACGCGCTGCCCCCGCTGCCGCGCACGTTCGACGCGTCGCTGGACTACTGGGACGACAACGTCGACGTCTACCGGGTGCGCCTGCGCCCCGGCCAGCGCGTCTTCGCCCGGCTCACCCCGGCAGGGAACGCGTCGGTGCACCTCGCGCTCTGGGCGCCCGGAGCGCGCCATCTGGACGGCCTGCGCGCCGATACGTCCCTCCGCGTCGAGCTCGGCCACCGCGTCGGAGCGCAGACGCGGCTTGCGTATCGCGCAGTCGAGGGGGGCGTGTACTACCTCGAGGCGAAGCTTGTGACGAAGACGCGCGACCCGCTGCGCTACACCCTTGGCGTCAGCCGCCGTTCTCCCTGAGCTCGTCGGCGTTGACCTTGCGCAGGATACGCGCCGGGCTTCCGACGACGACTGTTCGCGCAGCGACGTCTCTCGTCACGACCGCGCCCGCTCCGACGAACGCCTCGACGCCGATCTCGACGCCGGGGCAGAGGATCGCGCCGCCGCCGATGCGCGCGCTCCGCCGGATCGTCGGCCCGCGCATCTCGGCCCGGCGGCGCTCGGTGCGGCCCATGTAGTTGTCGTTGGTCGTGACCACGCACGGGGCGATGAAGACGTCCTCCTCGAGTGTCGAGTAGGCGGTGATGTACGCGCCCGCCTGGATGCGCGTGCCCGCGCCGACCGTCGTGTCGTTTTCGATCAGCGAGCCGCGGCCGAGCACGCAGTTCTCACCGAGGTGCACCCGCTCGCGGATGCACGACTGGTCGCCGACGATGCACCGCTCCCCGACTGTCGACCCGGCGAAGACGATCGCTCCAGTGGAGACGATCGTCCCGGCGCCGAGCTCCGCAGGTGGGAGCGGCTCGCGCTTCGCGGTCGAGAAGGCGCCGAGAGTGGGCTGCTTCCCGACCACCGCGTACTCGAGCACGCGCACGTCGTCGCCGAGCACAGTGCCCGGGTAGACGGTCGCGGTGGGGTGGACGTCAGCCGCCAAGGGAGTTCGTCAGCATCTCGAGCGCGCGGACGACGCGTGCGCCGTCGCGTGCAACCTTCTGACGGTCGCCTGAGCCGTTGATCAGGTCGAGGAAGTGGGTGCATTCGAGGCGGAGCGGTTCGTCGGTCGCGATCTTCGGGATGTAGATGTCGCCGGAGCGCGTCTGCCACTCGCCGTACGTTTCGGCGCGCTTCCACGGCGACTTCTCGTAGACGGTCACTTTGCGCTCGAGCTCCATGTCGTCGAACACGACCATCTTCTCGCGGCCGACGACGGTCAGCCTGCGCATCTTGTGCGGGTCGAGCCATGACAGGTGCATGTGCGCGATCTTCCCCGACGGGAAACGCAGGTAGCAGAAGACGACGTCTTCGACGCCGGGCGTGAGGAAGTCGCGGCCGTTTGCCGTCGCGATCTCTGGGTCCTCGTCGAGCAGGTAGAGGATCACCGAGAGGTCGTGGACGCCGAGCGACCAGAGCGCATTCTCGTTCGTCCGAACAATGCCGAGGTTCTGGCGGTTGCCGTAGACGCAGAGCACCTCGCCGAGCTCGCCGGCGTCGACGAGCTCCTTCAGCTTCAGAACGCCCGGGTGGTAGAGCAGCAGGTGTCCGGGCATCAGCACGAGGTCGCGGTCGGCGGCAAGCGTCACCAGCTCGTCCATCTCGGCGGCGCGCATCGCGGGCGGCTTCTCGACGAACACGTGCTTGCCGGCCTCGAGCGCCTGCTTCGCGAGTGCGTAGTGCGTCGGCACGGGCGTTGCGACGACGACGGCATCGAGGGTGTCGTCGCGCAGCAGTTCCCCGTATTCGGCGGTCACCTTCGCGTGCGGGTACCGCGTTCCGAGTCGTGTTCTGAGCTCTTCGTCCAGATCGCAAAGCCAGGTCAGCTCGGCCAGCTCGTCGAAGTTGCGGACGAGGTTCGGCCCCCAGTAGTTGAGGCCGACGACCCCTAGCTTGGTCAAAGCTTCCAGACCTTGCCGTCGATCTCGTGACCCTTCGTGGCGTTGCGGAAGTCGACGATCACCTTGCCGCGCCGCACGAGGTCGGCGTAGTCGATCTTCGAATGGTTGGTGACGATCGCGACGCAGTCGTAGGCCTCCGGCTCGAGCGGCACCGACCTCATCCCGTCGAACTCGGGCACGAACGGGTCGTGGTAGGACACCTCGGCGCCGGCGGTCTTCAGCAGGTGGATCAGCTTCTCGGCCGGCGTCTCGCGCATGTCGCCGATGTCCGGCTTGTAGGCGACGCCGATGATCAGGATCTTCGAGCCGCTGACCGACTTGTTCGCGCCGTGGTTCAGAGCCTGCGAGATCAGCGAGCGGCAGAAGTACGGCATGTTGTTGTTCACCTCGCCCGCGAGCTCGATGAACCGGGTCGAGAAGTCGAACTCGCGTGCCTTCCACGTCAGATAGAAGGGGTCGATCGGGATGCAATGCCCGCCGAGGCCTGGGCCAGGCTTGAACGATGCGAATCCGAAAGGCTTCGTCGCGGCCGCGTCGACCACCTCCCAGACGTCGATGCCCATCCGGTCGGTCAACTGCGCGAGCTCGTTGACGAGCGCGATGTTGACAGCGCGGTAGATGTTCTCGAGCAGCTTCGTCAGCTCCGCGGCCTCCGGAGTCGAGACCTCGTGCACAGTGTCGATCGCTGCTCGGTAGACGTCTGCCGCAGCCTTCGTCGACGCGGCGTTGATCCCGCCGACCACCTTCGGAGTCGTCTTCGTCGTCCAGTCCTCGCGGCCCGGGTCGACACGCTCGGGCGACATCGCGAGGTGGAAGTCCTCGCCCGCCTTCAGGCCGGAGCCCTTCTCGAGGATCGGTTGCAGGATCTCGCGGGTCGTTCCCGGCCACGTCGTCGACTCGAGCACGACGACCTGTCCGCGCTGCAACATCGGAGCGAGACTCCGCGCTGCGCGCTCGATCGAGGAGAGGTCCGGTTCGCGTTGGCGCGAGAGCGGCGTTGGAAGCGCGATCAGCACCGCGTGCGCATGCTTCAGCTGCTCGTAATCGGCGGTCGCGACGACCAGGCCCTTCTCGACGAGGGCGGTGAGGCGCTCCGAGCTGACGTCCTCGATATGGCTCTCGCCGCGGTTCAGTGCCTCGATCAGATGGGGCTGCACGTCGACGAGCAGCACGCGGCTCCCTGCTTCCCCGAAAGTGGCCGCGAGTGGGACGCCGACGTAGCCGGCGCCGATCACCGCGAGGTCATAGTGGGGCTGCCCGGACACGGCGGTCAAGGGTACAGGGCTGCCGCGATCCGTCCTGCGGCGTGGCCGTCGCCGTACAGCACCGGCGGCTCCGCCGGAAACCGCGCCTCGGCGAGCGCCGTTGACAGCTCCTCCGGCTCGGCGAGCCGGTTCGCACCGGCTGTGACGGTGTCGACCCATTCGGTCGTCGAGCGCAGGGTCACGCACGGCACCCTGAGCCAGTAGGCCTCCTTCTGGAGCCCGCCCGAGTCGGTGACGACCGTTTCCGCCCCGATCACGAGCGCGAGCATCTCGAGGTAGCCGAGCGGCTCGATCCGTTTCACGTTTTCCGCAAGCGCAATCCCGTGTTCGTCGAGCACTCGTCGCGTGCGCGGATGGATCGGGAAGACGAAGCGGCGGCCGGCGTCATTGACGGCGGCGGCGATCGCGCGCAGGCGTTCGGGCGCGATGTTCGCTTCGCGATGGATGGTGAGCACTGTGTACGGCGCCTCGTAGGGAAGGGTCTGCCTGCGAGCCGCCGGCGCGAAGAGCCGTGTGGCGTCGGCCATCACGTCGCCGACAACCTCGCGACGGCCGGACACACCCTCGCTCTCGAGTTGTTGCGCAGAGCGCTCGTCCGGGCAGAGCAGCACGGCCGAGAGACGGTCGACCTCGATGCGGTTCCGCTCCTCGGGCATCGAGAGGTCGAAGCTCCGCAGCCCCGCCTCGACATGCGCCACCGGCACGTCCTCACCGGCCGCATGCGCTCCGGCCAGGGTCGTGTTGGTATCGCCCATCACGACGACCCAGTCAGGGCGCTCGCGCTCGATCGCCTCGCGGATGGGTGACGTCATCGCAACGGGATCAGCCGTGCGTAGGTCGAGGCGGTAGCGCGGTTCCGGAAGGTCGAGCTCGTCGTAGAACACGCGTGACATCGATGCGTCCCAGTGCTGCCCCGTGTGGAGCACGACGTCGTCGATCCCGGCATCCCGGAACGCCAGCGACAGCGGCGCCGATTTGACGAACTGTGGTCGGTTCCCGACGACGGTGAGGGTTTTCGGCACAGGGCGCTACGATACGCGGCGCTTCCCGGGCCGTTAGCTCAGCTGGTAGAGCAGGGGACTCTTAATCCCAAGGTCGAAGGTTCGATCCCTTCACGGCCCACTCACCCGGCGAATCCGCCCGCGCCTTTGGCGCGGGCATGACGATTCGCCGGGTCGGTAAAGCAGTGTGTGGCGATGGGCCGCGCCCGCCAGGTCGGTCGCGGTGCTGGGCGGGCGAGTTGCCTACACACTCGTGCTGCTGCTGCCTAGAACGGAGAGATGCGGTTCGGCTTGTCCCAGGCGATATGGATCAGCTCGGCTTCGCTTTCGATGGCTGTTTCGGGCCGCTGGCCGGCCGGTTGCCGTTTGCCGCTGAGGCGGCGGGGTGCGGTCGAGTCCCACGAAAGGCGGTTCATGCGTTTACCTCCTGGTACGAGTCGTCTGCAGGCGCGGGAGCCCGCGTGATCAGGATGTCGCCGCTCACGGTCTTCGCCCGGATCTCGAGCGCCGGGCCGTCGCCGGCAGGCGCCTCGGACGAGACATCGAGCTCGGAGCTCGTGTCGCCGCTGACGGTGTTGCAGTCGAGAAAGACCTTCGAGCCCCGGCGGACGCCGATCCTCACGTCGCCGGAGACGGAGTGGGCGGCGAGGCGGCCCCGCAGCACCGCTCCGTGCTCCTGGTCGCCGCTCACGGTGTTGGCGTTGACGTCGCTGTAGGCCTCGCGGATCGTCACGTCGCCCGAGGCGCTGTTGACGTTGACTGGCCCGCGCACGACGTCGACCTCGACGTCGCCGGACGCGCTCTGGATGTTGAGGCCTCCGGTCACCTCGCGCATCCGCACGTCGGCGCTCGCGCTCTTGATGTTGACGCTGCCCTCGACACGCTCGAGTTCGATGTCGCCCGAAGCGGTCGCGATCGTCGCGCCGCTCAGCGTCCCCCTGGCTGCGACGTCGGCCGACTTCGTCCGCACGGTCAGTGACGACGAGGCCGGGACCCGGACACGGCAGGTGATCCCCGAGCGGCCGAAGAGCGAACCGAGGTTGAACCCGCTGCCGCCGCGGCGCTGCTGCAGGTCGACTATCAGGTGCGGGCGCTGCTGGTGCTGCTGCAGTTCGACGCGACCGTTGTCGATCAGCTCCTGCGAGGCCTCGTCGTGCGCGGTCAACTCGACCTCGACACGCTCGACTCCGTCGTTGGCGTCGACCTCGATCTCGCCGGAGTTCAGCTTGATCTCCAGCTCGACCGGGCCTGCCACATCGAATGTCTTCTGCATGCTCATTCCCCCTAGCTCTGGGCGTAGCCGGATAGGCGCTTGCCGCTGACATGGACCGGGCGCGACTCCGTCGCGCGGGCGATCGCGCGGACGAGCCACGCGTTGGTCGAGACGCCCTCGCGCTCCGCTGCCTTCTCGACGGCGGATTTGAGCGACTCGGGAAGGCGCAGACTGATCCGCGCCGAGAGCTCCTCGCCGACGGTGCCGGCACTCTCGCCGGGGGCGTCGACGAACACGAGCTCGGGCTCCTGGCCGGCGAGGCGAACCTCGATGTGGCCGGAGGGCAGTTTCGAGTTGAGCTCGAGGGCGGCCTGCGAGAGGAGGTCGAGCAGCTTCAGCCGCAGGTTCGAGCCGAGCGCGTCACCGAGGCGCCGCGCGATCTGGGCCGAACGCTCGTCGCCAAGATCGGCGAGCCCTTGCAGGTCTTCCTGGAGCCCTTCGAGCACGATGGTCAGATTCATTGTGACATCACTATGACATCATGGCCGACAGCTGTCAAGCGTCAATGAAACATTGCTCCTAAAACCGCTTGAACGCTTAACACGAACACAAGAACAGCCCTATGAAACACCGGTTTAACCTCCGCAAATGGCGACGGCCGATCTGACCGCACCTGCAAACTCGCGGCCGGCGCTCGGTGACCAGTGGCGCACCCTCACCCGGGTTGCGACATTTGTTGCGGTCCTCACGTCGCCGGTCGCCTTCGTCTGGTTCCACGAGCACCAGGGGCTGCGCCTCCGCTACGCGCTGCTGCTGACGCTGATCGAGGTCGCCGCGTTCCGCGGGCTCGTCGACCTGACCTTCCGCCGCTTCATCGCCTCGCCGAGCCTCTTCGGTGAGGAGCGCGAAGAGCTTCGCACCGAGGACGTGGTGATGCGGCGCCGCCTCGCCTTCTGGCGCTCCTGGTGGCGCTGGGCCTGGCGCGGGATCGTCCTGATCACGCTCACCTGGGCGCTCCTCGTCTTCTTCGGGCGCGGTTTCACGTGGGGCGACACTGCCCACAGGTTCTTCCACGTGTTCTCGGTCTTCGGGAACACGAGCATGCTCGGCCAGTTCGTCGTCCTGCCGTTCTTCTTCCTCTTCAACTTCCTCATCTTCTTCGGGCCGATGATGGCCATGGGCATCTCGCAGATCCGCGGCTACCAGCCGGGCGACGCCGAATGGGGCGTGAAGCTCGAGCATGTGCGCGGCCAGGCAGAGGCGAAGGAGGAGATCCGGCGCATCGTCTCGCTCTGGCAGTCCGGCGAGCGCTTCGAGCGCGCGGGCGGCAAGCGCGAGCGCGGCCTGCTCTTCTTGGGCGCACCGGGCACGGGCAAGACGATGCTCGCGAAGGCGATCGCGACCGGGTTCAACTCGCCGTTCGTGACCATTCCCGGCTCGGGATTCGCGCAGACGTTCGTCGGGCTCGACTCGATCCTCGTTCGCTATCTCGCCCGCAAGGCGAAGCGCCTCGCCCGCAAGTGGGGCGGCCAGTGCATCGTGTTCATCGACGAGATCGACGCGGTCGGAATGCGCCGAAACGCGCTCCAGGGCGCGGCGCCGAGCTTTCAGGAGCCCACCTTCGAGCAGACGGGCGACCTCGTGCTCGAGACCCGCGCCTGGCGTGAGAAGCAGTTCGCCCTGCGCGCTCCCGAGCGCCGGCCGCCTTCGCGCCTCTACCAGCTCGTCACCCAGGCGTTTCCTGGCGGCGCCGGCGGGATGTTCGGCGGACAGGGCAGCATGGCGCTGAACCAACTGCTCGTCGTCATGGACGGCCTCGACAGCCCGCCGCTCGGTCGCCGGATCCTGACCAACGTCACGAACACGCTGCTCGACGCGCTCTACGTCGTGCCGCCCAAGTGGCGGGGCCGCCCCCTTCGGCTACCGCCGCCCCGCCCGCGCCCTGAGCAGATCTACTTCATCGGCGCCACGAACGTGCCGATCTCCCAGCTCGACCCGGCGCTGACGCGGCCGGGCAGGATGGGTCGCCACGTCTGGTTCCGGACGCCGACCAAGCACGACCGCGAAGACATCTTCGAGCTCTACCTCGCGCGGGTCGCGCACGCCCCCGAGCTCGACCGCCCGGCGCGTCGAGACGAGCTCGCGCGCATGACCATGGGCTACTCGCCCGCGATGATCGAGCAGGTCTGCTCGATGGCGTTGACGATTGCCCACCACTCGGGCCGGGAGGAGTTCGGCTGGGAGGATCTCGTCGAGGCGATGACGACCGTCGAGTCCGGCACGGCGATCAACGTCGAGTACGTCCCCGAGGAGACGCGGGCGGTCGCGATCCACGAAGCCGGCCACGCCGTCGCCGCGCACGCCTACCTGAAGGGCGCCGAGTCGACCCGTCTTTCGATCCGGAGCCGCGGCGGCTCTCTTGGCCACCACATGGCGATGCAGAAGGAAGAGCGATTCTCGTCCTGGCGCAGCGAAGAGATGGCCCGCCTGATCTGGGCGCTCGGCGCGATGGCGGCCGAGCGTGTCTTCTACGGCGAGAACTCGACCGGCGTCGGCGGCGACGTGCAGGCCGCCACCGACCGTGCCGCCTGGATGGTCGGCGCGTGCGGCATGGCCCCCGAGTTCGTCGAGCTTCGCTGCGACGACGAGTTCGAGGACGAGGCCCGCGAGCGGGTGATGAAGCGCTTCCAGCGCATCGGCACGCAGATCGTCAACCGCACCGGCTCCGGCCAGATGGAGGCGGCCGTGCTGCGGGATCCGAGCCAGCGGCAGATGGTCGAGCAGATGCTCGGGCAGGCGTACCTCGCCGCCCACCACCTGATCGAGCTGAACCGAGACGCGGTCGAGCGGGTCGCCGACGCGCTCGTCGAGCGGCGCGAGCTGCACGGCGACGAGGTCGTCCACCTACTCCAGGCGCAGCACCTGCAGTTGCCCGAAGTCGACCTGACCGCCGACAGTGCGTGGCCACGTTTGTGAAGGCTCGGCTGTGAGGGAGAAGCATCAGTTCCGGATCGCCTACGGCGTGCTCGCGCTTGCGTTCTGGATCTCGGTCGCCGGCTTCATTGTTCTCATCACCCGCCAGCACCACGAGTCGCAGACCGCCTGGTCGAGCTGGAAGCCGACCGAGCAGGGGCTGATCGGCGCCCACCAGATCGCGCTTCGGCTCGGCCCGAGCTACCGCGCCCCGAATGGCACCCAGCTCGTCGCGGTCCAGGAGCACGCCCCCTACGTGCAAGGCATCCACCTCGAGGCGGTCGGCGTGCGGCGCCTCAACCAGAACGGCCAGATCGACCCGTACATCGGGCTGTTCGGCACCAGGCGGACGCTGATCTACGCATTCTGCGGACTCCAGACGAACTGCTCGCTCGAGGCGACCACGACCGACGCCGAGCAGCGAGTGTTGCGCCGCGAGGCGCTCGAGCTCTCCCTCTACGCCTTCAAGTACCTGAAGAACGTCGACCAGGTCGTCTCGCTCGTCCAGACGGTCAAGGATGGCGGCACGAGCGCGGTCTTCCTGCGGAAGAACGACCTTCAGCCCGAGCTCGACCACCCGCTGCGGAACACGCTGCCGCTCCGCACGCCACCGTCGAGCGGCTCCGACAAGCGCGAGGCGGCTGTGATCGATGCGCTCACCTTGCCGAACACCTTCCCGGCGCACTACGAGTCGCTGCCGGATGGCGACGCGATCCTCGTGCTCGACGCTTCGACGCAGCCGTCGAGTTAGTCCCTCGTCGCACCGCACGTTGCATTAATCTTCGCGCGGGTGCGTCGCGGAGCGATCATTCAACTTGCTGCGATCGGTCTGGTCGCTGCCGCGATCGCTACGGCGGTCGCCCTCGCCATCCCTTGGCTGCCTGTCGCTGCCGGCAAAGAGGCGACGCGGATCCATTTCGTCTTCTGGTTTACGACCGCGATCTGCATCGGCGTCTTCGCGATCGTTGCGAGCGTGCTCACGTACTCGGTCTGGAAGTTCAGGGTGAAGCCGGACGACGAATCCGACGGCCCTCCGACCCACGGCCACACCAAGCTCGAGATCGCCTGGACCGCGATACCGGCCGTGCTCGTGACGGCGATCTCGATCGTCAGCGCGATCGTCCTCGCCGAGAACGGCAACGCCGGCTCCGATCCGCTCATCGTCAAGGTGACCGGGCAGCAGTTCGCGTGGACGTTCACGTACCCGAACGGCAAGACATTCGGCTCGCTGACGATCCCAGAGGGCAGGCACACGAAGCTTCGGATCACGTCGAACGACGTCATCCACTCGTTCTGGGTGCCGCAGCTCTCGCAGAAGCAGGATGCGGTACCGGGCCAGTTCAACTCGCTGGTGATCACGCCCACCCGCACCGGCACCTTCCCGGTCATCTGCACCGAGCTCTGCGGCCTCGGCCACGCGCTCATGCGCAGCCACGTCGACATCCTGACCGAGGCGAAATTCGACGCGTGGCTGAAGGGCGGCGGGCAGGCCGCGGCCGGCCCGCCCGGGCTGGCCGTGTTCAAGCAGTTCGGCTGCGGCGGCTGCCACACGCTCAAGGCGGCGGCTGCGAACGGCAAGGTCGGCCCCGATCTCGACAACCTCAAGCAGGAAGCAGCCACGGCGAACCGCGGCGAGCTCGCGGCCTTCATTCGCGAGTCGATCGTCAAACCCGGCGCCTACCTCGCGCCCGGTTTCCCGAATGCGATGCCGCCGACGTTCGGCACGCAGATCCCCGGCGCCCAGCTGGATCAGCTCGTCACATACCTCTCGGGGCAGGCTGGGTAACGTGACCGAGATGGCCGCCACGCACGCGCACGACACGCACGCCGCCCCGCCGCCGACCGGCCTCCGGCGGCTGACAGCGCCCGGTTGGCTTCGCGTGCTCTGGGTGACGCCGATCTTCATCGGCATCGGCTTCGGGCTGCCGCTGCTGGTGCGCTGGGCCGCGCACTGGGATCCGGTGTGGAAGGGTTCGGTGCTCGTCACGATCCAGCTCGTCACCGCGCCGCTCGGCTTCCTCGTCGGGCTCGGCGGCTTCGACTATTGGGTCTACTACGCGAGCGGTCGCCCCACCCGGCCAGAGGATCACTCCAGTCACGGCGCCAAATCGTGGCGCGACTACTTCCGGGTCAACACCGACCACAAGGTGATCGGCGTCCAGTACGTCGTCACGACGATCATCTTCTTCTGCATCGGCGGCATGCTCGCGATGCTCTTCCGCGCCGAGCTCGCGCAGCCGGGCGACCAGTTCTTCAATCCGCAGACGTTCAACGTCCTTGTCTCGGATCACGCGGCGCTGATGATCTTCCTGTTCGTGATCCCGGCATTCGCCGGGCTCGGGAACTACGTCATCCCCCTGATGCTCGGCGCGGCAGACATGGCCTTCCCGCGCCTGAACGCGCTCTCGTTCTGGCTGCTCCCGATCGCCGGGACGATGCTCGTCGCAGGCATGGTCGTGCCTGGCGGCGGCCCGTCAGCCGGCTGGACGTGTTACGCGCCACTCTGCTCGCACCAGCCGCTGGGGCAGGTGTTCTTCAACATGGGCGTCCAGTGGGCAGGCGCGAGCTCGATCATGACGGCGCTCAACTTCCTCGTCACGATCATCACGATGCGCGCGCCGGGGATGACGTTCTGGCGCATGCCGCTGCTCGTGTGGGCGAACTTCACCACCTCACTGCTGGTCGTGATCGCAACGCCTTTCATCGCCGGCTCGCAGTTCTTCGTCATGTTCGACCGCGTCATGCACACGAACTTCTTCGAGTCGGGACCAGGGAACGGCGGCTATGTGCTGGGCTACCAGCACATCTTCTGGTTCTACTCGCACCCGGCGGTCTACATCATGATCCTGCCCGGCTTCGGACTGATCAGCGAGATCATCGCCGTGATGAGCCGGAAGCCGATCTTCGGCTACCGGCTGATGGCGCTCAGCCTGATGGCGATCCTCGTGCTCGGCTTCTCGGTGTGGGCGCACCACATGTTCGTCGCCGGGATGGCGTCGTGGCTGCGCGTCCCGATGATGGTCACCTCGATGGTGATCGCGGTGCCGACGGGGGTGAAGGTGTTTTCCTGGCTCGCCACCATGTGGAACGGGCGACTTCACTTCAACACGCCCATGCTCTTCGCGACCGGGTTCATCTCGATGTTCGTGCTCGGCGGCCTCTCCGGGATCTATCTCGCCTCGGTGCCGATCGACATCCATGCGAGCGACACGTACTTCATCGTCGCCCACATCCACTATGTGCTCTTCGGCGGCTCGGTCTTCACGATCTTCGCGGGCATCTACTACTGGTTCCCGAAGATGACCGGCCGGATGTACAACGAGCGGCTCGGGAAGTTGCATTTCTGGCTGACGTTCATCGGCTTCAACCTGACGTTCTTCCCGATGCACTACATCGGGCTGCAGGGGATGCCGCGTCGCGTCGCCGACTATGCGCATCGGTTCGCCGACATCAACCTGTTCATCTCGATCGCCTCCTTCGGGCTCGGCGCATCCACGCTCATATTCCTCTACAACATGGCCCGCTCTTGGGCGCACGGGCCGCTCGCGCCGGCGAACCCGTGGCGCTCGCTGACGCTCGAATGGCAGGTGTCCTCGCCGCCGCCGACATTCAATTTCGACGAGGTGCCGCAAGTCGTCGGCAACCCGTACGAGTACGGCGTCCCCGGCGCGAAGCACGCGATCTTCGCCTCGCGCGAGGCAGAGCCGGTGGCGGTCGACTAGATGCACGTCCTCGTGATCGCGAACGAGACGGCCGACTCACAAACGCTGCTCGAGGCCATGCGCGGTGAGGCGACCGGCCCGGACGACCGCGTCACGGTGATCGCGCCGGTCAACGAGCCGAGCCAGGGCTACGTCGTCTACGAGGACACGCGGCGTGCCTCGGCGGGCCGGCGACTCGAGCGGACGCTGAAGGCGCTGCGCGAGAGCGGCGTTACTGCACAGGGCTTCGTCGTCGAGACCGGCCCGGTCCAGGCCGCGAAAGACGCGCTCGCGCAGCTCGAGCCCGCCGTCGACCAGCTCGTCGTTTCGACACACGGGGAGGAGCGGTCGGGCTGGATGCGCCGGAACGTCGTCGAGGAGATCGAGCGCGCCGCAAAGAGTGTTCCCGTGCGGCACGTCGTCGTCTCCGGCGAGCGTGATGCGGGCGAGGCGAACGTGCTCGTGATCGCCAACCGGACGGTTCTTTCCGACGAGTTGCTCGGCCGCATCCGTGCACGCGCCGCGCAGAGCTCGGCGAGCTTCCTGATCGTTGCCCCGCAGAGCGACGACGAGGAGCATGCGGACGCCGAGCGTCGGCTCAGGCGCGCCCTCACGGTGCTTCGCGGCGACGGCATCGACGCGCACGGACAGGTCGTGCATCCCGATCCGTACACCGCCGCGCGCCAGGTCGTGAACGACGAACGCGTCGACGAGCTGATCGTCTCGACGTTCCCCGGGGAGCGGAGCGGATGGTTGCGTCGCGATCTCGTCGAGCGTCTCCGCAAGGACACGAAGCTCCCGGTCGAGCATGTGATCTCGCCGGTCCGGCAGGCGGTGACCGTATGAGTGCCGCGGCGGAGGCGCACGACCATCACGGTCCGCCGCCAGTCCACTACAGCTCGCGGGTGTCGCCGTCAGTGCTTGGCATGTACCTGTTCATCGCGTCGGAGATCATGCTCTTCGGCTCGTTCTTCACCGTCTATTTCTTCGACCGTGTCGTCAACCACGGTGTCGACGGCCACTGGCCGCCGACTGGTTTCCACCGCCCGGCGTTCGTCGCGCTGATCAACACGCTGATCCTCGTCACGTCGAGCTTCACGATGCATTGGGCGGACACCTCGATCAAGAAGGGAAACCGCGCGGGCCTGCAGGCGGGTCTCTTCCTGACGCTCTGCCTCGGCCTGACCTTCTTGCTGACGCAGGTGGTCGAATATCACCGTCTGGGCTTCAACACCGGCGACTCGTCCTTCGCGGCGACGTTCTTTGGGCTCACCGGCCTGCACGGAGCGCACGTCTTCGTCGGCCTGACGATCCTGAGCGTCATGACTGTGCGCGCGTTCCGCGGGCACTTCACGCCGGAGCACCATCACGGCGTCGAGATCGGTGGGATCTACTGGCACTTCGTCGACGTCATGTGGATCGTCGTCTACGTCACGGTGTACCTGCTCTAACAGCATGGCGAACCCCTTCCGGAGCGAAGAATCTGCGTTCCGGTTCGTCTGGCTGACGATCGGTTACTTCGCGCCGATCGTGGTCGCGTGGTGGATCAGCAAGTGGCTCGGGATCGCCGTCTTCGTCGCGCTCTCGGCCGGTGTCGCGTACTGGCTGCTGCGCCGCGGCGAGCGGGAGCGGCCGGTCAAGCAGGTGTCGGCGGCGCACGAGCCGGCCGAGCACAGGATCCTGGTCGTTGCCAACGAGACCGTCGGTGGCCAGGAGTTGCTGGCGGAGGTTCGCGGGCGCGCGTCCGGCGCCACGCGCGTACGCGTCGTCTGCCCGGCGCTCAACTCGCCGCTTCGGCACTGGGTCTCCGACGAGGACGACGCCCGCGAAGCTGCGCAGGGACGGCTCGATGCGAGCCTCGCGTCGATGCGCGCGGCTGGAATCGAGGTGGACGGCGAGATCGGCGACGGCGACCCGATCCAGGCGATCGCCGATGCGATCCGCACGTTCCGGCCCGATGAGCTGATCCTCTCGACGCATCCCGAGGGACGCTCGCACTGGCTCGAGCGCGGGGTCGTCGAGAAGGCGCGGGAGCGCTTCGAGATCAAGCTCACCCACGTCGTCGTCGACCTTCGCGAGCACTGAAGATCGAGCTCGTCGATCCGCTGCCGCTTCGCGCGAAACTGCGCGAGGTGCACCGCTCGGCACTCGGTGCCGGCGCGCTCTCGGACGAATGGGCCGAGGACCGGCTGCCGGCCCACACCCGGCGACCGGGCTTCGCGTTCCTGGTCGCCCGCGAGGCGGACGAGGTCGTCGGCTTCGCGTACGGCTATGACGGCGCCTACGGTCGGTGGTGGACAGAGCACGTCGCCGCGTCGTTGTCGGCCGAGCAGCGGGCGCTCTGGCTCGATCCGCCGCACTACGAGGTCGTCGAGCTGCACGTCTCGCCGAGGCGTCAACGCCACGGCCTCGGGAGCGCGCTCCTCGCTCAGCTGCTGACCCGCCAGCCATACGACCGTGCCGTCCTGACCACGCAGGCGGGTTCGCGAAAGGCGCGTGCCTTCTACGCGAAGAACGGCTGGCAGGAGCTCGCGAACATCGACTTCGGCACCGGCTACCCGCCATACGTCGCCTTGGCCAAGCACCTGGGAACGAACCCCTAAACCCTTGAGCCACGCCCCCAGGAGACGTGGCCCGTCGCCAAACCAAGGTGACAAAAGTGTCACAAACAATCCACAGGTACGCGGCCTACGGATGGTTCCATCCGATTCGCACGTTCCGGCCTTGACCGCTCCGGACATGGCCCATCGCCAAACGAGGGTTGTGGAAGTGCAACAAACGATCCACAGCTGCCTTCCGCATCGCCACGCCGCTGACACCGGCGGCGCTGAGGGGTTGCGGGCGCTCGCTACTTGCCGGCGACTGAGCTGACGTACTTTGCGACCGCCTTGATCTCGGCGGCGGTGAGCTGGCCCTTGAAGGACGGCATCGCGCCGCCGCCGACTTCCACTTGGTGCTGCACTGTGGCGGCCGCGGGCTTGAGCTGGTCGAGATTCGGGCCGACGTTGCCGCTCGACCCGGCGTCCTTCAACGTGTGGCAGCCGCCGCAGCCCGCGGTCGCGAAGACCTTCTTGCCGTCCGGCTGCGCGGAGCCGCCCCCGCCACCGCCGGTTGTGGTGGTCGCAGCGGGCGGGCCGCCGATGTTCGTCGCGCTGACGCCGCAGTTCGCGTTGCCGGTGCATTTGGCGATGTAGACCGCGATGTCCCGCGCGTCCTGGCCGCGGTAGAGATTCGCCGGCATCGGCTTCTCCGCATAGGCGATCTGGCCGCGCACGACGTCGCGGATCGTCTGTTCCTTCGAGAAGTCGCCGGTCTTGACCGAGGCGAAAGCGTCGTCCAGGTTCGGCCCGACCGTGCCCTGGGACTTCGCATCGGCGAGTGTGTGACACGAGGCACAGGACGGCTCGGAGGGCTTCGCCGACTGCAGGAAGAGCTGCTTGCCGTGGCCCGCGTCCCCTTCGGTGACCCTGCCCACGGCGCCGCAGCCCGAGGCGACGAGCGCCAGCAGCAGGACGGTGAGTGCGAGCGCGCTCTTCAGGGTCAGGTCGACGGTTGGGTGACGGCGGGGATGCTCGCGACGGCCGCGTCGCGCGTGTCGTAGATCTCGAACACGCGGTCGAGACCCGTGATTTCGAAGATCTTGACGATGTTCGCGTTGTTGCAGACCAGCGACAGACGTCCTTCCGCCGGACGCAGCCGCTTGACGCCGCCGACCAGCACTCCGAGCGTGGTCGAGTCGATGAAGGTCGTATTGGTGAAATCGACGATCACCTGTTTCGCTCCGCGCCCGATCACCTCGAGCAGCTGCTGCTTGAACTCGGGAGCCGTATAGAGATCGACCTCGCCCGCAAGCGAGATCACGTAGGCGTCATCCGCGAGTTGCTCGTTCTTGATGTCGAAGTTCATGTCTTTGTCGGCCTCGAAGGGATCGAGTTGCGAGTCTAACAGTGGCGGAGGAGGCGGCGCTGGATGCAGCAGCCTGCTGGGCCTGCTTCAAGAGCTGCTTGACCTGCGGCGCGTCGACGTCGTTCGGCGAGAGCTTCAGGAAGCGCTGGTAGGCCGCGACCGCGGTCTTGTAGTCGCCGGCCCGTTGCGCCGCCTGGCCGAGCTGGTATTGGACAGTGACGTCGCGAGGCGAGAGCTTGGCCAGTTTCTGCAGCGTCGTCTCGGCGTTTTGCTGGGCGCCCGTGTAGTTGGAGAGCGCCGTTTGTGCCGTCTGCTGGGCCTGCGAGGAGACGACGGCGCCGATCGGATCCTGCAGGCCGTTCGGGTCGTTGAAGATCTTCCCGAAGGTGGTCGAAGCAGCCGGCGCGAAGGTCGCGCCCGGCGATGCCAGGGACGCCTGAGCCTGGGCGTTCTGGTAGTCGGTCGCATACGTCTGCGAGAGTGTCGTGTACTGCGAGGCGAGCTCACCGAGTGCTGTCTGGTCCTTGGGCCGAAGCGCGACGTAGCGTTCGAGAGCGTTCACGGCGTCGGACGTGCGCGTCTTCTGCTCGTAGGCCGTCGCGAGATCGCGCCAGGCGGTCGCGTTCTGCGGCTGCTTCGCCACCTTGTGCTCGAGAGACCCGATCGAGGTTCCGCTGGAGCCGAAGTTGAAGGCGCTCTGGAACACGTCCGAGAGACCGGTCGACCCGGAGCCGACGCCGAGCAGGACGAAGCCGAGCACGAACGCCACCGCCAGGGCCACGTACGCCCATTTGGCGTGGTTGCGAAGCCGCGAGAAGAACAGCTCCTCCTGCCACTGCGGCGCCTTCTGCTTCTTCGGTGCCGCTACGGCGGCGGCGCGAGCATTCTGTGCCGGGCGGCGCTTGCGGTGTTGCGTACCTCTCGCCACTGTTCCTCTCGCTCGGTGTGGGTGTAGCGGGTCTGGCCGTCGACGATCGTTTCGAGTACACGGTCGGGCGAGCCGCCGAACACGACCGCCGCCGCCGGGTCCTCCACCGGATGGTAGGGGCTTCCCTGTAGCGACAGGATCGTCAGGTCGGCACGCTTTCCGGGCGTCAGGGTACCCACCTGGTCGTTCATTCGCAGCGCGCGCGCTGCATCGAGCGTTGCCAGCCGGAGGGCGTCGGCCGCGAGGAGCGCCTCGGGCCGCTTCTCCCGGCCGCGAGCCGCGTAGACGGCGGCCCGCATCTCCTCGAAGGCGTCGAACGACGGCGCGGAGGCAGGCGAGTCCGTGCCGAGGCCGACCCGCACACCCGCGGCGCGGAGCGCCGTGAGCGGCGCGACTCCGCAGCCGAGCAGGGCGTTCGACCGCGGGCAGTGTGCAACCGGCACGTCACGCTCGGCGAGCAGCGCGACCTCGCCGTCGTCGAGCTCGACGCAATGGGCGCTCAAGAGCTCGGGCCCGAGCACCGGCTCGAGGGTTCCGACCGAGCGCTTTCCGGTCGGCGGGACCAGGATCGCCGCGATTGCCTCGAGCGGCCCTTTGCCATGTTCGAGCCATTCGTTCTCGTTCGAGGACTCGGCGAGATGCGTGCCCACCGGGATGCCGAGTCCGAGGCACCATCGGTAGACGTCGACCGAGCAGGTGTAGGGCGCATGAGGCGAGATCCCGATCCGCACGAGCGCTGTCTCTTCGAGCGGCTCGCGCCGAGTTGCGAACCGTCGCTCTGCGTCCGCGGCCTCGAGCGCGAACACCTCGATGTAGACGATCGCCCGCAGTCCGAACTCCTGCGCTGCCGGTGCCGCCACGCCGGAAAAGCTGTAGTCGGCTGTCGTCGTGATCCCCGAGCGGAGCGAGTCGACGACTCCCTGGCGGGCGAGTGAGAGCATCGCGGCGTCGTCGAGCAGGTTCTTGCGCACGGCATGCGTCGCGATCCACGAGCCGAACGGCTGGCCGTCGCCGAATCCGGCGTACCCCGAGTATTCGAGGTGCGAATGAGCGTTCACGATCCCCGGGAAGATCACCGCATCCTCGAAATGGCGGTCGCCCCGCCCGGACGAGACCTCGAGGATCGCTCCGTCCTCGAAGCGGACGCAACCTTGCTCGATCGGTGGCCCGTCGACGGGCAGCACCCAATCGGCCGAGACCGTGGTCATTCGATCGCGGTCGTCGCCGCGTCCGGCCGCCACCTGCGTTCGAAGAAGCCAGACAGGGCGAGCGAGATCAGGTAGAGCGAGATCAGCGGCACCATCTCGAGCAGGGTCGTGACGGGATCAATGCCTGGCAGCGCGACAGCGAGCGCGGTCATCGAGACGATGCCGATCCGCCAGTTCCGGCGCAGCTTCGCCGACGTGAGCACGCCGAGCCGGACGAGCCCGAGGATGAACAGCGGCACCTGGAAGACGATTCCGACGGCCAGGAGGACGAGCGAGACGAAGGAGTAGTAGTCCTTCGCCCGGATCTGGATGTTGTAGAGGTTGTTGTCGTAGTTCGTCAGGTACTTGAGTGCCGCGGGCAGGACGATGTAGTAGCCGAAGGCCACGCCCGCGATCGTGAGGATCGTGGCGAGCGCTACGAGCCAGCGGACACCGCGCTGCGTCTTCGCGTCGAACGCCGGGGCGAGGAACGACCAGAGCTGCCAGAGGATGATCGGCAGCGAGATCAAGAGAGCGGCGTAGAGCGAGACCGTGACCGAGGTGAGGAACGGCTCAGCGACGCCGAACGTGATCGGGTGGCGCTTGGCTGCCGGCAGCGGCTGATTGAGCCAGCGGATGATGCGGTGGTGGAACGCGTAGGTGACGGCCAGCGAGACGCCGACTGAGCCGATCACGACCAGGATTCGGCTTCGGAGCTCGTCCAGGTGCTCGACGAGCGTCGCCTCCTCGCCATGCTGAAGGCGGCGCGGCAGGCGCTTCATGCCCGCCTAGACGATTGTTTCGTTTTCGCGCGCCGGCGCGGGAGCAGCTGACGTCTCGGTCCCGGACGGCAGGGCGGCGGGCCTGTCGTCCATGTCGTGGCCGTTCGTGTCATGGCCGTCCTGGTCGTTCCCCGTTACCGACTCCTTGAACTCGCGCAGGCCGCGACCGAGCGAGCGGCCCATCTCCGGCAGCCGCTTCGGGCCGAAGAAGATCAAAACCACCACTAGGAGGATGAGGAGCTCCGGAAGTCCGATCCAGCCTGGCATCTCGCGGGGAATCGTAGCTGGCCTGGGTCTCGCTCGCCCAGGCGGACTGGGCTACGATGGGACGAAGTACTCCCGCCCGGAAATCGCGCTTTCGCTAGTCGACAGGAGTCAAAACGTTGGCCACGCTGGAACTCAAGGATCTGCATGTCGCGCTCGAAGACGGCACCGAGATCGTCAAGGGCGTCAACCTGAAGGTCTCTTCAGGTGAGGTGCACGCGATCATGGGCCCGAACGGCTCCGGGAAGTCGACGCTCGCCTACGCGGTCGCGGGCCACCCGGCCTACGTGGTCACGAGCGGGCAGATCCTGCTCGACGGCGTCGACATGACGGAGGCCGGAGCCGACGAGCGCGCACAGGCAGGCCTCTTCCTGGCCTTTCAGTATCCGCATGCGATCCCCGGCGTGACGGTGACGAACTTCTTGCGGCAGGCGATCAACGCCGTGCGCAAGGCCCGGAACGGCGGTGTCGACAACCCGATGCCGGTGCCCGAGTTCCGGAAGGCGTTCCTGGCGAAGATGGACGACCTGAAGGTCAGCCGCGAGCTCGCCTCGCGCTACCTGAACGACGGCTTCTCGGGCGGCGAGAAGAAGCGCGTCGAGATCCTGCAGATGGCGATGCTCGAGCCGAAGATCGCGGTGCTCGACGAGACCGATTCGGGTCTCGACATCGACGCGCTGAAAGTCGTCGCCGAGGGCGTCCAGCAGCTCGTCGGGCCCGACATGGGCGCGCTCGTGATCACGCACTACCAGAGAATTCTGAACTACATCAAGCCCGACTTCGTGCATGTGCTCGTCGGCGGCAAGATCGTCGCCGAGGGCGGCGCAGAGCTCGCTAAGCAGCTCGAGACGTCGGGTTACGAGGAATGGGAGCCGGCGGGGGTGGCAGCGTAATGGCGCAGACCGAGTCCGAAGTCGTCCAGGGGATCGGGTCCGACTACGAGGTCAAGTACGGGTTCAATGTCCCGGAGGACTACTTCTTCAAGTCGGGGCGAGGCCTCTCGCACGAGCTCGTCGACGCGATCTCGTCGCACAAGAACGAGCCGGACTGGATGCGGAAGTTCCGCCACAAGTCGCTCGACTACTTTTTCGCTCGTCCGATGCCGACCTGGGGCGGCCAGCCGTCGCTCGGCGAAATCGACTTCGACAACATCTACTACTACATCAAGCCGACCGAGAACCAGGCCGACTCGTGGGACGACCTTCCCGCCGACATCAAGGACACCTGGGACAAGCTGGGCATCCCCGAGGCCGAGAAGAAGTACCTCGCCGGGGTCGGTGCGCAGTACGAGAGCGAGGTCGTCTACCACAAGCTGCAGGAGCACCTGACCGCCCAGGGCGTGATCTTCCTCGACACCGACACTGCGCTGCGCGAGCACGAGGACATGTTCAGGCAGTACTTCGGCACGATCATCCCGCAGAACGACAACAAGTTCGCGGCGTTGAACAGCGCGGTCTGGTCGGGCGGCTCGTTCATCTACGTGCCGCCGGGAGTCCGGATCGAGCTGCCGCTGCAGGCTTACTTCCGCATCAACGCCGAGAACATGGGTCAGTTCGAGCGCACGATGATCATCGTCGACGAAGATGCCTACGTTCACTACGTCGAGGGCTGCACCGCGCCGATCTACTCGAGCGACTCGCTGCATAGCGCCGTTGTCGAGATCGTCGTCAAGAAGGGCGGCCGCTGCCGTTACACGACGATCCAGAACTGGTCGACGAACGTCTACAACCTCGTCACGAAGCGGGCGATCGCAGAGGCGAACGCGACGATGGAGTGGGTCGACGGCAACCTCGGCTCGAAGCTGACGATGAAGTACCCGGCGATCTGGCTGATGGGCGACAGCGCCCACGGCGAGGTGCTGTCGATCGCGTTCGCCGGCAAGGGCCAGCATCAGGACGCGGGCGGCAAGATCGTCCACGTCGCGCCGAACACGACCAGCGTGATCACGTCGAAGTCGATCTCGAAGAACGGCGGGCGAGGTGGCTATCGCGGCCTGCTCGAGGTCGCGAAGGGCGCCCATGGTGCGAAGTCGAAGGTCGTCTGCGACGCGCTGATCCTCGACGACGAATCGCGCTCCGACACCTACCCGTACATCCGCATTGACGAGAACGACGTCGACATCGGTCACGAAGCGACCGTGTCGAAGATCGGCGAGGAGCAGCTCTTCTATCTCATGTCGCGCGGGCTGAACGAGGCCGAGGCGTCGGCGATGGTGGTCAGCGGCTTCGTCGAGCCGATCACCAAGGAGCTGCCGCTCGAGTACGCCGTCGAGATGAACCGCCTCATCCAGCTGCAGATGGAGGGGTCGGTAGGTTGATCGTCGAGCGCACCGACTTCATCTCGGTGCCTGTCACCGACATGGAGCGGTCGAAGCGGTTCTACTCCGAGACACTCGGGCTGGCAGGGACGGATGACGCAGGGTTTCCCGAGTACTCACTCGGCGAGAACGTCAGCCTCTATCTGATCACCATGGAAAGCGTCGGCAGCGAGTTCAGCGGGCCGCATTCCGGCTACGTCGCGCTCCGCGTGCCCGACGTGCAGCAGGCGCGGGCCGAGCTCGAGGAGAAGGGGATCGAGTTCGTCGGCGAGACTCGCGAGACGCCGGTCTGCCAGATGGCGTTCTTCCACGACCCGGACGGAAACGCGTTCATGCTGCACCGCCGTTACGACTCGATCTCCGTATGACGACCATCACCCGTGAACAAGCTGCGACTCGTTTCGCGGAGCTGCCGCTGCCATCGACCAGCGACGAGCACTGGCGCTTCACCGACCTGCGCGGCTTCGACCCCAAGGAGATGTCTGACACCAAGGTGTCGGACACCGCGGCGCCTGCGCTCGAGCTCGACGTCGCCGGTCGGGTCGTCGTCAGCGAGACCGGCATCGAGATCGTCTCGGCGCCCGAGGGTGTCTCTTTCGAGCTTCTGCCGGCCGACTATCCGTCGACGCTGATCCCCGACGACGACAAGTTCGCGCTCGAGAACCTCGCGCGCTGGCAGCACGGTTTGCTCGTTCACGTTCCGAAGGGCGTCGAGCTCGAGAAGCCGCTCTACGTGCAGGTGACGTCGAACGGCGGCTCGCTCTACTGGCGGATGGTCGTGATCGCCGAGGAGGGCGCGCGCTTCTCGCTGATCGAGGATCTTTCATCTGCCTCGCCCGAGACGCTCGCGTACACGAACGCCGTCGTCGAGCTCTTCGTGCGGCCGACCGCGAAGATCGAGTACGTCTCGCTTCAGAACCTGTCGCAGGAGACATGGCATTTCGGCCGCTACAAGGCCTGGCTCGAGCGTGACTCCGAGCTCGACTGGGTGATCGGCGCGTTCGGGTCGAAGCGCGGCAAGGTCTGGATCGAGAACGATCTGGCCGGGCCCGGCGCCACCTCCCGCGTCACCGGCGCGTACTTCGCCGACGGCGACCAGCATCTCGACTTCGACACCTTCCAGGAGCACATCGCCCCGAACACCGAGAGCGACTTCGCGTTCAAGGGCGCTCTGCGCGAGCGTGCGAGCGCGGTGTGGCGCGGAATGATCCGCGTCGAGGAGGACGCCCAGAAGACGAACGCCTACCAGGAGAACCGCAACCTGCTGCTCTCCGATACGGCTCACGCGGATTCGATTCCGGGCCTCGAGATCATGGCGAACGACGTTCGCTGCACCCATGGTGCGACGCTCGGCAAGGTCAACCGTGAAGAGCTTTTCTACCTGATGGCCCGCGGCCTCTCGCGCGCGGAAGCCGAGCGTTTGATCGTGCGCGGCTTCTTCCAGGACGTGCTCGACCGGATCGAGCTCGTGCCCGTCCGCGAGGCGCTCGGCGCCGCGCTCGAAGCGCGAATCCCGGAGTAGTCGGACCGAGAGGGGGTCTGGCACCCTCTCCGCCTCAATCACTGACTTGAGGGATTTACCGAAACGCCGGTCGGCTGCGACCATAGACCGACACAACGAGCGGAGGTTCGCAAAATGCCAGTCACCACCCCCGCTGCGGCGTTGCTACTCGGCTTTTTCGCGATCGTGCTGATCGGCGCCGCGCGCGCAATGTTCAAACGCTGACTCGCTCACCACACGGGGTGGTTCGACCGGACCACCCCCAGCGGGTCTTCGAACGACGCGACCGCGCCGTGGTCGGCGGCCGCTCGCGCGACGGCGCCCCCGAGTTGCCGCCCTCGGTCGAGAGGATCGGCGCTCCGACCGTCCCGGCGATCAGCTCGTCGATCGCTTCGTCGTCGAGGTCCGTCAGCATCCCGCCGTCTCCCACGCCCGGCACCGGCCCCTCGGGGTCCATGTGCAGATGGGAGAGGGAAGAGATCGAACTCGAGCGCGGTGACGATGCCGAAGTCGCCGCCGCCGCCGCGGATGGCCCGGAAGAGATCCGGCTCGTGCTCGGCCGCGCGGAGGATCCCGGCCGTCGGCCGCGGGGACGATCTAGGCGCGGACGAGCGGCTTGAACTTGACTCGGTGCGGCTCGAGCGCTTCGGGGCCGCGCGTCTCGGAGACCCAGTCCGCGTACTCGCCCCAGTCGCCTTCGAACCACGTCACCTGCGAATCGCCCTCGAACGCGAGGATGTGCGTCGCGACGCGGTCGAGGAACCAGCGGTCGTGGGTGATCACGACGGCGCAGCCGGCGAAGTCGAGGAGGGCATCCTCGAGCGCGCGCAGCGTGTCGACATCGAGGTCGTTGGTCGGCTCATCGAGCAGAAGCACGTTGCCGCCGCTCTTCAACAGCTTCGCCAGGTGCACCCGGTTTCGCTCTCCCCCGGAGAGCTGGCCGACCGGCTTCTGCTGGTCGCCGCCCCTGAAGTTGAACCACGACGTGTACTGGCGCGAATTCACCTCGCGCTTGCCGAGCAGGACGATGTCCTGGCCCCCCGAGATCTCCTTCCACACTGTGCTCTTCGGATCGAGGTCGGCGCGCGACTGGTCGACGTACGCGAGCTCCACGGTCTCGCCGATGCGGAGCTCGCCCGAGTCGGGGGTCTCCTCACCGGCGATCATCCGGAAGAGCGTCGTCTTGCCGGCGCCGTTCGGGCCGATTACGCCGACGATTCCGGCCGGCGGCAGCGAGAACTCGAGGCCCTCGAAGAGCAGCCGGTCGCCGAAGCCCTTCGACACGTCCTTTGCCTGGATCACGATGTCGCCCAGCCTGGGGCCCGGCGGGATGTGGATCTCGACGCGTTCGAGCTTCACGTTCTGCTCCTCGGCGAGCAGCTTCTCGTACGAGCCGAGGCGGGCTTTCGACTTGGCATGGCGCGCCCGTGGCGCGAGCCGCACCCATTCGAGTTCGCGCTGCAGGGTGCGCCGGTGGGCCGACTCGGTCTTCTCCTCGTGCGCGAGCCGCTCTTGCTTCTGCTCGAGCCAGCCTGAGTAGTTGCCCTTGTAGGGGATGCCGCGCCCGCGGTCGAGCTCGAGGATCCACCCTGCGACGTTGTCGAGGAAGTACCGGTCGTGGGTGACGGCGACCACGGTGCCTCTGTAGTCGGCCAGGAAGCGCTCGAGCCAGAAGACCGACTCGGCGTCCAGGTGGTTCGTCGGCTCGTCGAGCAGAAGCAGGTCGGGCGCCTGCAGGAGCAGCCGGCAGAGCGCCACGCGCCGCCGCTCGCCGCCGCTCAGCGAGGTCACGTCACGGTCGCTCTCGGGGAGACGGAGTGCGTCCATGGCGTGGTCGAGGTGTGCCTCGAGCTGCCACGCGTCGCGCCGGTCGATTTGATCCTGGACGGTCGCCTGTTCGGCGAGCAGCGCGTCGAAGTCGGCGTCGGGCTCGGCGAAGCTCGCGGAGATCGCGTTGAACCGGTCGAGCAGGTCGCGGACCTCGCGGACACCGTCTTCGACGTTCTCGCGGACGGTCTTGCCCGGGTCGAGCTCGGGCTCCTGCTCGAGCAGCCCGACGGTTGCGCCGGGTGCGAGCTCGGCCGCACCGGATGAGGTCTCCTCCTTGCCGGCCATGATCCGCAGGAGCGTCGACTTGCCCGACCCGTTCGGCCCGAGCACGCCGATCTTGGCACCGGGCAGGAACGAGAGCGAGATGTTCGCGAGCACCTGCCGGTCGGCGCCGTAGAACTTGTCGGCCCGGTACATCGTGAAGACGTAGTCGCTCATCGGCGGGCCACGATAGCGGCATCGTTCATGCCTGCCGGCTCGGAGCCACTCGAGGCGCCCCGGGTACAGTAGGTTCGTGGCCGTACGGACGCAGACCTCACTCGACGCGCAGGCGCTTCGCGCCGATTTCGCCGTCTTCGACGAGCTCGTCAACGGCAAGCCGGTCGCTTACCTCGACTCGGCGTCTTCGACACAGAAGCCGCGCCAGGTGCTCGACGCCATGCGCGAGTTCTATGAGCATTCGTACGCGAACGTCCACCGCGGCGTCTACACGCTCGCCGAGCGGGCGACCGCCGGCTACGAGGGGGCTCGCGAGAAGGCTCGGGCCTACGTCAACGCTCCGTCGAATCGAGAACTGATCTTCACGCGGAGCGCGACCGAGGCCCTGAACCTGATCGCTTATTCGTGGGGTCTCGACAACCTCGGGCCCGGCGACGTGGTCGTGATCACCGAGCTCGAGCACCACGCCAATTTCGTCCCGTGGCAGTTCGTCGCAAAACGAACGGGGGCCCAGTTCGCGCACATCCCGATCGACGACCTCGGCGAGCTGCAACTCGATGCGCTCGACGAGATCGCCTCGCGCGGCAACGTCAAGGTTGTCGCGAACAACCTTGTCTCGAACACGCTCGGGACGATCAACCCGGTCGAGAAGCTCGCCGCGTGGGCGCACGAGCAGGGCGCGATCATGGTCGTCGACGCGGCCCAGGCCGCGCCGCACCGGCGGATCGACGTGCAGGCGCTCGGCTGCGACTTCCTGGCCTTCTCGTCGCACAAGCTCTGCGGCCCGAGTGGCGTCGGCGCGCTCTGGGGCCGCCGCGAGCTGCTCGAGCAGATGCAGCCGTTCAACCTCGGCGGCGAGATGATCCGGTCGGTCTCGCTCGAGCGGACGAGTTGGAATGAGCTGCCATACAAGTTCGAGGCCGGGACGCCCGCGATCGCCGAGGCGTACGGCTTCGGGATCGCGCTCGACTACGTGACCGCGATCGGGCTCGAGAGATCGAGGAGCACGAGCACGAGCTCGTCGTCCAGGCGATGGATCAGCTCGCCGAGATCCCGGGCGTCCACATCTTCGGCCCGCCCGCCGACCGCCGTACCGGAATCGTCAGCTTCGAGCTCGAAGGCGTACATCCGCACGACATCGCTCAGATCCTGAACTGGGAGGGCGTTGCCGTCCGTGCAGGGCACCACTGCACCCAGCCGCTGATGACGCGCCTCGGAGTCGCTGCGACCACCCGCGCCAGCTTCTACCTCTACTCGCTCCCCGACGACGTCGACCGGCTGGTCGCGGGTCTCCACAAGGTCAAGGAGACATTCGGTGTATGAACGCGGGCGTAGGCTCGACGGAGCTGCCAAAGAGCGCAGGTACGGCTTCGCCGCCAACGAGACGATGAGCGAGCTGGAGCAGATGTACCGGGAAGTGATTCTCGACCACTACAAGTCGCCGCGCGGGCACGGACTGATCGAGGACGCCGATGCGCACGCCGAGGGCGAGAACCCGCTCTGCGGCGACGAGGTGACGATCACGGTCAAGTTCGCCGACGACGGTGAGACGATCGCCGCGATCGGCTTCGAGGGCCGCGGCTGCGCGATCTCCCAGGCGGCCACGTCGATGCTGACCGAGCTCGTCCAGGGGCGGAAGGCGGCCGATGTCGCGGCCCTCCCGAAGGAGGAGCTGCTCGCCGAGATCGGCATTCCGCTCACCCCGATCCGCCTCAAGTGCGCGATCCTCGGTCTCGGCGTGCTCAAGGTCGCGCTGAACAAGGCGAAAGGCACGCCGCTGCCGGAGGAGTGGCAGGGGCTCGCCGCCGACCTCCAGTTCGACTAGCCGCTCGTGCCTCCGAAGATCGATGTCGCCCCGCTGGCGGACTTCGGGCCGGGCTCTGCGAAGATCGTCGCGCTCGGCTGGACGTCGATCGGCGTCTACAACTGCGGCGGCGAGCTGTTCGCCCTCGAGGATCGCTGCTCGCACGACGATGGCCCGCTCTGCGAAGGGGAGTGGGACGAGGACATGTGCCGAGTGATCTGCCCGCGCCACGGCTCGGCGTTCGACCTCCGCTCCGGGCGCCCGCTCTCTCTGCCCGCGTTCGAGCCGGTCGCGACCTACCCGGTGACGGTGGAGGACGGGATCGTCAAGGTCGAGGTCGTCGACACATAGAACGCTGCTGGTACACGACGGATCCGCTCTACCTCGCCTACCACGACGAGGAGTGGGGCCGTCCTGTCTCGACGGAGAGCGGCGTCTACGAGCGCCTGTGCCTCGAGGGCTTCCAGTCGGGTCTCTCGTGGCTGACCATCCTCCGCAAGCGTGAGGGGTTCAGGGCCGCGTTCTCGGGATTCGACCCGGAGGCGGTCGCCCGGTTCGGCGAGCGCGACGTGGGGCGGTTGCTCGCCGACGTGGCGATCGTTCGGCATCGCGGGAAGATCGAGGCGACGATCGCGAACGCACGGGCGACGCTCGCGCTCCGCGAAGCAGACTCGCCGCTCGAGGAGCTGTTCTGGTCGCACCGCCCGGCCCGCGAGCGGCGGCCGAGGTCGACGGCCGACTGGCCGGCGACGACGCCCGAGTCTGTCGCGCTCTCGAAGGCGCTCCGGAAAGCCGGCTTCCGCTTCGTCGGGCCGACGACCGCGTACGCGGCGATGCAGGCCTGTGGGGTGGTCAACGACCACCTCGCCGCGTGCTTCGTCCGGGCCGCTGTCGAAGAGCTCCGTCCGTCAACCTGATCCGCTAATGTTTTCTTCAACCGCGGAAAGGAGGTGGTCCGGCGTTGGAGATTTCCAGTACGGGCAGTGGAGGTACCAGCTCGTAGAGGTGTGTCCCCGGGACCTTGTCGGGGAATCGCCTAGCCAGCGTGGGGGACTCGCGTAACGCGCCGCCTTAATCGGCCGGAAGCGCCTCTACGAAATCCCAGCTGGTCACCGACTGAGGGGCCCCGAAAGGGGCCCCTCTGTTTTGGCCGAATTGTTTGGTCGAGTCTGTTCTCACGGTTCACGGCTTGATGCGCCAGATGTCGCGGCCCTTCCAGCTCGGGATCCAGGCCTCGCCGGCGATCTCCGTGACCACGAAGGGCCCGGCGCCGGCCTTGACCGTGGATGAGACCGCGTTCGTGGCCGGGTCGATCACCGCGATCGTGTTGGCCCGGATCTTCGGCACCCACAGCTTGCCCGCGACCACGGCGGGATCTCCGAGTGCCGGCGTCCCGAGCGGGATGGTGGCTGCGACGGTATTCGTGGCCGGGTCGATTCGGGCGACTCCGGTCGTCGTCGTCACCCAGACCGCGTCCGCAGACGCTGCCGTCCAGCCCGCGCCCCCCTCGATCGGGATCTTCGCGGCGACCTGGTCGGTGGCGGGGTCGATGCGAATCACGCCGTCCTGTCCCGCCGCCCAGATCGAGCTGAAGGCGCCGACGACGCCCGTCGCGGTGGCGAGTGGGTAGCGCTTGACGACTTTGTTGCGTGCCGGGTCGATGCGTTCGACATCGCCGATGCCGTTCGACGTCGCCCACACGGCGCCGTAGGCAAAGGTCGCGTCGTACGGCTGGATGCCGACGGTCACAGCTGCCGTGCGCTTGCCGCTGCTCGCCGAGACGCGGCTGATCGTGCTCGAGCTCGTGTCCTCGATCCAGAGCGAGCCCGCGCCGAAGCCGAGACCGCACGAGCCGGATCCGATCCCGGTCTTCTTCACGACCTTGTTCGTATGTGGGTTGATCTTCAGCAGGTACGGCGATCCGTACTCGCTGACCCAAACGGACCCTGCGCCACCGAACGCGGCGCACGGTGCGGTGCCGATCCCGACCTTGATCTTGGCGACGACAGTAGGCGCCTTTGCGCCGCCGACGGCGACCGACGCAAGCGCGCCGGCGGCTACGAGTGTGAGAGCGAGTGTGCGCATGGCGCGACGATAGTCCGAGGTCGGAGCAAAAGATCCGAAACCGTATTAATCGTCGGTTAACGCCGAGGCGAACGCGGCGTCGAGGCTGATCAGTGCCTCGCGTACGGCGGCATCGTCGCCGAGCTCTGTACCGAGGTGCGCAAAGATCCGCTGCAGCGCTCCCCACCCGCGCTTCCACTCGCGATCACCAGCCGCTGAAAGCTCGAACAGCCACGAGCGTGCGTCGTCGGGGTTCACATGCCGACGGACGTAGCGTCTCGACTCGAGCCGGCGTACCACGTCTGAGGCCGTCGTCAGCGGCAGACCCAGGTCGCCCGCGAGTTCCGTCAACCGTACCGGGCCACGCACGCCGATCAGGCTGAGCATCGCGTACCCATCGGCCGCGACTCCGTCCGCCGCGAGCTCGCGTTCGACGAGCTGAGTCATCCGCTGGTGAGCGGCAACGAGGAGCAAAAGCAGCGAAAGCCGCCGCTCAGGCGGCGCGGCGGATCTGCTCTTCGAGCGGGAGGAGCGGGATCGAGAAGGTGTCGACGGCATCCGAGTTGGAGACGACGTTATCGGCCCCTTGCAGCATCGTCACCTGATCGGCGCTGAGCGGCGCGCCGGGCAGCCATTCGGTGAGACGGGCGCCGGTGCGGGCGATCCCGAACGGAACATGAACCAGCGGCCGCCGCTTGCCGAGCACCTTCGCGATCGTCCGATAGAGCCCGTCCCAGTCGACGGTGTCGGGCCCGCCAAGCTCGAACAGCCTGTTCGCGGCGTTCGGATCGTCGACCGCGCGGGCGAAGTACGCGGCCACGTCGTCGCGCCAGATCGGCTGTGAGCGTTGCACTCCGTTGCCGATCACGGTCACGACGGGCGACAGTCTCACCTGGCGCATGAATGTCGCGAGCGCGCCGCCGCCCGGCCCGAAGATGAAGCTCGGGCGAAAGATCGTGTACTCCAGACCCGACGAGATCACGTCGCGCTCCTCCGCCAGCTTCGCCTCGTAGTACGGCACCCCCGTCGCCTCGCTCGTCCCGAGAGCGCTCATCAGGACGAACCGCTCGACCCCGGCCGCCTTGGCGGCCGCGAGCAGGTTCCGCGTCCCGACCGTCATCACGCGGTGGAAGTCGTCGGTTCGCCCCTTGATGATGGCCACGAGATGGACGACGTGCGTGCAGCCGTCGGCCGCGGCTTTCAGGCTCTCTGGATCGGTGACGTCGCCGGAAACCAGCTCGACGCCGAGCGCGGCCAGGCTCGACGCTCGGTCAGGACGCCGAACGAGTGCGCGGACGTCCCGACTCTCCGCGCGTAGGGCATGAACGATGCTCGGCCCGACGAAGCCCGTGGCGCCGGTGACGAGGATCTTCACGATTCGAAGTTCTGCCAGTAGCGGGACGGTGTTGGCCCGCGCTGGCCCTGGTACTTCGAGCCGAGTGACGCGGTTCCGTACGGCGTCGACGTGGGCTCGCTCAGCTGCATGAAGGAGATCTGCCCGATCTTCATCCCGTGGTAGATGGTGATCGGCAGGTTAGCGACGTTCGAGAGCTCGAGCGTCACGTGGCCGTCCCAGCCCGGGTCGATGAACCCCGCGGTGGAGTGGATGAGCAGGCCGAGGCGCCCCAGCGAGCTCTTCCCTTCCAAGCGGGCCACAAGATCGTCCGGGAGTGTCACGCGTTCGAGCGTCGAGCCGAGCACGAACTCGCCCGGGTGCAGGATGAAGGGGCGCTCGTCGTCGATCTCGACCTGCTCGGTTAGCTCCTCCTGCGGCAGCTTGACGTCGATGTACGGGTAACGGGCGTTGTGGAAGACGCGGAAGTAGCGGTCGACTCGTACGTCCACGCTCGACGGCTGCAGCAGCGATTCGTCATACGGGTCGATCGCGATGCGACCTTCGTCGATGAGCCTTGAGATCGTGCGATCGGAGAGGACCATGCTCCGATTCTTCCATCAGCGCGTCCGCGAGCGCGCGCAGTCCCTTCAGGAACGCGGCGCGCTCCTCGGCGTCGAGCGCTCCGAGTGCACGCTCGAGCGGCCGGTCGCGAGCGGCGAGCCACGCACGGACGCGCTCGGCAGCCTCGGGCGCTAGCTCGACCACGGTCCGGCGCCGATCGGCGGGATCCTCGCTGCGCCGGACGAGACCGTGCGCCTCGAGCTCGGTCGTCAGCTTGCTCGCTGCCGGCAGCGAGACGCCGACGGCGGCAGCGATCTCGCTCACCGTCTGGGCGCCCTCTGTGCCGACGTGGGCGAGCGCCGCGACATGTCGGCGGCCGAGCTGAGGCTGTTCGGCGTCGAGCGTGAAGAGCCCAAACGGGGCGCGGCGGCGCCAAAGCCGCCGCAGCACCTGACGAAGGGCGCTTCTCAGCTCCGCCAGTTCCGTGTGTGGCGCGCCGGGAATAGCTACTCTGACTTAACAGTTATCATTAGGTAATAGTGGCAAGTGAACAAGCGAGAGGAGGTGAGCGTATATGTGCAGAGGACGCCATGAGCAGCGCGGCCGCGGCCGCCACGGCTTCGGTCGGCACGGCTTCCCGAGTCGGGACGTCTGGCTCGAGCGCCTGCAGGCCTACCAGGCCCAGCTGGAGCAAGAGCTTCAGAACGTGCGCGACGTGATCGAGCGTCTCGGCCCGGAGGCCGGCGAACCGCAGCCCGAGATCTAGGGGATCTAGGATTCGGGCCGAACGACAGAATCGGCGAGACGGCGACCGACCCGCTGGTGCCGCGCGCGACGGTTACGCCCTGGACGCGCTCGTGCCTGCGGAATCGCCCCGGCTCGAGAAATGCCCGGTACGGGCGGAGTCATCGGCGGCCACTCGCTGCCAGGCTCCGCCCGTGCGCCGGATCGCGAACCAGACGCTGACCGTAGCCGTGGTCGCCCGTTTGTTGAACCCGACGACCGCCTCCTTGCTCGTCGTCAGGTCGAGGCGTGAGCGAATCGCGATCGGTGGCTACTACTGAGATTGAGAAGAAAGTATGCAGATATGCAGACCGCGCTCGGTGCGCTACGCTCGTTCCGCGATGGCGGCGACACGGACGATCGAGCTCAGAACCGAGGTGCCCGGGCCGCGTTCGCGGGAGGTGCTCTCGCGGCTGGCGGCGAGCGTTGCCGCGCCGCTTGAGATCACGTTCCCGCTCGCTGCCGCCGAGGCCCGCGGCGCGACGTTGACGGACGTCGACGGCAACGTGTTCATCGACTTCGCTGGGGGCGTCGGGTGCTTGAACGTCGGGCATGCCCATCCCCACGTCGTCGCTGCGGCCGTCGAGCAACTGGAGCGGTTCACGCACACGGATTACACGGTCGTGCCCTACGAGATCTACGCCACGCTCTCCGAGCGCCTGCTTCGGCTCACCCCGTTCACGGGGCCTGCCAAGGCGGCGTTCTTCAATGCCGGCACCGAGGCGGTCGAGAACGCCGTCAAGTTCGCGCGCGCCTACACCGGGCGGCCCGCGGTGATCGGCTTCGACGGGGCTTTCCACGGGCGTACGTATCTGTCGCTTGCCTTGACGTCGAAGACGCATCCATACAAGGCCGGGCTCGGCCCATTCGCCCCAGAGGTCTACCGGGTGCCGTTCCCGAACGCGTATCGCGGTCCGAGCGCGAGTGAGGCGCTCGCCTCGCTGCGCCGCGCCTTCTCGACCCTGGTCGCCGCCGAGGACGTCGCGGCGATCGTCTTCGAGCCCGTCCAGGGAGAGGGCGGCTTCATCCCCGCCGCGCCCGAGTTCGTCGTCGGCTTGCGCGAACTCTGCGACGAGCACGGGATCGTTCTTGTCTGCGACGAGGTGCAGAGCGGGTTCGCCCGCACGGGGAAGTTCTTCGCGATCGAACATTTCGGTGTCGAGCCCGACCTGATCACGGTTGCCAAGTCGATCGCAATGGGCCTGCCGCTCTCGGGCGTGCTGGGCAAGGCCGCGATCATGGACGCACCTGCCGCTGGCGGGGTCGGCGGGACGTACGTCGGCAACCCGGTGGCGCAGGCCGCGGCCGTCGCGGTGCTCGACGTGATCGAGGACGAAGGCCTTGTCGCGCGCTCCGCCGCCATCGGCGAGGTGATGCGGACACGGATGGAGGGGTGGCAGCAGCGCTGGCCGCAGGTCGGCGACGTCCGCGGGCTTGGGGCGATGCTCGCGATCGAGCTCGTCTCGGGAGGCAAGCAGCCGGACTCCGAGCTCGCCTCGCGTGTCGTCGACGGCGCGCTCCAGCGCGGCCTGTTGCTCCTGAAGGCGGGTGTGGCCGGCAACTGCATCCGGGTGCTCGTGCCGCTCGTGATCTCCGACGCGGAGCTCGACGAAGCGCTCCACGTCTGGGAAGACACGCTCGCAGCGGCCTTTTAACTGGACCCGCTGTACCCTCAGTCAGGGCGATGATCGGCCAGGTGCTGTCAGGCCGCTACGAGCTCGAGGAGCTCGTCGGGACCGGAGGAATGTCGAGCGTCTACAGGGCGCACGATCGTCTGCTCGCCCGCAAGGTGGCGCTCAAGGTCCTGCACGAGCACTACGGCTCCGACGAGGCGCACGTCGAACGGTTCCGCCGCGAGGCGCGGGCCGTCGCCACCCTCTCGCATCCCAACATCGTCTCGGTGATCGACCGCGGCGAGCACGAGGGGCGTCAGTTCATCGTCTTCGAGTACGTCGACGGGGAGAACCTGAAGCGCCTGATCGAACGGGAAGGTCCGATGCCCGTCGCCAGGGCGCTCGAGCTCGCGATCCAGATCGCGCGCGGCCTCTCGTTCGCGCACGGCCAGGGGCTCGTCCACCGCGACGTCAAGCCGCAGAACGTCCTGCTGAACGGCAGCGGCGACGCAAAGGTGACCGACTTCGGGATCGCGCGCTCGCTCGACGTGCAGCACGGAATGACACAGACCGGCACGGTGCTCGGCACCTCCGACTACATCGCCCCCGAGCAGGCGCAGGGTCGCCGTGTCGACGAGCACAGCGACGTCTACTCGCTGGGCGTCGTCCTCTACGAGCTGCTGACGACGAAGGTTCCCTTCCCTGGCGAGAACTTCGTCGCCGTCGCGATGCGGCACATCAACGAGCCGCCGCCGTCCGTGCGTGTCGAGCGGCCCGACGTCCCGTTGCACGTCGAGGCCGCGTTGCAGACGGCGATGGCGAAGGATGCAGATGACCGCTTCCCGACGATGGCGGCGTTCTGCCAGGAGCTCGAGGCCTGCCTGCGCGAGCTCAGCTTCGGGGACGGGGACGGGACGGAGATCATCGCGCCTCCGCTTCGTGCGCGGCGGCACGACAGGCTTTCGCCGTGGCCCGTGCTGGCGCTGATCGTCTCGCTGCTCGCGATCGGGGCGGTCGTCGCGGTGCTCGTCCTGACCGGGCATACGCCCGGCAACCCCGTCGGGGGTGGGGGCGGTTCCGCGGGTCGCGCCGTGCATCTGCTCGCAACGACGGCGTACGACCCGTACGGCACCGACGGCGAGCACGACGAGCTCGCCCACTACGCGACAGACGGCAATGCAACGACGTACTGGAAGACCGAGCACTACGACGACGCGCCGAGTCTCGCTGGTAAGCCGGGCGTCGGGCTCGTGCTTGATCCCGGCCGCGCGGTGGCGCTCCGTGAGTTGCGCATTGCCACGGTGACGCCGGGCTTCGTTGCGGTGATCAAGGGCGGCGACTCGCCGACCTCGTTCACGAAGGACGTCTCGGCTTCGCAGACCGTCTCCGACGGGACGGCTTTCCGGATCTCCGGCGGCTCGTTCCGCTACTACGAGATCTGGATCACGAGGCTTGGGCCGAGCTTCGTCGACGCGAAGATCAACGAAGTCACCGCAACCTGAGTGCGTTTCGCAGCGCGACGCTGCGCACCGACTCGCCGCGACGGTGGCCACGCGTCCGTTCGTGCAACGGAAAATCCTCGGGTGCCACGGTCAGGCGCGCGCGGGGGCGAATGGGAACCTCGCTCACGAGCTCACGGCTGTCGGGTGTCGCGCGGAAGGTTGCCCGCGGCAAGAGGTAGATCGTCCCGGTGGTCCACGAACGCTCGTCACGCGGGTTGGATCCGATCGAGAAGAGGTAACGCGACCTGCCGCCGACGTGCTCGCACCAGTTGATGTAGCTCTGCGCGACCGGGCGGTTGACGACGGCAAAGTAGAGCGGCCAGATCGCGTCGTCAGAGGCGAAGACGGCTTCGACCGGCTGCTGGTGCGCGTCGAGGTTTGCCCGGGTGCGGAACTCGGCGATCGCCGGCTCGTTCGAGCCGTGCACCAGGAAGCCGCGCGCGATCTGGTGGTGGAGGAACCACCATTTCGGCTGCGGCAGGCGGTAGTCGATCACTCCACCTGCCGGGGTCCGCCCGAGCAGCTCGTCGAAGGCGGCGCGGTCGTCGGCGGAGAGCACGGGGTGGCGGACGACCAGAAGCCGCCATGGGTTCCAGAGCCGCCGGAACCTCGTCAAAACCGGAGCTGGCCGCGCCGGTCGAAGCGCTCGACCGCCAGTGCGGCAAGGCGCTCGAGCAGCTCGCCGTACGGTACGCCCGACGCGGCGAACAGCTGGGCGTAGACACTCGTCGACGTGAATCCGGGAATCGTGTTCAGCTCGTTGACGAGCACCTCGCCGTCGTTGCGCACGAACAGATCGGCCCGCGCCATGCCCTCGCAGTCGGTGGCGATGAACGCGCGAACTGCCAGCTCCTGGGCTCGTTCGAGTTGCGTCTCCTCGAGCCGTGCCGGAACGATCAGGTTCATCTCGCCCTCGTCGTACTTCGCCTCGAAGTCGTACCACTCGTTGTGTGTCACGACGATCTCCCCGGGCAGCGACGCGACGGGCTCGCGGCTGCCGAGCACGCCGACCTCGACCTCGACGCCGTCGACGAACTGCTCCACCAGGACCTTCTCGTCGTGCTCGAACGCGAGCCGCACGCCCGCCAGCAGCTCCTCGTCATCGTGAGCCTTGGTGATCCCGACGCTCGACCCGAGCCGAGCAGGCTTGACGAAGCAGGGATAGCCGAAGGGGTTCCGAGGCTCGTCCCCTAGGCGCAGCGTGATGTTCTCGGTCACCGGGATGTCATGGTCGCGGAGCACCGACTTGAAGACGTCCTTGTCCATGCAGAGGGCCGAGGCGAGCACGCCGGCGCCTACGTACGGCACGCCCGCGAGCTCGAGAAGCCCTTGCACCGTCCCGTCCTCGCCGAACGGCCCGTGCAAGACGGGGAACACCACGTCGACATTGGCGAGCGTTGCGGCCACGTCCCGCCCCGGGAGCCGCTCGAGGTCGGTGCCGGGTGCCGGGGGCAGGAATCTGCGCTGGCTCTGCTCGAGCTGCCAGCGGCCGTCCCTGTCGATCTGGACGGAGACGACCTCGTTGCCGCGCTCCTCGAGCGCCGCGATCACGCTCGCCGCCGACGCGACCGAGATCGGGTTCTCGCTCGACCGGCCGCCCAGGATCACGGCGATGCGCCGGCTCACGGCGTCGTCAGCGTCGTGGTCGTGCCATCGCCGCCCGGCCCGCCCGTCAACTGCCCCACGTGGATCGTCACGATCTCGCCCGCCTTCGCGTCGGCGCCCGCCGCTGGGTTGGTCGAAAGGACGATCCCGTCCTGGCTCGGATCGGTGACCTGGTCGATGATCACTGCGACGTTGAGGCCCGCGCCCTCGAGGATCGACGTCGCGTCAGCCTGGCTCTGGCCCGACACATCCGGTATCTGGGTCGTCGCCGGCCCCTTCGAGACCGAGAGCGTGACCTTTGACCCCTTCGCGACGCTGCTTCCCGCGGGTGGATCGGACGCGACGACCACGCCCTGGGCCTGGTCGGACTGGATGTCGACCCTCAAGACGGTGAAGCCCTGGCCCTGCAGGGCCGATTTCGCGTTCGCGAACGGCTCACCCGTCACGTCCGGCACCTGAACCGGCTTCGCGCCGCGCGAGACGTTGATCCGCACCTTGCTGCCCTTCGGGACGCGATCGCCGGCGTGCGGCTGTTGTGCCGTGACCGTGTCGGCCTGGGCCGTCGAGTAGATCCGGACGATGTTCGGATCGAGCCCGAGTTGAGCCAGCGCAGCGACCGCCTGGTTGACGTCCTGGCCGATCACGCTCGGGATCTGCACCTGCTCCACGCCGGTCGATACGGTCAGTGTCACCGTCGAGCCCTTGCCGACCTTCGAGCCTCCCGCCGGGTTTTCCTCGGAAACCTGCCCTGCCGGCACCGTGTCACTCGCGGCTTTGAACACGCGCGGTGTCAGACCTGCCTCCTTGATCTTCGCGACCGCGAGCGGTCGGGCGAGCAGACGTACGTCCGGAACCGCGACCGGCTTGTTCTGGTTCAGCTGATCCTGAATCTTGTGGTAGAGGAACCAGCCCCCGATCCCGCCCGCGATGATCAGCCCGAGCGCGATCAGCCATGGCCATACCGAGCGCCCGCGCGGTGGCTCCTCGTAGTACTGACCCGGCGCACGGTAGGCCGGCGGCGCGGGCGGTGCGACACCGCGAGCCCGCGTGACCATGGTGGGCGCGGCGGCGATCCCGGCGCCCGAGAGCACCTGCGTCATCGCATCCTCGGTCTCACGCGAGACCGACACACCGCGGGCGACGCGGGCCAGGTCGGCGTCCATCTCCTCGGCCGACGAGTAGCGCTGGTCGGGATCCTTGGCGAGAGCGCGGGTGACGACGGCGTCGAGGTCGTGCGGGATGTCCGGGCGGAGCTCCGACGGCGGCTTCGGCACCTGCGACAGGTGCTTCATCGCGATCTCGACCGGCGTGTCGCCAGTGAACGGCACCGAGCCGGTGAGCATCTCGTACAGCACCACGCCGAGCGAGTACAGATCGGAGCGCGGGTCGACGGGGGCGCCGCGTGCCTGCTCGGGTGAGAGGTACTGCGCAGTGCCGACGATCGACCCGACCTCGGTCATCTGCGAGGCGCCCGAGCGTGCGATCCCGAAGTCCGTCACCTTCAGCCGACCGTCCCCGCCGACGACGATGTTGTGCGGCTTGATGTCGCGGTGGACGATCCCGTTTCGGTGCGCGAACGCGAGCGCGCCGAGAATCTGGCGCGCGTAGTCGATCGCGATCGGGATCGGCGTCGGCCCGTTGCGGACGAGCAGCTCTTTGAGTGTGCGGCCGTCGAGGTACTCCATCGCGATGTAGTAGGTGCCCTCGGCGCGGCCGCGATCGAAGATCGAGACGATGTTCGGGTGGTTCAGCCCGGCGGCGCTCTGGGCCTCGCGGCGGAAGCGCTCGACGAACTGCTCGTCGGAAGCATGGCGGTCGTCGAGCAGCTTCAGTGCGACGCTCCTGCCGAGCTCCTGGTCCTCCGCGAGGTAGACGTCGGCCATCCCGCCCGAGCCAAGCTTGCGCTTGATCACGTAGCGCTGGTCGAAGATGCGGTCGATCAGGGTGTCTGAAGTCGTCATGTTGGGTGCCCTGCTACTTCGACGGCCTTACTTCGACGCCGCGGGGAGAATCGCCTCCATCAGCTGCTTGGCGATCGGAGCGGAGACCGAGCCACCGAAGCCGTTCAGCTGGTGCTCCAGCACCACAGCGCCCGCCACCTGCGGGTTGTCGGCGGGAGCGAAGAAGATGAACCATGCCGTATAGACGCGGTCTTGGCCGGTTTCGGCTGTTCCCGTCTTGCCGGCGACCTTGACGCCGGGAATCCCAGCCGCCGTGCCCGTTCCGGACTGGACGACGGCTTGCATCATCTGGTTCAACGTGGCGGCCGTCTGCGGTTTCATGGCGCGGCGCCAGAGGCGCGGCTTCACCTTCACGATCGTGCTCCCGGTCGGTGACGTCACCTCCTTGAGCACGTGCGGCTCCATCATCTTGCCACCGTTCGCGACCGCCCCGGCGACGAGCGCCATCTGCAGCGGCGTCACGAGCAGGTGCTCCTGCCCGAAGGCGAGGCGGCCCGGGTCGACGATCGCCGCGTTGTCGTAGAGGGAGTGCGTCTTCAGGTTGTAAAGGCCGCTCGCGGCCATCTCGTTCGAGGGCAGCTCCAGCGGCGGCTTCGAGTAGAAGCCGAACTGCTTCGCCTCGTCGAGCACCCGCTTCGCGCCGAGCGCCTTGCCGATGTTGCAGAAGACGGCGTTGATCGAATGCTCGAACGCCTGCACGAGCGTGACGTTGCCGTAGCTCTCAAGGCCCTGCTGGTCCGGGTTGCCGGCGTTGTAGACCTTCTGCCCATAGACCTCGCAGTAGCCAGGGTCGAAGAAGCGCGAGTCGGCCGTGTACTTGCCCGAATCGAGCGCGGCAGCCGCCGTGACCGTCTTGAAGGTCGACCCCGGCGAGTAGAGGCCCTGGGTGGCGCGGTTCAGGAGCGCCGCTGACGAGCCCGGGCAGGCGGCAGGCGCGTGGATGATGTTCGCGTAGCCGCTCGCCGACTCGATGCGGTTCGGGTTGTACGTCGGCGACGACGCCATCACGTAGACGGCACCGGTCTTGGGATTGAGGACGACCGCGGCGCCGCACTTGCCCGCGAGCAGCGACTCGGCGAGCTTCTGCGCGCCGACCTTCAGGTGCAGCACGAGGTTGTTGCCGCGGACGGTGGTGCCTTTCAGCTTGTCGCTGATCTTGTCCCAGATAGTTCCGAGATTCGCGTTGGCGGCTGTCAGGTAGGCGTTCTGCGACCGCTCGAGCCCGGCGCGGGCGCGGCCCTGGGTCGAGTAGCCAACTGTCTGCGATGCGAAGCCTTTCGTCGGATACGTGCGGAAGAAGAGCGTCGAGCTGCCAGACTTCTTCGCGATGTTCTTCGCGAGCACCGTCTTGCCGTCGGACGCATAGATGAGCCCGCGCCTGATCTGGAACTGCGCGACGCGTTGGATCGCGTTGTCCTGCCGCGCGGAGAGCCCGGGGGCAGCCCACACCTGCCAGTAGGTCGTGGCGGCGATCAGCGATGTCAGCAGCAACAGCGAGACGATCGCGATTCTCGAGATCTGCTGGTTCATAGGCGCGCGGTCATACGGAGTTGGCCCGGTGCGAGACGAGGAGTAGTCCGGCGAGAAGAAGGAAGTTCGCGACGACCGAGGAGCCGCCGTAGGAGACGAACGGCAGCGTGATGCCCGTCAGCGGGATGATCCGCAGGACGCCGCCGACGATGATGAATGTCTGGAGCGCGAAGCCGAACGTCAGGCCGGCCGCGAGCAGCTTCGAGAAGCCGTCGTCGCCTTGCAGCGCGATCTTCATCCCGCGCGCCACGAAGAGCATGTAGACGAGCAGCAGCGCCGCCGCTCCGATCAGGCCGAGCTCCTGGGCGAGCGCCGAGTAGATGAAGTCGCTGTTCACGTAGGGGATGAGCGCCTGGCCGTTGGTGGTCGTGAACGTTCCCTTGCCCAGGCCGGCGCCGCCGAAGCCGCCGTTCCCGATCGAGTAGAGCGACTTGACGAGCTGGTAGCTCTCGCAGTCCTGGCGCAGCGCGAGGCCGCCTGTCGACGGGCAGTAGACCTTGCTCGTCGTCCACGGCTGCAGCCAGATCGTGACGCGCTCGTGAACGTGCGCGATGCGGTCGTAGGCGACATAGCCGCCGGCCAGGAAGAGCACGATCCCGCCGATCACGAACGACAGGCGCGCGGTCGCGACGTACAGCATCGCCAGGAAGATCCCGAAATAGAGCAGACCCGATCCGAGGTCGTTGGACGAGACGAGCACGAGCATGCACGCGCCCCAGATCACGAGCAGCGGCCCGACGTCCTTCAGGCGGGCTTGCGCGAGCACCTCGCGCTTCTCCCGGAGGTACGCGGCGAGAAAAACGATCAGGAAGATCTTCGAGAACTCGCCGGGCTGAAACCGGAACGCGCCGACATGGACCCACAGGCGCGCGCCGTTGACGGTCGTGCCGAGGTGCGGCACCCGGGGCAGGAAGAGCAGCGCGATCGCCCCGAGCCCGAACAGGTACTTGTACTGCTCGAGCACGCGGAAGTCGCGCCGCAGACGTAGCAACGCGAGCGCGAAGAGTGCCACGCCGATCACGATCCAAAGCCCCTGCTTGAAAGCGTCGCTCGCGCCCAGACGGTAGATCTCGGTGACGCCGACGGCGGTCAGGAGCCCGGCGATCGGCAGCAGATACGGGTCGGCGTTCGGCACGGTCAGGCGCGCGACGACGTGCGCCGCGAGGTAGAGGCCGAAGAAGAAGAGCGCGTAGCTGAGCGATCCCCAGCTGACCTGCGACTGCCGTGCGATGTAGACCGAGGCGAAGCCGAGCCCTGTCAACACGCCGACGCCGATCAGGTAGAGCAGCTCCCGGTTACGAGGTTTGAGAGGTGGTCTCAGCGCGCGAGCCCCCACCAGACGAGCACGACGATGACGACGATGAGCGCGACGATCACGGTGAGCGCCAGGAGCCGTCTGCCGAGCCCTGCCTGCGGGGCCGACACTTCCTCGGGGAGCGCCTCGGCGGGCGTCTCGGCCGGAGCAGGCGGAGCCACGCCGTCCTCCGGGTGAAGCGTGTCTTCCTCGTCGAGCGATGGGGTGTATTCGCGGGTCTCCTCGTCCGGCTCGCCGGCTCGCTGAGGCGCCTCGACGAGCTCGAAGAGGATGGCGGTGATGTTGTCGTCGCCGCCCGCGCGGTTCGCGGCCCGAACGAGCGAGCGCGCCGCCTCGTCGAGACTGGCGCGATGCTCCCGCAGGATCGCCTCGATCGTCGTGCCGTCGACCATGTCCGACAGCCCGTCCGAGCAGATCAGGAAGACGTCGCCGGCCTCCCCGTCGACCGAGAAGGCATCGACGTCGACGTCGGGATCGGTGCCGAGCGCGCGCGTGATCACCGAGCGCTGAGGGTGCACCTCGGCGGCCTCGGCCGACAGCTCGCCGCGTCGCACGAGCTCGGCGACGAGCGAATGATCGTCGGTCAGCTGCTCGAGGTCGTTCGCACGCAGCAGGTAGGCGCGTGAGTCGCCGACGTGGCCGAACGTCACGGTCCCGTCGTCCTCGACGCGCGCGACCGTGATCGTCGTTCCCATCCCAGAGGTCTCGGCGTCGGTCGAGGCCCGGGCGTGGACGCGGCGGTTCGCCTCCTGGATCAGCTCGACGACGATCCGCTTGCCGCCGTCCACTCCGCGCGCCTCGTTCAGCGCGTCGGCTGCGAGCGCGGATGCGACCTCACCGGCGCGTGCGCCGCCCATCCCGTCGGCGATCGCGAACAACGGCGGCTGGAAGACATACGAGTCCTCGTTGTGATGCCGCTTGCGGCCCGGATCGGTGCGTACCTCTTTCTGGCCGATCTGGACTCGCGAACTCATGGCTCGAACCTCAGATCCGTCTCGCCGACCCGCACGACGTCGCCGGGTGTGAGGCGGCGGTCGCGCGTCAGGCGGATGCCGTTGACGAACGTCCCGTTCGTCGAGCCGATGTCCTCGACATAGACACCGTCGCGCCGCGGCTCGAAGCGGGCGTGACGCCCCGACGCGAACTCGTCCTCCGGTAGCGGCACGTCGTTGTTGCCCGCGCGGCCCACGGTCAGAGGATGCGCATCGAGGGAGACGACGTCGCCTTCTGTGAGCGCTGGACTCGCAAGCACGACGAGCCGGCCGAGCTCTCGTGTCAACGGCTGTGCGACGAGCCCTGCCGCTGCAGCCTGCTGCGGCCCGAGGATCATCGACTCCTGAGGCAGCCGCAGATCACGTGCAGCCGAGCGGACGATGCGCCAGATGAAGAGGTAGAGAAGGACGAGAAACCCGATTTTGAGCAGGAGGAGCGTGCTCTCCACCTGAGCTGACGCGAGCGTCATTCAGTCTCCCTCGAGAATGCGATCTCGGTCGAGCCGATCGTGAACCGAGTCCCGTCCTCGAGCTTCAACCGCTTCACGCGTTTGCCGCGCACCTCGACGCCGTTCGTCGAGTCGAGGTCGACCAGCCAGTACGTCGCGCCCTCCTGGCGCAACTCGGCGTGTCGGCGCGAGACGTTCGGGTCGACCACCTGCAGGTCGGCGTCCTTCGACCGGCCGAGCACGACGCGGCCCTGGTCGATCTGGTGGCGCTCGCCGTTCCAGCGGAGGACAGCCACCTCTCGCACGACCGGGACGACCGGCGCGGCGGCCTCCGTCGGCTGGGGAACGAGCGGGGTCGAAGGCTTGTAGATCATCGTGTGGCCGACTTCGGCCGCCGGGGCCGGATCGCCGCCGGAGGTCTGGACGAGTCGCGTCGCGATCCCGAAGACGCCGACGTCCAGGTCGTCGTCGGTGTCGAGCTGAACCTGGGGCGAGGTCAGCAGCGCGTAATTCTCGCGGCGGGCGTGCTCGGCGAGGTAGTCGGCGAGCTCGGCGCAGAGCTGGCGCTCGTAGCTTGCGAACTGCTCGCGGTCGCCAGGCGAAAGGAAGACGGTGTACTCGTTCGGGACGTAGACCCGCGAGACGGAGACGTTCCGGTGGTCGTCCATCTCCTTGACGAGCTTGCGGGCCAGCTCAACCGGCTGGACATTCGTCCGGAAGGCGCGGCCGAACACGCCCTCGAAGAGCGACTCGAGCTTCGATTCGATGGCGCGGAGCACGGACATGGCGGCTGTCCGGGAGAGTGCCCGGAGCAGGAAAGTCTACGGACTGGGTTCGACGGCCAGTGCGGCCGCGGTCAGCCACGCACCGATCACGAACGGAAGGACCGCCGCCGCGGGTGCGAGCAACGCTGTCGCGGCAAGCAGGGCGGCCGCGAATCCCGCTGCCGGCCAGGGCCCACGCCTGCGCACGTGCGGAAGCGAGACGGCGGCCAGTGCCAGCACGAGGGCCTCCGCGATCAGCGCCGGATGCGCGGCCAGCTGCGAACCGAGTGCATGCGCAACCGCGCTAGGCCGGTCGGAGCCCGTGATCCCAAGGCCGAGCGGCGCTGACGAGCCGTCGAAGGGAAGCGGAGACCTGCGGAGCCCGGCGACGACCGCGGCGAGCACGATCGCGGCGGCCGCGAGCAGGCCGCGGCGAGCGCGTCCGCGCGCGAGCTGGGCGGCCACGGGAATGAGTGTCAGGGCGGCGAGCGGCGCGAGCAACGGCCCGAGCGCCGGCAGGAGGCCGGTGCGCGCGTCGCGCCAGTTCAGGACCGTCCAGACGAGCGCGACCGCGGCGTAGACCGCGGCGAGGCCGAGCGAGATGTTCGCGAGCGGGAAGAACGCGACTCCCAAGGCGAAGACGAGGCCTGCGCGCGGGGCGGTCGCGCCCAACGCCACGCCGAGCACTGCCAGGGCGGCGGGCCAGTGCTGCGGGTAGAACGGAAGCGTCGAGGAGACCCAGCCCGCCGCGAGGCCGGTCAGGCCGCCGGGGAGCAGCCGCTCGGTCACGAGCTCGCTCTTCGTCCGCGACGAACGGGGCGGCTGCGAGCTCTTCTGCCGGTGGCGCTTTGGGAGCGAGCGGAGCTCGTGCGCGAGCCGCCCGGCAGAGGGACGGCGCTGGGGGCCGGCGACGAGCGCGCCTGCGACGGTGTCGAGAACGTGCCGCGGGAGGTCGGGCCGGAACGACTCGAGCGCGGGGGCGCCGTCCTGGATGCGCCGCGACGTCTCGCTCAGGTCGCCGCCCCAGAACGGATGCTCGCCTGCGAGCGCCTCCCACAGCAGCACGCCCACAGCCCACACATCGGCGGCCGCGGTGGCCGTCTCGCCGTGCAGTCGTTCCGGTGAGATGTACGCCAGCGTGCCGGGGATGTCACCGAGCCCCGTCAGCGTGTCGAACTCGGCCATCTGCGCGAGCCCGAAGTCGAGCAGTCGCACGTCGATCGAGCCGGACTCGGCGAGCAGGACGTTCGACGGCTTGACGTCGCGATGCACGATGCCGCGGCCGTGAGCGTGGGCGAGGGCCTCGGCGATCTGCGCGGCGACCTCGATTGCTCCCGCGTCGTCGAGCGCCCCACCGCGGATCGCCTCCCGCAGTGTGCGTCCTGGGATGTACTCGTAGGCGATGTACACGTGCGACGGGTCGCGTGCGAGGGCGATGATCCGCTGACAGCGCGGGTGGCGGAGCGAGGCTGCCGCGCGGGCCTCGCGCTCGGCGCGGTGACCCGACTTCCCTTCGCGCGGCACGATCTTGAGCGCGACGTCGAGCCCGCTCCCCTCGTCGCGGGCCAGCCAGACATGGCCCATGCCGCCCGAGCCGAGCGGTCGGATGGGGCGGTAGCGGCCGAGGAAGAGCTCTTGGGCGTGCGCCGTCGAAGACACCCTCCGGAGTTACGGCCCGGACGAGGCAAACCCTTCTCCGACCGGCTATCAGGGTAGATTCGCGCTGGATGGACCCGCGCGACGACGACATCCAATTCGATTTCTTCGATGATGAGCCCGCCACCACGGAGTCGCAGTCGACTCGAGGCCGCCTGCCGCGCCGCGGAGGCCGTGGCACAGGAATGGGCCGGACGCCGGCCGGTACGCCGCATGGGCTGACGCCAATGCTGAGGCTGCTTGCCCTCCTCGCGATCGTGGTCGCCCTGCTTGTCTTCTTCGGCTTGCTCCTGCAGTCGTGCGCGTCGACGTCGAAGCACGACAAGGCCAAGCACTACATGGACAGCGTCGGCACGATCGCCCGCAGTTCACAAGACGACGGGACGGCAGTCGCAAACGCGCTGATCACACCCGGCGTCAAGGCAGACGCCTTGGCGGCGAAGCTCCGCAACGTGGCCGAGCAGGAACGGCAGAACGTGATCGCGGCGCAGCGCTTGAACGCGCCCGGCACTCTGCGCGACCAGAACCAGCAGCTGGTCGAGGCTCTGCAGCTGCGAGTCAGCGGCGTCCAGGGCCTCGCCGACACGTTTGCCGCGAACCCGTCCTCGAAGACAGCCGGCGAGGCGACGGTGCTCTCCGAGCAGGGCGACCGGCTGCTCGCGAGCGACGTTGTCTGGGACGACCTGTTCAAGGACCCCGCCAGAAGTGAGCTGCAGAAACAGGGAATCAGCGGCATCGTGCCGCCCGACTCGAACTTCGTCGCGAACCGCGACCTGACGACCGAGCGCTCGATGGCACTGCTCCTCACCCGGCTCCGCGGCACGAGCACCGGCGGCACCCCGAGCGGCGTGCACGGGACGAACATCGTCGAGGTGAAGACGCTCCCGGGCGGGCAGACCCTGTCGCCCACGACGACGAACACCGTCGTCGCGACGACGGGCCTCGCGTTCGTCGTGACGATCCAGGACTCCGGCGACTCTCAGGAGGTCTCGATCAAGGTGACCGTGACGATCCAGAAGTCCCAGGGTGCGATCGTCCGCACGAAGACCCTTCCGCTGATCAACCCGGGCCAGACGAAGTCGATCACGATCGGCGACCTCGGCCAGGTTCCGTTCGCCCAGAAAACGACGGTCAACGTCGACGTCGCGACCGTCCCCGGCGAGAAGGACCCGAGCAACAACAAGGGGTCCTACCCGGTCATCTTCTCGCTCGGCTAGCCTCGGGCGGGTGCACGACACCGCCGCAGCAGCATTCGCGGTCGCAGTCATCGGCGTCGCAGTCGGCGCGATCGGCCTCGGCCTCGCCTGGTGGGCGTGGGTGCGCGTCAGACGGGTTCGTGACGCGCAGCGCGCGCTTGTCGGCGGCGGACGGAAGGATCTCGTCGACTTCGCCGTCTCGCTGCAGGCACGGATCGATGACCTTCATCGCGCGGTCGACGAGGTGGTCGCGGGCTTGGCGCGCGTCGATCGACGCGTCGACGCGACAGTCACGAACACGGCCATCGTTCGCTACGACGCCTACGAGGACACCGGCGGCCATCAATCGGCCTCGCTCGCCCTGCTCGATTCGGCCAGGACCGGTCTCGTCCTGACTGCGATCCAGGGCCGGGACTACGCGCGCATCTATATGAAGGAGCTCGAGCGCGGCCGCGCCTCGGTCGCCTTGTCCCCGGAGGAACAAGAGGCCGTCGAGCGCGCGATGGGTCGCTGACGCCCACGGGCGGCCGCGCTCCCGCCGGACGAAGCCCGGCTCCGCGGAGCGTGAACGTCAGTGGCGCCGTCCCGCCCGGGCGGCGCAGCTTCGGTCGCGGCTCCTCTGGGTACAGTTCCCGAGGGTGAGGCAGGTACTCGTTCTGAACGCGAGTTACGAACCGCTCAACGTGTGCTCGCTCCGCCGCGCTCACGTGCTGGTCTACAAGGGAAAAGCCGAGGTCGTCGAGGAGCTCGACCGACCTCTCCGGTCGGCCACCGACACCTATCGATGGCCCCACGTGATCCGGCTCGTCCACTACGTGCGGGTGCCGCGGATGGTGCAGCGGAAGATCTCCCGCCGCGCGCTGTTCGCCCGTGACGGCTGGCGGTGTGTCTACTGCGGGAACACAGCCGGCAGGCTGACGCTCGACCATGTGATCCCGCGATCGCGCGGGGGCGATTCGAGCTGGGAGAACGTCGTCACCTCCTGTGCGCCGTGCAACCTGCGGAAGGGCAATCGGTTGCCGCACGAGATCCAGATGGTGCTGCCGGCGCGGCCGCGGCCGCCGGCACCCGTGCTCTTCATCCGCCTCGCGACGCCGAAGATCCCGGTGCGCTGGGAGCGGTATCTCGCGCCGTACGCCGGATCGCACACCGCGTCCGCCGCTGCAACCGCTGCCTAAGACCGTTCGACCGGCAGTTCCGGGTGCTGCTCCCACTCCGACCACGAGCCGGGATAGAGCAACCCTTCCCGACCGGAGAGCGCGAGCCGGTGCAGGACGACGGTTGCCGTGATCCCCGAGCCGCAGTAGGCGACGAGCTCGCCCTCTGGAAGCTGCGGCGGCGGCTCGTCCCACGGTGCGTTGAGCGCGCCGGGAATCCTTCCGGGAACCGTGTCGACTTTGTTCGGTTCGCCGCGCCAGCGGGCGGGGAACCGGGCGTCGACGACGACGAGCTCGCCGCGGCGAGCGGCGAGCGCTTCGAGGCCGATCGTGTCGTCGTCACGCTCGGAGGCGATGAACGTCGCACGCTCGATTTCCTCGTCGCCGCCCCGTAACGGGCCGCGCCAGTCGGGGAGGTCGATCACCGCGCAGTCGTCATGGCCGAAGTGGCGCAGAAGCCACCAGAGGCGTTCGGCACCGCCCGGCGCGCCGTAGGCTACGACGAAGACGCCCGCCTCGATCCCGCAGCTTGAGGCTGCGGCGGCGAACTGGCTCGCGGACGGGAGCGGATGGCGGCCCCCCGGTCCGGGCTTCCCCGAGAGCTCGCGGTCGACATCGAGGAACGCTGCACCCGGGACGTGGGCCTCGAGGTAGAGGCGCCGGCCGAGGCCGGGGTCGTCGAGCGACCAGCGGCAATCGACGAAGCGGTAGCGCACGTGTGACAGCAAAGCAGGTTGGCGGCGTAGGACGGGTATGAGACGAATCCTGGTACTTCCGCTAGCCGTCGCCGTGCTCGTCGGCGTCGCCGCCCTCGCGGGTGTCGGCCGCCCCGAGTCGGCCCGCGGCGACAGCACGCAGACCGATCTCGTGACGACCAACGGTCACGGCGTGATCACCGCCGTACCCGACCAGGCGACCGTGTCTGCGGGCGTACGTACCGACGGTGCGACCGCCGCAGCTGCCCTCGACACGAACGCGACCAGCATGAACGCCGTGATCGCGGCGCTCAAGCAGGCGGGCGGCGACGACGTACAGACCCAGCAGGTCTCGCTCTACCCGACCACCGACCAGCAGGGCAAGGTCACGGGCTATACGGCCCAGAACACGGTGTCCGCAAAGGCGAAGATCGCCGGCGCAGGCGCGCTGATCGACGCCGCAGTCGGCGCCGGGGCGAACACGGTCGACGGGCCGTCACTGACCCTGTCTGACTCAGATGCCCTCTACCGCGACGCGCTGAAGAAGGCCGTCGCCGACGCCCGCGCGAAGGCGCTCGCGATTGCCGACGCGGGAGGGTTCGGCGTCGGCCCCGTCTCGACCGTCGTCGAGCAGAGCGCCGCCGGGCAACCGGTGTTCCGCCCGGCGGCGCTCGCTGCGAAGGATGCGTCGACGCCCATCGAGCCGGGCACGACCGACGTGACCGCAGACGTCACGGTGTCGTTCACGATCCGTTAGCCCGCAAGGCGCAAGCTCAACCGGAGGGGTCGTTCGCAGCGCGCACAGACGCTGCGGGCGGCGCCCTTGCGGTCGGCCAGGTGGACCGGTAGGGGCTTCTCGCACGTGCACCAAAGCGGTGTTGGCTTCGTCAATGAGTCGGCCATCGGGCAGCCGTCCTTTCGTTCGAAACGATGTGTCCCGCAAGACCTTTCAGCTAGCCGGCGACGGCGGGAGGGACGAAAGCGCCGGCTAGCGGGCGTTACGGAGCGAGACGAAGATCGCCGTGAAGTGCATCTGCATGGCGGCCGTCTCAGCTGCGCGCATCTGCCCGAAACGCTAGCAAACGCCTCGTCCCACCCCGCCATCAGCAGTCGTAGTAGAGGGAGAACTCCGCCGGGTGCGGCCGCAGGCGGACGACGTCCACCTCGTGCTCACGCTTCCAGCCGATCCACGTCGAGATCAGCTCCTCGCTGAAGACGCCGCCCGCGAGCAGGAAGTCGTGGTCGGCCTCGAGCGCAGCGAGCGACTCTGCCAATGACCCCGGCACCTGGGTGACGCCCCGGTCCTCCTCGAACAGGTCGTAGTCGGCCGGGTCCCCAGCGTCGAGCCCGCGCTCGATCCCGTCCAGACCGGCCATCAACATGGCCGCGAAGGCGAGGTACGGGTTCGCCGAGGCGTCCGGGCAGCGGAACTCGATCCGTTTTGCCTTCGGCGCGTCGGAGTACATCGGGATACGGATACACGCCGACCGGTTCCGCATCGAGTAGACGAGGTTGACGGGCGCCTCGTAGCCCGGTACGAGGCGCCGGTACGAGTTCGTCGTCGGCGCGCAGAAGGCGAGCAGGGCGGGCGCGTGCGCGAGCAACCCGCCGATGTAGGCACGGCCGAGTTGCGAGAGCCCGGCGTAGCCCGAACGGTCGGCCATCAGCGGTGTCCCCTCCTTCCAGAGGGACTGATGGCAGTGCATGCCGGAGCCGTTGTCGCCGAAGATCGGCTTCGGCATGAATGTCGCCGTCTTGCCGTGCCGCCGCGCGACGTTCTTGACGACGTACTTGTAGGCAAGCACCTGGTCGGCCATCCGCGTCAGGGTCTGGAAGCGCAGGTCGATCTCACACTGGCCGCCCGAGGCGACCTCGTGGTGGTGGAACTCGCACGGGATGCCGAGCCGCTCTAGGGTCAGCACCATCTCGGTGCGCAGGTCATGCAGCGTGTCGTGGGGCGCCGGCGGGAAGTAGCCCTCCTTCGGGCGCACTGTGTAACCGAGCCCGGGCGTGCCCGAGTTCCAGTGGCCTTCGGCGGAGTCGACCTCATAGTGGGCGCGGTTCGTGTCGAGGCCGTATGCGACCGAGTCGAAGACGAAGAACTCGCACTCCGGCCCGATGTACGCAGTGTCGGCGATGCCGGTCGAGAGCAGATAGCTCTCGGCGTTCTTCGCGATCCGCCGTGGATCTCGCGCGTATGGCGCGCGAGTCACCGGATCGGCGATCTCGCAGATCACCGACAGTGTCGGCTCTTCGGTGAACGGGTCGAGTGTCGCCGTGTCGGCCTGCGGCATCAGCAGCATGTCGCTCTCGGAGATGCTCTGCCAGCCGCGGATCGACGAGCCGTCGAAGCCGAGGCCTTCGTCGAACGCCTCTTCGCCGAACGCGCGCAGCGGCAGCGTCATGTGCTGCCACTGACCGAGGAGGTCGCAGAACTTCAGGTCGACCATCTGCGCCTGCGTCTCTGCCGCCCATTCGAGCGCTTCCGCCGGCGCTGCCTCCGTGCCGATGTAGTGCCGGGTCTCGTCGATCATCGTTTCTCGCTCCTTCCTGCTCTCGGACCAACAAAAAAGGCCCCACCACTCCCGAGAGTGGTGAGGCCCCAATGCCTCGGCCGGCGCCGTCGTCGGCGCGCAGCCAGGGCTCAGATTAGCCGTCTGAGCTGCGGTCCCGCAAGGGCTTTGCCTCTTGGCCGTAGTCTTACGTCGGAATGAGTGACGGTGTCGTCTTCGTCGAGATCCCGTCCGGGTCGCGGAACAAGTACGAGTGGGACGATGAGCTCGCCGGGATCGTGCTCGACCGGCGCCTCTTCACCTCGATGAGCTATCCGGCCGACTACGGCTACATCGAGGGGACACTCGGCGAGGACGGCGACCCGCTCGACGCGCTCGTGCTGGTCGGCGAGCCGACGTTTCCCGGCTGCCGGATCCGTGTGCGGGCGGTCGGCATGTTCCACATGACGGACGAGAAGGGCCCGGACGAGAAGATCATCTGTGTGCCGCTCAAGGATCCCGCGTGGATGCGGATCTCCGACATCCACGACGTGCCGGCCGAGCTACGCAATGAGATCGAGCATTTCTTCCAGGTCTACAAGGACCTCGAGGACAAGAAGACCGAGACTCGCGGCTTCGGCAATCGCGCCGAGGCGGTTGCGGCGATCGAGGTCGCCCGCGCCTCAGCGATCCGAAGCCAGTAGCCGCTCGATCGCCTGTACGCGCTTGCGCCGCTTCTGCCAGCGGACGCCGGCGACGCTGAGCGCCCCGACCAGCAGCAGACCGATGCCGGCTGCTGGGGCTGCGAGCACCCACGGGCCGAGGCGACTCTCGCCGGCCCCCGCAGAGGCGGCGGCGCCTGCGCCCAGGTCGGCCGGCCCGTTCACGCGCCCTGCCTGACCGGGAGGGGCAAATTCCGCGACCGGGTACCACGACGTGATCTTCCACTTGCCGTCGACCTTCTGCGCCTCGGCGCGGAACGACCAGGCGCCTTGTTTCGGGTTCCTGGACTGCAGCAGGAGGTCGAACCCGACGTCTCCCGGATACGAGTAGTTGAGCACCCACCCGTGGAATTTCGTGCCCTTCGCCGGGTAGGACTGGACGGAGGTGTTGCCGCTCACCCACTGCCGGTAGCTGACTGCGCGCGAGACGCCGCCGACGAGTTGCCAGCCTCGCTTCAAATCCTTCTGCTCGACCACCGCCGGCACGAACTCGTCGAGCAGTCCGTTGATCGCGGGGCGGTCGGGCTTCACGGTTCGCGGGTCGCCGAACGCGCTCGGAACGAGCGCGAGCGCCAGCACGAAGACGGCGAGTCCCCTGGCCGTTCGTAGATTGGAAGGCGAGAGCTGTTGAGAGTTTGCGCTCAAGGGTCTGCTTTGCGTATTGTTGCCGAATCGTGTTCGGGATCGCCAACGGAAACGTGACACCTCGCCGCTAGCTGCGGTCGAGGTGCGTCTTCGTTCGGTTTCTCTTTTTTCGATCCTTAGGAGCATGGTGTGTCTAGTAAGCATGGTGTGTCTAGTAGTGGTGCAGTCTCAGTTTGTGCAGTCTCAGTCCGCGACCTGACCAAGGTCTTCACGCGCCGGAAGGGCCTGGTCGGCCGTCGTCGTCGCACCGCGCTCGACAGCGTCAGCTTCACCATGGAGCGCGGCGAGTGTGTGGCGATCCTCGGACAGAACGGCTCAGGTAAGTCGACGCTCGTGCGACTGCTCTCGACGTTGCTGCTGCCAGACGGCGGCTCCGCCGAGATTTTCGGCCATGACGTTTTCAAGGACCCGCGCGCGGTCCGCCGGCTTGTCAACCGCGTCTCGGTCGAGGCGAGCTTCTTCAAGAAGATGAGCGCGGCCGAGAACCTCGCGTACGCAGCGCGGTTTTACGGGATGGGCCCGCGCGAGACGCATGGGAAGATCCCGGTGATCCTCGAGCGGGTCGGCTTCCCGTCGGCGAGGCGCGGCGAGGCGATGGAGAACCTCTCGCGCGGCATGCAGCAGAAAGTCGCGCTCGCGCGCGCCCTGCTCACGTCGCCTGTTCTCCTGTTGCTCGACGAGCCGACGACCGGGCTCGACCCGCGTTCGAAGCAGGAGGTGCAGAACTTCATCCGCGAGATCCGGCAGCGCCACGACTCGACGATCCTGCTTTGCACGCACGACATGACCGAGGCCGAGGAGCTCGCCGACCGGATCGGGCTGCTCGACCGTGGCGCACTGCTCTTCCTCGAGCCGGTGGAGGCGGTCAAGCAACGCTACGGCGTCGCCACACTCGAAGAAGCGTTCTTCGCCGCGACTGGACGAACCTACGAGGACGAGCACGCCGAGGAAGACGAAGAACGGGAGGTGTTCGCATGACAACGCCAGAGGTCACCTACACGCGCAGGCGAGTCGTTCGCGGTGAGCTGATCGGGCTCTACGGCGTCGTCGAGCGCAACCTCTACCTGACCAAGCGCTACCTGCTCTGGGACCTCGCGTTCCTGCTCTGGACGATCGCGAACACGCTCACGATCGTCTTCATCTCGCGCGGCGTCGACATCTCGCCGGCCGCGCGGAACGAGCTCGCAACGAAGCTGCTCGTCGGCGGCGTCATCTGGGCGTTTCTCGGGATCATCTTCGAGATCGTCACCGAGACCGTCGCGTGGGAGCGGTGGGAGGGAACGATCGAGTACACGTTCATGGCGCCGGTCTCCCGGCCGGTGCACCTGATCGGTATGGGTGTCTATGCAGTGCTCTACGGCCTCGTCCGGGCAGCGCTGATCTTCGTCGCGGTCGTGGCGTTCATCGGCATCCATCTTCCCCACGCGAACTATCCCGCCGCCGTCGCATTGCTCGCGATCGCGTCGGTGTCGTTCATCGGCGTCGGGATGATGACGGCTGTCCTGCCTCTGATCTCGCCGGAGAAAGGGACGCAGCTCGGTTTCGTCGCCCAAGGCTTGATGCTGGTCGTCTCGGGCGTCTACTACCCGGTCAGCGTTCTGCCGTCCTGGATGCAGTGGATCGCGAAGATCTCGCCCGCCACCTACGCGCTACGCGGTAACCGCGACCAGATTCTCGCGGGCGCGGGGCTGCGCTGGTCAGACGTCTGGCCGCTACTCGTGATCGGTGCCCTCTCGATTCCTGTCGGCCTGCTCGTGTTCCGGGCCGGCGAGCGGTACGCGAAGCAGCACGGCAAGCTGAAGAGGTCGGGATGATCGAGCTGCGCGCAGTCACGACACCAGGCGATCTCGAGACGTGGGCTCTGCTGAAGAGCCGCGTCATGCCGAACGAGCCGGTCACCGCCGAGCAGCTGGTCGCATCGGACGAGCCCGGGCGGCTGCTGGTGATCGCGTCTCGTGAGGGAACGCCTGCGGGGTGCGGGATCGCGGCGCCGTCGAACTTCGACGGACGCGCCTTCCTCGCTGCCCGGGTCCTGCCCGAGCACCGTCGTCGGGGCGTCGGTCGCGAGCTCGTGCGTGCGCTCGCGGAGCACGCACGGGCGCTCGGTCGCGACGGTGTCAGCGGGTTCGTGGATTCCGAGGACGAAGCCGCGCTCGCCTTCGCGTCCTCCTACGGGCTCGAGGAGGTCGACTACCAGCTCGAGCAGGTGCGCTTCGTCGGCACGGAGCCTGAGCCGGTCATCCCCGCTGGGATCTCGCTCGTCCCGCTCGCCGGCCGCCGCGACGAGCTGCTCGAGGCGGCGTGGCCCGTGGCGCTCGAAGGGTACGAGGACCTGCCTGTGCCCGGCGCGATCACCTATCCGTTCATGACGTGGCTTCGCGAAGAGGCGACCCGCCCCGACGGCTCGTTCGTGGCCTTCGAGAGCGACCAGATCGTCGGCTACGCCGGTCTGATGGAGCACGGCAACGGCAGCGCGAGCGCCGAGCACGGCCTGACCGTGGTGCGTCGTGACCGCCGACGGCATGGGATCGGCCGCGCGCTCAAGCGCGCGCAGCTGCACTGGGCCTCGAGGGCCGGGATCGTCGAGCTGGTCACCTGGACGCAGCGCGGCAACGAAGGAATGCAGGCGCTGAACGCGAGCCTCGGGTACGAGAACCGCTCGCGCGTCCTGACGTTGCAGGGCCCGCTGCCGTGATCGAGGTGCGGACCGTCGAGACCGAGGCGGACATCGACACCTATGTCGCCGTCCGCACCCGTGTTCATCCGGACATGCCGATGCCGCGCGAGGTCGTCGTCGAGGACCGCGAGCGGCCGGCTCACCTCGACCTGCTCGCCTATCTCGACGGAGAGGCCGTCGGCGCTGCGTCGAGCGCCGAGTTCGGCGGCGACCCCTCCGGGCAGTACGCCTATGTGACCCTGCGCGTCGTCGCCGAGCACCGCCGCCGGGGCGTGGGGACGGCACTGCACGTCCGTGCCTCGAAGCACGCCCGTCGGCTTCGCAAGTCGCGCCTCTATGCCGTCGTGCGCCACGACGATCCGGACTCGCTCGGCTACTACGGGGCCCGCGGCTTCGAGGAGATCGGCCGAATGCAGGATGTCGTCCTCGATCTGGCGACTGCCGCGGCGGAGCCGGCTGCACCGGAGGGCATCGAGATCGTCGCGGCGACGTCCGAGCACGACCGCGGTGCGTATGCGGTTGCCCTGGAGGCCGACGTCGACATCCCATCCGCAACGCCGATCGCGACCGGCGATTTCGCCACCTGGCAGCGCCGCCATTTCGGTCCGCTCGTCTCGCGCGAACTCTCTCTGGTCGCGATCGAAGGCGGCGTTGTCGTGGCTTTCGGAATCGTCTCCCGCTTCACCGACGACACCTACCAACACTCGATGACCGGCGTGGCCCGCCGGGCCCGCGGCCGCGGGATCGCGCTCGCGTTGAAGCAAGCCCAGATCGCCGCGGCGAAGCGGGCCGGCCTGCGTTTCCTGCGCACGCAGAACGATCTCGGCAACGCGCCGATGCGTCGCGTCAACGAACGACTCGGCTACGAGCGCAGGTTCGAATGGGTGCATCTCAGCGGTCCGCTCCTGCCTGCCTGATACGCTCCGCCCGGTTTTGAGGCGACGAGGCCTCAGGCGTCCCGTCTCTGGGGCTCCTGGGGCCTTTTTCATTTTCACGCGGCGTCGGCTTGACGGAGCCGCCCGGAGTAGAGAGGAGCACGTAACCGTGGCGATGATCGAGAGCAAGGACCGGGCGACGTCCGACCCGGCGGCCCGCAAGGCCGTTCTCAAGCAGATCGAGCAGGAGGGCGTCGAATACGTCCTCTTCTGGTTCACCGACATCGAGGGTCACCTGAAGAGCTTCGCGATCACGCCGTCGGAGATTGCGGGCGCCCTCGATGACGGGATGGGCTTCGACGGCTCGTCGATCACCGGCTTCAACGCAATCGAGGAATCGGACATGGTCGCCATCCCGGATCCGGCGACCTTCCGGATCATGCCCGCGCGCGAGGGCGAGGCGAAGGTCGGTCGGATGATCTGCGACATCGTCAAGCCCGACGGCGTGCCCTACGAGGGCGACCCGCGTTACGTGCTTCGGCTCGCGCTCGACCGGATGCGGGCGCTCGGGTTCGACACGTTCAACATCGGGCCGGAGCTCGAGTACTTCCTCTTCAAGGACAACCGCGGTACCGAGACGCTCGACGAGGGTGGTTACTTTGCGATGACCGCGCTCGACGCGGCGACCGAGCTCCGCAACGAGACGATCAAGGCGCTCGAGTCCGTCGGGATCGGGATCGAGTACCACCACCACGAGGTCGCCCCGTCGCAGCACGAGATCGACATGCGTTACTCCTCGGCGCTCGACATGGCCGACCAGACCATCACCTACCGGCTGATCGTCAAGGAAGTGGCTGCGAAGCACGGCGTCTACGCGACGTTCATGCCGAAGCCGCTCTTCGGCGAGAACGGCTCGGGAATGCACACGCACATGTCGTTGTTCACCGACGGTCGGAACCAGTTCTTCGACGGATCCGACGACCACAACCTCTCCGTGGTCGGCAAGCAGTTCATCGCCGGGTTGCTGCGTCACGCACGCGAGCTGGCGCCCGTCTTCGCGCAATGGGTCAACTCGTACAAGCGACTCGTGCCTGGCTTCGAGGCGCCTGTCTACGTCGCCTGGTCGCAGCGCAACCGCTCTGCTCTGATCCGCATCCCGCTCTATAAGCCGGGGAGCGAGCAGGCGACGCGTGCCGAGATCCGCTGCCCCGACCCGGCCTGCAACCCGTACCTGACCTTCGCCGCGCTGCTGCACGCCGGGCTCGAGGGAATCGAGAAGGGCTACGAGCTCGAGAAGCCGATGGATCAAAACCTGTACCACCTGACCGCCGAAGAGCGCCGCGAGCGCGGCATCGTCTCGCTGCCCGAGACGCTCGGCGAGGCGATCGACGAGTTCGCCGGATCGGATCTCCTGCGGCGGGCCTTCGGCGATCACATTTTCGACAACTACGTAAAGTTGAAGCGCAAGGAGTGGGACGAGTACCGCGTGCAGTTGACGCAGTGGGAGCTCGACCGCTACCTGACGGTCTTGTAGGTTACGTAGATCACGTTTCGGCGGAGCGGGTGGCCGGGAGATCGCTTTCGGCCATCCGCCCCTCGACCTCGGCAGCCCACTTCGCGTGATGGACGCGCGCCCACTTCGCGTCGACCGAGCCGCGCGTGATCCCGCTCAGGGCATGGCGTGTCTTCGGATGGATCAGGCTCAGGTAGAGGTGCCCGATGAAGAGCCAGAACGACGCGTACATCAGCCAGTCGTGAATCAGGATCGTCTGGGCGAAGCGAAAGCGGGTATCGCGCTCGCCGTACCAGAGCAGGATTCCGGTGACGCTGAAGAGGACGGCAAATGCCGCCGTGATGATCGCGTTCAGCTTCTGGCCGGCGTTCAGGCGCCCTTGCGGAGCCGGACGGCGGCGTAGCCAGTCGCGGTCGTCACGGTCGAACGTGTCGATCTCGCGCAGGGTCGAGCGAAGGCTGCCCCGATCGCCGGCGGCCACGACGGCGACCAGGGCGATCGCCCACGCGACCGCTGTGTAGAGATGGATCGACTTGAGCAGCGGCCGCCGGCCCACCGCCTCGGCCAGGGTTGGGAGGTAGAGGCACAGGCCGCTGCCGAGCAGGATCACGAAGGCGGTTGCGTGCACCCAGTGCACCGCCCGCTCCGTGCGTGTGAAACGCGGGAGGCGCCGCCGCTCAGCCACGGCCGTTCGACCTTCCGACCCAGGCGTTCTGGTCGTAGCCGAGACCCTCCCAGTAGCCCGTCGGCTGGGTTGCGAGCAGCTCGATCTTGTTCAGCCACTTGACGCCCTTGTAGCCGTACATCTGGGGGATCACGATCCGTGCCGGGGCGCCGTGCGGGCGGGAAAGCGGGCTGCCGTCGAGTTCGAGCGCGAGCATCACGTCGGGCAGCCTGGCCTGCTCGAGTGTCAGCGAGTCGTTGTACGGCTCTTCGGCCGAGCTGAACCGGATCGCTCTCGCGGACGGCGCGACCCCCGCGAGTTCCAGGAGGTGCTGCAGCCGCACACCCGACCACCGAACGTCCTCGACCGTCCAGCCCGTGACGCAGTGGAAGGTCGAGACCTGGTGCGCGCGCGGGAGGGAGAGCAAGTCGGCGTAGCTCAGTCGTTGCGGCCTCGAGACGAGCCCGCCGATCTCGAGCCGCCACGTCTTCGGATCGAAGAGCGGCATCGACCCCGAGATCGTGTAAATCCGCCACCCGCCGACAGGCAGGAGGTTCCCGACCAGCTGCGAGGCCCCCGAGGTCAGCGGCGACAGAAGGCGGCTCGCGGCGGGAGCCCAGAGAAACGACGAGGCCCCACCCGCCAGCAACGCCAGGAATGCCCGCCGTCCATAGGGCCGGGGATCGGCGTCGCCGTCGGTCATCGCGTGTCCAGACCAGGCCCGGACTGAAGCGTTACGACTGCCCCTAGAGGAAGGTGCGGATCGACTCGCGGTCGACCCGCAGGCCGATCACCTTCGAACCGTCGTCGATCTGCTCGATCGAGTCTGCCGGAACGATGCGGCGGCGCCGTGCGAGCCAGCCTGAGCGAACCGAGAGCGCGTCGGGCGTCTCAGGCGAGGTGCCGTACATCGGCCCTTCGACCGTGCCTACCACGCGGCCCCGCGCGTCTGCGACGAGGAAGCCGGTCGTGCGGCGGAGATCGATGGCCAGAGCACTCATTGCCCGGAACCTATTCCCCGTTTGCGAGGATTCTCCCTCTGCTCCGGTAAAGCTTTTGTTAGTCCCACTTTCCAGACATGGCGAGCCACGCGATCGCCAGCAGCACGAGATAAACCGAAGCGAGACCGGTGACGATGCGCCCGGCGATCGGCTTGCCCGAGCGTTGCCACCAGAAGGCGACGCATGTCGTGGCAAGCAGGAAGAGCAGGCCGAGGTCGGCGACCACGAATCCGATCCCCACCCACGACGGGTCGTCGCTGCCAGAGCCGAACTCCTTCGAGTGGATCCATTCGGCGCACACGCGCATCACGAGCCACGCTGGGATCGCGACGACGAGCAGCGTTCGGAAGGACGCCTTGGCGAGCACCGGTAGATCAGGCCGGCGCCAGGCCGCGAGCGCGAGCAGCAGGACGGTCAGAATCGCCCCGACGAGCACCATCGCGCCGAGCACATGCAGGAAGAGCGGCCAGAACGGCCGGCTGAAGGCGATCACGCGCCCGGCTTCCAGATCATGTCGACCAAGAGCAGGATCGTCGCGAGACCTGCGAGCCACGACATGACGTTGCCGCGCGGATCGCGAACGGCGGACCGGAGGTCCTCCGTTGCGGTGTCGCCGGCCGCCGCGAGCTCCTCGGCGAGCTTCCGCGCCTTCTCCTGGTACCTGCCGCCGGCGACGCCGAGCGCGCCCATGATGAGCCACAGGACGATCGCCGCGACGATCCAGAAGCTCCAGAAGCGGAACTCGAGCTCGTGGACGAGCCACAGGCCGAAGACCAGCGCAGCCAGCGAGCCAACGCCGATCACGGGCACGACCGCGCGAATCAGCCGCAGGAGCGCCGCGGTTTCACTCGGTCGCTCGGCGCGGATGGCCAGCACGTTCAGGCAGCCGGCCGCGACGGATCCGCCGACGAGCAGGAACGCCCCCGTGATGTGGAACATCAGGAGCCAGTCCGCTGTCGTCATGGACGCGAGCGTACCCTTCGAGGCCGGGTGGAAACACGCGACAGGCACCTCAAGCTTCTCACCGAGACGATCGAGGCGGTCAACTCGACCCTCGACCTCCAGGAGGTGCTCTCGCAGGTCGCCTCGAACGTCGCCTCGGCCCTCGAGGCCGACGCCTGCTTCGTCTATCTCTACGACGATCGCTCGAACGAGCTCGTCCTGCGGGCGACTCACGGCTCGCACGTCGAGGAGCTGACGCGCCGGCCGCGGATGCGGCCCGGCGAGGGCATCACCGGGTCTGCCGCGGCGGCCGGCGAGCCGGTGATGATCGAGTCTCAGGCCCACCTCGACCCGCGCTTCAAGAACTTCCCGAACCTCCCCGAGGATCAATACGAATCGATCCTGGCGGTACCGATCCTGACGCGCGACGGGACGCTCGAAGGCGCCCTGAACGTCCGCACGCAGCAACCGCGGGCGTTCGTCGAGGACGAGGTCGAGCTACTGCTCGCGATCGCGGCGCAGGTCGCCCAGTCGATCGAGCACGCAAAGCTCTACGCCGAGGCGCAGCGTCGCGTGCACGAGCTCGAGGCGCTGGCGCGGATCTCCGAAGCTGTCTCCAACTCGCTGTACCTGGAGGAGTCGTTGGAGGCGATCGTCTCGACGACGATGGATGCACTCGGCGCGACCGGCGCAGCCCTCGTGCTCGATGACGGCCGCATCGCCTGGCCGGAGGGCGCTGCGGGCGCCTACGCGATCAGGCAGCCGCTGCGCTGGCGCGGCCGGCAGATCGGAGAGCTCGTCGCCGATCGCGGGACGCCGTTCACCGACGCGGACGGCGAGCTGCTCGCGTCGATCGCCACCCAGGCCGCGGTAGCGCTCGAGCACGGCCGTGCGGTCATGCGCGGCGTGCTCGCCCAGGAGATCCACCACCGCGTCAAGAACAATTTGCAGACTGTCGCTTCCCTGCTCCGGCTGCAGGCGCGATCCACCGACGCGATCGATCCGCGGGAGGCGCTCGAGCACTCGGTCAACCGCATCCTGGCGATCGCCGCAGTCCACGAGCTGCTGACCGAGCGCCGGGACGAGGACGTCGATCTCGCCGATCTGATCGAGCGCCTGCGGTCGATGCTCGTGCAGGGCGTCGGGGCCGGCAAGGAGGTCACATCGTCCCTCGAGACGGTCGCGCTCCCCGGCGCTCGTGCAACGGCGCTTGCGCTGGTCTTCTCGGAGCTTCTGCAGAACGCGCTCGAGCACGGTGGCGGCCACGTGCGGGTCGAGCTGCGCGTCCGGGGCGACGAGGTCGTGCTCGCGATCGACGACGACGGCGATGGTGTCGCTCCCGACGAGACAGGAGGCACGGGCCTCTCGATCGTGCGTGCGCTCGTCCGCGACGAGCTCCGAGGTACCCTCGACCTGCGTTCGGACGGCGGCACGCGCGCCGAGGTCGTCTTTCCCGGCTAGTGCAAGTCGTGGAAGCGGCGCGCACGCGCGGTCGTGCTCCGCGCGGAGGACGCCAGGGTCGAGGACCGGGACGAGAACCTGCTCGACCGGCATGCCGCAGACGGCATCGAGCTCCGGATCGTCCCTGACCTACAGTCGCTCTGGCAGCGGGTGATCGCCACGACTCTGGAATTCAGCGGCATCAGGCTGCGCAACCTCGGCTCCGCCGGTTGAGCCCACTGCGAGAGATTCGTGGCAGTGGCTGCCACCCGACCGCCCGGAACGGACTGGCCCGAAACTAGGCGGGCTGATCGGTGAACGTGAAGTGGAAGTGGTCGTCGTGCGCTTCGACGCCGATCACCTGGTCGTCGAGGGCGGTGGCCGCGACGCGGTTCAGGTAGATCTTGACGCCGTCCCGCTCCACGATCTGGTCGTCGTCGTCGAGCGGCGCCTCGGCCTCCTCGATTTCGAGCTCCACTTCGCCGTCGGCCTCGATGCCCGCGATGCGAATCGACCCGAGCTCCCGGAATGCGTCGAGCGCGTTTTCGTCGATCTGCAGCATCGTGCGAGTCTATGCACGATGCGCATCCTGATCGCGGAAGACGAGACGATCATCAGGCTCGACCTGCGCGACCTGCTCGAGCGGGCCGGGCACGAGGTCGTCGCCGAGGCGCGCGACGGCGAGGAAGCGGTTGCGCTCGCCCGCAGCCACGAGCCCGACCTGGCGATTCTCGACGTGCGGATGCCGCATCTCGACGGGATCGAGGCGGCAAAGACGATCCTCGCCGAACGACCGATCCCGATCGTGATGCTGACCGCCTACGGCCAGGAGGAGCTCGTCGCACGCGCCGTCGAGGCCGGTGTCTTCGGGTACCTCGTCAAGCCGTTCCGCGAGCAGGATCTCGTCCCGGCGATCGCGACCGCCCGCGCCCGCCATCAGGAACTCGCGGCCGTTCGCGAGGAGGCCGAGTCGCTCGGCGAGGCGCTTGCCGCCCGCAAGGCGATCGAGCGCGCAAAAGGGCTTCTGATGGCGAAGGAAGGCCTGTCCGAGGGCGATGCGTTCGCCCGCCTGCGCAAGGCGAGCCAGGTCTCCGGGCGGCCGATTCGGGTGATCGCCGAGGCTGTGATCGATACCCTCGATCCGTCATGAGCACCTTCACGCCACCGAGGGAGCGCATCCGCCGAGGCACTGGCTCCGGGACCGGCGATGCCTGGCGCGTGATCGTCCTGAACGACAACCACAACACGTTCGAGGGCGTCGCCTTTGCGCTCGCCCAGACGATTCCGGGCGTCGACTACGACCGGGGGATGGCGCTCGCGAATCGCATCCATTCGAGCGGGCAGGCCCTCGTCTGGTCGGGGCACCGTGAACTCGCCGAGCTCTACCACTCGCAGCTCGAGGGCTACGGGCTGACGCTGGCACCGCTTGAGCGCTGAGGCCCTCGCGGGAATCCGCCGCGTCTTCGACGCATTCACCGGCGGCGATCCGCGCGCGCTCTTCGAGGTGATCGCCGAGGACGCCGTCTGGGTCGTCAACGGAACCGTGCCGGTCGCTCAGCGCTACGAAGGTAGAGAACGCATTTTCGAGCTCTTTCGCGAGACGCGCCGGCTCACCGACGGCACGTACCTGAGCGGGCTCAAGTGGTCACTCGCCGATGACGAGCACGCCGTCGCAGTCTATCGAGCTCGCGGCCGGCGACTCGGCCGGGAGCTCGACATCGACCAGGTACTGCTGATCCGGCACAGCGCCGGAGTCTGGCGCGAGATCACGGCGATCCCGAGCGACCCGCCGGCCTTCGAGGCCTTCTGGGCGTGAAGGTCGGCGTCCAGCTCCCGGAGGTCGAGCGCGAAGTTCGCTGGCCCGAGCTCCGAGCACTCGCGATCGCGGCGGAGGAGAGCGGATTCGACTCCGTCTGGGTCGGTGACCATCTGCTCTACCGCGGCGACGACCGGCCCGAGCGGGGCCCATGGGACTGCTGGTCGGTTCTGGGGGCGCTCGCCGCCGTCACGAGCGTGGTCGAGCTGGGGCCGCTCGTCGCCTGCACCGCGTTTCGCCCGCCGGCGCTGCTCGCGCGGGCTGCCGCAGCCGTCGACGAGGTGAGCGGCGGCCGATTGCGTGTGGCGCTCGGCTCCGGTTGGAACGAGGAGGAGTTCCAGGCGTTCGGGCTGCCGTTCGACCGCCGTGTCTCACGCTTCGAAGAGGCGTTCGACCAGATCAGACGACTGCTCGGCGGCGAGCGCGTGACGATCGAGGGCGAGTTCGACCGGCTGGACGACGCGCTCCTCCTCCCGCCGCCCGCCCGCGTGCCGGAATTGATGATCGGCGGCGCCGGCGCGCGGCTCCTCGCCGCAACCCTGCCGCATGTCGCGTGGTGGAACACGTGGTTCGAGCAGTACGGCAACCGTGCCGACGGCTTCGCCGTCGTCAACGCGCAGATCGACGACTCGTGCGAGCGCGCAGGGCGCGATCCGGGCGAAGTGCGGCGAAGCGCCTGTCTGCTCGTCGCCGTCGACGGTGGCGCCGGCGAGCGGCGTTTCCAGCCCGAGGCGCCGCCGCTCGAGGCCGCACAGGTCGAAGCCGAGCTCGCGGCGCTGGCTCAGGCGGGGGCGGACGAGGCGATCCTCGTCCTCGACCCGATCACCGAGTCGTCGATCCGCTCGCTTCGAACAGCGCTTCCCAGCGGCTGATCAGGCCGGCCAGGACGTCCCGGGCGTCACGGTGCGCCGCGACGAGGGCCGCGTCGTGCCAGTCGTCGGCGAGTTTTCGCTCGAGCTCGGCGACGCGGGCCTCGGCGCGCGCGACTTCGGCCTCGACGAGCTCGATCGGAGTCACTCTCGGCTTGGTCGGGCGTTTCGGCTTCTCGCGCTTCGGGGCCGCAGGCGGCGGCGCCGGCGTCGCGGCCTCGGCCCCCTGGGCGCGCACGTAGTCGGCCCAGCCGCCCGGATAGGAGTGGAGTGCGCCGTCCTCGACCGCGAGCATCCGTCCGGCGACCGCGTCGAGCAAGGCCCGGTCGTGCGAGACGAGCAGGATCGTGCCGGGGAAGGCCTCGAGTGCGGCCTCGAGCGACTCGCGCGACTCTAGGTCGAGGTGGTTCGTCGGCTCGTCGAGGACGAGCAGGTTCGCGCCGGAGGCGACGACGATCGCCAGGGCAAGCCGGCGGCGTTCGCCTCCGGACAGGGAGGCGACCGGCTTCTCGTGCTCGTCCCAGCCGGAGAAGAGGAAGCGCCCGAGCAGCTTCTGGGCGTCGGTCCGCTTGAGACCGGTGCCGCTCATCGCCGCGTCGAGAACCGAGCCTCGTTCGTCGAGCTCCGCCTCGTGCTGCGAGAAGTAGGCCGTCTCGACGCCGTGGCCGATCTGCACGCGCCCGTGCTCCAGCGGCCTCTTGCCAAGGACCGTCTCGAGCAGCGTGGTCTTACCGGAGCCGTTCGGCCCGACGAGGGCAACGTGCTCGCCGCGCTCGAGCGCGAACCCGGCGCCTTCGAGCAGCTCTTTCTCTCCCGCTCGCAGGGCGAGCCTTTCCACGACGAGGACGTCACGGCCGGAGCGCGCCGGCTTCAGGAACTCGAAGCCGAGTGTCCGGCGGCGCCCGTCGGGCGCGAGCACGCGCTGCGACTCGAGCCGCTTGATCTGCTTGACCCGCGACTGAGCCTGCTTCGCCTTGCTCGCCTTCGCGCGGAACCGCTCGACGAAGCGCTCGAGGCGGGCGAGCTGCTCGGCCTGTCGGGCGGCTGTCTTCGCCTGATGCAGCTCGCGCGCCGCCTGCTCGCGTCGCCAGACATGCCAGGCTCCGGGAAAGTACGTCGAGCGGCCGTTGTCCAGCTCGAGCACGGCTGTCGTCACCGCTTCGAGGAACCAGCGGTCGTGCGCGACGAGGATCACTGCCGCATCGATCGTCTTGAGCATTCCTTCGAGCCACTCCAGCGACTCGATGTCGAGATGGTTCGTCGGCTCGTCGAGCAGCAGGATGTCGGGCTGGGAGGCGAGCGCGCGCGCCAGGGACGCGCGCGTCAGCTCACCGCCGGAGAATGTGTGTACGGGGCGGTCGAGGTCGGCGTCGGTGAAGCCGAGGCCGCGCACCACCGACGCAGCACGGTCGCGCCAGTCGTAACCGCCGGCGTGCTCCAAGCGCGCCTGCGCCGACGAGTACCGCCGTAGCGTCGCGGCAGCGTGGTCTCCGTCGGTCATCGCGCGCTCGAGCGTCCGCAGCTCCTCTTCCACCGCCGCGAGATCGGCTGTCCCTTGCAGGACGTAGTCGCGGAGCGGCCGGTGACTCTCCGAGGGCGGGCGCTGGTCGTGCAGCGCGATCCGCGTCCCTTTCTCCCACGCCAGCTCGCCGCCCTCGAGCGAGACTTCGCCCGCGAGCGCGCGGAGCAGCGTCGTCTTGCCGGCCCCGTTCGGGCCGGCCAGGGCGAGCCGGTCTCGCCGCTCGACCTTGAACGAGACACCGTCGAAGAGGACGTCGCCGGAAAGCTCCTTGCGGAGCGCCGAGGCAATCAGAACCGCCATGGCAGCACGGTAGCGGGGCACCGCCTGCCACACTGGTGGCCCACGCGACGAGAAGGAGAGCGGATGATCGGGATCGTTGGCGGCGGCCTGGCCGCGGCAAAGCTGGTCGAGGGCTACCGCGACGCCGGTGGTGACGAGAAGATCACGATCTGGTCCCAGGACCCGCACGGCCCCTATCACCGGCCGCCGCTCTCGAAGCGTCTGCTCCGCGGCGAATCGCAGCCGCAGGAGGCACTCGTCCATCCCGTCGAGTGGTACGCCGAGCAGGATGTCGACCTGCGCCTCGGCGAGACGATCGCCTCGCTCGACGACGTGCCCGCCCAGACGATCGTGCTCGCGACGGGCGCCCGCCCGCGTGATCTCCCGGGCGCGACCACGTTTCGCACGATCGACGACTCGATCGCGCTGCACGAGCGAGCGAAGACTGCCAAGACGGCAGTCGTGATCGGCGGCGGGTTCATCGGCTGCGAGCTCACGGCCTCGCTCACCCAACTCGGGGTCGACGTGACCCAGATCGTGCGTGAGCCGATGGTCTTTCCGGCGCTCCAGGCGCCGCCGCTCTCGGAGGCGCTGCACGCTGTCTACCGCGAGCACGGCGTCGACCTCCGGCTCGAGACGTCCGAGGTCCCTGCTGCCGATCTGACCGTCTCCGGGATCGGCGTGACTCCGAATGTCGAGCTGGCCAAGGCGGCCGGCCTCGAAGTCCGCAGCGGCATCGTCGTCGACGAGCGCTTCGCCACCAAGCGCCCCGGCGTCTATGCGATCGGCGACGTCGCCGAGTTCTACGACCCGGTCTTCGGCCGGTCACGGCGGATCGAGCACTGGTCGAACGCCGCCTACCACGGCACCACGCTGGGGCGGATCCTGGCAGGAACGGACGATCGCTACGACATCGTCTCCGCGTTCTTCTCCGAGGAGTTCGGACGCACTTTCAAGTACTTCGGCGACGCCGAGGGCCACGACTCGACCGCGCTCGAGGGCGACTTCGCCGAGGGGCCCGCTGTCTTCCGGTTCAAGCGCGGCCGGTCGACGGTCGCCGCGGCGCTCACCGGCCAGGATGAGGATGCAGAAGCGGCCCTCAAGGAGGAGATCAGAGCCGGCGCGGCCGCTACGCGATAGTCGTTACGCTCGCGGGAAGCGACTGGCGAGGAGCGACGGAGTGGCGAACTCGGAGATCGAACGGCTTTCCATCGACACGATCCGGACGCTGTCGATGGATGCGGTACAGAAGGCGAACGCGGGCCATCCGGGCACTGCGATGGCTCTCGCGCCCCTCGCATACCTGCTTTACGGCGAGGTGATGCGCCACAACCCGGCGAACCCGCACTGGGCGAACCGCGACCGATTCATCCTGAGCGCCGGCCATGCGTGCGTCCTGCAGTACTCGGCGCTGCACCTGGCCGGATATCGGCTGACGCTCGACGATCTGAAGCAGTTCCGCCAATGGCAGTCGAAGACGCCGGGTCATCCCGAGCGTGGGCACACGGAAGGCATCGAGGTGACGACCGGCCCGCTCGGCCAGGGATTCGCGAACGGCGTCGGCATGGGGTTGGCCGAACGGTTCCTCGCGGGCACCTTCAACCGCCCGCAGCACGAGCTGGTCGACCATCGGGTCTACGTGATCTGCTCGGACGGCGACCTGATGGAAGGCGTCTCCTACGAGTCGGGATCGATCGCCGGCACGAACGGGCTCGGCAAGCTCATCTACTTCTACGACGACAACCACATCACGATCGACGGCACGACGTCGATCTCGTTCACCGAGGACCGGGCGAAGCGGTTCGAGGGCCTCGGCTGGCACGTGCAGTCGGTCGCGGATGCGAACGACCTCGGCGCCCTCCGCGAAGCGATCGCGAGCGCGCAGGCCGAGACCGAGCGACCCTCCGTCGTGATCGTGCGCTCGCACATCGCGTTCGGCGCCCCGCATGCAGTCGACACGGCCGGTGCTCACGGTTCTCCGCTCGGCGTCGAGGAGGTTGCCGCGACCAAGCGCGCGCTCGGCTGGGACCCCGAACAGCACTTCTACATCCCGGACGAGGTCGCAGCGCACATGAACCAGACCGAACGTGGCGCCCGGTTCGAAGCCGAGTGGGAGCAGACGCTCGGGACGTGGTCTCAGGCGTTCCCCGACGAGCGAAAGCGGTGGGATGCCGCTTTGGCCGGCGAGATCGGTTCCTGGACGCCGCCGGTCTTCGAGGCCGGCGAGGAGATCGCGACGCGCGCCGCCGGCAAGACGGTCATGCAGGCGTTCGCCGACGCCGTGCCGACGATGATCGGTGGCGCCGCGGACCTCGTCGAGTCGACCTACACCGAGTTCGTCGGCGGCGGCCTCTTCTCCAGCGAGTGGGCGGGCCGCAACATCCCGTTCGGCATCCGCGAGCACGCGATGGGGTCGATCGTGAACGGCATCGCGGCGCACGGCGGCTGTGTGAAGCCATACGGGTCGACCTTCCTGATCTTCAGCGACTACATGCGTCCCGCCGTTCGGCTCTCGGCGCTGATGGGGCTTCCCGTCGTCTGGGCGTGGACGCACGACTCGGTCGGGCTCGGCGAGGACGGCCCCACGCACCAGCCGGTCGAGACCTATGCGGCCCTGCGCGCCATCCCCAATCTGTGGTTCGTCCGCCCGGCCGACGCGAACGAGACCGCCGTCGCGTGGAAGGTGGCGCTCGAGCGGAGCGACGGGCCGGTGGCGTTGTCGCTCTCGCGGCAGAAGGTGCGAACGCTTGACCGCAGTGAGTTGGCTGCCGCGTCCGGTCTCGAACGCGGCGCCTACACGCTCTGGGAGTCGTCGGCGGCGCCCGACCTGATTCTGATCGGGACCGGCGCGGAGGTTGGCCTCGCCCTCGAAGCCGGCCGGCGGATCGCCGCCGACGGCACCGCGGTGCGCGTCGTCTCGATGCCCTGCTGGGAGCTCTTCGCCGAGCAGCCGGACGACTACCGCGACGAAGTGCTCCCTCCGGAGGTGAAGGCTCGACTCTCCGTCGAGCCCGGCGTCGCGCTCGGGTGGAAGCAGTGGGTCGGGGACGGCGGTGATTCGATCTCGATCCAGCACTACGGCGCGTCGGCGCCCGGCGGGACCGTGCTGGCGGAGTTCGGGTACAACCTCGACAACGTCGTCGCACGCGCAACGGCGTTGCTTACGCAGGTGGCGTGATGGCGAAGCAGGCGGACTCGATCAAGCAGTTCTTCTCGCTCGTCTCGCCGGGCTTCATGCTCGACGGCGAGCTGCCGGAGCTCGAGCTGGAGGCGATCGAGGAGCGCCACGACGGCCATGCGATCGCGCGAGTGCGGGCGGACGGCCGCGTCCTGCCGATCCGGTTCACGTTCGACGGCGGCAAGATCGCCCGAGTCGAGGTGCTGTGAAGGTCGCAGCGGCTTTCGACCATCGGGGAGTTCATCTGCGTGCTGCGGTACTCGAGTCGCTTGCCGCACACGAGGTGATCGACTTCGGCACGGACTCCGATGCCGTGCGGATCGACTATCCGGACAAGGCGCGCGAGGTCGGCGAGGCGATCCAGCGCGGGGAAGCCGACCGGGCGGTGCTCGTCTGCGGATCGGGTGTCGGCGCGGCGGTCGCGGCCTGCAAACTGGCCGGTATCCGCGCCGCGATTTGTCACGACACGTACAGCGCGCATCAGGGCGTTGAGCACGACGACATGAACGTGCTCTGCCTCGGCTCAGAGGTCGTCGGCCCGTCGCTCGCGCGCGAGCTCGTCGATGCATTTCTAGGTGCGACCTTCGATGGCGGCGACCGTTACGTCGAACGCCTGGCCAAGGTCGCCGCGATGGAAAGGGAGATGAAGGATGGCCAAGTCACGGCTCCATGAGCTGGCTGCCCGTGGGCAGTCGGTGTGGTTCGACACGCTCTCGCGCGACCTCGTCCACTCGGGCGAGTTGAAGCGGATGATGGACGAGGATGCCGTCGTCGGCGTCACCTCGAACCCGACGATCTTCCAGAAAGCGCTCTCGACCGGTGATGCTTACGACGACGACCTGAAGCAGCTGCTCTCGAAGACCGACGATGCGACTGAGACTTTCTTCTCCCTCGCGCTTCAGGACATCCGGGACGCGTGTGACGTGCTGAAGCCCGCATACGACGCGTCGGGCGGCGTCGACGGCTACGTCTCGATGGAGGTCGAGCCGGGCATCGCCTACGACACGGAGCGAACCTTCGACCAGGTGCAGTGGATCGCGAAGGAGGTTGACCGGCCGAACCTCTACGTGAAGATCCCTGCGACGGAGCCCGGGCTGCCGGCGATCGAGGATTCGATTGCGCAGGGTACGTCGATCAACATCACGCTGATCTTCTCGCTCGCCCGGTACGAGGCGGTCGTCGAGGCGTACCTGCGTGGCCTCGAGCGGCTGATCTCGCACGGCGGCGATGCTTCGAAGGTTGCCTCGGTCGCGTCGTTCTTCGTCTCGCGGGTCGACACCGAAGCCGACAAGCAACTCGAAGCGGTCGGGCACCCGGAGCTACAGGGGAAGCTCGCGATCGCGAATGCGAGGCTCGCCTACCAGCATTATCTAGAGGCGTTCTCGGGCGCGCGCTGGGAGTATCTGGAGAGCAAGGGAGCGCAGAAGCAGCGCTGTCTCTGGGCCTCGACCTCGACGAAGAACCCGGCCTATCGCGACGTCATGTACGTCGAGGAGTTGATCGGCGCGGAGACGGTCAACACAATGCCGCTCGAGACGATCGAGGCGTTTCAGGATCACGGCGAGGTGAAGGGAGACACCGTGCTCGAAGGAGTTGCTGAGGCGAACGCGCTGCTCGACCAGCTTGCCGCCGTCGGCGTCGACTACAACCAGTTGACGGCGACGCTCGAAGCCGAGGGCGTGCAGAAGTTCATCGACTCGTTCGACGAGATCATCGAGAGCATCGACGCGAAGCGCAGTGCGCTGGCAGCCGCGTGAGCCAGGGCGGCGTAGTCGAGCGGATCTGGTCGCGCGACCCCACGCTCTGGACGGGCGCTGACGAGGCGAAGTGGCTCGGCTGGCTCGACGAGCCGATGCGGATGCAGGAGGACATCGACCTGCTGCTGCAGTTCGCGGACTCGCTCGTCGGCGAGATCGACGCTGTCGTCCTGCTCGGCATGGGCGGCTCGTCGCTCGCGCCCGAGGTGTTCAAGCAGACGTTCGGTGCGCAGACGTTCCACGTCCTCGACACCACCCATCCCAAGGCGATCCGCTCGCTCGAAGAGCAGCTCGACCTGAAGCGGACGTTGTTCGTCTCAGCGTCGAAGTCGGGCTCGACGCTCGAGACGCGCTCGCATTCCGACTACTTCTGGGAGAAGACCGGCGACGGGCAGCGGTGGGTCGCGATCACGGATGCGGGGTCCGAACTCGAGCAGCTCGCGCGCGAACGGGGCTTCCGTGCCACGTTCTCCGGTGAGCCGACGATCGGCGGGCGCTACTCGGCACTCTCCCCGTTCGGGCTCGTGCCCGCGGCGCTGATGGGTGTCGACCTGACCCGGTTGCTCGAGCGCGTGAGCGAGATGGTGGACGCCTGCCGGCTCGCCGAGGGCAATCCCGGTCTCGAGCTCGGCCTCTCACTCGGCGAGGGCTGGCGCGACGGCCGCGACAAGATCTGCGTCGCACCGAATCCGGGCGACTTCGGCCTGTGGGTCGAGCAGTTGCTCGCAGAGTCGACCGGCAAGCTCGGCAAGGGCCTGATCCCCGCGCCCGGCGAATCGCCGGACGGGCCGGACCGCCAGGCGCAGGAGGTGCGTGTCACCGGGCCATACGAGCTCGGCCAGGAGTTCTTCCGCTGGGAGTTCGCAACGGCCGTCGCCGGCTCGATCCTCGGTATCAACCCGTTCGACCAGCCGGACGTGCAGGCCGCGAAGGACAAGACCAAGGCGATTCTCTCGTCGGCAGAGGAGCCGTCGGTCGACCCGAGCGGATCGGCGGACGAGCTCTTCGCCGCCGCCCAGCCCGGCGACTATGTCGCGATTCTTGCCTTCGTCGATCCGACCCCGGCGGCGGCGGAGCGGCTCGCGACGCTCGCCGAGCGGGCGCGGCAGGCGACGGGCTGCGTCGTCACGCACGGGTTCGGTCCGCGCTACCTGCACTCGACCGGCCAGCTGCACAAGGGCGGTCCGGCGACCGGGCTCTTCCTGCAGGTGGTCGACGACCCCGGCGATGAGCTTGCGATCCCGAACCAGCCCTTCGGTTTCGCGAAGCTGATCCGCGCCCAGGCGGCCGGTGACTTCGCCTCGCTGCAGGACCGCGGCCGCCGGGTCGCCCGTATCCGACTGGAGGATCTCTAGATGCAACTGGGCATGATCGGCCTCGGCCGCATGGGCGGCAACATGACGAAGCGGCTCTCGGACCGCGGCCACGACGTGAAGACGTACGACCCGCAGGTCGACTCGACCGCGGCCAGCCTGGACGAGCTTCGCGACCAGCTGAGCGCACCGCGCACGTTCTGGATGATGGTCCCGGCGGGGAAGATCACCGAGGACACCTTCCAGACGCTGCTCGCTGCAGGCGCCGAGGGCGACGTGATCGTCGACGGCGGCAACTCGAACTTTCACGACTCGCAACGGCGTTACGCCGAGGCCGACGCGAAAGGCCTCAAGTTCGTCGATGCCGGCGTCTCCGGCGGCGTCTGGGGTCTCGAGAACGGTTATTGCCTGATGGTCGGCGGCGACGACGACGCCGTCGCGCAGGCCGAGCCCGTGTTCCGCGACCTGGCGCCGGCAGACGGCTACGCGCACGTCGGCGCCGCGGGCGCCGGTCACTTCACGAAGATGGTGCACAACGGGATCGAGTACGGCCTCATGCAGGCCTACGCCGAGGGCTTCGAGGTGATGAAGTCCTCGGAGTTCGACCTCGACCTGCACGAGATCGCAGGCATCTGGCGGTACGGCTCGGTCGTCCGCTCGTGGCTGCTCGAACTGCTGTACGCGGCGTTCGAGAAGGAAGGCGGCCACCTGGAGGCAATTCGCGGCTACGTCGAGGACTCGGGCGAGGGGCGCTGGACGATCGCCGAGGCGATCGCCGAGGACGTGCCGGTTCCGGTGATCACCGCCGCGCTTTTCGCGAGGTTCGCCTCACGCCAGGATGAGTCGTTCGCCGCGAAGGTCAACGCGGCGCTCCGCAACCAGTTCGGCGGGCACGCCGTTCAGTCCGAGCCGCCCTCGTGACCTCGGCCGCCGAGCACAACCCGCTGCTCGATGGACTACGCGTCCGTCGCCGGCCCGATCCCTGCATCCTCGTCATCTTTGGCGCCTCCGGCGACCTGACGTCGAAGAAGCTGCTGCCGGCTCTCTACGCACTCGCCGTGCGGCGGCTGCTGCCGGAGCACTTTGCGATCGTCGGTGCCGCGCGCACGGACGAGAGCGACGACGACTTCAAGGCGCGGATGCAGCAGGCCGTGAAGGATCACGCCCGCGACCCGTTCGAGGAGGAGGCGTGGCAGCGGCTGGCCGCCGGCATGCGCTACGTCACGCTCGACTTCGGCGACGCGAAGGCAGAGGACGACCTGCGCGACACGCTCGTCTCGCTCGACAAGGAGCTGGGCACCCAGGGAAACCGCGTCTACTACTTCGCTGTGCCGCCGAGCGCGATCGGGACGCTTGTCGGCCAGATCGCGGAGCGGCGTGCTGCGGAAGGCTGGATCAGGCTGATCATCGAGAAGCCGTTCGGGCACGACCTGGTCTCGGCGCGCGAGCTGAACGCCCAGATCAACGAGCACTACACCGAGGCGGAGGTCTTCCGGATCGACCACTACCTCGGCAAGGAGACCGTGCAGAACATGCTGGCCCTGCGCTTCGCGAACGGCATCTTCGAGCCGATCTGGAACCGCCAGTTCATCGACCATGTGCAGATCACGGTCGCCGAGTCGATCGGGATCGAGGGCCGCGCCGGCTACTACGAGCAGGCTGGGGCGATCCGGGACATCTTCCAGAACCATCTTCTGCAGCTCGTCGCGATCACGGCGATGGAGCCGCCGATCGACTTCACGGCCGACTCGGTGCGCAACGAGAAGGTGAAGGTGCTGAAGTCGATTCACACGCCGGGGCCGAAGCACGTCGTTCGCGGCCAGTACGGCCCCGGGTTCGTCGAGGGCGTCGAGGTTCACGGGTACCGCGAGGAGGAAGGTGTCGAACAGGGCTCGACGACGGAGACATTCGTCGCCGCGAAGCTCTTCGTCGACAACTGGCGCTGGGCCGACACGCCGTTCTACGTGCGTATGGGCAAACGGCTCGCGCGCCGTGAGACGACGATCGCGATCCAGTTCAAGCGCGCCCCGCACCCGCCGTTCGAGGAAGGCGCCGCCGAGGGCCTTCGACCCAACGTGCTGCTGATCCACGTGCAGCCGAACGAGGGCATCTCGCTCGCGATCGGCGCGAAGGTGCCGGGCCAGGGCATGTCGATCCGCACCGTGCACATGGACTTCCTCTACGGTGGCGCGTTCCGCGAGGGGCTGCCGGACGCCTACGAGCGTCTGATCCTCGATGCGATGCTCGGCGACGCCACGCTCTTCACCCGTTCGGACGAGATCGAGGAGCAGTGGGCTCTCGTCGACGCGATCGTCGGCTTCTGGCAGCGCGATCGGCCAGCGTTCCCGAACTACACGGCCGGAAGCTGGGGCCCGGCGGGCTCGGACGAGCTAGTGCACCGCGACGGAAGATCATGGCGCCGGCACTGATCGACGACAGCTGGACGGGCGAGAACGTCTCGATCGCGCAGATCGAGCGCGAGCTCGCGAGGCTTCGCGACTCCTCGTCGGCTGAGGGGTCGCAGCCGAATCTGCGCACGTCGGTGATGACCCACATCGCCTGGGTGCCTCCGCAGTGGCAGGTCGCTGCCGAGGAGACGCTGATGGGGATGGCCGAGCGCCACCCCTCGCGCACGTTGCTGCTCGTCCCGCGTCCCGACGAGGAAGACGGGATCGACGCTCAGCTCTCGATTCGCTGCTTCCCGATCGGCGACCGAGCCGTGTGCGGCGAGGTGATCGAGCTCGTCCTGCGTGGAGGTCGCGCGGCCGCCCCGGCGTCCATCGTCCTGCCGCTGCTGATCTCCGACCTTCCGGTCTTCTGCCGCTGGCGCGGCGAGCCGCCGTTCGGGTCGACCGAGCTCGAGCAGCTGGTCGGGATCGTCGACCGGTTGATCGTCGATTCGACCGAGTGGGACAACGTCCCCGGGGCGTACGTGCAACTGGCGGCCCTCTTCGACCGGTGCGCGGTCTCCGACATCGCCTGGGCGCGTACCGACCGCTGGCGGTCGTTGTGCGCGTCGTTGTGGCCGGCGGTCGGGGAGGTGCGGGAGATCTGCGTGCACGGGACGCGTGCGCAGGGCTACCTGCTCGCGGGCTGGTTGAGCTCGCGACTCGGCCACGAGGTGTCGCTGAGGCTCGACGAGCATGAACTGCTCGAGGGAATCGACATCGACGGCAAGCCGGCACCCTTCCCGCCGGGTGCTCCGCCGAACCCGAGCGACGTACTCTCCGAAGAGCTCGACAACTTCGGTCGGAACCCCGTCTACGAGCAAGCAGCGGCCGCTGCCGCGGCCCTCTGACCCGCCCTCAGTCTGATACGAGTCAGACTTGGGGTTGACGTGCGGCCAGCAGCCCGACGACCTCGTCGTGCAAAGCACCGTTCGTCGAGAGGAACGTGCCGTCCGGGCTGGGCTCCGCGCCGTCGAACTGCGAGCAGCGACCGCCCGCTTCCTCGACGAGGAGCTGCACCGCGGCGTAGTCCCACACCTGCATGTACGGGCCGTCGGTCGCCACGTCGAGCGCGCCCTCGGCCACCAGGCAGTGCTGCCAGAAGTCGCCGAAGCCCCGGTTCGACCACGCTCGCTGGACGAGCGTCCCCCAGCCATCTGGCATGCGTCTCGCCGAGGTCGTCGAAACGGTGCACTCCTCGATTCGCGAGACGGCCGAGACCCGGCAGCGCTCACCGCTCGCGAACGCGCCCTGGCCGCGGAGCGCCCACCAGCGCCGCCCGAGCGCCGGCGCCGAGACGAGGCCGAGGTCCGTCACGCCGTCGCGCTCGAGCGCGAGCAGCGTCGCCCAGACCGGCACCCCGCGCACGTAGTTCTTCGTGCCGTCGATCGGATCGACGATCCACTTTCGGTCGGCGCCGTCGTCGCCGAACTCCTCGCCGAGCACGCCTTCACCGCGGCCAGAGGCCGACACATGCGAGCGGATCGCCTCCTCGGCCGCGCGATCCGCCTCCGAGACCGGTGTCAGGTCAGGCTTCGTCTCGACGCGCAGATCCGTCGCCCGGAACCGCGCCAGCGTGATTGCGTCCGCGAGATCCGCGAGCTCGAGGGCGAAGCAAAGGTCGTTGCTCATCCAGCGACCTCGCTGATCCAGATTCCGTTCACGGACGAAGAAGTCTACGAGCGGCTCGGTGTCTGCTGGGGGCCGGCGCCGAGCCGCGGCTCTCTCGCCGCTTCAGTCGAGCCAGAGGTACGCGGCAGCGACCAGCACGGTCCCGCCGAAGAGCGCCCAGAAGAGCGCGAACAGCGCCCAGCCCCACACCATGTTCTTGCGCGCGACCTCGCGTTCGGTGACGGAGGGGTCGACGAGAGGCTCTGAGGATTCCGACTCGGTCATCTAGATGCTCACGTCGATCGCCATCGCCACGAAGAGCAGCGCAAGGTAGAGGAGCGAGTAGTGGAACAGGCGTACGGCGGCCACGCGTTCCATCGTCCGGCGCAGTTCGAGTGCGTACCACGTGAACAGCGCTCCGAGCACGAGCGCGGCGACGCCGTAGACGAGCCCGAAGACCCCGAACGCAACGGGCGCAAGCGTCGCGACGACGAGCACGACCGTGTAGCGGAGAATCTGCCGCGCGGTCTCGTTGTCGCCCCGGGTAACCGGCAACATCGGCACTCCCGCGCGGGCGTAGTGCTCCTTCAGCATCAGCGCGAGCGCCCAGAAATGCGGCGGCGTCCAGACGAAGACGACGATGAACATGACGAGCGCCGCCCAGCCGAGGTGGCCTGACGCGCCCGCGTAGCCGACCAGCGGCGGCACCGCCCCGGCTGCGCCGCCGATCACGATGTTCTGCGCAGTCGTGCGCTTGAGCCAGCGCGTGTAGACGAGTACGTAGAAGAGGTTTCCGGAGAGTGCGAGCAGCGCGGTCGGCAGGTTGACGAGCGAGTCGAGCAGCACGAACGAGAACGCCGATAGCGCCAGCCCGAACTCGAGCGCGCGGTCGGCCGGTACGCGGCCCGAGGCGACGGGGCGCTGAGCGGTGCGGTCGCCCATCACCTGGTCGATGTCGCGGTCGAGGTAGTGGTTGAGGGCCGAGGCACCGCCGCACGCGAGCGCGAGGCCGGTCATTGTCGCTGCGAACGCACCCAAGGAGGGGACGCCGCTCGCACCGACGAACACCCCGGCGCCGCCGGTGAGGAGGAGCAACGACATGATCCGCGGCTTGGTCAGCGTGACGTAGTCGCGGAGTGGGCCTTGCACGGCGTGGCCGCGGAAGGTGGCGGCGGCGGTGAGCGCGGTGGCGGCGAACGCGAGCGAAGCGAGAGCCAGATGCACGGTGCGCCCGGTCAGCAGCGCTGCGAGCCCGAAGAGCACGAGCGCAGCGAGCGCCGCGGGCAGAAGCTTCCGGGCGCTGACCCACGCCGTCGCAGCGAGTGCGGCGAGCGGCGGCAGGGCGACCGCGGCGAGGACGCGGTGCGCGGTGCCCCAGCCTGCTGCGCCCGAGACGACTGCGAGCCCGGTGCCGGCGATCGCGACGAGCGCCGTCAGGCGTGCCCACGCGCCCATCTAGAAGCCCCTCGTCTCGGCGAGCCTGCGGCGCAGGTCGCGCAGGGGCCGCGCGCTCGACACGTACGGGACCTGGTCGAAGTTCCAGGCCGGCGGCGGTGAGGTCGTATACCACTCGAGCGTGTCGCCCAGCCACGGGTCGTTGCCCGCGCGCGGGCCGCGCCGCGTCGTGATCAGGATGTTGTAGGCGAAGACGAGCATGCCGAGCGCCATCACGAGCGAACCGAGGCTCGACGCCATGTTGTAGGCCTCCCAGAGGCCGCCCTGGTGGTACGTGTAGACGCGGCGCGGCATCCCGAGCAGTCCGAGGAAATGCTGGGGCAGGAACGTCAGGTTGAACCCGAACAGCACGAGCCAGAAATGCCACTTGCCGAGGCGCTCGTCGAGCAGCCGCCCGAACATCTTCGGCCACCAGTAGTAGAGCCCGCCGAAGATCGCGAACATCGAGCCTCCGAAGAGGACGTAGTGGAGGTGCGCGACGACGAAGTACGTGTCGGTGACCTGCCAGTCGATCGGGAACGCCGCGAGGAAGATCCCCGAGAGACCGCCGATCGTGAAGACGCCGATGAAGCCGAGACACCAGAGCATCGGCGTATCGAACGAGATGCTGCCCCGCCAGATCGTCGCCAGCCAGTTGAAGATCTTCACGCCGGTCGGGATCGCGATCACCAATGAGCTGAGCATGAAGAAGATGTCGAGCCCGATCGGCATTCCGACGGCGAACATGTGGTGCGCCCAGACGAGCATCGAGTAGAACGCAATCGCGACGGTTGAGATCGCGACTGCCTTGTAACCGAAGATCGGCTTCCGCGCGAAGACCGGCAGCACCTCGGAGACGATTCCCATCGCGGGCAGGATCATGATGTAGACCTCGGGATGCCCGAAGAACCAGAAGACATGCTGGTAGAGGATCGGACTGCCGCCGTGCGCCGGATCGAAGAAATGCGTGCCGGCCTGTCGGTCGAGGAGCATCAATGTGAGTCCCGCTGAGAGCACGGGGAGGACGATCACGAGCATCCAGCCGTAGGTGACGATCGTCCAGCAGAACAACGGCAGACGCATCCAGGACATCCCGGCCGTCCGCATGTTGTGGATGGTCACGATGAAGTTGATCGCGCCGAGTAGCGACGCGATTGAGAGCATGTGCAGCCCGAGGATCCAGAGGTCCTGGCCGTTGCCCGGTGAATGCAGCGTCGAAAGTGGTGTGTAGGCGGTCCAGCCGCTCGCCGCCGCGCCACCCTTGGCGAAGAAGCTCAGATAAAGGACGATCCCGCCGAGCAGGAAGAACCAGTACGACAGAGCGTTCAGGCGCGGGAACGCCATGTCGCGCGCGCCGATCTGCAGCGGAACGAGGAAGTTCCCGAAGCCCGCCAGGATCGGCACGACGACGAGGAAGATCATCGTCGTGCCGTGGATCGTCACGACCTGGTTGTACGAGTCCTTCGTCAGGAACGACTCGTCCGGCGTCGCGAGTTGCACGCGGATCAGCAGTGCGAGCAGTCCGCCCAGCGCGAAGAACGCAAGTGACGTGCAGATGTAGAGGATGCCGATGCGCTTGTGGTCGACCGTCGTCAGCCACGACGCCACCTTGCCGCGGTGCCAGTCGGCGCGGTACGGCCGAGTCGCCTCGACGTTGATGGCCACTACTTCGCACCCGCCTTGGCGTACTGCTTCGTCCATGCGACCAGCGCATCCAGTTGTGCCGCCGTCCAGTTCTTCCCAACGGCGGGCATCTGGCCACTGCCGCTCCGCAAGAGCGTCTCGATCCCCTTGCGGTCGGCGAGCAACGAGTTGCCGCCAAGCGCGGGGCCGACGTAGGAGTGGTCGAGCCGGTGGCACTTCTGGCAGACGCCCGTCCACTCTTCCTTGCCGAGTACGGCACCAGTGGCGTTGGCGGCGCGCTGGGAGATGAACGCGTCGTACTGCGCTCGCGGAACGACGTGGACGGTCCCGTCCATCAGCGCGTGCTGGATACCGCAGAGCTCGGCACAGCGCGCCACGTACGTGCCCTCCGGCGCTTCGAACCAGGTGTGGTTCGTCGTGCCCGGGATCGCGTCGTACTTGCCGCCGAGGTCCGGCACCCACCACGAGTGGTTGACGTCGTAGTCGTAACCCTTGACAACCTCATGCACGACCTCGTCGGCCGGCGCAACCATCCGGTCGATCGAGACGGCGCCGTTGGGGTAGCGGAACAGCCAGTAGAACTGGTGGCCTTCGATCGTGATCGTCGTCGAATCGGCCGCGTCGGCCTTCGGTGCGTCAGCGATCCCCGGGAGCTTGTAGAAGATGTACGACCCGATCGCGGCGAGGATCACGACCGGAACGACGGTCCAGATGATCTCGAGGCGCGTCGAGCCGTGGATCTGCGGGCCTTCGGCGGAGTGCGAGCGCTTGCCTCGCCTGTACTTGATGATGAACGCGATTAGCGCGCCCTCGACGATCAGGAAGATGATGCCGGTGAAGATCGAGACGAACACGAACGCGTCGTGGATCCGGTGTGCGTTCGGCGAATGAGCCTCGCCGGGCAGCAATCCTGCGTTGCCGGCATAGGCGACAGTCCCCGTCGCGAGCGCGACGACGGTTGTGGCGAGTGTGGCAATCGCGGTCCTGCGCACGCGGCTGGCATCGTATAGCGGGTGGAGGCACGGAGTCAGGTCGACCTGCCGGCCGGAGCGGCCGATCCGTTCACAGTCTTCGTGAACGGGATCGAGCAGCAGCCCGGCGTCGACTTCACCCAGGTGGGCCGGACGCTCGTCTTCACCAGCGACCTTCACCAGGAAGGCCGGCTCGGGTTCTGGCGCTGGCTCTCGATCTTTTTCGGCGTCGCAGGGACCTATCGCCGAAACGACACCGTCGACCTGGTCTACACCGCTTCCGGTCGGCGAGTGGTCGCGAGCCTCACGGCCAAGTCGTCGGCACTGCCGGACTGACCGGTCGCTGCTAGGTTCCTCGCGGTTTGGCGACCCTCGATCTCACGCGGAGGCCGCCGCTCGCCGAGGACGTATCCGGGCGTGTGGCCGCTGCGGCCGCCGTCACGGGACTGGTCGGCCTTTCGCTGCTGCTCCGCGCGACGCAGCTCCATGCCGGCTTCTGGATCGACGAGGGCATCTCGGTCGGCGTCGCCCACCACCACTGGACGTCGATCCCGCACCTGCTTCGCCAGGACGGATCGCCGCCTGCCTACTACATGCTGCTCGGTCTCTGGATCCGGGTCTTCGGCGACGGAGAGGCAGCGACCCACTCTCTGTCGCTTCTCTTCTCGCTCGCGTCGATCCCGATGGCCTATGCCGCCGGGCGGAGCTTCTACGACCGACGCACCGGTTTCGTCTGCGCGCTGCTGGTCGCGACAACGCCCTATCTGACGTACTACGCGCAGGAGACGCGGATGTACGCGTTCGAGGCGTTCCTCTCGCTCGTCGCGGTGCTCGCCTACATGAACGGTGTCATCCGTGGCCGGCGTTGGTGGGCGGCGCTGCTCGTGCCGACGCTCACGCTGATGGTGTATGGGCACAACTGGGCGCTCTTCTTCTGTGTCTCGCTCGCATTCGTGACCGTTCTCTTGGCGCGCGACCGCCTGCGCATCTTCGGTCTGGTCGCAGCGGGTGTCGCCCTTCTCTACATCCCGTGGGTCCCGACGCTGCTCTCGCAGGCGAGGCACACCGGGGCTCCCTGGTCGACGCGACCGAGCTTCCACGAGCTGTTCACCGCGGCCGGGGCCGTGCTCGGAGGCGATGCGCCGTTCATCGCGTTCCTCGTCGCGGGTGCTGCAGGGCTCGCGTATGCCTACGGCCGTGTCGAGCGAGTGCTCGTGACGATCGTCGGTGCGACGATCCTGATCGCCTGGTTCTCGTCGCAGATCTCGCCTGCGTGGACGACGCGGTACTTCTCGGTGGTGCTCGGCCCCGTCGTGCTTCTCGCCGCCGCGGTCGTCACCCGGGGCGGGCGGGTGGGAGCTGTCGCGGTGGTCGCGGTCCTGTTTCTCTGGTGGGGCTTCAGCGTCAAGAACGAGAAGGAGAACGCGAAGCAGATCGCCGCCCAGCTTGCGCCTCTCGTCCGCCCCGGCGAGCTGGTGGTCTCGACCCACCCCGAGCAGGTGCCTGTGCTCCGCTACTACCTGGGCGACGGTCTTCGCTGGGCGACGACGCTTGGCCCCGTCAGCGATCCACAGGTCTTCGACTGGCGCGACGCAGTCTCGCGTCTGAAGGCGGCGAAACCGAGTGCCACGCTCGACCCACTGCTCGCCTCGGTGCCGAAAGGGAGCGAGTTCGTTGTCGTCGTCCCGGTCTTCCGTGACTACCGGGCGTGGCGGGCGAAGTGGACCCGCCTCGTCTGGCAACGGTCGCTCGAGTGGTCGACGTTGCTGCAACGAGACCCGCGGCTACGGCTCGAGCACCACTTCGTGACCGACGAGATCGCCGTCAAGCACAACTACTTCAAACCGGTGCAGGCCTTTGTCTATCGCCGAGTTGGCTAGGGTTATGCGTCCGCGGGCGGTCGTTGGATCACGTGGACCTCGATGGAGACGGAGAATCCCCAGACAACGCTCGTGCTCGGTGGCGGCCCTGCCGGGCTGACCGCGGGCTACCTGCTCGGCAAAGCGGGCCGGAACGTGATCGTCCTGGAGGCGGACGATCAGGTCGGAGGGCTCGCCAAGACGGTTGAGATCGACGGCTACCGGTTCGACCTCGGCGGCCATCGCTTCTTCACCAAGTCGACCGAGGTCGATCTGCTCTGGCACGAGATCCTCGGTGACGAGTTCCTGAGGCGGCCGCGGATGTCGCGGATCTTCTGGAACAACCGCTACCTCGACTATCCGCTGCGCGGCTCCGACGTGATCCGCAAGCTCGGCCCGGTCGAGCTGACGCGCTGCATGGCGTCGTACCTCCGCGCAGCCGCTCGCCGTAACAAGGTCGACGAGTCCCTCGAAGACTGGGTGACGAACCGCTTCGGCCGCCGTTTGTTCGAGCTCTTCTTCAAGAGCTACAACGAGAAGGTCTGGGGCGTGCCGACGAGCGAGATCCGCGCCGAGTGGGCGGCGCAGCGGATCCGCGGTCTTTCGTTCTTCTCCGCTGCACGAGCGGCGTTCTTCGGCAACGAGGGCAACAAGGTGAAGAGCCTGATCTCCGAGTTCAACTACCCGCGGTTCGGTCCGGGTCAGATGTGGGATGCGATGACGAGCGCGATCGAGGCCGAGGGCGGCGAGGTGCTGCTGCGAACCCCGGTTTCACGGATCGAGCTTGCGGGCGGCCGCGTGGTCGAGGTTGCCGCGGGCGACGAGCTCTACGAGCTTCCCGACGGCGTCATCTCCTCGCTGCCGCTTCGCGAGACGGTTCTGATGGCCTCGCCGCGCGCGCCGGAGCTTGTTCGCGAGGCGGCGGTCGGTCTTCGCTACCGCGACTTCATCAGCGTCGCGCTCGTGGTCGACGGCGAGGACCTGTTCCCCGACAACTGGATCTACATCCACGAGCCGTCTGTGCACGTGGGCCGGATCCAGAACTTCCGCTCCTGGTCGCCGTGGATGGTCCCGGACCCGACGAAAGCGTGCGTCGGGCTCGAGTACTTCTGCTTCGCCGGCGACGATCTCTGGACGATGAGCGACGACGATCTCGTCGACCTCGCCGCAACCGAGCTCGAGAAGCTCGGGCTCGCACCTCGCTCGAAGGTCGAGCGTGGCTACGCGGTGCGCGTGCCGAAGGCGTATCCCATCTACGACGCCGACTACGCGAAACGCGTCGCGGTGATCCGCACCTGGCTCGACGGGATCGAGAACCTCCAGCAGGTTGGGCGTAACGGCCTACACCGTTACAACAACTCCGACCATTCGATGCTCACTGCGATGCGCGCCGTCGACAACCTGCTCGAGGGCGCGCGCCATGACATCTGGGAGGTCAACGCGGAAAGCGTCTACCACGAGACGCAGGTCGCCGACGAGCATCCGTATCGCGCAGCTCCTGCGACGCCCGAGATGCAGGCGCTCGAAGCCGCTGAATAGCGCGAGACGACTACTCCTTCCAGGCGCGACCGCCGGTGCCGCCGCGCTGCTCGTCGCCGTCTCGCTGCAGACGGTCTTGTGGTCGCCGCTCAACGTCGACGAAGAGCTGACGCTTCGCGTCTCTGACTTCTCGTTCCGGCACGTCTTTCACATCGTCTCGACGCAGCGTGGCGGGGGCCCACTGCATTTCTGGCTCGAGCATTTTCTCCAGGGTTGGTGGCCCGGGCTCGAATCGCTTCGCGTCCCGTCGATCGTCTTCGCGTGCCTTGCACTGCCCGCGGTCGCGCTGATCGCGCGTGAGCTGATCGGAGACAAGGGAGCAGCAGGCGTCGTCCTGTTGACCGCCGTCGCGCCGATCCCGGTGCTCTACGCCACCTTCGGCCGACCTCATACCCTCCTCTTCGCCTGGATCCAGTGGGGGACGGTGCTTGCGCTCAAAGCTGGGCGCGAGCGCAGCCGTCGCTTGTGGGTTGCGGCGGGCGTGGTGCTCGGCCTCTCGGTGTTCGTGCATCCGACCGCGCCGCTCTATGCGTTGACCGCCTTCGGCGCCGCCGCGGTGTATGTACCGCGTCCGCCACGCGCCGTCCTGCGTGAAGTCTGGCCCGGAGCCGTGGCGCTCGTCGCAGCCTTCGCGCCGTACTACCTCCGTACGCTCCACGTCCTGAACGATCGCTACGCCGTGGGGAGCGGCAAGCCGGGTAGCCGCACCTTCACAGGACGGCCGGTGTGGGAGGACGCACTGCACTTCGTCGCACCCGGGAACCACGACCTCAACTACTTCACCGTGTTGGCCTTGCTCGGTGCGGCCACGCTCCTCGTCGCACGGCGAAGCCGTGTGCTTGCCTTCTGCGCACTTACGATCGCCGCGCCGGTCCTCTTCTTCTCGCTCGTCCCGGCGAACGGCGACTCCGCGCTCTTCTTCGACCGGTACATGATCCCGGCGACGCCTGCCTTCATGGTGCTCGTCGTCGCGGGGTGCCACGGCGCGGCGAACTGGGGGCGAGCCTGGCGAGTGCTCGTGCTCGCGATCCTGGTTGCTGGCCTGGTCGGAGTCGAGCTCAGGTTCGACGCGAACCGCCGCGACGGCGAGCGGAGAATTGGGCTCGATGCGGTCACCCAGGCCGTGCGGCACGAGCCTGCAGGCACCGTCCTCTTCGGCTCGACGGGGACGAGCGGCGTGCCGTTCTCGTCGTTCGACTACGGGCACCCGGCGAACCTGCTCGACCACTATCTTGCGTTGCGCGTGTCGTCGCTCGTGTATGTGGATGACGATTCCTGCGAGCGTGCGGTCGGCTTCGTCGGTGGCAGCGCGCCGAAGCGCGGCCTGTGGCTCTTCTACGCGGCCGCCCCTGCGGAGCGCGCGGCGGCGCGTCATGCCTTCGCGGGGCTGCAGCGTGCGACGGTGCAGGAGCTCGCGGGCGGCTACTTCGTCCTCCGCTCGCGCCGTGCCCTACCGCCACGTGCATTGATCGCGCTCGGTCAGTCTCTGCGCGAGACCTGGCGCGCAGCGGTGCCGCTGAACAAGCGTGTGAACGAGCTGCTGCAGGCCGACAGGCAGCTGCTCCGCGCGCCTCCGGTCTGCACGCCGTACGGCGATCTCGGCGACCCCGGCATCTCGCCGCACTGGCCGCCGGTCGCGACGTCGCATCAGTAGCCGCCGGCCCAGGTGCCGGTTAGGCTGGATTTTGTGGCGGTGATCGAGGTGGAGGAGCTCTGCCGGACATATCGGTCTCGCAAAGGGGTCGATCCGCCGCAAGCGCAACGACGTGGAGGCGCTGCGGGGGATCAGCTTCGAGGTCGAGCGGGGTGAGCTGTTCGGGCTGCTCGGCCCAAATGGCGCGGGCAAGACGACGACGATCAAGATCCTGACGACGCTGCTCTTGCCGTCGTCGGGACGAGCGCGTGTGCTCGGGTTCGATCCGGCGCGCCAGCCGGGCGAGATCCGGCGACGGATCGGGCATGTGTTCGGCGGTGACCGTGGCCTCTATGACAGGTTGTCTGGCACTCGACAACCTGCGCTACTTCGCCGACCTCTACAGCGTGCCGGTGCGGGAGAAGCGGGCATCGGATCGCAGAGCTGCTCGAGCTCGTCGGCTTGACGGGGCGTGAGCGTGAGCGGGTCGAGACGTATTCGCGCGGGATGCGGCAGCGGCTGCACATCGCGCGTGGCTTGTTGCACGACCCGGAGATTTTGTTCCTCGACGAGCCGACTATCGGGCTCGATCCCGTCGGGGCGCGCGAGGTCCGCGAGACGGTCGCCGAGCCTGCGCGATCAAGGCAAGACGATGCTTTTGACGACGCATTACATGTACGAGGCGGACGAGCTGTGTCAGCGGATCGCGGTGATCGCCGGCGGCAAATTCGTCGCGACCGGCACCCCAGCCGAGCTGAAGGCGCGCGTCCTCGACCGAACGGTGATCGAGATCGAGACATTCGGGATCGACGAGCCCGTGCTCGAACGGCTGCGCGCTGTGGCCGGTGTCGTGGCGGTCGACAACGGAGACGCGCGACCAGTCCGAGATCGTGCTCGTCCAGTCGGGGTCGGTGCCGAGCTCGTCCAGGTGCTTCTGCGGGAGCTCGATGGTGCGCAGCTTGGCAAGGTGATCGCGCGCGAGCCGACGCTCGAGGACGCCTACGTCGAGCTGGTTCAGCCCTCATGACGCGCGCGTTCCTGAGCGGGATGTGGATCCACGTCGTGCAGTTCTCGCGCAACCCGTTCGACCTCAGCGGTGTGGTCATTTGGCCGATCCTCTATGCGTCGATCGCCTACTACCTGCTCGATCGAAGAACGACCCGCGGCTGCTGCTCAGCGCCTCGCTCGGCGCTGCGGTGATGCTGATGTGGTCGCTGGTCGTGATCGGCTCCTCGAACGCGCTCGAGAACCAGCGCTGGCTCGGGACGCTCGAGTTGCTCGTCGCTGCGCCCGTACCGTTCGTCGGCGGTGATCGCGCCAATCATGCGTCGCGAGCGGCTTCGTCGGTGGCTACGCGATCGTCGCGACGCTCGCCTGGGGGACGCTGCTCTTCCACGTACCACTCGTGATCGACCATCCGTTTGCCTTCGCTGTCGCGGTGCCGGCCTGCATGCTCGCGATCGGGATGCTCGGGCTGGTCATGGCCTCGACGTTCGTCCTCTACCGCGCAGCGTTCAGCCTCGGGATCGCGCTCCAGTACCCGGTTTGGATCGCGCACCGGGCTGCTCGTGCCGCTCTCGTACCTGCCGGCGTTCGTCGGCCAGATCGGCTGGTTCCTCGGCCCGTACTGGGGATTCCGCGCGATCCAAGAATGCCGCACTCGGCCCGTCGCCATGGCCGGACGATCGGCATGTCGCTTCGTGGTCAGCGCGGCTTACTTGGTCGTCGGCACCGCCTGCCTGCGCTCCTTCGTCCACGTCGCCCGCTCCCGCGGGTCGCTGAAACTGACATGAACTCGCTCCGGGTCTTCTTCGTCGGCGGCCTGACAGCTACCGGGCGCTCTTCAACTGGATCAGCCCGTGGGTGTTCATCCCGCACACACTCGGCTACCCGATCTTCGAGATCCTCTTCTTCGCTTACCTCGGCCGCTTCGCCGGCGTCCAGTCGGACAAATTCTTCCTCGTCGGCAACGCGTTCATGGCGATCGCGATCACCGGCTTCTTCGGGATGGGAAATGCGATCGGCGGCGAGCGCCGCTCGCAAACGCTAGCCACCCTGCTCGCCTCGCCCGCCAATCGGTTCGCGCTCTTCCTCGGCCGTGCCGTCCCCTCGATCCTGACCGGATTCGTCGTTGCCGTGTGCGCGTTCACGATCTGCAGCCTCGTCCTGCGCGCATCCTTCAGCGCATCTGAGCTCGGCGGTCTCGCGGTCGCAGGGATCATCTCCTCCTTCGCCTGCACATCGTTCGGCCTCTGCCTCGGCTGGCTCGGCTTGCGCGGACGCAGCGTCTCGCTCTTCGCCGACACCATCGGCGGATCAATGCTGCTCCTCTCCGGCGCCAACGTCCCACTCGACCGACTCCCCGCGGCCGTCCGTGTCATCAGCAACATCCTTCCGCTCACGCACGGCATCCAGGCCGGCCGCAAACTCGCAGGCGGTGCGTCCTTCACCGATGCCTCACACCTCCTCGCAATTGAGGCGATCATCGGGGGCGCCTACCTCTGCCTTGGCGTCGTCATGCTCCGACTGCTCGAATATGAAGGGCGACGCTCGGCGACGCTCGAGACGTTCTGAGCGGCAGGTGCGGGTCAGCCGCGGGGCAGGACGAAGAACGCGATCGCGACGTACTGGCACGCGGCCGCGGCGACCGTGCAGAGATGGAAGAGCTCGTGGTAGCCGAGTACGGCCGGTCGCGGGTCGGGCCGCTTGAGCGCGTAGACGATGCCTCCGATCGTGTAGAAGAGCCCGCCGGCGAGCACGAGCGTCAGACCGGCCACGCCGACTTTCGCGAGCTGCGTGATCGCGACCATCCCGACCCAGCCGAGCCCGAGTCCGATGATCGCCGAGAGCACCTTCGGCGACCGCACCCAGAACAGCTTCATTGCGATCGCGACGGCAGCTCCCGTATAGACGATCGTGAGCACCGGGATCGCCCAGCCTCTCGACATCACGAGCAGCCCGAACGGCGTGTAGGTGCCCGCGATCAGCAGGTAGATCCCCGCGTGGTCGAGCCGCGCGAGCCAGGAGCGGACGACGGGCGTCCAGGTCGGACGGTGATAGAGCGCGCTCGCGCCGAAGCAGCCCGCGAGACACGCGGAGAAGACGATCGCGGCGACTCGCGCCTTGCCGGCCTCGGCCGTGAGGGCGAGCGGCACCGAGAGCCCGAGGACGAGAAAGAAGCTCACCTCGTGGAACACCCCCCGGAGAACCGGCTTGACTCGCGGTTCCATCCCGGTGGAAGCTACACTCACGCGCGAGAACTTGAGCGAGTCTGGATGGTGCGGGTCACCTTCTTGTCCGTTCACAGAAGTTGGCAAGGAGGTGAAGGAAAATATGGCAACCGGAACCGTCAAGTGGTTCAACTCGGAGAAGGGGTATGGCTTCATCACGCCCGACGAGGGCGGAAAGGACCTCTTCGTCCATTTCAGCGCGATTCAAGGGAGCGGCTACAAGTCGCTCGACGAAGGCGCGAAGGTCGAGTACGAGGCACAGGAGGGCGACAAGGGCCCCCAGGCTGCGAACGTCTCGGTCGTCGGCTAGTCCGACTTCAGGTGGTGGCGGGCATCGGCCCGCCACCACCGACCACCACCGAACGAAGGAGTTCGTGATCGCTCAGAAAGAAGAGAAGGTCGAGATGACCGGCGAGATCGTCGAGGCGCTCCGGAACGGCATGTTCCGGATCCAGCTCGACAACGGTCATGAGACGCTCGGCTATACAGCAGGCAAGATGCGCCGGTTCCGGATCCGCATGAACCCGGGCGACCGCGTGCGCATCGAGCTCTCAGCGTACGACCTCGGCCGCGGACGTATCGTGTACCGCATGCGGCCCGGCGACGAACGTCCCGAGTAGTGCATCAGCTCTCTACGCCGCCTCCTCGGAGTCGGTCGACTGCGCGCGCTGTGCGGCGATGAAGTCGCGGTACCAGTAGAAGCTGCCCTTCGGCACCCGCTCGAGCGTCGCGTAGTCGATGTAGATCAGGCCGAAGCGCTTCCAGTAGCCCCAGGCCCATTCGAAGTTGTCGAGCAGCGACCACGCAAAGTAGCCGCGGAGCGGCACGCCCGCCGCGATCGCGCGCGCACCGGCGTCGATGTAACCCTGCAGGTACGACTGACGCTCGGGATCCTGGACCGACCCGTCGTGACCGCGCACGTCCGGGAACGCCGCCCCGTTCTCCGTCACGTAGATCGCCGGCGGGTCGTAGTCGCGATGGAGGCGGACGAGCAGATCGTGCAGGCCCTCAGGGACGACCTCCCAGCCCATGTCGGTGCGGTCGACGTCGCCTCGCCGTACGATCCGGGAGCGGCCGCCGTTCTCGTCGGCAGCGACGAGCGGGGAGGTGTAGTTGTTGACGCCGAGGAAGTCGATCGGCGCCGCGATCGTCTCGAGGTCGCCAGTTCGGATCTCCGGCAGGATCGCGTCCCAGGCCTCGAGCATGTCCTCGGGGTAAGCGCCGCGGAACAGCGGGTCGAGGAACCAGCGGTTGTGCAGGCCGTCGACCCACCGGACTGCCTGCGCGTCCTCATCGGAGGGGCCGGCGGGGTACGGGTGGTCGAGGTTGAGCGTGATCCCGACCTCCGAGTCTGGCGACGCGCGGCGCAGGATCTCGACGGCGCGACCGTGCGACAGGAGCAGATGGTGAGCAGTCGCCAGTGCGTCGGCGTCGGACGTCCGGCCCGGCGCGTGGTGGCCCCAGCCGTGACCGACCCACGAGACGACCCACGGCTCGTTGTGCGTGATCCAATGCCCGACGCGGTCGCCGAGCCTGTCGGCGACGACCTCCACGTAGTCGGCAAACGCGTCGACCGTGTCTCGAGCCGGCCAGCCGCCCGCGTCTTCGATCGCCTGAGGTGTGTCCCAGTGGAAGAGCGTCACGTACGGAGCGATCCCGTTGCCGAGCAACTCGTCGACCAGCCGGTCGTAGAAGTCGAGGCCTGCCAGGTTCGCCGCGCCGCGACCTGCCGGAACGATCCGCGGCCACGCGATCGAAAACCGAAACGCGCCGAGCCCGAGCTCGCGCATCAGTGCGATGTCGTCTCGATAGCGGTGGTAGAAGTCGCAGGCGATTGCGCCGCTATCGCCGTTCCGCACCTTGCCGGGCGTCGCGCAGAACCGGTCCCACACGCTCTCGCCGCGGCCCTCTTCGTTGGTCGCTCCTTCGATCTGGTACGACGCGGTTGCCGCTCCCCAAACGAAGTTCGACGGGAACGTCCTGTGCAATTGGTTTGGCATCGAATTCCTCTCAGATGGCCTTGGACGGCGCGGTGACGTGGCACCGCGCGCTCTGTGAAGGGCGTGCTGCAACGAGCTCGGGAGTGACGGTCCGGCAGATGTCGATCTGGAGCGGGCAGCGACCGAGGAACCGGCAGCCCGCCGGTGGGTCGACGGCGGCCGCCGCGAGCCCCTTGCGGATCACGATCGGCTCGCGCGCGGCACCTGCCGGATCAGGCACCGAGTCGAGCAGTAGCTGGGTGTACGGGTGGAGCGGCTCTTGCAGCACCTGTTCGGACGGCCCTTCCTCGACGATCTGGCCCGCGTACATGACGAGGACCGTGTCTGCGACGTACCGCGCACTTGCGAGATCGTGGGTGACGTAGAGGAACGCGAGTCGTTCGCGTTCCTTCAGGTCGAGCATCAGGTTGAGAATCCCGATCCGGATCGAGACGTCGAGCATCGAAGTGGGCTCGTCGGCGATCAGGACGGTCGGTTCGACGGCGAGCGCGCGGGCGATCGCGACCCGCTGGCGCTGACCGCCCGAGAGCTCGTGTGGGTACTTGGCGGCGTACTGCGCCGCCGGGACCAGCCCCACCGTCTCGAGCAGCTCGGTGACGCGGCCGTCGATCTCGTCGTGCGCGACTCGTCCGTGGATCACGAGCGGGCGCGCCAGGTGATGCCGGATCGTCTTGACGGGGTTCAGCGAGCCGAACGGATCCTGGAAGATCATCTGGACGTTCGAGCGGTAGCGCAGCGTCTTGCGCCGACCCCGGCTCTCCGCCGCGTCGGCTCCTTCGAAGAGCACGCGGCCCGCAGTCGGTTTGTAGAGACGCGCGATCAGGCGGGCGACGGTGCTCTTGCCGCTGCCGCTTTCGCCGACGAGCGCCGTGATCGTCCCGGGGCGGAGCGCGAACGTGACATCGTCGACCGCGTGCACCTTGCCTCGATCGAGCAACCCGTTGCCCGCGGGGAAGTGCTTCGTCAGCCCGCGCACCTCGAGTGGCGCGGTGATCGTTGCGGTCACCCCTGCTCCTCCACGAGGTGGCAGGCAACGCGATGGCCGGGCGCCGCTTCGCGCAAGCGCGGCCGTTCGGTCGTCTGACGCAGATAGAGGGCGGCGTCTGCAGGCACGCAGTTCGGGCAGCGCGGATGGAACCGGCAGCCCTCCGGCGGTTCGGCCAGGTCGGGTGGCGAGCCCGGAATGCCCGTCATCCGCTCGAAAGGGCCGTGCAGCGGCGGGAACGAGTTCATCAATCCCTTCGTGTACGGGTGCAGCGGCGAGGAGTGGAGCTCGTGCGCCGTCGTCTCCTCGACGATCTCGCCGGCGTACATGATCGCGATGCGATGCGCGAACTCGAGCAGGAGAGAGAGATCGTGCGTGATGAAGAGGACAGCGAAGCCGAACTCGCGCTGCAGGTCGCTGACCTGCTGAAGTATCTCGCGCTGCACGACGACGTCGAGAGCCGTCGTCGGCTCGTCGAGGATCACGAGCTCCGGGCGCAGGGCCAATGCCATCGCGATAATCACGCGCTGCCGCATACCGCCGGAGAGCTCGTGTGGGTAGGAGCGGACGCGGCGTGAGTCGATCCCGACGAGCTCGAGCAGATGGCCGGCCTGCGCCAGCGCGTCTCGCTTCGAGACCTGCTCGTGGGCTCGCATCATGTCCACGAACTGGTCACCCACGCGCATCACCGGGTTGAGCGCGTTCATGGCGCTCTGGAAGACCATCGACACGTTTCGCCAGCGGAAGCGCCGCAGCTCCTCGGGTGAGAGGCGCGTCAGGTCCTCGCCGCGGAACAGCACCCGACCGCTCTCGATGTGCGCCGGTGGGCGCAGGATCTGCATCACGGCATTCGCGACCGTGCTCTTGCCGCAGCCCGACTCGCCGGCGAGGCCGAGGATCTCGCTCTCGCCAATCGTCAGGTCGACAGCGTCGACGGCGCGGACGCCGCCGTAGGCCACCGAAAGTTTGCGCAGCTCGACGAGCGTCTCGCTGACGACGTGTGACTCGCGCCGAGGTGCACCGACGATGACCGTCACTTCGCCTTCCGGATCTTGCGGAGCCGGGGGTTGCTGAGCTCGTCGATGCCGGCGAGCAGGAAGACGAGGCCGACGACGGTGATCACGAGCGCGAGGCCGGGGAACAGGAACGGCCACCACTCGCCTTGCAGCACCGCCGAGTTGGTCTGGGCCCAGTAGAGGACCATCCCCCAGCTGACGTGCGAGTTGTCGCCGAGGCCGAGGAACTCGAGGCCGGCGTCGACGAGCAGTGCGACGTAGAAGACGAGCACGAACGCCGCGGCGATGCGGCTGATCATGTTCGGCATCAGCTCGCCGAAGACGACCCGCCAGGTCGACTCGCCGGCCACCTTCGCCGCCTGGACGAAGTCGCGATTCCGGAGCGACAGCGCCTGCCCGCGCAGGATGCGCGCCTCGAACGACCAGAGCGTCAGGCCGAGGACGAGAATCATCGTCGTCATGCCGCGGGCCTTCAGGTAGCCGGAGATCACGATCAGCAGCGGGATGGTCGGGATGACCAGGAACACGTTGGTCAGGAAGTTGACGATCTCGTCGATGACCCCGCCGGAGTAGGCGCCGACGATTCCGAGCACGGTCGCGAGCGTCGTCGCAAGAAGGGCGGCTGCCGCACCCAGGATCAGCGAGCGGCGAGTCCCGAGCACGACCTGCGAGAAAATGTCGCTGCCCTGGTCTGTCGTCCCGAACAGGTGGTGCCACGAGGGTGCCTGGCGCGTCGCGAGGATGTTGAAGTCGGTCGGGTTCGAGACGGAGATCCACGGCGCGATCACCGCGACCACGACCATGAACCCGACGAGTACCAGCCCGAACCGGGCTTTCGGGTTGCGGAGCAGCAGCCTCGCCCAACCCGGAAGATGGAAGCGCCCGCGGTGTGGCGGGGCCGCGATCGTCAGCGGGACGATCGCGTCGTGGTCGGTGAGCGTCGGCTGCAGCTGCGACACGTCAGTCCACCACTACGAGGCGCGCACGCGCGGGTCGAGGACGAAGTTGAGCAGGTCCATGATCAGGTTCGAGGCGATGACGCAGATTGCGAAGACGAGCAGCAGCCCCTGGGTCAGGGGGTAGTCGTTCCCGAGCGCTGCCTGCTGCAACGTCAGCCCTGCACCCGGGTAGCTGAAGACGTACTCGATGAAGACGAGGCCGCCGACGGCGCCGGCGAACTGCGCCGCGAACCCATTCAGTGGCGGCAGGATCGCGTTGCGGCCCGCGTAACGCGTCATCACGCGCCGGTCGCGCAGCCCTTTGGCGTGGGCCATCGCGACGTAGTCCTCGCTGATCGTGTTGATCATCACCGTGCGCATGTTCAGCACCCAGCCCCCTGCGTAGGCGGCGACGATCACCAGCACGGGGAGCTCGCCGTGGCGGATCGCGCTACTCAGGAACGCCCAGTTGAAGCCCGGGACGAGGCCGCTGTCGTAGGCGTGCTGGATCGGGAACCAGTGGAGCTTCAAGCCAAGGAAGTAGACGCCGAGCAGCGCGGTGAAGAACGCCGGGAAGGCGCTCAGCGCCATCAGCGTCGGAACGACGACCGTGTCGAAGCCACCGCCGCGGCGCCAGGCGGCGATCATCCCGACGACCGTGCCGAGCACGAACGCGATCACGAAGGCGATCCCGACCAGGGCAATCGAGTAGGGAAGCGTGCGGCCGACGACCTCGGAGACCGGCGCCGGGTAGTTGGAGGTCGAGATGCCGAAATTGAGATGGACGAGCCGGTGCAGGTAGAGCACGTAGTCGTGCCAGATCGAACCCTTGCCGCCGCCGAGCAGCGCCTGATACGTCTGGATGATCCCCGGGTTCGCGGCGATCTGCGCCGGTGAAAGCCGTTGCAGAACCCCGCCGACGGGATCGCCCGGCATCAGCCGCGGCAGCAGGAAGTTCAGCGTGAGGGCGACCCACACCGCGAACGCGTAGAAGACGAGTCGGCGAAGAAACCAGCGCATCGATGATCAGCCTGATCGAGTATCGCGCCGGGCGGGACCTGATGGTCCCGCCCGGCGCTCACTGGGGGCCCTGCTTATGCGCCGGCCTTGCCGCCGGGGCAGATCCGCGTGAACGAGAGAAGGTTGTCCGGATAGGTGCTGAAGATCGGATCGCCGTAGAAGTTCTTCGGCGAGTTGAAGCAGTGGAAGTACTTCGTGCTGTACGTCGACCACCGCGGTCCGATGAACAGCGGGACGATCGGCATGTTGTTCAGGAAGATCTTCTCGAGCTGCGCGGCGATCTTGTGCTGCTTCACCGGATCGAGGGTGACCTTCCACTGGTTGAGCAAGCCGGTCGCCGTCGGGTCGGACGTGTGCGACCAGTTCCCGGTGGCCGACGCATCCTCGCCGGACGCGATCACCGCGTTCGCCGACAGGTTGGCGTTGAAGTAACCGTACGGCGAAGCCTGTGAGCCGTTCTGCCAGAGCAGGGTCGGGTTCTTGGTGGCGAACGCGTTCGGGAACCAAGAGTTCCAGTCCGGCTCGAGCTTCACGTTCGAGTCGATCCCGATCCCCTGCAGGTTCTTGGTGATGATCTGGTTCGACGCGACCCAGTCCGACCAGCCCGAGATCACATGGATGTCGAGCGAGACCGGGTTGCCCTTCGGGTCGATCAGGCTACTCCCCTTGTAGGTGAACCCGTTGTCTGTGAGCAGCTTCTTCGCCGCCGTTGGGTTGTACGTCGACAGGCTCTTCGACAGCGCCTTGACGGCCGGGTCGCTGACCCACTGCGGGAAGAGGCCGTTCAGTCCGATCCCATCCGTCGGCGGTGCGTAGCCGTACTCACCGAGCTTCGAAACGGTGTTCCGGTCGATCGCCATCGACAGTGCATGGCGGAACGCGACCAGGCTGTACGGGTACTGCGTGTTGTCGAACACGAGCGACACCGGGTAGGCGGTCGTCGCGTAGAACGAATGGAAGTGGGCCTTGTCTTTGGCCTCGTACGCCTGGGCGACGTTCGGGACGAAGTTGTGCGACCAGTCGGCCTGCCCGCTCTGGATCAGCGCGAGCGAGGCGTCGTTGGACGCTGCCTGGATGTACTCGAGGCAGCTGATCAGCGGCTTGCCGGGCTGCCAGTAGCTCGGGTTCTTGCTCAGGACGAAGTCCTGCGTCGTGAAGCGCGTCAGCTTCGTGAAAGGCCCCGACCCGACGGGATTCGGGTTGGTGAAGGTCGCCGGGTTCGCCACCTTCGACCAGATGTGCCGCGGGATCACGTACTGCGTGTTCAACGTCGCTGCGATGAACTGCGAGTCTGCCGTCTTCAGGTGGATCAGGACCTGCCATGTCCCGTGGGCCTTCACGGAGGCGATGTTGCTGTCCGGGCGCGTGAAGCCGACGATGTCCATGACCTTGTTCTGCTTGCCGGCGGTGAGGCTGTAGACGACATCGGTCGAGGTCAGGAGCTTGCCGTCCGACCACTTGACGCCATGAGCGAGATTGAGCGTCAAGGTCCTGTTGCCGTTCGACCACTTCCAGGTGCGAGCGAGCCACGGGAGAGTCGGCTTGCCGCCCTCGGGGGAGACCGTGAGGCCCTCGTAGATCGCCCCGCGGACGAACTGCCCGCTCGGCAGGCCGGTCGCCGTGAAGGGGTTGAAGTTCTTCGTGAACGCCGGATCGCCGGATCCGACCATCACCAGGCACGAATGCGCCTTCGCGTTCGCGGCGAGCTGAACCCCGGTTTTCGCGACCGAGTCGGGCCTGGCCGCCGCGATCGCGACTACGATCAGTGCCGCGAGGGCGACGGTTGCTCCGGCGCCCGCGATCAGGCGCGTGCGGGAGGAGCGGGAGTGAGATGACATCTGCCTTCCTTTCTGGAGCCCTGGGGCACGTGGTCAGAGGCGAGCCAAACGTTTCCGGAAATTACCGGTAACGGTTACCACGGTTTTGACGCTTGTGTCAAGGCCAACGGCAAACTTCCCGCTCAAGTTGGGCTGGAAATCTGTGTAAAGGTCCCGGGAATTGCCGGGAACGCTTCCGAGTGATTGAATACCTCGATGGCGCAGGCCGATACGCAACCCGACCCGCCGTTCCGCGGCCGGGCGACGATCCGCGACATCGCCGATCTCGCGGGGGTCTCGATCGCGACCGTCTCCCGGGTGCTCAACGACCGGCCGGACGTGGCTCGGGAGACCCGGGAGACCGTGCTCCAGGTCGTTCGTGAGCACGGCTTCTCGACGAATCGCGGCGCCCGGGGTCTTTCGAGCGGCCGCACGGGAATGATCGGGCTGACGCTGCCGCTCGTTGCCGACGCGTACTTCGGGCCGATGCTGAGCGGAGCCGCCGAGGCGCTCTACGAGAGCGATATGCGGATCGTCCTCGCACCGACCCTCCACGAGCACGATCGCGAGGTCTCGCTCCTCGAGCGGCTGATGCGCGGCACCACCGACGGCGCGATCCTGATGCTGCCGGAGGAGTCGGCCGAAGAGCTGCTGACGCTCCAGCGTCAGGGCTTCCCGTTCGTCGTCGTCGACCCGCGGGAACAGCCCCCCGACGGAATCGCCTGCGTCGCCGCCATGCACGCTTCCGGTGCGAAGCAGGCGACCGAGCACCTGCTGGGGCTCGGGCATCGTCGGATCGGGGCGATCGCCGGCACGCCGGGCTGGTATGCGACCGAAGAGCGACTGAATGGGTTCCGGGCCGCCCTCGCCGGCGCCGGGATCCTGCTCGACCCCGAGCTGGTCGTGTATTCCGACTGGCGGATCCCGCGCGGCACCGAGGCGGCACGCGAGCTGCTGTCGCTTCCCAACCCGCCGACGGCGATCTTCGGCTTCAACGACAACGTCGCGATCGGCGCGCTGCACGCGGCGCACGAGCTCGGCCTCTCCGTCCCGAAGGATCTGTCGGTGGTCGGCTTCGACGACACCGAGCAGGCGGTGATCGTGACACCCAGGCTGACCTCGGTCCGACAGCCGCTTGCCGAGCTCGGACGGATGGGGGTCTCGTTGCTTACCCGCCTGATCGACGGGCAGCGGGTGGACGCGCTTCGCATCGAGCTCGCGACCCAGCTGGTCGTCCGCGAGTCGACAGCGCCGCTTCGGGGCTGAGCTCGTGCGGCTCGCGGCGGTCGCGGCGTTACTGATCGCGGGACTGGCCGCCGGCGCCGCGTTCGGCGTCGGCAGCGACTCACGAAGCGCCTATGTCGTCTCGAAACTCGTCGCCGACGAACGGGGGCACGCGCCGAACGTCGACCCTGCTCTCGTCAACGCGTGGGGAATCGCGGCCAGCCCGACCGGCCCGTGGTGGACCTCGAACGAAGCCCGCGGCTCGAGCACCCTCTACTCCGGCGCAGGCCGCAAGCAGCTGCTGAACGTGACGGTCGACGGCGGACCCACGGGCGTCGTCTACAACGGTGGGGAGGGTTTTCGCGTCTCCGCCGGGAGTGCGTCGGATCCCGCACGGTTCATCTACGCGTGCGAGGACGGAAAGCTCCGAGCGTGGACGCCGACCGTGCCGACGGGCTGGTCGACGAGCACCGAGGTGGTGGTCGACGAGGCGAGCGAGGCGGCGGTGTTCCGCGGCGTCGCGATTGCCGAGAACCGCATCTACGCGACGGACTTTCACAACGGTCGCGTCGACGTCTACGACAGCACCTGGCAGCGCGTCCGTCGTACCGGCGCCTTCGAAGATCCGGCGATCCCGTCGTGGTACGCGCCGTTCGGGGTGCAGGCGGTCGACGGCCGCCTCTTCGTCACCTACATCTGGCGTGCGCCCGTCAACGGAAACGACGCACCGACAGGTGGCTACGTCGACGAGTACGACCTGGACGGACGACTCATCGCGCAGGTCGCCCGCAGAGGCGCGCTCAACGCGCCTTGGGGGCTCGCGCAGGCGCCACGCGGCTTCGGGCGGTTCGGGGGCGACCTGCTCGTGGCGAACTTCGGCGACGGCCGCATCAATGCGTATCGAAAGACGGGCGCCGCCTGGTCCTACGACGGAGTCCTCCGCGGGGCCGACTCGAAGCCGATCATCGTCAACGGCCTTTGGGGAATTGCCTTCGGCAACGGCGGCTCGGCCGGTCCGCGCAACTCGCTGTTCTTCGCGTCAGGGCCGCACGACTGGCGTGGCGTCACCGAGCTCGAGGTACACGGCTTGATCGGTTCGATCAGCGTGCGCTGATGTACTCGGTCAGGTAGCGGAGCTTGAAGCTCTGCTCCTGCGACTGCACGCGCACGAGATCTCCGATCGAGATCATCCCGACGAGCCGCTCGCCGTCCACGACCGGGATGTGGCGGATGCGGCGGTCGGTCATCATGGCCATCGCCTCTTCGACGGTCGTCTCCGGCCCGACGACGATCACCGGCGAGGTCATCACCTCGCGGACGTGCGTCTCGTGCGCCGTGCGGCCCTCGACCGCGATGCGCCGCAGGTAGTCGCGCTCGGTGAAGATCCCCTCCACCCGGTCGGCGTCCGTTCCGGTGACGAGGATCGCGCCGACGTTCGCTTCGACCATGGCCTTGACCGCGTCGAACACTGTTGCATCGCCGTCGATCCGGATCAGGTCTCCGCCCTTCTCGGCCAGGATCTTCGCGATGTCAGCCATTGGGCGGACTGTTCCCGTTTCGAGCGGCGGTGTCAAGGACGGAGGCGTCCAGGGACGAGCCGTACAGGAAGGGCACCGCGGACGGGCGCCACCCGCTCGCCAGGACAGCGACCAGCGACGGCGGCGTGATCAGCTCCGCAGCAACCGCCCTGCGGCGCTGCCACTCCGTGTAGCCGCCGGGCCTCCAGCGCCAGACGCGATCGCCTGCGACGACCCACGGCTCGCCGTCGACGAGGACGAACGCGCCGTCGGGGAGCTCTCCGAGCCGTGCGTTGTGGTGCAGTTGGGCACGCGTCCCGGGCGCGACTCGCTCCGCATGCAGTTGCGCGTCGATCTGGTCGGCGCCGTGCCCGGCCGGATGCACGCGGCGCCAGGCTTCGCCGAAGCTGACGTAGTCCTCGCGTCGGCAGAGCGCGCACGGGCGATGGCCCGCGGCGAGCGCCGTCGCGTCGTCGAGGAAGAAGAGCTCGGTGAAGCGGCCGGGCTGCAGCAGCGGCCTGCGCAGCCAGCCGCGGAATGCGAGCCTGCAGGCGATCCACCGCTTGCCGTTGTAGCGCCGGCGAATCGCGCCGGTGTCGTCGTGGAGGCAGCCGCGGTTGCCGTACACGAGCCCGCGCGAAGGGTCGGCGATCAACTCGGAGAGGGGGGTGACTCGATTGCGGAGCGGCACGAGGCCGGCTACCGAACGCGGAAGGAGCTGCCGCCGAGCAGTCGGCCGTAGCGTGCGGCGGCGCGGGCCCCGCGGCCTGGCCAGACATACCACTTGTACGTGCCGCGCGCGAGCGTCTCGCGGTGACCGGCGAACGTCCAGGCGCGCGGCAACTTGAAGCGAGCGCTGACCGGCCACGCGGTCAGCACCTTGTGACCGCCGCGGAACAACTGCACGTTGTAGTAGGTCGCGCCCGAGACCTTGGGCCACGTCAGCGCGCTGCCCGCCCGCACCAACGCGCCGGCAGCGGGTGCGTAGAGCAGGTGCATCGTCGTCGTGACCTTGACGCGTGCGTCGTTGCCGGCGGCGTCGGTCGTCGCAACCGTGTATCGGTACACGACGCCTTTCTTCGCCGTCGTGTCGCGGAAGCTCGACGCCGGCCCACGGTAGACCACGCTCACCTTCGCGCGCCCCCGGCCGGGGGCGCGAAGGACGGTCGCGTTCGTACCTCCCGAACGGCGCCATTTGACCGTGACCCCGCCGTTCGCAACCGAGGTGACGACGTCGCTGATCTGCGGCGGCGTCGTGTCGTACCTGAGCGGGAACGTGGCCGTCGCCTGGTTACCTGCCTGGTCGCTGCACGTCCCGGTGACCGTGCCCGCCGCCGTATCCGGTCCCGCGTAGCGGACCGGCGTCGTGCAGGTGCCGAGACCCGAGGTCGCGTCCGTTCCCGAGAACTTGACGGTGACCGGGTGGTTGTACCAGCCCGTCGCCGTGGGAGCACGGCCCGGCGTGGCGCTTATGGTCGGCGGGGTCGCGTCGTACCGGATGGCGTAGGAGCCGGCCCCGCTGACGTTGCCCGCCTTGTCGCGGCACGTGCCGCTCACTGTGCCCGACGGAGAGTCGGGACCGGCGAACGCGGCGTTGGTGCACGATGCGATTCCGGACCCCGAGTCGGTGCCTTCGAAGTTCACCGTCACCGGGTGCGTGTACCAGCCGCTTTGGTCCGGTGCGCGGTCGGCGCTCGCGCCGGTGACGCGTCGGCGCCGCCATGTCGATGTTGAACTGGAGGTGCAGGGTCGCGCTGCCCGCCGTGCAGTCGATCACATCGCTGCTCGAGTTGAAGGTGATCACCCCGGTGAGGCTCGTGCACGTGCCCGCCCCGCTCGCGGTGATCTGCACCTTCACCTGGGAGCGGTACCAGCCGTTGTCGCCCGCGGTCCCGCTGACGATCGTGTAGCTGACGCCGTCGGCTCCGGCGGCCGGGACGATCAAGAGCGCGCACGCGATCGCGAATGCTGTAGCGAGTCTCATCTGCGAACGCTCACCTACGAACCCTCACCTACGAACCCGTGCGGTCAGGGTCAGCATCGTTCCGGTCCCCGCCGCAGCGGCGGCAGCGAGCAGCGCGGCGGCGGCGGCGAGGATGAGCCCCGACTCATCGCTCGGCAGCGAGCCGAGCCCGGGATGAAGGTCGACGAACGACGGGGCAACGTCGACGACCGGTTCGGTGTGAGTGCGCTCCACGGGCGTCGCCCCGCGGTTCCGGCGTTTGTGAGGCGGCGCGGGTGTCACCGCCCGCTGCACAGATGTGGCCGGCCGGAGCACCCGTCTCGGCGCCTCGACGGTGAGTGGCGTCACCGCCGCCGGCGTTCGGAGCTCCCGGGTGACCGGCGCAGGGTCGGGAGCGAGCGATGGCGCGACGGGGGATTGGTCGGGCGCCGGCCCGGCCGCGTACGCGGCACCGGGTCCAAGGAGAGTGGTTACCGCGATCAGCGGTAGAAGGCGCCGCAGGTGCACGTTCGCCGGTCCCAGGTCGCTCAAACGCGACCTCCCCCCTCGAAGTCTCTGCCCTAGCTATAGAAGCGTAGTCCTCCGACGGCCTGCTTGGCAACGGTTTGGAGGCAGCGGCCGGGAGGGGCGGCCGGCCGCCCCTCCCGCTCCGATGCACGTTCAGGCCGCCTGGCTCACACCCTGAGCCGAGCGTGCCGCGTTCCCTGCGTCGCCCCGCGAGGCTGCCCCGTTCGACTGGGCGAGCGAGCCGGCGGTGCCGGGGCTCCAGACGGAGGTGCCGCCCGCATCGTTCGACGGGCGTCCCTGCAATGCCGCCGAGAAGGCCGGCGCGAGCTGCGCCGTACCGGCCCACTGGCCTGCCACCTGGATCGGAAGCTGCGCACAGCCGCACGGCTTCCCGGCGATGCTCTGACGACCGTCCTGGCTCGTCGAAGCGTCGTTGCCGGCCGACGCGGATGAGGCTGCGCGGTTCGACTGAGTGACCGAGCCGGCGCCGCCCGGGCTCCAGACCCGAACCGGCGAGGCGTCGTTCGAAGGATCGAGCTGCGCTGCCAGCGAGGCTGCGAAGGCGTCCTGCGCCGTCTCTGCCTTCTGGCCGAGCACCTGGATCCCCGAACCGGATTCACTCTGTGTGCCGTCCTGCGTCGTCGCCGCACGATTGCCGGCGGTCGCCGAAGAGGCGGCGTTGTTCGATTGATCGACACTGCCGTCCGAGCCCGGGCTCCAGACCCGAACCGGCGAGGCGTTGTTACCGGAGGCTCCTCCGCCGCAACCGCAGCGCGAGGGCTCTCCGCCGAAGAGCTGGAACGCTCCCGACACTGCGGCCGAGGACTGCTCTGTCGCGGCCTGCTGTCCGAGCGCCTGAATGCCGAGCCCGCCGCCACAACCGCACGACTCGCCGGCCTGGGACTGGTTGGCGTTCTGGGTGGTCGCAGCATCGTTGCCGGAGTGCGCCGACGAGGCAGCGTTGTTCGACTGGCTGACGCTGCCGTCGGAGCCCGGGCTCAGCACCCGCACCGGCGACGCGTCATTGGACGGGTCGATCTGGGTTGCCTCTGAGCCTGCCAGGGCACCCTGCTCGGTTCTCGCTGCCTGGTCAGCCTGCTGGATAGCAGTGCCACCGGCACCGCATCCGCAGCCGCCGGCCTGCGACTGCGACGCACCCTGGGTGGTCGAGGCGTGGTTCCCGGCGTTCGCCGACGAGGCGGCGTTGTTCGACTGTGACACTGAGCCGCCGTCACCGGGGCTGAGGACGCGAATCGACACGTTCGAGTTCGACGGGTCGATCTGGTTCGCCGCCGACAGTGCTGCGGCGGTCTGGTCCGTCGCCGCCGACTGGTCGGAGGTTTGCACCGGCGTCGACCCGCTGCAGCCGCACGAGGACCCAGCCTGGCTCTGAGAGCCGGACTGCGTCGTCGAGGCGGCGTTGCCGGCGTCGGCGCGCGACGCCGCGTTGTTCGACTGGCTCACCGAGCCGTCGTTGCCGGGGCTGAGCACCCGGATCCCGACGTTCGAGTTCGACGGCGCGACCTGGTTCGCCGCGGAGAGCGCTGCGGCGAGTTGATCGGTGCCTGCGGCCTGCTGCGCGGTCTGAATCCCGCTGCCGCCCGCCGACTGGTTTGCCGACTGGCCCGTCGTGCTCTGGTTCCCGGCGGCGGCTGACGAGGCGGCGTTGTTCGACTGCGTCACCGAGCCGTCATTGCCGGGGCTGAGAACCCGGATCGAGATGTTCGAGTTGCTCGGGTCGATCTGGGTCGCGCTCGAGGCTGCCGTCGCTTGCTGCGAGGTCCCCGCCGACTGGCCGGAGACCTGGATCGGTCCCGGGTCGGCGGCTGCCGCAGCGGCGGCTGCCAGGCACGCGGCCACAGCGACCACGAGCACGTAGATGAGCTTTCGCATTGCTCCTCCTGAGCATGAGGTTGGAGCTGCGGCGGCGCCGCAGCCTGGTTGCTCGTTGCCTGGAGGGGCGTCACCCCGGCGGATCGGGATGAGCGCGTCCCGGCACTGAGCGCGCGGTCTGGAGTCCGGGCGCTGCTTTGCCGAGGAAGACAAGAAGGAACATCCCGAGCGCGCCGGCTCCAAGCGCGAAGCCGGTGAAGCCGCCTGCGTCGTGCGTCTCCGTGAGTGCGGGCGCGATCCCGAGCGGGGTCGGGGTCCGCGGCGGCATGGGCGGCGGAAAGCGCCGTGGGATGTGGGGGCCGAAAGCGTGCTGCCGGTGAACGGCATGACGAACGCCGTCGCGTTTGCTGCTCGGCCGCGCGCCGGCTCGGGTGACCGTCTCGATCCCGAGCCCGGTGATCGTCGTGGCCGCCGCTGCCGCGAAGCCGGCACGGACGTGGATCGCCCGCCGGTCCGGCGTGGCCCGGGACGGGGCGACGGCCGCGAAGTCGGGCGCCCCGTGCATCGGCGGATCCTCCACTCCGCTCGGCTGGGCGACCCCGATCAGCGCGGCGCTCGGCCCGGCGGGAGCGCCGACGGTGACGACGGCTGGCTCGGGCGGAACAGGAGCTTCCTGCGTCGGCGGCAGCGGCGGCGTAGGCGGCGGCACAGCAGGCTGCTGCGGCGCAGCCTCGGGAAGAACCTGTGCCGCCGCCTGCGCAGCCGCTGCGACGCCGGTCGCGACCGAAGACACATCGGTGCCGGTCGTCTGCGTCACGCTGCCCGAGTCGCCAGGGCTCGAGACGCGGACGGAAATCGCGATGTTGCAGCCCACGCAGACCGTCGTGCCGGTCACCGCCGACGGGGGCGGGGCGTTGTCAGGGCAGTTCCAGTGCCAGTTCCAGACGATCGTCACTGCGCCCCCGTTTGGGTCGGGGGCGGGCGGCGGGTCGGGCGTGGACGGGGCGCCGTCGCAGTTCCAATACCAGTTCCAGATCAGGGTCTGAGTCGGTGCCTGAGGAGCAGTTGCTGTTGATTGATCCGTAATACCAGACGAATTATCACCGGTAGTATTACTCTGTTTGCTCGTCGTCTGCGACGGCTGCCTCGGGTCGGTGGGGGGTTGGGTTGCCGCCTCGCTGGTTGTGGCGCCGGCCGGGTCGGCCGCTGGCGCCGGGGGGTTCGCCGGATCGGGCGTGGGCGACGGATCCGGGGTCGAGGCCGTCGGTACCACCGGTGGTATCGGGTCTGAATCGCGTGGTACCAGGCCACTTTCTGGAGAAGTGGGCGCCGTTGGCGGGGTGGGCGTCGTGTCGGTCGCCGCTGCGACGATCGCCGCGGTGTCGGGCAGCTGCGGCGCGCCGTCGTCTGCCTGTGCGAGCGGTGCGACCGCCGCGGCGAAGGCGGCCGCAGAAGCAGCAAGACAGGCAGTACGACGGACGCGGCAGCTGAACAGCATTCTCCCCCTGCAGATGTACCTACCCATCCAGGGCGTAGTTCATACGAAAAAAACCAAAAAGACTTGCAAAATTTTTTCAGGAAGCCATAATCGACGGATGGCGACGTCGCTGAAGCACTCCCCGCTGGAACGATCACGCCTCGTCGAGCGGTACCTGCCTCTGGCGAGGAGCCTTGCTCGCCGCTTCGCGTCGTCGTCGGAGCGAGCCGACGACCTCGCTCAGGTGGCTGCCCTGGCCGTCGTCAAGGCCGTCGACCGCTGCGATCCGGAGAGACTCGAGGCCTTGCCGGCCTACGTCGGCCGGTGTGTCGAAGGCGAGTTGCGTCGTCACCTTCGCGATCGTGCAGCTCCCGTCCGGGTGCCCCGGGCGCTTCAGGGCGAGGTCGCCCGTGCGGAACTCGCTCCTTCGGCGCGTCGCGTCGCCGAGTCGGCCAACCGGCCGTTGGCACTCGAGGACGATGATGCGCTCGACGCGTCGCCGCCGCTCGAAGAACTGAGCCTCGATCGCGCGCTCGTCGCCCGGGCGGCCCGCGCGCTCGATCCGCGCGAGGGACGGATCGTCTTCGAGCGGTTCTTCCTCGAACGCACGCAGGCTGAGGTCGCAGAGTCGCTCGGCCTCTCCCAGGCGCATGTCTCGCGGCTGCTCGAAGGTGCCCTCGTCAAGATGCGCAGGCGTCTGGGCCGGGACGAGTCTTTGTACCGGGGTGGGCGAACCGCTACGCTCGGCCGCGATGCGCTCGAACGCCCAGCGAGCTCAGGAAGAGCCTGAACCCTCACACAGCGGCCGGCTGCTGCTCCGCATGCCGAAGACGCTCCACGCCGAGCTCGCGGCCCGGTCCGATGCCGACGGCGTCAGCCTCAACCAGTACATCGTCTCGGCACTCGCCCGGGCAGCCTCGGGTGAGGCAGAGTCGGAGCCTTCGCCTTCCGGCGAGCGGGAGCGGTCTCTGCGGATCGCACTGATCGTCAATGCCGTCGTCGTCGCGATCGCGGCCGCGACGGCGATTGCACTGTTGATCTACGCCTTTCGCTAGGCAGAGGCCGACTGAACCGGCGCGACGCTGAGTGCGTCCTCGGACCCGAGCCAGCCCGGAAGGCGGCCCGGAAGCTCAGCCTCGAGCTCGACCGCCTCGGCGTCCCGGCCCGCGGCATGGAGGAAGCGGCTGAGCGCGACCCGGGCTGCGACCGCGAGCAGGCGGTAGTCGGTGTTCGAGAGCATCGCGAGCGATTCCCGCAGCAGCTGCTCAGCGTCCGCGTCGCGGCTCTGTGCCGCCCGGACCTTTCCCAGTGTCGTCATCGTCGAGGAGCGCGAGGTCAAGTCGTGCGCGCTGACGAGGGCGTGCGCGGCGAGCGCATGTCGCTCCGCCTCGTCGACGTTCCCGGCGTCGAGCAGCACCTCGGCGAGCGCCCGTTGTGCCTCGCACAGCCTTCCGTGATCCTCGCTGGCTGCGTAGATCCGAACTGCCTCGCGGAAGGCGCGCTCCGCGCTCGCGGCATCGCCCTCGACGAGGTCGATCCAGCCGAGGACGAGGCCGGACCAGGCCGCGTCGCCGGCAGCGCCTGCGTCCAGGAACAGGTCGCGCGCCCCGGCGAGCTCCAGCCGTGCCTCCTCGAGGCGGCCTTGGATACGTCGCAACGACCCGAGCGCATGCCTGGCCCTCGCCTGCTCGATCACGCCCTCGCCGGGATGCTCGAGCGTGGCCGTCAAAGCGTCTTCTGCCGCGCCGAGCTCGAGCCGGAGCTCGAGCAGCCACTGCAGCGTGGTCATCCCGCGCACCCACAGGTCGCGGCGGTCCGAGTGGGCTGCGATCGCTATCGCCTCGCGCGTGTGGATCTCGGCCCGGCGCAGGTCGCCCGGCCACCAGGCTGCGGCCGCGAGCCGCCGGAGCGCATCCGTTCGCGCATCGACCTCGGTCTCCGGCAGCAATGCCAGACCCGCGCCGGCCAGCCGCGTCGCGCTCGCCGGATCGCCGTCCCGTGCCATCGCGACTTCGGCGAGTGCCGTCAGGGATCGTCCTTCGAGGACGGCGTCGGCGCCGGAATGCGCCTCGGAGCGCACGCGCTCCATCTCGGTGGCGACCGTCGCGATCTGGTTCAGCCCACGGGCTGCGTCGGCGGCCAGGAAACGACGCTCCAGCGTCGGCTCGAGCTCGATCGCGCGCCGGAACAACCGTCGCGCGTTCGCAAAGGCATCCCGACGGTGAGCGAGCAGACCTGCGTGCTCGAGTGCGTCGGCCGTGCGCGCTGCCAGTTTGGCCGGAACCGAGCCCTCGAGCTCGGCGACCAGCGCCGCGGCCCGGTCGAGGTGATGCGCTCGGACCTCGACGAGGTCGTCGGGAGCGCGCTCCTCGATCCAGCCGGCGAAGCGCTCGTGGTTCTCGGCGCGCTCGGCCTTGGTCATCCCGGCGTACGCGACGTCTCGAATCAAGACATGCGAGAACTGGAAAGCGGAGTCGCCCGGGATGGCCGAGCGCTCCACGTCGCAGACGAGGTCCCGGTCGCGGAGCACGCCGAGTAGCCCGTCGGTGGTGAGCTCCGGGACCAGCCGCTCGAGCGCGCCGCGCCAGAAGACCCGCCCGATAACCGCCGCGTGCTGCAGCAGCCGCTTCTCGCGTGAGCCCAGCAGGTCGATTCGGGCGGCGATCAACGCCTGGACGCTGTCGGGGATGCCGTTCGGGAGCCCGTCTCCGTCCGCTTCGAGAAGCATGCGCGCCGTCTCCTCGAGGAAGAGGGGGTTGCCCTCGGCGCGCTCGAGCACGAGCGCCTTTCGCTTCGGCGGCTCACCCGCGGGGAGCAACTCGTCGGCGAGCGCGGCGCTCTCGTCCGCGGACAACGGGGCCAGCTCGATCGCGGATGCCCTCGGGTTGCCGCCGCCCCAGGACGGACGCTCCTCGAGCAGCTCGATCCGGGTTGAACAAACGATCAGCGCCGGTACCTCGCGGAGCGAGCGCGCGAGGTGCTCGATCACGTCGAGCATCCGCTCGTCCGCCCACTGGACGTCCTCGAAGACGAGCACGAGCGGCTGAACGTCGGCGAGCTGCTCGGCCCAGCGAAGCGCAGCCCAGCCGGTCTCGGTTCCCGCCGTGATGTCCTCGGCTGCCCCGAGCACGCCGAGCGCGACACCGAGCAGGTCGGCCACTGCTTCGCTCTCGCAGCAGACGCGGAGCTTCTCGAACGCCTCGGCGGCAGGATCGCTGTCGGTGATCCCGGCCGACGCCTTGACCATCGATGCGATCGGCCAGAACGCCACGCCCTCGCCGTAGGGCAGCGCGCGGCCGGTGAGCACGGTCGCCCGCTCCACCCCGGCTGTGAACTCCTCGACGAGCCGCGACTTGCCGACTCCGGGATCGCCGAACACGGTCACGAGCGTGGCGCGTCGGTCGCGAACCGTGCGCTCGTAGGAGTTGTGCAGCAGCTCGAGCTCCTGCTCACGCCCGACGAAGCGCGCCCGCGGGCGTCGCTGGCGCGCCTCGAGCACGCGAACTGCGCGCCACGACCAGACGTCTTCGCCCGGGCGGACCTCGACCGGACCGAGGTCCTCGACCTCGACCGACTCGACAGTGAGGCGCCGGGCCGAAGGCCCGAGAACGATCGTGCCCGGGGCCGCCGACTGTTGCAGCCGTGCCGCGACGTTGACGGCTTCGCCGGTCGCGAAGGTCGAGGCGACGTCCTCGACCACGAGCTCGCCGGACTCGATTCCAATTCGAGCCTCGAGTCCCAGGTCGCAAACAGCGTCGAGAACGGCGAACGCGGCCCGAACGGCGCGCTCGGCATCGTCCTCGTGCGTCTGGGGTACTCCAAAGGCGGCCATCACGGCGTCGCCCGCGAATTTCTCGACTGTGCCGCCGTAGCGCCGGATCTGCTCGGCAGCGTTGTCGAAGTAGCGGGTCACGCGCCGGCGCACGACCTCGGGATCGTTCGCACCGAGCAGCGATGTCGAGTCGACCAGGTCGACGAAGATCACGGTTGCGAGCTTCCGTTCCACCGGTTCATTTTAGGAAGCGGGACGGGGTAGCCGTAGGATTCTTCCATGATCGTCGAGCGAGTCGAGCATCCGACGTGGACCTCGAACGCCTACCTGGTCGGGGACGAGGAAGGCGGCCACGGCGTGCTCGTCGATTCGAACGGGGTCGAGGAGCCCTTGCTCGGCAAGGTCGCCGAGCTACGGCTGGCGATCACCCACGTGCTCGTCACGCATCAGCACGGCGACCACGTGGTCGATGTCGCCGGCCTGGCCGATCGGTTCGGCGTGCCGACGCTCGGCAGTCGCGAGACGGCCGACGCGGGCGTCCGGATCGACGAGACGATCGATGACGGAGCTCTTGTCCGGTCGGGTGACCTCGAGATCCGCGCGATTGCGACACCAGGCCACTGTGCAGGGCACCTGGCGCTGCTGGTCGACGACAGCGACTGCTTCACAGCGGACTGTCTCTTCAAGGGAACCGTCGGCGGCACGGGCGGCGGTGGTGAGACCGGGTACGCGGATCAGTACCACTCGATCATGGGACGGCTGATGAAGCTGCGGCCGGAGACGCGAATCCACCCCGGTCACACGTTGCCGTCGACGATCGGCACGGAGTGGGACACCAACCCGTTCATTCGGATCTGGCGCGGCCTCGATCCTGAGGGCACCGAAGCCTGTCAGGTCCGCGGCGAGGAAGCGACCCTGATTCTCTTCGGGCCGGATTACGACGGCACCCATAAAGCGTGGGTGCGGTACCCGGAGGGCCGCGACGCGATCGTCGGCGGGAGCCAGGTCGAGCGCTAGCTGATGACGCGTGCAGCGCCGACGCGCCGGCGGAGCGCGTGGGCGAGGTACGCGACGATCGCCAGGTTGACCGCGATCCCAACTGCCTTGAGCAGCGTCGGTTTCCGCGTCAGCTCGTAGAGCTCGAGCGGGATCAGCAACGATGTGGCGATCACCGTCAGGTACTCGGCCCAGAGCTTGTCGAGCCAGAGGCCGACGCCTTCCACGCTCTCCAGTAACCCGTAGCCGAGCGCTGCGATCCCCGTAATCACGACCGTCGAGGCATGGAGGCGGTGAAGGCGCTCGATGATGTGCCGCAGGAACGGGCGATGCGTGTCGAGCTCGAGCGCGCGCATCGCCCGGTCTGCGATGCGGCCGAGGTCGCTGCCCAGATGCGAAAGCAGATACGCGCCCGCGACGATCAGGACGATCCCTCGCACGAATCGCTCCAACGCGATCAGCCGCAGAATGCGCCGGCTGCGCGGCGGGTCTGGAGGTGTCTTCACCGCTTCCAGGATGGCAGGCCCCGCAGCTTACGGTTGCTCGCTGGCAGAGTTGGGGGTGCGGTGGCGACGCTCGAGGACATCGACTCACTCGCGTTGGCGATGCCGCAGGCGACCAAAGAGGTCTCAGCCGACGGCCGCCCGACGTACCTCGTGCACGGGAAGATGTTCTGCTTTCACCGGGGTCCGCGGCCCGACGCGGTCGACGCGGCGACAGGCGAGCTTCTCGACGACGTGTTCGCCTTCCGCGTCGAGGATCTCGACGTCAAGGAGCTCGTGCTGGCAGATGCTCGCGGCATCTTCTTCACGACCCCGCACTGGAACGGCTACGCCGCGGTGTTGATCCGGATCCCCGAGCTGGCGCGGCTCGACCACAGCGAGGTGCGGGAGCTCGTCGTCGATGCCTGGCTGACGCGCGCGCAGAGCCGGGTCGCGAAGGCGTGGCTCGCGGAGTACGGCGACGACTGAAGCTCGAGCTATCCGGCGAGCCCGTCGGGTAGTGAGTCGACGACGCCGAGCGGCGCCTCCAGCTGGGTGATCTCGAGCACGCGGCGGACGACCCGGTCAGCAGGGCTGACGACCCGAAACCCGATCTGCTGTTTCGCCAGTCCACGCTGGGCGTGAACGAGGGCGTTCAGGCCCGACGAGTCGAGGAAGGTCACCTCGGCCAGGTCGACGACCACGCGGCGCACCGAGTCGTTGACGGCGGCAATCGCCTCGGCGAGCTCGGGTGCGGTCGCCATGTCCACCTCGCCAGTGACCGCCACGACCATGGTCTCGGCCGTCTGCGAGATCCGCAGTTCGAAGGTGGCGTCGGTCAGGATCGGATGAAAGTTTGAGCGGCGGGTTTGAACAACAGTTGCACAGGCGACGCTATCAGCTTGGCGCCTGATCGGGTACCTGAGCTGCGGCTGCGCCGAGCCGCCACGTGCGATCGGCTTCGCCGAGCTCTCGGACGAGCGTGACCCGCGTTCCGCCGGGATCCGCCTCGATCTCGACGGTGTGCATCAGCTGTTTCATCAGCATCACTCCGCGACCTCGTTCGTCGGCCGACTCGCTTTCCCGCCAGCTGCCCTGGTCCTCGATTACGGCGGTGATCGAGGTCGCGGTTCGTTCGACGGTCAGCTCGAACGTACCGTCGCGATCCGGGTAGGCGTGCTCGATCGCGTTGTTGCACGCCTCGCTGACCGCGAGCACGAGATCGGCGACGGAGCGTTCGTCGCAGCCACGGCGTTCGAGCCACCTCCGCAGCCGATGGCGCATGCCGGGTAGTGACGAGGGCTCGGCAGGCAGCTCGACGTGGAAGCCCGTGCGTTCCCCGTCGGTCTGGATCAACAGCAGCGCTACGTCGTCGTCGGGTGCCCCGATCGCTGCGCTGACGCGGCGGACGATCAGGTCGGGGTCGATCCCCGTCTCCGCCGCGACTACCCGCCCGAGCAGATCGATCCCTTCATCGATGTTCTGCCCACGGCGCTCGATCAGCCCGTCGGTGTACATCGCGAGGACGGCGTGGTCGGCGAGCGGGAGTCGGGCTTCCACCACGTCGCCCGGCTCGGCAACACCGGCCGGTGGTGCGCTCGCCTGGTCGAGACGCTGCACGCTCCCTGAGACCCGGTCGACGAGCAACGGTGGCGGATGCCCGGCGCACGCATACGTGACCACGCCGGTGTACGGATCGAGGCTGACGCACGTGAGGGTGATCATCTCTTCGCCGGTCACGTGCCGCAGCATGCGCCGGATGATCTCCGCGGGCGAGACGAAGTCGTGAGCGTAGACATGGAAGACATTTCGCTGGCGACCCATCACTGTCGCTGCGCCGATCCCCTTGCCGCTGACGTCGCCGACGCAAAGCTGGATGATCCCGTCCGGACGGCGCACGGCGTCGTACCAGTCTCCGCCGACCTCGACGGCGTCACCGCCCGCCTGGTAGTGGCCTGCGAGCTCGACGCCTTCGGTGCTCGGCAGCCGGTCCGGGAGCAGGCTCCGCTGGAGGCGCACGGCGAGGTCGTGCTCGTGGGCGAACAAGCGTGCACGTTCGAGCGCGCTCGCTGCCTGGTCGGCGAACGAGCCGAGCAGGTCCCCACTCATTCGGCTCGAGCCGATGCTCGGCGCTGACAAGGGCGATGGTGCCCACCGGCTGGCCGTCCGGATCGAGAATCGGGAGGCTGTGGATCGTGTCCAACCGCCGGCCGCTCAGCACGTAGGCATCGCGTAGCGCCGGCTCGTGTTCGATCAGCCTCGTGTTCGCGCCGTCCTTCCCGAGTGGAGCGATCTTCTCGAGGATTGTCGCGCTGTGGACGAGGCGACGAGCCGCCCGAAGCCCCGTTGCCGCCGTCACCTGGGTCCCATCGGTGTGATCGACCGCGATCACGGCCGCCGCGTCGGTGAAACCCGCCGACAACGATGAGAGGAGCGCATCTGCGACGTCGGGCGGGGTCGCCGCCGACGCGAGTGCGCGTGTGAGGCCGCTCCACGAACGCGCGCGGCGGTTCTGGGTCTCGGTCGCACGTCGCGAGCGGCGGATCACCCAGGTCAACGAGGCGAGGATCAGGAGCACGCCGGCACCCACCGACGTCAGCTCGAGGACGAGCGCACGGAGGGCGGCCGCGAACACCGTCGACCTCGGGCGGTCGATCACCGTCACCCAGCCGGGCACCTCGGATCTCGCAAAGGCGACTGCATCGCTGCCTTGACCGTCGAGGCCCCCGCTTCGCTCGACGACGCCGGAACCGGCCGGGCTCCGGGCGATCCGCGCGAGCAGATCCTTGTTCGCCACCGGACGCAGGGCATCGAGCAACAACCTGCCGTTGCGGTCGATGATCTCGAGGTTTGCATACCCGAGCGCGAGTGCCTGCTTGCTCTCCCCGAACGCCTTCAACAGAATGCTCCCGGCGATCACGCCGGAGATACGGCCGCGCCGGTCGCGGGTGGGAACGGCGATCACGACGATCGGCTGCTTGAGTTGGCGCCCGATCAGGCCCGCGCTCACATACGGCTTTCCGGTCGCGAGCACCCGTTTGAAGTACACGCGCTGCGAGAGCTGTGCGCCGGCTGCCCCCGGCGTGCTGCTCACGCGAACCGTTCCGCTCCGGGCTATCCAGCCGAGCCCGCCTGAGAATGCCCCACCTCGTGGGGGATTGATGCGCGCGAAGTACGCGTTGATCCTCGGCGACTCTCCGTCGACGACCGAGGGCGCCTTGGCGATCGCGGTGAGAGTCGCGATCTGCCCCGCGAATGAGGTGTTGACGAGCGCGCTGACGCCGAGGACGCGTGCTTCCAGATCGCGCATCGCGCGTGTGCGCGCGTCGTCGTACTGTCGCCACGCGAGAGCGATCGAGATGCCGGCGAGCAGCAACACGGCGAGCGCCGCCCCCGCGATCAGCCGCCTGCGGAACGACGCGACGCCCTGGTAGAGCAACCCGTCGATCGAGTCCGCGGAACGCCAGCCGCGCGCTTCGGACTGCGCCGAGCTACCGCTGCCGGGCCGAGGGCGTCTGAAGACCGACGTCATGCGGTTGCCCGGGCCGTCATGGCAGCGCACCCTACCGGTGCCGTCGTCCACGATCAGGCTGTTCAGGTCCTGTTCACTCGAGGCGGTAGGGTGGGCCGGTGACCCGTGAAGGCAGAAAGGGAGCCAACGAAGCCTGGTTCCGGGAAGTCAACGAGCGTCTCGAGGATCGAGCGGCCGGCAGCCAGGTCGCGGGCGAGACGTTCGAAGTCGTCTGCGAGTGCGCGCATGAGGAGTGCACGGAGCGGATCTCGATCACGTTTGCGGCCTACGAGGCGGTCCGTCGCGTCCCGACACGGTTCGTCGTTCTGAGCGGACACAGCGATCCGACGAGCGAGCGAGTCGTGTCGTCGACCGCCGAGTACGAGGTCGTCGAGAAGTTCGGAGATGCGGGCCGGGTTGCCCGGATTGAGAATCCGCGCAATGGTGAAGGAGTACTCAATGAGCCGAAAGCAGATTGAGTCGACATGACCGCGGGCCTCCAGGAGATCGGAGCCGTCGCTCGCGAGCTGGGGATCGCGCCGAGCACTCTGCGAACGTGGGAGCGGCGCTACCGGTTGGTAGTCCCTCATCGCGGCGACCACGGCCAGCGCCTCTACGACTCCGACCAGATCGTGACCCTACGGCGGGTGCTTGCGCAGTTGCGGCGAGGTGCCCGTGCGCGTGCCGCGCATGACCTGGCGACTCTGCCGAGCCCGCTTCGAACGGCACGCGTGCGTTTCGACCCAGGGCCTGAGGCGCCGGGACATGCTCGCCGCGCCGTGGAAGCGATGCTCGGTGACGGCAACGGCAACGACACGCGGTTTGCGTTCTACCTCCGGCTCGTCGCGAGCGAACTGGTCAAGAACGCTGTCCTGTACGGATCGCCCCGCGAGCCGATTCGGATGGAGCTCAGGTTGTTCCCGAAACGAGCCGAGTTGCGCGTGTCGAACAGCGGCGTTCGCCTGAGCCTGCGGAAGCTTCGCACCCGGCGCGCGCAGGGTGGACGGGGGCTCGAGATCGTGGACGCGCTGGCCAATGCGTGGTCGATCGAAACAGGGGCATTCGGAACGAAGATCACGGTCGAGCTGCCGACCGAGCCGGCCGTTTAGCTCCGCCCCCGTTTTGGGCAGGGTGCCACTGATGGGCTTCAGGCTGACGACCCTCAAGCTCGGCAACCAGGCTTTCTGCATCAAGGTCGACGGCGAAGCCGATCTGGCGACCGCACCTGAGCTCAAGCACGCGCTCGCCGAGGTGATCGACAGCGGTGCTCGGGTCGTGCTCGTCGACTTCTCCGAATCGTCGTTCATCGACTCGACCGCGCTCGGCGTCCTGATGGGGGCGATGAAGCGCTTGAGGCCGCTTCATGGCGAGGTTGCGATCGTCTGCAGTGACATGAACATTCGCAGGATGTTCGAGCTCACGCTCCTCGATCGGATCTTCAACATCTTCGAAACGCCGGAGGAGGGGCTCGCGCATCTCGACGCGCGCGTCGGAACCGATGTCGGATCGCGTTGAAAGCCGGCCGGCGCCACTGTCTCGACCAATCCGTAGATCGACGAATAGGTCGGTGCGATCGCGCTCCGTGCGAGGAACAGCATCAGTCCGAGTGCGAGTGTGCTGTGGAACGCGAGTGCGAGTGAGGCGTGCCCGGCGGTGAGCGCGCCGAGCAGGAGTGCGAGCCCGCGCAACGTGCTTGCACCGCCGCCGAGCCGAGTTGCAAGCGCCGTACGGCTACGGCGTCACTGCGGCGGCGAAGCCGAGGTGGTCACGGTGACGGTGACCACGGATGTGACGGGCGGATTCGTGACGGTCTTCGTCGTGGTGACCGTCTGCGTGGCGACGAGCGTCTGCGTGGTCGTGACCGGCGGGAGGGTCTGCGTCGTCTCGTGAGTGGTGACAACCGTTGTCGTGCTCCGTGTCGTGACCGTTCGGGCGGGTGCCGTCGTGACGACGGTGTTGGTGTGCTCATTCGTGACCATGTTCGTGGTCGTGTGCTCGTTCGTGACGACCTGCGTCTGGGTCTGAGACACCGTGGTCGCGACCGTCTGCTGCACGGTGACTGGGGTCGTGGTCACGACCGTGCGGGTCTTGCCCTGCAACCTGACCACGTTCGTGACGACCCTGTCGACCGTGTGTGTGACCGGGACGTAGCGAATCCGCGTGATCGGGACGGTCTTGACGCCGCCCGGTGTGGTGATCGTCCGCGAGTCCTTGACGGTGACGGAGCGCGCCTTGATCCGAACGGTGTGGACGACGGGGTACCGCTTGATGATCGTCTTGCCGTTCCGCCGGATGGTCACGACCTTGGTCACCGTCGTGCTCTGGACGATGTAGGCGCCGGTTGTCGTCGACGCCGCCGAAACCTGGTCGGCTGCGTAGAAGCCGCCGACCAGGGCCGAGATGCCGACCACGAGCGCAGCCATCACCCTTGCTTCGACGGGCGAGCGTCGCCAAAGATGCCGGTACCAGCCAGGGTCCCACCACCTATTCACGAACGTCCCACCGAGTTCTCTCCCCTCGAGCCACCGACTATCGGGGCGAGCCTACTCCTTGACGGGCGGCGTTACCAGAGCCTGCTCTGATGGGTTTCGACTCAGCTGGAGGGGGCGAGCGGTGGACTCGCCCCGCGGTGGTCCCGCTTGGCCTGCAACAGGCGCGTATCGGCGAGACGCTGGGTGCCGACGACGTCGCCGGCGCATTCGCTCGCGGCACCGATTGCGACGCGAACCGGCAGGTCGTTCGAGAGCTTGGCCGCGGCGATGGACGCCTCGACTCGCTCGACGATCGCGGCCGTCATGCCCGCGTCGGCATTCTGGAGGAGGACGCCGAACTCGTCGCCGCCGAGCCGCGCGACGACATCGCCTTCGCGAACGCACGAGTTGAGCGCCGCAGCGATCGCGCAGAGTAGTTCGTCGCCGACCTGGTGGCCGTGTGTGTCGTTGACGGCCTTCAGACCGCCGGCGTCGACCATGATGATGGCGGCCGGCGTCTGGAGACACGGTGTCGCTGAGGCGACGGCCTCGTCCCACGCCAGCCTGTTCGCGAGGCCCGTGAGGCCGTCACGCCGTGCGTCTGACTGTGCGCGACGGAGGTCAGACCGCATCCCGTCGCGCATCGAGGCTGCCGCCAGGAGCGGCTCGGCTGCCTCGACGAGCTGAGCGCCGAGGGTTTGGCAGAGCAGCGTGAACCCGCGAGGCGCCGTGGACGTCGTGTGTAAGAGCAGGAGGAAGCCGCGTGCCGGCTTCTTGATCTCGAGCAGGTAGTAGGCGACGATGCCGTCTGCCTGGGAGATCGGTGCCGGAAGATCGCCGATGCTGTTTCGCTGGACGCACTGCGGGAACTCGCCGCGCTTCGCGATCTCGGCCATCGCCGTCCGTAGCTCGTCTCGATCGAGCGTCGCGCCGACCCGTAGGTCGCAGACCGCCATGTCTGCCTGCTCGGCCAGGAACGCGATCCCGACCTCGCACGAGAGTGCGCGCGTCGCATGATCGGCGAGGCGCTGCAGTGCGTCGGCGAAAGTCTCCGGGGCAGCTTGCAGAAACGCCTGCAGCGCGGTCAGCACCTCGAGCTCGTCGGCGAGGCGCTTCGCGGGCGCGACCTCGACCAGGCTCTCGGAGACGAACCGGCCGAGCTCGACGAGATCGGAATCGCTCGCCTCGAAGGTTTGCGCGGCGCCGAAGACGACGACGACGTCATTGCTCACGCGGACGAACGCGACTGCCCTTACGTAGTACGGGCCGAACGCGTGAGTCGGCTCCGCGGTGACGCGCCGGATGATGCCCAGCTCGCTCGTGATCGACTCGTACAGATCCTCTTCAGGGATCTCGATGATCCCGGCCCAGCTTGCGCCACGGCCTGCGCCACCGAGGTGGGCAAAGCGGCCGTCGGCGACCCGCCGCAGCACGAACAGGTCGTCGGCGCCGGCGGCCTCGACGATCTCGGCCGGAGAGGCGCCGGACCAGGGCGCGGGAAGCGGTTCTGTAACGGTCACCTGGCCTCTATCGGCGCGGGCGACTCGGGTCTTGAACGATCCGTGTGCGGGCTAGTGGGTCAGCGCCTGCGACGGTGAGCGTCGGAAACCGCCGGCGGCGTCCAGCCGGAGTCGGCGCGCGTGAAGGTGGTCCCGGGCGGGACGATCTCGTCGATTCGGTCGAGAAGCGCGGCGTCGAGCTGGACATCGACCGCGCCGAGCTGGCTCTCGAGCTGCGCCATCGTGCGCGGCCCGATGATCGGCGCCGTGATTGCCGGGTGCTGGAGCACGAACGCAAGCGCGAGATGGATGAGCGAGAGCCCGGCGTCGTCGGCGAGCTGCGCCAGCGCGTCAGCGGCGTCGAGCTTGGCCCGGTTCGCCGGCAACGAGAGGTCGTATCGCCCCGGAATGCGATCCGAGCGCGTGCTCGCGGGCGTCGGCTGTCCTTTCCGCCAGCGGCCGCTGAGCCAGCCGCCGGCGAGCGGGCTCCACGGGATGACTCCCATTCCGTAGCGTTCGCAGAGCGGGAGTACCTCGGTCTCGATCCCACGCACGAGTAGCGAGTACGGCGGCTGCTCGCAGACGAACCGCGTGTGGCCGCGCTTCTCCGCGACCCATTGCGCCGTCACGATCTCGCCGGCGGGATACGTCGACGACCCGATGTAGCGCACCTTGCCGGCCCGCACAAGGTCGCTGAGCGCGCCGAGCGTCTCGTCATGGTCGGTGTCGTCGTCGAAGCGATGGATCTGGTAGAGGTCGATCCAGTCAGTGCCGAGCCGGCGAAGGCTGTTCTCGCACTCCTGGATGATCCAGCGCCTTGAGTTGCCGACTTCGTTCGGCCCGTCGCCCATCGAGCTGTGCACCTTGGTCGCGAGCACGACCTGGTCGCGGCGCCCCTTCAGGGCCTTGGCCACGATCTCCTCCGATTCGCCTCGCGAGTACACGTCTGCGGTGTCGAGGAAGTTGATGCCGGCGTCGAGCGCGCGATGGATGATCCGGATCGATTCCTCGTGGTCTGGGTTGCCCCACGCGCCGAACATCATCGCGCCGAGACACAGGGGGCTGACCCTGACTCCAGTCCGTCCGAAGGGGCGATAGTCCATCGATTCGACCCTAGCGATCGTCGTTGCACTCGCGTCGTTCCAGGCGCCGGCGGCGACTACGCTGACCTGTGTGAAGGTGAACCGCTCGGTCCCGTCCGCAGCCGTCATCCCCGTCCTCGTCTATCCGGACGTGCGAGCGGCGGTCGACTGGCTGGGCGCCGCGTTCGGCTTCGTCGAACGCGTGCGGATCGGCGAGGGCCATCGGGCGCAGTTGCGGGTAGGCGACGGAGCCGTGATCGTCGCCGAGGCCCACGCCGACCGCACGGCGCCGCGCGCCGGCGAGGTGACACACTCGGTGATCGTCCGCGTCGACGGCGTCGACGCGCACTGCGAGCGGGCGAGGGCGCACGGGGCTCGCATCCTGATGGAGCCGGTCGACTTCGACTACGGCGAGCGCCAGTACGCCGCCGAAGATCCCGCCGGGCATCAGTGGACGTTCTCGGAGACGCTCGACGACGTCGCTCCGGAGGCGTGGGGCGGCATCCTCGTCACTCCCTAGCCGCATCGGCACAAGATCGTCCTCGAGGACGACGGTGAATCGTCCTTTGCCCCGATCCGACGAGGAGGGGTGGTGCCGTAGCCTTCAACGCATGGAAGGGCAGCGGGCGGCGGCACAGTCGCGAGCACTTGCGATACTCGTCGCCTGGGTGCTGGCGGCGGCGCTGCCGCTGGTCGGGCTCGTCTCGCTGTTGCTGAGAAAGCAGCTCGACCCACACTTCGAGAACTACCGCGCCCATTTCGTCGTCTTCGGGATCGTCGGGGGCGTCGCGTTCGTGCTCGGCTACACGGCAGGTGAAGCGGCGAACCGGCGTGGAGATGCCCGTGTGCTGCTGCTGTCGCTCGCGTTCATGGCGACCGGCGGGTTCATGGGAATCCACGCGCTCGGCACGACCGGCGTGCTCTTCTCGAGGGACTACGCGGGGTTCCAGGTGGCGATTCCCATTGGCTTGCTCGTGAGCGCCCTCTTCGCCGCGGCATCGGCGTTCGTCGACGTCAGGCCCGACCTCACGCCGTGGTTGATCCGGCATCGTGCAGCGCTACGCGTCGCCGTTGTCCTCGCGATGACCGGATGGTTCGTCTGGACCGTCGCCAGGCTGCCGCCGCTCGACGGCGCGAGCAGCGAGGCCGCCCGCGGCAGCTTGCTCAGCGTGCTGGCGATCGTCGGGACGATCGTCTACGCGGTCAGCGCCGCGCGCTACTGGAACATCTTCCGCCACAGCCGCAGGCTGGTGCCGGCCGCCGTGATCGCCTGCTTCCTGTTGCTCTCGGAGGCGATGATCGGGGTTGCGGTCACCGGTGAGCGCCGATGGCATGCGAGTTGGTGGGAATGGCACGGCCTGATCGTCAGCGCCTACCTGATCATCGGGTTCGCAGTCCACCGCGAGTGGCGCGACGAGCGGTTCCGCGATCTGTACCTCTCGACGACGCGCGAGCGCCGGCAGGACATCAGCGTTCTCTTCGGTGACCTGGTCGGGTTCACCGCCTTCTCCGAGCGGTCGACACCCGGCGAGGTCGCCGACGTGCTGAATGCCTACTGGGGGATCGCTGCGCCGCTCCTGACCCGTGAGTTCGGTGGCGAGATCGAGAAGTTCATCGGCGATGGCGTCATGGCGGCCTTCAACGGCCGGGGTGACCAGACCGACCATGCGCTGCGCGCCGCACGCGCTGCGCTCGCGCTGCAGCAACGGCTGGGATCACTTACCGACGAGCATCCCGACTGGCCGCGCATGCGGGTCGGTGTGAACAGCGGCGAGGCGGTTGTTCGCGAGATCGGCGGCGCCGGTCACGTGGCCTATCCGATGGTCGGTGACACCGTGAACACAGGCGCACGACTCGAGAGCCTTGCGCCCGCAGGTGGCGTGCTGATCGGTGCTGAGACCTACGAACAACTGCCGGCAGGCTCCGTCGTCGAAACCCGCGTCGGTCTGAAGCTGAAAGGCAAGGACGATTTCGTCGACGCCTACGTGCTGCTCGCTGTTCCCTAAGCAGCGCGATCCAGGTCGGCATCGGCCTCGATCGCCGCTGCCACGATCTCGCCGATCTCGCTCTCCGACCGGCCCGCGCGCTGCGCCGACTCGACCAAGAGCAGCAGGTGCTGCTCTTCTGCTTCTTTTGCCTGCCCGGACATGGGCACTCCCTCTCCGTTGCTTTCGTCCCAGGGTAGAGACGGAAGCCGTCTCGATGTCGTAAGGGTTCTGTGACGTTCCGGGTTCCCTGATCAGCCCTGGGACGCCGGTCGCTTGATCCCTCGAGTGGGGGAGGGACCGGCGGTTGATCGTTGTCGATCCAATCGCGGTGGATGAAGGCTGCGGGAATGCGGGATCCGGCTCGACTGCGCCGGCGGGCTACGACGACGTGGCGCGGCGGTACCGGACGCTCGTCGAGCAGTTGCCGCTCGTCGTGTACGTCGACGCGCTCGACGAGGCGAGTTCCAACATCTTCACGAGCCCGCAGGTCGAGGCTCTCCTCGGCTACAGCTCGGCCGAGTGGCTCGCCGCCACCGACCTGTTCGTTCGAACGCTTCATCCACTCGACCGTGACCGCGTCTTGGCCGCGCACGCCCACACACACGCGGTGCACACGCCGCTGAGTCTCGAGTACCGCCTGATCGACAGGGACGGTCACGTAGTTTGGGTCCGCGACGAGGGGGTGATCGTCGTCGACGACGACGGGACACCGCTCTACCTCCAGGGCTACCTTCTCGACATCACCGCCGAACGCGAGGCGCAGGCTCAACTGCGTCAACTCGCTCTCTATGACGCGCTGACGGGGCTCGCCAATCGAGCGTTCTTTCACGAGCAGTTCCATCACACGCTCGCGATCCGGAAGGAGCCGCGCCAAGAGACTGCGCTGCTCTTCGTCGACCTCAACGACTTCAAGGATGTCAACGACCGCTGGGGCCACGACGCCGGGGACAGGGTGCTCGCGACGATCGGCGCACGCATCCAGGGCACGCTTCGCGCCGGCGACGCGGCTGCGCGTCTCGGCGGCGACGAGTTCGCGATCGTGATCCCCTCGATCGGCGAGCCTGCCGAGGCCGCGCACGTCGCCGAACGCGTGCTCGAGGCGATCCGCCCGACGATTGTGCTCGACGGCCGGCAACTGTCGATTGGCGCGAGCATCGGTATCTCGGTCGGCGCCGAGGCCGAGACGATGCTGCAGGAGGCCGACGCCGCGATGTACCGCGCGAAGCGGCAGCAGGACGTCGGCTATGCGTTCTTCGATTCAGACCTCGACGTCGTAGCTGTCGAGCGGTCGAGGCGCGTCGCCGAGTTGCGTGAGGCAGTCAGTCGGGGCCAGTTCACGCTCGACTACCAACCCGTGATCGACCTCGAGGCCTACGAGATCTCCGGGTACGAGGCATTGCTGCGCTGGCAGCATCCGACCGAGGGCACGATCGCGCCGCTCGAGTTCATCCCGCTCGCGGAAGAGTCCGGGCTGATCATCCCGCTCGGTGAGTGGGTGCTCGCGGAAGCGTGCCGCTACGGAGCGATCCTGCAGGCAGAGCTCGGACGCGCGGTCGGTATGGCGGTCAACGTCTCGGCCCGGCAGCTCGAGCACCCCGACTTCGTCTGCCACGTCGAGCAGGCGCTCGCCGACTCGGGCTTCCCGCCCCACTGTCTGATGCTCGAGCTCACGGAGAGCGTGCTGCTCGCCTCGGGAGACCACACCGAGCAGCGTCTTGCGGCGCTGAAGGCGAGCGGGATCTCGTTGGCGCTGGACGACTTCGGGACGGGCTACGCCTCGCTCTCCTACCTACAGCGCTTTCCCGTCGATGTCGTCAAGATCGACCGCAGCTTCACCGACGCGATCGGAACCGGCGCGGGCGACCTCGTCTTGCTGAAAGGGATCGTCGATCTTGGCAACGCGCTCGGCCTCGACCTGGTGGCGGAGGGGATCCAGACCCTCGCTCAGCACGAGATCGTCCGGGGGCTCGGTTGTCAGCGTGCTCAGGGTTTCTACTTCGGGTACCCGACGCCCGACGCGCAACGGCGGCTCGCAGACCCGCCGCCGTCGTACGCGGACGTCGCGTCGGCGTAGCGCCGGCACGCCCGCCCCTCAGCCCGAAGGTGCAGCGGCCAAACCGGCGCGCGCAGAACCGCGTAGGCACCTGCATCAGTCGAACACGCCAGGGAGAGGGAAATGTCAACCATGCGCTTCAAGTCAATCGTCGTCATTGCCGCCGCAGTCTTCGCCGCCGCCGTCGCAGGGGCAGCGCTCAGCCGTTCGGCGGCCGACATCTACACCGTTCATGCGCTCGTCTCCGACAGCAGCGACACGCCTGCCGCTGCGACGGATGCCTCGCTCGTCAACGGTTGGGGTCTGAGTGCGGGGCCGACCACGCCGTGGTGGGCCGCGAACAACGGCTCGAACAGCTCGACGCTCTACAGCGGGACCGGAACGAAGGCGGCTCTCACCGTCTCGGTCGCCGGCGCGCCGACCGGCACTGTCTTCAACGGCAACGCGAACGACTTCGTGATCAGCCAGAACGGCAAGAGCGGAGCCGCTCGGTTCCTGTTCTCGACCGAAGGCGGCACCGTTCTCGGCTGGTCGCCGACGGTCAACGGCACTGCCGCGGTCGTCGGAGCGGACCGCTCGAGCGCCGGCGCGATCTACAAGGGTCTCGCCGTCGCCAACGATCGTCTCTATGCGACCGACTTCCACAACGGCCGGATCGACGTCTTCGACGCGGCGTTCAAGCTGGTCACGACGTCGGGCGGCTTCAAGGACGCCAAGGTGGCGAAGGGCTTCGCGCCGTTCGGCATCCAGGCGCTCGGCGGGAACATCTTCGTCACGTACGCGAAGCAGGATGTCGCGAAGAAGGACGACGTCCCGCTTCCCGGGCAGGCGTACGTGGACGAGTTCACGCCCGACGGTCAGCTAGTCGCGCGCGTCGTGAACAGCGGCAAGAAGAACGCGCCGCTGAACGCACCGTGGGGCCTCGCGCTCGCGCCCGCCGGCTTCAGCGTCTTCGGTGGCGACCTGCTCGTGGGGAACTTCGGCAACGGGCGCATCAGCGCCTACACGCAGCGGGGAAGTGGCTGGGTCTACAAGGGCCAGCTCAAGCTAGCCGCGGGTGCCCCGATCGAGATCGATGGTCTCTGGGCGATCGCGTTCGGAAACGGCTCTGCTGCCGGGCCGACCGACACGCTCTACTTCCTGTCCGGCCCATCGGGCGAGAAGCACGGGCTGTACGGCTCGATCACCGCGGGCTGATGAATCCGGGGTCGTGGCGGCGAAGTGCCGCCACGACCCTCAGTCGTTCCCAGCAGGGCAAGACCCGGTGGAGGGGCGGCGCGAGCAGAGGGCGCGCACCCCGCTTCCCGACAACCGATCAACGGGCCGCCGATCGCGGGTCGTAGCAATGATGGGCTCTTGAGCAACGGGGCAACTGCGAACGGCTCGGCGCCGCCCGATCTCGCGATCAGGCTGCGCGGTGCCGTCAAGCGCTACGGATCGATCACCGCCGTCGACGGGCTCGATCTCGACGTCCCGACGGGAACCTGCGTCGGCCTGCTCGGTCCGAACGGCGCCGGCAAGTCGACGACGATGCGGCTCCTCACCGCACAGTCGATCGCCGACGAGGGTGAGATCGAAGTGGTCGGGTTCCGGCTCCCCGAGCAGTCGAAGATGGCTCGGGCGCAGTGCGGCGTCGTGCCGCAGCTCGACAACCTCGACACCACCCTCACCGTCCAGCAGAACCTGCTCGTGTTCTCGCACCTGTACCGGATTCGCCGGAGCGAGCGCCGCGAGGCGATCGAGCGGGCGCTCGTAATGGCCAAGCTCACCGAGCGGCGCGACTCGCGAGTCGACAAGCTCTCCGGCGGGATGCGACGGCGGCTCCTGATCGCGCGCGCACTCGTCCACCGCCCACGGCTCGTGCTTCTCGACGAGCCGACCGTCGGGCTCGACCCACAGGTCCGGCAGGAGCTCTGGGCACTGATCGATGCTCTTCGCTCCGAGGGCACGACGATCCTGATGTCGACCCACTACATCGAAGAGGCGGAGCGCCTCGCGGACACCGTGATGATCATGTCGCACGGCAAGGCCGTCGCAGCTGGGCCGCCCGCCGACCTGGTCTCTCAGCATGCAGGGAGCGAAGTGCTCGAGGTCTACGGCGCGCCCGAGCGGCTGGCCGCGGTCGAGGCGCAAGCGGGAGCCGCCAATCTCCGCACGAGGCGCACCGGCACGAGCATCTCGATCCTCGGCGTCGACGGCGATGTCTCCGGGCTCTCGATCAAGGGCGAGCGTCGGCCGGCGAACCTTGAAGATGTCTTCGTCCTGTTGACCGGCGAGGAGATCGCCTGATGGCAGCGATCACGCAGCCGCCGAGCCGTCGTCTCCGTCGGCTCGAGCGCCCGGCGCTGACCGGCGTGCTCGTCCGCGAGGTCGTGAACTTCTCGTCGTACTGGAAGTCGTCGACGTTCTCGTCGACGGTCGAGCCGACTATCTATCTGCTCGCGTTCGGCTTCGGATTCGGTTCGCTCGTCAGCAAGATCGGTGGGCGGCCGTACGTCGAATTCGTCGGAACCGGCACTGTCGCGACCGCGGTGCTGTTCTCGAGCGCGTTCCCGGCGATGTTCGGGACGTTCGTCAAGTACCAGTTCCAGCGCACCTACGACGCGATCCTGGCCGCACCGGTCGACACGGAGGAGCTCGTCACCGCCGAGGCGCTCTGGATCGCAACCCGTGCGGGCGTCTACGGGTGCGTCCCGTTGCTGGTCGCGATCTGCTTCGGGCTCGATCCGTCGTGGGGAATGCCCACGGTGCCGCTGATCGCGTGGCTCTCCGGTTTCGGCTGGGCCTGCTTCGGGATCATGATCGCGGGGTTCGCCAAGTCGATCGAGAACTTCAACTACGTCGTCAGCGCGGTGCTGACGCCGCTCTTCCTGGTTGCGGGCACGTTCTTCCCGATCAGCAACCTGCCCGGCTGGGCGCAGTTCCTCGCGAACTTCAATCCGCTGCACCACTGCGTCGAGCTCGTCCGCCACGCGGCGTTCGGTTTCCAATGGTGGGACATCGGGCGCGTCGGGGCACTCGTGCTCTTCGGGCTGATCGTGTGGCGCGTCGCGATCCGCGCGATGACGCGCAAGCTCGTGGACTGAATCCGAACAAGTCGTGCATAGGGTTTGTGAATGAGCTCGAGCACAGTTCGCCGCCCGGTTCGTCGCAGACGGCCAGCCAGTCGTCGGCCTCTCTGGATCGCCTCGGCGCTCGTCGTGGCGGCCGGGCTGGTGCTCGCTGCGGCCGTGGTCTGGTGGTCCGGCGCAACGCTTGTGGTCGACGGCACCGCGCTCGCCCGCGTGGACGTGCAGCCGCTCGGTGGCTCGCTGGTGTCGGCGCGCGCTTCGGCACCCGACGGCACCCGCATCCCATTGTCCGTCCGCCATGGCCGCCTGTTACCGCGCACGCACTTGACACCGGGCGAATCGGTCACGGTCGAGACCGTCGTCCGGCGACCGGGTTGGCTCGCCTGGGCGCTCGGGCACGACAAGAGCGACCGGTTGACAGTGCGTACACCCGTCGCTCAGCTCTCGCAGCGGTGGCTGACGATTTCCGCGCGTTCGCCTCTGAAGCTGCGGTTCGTCGCGTCTGTCGACCGGGTCTCATATCGGAGCGGGTCGGTCCGGCGACGCGTCCGGGCCGGGGGCCAACAGGTCGTCTCGCTCGGAGCCCAGCTTCCCTCGGGGACTGCGGAAGTGGCGACCGCCGCGCGCACCTGGGAACGGCTCGGACCGCCCGTCCGGGTCACCTGGTTTCCGCCGTCGCGGCTTCCGGGCGTTCTCGTCAGCCCCGCTTCGAGCAAGCCGATCTCGCCGCGCGATCCGATCCGGCTGACGTTCTCGCGACCGGTGAGCGAAGCGCTGGGCGCGGCACGACCGCGGTTCTCAACGCGCGTTCCCGGACGTTGGAGCGAACCCGACAGCCACACGCTCGTGTTCCAGCCTTTTGGCGACGGCTTCCGGTTCGCGATGTCGGTGCGGCTCGACCTCCCGCGCCTGCTCAGCGTCAGCCGGGGCAGCGCGGCGGCGGCAACGGCCCGCACCGTCGACTGGGACGTGGCCGGCGCGAGCTTCCTCCGCCTGCAGCAACTGCTCGCCGACGGGGGCTACCTGCCTCTCAGCTGGCAGCCCGCAGGAGAGCCCATCGCGCGGCGACTCGACGCCGAGATCGAGGCCGCGATCGCGCCACCCGAAGGCTCCTTCAGCTGGCGCTACCCGGGCACGCCGCGGGAGCTCCAGCGCCTGTGGAGCGAGGGACAGCCGAACCAGATCGTGCGCGGCGCGGTGATGATGTTCGAACAGACTCACAACCTGGCCGTCGACGGGTCCGCCGGCCCGCAGGTCTGGCATGCGCTGCTCGCCGACGCAGTTGCAGGCACGAAGCGGAGCGAGGGCTACAGCTACGTCTACGTTCACCGCAACCTGCCGCAGCTACTGACTCTCTGGCACAACGGCCGCACGGTCCTCACATCACCGGGAAACACGGGTGTGCCGGCCGCGCCGACCCAGCTCGGGACGTATCCCGTGTTCGAGCACATCCCGGTGGGGACGATGAGCGGGACCAACCCGGACGGATCCCACTACAACGATCCGGGCATCCGTTGGATCAGCTACTTCCACGGCGGCGACGCGCTCCACTCCTTCACGCGAGCCTCCTTCGGCACGCCGCAGAGCCTCGGCTGTGTCGAGCTCCCGCTCGCGGTCGCCGCCAAAGTCTGGCCGTACACACCGATCGGCACCCTCGTCACGATCGAGAACTGATCGGCGCCATTAGGATTCGGAGAAAGGAGGGACTGATTATGGAACGCCGCTACGGCGGAATCACACTCGGCGGGATCATCGTGATCATCGGGATCGTGCTGATCTTCATCTGGAGCTTCTGGATCGGGTTGATCATCGCGCTGGTCGGGCTCGCCGGCTTCGGCGGGTTTGTGCGCGGCAAGTGGTACTAGGAGGGTTTGGCGACCTACGCCCGCAGTTCCTGTGCGTCGTCGAGCTTGGCCAGGCGCTTCAAGCTCTGAGCCTCGATCTGTCGGATCCGCTCGCGCGTCAGCTGGAAGACGTCCGCAATCTGCTCGAGTGACTGCGGGTCGTTCCCTTTCAGGCCGAAGCGCAGTTCGAGCACGTGCCGCTCTCGTTCGTCGAGGGTCTCCATGACGTGGCGGAGCTGCGTTTCGCGCTGGGTGGCGACGACGGCAGCCTCGGGAGCGACCGCGTTGGCATCGGGGATGAAGTCGCCGAGCTCGGCGTCAGCGTCTTCGCCAACCGGACGCGCGAGGGAGATCGGGACCATCGCAGCGCGCCGAATCGATGTGACTTCGTCGACACTCATCTCCAGGTCGATCGCGATCTCTTCATCGGAAGGGTCGCGGCCCCAGTCGGCGCGAAGCTCTCGTTCGCGGCGGACGATCCGGTTCAAGCGGTCCGTGATGTGGACGGGCACGCGGATCGTGCGTCCCTTGTTCGCGATCCCCCGCTCGACCGCCTGGCGGATCCACCACGTGGCGTACGTCGAGAACTTGAAGCCTTTCCGCCAGTCGAACTTCTCAGCTGCGCGAACGAGCCCGAGCGTTCCCTCCTGAATCAGGTCGAGAAGTGGCAGGCCTTGATGCTGGTAGCGCTTGGCGATCGAGACGACGAGCCGGAGGTTCGCCTCGACCAGCTCTCGCATCGCCTGTCTGTCTCCCCCTTCGACGCGCTTCGAGAGCCGTACTTCGTCCGCGGCCGTCAGCAGCTCGAACCTGCCGATCTCGCTCAGGAACGCCTGCAGCGATTCCTGCGATTGAATTGCTGTTCCCGGAGCAGCCTGTGACATCACGGCCTCCTCGTTGTCGACGAGCATCACCCACGAGAAGAAGCCGTCTGGCGCTCGCAAGTGCGTCGGCCGCGACTACCCGTAACCCACGGCCAACGTAGCAGCGGGGGCGAACGCCGCTGCTCCTATGATCGACGCTGTGCCGACGACGTTGCCGCCGCTGTCCGTTCTCGACCTGGCGCCGGTCGTCGACGGCGCGACGGTCGGCGAGGCGCTGCGCAACTCACTCGACCTCGCCCAGCACGTCGAGCGCTGGGGCTACGAGCGGTTCTGGCTTGCCGAGCATCACAACGCCGTCGGGATCGCGAGCGCAGCGACCGCTGTCGTCTTGGCGCACGTCGGCGCCGGGACCGAGACGATCCGCATCGGTGCCGGCGGGATCATGCTCCCGAATCATTCGCCGCTCGTGATCGCCGAGCAGTTTGGCACGCTCGAGGCGCTGCATCCGGGTCGCGTCGATCTCGGACTCGGCCGCGCGCCCGGCACCGACCAGCTCACGGTTCTCGCCCTCCGTCGTGACCCACTGAGTGCCGACACCTTCCCGCAAGACGTCGTCGAGCTCCGGCGCTACCTCGACGACGCACAGCCGGGCCAGGCGGTGCGGGCCGTTCCGGGCGCCGGGTCGCGTGTGCCGCTCTGGATCCTCGGCTCGAGCCTGTTCGGCGCGCAGCTCGCAGCGGTGCTCGGTCTGCCGTATGCGTTCGCATCACACTTCGCTCCCGATGCGCTGCTACCCGCGCTCGACGTGTATCGCTCCACGTTCAAGCCGTCAGAGCAGCTGGAGCGGCCGTACGCGATGGTTGCCGCGAACGTGATCGTCGCCGACGAGGACGATGCAGCGCGGCGCCTGTTCAGCTCTGTGCAGCAGTCCTTCACGAACATCCTCCGTGGTCGGCGTGGCCAGCTCCCTCGTCCGATCGATGACATCGAGTCGCACTGGTCGCCGCCCGAGCGCGAGCGCGTGTCGGCGATGTTGAATCGCTCGTTCGTCGGCTCGCCGACGGTTGTGCGCGGAGAACTCGAGCGTTTCGTACGTGAGACCGAGGCCGACGAAGTGATTGTCGCCGCGGCGATTCACGACCACTCGGCGCGACTGCGGTCGTACGAGCTGCTCGGGGAGCTGCGCCGCTGACGGTCAGTCGGCCAGCTGGGCCGGCGCCGACCCGACGAGGCTTCGCCGGCTGGTGGCGGGAGCGGGCAACTTCAGGCAGACCAGCACACCGAGCGCGGGCGCGAGCGCGCTGACCGTCAAGGCGGTTTTCAGGTCTACCGCGTCGGCGATGGCTCCCGACGCGACCGCCGCTATCCCGCCGATGCCCATCGCCAGGCCGACCGAGAGCCCAGAGGCCATTCCGACGTGCCGGGGAAGGTAGAGCTGGCTCAGCACCATGGTCACGCCGAAGGTCCCGACGACGCAGATGCCGACCAGCATCAGCGCGAACACACCGGGAACACCCCCCACGTAGATGAAGACGAGGATCAGCGGCGTGAGCGCGGCCTGCGTGATCACCAGCGTCACTCGAAGGCCGATCCGGTCGGCGACCGGGCCGAGCAGGAGCGTTCCGGCTGCGCCGGCGAGCAGCATCAGGAAGAGGAGGCGGTTGCCGTCTGCCTTCGAGTGGCCGAGCGAAACGATCCACAGCGGCACGAACGCGAGCAGCGTGAACCACGCGACGCTCCGCAGGGCGATCACGACTCCGAGCAGCGCCATCGCCCTCCGCCGGTCGTCACCGCGGTTGAACCCGGAGGTGTTCTTGGCGGGCGTGAGGCTCGAGAGATGCGGCACGACGCGGACGAGCGCAACCGAGATCAGAAGCACGGGCGCCATGGCCACGAGCCCGCCGACGAGGCCGAGCCACACGACCAACTGCCCGGTCGCGAACGCGCCGAGCGCGTAACCGGCGTTGCCACCGCTGTTGAAGTACGCCATGCCGCTCGCGCGCTTCTCGCCGCTTGCGTAGGCGGCGAACTTCGAGCCTTCCGGATGAAATGCAGCGATGCCGAGACCGGCCGCAAGCACGAGCAGCAGGACGAGCGGATAGCTCGCCGAGATCGCTGCGCCCGCCACTCCCATCGCAGCCAGCAACGCGCCGCCGGGAATCAGCCACAGTGCGCCGCGACGGTCCGACCAGAGGCCGAACAGCGGCTGCACGAGCGACGACGACGCGGTCGCCGTCAGGAGCAGCATCGCCGAGAGCGCGTAGCCCAAATGGAACTTGTCGGTCATGAACGGGATCAGCGCCGGTACGCTTCCCGAGGCGAAGTCGACGGCGAGATGGCCGCCAGAAAGCGCGGCCATCGCGCGCTTGTCGATCCCGAGCCTCACGCCGTCCTCATGGCGTCGATGCTACCGAGCGGCTTCTTCTGACGACCTGCGGGGAACTCAGCCGGACGTCTTCACGAAGCTCATGAGACGGTCAGCTTCGCCGCCGTGTGCCGCCGGCCCAAGTCGTGGTTGGCCGTTGTGACCCCGCGGCTGCTAGCGACTCTTCGCCGCTGCCTTGCCGCCCTTGCGACCGGCGGCGACCTTCTGGGCGTGCGTGCCGCCCTGCGACGAGTCACCCGAACCGGAATGGGACTGCTCGCCGCCGTGCTTGGACGCATCGGGCGAGTTGGCGATCCTCGCCGCGCGCTCCTTCGACATGCCCTTGTCCTTCAGGGCTTCGTACTGCTTCTCGTTCCTGACATGTGCGCTCTTTCCGGGCAACGCGATCCCTCCTGTTCGTGTCACCCACCTCATTCCCTCACACACGGTGAGGGAAACGGAGTCAACGGCCGGGGGCCGGCCGCTCGGGAGGAGACGGCGCGCCGCTCCAGCTCCGCCACCGACGCTCTCCTAGCCGTTGCACGCGATTAGATCGCAGCTCCCCGGGCTCGTGGCCCGATGCCCGGAGAGCTGCGATTCGTGCTCTAGCGGTGAACGTTGAACGAGATGAGCCGGCGGCTCGAGATGCCACCGAGCAGGTTGTCGCCCGCCTTGCGCGCGCGGACGAACACCACCAGCAGCTGCTGCTTGCTGGAGACCGGGAACCCTGAGAGGGCGCTCAGCTGGACCGTGGCCCAACCGCTTGCGTCCGTGGCCTGCTCCCTCGGCGTCGAGAACTGGCCATAGGGCGTGGGCGTCGCGTAGACGAGCGCCCCCTGGACCGGGCCGCCGCAGGCGCTGACGTGGAACCGTGCAGTCAGGTATCTGGTTCCGTAGGTGATCGGGTTGGGGTTGACCTGGAACTGGTCGATCGTCAACCGTGCCGGCGGGGCCATGCTTGTGACGGGAATCACACCACCAGTTTTGGAACAACCGGTCGTCGGGGCGCCTGCGATCACGATCGCGGTCGGCGCGGAGTTGACGGTCTTCGAGCCGGCCGCGTTCTTCGCGGTCACCTCGGCGCGGAGCGTGTTGCCGATGTCGGCGGAGACGACCTGATGGGACGTCTGGGTCGTTGACCCGCCGACCGCCGCGCAGCTCGCGCCCTTCTTGTCGCAGCGCAGCCACCGATAGGAGAAATCGACGGGTGGGCTGCCGTTCCAGGTGCCTCTGTTGACGAGCAGGACTTTGCCGTCCTGGGCGACACCGGAGATCGTCGGCGGTGAAGCATTCACCGGTGCAACCAGAGCCACGGCTGTGACGACACCGGTCGGAACGGTGGTTGCGGTGTTCATACCCTCTGCGTTCGTGGCCGTGACGACGACGCGCAGCGTCGTCCCCAGGTCGACATTCTTCAACACGTAGGTCGTCGCCGTCTCCCCGATGATCGCGGAGCAACTGCCGCCGGACGTATCGCAGCGCAGCCACTGATTGCCGTAGGTGATCGGCGCCGTACCCGTCCAGGTTCCCTCGTTCACGGTCAGCGTCGACCCTTGCTGGGTCGTCCCGGAGATTGTCGGAGGCGTCGAGTTCGACGGGACGGCCTTGCTCGCGGCGCCTCCGGCGGCCGCAAACAATCCGAACGCCACGGCCAGCGCGGCGGTCGCGGCGATCGCGACCGCGAACATGACCGGGCGCCGCCGTCTCGGGACTCCCGCTCGTAGGGCTGTAGGACGTGTATCCATTTCCGACTCCTTTCGATCCGCGGTAGAGAACGAGCCATCCACGCTGAATCGGAGCGTCTCTCCGACTTGTGGCGGAGTGATCTTGAGAACTCGAATTCAGGTGGCTTGCAACCGGACCCGGCGACTTGTGGTCGGCCGAGCGACGACATGAAGCGGGCACGTTCAAAGTGCATTACCAATTAAAGCCATCTAAGCTTTTAACTCTTAGAGCGATGTTAAGGTGTAGTACGCTGTTACTAATCCCAAGCGGATCCCACAGCGGCAGAACAAGGTGACCTCAGTTGGCCCAATCCGAGAAGCCAGCCAAGCGCAAAGCGACACGCCGCCGCGAGGTTTCGCAGCTCGAGTACGAGCAGGCGGTCAAGTTGCGGCTTGCCTTGCAGGAGTTCGATCGCAGCAGCGTTCGCGCGACGCGCAAGTACGGACTGACGCTGGAGCGCTACCAACTGCTGCTGCTGATCAAGACCTCTGAGCAACGCAACGAGCCGGTCACCGTCGGTGAGTTGGCCACGACTCTCGGTCTCGCTGCGAGTACTGTCACACAACTTGTAAGAAGAACCGAGAATCTCCGTCTGATCCGGCGAGAGCTTTCCGACCGAGACGCCCGCATCCGCTACCTCCGCGTCACCGAGGAGGGAAACGATCGCTTACAGGGTGCCGTCGCCGAACTGCGTGGAGACCGTTCCCGGGTCATGCGGCTCGTGAACGACTTGCGCCGCATCAGTTAGCAGTTCGTCCGTTGGTCGAGCGCTGGTGGTTCGCCGCTTGCCAGCGGTCGGCAGCATCGAGCAACGCCGCGGCCACCGTTTCGAAGACATCGGCTCCCGACGAATACTGGGTCGTGAAATCCACGCAGCCGTTGACGTCGATCACCGTGTGACGGTTTCGCACGGCGATGATGTCGACTCCGACGAGATCTCCCTCGACGGCCGCAGCGGCGCGAACGGCGATCGAGACCGCCTCGCGCGATAGCACGACCGGGTAACGACCTCCTGCGACGGCGCTCGTCTGCCAATCGCCCGGGCTCGAAATTCGCCGCAGTGCGCCGATCACCCGGCCGTCGGCGACGATCACCCTGATGTCCTGTCCCCCCGTGGGTTCGAGTTCTTGCAGCAAGGCTCCGCATTCGCGAAACCAACCTCGGTCGGAGAGCTCGGTGAGGGTCTGTCCGAGGTCGTCGGCCGTGGGGCAGAGGTAGACATCTCGACCCCACGATCCGAAGCGCGGCTTGACCACGAAGGGTGGTTCGACGTCGCCCGGTGCCGATCTGCGATCGGCGATGACGGTGGTGCGGGGATGCGGCAACCCGGCACGCTCGAGCTCGCGCGCCGTCGCCAGCTTGTCGTGGCACCGAACCAGCGAGCCGGCGCGATTCAGCACGCAGGCGCCGTCGAGCTCGAGCTCGCGGAGTGTCTCGAGCCCGCACTCGATTCCCGCGAGCGACGACAGGACGTTCAGTCGGCCCAGATGGATGTCTGTTCGGCGGTAGCTCGACGAGATCGCGTCGGGCTCGACCAGGTCGGCGTCGGCGCCAAGCTTTCGAAAGGCACCGATCAGCGAATGGTTCGTCGGCGTGGCAGTTCCTACGAGCAGCAGCCTCGGCACGTCTTCGAGTATCGAGGCAGGAAATCAGACGGCCGTGAAGCCTGTGTCAGGGTTCCCTCAAGCGCCTTTGATGTCAGCGAATGCTGTTGTGGGACAAACCGCTCGCTGACATTGCCCGGTCATCGTGATTCGCATGATCGTTCACGAGCACATCGATGTCGTCCTGGCAATGTGTGGAGGGTTCGCGATCGAGGCGGACGATGGGTTGGTGGGCACGGTGGAGACGCCGCTCTTTCCGCCGGACGGCGGCGCTCCCGACTTTCTCGTCCTTCGAGTGCGCGACCGGCTCAGCACCCGCAGGCCTGTTCTTCCCGCGGCGCTCGTCGACGGCGTCGACCCTGAACGAAAGGTTGTGCGCGTGCGCGGAACACGGGCGCAGGTGATGAAGCTGCCGGAGCAGGTGCCCCTCGCAATCTGAACCTCTCCGCGCAGAGGTACCGTAGGCCCGTGGGCGCCAGGGTTCTTCTGGTCGATGACGAGCCGGACATTCTTGAGCCTGTCCGGTACACCCTCGAGTCTCTCGGCTTCGAGGTCGAGACGGTCGCCGACGGCGAGTCGGCGCTGGTATCGGCCCGGAGTCGGACCTACGACGTCATCGTGCTCGACGTGATGATGCCGGGGCTGCAAGGAACAGAGGTCTGCAGGCAGCTTCGCGCTGAGAGCATCGTTCCGATCATCATGCTCACTGCGAAGGATGCTGAAGTTGACCGGGTGCTCGGCCTCGAACTCGGGGCCGACGACTACGTCACGAAGCCGTTCTCGGCGAGAGAGCTCGCCAGCCGCATTCGCGCCGTCCTGCGCCGTCAGGAACTCGAGCGCGATGCAGCCGACGACAGGTCGGCGCCGCTGATCGTCGGCGAGATCGAGATCGAGCCGCTTTCACACAGGGTCGTCGTGGCCGGTCGCGAGATCCGGCTGACGCCTTCCGAATTCAAGCTGCTGGCGTTGCTTGCGGCGCAGCCGAACCGAGTCTTCAACCGGTGGCAGATCATGGAGCATCTCTGGGACACGGCGTACGTCGGGACGGCTCGCGCAGCGGACGTGCACGTCTCGAATCTGCGAAAGAAGGTCGAGGCGGATCCTGCAAACCCCACACGGATCCTCACGGTACGAGACGCCGGCTACAAGTTGAGCCGAGAGAAGGGAGTCAGCTCACCCACGTCTCGACCGGTGCAGTGAGCGAGATCCGGACAATGGTTCCCTCGCCCGGTTCGGAGTCCAGACTGACCGTCCCGCCGAGTGCGCGGACGAGTTCTCGGACGATCGCGAGTCCGAGGCCGAAGCCGCCTGGCTGATCACCAGCCTGGAAGAAACGGTCGAATAGCCGATCGTGGACGTCGCGCGAGATCCCGATACCGTCGTCGCGGATCTCAAGGCTGACGACCCCAGAGGCGACGGCCGTCGCGCGAAGCTCGATTCTGCGCGCTTTGCCGTGTCTGAGTGCGTTCTCGGTCACGCTGACGATGATCTGCTCGAGCAGTTCGGGTCGGGCCAGGACCACGAGCTCGGGGTCGCAGTCGACGACGACCGATGGCAGATCCATCAGGGGGTCGATGTCGGCCGACAGCCGCGCAGTTTCGCGGAGTAACGGCTGCAGCTGCACGGGCTCGAGGTCGAGCGACTCCTGACCGGTCTGTGCGCGCGCGAGCATCAGCAGAGCGCGCCGCAGCCGAACGAGTCTTGCGGTTTGGCGTTCGATCAGACCGATGAACCGGTCGCGCTCGTCCACCGACTCGAGCGCACCTGCCTGCAGAGCCTCGAGAGAGGCCGTGATCGCCGCCACGGGAGTTCCGAGCTCATGCGCGGCATTCGTGACGAACTCGCGTTCCGCCCGCTCCCGCCGCTCTCGCTCGGAAACGTCGCGGATGACCAGGATCGCGTCACGGTTGCCGTCGGCCGCCGCGATACCGGCCAGGGCATACGTTCGGCCCCGTCGCGTCACCCGCGCGTGCACAACCCGATGCAGCTCCCCCTCGAACAGATCCGACGCGAACGTCGGCAGCGAGAACTCCGGTGTGGAACCAGTGAGCAGGAGCGGCAGCTCGAGGGCGCCTCGCCCGAACAGCTCTCGAGCTGGTTCGTTGGCGTAGGTGATCGCAAGATCCTGATTGACCGCGATCACGCCCTGGTCGAGAGAGTCGAGCACGCGGTGCAGGTGATCGCGTTCCGTCTCGAGGTTCTCGAACGACTCGCGAAGGCGCGTGCGCATCTGATCCACCGTGGTTGCGAGGGATCCAACCTCGTCGCGAAACCGAACCTGCAGCGTGCGGTCGAAGTCGCCGGCCTCGATCGCCGCGGCTGCGCGCGCGATCCGACGGAGTCGAGCCGCGATCAAGGATGCGACCAGGAGACCGACAAGTGCTGCCAGCGCCACCGCGATCACCGCCGAGCGGACGACCTCGCTTTGAACGATTCCGAGCTCTTGCCGCAGGTCGGGTCGCGGCGTGTACGTGACGACCGCACCACCTGGCCGAGAAGTGAGTCGAAGCCCCACGACGAACGCCTTTCCCTGTCCCACGCTGTCGACGTAGCGCTCGCCGCTCAAAGCTGTTCTGAGGGCGGCGGTGCCGCCGGGAATGCTGCGGAATGCGACACCGCGAGAGAGCGGATCGCTCACGAGCTGACCGCTCGCGGAGAAGACGAAGACCGAGAGTCGGTGCCGCTGCGCTATCTGTGGAGCTGCTGTTGCGAGATTCCCACTGCGGACGGCTCGGCTCACCGACTGCGCAGCGCCGACGCTCTGACCGACGGCGAGTGCCTGCCCACGGTCTCTGAGCGCTATGTCCGCGCGATGGTTGAACACCTCGGCGACCGAGAGAGCCGTCAGGGCGGCGATCGCGGCGAACGCGAGCCCGAGCCACCAGCGCATGCTCAGCCTGAACTGGCGCATCCCAGCATTCTCACCGTCTCTTCCCACGCGCCCGTCGATGTGAGCAAACCCTGACCGTAGCCTCATCCCGGACTGATGCCGAGGCGCGATGCTCGTGAAATGGCTCGCCTCGTGATCTGCGGGAGTCTCACACCCACCAACATCGCGCTTCGAACCGTCATTCGGTCGGTTGGCGTGGAGGCTCACCTCTACCCTCCCCGGGAGACCGGGCATGCGGCCCGCCCGGACGACTCGATCCTCGGCCGCATCGACATTCGCCCCACGCTCGACGGGATCGAACCCGGCCTCGAGCAGCTACGCAAATTCGAGGCCGCCGGTCTGACGGTTCTCAACCGCGCGGGTGCGTTGTACACCTGTCACGACAAGTTGGCGACGGCGATCGCGCTCAATCGGGCCGGTATCCCACACCCGGAGACCGCGGTGCTCGAGTCGGCGGAGGACTGCTGGAGGCTCGCGGCGCCGGTGGTGGTCAAGCCGAGATTCGGGAGCTGGGGTCGAGAGACGTTCCTCTGTCCAACCGAGCGCTCGGCCCGGCAGACGCTCCGTGCGCTCCGGCGGCGGCGCTGGTTCCGACTTCAGGGCGCTCTTGTGCAACGACTCGTGCCGCCCGTCGGGGAGGATCTCCGGATCATCGTGGCCGGCGGAGCGGTGGTCGGGGCGGTCAGCCGGGTCGCAGCGCCCGGCGAGTGGCGGACGAATATCAGTCTCGGCGGCACCCGTCGACCGGTCGTCCCGCCAGCCGAGGCGTGCGAGCTTGCTCTCGCCGCCGCGGCCGCCGTCGGGATCGATCTTGTCGGCGTTGACCTGCTTCCGGTAGAGGGGGGTTACACCGTGCTCGAGTTGAACGGCTGCGCGGATTTCACCTCCGACTACTCGTTTGCCGGTGACGATGTTTTCGAGCGCAGCGTGCTCGCTCTGCTCGATCGGGCAGAAGCCGGCGCGGAACCCGGATCGATCGACACCTTCGTTCCGTCGATCCCGAACCGTCTCGAGCCTCGCATCCCCGAGCCGGCTCCGCTCCGCTAGTGACCCGTTCGCTCCGTCGATTTCGGGCGCGGATAACTCGCCTGAGAGTTGCACGGGCTGCTGCGCGGCCTCCCGGAGCGCAGAGCCCGAGGCGCTGGGATGGTCCCGGTGACGGACACGTGCTCTTGCCGCCGGGATGGCTCACGGAACCGCGGTGAAGAGCGTTCGCGGGACACACGCGTAGGCGCGTTCGAGTTCCGTGCGTAAGGCTTCCTGAACATTTGGTTTTCGTTCGGTGTCGCTGGATACAGCGAAGTCATGTTTATCGATGACGCCCAGGCGAGTGCTGTCGAGACGGCAACGGCGTCGAAGCCTGCCGCTTCGCACATTCTCACGCTTGCTGGTCCGGGTGCCACCCTGCGCGGCCACCAGGTGACCTTCACGGGGCACTTCGATGCGGCGGGGCAGGTCCGTGTGGGCGTCTATCTCGGATCGAGCCTGGTTGCCCGGACGCGCACGAACAGTCGCGGGTTCTTCGTCGCTCGTCCAGATCTCTTCGCCTCGGGCGACTACCGGGCGCGCGCGAAGGGTCTCGTTTCCCGGCGACACCACGTTCGGGTCTTCCGGCCGCTACTTGGTACGGGAGCGGAAGGGGCGCGGGTACGCGACCTTGTCCAACGGCTCGACGAACTTGGTTATGCCGTGCCTCCGTCCGCGACGACGATGTTTACGAGCGACATCAGGCAGAGCGTGTACGCGTTCCAGAAGGCACAGGGCATCGCCGTCGACGGCGTCGTTGGACCGCAGACGCGTCGATCCCTCAGAGATCCAGCGCCGGTGCGTCCGCGCCGCCAGACGCCCGCCGGGCACATCGAGGTGGACACGCAACGGCAGCTTCTGCTGGTCGTCGAGGGCGGGCGGGTCGCGGAGATCGTCAACACGTCGACCGCGGGCATCCCTGGCTATCACACGCCGCACGGCACCTTTCGGGTCTTTCGACGCGTCCGCGGAATCGACTCGAGTCCGCTCGGCCTGCTGTATGACCCGCTGTACTTCACAGGGGGGTACGCGATTCATGGCAGCACGAACGTGCCCCCGCACCCTGCCTCCCACGGTTGCGTGAGGGTGCCGATCTGGGAGGCGGGCAGACTCTTCGAAGGAATCCCGCACGGAGAGACGGTGTACGTCTATTGAGGGCGGCGCTTCTCCTCGCGCTTGTCACGGCCGGCGGCGGCGCTTCGCGTGAGGTCACCGTAACCTCGGCGACCACCCCGTGCGTCCTCGAGCCGTACCACGCACTACGGCTGCTGGACGTTCGAGGGGAAGTACTGCCGACGCTTATCTGCGGGCAGGGCGCGGTGCAGCTCCGCCCCTTCGGTTCGACGCGGAGTCCCGCCGCGTGATCTCCTTCCCTAACGTGCGGCGCCTGGCAGCAGTCGACATGCACGGAGCCCACGGAACGAGCCTTCGCCGAACGGTGATCGTCTCCGAGTTTGTGCTCGGAGCGGTAGCCGGAACGCCGCTCGGCATCCTGCTCGCCACTCGGGCGTCTGCCCTCGGGTGGCTTCTCCTCGGCATCTGGATCGCTGGTATTTGCCTTAACTATGTGCCGCTCGCGCTCCATGCACTCTCGCTCGCGGGACGGGGGCGTCTCGAGTCCGAACTGAGGGGCGCAGACATCTCTCAGGAGCTCCGTCATTACACGAAGGCCCAACTCTGGATCTTCGTGCCGCTGCTCTTCGTTGTACTCGCGCCGCTGCAGAGGGCTTCCGGCTGAACGGGCCTCGAGGATCGGGGAGACACCGGACGGCGAGCTTCGATCTGTAGCGTCGGATCATGCATCTGAAGCCGGGCTTCTGGTCGGCCGCGGAGACGGCGGGCGCTCCTGACTGCGACCTATCTCAGCGTCGATGGCGAGCAGGCTGCGGGGTCCCTCCTAAGGATCGATCAACCCACGACGAATCGCGTATCGCGCCAACTCGACCCGGTCGTGCATACCGAGCTTCTCCAAAATGTTCGCACGGTGTCGCTCGACGGTCTTCGGGCTGACCACGAGTAGGGCGGCGATATCCTTTGTCGAGCGAGCCTCCGCGATCAGTTTCACGACCTCGAGCTCTCTTGGCGTCAGCGGCTCGAAGCTGTCGCCGCCGACCCGAGCAAGGTAATCGCGGATGAGCGCGGTGATCGCCCCGGGGTAGAGAAACGGTTCGCCGCGGGTCGCTGCCCGGCACGCCTCGACCAGGTCGCTGTCCGCAGACGACTTGAGGACATACCCCGAGGCGCCGGCTTTCAACGCCTCGAAGAAGTACTGCTCATTGTCGTGCATCGAGAGGATGAGGGTGCGGATCTCCGGCTTACGCCGGGCCAGTTCGTAGGTCGCCTGAATGCCCGTCAAGCGTGGCATGGTGATGTCGAGGACCGCGAGGTCGGCATCCTTCGCGATCGCGGCCTCTACCGCTTGCGCGCCGTCGCCCGCTTCGGCGACCACCTCGAGGTCAGGCTCTGCGTCGAGCACGAGTCTGAGACCGCGACGCACCATGGCGTGATCGTCGGCCAGGACGATGCGGATGACGTTCATGAGAGCTCGCGTTCGTCACTCGTCGGAACCTTGAGCAGGACCTGAACTCCCTGCGAGCGTCGGTTGGTCACGTCGATCTGTCCACCGACGAGTAGCGCCCATTCACGCATCCCTCGCAGCCCACCACGGCTGCCGCGCTCGAGCCCGTTGAGGCCGCGGCCGTCATCGCTGACGCGCAGCACGACCCCGCCCGGAACCCGCTCCAGCCTAAGCTCTGCGCTCGTCGCGGCAGCATGGCGAGCAACATTCGTCAGGCTTTCCTGGGCAACGCGATACAGCACAACCTCCGCCTCGTCGGTCAACGGCGGAAGGGGCGTGGCGATCCGTTGGTCGATGCTGAGGCCGGTCCGCTGCGCGAACGACCTGCATAGCTCGCGCAACGCATTGCCGAGACCGAGATCTTCGAGAACTCCAGGCCGCAGCTCCCGGGCGATCGTCCGGACCTGATCCAGGCTCGAGCGCACGGCTTCCGTGACCTCGCTGAACTCCGAGTGGAGCTCGGGACGGATCGACTTGCCCAGACGATCGAGTTGGAGCAGTACTGCCGTAAGGGTTTGTCCGATCTCGTCGTGCAGGTTGCGGGCGATTCTGCGCCGCTCTTCCTCCTGTGCCGTCAGCGTCAGGGTCATCGATTCCTGGCGCTGGGCTTCCAGTCGGCCCAGCATCTCGTTGAACGTCGTGACCAGCGTCGCCACTTCGCCACGGCCGTGAATCTCGACGCGCTGACCGGGACGGAGCAGGTCAACCTGGGGCATCAACGCAGCCAGCCCTCGGAGGGGTTCGAGGGCTGGCCGGAGCAACAGCAGGTTGAGGGCCAGGACGGCGGCGAGGGCGAGCAAGCCCGTCCCTGCCTCCATCGCGGAGCTCGGAACGTGGATGTGTCCAGGTGTCGCTGCGAGGACAGAGACGCCGACGACGATCACAGCTGCATTCGTCGCAAACACTCGCCATAGGAGCGACATGCCCCCATCCTGCCCCGCAGCGGGCTGCTGCAGTCGCACATCACGTGTAGATGCACTGTCGCACCCCTCGAAAATCAGGATTTTCCCAAGTCGGCCGGCGCGTTCTCCCGGGCACGTTGATGTGTGACCACATGGCCGCGCCTTCGGGGTCGGCCGCATTGGAAAGGAGGCGCGATGCGTACGTCAGTCACTGCCGTTCCACTCGCCCTTCTCGCCGCACTGGCTGCGTTCGTTGTCGCCGGCTGCGGCGGCGGAGGCGGCGGGAGCGCGAATAACGGGTCGGGAGGCGGGTCGCTCGCCTCGAGCCAGGTCATGACGATCTCGTGGGGCGCGGAGCCGCCGTCCCTCGATCCCGGGCTCGCGACCGATACGACGTCGTCGAACGTCCTGGTCAACATCATGGATCCGCTCGTCAAACTCGATCCGAAAACGCTCAAGCCGGTCCCGAGCCTTGCCACACGTTGGGACATCGAAGGCAAGACCGTGACGTTCCACCTGCGGCACGACGGCCGGTGGACGAACGGCGATCCGGTGACCGCCCACGACTTCGTCTACTCGTGGCTTCGAACTTTGTCGCCCGGCCTTGCAGCCGACTACGCGTATCAGTTCTACGGCATCAAGGGCGCGAAGGCGTACAACACGGCGGATCCGAAGAAGGATGATCTCGCCGCGCTGAAAGCCAAGGTCGGCATCTCAGCTCCCGACGACTACACGCTTCGGGTCGAGCTGACATCGGCGGCAGCCGTGGTTCACGCAGCAGGTTGCGCACACGTCGTTCCTGGCCGTGAACAAGAAAGCGGTCGAGCGGTGGGGTAGCAAATGGACGGAGCCAGCTCACATCGTCACCGACGGCCCCTTCAAGCTGGCCGTGTGGCGGCACGACGCCGAGCTCGACCTCGTCAAGTGGAACGGCGTGGCGGAACGCCGACAGCGTCGCACTGCAGCGTGTCAACGGCCGGATCATCACCGACGGCACGACGGCGGTCCAGTCGTTCGCCGCTGGTGAGATCGACGTGAACACGACGGGAATTCCGCCCGCCGACATCGCCCGGCTGAAGAGCGAACCGAGCTATCAGCAGTACCCGGCGCTCGGTACGTACTACTACGGGTTCAACGTCAAGACGATCCCGTTGAATCAGCGTCGCGCAATGGCGTTCGCGATCGATCGCCAGTCGATCATCGACAACATCACCCAGGCTGGTCAGACGCCGGCGACATCGTTCACGCCGAAGGGGATGCCGGGGTTCGCGACGATCAAGAACAACTATCTCGAGCCGACCGGTGACCTCGCGAAGGCAAAGGCACTGATGCGCCAAGGTCAAGAGTCCGAAGCGGAACATCAACCTCTTCATCAACGACTCGCCCGGCCACAAGGAGATCGCCGTGGCAATCCAGGCCGCGTGGAAGAAGCTGGGGATCAACACGACCATCAAGCAGATGGAGTTCGCGCAGTTCCTGGAGTTCCTCGGTCCGCCGCCGAACAAGGCTGTCGACGTCTACAGACTCGGCTGGATCGGCGACTTCGTCGACGACATCAACTTCCTCGAGCTCTGGACGTGCGGTTCGGGAAACAACAACACGAACTTCTGCGATCCGAAGTTCGACTGGCCTGATCGACCAGGCTCGTTCGACACCCAATGCCGCCAAGCGCTATCAGATCTACGCGCAGGCAGAGGATCGTCTGACGGGGCGAAACGGTGCCATGCCGATCATGCCGATCTACTGGTACACGTTCGTCACGCAGGAGAGCGCCGCCGTTCGGGACAGCTTCTCGATCAACCTCCTGAACCAGTTCGACCTCAGCAAGGTGCGAATGGTCGAGGCGTAGCCGGGGCTCCCTCCGTGAAGGGCGGCCGTTCGATGGCCGCCCTTCACACCGGCTGCGTTACCGACGAAAGGCAGATGCCATGACCACCTTCGTAATTCGCAGGCTCTTGTGGACGATCCCGGTGGTTCTGCTCGTGATCCTCTTCACGTTCTTGATGATGCGGCAGATCAAGGGAAACCCGTTCCGGCACTCTGAACGGGCGGTGCCCTCGCGCAGTCCAGCAGAACCTCGAGAGGAAATTCCACCTCGACGAGCCCTGGTACGTGCAGTACGCGCAGTACGTGAAGGGTGTCTTCACCTTCGACTTCGGGCCGTCGCTCGTGCTGCGCAACCAGAGCGTCAACGACATCATCAAGTCACACTTCCCGGTCTCGCTCGAGCTCGGCGCCTACGCGATGCTTGTTCGCACTTCTCGTCGGCGTGCCGCTGGGGATCGATCGCCGCGCTGCGGGCGAACAAGCTCGGCGACTACCTCGCGATGCTCGTTTGCGAACGTCGGCTTCGCCGTGCCGAGCTTCCTGGTGGCGACGCTGCTCGATCTACTACTTCGCCGTCAAGTTGGAGACGTCGGCGTGCCGACGAGCGGCTGGCGCGACGTGGCAGGCGAAGATCCTCCCGTCGATCGCGCTCGGGTTCTTGCCGATGGCGTACTTCGCGCGGCTCGTGCGCGGAACGATGCTCGAGACACTGCAACAGGACTACGTCCGCACCGCGCGAGCGAAGGGTCTGCGCTCGCGGCGCGTCGTCGGTGTTCATGTTCTCCGAAACTCGCTGATCCCGGTCGTGACCGCCGCAGGCCCGCTGCTCGGTGCGGTAATCACGGGTTCGTTCATCGATCGAGTCGATCTTCGCCATCCCGGGCATCGGCCGCTACTACGTCACCTCGGTCAGCGCTCGCGACTACTCGGTGACGATGGGGTTGACCATCTTCTACGCGCTGATCGTGATCTTCGCCAATCTCGCTCGTCGACATCCTCTACGGCATTCCTCGACCCGCGCACACGCGAGGCACGAAGCTGATGTCCGTGTCCACACCGACAGGCGCAAGTGCCACGCCTTCAGCCGGCGACGAGCGCCGCCGCGGCGCGGGGACGACGCGGGCGCGCCGATCCGCAGGCGAGCCTCTGGACGCGACGCCTGGCACCGCTACTCGGCAAATCGCGCCGCCGTGGTCGCGGGCGTGACTGTTTCTCCTGCTCGTCGCTCTACGTCGTCTTCGCGCCGATCTTCTCGCCGTACGACCCGTACGCGGTCGACTTCTCACAGGCCTACCTGCCGCCGAGTTGGAGCCATCCGCTCGGCACCGACCAGTTCGGCCGCGACCTCTTCACCCGCGCGGCGCTCGGCGGCCGGATCTCGATCGGGATCGGCTTTGCGGCGACGATCGCGATCATGGGCATCGGCACTCTGTACGGGTCGATCTCTGGCTTCGTCGGGGGCAAGCTCGACAACGCGCTGATGCGCTTCCTCGACACGCTCTACGGCCTTCCCTACCTGCCGTTCGCGATCATCACGCTCGCGATCGTCGGCACCGTCAACTTCTGGACGATGGTGGTCGCGCTGACGATCGCCAGCTGGTTCACGGCCGCCCGGGTCGTGCGCGGCCAGATCATCACGCTCAAGGAGAACGACTACGTCCGCGCGGCGCACGCGGTCGGCGCGCGTTGGTACCGGATCCTCGGCCGGCACCTCCTGCCGAACACGCTCGGTGTGCTGATCGTCTTCGTGTTCCTCGAGCTGCCGGGGGTCGTGCTCGGCGAGGCGTTCCTGTCCTTCATCGGGCTCGGCATCAATCCGCCGAAGGCGTCGTGGGGATCGCTCGCCCAGGACGGTCGTGACGTCTACCTGTCGCACCCGACCGATCATCGTCATCCCGAGCGTTGCGATCGCCTGGCTGATCCTGTGCGCGTTCTTCATCGCCGACGGCCTACGCGACGCGCTCGACCCGCGCACGAGGGAGAGCTGAGCGATGCCACTGCTCGACGTGCGCGACCTGCGCACGTACTTTCGCCACGCGCGAGGGCGAAGTCATAGCCGTCGACGGTGTCTCGTTCTCGGTCGAAGCGGGGCAAGGCGCTCGGGCATCGTCGGCGAGTCGGGATGCGGGAAGTCGGTGACGGCTCTTTCGATCATGGGGCTGCTCCCGCGACCGCCGGCTCGGATCGTCGGCGGCTCGATCGTCTTCGACGGGCGGGAGCTGACGGGCTCTCCGACCGGCGAGCTGGAGGACGTCCGCGGCCGGCGGAGTCAGCGATGATCTTCCAGGACCCGATGACGTCGCTCAACCCGACGCTGACGATCGGGACGCAGATCACCGAGACGCTGCGCCGCCATCTCGGCGATGTCGCGCGCGAGACGCGCGACGGAGGGCGACGTCGAGCTGCTGCAGGAGGTGCAGATCTCGAACGCGGCAGCGCGCCTCGACGACTACCCGCACCGATACTCGGGAGGGATGCGGCAGCGGGTCATGATCGCGATCGCGCTCTCCTGCAACCCGAAGCTGCTGATTGCCGACGAGCCGACGACCGCGCTCGACGTGACGGTGCAAGCGAGCGTCCTCGATCTGCTCGAGGAGCTCCGCGAGGAGCACGAGATGGCGAATGATCCTGATCACGCACGACATGGGAGTGGTCGCCGAGATCGCGGACGACGTCGTCGTCATGTACGCAGGACAGATCGTCGAGCAGGCCCTGCGCTTGAGCTCTTCCAGCCGCCCCGAGCATCCGTACACGGAGGCGTTGCTCGGCGCCTTGCCGACACTCGATGCAAAAGGTGGGCGCCGACGCCCGCCTGACCGGCGATCCCCGGCCGGCCCCCGGATCTGCTCGACGCCGCCGGCCGCCTGCCGCTTCGCTCCGCGGTGCCCGTTCGCCGCGCTGCGGCGACTACTGCTCGCTCGATGCCGCCGGAGCTGCGCGAGATCCGACGCGGGTCACTGGGTGCGCAGCGCGCATCCGGCAAGCGAGCGCGACGAGGTGCGGCGGCATGAGCGGAGCCGCTGCTCGTCGTTTCCGGGCTCCGAAAGTATTTCCCGGTCAAGCAAGGCGTGCTCGTTGAGCGGACCGTCGATCAGAGTCCGGGCGGTCGACGGCGTCGATTTCGACGATCGACCATGGCCGGACGCTCGGCCTCGTGGGCGAGTCGGGATCAGGTAAGTCGACGACGGCGTATTGCGTCCTTCAGCTGCTCCGGGCGACGAGCGGCTCGGTCCGCTTCGACGGCGACGCGAGTTGACAATGCTCAAGGGCAGCGCCCTCCGCCGGATGCGCCGCGAGCTGCAGGTTGTCTTCCAGGATCCCTACTCGGCGCTCAACCCTCGGATGACGGTTGGCGACATCGTCGTCGGAGCCGCTTGAGGTGCACAGGCTCGGCAACCGCACCTCGCGGCGTGCCGCGGTCAAGGACCTCCTCGACCTCGTCGGATTCGACCCGACGTTCACGAACCGGTATCCGCACGAGTTCTCCGGCGGGCAGCGCCAGCGGATCGGCATCGCTCGCGCGCTCGCGCTCAGTCCGAGGCTGATCGTCTGCGACGAGCCCGTGTCGGCGCTCGACGTCTCCATTCAGGCGCAGATCTTGAACCTGCTGCGCGACCTGCAGCGCGACTTGGGGCTCGACGCTATCTCTTCATCGCCCACGACCTTGCGGTCGTTCGCACGATGAGCGACTCGATCGCAGTCATGAAGAACGGAACGATCGTCGAGTCCGGCCCGGCCGAGCAGATCTATTCGGCTCCCGAGCACGAATACACACGAGCGCTGCTCGCAGCGGTCCCGGTTCCCGACCCTGTTCGGCAGCGCGAACGTCGTGCGGCGCGTCGCGCCCTTCGGTTGCCGCTCGCCGAATCCGCCTGAGCTTGACCGCAGGTGCCAGCGTGCGTGGCTTCACGCGCGGGGCGCCGACACGGGCCGTTGCGCTCGCTTGCCGCGCGCACGAGGCGTCAGCTCTTCGCGGCTTTGACCTTCTCGTCGTGCGGGACGGGGGAGACCGCACGCACGGTGGGCTCGTCGACGAGGCTGAGTACGCGCATTCCATGGACATATGTGATCGCGCCGCCGAGCCATCCCCCGGCTGTCAGGGCGGCGAATCCGACCAGGGTGAGGAAGAAAGGGCCGGTAGTGACGGCGCCTGTCGCGTATCCCCTGTGCCCGAAGACGATCGCCATGGCTTCCGATCAGTCCGCGTCGCGACGCGAAGCATTCGCTCGGCCGCTGCGGTGAACGAGCCGCAACGTCGTCCCGCGCGGGTTCTTCTTGACCTGGATCTCCTGAACGAGGCTCTCGATCAAAGCGAGCCCCCTGCCACGCTCGTCAGCGGGAGGCGCGTCGGCCTCCCAGGTGCCGCTGTCTCTGACCTCGACCGTCAACTCGCCGTCGACCAGCCAGGCGTTCAGTTGGCCGGGGCCAAACGATTCGCGGGAGTGTTCGATCGCGTTTGCGGCCGCTTCATGCGCGGCAAGGACAAGATCGAGTGCGTCCTGGTCGGAGATGACGTCCAACTTCCCTAGCCAGGCAGCGAACTCCTGGCGAAGTTCAGCGAGTATCGCGAGATCGGGCGGCAGCCTGAACGAGAACTCCTCCACCACGGGAGACCTGCCCGCTTCGCCGTGTCTACAACCGGGCGGGTCAGCGCACCCCTTCAGCTTCAGCTCACGGCTAGTAGGTGGATGGTTGATCGGTAATTCACGCCGTCGCGGCTGGGCACCCGTACCGCCGTCGACGGCTCGCCAGATCGCATGCGGTTTCGGATCGCGCCGGTGCGGAAAGACGGGCCAACACTCAACGAGGTACGAGGTGCCCGTCGCGTTCATCGTTGGTCGGGCGACACAGGTTCACTGAGAGGTCTCATCCGCGCGCACGATTGTCGTAATCAGTTGGCTGTCGCTAGCGCTCGCCTTTGCGAGTGCCGCGCTGATCCTTTACGACGTCTACGGCCGGCGATACCGGCAGCGGATGGCGATCATGGAGGCGGTCTGGCCGATCACAGCCCTGTACTTCGGCCCACTGGCCGTATGGGCGTACGCACTCTGGGGACGGCCGACGAGTGGGCGCTGGCTCCGTCAACACGGACGCGAGGAGCCTCCGGAAAAGCCAGCCTTTGCAACCTACGCAGTGGGAGTTAGTCATTGTGGCGCCGGCTGCACGCTCGGTGACATCGTCGCGGAGTTCATGGTCTTCGCTCTCGGCGCGACGATCGCGGGGGCGACGCTGTTCGCCGAGTACCTCGGCGACTACGTCCTCGCGGTTGCCCTTGGCCTCGTCTTCCAGTACTTCGCGATCGCACCGATGCGTGGACTGGGTGTCCGGGACGGACTTGTCGCGGCCGCGAAGGCCGACATCCTTTCACTGTCGGCGTTTGAGGTTGGTCTCTTCGGGTGGATGGGGGTGATGGCGTTTGTCTTCTATCCAGCGCCCCATCATCTCCACCCGGCCTCGCCCGTCTACTGGTTTCTGATGCAGATCGGAATGATCATCGGCTTCGGCACCGCGTTCCCGATCAACGTCTGGTTGATCAAGCGCGGCATCAAGGAGGCGATGTAGGCGGCGCCGCCTGGTATGCGGGTGGTCAGGCGTCTCGCAGGGTCGCTGGTCGAGCTGCAGCGAGGGCTGTGGTTCGTGCCCGCGTTGATCGTCGTTCTGGACGGCGCTTTGTCCGTTGCCCTGGTCGAGCTCGACAGGCACATGCGCCTCGCAGCGGGTCTGCTCTTCCAGGGAGATGCCTCGGCTGCTCGTACGGTGCTTTCGGTCATCTCGGGCTCGCTGATCACGGTTGCGGGCTTGACCTTCTCGCTCACGATCGTCGTGCTGCAACTGACGTCGAGTCAATTCAGCCCGCGGATTCTCCGCAACTTCTTCGGCGACCGTCTCACCCAGATCACGGTCGGTTCCTACGTCGGCATCTTCGTCTACTCGATCCTCGTCCTGCGGTCGGTGAGTGGCACGTTCGTGCCCCGCCTCAGCGTCACAGTCGCATCGGCCCTCGCGATCGCGGCCGTGGTGCTTCTTGTCATCTTCATCCACCACATCTCGCAGCTCATCCAGGTCTCCTTTGTCACGGGCGACATCGCCGCGAAGACGCTGGCTCGCCTGGACGTGCTCTATCCGGACGGCCACGGCGAGGCTGAGACGACGGATGTGGACGCCCTGCTCGAGGACTGGCGCCTCGAGCCTCCGGGGCTCGTGTGGCCCGTGCTGCCCGGCTATCTGCGGCGCGTCGATCTCGATTCGCTCGTCGAAGCGCTCGCCGAGACGGTCGAACGGGCCGCGCTACTCGTTCGTCCCGGAGACTTTGTCAGCGTCGAGCAGCCGATCGTCGCCGTGTGGCCCGCCGCTCAGGCGCGCGGCTGCGGCGACGCAGTGCGCGGCGCCTGTCAGATCGAGCGCGAGCGCGATCTCGACGAGGATCTCGACTTCGGGCTCCGCCAGCTCACGGATACCGCAGTGAAGGCGATGTCGCCGGGAATCAACGATCCAACGACCGCGTGTACGTGCGTGGGGTATCTCCGCTCGATCCTCGCGCGGCTCGCAACGCGGGAGTTTCCCGCGCGGCTCAGGCGTTATCCCGAAGTCGGGCTGACGATCGTCGTGCAGCGTCGCGAGTTCCAGGACTACCTGGAGTCGTTGCTCGAGATCGGACGCTACTCGACCGAGGATGCGCGGGTCACGGTCACGCTTCTCGTGGCGCTGCGAAGCATCCGTGCCGTCGCGAGGGACGCGAGCTTCGAGGCGCGCGCCGCGGAGATCGCCGAGGCGGCGTTCGCGATCGGAACACCGGCAAGAGAGGCTATGCGGAGCCGCCGCGACGGCGAGGCGATCGAAGCCGTGCTCAACGCGTTTTACGACTACTAGAGGCTTGATGTGGAACGTGGTCTGGCGCACCAGCGGTAGGTGCGTAAGTTCCACATCAAGCTCTAGCTGTGCTCTCGCGGGCCGCGCCGCGCGAGCAGGTCGAACGACCGGGCGAACCCGAGGCCGAACAGCGCCCTCGCGGCCACGCTTTGGGCGAACACACGACGATTCGTCAGCAGACGGGGCCAGGTGCCGTCGCAGCGGTCGGGGTGGTAGCGGTCGACGAAGGCCATCCCCGGCCAGGTCGCAAGGTTCTCGGCCTGCGCGCCGAGCAGTGCGCCGAAGGGCGTCGTGAGCCCCGCGGCAGCAAGTGCCGAACCAAGGCCCGCCCCGACAGCCGTGTGCGCGACTACCCCGACCGCGGGCCACAGCCGGCCGGTAGTCACCATCCGGCCTGCCAGCCGCACGTCCGAGAACGTCGTCCCGAACGCCCGCCGGAGCAGCGGGCCCGAGGCCGCCCAGACCGTTGCGGCGGCGGCGCCGGCCACTGCTCCGCGCGCTCCTCGTCTCACGATCGGTGCAGTGTCGCGGCGCCAAGGAGGGCGGCCGCGCCCGCGATCGTCCCCCCGATCGCGCCACGATGCCGTGAGAGCCACGTCTGCGGCGAGTGGGCGTGTGCGATCTTGTCGAACGGACCGTGCGCGCCGCGATCCTCCTCGATCGGCTCGAAGAGGTTGTCATGTCCAACTGGATCGAGCGGTTGGTCGGTCTGCTGCGAGCGGTAGCCGGTCTTGCCCAGGTAGATGTCTAGCAGCCACGGAGCGATGCGCTCCCCGAGAATGTTCACGACTGTGGGGAGGCCGACGTAGATCTGACGACGATTGGAGTACGCGATCCAGTGGACTGCGTTGGCGGCGACCTCAGGCTGGTAGATCGGCGGCACGGGCATCGTCTGTTTCGGGAGCTTCGTTCGGCCCCACGTGAACTGAGTCGTATTCACGCCGGGGAGCATCACCATCGACACCTTGACCGCGCTCTGCTTGTGCACCAACTCGGTCAGGATCGATTCGGTGAAGTTCTTGCAGGCTGCCTTCGCTCCGCAGTAGGGCGACTGGAGGGGAATCCCCCGGTAGGACATCGCCGAGCAAACCTGGACGATCGAGCCTCGATCGCGAGGCAGCATGCGCTTCAACGCCGAGCGAGTCCCCCAGACCATGCCGTGGTAGGTGACCTCGGTCGCGCGCCGGAACTCATTCGGTTCGATGTCGAGAAACTCCGCGTAGACGGTCACCATCGCGTCGTTGACCCAGACGTCGATCGGCCCGAACGCTTCCTCGACCGCACTGGCCGCGGCCTCGACGGCCTCGGCGTCCGAGACGTCGAGCGGGAGCACGAGGGCGCGCCCCCCGGCCTCCTCGACTTCACGGGCTGCCGCCTCGAGCCCGGCTCGGCCGCGAGCGATCAGCGCAATCGAGGCGCCGTCCTGGGCGAATCGCCGCACCGTCGCCCGGCCGATCCCCCCGGAGGCTCCCGTGATCACCACGACATCACCCACACGAGCAGTCTCACCGATCCTGGCGGAATGAAAACCAGTTCGCTCGGTGCGATCGCTCGCGAGTCCGCGGTCTGGATTGAACCCGGGAAGACGGGGAAGGTTGCCTTCATGCGCGATGCGTTCGAACCCATCGCCGACTACGCGGCGATCGGAGACAGGTGCGCGGTCGCGCTGGTAGGCCGGAACGGTTCGATCGACTGGTTCTGCTCTCCCTCGATCGCCTCGCCGAGCGTATTCGGCGCGGTGCTCGACCCGGAGCTGGGCGGGCGGTTCTCGCTGGCACCCGAGCTGCCGTTCACGAGCGAACGGCGATACCTGCCCGACACCAATGTGCTCGAGACCACCTTCGTGACCTCGAACGGAGTAGTGCGGGTAACCGACTCACTCAATCTGGACAATGGCACGCAACTTCCCTGGCGGGAGTTGGCGCGTCGAGTCGAGTGTCTCTCGGGTTCCGTTCCACTCATCTGGGAGGTCTCTCCCCGCTTCGACTACGGCTCGTCGAAGACGGTTGCCGAGCGCTGCGGCGAGGTCGTCTGCCTGACGGCGCCGGACGGACATACGCTCGTCATCTCGTCCTGGGATGCAGGGAGCCCGATCCTCGGCGGAGGCGAAGTTTCGGGCACGGTTCTCCTGTCGGCGGGCTCTCGCGCCCTGCTCGGTCTGCTCGACGTTGGCAGCGGCCCGCGCGTGTTGGTGCAGCGAGCCAGCGTCGAGAAGCGCATCGACGCCACCGCGGCCGATTGGCGTCGCGTCGCGGCGCGCATTTCGTACGACGGGCCGTGGCGCGACGATGTCGTCCGCAGCGCGTTGGCGCTTCTGCTCCTTGCCGACGCCGCGAGCGGCGGGATCTTCGCTGCTGCGACGACATCTCTTCCGGAGCAGATCGGCGGAAGCCGCAACTACGACTACCGGTTTTGCTGGCTTCGCGACATGTCATTCACCCTCGATGCGCTGCTCAGCCTCGGCCTGCTCGAGCAGGCCCACGCGAGCTATCGCTGGATGCTCGAAGCGACCGCGCGCACGCACCCGCGGATGCAGCCGTTCTACACCGTCGACGGCTGCGCGCACCCTGCCGAGCGGACGCTAGACCTACAGGGCTGGTGTGGCAGCACTCCGGTGCGGGTCGGCAATGGGGCTGCGGGGCAGCTCCAGCTCGGGAACTACGGCGACTTCTTCGGCGCAACAACCCACTACGTCGATCGCGGTCATGTACTCGACCCGGAATCCGCCGCGAGGATGGCCGAGGCCGCAGAGTTCGTCTGCGCGATCTGGCGGCACGACGACGCCGGCATCTGGGAGCTGCACGAGGACAGGCCATACACGACCTCCAAGATGAGCTGCTGGGCAGCTCTCGACCGCGCGCTCAGGCTTGCAGCCCTGGGTCAGGTGCCCGCCCGGCACGTCGACCGCTGGCGACAGGAACGCGATGCGATCCGGCGGTACGTTGAGCGCGAGTGCTGGTCCGAGCACCGCGGTGCCTACACGTTCTACGCCGGGACAGACGAGCTCGATGCAAGCCTCGCCGTCGCGACTCGTCTCGGTTATCCGGCGGGTGAGGGACGGATCCAATCGACGCTCGCTGCGATTCGCTCAGAGCTTGGTTCCGGTCCGCATCTCTACCGCTACAGTGGCCAGGCTTCGCAGGAGAACTGCTTCGTCGCCTGCGCGTTCTGGGAGGCCGAAGCCCTCGCCCGGCTCAGCCGTACCGACGACGCGGCGGCGCTGATCGACGCGCTCGTCGCGCACGCCAGCGACGTCGGACTTTGGTCGGAGCAGATCGACCCGAGCTCGGGGGACCTGCTCGGGAACACGCCGCAGGCGCTCAGTCACCTGGCTTTGATCAATGCCGCCTGCGCGACCATGGCGTAGGTGTCGCTTGGCGGCTCGGCGGGTACGGAGATCTACAGAAATCATCAACCGGGAGGGCAACATGAGCCAGACGACCGCAGACTTCCTCCTTGAGCGCCTGTACGAGAACGGCGTCCGGCGTATCTACGGTTACCCCGGGGACGGGATCAACGCGATCGTCGGCGCGCTCGAGCGGTTCAAGGACAAGCTCGAATTCGTGCAGGTGCGGCACGAGGAGATGGCCGCGTTCATGGCGTGCGCGCACGCGAAGTGGACCGGCGAGGTCGGTGTTTGCCTCGCGACATCGGGGCCGGGTGCGATTCATCTGCTCAACGGCCTGTACGACGCGAAGCTCGATCACAAGCCCGTGCTCGCAATCGTCGGGCAGCAGTCGCGGATGGCGCTCGGGGGCAACTATCAGCAGGAGGTCGATCTGCAGGTGCTGTTCAAGGACGTCGCGCACGAGTACGTGCACATGGCGACCGATCCCGCGCAGATCCGGCATCTGGTCGATCGCGCCCACCGAATCGCCCTCGACCAGCGCGCCGTGACCTGTCTGATCATCCCCAACGATCTCGCGGAGGAGGAGGCCGTCCCGGACCCGCCGGACAAGCATGGCACGGTCCACTCTTCGCCCGGCTGGCGGCAGCCGCGCATCGTGCCCCGGCAGCGAGACCTGGAGGAGGCGGCTGGGATCCTGAATGCCGGGGAGAAGGTCGCGATCCTGATCGGTCAAGGCGCTCTCGGCGCGCACGAGCAGGTCGAGCAGATCGCAGAGAAGCTCGGTGCGGGCGTCGCGAAGGCGCTGCTCGGAAAGGCCGCGCTCGACGACTCGCTCCCCTACTGCACCGGTTCGATCGGGTTGCTCGGCACCAAGCCAAGCTGGACGCTGATGAACGAGTGCGACACGCTCCTGATGGTCGGCTCGTCGTTTCCGTACTCCGAGTTCCTGCCCGAGCGGGGGAAAGCCCGGGGCGTGCAGATCGACATCGACGGGAGGATGCTGAGCATCCGTTTCCCGATGGAGCTTGGTCTCGTTGGTGATGCGAAAGCGACGCTGGAGGAGCTGTTGCCGCTCGTCGAGCACAAGTCGGATCGGTCGTGGCGCTCGCAGATCGAGGACGAGGTCGCCGACTGGTGGCGGCTGATGGAGGACCGGGCGCTGCAGGAGGCCGACCCGATCAACCCGCAGCGACTCTTCTGGGAGCTGAACAAGTACCTCCCGGACGACGCGATCATCAGCTCGGACTCGGGCTCGTCGGCCAATTGGTACGCCCGCGATGTGAAGCTGAAGCCGTCGCACCTTGCCTCCCTCTCCGGGACGCTCGCAACGATGGGGCCTGGGGTGCCGTATGCCATCGCGGCGAAGTTCACGCACCCCGGACGTCCAGCGCTCGCGCTTGTCGGTGACGGGGCAATGCAGATGAACGGCATGGCCGAGCTGATCACGGCTGCGAAGTACTACGACCGCTGGGCGGATCCACGCCTCGTCGTGCTCATCCTGAACAACCAGGACTTGAACCAGGTCACCTGGGAGCAGCGTGCGATGGAAGGCGATCCGAAGAACCCGATGACCCAGCGGATACCCGACGTCCACTACGCCGACTTCGCGAGACTGATCGGGCTCGACGGTGTCCGCGTCGAGACCCCTGACATGATCGACGCGGCTTGGGACGAGGCATTCTCTGCCGATCGCCCGTTCGTGATCGACGCGGTCGTCGACCCTGACGTCCCGCCGCTGCCGCCGCACATCACCATCGAACAGGCGCGGCACCTGATGCACGCCCTGCGCAAGGGCGACCCGAACGCCCGCGGGATCATGAACGAGTCGTTCAAACAGAAGATCCTCGAGTTCTTGCCCGGCCGGTGAGCACGATCGACGGCCTCTCGGTCTCG
>CAWKBI010000004.1:0-351373 GCA_963847845.1 uncultured Actinomycetes bacterium
ATGCAACCGGGATGAATGAACCAACCGGCTATGACTCGGCAACATCGTCTGTGACGACGCCGGAGCTTCTCATCAGGCGCTACTACCCGTGGGGAAATAAACGGGTCTCCTACGTGTCGATCAAGTCAGTCAAGCGCCTGCCGATCCGGATCAGACGATGGCGGCTCTTCGGCTCGGGAGATTTCGTCCACTGGTGGAACCTCGACCTCAAACGACCCAAGAAGAGGTGTCGCGCGCTCGACATCGACATCGGCCACCGCGTCCACCCCACGATCACTCCGGACGACCCAGACACAGTCGAGCGAATCCTCAACGAGCACGCGACCACGACTGCAGCGAGTGGACCTGATGCCGAGCTATGCACAGGTCGCCCTTAACGCGTTCGAGCTCGCCCAGGCGGGCCGTTCGGCGAGGTCACGACCTCTTCGCAGCGAAGCTGCAACCGCTCCTGGATCCCGACGTACTAGCGCGTGTCCCGAGCGGCCGCGCTCGACCGGCAGGGCGCGATCACATCCATCGCCCCACCCTTGAGCAAGTCACCCCCACCTGCTGGAGTGACAGTGAAGGTTTTCGCGTGAGCTGCACGCACCTCGCCGACAGCAGTTACTAGTAGGTGCGGTTCCTGATCGACGACTGACAAAAGAAGTTTTCCCCGCGGCGTTCATCCTCGCGGGCGAGAACGGCAACATCCGCCGCGAATGGCTCGACCGTCTTCCTCGCATTTGCTGCCGTCTCACTCTTCGCTTGGACGCACGCCGCGGCGCTCGCCGCACGCCGCCTTCCACCGATGCGCGCGCACGGCTATCTCGCGGTCACCGTGACCGCGACCATGCTCGTTATGACAGTCGCCGCCGAGGTCTGGTTCGCGTCGGTGACCGCCCAAGCACCCTCGTTCGTGGGTGTCGCGCAACTCGCCGTCATCGCAACCTTCATGCTCGCAGGGCCGCCCTCGCCGCCGCCGGTGCAGCCAGGTCGCTACAGACGTAGCCCTCGGCACGAGACAGCGCCGCAGAGACCGACCGGATTCAAACGTTCCAGCCGCGCTCGCCGGGCTGCACGAGTCCGGTCTCGTAGGCGAGGACGACGGCTTGCACGCGGTCGCGGACCTCGAGCTTGGCGAAGACGCGGTTGACGTGGGTCTTCACGGTCGCCTCGCTGAGCACGAGCTCGGCCGCGATCTCGGAGTTGGAGCGTCCGCGGGCGATGAGCTGCAGCACTTCGCGTTCGCGGTCGGTGAGGCTGACGAGCTGGGGTGGAACGGTCTGCCCTGGAGGCGGCCGGCGAACGAATTGCTCGACGAGCCGGCGCGTCACGGTGGGTGCGAGCAGCGCCTCGCCGTCTGCGACGGTGCGGACGGCGTCGGCAAGCTTGGCCGGCGGAGCGCTCTTGAGCAGGAAGCCGCTCGCGCCCGCCTTCATCGCGTCGTAGACGATCTCGTCGCGATCGAAGGTCGTCAGCACGAGCACGCGTGTCGACAGACCGGCACCGACGATCTCGCGGGTCGCGGCGATACCGTCGAGCGCGGGCATGCGGACGTCCATGAGCGTGACGTCCGGTTGGAGCTCGCGCGTTCGCGCGACCGCCTGGGCGCCGTCTTCGGCTTCGGCGACGACCTCGATGTCGTCTTGAGCCTCGAGGATCATCCGCAGCCCGCCGCGCACGAGCGCCTGGTCGTCGGCGACGAGCACGCGAATCACGCAGAGGCCTCCAGCGGCAGCACGGCGTGCACCTCGAAGCCGCCGGCCGGGCGCGGCCCCGTCTCGAGCGTGCCCCCGAAGACGGCGACGCGTTCGCGCATGCCGATCAATCCATGCCCGCCGCCCGCGCCGTCGTGCACCCCTGCGCCATCGTCGATGACGGCAATCTCGAGCGTGTCGGCGCCGTAGCGCAGCGTGACCCAGGCGTGCGCGTCGCCGGCGTGCTTGCGCGTGTTCGTCAGCGCCTCCTGCACGATGCGGTAGGCGGAGAGATCGAGCCCAGGCGAGAGCGAGCGCCTCGCGCCCTGGACGGCGAACTCGACGGACAGCCCTGCTTGCCGCGCTTGGTCGACGAGCGACTCGAGGTCGTCGAGGCCGGGCTGGGGCGCGAGCCCGAGCTCCTCGCTTCCTTCGCGCAGCATGCCGAGCAGCCTGCCCATCTCGAGCAGGGCCTGCCGGCCCGTCGCCTGGATCGACTGCAGCGGCTCGATCGCACGCTCGGGCGAGCGCTTCGCCACCTCCTCTCCGGCGCCGGCCTGCACGATCATGACGCTCAGCGAGTGCGCGATCACGTCGTGGAGCTCGCGGGCGATTCGCGCGCGCTCCTCCTCGACCGCTGCCTGCTGGTCGCGCTCCAGCCGCGCGGCACGCGCGGCATGCTCATCGGCTTCGCGCGTCCGTCCGTGCAACGCCCGGCCGACGAGCCACGGGCCGACGAGCAAGAATGCGACGAACGCCCTGTCTGTGCCTGCGTACGACTCGCCGTTCGCGACCGCAAGCTGGATCGAGGCGAAGATTCCCGCGAGCGCAGCGGCGAGCCCGGCGACGGCGCGCGGCAACGGCTCATACTGCGCGACCGAGTAGACGAGCACCAGGCCGACGACGATGGGGCTAAGCGGCTTGTGCAGCGACACGCCGGCGGCCGTCTCGACGAAGAGCGCCGCCACCGCGGTGAGCACCGCTGCCAGCGGCAGCCGCCGCCGCCACGCGAGCGCCGCTGCCTGGACGAGCCCGAGCGGCACGCTCGCCGCGTACGGGGTCAGGTGCTCGCCGGCGATCTCGACGAGCGTCAGGATCCCGATCGCGAGCGCGATCAGCGCATCGAGCCGGCCCGGCATGACCCTCCTCGGCATGTGCACAGCCTGCCGCAGCGCACGGCGCCTGTCACTCCGCTCACGGGTCGACACGTACTCCACCCGCGGATGGACGACGCCTGCGGGAAGATCAACCCGCCCAGGGTTCGGGATCAAGCCGCGCGCCGACGACGCGGCCGGCCGCGCCTCGTAGCCTCGAGAGCGTCACCGTCCATCTCACGAGGAGGTCCTCGATGAACCGCTACAAGCTTCTGACCGGGCTGTTCGTGCTCGACGTCGCGCTCTTCGCACTCGCCGGAGTGCCCGCTTTCAAGAACGCCCACCACGGCGTCAAATGGGCGATCGGCGGGATCGGCTGGCTCGGCGGGCTCCTCTGCACGCTCGTCCTGATCGCGCTCGCGGTCGCAACCCTCGTCCAGAACGCGCGCGCCCGCCGCGCCCGGACGATCTAACGCCGGCGGGGGATCAGGCCATGTTCAAGCGTTACGCGCTCCTCACCGCACTCGCCGCTGGCCTCGCTGTCTTTGCCGGCGTAGCCTCGGCGCACCCGACCGGGACGACGATCCACCTGAAGCTGCCCGGCACGAAAAGCAGCTATGTCGACCTCGGCCCCAAGGGCTACAGCTCCGGCGACTACTTCGTCACCACCGGCAAGGTCCTCGATCGCGCGAGCGGCAAGCCGGCCGGCCGACTCGGCGGCGTCTGGACGATCCTCAGTCGCGCTGCCGACAACGCCTCCTTCGATCTCGGCCTCGCACACGGCACCCTCATCATCAACGGCCGGATCGTCCACACGGCGAAGCAGAGCGTCCTCGACATAGTCGCAGGAACAGGGGCGTACGCCGGCGCCCGCGGCACCGTCACGTTTCGCTACCTCAGCCAGACGACCGCCGCGCTCGACATCCGCCTCCACTGACACGTCACCACGCCGCGGAGGGCGATCCGCCCTCCGCGACTGCGTACGAGGTGGTAGTGATCGACGCTGAAGTGGTCTCGCCAATGAGTCGACGGTCGCGGTCGCCAAACCTGCAGGCGCCGACGCGCGACATGTGCCGTGCGTATCGCACCACGTACGGGCAGATCAGCCATTCGCTCGTCCGTCGAACGCGCTGACCCCCTCTCAGTTACAGAGGTGGTCGTGGCACGGCGGCAGACGAGAGAGCCGCTGAATCCCTTTGCCCATCAGAAGTCCGGCCGAAGGGATGGAGCATCTATGGAGCAGAGCGGACGCAACCGGCGGCGATCGGCGGCGAATGCGAGAGCCGCGAAAATGGCTCAAACAAGCCGAATCCGTTGCCCTCGATTGCCGATAGTTGCGTGCACAAGGAAATGGTAAGGAGGGGGTCAACGGTTCGAGTCCGTTAGAGGGCTTCACAAAAGGCCAGCAAATGGCCTTTTTGTTGTCTCAGGCGCCGACGCACGACGCTCGAGCGTCCCTCAACTCGTCCACAAGATCTCTTTCCGACATTCCAGGAGCCAGAGACTTTTGGTTTGAGCAAAGGCGGTCTGGCTTAATCGAGCACCTCCATGAAAGGGAGGACTCCGATCCCGTCAGTCAGTGAAATCAAGTGAACTCATCTAAGCGAAGAGCACTAAATACCCCTATATAAGCCAAATATTTGTTGCTAAGCTGAAGTTGAATCAGGTTGCAAAATCGCCTCGGTGCTGGCATGCTCTCCCTTGTGGCGACCGAGCAGCCTCTCTGGCTCCAGCTGGTTTTGCGCTTCGAGCGTGCGATCGGGGTGCCGGTCGAGTCGGCGGTGAGCAGCGACAGGTACTTCGACCTGTTGACCCATGCGAACCGGGCGCGCGCCCGCCTGGCCGAGGTGGCCGAGGGCGTCACGCAGGAGTGGCTGCACCTGCTCAACCTTCCGGCCAGCAGTGACATCAAGCGGCTCCGTGAGCAGCTTGCCCGCGTGGAGAGGGAGCTCCGCCGCCTCGCGAAGGAGATCGAGGAGCGCGATGGCCACGCGGAGGACACCCCTCGCAACCAGGACGCGTGACGCGGCGTGGCGACGCAGCCTGAGCCCGACCTCGTCTCGCGTCTGCAGAAGGAGGTCGAGCGCTCCGTCCTGCGAGCGCGGAACGGCATCCGCGTCGTCACAGGCGCGAGCAAGCCGCAGGTCGGCGTCACTCCCAAGGACGTCGTCTGGAGTCGCGACCGGGCGGAGCTCTGGCGCTACCGCGGCGACGGCCCGATCCGCTACGACCCACCGGTCGTCTTCGTCCACAGCCTCGTCAGCCGCAGCTACATCATGGATCTGCGGCCCGGGAACAGCACGGTCGAGTTCCTGCTCAGGGAGGGGTTCGACGTCTACATGCTCGACTGGGGCATCCCCGACGAGCGCGACGCGGAGAACACCCTCGAGACCTACGTCGACGAGTACCTCCCGCGTGCGATCGAGACGGTGCGGTGCGAGAGCGGCAGCGAGGAGGTGACGCTCGCGGGCTACTGCCTCGGCGGCACCTTCGTCATCCTCTACGCCGCCGGCTATGAGGACGCCCCGGTCCGCAACCTCGTGCTGCTAGCGAGCCCGATGGACTACAGCGAGATGGGCGCCATGGTCGGGGCCGTCCTGGACGGCCGTCTCGACCCGGAGGAGCTCGTCGACGAGACGGGCAACGTGCCTGCGGACGCTCTCTACCGGGGATTCATGATGCAGGCGCCGACGACGGAGATCGCCCGGCACGCCACGCTGCTGCAGAACCTCTGGAACGACGAGTTCGTCGAGGCGTGGCAGGCGATGGCGCAGTGGACGCGCGAGCAGGTGCCGTTTCCCGGGGCGGCGTTGCGTCAGGTCGTGGCCGATCTCGTCCGGCGTAACGTGCTGATGACCGGGCGAATGCGGCTGAACGGCCGTGACGTCGACTTCTCTCGCGCGCGCGGCGACGTGCTGGTCGCGATCGCGGAGAAGGACAAGGTCGTCCCGCTGCCGGCGGCCGAGCCGGCGAGCCGGCTCGTCGGCGATCCCGGGCGGCGCGACGAGCTCCGGGTCACCGGTGGGCACGTGACCTTCTTTGCGGGACGGCACGCGCTCCGGCACACGCTGCCGGCGCTGACGAAATGGCTCGTCGACCACAGCGACGAGCTCGACCCACCCAAGGAGCGCTGATGAAGATCCGGCAACTCGAAGCCCGCGACCACGACGCCGTCGGACGGTTCGTGGCGCGCATCCCCGAAGGGGACCGGACGTTCTTCAAGGAGGACGTGGCCGACCCGGAGGTGGTCACAGCCTGGACGGAGCTGGGCGCCGCCCGGTCGATCGCGCTCGACGACGACCTCGTGGTCGGCTACGTCGCGCTCATCCCGCTGGCGGGTTGGTCGAGCCACGTCGGCGAGGTCCGGGTGATCGTCGATCCCGACCGCCGCGGCCGCGGGATCGGCCGAACGCTGGCCCAGCACGCCGTGCTCGAGGCTTTGAGCCTCGGCCTGCGGAAGATGGTTGTCGAGGTGGTCGCCGACCAGGAGGCGACGATCGCGATGTTCCGCTCCCTCGGCTTCGACCCCGAGGCGCTGCTCAAAGATCACGTCCGCGACCAGGCCGGCGGCACGCGCGACCTGATGGTGTTGGCGCACTCCGTCGACGACTCCTTCGCCTCGATGGCAGCCATCGGGCTCGGCGACGCGATCGGCGAGCAGTGAAGCTCGGCGACGAGCTCCGCGTCGCCGACGTCGTGCGCGAGCATGCGGCCGCGCGACCCGACCATGTCGCCGTACGCCACCGCGACCGCGAGCTGACCTACGCAGAACTCGACGACCGCTCGAACCGACTCGCCCGGGCTCTACTCGACACCGGCGTTCGCGCCGGCTCCCGCGTCGCGTATCTCGACCGCACCGCGCCGGAGATCGTCGAGCTGCTGTTCGCGACGAGCAAGATCGGAGCCGTCACCGTGCCGCTGAACTGGAGACTGGCCACGGCGGAGTTGGCGGCGGTCGTCGACGATGCGAAGCCGCCGGTACTCATCGCCGGCGAGGCGTACGCGTCGATCGTCGAGGAGATCCGCGCACAGGCCACACCGATCGTCGTCGGTCCGCACTACGAGGAGTGGATCGCTGCCTACGACGCCGTCGATCCCGCCGCTGCGGCGGAATCCGGCGATCCGGTCCTGCAGCTCTATACGTCGGGAACGACCGGCGTGCCGAAGGGCGTGCTCACGACACACCGGAACCTCGCCGCCGCGGCGGAGACGTCGCCGTACTGGGAGTTCGACGCGGGCTCCGTCAGCTTGACCGCGCTGCCGATGTTCCACATCGGCGGCATCGGCTGGGCGTTCCTCGGACTGTGGAACGGCGCGACGACCGTGCTCGTCAGCGACTTCGTCGCGCCTGACGTCCTCGACGTGATCGAGCGGCAGCACGTCACCAACGCCGTGCTCGTCCCGACGATGATCCAGCTGCTGCTCGGCGTGGACGGCGTGGACGAGCGCGACTTCTCCGCACTGCGGTCGATCGCCTACGGCGCGTCGCCGATCACGACGCCCGTACTGAAGACAGCGCTCCGCACGTTCGGCTGCTCTCTCTACGGCATCTACGGGCTGACCGAATCGACCGGAGGCGTGGTGCAGCTCGATCCGGCCGACCACGATCCGGGGGGGCCACGGGAGCATCTACTCGTCAGCGCCGGTCGCCCGTTTCCGTGGGTGGAGCTGCGGATCGCCGATCCGATCACCGGCGTGGAGCGACACGTCGGGGAGACCGGCGAGGTGTTGCTGCGCGGGCCGAACGTCACGCCCGGTTACTTCAACCGACCCGAGGAGACGGCCGCCGCGCTGACCGCCGACGGCTGGCTGCGCACCGGGGACGGCGGCTACCTCGATGCGGACGGCTACCTCTTCCTCACTGACCGGATCAAGGACATGATCGTCAGCGGCGGCGAGAACGTGTATCCCGTGGAGGTCGAGGAGGCTCTCTCCCAGCATCCGGACGTCGCGGAGGCCGCCGTCATCGGCATTCCCGACGAGCGGTGGGGAGAGACCGTGAAGGCACTCGTCGTCATGCGCCACGGCAGCGCTCTGACCGCCGACGAGCTGATCGCGTTCACACGCGAGCGGCTGGCCGGGTACAAGCTGCCACGCACGGTCGACTTCGTCGAGGAGCTCCCACGCACTCCGAGCGGCAAGGTGTTGAAGCGCGAGCTGCGAGAGCGCTACGCGCGGCAAGCGGCCGACAAGCCGCCGCTCGTCCTCTACTCCCACCCCGGCTGACCGGTCTGCGGACTGACCAAGGAGTTCCTTGGTGCGCACAACGTGGAGTTCGAGTCGGTCGTGATCAGCGATCAGCGCGAGCGCTGGCTCGCCTACGGGTCGCCTCCCGTTCCGACACTCGTCGTCGACGGCGTCGCGCACGTGCTGCAGCACCCGAGTCAGGCAGGCATGCTGCTCGGGCTCGAGACGCCGCCGACGCTGCGCGACGCATTGCAGATCGCCTGGGACATCGACTCGATCATGCAGGCGCTGCTCGAGCTCGTGACGACGACGCCGTGGGAGGTTCTGGTCGAGCCGATGCCCGTGCTCGGTCGAACGCCGCTCGCGCTCGCCGTCGACGCGTCGGTGGGCATCCGCGCGCTGCTCGAGCCGTTCGCGACGGGCTGGTTCCACTGGCCGGGGAATCCCGTCACCGGTGAGACCGGAGACCAGACCGTTGTGGCGTACGAAGCGTCGATCGTCGCGACGATCGACGATCGCACTGCGCTCGTCGCGTTCGTCGAACCGGTGGTGGAGGCGTGGCACGCCTTCGTGCTCGAGAAAGAGGAGGCGATCCGTACGGAGCCCACGCGACCGGTGCGGACGCCGCGCGGCGAGCTCACCTGGGTCGGCCTACTGGAAGCGCAGCGGCTGCACGCGGCACAGCACTACCGGCAGGCGACGACGCAGGTCGCCGCGCTCGGACAGCCGGTGCCCGAGCTCGACCTCGCGCTCCTCTACGGGATGCGGCTGCCGAAGGCGATCTACTAGAGGGAGGCTTACGCCTTCGGCGTGTAGGTCCCGCCCACCCGCTCGAGCATCTCGACGAGGCCGGTGGGCGCGACACCGTCAGGGAGCCGTCCGACCACCTCGTCCAGAAGCTCCTCCGCCTCCCAGCCGTCCTCGCGCGCGAACAGCTCGCCCGGCGTCCACGGCTGCAGCATGTTCACCGCGCCGCCGAAGATGTGGAACACCTGGCCGGTGATGCCCTGCGCCGCGTCGGCGCACAGCGCGACGACGATCGGCGTGTTGTTCACCGGCGCCAGCGGGTCGAAGCCACCGTCGCCGGGCGGCAGCTCGAACGCCGACTCGGTCATCCGCGTCCGGGCGTTCGGCGCAATGCAGTTCACCGTCACCCCGTACCGGCCGAGCTCCTGCGCCGCGATGATCGTGAAGTTGGCGATGCCCGCCTTCGCCGCGCCGTAGTTGACCTGCCCGACGTTGCCGAACACCCCGGACGGGCTGGACGTGTTGATCACTCGCGCGCGCACCTCCTCGCCCGCTTTCGCGCGGTCGCGCCAGTACGCGGCGGCATGGCGGGTCGGTGCGAAGTGCCCCTTCAGGTGCACGGCGATCACCGCGTCCCACTCCGCCTCCTCCATGTTCACGAGCATCCGGTCGCGCAGGATCCCCGCGTTGTTGACGAGGATGTCGAGCCGGCCGAACGCCTCGACGGCGTGCTGGACGAGACGGCGCGCCGCGTCGAACTCGGCGACGTTCTCCCCGTCGGCCACTGCGTGCGAGCCGAGCGCCTCGATCTCGGCGACGACGTCGTGTGCAGGCGTCGCGTCGGCGCCTTCACCGCCGAGCGATGCGCCGAGATCGTTGACGACGACCTTCGCGCCGGCACGCGCGAGGGCGAGCGCGTGCTCGCGTCCGATCCCGCGCCCGGCGCCGGTGACGATCGCGACCTTGCCGTCGAGGAGGCCCATCACAGCCTCTCGATCAGCGTCGCGGTGCCGAGACCGCCGCCGCAGCACATGGTCACGAGCCCGACCGAGGTGTCGGTGCGCTCGAGCTCGTGCAGCAGCGTCGTGATCAAACGGGCGCCAGTCGAGCCGAGCGGATGGCCGAGCGCGATCGCACCGCCGTTCACGTTCACCTTGTCGACGTCGGGCGAGAGCTCGCGCTCCCAGGCCGCGATCACCGACGCGAACGCCTCGTTGATCTCGATCAGGTCGATGTCGTCCAGCGTCATCCCGTTGCGCGCGAGGATCTTCCGCGTCGCCGGGATCGGCCCCGTCAGCATGAGCACCGGATCGACGCCGACAGTGGCCTGGTCGACGATCCGCGCGCGCGGCTTCAGCCCGAGCTCGCCTGCCTGCTCGCGCGACATGAGCAGCACGGCGGACGCGCCGTCGGAGATCTGCGACGAGTTGCCTGCGGTGATCACGCCGTCCTCCTTGAACGCCGGCTTCAGCTCCGCCAGCCCGGCGAGCGTCGTCTCGCGTCGGATGCCCTGGTCCTCGGTGTAGACCGACCCGTTCACGCGGAACGGCATGATCTCGCGCTCGAAGCGCCTCTCGTCCGTCGCGCGCGCGGCACGCTGCTGCGAACGCAGCGCGATCTCGTCGCACTCGACGCGTGACACCTTCCACTCCTCCGCGATCAGCTCGGCGCTCAGACCCTGATTGACGAGGTGATGGCGCTCGAGCAGCTCCGGCGGAAACGGCGTGCCGAGGTCCTGGATCATCTTCGCGTTCGCCGACAGCGGGACGTGGCCCATGTGCTCGACACCGCCGCCGATGGCGACGTCGTGCACGCCGGTCGCAATCAGCGCCGAGGCGAAGTTCACCGCCTGCTGCGCCGACCCGCACTGCCGGTCGATCGTCGTCGCCGGCGTCTCGATCGGGAGCCCCGCCTGCAGCCACGCATTGCGGCCGACGTTGTACGACTGCTCCCCGTACTGCTGCACGCAGCCGGTGATCACGTCCTCGACGAGTCCTGGGTCGATGGCGGCGCGGTCGATCACCTCGACGAACGTCGTGCCGAGGAGGACGTTGGGGTGAACGTCCTTGTAGTAGCCCTTCTCCGGATGCCCCCGCCCCACCGGCGTGCGGACAGCCTCGACGATCACAACCTCGCGACCTTCCATTGCGACTCCTTCTCTATGTGGTGACGATCCCGCCGTTCGGACTGAGCGTCTGGCCAACGTAGAAGGCGGCGTCGTCGCCGGCGAGGAACGCGACGGTTGCGGCGATCTCCTCGGGACGGCCGAACCGGCCGATCGGCGTGCGCAGCCGCTGCGCCTCGCGGAGCGGATTGTCGAGCGCCTCCGACGCCGCCGTGTCGACGAAACCGGGGGCGACGGCGTTGACACGAACGTCCTGAACGATCAGCTCCTTCGCGATGGCGCGCGTCAAGCCGATGATCCCGGCCTTCGCCGCCGAGTAGTGCGGATAGCCCGTGCAGCCCTCGAGGCCGCACACGGAGGCGATGTTGACGATCGCGCCGCGGCGCCGCGGCGCCATCGAGCGCGCTGCGGCCCGCGTGCCATAGAACGTCCCGTCGAGATGGACTGCAAGCATGCGCCGCCACTCATCGTCCGGCAGCCGGACGAGGGCGTCGAGTCCCGTGACGATCGTTCCGGTCGCCGCCTCGGCGTGCTGAGCCTCGGCCTCGGGCCGGATGCGCGCCGCCTGCGCGGCCGCCGCGATTCCCGCATTGTTGACCCAGACGTCGACCGGGCCGAGCGCGCCCTCGACGGCAGCGAGGGCCTCGTCCACCGACGCGCTGTCGCTCACGTTCGCCTCGACTGCGATGCCACCGACGAGCGCCGCGGTCAATCCGGCGGCGTCGACGTCGATGTCGAGCACGGCGACGCGAGCGCCGTCGGCGGCGAGCCGGATGCAGATCGCCTCGCCGATCCCGGAGCCACCGCCGGTGACGACGGCGACCTTGCCGTCGAGCGTCACGGGACGACCACCGCGCGTCCGACCACCGAGCCGTCCCTGAGCCGGCGGTAGCCCTCGACCGCCTGGTCGAGCCCGAGCCGCTCGGTCTCGATCTCGAGCACACCTGCCTGAGCGAGCGCGACGACCTCATGCAACTCGGGCAGCGTCCCCCACGATGGCCTGCTCGCGGACACCTCGAACGGCACGCTCCCGAATCCGATCGGAAAGACGCCGCCACCGAGGCCGACGACGCTGACATGGCCCCCGATCGCGACGATGGACGCCGCCAGTTTCACGGTCGAGTCCGAGCCGACGAAGTCGAGCACCAGCGCAGCTCCGCCGGCGCCCGTCTCGGCACGGACGTCGCCGGGCTCGAGACCGGTCGCGTCGAGCGCCGCGTACGCGCCGGCGGCGAGCGCGAGGCTGCGCGCGGCCCCCCGCATGTCGATGCCGACGATCCGCGCCGCCGACAGCTCGCGCAAGAGCTGCACCGCGACGTGCCCGAGACCGCCGACACCGATGACGACGACGGACGAACCGGGGCCGAGGTGCCGCAGCTCGGTCGTGATCGCGTGGTACGGCGTCAGCGCTGCATCCGTCAGCGGCGCCGCCCGCACCGGATCGAGATCTCCGATCGGCACGAGCAGCCGCGGCGACGGGACGACGATGTACTCGGCCAGCCCGCCGTCCAGCCCGAGCCCGCAACCTCCCGCCTGCCGGTTGGGGCACCGGTTCTCCGCGCCGCGGGCGCATTCAGGACACGCGCCGCAGCCCCACGGGCCGTAGACGAGGACGGCGTCCCCTTCGGCAAACGCCGTCACACCCGCGCCGAGCGCCGCGACGACGCCCGCTGTCTCATGACCGAGAGTGAACGGCAGCGTCCACGGCAGCGTCCCCTCGGGCCACTCCATCAGGTGGAGGTCGGAATGGCAGAGCCCGGCGGCCGTCACCTTGACGAGCACGGCTCCCGGGCCGGGCTCGGGCACCTCCACCTCGCGCAGCTCCGGCTCCGCCTCCCAGCGGACGAGTTGAACCGCGTGCATTCAGCCGTCGACCGCGACGGTGTCGAGCAGTGCCGCGAACTTCAGCCGCGCAGCCTCGCGCCGGACCGGCACGTACTCCGTCGGGATCTCGTCCTCAGGCGCGTCGTACGCCTTCAGGATCTGGCGGGCGACCGCCTCGCGGTGCACCTCGTCTGCACCGTCCACGAACCGCGCGTGACGCGCGTAGCGGTAGAGCTGCTCGAGCGGCATGTCGGTCGAGTAGCCGAGCCCGCCGTGCGCCTGGAGCGCGCGGTCGACGACGTCATGAAGCACCGACGCGCCGAAGAACTTGATCAGCGACACGTCCGTCCGAGCCGCACTCGAGCCGTACGTGTCGATCTTCCACGCCGCGTGCAGCGTCATCAGCCGCGCGGCCTGCATCTGGGCGGCCGAGTCGGCGATCCAGTTCTGCACCGTCTGCTTGTCGCGCAGGAGCCCGCCGCGAACCGGCCGGTAGAGCGACCGCTCGCAGAGCATGTCGAAGGCGCGGCGCGCGACGCCGAGCCAGCGCATGCAGTGGTGGATCCGCCCCGGCACGAGCCGGTGCTGCGCGATCAGGAAGCCCGTCGCCCTCCTCACCGAGCAGCGCGTCGGGACCGAGCCGAACGCCCTCGTAGAGGATCTCGGTGTGGCCTCCGAGCATGCCGAAGTGCTGCCCCGGGTGCTCCATGTTCGGCACGTCGCGCACGATGTTCACGCCGGGTGCATCGACCGGGACGATGAACATGGAGGCGCGCCGGTGCGGCTTGGCATCCGGGTCGGTGACGGCCATGACGACGAGGAAGTCCGCGATCGATCCGTTCGAGCGTGAACCACTTGTGCCCGGTGAGGACGTAGCCGTCGCCTTCGCGAACGGCACGCGTACGCAGCTGGGTCGGGTCCGACCCCGGCGTCTCTGGCTCGGTCATCGAGAAGGCCGACTTCAGCTCGCCGGCGAGGAGCGGATAGAGCCAGCGCTCCTTCTGCTCCGGGGTGCCGGCGAGCGCGATGATCTCGCTGTTGCCGGAGTCCGGGGCCTGGCAGCCGAAGGCGTTCGGCGCGTAGATCGACGTGCCGAGAATTTCGTTCATCAGCCCGAGCTTCACCTGGCCGAACCCCTGCCCGCCGAGCTCCGGCGGCAGGTGCGCGGCCCACAGCCCGCGCTCCTTCACGCGCTCCTGCAGCGGCGCGTAGATGCGGTCGAGCTCGGCCTGGCCGATCTCGCTGTCGATCGTCTCGATCGGCCAGATCTCCTCGCGCACAAAGCCGCGCATCCATTCGAGGTGCTCTTCGAACTCGGGCTCGGTTGAAAAGTCCCACGGCATGGAAGGCCCTCCCATTAGCTGATCAGAATTCAGTTCATTATCTCGACTGACGGCGGGCACGTCAAGCGCTCAGCGGCTGAGGACGGCACACGCGCTGACGCCGGGGGCACCGTAGACGTGCGTGAAGCCGAGTCGGGGGCCGCCGGGAACCTGCCGTTCGCCCGCCTCGCCGCGGAGCTGCGTCACGATCTCGTAGACCTGGCGTAGTCCGGAGGCGCCCACCGGCTCGCCGTTCGCGAGGCAGCCGCCGTCGGTGTTGACGGGAAGCCGGCCGCCGATCGCGGTCGCGCCCGTCGCGTACAGCTCGGCCTGCTCGCCGTGCTCGCAGAGCCCGCACTCGGCGAGATGAATCAGCTCGGCGCCGGATTCGGTGTCCTGGACTTGCGCGACGTCGACGTCGGCGGGGCCCGCACCCGCGTGCTCGAAGGCCTCTCGGGCCGCGTCGACCGACGGCGACGGCGCGATCTCGAGCGGCAGCGACGGGCTGAAGACCTCGAACGATCCCCCCCGCCGCGTCCGGAACGCGACCGAGCGCAGCCACACCGGACGGGCTTCGGGCAGGCGGCCGAGGTACTCGCGGCGGCAGACGACGAGCGCAGCCGCGCCCTCGCCCGGAGAGCACAGCATGTACTGCGTCAGCGGGTGCGCGAGCACGCGCGAGCCGAGGATCTCCTCCGTCGACATCGGCCTCCTGCGCCATGCGTGCGGCGTGATCGACCCGTTGTGAAACGCCTTCTCCGCGACCTGCGCGAGAGCGAGCCCGGGAATGGCGTAGTCGTTCATGTAGCGCTGGAGCTTCGCTCCGAAGAACTGCGTCGTCACCATCAGACCGTCCTCGCCGTACCACGCCGGCAGCGACCAGTCGGCTGGGTCGTTCTGGAAGGCGCCGCGCGGGTGCTTGTCGAACCCGACGACGAGTCCGACGTCGTACGCGCCGGACTCGAGCGCGCGCACCGCGGAAACGAGCGAGGAGCCGCCGGTCGCGCAGCCGTTCTTCACGTTGAAGAACGGGAGCCCCGTCGGGCCGAGATCGGAGACCATCGTGTCCGCGTTGCCGGCGTCCTCGCTGCCGCCGTACGCGAACTGCACATCGGGCCACGCGACGTCGGCGTCGGCGAGGGCGGCGCGCACGGCGTGCACGCCCATCGCCAGCCCGCTCACGCCTTCGTGGCGCCCGAACTGGTGGATCCCGACGCCGACGATCGCGATCTCGGGCCGCCCGCTCACGCCTTCCCCGCTTCGGCCTCGGGCACGATCCGCCGCTCCTGGAACCGCCACTCACCGTCGCCCGGCCTTCTCGCGACCCGGTCGAGATAGCGGCCGAAGAAGTCGACCTTCAGCTCCGTGCCGTCCTTGACGCACATCAGAAAGTGGGAGACGACCCCGGCCGTGTCGCCGTCGAGCTCGATCAACAGCGAGGTCAGGAGATGCTTCGTCGGCGCAGGCCGCAACCCGTCGAAGAGCTCGTTGATTTGTTCCTCGCCGACGAACGTCCCGTGCCGCGTCACGAAGGTCGCGTCCTCCGTGAAGCACGACCGCCACGCGTCCGCATCGCGGCTGTCGAGCGCATGGGCGTAGCGGTGGAGGAGGCGGGTGATGTTCCGCTCGTCGACGAGCAAGCGCAGCTCACTCATCAACGGGAGCGAACGCATAGGTGACGCGGTCGCCGCGCTCGAGCGCAACCACCTCCATCGGCATGCCGATCCGCAGGCGCTCCGGCTCCGGCTCGGTCAGCCGGCCCTCGACGCGCAGCAAGCCCTCGAACTCGACGTAGCCGACCGCGAACTCGGCGAACTCGTCGCCGTCCGCGTCGGGAAGATACGGCGGCGTCGGCGGTTCGAAACCCTGCGTCGTCCACGTCCAGAGCGTCCCGCGCGGCGGCAACAGCATCCGCTCCAGATCGCCGCCGCACGCGGGGCAGCGCGCGCGCAGCGGGAACGTCACTCCGCCGCAATCGCCGCAACGGCCGGCCTCGAGTCGCGGCGGACCGTCGCCGAGCTCGAGCGGCGATGCCCCGCTCACCGCAGGGCTTCGCGCCTGTAGACGATCCCGACTGCCTCACGGTCCCACGTCGTCGGAGTCACGCCGGCGACGCGGAGATCGACCTTCTTCAGCTTGTGCGACTCGGTGCGCGGCAGCACGTCGGTGTACTCGACGAACCTCGGCACCCAGTGGCGCGGCATCCGCTTCGAGAGGTAGTCGACGAGCTCGACCGCATCGAGCGTCGCACCGTCCTCGAGCACGACGACGATCATCACCTCTTCGTCTTCAACGTCCTCGTCCACGCTCGGGTTCTTGACGGCGATTGCGGCAGCCTCCTTGACCAGTGGGTGGCTGTTCACCTCCGCCTCGACCTCGAACGAGGAGATGTTCTCGCCGCGACGCCGGATCACGTCCTTCATCCGGTCGAGGAAGAAGAACTCGCCTGCCTCGTCCTGGACGAACCGGTCGCCGGTGTGGAACCAGCCGTTGCGCCACGCCTCGGCGGTCGCCTCGGGCATGTTCTTGTACCCGGAGTTGATCATCCAGGGAAGCGAATGGCGCGCGATCAACTCGCCCGGCGTTCCGACCGCGACCGGGACGTCGTGCTCGTCGACGAGCCGCAGCTCGTAGTGCTCGGGATTCGCCGCGCGCCCACAGCTGCGCTCGTCCTCCGGGTTCAGGCCGGAGACGATCGGCACGGGGACCTCGCTCATCCCGTAGGCGGTGTAGAGCGAGACGCCGTACCGCTCGGCGAACTCCTTCGCGCGCAGGAGCGGCCCCATGTAGACCGTGCGCAGCGGGTTGTCCGCGTCGTCCGGCGACGGCGGCCGGTCGAGCATCACGCTGACCATGCCGTGGATCAGGATCGTGATCGTCGCCTCGTAGCGGCGCACGTCGTCCCAGAAGGTCTTGGTGCTGAAGCCGCCCGGGTAGGCGACCGAGCCGCCCGCGAGCAGCATCGAGTAGGTGATGCCGGTGCCGGCCGTGTAGGACATCGGCAGCGGCTGCATGTACCGGTCGGTCTCGTCGACGAAGTTGTCGATGAAGCAGTGAGCGTAGTTCCAGAACGCGGCATGCGCGGCGCGGACGCCCTTCGACGGGCCGGTCGTGCCGGAGGTGTAGATCAGGCTGAGGTCGTCCCACGGCTCCACCGGCCGCGGCAGTGCCGGCCGCTCCTCGGACGCGCCGTCGAGCAGCTCCTCCAGCGCGATCGTCCGCCACGGAAGCTCGACGTCCGCGTCGCCGCCGACGAGGACGACGGTCTCGAGAGCCGGAAGGTCGAGCCCGGCGAGGCGCTCGACGAGACCGCGGTGCGCGATCAGCACCTTGGACTCCGCGATCCTGATCGTGTGCTCGAGGTAGCTGCCGCGGGCCGAGAGGTTGAGCGGCGCGTAGACGCCGCCGGCCGCGTTCGTGCCGAACCAGGCGCGCAGCACGTCGGGGCTCGTCGGCACCCACACGGAGACGTAGTCGCCCATCTCCACGCCGCAGTGCTCCCGCAGGCCGTTCGCCGCTGTCCAGGCCTCGCGTGCCGCCTGCCCGCACGTCCATGTCTCGTCCTCGAACAGCAGCAGCGGCGTGTCCGGAGTAGCCGTCGCGCGCCTCGCGAGGAGCTCGGGAAGCACGCATTCCTCCCGCGTTGGGAAGCGCAGCTCGGTGGGTGGCGTCTGTCCTTTGGGCATGAAGTTCTTGCTTACTGAACTGAAGTCGCTTAAGCTATCGCGACGTAGGGCCTCTGTCAATCGCCGATGGGAACTTCAGACCACATGCCCGCCCAGCTGCTGATCCCCGTCCCCTACCTGGGAACGGTCAACCTCTGGCTGCTCCGGGGCGACCCGCTGACGCTCGTGGACACAGGCCCGAAGAGCGACGAGGCGCTGTTGGCGCTCGAGGGGCAACTCCGGGAGCACGGCCTCGCCATCGAGGACATCGAGCTGCTGCTGCTCACGCATCACCATCTCGACCACACCGGCCTCGCCGGCAGGATCAGGGAGCGGTCCGGCGCCCAGGTCGCCGCGCTCGACGCCACCGCCGCGTGGGGCGTCGGCTACCACGAGCAGGCGGCCGCCGAGCGGCGCTTCACGGAGCGGCTGCTCGCGGCACACGGCGTTCCGGATCGGTTCATCGCCGACACTGAGCCGTTCTGGGAGCACATCATCCGCGGCAGCGCGGATTACGAGACCGACCTCGTGCTGGCGGACGGCGACGAGATCCAGGCCGGCGGGAGGACGTTGCGCGCCGTACACCGCCCCGGGCACAGCACGACCGACACGCTCTTCGTCGACGACGAGGCGAACGAGGCGATCGTCGGCGACCACCTCCTCGCCAAGATCACCTCGGGCGCCGAGACGACGCAGTCGGACCTCCCGGCCGGCGGCCGCCGGCGCGCCCTGTTCGACTACCTGACGGGACTCAAGGTGACGGCGGCGATGAACCTGGGCCGCTGCTACTCGGGGCACGGGCCGATCATCCGCAACCCGGCGCGGCTGATCGACGAGCGCTTCGCCTTTCATTCCGCACGGCTCGACCGGATCACCGAGATCGTCGATGGCGGCGCCGAGACGGCGTTCGCCATCTCGCAGTCCCTGTGGTCGGAGGAGGTGGCGGCCACGCAGACCGTGCTTGCCGTCTGGGAGGTGCTCGGGCACCTGGACATCCTGGTCAACCGGGGCACGCTCAGCGAGGACGTCGATCCCGCAGGTCTTCATTCATTCCGTCCGACGGGGGTTCTGAGAATTGCAGCCAACAGCTGACCCAGTGAGCGAGGAGGAGCACGTGTCACCTCGGCCGGCACCGCCGTACGACCGTTTCGACCTGACGGGTCGTGTCGCCCTGATCACGGGCGGTACCCGCGGGCTCGGACGCGCGATCATCCAGACGCTCGCACAGGCAGGCGCGGACGTCGTCGTCTCGAGCCGGAAGCAGGACGCCTGCGACGAGGCGGCCGAGGAGGCACGCAGCTTCGGTCGCCGCGCACTCGCGCGCGCGTGCCACATCGGCCGCTGGGAGGAGATCGACGAGCTCGTCGAAGCTGCCTACGCGGAATTCGGACACGTCGACATCCTCGTCAACAACGCCGGCATCGCGCCGACGTATCCCGACGCTCAGAGCGTCACCGAGGAGCTGTGGGACAAGGTGATCGCCGTCAACCTGAAGGGCCCGTTCCGGTTGACCGCCCTCGTCGGCTCCCGGATGGCGGCGGGCGACGGCGGCTCGGTCGTCAACATCACCTCGATCGGCGCGGTCCGGCCGACGCACGACATCCTCGTGTACGCCGCCGCGAAGGCGGGGCTGAACGCGCTGACGCTCGGCTTCGCCGACACCTTCGGCCCGAAGGTGCGCGTGAACGCCGTGATGCCGGGGCCGTTCCTGACGGACATCTCGCGCGAGTGGAACCACGAGGCGTTCGCCGAACGCGCGCGCACATTCCCGTTGCGCCGCGCCGGCGCGCCGGAGGAGCTCGCATCGGCCGTGCTCTATTTCGCGAGCGACGCCTCCAGCTTCACCACCGGCTCCGTCCTCGCCGTCGACGGCGGCGCACAGTGGAGCCTCGCGGGCGGCGGCGACCAGGCTGCGGAGTACGGGAAGAGCCTGTACGACGGCACGACCAAGAAGGACTGGGCCTGACGGGGACGCGCTTCTCCCTGCCGACGCTCAACTGGATCCGCTATCCCGGCGGCGACGAGGACGTGCCGGACGCGGAGATGATCCCGGCCTGGCCGCTCGAGTACGTGCTCGCCGCCGCGGCCGTCGCGGGCTTCCGCCACGTCGGCCTCGATGATCTAACCGTTGCAGGAGCGGATCCGGCCGAAGTGGCCGCGGTGCTGCGAGCGCACGGCCTCGCGTGTACTGACGTCGGCGTCCTGCGCGTCGGCGCCGGCGACTCCCGGGCGCAGGCCGAGGAGCTCGCGGCGCTGGCGTCCACGACCGGCGCCGATGTCTGCATCGCCGGGCTCTACACGCGGACCCGGGAAGAGGCGATGCCCGACCTGCAGACGGCCGCCGCCGTGCTCGGCGAGGCGGGCATCCGCATCGCCCTCGAGTTCGCCCCGTACGGCGGGCTGCGGACACTGTCCGACGCGATCGACGTGTGCGGCGCCGTCGGCTGGGAACACTGCGGTCTGCTCGTCGACACCTGGCACTTCTTCCGCAGCGACGAGCCGTGGTCACTGCTCCGCTCGCTCGACGCGGATCAGATCGCACTCGTCCACGTCAACGACGCGCCGGCGCCCGAGCGGGAGCTCGTCTACGAGAGCCGGTTCCGCCGGCTGCCGGTCGGTTCTGGCACGTTCGCGCTTCCCGAATTCAGAACCGCGCTCGCCGCGACCGGCTACGACGGCGTCCTCAGCATCGAGGTTCTCTCCTCGGCCCTTCGTCGGCGACCGCCTGCAGACGGCGCGCGGGAGCTGCTCGATTCCCTGCACCGCACCTGGGTCGATCCGCCGCGTACTGTAGAAGTGAACTGAGTTCTCGAAGGAGGAGTGGGTCAGTGGCACAGGCGAAGGTGAAGGTGACGAGGGGGCCGAGGGCGAAGCCCGGGGTCAAGCGCGAGCGGATTCTCGAGGTCGCGATCGAGCTGTTCGGCCGCTACGGCTACGAGGACGCGAAGTGGGCCGACGTCGCCTCTGCGGTCGAGATCGGGCCGACGGCGCTGTACCACTACTTCGAGTCGAAGCAGCACTGCCTCTACGAGATCATGGGGCAAACCGTGGCCGATTTCCAGGCGCGGTTCGATCGGATCACCGCCGCCCACGACGACTGGAACGAGGCGCTCGTCGCACTGCTCGTCGACGCCTTCAACCTGACCGAGCAGGAAGTGCTTCGCAACCGCGTGCTCATGGCGGAGCAGGGCCTGATCGGAATCCACCGCACGGCACCGCGCGAGGAGGCGGCACGCGAGATCGCGAGGACGCGCACGCGCGACCTCGAGTTCGCGTGGGGCACGTTCCTCGCCCGCGGCATGCAGCAGGGGTACCTGCCCGAGAACGACCCACAGTTGCTGGCCCGGGCGGTGCTCGGCCTATCTAACAGCGTCTGGCACTGGTACCGGCCGAGCGGCACGCTCGAGCTGCGTGACGTCGCCCAGTTCTTCGTCGGCCGGCAGCTGGCCCTGCTCGGCTGCCCGCCCGACCTCGCCGACGCGAAGCTCGCGGCGGCCTAGGTCCCGGTCCAGACCGGGTCGCGCTTCTCGAGGAACGCGGCCACACCCTCGGCTGCGTCGTTCGAGTTGAGCGTCACCCCGACTGCGAGCCGCTCCATCACCATCAACGTCGCGGTGTCGGAGTCGAGGCTCTTGTTCAGCGTCATCTTCGTGATCGACATCTGGAACGGGCTCTTGTCCGAGAACTGGGAGACGAAGCGGTCGACGCACTCATCGAGCTCGTCGGCGGGAGCGCAGTCGTTGACAAGGCCCCACTCCTTCGCCTCGATGCCGGTGAGCAGCTTGCCGGAGAGCATCAATTCCTTGGCCCTACGCTCGCCAAGGATCCTCGGGAGCCGGTAGATCGGCCCGGCCCCGCCGAACAGCGCGCGGCGCATGTGGAAGTCGCCGATCAGCGCGTCCTCGGAGGCGATCGCGAAGTCGCAGTTGATCATGATCTCGAACCCGCCCGCGGTCGTGTGGCCCTCGAGCACGCAGACCGACACCTTGCGCGAGTTGAAGATCGAGTCGAGGATGCGCGCCGAGCGCTGCGCAATCTCGAGCGCATACGTCTGCCCGATGAAGTCGCTCTGGAGCTCGTCGAGATCGAATCCCGAGCAAAAGGTCCCCTCGCGGCCCCTGAAGACGATCACGCGGACTTCGTCGTCGGCCTCCGCCCGCCGGACGGCCTCGTCCAGCTCCTGCAGCAGCTGCTGGCTGACCGAGTTCCGCTTGTGCGGCCGATTGAGCCAGATTCGCGCGACGTGTCCGTCGACTTCGTACTGGATCGGCTCGACTTCGACTGCACCGGCCATGGAGGTTCCTCTCTCTTTGTTGAACTGAAGTTGTTTAAACTAGCACGGCAGTTATCTATGAATCAAGACTAGACGACCGCGATCCAGCTACTAAACTGTATTCACTTCATGAAGGTAAGGCCATGACCGAGTCGAGATTCTCCCTCGACGGCCGCGTCGCAGTCGTCACCGGCGGCTCGAGCGGGCTGGGCGCACGCTTCGCCGTTGTCCTGGCCGAGGCGGGCGCCAGCGTGGTGGCCGCCGCGCGCAGGATCGAGCGGCTCGACGTGCTCGCCGCTGCGAACCCCGCCATCCACCCGTTCGCCTGCGACATCACCGCCGATGACGGCCCGGCCCGGCTAGTCGACGAGACCGTGAAGCACTTCGGGCGCATCGATGTGTGCGTCAACAACGCCGGGATCTCATCCGGCGGGCCGGATCGCCAGGCCACACTCGAGGGCTTTCGCTCGGTCCTCCGGGTGAACCTCGAAGCACTCTTCGCTGTCTCGCAGGCCGTCGCCGTCCCGATGCGTGAGCAGGGCCGGGGGTCGGTCGTCAACATCGGCTCGATGTTCGGCTCCGTCGCCTCGGCGCCCGTCCCGGACGCCGGCTACGTCGCGTCGAAGAGCGCGGTGAACGGCCTCACGCGCGAACTCGCGGCCCAGTGGGCGCCCGACGGCGTGCGGGTGAACGCGATCGCGCCGGGCTGGTTCCCGAGCGAGATGACCGCAGAGCTCCTCGCGGACGAGCGCTCGGTGCGGTGGTTCGAGCGCCAATGTCCGCTCGGCCGGCCCGGAAGGGTCGACGAGCTCGACGGCGCGCTCGTGTTCCTCGCGTCCGACGCGTCCTCTTACTGCACCGGCCAGGTGCTCACGATCGACGGCGGCTGGACGATCAAGTGAACGCAGACCCGACCCCTCGCGGCATCGACCTGGCGCGGCTGACGCCGTGGCTGACCGAGCGACTGCCGGAGCTGCAGCCTCCCCTGCGGTTCACGCGCGTCGGCGAGGGGCAGTCAAATCTCACCTTCCGCGTCGACGACGCTGCGGGACACACGATGGTGCTGCGCCGGCCGCCGCTCGGCGAGATCCTCGCGTCCGCGCACGACATGGAACGCGAGCACCGGATCTTGAGCGGCCTCGCCTCGGCCGGCGCGCGCGTGCCGCGAACGCTCGCCTACTGCGACGACCCGGCGGTGACGGGCGCGCCGTTCTACGTGATGGAGCACGTCGACGGCCTGATCGTCACGAAGGTCGAGACGGCCGAGCGCCTCTCTCCGGGGGCCCGCACCGCCGCCGCGCGCTCCCTCGTTCAGACGCTGACGGAGCTGCAGGCGGTCGACCTCGACGCGGCGGGGCTCGGAGACTTCAAGCGTTCGGAGAGCCTGGCGAGCCGCCAGCTTCGGCGTTGGACCCGCCAGTGGGAGGCGTCGAAGACCGCGGAGCTGCCGGTGATCGAGGAGGTGGCCGAGCTGCTCGCGGAGCGTCTGCCGGAGGAGCGCGAGTCGGTGCTCGTGCACGGCGACTACCGGCTCGACAACGCCGTCGTCTCGGAGCACGGCGAGGTGCGCGCGGTCCTCGACTGGGAGCTCTGCACCGTCGGCGATCCGCTCGCGGACGTCGGCCTGATGGTCGCGTACTGGAACGAGCTGGGCACCGTCGCTGGTCAGGCGGGAGCGCTGTTCCGCGAGCCGGTGACCGCCGTCGCCGGGTTCCCGACCGGGGCGGAGCTCGCCGCCGAGTACGCGCGTGCGTCGGGGCGAGATCTTGCGGAGCTCGGCTTCTGGATCGCGTTCGCCTACTGGAAGGTGGCGATCATCGTCGAGGGCGTCTACCGCCGCTGGTTGAACGATCCGGGGAACGGCTCCGGCGCCGGCGAGCTCCAACCGGCGGTCGCGCGGCTGGCAGGGCTCGGGCGCGCCGCACTCGATGCCGACCCGTTGACGGTGACGGCGTGAAGGACGCGAGACGCACGTCGCCGAGGCTGAAGCCCGGGGTGAAGCGGGCGCAGATCCTTCAGGTCGCCGCGGAGCAATTCGGCCGTCACGGCTACGAAGAGACGAAGTGGGCGGACGTCGCGGAGTCCGTCGGCATCGGCTCGACCGCGCTCTACCACTACTTCGAGTCGAAGCAGCACTGCCTCTTCGAAATCATGGCGAAGGCCGTCGTCGAGTTCCACGAGCAGTTCGACCGCCGCGTCGCCGAGCACGACGACTGGGGCGACGCGCTCGTCGCGGTGCTGCGCGGCGGCTTCGAGCTGACCGAGTGGGAGGTGCTCAGGCTGCGCGTGCTGACGGCGGAGCACGCCCGCGTCGAAGTGCACGCATCGCTTCCGCGCGAGGAGGCGGCCCGCGCGAGCGCGCGCGCCAACAAGCGCGACCTCGAGTTCGCGTGGGGGACGTTCCTCGCCCGCGGGATGGAGCAGGGGCTGGTGCCCGAGCGGTCGCCGCAGCTGCTGACGCGCGCGGTGATCGGCCTCCACAACAGCGTCTGGACCTGGTACCGGCCCGGCGGCGCGCTGGAGCTCGCCGACGTCGCTCGCTTCTACATCGACCGCCAGCTCGACGTGCTCGGGTGCGACCCCGAGAACTCGGCGCGCTGGCTCGCGGCAGCCGCGTAGTGGCCGTGAACGGCAGAGCGCCGAGGTGGAAGCCGAACGCCGCCGTGGTCGGCCTCGGGATCACCGAGATGGGCAAGATCTACGGCCGGAGCGCCGCCGACTTCGCGGCCGAGGCGGTGGCCCTCGCGCTCGACGACGCGGGACTCCGCAAGTCCGACATCGACGGCCTCCTGATCAACGGCAACGGCAACGTCGACATGGAGCCGCGCCTGCAGATGGCACTCGGCTTCGAAGACCTGACCATGCTGAACGTGATGAGCGCGGCAGGTTCGACGTCCGGCGCGATGGTCCAGTACGCGGCGCTCGCCCTCGCTGCCGGAGTGGTGAGCCACGTGGTGCTCCTCTACGCCGACACGCCGTTGCAGGAAGATGTGACCGCGGCCGCGGCCTATGCGCGCCGCGGCGCCTGGAACGGCATGAACGGCCTCCGAGGCGCATACGGAGAGTTCGGCGGGAATCCGCCCTACGCGCTGGCCGCGCGAAGGCACATGCATCTCTACGGCACGACGAGCGAGCAGTTGGGCGCGATCGCCGTCGCGCAGCGGCAGTGGGCTCAGATGAATCCGCACGCGCAGATGACCAAGCCGATGACGCTCGATGACCACCAGACCTCCAGGCTCGTCGTCGATCCCTTCCACCTCTTCGACTGCTGTCTCGTCTCGAACGGCGCGGTCGCGGTGATCATGACCACGGCCGAGCGCGCCAAAGACCTCCGGCAGCCTCCGGTGTACGTCAGAGCCGCCGCCCAGGCTTCGCCCGGGGACAACCAGCGGCACGGCCGCGATCCTGGGATCGATACCGGCGCCAAACGGGCGAGCGAGCTCGCGTTCTCGCTGTCCGGAATCACGCGCGACGACGTCGACATTCTCGAGCTGTACGACTGCTACACGTACACGGTCCTCGTCACGCTCGAGGACTACGGCTATTGCCTGAAGGGCGAAGGCGGTGCGTTCGTTGAGGACGGCAAGCTCGGCCCCGGCGGCTCGCTCCCGACCAACACGGGCGGCGGACAGCTCTCGTCCTACTACATGTGGGGCTTCACGCCGCTCTCGGAGGCCGTGATCCAGGCGCGCGGCCAGGCGGGCGAGCGGCAGGTCGAGAGGAACGACATCGTGCTCGCGAGCGGGAACGGCGGCGTCCTCAACTACCACTCGACGACGATCCTGAGCAAGCATGCCGCCTGACGCAAGCAGCCAGTCGCAGCGGCCCGTCCCGACGCCGGACGAGGCGAGCGCGCCCTTCTTCGCGGGAGCGGCGAGAGGCGAGCTCATGCTCCAGCGCTGCGGATCTTGCGGAGCGTTCATGTGGCCGGTCAAGCCTCGCTGCGTCGAGTGCTTTTCCGCCAATGTCGAGTGGGCGCCGGCCGGCGGACGCGCCGTCCTCTACAGCTTCGCCGTCGTCCATCAGCGCTATCCGGGCTTCGACGAGCCGTACGTCGTCGCCACGGTGGAGTCGGCCGAAGGCGTCCGTTTCAACACGAGCATCGTCGGCGCCGCTCCCGACGAGCTGGAGATCGGCATGCCGCTCGAGGTCGTGTTCGACCCCGTCTCTGACGACGTCGTCGTCCCGAGGTTCAGGCCGGCATCGTGAGCTACGAGTTCGTCACCTACGAGAAGCGGGACCGGATCGCGACCATCACGCTGAACCGGCCCGAGGTGATGAACGCGCTCCACCTCGAGGCGCATTTCGAGCTGAAGGAGATCTGGGAAGACTTCCGCGACGATCCCGAGGTCTGGGTCGCGATCCTGACAGGCGCAGGCGAGCGGGCGTTCTGTGCGGGCAACGACCTCAAGGTGACGGCCGCGCGGACGGCGTCCGGTAACGACGTCCAGGGCCGCGAGCGGCCGCCCTTCGGCCGGATCACACGCGACTTCGACTGCCCGAAGCCGATGATCGCCGCCGTCAACGGGGTCGCCGTCGGCGGCGGCCTGGAGCTGGCGCTCGCGTGCGACATCATCATCGCGGCGGATCACGCCCGATTCGGGCTGCCGGAGCCGCGGGTCGGGCTGATGGCCGGCGCCGGAGGCATCCACCGGCTCGCACGGCAGGTGCCGTTCAAGCTCGCGATGGGGCTGCTGATGACCGGGAGGCTGATCCAAGCCGAGGAGGCCTACCGGATCGGCCTCGTGAACGAGGTCGTGCCGCTCGCGGAGCTGCTGCCGGCGGCGGGCCGCTGGGCGACGGAGATCCTCGAGTGCTCGCCGAACTCCCTGCGCCTGACGAAGGAGGCCGTCTTCGACGGGCTCCAATCGAGCGTCGACGACGCGCTCGAGCGCGACACCGCGCGGGTGGCTCGGCTGCTCGCGTCGGCCGACTACATCGAAGGCCCGAAAGCCTTCTCGGAGAAGCGAAAGCCCGAGTGGACGGGGCGCTAGCCGAGACCTCGCGCGACGACCCGGTTCGCCTGCGTGAGCTGCTCTCGCCGAAGAGCATCGTGCTCGTCGGCGCCTCCGACAGATCCGGCTGGTCCGCGGGCTCGTACGCGAACTTCGAGCAGATCGGGTTCGACGGAGCGCTCCACCTCGTGAATCGAAACGGCGGCAACGTTCACGGTCGTCCGGCATTCCGGAGCTGCGCCGAGATCGGCGAGCCGGTCGACCTCGCGCTCATGCTCGTCGGTGCGGCGGCGTTGCCGGCCGCGCTCGCAGACGCAGCGGCGGCGGGTGTCCGCGGCGTCGTCGTGCTCGCCGCGGGCTTCGGGGAGACGGGCCTGGACGGTGTGCGCGCGCAGGAGGAGCTCGTCGACCGCTGCCGCGAGCTCGACCTCATTTGCGTCGGCCCGAACTGCCTCGGCTTCGCCAACGTCGTCGACCGTGCGCCGGCCTGGTCCGGGCAGCTGATGCCTGTCGTCCCGGGCGGCGTCGCCGTCGTCTCGCAGAGCGGTGCGACGGCCTACGCGATCGCCGCGTTCGCGGGCGCGCAGAACATCGGGCTCAGCCACGTGATCTCGACGGGCAACGAGGCCATGGTCGACACGATCGCGATGGCGGCGGCCGTGCTCGAGGACGACCGCGTGCGCACGCTCGCCATGTTCCTCGAGTCGATTCGCGACGTCCAGAGGCTCCGGCAGCTGGCTGGGCGGGCGGCCGAGCTCGAGAAGCCGATCGTGATGCTGAAGGTCGGGACGAGCGCCCTCGCCGCCGAGATCGCGCTCACGCACACCGGCGCGCTCGTGGGCGACGATCGACTCGTCGACGCCGCACTGCGACAGCTCGGAGTCGTACGCGTGGACTCGATCGAGCAGCTTGCGATGACGGCCGGCCTGCTCGCGCGCACCGGCCCCTTGCCTCCCGGCGGACTCGGGGTCGTCTCGATCTCCGGCGGCGCCTGCGACATCATCGCCGACCGGGCCGAGGTGGTCGGCGTCCCGCTCGAGCCGCTCGCCGAGACAACACGGGCGCGCCTCTCGGACGTGCTCGCGTCGTACGGCACGTTGCGCAACCCGCTCGACATCACGGGCGCCGCATCCGAAGACCCGCAGATCTTCGCCGACGCGCTCGCCGCACTTGCCGACGATCCGTCGGTCGCGATACTCGCCGCGATTCACGTGCTCCCGACCGAGGAGCGCGCTCGCTACAGATCGAGGATCGAGGTGATCGCGTCGGGGTTGCGCGCCGCCGGAAGCCGCGGGCTCCTCGTCGACCAGACCGTGCGCGACATCGATCCGGCCACCGCCGGCGTGCTCGACGCGATCGGCGTGCCGCATGCGATGACCGGCCTCCGCGACACCGTCGACGCCGTCGGCGGCGCGATCCGCTGGTCGGCGTGGCTTCGCCGCTCCCGCGCGGCGAGTCCCGTCGCGGACGAGCTCGATCTCGACGACCGTGACGCGAGCTGGTCCGAGGCGCGCAGCCTGCAGCTCCTCGCCGAGAACGGAGTTCCCGTCGTCCCGTGGCGGCTTGTCGGGACACGGGAGGAGGCGGTCGCAGCGGCGCGTGAGCTCGGCTCTCCCGTCGTGCTCAAGGTCGTCTCGCCCGAGATCCTCCACAAGAGCGACATCGGAGGCGTGGCACTCGACCTGCAGACCGGCGACGCCGTGTGCGAGGCGTTCGATCGGGTGACCGCCGCCGGCGCCGGTGTCGACGGCGCGCACGTCGACGGCGCGCTCGTCGCGCCGATGCGCCGCGGCGGATTGGAGCTGATCGTCGGCGCTGTGCGCGACGCGCACTGGGGCCTGACGCTCGCGGTCGGCCTCGGCGGTGTGTGGGTGCACGTTGCCGACGACACGAGTCTGCGGCTCCTGCCGGTGGACGAGCACGACGTTCGCGAGATGCTCGACGAGCTTCGCGGCAGGGCGCTGCTGGACGGCGTTCGCGGACAGCCGGCGGCGGACGTCGACCGTCTCGTCAAGACGATCACGCATTTCGCTTGCCTCGCGGAGCGCCTTGGCCCGCGCCTCGCCTCGATCGAGATCAATCCGATCCGTGTCGACGGTGCGACGATCGAGGCGCTCGACGCCGTCGTCGTCTGGTCGTAACGCCGACGCCTACGCCGCGACGAGACCGAGCGTATGGAGCGCTCGCTCGAGCGCCGCGAGAAAATCGTCGATCTCCTCCTCGCCGATCGCCGCACTGATCAGGAAGTAGCCGAACGACATCTGGTAGTAGCCGTCGTTCATTAGCGCGAGCACGAGATTGGCCAGCTTCTCGCGGTCGTCGAGCATGCGCGTGCGGTAGTCGACGACGCGCTCCGGCGCCCAGTGGATGCCGAAGAGGTGACCGATACCGGACGCGTGCAGCGGGATGCCGTAGCGGCGGCCGAGCTCGTCGATGCCGCTCCTCGCGCGGTCGCCGACCGCCTGCACGCGCGCGTGCAGCTCCGGTGTCAGCAGCTCGAGGCACGCAATCCCCGCTGCCAGCGATGCCTGATTGCCGCCGAAGGTCGACGCCGCTGCAACGGGCGCGACGCCGCCGTGCAGATCGGGGTCGAGGAGGTTCATGATCTCGGCGCGGCCGCCGACCGCGGCGAGAGGGAGGCCGCCGCCGATCGCCTTGCTCATCGTCGTCAGGTCGGGCGTCACGCCGTGGTAGGCCTGCGCACCGCCGTACGCGACCGGGAACGTTACGACCTCGTCGAAGATCAGGACGATGCCGAGCCGCGCCGTGACCTCGCGCAGGCGCTGCAGGTACTCCGTGCTCGCGTCGATCATCCCTGCCGCGCCCATCACCGGCTCGATCAGCACGGCCGCGACATCCTTGCCGTCGCGCTCGAGGACCTTTTCCGCCCCGTCGGGATCGTTGTAGGGGATCTCGATGATGTCGTCCGCGAGTCGCGCCGCCACGCCGATGGGAACCTTGTCCGGCGCGATGCTGATCGCCGAGGTGCCGACGACGAGCTGATCGGCGACGCCGTGATAGCTGCCCTCCGCCTTCGCGAGCTTCGTCCGGCCGGTGTGCACCCGTGCGAGGCGGATCGCGAACTGGTTCGTCTCGGTCCCGCTGACGAAGAAGCGAACCTTCTCCACCGACGGCATCCGCTCGACGAGGAGCGACGCCATCCGGTAGCTCAGGTCCCAGTCGGGCGAGCCGAACTGGAGACCCTTGTCCAGCTGCGCGACGATCGCGTCGCGGATCCGGTCGTCGCAATGCCCGTGGATCAGCACCCAGTCGCCGATGCGGAGGTCGAGATACCGGTTCCCGTCGACATCCCAGATCCAGCAGCCCTTGCCGCGCTCGAGGAGGACGGGATACGGCAGCTGATACCACATGCCGCCGCCATGTCCGGTCGGGATCAGCTCCTTCGTGCGCGCGAGCAGCTCGCGGGAGCGAGACGTGCGCTCGCGGTACTTCTGCTCCTCTTCGACGTTGAGCCGGATCCCGCCTGCGGGACGGGCTGCCTGTTCACTCGTCTGGGTCATCTGGACATCTCCTCCGTCGTCGCTGGGTAGACGAGCTCCGGCTCGGGCATCGAGAAGCCCACGGGCACGTCGCCGATCTCGAGCAGGAAGCCGAGATCGCGTTCGGTCGACAGGTACGTCGCCGTCACCACCGAGCTCACGCCCGGCGCGCCGGCGAAGGTGGCGTCGAGCACGGGGTCGAGACCGAGGCCCGTCAGCGCCCGGCGCGCGTCCGTGTAGTCGTCGACGTCGAGCCGGACGTGATGGACGTGGTCGGCGCCATCGTGCCGGACGAGCGACTCGGCGTATGGGCTGCGCCCGTCGAGCGGCTCGATGATCTCGATCCGGGTGCCCGAGGCCAGGCCGCAGAGGGCGACGCGAATGGCGAAGTCCGTCGGCCTGCCGTGCACCTCAGCGGACATGTTCGTCGCGTCCTTCGTCCAGAGCCGCCACGGCCCGACGCCGTAGCGGTCGGACCAGGTCCGCACGGCGCGGTCGAGGTCGTGTGTCGCGATGCAGATGTGGTTGACGCCGGTGACACGCATCAGTCCCACTCCTCGAGCAGGTCGCCGGCTGCGTCGAAGGCCGTCTCCATGACGACGTCAGCCCCGTACACGCCGGCCCAGAGGAGCGCCGCGACCACCTCGCCCCGGCTCACGCCGAACGCCTTCGCCGACTGCACCGCACGGCGCAAAGGCTTCGGCCACAAGCGGACCGCGGCGAGGTGAAGCGTCAGCAGCGGGATCACCTGCGCCGGCAGCGCGCCTGTGATCGCCGTCTCGAATCGCGCGCGCTGCGTCTTCAGCCCCCGCGGTGCGACGCGCGCGAGAAACTCGACGTGCGACGGCACCTCGCCGACCGTCCGCCGGTACCAGTCGCGGAGCAGCTCGAGCTCGCCCGGCCCGAGCTCGTCGGTGCCGAGATCGATCCCGGACCGGAAGCGCGCGGGATCGGGCGCCCAGCCGGCTGGCCAGGCGACACGCGACTCCGTGTCCGGATTCTCGTGCCACTCGCGGAGGTAGCCGTCCGCGACCTCGGCGAGCGCGTTGACGCCGCGCGGGCCTCCGTGCAGCGCGCCCAGCCGTACCGTCTCCATGATCTCCGCCCGCGTCGCGCCGAGCTCGCGCATCGCGATGATCTCGTAGAGCGCACCCTTGCCCATGCCGAGGACGATGTACGTGTGCACGAACATGAGCACGCCGGCGGCGACCGGCAGCGCGGGTCCGTCGATCTCGTCGTCGAGCGTGATCAGGTGACGGCGGAGCCGCTTGAACCCGACCGGGTCGTGCTCGAGCATGAAGCGCGAGAACGGCGCGAGATCGAGATCGTCGTGATCGTGGAGGCGGCCGTACCACTCGAGAGTCCGTGCCTTCTCCTCCTCGGTGAACGTGTCGGTGGACAGGTCGAGCCCCATGCCGAGGAACTCCGCATGCGTCTCCTCGCCGGTCGTCACCGCCGGCTTCCCACGGCCGCCGTCTCGAGCGCCGTCCGGGCGGCCCGCAACCCGAAGATGAGGGCCGCCGCGATCCCGCCGGCGTAGGCGCGGACGTAGAGGCCGCCGGCATCCGCGCCCGCAGCGTGGAGCCCCGGAATCACGCGTCCGTCGCGGTCGAGCGCGCGCGCCTCCGAGTCGACGAGCAGTCCGCCGAATGTGAAGGTGATCGCCGGCACCACCTCGATCACGTAGTACGGCGGGTCCTGAATGGGGACGGCGTCGAACCGACGCGCCGGCTCGTGTGAGCCGTCTTTGCACTGCCGATTGAAGTCGACGAGGGCCTGCCGCACCGCCGCACCGTCGTAGCCCCACTCCGGCGGCACCAGGGCCAGCTCGTCGAGATCCTCCGCAACCGCGCAGCGCGCGCCGCGCTGGTAGCAGAGGTCGAACGTGTCCGCCGGGCGGACACCCTCGACGTAGGGACGGAGGATCCACTCCTCGCGCACGCGCGCGTCCGAGACGATCAGCCCTCGCGCCTCCGGCTGCCCGAGCAGCGCCATCGTGTTGAGGTGGTCGCCGACGGTCTCGTCGACGAACCGCCGGCACTCGAGGTTGAGCAGCAGCGAGTGCTCGCTGTAGTAGAGCGAGAGCGCCACGAAGTCGTCGTGCTCGCCGAAGCGGACGCCCGACGGCATCAGGTGCCCATAGAAGCCGGCGTCGTCGGGCCCGAACGCGGCGCCCGCCTCCGAGCCCAGCCGCAACCCGTCGCCGATGCTGTACCAGTTCCCGCGCAGCGGGATGTCCCGCGCCTGCGGATGGATCAGGGACGCGCGCAGCTCGGGGTCGCCCTGGAACCCGCCGGTGGCCAGGACGGTCGCCGCGGCCTGCACCGTGCGCGTCTCCCCTGAGGGCGTGACCACCTCGGCGCCCCGGACCTCGCCGTCCTCGACGAGTAGGCGACGCGCCGTACCGGGCAGCAGGATCTCGGAGCGAGGGTCGTCCCGGACGATCAGCTCGCACGCTCGCAAGTAGTTGAGGAGCGTCGTCTGGTGGCCGCGCCCGAAGCGGAGCACCTCGACCGCCGGCTGGCACTCGACGTCGAGGGAGCGAACCCAATCGACGGCGGGCTCGAAATCCTCGATCAGCCGCTCGCCGAGCTGCGAGTCACCGTCCGGCACCTGCGACCGCAGCACGTCCAACGACGGCGCCGTCCAGATGAAGCCGGCATTGACCGCGCTGCCGCCGAGCTCGCCCTTCTCGACGAGCAGGACAGAGCGCCCCTGGCGCACCGACCACGCCGCCGCCGACAGCCCGGCCATCCCACCGCCGAGCACGAGCAGATCGAACTCCGTCCGGGCCGAGGACACCGCTCTCGCCTCCTTCACCTCGTCAAGATCGAATTGAAGTCGCTTAGGCTATGACTTGAGTCCGGAGCTGTCAACGATCATTCAACCTTGATACCAAGCACTTGCAAACCGAAGTGGGATCGTATAAAACACTACGCACTTGAAGTCAGTTTGACTAGCCAGTTTAACTGGTGGGCGGATCGATCGACAGGAGACGGCATGCCAGGGCAACATCGGTGATCTGGAACCGTCTGCATCGAAAAGCGGGATCCGCGTCATCAGAAACGACTCCGACCGCGGACGCCGCGGGCCGAGTCCCAGGAAGGAGGAGTCCGGTGGTAGGAGCTTCGACTTTTCGATGTCGCCGGGGAGCGGTGATTGGTGTTCTCGTCGCCACCCTGGTCGCAACGCTCGCAAGCACGGCGTCGGGCTCGTCGCGCCACGCGTCGGCGACCGGGCCAAAGCCGGCAACGAAGGCAGCGTGGAAGGCGCTCATCGCGAAGGCCAAGCAGGAAGGCAGCGTCACGATCTACTCGGTCGAGAACCCGACCACTCTCGCGGCCGCCGCCGCCAGGTTTACGAAGGCCTACGGGATCAGCGTCACGATCAACCGGCAGGTCGACAACACCCTTGTCGCGCAGATCAACGCCGAGCAGTCGACCGGTAAGGCGGTCGCGGACATCTGGGTCGCGACGTCGAAGCCGTATATCTACGGAGCGCTGAAGAACGGCTGGGTCGCTGACCCGGTCGGTCCGAATTTCTTCGCTAAGAGGTTCAACCGAAAGACGTACATGTTCGGCAAGGCCTGGATCAACGGCGAAGCGGTGCTCGGCGAGACCTGGAACACGCAGGCATACAAGGGATCGATCAGCGGCGTCCAGGACTTCACGAGTGCCGCGTTCTCGGGCGGCAAGATCGGCGTTCCCGACCCGCGCGTCTCGACGTCGTTCATGGACTGGTATCTCTGGGCAGAGGCGAAATGGGGGGCAAGCATCCTCCAGAAGCTCGCCGCACAGAACCCGAAGATCTACACGTCGACGCTGCCGATGACGCAGGCCGTCGCATCGGGGGAGATAATCGGCGCCCCGTGCGCCGCTGGTACCGCGCTCACCCTGAAGGCCGCGGGAGCGCCGATCAACTTCAAGGTGCTGCCGGACAACTGGAACGCTCCGTACTTCGGCATGATCCTGAAGCAGGCTCCGCACCCGGCGGCGGCGCAGCTCTTCGCAAACTACCTCCAGTCGCCCGCGGGCCAGGCGCTCGTCATGAACACCCAGGGCGCCATCTACCCGAACATCGCTGGCACCTTCTATTCGAAGCCGCGAGTACAGCACTTGAACGACTTCACGAAGGCAAAGATCGCGGCCTTCAACGCCATGTGGGTCTCCCTGTTCACCCACTAACCCGGCCCCTCATCGATGCGGGGTGGGCGCCGCGGCGACCACTCCGCATCGATCGCGAACGAGGCGGAGAGTCCGTGTCTAACGTCAGCATCCGAGCACTGTCCAAGCGATTCGGCGGGAAGGTCCCAGCGACAGCGATCGACGACCTCGCGCTCGAGATCCAGCCCGGCGAGTTCCTCGTCCTGCTCGGCCCGAGCGGCTGTGGGAAGACGACGACGCTGCGCTGCATCGCCGGCCTCGAGTCAGCCGACGAGGGAACGATCACGTTCGGCGAGCGAACAGTGTTCGATGCTTCAGCCAGGGTCAACGTCCCGCCGAACAAACGGAACATCGGCATGGTCTTCCAGTCCTACGCACTGTGGCCGCACATGACCGTGCGCCAGAACATCGCCTACCCACTGCAGGCGCAGCGGGTCAAGCGCGCCACCGCGAGCGAGTGGATAGAAGAAGTCGCGGCCCTCGTCGACTGCGGCACACTCCTCGACCGCTATCCGGCACAGCTGAGCGGCGGTCAGCAGCAGCGCGTCGCGCTCTCACGGGGGCTCGTCGCCAGACCGGACCTCGTGCTGTTCGACGAGCCGCTGAGCAATCTCGACGCGCGGCTGCGCGACCAGGTGCGCAGCGAGATCCACGAGCTTCACCAGCGGCTTCACTTCACGGCCGTCTACGTCACCCACGACCAGAGCGAGGCGCTTGCCCTCGGCGACCGGCTCGCGATCATGCGTGCCGGCAAGATCGAGCAGCTTGGACGCCCCGAGGAAGTGTTCGAGGAGCCCGCGACCGAGTACGTCGCCGGTTTCATCGGCATGGAGAACCGTCTCTCGCTCGAGCGCAAGGAAGGCTGCTGGGCGCATGTTGGCGAACCGGTGACGGGCGAGTTAGGCTTCGACAACCGGTCGCTGGACTCCCTCGTGGCGCGGACTCGCCCCGAGGATTTGCAACTTGCTAGGCCGGGATCGCCGGTCGCGCCCGACACCCTTACGTTCAAGGCGATCGTCGCAGACTCCGAGTTCGGCGGCCGCTGGATGGACGTCCTCCTCACCGCCGGCGGCACCCGCCTGCACAGCCGCATGCCGGCCGGCGAGCGAGGCAGTTGGATCCGTAGCCTCAATGCCGGCGAGCAGGTCACCGCCCATGTCCGCACCCGCGACACAACGTTCTTCGACCCGGACGGGGCACGCATTCCCGCGACGCACGCCGACCCGAACCCCACAGGGGTCGTCGGTGTCTGAGGTATCGGCGCCCGCCGTCGAGGTCGCCACCCCGCGCCGCAACCCGATCCGCGTCGGCAGAATCGCTCCTCAGGTCGGCCTGCTCGTCTTCATCGCCATCCTGGCCTACCTGATCGTCCTGCCGCTTGTCCGACTGCAGATCCTCGCGTTCGGGCACGGCGGACGCGCCTACCACCAGGCGTTCACCGAACCGGGGATCTGGAAAACCGTCTGGCAGACGGTAGAGCTGGCGCTCGGCTCGCTCGCGATCGCGCTCGTGCTCGGCACGGCGCTCGCCTGGGCGTCGACCATGCTCTCGCCCAAGCTCTGGTTCCTGCGCATCCTGCCGATCCTGCCGATCGTCGTCCCGGCGATCGCCAGTGTGCTCGGGTGGTCGTTCCTCTTCTCGCCGCATCCGGGCTACCTCAACGCCCTCTTCCGCCACCTGCCCTGGTGGCACCACCTCTATGAGGGGCCGGTGGACATCTACACACTGCCGTGGATCCTGATCATCACCGGGCTCGCGCTGACATCGTTCATCTACCTCTTCGTCAGCGCCGGCTTCGAGAACATCAACGGCGAATTGCTCGAGGCGGCGCAAGTGTCGGGCTCGACGCCTGCAGGCGTGTTCGTCCGCGTGACTCTGCCACTGCTCCGTCCTTCGCTCATCTACGGCGGCGGCGTCGCATTACTGCTCGCGCTCGGACAGTTCACGGGGCCGCTGCTCCTCGGCGCGAACAACAACATCACCGTGCTGACCACCGAGATGTACCGCGCGACGCAGCAGACACCGGCGCAGTACGACATCGCCGCCGCGCTCGGCTCGCCGCTCCTCGTCTTCGGCGTGATCGTCCTCATCCTGAACAAGCATCTGCTGGGTGACGTGACGCGGTTCGTGACGCACGGCGGTAAGGGCTTCCGCCCGATCACGCGCACATCGCCGCTTGCCGCTACCTCGCTCATCCTCTACGGGCTCGTGGCGACGGTGCTCCCGATCGTCGGGCTCGTGCTCGTCTCCGTACAACCGTATTGGTCGGGGTCTCTCCACCCGCACGACTTCACCCTCGGTGCGTTCCGCTCGATCTTCCACGACGGCGCGATCCTGACGGGGATCCGCACGAGCCTCGTCACGTCGGTGATCGCCGTCGCGATCACGCTCCCTCTCGGCTACCTGGCCGCCACCTCCCTGCGCAGCCGCGGACAGAACAAGGTGCTAAGGCCTGTACTCGACCTCACCGTCGCCCTTCCGCTGAGCATCCCCGCGGTGATCTTCGGAGTCGGCTTCCTCTTCGCGTACACGCACGCGCCGTTCGTCCTCTACGGAACGAAGTGGGTGCTCGTGCTCGTCTACATCGCACTGATGATTCCGTTCGCCACACGCATGCAGCTCTCGGGGATGACCGCGCTCGGGGACTCCTATGTCGAGGCGTCGCGAGTCTCGGGAGCAGGACCGATCAGGACGCACCTGCGAATCCTCGCGCCGCTGATGCGTGGGACGTTCGCTGCCGCGGCCGCGCTGATGTTCATCCTGCTCGCGAACGAGTTCGCGGCGTCGTTGCTCGTCCGCGCGCCGACACAGAACGTGATGGGCACGATCCTCTACAACTACTATGGCAACGGCGTGTACCCCCAGGTCGCGGCCACCGCTCTTGTCATGGTGGCCGTCACCGCAGGCGGTGTGCTCGTGGCGATGGCCGTCGGGGGCACCGACATCTTCAAGAAGCTGTGATGCAGGAGCTGCCGGGCAGGGTGGCGGTTGTCACCGGCGCCGCGAGCGGAATCGGCTACGCACTGTGCGAGGCGTTCGCGGCTCTGGGCATGCGCATCGCCATGGCCGACATCAACCCGGCGAGGCTCGATAGTGCTGCGGAGCAGCTCGCAGCGGACACGCGTGCCGAGGTGCTGGCCGTGTCGACCGACGTCACGAAGTGGGACGAGGTTGCCGCGCTCGAGGCGCGAGTCGTCGACCGCTTCGGCGCCGTGCACGTGCTGTGCAACAACGCTGGCGTCCAGCTCCCGGGCGTCACATGGGAGTTCACGCGAGAGGAGTGGACGTGGGTGCTGGGCGTCAACCTCGGCGGCGTTGTGCACGGGATCGAGGCGTTCGTCCCGGGGATGGTCGAGCGGGGCGAGCAGGCGCACATAGTGAACACAGCGTCGATCGGCGGCCTAGTCGCCTTCCCCGGCCTCGCGCCTTATACGGCGGCGAAGTACGCCGTCGTCGGCCTGTCTGAATGCCTCGAGCACGACTTCCGCGCGCAGGACGTCCCGATCGGCGTGTCGGTCCTCTGCCCCGGCCCCGTGCTCAGCTCGCTGCGGGAGAACAGCGCAGTGCTGCGCCCCGGCGGCGAGGAAGGCCGGGACGTCCCGCTCTTGACGGCTCCGCGCGTCCCGGCTGCGGATGTCGCGGCCGAGGTAGTCGAGGCTATCCGCCAAGACCGCTTCTGGATCCTCACCCATCCGGACTATGCGGAGGCGATCCGCGCGCGCTGCCGTGGCATCGTCGAGACCGACGACCTCGTCATCCCGGAGCTGCTGTGAAGCTCGCGCTCGAACCCGAGGAGCGCCAGCTACGAGCCGAGGTGCGCGAGTTCCTCGTTGAGCACTGTCCCGATCCTGCCGATCTCCCGCACGAACTCGATGAACGAATCGCGAACCTCCGCCGCTGGCAGGCACGCTGCTACGCAGCAGGCTACGTCGGCCGAGCGTGGCCCGCGGAGTTCGGCGGCGGCGGACGCCCGACCGTCGAGCAGATCATCGTCGACCAGGAGATGGCTGCGGCTGGCGCGCCAGAGCGGGTGGCGATCGTTGGGCTCGACGTACTCGGGCCGGCGCTACTCGCGTTCGGCACCGAAGAGCAACGCAGCCGCTACGTCGCGCCGATCCTGTCGGCCGAGGAGCTGTGGAGCCAGGGCTTCTCCGAGCCCGAGGCAGGATCAGATCTCGCATCGCTCCGCACCGTCGCCGTCGAGACGGACGAGGGTTACGTGATCAGTGGACAGAAGACGTGGGTCTCGTGGGGGCAGTTCTCCCGCTGGTGCGGCGTGCTCGCGCGCACCGATCCGAACGTGCCGAAGCACAAAGGCATCTCGCTGCTGATCGTCGACGTCGAGTCGCCCGGGGTCGAGATGCGACCGATGGAGCAGATCACGGGACACGCCGAGTTCTGCGAGCTGTTCCTCGACGGCGCGCTCGTGCCAAAAGAGAACATGCTCGGCCGGCCGGGCCAGGGCTGGGAGATCGCCATGCACGTCGTCGCGCACGAGCGCGGCACCGCGGCACTGCCGCGGCAGGTGGCGCTACGGACGTGGCTCGACCGGCTCGTGGCAGACGCCGCCGACCTACAGCGCGACGGCGCGCCGGTGCTCGCCGACGAGGACGCACAGGCCGCGCTGGCCGGCGCGCTGATCCAGATCGAGGTGCTGCGCCATCACGCGACGCGCACCATGTCGTCGTTCCTGAAGGGCGGCGCCGTCGGCCCGGATAGCTCCGGCGTGAAGCTGCTGATGGCCCAGGCCGAGCAGACGCTCGGGATGACAGCGCTCGAGGTGCTCGGCGACGAGGCCGCCGGCGAGTTCTGGCACGAGCGCTATCTCTACTCCCGTGCTGCGAGCGTCTACGGGGGCGCGCAGCAGATCCAGCGCGGCATCATCGCCGACCGCGTTCTCTCCCTTCCCAAGGATTGACATGGACCTCGCGCTGACAGAGGAGCAGACATGGCTGCGCGAGGCGGTTGGCGAGCTGCTCGCGCGGTCGGCGGGAGACGACGGGCTCGTACCGGCGGCGGCAGGCGACGCGCTCTGGCGCGAGCTCGAAGAGTTCGGCGCGCTCGAGGTCGGCGGGGACGAAGGGCTCGGCGCAGTCGATCTCGCATTGGTCTGCTGGAGCCTCGGCGGCCGGCTCGCCGCGGTGCCATACGTCGACAGCGCCGCGTTCGCTTACATCGTCCCCGGTCACGGCCGCGTGGCGCTCGGCCTGAGCGAGCCCGGCCGGAGTTTCGCGCCCGCCGAGCCGTCTACGTCGCTCGACGGCGGGCGGGTCACCGGCGAGAAGAGCGCTGTCGACTTCGCCGCCGCCGTCGACGGCATCGCGATCACCGCCGCCGGCGCCGACGGCGCCGCCCTGGTGCTCGTTGCGCCCGGCAGCAGCGGCGTCTCGTTTGAACCGGAGGAGACGCTCGACCCGACCCTCCAACCGGCGCGGGTCATCGCCGACTCGGCGGCCGCAGCACCGATTGCCTCAGAATCCGTGGCGTCGCTCGCCGCCGTCGCCGGCGTGCTCGCCGCTGCGGAATCCGTCGGTGCGGCCGCGGCCGTCCTCGACCTCGCGTGCGCGTACGCGGCGCAGCGCCGCCAATTCGGACGGACGATCGGCAGCTTCCAGGCGATCCGGCATCTGCTCGCGAACATGTACGTGCAAGTGGAGAGTTCGTGGTCGAGCGTCCTCTACGCGGCCGCCGCGCTCGATGAGGGCGAGCCCGACTGCCTGCGCACTGCGTCGATCGCGAAGGCGTACACGGGACGCGCGACGCACGAGGTCGCACACGGCGCGCTTCAGGTCTTCGGCGGAATCGGCTTCACAGCGGAGCATCCGGCGCACCGCTTCCTCCGACGCATCGCCGTCCGCAGCGGCCAGTTCGGCACGCCGCGCGAGCACGAGCGCAGCCTCGGACACGGCCTCGCCCAGCGACTGGAGGTCCCGGCATGAGCGGCGCGACGTTTCTGCCTGTCTACTTCGAGCGGCTCGACGCCGGCGAGGACGTCGTTCCGATGCTCGCCCCCGAGTTCACGTTCTCGCTCCTGTGGGCGACGGGCGACGACGCGCAGGAGTTCGCCGGCAGCTTCGACGAGTTCAGCGGCTACCTCGACCAGCGCGACCCCGACGGCCAGTTCCACCACATCGCGAGGTCGCTGCGTGACGGGAAGACGGAGGTCGCGTCCGGCTGGACGACCCGCTACGGCGAGCCGCTCGCGACGTTCCTCTTCTCGGTCGACCTGGACGACGAGGAGCGCGCCCGCCGCCTGTTCGCGGCGCGGACGCTCTCGTTCGACGGCGTTCCCTTTTAGAGCCGCACGAGCGTCTTGCCGGTGTTGTCGCCGCGCATCAGCCCGGCGAGCGCCTCCGGGGCGTGCTCGAGACCGTCGACGATTGTCTCTCGGTAGCGCAGCCGCCCTTCGCGGAGCCACGTCCCGACCTCACGCGTCATCTTCGGCAGGAGGTCGACGTTGCTGCTGCCGCGGAAGCCCCGGATGGTGAGGTTCTTCGAGACCGCCATGAACAGGTTGCTCGGGCCGGGCGGCGGGTCGTCAGCGTCGTACTCCGAGATCGTGCCGCAGATCGCGACGCGGCCCTCGTTCCGGAGCGCCGCGAGCGCCGCCTCGAGGTGCCCGCCTCCGACATTGTCGAAGTAGACGTCGATGCCGTCCGGTGCCACCTCGCGCAGCAGCTCTGGCAGCGGCCCGGACTTGTAGTTGAACGCGGCGTCGAGCCCAAGCTCGTCGAGCAGATGGGCCACCTTCTCGTCGGAGCCCGCGCTCCCGATGACCCGGTGTCCGCGGATCTTCGCCATCTGCGCGACGAGGCTTCCCACCGCGCCCGCGGCGGCGGAGACCCAGATCACGTCGCCGTCGCGGAGGCCTGCGATGCGAAAGAGGCCGGCATACGCGGTGAGTCCGTTTCCACCGAGCACGCCGAGGTACGCCTGCGGCGGAGCGACGGCGAGGTCGAGCTTCGTCAGCGTCGCGACGCCCCCGAGCGCCGGCACCCCGGCTTCGACGACCGCGTAGTCGCGCCACCCAGCCGCGTGCCACACCGTGTCGCCCGGCTGGAATCCTTCGGCGTGGGACTCGACGATCTCGCCCACGGTCAAGATCCCGTCCATCGGCCCGTCGAGCGGGAACGCAGCGAAGTACCCCGCCGGTCCCTGCGCCCGCAGCCGCAACCGGAGCGCAGCGTCGACGGAGGTCCAGGTGTTGCGGACGAGCACCTCACCCGCCCCTGGCTCGGCCACCTCGACGTCGACGATGCAGAAGTCGGACGGCCGCACCGCGCCGCGCGGATACGAAACCAGCTGAACCTCCCGTCCCGTCATGCGCGCAGGAGCGAGAGCACCTCGCGCCCGATCCGGTCGCTGTTCTCTTCGTCGAGGTCGACGCCGACGGCGCGCGTGCCGATGTAGACGCGCCCGATGCCGAGGTCGACGATCTCCTCGAGCCGCCCGGCGCAGTACTCCGCCGGGCCGGTGATCGCGAAACGGTCGATCAGCTCGTCGGCACCCGCCTCGCGCGGATAGAACTCGATCTCGCCCGGCCGTCCGCCGGCGACGCGAGAGACGCCGCCGCGGGTAGAGCGGTACACGGCCTCCATCGTCTCCACCGCCTGCCGGTACTCGCCGTGATCGGCGGCGGCGACCCCGGCGGACGCGGTCGCCTCGAACCCGGAGAACCGCGCGTGTGTGACGACGAGCCCGCGAATCGCCTCGCGCGCCCTCGTGTCACGATCGTCCGTGACCGCGACCTGCACGTAGCACCCGAGTGCGAGCGAGTCGGGGTCGCGCCCGGCGGCGTGACAGGCGTCGCGCGCGAGCGTGATCGACTGCCGCAGGCGCCCGACGTCGGCGCCGACCGAGAAACTGACACCGTCCGCACAGCGGACTGCGACGTCGATGGTTCGTGGTCCGGTCGCCGCGACGTTCAGCGGCGGCTTCGCGGCACCGAGCGACGGGTCGATGTTGTCGAGCCGAGACATCGTCGAGACGACGCCGTCGATCTCGACATCCTCACGGCGCAGAAAGCCTTGGAGCCGGAGCAGGTACTCCTCGAAGCGCGCCACCGGCATCGGCTTCTGCTGGAGCACCTTCATGGCGCCGTCGCCGCGGCCGATCGAGAACGACGCGCGTCCGCCGGACACTCCCTGTAGCGTTGCCATCGCGTCGGCCGCGAGGAGCGGATGGCGCAGCGGCACCGCAACTGCGGTGCCGACCTTCAGCGTCGAGGTCACCGCGGCCGCGAGCGCGAGGACGACGTACGGATCCGGGAGCAGGCCGTGCGCCTCGCCGACGGCGAGCCCGTCCCAGCCGCTCGCCTCGAACTCGCGCGCGAAGCGGCCGATGTCGGCGGACGGCACCGGCGTCGCGCCCATCCGCCAGAACTCAGCGGGCACCCGCGCCTCCCACCCGTGCCGCCTCCAGCTCCGCGATCAGCGCCGGGACGACCGTGAGCGCGTCGCCGACGATGCAGAGATCCGCGTGTTGGAAGATCGGGGCATCGCGGTCGGTGTTGATCGCGACTATCCGCAGCGAGTCCTTCATCCCGACGACGTGCTGCGCGGCTCCGCTGATGCCGACGGCGATGTAGACGTCGGGCTTGACCGTCTTCCCGGTCTGCCCGATCTGCATCCGGAACGGCACCCAGCCGGCGTCGACGACAGGCCGCGTCGCCCCGACGGCGGCGTCGCCGATCGCACCAGCGAGCTCGTCGAGCAGAGCGAAGCTTCCCGGCCCGCCGAGACCGCGCCCGCCGGCGACGACGACGCTCGCCTGATCGAGCACCGGCCCCTCGTCGCTTTCCTTATGACGCTCGTGCAGGCGCGTGCGCAGCCGAGCGGAGGGGATGTCCACGTCGACGGGGACGACGGTCGCGCTTCCGCCCGAGGGCAGCGCCTGGAAGGCTCCCGTGCGCGCGAGCACGAGCCGCGGCGCCGGCCCCGTGAGCTCGACGTCGACGGTCTTCGCGCCGGCGATCCCTCCGCGGAGGTTGCCGGGCCGTCCCGGCCACAGGCTCAGCGCCATCGTGAGGCGGACGTGGTCTGGACCGACGACCTCGTCGACGTTCGCAACCAGTGCCGACCCGAGCATCGCCTGGACGCGGCCCGCGACGTCGCGTGAGTCGTACGACGGGCCGAACAGGATCAGGTCGGGCTCGTGCTCGCGCGCGAGCCGGCCGAGTGCGTACGCGGCGGGCTCAGCGAGCCGGTCCGCGTAGACGGCGTCGTCCGTGGCGAAGACCGTCGCGGCGCCGTGTGCGCCGAGGAGCTCCGCAGCGGCACCGGCGCCCGGCCCGAGCGCGACGGCCGCAACGTCGACGGTCAGCGACCGCGCCTTCGTCAGCAGCCCGAGCGCCGGGGGCGCGACGTCACCGTCCGGCCCGATCTCGGCGTAGACCCAGATCGCGCCGGTCACAGAACACCTGCCTCCTCGAGGAGCTGCACGATCCGGCCGGGCGCGTCGTCCTCCTCGACCAGCTCGCCTGCTTGCCGCTCCGCGGCGATCACCACGCCGGTCACGCGCTGTGTCGAAAGGACGTCGGTCGGTTGCAGGCCGAGCGCGGCAAGCGACAGCCGCTCGATCGGCTTCTTCTTCGCCTCGATCGTGTCTTTCAACGACGTGTGACGCGGCTCGGCGGCCGCCGCGGTCAGCGTCACCAGAGCCGGCAGCCCGCACTCGACGACGTCGTACCCGGAGTCGGTCTGGCGTTCGACGACGATCCTGCCGCCGGCGGTCTCGAGCCGTCGCGCAAACGTCGCGGCGGGAAGGTCGAGAAGCTCTGCGAGCGCCATCGGCATCGTCCCGGTAGCGCCGTCGGTCGACTCGACGCCCGCAACGACGAGATCGAAGGGGCGGCGCGCGATCGCCGCTGCGAGCACCCTCGCCGTCGTCAGCGCGTCCGCACCCTCGAGCAGCGGGTCGACGACGAGCGTCGCCTCGTCGGCGCCGAGCGCCAGCGCCCTCTGCAGCGCACGCACAGCGCGCTCAGGCCCGACGGAAAGAGCAGTCACGCTGCCGCCGTGCGCGGCAGCGAGGCGGACTGCGGCCTCGACGCCGGGCTCGTCGCTCGGGTCGAGTCCGCCGTCCGCTTCCTCGCGGCGCAGGCGGAAGTCCGGACCGATCTCGGGCGGCGACCCGGACGGGTTCGGGACGTACTTCGCGAGGACGACGATGTTCACGATCAGAACACGACCATGCCCGCGTTGCCGATGCGGCCCTCGTCGAACTGTCGCAGCGCGGTGTTGGCGTCGAGGACGGCGTGGCTGAGTCGCCGCGCAGCGGAGCAGTCGCCGACAGCGACGAGCGCAGGAACCTCGCCGTCGAGCTCACGCAGAAGCGTGCTATTGGGCTGCAGCCTCGTCCTGACCACCAGCAGCTCGGCCTCGATCTCCGACGGCTCGGCGGTCACCGCGTCCGCGAGCGAGACCGTCGATCCTCGCGCCGACGTGACTGTCGTCAGCGGGCGGTAGCGCACACCGTTGCTCCCGAGGCGGCCGAGCACGCCGGCGACGCTCTCGTGCGGAATCGCGAGCGCGATCCCCCGCGCCGGCGTGAGCAACTCGACCGCCGCACCACGCTCGGCGAGGTACTCCGCCGCACTGATGCCGTGCCAGAAGCCGGAGCCGTCGTCGAGCACGGCCGCGCTCGCCGGGATCTCCCCCACGCCGCCGCCGAGCAGCTCCCACACCGTGACGACACGCGCGTCGGCGTCGAACGGGAACTCGGGCGGCAGCGGCGTCGCACCGGTTGCGGCGACGACGAGGTCGGGCTCGTCGGCGAGCACCCGGTCGCGGGTTGCGGGCGTCTCGAGACGGACGTCGACGCCCAGCCGTGCGAGCTCACGCTCCGCGTAGAAGACGAAGTCGAGCAGCTCCTCGCGAGTCGGGCCGGCTGCGGCGATCCTCAGCTGCCCGCCGGTCACGTCGTCCTGCTCGTAGAGGACGACCTCGTGGCCGGACTCTGCTGCGACACGCGCGGCCTCGAGTCCGCCCGGACCGGCGCCCGCGACGACCACCCGCTTCGCGGTTGCAGCCCGTCGCGGCGACCCCGATTCGCTCTCCCGGCCGGCGCGCGCATTGACGGCGCAGCCGACGAGCCCGTGCGGGGCGCGGCAGTCCTGCACGATGCCGATGCACGGCCGGATCTCCGCAGTGCGCCCCTCGCGGGCCTTCGCCACCCAATCGGCGTCGGCGATCACGCCGCGGCCGATCCCGACGAAGTCCACCTGTCCCGACGCTACAGCCCGTTCCGCGAGCTCGGGGAACCTGATTCTGCCCGCCGCCATCACCGGCACGTCGATGTCCTGCTTCACTGCGGCCGCCCAGTCGAGGGTGAAGCCCTCTGCGTAGGTCGCGTCCTTGACGTACGACCCACGCATCCCCGCGGTGAGCGAGATGTAGTCGACCGGAGCCGCGTCCTGGATCGCATAGACGATCTCGCGTGTGTCGTCGATGGTCAAGCCGTCGGGCGTCTCCTCCTCTGCGCTGAGGCGGATGCCGACCGGATAGCCGGCGCCGCAGCGGTCACGCATCGCCTCGACGATCTCGCGAAGCACCCGTGTCCGACCTTCGAGCGTGTCGCCGCGGTACGCGTCCGTCCGGCGGTTTGACGCCGGCGAGAGGAACTGCGCGACGAGGTAGCCGTGACCGGCGGAGATCTCGACCCCGTCGTAACCAGCCGCCTGGAAGTTCGCGGCCGACCTGGCGAAGGCGTCCACGATCATCCGCACCTCTGCGACGCTCATCTCGTGCGGTGGGCTCGGATCGCGCGGCGAGGCGACCGCCGACGGGGCCATGGGAACGGAGTTCGTCAGTCCGCCGGGCGACTCGCGGCCGAGGTGGACGAGCTGCCCGAAGATGCGGGCGCCGTGGCGCTGGACCGCGTCGACGCGCGCCCGGAGCGCGTCGATCCCGTCCTCGTCCCACGCCTCGACGATGATCCGGACCGGGAACAACGAGGTCGGATGCACGACAGCCGCGCCCGTGACGATCAGTCCGACGCCGGCGCGCGCCCGCTCCTCCTGAAATGCGACGTCGCGCGCGCTCAGGTGTCCGTTCTCGACGAGGCCGGTACCCATTGGCGGCTGCACGATCCGGTTGCGGATCGCGAGGCCGCCGATCTCGCCCGGGGAGAAGAGGTTCGGGTAGGCGCTCACAGCGCCGTCGCGCCGCCGTCGGCGACGAGGAGCGACGCCGTGAAGAAGCTCGACTCGTCCGAGAAGAGGAAGCAAGCCGCCGTCGCGATCTCCCCCGGCTCGGCGACGCGCGCCTGGATCGACTGCGGCACGGCGCCGTCCGAGTACACGGGCTGCGTCATCGGGGTGCGCACGCTCCCGGGTGCAATCGCGTTCACGCGTACGTTGTCGGCGCCGGCCTCGAGCGCCAACTGGCGGGAGAACGCGATGATGCCGCCCTTCGCGGCGGCGTAGCCGGCGAGGTGCGGACGCGCGAGCAGCGCCGCCGTCGATGCGAGGTTCACGATCGAGCCGCCACCCGCCGCGCGTAGGTGTGGCAGCGTCGCGCGACAGACGAGAAACGTCCCGGTCAGGTGCACCGCGAGCATCCGATTCCAGTCCGCGAGGGTGAGCTCCTCGATCGGGACGAACTGGACGATGCCGGCCGCATTCAGGACGCAGTCGATCCGGCCGAGCCGCTCGCGTGCCTCTTGCACCGCGACCTGCACCGAGGACTCGTCGGCCACGTCGCAGGCGAGCCCCACCGATCCGTCGAGCTCCGCGGCGACCGCTTCCGCCCGGCTGCCGTCCAGGTCGACGACCGCGACCCGTCCGCCCTCGGCCGCGAACTGACGGGCGGTCGCCGCGGCGATGCCCGAGCCGGCCCCGGTGGCGAGCAGGACCTTGTCGTGGAAACGGGTCGACAACGACACCTGAATTGAATTAATATCAGGACGAGCCGAAGCGGGTCAACGACCGCCGGAACAGGCCAGACAATCCGGATCCTTATGCCACGTCACCAAATGGCGCGGCAGCGAGACGAGAGGCGGTCGACGGTGACTGCGAGCACAAGCCCGACGGACGCGACCCTGAGCCCAGGCGGCGTCGAGGTGTTCGTGCGGCAGCGCGGCGAGGGGCGCCCCCTGCTCCTGATCAACGGCCTCGGTGCCAGCGTCGACATGCTGGTGACGCTCGAGGAGCGGCTGGCAGCCGTCGCGCGCACGATCGCCATCGAGCTCCCGGGCGCGGGCCGCTCGCCGACTCCGCGACGCCCGCTGTCGATCTCGGCGATGGCGAAGCTGCTCACCGACCTACTGGACGAGCTCGGACACGAGCAGGCCGACGTCCTCGGCTTCTCGCTCGGCGGGATCGTCGCGCAGCAGCTCGCGCACGACGCGCCCGACCGCGTTCGCCGTCTGGCTCTCGCGAGCACCGCCTGTGGCTGGGGCAGCCTGCCGGGAACAGCCGAGGCACTGGCCCTGATCTCGATGCCGATCCGGTATCACTCACGCTCGCTGTACGAGCGGACGACTCCGCTCGCTAGCCCTGCCGACCGTGACCTGCTGCTGCGCGTGCCGGGGCTCGCCGAGGCCCGCCTCCGTCATCCGCCGTCGCTCCTCGGCTACACGTATCAGCTCACCGCGGGCGCCCTCTGGTCGAGCCTCCCCTGGCTTTCGTCCGTTCGGGCTCCGACACTCGTGCTGACCGGCGACGGCGACCGTCTGATTCAGCCGGCTAACGGCATCCAGCTCGCCCGCCTCCTACCGGAGAGCCGGCTCCATGTTCTCGCCGGCGAGGGGCACCTCTACCTGTGCGATCCGGAGAGCCGCGCGCTGCAGCTGCTGGCGGAATTCTTCTCTAGCCGGACGCTCAGCCGCTGCCGCGCGTGGACCTCGGGAACGGTCGTCGGTGACGACGAGACGGTCGAGGCGGCCTTCAACGCCTCCGGCGGCGCCCAGCCGCACCGCGCGCTGAGCGACGCGTATCGCCGCTACGTGCAGCATTCCGCGACCAACGGCTCTTAGCTTGCTTTACCGTCCATCTGCGTGGTATAGTACGCAGGACACGGTAAACGACTGGAAGGAGCTCCACATGCCGACCGCAACCGACTACACGCAGACCGCTCAGGAGCAGACCCTGAAGACGGTCAAGCAGGGCCAGCAGGTGATCGTCGAGGCGATCCGGGCCTGGGCGAGCGCCGTTGAGAAGGCGATTCCCGAGCCGCCGGCCATCCCCTACTCCGACGAGCTGCCGAAGCCGCGGGAGATCATCAAGACGAGCTTCGGATTCGCGGAGCAGCTGCTGAAGGCGCAGAAGGAGTTCGCCGAGAGCGTGCTCGACGCCGCCTCGCCGGTGCACGGCAAGCCGTCCACGACGACGAAGGCGTAGGTCCCGCTGACCGATCCCTGGCAGCAACAGGTCGAAGCGTTCGGCCAGTACATCCACACCCAACGCAAGCTCGCGAAGCTCTCGCTCCGCGAGCTTGCTGCGAGGACCGAGATCTCGAACGCCTACCTGAGCCAGCTCGAGCGCGGGCTGCACGCGCCGTCGGTCCGAGTGCTCAAGTCACTCGCGGACGCGTTCAACCTCTCGGCGGAGACGCTGCTCGAGCAGACCGGCCTCCTGGACGAGCCGGGGTCGGAGGTCGCGGACACGGAGGCCGCGATCAAGGCGGACTCGAGGCTGACCGCCGCCGAGAAGGAGGCCATGCTGGCCGTCTACCGGGGCTTCACGACGAAGCCCGGGAAGTGAGATCATCCAATCACGACCGACTCGAAGGAGAGAGACATGAGCGACAGCGTGTACCGCGTCACCGAAGTGATCGGAACGAGTTCGGACTCCTGGGAAGCAGCCGCACGGAACGCCGTCGAGACCGCAGCCAAGTCGATCCGCGACCTTCGCGTAGCGGAGGCGACCAGGTTTGACGTGACGATCGAGGACGGCAAGATCGCCGACTACCGCGTTCGCCTGGACATGTCGTTCAAGTACGAGGCCGGCGACTGAGCGACGGCTCTGGCTATCGGCCGCCGGCGAGGACGCAAGCAAACGAGAACCTGTTGGGGCCAGGTTTTGGGGACACGTTCAGGGTCTAGGCGGGTTGCTCAAGGCTCGTCGAGCAAGACGTGCGCCCCAACGGACGAACCCGGGAGCTTGCAGATGAGAAGCCCGATCCGATAGCGATACCCCCTAACGCGCAGTCTCCATGGTAAGGAGGGGGTCAACGGTTCGAGTCCGTTAGAGGGCTCCATGAAAGCCCCGCGTAGCGGGGCTTTTTTCTCTACGCATCCTCGTGGAGAAACGTGTTCGTCGTGATGGAGCCGTTTCCAGCTGAGGACGACACCCCCCGCATCGCGCCTCCATACTGAACGTTGAGGGCTGCCGTGCGGACTGAGACGCGCGCGCCTCGGCGAAGCGTCGCGAGTAGCTCAATTGATCGTGTGTGCCAGCACTCAATCGGCGGCGGGTGGCAGTAGCAGCAGGTGGCTGTCGACAACCGCCGCGGCGACGTCGGCGAGCTTGCGGCCGCTGTTTTGGGAGTGCTGCCGTAGCAGCGCGAATGCGTTGTCGCCGTTGACTGCCCGTCGGGCCATCAGGATGCCCTTTGCCTGTTCGATCGTGGCACGGCGTCCGAAAGCCCCTTGCAGGCTGTGGTACTCGGCGAAGCGTTGCAGCGTGACATCGATCGCGCTCTGGAGCTCTTCGGGAGTGGTGTCAACGATGTAGGCGAAGACGCCGCGTTTTGCCGCTTCGCGGACGTAAACAGGGTCCTCGGTCGAGAGCAGTGCGATCACAGGGCAAGAGGCTTCGCGAACGATCCGCTCGATCAGACCGAGCGCATGATCGGAGGAGAGGCCGAGCCCAACGAGCGCGACGTCGGGCTGCTCTCTCGCGGTGAGCGGGCCGACCTCTTCGATCTCTGTCGAGTCGGCGATCACCTCGTGCCCGAGCCCAGAAACGACCTCGGCGACCATCGCGAGCCGATCATGTCGCTCGTTGGCGATCAGGACTCGGAGGTGCTCGATCCCGTTCTCAACCAACGCCCGATCGTGAGAACGAGGAATCATCGCCAAAGGGTTACCGAGCCTCCGTGATAACCCGACTAATTTTACCACCCCGCTACACTCGTTAGGCGGTGTCCTCACGGAGCTGCCTCGTGAGCACGCCATAGGCGGATCGAACAACCGGCCCGCACGATCCACCCTCACCAGCGTGTGGTGGAGCAGCCCTAGCCGCCTCAACTCCCTGGCCGGCGATGAAGCTTCAGGCCAACAACGGGAGGATCGATGAAGCCGGCTTCGGATCCGCCAATCCGCGTCTTTCACGAGGGCAATTACTGGCGCGTTGATTATGGGAGCTACATGGACGGCTTCCACACGACCCTTGCCGAAGCTACAGCGAAAGCAACCCTGGCAGCAACCCGCGAACACCGCGAACTAACGATCGATCCCGCCGACTAACCGCGCGAGGCGATCTGCTTGCCGGCGAAGTACCGCCAGCCACCAATCCCGGTTTCCGGCCCCTTACAGGCGCCGTGCCAAGGCGCCGTAGCGCGGGAGATGAACTGGTCATTGAGCTGTTTGGGCCAGGAGCGTGATCGCCAGCATCAGGAGGGCCAGGACGCCGTAGCCGACGCGGATCGATTCACGGTTGCTCGTGCGTAGAGCCACGGTGCATTGGAGTGCGTAGTACGCCGCGAAGGCTCGGGATGCGACCATGATGATCACGTACGTCCCGAGTGTTGCAGCGAGCACCGCGGCGGCGCCCCCGACCAGCAGGTATCGCCGTCGCCCGCGCAGTGGCGCCCACCCGATCACGCGGAGGTTCCCAACGCCCGCCTCCGTGTCAGCGGTGGCGGCGCTGAACTGGCTCAAGGCGGCGCACAGGACAAGCGGCAGCGCGAGCAGCGGCGCGACGCGCTGGACCAGCTCGAGCAGGCCGCGGTCGGCCCCGGACCTCGTGCCTAGGCCCATCAGCGGAGTCGCGAGCGCGACGATCGAGATGTACACGACGGAGGAGATCAGTTGGGAGAGGCGGCTGCCCGCGATCCGCGCCTGACGGTCATGGTGCGGTAGGTAGCGCACGGTCTCAAAGCCCTGCACCGTGATCACGATGCCGCCCAACACCAGCGCCACCGAGACGAGCCCGGGACCGGGCACCGGAGGGAGACGCAGGCCGCCGCCCAGTAGCTGTGACGCGTCGCTGCCCGCAAATCGTATGCCGATCGCGATCACCAGCACCAGCACCGAACCGAGCGCCAATCGCTCGAGCAGCTCGAGCCCGGCAAGTCCGTGAACGAGCCCGACCGCCGTGATCACCACTACGAGGGTGACGGCGAGCAGGCGCTCGGAGGCGCCAGATCCCGAGGACACGTAGCCAACGACAAACACCGCCAAGATCCGCAGATACAGCGCCACCGAGATCACATAGGCGACCACAATCACCAAATCCGACGCGCGATCGATCCGTGCGGTGATCGGGTCGAGGCGATCGGCGTCTGCCAGCGGCTCGACAACGGCGACGTTGTGACGGACCGCGATCCCGACCATCCACGCGACCAGGCAGACCGCGGCCATCCCGACTGCCGCCAGCGCCCCCAGCTCCCGCTCGAGGATCGGGATGATGATCAGAAACCCCGACCCGAAGATTGACGCCAACGGCGTGACCGTCGCCAGCGTAACCGCGCGTGCCCCAGGGGCGCGTGTCGTCATCGCAACGACCCGGAACCGTCAGTCAGAACCGGCCAGACACAGCACAGGCCTCAGCATCGTGCGCGACGAAAACCGCGGCGCCGGTTCCCGCTAGGCACTCTCCCGCCCAGCAAGATCGCGCACCGAGACAGCATCGAGATCGAACCGCGAGTTGTCCAGGGACCAGCGGCTGGGGCGCTCGGCGCGCCGGATCACCGACGGCCCATAGGTAGTCGGCGGGAACGCCTTCGACCTCGGCACGCTTCATCGCTTCGGCTGTCCGCAACCGTAAGAGACCGGGCGAGCAGTCTGTACCGCCAATCCTTGTGGCACCGCGAGGCAGCGATTCTATCCCTCCCGTCCATAAGCGCACGGGCGCAGATCGGTCGAGCAGAAGGCTCGCGCTACACTTTACGCGGGCGGCGCTCTAACGAAGCGGCGGCGTCGGCTAGGCGGTGGTCGCATGCGATCGACCCCGCGAGAGCCCTCCTCAGCAGCGCAGGCCAGGGCAGCCAGTCGGCCCGACCGTGACGGTCGGGGACGACAGTTCGTGCTGAGGAGGACAGAATGGTGGACATGGTCGCGACCGACCGGCCCGGGACGCGTATCCGCGTCGCAGATCGGGCAGCGCGGGCGTCGCGTGACGCGCCGGCCCTCGCCGCAGGGGTGCTTCGTCTCGTCCTGCCGTTGCTTCTCCTGGCCGCGTTCGCCTACCAGTTCTCAGCATCGCGGCGGAACGCGCCGGCGCACACGACCAAGACCGACCGATCTCTCGCAGCTGATCGCCCGCGTGGAGGCGAAGCCCGGTTCGGTCAGCCGCGTCGTCTTCGATCCGGGCTCGCTGCACGTGTCGGCGACGCTCACGGGCGGAAACGTGCTGCAGGCGAACTATCCGAGCGACCAGTCGGCGCTCGGCCTGCAGACGCTGCTCGAGCGCAAGAAGGTCGACTTCGCTGCGAAGGCGCCGAGCCACAGGCTCGGCCTTGACGTCGATCCTCGTTTCGCTGCTGCCGATCCTGCTGATCGCAGCCATCTGGATCTTCGTGATGCGGCGGATGCGTGGCGGCGCGGGCGGGCTCGGCCAGATGATGAGCTTCGGCAAGCACAAGGCGACCCGGCTCGCCCCGGATCTCCCGAAGGTCGGCTTCAAGGATGTCGCCGGCGTGGACGAAGCGGTCGAGGAGCTGCAGGAGATCAAGGAGTTCCTCGCCGACCCGCGGCGCTTCCAGGCGCTCGGCGCTCGCATCCCCAAGGGTGTCCTGCTCTACGGCCCTCCCGGCACCGGCAAGACGCTGCTCGCGCGCGCGGTCGCCGGCGAGGCCGGGGTCGCGTTCTTCTCGATCTCCGGCTCGGACTTCGTCGAGATGTTCGTCGGCGTCGGCGCCAGCCGGGTGCGCGACCTATTCAAGGAGGCGAAGGAGGCGGCGCCCTGCATCGTCTTCGTCGACGAGCTCGACGCGGTCGGCCGCCACCGCGGCGCCGGCATCGGCGGCGGCAACGACGAGCGCGAGCAGACGCTGAACCAGCTGCTCGTCGAGATGGACGGCTTCTCAGTCAACCAGAACATCATCCTGATCGGCGCGACCAACCGGCCAGACGTCCTCGATCCGGCGCTGCTGCGCCCCGGCCGCTTCGACCGGCAGATCGTCGTCGACCGGCCCGACCGCGTCGGCCGCCGCAAGATCCTCGAGGTCCACGTCAAGGGCAAGCCGCTCGCTCCGCAGGTCGACCTCGACAGCCTCGCGCCGGCGACGCCGGGACTGACCGGCGCCGAGCTCGCCAACCTGATCAACGAGGCCGCGCTCCTGTCGGCCCGGCGCGGCCTGACAACGATCGGCCAGGCCGAGCTCGAGGAAGGCGTGATGCGGGTGATCGCCGGGCCGGAGCGGAAGACGCGTGTCTTCTCGGAGCTGGAACGCAAGATCACCGCCTACCACGAGATGGGGCACGCACTCGTCGGGCACTTCCTCGAGCACACCGACCCCGTCCACAAGATCTCGATCGTCAGCCGCGGGCAGGCACTCGGCCTGACCGTCTCGCTCCCGACCGAGGATCGATTCCTCACGTCGCGCTCGGCGCTGATGGACCAGCTCGCGATGATCCTCGGCGGCCGCGCCGCCGAGGAGCTCGTCTTCGACGAGATCACCACGGGTGCCGCGAACGACCTCGAGCGGGCGACCGCGATGGCGCGGCAGATGGTCACGCGCCTCGGGATGAGCGAGAAGCTCGGCCCGCGCGTCTTCGGCTCCGACCCTCACCAGCCGTTCCTCGGTCGCGAGCTCGGAGCCGAGCCGTCCTACTCCGAGGAGATGGCACAGGAGATCGACGAGGAGATCTACCGCCTGATCGACGACGCCCACCAGCGCGCCGCGAGGGTGCTGCTCGACCACCAGGCAGCCCTCCACGAGCTCGCCGCGATCCTGATCGAGCACGAGACGATCGACAAGGAGCAGTTCGAACGGCTCCTCCACGGCGAACCCGCGAGGCAACGTGCTCGCACGACGACACGATGCCCAAACCGACGATCGCGCGCCAAAGCGCGAACCGCGCGCACGCGCAAACCGAGACCGCGCCGGGCGCCGCAGGCGAAGCCCCTCCCCAGCACGGCCGTCGCGCACGCCGTCGACCCCGACGAGCTCGCCTCATGAGCGTCGCCGTCGAGCCGGCAAGAGCAAGCCGACCCGCGCGCCCGTGTTCGGCGCGACAGGCAACCTCGCCCACAAACATGTCCAAGCCGTCACAGCTTCGAGGATCAAAGGGAAGGTTGGCGTCGGTCAAAACAAGATGATTGCTCGTCAACTAACGCCATCGTGGGTAAGGAGACAGAATGAATTCACTCGCTGACGATTTCGCGGAGGGGATTCTCGACGCGTACGAAGCGCCCTGCCTCTCGCTCTACCAGCCGACGGGTCGGCATCGTCCGGAAAACCAGCAGGATCCGATCCGGTTCCGGAACCTCGTGAAGTCGCTCGAGGAGTCGTTACGGGAGACGTATCCGACAGCTGAGATCCAGCTGCTCCTGCAGCCGTTTATGGCATTGGCTGACGACAGGGAGTTCTGGAACAACACTTTCGACGGACTGGCAGTGCTCGCTGCCCGAGGCATCTTCCGCGTTTATCGGCTCCAGCGGCCGGTTGCCGAACTGGCTGTCGTTGCTGAGAGCTTCCACACCAAACCTCTGCTGCGCATCCTGCAGTCGGTCGACCGCTACCAAGTCCTCGGCCTGAGCCGCCAGGAGATCAAGCTCTTCGAGGGAAACCGTGACAGCCTTGGACGAGATCGAACCGGCGCAAGGCGTCCCCGGACGATCACCGACGCGCTGGGAGAGGAATTGACCGAGCCGCATCAGACCGTCGCTTCATACGGTGGCGTCGGCGGCTCGCACTCGGCCATGCACCATGGCCGCGGGGGAAAGGAGCCCGAGGTGCAGGTCGACATGCAACGCTGGTTCCGCGCCGTCGACCGCGGGATCCTGGAGCACCACTCCCGCCCGTCGGGGTTGCCGACTGATCCTGGCGACGTTGCCGGAGCATCGTCAGCTGTTCCACCAAGTCAGCCGTAATCCGTTCCTGATGAACGAGGGCATCGATATCCATCCGGATGCCCTGCCTGTCGACGAGCTGCGCAAGCGCGCGTGGCAGGTCGTCGAGCCCCACTATCTGGAGCGGTTGACCGCGTTGGTCGAGGAGTTCGGCAACGCGAGGGCGAACGATCTCGGCGACGACCAACTGGCACACGTCGCCAAGGCGATCGTCGCCGGCCGCGTCGAGACGCTGCTCATCGAAGCCGACCGCGAGATTCCCGGACGGATCGACGCAGCAACCGGCGACATCCTCTTCGACGATCTGGCGTCCCCGGCGGTCGACGACGTGCTCGACGATCTAGGAACGTTGGCCCAAAAGATGGGCGGACAGGTCGTCGTCGTCCCCGGCGAGCGGATGCCGGCAACGACGGGGATAGCGGCCGTCTACCGCTACTGAGACTCGAGGCAGAGAGAAAGCGGCGCCCCGACCTTGGAGTGCCCCTCCTTTTGGTGGACGTGAACCTGCCCGCTGGCAACGACGACCTCGCACGCTGGCAAGATGCACTAGCCACACGCGAAGACGTAACGATCGACGTCTATCCGTCGCTCACCCACCTGTTCGCCGGCGAGGGTCGGTCATCCCCCGCCGAGTACGAACCCACCCAACACGTCGACCCACACGTCATCACCGACATCGCCAGCCTGCCAACCATCAACAACGACCCTGCCTCGCCCGTCGATGGGGAGACGGCGTAGCGTTGTCTGATTCTGTTTCGCCCGAGCTGACCGCTGCTCCCGCACCGGCGGTGGTGGCCGATTCGTTGACGAAGCGGTTCGGGTCGGTGCTCGCTGTCGACTCGCTCACGTTCGCGCTCACACCGGGCACGATCACCGGCTTCCTCGGCCCGAACGGTGCCGGCAAGACGACAACGCTGCGAATGCTGCTCGGACTCGCCAAACCGAGCGCCGGAAACGCGCTCATCTTCGGCCGCTCCTACGCCGACGTCGATGAGCCGGCGTTGCGGGTCGGTGCGGTGCTCGAGGCGACCGACTTCCACCCGGGCCGCTCCGGCCGTGACCACCTGCGGACGTTGAGCCGATCAGTCCGGCTGCCGGACTCACGCGTGGATGAGGTGCTGCGCTTGGTCGAACTCGACGGCGCAGCTCACCGTCGCGTCAAGGGGTACTCACTCGGGATGCGGCAGCGGCTGGGGCTCGCGGTCGCGTTGCTCGGCGATCCCGAGCTGCTGATCCTCGACGAGCCGGCGAACGGGCTCGACCCTGAGGGCGTACGTTGGCTGCGCGATTTCCTGCGGGCCTTCGCAGCAGGCAAGAAGACGGTCCTGATCTCCAGCCACGTGCTGGCGGAGGTTGCGCAGACGGTCGATCAGGTGCTGATCATCAACCACGGCAAGCTCGTCGTCGAAACCTCGCTGGAACAGCTGACCGCCCGTGTCGGCGGATCGGTGCGGGTCCGCACCCCGGAACGATCGAAGCTGCAGGAGGCCCTGGTGCGCGAGCGGATCGAGACGACGACCGTGAACGAACAAGGACTGCTCGTGCACGGGGTGAGCAGCGAGAAAGTCGGCGATGTCGCATTCGCCGCCGGCGTTCCGATCCACGAGCTCGTCGCCGAAGGCTCGTCGCTCGAAGACATCTTCCTCGAGCTCACGTCGGAGCCGAAACCGTGATCGCGCAAACGAAAGCCGAGCTCCTGAAGATCCGTACGACCCGCACCACCCTCGGGATCGTGCTCGGGATGGTCGCGCTGATCCTTCTCTTCTCACTGCTCTCGGGGCTGCTAACGAAGGCGCCGAGCCTCACGAGCACCGAGGATCAACGCGGGCTGCTGAGCGTCGGCAGCCTCGCCGGCGTCTTCTCCGCGCTCGCGGGGATCATGCTCGTGACCAGCGAGTACCGCCACGGCACGATCCACCCCACCTTCCTCTTCACGCCCCGCCGGTCGCGCGTGATCGACGCCAAGCTCGCTGCCGGCCTGCTCGCCGGAATCGTGTTCGGCGTCGTCGGCGAAGGGCTCGGCTTCGCGATCGGCTACGCCTGCCTCGCCGGCCGCGGCATCGACTACGCCTTGAACGGCGGCCAGACGACGCTACTGCTGCTTGGGACGCTCGCCGGGGTCGCGCTCTGGGGCGCGCTCGGCGTCGGGATCGGCACGCTCGTCCGCAACCAAGTCGGAGCGATCATCGGCCTGCTCGCCTGGGGCTTCATCGCCGAAAACCTCCTCTTCGCCTTCGTCCCCTCCGTCGGCCGCTTCGCACCCGCCCACGCCTCAGACGCCCTCATCGGACTTACCAGCAACCACCTTCTCCCCGCCGCAGCAGGCGGTGCCATTCTGCTTGCCTGGACAATCGCGTTCGCACTCATCGCCACCGCCCTCGCCGCACGCCGCGACGTCACGTAGCCTCACCGCCGACGACACCGCACGCCAAACCGGCAGGCGTGCGCACATAGTTTGAATCAGTCTCACCGGCTTAACGACCGGTAGCAACCGCCTATTCACATCGCGCGATGCCTGCTCTGCCATGGCGTTGAGTGGGCGGCCTACTCCTGCGGGTTCGTGGTGCGGTGCGGGCGCTCAACCCGGCGCCCGCTGCGCGGCGACCGGGTTACGGCGGACGCTCACCGCGGCGCTCGCCGTGGTCACGAGCGAGACGCGCAGGCCGTAGACGTCGCGGGTATGCCGCTCGAGGTCGTGCTCGAGCCAGCGGCGGCGGCTCGTCTCAGGCGCGACGAGCAGGATCTCGCCCGCCCGGAACGCGGCGAGCGCGTCGCCGATAGCCTGCAGCGGATCATCGTTGCCGACGGCTCCGCGCGCTCTGATTCCGACGCTGGTCAGCCCCTGCAGCGCCTCCTGAAGCCGAGCGTCGGCATCCTGCCGCTCACCCGGCTCGGCGTCCGTCAGGAAGTGGAGGGGTGAAGCGAGCACCGGCGCAACGACGAACACCTCGACGGGTCCGGGTCGGCCGGCAATGTGACTCTGCACCGCACCGCACAGGGCGGCACGGTCGCAGTGCAGGTCCGCGACGACGAGCAGCCGGGACGTGTCGGAATGGCGCGGATGGATGCGGACGGCATTCGTCCGCGTCAACGGGTAGAGCCGCGACGCGGCGGCGCCGATCAGCAAGCCGACCGCCGCCACGACCGCGAACCCGATCCAGCCGAGCGTCGAGGGAGTTACGACGAATAGCGCAATCGCGAGCAGCACGCCCAGATAGACGACCACCGGCCCGACGAAGAACAGCAGCAGCCTCGACTCTTTACGCATAGCTCGCCTCCGCTTTGTGGTTCGCCTCAGCCTCAGGCGACGCCGGCGGCAGAGAACTGCTCGACGGCCTCGAGAGCCTCGGCCCCGTACATCAGGGACGGTCCTCCGCCCATCATGATCGCGACCCCGATCGTCTCGGTAATCTCAGCCCGGCTGGCTCCGGCCTCGAGGGCGTCGTGTACGTGGTCGGAGATGCAGCCGTCGCAGCGCACCGAGATCGCGATCCCGATGGCGATCAACTCCTTGAGCTTCGTGTCCAGCGCGCCATCGGCGACGGCGGCCAGGTGCAGCCCGCTGAAGCCTTCCAGCGTATCGGGGAGCTCGCTGCCGAGCTGCGCGACGAGACCCTTCAGGTGGCGGTGGGTTGCGGGATAGTCCTTGGCCATCACTCCTCTTTCGTGGATTCAAATCGGATTCGCCGCGGCCTCGGAAGGTGCGGCACAGAGGTTGGTGCGGGTGACGAAGTGAACGTCGTCAAGCCCTTCGAGCGAGAGGGTGTCCGAGCCGCCCACCGCCAGATCGAGAACGAAGTCGGGCTCTGCCAGCGCTCGTACTGCTCGGCGTCGATGTAGAACGGGACGCCGCCGACCTCGCCGAGCAGGAGGTCGTTCGGCCCGAGGAGCAGCTCGCCCTCGTGCAGGCACAGGGGCGAGCTGCCGTCGCAGCAGCCGCCGGACTGGAAGAGCATCAGCGGGCCGTGCCGCTCGCGGAGCCTTGCGAGCTCCGCGAGCGCGGCGTCGGTGGCGCTGAGCTCTGCGTCCGGCATCGTCGGTCCTAGAAGAGCCCGAGCGGCTTCGGGTCGTAGCTGACGAGCAGGCACTTCGTCTGCGTGTAGTGGTCGAGCATCATCTTGTGGTTCTCGCGCCCGACGCCCGAGACCTTGTAGCCGCCGAAGGCCGCGTGCGGCGGGATAGAGGTGGTAGCAGTTCGTCCACACGCGGCCGGCCTGGATGCCGCGGCCCATCCGGAACGCGCGGCTCGTGTCGCGCGTCCAGACGCCGGCGCCGAGGCCGTACATCGTGTCGTTCGCGATCTCGAGCGCCTCTGCCTCGTCCTTGAACGTCGTCACGGCGAGCACCGGCCCGAAGATCTCCTCCTGGAAGATCCGCATCTCGTTGCTCGCCCTTGAAGACGGTCGGCTGGAAGTAGTAGCCGCCCTCGAGCTCGCCGCCGAGGTGCGCACGGCTCGCCGCCGATCAGGAGCTCGGCGCCCTCGTCGAGCCCGATCTGGACGTAGCTCTCGATCTTCTCGAGCTGCGCCGTCGAGACCTGCGGGCCGAGCTGCGTCTCGAGCTCGAGCGGGTGGCCCTGCCGGATCGCTCGCGATCCGCGCGAGGCAGCGCTCCATGAACTGCGTCGTAGATCGACTCCTCGATCAGCGCCCGCGAGGGGCAGGTGCAGACCTCGCCCTTGTTGAAGGCGTAGAGCACGAGCCCCTCGACGGCCTTGTCGAGGAAGTCGTCGTCGGCGGCCATCACGTCGGCGAAGAAGATGTTCGGCGACTTGCCGCCCAGCTCCGTCGTCGACGGGATGATGTTCTGGGCCGCGTACTGCATGATCAGCCGCCCCGTCGCCGTCTCGCCGGTGAAGGCGATCTTGGCGATCCGCTTGCTCGTCGCGAGCGCCTTGCCGATCTCGGCGCCGGGGCCGTTGACGACGTTGATCACGCCCGGCGGGCACGATCTCCTCGATGCAGCTCCATCAGCTTGAGGATCGACCACGGGGTCGGGCTCGCCGGCTTGAGCACCGACGCAGTTCCCGGCCGCGAGCGCCGGCGCGAGCTTCCAGGCCGCCATCAGCAGCGGGAAGTTGAACGGGATGATCTGCCCGACGACGCCGAGCGGCTCGTGGAAGTGGTAGGCGACCGTGTTCTTGTCGATCTCGGAGATCGTCCCTTCCTCGCCGCGGATCACCGAGGCGAAGTAGCGGAAGTGGTCGGCCGCGAGCGGGATGTCGGCCGCGAGCGTCTCGCGCACCGGCTTGCCGTTCTCCCAGCTCTCGGCGACCGCGAGCATCTCGAGGTGCTCCTCGATCGCGTCGGCGACCTTGTTCAGCACCTTCGAGCGCTCGGTCGTCGAGGCCTCGCCCCACGCCGTCTTCGCGGCGTGCGCGGCGTCGAGCGCGAGCTCGACGTCGGCCGGGCGTCGAGCGCGGCACCTCCGTGAACGGCTCGCCGGTCGCCGGCGTGAGGTTCTCCGCGTACTCGCCCTCGACCGGCGCGCACCCAGCTGGCCGCCGATGAAGTTCTCGTAGCGCGCCTTCAGCTCGACCGGGCTGTCGGGCTGACCCGGCGGCGCATACGTCATCGTCTCTTCTCGATCGTTGCCATCTCGAACTCCCTTCAGAGTGAACGGGTCGCGCAATCGGCGCGCAAAAGAAAAAGTCTCATGCCGCGGATCCGGCGACATCGGGACTCGCGCGGAACGCTCCGCGGGAAACTACTGGTCGACGTCGTCGATGAGCGGGGGGCGCGACTCGACTCAATAGTCCCCGCATGCCGTCGCAGCGCGTCGGCGGCGACGACCGCGGGCCAGCGGCGCATGAGGTGTTTCCGGCCGCGCTCGCCGCGTGCGTCCCGGCGACGCTCGTGATGTATGCACGGGATCGAGCGGGCAGCACGCGCGGGCGAGCGCGAGCTCGCAGGCGCAGAAGTCGCAACCCGGGCATGCGATGATCCACGAAGCTCCGTTACGCAGGGACACCAATCTCGATGCGTTCGCCGTCGAACACAGCAGCAAGCCCGAGTTCACCTCCAAGCGCGCCTCGATGTAGCGCTTGAGCTTCGCGTATATGCCTCCTACCCGAGGGCTGGAGGCTGTGACTCGACCTCTCGAGCGGCAGCGACCCGGTTGGCGCCTTCCAGACGACGCTCGGGGACGACAGTCCGCAACTCCCCGTCGGGAGAGTTCATCGTCGGCTTGGACACGGTGGCGCGACTGGCCAATGCGGCTACGGCAAGCGCCGCCAGCACGAGTAGCCCGAGCGTCTTCGGCAGCCCGATCCGATCGGCGAGAAGACCGATCACTGGCGGGCCGACGATGAAGCCCGTGTACCCGATCGTGAAGGTAGCGGCCAGCGAAGGACCGGGCGGATCGATTCGCCCCGCCGCGCTGAAGAGCAGCGGCACCGCGTTCGCGATGCCGAGGCCGCAGATGGCGAAGCCGATCACGGCAGGCACCGTCTGGCCGATCAGCAGAACGCCGCCGAGAGCGAGCGCGACGAGCGCCATGCCGCCGCGCACCAGCGTCGAGGCGCCGAGGCGCTCGTTGAGCGGGTCGCCGCCGAGCCGCGCGACGGCCATTCCGAGCGAGAAGCCGGTGAATGCGGTGGCTGCCGCGGCGGCGCTCGCACCAGTGGTGTGTCGGAGATAGATGCCGCTCCAGTCGCCGATCGCACCCTCGGTCATCATCGCCAGGAAGCACAGTCCGCCGATCAGCAACACGGCGCGCGAGGGAAGTGCGAACCCGCTTCGCGCCTCGGAGTGGGCCGACGCGCTCCCGAGGTGGCGGGTGATCCAGAGCGCTGACAGCCAGAGCGCGATGCCGACGACCAGACTCTCCACGCGCGGATCGACTCCCGCCGCAGCGACGATCGCGACCACGCCCGCCGCGAGGAATCCTCCCAAGCTCCAACCGCCGTGCAGCGAGGACATGATCGGCTTCGACAGCGTGCGCTCGACGGCAACGCCGTGTGCGTTCATCGAGACGTCCATCGCGCCGTTGCTCGCCCCGAACACAAACAGGATCGCGCCGAGCATGTAAGGGCTCGTCGCCACGAGCGGCAGCGGCAACATCAGGCAGAAGACCAGCGCGGCGACGCGCGTCACCGAGGCGCTCGAGCGGCCGTCAAGGAGATGCCCAGTCAGCGGCATCGAGACAAGCGCGCCCGCGGCCATGCACAGCAGGCACAACCCGAGCGTCGCCTTCGAGATCCCGAGATGGTCCTGCAGCCACGGGATGTGCGCGACCCACGTTCCGATCATCGCGCCGTTCACCACGAAGACCGAGAACGTCGCGAGGCGCGGCGTCATACGGCGACCACGTCGATGCCGGCGGTCGCGTACGGCCGAGTCAGCTCGTCGCTGCCGTCGGTCACGAGGTGGTCGATGTCCGCGAGTTGCGCGACGACCCACGCGCTCGCCGTTCGCAGCTTGTCCGCCGTCGCGAGCGCGATCACCTCGCCGGCCGAGGCCACCATGGCGCGCTTCACGTACGCCTCTTCGTCGTCGGGCGTCGTGACACCGACGTCGGGATGCAGGGAGCAGATACCGAGCACGCAGATGTCCGCCCGCACCGTGTGGAACGCCTCAACGGCAGCCGCGCCGACCGCGACCTGCGCATCCCTGAGCAGCCGGCCGCCAACGAGCATCACCTCAACCTTCGTGTGGTTCGCCAACGCCGACGCAACCGGCGGTGAATTGGTGACAACCGTGCCGTCGTAGAGCAGCGGGAGCCGGCGAGCCAGCTCCAGCGTCGTCGTGCCGCCGTCGAGGATGATCACCCGCGCGCCGACGAGCAGCCGCAGCGCCGCCTCCGCGAGCGCAGCCTTCTCCCCTGGCGAGACCTCGAGCCGGTGCGCAAACGAGCCGATCGGCGGCGCAGAGGCCAGCGCGCCGCCGTGAACCCGATGCAGCAAGCCCTGCTGGGCGAGGTCGCGCAGGTCGCGGCGGACGGTGTCCTCGGAGACGCCGAGGCTGGCCACCAGCTCCGAGGCAACGACCCTGCCGTCGCGCTCGACCCGCGCCAGGATCGCCTGTCTGCGTTCAGCCGTCAGCACCTGCGTGTTCTAGCACGGGTATGCAGGTTTTTGCGGGTTAACCGACCCCGCGTGTTTCCCACCTCGATCGTGCGTGGGGCGTGAGGCGGGCAACAAGGTAGAACGCGAAAGAGATCGTGCTGATGAAAAAGCTCGTCGGCCAGGGTTGGGCCAACGAGAGCAAGATCCCGCCTTCCGTCGAAATCAGGGCGATTGCGACGCCGATGAAGAGAGCGGCTCCCGGCCGTTGAGTCAGGCGTTGTGCGGCTGCCGCCGGTGTAATCACAAGCGTCAGGACGAGGAGAACCCCGACGACCTGAATTGCCTCCGCGGTCGTGAGCGCGAGTAGAAGAAAAATCGCGACCGAAAGCAACCGGACCGGGATGCCTCGCGCGGCCGCGACTTCGGGATCGACACTCGAGAAGAGCAGCGGCCGGTAGATGATCGCGAGGCTGACGCAGACGATCACGGCGACGCCGACCAGAGCGAGGAGCTGGGCGTCGTCGACTCCGACGATGCTCCCGAAGAGCAAGTTGGTCGCTTCTGTCGCATAACCCTGATAGAGCGAGAGAAACAACACGCCCAGGCCAAGACCGAAGGCGAGGAACGCGCCGATCGCGCTGTCGCGCTCGCTGCCGCGCAACGAAAGGACGCCGAGGATCGCCCCGACCAGTAGCGAACCGCTCATCAACCCGAGTACCGGATCGACACCGAGAACGAGTGCGCCGGCGGCGCCGGTGAACCCGAGTTCGGAGATCGCGTGGACGGCGAAGCTGAGACCGCGAGCAACGACGAAGCGTTCCGACGGCTCCGGAGACGATCGCGACGACCGCGCCCGCGATCAGCGCGTTGTGGACGAAGTGCTCGTGGAGCAGCTGCGTGAACATTTAGTGATGGTGGTGCTCGGCGTCGGGCGTGCCCACGACGACGAGCCGGTCGCGGACGCGCAGAACGTCCACTTCGGTGCCGTAGAGCGCCGAGAGCGTCTCGGAGTTCATCACCTCGTCGACTGATCCCATCGCCCACACCCCGCCGGCGAGGTAGAGGACTTGGTCGACGTAGGGCATGACAGGGTTGACGTCGTGAGTCACGAAGAGCACCGAGGTACCGGCGCGACGGCGCTGCGCGTCGAGGAGGTCAACGACGACGCGCTGCGAAGCGAGGTCGAGGGAAAGCAGCGGCTCGTCGACGAGCAGCAGTCGCGGCTCGCAGACGAGCGCCTGCGCGACCCGAAGCCGCTGCTGTTCTCCGCCGGAGAGGCGCCCAACGGCAGCGTTCGCGTACTGGTCGGCGCCGACCTGAACCAGTGCTTCGTCGATGCGGTTCCAATCAGCTGCGCCGATCCCCCAGCGGTGGCCGTCGAGGCCGAGGCGCACGAGATCTCGCCCGCGCAGAGGAAGGTCGCGGTCGAATGCGCGCTGCTGCGGGACGTAGCCGATGCGCGAACGCATGCGCGCCGGTTCGACGCCATCGATCCGAACGTGGCCGGCCGTCGGCCTCTGGAGGCTGAGCAGAATGCGAACGAGCGACGTCTTGCCGACGCCGTTCGGACCAAGCACGGCGACGAACGACCCCTCGTCGAGTTGAAAGCTGAGATCCTCGAAGAGCGTCCGTTGCCCAAAGCGCAGCGCGAGTCGACGAACATCGACGACGCTCATCGCGTCAGGGCCACCCGTAGCGCCTCAACCTGCTCGAGTTGCCACGCTTGGAAGGTCAGCTTCGGCGGCAGCGTCTCACCCACCCCGACAACCGGCACACCTGCGACCCGGGCGAGGCTGCGCACGCGAGTCGTGATCGGAGAGACCGCCTGACTGTTGTAGAGGAGCACCCGCACCTTGCGCTCGGAGACGATTCGGTTCATCTCGGCGACCGCCTCCGGCGTGGGCTCGGTGCCATCCTCGATCGCGCGCGTGAAGGAAGAAGGCGCGATGTTGCTGAGTCCCGCCGCTGCCAGGAGGTAGCCCGGCACCGGCTCGGTGTAGGCGACGGCGACTCCCGCGTACCGGCTCGCAATGGCCGCGACCGCGTCGCGTAGCGGTACGAGGCTCGCGTCAAATCGCCGCTCGCCGTCGCGGTAGAAAGTCGCATGCTTCGCGTCCGCACGCTCAAGGCTGCGGGCGATTGCGGCTGCGATCGCCGGCAGCCTCGGAACGTCGTACCAAAGATGGGGATTCGCGTTCGCTCCTCGCACGCCTAAGGCATCGCCGATCGTGACGACGATACGACTGCGCGACGGTGACGCGCTCTCGAGGCGGAGCATGAATGCGTCATAACCCACGCCGTTCTGGATCACGACGTCGGCTCTTGAGACCGCCAGTCCATTGCGAGTGCCGGGCTCGAACAGATGCGGATCCGCATTGGGATCAGACAGCACCGAGGTGATCTCGACGCGCGAACCGCCGATCTGGCGAGCGATGTCGCCGTAAACGTTCGTCGACGCGACGACCGCGAGCTTCCCACTCATCGAACCGCCCCCGCCACAGGCGCTTGACAGACCAACCGCCAACATAATGAGAATGGTTCTCAAAATCATCTTAGCTAGGCTAGCGACATGGCAGCGGCCGCGCAAACCGATCCCGCCGAGTTGCTGCGGGCCAAGGGCCTTCGTCCCACCAGGCAGCGACTCGCCGTGCTCGGCGAGCTCGCAAAGGAAGCGGACGACGCGACTGCGCAGCAGCTCTGGGCTCGCCTCCGAGGAAGCGGGGTGTCGACGATCGGTCTTGCCACCGTCTACCGCACCCTCTCCCGCCTACGAGACGAGGGGATCGTCGACGCGCTCTCCCACCACGGTTCCGAGCAATGCTTCCGCCTCTGCGCGGAGGGGCACCATCACCATCTCCTCTGTGTGAACTGCCATAAGGTCGTCGAAGTCGACGAGTGCGACCTCGGCACTTGGATCGACCAGGTGGCGGCTCAACACGGATTCATCGCCGAGGAACACAGCGTCGAGATCAGCGGGCGCTGCGCGGCCTGCCGCTAAACCGAAGCATGTCCTCGTAACGCGGCAGATCAGCCCGCTCCGATCCGTCACGGCATGGCTGCTTGCGCGTCCCTCACGGTTTCTAGCCCTGCCGCACGGCGGGCGACGGTTTAAAGCAAAGCGCGAATGTGCGGCGTTATGGGCTCGGGCGGGAGGGGCGCTGACCCAACCCCCCGCCTTCGCGCGGTCTAGGTTTTGCTGTGTGAAGCATGTCGGAAGAGGCGCGAGCGATCTGGTCGGAACAGGTTCCTGCGAGCAGGCGATCGGAGACCTTCAGGGGAAACTGCTGCGCGGTCTTGAAAGGCGTCGGCGGAAGGCGCAGCCCGCGCAGTAGTCGGCTGGGTTCCGCTCAGTGTCCGGCGACGAGACCGCCGTCAATGTGCAGGGTCTCGCCGGTGACGAACGTGGCTTGTTCGAGGTAAAGGATGGCCTCGACGATGTCGCCAACCTCGCCAAGACGCTTCAAGGGGTGGAGGGCGGCCATGCCTTCGTACGACGCGGAGTCGTAGGCCGGTGTCTTGATGACGCCAGGAGCAACCGCATTTACGCGGATGCCTGCTGCCGCGTACTCGATCGCGAGCGAACGTGTCACGGCATCCAGCCCGCCCTTGGTCAACGATGCGAGAGCCGACGGTGACGAGCTTCTGGCGTGGTCGACCAGGCTGGCGGTAATGTTGACGACATGACCGCTGCGCTGGGCGTTCATCTGCCGGATGACCGGCTGCGTGATGTAAAAGAAACCGGAAAGGTTCACGGCGAGCATGGTGGCGAGGTCGTCGACCGTGTACTCGGTGAAGCGCTTCCCGATAAAGACCCCGGCGTTGTTCACGAGAGTGTCGATGCGTCCGAATCGGTCGAGTGCCTGCTCGACGACGCGCTCAGCCGTCGCGGGATCGGCGATGTCGCCGGAGACCGTGAGCAGGTCGTTGGCATCGGCCGGCTCGATCGACAAAGCGGTCCCGACGACCGCGTAGCCTGCTCGGCGGAATCCCGCAGCGATCCCGGCGCCGATTCCCCGCGAAGCGCCGGTCACGATCGCGACCTTCCGCGGCTCGTGAGGTGTTGGGCTCATGCGACGAGCCTCTTGAAACTCGGGCACTCAGACGACACGCTGGACCTCCTCGGTCGTGACGGGAACAGCATTGCAGCGCGGCGAAGAGCAGCAGTGGTCGAGCGATCCTCGAGCAGACACGTCTGAAAGGAGCCCCGGCATGCGTCCAGACATCGTTCCCGGCGCCATCTTCCCCGACTACACACTTCCCGACCACGAAGGAACGATGCACACGCTCAGCGTCCTTCAGGGTGGCGACCCGCTGGTCCTCACTCTCGCGCGCGGCCACTACTGCCCCAAAGAACATCAGCAGCACCTGCAACTCGCTGCGGCCTATCCGCAGTTCAACGTCGCCTACACCCGGATCGCCACGATCTCGACCGACGACCAGCACACAAGCCAGGAGTTCCGCAGCTCGGTCGGCGCCCAATGGCCGTTCCTCTCCGATCCGGACCGCGCGGTCCAACGCGACCTCGAGATCCAGGAGTACACCGACCCCGGCAACGACCCGATGATTCCGCACACGCTCGTACTCAAGCCGGGGCTCGTCGTCCACCGTATCTACAACGGTTACTGGTTCTGGGGACGGCCGTCGGTCGAGGATCTTCGCAAGGAACTGCGGGAGGTGACACGCGAGATCCGACCCGACTGGGATCTCAGCACCCCCGGTCTGCGCGAGGCGTGGGACGCCGGCGATGACCTCTCGGCATTCCACGGCTGGAGCAGATGGAGTCGCGAGCGGACTGCGGCCGAACGCGCACGGGTTGCGAGTTGAGCGACCTCTGGCCGCCGGAGCTCGAGTACGCGCGCGCTTTCGCGAAGCTCGAGGCAGGCATCGACCATGTGCGAGGCGCCGATTCGGCTCCGGTCATTATCGAATATGGCGACTACGAGTGCCCGTACTCACGACAGGCGTTCCACTCGATCGAGCGCGTGGAACGTTCGCTTAGAGGGCAAGTCCGCTTCGCCTTCCGCCACTTCCCGCTCACCGAGATCCACCCGCATGCCCTCGAAGCAGCGATGGCGGCCGAGGCGGCCGCGCTGCAGCGCCGCTTCTGGGAAATGCACGGCCGCCTCTTCCACCACCAGCACGCACTCGAAGACGAAGATCTCCGAACGTATGCGCACGAGCTCGGCCTCGCCGTCGGCCGCTTCGACAGCGACCGTGCAAGCGGCGACCTGCTCGCCCGGGTACGTCGAGACGTCGCTACCGGGAAAGCCTCAGGCGAGGTGAAAGGGACACCAACGCTCTTCATCGATGGCGTCGTCCACCGTGGCGGCTACGACGCCGAGGCACTGTTGCAGGCAGTCGCGGCGTACTCGGAGGGACGACGGGTGAAGTCGACCACCTCGGATGCGAGCGGGACGACAGGGATGTCGCGCGGACGGACGTCGCTTTGAGCGAGGCCCGAAACGCAACCCCAACCCGCGGGAACCTTGCTGTCCGTCAACGTCGGCATGCCGAAGGACGTGCTCTGGCAAGAGAAGACTGTCTTCACGGGCGTCTTCAAGGACCCTGTGACCGGCCCGCGCCGGGTGCGGAAGCTCAACGTCGAGGGTGACGGCCAAGGCGACCTTGCCGGGCACGGTGGCGAGCAGCGTGCCGTCTTCGTCTACCAACTCGACTCGTACCGGTACTGGGAGCACGAACTCGGACGCAATGACTTCGTCTATGGACAGTTCGGCGAGAACTTCACGATCGACGGGCTGAACGACGACGAGGTTTGCGTCGGTGACCGCTACCGCATCGGCAGCGCGCTCTTCGAGGTCACACAGCCGCGCGTCACCTGCTACCGCGTCGGGATCCGCATGAACGACTCGCGCATACCGGCCCTGCTCGTCTCACACCACCGCCCCGGCTTCTACTTCCGCGTCCTCGACGAAGGCGACGTCGAGGCAGGAGACCAGATCCTCAAGGTCGCCGCCGGCCCCGAGCAGATGACCGTCGCCGAACTGGACGCGCTCCTCTACCTCCCCGGTCATCCGCGCCAGCAACTGCTGCGCGCCGTGCGGATCCCCGCCCTCAGTCCCGGCTGGAAAGCGTCATTCCGGGCCCTGCTCGATCGTGAACCAGGCGGTGGCAACACCGGCCTGATCGATACGAGTCCCCCGCCCGCCTGGGCCGGTTTCCGGCGGGTGGCCGTAACGGCAATCGAGCGCGAGAGCGATTCTGTGATCTCCATTCGACTCGCAGATCCCGATGGCGCACCGCTGCCGGCGGCACGCCCCGGCCAATACCTCACCCTCCGCATCCACCACGGCGTCGAGGAGCGGTCTGTCCTCCGTAACTACTCCCTCTCCGGGCCACCTGGAGCCGACTACTACCGCATCACTGTCAAGCGCGAACACGATGGCGCTGCCAGCGGCTATCTGCACAGCCGGCTCGCCGTCGGCGACCAACTTGAGATCGCCGCACCACGAGGCACCTTCATCCTCGATCGGACGCAGGCGCCTGTCCTTCTGATCAGCGCCGGCATCGGGGCGACTCCTCTCCTCGCCATGCTCCACGCACTCGCAAAGGAGCACTCCGACAGGACGATCTGGTGGCTCCACGGCGCTCGCAACAGCCGCAACCACTCCTTCGCGAGCGAAGCCCGCGCGCTCCTCGGCTCACTCCCGAACGTTCATGTGGACATCTCGTACAGCCGCCCGGGACCGGACGAACTTCAAGGGCGCGACTTCAACAGCGCAGGCCGCCTCACGGCGTCAGTCATCGCCCAACTCGAGCTCCCGCGCAACGGCGAGGCATATCTGTGCGGCCCGGCACCATTCATGGAAGAGATCAGCGCCGGCCTGACCGCGATCGGCCTCGACGCTGCCCACGTCCACACCGAGCCTTTCGGCCCCGCACCAGGTCTCACGCCCGGCATCGCATCGGCACCAGCTCGAGCGCCTCACGCACCGCCCGGAGAGTCCGGAAGCGGGCCGACGATCGAGTTCGCCCGCAGCAACCTGGCCGTCCCGTGGAGCAGCGACTACGCCAGCATCCTCGAGTTCGCCGAGGCCTGCGACATTCCCGTCCGGTGGTCCTGCCGCAGCGGCGTCTGCCACACTTGCGAGACGGCCCTCATCGCCGGCACAGTCGAATACAACCCCGAACCAGTCGAACCCCCAGCAGACGGCAGCGCACTCATTTGCTGCTCACGGCCATACGGCAACATGGTCCTCGATCTCTGAGATGAAGGCCCAGCCGCACAGCCGACCAGCTCAGCGGCCCGATGCGCCGGCACCACCACGAACAGCGTCGATCCGGTTAGGGTCGGCGCATGGACGTACCGGAGCCTGTCAGGCGGCTGGCGCTGTACCCGTTCCACGAGTTGCCGGTGCCGCCCGACGTCGAGCACGTGGAGCTCGACGGCGCGTTCATCGGCATCAACCGTTGGCCGACGGCGCAGATCGTGGGAATGCGTGGTCGCGGGCCTTCGGACGTCACTGCAACGGTCGAGGCCGCGCGCGCGATTGCCCGAGAGCGCGGCAAGACGATCGTCGCGTGGTGGGTGCCCCCCGATCAGGCCCACGTCGTGCCGGCACTCGAGGCGGCGGGACTCGCCAACGAAGACACGCCCGGGCTCGAGGCGATCGAAAACGCACTCACGCTCGTCGAGCCACCGCTCGGAAACAAGGTCGAAGGCGTCGAGGTACGGATAGCCGAGACGTGGGAGGACTACCGCGCCGCTTCGCGCGTCATCGAGGACGCGTTCGGAATGCCGCACGTGACCGACGATGAACTGCGTTCTCGCTACGACGACTACCGGCACCCCGACAATCCGGGGCGCGGCTTCGTTGCTCTGCTTGACGGACGCGTCGTCGGTACGTCATATGCGTCGTTCGGGACCGCGGGCGTCAATCTGTTCGGCGGCTCGGTGCTGCCGGAAGCCCGCGGCCGTGGTGTCTACCGAGCGCTCGTCCTGGCACGCTGGCAGGCGGCCTCCGCTCGTGGAACGCCCGCGCTCACCGTTCAAGCGGGCCGCATGTCGCGACCAATCTGCGAACGGCTCGGGTTCGTCTTCCTCGCACCAGTCCGCGTCTTCGTCGACCGGCTCTAGCGACGGAAGATCACAATCACCCCACTACTGCCACGGTCACCCCGGACTGATGAGGCGTAACAGAGCGTGCGCGATCGCCTCTGGCGTCGGTGGACAACCGGGGATCCGCAGGTCGACGGGGAGGATGGTATCGAGGGGGCCGACGATCGCATCCGCGGTGCCGAGAATGTTGCAACCGAGAGGGCAGTCGCCAAGGGCCGCAACGCGGCGCGGTTCGGGCATCGCGGCATAGGCGACGCGCAGGGGCTCGAGCATCCGACTCGTCACCGGGCCGGTGACGAGCAGGACGTCGGCGTGCCGCGGGGAGGCGACGATGCCAAGGCCGAAGCGTTGCAGGTCGTAATGCGGGCTCGAGAGCAGCGTCAGCTCGTGTTCGCAGCCGTTGCACGAGCCCGCGTCGACGTGCCGGATCGCCAGGCTCGATGCGCGCTCAGGAGGCGCAAGGTCGAGGTGTTGGCGGAGCCGGCGGAGATCGCGAAGGAGTGTCAGCATCAGCGGTCAGCGCAGGCGTAGCAGAGCTCGAAGCTCTTATTGATCAGCGGGAAGTCGGGGAGCAGATTGTCGGCGGCGGCGAAGGCGACGACGGGCCAGTTGGCATAGGAGCCCGTGCGCAGACGCAGCCGCTCGATCCGGTCTTCGCGCCGCTCGACGATGCACGTTGTCGCGCCGCGCGGGCTTTCGATCCGGCCGATGCCGATCGGCTGCCCGAGCGTTCCGGGTGTCGCGGTCGCTGGGGCGATGCGTCCGTCGAGCAGACACTCGAGGATCTCGAAGGTCTGCTCGAGCTCAAGTGTGCGCTGCTCGATCCGCGCTTGCACGTCGCCTGCGGCGCGCTCGGGTATCACGGGCTCGAAGCCGTCGTAGGCGAGCCGCGGGCTGCTCCTACGGAGGTCGTAGGCGAGTCCGGCGGCGCGCGCGGCAGGCCCGACTGCGCCGAGCCGGGTTGCCGCGGCGGCGTCGACGACGCCGATGTCGGGCAGTCGGTCCTGGAAGGAGCGGTTGAAGCGCAGTTCGCGCCAGCCGCGGCGCGCGTCGATGCGGAGCGCTGCCACCTCGTCGGCCGCGGCACGCACGTCGTCGCGATGCAACGTCAATTCGCTCCGCCCGACGTGGACGGTGCCGAAGAGGAAGCGATGGCCGGTGAGCTTGGCGTTGAGCCGGCGGGCGCGTTCGGTGAGGCTGGCAAAGTGATTGTTTCCTGCGGCGAGCCCGACGCCGGAGCAGACGGCTGCGAGGTCGTTGAGGTGGTTCCACATGCGCTCGAGCTCGAGCAGGATCGTGCGCACGCGTGCGAGCTCGCTCTCGGGCGTTAGGCCAAGTGCGTCTTCGCACGCGTGTGCGTATGCGACCACGTTTGCGACTGCGCAGGCTGCACAGGCTCGCGTGGCGTAGGCCAGTCCTTCCTCGAGCGTGTGTCCTTCCGCTGCGCGCTCGAGGCCGCGGTGTTTGTAGAAGAGGCGGGCATCGAGGTGGAGGATGCGCTCGCCGACGACGTGAAGGCGGAAGTGGCCCGATTCGATGATCCCTGCGTGGATCGGCCCGACGGCGACCTGGTACGCGTCGCGGCCGCGCACGGGGACTGTCCAACGCTCGAGCCGCGGGTCGTGGTCGACGAGCGGTCGCAATGGCTCGTGACCGGCGAAGTCGACCCCCTGGAGGTCGTGCGCCTCGCGTTCGTCCCAGCCTGCTGCCGGGAAGAGATCGACGATCGAAGGCACGACTCCCTCCTGCACGGCGACCGTCTCGAGTCGGGTGGCACCCGTCGGGTTGGCGAGCAGTGTGCGCACGGACGCGCCGTTCGAGGTCGCGTGGAGGCCCGCAAAGTGCCAGCCGTCGGCGCGTGCACGGGAGATCTCCTCACGGTAGGACTGCTCGATCACTAGATCCCCGCGAGGAGCGCGTCGACAAGGTCGGAGCCGGGGAGCCAGAGGGCGACAGCCGACAGTCCGAGCAGCAGCGCGAACGAGATGCCGCCGAGCGCCGTGAGAGTGCGGCGCCCGCCAGGATGCGCGCCGTCGCGGCGTCGCGCCTTGCCGACGGTCGTTTCGATCAGCGCGTGCGCCAGTCCGAGGAAGCCGAGTGCGAGCAGCAGCGCGGTTACGGCCGCCAGCCAGGATCGTCCCGCCTGGAAGCCGCCGGCGACGATCAGCACCTCGCTGAGAAACAACGGTGAGGGCGGCAGGCCGGCGAGGGCGCCAAGCGAGATGCCCATCACTCCACCGAGCGCAGGGTGGGTGCGGGCAATGCCCGTGACCGCCCGCTCGGTCGCGCGCGGATCGTGCTCAACAAGCGGTGTCGCAGCATAAAAGCCGACCGACTTCGCGACGGCGTGCGCAGCGATGTGTACGGCCACACCGGCGAGGGCGAGCGGCGTCCCGAACCCGATGCCGAGCGCGATCACGCCCATGTGCTCGAGACTCGAGTAGGCGAGTAACCGCTTCCAGGGCAGCGAACGCCAGAGAAACGGGATCGCCACGGCGAGCGACACGAGCCCGAAGAAGATCAGGACGTCCTGTCCCGCCCGGGCCCCGATCACGGGGGCGAGCGCGTGCTCGGAGCGCCACGCGACGAGCAGCACCACCGGCAGGAGGGCCGCGGACAGCAATGCCGAGACCGGAGGCGGCGCCTCCGAGTGGGCATCGGGAAGCCAGTTGTGCACCGGAGCCCAGCCGATCTTCGCCGCGAGGCCCGCAAGCAGGAGGACGTAGGCAACGAGCGCGCTCTGACCCCCGGAGGAGTAAGTGCCGAGCGCGCGCCAGGAGAGTGCCCCGATCCCGCCACCGGGGATGCCCGCGACGAGGGCAACGATCCCGAGCAGCGCGACACCGAGACCGAGTGAGGTGAGGATCAAGTACTTCCACGCTGCCTCGAGCGAGCGCGCCTTCCCGCTGAAGCCAACGAGCAACGCCGAAGCAGCTGTCGTCGCCTCGATCAGCAGCCACGCGCCACCGAGGTTGCCCACAACCGGCACAGCGAGGAGAACAGCCCAGAACGCGTAGAGCGCTCCGAAATACGTGTGCTGCTGCCTATGCGTCGCGGCGAGCGAGCTGTCAGCGCCCGCGAGATACGCCGGTGAGACGAGTACGGTCGCGAGCCCGACGACTGCGACCACAGAGACGAGCAGCGCGCCTGCAGCATCGACGACGATCCACTTCCCGACAACCGGATCGCTCAGCGAGCGGAGCTCCAGTACGCCGAGCGCCAGGCCGAGGCCCGCCGTTGAAAACGCGCCCGTGACCGCGAGCCTCGTCACGATCCGGCGCGGCGTCAGAACGATGAGCACCGCGAGGATTGCGGGAGCCGCCACGACCGCCCATGCGAGCTGCTCGCGGCTAGTCACGCAGCGTCCTCAGTGCGGCGCTGTCGCCGGCCCCGAACTCCGCGAAGATCCGCTCGTGAAAGACCCCGGCGACGAGCGCGATCAGCATCAGATCGAGCGCAACGCCGAGCTCGATCGTGAGCGACCCCCCGCCGGGTAGCTCGAGCGCGGCCAGCGCTAGCCCGTTCTCGACCAGCACGATGCCAAGCACCTGAAAGAGCGTCGCCCGCCGCGTCGCTGCCGTGACGATCCCGAATGCGACGAGGGCAAGTACCGTCCGCTCCCCGTTGCGCGAGTCGAGCCCGAGGGTTGGCACGAGCCACGTCAGCGTCAGCGCGAACGCGACGGCGGCGCCGGCACGGACGAGCGGCGGGACGCGCGCGTGCACGGGCCGCAATTCACGCGTGCGGGACACGAGAAGAAGGAAGAGCGCAGCGAGTGCCACAGCGCGAACCGCGAGCGCACCTGCCGCCACGACATCCCCCGCGTCCTTGGCGTCGGAGAGCGCGAAGCCGACGAGGACGAGCGCCTGCGCCGTCACCGACGCAACGGCAACCGATCGACGCCTGATGACGACGACCGCAAGTCCGATCGCCACGAGAATCCACAGGACCCCGCCGCTCATGCCGCCCCGACGATCCACGCCGCGATGCCGAGCAGCGCTGCAGCCAAGCCGACCGCGAGCAGCCGTGGCACCAGCAGGATGCGCATCTTCGCCAGGAGCGTCTCGACGATCGCGAGCGCCGCACAGAGCGCGATCAGCGCAACGGGGAGTCCAGCGAGCTGCAGCCATACACCGTGGGGATGAGGAAGGAAGACCTGTGCGGCCAGCACGAGCACGACCCAGTGCCGTACGGCAGCGGCCCACTGCAAGTACGCGAGATCGCGCCCGGCGTACTCGAGCAACGGTCCCTCGTGAATCATCGTCAGCTCCAGATGAGTGTCCGGATTGTCGACCGGCTGGCGTCCGGTCTCCGCAACCACGACAAATGCGAACGCGACCGCTCCCAGCGCGAGCGCCGGACTTCCCCAGACGCCTGCGCCGGCTGTCCCTGCGACGACGAGGCGGAGGTCGGTCGTGTCCGCGATCAGCGCCACCACCGCGAGCGAAACGACGAAGGTGCCCTCCACGAACACCGACAGCATCAGGTCACGGCTCGCACCGATCAGCGAAAAACCGTTCGAGACGTCCCAGGACGCACATGCGATCGTGAAACGTGCGAGCGCGAGCAACCCGACCAGCACGAGCGCGTCGTGACCGAGGCCCAGGTTCGGTCCAGCCTGCGCGACCGGCACGACCAGCACGCTGCCAACGAGCGCCGCCGCGACGACCAGCGGCGCGAGCCGGTAGACCTGCCCCGCTCCCTCCGGGTCGACCATGCTCTTGCCCCAAAGCCGGCGCAATTCGCGATACGGCTGCAATGGCGTTGGACCACGACGCCCCTGCAGACGAGCCTTCCAATGCTGGATGAGCCCCGGCAGCAGCGGCGCCATGGCGATACCGCCCACGACCTGCACCGCAGCCGAGGCAGCAGATGCGGCACTCACCCGATCATCCCCAGCCGCACGGCAAGGAGCAGGACGATGACGAGCCCGATCAGGTAGACGACGTAGGTCCCGATGCTTCCGGTCTGCAGCCGGCGCGCCTGCACGGCAGCGCGGAACCCCAGGCGCGCGACCGGCCGGTAGAGGAAATCCTCGATTAGGTGCGGCACGTTGCCGCTGTACGCGACCTCCTGCAACACGCCGCCCTCGGTCTTCGAGGAGATCTCCCGTTCCGGCCGTAGAACGAACTCGAGCACGAGCCGGAGGGACTTCGTGAAGCCCGCGCTGGTCCAATTGAGCACCGGCTCGACGAGTTGGCCGGAAGCCCAGGTCGGCGCGGCCGCGGCACGACGGTTTCCGCGCAGCAGCGCGAACGCGACCGTGAGGCCGACGAGCGCGGCCGCGATCCCGGCCGTGGGCAGCGAACCGGTACCCGGCACGCGCAGACCTAGGTGCGTAGCAATCCCCGACGACCCGGGCGCCAAGCCGACGAGCGGGCCGAACAAGACGCCGGGAGCAAAGCCGAGTGCAACGCACGCAAGGGCGAGGAAGACCAGTGCAGCGCGTAGCGGAAGTGCCGGCTCCTCTGCGGCGGCAGCCGCCGGCGTCCGGGGAGGGCCGAGCAGCACGAGACCGACGACTTTCACGAAGCAGAACACGGCGAGAGCCGCCGTCGCGGCGAGCGCGGCAAGGGCGAGCGCGCCCGCGATGCCATCGCCGATGTGGCCGTAACGCGGAACATGGATCAATGCCTGCAGCGTCAGCCACTCCGAGGCGAAGCCGTTGAGCGGCGGTAGACCCGCGATCGCCATCGCTCCGACCAGGAAGGCACCACCCGACCAAGGCATACGGCGTAGCAGGCCCCCGAGCCGGTCGATCTCGAGCGAGCCGACAGCCCGCTCGAACGCGCCCGCACCGAGGAAGAGCAGCGCCTTGAAAATCGCGTGGTTCACACAATGGAGCAGCGCAGCGGCGAGCGCGAACGCCGCCCAGGCATCGGCACCGCGCGCGCGCAGCACGATGCTTGCGCCGATGCCGAGCACGATAATCCCGATGTTCTCGATCGAGTGCAGAGCGAGCAGACGCTTGAGATCGTGCTCAAACACCGCGTACACGACGCCGCCGAGCGCAGAGAGCGCGCCGACTGAAAGGACGAGCACGCCGAACCAGACCGGCAGCACGCCGTCCCACTCGATCAGCACTCGTACCAACCCGTAGATCGCGACCTTGATCATCACGCCGCTCATCAGGGCCGAGACGGGCGCCGGCGCGATCGGGTGCGCACGCGGAAGCCACACATGCAGAGGCATCACACCGGCCTTCGTCCCCATTCCGACGAGCGCCGACAACCCGATCGCCGTCTGCAGCCCTGAGCCTGAAGTGATTGTCGTGTGGCCGCCGATCTCGCCCGCGTGCGCAAGCAGCAGGATGGCGACCCACGTTCCCGCGCCGCCAAGATGGGTCATGGCCAAGTAGGTAAACACGGTCTTTCGCGCTCGCCGGTCAGCACCGCGCGACACAAGGATCAGTACTGCGGGGACGAGCGTCATCGACTCCCAACCTGCGAGAAACGTCAGCGGGTCACGCGCGCAAAGCACCAGGGCAAGCACGAGCACGAAGAGCGCCGTCAACGCGGCAACTGCACGACCGTTCGGACTCGGTCGGAGGTAGCGCACCGAGAACACGAGCGCGGGCGCGGCTATCAAGCCGAGAATGCCGAGAAACAATCCGCTCAGGCCGTCGACACCGAGACGCGGAACGAACGAGTTCGTAAAGGGGTCACCGAGCACAGCTCGCGACCCGAGCGCCCAGAAGCCCGCAATCGAGACGCCGACCGCGCCGGTCGCCTGCAACCACAGGCCGGCCGAGAACGTCCTCCGCGGGACGCTCAGAGCCCCACCGAGTGCAATCGCGCTCAGTCCCGCGCCAAGGAGCACGCCGTTCACGAAGACTCGAGGTCCTGCAAGATCTCCTGCTGCTCTGCGAGTTGGCGACTGATGATGGAGCGACCCGCCTCCAGCAGGTCGAACACGTGCTCGTCGTCGACGCGGTAGTACACGCTCGTCCCCTCACGCCGCGACTCCACAAGCCCGATCCGGCGCAAGGCAGCCAGATGCTGCGAGGTTCCGCCCGAGTCCAGATCAAGTGCAACCTGAAGCGAACCGACGGACAACTCTTCCTCACGCAGAAGCTCGAGAATCCGCACCCGCGCAGGATGCCCGAGCACACGAAAGAGCTTGGCCTTCACCTCATGGACGGGACGAGCCTTGTGCGGCACCCCCAAGACCATACCTCGTAATCTTCAAACCTTGAAAGATATATGTAATAAGGCCTCGGTTACCCGGGACGCCTCGAAAGCCACTCAAACAAGCCGATCCGCAACCGGAGAGTGTCTAGTCTGAGGTGGGAGTCGCAGTCTGGGGCGTTTGCTCGCCGCTCCGTCCGAGTGCGAGGTCGATCGCTTCCTCGAGTGACAGCGCCGCGCCGGCAGCGAGTTCGGTTGCGAGCCGCTCTGGCGCGAGCGCAAGGCGGAGCGCCGCGAGTGTTCGCCGCTTGAACTCCTCGCTCTGGTCGTCCTCGGCGGTGCGGAGATCCGACTCCAACTGCTCGACGCGGCCGAGCAGGCGCGCGGCCGCGTCGGCATCGCCGGCCTCAGCTTCATAGGTGGCGATGCCGAGCAGCGCCCAGAGCTGAGCCTCGACGAGGCCGATCTCCTCCGCGGCCGTCAGAGCACGACGGTAGAGCTCGTTCGCGCGCGCGACGTCACCAAGGCCGTGTGTCGCGTAGCCGAGGTTCACGAGCGCGCGTGCACGCCGGTCGAGGTCGCCACGCGCCTCGCCGATCGCCAGGCTCTCCTCGAACAACTCCGCGGCGCGCTCGAACTCGCCTTCCTCCATCAGCAGGTCTCCCAGGTTGTTGGTGATGACCGAGACGAGCCAGTCGTCAGTCAGCTGACGGGCGAGCACCAGCGCCTCCTCGTTCAGCGTGCGCGCCCGGTCTCGGTCTGCCCGGCGCAAGGCGACGATGGCAAGCACGTGGATGGCAACGGCCTTTCCATACTCCAGCCCAGCCTGTCGCGAGAGATCCCGTAGGCGGTCGGCCAGTTCCTCACCCTCGTCGACGTCGCCCTGCCAGAGCGCCAGGAGCGCCGCACCCCACAGCACATTGACGAGAAGGGCCGGTTCGGCGTCACCGCCGAGCGAAAGCGCCGCGGCGAGGAGGCGCCGGCCCTCGGTCCAGTGCCCGCGTGACTGCCAGTGCACCCAGACCGCGCCCGAGAGCCGAAGCGCACCGTCGGCGTTCCCGCACGCCAGAAGATGCTCGAGCGCTGCCCGCACGTTCGCTTGCTCGGCGTCGAGACGCTCGAGCCACGTCCGAGCTTCACGCGCCTGCAGCTCAGGGCGCGCGCGCTCGGCGAGCGAGACGTACCAGGCTGCGTACCCATCCCGGAGGGAGCGCGCATCCGGGAGGTGGTCGAGTTGTTCGGCAGCGAACTCGCGAATCGTCTCGAGCATCCAGTACCGCTCTTCGGTGCGACGGATGAGGCTCTTATCGAGTAGCGACGTGATCGCCTCGATGTCACAGCCGCAGATCTCCTCCGCGGCGTGGAGCGTGCAACCGCCCGTGAAGACCGCGAGCCGGGCGAACAGATCCTGCTCCGCCGGCGTCAGCAGGTCGTGGCTCCAGGCGATCGTCGCGCGCAACGTGCGTTGACGCTCAGGCGCCGACCGCGATCCCCCGGCGAGCAGAGGCAGCCGCCGCTCGAGCCGTTCGAGCAGAGCCGGCAGCGAGAGCGCCTTGACCCGGGCGGCCGCCAGCTCGATCGCGAGCGGCAGGTTGTCGAGGCGCCGGCAGATCTCGGCAACCTCGCCGTTGGCGGTGAAGTCCGATCGCACGGCCGCGGCGCGCTGGAGGAACAACTCCATCGCTTCGCGCTCATGCAACGGGTTGACGGCGATCTCCCACTCACCGTCGACGTGCAGCGGCTCACGACTCGTCACGAGCACCGTCATGCGCGGACAGGCGCCGACCGTCTCAACCAAGCCGGCAACTGCGTCGAGCAGATGCTCGAAGTTGTCGAGCACGAGCATGAGGCGCTTGTCGCCCACCGCCGCGGCGAGCGTGTCCTTCGAGCCGAGCGCCTGAGCGGCGGCCGTCTCGACCAGGGCGGGATCCGCGAGCGAGGCGAGCGGCACCCACCAAACCCCGTTGACGTAGTCGTCTGCGGCCGCGGCGGCCGCCTGCAACGAGAGCCGCGTCTTGCCGCTGCCGCCGGGACCGGTCAGGGTGACGATCCGGACACCGGGGCGACGCAGCAGCACCGCGATCTCGTCGATCTCGCGCTCGCGTCCAAGGAATGGTGTCGCGGGAACCGGGAGGTTCGTTTCATGCAACGTTTTCAGCGGCGGAAAGTCTTCCGTACCGAGCTGGAAGAGACGCTCCGGCCCACTCAGGTCCTTCAGCCGGTGCAAGCCAAGATCGCGCACGTCGCCACCGGCGAGATCCGCGGCGGCTTGCGACAAGAGCACCTGGCCGCCGTGCGCCGCGGCTGCGATCCGTGCGGCACGGTGAACGTCGATGCCGACGTACTTCTCGACCTCCGCGAACGGCTCTCCGGTGTGGATCCCCATCCGCACCCGCACCGGTCCGGCCGCAAGCGTGCGCTGCGCGTCGGCGGCGGCGGCCACGGCCTCGGACGCTCGAGCGAAGGCGACGAAGAACGCATCACCCGCCGTATCGACCTCGACACCGCGATGCCGCGCCCAAACCACCCGCAACAGGCGATGGTGCTCGGCGAGAACATCGGCATAGCCCTCACCGAGCTCCTGCAACAACCGCGTCGACCCCTCGATGTCCGTGAAGAGGAACGTCACCGTCCCGGTCGGGAGCTCGCGCTGCATCCGGCGATTCTCCCTCGCGCACCGCGATGCCGCCACCCGAGGCGGCGGCAGGGGCGGCCGCCTGATGTGAGCTGCCTGTGCTCGTTACAAGTGGATTTCTTGTCCGTCGATGAACGCGCGATGCATAGGGAAGTCCTCGAGTTTGCTCGGCTCGGGTAACCCGTGTCGCCCGCGCAGTGCGCGGAAGTCGTCGCCGCGGGCGAACGATTCGAAGGCGTCCTTTGTCGGACAGGTATCGATCAGGACGATCCCGTCCGGCGCTCGGACGCAGACGTGCAAGCGCATCCTGGCGCGCGGGATCTCGTCGAGCATTGCGTCGTAGCGGCGCACCAGCTCGTTGGGATCGCCGGCGAACTTCCAGATCGAGCCCGACGAATCACGCACTCACGCCAAGACACGCTCGGACATCGTGCCTCTCGGCGGGACCACAGCGGCACGGCTGACGCTCGAGCCCGGTTGGCGATGGTCGGAGTGCGTGAAGCCCGTGGCCGGCACCGATCAGTGCCAGCACAGACACGTGGGTGTCGTGCAGTCCGGCTGCGTGCGTGTGACCCACGAGGACGGGACCGTGGTCGAGATCTCCGCCGGCGGGGCCCCTAGATGGTTGATCGGTAATTCACGCCGTCGCGCCTGGGGGCCTGCACGCGGCGCATTGCGCCCGCCTCGCCCGGTACCAAGGCCTACTGGCCTTGCCACCGGTCGAGTCGACCACACTGCTTGGTGCATTCCCTCCCCGCAACGACGGCAATTACCGATCAACCATCTAGGTGATCGAACCCGGCCACGACGCCGAGGTCCTGGGTGACGAGTCCTTCATCGGTTCCGAGTTCGAGCCGAAGGCCGCCGAGGAACACGCCGCGTCACGGGGTGCGTCGTAGCGTCCACGATCAACCCGCCCGCGGTAGGCGGGCGGACAGCCGCGACTCCAGGATCTCCTTGAGCCGGGCGAGGTCGTTGCGGTTTGCACGCCGCATCGCCTTCGCCATGATCGGCGCAGCGACCTTGGAGAAGCCGCTCGGTGTGCCGCGGTTGCGCAGTTTCATCCTCGTCGACCCCTGCGGTGTGTCCTGCCAGCTGTAGCTCGTCTCCATCTCGAACAGCCCGTCCGTGGTGCTCATCACCAACCGCTCATCCGGCACAAGCTCCATCACTTCGTAGGTGTAGGCAAGCCGACGGCCGAGGAAGGTGGCGACGAACGCGACCTGCGTGCCGATTGCTGCCGGCTTGTCGGTCTTCCATTCGACGCTCTCGATGTTCCGGTACCACGCGGTCGCGTTGTCGGGGTCTGTTGCGAAGGCGGCAACCTCGTGGCGTGGCCGGTCGATCTCGATCTCGGTGTGAACGTCGACCGGCATCGCCGCTAGGTGAAGACAGGGTTGGCGGCTCCAGTTTCTGCGTACTCCTTGAGCCGCAGCATGATCTGGCCCCAGGTGAAGGAGACGCGACCTGTCTCTTCGTCATCGTCGAAGCCCGCGTGGCGGAAGCTGACGGTCGAGCCGCCGTCGCGAGGCTGGACGTCCCAGCGGACGGTTGTGCCGACCCAGTGCGGCGGGAACGTCTCGGTGCGCCAGACGACCGTGCGCTCGTCGGACTGCTCGAGCCGAAGGTCGAACGGAAGCGGCGCGACCGCGAATTCGAGCTTGAGGGTCTCGCCGACCTCGTCCGGCACTTCGGCACGGCTCGTCCAGAAGCCTTTGACTCCCTCCGTGGTCTTGATCGCCCCGAGCACCGTTCCAGGGGCGGCGTCGACCTCGAAGCGGAACAGGACGTCAGTCACGCGAAGCTCCTTTCATTTCAGTGGCGGCGCAAACGTACCACACATTTCAGCAGTCGATAAAATGAGCAGGTGGACACGCTTCAGCTCGTCGCCGAACCCCGCCGCCAGGAGATCCTGCGCCAAGTCTGGCGGGACGAGCTGCCGGTCGGCGAGCTCGTCGAGCGGCTCGACCTGAGCTATGCGGGCGTCTCGCAGCATCTGGCGCTCTTGCGCGACGCCGGTCTCGTCACCGTCCGCCGAGACGGCAAGCAGCGGTTCTACCGTGCCGACCACGAGCGGCTCGGTCCGCTCAAGCAGTTCCTCGAGTCGTTCTGGGCAGGCCAGCTCGACAGGCTCGCCGCACTGGCCGAAGATGCGGAGCAGCGATGAGCGATGTGGTCGTCACCCGCGTGATCCTGGCTTCGCCGGCCACGGTCTTCTCCTTCTTCACCGACGCCGAACGCTGGACATCGTGGCAAGGCGTCGGCGGCGAGATAGACGCGAGGCCCGGCGGCATCTTTCAGATCAGGATGCCCGGCGGCCAGGTCGCTTCCGGCCGGTTCGTCGAGGTCGTCCCTGAGCAACGCCTCGTCTTCACCTGGGGCTGGGAAGGCGAGGCGCCGCCGGTGCCACCCGGATCGACGACGGTCGTGATCGAGCTCGAGCCGGACCCGAGCGGCACACGGCTCCGCCTGACGCACACTGCGCTTGCGCCGCCACCCGTAGCCGAACACCACCGGGACGGCTGGGAGCGCTACCTCGACCGATTGCGCATCCGAGCCGAAAACGGCGACCCCGGACCCGACTCGCCTGAAATGGACGCAAGCCGCACCGCACCTCGCTAGGCGGCTGCGGCTCGGGGCGGCCGGGTTCGTTGGCGTAGCTCTGGCACAGCGGGATCACCGGCGATGCGATCGACCATCGCGGCGGCCGCTGCGAGACCGCCTGCGATCCGGTCGTGGCCCGGCTGGCCCAGGACGACCCCAGTGATCGTCGTCCGCGTGCCGTCGATCCAGCGGATGGCGCGGAAGGCGAAGCAGCCGCCGGCGGCGGCATCGGAGCCGGTCTTGATGCCGACAAACCCGTCGTGCCCGAGCAACGTGTCGGTGTTGTGCACGGTGCCCGCAACCGGCAACGTCGCGCTCGGTGTGGCGACGATGCTCGCGAACTCCGGCAAGCGCATCGCCCGATCGACGATGTGCACCTGGTCGCTGGCAGTCGACACCGTCGCGTCGTCGTAGCCGCTCGGGTCGGTGTAGCGGGTGTGGGTCATGCCCAACGACCGTGCCGTGGCGTTCATCCGCGCGACGAACCGCTCGATCGAGCCAGCATCCCAGCGCGCCAGCACCACGGCGATGTTGTTTGCCGACGGCAGCAGCAGGGCCTGCAGCGCCTGCCGTTCCGTCACTCGCTCCCCGGCGGCGACGGGCACGATCGACTCCTCCCGCCGGCGCCGACGGTCCGTGTCGGCCACATCGGCAGCGGTGAGCGTGATCGTCGGGCCGTCCTCGCCGGCCCGTAGCGGGTGGTCGGAGAGCACGAGATACGCCGTCATCACCTTCGCGACGCTCGCGATTGCAGCTGCGTGCTGGCTCGGGCCGGCCTGGATCCGCGACTCTCCCGCCCGGACAAACGCGGCCTGGCCATGTGTAGGCCACACCGTGCTCGGTCGCGCTTTGCCAACCGAGCCACGCTGCGCGCTACGAACGACCTCGATGGGTGATGCGGTCGTCGAGGACGAGAACGCCGTGTGATAGCCGAGGAACCCGGCGATCGCCGCGACGGCGACCAGCAGGCCGAGGACACGGATCCTCCGAACCCGAATCCGACGGGCTCGTGCTCGCTTGCGGTCGGGCATGCCGCCATTCAAGGCAGCGTGGTGTTGCCGGCACGTAGCCAATTTTCGATACGCCGACGAAACGCGCCCGCTCTAGCATCCGTGCATGCGCGTGCTGATCGTCGAGGATGAGCCCTTGCTGGCAGAAGCCATCCGCGACGGTCTCCGACTGGAAGCAATCGCGGCCGACATCGCCGGCGACGGCGACACCGCTCTGCAACTCCTGAGCGTCAACGCCTACGACATCGCCGTCCTCGACCGGGATATTCCCGAACCCACCGGCGACGAGATCGCCGACCGCATCGTTGCTTCCGCCAGCGGGATGCCGATCCTCATGCTCACCGCTGCCGACCGTCTCGACGACAAGGCGACCGGGTTCGAACTGGGCGCCGACGACTACCTGACGAAGCCGTTCGAGCTCCGTGAGCTGGTGCTGCGCCTCAGAGCGCTCGACCGCAGGCGTGCCCACAACCGACCGCCGGTGCGAGAGATCGCAGGTCTGCGGCTGGATCCCTTTCGCCGCCAGGTCTACCGCGACGGGCGCTATGTCGCGCTGACCAGGAAGCAGTTCGCTGTGCTCGAGGTCCTCGTCGCCGCCGAAGGCGGTGTCGTCAGCGCCGAAGATCTCCTGGCGCGAGCATGGGACGAGAACGCAGACCCGTTCACCAACGCGGTGCGCATCACGGTCTCGGGACTGCGGAAACGGCTCGGCGCGCCCTGGATCATCGCCACGGTGGCCGGTGCCGGGTACCGCATCGACACAGGACCGGACGACGGGCGCGAGGTACAAGAGCGTGGATAGAGCCCGCGGGCTGAGCGTTCGCCTCAAGCTCACGCTCAGCTACGCCGGGTTCGTGATGCTCGCGGGTGCGGTGCTGCTCGCCGCCGGGTATTTCTCCCTTTCGCGTGGTGTGCACCCGGGTGTGATCTTCCTGGTGCGCAGCCACGGCGACCTCTTGCGCGATTTCGCTCCGATCGCGGCGATCGTGATGGCGTTCTTGCTCGTATTCGGTCTGCTGGGAGGATGGCTTCTCGCCGGCCGCATGCTCGCTCCCCTGACTCGCATCACCGACGCCACACGCATGGCCGCGGACGGATCGCTCTCGCACCGGATCGAGTTGGAAGGGCGTCAGGACGAGTTCCGCGGGCTCGCCGACGCCTTCGACACCATGCTCGCCCAGCTCGAAGCGCACATCGCCGAACAGCAGAGATTCGCAGCCAACGCCTCCCACGAATTGCGCACCCCACTCGCGATCACGCAGACACTTCTCGACGTCGCCCGCAACGATCCGAACCGCAATACCGACGAACTCGTCGACCGCCTCCACACCGTCAACACCCGGGCGATCGACCTCACCGAAGCATTGCTGCTGCTCAGCCGCGCCGACCAGCGGTCCTTCACCCGGGAATACGTCGACCTGTCCCTCGTCGCGGAAGAAGCCACCGAAACGCTGCTCCCCCTTGCAGAAAAACGCGGTCTCACCATCGAGACCTCCGGCGACCCGGCCGCCGTGATCGGCTCGCACGCGCTCCTACTGCAGTTGAGCACGAACCTCCTGCAGAACGCGATCGTCCACAACCTGCCCGAGCAAGGCACGGTGTGGGTCACTACGAGCGCTCAGCCCAGGAGTGCGGTGCTCACCGTCGAGAACACCGGCGACAAGCTCGCCCCACAGCTAGTTGCGACGCTTGCCGAGCCGTTTCAGCGCAGCACCAAACGCATCCGCACCGACCACGCAGGTGTCGGCCTCGGTCTGGCAATCGTCAAGAGCATCACCCACGCGCACGACGGAACCCTCTCCCTCACCGCCCGCCGGGCGGGCGGGCTACGCGTCACGGTGCAGCTACCGGCCGTACCACCGCACACTGACGGATGACGGTCACGGGAGTTGACGCAAGCCACGAGGGGATGTCCACGATCGGCGGGTAGTTCCCCTGCCGTAGGATTCCGACGTGCGCCGTGCCTTGGCCTGGCTGTTTGCGTTGCCGCTCGTTCTGGCGGCCTCGCAGGTGGCGCACGTGCTCGCCTACCGTTGGGTCTACCCGTCGTCGCGTGTGCGGCTGCACGCGCTGCTGTCGACAGGGCACGGCTACATGGATCAACTGCCGCTCGTCCTTGGGATCGGCGCGGCGATCGCGGCCGTGTCGCTCGTCGCGGCCGTCGTCGATGCGGCGCACGGACGGTCGCTGCACCGCCTGCCCGCGTGGGCGTTTGCGCTACTGCCGGTGCTGACCTTCGTCGTACAGGAGATCCTGGAACGGTCGCTGCATACCGGCACCTTCGTCTGGCAGGCGATCGAGTCGCCGACGTTCCTACCGGGACTGCTGCTGCAGTTGCCGTTTGCTGTGATCGCGTTCCTGGTGGCGCGGCTGCTGCTTCGCACGGCGACGGCGGTCGGCCAGTTGGTCGGCGGTCGCGGGGTGCGGGTGACGCGCCGCCCGTCTGCTCTCGTCAGTCTCCCCGTTTCGCTTCGTCTGCCGCGCCTGGTGCCCTTGGCAGGGTCTGCGGCGGGCCGCGCACCTCCTCTGCTCACGCGGTAGTTCCCTGCGCACCGCGCGCCAAAGTCGGCGCCGGTGCACCTGAACGTCCCGCGACAAAGGAGTCGATACGCGATGAACAACCGACGCATGGCGGCGCGTTTCGCCGTCCCGCTGGCTGCGACTGCGACGCTAGCGCTGGTCGTGGCCGCAGCAGCCTCCGCGCACGCACGGATCAGCCCTGCCGTGTCGCTTTCGAATCAGCTGCAGCTGTACAGCCTGGCCGTGCCGACCGAGAAGGAGGGCGCGACGACCACCCAGGTCGTCGCTCACGGTGCCGCAGGGCTTCTCGATCGACTCGTTCGTACCCAGCCCAGGCTGGAAGCGCGTCGAGCAGTCGACGGGCTCCGGCGAGAATACGGTGATCCAGAAGGTGGCCTGGACGGGCGGCAAGGTGCCGACCGAGGAGGACGCGCTGTTCCAGTTCCTCGGCGAGCCGAGCAAGTCCGGCACCTACACGTTCACCGTGCAGCAGACCTACTCGGACGGCTCGATCGTCAACTGGACGGGCAGCGAGTCGTCGGAGGATCCGGCGCCGACGATCGAGGCGAAGAGCTCGCTCGGCAGCGGCGGCGGTAACTCGACGCTCGCGATCGTGGCGCTCGTCGTCGGCGGCGTCGGTGTCCTCCTCGGCGGACTGGCGCTGCTCGCGCGCTCGGGCGCGACAGCTGGCGTGAGTGTCCGTGGGCGGAGCGCCGCCGTAGCCGCCGCCGCACTGGCGGCGCTGCTGCTGCCTGCGGCGGCCTCCGCCCACGCCTACCTGGTGAAGACCGTGCCGGCGGCGAGCGTGACGGTGAACACGCCGCCGCCGACCGTCTCACTCACCTTCGACGAGGCGGTCGAGCCGCGCTTCGCGCTCATCTCGGTCACCGACGTCGACGGGCAGCCGGAGACGAGCGGGGCCGCTGCACCGCGCCGCCTCGAATCCCGACACGCTGTCGTGCCGTTGAAGCGGCTGCCGGAGGGCTGGTACCTCGTCTACTGGCGGGCGATCTCGGTCGACGGCCACCCGGTGCAGGGGGCGTTCACGTTTGCGGTCGGGCCGAACCCCGGCCCGGCGCCGCAGTTCGTCGTGCCGCACATCTCGCAGACGGCGACGACGACGCCGCTGCTCGTGGCGCGGTGGGCGATGTTCCTGACCGTGATGACCGCGATCGGACTGTTCGTTCTGCGGATGCTGATCGCGCGGCCGCTCGTCCGCCGCGTCGAGGGGACGAGCCTGCGTGCGCTCTCGCTCGCGTTCGTCGTCGCCGCGGTGCTCGGCCTGGTGGCGCTGCCCGTCTACCTGGAGGAGTCGACGGCGGTCGACTCGCTGCGTTCCTTCTGGGCGTTCGGCGCGCTCGTGCCGCTGTGGCGGACGACCGCATTCGGCCGCGGCTACGTGGAGATGGAGCTCTGCTTCGCGCTCTTCTGCCTCGCCGCCTGGATCGCGCTCTGGGTCGACCGCCCGCAGCGAGGAGCGGCGGACGATCGCCGCAGCTGCTCGCCGCTGACCGGGGCGCTGCTCGGCGCGGCGGCGCGTGCTCGTCGTTCCCGGCGCGGCCGGTCACGCGGCGCAGACGGCGCCGCGCGGGCTCGCGGTCGCTGCTCGACTGGCTGCACCTCGTCTGCGGCTCGGTCTGGCTCGGCGGGCTGCTCGGGATGCTCGTCCTCTGGCGCAGCCTGCCGCCCGGCGCGGCGCGTCGCCGGGCTGCTCGTGGCGGTGCCGCGCTTCTCGAACGTCGCCTTCGTCTGCGTGCTGCTGCTGCTCGGCACGCGGGATCGGCGAGACCGTCGTGCACCTGCCGGTGCTCGCGGCGCTCTGGCAGACCTCGTACGGCAAGGTGATCCTGGTCAAGATCGCGATGCTGCGCCGCGACGATGCCGCTCGCCGCGGTCAACCTGCTGCGCAGCAAGCCTGGGCTGGCCGCCGCTGCGACACAGCCGACGCTCGGCGAGCGGCCTGCGAAGCTGCTGCGCGGGCTCGTCGCCGGCGAGGCGTTGCTGATTGCCGGCGCCGTGTTCGCCGCCGCGCTGCTCTCGAGCCTCGCGCCGCCGCCACCCGCGTTCGCTCAGCGGGAGAGCGGCGCTAGCGCGGGTCGGCCCCGGGCCGCGTCGCCGACGACGCTGCACCGCGGCGGCTACACGCTGCAGCTGCTCGTCTCCCCGAACAGGGCGGCGGCGCCGAACTCGTTCGCGCTCCGGCTCAGCCGCACGGCCGGCCGGTGCGCGGCGCCGACGTGACCGTGCAGTTCTCGATGCTCGACATGGAGATGCCGCAACCAGGAGTACCAGCTCGTCGAGACCAGCCCCGGCGTGTATAGCCGACGCGCGCCCGCGCTCGTGATGGTGGGCCACTGGGGCCTCGACCTTCACGGTCACCCCGAAGGACGGCGCAGCCGTTCACGCGCCCTCGTCGTCGACCACGCCACCGGATGACCAAGCCGCTCCTGCTCCTTCTGCTTGCGATCGGCGCCCTCGGCGCCGGTGCCGGCGCATTGATCGTCGCGATCCTCGAGTTGCAGCATGTCCTCGGGTGAATCCATCTTCTGCGGCGGCGTTGTCCTCGTCGCCATGCTCAGCCTCCCGAGCCTCGCATCCGCGCACGTGGGCAAGAACGCCCCGGTCGCCACGAACTTCCAGGCTCAGATCAGCGGCGTGCGGCCCGCGACGCAGTCGGTCGAGGCGAAGGTGGTCGACGGAGACCGCGGCCTCTGGCTGCGCGTCGCACCCGGGAGCGGTCGTGCTGATCCCGGGCGCGGAGGGCGAACCGCTGCTGCGCTTCGAGGCGCGCGGCGTGTTCGTCAACCTGCGCTCGCTCACTGCGCAGTCGGACCGGATCGACCGCATCGACCTCCGTCCAGACCCGACCCCCACGCGGTGCCGCGCTGGCATCGGCTCAGCAGTGGTCACGCCTACCTCTGGCACGAGCACCGCCTCCACGCGCTCGAGCCGCTCGCCCGCACCCACCACCGGGTCAGTGCGCTCGGCAGCTGGTCGGTACCGCTCCTGATCGACGGGCGCCGGTACGAACTGCTCGGAAGGCTCCTCTACCGGCCTCCCGGCTCGCTTTGGCCGTGGCTCGCGCTCGCCGGCCTCCTCTCAGCGATCCAAGTGGCGGCGCTCGCCGCGTCACCGTCGGCCGGACGCCGCGCCGCGGTCACGGCCGCCTTCGCGGCTGCGCCCCTTGTCTGGACCGTGCGGATCGCCCGCGAGCTCTACGGCCGACCCGACATTGCCTGGAGCGCGGAGCTCGAGATCGCGTTCACCTCGCTTATCGGGATCGCCTTCCTCGCCGGTCTGCTGCACCGCGATGAAAGCGTCCGCGTCTTCACGGCTTTCCTGCTCGCATTCGGTTGTCTGTACGAGGCGTGGACGATGTGGCCTGTGCTCACGCATGCCGTCGCACTCACCGTCCTACCGGGCGCTGTTGCCCGAACCGCGATCGCGGCGATCATCGGTCTCGGCGCCGGCATGCTCGTCGTCACGCTGCGCGAGCAGTTCAGCGCCCAGAGCGAGGAGGCCCTGTGAGCGGCTCAACGCGGAAAGCGGAAGCTGCGATGCGGCGGCACGTAGCCGCCGACCTCGAGCACCAACTCGTCGCCGTCGCGCAGAAGGAGCCGCCGCGGGTCGCCGCCGACGTGGCGGCCGTTGCGATAAAGGCGGACCCGCCCCGAAAGCCGAGAAGCCGCCCGGCACTGATCGGCTGCCCCCAGACGCGGAAGACGTCGCCCAGCGACGCCGTGCCCGTGAAACTCACGACCCCGCTCGGATCGAGCGTCCAGACCGCCGCATGGCAGCGCGCGGCGATGACGCGACCGAACCGCAGCCGCGGTCCGCGGACGCCGATCGCAGCCGGAACGATCGCAACGCGCCGCAACGCGAACAGCTCCAGGTGCACGCGCTGACCCGCTGCGAGCGATTCGGTGTGGCAGGCGCCATGCGCCGCCGCGGGTGGGTGAAAGCGCGGCCCGACACCGACCGGAATCGGGAGCAGCGCCACCACCGCCAGCAACCGAACGACCGTCACCGATACGACTCACAGCAGAGGAGGTTCTGCATGCGCGCCCGCATTCTCCCCCTCGTCGTCGTCGCCTCGACCGCTGCCGCGCTCAGCGGGTGCGGCAGCTCCGGCTCCAGCTCCGGAAATGGGCCGGCGATCATCGTGCAGGCGGCACGCACCTACCACCTGACCGGTTTCACGCCGGCGCTGCCCGTCTCTGCGAATGCGCCGACCAGACTCTCGTTCACGATCGTGCAGCCGAACGGAAAGCCACTGACCGCATACCGGCACGGCAAAGGGCCACACAACGGCATCCACTTGATCATCGTCCGGCGCGATCTCAGCGTGATTATCCACCACCACCCACCGGTCGGCGCCGACGGCAGGCTCACCGACACCGTCACATTCCCGGCACCCGGCCCCTACCGCGTCGTGATCGACGCCTACCCGAAGAACGCCGGATCGGTGCCGAGCTTCCAGCTCTTCCAGACGATCCACGTCAAGGGCGTTTACCGGCCACGTCCGCTGCCGCCGTTCACGGCGACCCAGACCGTCGCCGGTTACCGCTTCACGCTGCACGGCACACCCCACCTGCACGCGGTGCAGGCGGAGCTGCTCGACTTCACCGTCACCACCCCGACGGGCCGGCCCGCGACCTTCACCCCCTGGTTCGGCGCGCTCGCCCACGCCGTCTTCTTCCGCGCGGGCTCGCTCGACTACTTCCACACCCACGTCTGCGCGCCGGGCGCAGGCGGCTGCTCGAGCGCGCTCGGCGGCGCCCGCGTCACCGGAACCTCCGCCACCCCCGGACACCTGAACGTCGGGGTGCTGCTCCCGGTCGCCGGTACCTGGCGGCTCTTCCTGCAATTTCGCGAGCACGGAAAGGTGGTGACAGCGCCATTCACGCTCCACGTCTCCTGACCCTCGCCACGCTGCTCACCCTCGCCGCCGGCCTCGCGGTGGCCCCGCCCGCCCGCGCGGACGGTGACCCCGCGAGCGACTACTTGATCGGCCAACAGGTGTTCTTCCCGTACGACACCAAGTTCCCCGCGACGCAGCAGGCCCAGTTCGCGCAGTTGGTCCGGGAGGCGAACCAGGCAGGGTTCAAGATCCGCGTCGCCCTGATCGCCACGAGCTACGACATGGGGTCTGTCACCTCTCTCTATGGCAAGCCGCGCACCTACGCCCGCTTCCTCGGCTTCGAACTCTCCTTCGTCTACAAGCAGCGGTTGCTCATCGTCATGCGGAACGGCTTCGGCTTCAACTGGCCGCACCATCCCACGGCTGCGACGTACGCAGCACTGGCCAAGATCCCGATCGGCCCCGGCGCCGACGGGCTGCTGACGGCGGCGCAGACCGCTGTCCAGCGACTCGTCGCTGCCGACGGGATCAAGCTCGCACCGCCAACCCACGTCACCACACCCGCGGAGCGCAACTCACACGATCGGCTGGTCATCGTCGCCGCGGCCGTAGCAGCGATCCTGCTCGCCGCCGCAGCCAGGGTCGCTCTGCGGCGGCGACGCCGCGAGGTCCGGTAGCGACGGGTAGAAAAACCCGGCGCGCAGCACGGCGCCGATGCTACGACGCGGCCGGCGGCAGCTTGGCCAGCGTCGCCCGCAAGTCGGCGGACCGGAACGGCCACAGGAAGAGGGCACGTTCGTACCCACGGCCGTCGATCACGTACGCCGCCTCGGTGTGCGAGATCTCATGCACCGTCACCCCGGCGATTCGCTTCGTCGTCACCAGCACCCCGATCTGGTAGCGGCGCCACACCGACGCAAGCTGTCCAGGACGACCAACAGCCCACCGCCACTGCGGCACAAGCCGCCATCTTGCCACGTCCTCGAGCAGATTCTTCCGCGCGTTGCCGTAGACGTTCACGCTCACCGCGACGATCGCGGGTCTGTGCGCCGCCGGCAACCCACGTACCAGCTCGTTCAACTGCTTCGCCTCGAGCGGACAGAAGTTCCGGCAGAGCGGATCGATGAACGTCACGATCACGGGCCTGCCGCGATCCGCGTTCAGCGACACGGGCCGACCGTGTTGATCGATCAGCGAGAAGCCGGGCGCGCGACGCTTCCCCGGACCCCAGCTGACGGGCGGCGGGGTCGCTCCGCCCGTAACCTCGGTGCTCTTGGCAGCAGCCGGCGAACGATGAGCCAGGTTCAGGACCAGGAGCAGCACGGCGAGGACCACCACGACAGCCAGCGCCGCCCAGGCAAGCCACCCGAAGCGGCGCAACGAACGCGCGAGCGAGGGCGCTGTGGAAGAACTCTCCGACACAGCCATGCGGAGTATGCCTCGATCTAGCGCTTGGCAGTCCGGGTAGCTGCCTTCGAGAACCACGTGATCTGAGCAGTGGGACGAGGCTAGGGCGCGGAGAGCAGCGCCATGCGGAGTGCCCCGTGCTCGCAGACAGGCGTCGGGGGATCGACGGCCACGATGAGCGTACCGCCGCCGGAGACGGTCACCCGCAGCATGTCGGCGACCGGTTCGCAATTCACCGGCTGTCCCGGGCGCGGCTGCGTCCGGGGCTCGCCCGGGCCGGTGACGTCGGGCGAGAATCGCGCTTCCGCCTTGGCGGAACCACCCGGTGGTAGCTCGATCTTGGCCGCGGCCCCTTGCCCGGGATGGGCGCTCGATACCGAGGTCGGCAACGCGCCGCCCTGCGAGTCGAGAAGCTGCAGGCCGGGGATCCCGGACACCCAGCAGTGTGAGCTGGAGGTATTCGTCAGCGTCAGTTCGTAGCTGATCTGTCCGGCGCCGGCGCTGCCGCGAACAACCGAGAAGCTCCCGCCGAGATCGCCGCCCGTACATGCAGAGGCTGCAGCCTCGGGCGTCATCGCCTTCGTGACGGTCCGGGTGACCGTAACGGTGAGAGTCCTGGTGTTTCCGCAACCAGCGAGGAATGTTCCTAGCGCGACTCCCGCGAGGCCGATTGAAAGCGAACGCCGCATCGACCTAACTCTAGAATGAGCCGACGCATTACACGGGAGTCAAGGAAAGTCGTTTTCAGCCCGTTGGCTCGACCGCAAGCGCTGGCTCGGCGTGTCCGACAAAGGCGGCGTGGCTCACCCGGACCAGCGGCACAACAGGGCCCGCGGGCGCCGAAGCAGAAACCCAAACAAGACAGACAACAGCTGCCACGGCGGTGGAAAGAATTGAGACGATTCGCATCGACACTCCTCTCAATCGACGTTCGTGTGTCGGTTCGCGGACACGTTAGTGAGCGACATCAGATGAGATACGTACCTGCACACCACTAAGAGTCACGAGCAGCGTCATGAACGCGACGTTGCACCGTGATCACCCGCAAGCCGGATCGACAGGTCTCATTGACGGCTCATCTGCCCACGGGACACTGCCCTCGGTCGATTTCGTCAGCTCAAATGGAGAACCATGAAGAAGTCCCTCGCTCTGCCCGCGCTCGTCGCCGTCGTCGCGGGTCCACTCACGGCGATCTCGTAGGCCACCGTGGGAGCCGCGCCACCTCAGGTCAAGCTCAGTGCGACGAAGACAGGCTAGCGCTCTCACGGTTCGCTAAGGAACATGTCCGGAAGCACAGTTCGATTCGCATGACGAGCGTCGGATGCGACCGAACATGATGTCGTGGAGCCCGTCGCCGGATGCCGATCTTCCCGAGGCGGATCCGACAGCGCACAAGCGGAAGCGCCGCGCCGCAAGGCGCAAGCGCGTTGTGAGACGCCGCGTGCTCGCGATTCTTTTCGTCCTCCTCCTTCCGGTGATCTATTCCTACGTGACGACCATGGCCCGCCCCTCGAGTCTCCCGCTGGGGATCCGCAGCGTCGAATGGCTTCGCGTTCACCATGGGGCTTGGCTGGTGAACGACGTGGAGCGTCTGTACTACACCTGGAACGCTCCGAAAAAGGGCGGCCCACCACTGAAGGTACTCCCGACGGTAGGTGCAGCACCCGTCGGCCTTGATACCGCGCGGGCAGTCGTCTTTCGGCCGAAGAGGATCGCGCCGCTCCTTCACCCGGCACTTCGTGGAGAGGGAATCTGGCTGACGACGGGGCGGATCGTCGATGGTGCGCCACCAGTGCTCGTCACCACCTTCCGACCAGAGTCGGCGTACCCGCGCGTTGTCGCCTACGTAGCCTGGTTCGACCACACGCGTACGCAGCTCGCTCTCTATCCCGGCCGGTACGAGCCGCCCTCGATGAATCCGAGGGGCCCGATGCAGGTGCCGTACGACCAACGTTGGCGCGTCCTCGCGACGTTCAACAGTGGCTTCCTGCTGCGTGATAGCCACGGTGGATTCTTCGTCAACCGTCAGAGCGTGGCGCCGCTACGGCAAGGCCAAGGCACCGTGGTCGCCTACAAGAACGGAGAGGTCAACATCATCTCCTGGAAGGGCGCGGCCACGCCCTCGACGAACGTTGTTCTCGCTGCTCAAAACCTTCCGCTGATCGTCGACTACGGAACGCCTAACCCTCTACTCGACAACGGCTCACTTTGGGGGAGCACGCTCGGAAACGCTGTGCGAGTCTGGCGTTCCGGGCTGGGCCTCGATCGACACGGCAACCTCATCTACGTGGCGGCCGAAGATCAGACAGCGGCCACCCTCGCAGACGTTCTCATCCATGCCGGTGCTGTCCGGGCTGTCGAAATGGACATCAACGCCGAGTGGCCGAGCCTGATCACCTATGGGCGCGGGGGCGTCGGAAACGCCACCAAGGTGGTTCCCAACGACCAGCAGTCGGTTCATCGCTATCTCGTCCCTGACGATCGCGACTTTTTCGCCATCTACCGTCGCACGACCGCGCGCGCTTTGAGAACTGTTCCTTTCGGCTGAGCAGCGCCTGCCTCATTTGAGACGAAGCTTGCGAGCACGGGTGATCAAACGGTCGAGGGGCGCCCAGAAGATCGCTCGCGCCACGGCGTCGGTCCGCTGCGCGGAGTCGTGATTGGCGACGAAGCCCGGTCGAGACCGAATGACGACGTAACGCTTTTCGCCGACCCGGTGTCCGCGCAGCCAGAGCCAGAACGCATCAGCCCCTGCGCTGCCCGCGGTCGTGTCGGCATCGCCAACGAAAAGCACGATGAATGTTCTCGGAGGGACCGGATGCGCCGGAAGGGCACCAATCGGCAGTGCCGGGAAGATGCTGAGGATCGCAACAGGCCCTGGCACGCCCCAACTGCGGGCAGATGCGGCGTAGTCGAACACCGCGCTTCCCCCGAACGATTTCCCGACAGCGACGACCGGCACATGCAAGGGGCCGATGCGCTTGAAGGCACTCTGGACTCCCGACTCGAACGCGGCCAGTGCCGAGCCTGTCGAGTCTCCTGCGCCGACGCGGTAGCGGGGATAGATCACGATCGAGCCGCGAGCGCGAAGGTGGGCGATCCACGGGCCGAATCCAGCAGGGAATGGCGTGCTCCAGCCGTGGGCAAATATGACCACGCTCGATATCCGTCCGGCGGGTCGCATGACCCAGACTTCCCGCGCGCCGGTTCCGAGGCGTGTTATCGGCGTGCTCGCGATCGCCGCGGTTGCCAGAACCGGAACCGCCGCCCCGACCAAGAAGGACGTGAGCCGCCTTCCCGCGACGCTTGCCCGTACGTTTCGGCCGATGATCGGCAAAGCGTACCCGGGCTCATCGTCCGCTCAGAAACGAGCTGTAGGACTAGCCCGGAATGGCGGCGACCGAGATGACCCAGCACGCCTCTCGAGCATCGGAATTCGATGGGCTTCGGCTCGGAATTGTCTGCCCGATGGCAAACGAGGCCGGAACCGCTGTCGAGTTTGTCGACGCCACGCTGTCTGAGTGCAGGCGATACGGGTTCGAGTCCGTCACGCTCTTCGTCGTCCTCGACAATGTCTCGGCGGACGACACGCAAGAGCTGCTTTCTGCTCATCGAAACATCCAGGCGGACCTCCGCGTGATCTGGGCTCCGGAGACGCGAGGTGTTGCAGATGCGTACATCCGCGGTTACCGGGAAGCGCTCGCCGCCGGCAGCGATTGGATCCTGGAGATCGACGGCGGCTTCAGCCACCAACCGCGTGACATCGGCAGCTTCCTGGAGCTGATGGTCGAAGGGGGAGATTGCGTCTTCGGCAGCCGATTCCTCGCCGGCGGACAGAACCACGGCACGCTACGGAGGCGCGCTGTCAGTCGAAGCGGCACTGCACTCGCGAATCTCCTGCTCGGCACGAAGCTCACCGACATGACGGGTGGATTCGAGTTGTTCACGCGAGCTGCACTCGAGACCGTTCTCGCCAAGGGAATCTCGTCGAAGGGCCCTTTCTTCCAAACAGAGATCAAAACCCATTGCCGCAACCTCCGCGTCGCCGAGGTCCCGATCCAGTACGACGCCGGCAGTCACAGCGTCGGGACTCGCGCGATTGCGGAGTCCCTGCTCACGCTCGTGAAGCTCTTTCGCCGACGCCTGACGAAAAGCTTGTAAATGCGTAGGGACGAACGGTTGGTGATCACGTCGATCGCGGGGCCAACCCCAGCCCTCAAGGCGCTCGCGACGGCGTCTCGGAGAACGGCCTTCGACTTCATCCTGATCGGAGATGAGGCGAGCCCGGCGAGCTTCGAGCTCGAGGGATGCGATTTCTACAGCCTCGAGCGACAGCGCCAACTTCCCTTCGAACTCGCCCGTATCTGCCCCACTGGGCGCTACGCCCGCAAGAACATTGGATATCTCCTCGCCATGCAACGAGGAGCGTCGATCATCGTCGAAACTGATGACGACACCACGGCGTTCGAGGGATTCTGGGACTCTCGCGAGCGAACGCAGCTGGTCGCAACTCTCGCCGCCGGAGGATGGGTCAACGTCTACCGCTACTTCTCGGACACGAAGATCTGGCCCAGGGGCCTGCCACTCGAGCATGTGCGCTCGACCGTTCCGGCGTATGAGTCACTGCCGATCGAGGAAATCGTCTGCCCGATCCAGCAGGGTCTCGTCAGTGACGACCCAGACGTCGACGCCATCTATCGACTGCTGTTTGACGCTCCTGGTCGATTCGATCCCGGCCCCAGTGTCGCGCTCACCGCCGGGACGTGGTGCCCGTTCAACAGCCAGAACACGTGCTGGTGGCCGGAGGCCTTTTCGTTGATGTACCTCCCAGCCTACTGCTCGGTCCGCATGACCGACATCTGGCGAAGCTTCGTCGCGCAGCGGCTTGCCTGGGTCAACGGCTGGGGGGTCCTGTTTCACGGCCCGACGATCAGCCAAGATCGAAACGCGCACGATCTCATGTGCGACTTCAGAGCTGAGGTGCCCGGTTACCTCGAAAACCGTGCAATGTGCGAGGCGCTCGAAAGCCTCGATCTTCCAGCCGGTCAGAATCTCATCGGAAGCAACATGCGCCTCGCGTACCAGCTCCTCGTCGAGCACGGCTGGATCGACGAGCGGGAGCTGGCGCTTCTCGAGGCGTGGCTGGCCGACGTCGACGCTCTTCACCTGCGAGCGGCGGAGACACTTCACCACCAGACCACTTAGAGCAACAACGTGCAGCGCTCCGCAGGATCGGAACCATGGTCGCGCAACCGCGGACTGCTGTGCCCCGATCTGATCACTAGGCCGACAGACATTTCCCCTGTTTATAGGCCTGATAGTCGGTCGGCGAGAGAATCCAGTGCCACGTGCCGTTGAGCGAGATCGCGTGCATCGTCGCAGTCGTCACTCCATCATCGGAGGTCGCCTGAACCGACACCGCCGTCGAAGGCGTCGCATTGCCTGCGATGTCCACGGTCTCGGCGTAGGTCTCCAGAACCTTGAACTTCTTCAGGTCGAAGCCCGAGTTGCTCGCGCACGAGGTGTAACGAGCGCGGCTGACGACAGCCTGGTCGGCTGGATGGAGCGTGTCCCAGAGCCGTCCCGACTGACCTCGCGCGAACTGGGTCGTCACCTGGCGAATGAATTCGGCAGCAGTCTGATTGCTTCCGCCGGCCGCGCCCGTCTTGGTCGCGGTCCCACCGCAGGCGGTTGCGAGGACGGCGACGAGCGCTGCGGCGGCGATTGCCGCCGTGCACCGCCGTGCAGAGATGTGCGTCATCGGTGCCATGAAGATCCTCCTGCTTCAGTTGTGAGTGCGATCCGTACTTTCCGGCGCTCGCGAGTCAACGGAAGACGGCCGACCGCGATCGGTTCGCCGACCTGCGGGATCAGCAGCGCAGCCAGATTTTGGCGCGCTGCGAGATAGCTGCGCGACGCGCCGACATCCATCAGAGCAAGCGCCGTCGCGTGAGTCTCAGCCTCCGTAGCACTCGCCGCGACGACCGTAACCGAGAGCGGCCCGGCGACTGCAGACGTGCCCGTCGCCGGGTCGATGAGGTGATGACGCGCGCCGCCTGGTCCGAAGCGGCGCGCGTCGCGTCCCGAGGTGGCAACCCCGCCGTCCGTGAGCTCCAGCGTCCCGACGACTCGGTCGTCGGCTCGCGGATCGGTGATGTCAACACGCCATGGACCGCCCTCCGGCGAGTTGCCCCAGACGCCGATGTCGCCGCCCAGATCGACGAGGCCCCCGGTCAGCGCCGGCCAGGCAGCGCGCATCGCGCCGAGCGCGCGAGTCGCGGCGTAGCCCTTTCCGATGCCGCCCAGGTCGACAGCAGCGCCCTGTGCAATGCGCACGCGCATCGAGTCGGCGTCGATGTCAATGAGCGCACCGGCGCACCAGTCATCGAGCGGACGTGTTTCCCGGTCGGTGAGCAACTCGAACGACCGGTCGTAGCCCGCAGCCACGACCGCGGGAAGGATCGTCGGGTCGAACATCCCATCCGTGTCCGCACGTGCCCGCACAGCGAGGCCGAGCGCCTCGACCAATCGGCTCCCGACGGTCAGCCAGGCGCCGTTGGCGTCGTTCAGCCGCGAGAGGTCGCTGTGGGCATCGAAGCGGGAGAGTGCATGTTCGCACGTCGCCACCTCGCGCTTCGCCGCGTCGATCGCGCGGCGGACGTCCCTGAGTTCGGCCGGGCTCGCGGTCGCGGCGATCGCGCAGACCGTGCCCATCGCACGAAAGGTCTCACGCTCCAACCGAAGCGTCACGTTCGCACCGCCACCCGACGCTCCTCGAGCGGCGGCTTCACGATCGCAAGAGCCGTTGGCGCCGCTGTCGTGCGCGGCGTGGGCGTTTGGCGTGCCTGAGCGCGCGGCATCAGGATGCGTGCGAAGGTCAGCCAGGCGACCGGTGCGATGACGATCCCGGCAATGATCAGTCCGCGCGTTCCAGTGACGTCGGTGCCCACGTTCAGGGCGTGGTACACGCCGATCGCGAACGCCGCGAACGTCGTGTAGTGCAGCAAACGCCAGCGGCGCTGACCGATGCGACGCCGGAGGTGGAAGGAGACCGCCAACGCCAGCATGAGCCACCCGGTGAGGATGCCGGCGGCGACGGGCACAGGGCGCCAAGGGGCCGCGCCGGGGACGAGCACTCCGACGATCCCGAAGTGGATCGTCGGATCGAGCACGAGTGCCCCCATGTGCAGACCGAGCATCGCGAGTGCCGTCCACGTCAGCGTCTGATGCCAGCCGATCAGCATCTTTCCACGGCGGTTTCCGAGCACCCGCGTACTGAGAGCGAGTCCGAGGGTGACTGAGGCCGTCAGCAGGGCGAGTGTGACGAGACCTGCCGCGCGCGCAACAAGCCACGCAACCGGAACTGCAGCGGTCTCGGTGAAGACTGACTGGGCGACGATCATCCTGCGGGTACCGGCGAGGTACGGGTCGTCGCGTGCGACGACGCGGCGCCTCCTTGCACGACAACCAGGTGGCTCGCACCGTTCTTGTCTGTGACGACAACAGCAGTCGGAATGGGCGCCGCCGCCGGCGTCACCTGCGGGCGCGTCCACGCCAGCACACCGAGCACCGCGAACAGGGCCCACGTTGCGAACACGGTCGCCCAAAGATTGCGCATTTCAGTCTCCTGGCTCGACGCGCCGCGGCGCGGTCGGGGTAGCGGGAGTGATTGTCTGGCCGATTTGCGGTGCCGTTGGCGAGGCGGGAACTGTTCGTGTCAGCCCGGCGATGGCAGCAGCGCCGGTCAGAGCGGTCGCTGCGAGCACTGCTGCCAGCGCGAACAACTCTCGGCGGCTTGGCGGCTTCGAACTTGACCGATCCTCTGTCGTCGTCGCTGCCATGGTGATCCTTCCGGGTCGAGTCTCGGCCCCCGCGTTCCGACGCCGTTAAGACGTCCGCTTGTTCTTCAATGATCGTCCAGCCGCGGGCGACCATCATCGGTGGCGCCACCGAGGTTCGATGCGGTTTTTCCGCATGCGGCGGCCGGCGAGGAGGTTGCGGGTTTGCCGGGTTGGAATCGGCGTTCACACCGACGCGACGGGTTGTCGGTCCGGGTCTGATGGACCTAATGAGTGAGATTGTCGTCGTCGGTAACGGCGTGTCTGGGTACGCGTGCGCCGCTCGGCTCGCCGAGCGCGGAGCGGAAGTCACGATGGTCGGACCGGGATTGCCACACGATCGGCCCCCACTCTCAAAGCGCGCGCTTCGAACCGGTCGCGTGCCACTCCTTGCAGACGCAGCCCAACTCGCCGAGCGAGGCATCGAACACATTGACGGCCGCGTGACCGCGTTCGACCTCGACCGTCGCCGCCTCTGTGTCGACCGCTCGACCGGAGGCTCTCCGCTCGAGATCGTGGCGCCGACACTCGTCTGGGCGACCGGCCTGCGTTACCCCAAGCCGCCGATCGCTGGTTTCGAGAGAGCCGAGGAGAACACGACGGGAGCGGGCCTTGTCTCGCTCGCTGGACGTTTGACCGTCCCGGGACTGCGTGTGATCGTTGTGGGGGCCGGACTGATCGGCACCGAGACCGCCGCGACCCTCGCGGCCGAGCACGACGTCACGCTGGTCGACATGCTCGAGCGCCCCTTGGCCCGCCTCTTGCCGCGCGTTTCCGACGCAGCTCGTGCGGCCCTCGACGAACTCGGCGTGCACTTCCTCGGCTCGTGCAAGATCGAGTCAGCGACCATCGGGGTCGGGGGTGCGGTCATCCACACCTCGACCCACGGTGAGCTGTGCTCCGATGTCGTCGTCTCGGCCGCGGGTTTCGGGACGAGTCTCCCACCTGAGCTTGTCGGCGCAGACCGGAGAGCGCTTGTGCTCGCTGCCGACGAGCGGTTGCGCGTTCTCGACCGTGACGGCCTCTGGGCCTGTGGCGACTGCGTCTCGTTCCCGCATCCACGCTGGGGTCGCATCGCGATACCGCACTGGGATCACGCGCTTTGGAGCGGCCGTCACGTGGCCGATGCGATCCTCGGGTCAACCACGCCGTACGCGCGCGAGCCCTACTTCTTCAGCGACATCGGGCGCCTCCGGATCCAGCAGGTTGGAATGGGTGACGCGGCGGTGGAGTGGCACGAGGACGACGGCCTCTTCGTCGGCCGCGATCTCGCCGGCGCGGCCGCGTGCGTGCTTCTGTTGAACTCCCCGACGCGACTGCTCGAGGCACGCGACCTCGTTGCTTCGGCCCCGTCTTGACGAACGAACCAGCCCGACAACGTCCTAGGAGGACAGCGACATGCTTATGCATCTGATGGTCGATCCTGATGCTTGCATCGGCTCGGCCGAATGTGTGGCGTTCGACCCCGAAGCAATCGAGTTGGACGAGCAGGGCGTCGCACGCCCCCTCGTCCCCGAACTCGAAGAATCACGCGCCCAGGCCCTGTGTGACATGTGCCCTGTCGGCGCGCTGTCGATCGCGCCCTCATAGGCGCCAGCTGAGCTGCACGAGCGCGGTCTGGCCGGGTGCTGCATCTCGGACGCAGACTCATTCACGTCGTTCGCGGCGCGCGGCGACGACCGGGCTGCACCGACCTGGCGACCCTCCCGAGCCGCCGCGCGGGAAGAAAGCCTGTTCGATTCGTACTGCGCCGATCTCACGGGAGGTGCTCCTTTCCTGCCTCCTTTCCCTCGGGTGGCGAGGCGATCAGGTCGGCGAGTTCGTCCGCAGCTGCGGAGGGTACGAGGACGGTAAGCCGGTCGCCCTGTTCGAGTCGCTCGTCCGCGGCCCGCTCGATGACACGATTGCCGCGGCGAAGCGCTAGCACGGTCGATCGCGGTGGCAGGTTGAGCTCGCGTACGCGCCGGCCAACGGGCTCGTCGGCCCGTGCTAGTTCCAGGTCGACGATCCGGTAGCCGCGAAGGCGGGCGAGGATTCCGCCGACCCGGCTCCTCCCGACGGGAGCCGGCGATTCAGCGTCATCCTCCGCTGTGCCGATGCCCCGCTGAAGTCGCTTGTTGTAGGCGCGAAGAACGTCGACATGGGTGAGCCAGCCCGCCGGCACGCCGCCGCCTGCGTCGAAGACCGGAAGCCCAGAACGTGCGCGCAGCAGCGCTCCGACTGCTTCCTCGAGCGTCTGTTCGGGTGAGAGCGGCGGCAGATCCTGCGTGAGCTCGCCGGCCGTCGCGTCGAGTGCGTTCTCGCGCATCGCTTCTTCGATCTGCTGCGAGTTCAGCGTGCCGCGATAGGCGCCGTCGACGTCCACGACGGGGAGCCCGTCTGTGGTCGCCTCGGCAAGGCGTGCGATCGCCTCGTTCAGCGGCATGTCCGCAGGCAGGGCGGCCGGCGGCGGCTGCATCGCCTCCGACACGCGCACGAGCTGCATGAGGTTCGCGCCGCGGCCGCGCATGATGTCGATGCCCCGTCGGCGCAGCTTCAGCGTGTAGATCGTGTCGGCGCTCAGCAGTTTCGAGGTTCCGCTCGCAAGGACGATCGCGAACATGAGCGGCAGGATGATCCGGTAATCGCCGGTCAGCTCGAAGATGATGATCACAGCGGTGATCGGTGCACGCGCGGCGGCAGCGAAGACCGCTCCCATGCCGACGAGCCCGTACGCACCGGCGGGTGCGGTGAGATGCGGAAGCAGATGATGGACACCGTCCCCGTACGCGGTCCCGAGCATCGCCCCGATGAAGAGGGAAGGCGCGAAGACGCCGCCGGACCCGCCGATCGCGATCGTGAGGCTGGTCGCGACGATCTTGCCGAGGAGCAAGAGCAGCAGAAGTCCGACGACGTACTGGCCGCCGATCGCCTTCTCGAGCGGCGGGTATCCGACGCCGTACAGCTCCGGCAAAGCGAGGAGCACGAGCCCGAGCAGGAGGCCGCCGACGGCGGGGCGGAGCCACTCCGGCCGGCTGCCCCAGACCCGGTCGGCGACGTCTTCGGCGCCATAGAGGAAGCGGATGAAAGCGACACCGACGACTGCAGCCGCGAGACCGAGGCCGATATAGAGGGGATACTCGACCGGGGAGCGGACCTGAAAGGCCGGCAGCCTCAGGAAGGGTTGCGAGCCGAACGCGGCACGGCCGACAATGTCGGCCACGAACGAAGAGAGCACAACCACGCCGAAGGACTCGGCTTCGAAGTCGCGCAGGATCAGCTCGAGGCCGAAGAAAACGCCTGCGATCGGCGCGTTGAAGGTCGCCGAGATGCCGCCGGCGGCGCCACAGGCGACGAGGATTCGCAGGCGCGACTCGGGCACGCGTGACAACTGCCCGAGGGTGGATCCGAGCGCGGAGCCGATCTGCACGATCGGCCCTTCGCGGCCGACCGAGCCGCCCGAGCCGATGCAGAGCGCGGACGCAAGCGATTTGACGACCGCGACCTGCGGACGGATGCGCCCTCCGCGTTCGGCGACGGCGAACATCACCTCAGGGACGCCGTGCCCGCGCGCCTCGGGCGCGAACAGATGGATGAGCGGGCCGTAGATCAGTCCGCCCACGACCGGCGCCGCGACGACGAACCAGAAGCCGACCCCATGGAAGTACCCGTACGACGCGTGGCCTCCCGCGCTGTAGTCGGCGTGTCCCGTGAACGCCTTCGTGAAGCCGAGAATGAGATAGCGGAACGCCACTGCGCCGGCGCCCGCGCCCACGCCGACTGCGAGCGCAAGCGCAACGAGCCCAGTCGGACTCGCGCGTAGCCACTTGCGGCCCTGACCCAGCCAGCGCCGCAACGACGACGGACGTTCGGCTGACGGGCCGACCATGCAGCTCATCCTGGCTGATCGGCCCACGCGCTGCGTGACCGAGCCTGCCGCAAGCCCGTGCGTCAAGGGGCCGCTGTCCGGGAACGACACCTATGCACGCACACTCGGCTACAAGCCACTACCCCAGGCTCAGCCCTTCGCGGCCGAGCTCAGATCACGCGCGTGCCGTACCGCCGAGAAAAACCTCGCCCATCTGAGGATCGTGAAGGACTTCGCCGGCGGGTGCCGACATTGCTACTGCTCCTTGCACGAGGACATACGCCCAGTCTGAAAGCTCGAGCGCAGCGTGCGCCCGCTGCTCGACCAGGAGAACAGCCTTGCCGCGGTCGGCGAGCGCACGCGCCTGGTCTTCCAGGACGGATCGCACGAGGGCAGGTGAGAGACCTGCCGTCGGCTCGTCGAAGACGATGACTCGTGGCGCAGTCATCAACGCACGTCCAACGGCCACCATCTTCCGCTCACCGCCGCTCATCGTTCCGACGTACCTGCGCATGTGCTTCGAGAGCACCGGAAAGACTTCGAGCACCTCTTCGATTCGGTCCGCACGGGTCTTCTTGTCGACGAGATAGCCGCCCATCTCGAGGTTCTCGTGCACGCGGAGGGTCTCGAAGACGTCGTCGACCTGCGGCACGTAAGCGACCCCGAGCCGCACGAGCTGCTCGAGACGAAGCCGTGTCACGTCGTTCCCGTCGAGCAAGACGGTGCCGTCGAACACCTTGACGAGGCCGAGGATTGCCTTCAGCAACGTGCTCTTACCCGCTCCGTTCGGACCGACGACGGAGACGAGGGCCCCGTCGACCACGCGGAGATCGATCTTGTGGACGATCTCGATATCGCCGTATCCGGCCACGAGCCCGCGCGCCTCAAGTGTGGCCGGCGGAAGTGGAGCCGCCTCCTCAACCGGCAATATAGGCCTCCTGCACTTCCTTTCTTGCACGGAGGTCGGCCATCGTTCCTTCGGCGAAGACGCTGCCTTGCACCATGACGATGACGTTGTCGCAAAGCCGCTCAACTGTTGCCAGTTCGTGCTCGACGAGGATGATCGACAGGCCCTCGTCGCGCAGAGCGAGACAGGCGTCGCCGAGCCGGTCGGTCAGTGACGGGCTGAGTCCAGCAGTCGGTTCATCCAGGAGCAGAAGAGCGGGCTTGGCCATGACGGCCCGCATCACTTCCAGCATCCGTTTCTGACCGCCGCTCAGGTTTCGCGCCCGCTCATACGCCTTGTCTTCCATCTGGAAGCGGGCGAGCAGCTGCCGTGCCCGCTCCGTGTTGGCGCGCTCCTCCGCGCCCCAGTAGCGGCGGCCGCCCACCACTCCGAGCGGCGATTCGCTCCGCGCGCGCGGTGCGGCGACGATCAGGTTCTCGATCGTCGTCAGCGTGCCGAACTCCCGTGAAAGCTGAAAAGTACGGATGAGGCCCCGACGCGCGCGGCGGTAGGCAGGAACCTTCGTGACGTCGTCTCCGTCGAACCAGACGGAGCCCGCGCCCGGCTTGATGAAGCCGCTCATGATCCCGAGCGTCGTCGACTTGCCGGCACCATTCGGGCCGATCAAACCAGTGATCGTCCCGCGGTCGACGCTGAACGTTGCGCCATTCACCGCTCGCACACCCCCGAAATCGCGGACCAGGCCGTCGATCGCGAGGATTGGGGGGCCGGAGGCTGCCGGAACTCCCACCAGAGGCTGCGCGGGACGCGGCGGGATCGTCGAGACGAGATTGAGCACCGCTGCTTCGCGTGCCTCGCCCGCAGCCTCCACGCTGCCCCACGCGGAGCGGCGTCGTTGTCGCTGCGAGAGCTGTCGCTCGGGTATGAGCCCGACAGGTCGAACGAACAGGAAGCCGATCGTCATGACGCCGAGGATGATCCAGCCGAGCTGCGGGATCAGCTCCGGGTTTCCGCCGACAGTGGGCAGGAACTGCACGCCCTGCACGATCAGCGTCGGCACGATCAGCGTTCCGGCGACCACTCCCCAGTCGTTGCCCATTCCGCCCACGATGATCGCTGTGAGGAGCGCCATCGTCTCGATGAACAGCCAGGCACTCGGCGACCAGCCGCCGATGAACCCGACGAGGAGCCCACCGGCGAGACCGGCCATCGCGCCGCCCACGGCCTGGACCGCAATCCGAAGCGCGACCACGTTCTTGCCGATCGAGAGCGCCGCCTCCTCCTCGTCACGCATCGCGCGCAATAGCCTGCCGAACGGTCCGCCCGTAAAACGCCGAAGGACCAAGTAGACGAGCACGCAGCACAGCGCCACGAGCGCGACGTATCCCCAGGCCTGCTGCTGTGCTCCCTGGAGCGAATGCAACGGATTGGGGATCAGAGCCAGCCCCGCGCTGCCGTTGACGAGGCCGGTGTCAGCGATCACGATCGTCGTCGCGGTGATCGATATGACGAGCATGGCCATCGCCTGGTAGTCGGGACGGAGTCGTTTGAGACCGGTGACGCCGATGAGAGCACCGAGCACCGCCGACACGCCCGCCGCGCACAGCAACGAAAGTGCGAACGGCAGGCGTGCGCCGAAGAGGTAATGCTGAAATCCGCCGTTCGACGAATCGGGGCCGAGCGTCAGCATCGCGTAGGTGTACGCACCGGCTGCGACCAGGACGATGTAGGCGAAGTTGGGCACGCCGGCGACGCCGAACTCCAGGTTCAAACCCCAGGCGGAGATCAGGAACGTTCCGAAATAGACGAGCAGAACGACGGCGTAGTATTCGTAGCCGGTCACGTCGCCGCGAGGTTCCGTCGGGCGACTCCTGCGGCGGAGAAGAGACCGCGTGGCCGGATCAACAACATGCAGATCAGGATCGTGAACGCCACGACGTCCTGGTAGGCAGGGCTCCAGTACGCCGCTCCGAACTGGCTGGCGATCCCCACGACGAGACCGCCGATCATCGCCCCGTAGGGCTGCGCAATCCCGCCGAGCACGGCGGCCGCGATCATGTAGATCAGGAACGTCGCGCCGAGGCTGAAGTCGAACGTCACCGTGGTGACTGCAAGTGCCACCCCGGCGATACCGCACATGAAGCCGGTGATCAGCCAGCTGAGGTCGATGATCCGCTCGATCGGGATTCCGCACGCACGCGCCACGGTGCGGTTCGTCGAGGTTGCGCGCATCGCGCGACCCAGCTTGGTACGCGTGAGCAGAAGGTGCAGCGCGAGCATCAGTACAAGCGTCATCGCGATGATCACCAGCTGCGCGACGGTGAACGTGAAACCGAGGCCCGACACTGAGTGGCCGTACTGGGCCCCATAGGTGATCGCGCCTGGGCCGACGAGGATCACGATCACGCCCTGCAGGATGATGCCGGCCGCGACCGTGCCGATCACGACGTTGACGAAGCCGGCTCCGCGGCGCTGCAGCGGGCTGAGGAAGAGGCGGTTGAATGCGACCGAGGCGACGGCGAGGATCAGCCCGACGAAGACGAAGACAATCCAGACGTCGATGCCGCGGTTCAGAAACCAATAGCCGAGGTAGGCCGCGAGGGTCATCAGCGCGCCGTACGTGATGTTCAGGACGTTGCTGATCCCGAACTGCACCGTGAAGCCGACGGCTCCGAGCGAGATGACCGCCCCGGCCGCGATGCCGAAGCCGATCGTCTGCAGGATCACTGCCACGTAAGCCTCCTCGGTGTCGGACGATAAAAGATCTGACCGAGCTCACTCCCGCCGATCGTCCGGCGCCTCCGCGCGCGCGCCAGACGACCGACAGGTGTGGTTTGTCCTACTTCAGGGCCTTCGCGATCAGTCCGCCGCCGTACACGCTCAGCAGGCGTGGACTTCCGTCGCCGTTGAACGCGGTCGCTGAGAAGTTGCCGGCGGAGTTGTGCCACTTGTTGAATCGGATCTGGCCGCCTGTACCCACGTAGTCGATCTGCTTATTCGCCTTGAGCGCGGCGAGACCGGCTGCGAAGGTATGAACCACGACTTTGTTCTTCCCCGCGGTCGTCACTGCCGGGATGAACTTGTTCCAGGTCGAGCCTGACGACGAGTTCGCGGCGGTCATCGCGAGAGCCATGACGATGTCCCCGTCGTAGAGGGCGGCGATCACCCCGATGCCCGCTCACAACCGGGACGTCGGAGGCAGCAACATGCGACGAGGTCGTCAGACCGTCCTTGTAGGCCGCGAACGCCGCCGACCCCGGATTCACGTGGTAGCCGACCAGCGAGATGCTGGTCGTGACGAACTGCGTCCCGAGCACTTTCTCAAGGCGCTGAAGTAGTCGGGCGTCAGCGAGTCCGTGCCGCTGATCAGCGGCGGGACCTTACCGTGGTTCAGTTGCTTGTACTGGGAGAAGAACGTTGCGGCCGTCTGCGGGTCGGCGGCGGCAATGATGGCCTGTGGCTTCGACTTGATCACCTTCGCGACAACGCTCGCGTAGGACGCGGCGTCACCTGGAATGTCGAGCTTGATCGTCAGTTTCATGCCGAGGTTCTTCAGAGCGGTGACGATGCCCGGCAAGGCCGTATCGTTGCCCGCGTTTGCCTGCACAACGACAGCGACGCTCTTGTACTTCTTCAGGTGGGCCCAGACGGCGTAGGCCGCCCCGTTTTGGGCGTCGGAGGGCGAGAGCCGCCAGAAGTACGCGTCCGTCGTCTTGTCGAAGGCCGGCAGACCGTTCGCGGTAAAGAACGGGACCTTCGCATTGTTGATGAGCGGGATCGTGACGGCGGCGGTATTCGTCTCGAGGCCTGTCGCGAACGTGATGTTCGACGTCGCGAGCGCCCGCGTCACGGCCGGCACGGCGTCGGCAGGGTCACCGGTGTCGTCCACCGTCGAGCAATTCAGGTCGTTACCGAGGACTCCGCCGGCTCTTGTTGATCTCCTGGGCCGCCGCGTAGCAGCTGAGGCTGATGAACTTGCCGAGATTCGCGGCAGGCCCGCTGAACGGTGCGATCACCGCCGCGTTCAACGAACTCGCTCGATGTGCACCCGCCCCGACCGCAGCCGCGAGCGCGATCAGTCCGGCCGCGACCACTGCGAGACCGATACTCGTCGAGCGGGTGGGCGCGGACAACCGTTCGTCGCCGCGGGCCGTGTCGGCCTTGCCCCGAGACGCTGAGAGCGACTTGTAGGTCAACTCTTCCCTCCCTTCGGTAGGGGAACGCGGCATCGTCGCCGCGCCGTTCTGCAGTCGTTCGCGTGACTATATTTGCGCAAATCTTCGATTGCAACCTTCGCCCGGCTCAGCAGTTGCACCTGATCACGAATTCCTCTTCATGCCCTTGGAGAGTGCTGCCGATCCGTGCGTGGTCTGCGATATGCCGGGCGACGGTCTCGCGGATCTCTCGATCGAGGCGGTAGAGACCATCGACGTGCTGCTCCCAACTCCGGTCCTCCGGGTCGTCCCCCCAAGCGAATCGGAGCCTGCGGAGCTCCCAGACGGGCCAGTCCGAGGCCGCCGCCGCAAGGGCGGCGCCGAGGATCTCGCGCTGCTGCGCGGGCCGGCCCGGGCGACCACACGGACAGCCGAGCGGGAAGTCGAGGAACGAGGCACGGGGCGGTTTGAGTGCGAGCGCGTTCAAGCGAAGCGTGGCGATGCTGGTCGTCGGCAAGCCGCGAGCTTCGATCGCCCGTGCAAGCACCCCCGCTGCAACATGGCACTGCGGGCAGTACGGGAGAACGAGCACGAGATCAACTCCTTGCCGTCGTAGCTCCGACACAATCGCCGGAGCCGTCGTCATTGCGAGCTCGTCATAACGGGTGATCGAGCCGACCATCGAGACGGCGCGGTCGGCGAGCCTGCCGATCGTGCCGGCCGCCTCGAGCTCGATCAGACGCTCGACGGGGTAGGCGACATTGAGGTCCGCCTCGGCGAAGACGCGGATCGGGGTTCGGTGTGCGATCAGCAGGCCGTCAGTGCCGCGCTCGCGTGGCAACAGCCGGAAAGTCGTGTCTTCGGTCTCGCCGAGCCGCTCCTGGTCGGGGAAGTATGCGCCGCAGGTCGTGACGACGCCGATCGTCGCCTCTCCGAGCGACTTCGTCAGCGGCGTCAGCTCGGGAGGGGCGAAGGCGGGCAGCGGCGAGGGAGGTACGCGCAGGATCTCGCGACGCACCCGTTCGAAGTCGTAGGCGGGCTCACGCGGCGTCGCTCATGCGAGTCCGAGGAGCGAGGCGGCATTCCCGCCGCGCATCGCGTCGATGCTGAGGGACGCTCGCGCCTGCCAGCTCCATGATCTGAAGCGTCTCGGCGTCCCCGACAGGGTAATCCGTGCCGAGAACGAGTCTGTCGACGCCGACCCGTTCGATCAGCACACTGAGCACCTGCGGGTCGTAGACGCACGTATCGAAATAGAAGCTGCGCAGGTACTCGCTCGGAAGTTTCGTGATGTTGCGCGCGCTGCCCGGACGGTTTCGGAAGTTGCGATCGAGGCGTCCCAGGTAGTGCGGCAGGAACCCGCCCCCGTGTGCGACGACGACCTGCAGGTCGGGCAGATCCTCGAAAACGCCCTCGAGGATCATCGAAGCCATTACTTTGCTCTCCTCGATCGACTGACCGAGTGAGTTCCAGAGCGCGAAGGGCTGGAACCATTCGTCCTTCACGCCGTCGGGGTGGATGAACGCGACAACGCCTGCAGCGCGAAGCGCTTTCCAAAGAGCCCTGAATCGAGACGCGCCAAGGTAGACGCCGTCGACGGCTGCGGGCAGGTTCGCCACACGGAGGCCGAGCTCTCCGACGGCCCGTTCCAACTCGGCGTGCGCAAGGGAGAGGTCGGCCAGCGGCAGCGTGAACGCCCCGACGAAGCGGTCAGGCGCCGAGCGGCAGAGCGATGCAATCGCGTCGTTGATGGTCGCCTCGAGCTCGCGCTGAAGTGACGGCTCCGCCCAGCCGCGTGTACTGCATGACTGTGCTCGACGAGAGCACCTGGATGTCGATTCCGCGCGCATCCATGTCAGCCAGCCTCCGAGCCGGGTCAAGCATCCGCTCATGGGCGTTCGCCAGCCGCGAACCGGGCTCGGGCCGAGCCTGGCCGGGCCGCGCGCCGAACGCGCCGAACACGGAGTTGGGCAGTGTCTGGGCGAGAACGCTCCGCTCGAGCAGATGTGCGTGGAAGTCGATGGTCGGCGTACGGTTCAAACTCGTTCGGCCGCCAGTGACCGAAATTCCGCGTCCGTGACCAGGCCGCCCTTGCGAATCGAGAGGGCCTTCACATCCTCGAGCAGCGTCCTACGGACGTCCTCGGGGACCTCAAGCCCGAGGGCCTCAGCGCGAATCCGGATCGAGTCGGCGCCACTCTTCTTGCCGAGCACGACACTCCTCGTAGCACCGACGAGATCCGACGAGTATGGCTCGACAGCCGGCGGATCGTGGAACTGCGCGGCGACCGCGCCGGTCTCGCGGCGGAAGAGGTTCTCGCCGACGAGCGCCGACCAGGGAGCCAACGCGTAGCCGCAGATCTCGCGTACGCGATTGCTGACCGCGACGGTTTGCTCGAGCTTCAGTTGAGTCTGGTAGCCGTAGAGGGCTTCGAGGGCGAAGGCGATCTCGGCCAGGTTCGCGTTGCCCGCCCGCTCGCCCATCCCGTTGAGGGTGCCGTGGAGCCAGGTCGCTCCGGCCCCGACAGCGGCGACCGCTCCTGCGGTTGCGAGTCCAAAGTCGTCGTGGCCGTGGTAGTGGACGGGCACGTCCGGCTCCAACGGTCTCGATGATCGTCTGAACGAAGTACGCAGCCGCCTCGGGCGTTGCAATCCCGAGAGTGTCGACTGCTACCACCTCGGTAGCCCCAGCGCCAATTGCCCGCTGCATAGACCTCCGACGACGAAACCGCATGTCGGCGCGCGAGCCGTCGACGCCAAAGAACGCGACTTTGACGTTGGCTGCCGTCGCGTGCCCCACCGCCGCCTCGATACGGTCGAGGATCGTCGAGCGACTGACGCCGAGTGCGTCGAGCTTCCGGTCGGACACGGGAGCCTCGATCACCGTCGCATGCAGCCCCAACTCGATCACCGCATCGACGTCGGCAGACACCGCGCGCGCGAACCCCCAGAGCTCGGCGCGCAACCCCGCGTCGACAATCAGCTCGATGGCGCGTGTGTCCTCTGCGGAGACTCGCGGAAACCCGACCTCGATCCGGTCGACCCCGAAGGCGTCGACCAGCCGGGCGATCTCGAGTTTCTGCTCAGGGCTCATCACCACGCCGACTGTCTGCTCTCCGTCCCGAAGGGTCGTGTCGTACAGATCGACGCGTCCGCCCGAGCGTCGACCAAGTGCCGCCTCGTTGAGCGTCGCCCGTCCAGACTTTGCTGCGGTCGATCACACCAGCTCCTCGACCCACGTCACCTGAGCCGGCGCCGGCTCGCCGTGTGCCTCTTCCCAGGAGATGACCGGGTTTCGAAGAACGCCGATCCGCTCGATCTCGGCCTCGACCACGTCGCCGGGCTTCAGATAGAGCGACTGCGGGTCCTCGCTGAATCCGGCAACTCCCGAGACGGTGCCGAGTGAGAGAACATCTCCCGCCGAGAAGCCGAGCGGCGAATAGTGGGCGAGCACCTCCGGAACGGTCGTCGACATACGGCTCATGTTCGAGACCTGCCGCTGCTCACCGTTCACCCGGAGCTCCATCGAGAGATCGTGGGGATCTCCGACCTCGTCAGGAGTGACGATCCAGGGCCCGAGCGGGCAAAAAGTGTCGATCGCCTTGCAGAACGAGAACACTCCGCTCTTCATCTCGCGGCGCTGGATGTCCCGAGCCGTGAGGTCGTTGAAGATCAGGTAGCCCCCGACGTAGTCCATCGCATGCTCCGCATCGAAGTGCTTGCCGTCCTTCGAAATGACAACCGCGAGCTCGAGCTCGTAATCGAGCTCGCGCGTCAGATGATCGGGATACACGACGGGCTCATCCGGGCCGATGATCGCATCGACGTTCTGGAAGAAGATGATCCACGGCGCGACCGGATGCGACCACCCGACGCGCTCCGATTCGACGTGGTGCTCGCGGAAGTTGCCGGCTGTGTGGAAGAACTTCGTCGGCTTGATCGGCGCCTGCAACGTCACCTCCACGAGCGGCACCTGCCGCCCTGTCGGCGGCGCCTCGCAGCCTCCCTCGAAGTACGCCAGCATCGTCGGGACGGCGAGCTCGATCACCATGTCTCCCTCGATCCGGCCCACGCCGCGAGTCCCTGCATGATTGAACGTGACGAGCTTCATCGGCCAGTCCTCCTCGAGTCGACAACGGCGCCGCGCGTGCGTACTATATTTGCGCAAATCTTCTTACCGCAAGTGTCGCCCCACTCTCGACGATGTCCTCATCCGTAAACCCCGACAGCCGGCCCTGGATGCCCGCCACGCTCGACGGACATCGCACGCTCGCCGAGAAAGCCTACGCGGCCCTACACGACGCGATCGTGAGCGGCGCGCTCGAGCCCGGCAGGCGGCTCCGAATCGAAGAGCTCGCGACCGCGCTCGGCATGAGCCATCTGCCGATCCGTGAGGCGATCCGCCAACTCGAGAGCCGCGGCCTCGTCGAACACATCCCTCACCGCGGCGGCCGGGTCACCGAGCTTTCGCTCGCCGACCTGAGCGAGCTCTACGAGGCACGTCTGTTGATCGAGCCCCAGATCATCGCCCAGGCAGCAACGGCGTTCACCGACGAGGACGCCGGGGTCGCGCGCGAGGCGCTCGAGCGCCTCGCGGTCGAAGCCGACCGCTCCGACACGGCGGACATCTGGGCAGCCCACACCGAATTCCATTTCGCGCTCTACCGGCCCTCGAACTCGCGCTGGCTGCTGCGACTTGTGACGCCGCTGTGGGAGAGCAGTCAGCGGTATCGCATGACGATGCCACCGCTCAACAGCGAGAAGCGCTTGCACGAAGCCCAACTCGAGCATGAGCAAATGCTCGCAGCGTGCATCGCGCACGACGGCGGTCACGCGGCGCACGTACTGCACGACCATCTCGTCAAGACCGCGAACCTGATCACCGACCAGATGGGCGGCGGCCCGGTGTTCGAGCTTCGGGTGCCGCCTCAGCTCGACCGTCCACTCCGCAAAGGAACCCGGCCGTCATGAGCGGCAGGTTCGAAGGGAAGGTCGCGCTTGTGACGGGCGCCGGCACGGGGTTCGGCAGCGCGGTCGCGGAGGCTTTGGCGGATGGAGGCGCCGACGTCGCGGTCCACTACAAGAGCTCAGAAGCCGGCGCTGCTCAAACTGCGGAACGCGTCCGTGCGCATGGTCGCCGGGCAGCGACCTTCCAGGCCGACATCGCTGACTGGGAGCAGGTTCAGCGCATGGCGCGAGACGTGGTGGCCGAGTTCGGGCGGATCGACGTCCTGATCAACAACGTCGGGGATATGGCCGTCAACCAGATGTCGTGGCGAGAGCTGACCCCAGAGGCGATCGACCACACTCTGTCGGTGGACATCAAGGGAACGATGCTGATGACCCACGAGTTCGGACGCCGCATGCTGGATGACCAGCAGTCCGGCGCCATCGTCAACGTCGGCTCGAGAGTCGTGGTTGAAGGAAGCCCACGTGCCCCCCAGTACGCCGCGGCGAAGTACGCAATCATCGGCATCACGAAGTCCTACGCGCACGCACTCGCACCGCACGTCCGCGTCAACACACTCGGGCCCGGATTCATCGAAACCGAAGCCTTGCTGAACCGAGAGGACTGGAAATCCGGCCGGCGCGAATCGGTCCTCGCCCATACGCCGCTCAATCGCATTCCGCAGCCGGCCGACGTCGTACCACCGCTGCTCTTCCTGGCAAGCGACGACTCGCGCCACATCACCGGCGCCTTCCTCCTCTGTGACGGAGGCCACAGCATGGTTGGCGCGTGAGCCAATCGCGGGCGTTCATCTAAAGGCAAGGAGCGGTCCGCATCCTCACCCTGAACGAACGATCACGACAAACGCAGCGTCCGCAACCAGCCGACGGGGGGCGCAGAAATCAGTCTCACCCTCCAACGAACCGCGGCCGCCAACCCGTCGTGAGAGCTCCTTGCGACGACCGGGCACCGACCGGATCGGCGCCGAATTCGCGGCGGAGCTAGTTGCCCAGGTCTCTGCGTCGGATCCCGAGGACAGCGAGGGCCGTGAACGCGAGCGCTGCTGCCGCCAGGACGGCGAGACCGGCCGCGTCGACTCCGTTCGTGATCGGGTCGTGTCCTTCGTAGTAGTAGAAGAGCGAGGAGTACTTCAGCCACGCGATCGCCTTGACGAGCGGCGCGAAGCCGTTCACGAAGAACCCGAGCAACGCGAACGCCGCGGCCCCTCCGGACGCGACGGCTCGGCGGCCGGTCGAGGCGGCCAGCGCGAGCGCAAGCCCGCCGGCGGCCCAGCCGAACAACGCAAGCTGCACCGCGACCGCGGCGATGTCGGCGAGCGCGATGCCGCCGCCGCCGACCGCAAACCCGGCGACCAAGCCGACAAAGGCGGCGAGCGCGACAACCGTGACGCTGATCGCGACGGCCGCGGCTTTGGCAAGCACGAGACGCGTGCGCTCGACTGGATGGGAGAGCGTCAGCGCCAAGATGCCGGCCTCCTCTTCTCCTGCGGTCGAGACGACGGCGACGGAGATGCCGGTGTAGCCCACGAGAAGCGGCCCGTAGATCGCGGCGATCTCGCTGCGCATCCAGCCGGTGAGTGTTCCGTAGTCGGCGCCGCCGAGCAGCGCGGCGATGCCCTTGGGGAGATTGAGCTTCCCGATCGAGTCCCCGACCGCCGGGAACAGTGCCCCCACCATCAGGATGGCGACGACCATGCCGAACGCCGACAGGAGCGTGTTCAGCATTCGCAGCCGCAGCGTCATCTTCAGCACCGGCAGACTCACGCGTCCTCCCGGTCGCGGTAATAGCCGAGGAAGATCTCCTCGAGCTCATCGTCCCGGCTTCGGATCGAACGAACCTCGTAGGCGGCGATCGCCTTGACGACCGCGTCGGCGGAACCCTCGAACGCGACCACCAGCTGCTTCCCCTCGAGGACGGCCTCGCGCACGCCCGGCAGAGCATCGAGCTCCTCTGGGCGCGGGACGGCGCCCGCGAACTCGATCTCCAAGCGCTGGACGGCGACCTCGCGGAGTCGCTCGAGTGAATCGACGACAACGAGCCTCCCTTGCCGTAGGATCGCGACCCGGTCCGCGACCTGCTCGACCTCGGACAGTGTGTGCGACGAGAGGAGGACCGTCCTTCCCTGCTCCACGACCTCGTGCAGGAGAGCGTGGAAGCTGCGCTGGACGAGCGGATCAAGCCCCGCTATCGGCTCGTCGAGGATCAGCAATTCGGGCTCGTGCATGAAGGCCTGGATCAGGCCAAGTTTCTGGCGGTTGCCCGTCGACAGATCTCGTATTCGCCTGTCGAGCTCGGCGTCAAATCGCTCCACGAGCGCGTCGCGAACTCGCCGGTCGACACCGCCGCGAAGCTCCGCCAGATAGTCCAACATCGCGGCACCGTTCAGCGTCGGGTACAGCGCGAGATCGCCGGGCAAGAACCCAACGCGACGCCTGATCTCCAGGCTGTCTGCCTGGCTATCCAACCCAAGCAGCGCGGCCGACCCAGACGAGGGCTTGAGCACGTCCAGCAGCAACCACATCGTCGTCGACTTCCCCGCACCATTCGGACCGAGGAACCCGAGAATCTCGCCGCGCTCGACCTCCAAATCGAGATCGAACACCCCGTGGCCGCGACCAAAGTCCTTCGTCAGGCGCATCGTCCGGATCGCGATCTCGCCAGTCACAAGATCCCTATCCTGCCGTGGATGCGGCGCCGTCGCGAAAGGTCACGACGCGCGCCTCCGACGACGGTCTGGGCCTGGAGATCGAGGGCTACGATGACCGGAGTGCCTGTCGCCTCGATCCGGCCCCGGCTGCACATGGCATTTCCACGGCCGGAGCGTCAGAGCGACACGTGCCCGAGCATCGGCTGAGGGAGGCGGCGCGGCCTCAGTTCGTCGCACGCGAGGTAGGCCCGTCGACGATCGGGCTCCTCGTAATCGCGCTCGGCGTCCTCTGGGTCGCGGCATGGCCGGCAGAGCAGCCCACCGGGTCGTTCGTCGGCCAGCTCCTGGGTGCCGAGTCTGTCCTGCTGCTGTCGATCGGCCTCGTTCTGATCAGCACGCTGCCCTGGGTCGAGGTCTGGTTCGACGGGATCGACCGCGCGGCGATCTGGCACCGGCGCGTGGCGATCACCGGCCTGGTGCTCCTGGCCCCGCACATCCTCCTCTCGTCCAGCCCGCACGGCACCACGCTTGGCGGGCCGCTCGGCGCGATCGGCGCGATCGGCCTGGTCGCGCTGGCGGTGTGGGCGATCCTGCCGCGCTGGCAGTCGGTCGTGCCGAAAGTGTTGCGCGGGCTCGTCGTGGCCGCGCGCGACGCGCCCGGAGTGCGCGAGGTGCGCCGGCTCTTCGGCGGCTACGAGCGCTGGCGGGCGGTGCATCGCATCACCGGCCTTTTCGTAGCGGCCGGTTTCCTCCACGGGGTGCTCGACGGGACACCGTTCCACCACTCCGCGATCCTGCGCTGGAGCTACGTCGGCATCGGCGCGATCGGGGTCGCGTTCTACGTCTACCGCGAGCTACTGGCGCGGTTCTTCCTCTCGTTGCACGACTACCAGGTCGAGGCGGTGCGGCAGATCGACGAGAACCTCGTCGAGATCGCCCTCGCGCCGATCGGCCGAGCCGTTCACTTCGTCCCCGGGCAGTTCGCGATGATCTACATCGAGGGCAAGGACGGCTGGCACCGGCATCCGTTCACGATCGCGAGCGCCCCCGCCGAGCGGCTCGTCCGCGTCACCGTGAAGGCGCTTGGCAACTACACATCCAGCATCAAGGAGATCATCGAGCCGGGAATGCCGGCGGTGATCAACGGCCCGTACGGCCATTTCAGCCACCGCAAGGGAGCTGAACGGCAGGTGTGGATCGCCGGCGGCGTCGGCGTCGCGCCGTTTCTCAGCTGGCTGCGCTCGCTCAACGGCGACCAGTCGCAGCGCGTCGACTTCTTCTACACCTCCGACGGCGAGGCGCCGTTCGCCGCCGAGATCCACGCTATTGCCGCCCGCCACGAGTGGCTGCACGCCCACCTGATCGACACGAGCGTCGAGGGCCGGTTGACGGTCGAGCGTGTCCTCGCCGCTGCCGGCCCCCCGGCCCGCGAGCTGTCCGTGTTCATGTGCGGCCCGCAAGGGATGCTGCGCACGTTCCAAACGCAGCTGCGCCTGGCCGGCGTCCCGGCGAGACGCATCCATCGCGAATACTTCGATTGGCGCTAACCGTCGTGCGGTTGCGTGAGCGCTGTGCGCGAGCCCGCGTTCACGGAGACGATGCAGATCGGGATCGTCGTCCGCGATCTGGAAGCGACAATGAAGCGATACGTCGACGACTACCAGTGGGAGCTGATCGAGCCGCTCCACGACGAAAGCGTCACGCTCCCAGCTGAGACCTACTTCGCCGGCAGCGACGCCGCGTAGCCCGTGCCGCGCTTCACCCACGAGGCGAGCGACCGGCTGGTCCGCACGTCGTCGGCGCTCACGCGGAGCCATCCCTCCATCGGGCGGCCACGCATCACCATCATGTCGGCCGGCGTCTTCAAAACCAACGCCGACGACTCCTCGGGATCGACCCGCACGAGGATTCCGCCCTGCCCGCTCGCGGCGATCGCCATGTTTCCGCCAACCAGGAACGCGAGGCCGCCGAACATCTTCTTCTCCGTCAGCTTCGGCGTGCCCGCGGCGAGGTCGCGGATGCGCTGCGCGAGAGCCTCGTCATACGCCATCAAGAGATCGTAGAGACGCGACGCCGCGCTCGGCGAGCAGGCAAGCGACCTCGTGGAGTCAGCAGGGCACGGGTACGGCCCTTCTCGTTCATTGCCCCGTGGTGCGGCGCCGGTATAGCCACCGAGACCAGACGTAGCCGACGACGGCGATCGCGAGCAACCAGCCGATCGCCAAGCCTGCGTCGCGGATGCTGACTCCGCCGACGCCAGGCTCTGCATCGTGGTCATCTGCCTAGCCAGAGGCGAGGACGCCCGGCTCGGAGCAGTCGCAATGCTTCTCCAAGTAGCGGCGGCGAGCCGCTGCTGCCTTGGAGCGATGTGCTTCGGCCTCGGGCGGTTCCTGGAAATGCTCCGCGAGGTGGGAGCCGATCGCGTCCTCTCCGACGACAGCGGTGCCGTCGTCGAGAACGAGCGCCGGGATCGTGTCGTTGTCGGTTGCCACGACCAAAGCAAGCCGCATTCCCCGCTCGACCGGAACTTGGTGGACCAGATAATCGAGGCCCAACTCGGTCAATCGCTCACGAACGCGGCGGGATGCGGGGCACCATTCTGTTTGGTAGAGCTCGAGCATCAGGAACCCCGGAGTGCTCGGCCCGCTGACGGCGACGAGAGCTCGTTCATGCTCCGTCGACCGCTTTCTGAATGCGTTCTCGCGCTTCGGTCGCGAGTGGTTCGAGGCCCGGGTTGTCGGCGAGTTGGAGCGCGGCGAACGGCTCCATCGCCGCGATGTGTGTGCTCGTTCCAACGGTGCGCACGACGACGTTGCAGGGGAGCAGCACCCCCAGGTCCGGCTCGACCTCCAGGCCGCGGCTTGCGAGCTGCGGGTTACAGGCGCCGAGGATCACGTACGGGTCGACGTCGAGCTCGAGCTTCTTCTTCAGAGTCTCGCGGACGTCGATCGTCGTCAGCACGCCGAATCCCTGCTCGGCGAGCGAGGCTGTGATGCGCGCGACACTGTCGTCGAAGGTCGCGTCGAGCTCGCGCGTGATCGCGTAGGCGGCCATCTCAGAGCCCGCTCGACGCCGGCAGATTTGCGAGGTCGAACTCCTTTTCGAGGGCTCTCTTCGACGCCGCGCCGACTTTGGTCGCGACGACCTCGCGGTCGTGCACCAGCGCGAGCAGCGGAATGCTGCTGACTCGGAAGGCGCCGGCGAGCTCGGGCTGCGCGTCGACGTCGACCTTGCCGACCTTGAGCCGGCCCACGTAGTCGCCGGCGAGCTCATGAAGAACCGGGGAGACCATTCGGCAGGGCCCGCACCAGGAGGCCCAGAAGTCGAGGAGTACCGGCGTCTCAGCATCGAGGACCTCGGCCTGGAAGTTCTCTTTCGTGATCTCGATCGGCTCCATCGCGCTTGCTCCTTCGTCTCGTTATTGCTACTGTACCACTACTTAGTTGTTCGATTGTAAGGAGTCACTATGTCGCTGCCTCATCCGATTCCCGATCCGCTCGTCGACTTGATCGCGCGGCGGTTCCGGGCCATGGGCGAGCCGATGAGGATCCGCCTCCTCGACCGGTTGCGCGAGTCGGTGAGGCGACCGTCGCCGAACTGACCGAGGCGCTCGGGGCGTCACAGCAGAACGTCTCCAAGCACCTTGCGGTGCTCACTGACGCAGGCATCCTCAGCCGCCGCAAAGACGGCAACCGCGTCCATTACCGGATCGGCGACGAAAGCGTGCTCGCGATCTGCGAAGAGGTCTGCGGCAGCGTCCAACGACAACTCGACGAGCTACAGCAGATCCTCTCCGGGGCCGGCCGGTGACCGTCGTCGCCACACCAGCTCTCGAACCGCCGCCCGAAGTCCTGCACGCCGTCGCGAACGTCGGCTCACTCGGTCGTCTCGGCCGCTTCGTAGCCACGCATCGCCGGGGCGTTGCGATCTCCTGGATCGCAGTCGTCGTCGCACTGGGAGCACTTGCGCCGAAGGTCGAAAACGCTCTGTCCGGCGCCGGCTGGCAGGCCTCCGGCTCACAGTCCGTCCAGGCACGAGCACTGATCCAGGAGAACTTCGGCGGCCAGTCCAGCAACGCCTTGCTGCTCGTGCTCCACTCGCCCACTCAGACCGTCGGAAGCCCCGCGTTCAGCAGTGCGGTCGCCAAGTCGACGGCGATCCTCCGCTCGGATCCCCGCGTCGCCTCGATCCAGTCGCCGACCCCCGGCCTCTCGATCTCGAAGGACGGCCACACCGCGATCATCCGCGCCGGCGCCGCCGGCGACCCAACCGCGATGGTGCGGGTCGCCGACGCACTCAAGGGCAAGCTCACGGCGGCCGGCGGCAACGGGGTCGCCGTGTACCTGACCGGCGCCTCAGCGATGTGGTCTGACTTCAACACAGCCAACCGCAACGCGATGATGAAGTCGGAGCTCTACTCCTGGCCCGTGACGCTCGCGATCCTCGCGCTCGCCTTCGGCGCTCTCGTCGCCGCGGGGCTTCCGTTGATGCTGACGATCGTCGGGCTGGTCGCTGCGGCCGGCTCGCTATACATCGCCTCGCAGGTCGGCGAGGTCTCGATCTGGGCGATGAACTTCGCGCTCATGTTCGCGCTCGCGCTCGGGATCGACTACGCGCTCTTCATCGTCAACCGCTTCCGCGGGGCCCTCTTTGGCTCGAGCCTCGACCCGGTGGACGCCGTCGCCGTCACCATGGACACCGCCGGCAAAGCAGTCCTCTTCTCCGGCGCGACCGTCCTTGTCTCGCTCTCCGCCGTGATGCTCGTCCCGAGCCCCGCGTTCCGGTCGATGGCGCTCGGGATAATGCTCGCGGTCATCTTCATCCTCGCCGCCTCCCTCACGCTCCTACCCGCGACCCTTGCGAAGCTCGGCCCGAAAATTGACAAAGGAGCGCTCCGCTGGGTGCACTCCGGCGAGCACCGCTCACCCGCCTTCGCCGCCTGGGCGGAACGACTCTGGCGCCATCCGGTCCTGTTCGGGACCGGCGCCCTCGCGATCCTGCTCGCCCTCGCACTACCGATCTTCGGGCTGCGCACGGGCATGCCGTCGATCAAGGTCGTGCCCGCCGGCGACACCTCGCGCCAGGGTTACACGCTCGTCCAGGAGGCCTTCGGCCCCGGCGCGCCCGGGCAGCTCCAGATCGTCGGACCGAACAGCCGCGTTGCCGCGGCCGCGGCAGTCCTGGGGCACGACCGCGGGATCGCCCGCGTCCTCCCCGTCCAGACTTCCCGTAGCGGGCGGCTGGCGCTGATCGAGGCTGTTCCCACGCAAGATCCCTCCAGCAAGGCCGTCGGCAGCACGATCGACCGTCTACGCGCCAAGCTCCCCGCCGGAATGCTCGTCGGCGGTGCGAGCGCCGAGAACCATGATCTCGAAGGGGCGCTCTCGGCCAAGACCCCGCTCGTGATCGGCGTCGTCCTCGGCCTCGGCTTCCTCCTCCTGCTGATCGCACTGCAGGCCCCGGTGATCGCCGCCGTCGGCGTCCTCACCAACCTGCTCGCCGTCGGCGCCGCCTTCGGAGTTGGCCGCTTGATCTTCCAGAACGGTCACGGCGCCGGCCTGCTCGGCTTCGAGCCACAAGGCTTCATCGACGCCTGGGGACCGGTCTTCTTCTTTGCGATGATCTTCGCGATCTCGATGGACTACACCGTCTTCCTACTCTCCTCGGCCAAGGAGCACTGGGACCGGACACAAGATCCCAAGGACGCCGCTGTCGGCGGAGTCGCCCATTCCGGCCGGGTCATCTTCGCCGCCGCAGCCGTCATGATCGCCGTTTTCTTCACCTTCGCCGTCTCGGGGCCACTCCCGCCGAAAGAAATGGGCGTCATTCTCGGCGTTGCTGTCCTCCTCGATGCCATGCTCATCCGACTTGTCCTGATCCCCGTCGTATTGCGCCTCCTCGGAAGGAACGCCTGGGCCCTCCCCGGCTGGCTACGCCGAGTGCTCCCAGACATCCGCTTCGGCCACTGACCCGTCGCAGGTGGCGTTCTCCGGCTCAAGCGCGCTCCTGCTCGTGCTCCTGGGCTTCGGCGTCGGCGCCTTCGGAACGCTGGTCGGCGCAGGCGGCGGGTTCATCCTCGCGCCCGTTCTGCTGATTCTCTATCCGCGAGACTCGGTCCAGACGCTCAACTCGATCAGCATCGCGGTCGTCTTCTTCAACGCCCTCTCAGGCTCCGTCGCCTACGCGCGCCAGCGACGGATCGACCTTCGCGTAGGCGGGATCCTCGGTGCTGCAACACTCCCCGGCTCGATCGCCGGAGCACTCCTCGTCAGCCACATCCCGAGACAGGCGTTCGACATAGTCATGGCCGTTGTCCTGGCCCTCCTCGCCGTCTGGCTGCTCGTCGGTTCGAAGCCTCGCGCGTCCCGACCTACCCGCCGCGGCCACACTCACCGAGTACTGGTCGACGCCTCGGGTGGACGGCACGAATACGACGTCCCGCTGGTCCCCGGGGTGCTGCTCAGCCTGGGGATCGGGTTCGTCTCGAGCTTCCTCGGGATCGGGGGTGGTGTGATCCACGTCCCCGTGATGAGCCAACTCCTCGGCATGCCGGTCCACATCGCAACTGCGACCTCGCACTTCGTGCTTGCGCTCATGAGCGGCACCGCGACTTTGACCCATCTCGTCCAGGGCACCTACGGCACGGGCGACGGGCTGCGCCGCTCGATCGCGCTTTCGATCGGGGTCGTCGTCGGCGCTCAACTCGGCGCCCGCCTTTCACTCAAGACAAGCGGCCCGATGATCCAGCGACTCCTCTCACTCGCGCTGCTCGGAATCGCGGCTCGCCTGATCCTGGTGGCCTGATCCGCCGCGCGGCCGGTGCGGGCGGCAACACGGAGGTGAGTAGTTGCCCGCATCCCCTTCCGTGGTGGTCCCGATGGCAGCAGGGGCTTCTCGGGAGAGGCTCCGAGTGATGAGTCTCACGGCGACAGCCCGCTCGATCACCGGCACGCTCCAACAGGAGGTGACGATCGACGGCCGGCACCACCTGATCACCGACGAGCCGCAGCGACTCGGCGGCGATGGGACTGGACCGGCGCCGCATGAGCTGTTCCCCGCCGCGCTCGCCGCCTGCATCTCGACGACGCTCGTCATGTACGCACGGACAAAGGAATGGGATCTTGGCTCGGTGACGGTCGCGGTCGACTACGACCAACGCTCGACCCCGCGCAGGTTCGAGGTCGTGATCCGACTCGGCAGCGATCTCAGCGAGGCACAGCTCGAGCGCCTGAAGGCGGTCGCCCGCTCGTGCCCGCTTCGCCGCTCGATCGAGGCCGGCATCGAGTTTGTCGAGACGCTGGAGCTCGAACCCGCCGGCGGGCCCAAGCAGGTACTGCTGGGAGCCGCATCGTGAGCATGAGCAGATCGTTCATGCTTGGCGGTGGGGACGCAAGTTGCAGAGGAGAGGACGCAAGTGGCTAACACTGGCAAGAGCTTTACCGCCGACGACGCTCGCGTCGTCGGCGAACAGATCGGGATCGATTGGGCTGCATCGCCGTTCGATGTCGAACAGTTCCGAATCGGCATGAACGTCGAACTCGAACACGGCCTGCAAGATTTGGGCACCAACGTCAGCGACGACAACCCGTTGCTGACCGCGAAGATTGCGCTCGCACACCTGAACGAGTTCCCCGACTACTACACCCGCCTGGCGCAGATGGAAGAACAGGCCAAGCTCGACTGGGCCAAGCGAACCGGCAATCCACGTTAGGGAGGCAAACGGGGACGATCAGGCGAACGCGGCAGTCAGGCCTGCCACGACGGGCCGAACTTGTTCTTGAGCCATCCGCAAGGACCCTCTTCACCACCGGCGGAAAGCTGCTCCCAGTAGCTGTCGACCTCCCCTTCCTGCGTCTCGCAGTCCACGACGAACGAGATCGCCTCGCTGAAGCTGAAGTTGGAGCCACCGTTCAAGGCGACGAACACCCGCCCATCGAGCTCGAACGCGACAGTCATCACCACTGCCTTCGCGCCTGGGCCCAGCAGACCCGAAGTGGTCACCTCGACGCCGCGGAAACCCGAATTGAGACCGGACTTGACATTGGACATTGCTGTCTGATTTATTACCTCAGACACTATCGTCCAATTTATTCGGGAGACGCTCATGCACCGCACGAAGAGTCACAGCCAGCCCATTCAGGTCGCCGGCGGCCACAGTCCAAATCGCAACACAGCACTCCTGCTCGTGCTGCTGGTGGCCCAGCTGATGGTGATCCTCGACATCACTGCCGTGAACATCGCGCTGCCGAGCCTTGCAAGAGACCTGCAGCTCAGCGGCTCACAGATCAGCTGGACGATCACCAGCTACTCCCTCGTCTTCGGGAGCCTCCTGCTCTTCGGTGGTCGAGCCGCTGACCTCCTCGGACGGCGCCGCCTGTTCCTGACGGGGCTCGCCGTCTTCACCCTCGCCTCTCTCGCCTCGGCCCTCGCGGGAACCGCCGGCGCGCTCTTCGCGGCGCGTGCCGGTCAGGGCCTCGGCGCGGCGATGCTCTCGCCGGCAGCGCTGTCGATCATCACGACCTGCTTCCACGGATTCGCAAAGGCAAAGGCGCTCGCCGCCTGGGGTGCAGTCGGCGGCGCGGGCGCGGCGGTCGGCGTCCTCGCTGGTGGTCTGCTCACGGAGTTCGCCGACTGGAGGATGATCTTCTTCGTCAATCTCCCGGTCGCCGTCGCGCTCGCGATCGCCACGGTCAAGGTGATCCCGGCCGACACCGAAAAGCCGCGGTGGCGCGGACTGGATCTGCGGGGCGCGACCCTCGCAACGGCGAGCCTCGGCGCGATCGTCTACGCGATCACCCAGGGCTCGAACGCGGGCTGGACGTCGAGCGCACACGCTCGGCTTCGCTTTCGTCGGCCTCGTCGGGCTCGCCACCTTCGGTGCCCTCGAGTCGCACACGAAGAAGCCGCTGCTCGAGGTTCGGCGGCTCGCCGATCGCGCAGTCGGCGGAGGGCTCTTTCTGATGCTCGCAGCGGCAGGATCGATCTTCGGGCTCTTCTATCTCTGCTCGGTCTACCTCCAGAACGTCCTTGGAACGAGCCCGTTGCTGACCGGCCTTGCGTTCATTCCGCTCGCGCTCGCGGCCGGCGTCGGCGCTCACGGAGCCGGGCACGTCGTCGGCCACCACGGGGTTCGCGCTCCGCTCGCCTCGGCGTTCGCGATCGCAACCGTGGGCATGGCTCTCCTCGCCCATGTGGGCGCGGACGGCACCTATCTCCGCAACGTGCTCCCGGGAATGCTCGTCGCGGGGTTCGGGCTCGGCATCGCCGTGGTCTCCGTCTCGATCGCAATCCTCACTGGCGCTCGCGAGAGTGAATCCGGGATGATCTCCGGCCTGAACTCGACCGGGCACGAGATCGGCGGCACCATCGGCATCGCGCTCTTCTCGACGATCGCCGCCGGCGCAAGCGGAGCACTCGGCGCGGTGCACGCTGCGTCAGCGATCTCGCACGCGTTCGTGGCAGCCGGAATCCTGACTAGCGTTGCCAGCCTGGTTGCACTCGCCGTCCTTCCGCATGCGCGCGACTTCGTGCCGAAGCTCCGGCTCAACCCGATCGCGATCCCCTCCCACTGAGATGGCAAGACAGACGACACCCGCGAAAACGCAGAGGCGCCGCCGCGCGGACGCAGATCGCAGCGTCCAGTCGATCCGCCAGGCGGCACTCGAAGCGCTCGCGAGCGATCCCGACGCCAGCATGGCCGAGATCGCTCGCGGCGCGGGAGTCGTCCGGGCCACGATCTACGCCCACTTCCCGACCCGAGAGTCGCTCCTCGACGCCGTCATGGAACATGCGACCGCGCAGGTCGCCGAGGCGATGCGGCAAGCCGAGCCCGAGCGTGGTGAGCCGAAGGAGGCTCTGGAGCGAGTGCTGCTTGCGACCTGGCAGCAGCTCAGCCAGTTCCACAGTGTCCTTGCGATCAACATCAACCGGCTCTCGACGAAGGAACTGCATCGCCGACACCTTCCGGTGACAACGCAACTCGTTCCGCTCTTCGAACGAGGCCAGGCGGAAGGCGCGTTCCGAAGCGATGTTCCCGTCGCGTGGCAGATCGCGGTCGTTCGGGCGATCGTCCATACGGCGAGCAGCGAACTGCAAGCCGGACGGCTCTCCCAAGCCGAGGTAGAGCGCACGATGCTGACGACGGCTCTGGCAGCGGTGGCCGAATAGCGGGCGACGCAATGTGCGTAGACTCGGTCGCCGGGTGAACATCGTCGTCACGAATCTCAAGGGCGGCGTCGGCAAGACGACGACCGCCCTGTATCTCGCCGCGGTCGCCGCGTCCCGCGGTCACACCCCGGTGACCGTCGTCGACGCCGACCGGCAGGCGTCCGCAGCGGAGTGGCTCGAGGAGCGGCCAATCGAGGGTGTCGAGGTGATCGAGGCGCCTTCCGAACGGACGCTGGCGCGCGCGATGCGCTCCGAGGAAGGGACGGTCGTCGTCGATCTGCCGCCCGGAGACGAGCGGCTCGTGCAGTCGGCGATTGCCGCCGCCCACGCCGTCGTCATCCCCACGCGGGCCGGCGGCGTCGAGTTCGGGCGGGTCGCCTACACGCTCGGGCTGATCCCGGCGAAGACACCGCGCGGGATCGTCGTCACTGCAGCGCGCCTGGGAACGAACGATCTGCAGGAGACGATCGACTGGTGGAAGGGCGAAAGCGTTCCGGTTTGGGGCGTCGTCCCCGAACGCGTCGGCATCGCTGCCGGGCCTGAGGCGCGGCTGTACCGCGACGGCCTTGACGAGTACGCCAAGGTCCTCCGGCGCGTCCTTCGCTCAACCTGATCGATCAGCGATCGATCAGCCGTTCGTTGGCTTCGGAGTAGCGAGCGCCTTCGGCCGAGATCTGGGCCGCTCCGTCGTCGATCTCCTGGAGCTCTACCGCCGTCAGTTCCACGTCAGCGGCAGCGTTGTTCTCCTCGAGCCGGTGCAACTTGGTCGTGCCGGGGATCGGCACCATCCACGGCTTCTGCCCGAGGATCCAAGCGAGCGCGATCTGCGCCGGCGTCGCGCCCTTCTGTTCGGCAACCTGCTCGATCAGCTCGACAAAGGTGCGATTCGCCTTGCGGGCGTCGGCGTCGAAGCGCGGCACTGTATTCCTGAAGTCGCCGTCGTCGAAGCTCGCGTTCTCGTCGATCTTCCCGGTCAGGACCCTTGCCTAGCGGGCTGAACGGCACGAAGCCGATCCCGAGCTCCTCGAGCGTCGGGAGGATGGCGTCCTCAGTTCGAGACCTTCGCCGACCAGCTCCTCATTGGCGAACGGCCCGTAGACCTGGGCCGTGTCGAAGAAGGTGACCCCGCGCTCGACGACATTCCCCATGCAGCCCAGTCCGATCGCCGAGACCTCGAAACCCTGTCCAAGCGTCCGTTTCTTGACCGTGTGCTCCAGTCTGTAAATCGGACACCTGGTGTCCGCTCGGAAGAACTGCTCGTCGGTGCAAGGGCACAGCACGCCATCAGTCCGCCTCCGCAATCGGGTCCTGCTCCGGCCGCGTCTCGGGCTCCCGATCGTCGGACCCTTTCGCTCCGTAATCCTCACCGTCGTCGCCCCCGCCCTCGTCAGGGCTTCGCTCGTTCGGTTCGGTCTCGGACATCGACCCTTCCTTTCTTCGCGGTTGGGTGAGCTAGAGGCTGCGGCGAGCGCGTGAGAAGAGGCTGAAGGCTCCGATCACGGCCAGCACGATGATGATCACGACGATCAGTAGGACGGTTCCGATGAATGCGACAGGCACTACGGCTCCTTTCGTTCGGTAGCCGGATGTGTCCCACCGCCGTGGATTTCAAACGGCTCGTCACAATGGAAGGGCCGCCCGCGAGGGCGGCCCTTCCAGCGATCGCAAGCGGACTGGGGGTACGCCGCTGCGATCACGCTGCTTCCGCGAGCTCGACCTCGACCGGCGTCACCGCCGGAACTGCCTTCGGCTTGGTCTCGACGAACGCGGCGGCGAGTGCCGCGCCGACGAGCGTTGCGCCGGCCAGCACGTAGAAGGCGACCTGGAACCCGTGCGTGAGCGCGGGGCCGCTCGAGGTGAGTACCGCGTGGCTCTGGGCGTAGTTGCTCGTCGCCGTGGCGGCGATCGTGGTCACCGCGGCCAGACCGACCGAGCCGCCGATCTGCCGACTGGTGTTGATCATCCCGGATGCGACGCCGGCGTCGGCCGGCCGCACGCCGGTCAGGCTCGCGATCGTCACCGACACGAACGACAGAGCGAGCCCGATCCCGCTGACGATCAGCCCGGGGAACACGTTCCAGAAGTAGTGACCGTCGGCGGGCATCTGGGCGTACAGCACGCCACCCGCGGCGGAGAGCAGTAGACCGGCGCTCAGCACCGGCCGTGCGCCGCGCCGCGTCGTCAGCGCCTGGCCCACGTTCGAAAAGACAACGATCGTGACGGTGATCGCAATGAAGGCGACACCCGTCTCGATCGCCGAGTACCTCAGGATCTCCTGGAGGTACAGCGTCATCAAGAAGAACTGCGAGAACGCGGTCGCTCCGATCGTCAACATCGCGACGTTGGCCACGGAGAGCGTCCGCGAGCGGAAGATCCGCAGCGGCAGGAGCGGTGCCACGGAGCGTGCCTCGATCCCGACGAACGCAGCGATCAATGCGCCGGCGACCGCGAGCAGCCCGAGCGTCACGCCGTCGCCCCAGCCATGCTGGCTCGCGCGCGTGATCGCATAGACCAGCACCATCAGGCCGGCCGTGATCGAGGTGCCGCCCGCGACGTCGTAGTGCCGGGTCGCGACCGCAGCCCGGCTTTCAGCGATCAGCCACGGCGTTACGGCGAGGACGGCTGCGCCGACCGGCAGGTTGACGTAGAAGATCCACGACCAGCTCAAGTACGAGGTCAGCACGCCGCCGAGCAGCACGCCGACCGCGCCGCCGGTGCCGGAGGCAGCGCCCCATACGCCCAGGGCGATGTTCCGCTCACGTCCCTCGCGGAAAGTGGTGACGACGATCGACAGCGCAGCCGGGGCGAGCAGTGCACCACCGAAGCCCTGTAGCGCCCGCGTGGCGATCAGCGCACCTTCCGACCAGGCGAGCCCGGACAGCAGCGACCCGAGCGTGAACACCCCCACGCCCACCATGAACAGCCGCCTGCGTCCGAGCAGGTCGGCAAGGCGGCCGCCCAGGAGCAGCGTGCCGCCGAACAGGAGCGAGTAGGCGGTGATTACCCACTGCAGGCTCTCCTGCGAGAAGTGAAGATCTTGCTTGATCGCCGGCAGTGCGACGTTCACCACCGCGACGTCGACGATGACCATGAACTGCGCGGCGACCGTGACTGCAAGAACCAGCCAGCGCCTCCGCTCCGAGTTGTCGATTGTCCCTCCCATCGGTTCCTCCTTGCACGTTGGTTTTCACCAAGGCGACGAACAGGAGACGTACGAGGGGACAGTCAGCCGTGAATGTGCAGCCGCTACTCGACGCTCGGCGTGCGCTTCTGAACGCTCTCGACGGCCGCGACGATCGGCCCGTAGCTATCGGGGTCGTCGATCCAACTCTCGAGCACGTAGTAGGCGTACACGAGGCCGGGGATCAGGAACATCAGCGTCGCGATGCTCGTTCCGAGCGCCGCCCAAAACTCAGTGCCCATCTGATTCTCCTTATCGTTCGAGTGGTTTCGTGGAGACGACGAATGAGAGAGACGGAAAGGGACAGCTACGCGGGAGGTGGCACGCGATGGCGGAACACAGGATCGGCACGCAGGAGGAGTGGCGGGCGGAGCGCGACGAACTGCTCGAGGAGGAGAAGAAGCTCACCCGCCGCGGCGATGAGCTGACTGCGAAACGGCGCGAGTTGCCCTGGGTGCGGGTCGAGCAGAACTACGTCTTCGAGACGGAGAACGGTACGGAGACGCTGCCCGATCTCTTCGCCGGCCGCTCCCAGCTGCTCGTTTATCACTTCATGTTCGGGCCGACCTACGAGACAGGCTGCCCGGTCTGTTCCTCGATCGCCGACACGCTCGCTCCTCAAATGCCCCACCTGCGGGCGAGGGACACGACGCTGTTGCTCGCGTCACGCGGGCCGCTCGCGAAGCTGATCGCCTACCGGACACGGATGGGCTGGGGGATCGACTGGGTCTCGAGCGGAGGCAGCGACTTCAACCGTGACATCGGCTTCCTGCACACGGAGGAAGAACTGAAGCCTTTCCTAGCCGGCGAGATTCCGCCCACGGTCGTGCAGAACGCGCGCATGTGCGGGACGGACGTCGTGGGGTACGTCGCCGAGGGACCGGGCCTGAGCGCGTACATCCTGTCGGAGGGAACCGTCTACCGCACTTATGTCAGTACGGCGCGCGGTCTCGAATTCGCGATGCCCTATTACGCACTGCTCGACCGCACGCCGACCGGACGCGACGAGAGCGCCACCGAACCGCTCTGGATCAGGCGGCACGACGAGTACAAGTGAGGGGAGCCGCGTGCGGCCCCCCTCACGACGTTCTCTAGGCCGCCAGATCGAGCACCGGCTCTTCTTCGATCACCGGCTTGCTCTTGCGCCGGCGCGGCGCGAGCCCGGCGACGAGCGTGGCCGCGAGCACGAGCACGGCGCCGGCCATGAGGGCACGCTGATACCCGTGCGTCGCCGCCTGCACAACGGTGTCGTGGCCGGCGTCGAGCAGCGAGTGCGTGCGCGCGGTGGCGAGGGCCGAGAGGATCGCCAGGCCGAGCGCGGTCCCGAGTTGCTGCCCGGTGTTCAGGAGCCCGGCCGCAAGGCCCGCCTGATCCTCGCCGACGCCGGCGTTCGCGGCCGTCGTGGCGCCCGTGAACACGCCCCCGAGCCCGACCGAGGCGACGAGGATGCCCGGCAGGATGTCCGAGAGATACGAGCCGTCGACCGGGATGCGGGAGAGCCAGTAGAGGCCGCCGGCGCCGATTACCGCCCCGGCGATGATCACCGGTTTGGTGCCGATGCGCGCGAATACCTGCGAGGAGATGCTCGCGGCGATGATGAAGCCCCCGGTCAGCGGCAGGTAGGCGACACCGGTCTGGATCGGTGAGTAGTGCAACACCGTCTGCATGTAGAGCGTCAAGAAGAAGAACATCGGGAACGCCCCCGCGACGGCGACCATCTGCGTGGCATCGGCAACCGCGACGCCCTTGACGCGGAGGATCGACATCGGGACGAGCGGGTTCGAAACGCGCAGCTCGTTGGCGACGAACGCGACCAGGGTCAGCCCGGCGGCAGCAAGCTCGACGATTGTTCGCGTCGCGCCCCAGCCGACGTCGGGTGCTTTCACGAGGGCGTAGACGAGCAGCAGCATCCCGCCCGTGACGAGCAGAGCGCCGAGCGCGTCGAAGCTCGCCAGGCGCCGGGCTCGTACGTGCTCCTTCGTCAGGAGAGCGAACGCACCGGCGAAGGCGACCACGCTGATGGGAACATTGACGAACAGAACCCAACGCCAGCCGGGCCCTTCGGTGAGTAGGCCGCCGAAGAGCACGCCCGCGGCGCCGCCAAGGCCCGAGACGGCTGCCCAGACGCCAAGCGCCGTGTTGCGGTCGCGGGTGGAGCGGAACGTACTCGTGAGACTCGACAGCGCCGCCGGTGAGAGCATGGCGGCGCCAAGCCCCTGAGCGAAGCGCGCACCGACGAGCAGCGAGCTCGAGTGGGCGAGGCCGCCGGTCAGCGATGAGCCGGCGAACACGACCAGGCCCGTGACGAGGATGAGGCGGCGCCCGAGCAGGTCGGCCATCCGGCCGCCGAGCAGCAGGAAGCCGCCGTAGCTCAAGATGTAGCCGTTGACGACCCACTGCAGGCCCTGCTGACTGAAGCCGAGGTCGTTCTTGATCGACGGCAGGGCGATGTTGAGGATCGAGGCGTCCAGAATGTCCATGAACTGGACGAGGCTGAGCAAAAGCAGGATCGCGATTCCGCGCCGTGATTGGAGTGACGACGTGGCGTAGGGCTCGGCGTTCATTGTGAGTTCTCCTTCCGTTCTGTGCTCGTGTCGTGTTGACGACGAACGGCAGGAACGCGAAGGGACAGCTAGGAGGGGTCGACTTCTGCGAGGCGCCGCCGCAGGAAGCGGCGCTCGGGCTCGGTGTGCGCGAGTTCGAGTGCGCGTTCGTACTCGGCGCGCGCCTCGACGGCCCGGTCGAGTCGGCGCAGCAGGTCGGCACGCGTCGAGTGGAAGTACTGGTAGCCGTCGAGGTCGAGCCGGTCGACGAGCGCAAGCCCCACTTCCGTCCCTTCCGCCTCGGCCACGGCGATCGCGCGGTTCATCTCGACGACCGCCGACCCGGTCAGCACGACGAGCTCACCGTAGAGCGCCGCTATCTGCGGCCAGTCCTGCGGCTCCTCCATGTGGAGCGACGCGATGGCCGCCTGGATCACGTACGAGCCGCGGCCCTGGAGCGCGACAGCCCGCGCGAGTGCAACGCGGCCGCCCGCGATGCGGGCGTCGTCCCAGCGCGATCGATCCTGATCCGCCAGCAGCACGAGCTCGCCGTCTTCGAACCGGGCGTCGCGTCGCGCGTCGTTCAGCAGCATCAGTGCGTGGAGTCCGTGCACCTCGGGCTCGTCGGGCATCAGCTCGGCGAGCGCGACACCGAGCCGCACCGCCTCGGCCGCCAGGTCGACACGGCCGTCGTAGCCCTCGTTGAAGATCAGATACACGACCGCGAGCACCGCTGCGAGCCGCTCCGGCAGAAGATGGTCGGCCGGAACGCGGAACGGGATTCCCGCATCCTTGATCTTCAGCTTCGCGCGCGAGAGTCGCCGCTTCATCGTCTCGTCGGGAACGATGAACGCGCGCGCGATCTCCTCGGTGCGCAGCCCACCGAGCGCGCGCAAAGTCAATGCGACCTGTGCCTCCAGCCCAAGGGCCGGGTGACAGCACGTGAAGATCAGCTTCAGCCGCTCGTCAGGGAACGTCGTCTCCTCCTCCATCTCGTCCTCCACGGGCTCGGGCACCTCGAGCAGTCGCGTCTTCTCGGCGAGCGTGCGGTCGCGACGCAGCCGGTCGATTGCGCGGTTGCGGGCCGTGGTCGTCAGCCAGGCGCCCGGATTCGGCGGCGTGCCGTCGCGAGGCCACCGCTCTGCGGCAACCGCGAACGCCTCTTGAGCGGCTTCCTCGGCAAGATCGAAGTCGCCGAGGAAGCCGATCAGGTTGGCGAGGACGCGGCCCCACTCGTCACGGAAGACCTGTTCGAGCAGGCCTACCTCTCCACCAACGGCCGCACCTCGACGGCGCCGCCCATCCGCGCGGCGGGGATCCGTGCGGCGATCTCGAGCGCGGCGTCGAGATCATCGACGTCGACGACGATGAAGCCGCCGACGTGCTCCTTCGCGTCGACGAAGGGACCGTCGGTGAGCAGCGTCTCCCCGTTCGAGACGCGAACCGTCGTCGCGGTCTCGATCGGCTGCAACTGCGCACCGCTGACGATCCCGGGCAATTCCCGGAGAGCAAGGTACTCGTCCACGATCGCCTGCTGCTCGTCCGCCGAGAGATGCTCGAACGACTGCACCGAGCTGCCCGGGTAGTTCTGGAGCAGGTACTTCATGGGGTGTCCCTCCTTCGTAGAGTTTCTGCTCCCACAACGAACGTACCCGTCAGATGGGGACAGCCAATCCACCTCGCGAGCAACGGCCGTCGGTACGGCCCGAGTTGGCTCCGAGACGCGAAGCGGCTAGCTTTTGCAATACTGAACTCAATGGTTCAGTCTTTCACGACGGTCGACCGCGCCTTCGCGGCGCTCGCCGACCCGACTCGCCGAGCGGTCCTCGAACGGCTCGGTGCGCGCAGCGCGACGATCAGCGAGCTCGCCGAGCCCTTCGGCATGTCGCTGACCGGGATGAAGAAACACATCCGGCTGCTCGAGGATGCGAACCTCGTCGTCACGGAGAAGGTCGGCCGTGTCCGCAACTGCACCTTGGTGCCGTATGCGTTCGAGGGCATCAGCACATGGCTGCAGCGGCTCGACCGCTTCGCGCAAGTTGTCGAACGCACGAGAGGAGAACGATGAGCACGACCGTCACCACCCCGAGTGAGCTCGAGATCCGCGTCGAGCGGGTCTTCGACGCACCGCGCGCGCACGTTTACTCCGTCTGGACGGATCCGACGCTGATCCCCGAGTGGTGGGGCGACGGTACCGTCGTCGAGGAGATGGACGTTCGTCCCGGCGGTACCTACCGGTTTCGAACCGGCTACGGCGTCGTCGAGGGCGAGTTCCGCGACGTCGACCCACCCAAGCGCCTCGTGCAGACGTTCCAGAACCACTTGCAGACGCTCGAGTTCGAGGATCTCGGCGAGCAGACGAAACTGACGCAGACGATGCTCTTCGAGACGACCGAGCAGCGGGACACGACGATGAACTACGGCGTCGAGGCGGGCGCGAAGCAAGGCTTCGCACGGATCGACACTCTGCTGGAGAAGATCGCAGTCGACCGCACGAAAGGAGCAGGATGAGCCCCACGGCGAAGAAGGGCAATTCGAAGCCCGCCGAGAGCACAAACAAGCAAGCAAGCTTCACCGCGGAGGAGAAGGCCGCGATGAGGGCCCGAGCGAAAGAGCTGAAGGCCGCCGAGGACGGTGAAACCGCCGTCCAGGCTGCGCTTGCCGCGATGGCCCCACAAGACCGCAAGCTCGGTGAGCGACTCCATGCGCTGATCAAGGAGAGCGCCCCGGAGCTGACGCCGAGAACCTGGTACGGGATGCCCGCCTACGCGAAGAACGACAAGGTCGTCTGCTTCTTCCGCAACGCGGGCAAGTTCAAGGAGAGGTACGCGATGTTCGGCTTCAACGACAGCGCGAGCCTCGACCAAGGTGCCATGTGGCCGGTCGCATTTGCGCTGAAGGACTTGACCAGGGCCGACGAGACAAAGCTCCGCACGCTCGTCAAGAAGGCAGTGAAGTGATCAGCTCGTTGCGAGCCCGGCGAGTGAGAGCGCCTCGAGCCAGTCGATCGAGTCGAGGTACCGCCGACGCGCGATGTCCTCGACGATCACGAAGAAGTCCAGATCCGAGTGATCGTCGAGCCGGTCGAGGTCGACGCCGACGGAACCGAGGCCGATCAGTGCGATCGCGTCGCCACGCAGTGCGAGCGCGGCGCCGAGATCGTCGAGCCGCAACAGCAGCCGTCAGGAACGCTCAGCGGCCCTCGCACCAGACCTGGGCGAGGTGCACGATCGTCGACGCGGCCGCGCCCATGTCCGGCACGCAGATCCACTCGCGGCGCGAGTGGTAGTCGTGTCCTCCGGTCGAGAGATTCGGGCAGGGCAAGCCCTTCTCCGAGAGCCGCGAGCCGTCCGTGCCGCCGCGGATGATCGCCCGTTTCGGTTGCATCCCGGCGCGGCGGGTCGCCTCCTCGGCCGCCTCGACGATCCATGGATCCTGGATGAAGTGGCTCATGTTCGAGTACTCCCGCTCGAGCGTCACCTCGACCTCAGCGCCGCGACCCGCCGCCGCGTCGCCGGCAAGCCGCCGCACGAGCTCGGCATGCGCGTCGAGACGCGCTTCGTCGAAGTCGCGCAGGATGACGAGAACGGTCGTCTTCTCCACATTCCCGACGAGCTCGTCCGGATGGACGAACCCCTCCCGGCCGTCGGTGGTTTCCGGCGAGAGTCCCTCGCGCGGCAGGGCAGACAGGAAGTCTCCCGCCGCCTTGATCGCGTTCACCATCACACCCTTCGCCGTCCCGGAGTGGGCCGACCGGCCGAGGAACGCAACGGTCGCCCTCACCGCGCTGAACGTCTCGGCCTCGATCTCGCCGCGGTCCGAGCCGTCGAGTGTGTAGGCGACATCCGCCCCGAAAGCCGCAAGGTCGAGGTGGTCGGTCCCGTGCCCGACCTCCTCGTCGGGGTTGAAGAGCAGCCGAATGCGCCCATGCTCGATCTCCGGATGCCGGACGAGATACGCGGCGGCGGCCATGATCTCCGCAACGCCGGCCTTGTCGTCGGCCCCGAGCAGCGTCGTCCCGTCGCTCGTCACCAGCTCGTGGCCCACGTGCTCGGCGAGCGCCGGCATCTCCCGTGGCGTCAGCACCTGCGACGGATCGCCCGGCAAGGCCACATCGCCGCCTTCGTAGCGAACGACCTGCGGGGTCACTTCCGTGCCCGTCACGCCGGGGTACGTGTCAACGTGGGCGACAAGCCCGAGCGTCGGAACGGCTCGATCGACCGTCGCGGAAATCGAGGCCGTGACGTAGCCGTCCTCGTCGAGTTGCACCTCGGCGAAGCCCGCTTCGCGACATTCGTCCGCGAGCAGGCGCAGCAGATCGAACTGCTTCTCGGTCGACGGATACGAGGTCGACCGCGGGTCCGAGGCCGTGTCGATCCGGACGTACCGGAGGAAGCGCTCGAGCGCGTCCGCCGAAAGCTCGCGCGCCAGCTCGGAGAGATAGCCGTCATCTGGCACCGCGCCGGACACTACCGGCGCCCTTGGAGAGCGTCGGAGGCGGCGACGCGGAGCAGCTTCGCGGTCCTTGCTGGGTACGGAAGTGCGATGCGCGCGAGCGGCGTGTGTGTGAGCCCCGCCACGATCACGAGCGCAGCGAGGGTCGTTCCCAGCTTCGAGGGATGGAAGCCATCAGGCCCGTAGAGCGGCATCCGCGCGTTGCGACGCCAGGCTGCGCGCCACGCTTCGCCCGCGGGCAGGAACAACGCCAGCGAGGCATCGGCCGCGGCGCGGTAGCTCCGGATCACAGCCGGGAACGAGAGACGCACCCCGAAAGCCGAGTCCGGCCACACCTCGTAGACGGCGGGCTTCGCACCGCGCGCGCGGATCTCGTCAGCCCAGCGCACGCTCCACTCGCGCAGGTTCGCTGCGCTTTCAGGGAGTGTCGACGGCCCCTGTTGCAGCACGACGTAGTCCCACGAGCCGGTTTCGAGCGCCTCACGCGCGCCGGTGATCGTCCAGTGATCCTCGAGATTCACGCCGCCTGGCGCGATCATCCGCGGAGCGATCGCCCCTCGCGACAAGGAAGCGACGACAGCCGGCAGATCGTTTGCCGAAGTCAGGCTGTTGCCGACGAACAGGACCTCGAGCGGCGCCGTTGCCACCGCTCGCGCGGATGCTGACCCGCCGGGGGTAGCGAACAGCAGGACCGCTGTACAGAGGCAAAGACCCAGGCTGCGTGCTGCAGGCTTCACGATGAGGCGAGGTGAGCGTGGACGAACTGCACGGCCATCGCGCCTTCGCCCACCGCGGTCGCGCACCGTTTCGTCGAGCCGGAGCGCACATCGCCCGCGGCGAAGACCCCCGGGAGGCTCGTCTCGAGCAGATCGTCTGCACCTGCCGCGGCGCCAGTCAGGATGAAACCCTTCTCGTCCCGCGCGACCACGTCGCCCAGCCAGTCGGTGCACGGCAGGGCACCGAGAAAGAGAAAGAGGAACGAGAACGGGATGCTCTGGCCGCTCGCGAGCGTCACCGATTCGAGCTGGCCGTCGTCTCCATCCAGCGCCGCGACCTCGCTCTCGCCGCGGATCGCCACGCCGTAACGCTCGAGCTCGCGGACGAGGTAGTCCGACATCGTCTCGCGGAGGTCGCGCCGGCGATGAACGAGGGTGACGAGAGCGCCGCCGCGCGCCAGCCAGACGGCAGCCTGACCCGCGGAATTGCCGCCGCCGATCACGCCGACGCGTGAGGCTCCGCACAGTTGCGCCTCGGGCGGCCCGGCCGCATAGAACACGCTCAGGCCCTCGTACTCGGCGAGCCCGTCGACCGGGAGGCGCCGGTACTGCGCGCCGGTCGCGAGCAGCACCGTGCGGGCCGCGATCTGGTGACCCTCTTCCAGCGCGACGACGTAGCGGCCTTCGTCGGGCGCGAGTGACAACGCACGGTACGGAGTTGCCGTGCGCGCGTCGAACTTGCGCGCCTGCGTGACCGCGCGGCCGGTCAACTCCGAACCGGTGATCCCGGCCGGAAACCCGAGATAGTTCTCGATCCGGCGAGACGCACCGGCCTGCCCGCCGAGCGCAGTGCTCTCGACGACCAGCGTGTCGAGGCCCTCCGACGCGCCGTAGACCGCGGCTGCGAGGCCGGCGGGGCCGCCGCCGACGATGACCAGGTCGACCTCCTCACGGACCGCGAGCTCGCGGCCGATCCCAAGCGCGCGCGACACAGCGCCGGTCGATGGGGCCTGCAGCTCCACTCCACCGGGAAGCCGCACGAGCGGCAGAGCTGCTGGTTGGAGCCCGGCGAGCAAAGCGGCTGCGCCCTGGTCGTCCGGCCGCTCCGGGTCGCGCCAGGTGAAGGGCAGGCGATTGCTTCGTGCGAACTCGACCATCCGCACGGTGGCCGGCGACGAATGCGGGCCGACGATCTCGAGCCCGATGCCCTGCACCTGCTGCAGCGCCTCGCGCCGGGCGACGAACGTCGAGAGCAGTAGATCGCTCAGCAGCCCGTCTTCGAACAGCAGCGGACGCAGCGCATCGCGATCGACCGCGATGTACCGCAACGGTCGCTCGACCACCGCCGTCAGGAACACCGTCTGCCCGGAGAGGAGATTCATCTCTCCGAGAAAGCCGGCTGCGCCGTGCCGAACGATCTCGTTGCCGGCCGCATCGAGAATCGCGACCTCGCCTTCGATGATCGCGATGAAGGGATACCGCCGGTCCCCGACCCGGAACAGCACGTCTCCGACGGCGGCCGTGCGCTCCTCGCCGAGCCCGGCGAGGGTCGCAAGCTGCGACGCGGACAGCAACGGGCTTGCGGGGGGTGGCACAAAACCGAGCCTACCCCGGACGCCGTCTGTGCTCGAGCTGGAGAGTTACGGTTCGGACACGCGTCCGGTATGTCGCAGGCGACGCGTCTCACCGTCCGCATCGAGCAACCTGGTGCCGGCCGCATCGCAGCCGACGCGAAGCGCAACGGCCACAGCCTTCGTCTGCGACAGCGAGAGCAGGAACCCGCCCGCGAACGCGTCGCCGGCGCCTAACGTGTCTTCCCGATCGATAGGTCGCACCGAAGCGCGCACGACTTCACCACCGCTCGCGGCGAGCGCGCCGGCGCTGCCAAGCTTGACGCAAACGATGCGATACCTCTCGGCCAGCCGCAGCGCAGCCTCGGCCGGTTCGAGCCCCGTAAGGGCGCGGGCCTCGTCGGCGTTTGCGAGCAGAATGTCCGCGTTCGCGGTCGCAGCGAGAAAACGTTCGGGTCCGAACTCGGTAACGAGCCGAGCCGAGGCGGCGTCGATCGCCAGCAGGTCCGTCTGCGCGAGCTCGACCGCCGCGCGCGCGGCAGCCTCCGATCCGGAGTGCAGAAGCGAGTACCCCGAGACCAGCACCGAGTGCGCCTCGAGTGTCGCCGGCAGGTCTCCCGGCGCGAGGTGCGCACTGGCGCCCGGATCGGCGACGATCGATGAACCGCCCACGACAATCACGCAGCCCGTCGACAATTCCTCGTCGATCGCAAGCAGGGACGCGACGCCCGCCGCCTCGACCTCTTCGGCAATGAGCCGGCCGGCTGCGTCCGCGCCGACACGACCGACGACCGCGGCACGGGCACCGAGCCGTGCCGCGGCGCGGGCCGCTGTCACAGCAGATCCTCCCGCGCGCAGCTCGATTCGGCCGTGGACTCGGCCCCCGACAAGGGGTGCCGGAAGCGTCCCATCGAGCATCACATCGCCCACGGCGATCAGGTCATATGGCACGCGCGCGGATCCTACGCCCATCAATCATCTAGGCTCGTGGGCGTGATCGCTGAAGCGCCTTTCGGCAGCACGGGCCACGAAAGCACGCGCACGCTCTTCGGCGCGGCGGCGCTCGCCTCCGTCAGCCAGCTGGAAGCCGACAGAACGCTCGAACTGGTGGTCGAGCAAGGCATCAACCACATCGACACCGCCGCGTCGTACGGGGACGCGGAACTGAGGCTCGCGCCGTGGTTGAAGCAGGACCGAGATCGCTTCTTCCTCGCGACGAAGACCGGCGAGCGCGGGCGCGCCGCGGCGCGCGAGGAGATTCACCGTTCGCTCGAACGGCTCGGCGTCGATCGCATCGACCTGCTGCAGCTGCACAACCTGGTCGACGTGATCGAGTGGGAGACCGCGCTGCGCGAAGGCGGTGCGCTGGAGGCGGCTGTCGAGGCGCGTGACGAGGGCCTCGTCCGCTTCATCGGTGTCACGGGTCATGGTCTCACCGTGGCCAGGATGCACCTCCGTAGCCTCGAGCGCTTCGCCGTTCGACTCGGTGCTGCTCCCGTACGGCTACGTGCAGATGCGCGACGAGCGATATGCGGCCGACTTTGAAGCGCTCGCGGCAGCTTGCGCCGAACGAGGTGTCGCCGTGCAGACGATCAAGGCCATCTCGTTGGCTCCCTGGGACGGGCGCAACAAAACGGCCGGCACCTGGTACGAGCCCTTGCAGGAGCAGGCCGACATCGATCTCGCGGTGCACTGGGTGCTCGGCCGGCCAGACGTGTTCCTGAACACGGTTGGCGATGTGACGCTGCTGCCGAAGGTGCTCGACGCCGCGAGCCGCCACGAATCACGGCCGTCAGACGAGACGATGGACGCGCTCGCCGCGCGACGCAACCTCGTCGCGCTCTTTTCGTAGTTCGAATGGCATCCAACTCGGAGCTGTTCGCTCTCGAGGGACGGATCGCCGTCGTGACTGGTGCGTCGGGCGTTCTCGGCAGCGCGATCGCCCGCGGCCTCGCGGCGGCGGGCGCGCGGGTCGGCTTGCTCGCCCGGCGGCTCGAGCCGCTCTCTGAATTGGCTCAGAGCCTCGGCGACTCGACGGTCGCGCTCGAGGCCGATGTGCTCGACACCGTGCAACTCGAGCGCGCACGCGCGGCGATCCTCGATCGCTGGGGCAAGGTCGACATCCTCGTCAACGCCGCCGGAGGCAACGTCCCGGCTTCGACAGTCGGCGAGAAGTCGTTCTTCGAGCTTCCAGCAGCCGCGTTCGACGAAGTCGTCAAGCTCAACCTGAACGGCACCGTGCTGCCAACTCAAGTATTCGGCGCCGGGATGACCGACGGGTCGATCGTGAACGTGTCGTCGATGGCAGCGCATCGGGCGCTGACACGTGTCGTCGGCTACGGAGCAGCCAAGGCCGCCGTCGAGAACCTGACGCGGTGGTTGGCTGTTGACCTCGCGCCGCGGGGCGTGCGCGTGAACGCCGTCGCGCCGGGCTTCTTCATCGGTGCGCAGAATCGGGCGCTACTGGTCGACGAAAGAGGCGGACTGACCGCTCGTGGCAAAGGGATCGTGGCGGCGACGCCGGCCGGGCGCTTCGGCGAACCGGACGAGCTCGCGGGGACCGTCGTCTATCTGTGCAGCGCCGCTGCGACGTTCGTCACGGGCGTCGTGATCGCCGTCGACGGCGGCTTCAACGCCTTCGGCGGCGTCTAGATGCCGTCCAGCCGGTAGGCGCGGCGAGCCAGGCCATAGGCGAGCTCCCACGCAAGCCGGTGAGCTCGCTCCTCGTCCAGGAAGCCCGCCTCGACCTTGCGGGCGAGCCAGCCGCACGTTCGGCGACGCCAGAGGTCGTGTCGCGCGGGCAATGCCGTCAGCGCGCGGGCGTCATCGACGAAGCCCGCGAGGTTGTAGAGCCCGGCGGTCTCGGTGACGCGGTCCAGGAACCGGTCGATACCCGCCGGGCTGTCGTGGAACCACCAGGGGCAGCCGAGCAACGCCGCGGGATAATGGCCTGCGAGCGGGGCGAGCTCGCGAGCGTATGTGCTCTCGTCGAGGGTGAAGAGAACGACGGTGAAACCGGGGTCGTTGCCGCACGCCTCGAGCAGAGGTCGCAAGCCGCGCGTCCAATCGGTTGCGACAGGGATGTCCCCGCCGATGTCGCGACCGAACCGTTCGGCAAGGGGGCCGTTGTGATCGCGCAGGCTGCCGACATGAAGTTGCATCACGAGCCCGTCGTCGCTGCTCATGCGGGCGAACTCGTTCAGCATGTGCGCTTCGAAGCGCCTTGTGTCGGCCTGGGAGACGGCGCCTGCGAGCGCGGCCGCGAACAGCGTCGAGGCTTCGCGATCGCTGAGCCGCGTCGTGTCGGCGCTCATCGTCGCGTGATCGGTCGCGGTCGCGCCGGCCGCCTTGAACGCGGCGCGACGCTCGGCAAGCACGTCGACGAACGTCGCGTAGTCACCGACCTCACGGTCGGCGGCAACTTCGAGCTCGGACAGTGCGTCACGCCAGCCGGCGGCGTCGAGTGCAACTACCGCGTCCGGCCGGAAGGTGGGCCGAATGCGAAAACCGGGCTGCGAGTCGACAAGTGCGCGATGCTGCTCGAGCGGCGAGCCGGCTGCGTCGGTCGTCGACAGGCACTCGACGTGGAACCGGTCGAGCAACGCCGGCGGAGCGAACGCGGGCGTCGCGAGCTGCTCCTCCACCCGCGCATAGATCCCCTCAGCGGACGCCGCGTCCAGGCGCTCCTCGATCCCGAACACGGTTGCGAGTGTCTCGCGCAGCCACAACCCCGTCGGCGTCAGCGCAAACAGATGGACGTTGTCGGCAAGCACCTGCCAGACGGCTAGGTCGTCGTCGTCGGTCCCGGCGTCCCCTGGCGGCCGAAGTCCGGTGCGCTCGACCGGCAGTCCCTGCGAGTAGAGCATCCGCACGACGTAGTGATCGGCCGTGACGAAGAGCCGCCCTGGAGGGTCGAGTCTCGCGGCGGGATCGGCGAAAAGCCGTACGTCGATATGCCCGTGCGGGCTCACGATCGGCAACTCGGCGACGCCGCGGTAGAGGTCGAGGCCGAGTGGCGGGGCCTCGATGTACCGGTCGGCCCTCATGTCCGCCACAACCCGAGCCCCGCGTTCGGCAGATAAGCGTACGACTCGTCGTCGGCCGTGTCGGCCGGAAACTGCGCGAGTGCCTCGTCAAGCGCGAGGTAACGGAACCCGACGCCCTCGATCTCGGCCCGTGACAGCTCGGGGCCGGGTGCGTACGTGACCGAGAAGCGCCCATCGGTCGAGCCGTGGATCAGATGGGCCACCGCGGCAAGGTTGGCCGTGAGCTCAGGATCGCCGGCCATCGCTGCGAGCGCGGCATCGCGCCCGCGATAGCCGTGGCGGCGGATCAGTGCGTCGACGAGAGGGTCCTCGCCGAAAGACGAGACGCCCGGTGCGACGACGATCAGCTCGCCGCCGTCCGCCATCGCGAGCCGCGTGCGATAGATCGCCTTGTTCGCAAGCCAGGTCGAGCGGTACTCGACCGGGTCGAGGTACGTCACACAACGCTGAAACGGGGTCGCGACGGTTTCGATGTTGACCTCGGCCGAGAGCGCCGCGGCAGCACGAAACGCGTCGCCACCTGACGACCGCGTGCCGCCCTCGCCGACGAAGACGCCGCGCAAGACTGGCCCGCCAGCGCATCCTTCCACAACGGTCAACGCGAACAAGATCCGGCAACGCGGCGCGATGAACCGATCGAAGCCCCGGTCGAGCAGCTGCCTGATGGGGGCGTCAACCCGTCCCAGCGTCTGCTCGATCCCGTAGACCGCGCTCAGGAAGTGGCTGCGCTGGATCGTGTCTGCGCCTCCGAGCCCGATCGAGATGTGCTTCGTGTAGCCGCCGAACCCCGCTACCTCGTGCGGCACGATCTGACCGACCGAGACGACGAGATCGTATGAGCCGTCGACGAGCGCCCGGTTGACGGCGAATGGCAACGAGAGACCGAGCGGGCGCCCAACAACCTCGTCGACCTCGTCCTCGGGCAATTCACCCACCGTCGTCACGTCATCGCGCCACCGGTGATGCAGCAAGTGCGCGGGATCGATCGCGTCGCCGAACATCAGCCGGCTGTCGGCGGGTCCGAGCCGCCGGTGCGTCCCGAGTGCCGGCATCACGTCGACGCGCTCGACGTGAGGTGCGAGCAGCTCGGAGAGTTGCGCGACGATCTCCCCTGCGCGTGAATGCAGGCGCGTCTGGTCGGGCGGGACGAGCAACACGGAGCGGGCGCCCGAGCCCACGATCTCGTGCCCGAGCTGACGCACGAGCCCGGCGAGCTCGTCCCGCGAAACGACTGAGTTCGAGCCGCCGACGGCGAAAAGCGGCCGTCCGGAGATCGTCGCCACAACAGCAGGATAGGGGTCGAAGGGACGCGCGACCACAGCCGTCGTCGGGCCGCGCTACGCTCTACGAGGGAGCTTCATGTGGATCGGCTCCTTCGCGTTGCAGGCGACTCCACTACCGTCGCCCGCCGGCCGTCGATCGAGGACCGCTGACGGAGTACCGATCGGAGGCTCGAGATTGACACCTATGCAGCGCCCGTAGCCTCTCCCGGCCGGACGACCTGTGACGGCTCGCCCAGGCCGCGCCTGCGCGGCGTCTCACATCAGTTCGCGTTCTTCCTCGCCGTACCGGTCGGCGTCGCGCTCGCCGTCTCGACGCACGGAGTCGTCGCTCGAACGGCAACGATCGCGTTCGCGGCGAGCGTCGTGTCGATGTTCGGCGTCAGCACGCTCTTTCACCGTCGTACGTGGACGCCGCGCGCCGCGCGGAGAATCGGGCAGCTCGACCACGCGATGATCTACGCGCTGATCGCCGGAACGTACGCGCCGGTCGGGCTCCTCGTCATCCAGCCCGGCTGGCGCCTTCCGATCCTCGCCGCGGTCTGGGGTGGCGCCTTACTCGCGACGGCGGCGAAAGTCGCCTGGCCTAGCGCCCCCACCTGGGTCGCGCCTGTCGTGTGCGTGGCGCTTGGGTCGGTCGCCGTGCTCGTGCTCCCACAGATCGTCGACCGGATTGGCGTCTCCGGAACGCTTCTGCTCGGTGGTGGCGGGCTCTCATATCTGATTGGTGCCGTGGTCTACGCACGGCGTCGGCCGGACCCGATCCCCGAAACCTTCGGCTACCACGAGCTCTTCCACGCCCTCGTGATCGTCGCCGTCGCCTGCCAGTACGCATCGGTCGCGTTCTTCGTCTTGCCACGGGCATGAGAGTGTTGGCTTGACGGAGCTCACGAAGAAACGCAGGCGCCCACTCCGGACAGCAGCGGGCATCGCGTTCTGCGTACTCGCGGTCGGCGTCGGCTTCCTCGCCGCGCAGCGGCTGACGAGCACCAGCTGGCCGTTGCAGGAGGCAGATGTCGTACTCGTGCTCAGTGCGTCGGCCGCCTACCTCGCAAGCTTCGTCTTTCGCGCCCTCGGCTGGCAGCGCCTCTTCCCCGGCGAGCGTCCCGATCGCAGCCGCTGCCTGGCCGCCTGCGGCGCGGCGGCGGCGAGTGGCGTCGTCCTGCCGTTCCGGCTCGACTACGTGGTCAAGATCTCGATGCTGCGGCGTCTCGGCGGCGTGCGGCTCGGGCTCGAGACCGTCGGGCTCTCGATCATCACCCTCGGGCTCGTCGACGCGGTCGCGATGCTGCCGCTGACGATCGCCGCGATCGTGACGAGCGGCGCGATCTTCCGCGCGCCGCTCGTGGTGGTCCTGCTTTTCTGCCTCGGCTGTATCGGGGTGCTGGCGCTCGGCCCGAGGCTCGTCCTCCTGCCGCTCGTTCGCCGGTCACGACGGCTCGAGCGAGTCTTCAAGCGCGTCGGCGATCATGCCGGGATCTCACGCTCGACCTTTGCCGCAAGCGGCTTCCTGTTCGGTTGCTGGACGATGCGCGCGCTCGGCAGCACCTTGCTCCTGAGCGCGCTCGGAGTCGGCTGGTCACCCAGCCTCGCGCTCGTGATCCTCTGCATGGCTGCGGCAGCTTCGATCCTGCCGATCACCGCAGGCGGCGCGATCGTCAGCGTCACCGCCACATCCGGCGTGCTGCTCGCACTGGGGGTCGCACAGAACGCGGCGATCAACTTCTCACTCGCCTCCGGCATGCTGCTCACGCTCACTGCTCTCGCTGCCGCCGCGATCGGCGTCGGCGGATCGCTGTTCGGAACGATGCGGCGGCGGCAGCTCGTGAATGCCACGCTCGTCTAGCAACGCCGTGCGCGCTCAGGTGCACGCAGCCGCCGTGCTCGGCGCGACGCTCGGCATTCCCGGCGCCTCGGTGCTGACTCGGAGTGGAAGTGCGTCGCACGACGACGTCCTGGCGGGCGTTCCCGTCACCGTCGTGCAGCCGACCGGCGCGCCACCGTGGCCCGCGCTCGTCTTCATGAACGGTGCGACACCTGACGGGCGCGCGCACCCGATGGTGCTGCGGTTGAGCCACGCGCTCGCCCGAACCGGCCACCTCGTCTTCATTCCGGATCTGCCGGGAATCGCCGGCGGCGAGTTGTCGCCCGCGACTCTCGCGACCGCGAGCACCTTCGCGCGCCACGCCGCCGACGCGAACGAAGCGGCCGACGGACGGATCGCGCTCGCGGGAGTCTCAGTCGGCGCCAGCCTCGCTCTGCTCGTCGCCGCAGAGCCCGAGCTTGCGGGTGACGTCTCGGTGGTCGTCGGGGTTGCGCCCTACACCGATCTCGAGAAGGTGATGCTGCTCGCAACGACCGGCACTTACCGCGGCGACGGCACGGACGTTCCCTACCGGGTGCCGCCGTATCTCATCGTCGGCCTCGCCCGGTCGCTGGCCGCGATGCTGCGGCCGACCGCCGCGGCGGGCGCCCTCTGCGACGAGTTGCGCGCGATCGACCCCGACTCCGCGCGGCCAATCGAGTTCCGCGAGCAAGGTTTCCGGGAAGCAGGCGACGACGCGATGACGCTGTTCCGTCTGCTCGCAAATCGTGACCCGGGGCGCTTCGACGATCTGTACGCAGCGCTTCCCGCGCAGATCCGTGCCACGGTCGGAGAGCTGTCGCCGCTGCAAGTCGGCCGCGAAGCTGCGAGCGCCGGTCGAGCTCGCGACCGCTCCGCGGGACCGCTACTTCCCGGTCGCCGAGTCGCGCGCGCTCGTCGCAGCATCGCCGCACGTACGGCTCACCGTGACGTCACTTCTCGCACATGCGACCCCCCGTCTGAGCCCGCGCTACCTGGCCGAGCTCGGACACCTGAACGGCTTCTTCGTCCGCGCGCTCGCCGCGTCGGGCTAGAACGAACCGCTACCTGCTCCAGCTGAATCGCCGAAGTAGGAGAATCTCGTCGGAGAATCACCGACCGATGACGAGCGAAGGAGGTGAGAGCATGGATATGAAACTCGAGGTCGTCGTCGTCCCGGTCTCCGACGTCGACCGGGCCAAGAGTTTCTACGAGTCGATGGGCTGGCGGCTCGACGCCGACTTCGTCACCGGCCCCGATTTTCGAGTTGTACAGCTGACGCCCCCGGGCTCTGAGTGCTCGATCATCTTCGGCACCGGGATCACGGCGGCGACACCGGGGTCGATCCGGGACTTGCAGCTGACGGTGAATGACATCGAGGCGGCACGCGCAGAGCTGATCGGAAAAGGCGTCGAGGTGAGCGGTCCGTTCCATGACGTTGGCGGCGTCTTCCACCACGCAGGCACAGAGGGACGGCTGCCGGGCGCCGATCCGAACCGGAGCGACTACGGCTCGTTCGCCTCGTTCAGCGACCCCGACGGCAACGGCTGGCTGTTGCAGGAGATCAAGGTCCGCGCACCCGGAAGGTGACAACAGCTGGACGAACGACGAGGAGGATCGAACGATGGACGTCGCGACACTGACAGAGCTCCTTCGAGAGGCCGAGGAGCACCACGGCCCGTACGAGGCGACCGCGCCGAAGCATCACTGGTCCGGGTGGTACGCGGCCTACATCGTCGCGCGCGAGCAAGGAAAGTCGCAGGAAGAAGCGGCGACCGACGCCGGCCGACACATCGAAGAAGCCGCCCGATGAGCAGCGACTACGACGTGATCGTCGTCGGCGGCGGCTCTCCCGGCGAGCACTGCGCCGGTGCGCTTGCCGAGGGCGGCCTCCGGGTCGCGCTCGTCGAGCGGGAGCTGGTCGGGGGCGAGTGCTCCTACTGGGCGTGCATCCCGTCGAAGACGCTGCTTCGTCCCGGCGAGGCGGTCAACGCCGCACGGAACGCGACGGCACGGGCGGAGGTCGACGTCGACGCGGTCTTCGCGTGGCGTGACTTCATGGTCTCGGACTACTCGGATGCCGGCCAGGAACGCTGGCTGGCGGACAACAACATCACGCTCCTTCGCGGCAGCGGACGGCTGGCCGGCGTCGGCGTCGTCGAGGTGGACGGTGTGCGGCACACCGCCGACCACGTGGTCCTGGCCGCGGGCGCCGATCCGGTCATCCCCCCGATCCCGGGCCTCCGCGAGCTCGAAGGGATCTGGACGAACCGCGAGGCGACCGGGATGAAGGCCGTGCCCCACCGCATGCTCGTCCTCGGCGGTGGTCCGGTCGGCGTCGAGCTCGCGCAGGTCGTGGCACGCCTCGGCGGCGAGGTGGCGCTCGTCGAGGGCTCTGACCATCTGCTTGGCCGCGAACCGGCGGCGCTCGGAGAGAAGCTCGCGGAGGTGCTGCGCGGCGACGGGATCGAGCTGCTGCTCGGGGCACGGGCGACGGCCGCGCGGCGCGACGGCGAGGACTACGTGCTCGAACTCGGGCGACGGTCAGGAGCTGCGTGGCGACCGTCTGCTGGTCGCTACGGGCAGGCGCCCGCGGATTGCCGGGATCGGTCTCGAGAGCGTCGGCATCGAACCGCGCCCGGAAGGGATTCAGGTCGACGCCCACCTGCGCGCAGGCGAGCGGCTCTGGGCGATCGGAGACATTGCCGGCATCTGGCCGCTGACCCACGTCGGCAAGTACCAGGGCGACGTCGTCGCGGCGAACATCCTCGGCGAGACGCGCGAGGCGAATTACGACGCCGTGCCGCGCGTGGTCTACACCGATCCGCAGGCGGCATCAGTTGGCGCGGGCAAGGCTGAGTTCAGCGGCACAGCACAGGTGTCGGAGGTGGCGAAGACCGCGACGTACAACCGCAACTACGCCGAGGACAACGGCTTCCTGACCCTCCTCAGCGACGGCGAGACGCTGACCGGCGCCTACGCGCTCGGCCCGGACGCCGGGGAATGGCTGCAGCAGGCAACGTTGGCAATCCGCGCCAAGGTTCCGCTCGAGGTGCTGCGAGACACGATCCAGCCATTCCCCACGTTCTCGGAGATCTACATCGGAGCGCTGAAGACGCTCCAGGCAGAGATCACGCGACAGCCAGCGAGCGGCGGCGGTTGAACCGTTCGATCCGGCTGCCGCCGACCGCAGCGCGAGTCACTCCGGTGTAGGCCGGGTGGCAATTCGAACAGGTGTCGACCGACATCGACGTGGCGCTGGTGCTGATCTGGTGCAACGTGCTGCACGTTGAACAGGCAACGTCGACGACGTGGAGCTTGGGATGCTGAGTCAAAGGAAGCCCTCCTCGGGTTGGTTTTGATGTACGAGATTTCAATTCATTGCGCGTGTGCCGGAACCGCGTCCAGCCGGCTGCGCGTCGGACGCGTCCGCCAAGCCTCGGCCGCAACGATCAGCGCGATCGCCGCGACGATGCTGCCGAACGTCTCGAACGTCGCCTGCAAGCCGAGATGCGTGACGACCAACCCGGCGAGGACGGCCGGCACCGACACCGACACGTAGGCGACGACGTAGAACGCCGACATCACCGCGGCGCGCTGCTCGTTCGGGATCACCGCGACGAGCGCGCGCAGACCGCCCAGGTACGCGACGCCGAAGCCGGCACCACCGAGCAATGAGCCGGCGAGGTACGCGTCGCCCGAATCACTTGCCGATGCGATGACGAGCAGCACCATGCCGGCGGCGAGGGCGACCGAGCCAGCGCTCGCACCCACCCACGGGGCCGTGCGGCCGAGGACGAGTTGCGCCGCCGCCGCGGCGCCAGCCAGCGCCACGATCCCGATCCCCGAGACGATCACGTTGCTCGTGTCGAACAGATGCGCCGACAACTCGGGGCCGAGCGAGAAGAACAGGCTACCGATCGACCAAGAGGAGAGAACGGCGAGGCTCGCGAGCAGGAACGCGCGACGTGCAACCGCCGGAACGGTCGGCCGCTCCCACGTGATCCGGAAGCGCCCGCGTTCCACGACCGGCTCCGGCATCGAGTAGACGCCGGCGAACGCAAGCGCAAAGAGCCCGAGCAGCACGAGGTACGGCAAGACGCGAGGGGCCGAGCCGAGCTGCACCAACGACGACGAGACGAGCACGCCAAGCGCGATCCCGGTCGCCGCCGCGACGCCGTTCGCGAGCCCGACGCCGGCGGGGTCACGACGCGGATGCAAATCGAGCAGCGCCGCGCTCGCCGCGCTCAGCGCAGCACCGGTGGCAAGGCCCTGCAGGCCGCGAGCGACGAAGAGCCAAACGACAGAGTCGGCGAGCATGAACAACACCGTCGACGCCATCAGGGTTCCGAGCGCGGCCAGCAGCACCGGCCGGCGCCCGACATCGTCGGAGACTCGTCCGGCAAGGAGCAGGGTCGCCAGCACGCCGAACGCGTACGTCGCGTAGATGAGAGTCAGCGTCAGGGACGAGAAATGCCACCGCTCCGCATAGGAGTGGTAGAGCGGCGACGGCGTCAGCGACGCAAACAGTCCGAGGCCGATCACGGCCGCGGCAAGCCAGTAGGAGACGCGGTTCGAAAGCGTCCGGCGGTTCGACATGGTCCTCTCCCTCCGAGCTCGTTGCTTCACGCAACCTAGTATGACACACGTGAGTTGCTTGACGCAACTATGTGGTGCTAATCTGTCGGCAATGCTGAAGCGCGACTACCAGGGCCAGAACTGCTCGGTGGCGCGGGCGCTCGAGATCGTCGGCGAGCGCTGGACGCTCCTGATCGTGCGTGATGCCTTCCTCGGCCTCCACCGCTTCGAGGAGTTCCAGGAGAACCTCGGGATCGCGCGCAACGTGCTCGCCGATCGCCTGGCCAGGCTCGTCGACCAGGGCATCCTGGATCGCGTCCTCTACTGCGAGCGGCCCGAGCGATACGAGTACCGGCTGACGCAGAAGGGCAGAGACCTGAACATCACGATCTCGGGTCTCAGACAGTGGGGCGATGCTTACCTGAGCGAGAAACCGCCGACGGTCCTCCGCCGCAAGTCCGACCGCAAGACCGTGGTCGCCGGCCTCGTCCCGAAGGGAACGCCGATCCTGCGCGCCGACGAGGTGGAGGCGGTGCCGGGGCCCGGAGCCTGACGCAGGTCGCTGGACGCGCGCAGGGCGCGGGCTCGGATCGCGTCGATCGCCTACCCCGGGCGCAGAGTGCCGGCTCGGCTCGTGCGATCACGGAATGGCCGCGTCGATGAGAGCGTCGGCGAGCACCTTCGCATCGCGGGCAGGTCGCGGGGAACGCTCGACGAGCGCCTCGGATTGCGCACCTGCGAAGACGAGCATCAGCTGCCGCGACAACCGCTCGGGATCGATCGCGCCCGCTTCGCGGGCGCGACTGAGTAGCCAGCGGCGGATCCGGGCCTTGTGCCGTCGGACGACCTGGTGCGCCGGATGATTGTCGTCTGCGAGCTCGGCTGACGCGTTCGAGAAGGGACAGCCCCGGAACTCCGGCAGCCGGACCATCGTCTCGAGCTGTGCAAAGAACGCCTCGAGCTGGCCGCGCGGCGTCTCCGCTGCGGCCGCTGCCGTTTCCGTGAACATCTGGAAGACCGGCCGGTCGAGCGCCTCGTACGCAGCGACGATCAGGCCGTCTTTGCTTCCGAAGCGCTCGTAGAGCGTGCGCTTCGAGATCCCCGCCGCCTTGCTGAGGGCATCGACGCCGGTCGACGTGATCCCGTGCTCGTGGAATTGCTCGGCGGCGAGAGCCGCGATCCTCGCGTTCGTCTTGTTCACAAGCACCATGGTACCGATCGGTTTCCGAGCCTGTCGGGAATGTGTATAGTCGCTCGCTCATGGAAAACCGATCGGTTTTAATTGAGCCGGAGACTGGAGACACAATGACCACCGCTACCCACCGCTGGCGCGCATTTGCGCTTCTCGCCGTTGCGTTCTTCGTGACGATCGCCGACCTCGCCATCGTCAACGTCGCCTTGCCGACGATCGGGCGCGAGCTGCACTTCTCAGAATCGAATCTGCAGTGGGTGGTGACTGCCTACGGCCTGACGTTCGGCGGCTTCCTGCTGCTCGGAGGCCGCGCGGCGGATCTGCTCGGCCGACGCCTCATCTTCATGATCGGCCTCGCAGTGTTCACCGCCGCCTCACTCGGTTGCGCGCTCGCAACCACGGACTGGTCGCTGATCGCATTGCGCGGTGCACAAGGGCTCGGCGCCGCGATCATCCTTCCGGCAGCGCTCTCGATCGTCATGAACATGTTCCCCGAGGGAGCCGAGCGCAACAAGGCGCTCGGGCTCTGGGGAGCGGTGGGCGCCAGCGGCGCAACGGTGGGCGTGCTCGCCGGAGGGCTGCTGACTCGGTATGCAGGCTGGGAGTACATCTTCTTCCTGAACGTGCCGATCGGGGCGGTCGCACTGCTGCTGTCGCGCCGGGTGGTGCCTGAGAGCCGTCTCGCGGCCGATCGCAAGCGCTACGACCCGTTCGGCGCCGTTGCCGTCACCGGCGGCCTCCTGCTTCTCGTCTACGCGATCTCGAACGCGCCGAATGTCGGCTGGGAGACGGTGCGGACGATCTCGCTGCTGGCCGCGTCGGTGATCCTGCTTGCCGCGTTCATCGCGATCGAGACGGTCGTCGAGGCGCCGCTGCTGCCGCTGCGGATCTTCCGGCTGAAGACACTTGCCGGCGCCAACGCAGTCAGCTTCCTGCTGGGCGCGAGCTTCTTCGCATTCATCTTCATCGGCACGCTCTACATGCAGCAGGTGCTGGGCTACTCGGCGCTGCAAACGGGCCTGGCGTGGCTCGCGACCTCGGTCACCTCGGTCGCATTCGCAGGCGTCTCGCAAGCCCTCGTCACGCGCGGCTCCCCGAAGCTCGTGCTCGCAGGCGGGATGGTGCTGATCGGCGTCGGCTTGCTCTGGGCGACCCAGGCCGGCCACGGCCAGTACTGGAGCAGCCTGCTCGGGCCGTTCTTCATCGCGGGCCTCGGCACGGCGTTCGCGTTCATCCCTGTCTCGATCGCGGCCCTGGCCGGAGTCGTCGAGCGCGAAGCCGGGCTTGCGTCAGGCCTGCTCAACACCTCACAGCAGCTCGGGGGAGCAATCGGCGTCGCGATTGCATCGACCGTGACCGCCGCGCACGTCAAGGTCCTCCAGCACCAGGGCGAGACGGCATCGGCCGCACTCGCCGGCGGGCTGCAGTGGGCCCTCTGGGTCTGCGGCGCGATCGCCCTCGCTGCGATTCCCGTGACGTTTTTCCTCGTCCGCGACCACGAGCTCTCGCAGGCGGTCGACGTCGCGGCCGCTCCCGCATGACAACTGGAAAGGAGCACGAGATGGCAAACGCCGGCACCAAAGCCGATCCCTGGCAGCTGAAGACACCGCCGCTGTCCTCGCCCGTCAAGGACGGGACCGTCGAGGCTTGGGCGCGTTCGGGCGACAATCCGATCGGCGGCTGGTACGGGCTCAAGAAGGGCCTTCGCGGCCGGTTCGCGCTGTACATGCCGCCGCTCCTGGAGCAGCTCGGCCTCGCGGAGATCGAGCACAACCCGCGGAACAACCGCATGCGAGCGGCATGATCAGCCAGGGCTAGCCCGGGTTGCCGTCGGTGGCCACGGTGTTCGCGATCTTCGTCGAGGCGCCGCCAGTCGGCGCGATGATCGCAAGCCCTCCGAGCGGCGCCGGCGCGAGCTGCGCGGACGAGAAGACGATTCGGTTCGCGTCCAGCCAGAACGGCGTCTTGTCATCGCCGGCGATCGTAGTCAGGCGATTCTGGGAGTGGCCGTTCGCCGATCCCATGACGTAGATCTCGAATCCGTTCGGCGTCCCTGACGTCGCACGGTCGCTCGAGAACGTGATCTCCGAGCCGTCCGGCGACCACGTCGGCTCCCGATCCGTGGCCTTGTCGCTCGTCAGGGCCAGGACCGGGCCGCCGGTCGTCGACATCGTGTAGACGTCGAAATTGGCCTTGCTTCGGTTGGACGCAAACGCGATCTTCCCGACGCTCGCAGGCGACCAGGCCGGGGCGGTGTCGTCGCCGGCCGCACTGGTCAGGTTGACGAGGTTGGAGAGCGAGGCCACTGGAAGCGCCGACCAGTCGCCGACCCAGACGTCGATGCCGTTGGAGCCCGTGCGGGTCGACTGGAAGGCGATCTTGCGGCCGTCGGGCGACCAGGCCGGCGCCGTGTTGTCCCCCGCTCCGGTGGTCAGCTGCTGCGGGTTGACGCCGTCGGCGTCGATCACCCAGAGCTGCGAGGCCCCACTCGCCGTGCTGCGGCGGGCAAACACGATCTTGGTCCCGTCTGGCGATTTCGCGGGCTGGTCGTCGAAGGCAGCCCCCGGGTCGAGACTCGTGCCGGTCACCTGCCGCAGGCCGGTGCCGTTCGGGTTGATCGTCCAGATTCGGTTCCCGCGCGTGAAGACGAGCTGGCCGGAGATCGAAGTGCCGCCGCCGACCGTGTAGATGTGCGTGAGGCTGGCGCTGTGCCCGGAGCTGTCTGAGAGCGTGACGGTGACGCTGTAGGTGCCGGCGACGGACGTCGGCAGCGGCTGGCCGCTCGTGATCGCCACGGGCGAACCGGCAGGCGCCGGCGTCAGGCGCGTGACGGTTGCCGTGCATGTCGTCCCACCGGTCAGCGAACCGCAGCTGAAGTCCGCGTTGACCGAGGCGCCGTGCACGACCGACGCACCCTGGGCCGGGCTCGAGAACCTGATCACGCCGTAGGTGATGCTCCTCGTCGCCGCGTGCCCGAGCAGGTCGGTGGCGGTGACGGAGAAGTTGTGGAAGCCGAGGCTCGCGGTATCGAAGGTAGAGGGGCCGGAGCACGACTGCACGCCGATCCCCGCGTCGGTGCACGTAAAGCTGGAGGTGTTCGACTGGTTCTGCTCGAAGGCGAGATTCGCCGCCGGAGCGCCGAACGTGATCGCGGGTGCGCTGCTGTCGACGAGGAAGATGGTCGAATCCGAGCCGGTCGCAGTCTGCGCCGTCGCCGTGTGCAACCCGTCGCCCGTCACGGTGACTGGGCCTGTGTACGGCAGGGGCGCACCGCCGTCGATCGACAGCGTTGCGACGCCGGGAGCGGGCGGAGCGCCGTCGACCGTGACGACGACGCCGGCAGTCGTGTTGAACCAACCGCTCGGCGGCGGAGCTGCCGCGGTCTGCACGTCGACGCCGCCGGTGGCGGTTGTCGGCGGGGTCTCCTGGTAGTAGAGCCCCTTGTTCGTGCTGACGGCCACATTGCCGTTGGCGTCGACTGCCTGGACGAAGTACTGCAGGTGCGTCCCGTTGAGCGGCGCGACCGCCGACCAGTTGCTCGGCGTCGTCCCCGACTGGGCGAGATCGACGAAGTGCCAGACGCCGCCGGCTGCGTCCTTGTAGGCGACCAGCACGCGCTTGACGACGCCCGGGTTGACGCCGTCGCGATCGGTCACGCCGACCGCGAACGCGGCTTGGCCGCCCGACAGCACTTGCGCGTCGAGCGTCGAGAAGACGGGAGGCGCGTAGTCGTTCGACGTCGAGCTGAAGACGACGCCGTTCTCGTGCGTGAACAGGCGCTGCGTGCCGCTCTGAAGCCCGTCCGATGGGTTCGTCGAGAAGAACTGGCCCTGCGCGAGCACCACCTGCTGCTTCGTCGTCTGCAACCGCTTGAACGTGGTCACCGCCTGCAGCTTGCTCGGGAAGGCGAGGTCGTCGAAGCCGACCTCCGGCTCGGCGGAGGCGGAGTCGATGATCGGCCGTGCATAGACGGGATCGAACCCGGTCACGTCCTGCGACGTCAGCTCGGTCAGGAGCGCGCCATGGGCCTTCTCGATCGTGACCGGCTCGATCGCCTTTGGCTCGATCGGACGGAGATGCTCGACGAGCACCCCGTCGTTGCCGGTGTAGTACGACCCGCGCGACGTCGAGGTCGCCGCGCCGAAGGCACGGTCGGCGGTGAACGACTCGACATGCAGGCCGGTCGACGGATCGGACGGGAACGAGCCGGCGGGGAGGGCCAGCGCCGCCGCCGTGAGTGCGGACGCGCCCGAGGTGAGCGCTTTGGCAGCCTGCAGCGCAAGCGGCGAAGCGGCCTGCGCGGGAGGCGGCGCGATCCCGCTACCCCCGATGCGGTACATCGGCAGGCCGTAGAGAGTGAGCTCGGCCATCGCCTTCTGGTCGTAGACGCCGACGATCCCGAGGTCGCCCTTGTAGGCCTGCTTCGCGACGGTCAGCGCCTCGCCGACAGTCAGATCAGCGCCGGTCGGATTCGTGAGGCCGCCGACCGCGCCCTGAGCGAAGCGCCGGTTCAGATCCTCCGAGTACGCAATCGTGCTCGAGTCGCCGTAGCCGAAACCGGTATTGGCGACATAGGCGGCTGCGCCCTTCTGCGCGAACAGCTGCGCCCAGTCGAGGTTGTTCGAGGCGACGAACGCGTCGAACACGCTGAGTCCTGCGTGACAGCCCATGCTAAACACGAGCCGGCTTCCGAAGGTCTGCGTCGCGGCGGCCGCCTCCGAGGCGCTGAACAGATCGGTGCCTGCCGCCGGCTTGAAGTGGTTGTGGTCTGCGTGGGCGTTCAACGAGACGATGTCTGGCGCCGCAGCTCCGTTCGACGGCAGCAGCAGCGCCCCGGAGCCGATCAGCGTGCTCTTCGTCCAGGTGTCGTTGATCGCCGACTTGTTGGCGGTGCCGGCGGCTGCAGCGCCGAGCGCAGTGCTCACGGCACTGGCACCGTCGGCGAGGAAGTCGTAGCCGGTTGTCAACGCGGTCGCGGGATGCAGGTGACCCGGGGTCGCACCGGCCAGGAAGGCGTCGAGCTGCGCGTTGATGTTCGCCGGCGTCTCGACCAGCCGTCCGGTGACGAGGTCGGGAACGTCGAGCTGCCCATTCAGGTACGGGACGGGCTCGGTCGTCCCATAGGGATCGTCGGAGAGCATCTTCGCCGCGGCGAGCGATCCGCCGAGCGCCGTCGCGGACGGAAATGTCTCGGCGTAGCCGTTCTCGGTCGAGAGCGTCGTCAGATCGTCGAGGCGCCAGAACGGCAATGCGTCGTCACCGCCAACGAGCACCAGGTACTCGACGTTCTTGTAGGTCGCGCGAACCGTCGCGAGAACACTTGCGATCGCCGTGCTGGTGGCGTTGGCCTTGGCCGGGTCGGACGGGCAGGCGTTCCACGCGGCAAACGCGGAGCTCACGGCCGCGTTTGCGTCGACATGAACGACTGCGGCGGGGAAGCCGGCGTTCGCGTAGCCCGCGAGGTTCGCCGCCGAGTTGAGCTTCGTCAAGACACTCGCGCCGGCGCCTCCGCTTGCGTAGATCCGGCTGAGCTGCTGGTCGTCGACCACGAAGAGCGTGTTCACTTCACTCGCGACCTGGCCGGTCGTGGTCGTGACGAGGTTCGTTGCGGCCGCCGCATTGCCGAGCGTGCGCGGCGCGCAGGTGGGCTGCACCGGCGGCGGGGTCGTCTCTGCGCGCAGCATGTACGGGTTGTCGCTAGTGGCGCCGTTGAACCCGGAGACCTGGACGGTGTAGTTGCCCACCTCACCACTCGAGATCACCGTGACCGCGTCGTCCTGGGTGCCGCGCAACGTCGAGACGCCGTAGACCGGCAGACCCTGCGCAAGCGTGACGTCGTTGAGAGTCTGCGGCGCGAGTGGGTCCGTGGAGTGGGTCGTCGCGAAGCCGCTGTCGGCGAGCGGCTGGCCGTCGATCGGCGGCGTCGAGGGCAGCACGGGCAGAGCCTGTCCGGCACCGGCCGGGCCGTAGACGACGAGGTCGTAGTCGGCAGGCAGGTGGCTCAAGTGGAACGTCACCCGGCTGCCGGCGGCAGGAACCGGGAACGAGTAGTAGTCGACGTCCGACTTGCTCGTCAGATACGAGAGGTAGAACGACGTGCCGGAGCCGTTGGCGTCGACCGCGATCGGCTTGGCGGTAGCGGGCGTGTCGTTCGGCTCGAGCGTGTCGCCGACCGTGACCGGTGCCGGAGCCGGAGCGGCTGCGGCAACTCCGCCGGTGGGCGTGATCGTGGCCGTGGCCGCCGTCGGGCCGAGCGTCAGCCCAGGCCGGGTCGTGAAGAGGAGGCTGTAGTTGGTGCCGACGATGACGTTCACCGTCCAACGGAGCGTCCCGTCGGCGAGCACGGTCGGGTCGCCTGGCTGCGGCGGCGTCGGGCTGCCGGTCAGCTGCGTGGTTCCGGCCTGGTAGAGGAAGCCGTCCGGGACGGTCACATCGATTGTGGCGGTATCCGGCACCCCACTCGGCCCGCCGTTCGGGGAAAGGTGGAAGTCGGCGTGGTAGGCGAGCGTGCTGCCGCCGGTCGAGAAGTTCTGGATCGGGGTACCCGTGAGCGTCAGGTTCTCCCAGCTCAGATCGCCGGGATTGAGCAGGAGCGCGAGCACATCGGCGTAGGTGATGCCGCTGTTCGGGGGCAGGCTGTTGATCAGCTGGGCGACGGTGTAGTTCTGCAGGACGGACGGCAGCGTCGCGCCGATCACGTCGGCGAACGTGATGTGGTCGAAGGTTCCGGCGATCGTGTTGCGCAGCAGCTGCTCGAGCGTGAGCGAAGCCTGCAGCCGCGCCTGGTTGCTCAGCAACGTGCCCGAAGTCGGACACGCAGTCGTGCAGTTGAAGACGATATGGATCGACCCCACCGGGATCGAGCTGACCGGGATCGAGCCGACCGGCGAGCTGGTCAGGCTGATCGACGAGACCGGGATCGAACCCACCGGGATCGAACCCACCGGGATCGAGTTGACCGGAATCGAGCCCACGGGGATCGAGCCGACCGGCGAGTACTGGATGTTCACCCGCGGAACGGTGATCGAGCCGACCGGGATGTTTCCCAGCTTGATCGAGCCGACCGGGATCGAGTTGATCGGGATCGAGTTGACGGGGATCGAGTTGACCGGGATCGAGCCGACCGGGATCGACGCGACCGGAGCGCCCTGAAGTGCGGCGGAAACCATGGTTGTCGTGCTCAGGCTGGTCGGGCTGGTGCAGTTGAGGGGCGGGCCGCTGAGCCACGCGCACCAGCGCTGGAGCGTTGAATCCGTCGCAGGCTCGCCGTCGGCCGGCGGTACGGGGATCGAGCCGACGGGCGTCGAGCCGAGCCCGATCGCGGCGGGTGTCAACGAGCCCAACTGGCTGCGCTGGAGGTTGATCGAGCCAACCGGGACGGAGGCCAGCCGTCCGGCGGCGACCGAGTTCGCGAGCACCTGGCCGAGCGTCACGTTCTGTAGCGGCACCCCCGCGAACGGCGTACCCGCAAGCACGGTCGCCCAACTCGACGGGGCGACGAGCGGGATCGTCGAGAGTGCGATCGACGAGAGCAGGCTTTGCGTGGCGGAGAGCCCGATCGAAGAGACCGGGATCGAGCCGACCGGGATCGAGTTGACGGGAATCGAGCCAACCGGGATCGAGCCGACGGGGATCGAGCCGACGGGCGCAGAGTTGAGAGGTGCTGCGGCGTCGAAGAAGAGCGACGGCGGCACGGCGTTCAGTTGAACCTGGGGTGCGCCTGCGGTCACCGACGAGGCGCCCGCGGCGATGCTGACGACACCGAGCGGCTGCGCGCCGAGGTCGACGGCCATTGCACAGGTCGAGAATTCCGAGGTATTCCCGGCGGGATCGGTCGCAGTAGCCGTGATCGAATCACCACTCACGACGGTGCCCGCAGCGGGCGTCGCGATATTCGAAGTGAAGTGAGTGGGAAGGCCGCCGCTGTCGACGTGCACTGTGTCGGCCCCGAGATATGTCTCGCCCTCACCGTGACCGCTCCCATCGCACGCCGGGCTCTTGAAGAACTCGACCGTGTAGTTCTGGTTCGCGGCCGGCTGGAAGTCGTAGCCGATCGTTATCGACGACCCGTCCCGAGTCGCGCTGGTCAGCACTGGGTAGTTCTGCGTCCCATTCGCGCCACTGTCGCCGTCTCCGGGATCGTTCACGTCGACGCCGTTGTCATTGAGGTCGATGCCAAGGCCGAGGTTCGCATTGATCGAGTTCTGGGTGATCCTGTTGTCGACCCCCGAGATCACCGCGACGCCGGTGAACGACCCGCCGTTGTCCCTGACGACGTTTGCCGGCCCGATCGTGTTCTGGCTGCCCTGGATGCCGATGCCGGCGCCGAGCGCGCCTCTGACCGTATTGCCCGAGACCACGTTCGAGTTCGAGTTGACGGCGATGTTGTCGCCACCCGAATTCAGAACGGTGTTGCCGTCTGCCGGTGCTCCGCCGATCACGTTCTGCGTCGCAGCGGCCATGAATAGACACGGCCCGTCGGACATCGCGACCCCGTCGTTGAAGACGCCAAAATCGGGTCCCGACGGATCGGCTGTGTTCGAGCCGATGAGGTTCCTGACGATGGTGTTCTCCGGCGAGCCGCAGATCCGGATGCCGTCGCTTTCGCCTCCGATCATGTTGTCCGCAATCGTGTTCGAGCCGGCGTTCATCACCGCAACGCCGTCGCCCACTGCACCGACGGTGGCGCTCTTGTTGGCAAGAAGGCCGACGACGTTGTTCTGAACGGTGTTCAGACTGCCGGTGAACGGGCTCGTCGAATCGCCGATCAGCACCTCCGTGTGATTCCCGGAGATGACGTTCCCGTCCGCGGCGATCGCGCCGCCGACGATGGTGTGAGCCGCAAACGCAACCTGGACGCCGGCACCGCCATTGGCGAGCGGATGCTGCCCCGATGTATCGAGCCCGACGTAGTTGCCCGCGATCACGTTCCCGTCGGGGGCGCTGCCCGCCTTGACGAGGACGCCGGCGTCGCTGTTTCCCGATATCACGTTCCGGTCGCCGGCGTTCGGCCCCCCGACCGTATTGTGGTTGCCCTCGACGACGACGCCGTCCTGGTTAGCGGCGCTCCCGGTGCCGTTGTTGGTCGTGCCGATGTAGTTGCCGGTGATCTGGTTGCCGTCCGACTGGACACGGATTCCGGAATCGCCGTTGGCGTCGAAGTCACGGATCGCAAGGCCGCGAATCGTCGAGCCGCCGGAGCCCGCAGCCAGGACGAGCCCGTCGTCGCCACCGGCTCCTGCGCCGTCGCCGTTCAACGTCACGCCCATCGTGCCGGCCGTATCGCCCGGGTGGGTCGTCCCGTCGATCGCAACAGGCACCGTGATAGCCGGCAACGGTGAGCCGATGACCGCGATCTGAGCGTCGCCGCCTGGAATCGCGAACGTGATCCCCGCGACGCCCGGCGCCGCTGCGCTGTTGGCGGCGGTGATCGCCTCGCGGAGCGAGCAGTCGGTCACGTCGCAGGTGCCGTCGGTGTGGTCGACGGCCGTGTTGACGACATACGTGTTGGGAGCTTCGAGCGCCACCGCATAGATGGCTGCGTTGTCGCACTGGAAGGTCGTGCTGCAGTTGTCTGCCGATTCGACCCACTCGACGTGCAGTGTCTGGTTCGCCGACGCCGCGGCGTAGGTGATCGTGTAGACCGCCGAGCGGAGGTCGACCGCCTGCGGCAGGACGTTGACGAACGGCGCCGCCGAGCCGTCGGACAAGGTCGCGGTGAGAGTGCCGTCCGCGCGGTTCGTGGCGACATAAACGCGCAGCGTGCGCGTGCGCGTGTCGGCCGGAACGGTGAAACCGAAGCCGTGGTTGAGCGTGCTCAAAAACTGGGTCTCACCGTCGTGCTGCAGGCCGGCCGCGACGTGCGACGCGCTCATCGGACCGCTGCCGTTGGCCCAGCCGAAGTAGAACGGCTGGTTGACCGGGAACTGCCCGAGCCCGCGCAGGACGACGGACGGGGCCGGGTCGATGTTCGTCAGCGAGCTGATCTCGTTCGCGTTGAGCTTGCGCGCGTTCGGGGCAAGCGACGTGCTCGTCCCGTTCGCCGCGCTGCCCCAGACCGCCCAGTCTTCGGTCCCAAGCGCGCTCAGGTTGACGTCAGGGCCCGGGACTGCCGTCGAGCTGGCCAGCGTCCCGCCGAGCGAGCCGGTGCCGGCCAGAACCGCACACACCGAGAACTCCGATGTGTTCCCCGAGGGATCGGTCGCGGTTGCGGTGACCGCCGAGCCGGCGCCGGTCGCCGATACAGGAACGGTGAAGGTCACGTTGCCGCCACTGTCGGTGAGCTGCGTCGAGGAGCCGATGTACGTCGCTCCCTCGCCCGCACCGCCTGAGCTACAGGTGGGACTCCGGAAGAACTCGAGCACGAAGCTTGTGCTCGGTGTGCTCGTGAGGCTTCCCTGCACCTGGATGTTGCCGGCCTGGAACGCCGCTGAGGTCAAGAGCGGGGCGCCCTGGCCGTTGTTGGCGGTGCCCACCAGGTCGATCCCGAGCCCTCCGACGGTGCCGTCGATCGAGTTCTGTGTGATCCGGGTGCCGTTGCCCACCGAGACCTGCACGCCGAAGCCAGTGTTGCCGATGATCGTATTTCCGGGGCCAATCGTGCTGCCGCCACTGACAACCGTGATCCCGCCTCCGGCGTTCGCGTCGATGCGGTTCGTGCTGAACGTGTTCACCCCGCCGGCGATCTCTATTCCCTGCAAGGTGCTCGTGCTGATCCGGTTGTGCGAGAACGTGTTGCCGGATCCTCCGAGGATTCGGACGCCCTCCTCGTTCGGAACCGACGGAATGGGCGTGCCTGTCGAATCGGTGCCGATGAAATTGCCGTCGATTGTGTTGCTCGCACCGCCGTGGACGATGACCCCGACGTCGGCGGTGTTCGAGATCACGTTCGCGGCAGCACCGACGGTGCCGAGCGCGTTGCTGTCGGCGCCTCCATTCAGTTCGACGCCGATGTCAACGCCAAGCCCGACCGACTGGCTCGCGCTCAAGCCGATGACGTTGCCGCTGACGGCGTCAGCGGTGGTATTGCCGAGGACGATCGCGGACTGCGAGAGGCCGGCGATCACGTTGCCTGCGCCGGGCAGCGTTCCGCCGATCGTCAGGTTCGAGCCTCCGTTGACCGTGATGCCCGTGCCGCTGCCGCCGAACGCGGTCTCGCCGTCCGGCTTCGGCCCGATGTAGTTGCCCGAGACGACGGTCCCCGATCCAGTGATCGAGATCCCTGTCTGATTGTTCGAGATCACGTTTCTGTCGGCCACGGTGTTGCCGCCGATCAGCGACGCGCCCGCGACCTTGACCCCGACGCTGTTTCCCAGGCTGTCGGTCCCCGAACTGTCGGTGCCGATGAAGTTGCCGGCGGCGAATACCGAGTCCGTCCCGAGATCCAGACCCGTCTGAAAGTTGGTGATCGTGATTCCGCGAATCTGGGCTTGAGCCGCTGACGGGATGTTGAACTGGATCCCCGTCGACAGAGTCGGCGAGCCGACGAGCCGCGGCTGCTGGACACCGTTGATTGCGCCGCTCAGCGTCCCATCGATGACCACACCATCCGTGATCGGAGGCAAGTCGCTTGCCGGAAGGATCACCGAGGACGACGGCGCGAGGTCAAAGCGGATCGTGTCGACGATCGCGAGGTTGGCGTTCGAGTCGAGAATCGCCTGGCGGAGCGACCCCGGTCCTGAGTCAGCGGGCGTCGTGACGGTGAAGGTGTTGGCGAACGCCGACGGTGCGAGCGCGAGCGCAAGCAGCACCACAGACCCGGCACACACCCGCCGCAGCATCCCGCTCCTCACCCTCTCTCCCCCGATGATCCGACCGCGCTCGCCGCCGTCCCCTGGCAGCCAGCGTCCCATCCTCACGCTCCGCGGCCGGAAAATCAAGACGCAGTTGCCTCGCGGCTGCTAGGAAGACAGGGTGACCGAGACCGGGACGGCTGCTCCCTCGACCTTTGCCCCGTACGTGCCGCGGCTCGTCCGCGCCTGGAGCGAAGAGCCGAACGGCCCTCGCGCAAGGACGTTGGACGGGTCGCTCGTCTCGATCGACATCTCGGGGTTCACCGCGCTCGCCGAGCGACTCGCCGTCAACGGAAAGGCTGGCGCAGAGGAGCTCGTCGGCCGGATCTCGTCCGTGTTCGAGGAGCTGATCGGGGTCGCCGAGCGCCACGGCGGAGACGTGCTCAAGTTCCGCGGCGACGCCCTGCTTCTGTTCTTCGCCGGCGACCGGCATGCAGAGCGGGCTTGTGGAGCTGCCTCCGACATGCAGTGGACGATCGAGGAGATCGGCAACACCGTCAGCTCCGTCGGCCCCGTCGAGCTGCGGATGTCGGTCGGTGTGCACTCGGGTAGCTGCCACGTCTTCCTGACCGAGGTGCCGCACCGTGAGCTCGTCGTCGGCGGGCCCGCGCCGACGCGCGTCTTCGAGCTCGAGGATCTCGCCGCCGCCGGCGAGATCGTCGTCAGCGCCGAGACGGCAGCCCAGGTCGACGCCGCGTGGCTCGCGGAAGATCGCGACGGCGCCCGCCTGATGACCAGGCTCGAGCCCGGTGCCAGCACGATCCCGCCACCACCCGACGTTCCCGGAGCCGAGCTCGAGCTCTACGTGCCGACCTCGCTGCGCGCCCACCTCTCCGTCTCGAGCGGCGAGGCGGAGCATCGTCACGTCTGCGTCGCCTTCGTGAAGGTCTCCGGGACGGACGACCTGATCGAGAGCGAAGGCCCGGAAGCTCTGCTCAACCGGCTCGACCGACTGGCCGAGGTCGTTGCCGCTGCGTCTGCGAGCTACGGGATCACGTGGCTCGAGTCGGACATCGACGCAAACGCCTGCAAGCTCTACCTGACGGCTGGCGCGCCCTCCAGCACAGGCGACGACGTCGAGGGAATGGTTCGCGCGCTCCGGGAGATCGTGGCGGCCGACGTCGGCCTCCCGATCCGTGCCGGGGTGCATCGCGGCAGCGTCTTCACTGGCGACATCGGCGCCGCGTCGCGACGCACATACGCCGTGATGGGCGACGCCGTGAACCTGGCAGCGCGGCTCACGGGGCGCGCGCAGCCGGGAGACCTGCTTGCAACGGCCGACGTGCTCGACCGCGCCCGCACGCTCTACACGACCGACCGCGAGCCGCTGCTCGTGAAGGGCAAGGAACGGGCGGTGATGGCCCACCACGTCGGGAAGCCCGCGGGCCGTCGCGATCTCGCCGCTCAGGGCGACACGATCCCGATCGTCGGGCGTGACGCCGAGCTCGAGTTGCTGCAAGGCGCGGTCGACGCCGCACGCCTGCGCCAGCTGCAGGCCGTCGAGATCGTCGCCGAACCGGGAATGGGCAAGTCGCGGCTTGTGCGCGAGCTCCCCACGCTCGCGCTCGGGTTCCAGCAGCTTCGCGCGTCGGTCGACCCCTACGCAGCAACGGAGCCGTATTCGATCTGGCGGGAGCTGCTGCGGCCACTCGTCGGCATCACACCCGACCGCTCGCGCGAGGAAGCCGGCGCGCAGCTCGGCCCATGGGTTCAGTCGGTGATGCCCGACCTCGCGCCCTGGCTGCCGCTGCTGGCGGTTCCGTTCGACGCGAGCGTCCCCGCGACGCCCGAGACGGACGCTTTGGATCAGATGCACAGTCGGGACCGGCTGCACGCGACAGTCGAGACCTTCCTCGAGCGCGTGTTGATGATGCCGACGCTGATCGTGGTCGAGGACATTCACTGGCTCGACGACGCGTCGCTGTTCCTCCTCCGGCACCTGCTCGCGCGGCCGGCCGCGCGGCCCTGGCTGGTCTGCGCGACTGCTCGGCCGAAAGCCGAGTCGATCCTGACCGACGGCGGCCCGGGCTCGCGCCTCGAGCTGCGCCCGCTGACGGAGGCCGATGCCGAATCGTTCGCAATCGCGGTCGCCCAGGAACACGCACTCTCCACTGAGGCGGTCGCTTCGCTGGCCGGGCGCGCAGGCGGCAACCCGTTGTTCCTCCGGGAGCTCGTCTTCGCGGCGCGGCACGGTGCGCCCGAAGATGTCCCTGAGTCGGTCGAGACCCTTTTGACTACGCGGATCGACACGCTCGAGCCGGCTGACCGGATGCTGCTCCGCTACGCGTCGGTGGTCGGCCCGTCGTTCGAGCTCGGGCTGCTGACCGAGATCCTGAGCGACGAGATGTCCGACGTGGACGACGAGACGCGCTGGGACCGCTTGGGCGAGTTCGTCGTTCCCGCTCGCGACGGCTCACTTGCCTTCAGGCACGACCTGATGAGGGCGACCGCCTATGAGGGCCTCTCGTTCCGCCGTCGCCGCGAGATCCACGGCCGGGTCGGGCAGGCACTCGAGCTTCGCGCAGGGGAGCTCGTCGATGAGGAAGCCGCGCTCCTCTCACGTCACTTTGCGGAGGCCGGCGACCACGAGCGGGCCTGGCGCTACGCGGTCACCGCGGGCCGCCGCGCGAAGGCTGGCTTCGCGAACATCGTCGCGGCGGAGCTGTTCGACCGCGCGCTCAAGGCGGCAGCCGCGCTCGAGAGCGGCCCGCCGCCCAGAGAGGCGGCCGAGGTGGCAGAAGCGCTCGGCGACGTGTGCGAGCACTTCGGCGCCTACGCGCGTGCCGGAGACGCCTACCAGCGCGTGCTCGATCTCTTGCCGGGCGATCCGGTGGTCGAGACACGGCTCTATGCGAAGCGTGGCGCACTCTCCGAGCGGGTCGGCGCCTATGAGCAGGCGTTCGGCATCTACGAGCAAGGTCTGGCCCGGCTCGATGCACTCCCGGCCGACGGCGAGCTGCTGGAGAACAGGATCGAGATCGAGATCGGCGCCGCGGGCATTCGCTTCCGTCAGGGCCAGTTCGCCGAATGCGTGCGCTGGGCCGAGCTGGCGGCCGCGCACGCCGAGCAAGCCGGCGACAGAGGGCAGCTCGCCCACTCCTATTACCTGATGGCGGCGGGTTACAACGAGCTCGGGCTGCCCGACGGGCCGCGGTTCTGTGAGCTCGCGCTGCCGATCTACGAAGAGCTCTCGGACTTCGGCGGGATGGGCCGAACGCTCAACAACCTCGGCATCCGTCTCTACTACGAGGGGCGTTGGGACGAGGCTGTCGCGGCCTATCGCCGCGGGCGTGAAGCAATGGAGCGCGCCGGGGACGTGGTGGGAGAGGCGACCCTCGCGAACAACGAGGGCGAGATCCTGTCCGACCAGGGGCGGTTCGACGAGGCGCAGGAGCCGTTCCGCCACTACGCGCGCGTGTGCAAGGCAGCGGGATATGCACTCGGCGAAGGCGCCGCGTTGAACAATCTTGCCCGCCTCGAGGCGCGGGTCGGTCGGTTCGAAGAGGCGCACCTGCTCTTCCAGGAGGCGCACGCGCTCTTCGAACGAATCGGCTCGGCACGCTTCGAGCTGGAAGCGGTCGCGCGTCAGAGCGAGTGCCTCGTGTTCGAGGGTCGTCACGCGGAAGCGATCGCCGCCCTCGCCTCGCGGGAGGACGACGGCCAGATGGGCGCGACACGAATCCTCGTCGAGCGGACGCTCGGCTACGCCCTCCACCAGGCGCGTCGGCCCGACGGGTCAAAGCAGCATCTCGAGGCGAGCGCCGAGCTGGCACGAAAGGTCGGGTCCGAATACGAGACCGCTCTATCGCTTCGTGCTCTTGCAGACACCCGCAACGCAGGCGAAGACGTGCGCGCCGAGTCCGACGCGACGCTCGAGCGCCTCGGCGTCGTCTTCGTCCCGCCGGTGCCGCTGCCTTAGCTCCCTTCGAGCAGCTCTTTGAGACGCGCGAGATCGTTGCGGCTCGTGCGTCGCATCGCTGCGCCCATCATCGGCGCGGCGAGCCTCGAGCGGAAGCCGGACGGCTCGCCACGGCTCCGGAGCGTCATCTTCGTGGCGCCGTCCGCGGCGTCGCGCCAGATGTACGTCGTCTCGACGGCGAAGGGCCCGTCATCGGTGTGCATGACGAGGCGCTCGAGCGGGACGAACTCGGTGACCGTGTACGTGTAGGCGAGCCGGCGTCCGAGGAGGGTGCCGACGAAGACGAACCGCGAGCCGGCGGCGAGCCGCTTCTTCTTCGCCTTCCACTCGACGCGGTCGACGGTTTCGTACCACTCGGCCGCGTTCTCAGGGTCGGCTGCGTAGGTCGCCACCTCGAGCCGTGGTCTCGCGATCTCGACCTCTGCCTGGACGTCGACGGGCATCGACGGCTACGCGAGCAGTGCGCCCGCGCGGAGGATGACGGCGGGCAGGCCCGGGTCGGCGACCGCCTCCGGGTGGAACAGGTGCGCAAGCTGGCGAATACCGTCGGCGAGCCGGGGTGTGGGACGGGAGTAATAGCTGTCACTGTCGACGGCCACCAACGGGCACGGAAGATCGAGCCCGGCGACCCGTGCAGCTGCGTCGTCGGCGTCAAAGCCGCACGGCCCGATCACGATCAGCTCGGGCTCGAGCGCCGCAACTTCGTCCCACGTGGTCGCGTGCGACGGCTCCCCGGTCGTGCCGAGCACGTCGGCGCCCCCGGCGAGGCCGATCATCTCGGGCAGCCAGTGGCCCGCGCAGAACGGCGGATCGATCCACTCGGCGAAGAACACGCGACGCACCGGCAACCCGCGCACGGACGCGGCCGTCGTGTCGATCGTGCGCCACATCTCATCGACGATCCGCCGACCGCGCTCAACCACGTCGAGCCTGGCCGCCAGCGTCCGGACCGAGTCGGCGACCCCACCGAGTGTCCGCGGATCGAGCGAGAGCACATCCGCGTCGACCGGGCACGCCGTCACGAGTTGGTCGCTCGACACGGCGCAGACCGCGCACAAGTCCTGCGTGACGATCAGGTCCGGCTCGAGCGAGTCGATCAGGTCGGAGTCGACGGTGTAGAGCGAGCTCCCGTCGCGGATCGAATTTCGAACCGCAGCGTCGATCTCGCGGCTCGAAAGGACCGAGGAATCGAGCCGGGCGGCGGTGACGATCGGCTTACCCACCACTTCCGGCGGCCAGCGGCACTCCTCCGAGACTCCGACCAGCGAGTCGATCAACCCCAGCTCCGCGATCATCTCCGTCGCGCTCGGCAAGAGTGAGCAGATCCGCACGGGGCTCGACTCTAGACCACCGCGACTCTGGCTCACCGCAGGCGCGGGTCGGCCAGCTCGACCTGGATGTGCGTCTGTGGATGCTTCTCGACGATCGCGTAGCCGTCGTGTCTCTCGGCCACGCTTTCGACTGCCGGCGCCTCATGACCGGGCAGAACGACGAAGCGCCAAGGGTTCTGTCGAAGCCATTCGTATTCCGCGATTGGCATCGACAATCTGCGCGTGCAGTCGCGGTCCGAGCACTCGCAAACCAGCTCGAGCTCGTCGGGCAGCGGCAAGCCGTACCCGGCGTGGGCGCGACGCTCGTTGGCATCGCGAAAGAGGATCTCGTTACGTGCGAGGCCGGCATCACGGGGCGGCACCTCGGCCGGAAACTCGACCTCGTGCCGGCGCTCGTCGATCAGCGCGCGCGCCTGGCGCTCGTCGATTCCCGTCAGCCGCATCAGATACTCCAGAAGCGTCGCCCCTGTGTAGCCCGCGTCGGTCAACTCGTCGACGACGAACGCCCGCCGCCGCTCCCCCAGCTGGAGCTCAGCTGCGACCTGCGTCGAATCAGCCCCGCTCGTCGCCGCAAGCCAGTCGATCACGTCGGGATTGGCCATGGCGTGGGTATACCCGATCTGCCACAAGCTGAACGCGGGTCAAAGGACCGGGCTAGAGGCTCGGCGCGTTGCGAATCGAGGGGCTGAACGTTCCCCACAGCGCGAGCGCCAAGCCGACCGCTGTGAAGAACGCGACGCTTGCCCGCGGTGAGGTCGAGCCGAGCAGCAACCCGGCGACCAGCGGGCCGAGCGGGGCAATGAGCAGGGAGACCGAGCTGCGGACGCTCTCCACGCGACCGAGCAGGCGATCGGGCGTGAGCGCCACCCGGTAGCCCACCACAACCGAATCGGTGACAGGCGCCGCCACGCCGAACGGCACGATCGCCGCGGCCAGCACATAGACGTTGGGCCAGATCAGGAACAGCAGCGGAGCGCACCAGGTCCAGAGCTCGAGTAGCAGGATCTGGCGGACCGATAGACGGCGGCGGAAGAACGGCGACGACAGAGCACCGAGCAACAGGGCCGCACCGAGCAGCGCCGAGAGCAGGCCGATCTCGCCGCCTGAAAGTCCCTGCCCGCGGCCGATGACGACGATCAGAAGCAGCATCCCGGGTGCGACGAAGTTCCCGATCCCGTAGAGCAATGCGCAGGTGCGCAGGAACGGATGCGCCCAGAGAAACCTGAATCCCTCGCCGATCTGGCTGCGGAGCGGCGAGGGATCACGCTCGCGGGGCTCCTGGAACGGTGTTCGCATCGCGAGCAGCGACAGCGTCGAGAACGCGTAGGAGGCGGCGTCGAAGAGGAAGGGCAGCGAGCGGCCGAGCCCGAACAGGGCGCCGCCGAGCGGCGGGCCGCCCAGCTGCACCGTCGCCCGACGGACCTCCTGCGCTCCCGCCGCGGCGGGAAGCTGTTGCGGCGGGACGACGGCGCGGAGCGCGCCGGCCTGCGCCGCGCTGAAGAGCGTCGAGCCGGAGCCCTCGACGAACGCCACGACGATGACCACCCAGATCGAGACATGTCCCGACAACACCCCGACCGCCAGAACCGCGATCGCCGCCGCACGAACGACGTCGGCGGCGATCATCGCGTGCTTACGGTTCCAGCGGTCGGCCGCGACGCCGGCGAGCAGGCCGAACAGGCCGAACGGCACGATGCGCGCGAAGCTCACGAGCCCAGCCTTCGCGGGAGAGTGCGTGAGCCCGAGGACGAGCAGCGGGTAGGCGATCGTCGTCGACTGCGTGCCGGCGGTCGAGAAGAGCTGGCCCGCCTGCAGCAGGACGAAGTCGCGGTTTCGCCGCAGCGGCAACGTCAGCTGGTTCAGCGCACGTCGACCTTGACCGTCTGCGCCAGGAACGCAGTGCGCGTCTCGCCGCGAGTGACCGCGAAGCGGATCGAAGTCGTGCCCGCACGGAGCGCCCGAAAACGCACCCAAACCGTGTAGCGGGTCTCCCCCTCCTTCGACTCGGTGACGACCGCGGCGTTGTACGGCCGAGCGATCCGCCACACGAGGCCCGGATCGGCGAGCTTCGGCAGCGAAACGGTGAACGTTGCCTGCTGCTTCGCGACGACGTGCTTCGTCGGGCCGGGCGGCAATGCGCCGACGGGAGGCGAGTCGGCCGACGCTGCTGCCGCGAGCGCGAGGGCCGAAAGACCTGCTGGGACGAGAATCCGGGTGTGCTTCGACATGTCGATGTCACCTTTCGCTGTTTGTCCTCAAAACGAGTTCGCCCGCCTCAGTGTTCCTCCTCGGCGCGCTGGTGCATCAGCGCACGCATGTCGGCGAGCGGGCCGAGGTGGCGGCCGGCCGCGGGGCCCGCCTAGCCGCGCTGTTCGAACCGCAAGGTGACGAGCGCACCGGCATGGCGCACATGCTTGAGCATCAACTCGCGCGCCTCGGTCGCGTTTCGATGCTCGATCGCGCCGAGCACGGCCTCATGCTCATGCACGTTCTCGGCCAGCAGCGCCGCGCTTTCGCCCAGCACGACGCGGGTCAGGTCACGAGGGACGCTGCGATGGAGGTGCGCAAGGGTAGCGACGAGGACATCGTTCGCAGCGGCGTCCTGAATCAGCTGATGAAATCGATCGTTGGCGTGCCGCCACCGCTCGATCTCCTTCTCCGGCAGGGCGACGGCCCCGTCGGAACGCACCTCCATCATCCGCGCAAGCGTCTCTCTGAATTCAGCCTGAGCCTCACGTAGTCCGTCGAGTTGCCGTTGCTGGATCCGCTGCGCAGCGAGCTCGGCGGCAAGCCCCTCGAGCTCTGCGCGAACCTCATACGCATCGCGGATCTCGCGGGCCGAGAGCCCGCGAACGAGCGCACCGCGATTGGGTTGCAACTCGATAAGCCCATTGGCCTGCAGCTTCCGCAGTGCTTCCCGGATCGGCGTCCGGCTGACTCCGAACTCCTCCGCCAGAGCCTCCTGCCGAAGCCTCGTGCCCGAGACGAGCTCTCCGCTGAGCATGCGCGCCTGCAAGGTCGCGGCGAGCTTGTCGACAAGCGCGCGCCGGTCTTCGACCGCCGGATTCAAGCCGGCCGGTTCTCCCGTCGAAGCCCGTCGCGCAGCAGTCGAATCCCGACGAAGGCGACGAAGACCGCGAACACAAGTCGAAGCGTCGCTGCCGGCAAAGCGAGCGCGAGGAGTGCCCCGAGCACTGCGCCGATCGAGCCGACGACGCCGAATCGAAGCGCGAGCGACGGGTTGCCGACCCCGCGCCGACGCAGTGCCACAGTCCCCGCGATCGCCGTCGGCAAGATCACGAGCAAGGAGGTCGCCTCGGCAGCATGCTGCGACAGGCCGACGGCGAGCGTCAAGAACGGTACGAGCAACGTCCCGCCGCCAACCCCGAGCAGGCCCGACGCAACGCCGGCCAGGACGCCGAAGGCGACGAGCACGACGTAGAGTGTGACGCCGGTCACCGGCGGACAACCATAAGCACTGCCACGGCGAGCAGAAAGGTTCCGAAGACGCCCTTCAGGAGCTTCTCATCGATCCGCGCGAGCATTCCGGCGCCGAGCTGGGCCCCGAAGATCGAGCCCGCAGCGAGGGCGAGCGCCGGCCCGACCTTGACCTCGCCGGCGATCCCGTAGGTCGCGATTCCCGCGATGCTGATCGGGATGATCGCCCCCAGGGAAGCGGCATGGGCGTCGCGCTGGCCGTAGCCTGCCCAGAGCACGAGCAGCGGGACCATCACGATGCCGCCGCCGACGCCGAGAAGCCCGGACAGCACACCGCCGAGCACACCGATCACGACGAGCTGGCGGTCGAGCCACTTTGGGCCCGGCGTCGGCTGCTCGTCGCGGCGCAGGGGGCTCGCGAGCGCGTTCATCCAAGATCGAGTTTAACGCATCTGTATCCACTTGACTAGAAACTGGATCCAAACTATCGTACGCAGCTTCCGACCCTGGGGCTTGGCCCCTACACGGAAGGACGAATGCGATGAGCCGCAACAGCTTTCGGGCCGCTCTCCTCTCGGGCGCGGCACTAGCCCTCCTCGCCGCGGCTGCCGCCAGCGCCGCGGTCGGGGTTCACCGAGCGGCGGCGAAGAACGGTGGGACTCTGGTCGTCGGTCTGACCGCCGGCGAGCCAGACGCCCTCGATCCGTCGCTCGCGCGCACCTTCTCGGGCCGCGAGGTGTTCCTGACGTTCTGTGAGAAGCTCTACGACCTGAACGCGAAGGCGCAGATCGTGCCGCAGCTCGCCTCGGCGCTCCCGACCGTCTCAAAGGACAAGCTCACCGTGACCATCCCGCTGCGCACGGGAATCAAGTTCAACGACGGCACTCCGTTCGATGCCGCAGCCGTGGTGAAGACCCTCGAGCGTGACCAGAGCCTCAAAGGCTCTGCGCGTGCGAGTGAGATCTCGCCTGTCACATCGGTCACGGCGGCCGGCACCTCGAAGGTCGTCATCCACCTGAAGACCCCGTACTCGCCGCTGACGGCGCAGTTTGCCGATCGTGCCGGGATGATCATGTCGCCGGCCCAGCTCGACAAGCTGGGCGACAAGTTCGCCACGGATCCTGTCTGTGTCGGCGCCTTCGACTATTCGAGCCGCGTCGCGGGGGACAGCATCACCGTCACCAAGTCGCCGTACTACTACGACAAGAAGGACGTCCACCTCGACAAGATCGTCTTCAAGGTCGAGAACGACGCGGCAGCTGCCGCTGCAGCGCTGAAGGCCGGCGATCTCCAAGCACTCGACGGGATTGACTCGACGCAGCTGCAGGGGATCAAGAGCGACTCGAAGCTCCGCATCATCAAGGAGACGGGTCTTGGCTACCAGGGCCTCACGCTCAATCTCGGCAACAAGAACGGGCTCGGCAAGCTGCCCTACTCGAACGTCGGCACCGCAATTGCCTCGAACGCCAACCTCCGGAAGGCGTTCGAGGAGGCGATCGACCGCAAGGCGATGAACAAGGTCGTCTTCGGCGGCACGGTGCTGCCCGGCTGCACGCCGATCTCACCATCGAGCGTCTGGTACGACCCGAGCGTCAAGTGCACGCCGTTCAACCCCACCGACGCGAAGAGGCTCGTCGCGGCGTCGGGGGTGTCGAACCCCACCGTCCACCTGATGGTCCCGACCGGTTCGGTTGCGCTCCGTCAAGCACAGTTCCTACAGTCGGAGGAGAAGACGGTCGGGATTAATGTCGTCATCGACTCGACTGACTTCGTCACATCGTTGAGCAAAGCCGACGCCGGAACCTACGAGACGTTCCAAATCGGCTGGTCCGGCCGCGTCGATCCCGACGGGAACATCTTCCAGTTCGTCGCGACAAGTGGGTCGCAGAACGACAGCGGCTACTCCAACGGCCGCCTCGACCTCGTGCTGAACAACGCACGCAAGGCTGCGACGCAGAAAGCCCGGCAGACCCTGTACCGGGTTGCCCAGCAGATCATCCTCAACGACCGCGCATTGATCTACCTCTATCACCCGGTCACGCGGGCCGGTGTCCAGACACAGCTGACGGGGGTCAAGCTCTACCCGGACACGCTGCTCCGCGTCGCGACGGCGCAGTACAAGTAGCGCCGTCGTGCTGACCGGCTGACGATGGGCGGCTTTCTCCTTCGCAAGGTGGGAGCCGCCCTCGTCGTGCTCGTGCTGGCGAGCATGCTCGTCTTCCTCGGCGTGCGGGCGATCCCCGGCGACCCGGCGATCGCGCTCGGCGCAGAGAACCGTGACCCGGCCGTGCTCGCGGCGATTCGCCACAAGTACCTGCTCGACCAACCAGTCCCTGTCCAGTACGCACACTGGATCTGGCTCGCGGTGCACGGAGACCTCGGAGTCGACCAGCGCCAGCTGTCGGTGGCTCACACGATCGTGACGCGCATCCCGATCACGCTCGAGCTCGCCGTCCTGAGCATGCTCGTGGCGACCCTGATCGGGATCCCCGCGGGGGTGATCGCCGCGATCCGGCGCGGCAAGCCAAGCGACTACGCGGTCACGGCGGTGGCTCTCGTCGGCCTTTCCGTGCCGCACTTTTGGCTCGGGCTGCTGATGATCGTCTGGTTCGCCGTCGACCTGCACTGGCTGCCTGCCAGCGGCTACGTGACGATGCACCACCCGATCGCGAACCTCGAGCACCTGCTGATGCCGTGTCTCGTCCTCGGCGCAGGGCTCGCCGCCGTCCTGATGCGGCAGATGCGCTCCTCGATGCTGACGTCCCTAGGGGCTGACTACGTACGTACCGCGCGCGCCAAGGGCCTCAGCGAGTGGAGCGTTGTCGGCCGGCACGCCTTCAGGAACAGCCTGATCACGGTCACGACCGTAATCGGTCTGCAACTCGGGGCGCTGATCTCCGGGGCAGTGATCACCGAGACGATCTTCGGCATCGCCGGCTTCGGGCGATTGACGATCGATGCCGTCAACCAGCGCGACTACGCACTGATCCAGGGTGTCGTGCTGGTGGCCGCAGCCGGCTATGTGGTCGTCAACCTCGCCGTCGACGTCGCCTACTCGCTCCTCAATCCGCGGATCCGCGTCTCCGGGCGGCCGACGTGACGGCGGCTTCGGCCGTCGCAGCGACGAGCCCGCGGGCCCGTCGCCGGAGGTTGCTGCGGAAACGCTTTCTGCGTCGCCCGATGGCGATTGCGGGCCTGATCGTCGTACTCGTCTTCGTCGTGACGGCCCTCCTCGCACCGCTGCTCGCACCGCATCCCGCCGCCGAGACGGACTTCAACGCTCTCCTCTCGCACTCGTCCTCCAAACATCTGCTCGGCACCGATGAGCTAGGCCGCGATGTGCTCTCCCGCCTGATCTGGGGCGCGCGGGCGTCGATGCAAGCCGGGTTCTTCGCAACCGTGCTGGCGATGGTCATCGCGGTCCCGATCGGGATGATCGCCGGCTACTACCGCGGGTGGGTCGACACGGTGATCGCGCGACTCACCGACGTGTTGCTGTCTTTCCCGTTCATCATCCTCGCGGTCGGACTCGCAGCGATCCTCGGGCCGTCGCTGACCAACGCGACGATCGCCCTGGGTGTCAGCGCCGTGCCCGGCCTCGTCCGGATCGCACGCGGGGAGACCCTCGCCCTGCGCGAAGAGGACTTCGTCCCGGCGGCGATCGCGAACGGCGCCAACGACCTGACGATCATCTTCCGACACATTTTGCCCAACATGACGAGCACGTTGCTCGTACAGGCAACGGTGACGATCCCGGGCGCGATCGTGGGCGAGTCGGTGCTGTCGTTTCTCGGACTCGGCGTACAGCCGCCGACGCCGTCCTGGGGGACGATGCTGCAGGACGCGCAGTCGTATCTGGCGCAGGCACCTCGACTCGCGGTCTACCCCGGGCTCGCGATCGTGTTCGCCGCCCTTGCGTTCAACGTCCTCGGCGACGGCTTGCGCGATGTCCTCGATCCGCGGACGACGCGCTGATGGCGGTTCCACTCCTCGAGGTCACCGGGCTGTCGGTGCGTTTCGAGACCGACGACGGGCCAGTACACGCGGTCGACAAGCTCTCGTTCTCGGTCGCACCTGGCGAGGTGTTGGGAATCGTCGGCGAGTCCGGCTGCGGCAAGAGCGTCACCTGCATGTCGCTCGTGCGACTCCTGCCGGAAACCGCAGTCATCGACGGGCGCGCGGTCTTCGACGGCATCGACCTGCTTACGCTCTCCCCCCATCGCCTGCGCCAGGTGCGCGGACGGCAGATCTCGTTCGTCTTTCAGGAGCCAATGACCTCGCTCAATCCTGTCTTCAAGGTCGGGCGGCAGATCGGTGAGGTGCTGACGAAGCATCTCGGGCTGCCGCGCCGCGACGCGCGCCGCCGCACGATCGAACTGCTGGAGCTCGTCCGGATCCCCGCCCCGGAGCGCCGCCTCGACGAGTACCCCCACCAGTTGTCCGGCGGCATGCGCCAGCGAGTGATGATCGCGATGGCGCTCGCCTGCGACCCGAAGCTGCTGATCGCCGACGAGCCGACGACTGCTCTCGACGTGACGATCCAAGCCGGAATTCTCGACCTGATGCGCGACATCCGCGAGCGGCTCGGCACCGCGATCGTCCTGATCACTCACAATCTCGGCGTCGTGGCCGACATCGCCGATCGCGTGCTCGTGATGTACGCAGGACGCGAGGCCGAAGAAGCGTCCGTGTCCGATCTTTACGCCGACCCGCAGCATCCGTACACGATCGGGCTCCTCGGGGCGATCCCGCGCCCGTCCGAAGGAGAGGACTCGCGGCGGCGGTTGCAGGAGATTCCCGGGCGCGTCCCGTCCCTACGCGAGCTCCCGACCATGTGCGCGTTCTCCGACCGTTGCCCGCGCGCCGACGAGCTTTCGCGCACGCAGATACCGGAGCTGAAACAGGTGCGTCCGCAACACTTCGTCGCCTGTTTCCACCCGGGGGCGCGATGAGCATGACCCAACGGCCATACGCGCTCGAGGTCCGCGATCTCGTCAAGCACTTCCGGGTCGGTGGCGGAATCGCCGGCGGTGGTCCAGTGGTACACGCAGTCGACGGTGTCTCGTTCGGGTTGGAACAGGGCGAGTTGCTCGGGCTCGTCGGCGAGTCAGGCAGCGGCAAGTCGACCGTCGCGAACTGCGTGATGCGCCTTGTCGAGCCGACAGCCGGCGAGATCCGTCTCAAGGGTGTCGACATCACGCACCTCTCACGGCGGGCAATGAGGCCGCTTCGCCGCGACCTGCACATGGTCTTCCAGGATCCATACTCGTCGCTCAACCCGCGCATGAGCTGCGGCGACATCGTCGGTGAGCCCCTGCGCCTGCACGGCATCGCGCGCGGCCGCACGCTCGATGCACGCGTCGACCAGATCTTCGACGCCGTCGGCCTACGCGCCGAGCTGCGCTACCGCTACCCGCACGAGCTCTCCGGCGGCCAGCGACAACGTGTCGGCCTCGCGCGAGCGCTGATCGTCGAACCGAGCGTGCTCGTGGCCGACGAGCCCGTGTCTGCCCTCGATGTCTCGGTGCAGGCATCGATCCTCAACCTGCTGCGCGACCTCCAGCGGAACATGGGGTTCTCGTGCCTGTTCATCACCCACGATCTCGCAACGGTGGAGTTCCTCTGCGACCGGGTTGCCGTGATGTACCTCGGCAAGCTCGTCGAACTGGCGCCGCGCGCCGCGCTCTTCCGCAACCCACAACATCCATACACGCAGGCGCTGCTGTCTGCCGCGGTCGTCCCGGATCCCGAGGTCCAGCGAGCGCGGCGGCGCGTGCTGCTCGACGGCGACGTACCGAGCCCGCTTGCGCCGCCCTCTGGCTGCCGCTTCCGGACACGCTGTCCGCTGGAGCCGCAGTCGGCGCCTGCGTCGACCGACGACGAGCCGCCGCTGCTCGAGTTCGCCCCCGGACACCAGGTCGCCTGCCATCTCGTGGCCAAAGGCCGCCCTGCACCGCGCCTCGACACGGAGGCGGCGGATATCGTCGCGACGAGATGAGCTTCACGACGCGTCCCGAGCTCCGCGGCACCTTCGGCATGGTCGCCTCGACCCACTGGCTCGCCTCGGCGGCGGGGATGGCCGTGCTCGAGCGCGGCGGCAACGCCTTCGACGCGGCGGTGGCGGCCGGGTTCACCTTGCAGGTCGTCGAGCCGCACCTGAACGGCCCCGGAGGCGACCTGCCGGCGTTGCTCTGGCCCGCCGACCGAGGCGAGCCGGTCGTCCTCTGCGCGCAGGGGCCTGCACCACGCGCTGCGACGATCTCGCACTACCGCGAGACACTCGGCCTGCAGCTCATCCCCGGCACCGGGCCGCTCTCGGCCGTCGTGCCCGGGGCTTTCGGAGGGTGGCTCGCGATGTTGCGCGACTACGGGACGATGCGCCTGCGCGACGTTCTCTCGTACGCGATCGGCTATGCGGAGGGCGGCTATCCCGTGCTGCCGCAGGTCGCGGGTGCGATCCGTAGCGTCGAGCAGTTGTTCCGCGAGGAGTGGACGACGTCCGCCGCGGTCTACCTGCCTGTCGCAGAGGCGGGGACACTCGCGCGAAACCGGGCGCTCGCTGCGACATACCGGCGCGTGATCGACGAAGCCGAGGCGCAGGCGGCCGGACGTGAGGAGCAGATCGTGGCCGCGCACGACGCGTGGTACCGGGGGTTCGTCGCCGAGGCGATGATCGACTTCTCGAAGCGCGCCTGGATGGACAGCTCCGGTGAGCCGCACACCGGCCTGCTCGCCGAAGACGACCTACGCGACTGGCGCCCGCGCTACGAGCCGCCGCTCTCGGTCGACTATCACGGCCTGACGGTCCTGAAGGCAGGCCCGTGGAGCCAGGCGCCCGTCTTCCTGCAGCAACTGCGCCTGCTCGAAGGCTTCGACCTCGCATCGCTCGGGCAGAGCTCGGCGGCATACATCCACACGATCACCGAATGCGCCAAGCTCGCGTTCTCCGATCGCGAGGCGTGGTACGGGGATCCTGACTTCGTCGATGTCCCGATCGAGCGCCTGCTCTCACGCGGGTACGCAGACGAGCGGCGCGGCCTGATCGGCGATGAGGCCTCACCGGCTCTCACCCCTGGCTCACCGGAAGGGAAAGCGCCAAGGCTCGCGACCGTCGATGCCGGTTCTGCGCTCGAGGCGGCGGCCGGCGTCGGCGAACCGACGCGCGCCGGCGCAAAAGGCGACACGGTGCACCTCGACGTGGTCGACAGATTCGGGAACATGGTCGCCGCGACGCCGAGCGGCGGCTGGCTCTGGGGCGCCCCGGTCGTCCCGGAGCTCGGGTTCTGCCTCGGCACCCGCGCGCAGATGTTCTGGCTCGAGGAGGGCTTACCGAACTCACTCGAGCCCGGTAAGCGACCGCGGACGACCCTCTCACCGACGATGGCCGCCCGCGACGGCGAGCCCTACGTTGCACTCGGCACGCCCGGCGGCGACCAGCAGGACCAGTGGACGCTGCACGTGCTGCTCGGCCATCTCCACTTCGGGCTCGACCTGCAGGAGGCGATCGACGCCCCGAACCATCACACCGAGGCCTTCCCGAGCTCGTTCTATCCGCGAGAGACGCGGCCACGCCACGTCGCGGTGGAGGAACGCGCCGGCGAATCGGCGATCGACGGCCTCCGAAACCGCGGCCACGATGTCGAGGTCTCTCCCCCCTGGTCGCTCGGCCGCGTCAGCGCGGTCGCCAGAGAGCACGACGGAGTGCTGAAGGCGGCCGCGAACCCGCGCGGCGCGCAGGGCTACGCTGCGGGACGCTAGGCGGTAACCCCGAACCAACTCTGCGGTTTCGCCGCAAGACCCAGGGCTCCCGATGGGCGTAGGGTGGGCGACATGGCCGTTCGAGTGTTGGGCCCGTGTTGAGCGGGTTGCGGGACGTCACACCGCTCCCCGACCTGCGCCAGGCAGGAGTTCACGCGGGGCCGGTCCGCATCGAGCGGCCGCTCTATGTCGACTTGCTTCCGCCGTGCAACGCGGGTTGTCCCGCGGGCGAGAACATCCAGGCCTGGCTGGCGGAGATGCAGGCGGGGCGGCACGAGCAGGCCTGGCGGCAACTGGTCGCCGACAACCCGCTGCCCGCGATCCACGGCCGCGTCTGTTACCACCCGTGCGAGAGCGTCTGCAACCGCGCCGAGATCGACAGCTCGGTCTCGATCCACTCGGTCGAGCGGTTCCTAGGCGACCTCGCGCTGGAGCAAGGCTGGCAGTTCGACCAGCCACCGGTGCGGACGGGAAAACGGGTACTGGTCATCGGAGCCGGACCGTGCGGACTGTCGGCCGCCTACCACCTCGCACGCCTCGGGCACGAGGTGGAGATCCGCGATTCCGGTGAGCAGACGGGCGGCATGATGCGCTACGGAATCCCGGCGTACCGGCTGCCTCGCGACGTGCTGACGGGCGAGCTCGAACGGATCGCCGCACTAGGTGTGCGCGTGACGTGCGACCACAAGGTCGACGACCTTGCGGCCGAGCGGGCAGAAGGCGCATTCGACGCGGTCTTCGTCGCTGTCGGTGCGCACCTCTCCAAGCGGGTCGACATCCCTGCAGGCGACACCGGTCGAATCGTCGACGCGGTTTCGTTCCTGCGCAGCGTCGCGTCCGGTGAGAAGCCGTTGATCGGCCGGCGAGTCGCGGTCTATGGCGGCGGGAATACTGCGATGGACGCTGCGCGAGTCGCACGGCGAATGGGCGCCGAGGAGGCGCTGATCGTCTACCGGCGGACCCGCGAGCAGATGCCCGCGCACGCCGACGAGGCCGAGGATGCCGAGCGCGAAGGCGTGCGCATCCACTGGCTACGGACGATCACGACCTTCGACGGGCCTGAGCTCCAGGTGGAGTTGATGGAGCTCGACGAATCCGGCTACCCCCAGCCGACGGGGCGGTTCGAGACCCTCGCGGCGGACACCGTGATCCTGGCGCTGGGGCAGGAATCGGACACCTCGTTCCTGCGCAGCATCCCAGGCGTGATCTTCGAGCGGGGTGGCGCGGTTCAGGTGTCGGCATCGTTCGAGACCGGCAGCGCGGGCCTGTTTGCGGGCGGAGACATGGTGCCGAGCGAGCAGACCGTCACTGTCGGCGTCGGCCACGGCAAGAAGGCCGCCCGCTCGATCGACCTGTGGCTGCGCCGGGTCGAGCCCGTGGCTGCTCCAAAGCACAGCGTTGCGACCTTCGACAAACTCCACCTCTGGTTCTTCGGCGACAACGCCCGCCGTCAGCAGCCTGAGCTTGCCCCCGACGCGCGCGTCGAAGGCTTCAGCGAGGTCGTAGGCGGCCTCACGCCGGCAGAGGCGACGTACGAGGCCGGCCGCTGTCTGTCGTGCGGCAACTGCTTCGAGTGCGACGGCTGTCTCGGCGCGTGTCCCGAAGACGCGGTGATCAAGCTGGGCGAAGGTCACCGATACAAGTTTGACTACGACCGTTGCACCGGCTGTGGTGCGTGCTTCGGGCAGTGCCCAGTGCATGCGATCGAGATGGTCCCGGAGCCAGGCTGAGATGCGGACGACGGTCGACGGCAATGAGGCGGCGGCGTCGGTCGCCTACCGGCTGAACGAAGTCTGCTGCATCTACCCGATCACACCCTCGTCGCCGATGGCCGAGTTCGCCGACGAATGGTCGAGCGCGGCGCGGACGAACGTGTGGGGAACGGTGCCGAGCGTGGTCGAGCTGCAGAGCGAGGGCGGAGCGGCCGGTGCCCTGCACGGCGCACTGCAGAGCGGCGCGCTCGCAACGACGTTCACGGCTTCGCAGGGCCTGCTGTTGATGATCCCCAACATGTACAAAATCGCCGGCGAGCTGACGCCGGCCGTGTTGCACGTCGCAGCGCGATCTCTTGCAGCGCAGGGGCTATCGATCTTCGGCGATCACTCCGACGTGATGGCCGTACGCCAGACCGGGTTCGCGCTGCTCGCCGCGGCCTCGGTCCAGGAAGCACACGACCTGGCACTCGTCGCGCAGGCGGCGACGCTTCGCACACGCGTGCCGTTCGTGCATTTCTTCGACGGCTTCAGAACGTCGCATGAGCTGAACACGATCGAGCTGTTGACCGACGAGGACCTGCGGGCGCTCGTTCCCCAGGAGCTCGTCCACGCGCATCGGGATCGTGCGCTCTCACCTGAGCGTCCGTTCATCCGCGGCACAGCGCAGAACCCGGACGTCTACTTCCAGGCTCGCGAGACGGTCAACCCCTTCTATGCGCGTGTCGCCGACGTCGTCGAGAACGCCATGAGCCAGCTCGCAGAACGGGTGGGTCGCAGCTATCACGTCGTTGACTACAGCGGCCATCCCGAGGCCGAGCGAGTCCTCGTCGTGATGGGGTCGGGCGGCGAGACGATCCGGGAGACGGTCGCCGCCTTGAACGGAAACGGCGAGCGGCTTGGCGTCGTTCAGATCCGGCTGTACCGTCCGTTTCCGGCGCAGGCTCTCAATGACGCGCTGCCCGCGAGCGTCCGGTCGATCGCGGTCCTCGACCGGACGAAGGAGCCGGGCTCGATCGGTGAGCCGCTCTTCCTCGACACCGTCGCCGCCTTGACCGAGTCGTTCGCCGACGGGGCACGGTCGGTGATGCCGAGAATCGTCGGCGGGCGCTACGGGCTTTCATCGAAGGAGTTCACGCCGGGGATGGTCGCCGGCGTGTTCGGCGAGCTGACGAACGAACGCCCGAAGCGGCGGTTCACAATCGGAATCAACGATGACGTCTCCGGCTCGAGCCTCACCTACGACGCCTCGTTCGACATCGAACCGGCCGAGACGCTGCGCGCGATCTTCTTCGGCCTCGGCTCGGACGGGACCGTCGGCGCGAACAAGAACACGATCAAGATCCTCGGCGACGAGGGACTGAACGCCCAGGGCTACTTCGTCTATGACTCGAAGAAGTCAGGGTCGCAAACGGTGTCGCATCTGCGCTTCGGCCCCAGACCGATCCGGGCGCCGTATCTCGTCCAGCAAGCGGGCTTCATCGGCTGCCACCAGTTCAATCTGCTCGACCGGGTCGACGTGCTCGGGCCGGCGGCGGACGGCGCGACACTGCTGCTCAACTGCCCCCGGCCACCCGAAGAGGTGTGGGACACACTGTCGCGGCCGGTTCAGCAGCAGATCCTCGCGAAGCACATCGACCTCTACGCAATCGATGCCGGCCGGATCGCCCGGGACGTCGGTCTCGCGGGGCGAACCAACATCATCTTGCAGACGTGCTTCTTTGCACTCTCGGGCGTTTTGCCGCGCGAGCAGGCGATCGAGCGGATCAAGTCCGCAGTCAAGAAGACATACGGCCGCCGCGGAGCCGACGTCGTCGAGCGCAACCAGGCCGCGGTCGACCGAGCACTCGATGGCCTCCATCGGATCGTCGTCCCCGCCGAGGCATCGGCCACTCGCGACCTGCCCCCGGTCGTGCCGGCGCACGCCCCCGAGTTCGTTCGCACGGTCACAGCGGCGATGCTGGCCGGTCACGGCGACGATCTGCCGGTCAGTGCCTTGCCGGTCGACGGGACGTATCCGAGCGGAACCGCCGCCTACGAGAAGCGCAACATCTCGGAGCTCGTCGCGGTGTGGGACGAGGACCTGTGCATCCAGTGCGGCAACTGCAGCTTCGTCTGCCCGCACAGCGTGATCCGCTCGCGGCTCTACGACGGTGCCGGCCTCGAAAACGCCCCGGAATCGTTCCGCTCCGCCCCACTCGACGCCGTCGGCCTACCCGAGGCGCGCTACACGCTGCAGGTGTACGTCGAGGACTGCACCGGCTGCGGCCTGTGCGTCGAGGCGTGTCCTGTGGTCGCTCCCGCGTCCGATCCGGTGACCAAGGCGATCAACCTCGCAGAACGCGAGCCGATCGTCGAGGCCGAGCGCGACAACATCGCCTTCTTCGAGACGCTTCCCGCGGCCGACCGGGCTCGCGTCGACTTCGGCACGGTGCGAGGGACGCAGTTCCTCGAGCCGTTGTTCGAGTTTTCGGGCGCGTGCGCAGGCTGCGGCGAGACGCCGTACGTCAAGCTGCTTTCCCAGCTTTTCGGCGATCGCTTGATGGTTGCGAATGCAACCGGCTGCTCGTCGATCTACGGCGGCAACCTGCCGACGACACCGTGGACGACCGATGCATCGGGACGGGGGCCTGCCTGGTCGAACTCGCTGTTCGAGGACAACGCCGAATTCGGTCTCGGCTTCCGGCTCGCCGGCGACCGTCACACCGAGCTGGCGCGCCGTCGGCTCGTAGAGCTCCGCGCCGAGCTCGGCGCAGAGTTGGTCGACGAGATCCTGGCGGCACCGCAACTGCGCGAGTCGGAGTTGCGAGCTCAGCGCGACCGCGTGGACGAGCTGAAGCGGAGGCTCGTCGGCCTGGACGCCCCGGCGGTCGCGGACCTTTCGAGCGTCGTCGACCACCTGGTGCGGCGAAGCGTCTGGATCGTCGGCGGCGACGGCTGGGCATACGACATCGGCTCGGGCGGGCTCGATCACGTGCTCGCGAGCGGTCGCAACATCAACGTGCTCGTGCTCGACACCGAGGTCTACTCGAACACCGGCGGGCAGATGTCGAAGTCGACGCCCCTCGGAGCAGTCGCCAAGTTCGCAGCAGCCGGCAAGACCGTCCCCAAGAAGGATCTTGCGCTGCAGGCGATCGCCTACGGAAGCGTCTACGTCGCGCGCGTCGCGATGGGCGCCGATCCGCAACAGACGCTGAGCGCGTTCCGTGAGGCCGAGGCGTACGACGGCCCCTCGTTGATCCTCGCCTACAGCCATTGCATCGCGCACGGCATCGACATGCGGAACGGTCTCGACCAGCAGTATCGGGCCGTCGCAAGCGGCTACTGGCCGCTCGTCCGCTACGACCCCGTGCTGCGGGCGGCCGGCGGCAATCCGTTCTTGCTCGACTCCCCGCGCCCGCGCATCCCGCTCGCCGAGTACACGAACCGCGAGCTGCGCTACCGCACGCTCACGAACAGCGATCCGGCGGAAGCCGAGCGGCTGCACGGACTGGCCGAGCAGGCGGTCGGACAGCGCTGGTCGGTCTACGAGGAGATGGCGACCCGCGGCCCCGATCACTTCGCCGCCGATGCACGGAAGGATGACGATTGAGCCTGACCACCAGCTACATGGGCCTGACGCTGCGGAACCCGCTCGTCGCCTCTGCGTCGCCGCTCTCGCAGACGGTCGACGACGTTCGCCGACTGGCCGACGCGGGAGTCGGAGCCGTCGTCCTCTACTCGCTCTTCGAGGAGCAGCTCCGCCGCGAGTCGGCGGAGAACGCGCGGCTCGTCGACGCGGGCTCCGAGAGCTTCCCCGAGTCGCTGTCCTACTTCCCCTCCGCCGTCGAGGACGAAGCGGGGCCGCGCCGCTACCTGAGCCTGCTCGCACGAGCCGCGGCGGCGGTCGACGTCCCGGTGATCGCAAGCCTGAACGGCGTGACGCCCGGCGGTTGGACCGACTACGCCCGCGCCATGGCCGACGCGGGCGCCGCTGCGATCGAGCTGAACATCTACTACCTCCCCGGCAGCGCCGCCAGCTCGGGCCGCGACGTCGAGCAGCTCCACGTCGATGTCTTGACGCGCGTCAAGGCCGCGGTCGACGTGCCCGTCGCGGTCAAGCTGAGCCCCTACTTCAGCTCGACCGGCGAGATGGCTCTCCGCCTCGACGCCGTAGGGGCCGATGCGCTCGTGCTCTTCAACCGATTCCTCCAACCCGACATCGACCCCGAAACGCTTGCCGTCGTGCCGCGAATCGGTCTCTCGTCCGCAACAGAGGCTCGGTTGCCGCGCACCTGGATCGCCCTGCTGCACGGTCGGGTGCAGGCATCGCTCGCTGCAACAACTGGTGTCGAGACGTCCGCCGACGTCGCGAAGTACCTGCTGGCCGGCGCAGACGTCGTGATGACCGCCTCCGCGCTCCTCCGCCACGGCCCCGGCTACGCCGGCGTCCTCCTCGACGGGCTGACCGAGTGGATGGAACGGAAGGGTTTCGCCGGCGTCGACGAGTTCCGCGGCCTCCTCGCCGTCCCGAGCACCACGGACGAGACGGGCTACGAACGAGCGGGCTACGTCTCAGCGCTGCGCGACGCCAACAGCGGCGACTACGACCTCACCTGATCGCTCCCTAGTCGCTCCACCAGTCCTGAACCATCTCGGCGTCGGTCGCGTCGTTGCCGGCGCTGAAGGCCAGGTACTCGACGCCGTCGTCCCCGGCCTCGACGTCTCTCATCGTCTTCGTGTCGAAGCGGATCGCATCCCACTCGCCGACCTCCACGATCTCGTCGTCGACCTTGATGCGAGCCGAGCCGCGAACGATCACGTAGACCTCTTCCTGCTGCTCGTGCTTGTGGCCGAACGGGATCCTGAAGCCCGGCTCGAGCGAGAACAGAGTCAAGCCGAGCGACTTGCCGTCGAGCGCGCTACGGGCGAAACGAGCTTCGAGCTCCGACGGCATCCCGAACTTCGGCGCCTGGTTCTCGACGTCGCCCCTCAGATTCTTTTTCGTGTATGTGCTCATGGGTGAGGTGTGCCCGGCGCACCTGGAAGGAAAACACCTCAGGCAAGGTCGCCGACAGCGTGCGGCCCGAACGTCTCCTCCGGTCGCCGCTTCGGGATCGCCGTCCCCACCCCGACGCCGAGTACCAACGCGATCGCGCACAAGGCGAACGCCTCGGTGTAACCACGGGCGGTCGGGTAGCCGTTCGCCGCTACGGTGCCTGCGAGCAGCGATGCGACCGCGGCGCCGCCGAAGCCGCCGCCGACCGTGCGCGTAACCGTGTTCATCCCCGTCGCGACGCCCGTCTGTCCCGGACCCACGTTCTCGATGATCAGATTGGCCATCGCCGCGAACGCAAGCCCGATGCCGCTTCCGAGCAGCGCGGCTGCGACGTAGATCTCCCAACGGGCACCGCGGGCGACGGCGAGCAACCCGAACGAGCCCGCCGTAAGGATGCCGCCGGCGAGCAAAGGCAGCTTCGAGCCGAAGAGCTTCTCGAGCCGTCCCGTCTGCGAGCCGACGACCAGCATCGCGATCGTCATCGGGACAAGGAACAACCCGGCCTGCGTGACAGAGGCGCCGAACCCGAAGCCTGCCTTCGTCGGCGTCTCGACGAACTGCGGGAGGAGGATGAACGACGAGTACATGCCGAAGCCGAGCAGGAGCGCGACCGCGTTCGTCGTCCACACACCGCGGATTCTCATCATGTGCATGTCGACCAGCGGGTGGTCAGAGCGCGCTTCGCTCCGCACCCAGAAAACGAGCAGGACGAGACCGATCAGGATCAGGCCGATCGTCCGTCCTGAGAGCCAGTGCCACGTCGCCGTCTCGCTGACGGCGATCAGCAGGGCTGCGAGGCCGAACGACATCAGGGCCGCCCCGGCCCAGTTCACGCGGCCGGGCATGCGAACCGGCGACTCAGGCACGAAGAAATGGACGGCAACGGTGGCGGCGACGATCGGCACGAGCGGCAGCCAGAAGAGATAGTGGAACGAGAGGTTGTCGACGATCGGGCCGGCGAGAACGACGCCCGCCCCGCCGCCGACACCGAGCAACGCCGACATCAACCCGATCCCCGCAGCCACGCGATCACGCGGGAACTCGTCGCGGATGATCCCGAACGCAAGCGGGAAGATGCCGCCCGCTGCGCCCTGCACGACTCGCCCGACCAGCATCAGGGCAAGTGACGAGGACAGCGCGGAGACGGTCGTTCCCACGGCGAGCAATGCGAGCACGATCACGAGCAGCCGCTCCTTGCCGTACATGTCGCCGAGCCGCCCGATCAGCGGCGTGGCGACCGAGGCGCTGAGCAGGTACGACGTCAGCACCCAGCTAACGGAGTTCTCCGAGGTATGGAGAGCATGCTGGATGTCCGGCAGCGCAGGAGCGACGAGCGACTGCAGGAGCGCATACGAGACACCGGCCACGGCGAGCAGCGCGAACGTGATGTTGTGATGCTGCCGGTCAGCCGCATGGTCCAACGCGCGCTCCTCTCGCCGGCTCGATCGGTCCGCGGGAGCGGCCTGCCGACGAGAAGCTTACGGGAAGCAATCAATACGGGACGACCATCGAGAGCCGAACGGTCGCTTCATCTCCACCGACTGAGGATCTCCTCCACGAGCAGGCGATCGCTGAGCGCGTGCGCATCGGGACGGCCGAAGTTCTCCGACGTGATCACCGCGACGAGCTCGAGACCCGGAAAGACGTGCACCCGGTTACCACCCATCCCGGTCATGTAGAACGATCGCTCGCCCTCGAACGCGCGCAACCACCAGAGGTAGCCGTACTCGGTCCGGTCGTCGATCCGCGCCCACGGCCGCAGTGATTCACGGACCCAGCCGGCCGGCACGACTCCAGCGCCGTCGCGAAGATACAGCTCGCCCAGCGCCAGCAGCGAGCGACTCGTCAGCTCGAGCCCGCCTGCCGTCGACGTCTGCCCGGACGGAGTTCGCTGCCACTCTGCACGCTCGATCCCGAGCGGTGCGAAGAGCTCGCGGGCGGCAAATGCCGACAGGGGCTGTCCGACGGCGCGCTCGAGCGCGATCCCGAGGGTTACGACACCGGCCGTGCAATAGCTGAACCCTCTCGAAGCGCGAACCGGAAGGTCGAGCGCGAACTGCAGCCAGTCCGGCTCGGGATACATCCGCTCCTCGTTCCCGGGGGAGGCGTCGACCCTGTCGTCGCAGTCGAGGCACGAGCTCATCGTCAGCAGCTCGCGAACGGTGATCTGCTCCTTCGGCGAGCCAGGATCCCGCCGCGCAAGCAGCTCGAAGACCGGCACGTCGACGTGCTCGACCAGACCGCGGTCGATCGCGAGGCCGACCAGCATCCCGAGCACCGTCTTCGTGCACGACCGCGTGTTGCGGAGCGTGTCGACGTCGCCGTCTCTGTAGTCGGAGCGAACAAGGCGGCCCGCCTTCGAGACGAGGACGCTCGTGATCGCTCCGTACTTCCCCCGCCGTCCGCGCCGAGAAGTGCGACATCCCGCATCATGTCGCGATGAATCAATCACAGCTGGACAAGGCAACCTCGTTCAAGGCGCTGCACGAAGGCGAGCCGTTCATCATCCCGAACCCCTGGGATGCCGGCTCGGCGAAATCGCTTGCCTCACTCGGGTTCGAAGCGCTCGCGACGACGAGCTCCGGATTCGCCTACACGCTCGGCCGCGGGGACGGCGAAGCGACACTCGACGAGGTCGTCACCCACGTCGCTGCGCTTGTCGCGGCAACAGACCTCCCGGTCTCGGTCGATCTCGAGAACGGTTACGGCCCGAAACCCGAGGACGCCGCAGGCGCGATCCTCAGGGTTGCCGAGGCGGGCGCTGTCGGCGGCTCGATCGAGGACTACGATCCGGCAGGCGAGATCTACGAGCTCGCGCACGCAGCCGAACGGGTGGCGGCCGCCGCCGATGCGGCGCACCGACTCGGGTTCCCGTTCCTCGTCGTCGGGCGCGCCGAGAATCACATTCGTGGCGTCGACGACCTCGACGACACGATTGCACGACTGCAGGCGTACGAACAAGCCGGGGCAGACGTCCTCTACGCGCCCGGGCTGCGCACGCCGGAGCAGATCAGCCGCGTGTGCGAGGCGACGACCAAGCCGGTGAACGTGCTCGCAAGGGCCGACCTCGCGATGAGCCAGATCGTCGCAGCCGGCGCGCAGCGGGTCAGTGTCGGCGGAGCGCTGACCTGGGTCGCGGCGAACGCGATGGTCGCGGCAGCCGAGCGGATGCGCGACGACGGGGACTTCTCGGCGTTCGGGTAGTGAACGTGGTTCGAACATGCTTCGAACGTGATACCTGGGCCAAAACGGCCGTGAACTCCGGAGCAGTAACCCTCGAACCTCGTCGGAACGAGGTTCGAACGTGGTACGCGGGTTCCCCTCGCCCTACGCTCGGCGAGCAAGCAACGCCGTCCTGACGGCCTCGCTGAACGGGGTCAGCTCGAGGCTGATCAGTTCCCGAATGCGTCCGTCTCGAACGATCGTCGCGTTGCGCAGGCCCTCGATCAGCGGTCGTGCGACACCAGCGCCGACGGGGGTGACGAGGTGCAACCAGTACGACGAGAGACGCGGCGTCAGGACCGGCACTTCGACGATCAGCGGGCGCCGTCCGCGGAGCGCCCCGATCTGCTCGATCATCTCGCGATAGGTCATCACGTCAGGGCCGCCGACGTCGAAGCTCTCTCCAAGGAAATCCTCACGTCCACACGCAGCCGCGAGATAGCTCACGACGTCGTCGATCGCGATCGGCTGCGTCGGTGTCGAGACCCACCGCGGGCAGACCATCGCGGGTAGCCGGTCGACGAGCGCCAGGATGGTCTCGAAGGCGGCGCTGCCCGCGCCGACGACCATCGCCGCGCGCAGCGTTGTCACTGGCACGTTCGCCGAGGCCAGCGCGCGACCGGTTTCGATGCGGCTGCGGAGGTGCGGCGACAAGTCCGGATCGTCGTCCCCGAGCCCACCGAGGTAGACGATCTGCTTCACCCCGGCGCGTGAAGCCTTGCGGGCGACCGTTGCCGCGGCAACGCGGTCGCGCCGCTCGAAGTCGGAGGTGCCGAGCGAGTGGACGAGGTAGTAGACGACGTCGGCACCGTCGAGAACTGCGGCGACGGAGTCGCCATCACTCACGTCCGCACGCGCCCAGCTGACGCTTTCGTTCGGCGCAGAACCCGCGCCCCGCGAGACGGCAACGACTTCGTGCTCCCGTGCTAGCGCAGGAATCAGCGCGCCACCGACCGTGCCGGTCGCGCCGAAGACGACAACCTTCACAGCACGTCGCCGATCAACCGTCGGAAGTAGCGGCGGCTGATGATCAGATGCAGTCGCCGCTGCACCTGCCGGTAGAGCGCGCCCGTCCAGGGATGGTGCCCGGGCCTCGAATCAAGGCGTGGGAAGAAGCCGTCGATCGTCGCCCGCAGCTCGACCGACGAGCCGGCGCTCTGCGAGAAGGTGATCGAGCCGGAGGGACTGCGCGCGAGGAGCCCGCCGGCGATCGGGAAGCGGCTGAGCGTTCCGGCGTCGTCCACCACCGTTTGCGGCGCGCCGAAACGGAGGAGCGTCAAGCGTCCAAGCAGGCGCAGCTCGAGCTCGCGGTCGCGATGACGCACCCGGACGAGCCGGCAGGTGAACCGCTCGACCTCGCTCCAGTAGCGCTGGCCGAGCGCCAGCGCTCCCTGCTCGGTTGAGTCGACCAACGGATGCGCCGCCCGAACGCGCTGCTCGAAGCGAACAGCCCCCGTGTCCGAGTACTGCTCTGTCGAGCTCCAGCCAAGCAATTCGCGACGCGCCATCTAAACGAGTGACGGCTCGGCGTCTCGGCTGTGGGCGACGTGCTCGGCGGCTGTCACCGGGTCGTCTGTGAGAAACGAGGCTCCGACCGACCGGGCCAGCCCACCGTCGACCCCGGCGCCGGCGAGCGCGAGCGCGCCCGACGCGGCGAGGCGGGCAAGCTGCCGCTCGGTGCCGGCAGCGTGGAAGGCGGCCGTCGCACTGAGCACGACGAGCGCAGGCCGCAGGACGACAACAGCCTCTGCGACCGACTCGAGCGGTGTGTCCGGCCCGAGAAACGTGATGCGAAAGCCGTGACCGCGGAGAGCGAGCCCGAAGCAGATCAGGCCGAGGTCATGCTGCTCGCCCGGCACGCAGCCGAGCAGCGCCATCGGGCCACCGCCGCCTCCCCACCCTCTGGCCAAGCCGGCGAGACGGCCGTGCAGCAACGCGCTCGCGAAATGCTCCTGCCCGACCGTCGCCTCCCCGCACTGCCAGCGCTCGCCGAGCTCGCAGAGATAGGGAATAACGACGTCGCGGAGCACCGCGTCGAGCGAAAAGGCCGCGAGCAGCTGATCGAGCGCACCGTGCGCGCCGGGCTCGTCGAACCGGTCGAGCGCCAGGCGAAGCCGGTCGCGGGCGTCGAGCGGCGCGGCGCCGGGGCGCGGCTCGCCGAGCGGCTCCGCCGGCTCGCGCCTCGCGAGCGCCGCGGCTTCGGCGGCGGAGAGCCCGGCCGCGAGGTGGCCGAGCATTCGCGCGATCCGCCGCTCGTCCTCCAGACCGTAGAGCCGGAAGCCGCCGGCCGTCCGCGCGGGGGTGATCAACCCGTAGCGACGTTCCCACGCCCGCAAGAGCTCCGCGCTAACGCCGACCCGGCGGCTCAGCTCGCCGATCCGCAGCCTGCCCAAGGTGTCGCTGTCGCCCGCCATGAGCCCACTCTAGCGAGACCCTGTACGAACTCTCGACAGACCTGCCCGATTGCGTCTAACTTGTCGGCATGGCGCGCTACCGGACGATGATCGATTCGACCCTCCCGCCAGAGGAGGCATTCGCTTACCTTGCGGACTTCGCCAACGCACGGCACTGGGACCCGAGCGTCGTCGAAGCGGCGAGAAGGGACCCAGCCGTTCTAGGCCAGGGCTCGTCGTTCGACCTGGCAGTCAAGTTCGGCGGACGCACGATCCCGATGCGCTATGCCATCCTTTCCTACGACGAGCCGAACGTCGTCGTGCTCGAATCCCGCAAACCCCGATTCACGTCGCGCGACGAGATCACCGTCGCCGAGGCGGTCGGAGGCTCGTCGATTCGCTACGACGCACTGCTCGAGCTGAAAGGCGTCGCCCGCGCCTTCGAGCCGATCCTGCGGCTGCTACTCAACCGCACCGGGGATCGCGCCGCCGCAGGCTTGCATACCGCGCTCAACCCGTGAGGGCCGCGGGCGCGATCGATGCGGCGCTCGAGGCGAGCGTCGTCGGGAGCTTCACGCGAATCGGATACGAGGCGCGCCGGCGGCTCTACTCCTGGACACCACTCGAGAGTTTGCGGCTCGACGGCAAGTCGGCAATCGTCACCGGCGCGACCTCCGGTCTCGGACGGGAGGCGGCCGGACTGCTCGCCGAGCAGGGCGCGCACGTGTGCGTCGTCGGACGCAATCCGGCAAAGGTCGAACGCGCACGCGCGGAGATCCACGCAGCCGAGTCGGCTGTGGTCGACCTGGCCTCGCTCGCCGGGACTCGCTCGTTCACGGATCGATTCAGCTCGACCCACGAGCGATTGGACGTCCTCGTGTTGAACGCGGGCGCGATGACCCACCGGTTCGAGGTGACAGCGGAAGGCTACGAGGTCACGCTGGCGACGCAGGTGCTCTCGCCGTTCCTGCTGATCCGCGCGCTTCGGCCACTGCTCGAAGCAGCCCCGAAGGGACGCGTGATCGTCGTCTCGTCGGGCGGCATGTATCTCGAGCGGCTCGACGTCGATGCGCTGCAACCGACCGCGGCCACCTACGACGGCGTCAAGGCCTACGAGCGAGCGAAGCGCGCCCAGGTCGCCCTCGTCGAGGAATGGACGAAGCACCTAGTGGGCACTGGGATCACGGTCAATGCGATGCACCCGGGCTGGTCGGATACCCCCGGCCTCCGCAGCGGGCTGCCGGCGTTCAGCCGCACGCTTGCGCCGCTGTTGCGGACGCCGCATCAGGGCGCAGACACGATCGCGTGGCTCGCGGCGTCACCCGAGGTCGCGGGGCGAAGCGGCCAGTTCTTCCTCGATCGCCGGGCGCGTTCGACACACCGGAAGCGCAGCACGCGGAGGCTCGACGAGGCACGCGAGCGCGGCCGCCTGTGGGAGCTGTGTCAAAACGCGACCGATTCGTTCAGCGGTCGCGAGAGCGTCAGCTGAACGTCTCGTAACGCGCGCGATCTGAAGCCGGCCTCGCAGAAGGCTAGATAGAAGTCCCACGTCCGCTCGAACGTGCGGTCGTAACCGAGGGCGCGTACCTCGTCGATGCGGTCATGCACGTTCGACCGCCAGCGGCGCAACGTCTCTGCATAGTGAGGGCCGATCTCGTGCACGTCGAGCATCGTCAACCTGGATGCAGCGGTCGCGGCCGTCGTGAGTGCCGTCAAGGACGGGATCAGGCAGCCCGGGAAGACGTACTGCTCGATCCAGTCGGGCGACTTGCGGTAGCGGTCCCAACGGTCGTCGGGAATGAGGATCGTCTGCACACACGCGATCCCCCCGGCCTCGAGCACGCGGTCGATCGTGGCGAAGTAGGTACCGAATTGCTGCTCGCCGATCGCCTCGAGCATCTCGACCGACGCCACCTTCGTGTACCGGCCATCATGCGCTCGGTAGTCCTGCTCGACGATCTGGACCCGGTCGCCGAGCCCGGCTCCGTCGACCCGTTGCCGAGCCAGCGCCGCCTGCTCCGCAGAGATCGTCAGGCCGGTGACCCGGCAGCCGGTCATCTCGGCAGCGTGCAACGCGAACCCGCCCCAACCGCACCCGATCTCGAGCACGTGGTCGTCGGGCCCGAGCTGCAGCTGGTCGCAGATGCGTTGCAGCTTGGCGCGCTGCGCGTCCGCCAGGGTTGCGTGCGGAGAGTCGAAGATGGCGCACGAGTACGTCATCGTCTCGTCGAGCATCAACTCGAAGAGCTCGTTGCCGAGGTCGTAGTGGTAGGCGATGTTCCGCCGGGCCCGGAGCAGCCCGTTGCGGCGGTTCGGCCGGGGCCGGGCGGCCACGAGCCGCCGGATGACCCCGTTTCGCGCCACCGCGGCTTCCGAGTTGCGGAGCAGGAGCTCGAACAGCCCGACGAGGTCGTCGGTGTCCCACTCGCCAGCGGTGTACGACTCGCCGAACCCGACCTTGCCACGGGTCGCGAGACGACGGAAGAGCGCGCGGTCATGGATCTCGAGCGTCACCGCGCGCCCCGAGCCGAAGCGGCGCCGCACGCCGTTCGGCAGCGTCACCTCGAGGGCGCCGCCCTCGAGCTGCGCCAGCTCTCGCTCGAGCACCCGAACCGCGATCCGGTCGACCAGCGGCACGCTTCCACTCGGCGCCTCGCGCAGCGTGGGCGCGACGGTACTCACCCTCGCACCGAGCCTTGACCGGACACGAAGGGCGGCTTGCGATGGAAGGGAACCCGCTTCAGCCAGAGCTGGAGTGCCTGTCGATGGATCAGCGCCGTCACCTGCATCGGCATCAGCGGATAGCGTGCGAGCGACCGCGCGACCGACGCGTTCGTCAACTCGCGACGCCTGCCATGCAGCACCGCGGTGAGCGGCTTGGCCCCGTTCTCGCGCACATGGATGCGCGCCCAGATCGTCTCGGCCGGCTGCGAGAACGCCCATTCGTACGACTGGTCGAGCCCGAAGAACGGCGAGACGTGAAGTCGTTTCTCGTGCTCGTAGTGCGGGCCTGGGCCGCGCAGCACCTCGCAAAGGCGTTCCCCGAAGGTGTTGCCGAGCTCGGCCACCATGCAGGCGAGGGAGCCGTCGCCGCGGTAGCACCAGTAGAACGAGACCGGGTTGAAGACATAGCCCAGGACACGCGGCTGCGTCAGCACGACCACGCGCTCGACCGAGTTGTCCTCGACGAGCGCGAGCACTGCTTCCTTGGCCGACGGGCCGCCGTCGAAGTGGTCGCGGTCCCGGAAGGAGACGAGATTGCGGGTGTTGTGCGAAAAGAGCGTCAGCCGCCGGTCGAGCTCCGGCAGCTCGTCGAGGTCGAGCAGCCAGTACGACACGGGATAGGTGAAGACGTTGCGGACGGGCGTCCGGCGCGCGTGCATCAGCGTGCCTTCGTAGATCGCCGACCTCACCAGGTCACCCCAAGCGCTTTCGCCGCCCGCACGCCGGACGCGAGTCCGTCTTCGTGAAAGCCGTTGCCATGGTGGGCTCCGGCGAACCACGTGCTGCGAACGCCCGAAAGCGTCGGCAGCTCGCGCTGCGCGGCGATGCTCGTGCTCGTGAAGAGCGGATGCTCGAAAACGCCCCGGTCGATCACATGCTCGTCGGCGACCGAGCCGTTCATGGTCAGGCACCAGTCGGTCTCGCCTTCGAGCGCCTGCAGACGGTTCAGGTAGTAGGTCAGCGTCGGCGAGCCGTCGTCTCCGACGCGGTAGTTCCACGAGGCGCGTGCACCGCGCGCCTTCGGGAGCTTCGAGGAGTCGGAGTGCAGCACGACCTCGTTCATCGTGTATTCGAAAGCACCGAGCACCCGCCGCTCGAGCTCGCTCGGGTCCTCGAGCAAGGCCAGCGCCTGGTCGGCGTGCGTCGCGATCACCACGGCGTCGAAGGACCGGATCGTCCCGTCTCTCCCGCGTAGCTCGACGCCGTCCGCGGTGCGGCGCACCGAACGCACGCCGGCGTCAAGGTGCACTCGCGAGCCGAGCCGCTCTGAGATCGCGCGGACGTAGCTGTCGCTGCCCCCGGTGACGTAGCGCCAGCTCGCCCGACCGAAGCCGAGCATCCCGTGGTTGTCGAAGAACCGGATCGCGTTCGCCGCCGGGTACTCGAGTGCGCGCCCGGGGGCGGCCGACCAGAGCGCTGCTGTCAGCGGCACGAGGAAGTGACGGCGGAACCGCTGCGAGAACCGCCGTTCGTCGAGGTAGCGGCCGAGCGACCAACTCTCGTCGACATCGGCGAGCGAGCGCTTCGCCGTCAGGAGCCACCGGCCGATCTCGCCGAGCAACTGGTGGAAGCGCGGGTCGACGGTGCGCCGCACCTGGGCGAACGGGCGCCTGCCTGAGTACTCGAGCCCGCAGGGGCAGGCGACCGAGAAGGACATCTCGGAGGGCTGCGTGGCCACTCCCAGCTCGTCGAACAACCGCGTCAGCAGTGGGTAGTTGCGAACGTTGTGCACGAGGAAGCCCGTGTCGAGCGCAAGGCCGTTTCGGCGGATCGTCCGGGTGTGGCCGCCGGCCCGCCCCTCCCGCTCGAACACCTCGACGTCGTGTGCCCGCGCAAGAACGTGCGCAGCGCCGAGCCCCGAGATGCCGCTGCCGATGACCGCGATCTTCACGAACCGAATTCGCTGCCGGGCGAATAACGGTTGGGATCCGCGTTATCCTGCGCATCGGAAAGTTGGACAGACACTGAACAGCACCCTAGCCGTCGGGACCGTCAGGTCGGAAACGAGCGCGATCAGCAAGATCGTGACCTTGGTCGCCGTGGTCGTGCCGCCACTCGGACTCGTCTCTGCGATGGGCCTGCTCTGGGGCGTCGCCTTCCACCCCGTCGACCTCGTCCTGCTCGTGGCGCTCTACGTGATCTGCGCCTTCGGAACGACGATCGGCTTCCACCGGTATTTCACCCATCGCGGCTTCGCCGCGCATCCGGCAGTCAAGGCGACGCTCGCCGTGCTCGGCTGCATGACGATGCAAGGCCCGGTCACGCAATGGGTCACGGATCACCGGAAGCATCACGCGTTCTCGGACCAGCCGGGCGACCCGCACTCCCCCCACGGCCACGGCGACGGAGTCGCCGGCGCGCTACGCGGATTCGTTCACGCCCACGTGGGCTGGCTGTTCGCCAACCTCGGGATGGAGCAGGGGCGGATCTACGGCAAGGATCTGTACGAGGACAAGCTCGTGCGCTGGATCGACCGGCTCTACCTGGTCTGGGTGGTGCTCACCCTCGGGATCCCCTTCGCGGTCGGCTACCTCGTCGGCGGGACGTGGGAGCGCGGTCTCGAGGCGATGGTCTGGGGCGGCCTCCTCCGGATCTTCCTCTACCAGCATGCGACCTTCGCGGTGAACTCGATCTGCCACATGTTCGGAAGCCAGGACTTCGTCTCGCGCGACGAGGCGCGCAACAATTGGCTCGTCGCGCTGCTCGTCTTCGGAGAGGGGTGGCACAACAATCATCACGCCTTCCCGGCCTCGGCGAGGCATGGGTTGCTACGCCGCCAGTTCGACGTCTCGTGGTGGGTGATCCGCGGGCTCGAGAAGGCCGGCCTCGTCTGGGACGTACGGACGCCAGACGCGCCGCAGCTCGAGCGTCGACGACAAGTTCCGACCCAATAGGAGTCAGACGAGGAGCCGGGCGCCTGCCCGAACGACGCCGAGCTCGATCCGGTCGAACTCGCCGAGCAACTCCCCGTCCACCTGAACGGCCGTCGGCCGCGCGCAGACGACCGTGGCCCGTTCGAGATCGTGGAGGCGGTTGAGGCCCTCCGGCTCGTCGTCGGTTCGGTGCAGCAGCGAGGCGAGCTTCCCGACCACCGAGCGCGCCCCGACCGTCTCGACGATCACGAGATCGAAACCTCCCTCGAACGACGCATCGGGCGCCACGTCGAGCGGCACCGGCCCGGCGAAGCTCCATGGGCTGCAGTTCGCGACGAACACGGTCGCCGCGGCGAGATCGGGCCGGCCGGGTACCTCGACCCGCAGCGAAGGCTCAGCGAACTCGCCGGAGACCAGCAGCCCGATCGCCTCGCGCACGAACCAGATGTCGCCTGGACGCGATGTCTTGTCGGCGCCTTCGCCACCACGACCGCGTTCGTCGATCCGCCGCACGATCTCGGCGTCCAACCCGATCCCAGCGGCAAACGTGAACCGCCTGCCGTTGACCGTGCCGAGCGTGATCGTTCGAGTCGAGTTCTCCTCGACCGCCGAGCACAGGCGTTCGACCGCCTCGTCGAGCTTTTGCGGGAGCCCGAGAACGCGCGGTAGCACGCTCGTGCCGCCTGCAGGCAGCACGCCGATCGGCAATCGGTCGCCGACCCCGTTCACCACCTCGTTCGCCGTACCGTCGCCGCCGAGCACGAAAACGGCGTCGAAGCCTTGCGCAACGCCGAGCTCGCCCAGACGCACGCCATCTCCCGAGTCGAGTGTGTGCATCGCCACAACCTCGAGGCGCTCTGCGATCTGGACGAGGACCGACCCGACCGTGTCGCCGGCCACCTCGCTCGAGGCTGGATTCCAGATCAAAAGGACACGGCTCATCACGTCACCCTCCCAGACGGTGCGTGTAGAGCGGGTCGAGCCAGCCGCCGGTCGCGTCGTCCGGCATCGCGGCGTAGATCGTCACTTCGGCCGCGGCCTGGTCGAGTGAGAGCTCGCCGATCGAGTTGTCGAACGAGCGTTCGGAGAGGTAACGCCACGACGCCGACGGTCGCGGAACGCCGGCGAGAAGGGCGAGGAGCGAGAAGACCGCGGCCGCTCTGCGCGACCCGGTCGCCCGAACGACCCGGCGCTGACGTTCCGTGAGCGGATTGCGAAACGGCGAGCATACGACCTGGAAGATTCGGCTGGAGGAGCCCGCGTCGCCTCCTAGATCGACCTCCGCCACGTAGGTCGTGTGCACGTCGCCGCTCAGAATCGTCACGGTTGCCGGGGGCCTGCCGCCCAAGCCGCGCCCGATCTCGCGCAGCAACTCGACGAGCTGCTCGAAAGAGCGGTTGAAGGCCGCCCAGTGCTCGAGGTCGACCGCCCGCCGAAGGCGCTCGCCGAGTCGCGCGATCGGCGCCCCCCAACGTCCTGCGCAGATCGCCTCGTTCCATGCCTCGAGGTGATGGATCCCCGGCGGCGCGAAGGCCGGCAGGGTCGTCACAAGGATCAGGTGGTCGAACGACCCGTGAACGTGCTCGATGATCCAGTCCCACTCGTCCGCGTCGACCATGTCGCGCCGCCCGGCCGACAGCACGCGCGCCGCTCGTGAGTCGATCACGAGCAGGCGGGACTGCCCGAAGTCGCGGTAGTACGCCCATCTGCTGGCTGCCGACTCACGGTCGGCCAGGCGCGCGAACGACCGCAGCCGTGGCCCTGCGTCGTCGTCGTGCTGCACCTGCTCGAAGAGCTCTTCGCAAGCCAGCTCCGGAGGCGAGAGATTGCCGAGATGCTGGTAGATCCAGTACGACATGAGGGCCCCGGTGATCCGGTCGTCCCACCATGGCTCCGAGCGCATCCCGTCGACCCAACGCCACGAGATGTTCCAATCGTCCGACACCTCGTGGTCGTCGAAGATCATCGCCGACGGCACCGTCGAGAGCAGCCAGCGGATCTCCGGGTCGGACCACGACTCACGGTAGAGCTCGGCGTATTCCTCGAAATCGGCGACCGACTCCCCCGGCGGTTCACCGACATCCCGGCGTCCGTGAATGAAGCGAGCCGTCTCGGGCGGCACTTCGTCGGCATAGACCTGATCGCCCATCAGCAGGAGCCCGTCGGGCCAGTGGACGAAGCCTTGCTGCAGTCGCCGTGCATACACCCAGAGTGCGTCGACCCCCAGGCCTTGCGGGTGGTCGGCCGGCGAGAGTGTGTACGGCGGGCGTTCCGGCGCCCCGACGCGGCACGAGCCGAAGACGAGCCGAGCCTGTCGTTCTCCGGCCCGCGTCCGAATCTCCGGACGCGGCCGTCCATCGGCGGGCGGCCAGACCGACCGCCCGTCGAGACGTACGTCATACGGGTTGCGCGTGCCAGGCTCGAGATCTTCGATCACGACCAGCGCGTAGTGATGGCCGAGCACGTGAAAGGTGCTCGCTTTGTGCCCGAGCACCTCGACCACGGCGGCCGCGTCGGTCTCGACCCAGACGGTCGCGGTCGTCGAGCCCACGTAGCGAAGCAGCGGACCGAGGACGAGTTGAGGTTGGATTGCCATTATTTGATCCCCGGAGCGATGAGTTCCACACGCTACCGGCGTCTAACCCTCGAGCTCATCCCGTCGGGAGTGTGAGAATGCCCGACGCCATCGCGCGAACCCGGAGGTGATTCGAACGTGCCACAGACACTCCTGCTGATCGGAACCCGCAAAGGCTGCTTCGTGCTCGAAAGCGACGCCGACCGCCGCGACTGGGCGCTTCGCGGTCCCTATTGCGAAGCCTGGCCCGTCTACCACGCCGTCCTCGAGCCTTCGTCCGGCGCGATCTACGCCGCCGCTGCGAGCGAGTGGCACGGCTCGGCGGTCTGGCGAAGCGGCGATCTGGGTGAGACGTGGACGCTCTCCAGTGAGGGCCTCGCGTACGCCGACGACGCGGGCAGGAAGGTCTCGAAGGTGTCGACGCTGGCGGCAGCTCCGGAGCGCGTGCTCGTCGGCGTCGAGGCGCCCGGCATCTTCGAGAGCGCAGACAACGGAGCGACCTGGTCGCAGCTGACGACCCTCGCGGGCCAGCCCGGCAGCGAGGTGTGGGATGACCCGGCCAACCAGCCGCCAGGACACCTCGGGCTGTCGGCATTGATGCTCGACGGCGACGACCAGTCGCGCTTCTGGGCGATCGTGCAGGGAATCGGCGTGTTCGAGACCGGCGACGGCGGCGAATCGTGGACGCCTCGCAACAAAGGTCTGCGCGCCGAGTGGCCGCGCGAGTACGAGGACGTCGGCTTCTGCGTGCACAAGCTCGTTCGCTCCGCGGCCGATCCGAGCCGGATGTATCAGCAGAACCATTGCGGCATGCACCGCAGTGACGACGCCGGTGCGACATGGACCGAGATCACCGAGGGCCTGCCGAGCGATTTCGGCTTCGCGGCGGCCGCGCATCCACACGACCGGGACACGTTTTACGTCGTCCCGCTCGATCCGGGCCACGGCCGCTGCATGCCCGATGGTCATGCGAGCGTCTGGCGGACGAGCGACGCGGGCTCGACGTGGCGGCGGCTCGACCGCGGACTCCCGCAGCACGGGGCGCACGTCGGAGTGCTGCGCGAGGCGATGGCGATCGACTCCTACGACACGCCCGGCCTCTACTTCGGCACCAGCACGGGCCAACTGTTCGCGAGCTCCGACGAAGGCGAGAGCTGGAACGAGATCGCGAGCTACCTGCCGCCGATCTCGTCCGTCGAGGTGGCCGTTCTCGACTGACGACGATGGCCGACATTCACCTGCCAACCACGCTGACGCCGCTCTTCAGCGGCCTGCCCCGGCATGTCGAGGTCGATGCCGAGAGCGTCGAGGAGGCGATCGCGGAGCTCGAAGCACGCTGGCCCGGACTGCAGGACCGGCTCTGCGAGCCCGGGCCGAGAATCCGCGGCCACATCCACTTCTACGTCGACCGGGAACGCGCACGCCTCGATACTCCGCTCGAGCGAACGTCTCGTGTCGAGGTGATCGCGGCGATCAGCGGCGGCTGATGACCGCCGACTCGCCGAGCGCGGCGGTGTTCGCCGTCGAGGAGGGCGAGGCCGTCTCCGACCGGCTGAACCGGACAGTGCGCGCGCTCTGCGAGCACCCACTGCTCGACGTCACCTGGTCGCGATACGAAGCCGGCGAGCGCGGGCCTGACCCTCACGTCCACCACGAGCACGTCGACGCGTTCTACATCGTCGAAGGCGAGCTCCAGTTTGTCGTCGGTCCCAGCCTCGAACCGGTTCGCGCGCCGGCAGACACGTTCGTCGCGGTGCCGCCGAACATCGTGCACACGTTTTCGAACCACAGCGAGACGACGGCTCGCTGGCTCAACTTCCACGCCCCGAGTACCGGCTTCCTCGCCTCGCTACGCGGCCTGCAGGACGGATTCGACAGCTTCGATCCTCCTGCCTCCGGCGGGCTTCCGGGCACCGGTGCGACCGTGACAACGGCGGATCCCGAGGGTGGGCTGGGTCGCGAGCCGCAACTCGAGGCGATGGAGCTGACCGTCGATTCGGTGTTCGACATCGCACCGCATCAGCACCACGGACAGGTCAACATCTTCTTCGTCCTCGACGGCGACGTCGAGCTCACGGTCGACGGCAGCTATCTACGGGCCGGACGAGGCGCGTTCATGTCCGTCCCGCCCCGTGCCCTCCACGGCCTGCGCTCCGCGGGCCGGGAGCCGGCGCGGGTGCTCTTCGTGCGGGCGCCTGCGCCGGGCAAGGAGATCTCTCAGCGGGCGATGTAGTACGCGGCGAACGCGAGGCCGACGATCACGAGAAAGATCGGAAGAACGAACAGCATGACGCCGATCAGGGCGATGAACGGGGTCTCGCCGCTCTCCCCGGCCTGCTCGACCTCGACGAGGTGATGCGCCTCGGCCTCGATGCTCTCGATCGGGCGGCGCAGAAGCCGGCGATAGCGCCCACCCGCATGCCGTATCGCTTGTCTGCCCAGGCTCACGTCGATGCCCCCTTTCGGGCGTAGGTGTAGTGCGCGACGGCGGGCGAGCTGACGAGCTCCTTGCACTCGTAACCCTTCGGGCCGCCGTCGAGATTCTCGAAGAGCCGCGAGCCGCTGCCGAGCAACACGGGAACCGCGTGGATCTCGAACTCGTCGACGAGCCCGGCGCGCAGATACTGCTGCAGCGTCTCGGCGCCGCCGCCGATCGAGACGTCGAGCCCACCCGCCGCTGCGCGGGCGCGTGCGAGCGCCGACTCGACGCCATCGGTCACGAACTCGAACTTGGTGCCGCCGCTCATCTGCACCGGCTCTCGCTCGTGATGCGTGAGCACGAAGACGGGCGCATGGTACGGCGGGTCGTCGCCCCACCAGCCGTTCCAGCCGCTGTCACCCCATTCGCCCCGCACAGGACCGAACATGTTCCGTCCCATGATCCAGGAGCCAACGTTCTGGTTCCACGCAGCCGAGTGCTCGTCGTCGAGCCCGGACTCCCCGTCGTCGCCGTCCCCCCCGTGGTCGTCGTGGAACGACTTCGTGGCGAAGGCCCACTCGTGCAACGCGATCCCGCCGACACCGAGCGGATTCTCCTCGCTCTGGCCCGGTCCGGCGACATAGCCGTCGAGCGACATCGTGACGGTGAACTTGAGCTTCGCCATCAGCGGGATGGAACGTCTGCGGGCTGCGACCTCGGCGGCGGATCGTGAGGATTCTCGCGCTCGCCCGGTGACTCGATCGTAATGTCCGGCAGGATCGTCTCGAGCCAGCGCGGGATCGCCCACGAGCGCTCCTTGAGCACGGCCAGCAACGCAGGAACGAGCGTCATCCGCATCAGCAACGCGTCGGTGAGGATGGCCACGCCGAGAAGAAGGCCGAACTCCTTCGAGACGCGGTCCGTGCTGAGCAGGAAGGAGAAGAAGACGCACGACATGATCAACGCCGCAGCGACGATCACGCGGCCTACCCCGGCGACCCCGTTCCTGACCGCATCGGCGGTTGCGGCCCCGTGCACGTGCTCCTCGCGGATCCGGCTCATCAGGAACACCTCGTAGTCCATCGAGAGCCCGAAGAGGATCGCGAATGCGATTGGCGGCACGAAGCTCTCGATCGGTCCGGTCCGGTCGAGGCCGATCAGCCCCATCCCGTGTCCCTGCTGGACGACAACGGTGAGCACGCCGAAGCCGACGAGCGCCGAGAGCAGCGTCGTCAATGCCGCCTTGAGGGCGATCACCGCGGAGCGGAATGCCATCGCGAGCACGAGGAACGTGATCCCGATGATGTAGAGGAGGAACCACGGGGAATGCGAGAAGATCCGATGTCCGATGTCGGTGAACGCCGCGTTCGAGCCCGAGACGTACGCGTGGGCACTCGAGCCCTGGAGCGTCTTCGGGATCACGGTGTGCCGGAGGGTCGAGACGAGATCGTCGGTCTTCGAGTCCTGCGGCTCGTACTTCCCGTAGGTGTTGATGATCGCGACCGACGCTAGATCCAGGTTCTTCTTGTTGTAGATCGGCTTGTCGACCTGGGTCAGCCCGGGGACGGCCTTGAGCGCGGTTTCGAGCTTGTCGGCCGCGGCGCGATCGGACTGCATGTCGACCACGATCGGGATCGGCTCGGTGAAGCCCGGCCCGAACCCGCTCGAAAGCAGGTCGTATGCCTTGCGCGTCGTCTGATCCTTGGGTGCTGTTCCGGAGTCCGCCAGACCGAGCCGCACGGCGAGGACTGGTGACGCAAGCAGCAACAGCACTGCCAGCACGACGGGAAGAACGATCTTTGCGTTCCGAGTGACGAAGCGGCCCCACGCTGCGACGGGTGTCCGCTGCTGTCCCTCGCGTGACTCGTCGACCGCCGCGTAGCCCGAGCCGTCCGCGGTCGATCTTGCTGCCGAGCAGCGAGAGCACCGCCGGCAACAGCGAGTTGGCGAGCAGCACGGCTGTCAGCACGCCGAGAGCGCTGCCGATGCCGAGCTTCGTGATGAAGTCGAGCCCGATCAGCGCCAGGCCGGTGATCGAGATCGCAACCGTCACGCCGGCGAAGATGACGGCACGTCCTGCCGTCGCACCTGCTGCCGCGGCTGCATCTTGAGGTGTCATCCCGTCGTGCAGGAACTGCCGGAAGCGCGTGACGATGAACAACGTGTAGTCGATTCCAACCCCGAGGCCGATCATCGGCACGAGGATCTCGGTGACGGTGTTGAAGTGCGTCAGCCGCGCGGCCAGGAAGAGGATCAGGAACGCACCGAGCACCGCCATGATCGCGAAGAGCAGCGGGATGACGGTCGGAACGAGCGCGCGGAACAGCACCATCAGGATCACGAAGGCCGCAAGCAACCCAATGATGTCGCTCAGGCCCTGCGTCGGGGGCGCGCTCTCGGCCTCGCCGGTGAACTCGACCTGGATGCCGGCCGGGTCGGCGATCGACCGCAGTTGGTCTTCGGCCGCGACGACTCCGGAGCGAGGCAGCTCGAAGCCGGTCTTGTCGTACTGCACATCGAAATACGCGACCCGGCCGTTCGCGGCCAGCTGCTTCGAGTCAGGTGCAAGCGGGCTGGTGATCGCCACGACATCCGTCGGATTCTCGGCGAGCTGCTTCTGGGACGCAGCCCCCGCGGCGAGCATCCTCCGGAGGACCGCGGCATTCGCGGTGCTGTCGAGCCGTTGCCCGTCCTTGGCCGCGAGCACGACGCGAAGGGCTGCGCCCTTCTCGCCACCGAACTTCGCGGTGATCAGGTCGGTCGCCTTCTGCGTATCCGAGCCAGGGATCTTGAAATCGTTGATCAGCTTGCCGTGGAAGGCAGCGTTCAGCCCGATCAGGGCGACGAAGACCACGAGCCAAGTCGAGACCACGCGCCACGGATGTCGCGCGCAATGCCCGGCGAACCGCGCCAGGATGCCCGTATGTGCGATGCGTTGCTCGTCCGGAACCACCGTCTACCTCCCAATCCCCTGTGTCTGTCGACTCCCCGGTCCTTGCAAAGAGCCTAGACGGCTCCGCACTGCCGAACTCATCGGTACCCGCTTTCTAGCGCTCGCGGACGAACGTCAGGGTCACCACTTCTCCGGTCTGCTTGCTCTCCGCGAGCCGGAGCGATGGGACGGCTGTGCCGCCTGAGAACAGGCGCTTGCCGGCACCGAGTACCTCGGGATAAACCACGAGATGAAGCTCGTCTACCAGGTCGTGGGCAAGCAGGCCGTTGACCAGCTGTGCGCTCCCCGCGACCAGGATGTCGCCCGTGAACTGCTGTTTCAGCTTTCCGACTTCGGTGACGAGATCGCCGCCGATCACCCTCGTGTTGTTCCAGGTGGGATCCTCGAGCGTCGAGGAGACGACGAACTTCGGCATTCCGTTCATCTTCTCGCCGAACTCACCGGCCTCCATGCTCGGCCACGCCTGCGAAAAGCCGTCGTAGGTGACGCGCCCGAGCAGTTGCGCGTCGCTCGCCATCAGCTCATCGAGCTTGAACCTCATCCCTTCCTCCCCGGAGTCGTGGCGAAACGCCCACCCGCCGCGCTCAGTCTTCTCGGACCCGCCGGGATCCTCGATCACCCCGTCCAGCGTCATGAACTCCGTGACGATGAGCTTGCCCATGGTGCGCCTCCTGATCGTTTCTGAACTTCTACCCAGACAAGACGGCGCGGCCGAGCGAAACTCACTGCGCGGCGGGATCGCGACAGCAGATCTCATTGCGCAGTTCCCGTACGGGCGTATCCGGTGGTTCGCGGATGCCGTGCTGCGGGATCGAGTGCACGGTTGGGGCATGGCGACGGCTCTCCAGCCGAGGCTGACGCATCAGCAGCGCGCGAGGCTTCACGCGCTGCCGACGGCGCGGCGCCCGCTCCAGAGGATCGACGAGCTCGACGCCCTCGGCTCCAGATGGCGGCTTGCGCTCGACGCAGCACAGACCGCGCTGCAGGCCGCGCCGGCAGCACTGGGGCCTGAGTCACTGCGTGGTCGCTCGAGCTTGCTCAAGGCCGAGCGCACCGAGACGGCGCGCCTGCTCGAAAACCTGGCGCGCGATTTCTCGGTCAACGGCTGGCTGTCCGACCTGGAGATTCCCTCCTGGAACATGTACCGGCTGCTCGGGCTGCCAGAGACGCTCCGTGGCTGCATCTTCGATCTCGAGGACGTGCTCACTGGAAGTCCCGCCGTGCACATCGCGGCCTGGAGCGAGACCTGGACCTCGTTTGCCTCCGAGCGAAGCGGGCACATCGCCGGTCACTGGGCGCCGTTCGACCCACGGCTCGACTATTACGCGCACCTTCACGCCCGGCCCCGGCTCGAAGGCGTCCGCGAGTTCCTCGCGAGTCGCGGGATCGCGCTGCCCGAAGGCAGCGCCGACGATTCCCCCGGCTGCAGGACAGTGCACGCGCTGGCGAATCTGAAGCAGCGGTCGCTGCTCCGGCGTCTCGACTCCGGCGCGCTGAGTGCGCTCGCCGGCTCGCGGCGCTACCTCCAGCTCGCGCGTCACGCCGGGCTGCGTTGCGCTGCCGTCTCCGCGAGCGCCAACACGCAGACCATCCTCGCCCACACCGGTCTCGAGCCCTTGGTCGCGACGACCGTCGACGGCACCACGATGCTCACCCAGCAGCTGCGCCGCAGCCCCTCGCCCGATGCCCTGCTCACCGCGTGCCGGCAGCTCGAGCTCGCGCCCGACCTGACCGCCGGGTTCATGGCAACGACAGACGGCGTCAAGGCCGGCCGGACGGCAGGGCTTCAGCTCGTCGTCGGGATCGGAGAGCCTGCCCGGCAGCGCGCCCTGCGCGAGTGCGGGGCGGACATCGTCGTCTCAGGCCTTCGCGAGTTGCTTGACCGGCGACTCGCGGTAACGCGCTGACCCTGACGGCAGATCGGTAGTCACCCGTACGAGTGACGCGACCTCGCACGGATGCCGCGGAAGGCCGGCTCGGCCAGGATCAGAGCAACGAAGGAGGAAGTTCGATGCAAACCCTGACCGCCAAACCGTTGGCCGCCTTCCGGGTCGACGACATCATGACCACCGGCCTGATCAGCTGCACCCCGGAGACTCCCCTCCGCCGAGTCGCAGGGATCATGGCCGAGCGGAATGTTCACTCCGTCTACGTCTTCGACTATGGCCTGGAAGACGACGAGACGATCGAGCTCTGGGGACTTGTCTCCGACCTGGATCTGGTCGCGGCAGGACGAGACGACCTCGATTCACGTACCGCGCGCGACTCGGCGGTCACCCCACTCGTCTGCGTGCGCCCGGACGACTCCCTCGACCGTGCCGCACAGCTGATGTCCGAGCACAACGTCTCTCACCTCGCTGTCGTCGATCCGCTGACGCACCGGCCGGTAGGTGTCCTGTCGACACTCGATCTGGCCCGCGTACTCGCCGACTGACGCGCCCAGTACGAGAACGAACGGCGGGCGGCGGGAAACTCGATCCGCCGCCCGCCGTCTCCTCCGGTCGAGTCAGCTGACGCCGACCGGCTCGGTCTTCACAACGGCCGACTCGACCGGCAGAGCCGGCACGGGCTCGGCCGTGAGCACGACCTTGAGTGCGTTCGTCTCGGCCGCGGCGCCGAAGACGTCATAGGCCGTCTCAGCGTCGGTGAGCGAGAAGTGATGCGTCGCGAACGGCGATGGATCGAGCCGCCGCTGCTGAATCAGCCGCAGCAACTGCGCCGTCGTCGTCGTGTCGACGAGTCCGGTTGTGATCGTGATGTCACGGATCCACAACGTCTCCAGATGGAGAGTCGCGGAGTGCCCGTGCACCCCGACGTTGGCGACTCGACCGCCGGGCCGCACCAGAGAGGTGCAGAGCTCGAACGAGTCTGGGACGCCGACCGCTTCGATCGCGACATCGACTCCGAGGCCTCCGGTCAGTTCCATGACCGCAGCCAGGGCGTCTTCGCGGCTGTTGTTGATCGTCGAGTCGGCACCGAACTCGAGTGCCTTCTCGAGGCGTGCGTCAGCGAGATCGATCGCGACGATGTGCCCCGGCGTGAAGAGCTTCGCCGTCATGATCGTGGCGAGGCCGATCGGGCCGGCGCCGACGACCGCGATCGTGTCACCGGGCTGCACTCCGCCGTTCAGGACTCCGACCTCGAACGCGGTCGGGAGGATGTCGGCAAGGAACAGGACGTCTTCGTCCGTCAGCCCCTCGGGCACCTTGTACACCGAGGTGTCGGCGAACGGCACCCGGGCGAACTCGGCCTGTAGACCGTCGATCGTGTGGCCGAAGATCCAGCCACCCCCGCCTGTGCAGAGGCCGTAGTGGCCCTCCTTGCAGAAGCGGCAGCGACCGCAAGAAGTGATGCACGAGACGAGGACTTTGTCGCCCGGCTCGATCGTCGTCACCGCAGCGCCGACTTCGACGACTGTGCCGACGGCTTCGTGGCCGAGAATGGTTCCCGGCGTCACCTCGGGAACATCACCCTTCAGAATGTGGAGATCGGTTCCGCAGATCGTCGTCGTATCGATCTTGACGATGGCGTCCGTCGGGTCGACGAGCACCGGATCCGGAACATCCTCCCAGGCCCGCAAGCCGGGGCCGTGGTAGACGAGCGCTTTCATGAGCGCCTCCTTTGGTTACCCCCATCGTCTCGCGCGGCCGGCCCCGCAGAATCGGGGCCGGCGCTGAGCACGATGAGTGTTTCCCCGCAATCAGACGGTGATCGCCACGGGCGCGAGCACCAGCTGGGCGAGCTCGACCAACCTGGTCGAATAGCCCCACTCATTGTCGTACCAGGCGATGATCTTGGCCTGCGTCCCGCCGGTCACCGCTGTCAGCCCCGAGTCGAACACGGCGGAGTACCGTGACTTGATCACGTCACTCGAGACGAGCGGCTCGTCGCTGTACTGCAAGATGCCGGTGAGGTTGCCCGAATCGCAACGCTCGGCAAAGGCAGCGTTGAGCTCCTCCACCGTCGTCGCCGTCTCGAGCTCGACCGTGAGATCGACGAGCGACCCGGTGAGGACGGGAACGCGGGCCGCGAGGCCGTGCAACCTGCCTGCGAGCTCGGGAATGACGAGGCCGAGTGCCTTCGCCGCCCCGGTCGACGTGGGGACGATGTTCGCCGCTGCGGCACGTGCGCGGCGTAGGTCCTGATGAGGGAGATCGACGAGTCGTTGGTCGCCCGTGAAGGCGTGGATCGTGGTCATCGTTCCGTGCTTGATCCCGAACGCCTCGTGCACCACCTTCGCGACAGGAGCCAGGCAGTTGGTCGTGCACGACGCATTCGAGATCACGTCATGCAACTCTGCGTCGTACGTCGCGTCGTTCACACCGAGAACGATCGTGGCGTCGACACCCTTTCCGGGCGCCGAGATGATCACCTTGCGCGCACCGGCAGCCAGGTGCTTCGCAGCGTCGGCGCGGGTCCGGAAGCGGCCCGTGCACTCGAGCACTACATCGACGCCGGAGGCTTGCCACGGCAGCTCCGCGGGATCGGCCTCGCCGTATACGGGAATCACGACGCCGTCGACGACGAGCGCGGATCCATCGAGCTCGACCCTTCCCGGGAAGGGGCCGTAGACCGTGTCATGGCGAAGCAGGTGGGCAAGCGTCGCCGAGTCGGCAAGATCGTTGATCCCCACCCACTCGATGTCCGCTTCCTGCTCGAACGCCGAGCGGAACGCACATCTTCCGACGCGCCCGAATCCATTGATTGCCACCCGGAGGGACATCGCAGACTCCTTTCAGTCGATTCAAACCCACTCTGCTCCGCCGAGCGGTGTCGGGTCATCCGTGCGCACGCTGCGCTGGGACTGCGGCGTTCTACCGAGCCGACAGCACTTCACTACTCGGCCACGAGGGGTTGTCGAGCATGCCGAGATAGAGCTCGTCTTCCTTCCACATGTGGACGCGGATCAGAGCGTCGAGCCCGTAGAGCAGCTCCTGCAACTCATCGGCGTCAGCGAGGGAGGCCGCGCAGAGCCGGCGGATCCAGTCTCTGATCGCGAGGTGGTCGTAGGCCATTGAGGCAGTCGCGAGTGGATCGCGGAGACGGCTCGCGATCTCGGGGAACAGCACGTGCTCGTCGAGCCTCATGTGGAGATCGAGCTCGGCAAGCTCAGCCAGAAGGTCTGCAAAAGCCTGCTCGCGCTCGGCGAGCGTCATCGTCGAGAGTGCCCGTGCCGTCGAGCGGAGCACGGGCGTCCAGGCGCGCAACTCCGTGTGCGCCGAGCGGAAGTGTTCGACCGAAACGTCCATCATCTCCCTAACCACCCGCTGCCTCGTAGGCCGCGCCCTCACCGCGGGCAAGGGCCGCCTGAGCGGCGGCGAGCCGAGCGACCGGCACGCGAAACGGTGAGCAGGAGACGTAGTCGAGCCCGAGCGTGTCGCAGAACGCGATCGAGGCAGGGTCTCCGCCGTGCTCGCCGCAGATGCCGAGCCCGATGCCAGGGTTTGTCGACCGGCCGCGCTCGACAGCGAGCGCGATCAGCTCGCCGACACCCGACACGTCGAGCGTCGAGAACGGATCCTGCTCGAGGATCCCCTGCTCGAGATAGAAGGTGAGAAAGCGCCCCTGAGCATCGTCGCGCGAGAACCCGAGCGTCGTCTGGGTGAGATCGTTGGTGCCGAAGGAGAAGAAATCCGCGTGCCGGGCGAGATCGGCCGCGCGCAGTGCTGCGCGCGGCAGCTCGATCATCGTGCCGCAGCGATACGCGATCGCGCCTTCCTCTTCGATGACGCGCGTCGTCAGCTCGCGGAGGCGGACGAGCTCCTCGTCGAAGGCGACGAGCGGGTGCATGATCTCGACCGACGGAGCGGCGCCGGTACGAGCCTCGACCCCATGAGCGGCACGAACGATCGCGCGGATCTGCATCTCGTAGATCTCAGGCCATTGCAGCCCGAGGCGGCAGCCGCGTGTCCCAAGCATCGGGTTGGCCTCGCGAAGAGACAGGATCCGCGCCCGGGTCGGCTCGTCGGTCACCTCTTCGAGCGGCGGCAGAAACTCGTGCAGCGGCGGGTCGAGCAGGCGGATCGTCACCGGCAGGGGCGCCATGGCCTCGAAGATCCCCTCGAAGTCGGCCTGCTGCATGGGGAGTAGCCGTTCGAGCGCGTCCGCGCGCTGCTCACCGTCCGACGCCAGGATCATCGCGCGGACGATCGGCAGCCGATCGTCGGCCATGAACATGTGCTCCGTCCGGCAGAGGCCGATGCCCTCGGCGCCGTTCGCTCTCGCGCGCATGGCATCACCCGGCGTGTCGGCGTTCGCAAATACGCGGAGCTGGCGGAACTCGTCTGCCCACTCCAGAATCTGGTCGAGGTCGGCGTTCGGGCCGGGCTGGACGAGGTCGACCGCGCCGATGATCACCTCGCCGGACGTGCCGTCGATCGTGACGATGTCCCCTTCGCGGACGAGCTTTCCCGAGAGGCTCGCGGTTCGTGTGTCGAAGTCGATCTCCAGAGCTGCGCAGCCCGCGACACACGGCTTCCCGAGGCCGCGCGCGACGACGGCGGCGTGCGAGGTCATCCCGCCGCGAGCGGTCAGGATGCCGTTTGCGTTGATCAGCCCGTGGATGTCGTCGGCGGTCGTCTCGGGACGAACGAGGATTATTTGCTCTCCGTCCTTCGCGCGGGCGGCGGCGAGATCGGCGTCGAAGATCGCGCTGCCGGATGCAGCTCCAGGCGAAGCGGCGAGCCCGGTCGCGACGACGTTGACGGCCGCGCCGGGATCGATGGTCGGGTGAAGCAGCTGATCGAGCGACGCAGCGTCGATGCGTTGCACCGCCTCGCGAGGATCGATCAGGCCCTGGTCAACGAACGCGACCGCGCTTGCGAGCGCAGCGGCGGCCGTCCTCTTGGCGCCGCGTGTCTGCAGGAGGTAGAGCCGATCGTGCTCGATCGTGAACTCGATGTCCTGCATGTCCCGGTAGTGGCGTTCGAGCCGACTGACGGCCGCCTCAAGCTCGACGTACGAGTCGGGGAACGACTCCCGCATGCGCTCGATCGCCGCCGGAGTGCGGGTGCCGGCGACCACGTCTTCGCCCTGCGCGTCGAGCAAGAACTCTCCGTAGAGGCCCGGAGCGCCGGTTGCGGGGTTCCGGCTGAAACAAACCCCGGTCGCGGAGCGCTCGTCAAGGTTGCCGAAGACCATCTCCATCACGTTGACGGCGGTGCCGAGCTGATCGGAGATGCCGTACTCGTGCCGGTAGACCCGTGCCCTCGGGGCGTTCCACGACTCGAAGACCGCGCGGATCGCACCTGAGAGCTGCGCCCGCGGATCGGCGGGGAATGCCACACCGGTGCGGTCAAGGTAAAGCTCCTCGAACATCAGAGACAGCTTCCGGAGGTCGCCCGCCGAGAGCTCCAGGTCGAGCTGTACCCGACGCTCGGCCTTCAACTTCGCGAGTAGAGCCTCGAACTCGGCGGCGTCGATCTTCATGACGACGTCTCCGTACATCTGGATGAGCCGGCGATAGGCGTCGTAAGCGAAATGGCCGTTGCCGGTCGCTGCGGCGACGGCCGCCGCAAGCTCGCTGTTCAACCCGAGATTGAGGATCGTCTCCATCATCCCGGGCATCGAGACCGGGCCGCCTGAGCGGACCGAAAGCAGCAACGGATGCAACGGGTCTCCGAGACGTTTGCCGCTGCGCTCTTCGAGCAGCGCGAGGTGCCGGCCGACCTCGGCGTCGAGCCCGTCGGGCTCACGGCCGTCGGTCATCGTCGAACGGCACGCGGCCGTCGTGATCGTGAAGCCGCGCGGGATCGGCAGACCGAGCTGCGTCATCTCCGCGAGCCCGAGGCCCTTGCCTCCTAGGAGAGCGCGCCCTTCGGCGCAGTGCTCGTCGAAGTCGTAGACGTACCGGGCCGGGTTGTCGCTGACGCTTACCGCCGGTTGAACCCTGGAGCGATCCAATGTCGCCATGCACACAGACTCGTCGGCAGCAGGCTCGCGCTCATCGGGGTTGTCGCTGATTGGTTCTCAGCGAATCGCACGACTGTGGCGGTAGAAGTACGCCTTCCCGAGCTCGGCAAGTGCGAGGTACGTGGCGATCATCGCGAGCAGAATGATCAGGAATGACCACGGCAAGGCACGGAAGCCGAGCGTGTGCGCGAGTGGCGAGTAGGGCAAGGCAAGCCCGACCAGTACGACCGCAAGCGTCGTCACGAGGAGCGGCCGGCTCGGACGGCTCCTCACAAACGGCACCCGACGCGTCCTGATTACGAATACGACCAGCGCCTGGGTCGCGAGCGACTCGACGAACCAACCGCTCCGGAAGAGCGGCGCGTGGGCATGGAAGACCCAGAGCATCACTCCGAAGGTGAGAAAGTCGTAGGCCGAGCTGATCGGGCCGAAGAAGAGCATGAAGCGGCGGATGAACCCGAGATCCCAATGCTCTGGGCGTGCCAACAACTCCTCGTCGACCCTGTCGGTCGGGATTGTCAGCTCAGAGCAGTCGTAGAGCATGTTGTTGAGCAGAATCTGGCTGGGCAGCATCGGCAGAAACGAGAGGAACAGCGATGCGCCAGCCGCGCTGAACATGTTCCCGAAGTTGGAGCTCGTCCCCATTAGGACGTACTTGATCGTGTTTGCGAAGATCCGCCGACCCTCGACGACTCCGTCGGCGATCGCATGCAGACTCTTCTCGAGGAGAAGCACGTCTGCAGCTTCTTTGGCGACATCGACTGCGGTGTCGACCGAGATGCCGACGTCGGCGCGGTGGAGGGCGACCGCGTCGTTGACGCCGTCGCCGAGAAACGCGACATCGTCGCCGTTCCGCTGAGCAGCGGCGACCAGCACGGCCTTCTGCTCCGGGCTGACCCTTGCAAAGACGGTCGAGGCGGCGACGAGCTTCGAGAGTTGTTCGTCGCCGAGCCCGGTGAGCTCCTCGCCCCGGACTACGCCTTTCACAAGCAACCCCACCTCCTCGCAGACGTGCGCTGCGGTGCGCTCGTGATCGCCTGTCAGCACCTTCAGCTCGATCCCGAGCCGCTGCAGCCGCGCGATCGAATCGGCGGCATCGGCCTTCGGGGGATCGGCGAACACGAGAAAGCCGAGCAACTCCAGGCCTTGCTCGTCCGACTCTCCGTAGGTGGGCTTGCTCATGATGGGTCGTTCCGCCAGCGCGAGCAACCGATTGCCCTGATCGAGCAGGCCGGCAAGCGTGCGCCCTACCTGCTCGCGGGCAGCCGAAAGCGGCCGGACTCCCCCTGGCAGGCGTACGGCGGTACACCGAGCCAACACCTCTTCTGCTGCCCCTTTGCAGAGGAGCCTCCGCCCGTCACCCGCGGCCAGGACGACGGATGTCCGGCGCCGCTCGAACGTGAACGGGAGCGTCGCGACGCGGGCCGAACGCATCAGCTCAGCTTCGGCGAGGTTCGGCTCGAGGCTGTTCCAGATTGCCAGGTCGAGCGTGTTGCCGAGCGGCGTTCCACCGTGCTCGAAATCGAGCTCGCTGCAGAACAGCCCCTGCAGGTTCAGGTCGATACCCGCCGCCCCGTCTGGACCAACCGCCTCGCGGTACCGGATCTCACCCTCGGTCAGCGTGCCGGTCTTGTCGGTGAACAAAACGTCAGCGTCGCCCAGATCCTCGATCGCAACAAGACGTTTGACGAGCACGGAACGCTGCGCCATCCGTCGGGCCCCCGTTGAAAGGCTGACGGTGACGATCGCCGGCAGCAATTGAGGCGTCAAACCGACGGCAATCGCGAGCGAGAACAACAGCGAGTCGAGGATCGGGTGTCCCAAGAGCGTGTTGATGACGAAGATCGAGGCGGTCAGCACCGCGGTCACTTTCGCCAGCAGCGCCGCGAAGGACGTCACCCCACGCTGGAACGCCGTCGGCGGCTGGCGCTCCTGCACCCCGCCCGCCACCGCTCCCAGCCTCGTCCGCATACCTGTCGCGGCAACCACGCCCGTGGCGCGGCCGCTCCGAACGACCGTTCCCAGGTACGCGCAATTCGGCAGAGGCGCCGAGGCTGCCGCCCCGACCGCGCTCGCCTGCTTTTCGGCCGGATACGGCTCGCCGCTGAGCGTCGCCTCGTCGACCGTCAATTCGTTCAGCTCGAGCAGGCGGAGATCTGCCGGAACGACATCGCCGAGCTGAAGCAGACAGATGTCGCCGACGACGAGATCTCGAGCAGAAAGATCCGTCGGCGCGCCATCGCGCAGAACGGTCGCCCGGCGGCCGGTCCGGACACGCAGCGACGCAAGTGTCTGCTCGCTCCGATATTCGTTGAAGAAGCCTAAACCGACGCTCAGCGCAACGATTCCGAGGATGATCCCGCCCGACGTCCGCTCGCCGACACCGATCGACACAGCGGCTGCGCCCAGAAGCAAGCCGAGCAGCGGACTGCGGAGCTGAGCCAGAAGCACGGTACGCCAGGTTCGACCGGTGGAATCGAACGCGTTCGGGCCGTCCCGGGTGAGGCGGCGCGCCGCCTCTGCGGCCGAGAGGCCCTGTCGCGTCGAAAGCAGGATCGCGACGACGGCATTTGGCTCGAGCAGCGCAGCGCGATCGAGGTCGAACGATGACGATCCGCCCTCGTCCGGCCTCATCCGATGGATGCTGCCCGACCGCCGTGACGAGCGGCATCCGTGAATCTCCGCAACAACGATCCGCGGGACGACCGACGCGGATCGCGCACGGTCGCGCGAGACTGGCTGAGACCAAGGGAGGAACCATGTACACGACCCTTCTCTGGGCGACCGATGGCTCGCCCGAAGCTGATCTCGCTCTCCCCGAGGCGCTCGAACTTCTCGCACCAGACGGCCGGTTGATCGCCTTCCATTGTGATCAGCGCTTCATCGGCGGCCGCGCTGCCGGTGTTCCGGTGCTCGCAGACGAGTTCGACCGACGCAGACATATCGAATCGCAGGTGGAAAGGTTGTCAGCCCAGGGCATCGAGGCGGAGTTGCACCTCGAGGCAACGAGCCGCTCGACGCCGCGCGAGATCGCGGACGTTGCAGACGAGGTCGGCGCCGACGCGATCGTCTGCGGAACCCGTGGGGTCGGCGGAATGTTCGGCCTGCTGACCGGCAGCGTCGCGGCGGATCTGCTGCGCCGGGCGGCTGTGCCGGTGATCGTCGTGCCCGCCAAGTCGACCGGCAGATCGCCGACACGCCGCGAGCGGCACCGGGCCGGTCACATCCCGACTCATGCCGGTTTCATCGGGTGAGTCGAGGATGCCGGAGCCCACTTCACCTGCACTCGCTGCTGATGTCCTCAGAGGAAACGACGGCCTCATCCGCATCAAGGTCGACCTGCCCGGTCCTCAGCCCGCCGTTGCCGTCCGCGTGCACGGCCATACCGTCGTCCTCGACGCCCACCGCGCAGTCGAACTGCCGTGTCATTACCTGCTGCACGAGCGCACGGAAGACTTTCGCCGCGAGTTCCACTTGCCGCGAGAGACCGATATGAGGAACGTCAACGCGACGATCCACGACGGGGTGCTGACCATTTCTGCGCCCGTCGGAGCCGGTCACGAGGCGCCTGGCCAGCTGGAGATCGAGGTTCGGCCGAGCGGGTGGGCCTGCCACCCGGACGCAGCGGCGATCTGAGCTTCGCGCACTCAACGTCAGCGAGGCCCCCGCGAGGGGCCTCGCTCACCAAGTCTTCAGCGAGTGCGTAGAGCTCGGCCGCGTCAACCTGACGCGTGCGTCGACGGCTACGCACCGCTGCGGGCCAGCGAGCACCGGGTTCAGGTCGAGCTCGGCGACCTCCGGATGATCGCCGACGAGTCGCGCCAGCCGGTGCAAGACGTCCGCGAGTGCGCCGGCGTCGGCGGCCGGGCCGCCTCTCCAACCGGCTACGAGTCGCCCTGCTTTGCCGCTCGAGACCAGTTCGTCGGCGTCGACGTCCGTGAGCGGCGCGAGCGCAAGACGCGTCGAGCCGATCAGCTCGGCGAAGACGCCACCTGGGCCGAATGCGACGAGCGGCCCGAACACAGGATCCTGCATCGCGCCGGCAAGAAGCTCAGCGCCTTCGGTGACGTAGGACTGCACGACCACGGGGCCGCCGATCTGCGCTGCTGCCTGCAAGACGCTCGCGCGGTCTCGAAGATCGACCTGAACGCCGCCCGATTCGGTCTTGTGCGCGCCGGCCTCGGCGGTCTTGACGACAACTGGGAAGCCAAGCTCCTCGGCTGCCGCCGCGGCAGCCTGCGGCGTCGCCGCATAACGCTCGTCGACCAGCGGCAAGCCATACGACGTCAAGAGGGCGCGCACGTCGTGTGGCTCGAGCCAGACATCGTCCGTCGTCGAGAGCGATGCTGCGATGAGCGCCGCTGCTCCCGACCGGTCGACGCCGTCGAGCGCAGGGACGACGCCGGCAGGGCGCCGCAGCCAGGCGGCGCGACGGGAGGCCAGCCCGAGCGCGCGGGCGGCCGACTCGGGGTAGGAGAAGGCGCCGGGAGGAGCGCCGTCGGCACTCATCACGACCGGCAGAACGGGCTTTTCGGCGGCCCTGGCCACGCGCGCGATCGCCTCGGAGACGTCGACGGCGGTCGCGACGATCGGTGGGACGAAGAGCGCGATCACCGCGTCGATGCCGGGATCGGCGAGGATGGCCGGCAGAACTGCCTCATAGGTCGCGGCTGTAGCGGAACCGAGGAGGTCGACCGGATTCGCGACGCTGGCCTCGACGGGAATCACCCGGGCCAGGGCCTGCCGCGTCTCCTCTGCCAACGCCGGGAGTTCGAGGCCCGCACTGTCGCACGCATCGGCGCAGAGAATTCCAAGCCCACCTGCATTCGTGACGACCGCGACGCGGTTGCCAAGTGGCAGAGGCTGGGTCGAGAACAGCACCGCTGCGTCGAGTAACTCCTCAAGCGTCGGCGCCCGCAGGACGCCCGCCTGCCAGAAGAGAGCGTCGACTGCTGCGTCCGACCCGGCGAGAGCGGCGGTATGTGAACTGGCTGCCCGCGCGCCCGCCCGGCTGGTTCCGCTGCGGAGCGCCAAAATCGGCTTGGAGCGAGCGACGCGGCCCGCTACGCGAGCGAACTTCTGCGGATTTCCGAACGACTCGAGGTAGAGCAGGATGAGGTCCGTGTCTCCGTCCTCTTCCCAGTATTCAAGGAGGTCGTTCGACGAGACGTCGGCCTTGTTCCCGATCGAGACGAAGCTGGACAGCCCGAGCCCGCGCACGTCCGCCTCTTCGAGCAGCGCGAGGCCAAGCGCACCGCTCTGTGACGAGAACGCAATCCGCCCGGCCGGAAGCGCGAGCCTCGCAAAGGTTGCGTTGAGCCGAGTCACGGACGAGGCGATCCCGAGGCAGTTCGGCCCGACGAGGCGTGCGCCGTGCGCGCGGACGAGCGCGAGCAGATCGTTTTGGCGCGCAGCGCCCTCGGCCCCGATCTCGGCGAAGCCGGCGGAGATCACGCACAGCGCCTTGACGCCGCTCGCGAGCACCGCCCGGGCGGCTTCGAGCACAGCACCCCCCGGGACGCAGATCACTGCGAGGTCGACCGTGACCGGCAACTCGGCGACCGAGTCATAGCCGGCGACTCCGCCGACAGGCTCGCCGCCGCGGTTGACCGGGTACACCGAACCTGTGAAGTCGGCCGCGAGAACGTTCCGGAACAACTCGCCTCCGATCGTCCCGCGCCGCGGCGAGGCGCCGATCACGGCCACGGACAACGGGGAGAAGAACGCTTTCAGAGATGCCGCGACCGCAACGTGGTCTCGGAAGTCCGCGATCGTCGGCGATCCCGACCGCGACCGGAGCACGACTTCGATCACGCCGTCCTGGAGCGTGCGTCCACTCTCGAAGCCGGCGTCGTCGAAAACCCGCAGCATCGCGCCGTTCTGTGGAAGAACTTCCGCCACGAGCTCGTCGATGCCCACAGCTGCGGCATGCGCGGCGAGTCGTTCGAGCAGCCTGGTGCCGATTCCCTTTCCGTGCAACTCGTCGGCGACCGCAAAAGCAACCTCGGCGCGACGTGGGTCGCGAAGCCGCGCGTAGGTGGCGAGCGCGACCGGCCGCAACAGCCCGTCCGAGCCTGCGAGCTCACCGAGCAAGGAGCCACGCGTCTGCCAGTCGGTCTCGAGCGCGCCTGCAACGGTCTTCGGGTCGATCGTCGTCGCCCCGTGAAACCGGAGATACCGGCTGTCGGGTGAGAGCGCCTGGAAGAAGTCGATCAGCACGCCTTCGTCGACGGACGTGGGCGCCCGCAAACGAAGCGTCGAGCCGTCGCGCAGAACGACGTCCTCGACCAACGGCGCCGCACCGGTCGGCAATTCGGTCACTGCCATTTGCCCATGGTGCACCCGAGAGCATACGAACGGATCGGCGTTCGGCCGTCCAGGAGCTGCGGGAAACTACGCGCGGTAGTCCCGCGACGGCACCGATTCACGACAGTCTCGGTCGGTCGAGACTGTTCATACATCAAGAAATCCTCCCAAAGGAGCGATCATGAAACCAATCCTGTTCGCAACCGACGGCTCCCCGTCCGCGGAGGCTGCCACGGTCGAGGCGATCGAGCTTGCGAAAGCGTTCGACGCGCCGCTCGTAATCGTTTCGGTGGCCCACCTTGCCATTCCGCCCTACGGCGGCTACTACGGGTACGGCGAGATCCTCGCCGATCTCCATACGGCGGAGAAAGAGCGGGTCGCGAAGGTCCTGGCTGCGCTGTCCGAGCGCGTGGCGGCGGTCGGCGTCAACTGCGAGACGATCGCGCTCGACGGGCCGGCGTCCGCAGAGATCTGCCGCGTCGCCAAGGAGCGCGAGGCACGGCTCGTCGTGATCGGCGCACACGGCTGGGGCCGGATCGGCCGGCTCCTGCACGGAAGCGTCTCGACCGACGTGCTGCACGAGGCTTCGTGCCCGGTGCTCGTCGTGCAGGGCGAAGAGCCCGTTCCGGCCGACGATCACGCCCGCGACGAGGTCGGAGCGGCGGTCTGAGCTCGAGCTCGATCGTCACACGTGACCTTCGCGTCGATCGCGGAGGTCACCGTGTGATTTCCGACCTCACCGTTGAGATCCGGGCCGGGACGATCACCGGCCTGCTCGGTCCAAGCGGCTGCGGCAAGTCGACATTGATGCGCGCCGTCGTAGGCGTGCAGCGCATCGCTGGTGGGACGGTCGAGGTGCTCGGCCTGCCGGCGGGAACCCCGGCGCTGCGAGCCCGCGTCGGCTATATGACACAGGCTCGCTCGGTGTACGGCGACCTCACCGTCGGCGAGAACCTTCTCTACTTCGCCGACCTGCTCGACGCGCGTGCGCGGATCGTCGACGTGGCTCGCACTGTCGGCCTCGACCGACGCACGACCCAACTGGTGAGGAACCTCTCGGGCGGCGAGCAATCACGGGTTTCGCTGGCAATTGCATTGCTCGGTGCGCCGGAGGTACTCGTGCTCGACGAGCCGACGGTCGGGCTCGACCCGCTGCTCCGACGAGACCTCTGGTCAAGATTCCGCGAGTTGGCCGCCGGCGGCATCAGCTTGCTCGTCTCGACGCACGTGATGGACGAGGCGCAACACTGCGACGACTTGCTGCTGCTGCGCGAAGGGCAGTTGCTGGCAAGCGGCCCGCCGGGCGTGCTCGCCCCTGACGGCGACCTCGAGGCGGCTTTCGTCAGATTGGCGGAAACGGGGTGAACGTTCGGATCACGCTCGCAACTGCGCGGCGGGCGCTCGAACAACTGCGGCGGGACCCCAGAACGGTCGCGCTGATACTCGTCGTTCCCCCTGCATTGCTGACCTTGCTGCGCTACGTCCTGGACGGCAACCCGGCCGCCTTCCAGCGTGTGGCGGTGCCGCTGATCGGCCTCTTCCCGCTGATCATCATGTTCCTGGTCACCTCGATCGCGATGCTGCGCGAGCGGACGAGCGGAACGCTCGAACGCCTGATGACGCTGCCGCTCGCAAAGCTCGACCTCCTCGCCGGTTACGGTCTCGCGTTCGCGCTGGTCGCCGCCGTGCAGGCGTGCGTTGCATCGCTCGTCGCCTTTCGCCTGCTCGGTGTGGACACGATCGGCTCGGCCGGTTTGGTCGTCGGCCTTGCGGTCTGCAACGCACTGCTGGGTGTGGCGCTCGGGCTCTTTCTGAGCGCGTTTGCGACCAGCGAGTTTCAGGCGGTGCAGTTCATGCCGGCTGCGCTGCTGCCCCAGATCATTCTGTCGGGGCTGTTCGTGCCCCGCGGGCAGATGCCGCACACGCTGCGGATCGCCTCCGACCTCCTGCCGGTGACGTACGCCTACGACGGTCTGGCCCGCGTTGCTGCCGGTCTGATCGACTCGAGGCTCTGGATCGATCTTCTGGTCGTTCTCGGAACGGTCGGCCTCGCGCTGGCGCTTGGTGCCACGACTCTGAGGCGACGAACCGAATAGGGCATAGCCTTAGGGGGTGACCAAGGACCCGGGTGACCGCCGCCTGCGTGAGCTCCTCGACGCCGGCATCGCGCTCAACTCCGAGCTCTCACTCGACGCGCTCTTGCAGAAGGTCGTCGAGGCAGCGGCGTCGCTGACCGGGGCGAGGTACGCGGCGCTCGGCGTGATCGACGAATCAGGGGGTGCCCTCGAACGCTTCGTCACGACCGGGATCGATGCAGAGACCCACGCGGCGATCGGCGCTTTGCCCCGGGGCAAGGGCATCCTCGGAGTGTTGATCACCGATGCAACCCCGCTCCGTCTTCGGAAGCTCAGCGACGACTCGAGGTCAGTCGGGTTCCCACCGAACCACCCCTCGATGGACTCCTTCCTCGGCGTCCCGGTGATGATGCGCGGGGTCGCCTACGGCAACCTCTATCTGACGGAGAAATCGGGCGGAGAGATGTTCGGTGTCGACGATGAGGAGATCGTCGAGCTGCTCGCAGCGCAGGCAGCGGTCGCGATCGAGAATGCCCGGCTCTACGAATCCGCGACCCGCTGGTCACGGGACCTCGAGTCGCTGCACGAGGTAGTGCGATCGCTCGTCGAGGAGATCGACCTCGATCACTTGCTCGACCTGGTGTGCGCGCGGCTGCGAGAGCTGATCGGGGCGCGCCTGACGGTGATCGCACTGCTCGACCCGGCGCAGGACGGCAACCTGACGATCGCAGCCGCGAACGGTGACGAGCTCGGCCCGTCGCTCGTCGGCTACCAGTTGAGCGGGACGCGCTCGAAGAGCGGCCGTGTGCTCGAACGGCGCCAGAGCGCACGGATCGACTCGATGCTCGACGACCCGGAGGTCGATCAGGAGGAGGCGCGCCGGCTCGGTGCGCGGACGGGGCTTTACGTGCCGTTGATCGCGCGAGGAGAGGCGATCGGGACCATCGCGGTGCACGACAAGATTGGGCCGGACGCGCGATTCTCCGACGGCGACCTCCGCATCGCAGAGATCTTCGCAGCCAGGGCAGCGGTGGCCGTGTCGATGTCCGAGCGCGTCGCCCGCGACACGGTGCGGCGCGTGATCGAGGCGCAGGAGAGCGAACGCCGTCGGCTCGCACTCGAACTGCACGACGAGACCGGCCAGGCCCTGACATCGATCCTGCTCGGGCTGACGGCGATCCGCGCCTCGAGGGACGACACCGCTGCCGAGCGCGCCGAGGCCGACGTACGTGCGCTCGTCGTGCAGGCTCTGCAGGACGTACGGGCGCTCGCGGTCGAGCTGCGGCCGGCGGCGCTCGATGATTTCGGCCTCGCACCGGCAATCGAGCGGCTCGCCGAGACGTTCTCGGAACGAAGCGGCATCGAGACCATTGTCGAGGCGCACCTCGATCAGCGTCTCCCTCCCGAGATCGAGACGACTCTCTATCGCCTCGTCCAGGAGGCGATGACCAACGTCATCAAGCACGCCGGCGCCGAGCACGTGAGCATCATTATCTCCAGCCGCAAGCGAGGCGTCGCTGTCACCATCGACGACGACGGCCAGGGCTTCGACCTCGCCGAGGTTCGAGCCGATGCCCTCGGGCTCCTCGGGATGCGCGAGCGGCTGGCGCTTGTCGGCGGAAGCGTGTCGATCGAGTCGTCGCCTACGTCCGGCACGACGATCGCGGCTCAGGTGCCGTTGGCCGCTTCGCCTGGCGCAGGGAGCAGCCGCGCCAGTTGATGCAAGAGCCCTACTCCCTGCATGCTCGCCACGTTGACAACGAGCTCTCCGGGAAGGCAGAGCTTGAGCACGGCGAGGCCGTTGATCCGGGTCGATGCACTCCGGTCGATCGCAAACCGCTTGATCGAACGAAGCGGCACCGCCACGGTGCGTCCGCGCGTCCGCAGTTCGAGCCGATCGGCCCGCAGCTCGAGGCTGCCGGTGTGAACCGTCCCGTTCAATGTCCAGAGAACCGCAAACGTGCCCTTCATCTGTCTCACCGTAGGGACTCGCGGCCGTCTCCCCATCCGGGGGACGACTGTCGGGGTTTGCGGGTTTTCCCGTATGTCGCTGTCTGCCCAGAGGAATAGGGTCGGTCGATGGATTCCCCGACGCGGGTGCTGATCGTTGACGATCACGCGGTCGTTCGTACGGGAATTCGGCTGCTGCTCGAGCAGGAGGCCGACATCGAGCCGGTCGGTGAGGCTGGATCTGGCCGCCAGGCCGTTCTCGAGGCACGAAGCCTGAAGCCGGATGTGATCTTGATGGACGTCGTGATGCCCGACGGAAGCGGGCTCGACGCGATCTCGCCGCTGCTCAAGGAGCATCCAGAGGTCAGGATCCTCGTCCTCTCGATGCAGGACGACCCCCGCTACGTGCGGGCGGCGTTCGCTGCCGGTGCGAGTGGGTACGTGCTGAAAGAAGCTGCTGACGTCGAGGTGGTCGCGGCCATTCGCGAGGTCGCCCGCGGCGGGCGCTACGTCCACCCCGAGCTGGGGGCGCGGCTGATCGCCGCCGACGCCGATGCAGTCAGAAAGGCCGAACAGGACCCGTTGTCCGACCGTGAGCGCGAAGTCCTGCGCCTGCTCGCGCTCGGCCACACAAACCAGGAGATCGCCAAGCAGCTCTTCATCTCGGTCCGGACAGCCGAGACGCACCGCGCGCACATCATGCAGAAGCTGCGCCTGACCAGCCGCGCCGAGCTGGTCCGCCACGCGATCGAACAGGGCTTGCTCGAAGAATGACTGAGGGCCGCTTGCGCGGCCCTCAGTCGATCACTGCCGGTCTCGAAGTTCTACGCGGTCGCGAGGGGCTTTGCGGACCCTGCCTTCGACGCGAAGAGCTTCAGTGCCGACTCCGGATTCCGGAGCGCTCCGCCGATCGCAAGGATCGCGAAGCCGATTCCGGAGAGCAGCAGTGCGACGCCGACGACGACGCCGAAGAGCGCGAGCTGCTCGGCCATGTAGCTCGTATTGAGCGCGGTGGTCAGAGCGGTCTCGGTGACCCAGAGGTTCCGAGCGCCGTTGTCGACCGGCCGGCCGTTCGCTTGCAACGCGGCCGTCGCGTCATTCGTTCCCTTGCCGTCAGCCGTCGCATAACGCGGCATCTGCGCATAGGGCACACCGCCGGTCGCCTCGAGCGTGTGGATCCGCATGTAGTTCGCGAATGCACGTGCGCGAGCGCCGGTGTTGATCGGCAAGCCTGCGATGTCGGTCGTCGGCATTGCGATCGAGGCCGGCAGGCCGGCCTTCTTCGCCTCGGCGGCGATCAACGTCGGGGTCATGTCGGGCGAGCCGACGATCTGCTCGAGCTTCAGGCTGTCGCGGACGGTGCTGCGGCCGTTGATCCCCATCACGATGGCGACAACGCCGAACGCAATCAGGACTGCCGCGGCGACGAGCCCACCAATCTCGAAGAACTTACGCATGTCTAGCTCCTTCCATCAAGGCCGATGCTCGTCTCCGCGCCGTCGACCGTTTACACATGCCCGGAGTTTCGGCGCAAGCCAAATGAGTTCCATCGTGGGCCGCACCGAAAGTGATTACGGCTTTGCCGCAGCTGCAGCGATGCGGGTTTCTACGCAGCAAGTCTCCGCGGATCTGCCAATTCGGCCGTCCGTCCCGAGGCCGAAACTTAGGAGCAGAACAAGACGAAAGGGAACTGACGACAGTGATCCTCGCGATCTTGAACCCGATTTCGGCCACCGCGCTGTCCGCGGCAGCCGCGTACCTGATGACGACCGCCGGCCTTGGAAAACGGCTGCTTCGGCGCCGCGCCCCCACCTGCCCGATCTGTCACCACCCCGATTCGTCATGCACGTGCCGATGGCTCTAACGAGCGAAAGGACCGGAGGGATCCCGATGAACGTACTCGTCGCATTCGCCAGCAAGCACGGAGCCACCGAGGAGATCGGGCGCGAGATCGGCACGATCCTCGCTGGGCAAGGACTGTCGGTCGACGTCGAGCGAATGGACGGCATCGACTCCGTCCTGTCGTACGACGCCTTTGTTCTCGGCAGCGCGATCTACATGGGCGGCTGGCTTCGTGAGGCTCGCGGCTTCATCGACGATAACGCGGAGATCCTCGCGCAGCGCCCGACCTGGCTGTTCTCGAGCGGACCGATCGGCTCCCCGCCCCATCCCGCCGCGAGCGACTCGTTCAACGTCCCCGATCTGCTCGCTACGACAAACGCGCGCGATCATCAGCTCTTCAGCGGCAAGCTCGACAAGTCCCAACTCGGCCTGGCCGAGCGTGCACTAGCCGGCGCACTTCGCGTGCCCGACGGCGACTATCGGCAGTGGGACGCCGTGGCGGCCTGGGCGATCGCGATCGCGCGGGCGCTCGAGCCGGCGCCCGTGTCCTGACGCAAAGTAGGGTCGGGCTGGTCGAGATCACGAACTGAGGAGGTCGGTCTTGCTCACACCCCACGCGATCGAGATCGAGGCGGCCAGGGCGCGGCTCCTCGACGCCGGCGGCTACGAGATCGTCCATTCTTCCCCCGGGCTCGAGCTCGGCGTCTACGTTCTCGTCGCTCCCGAGCCCGACAGGCAGCAACCGCACGACGACGACGAGGTCTACATCGTGCTCGAAGGTGATGGGACGCTCGAAATCGAGGGCGAGCCGATCGAGCTCCGGGTCGGCCACGCGGTGTTCGTTCCCGCCGGCGCCGAGCACCGCTTCGTCGGGTACGAGCAGTTGAGCGTCCTCGTGATCTTCGCCAAGCGTCCGTAGCCCGGTGCCGGCGCCGCTGCTGAGCCTGGCTGCGCGCCGGCTTCCGTGGTGGGCTGTGCTCGCCATCGGTGGTGGGTGTGTGGCCCTGGGCAGTGTGCTGACCGCAGATCCGTCTCGGTCGATCTCGGTGCTCGAGTGGCTCGCCGGAGCGGCCTTGTTCCTGACGGGAGTTGCCGAACTGGCGGGCAGCGGGACCGCCACGCGACCCCGCCTGACCCGGACTGCCGGCGCACTCTGGATCGCCGCCGGCGTGGTGGCGGTCGCGTGGCCGGGGCTCACGATCCGCACGCTCGCGCTCGTCGTCGGATCGGCCCTCGTCCTGGGCGGTGTCCTCAAGCTGCGCTCAGCATTCTTCGACGAGGGTGACGAGCGCTTCCTGGTTGGTCTCAGCGGCACCGCCAACGTGGTGGTCGGCCTCCTCGCACTGGCGTGGCCGGGCGTCTCGGTGATCGTGCTCGCAATCCTGTTCGGGATCCGCACGTTCCTGCTCGGGGTCGCCCAGATCGCGCTCGCGTTTCGCCTGCGGAGCGCAAGCAGAGCGCCACTCGCCGAACGACGCTGGCCGAAGTCGCTGCGCATGATCGGCACCGCCGGGGTGCTCGTATTTGCCGTCGCCGCCGGAGTGGTCAGCGCCTCGATCGACCGCGCCGCTCCCGGCGCGCCCAGTGCCTTCTACACGGTGCCTGCACCCCTCCCCAACGGGCCGCCCGGGACGATCATCCGCTCCGAAGTGATCGCCGACTTCCACACCGGGGCGACGACGTACCGGGTGCTTTACAAGTCAACCGGCTACGACGGGAAGCCGACGGCGGTCAGCGGCTTCATCGCCGTCCCGCAGGGCTCTCCCCCGCCGGGCGGACGCAAGGTACTCGCCTACGCGCACGGCACGGTGGGCGTCGCGACGAGCTGCGCCCCCTCCCTCGCCAAGCCGACCGACCAGCCGCTCTTCCTCGAGGGCGGCGCCGCACTGCTGGCCGCCGGTTACGTGATCGCGTCGAGCGACTACCAGGGACTCGGCACGCCCGGACCGCACCCATATCTCGTCGGCGATTCGGAAGCGATGGACGAGCTCGACGCCGTGCGCGCGGCACGCAACCTGACCCAGGCGCATGCGGGGCGAGACTTCGCGGTCTGGGGTCACTCGCAAGGCGGGCAGGCAGCGCTCTTCACCGGACAGCTCGCCGCTAGCTACGCACCGGAGTTGAACCTGGTCGGAGTCGCGGCCGGCGGGCCGGTGCCGAACCTCATCGACCTCTTCCGGGTCAACATCAAGACCGTCATCGGACGCGTCCTGATCTCGATGGGGCTGCAGTCGTGGGCGAGCGTCTACCACGACGCGAACCTCGACCAGATCGTCAGCCCAGCCGCGCGGCCGATCGTGAGGAAGATCGCCCAAAACTGTCTCTACTCGCAGCAGCAGATCCTCGGCTCGTTGCCAGGCACGCTCGCGCTCAGGCTGGTGTTTCTTCACACGCCACCCTGGGAGGCGGAGCCGTGGAAGACGATCGCTGCCGCGAACGCCCCGGGACAGGTTCCGATCAAGGCTCCGCTCCTGATCGTCCAGGGCGCCGCAGACGCGATCGTCGCGCCGACGGTTACCGAGGGTCTCGCGCGCAAGCTCTGCCAGAATGGCGAGACGGTCGAGTTCCGCCTCCTACCCGGAGTCGGGCACATCGAGACGGGGCACGCCGCCGCGCCGGCCGTTGCATCGTGGGTGGCAGCCCGCTTCGCCGGCAAGCCTGCACCGACCAACTGCAAATGACGACGACAACCACACTCTCAGCGGCCGAGACCGAGCTGATCGACGCCTACTGGCGCGCGGCGAACTACCTCTCGGTCGGCCAGATCTACCTGCTCGACAACCCACTGCTCCGTGAGCCCCTCGCGGCCGAGCACGTGAAGCCGCGGCTGCTCGGGCACTTCGGCACCACGCCCGGTCTGAACTTCGTCTACGCGCATCTGAACCGTGCGATCAAGGCCCGGGACTTGTCGGCGATCTACATCACCGGCCCGGGGCACGGCGGCCCGGGGCTCGTCGCGAACGCGTATCTCGAAGGCACGTACGCCGAGCTCTACCCGAACATCTCGGAAGACGAAGCCGGCCTGCGGGAACTCTTCCGCCAGTTCTCGTTCCCGGGCGGCATCCCGTCGCATGTCGCACCGGAGACGCCGGGCTCGATCCACGAAGGCGGCGAGCTCGGTTACGCCCTCTCACACGCCTTCGGCGCCGCGTTCGACAATCCCGACCTCCTCGTCGCCTGCGTGGTCGGCGACGGCGAAGCGGAGACCGGGCCGCTCGCCACCAGCTGGCACTCGAACAAGTTCCTGAATCCGGTCACCGACGGCGCCGTGCTCCCGATCCTGCATCTGAACGGGTACAAGATCGCCAACCCGACCGTGCTCGCCCGGATCCCGGAGAGCGAGCTGGTCGCCCTGTTCGAGGGCTACGGCTGGCGGCCGCTGATCGTCTCCTCCGAGCTCGACGAGTCGCCCGCCGACGCGCACGAGCGGTTCGCCGCGGCGCTCGACGTGGCGCTCGATGACATCCGCACCTTCCAGGACGCCGCCCGTGTTGGCGGGTCGACCGATCGTCCCCGCTGGCCGATGCTCATCCTGCGGACGCCGAAGGGCTGGACGGGGCCACGCGAGGTCGACGGCGTGCAGGTCGAAGGCACCTGGCGTGCCCATCAAGTGCCGGTCCTCGCCGTCCGCGAGAACGCAGCGCACCGCAAGCTCCTCGAGGACTGGCTCAAGAGCTACCACGCAGAGGATCTGTTCGACGGCGATGGGCGTTTCAAGGCCGAGTTGCGGGCGCTGGCTCCCGAAGGCGACCGGCGCATGAGCGCGAATCCACACGCGAACGGCGGCGAGCTGCTGCGCGATCTGGTGCTGCCGAACTTTCGCGACTACGCGGTCGACGTCGAGCGCCCGGCCGTCGGGTCGTCGGAGGCCACCCGGGTGCTCGGAACCTTCCTCCGCGACGTGATTGCGAAGAACCGGGCCACATTCAGGCTCTTCGGGCCGGACGAGACGGCTTCGAACCGCCTCGGGAATGTCTTCGAGGCGACGGCAAAGGCCTGGGACGCCGAACAACTCTCGACGGACGACCACCTCGCGCCGGACGGACGCGTGATGGAGGTCCTGTCCGAGCACCAGTGCCAGGGGTGGCTCGAGGGCTATCTGCTGACCGGCCGGCATGGCCTCTTCAACTGTTACGAGGCATTCATCCACATCGTCGACTCGATGTTCAACCAGCACGCCAAGTGGTTGAAGGTGACGCGCACGATCCCGTGGCGCAGGCCGGTGGCGTCGTTGAACTACCTGCTCTCGTCGCACGTCTGGCGTCAGGACCACAACGGCTTCTCGCATCAGGATCCAGGCTTCATCGACCATGTGGTCAACAAGAAGGCCGAGGTGATCCGCGTCTACCTTCCCCCCGACGCGAACACGCTGCTCTCGGTCGCCGACCACTGCCTGCGTTCGCGCAACTACGTGAACGTGATCGTCGCCGGCAAGCAGCCCGCGCTCAACTATCTCTCGATCGACGAAGCCGTCAGCCACTGCACGCTCGGCGCGGGGATCTGGGACTGGGCGTCGACCGACGACGGAGCGGAGCCGGACGTCGTGCTCGGCTGCTGCGGCGACACCCCCACCCTCGAGACGCTCGCCGCGGCGGCGATCCTGCGCGAGAACCTCCCCGCCCTGAAGGTGCGGGTCGTCAACGTCGTCGACCTGATGCGGCTGCAAACGAATAGCGAGCATCCGCACGGGATGTCAGACGCCGAGTTCGATTCGCTCTTCACCCGCTCGAAGCCGGTCGTCTTCGCCTATCACGGTTATCCGTGGCTGATCCACCGCCTCACCTACCGGCGCGCGAACCACGACAACCTGCACGTTCGGGGTTACAAGGAAGAGGGCACGACAACGACGCCGTTCGACATGGTGATGCTGAACGACCTCGATCGGTTCCACCTCGTGATCGACGTGATCGACCGGGTGCCCGGCCTCGCCGACGACGCAGCCCACCTGCGCCAGGAGATGAAAGAGTGCCGCCTCGCAGCCCGCGCGTACACGCGCGCAACGGGAGACGACGATCCGGAGATCCGGGACTGGACTTGGCCCTTCTGACAGACGTCCTGGTCGTCAATGCGGGCTCGACGAGCCTCAAGCTGAGCATCGTCGACGAGAGGGAGCGCTCGACCCGAGTCGACTCGATCCACGAGGCTCCCGATGTCAAAGCGGTTGGTCATCGAGTGGTACACGGCGGCGAGCTCTTCGTCTCGCCGACGCTGATCGACGATGCCGTCGCGGCAGCGTTCGAAACGCTGGTCGACCTCGCTCCGCTGCACAACGCCCCGGCAATCGCGGCGATCCATGATCTGCGCGCGGAACTTCCCGATGCCCGTCACGTCGCGGTCTTCGACACGTCGTTCCACCAGACGATCCCCGAGGTCGCCCGCACATACGCGTTGCCGAAGAGCTATCGCGACCGCGGGATCCGCCGGTTCGGTTTTCACGGGCTCTCGGTCGAATGGGCGTCCGCGGAGGTACCGGTCGACCGGCTGGTCGTCTGCCATCTCGGCGGCGGCGTGTCGGTGACAGCTGTCCGCGCGGGCCGCTCGATCGACACGACGATGGGCTTCACGCCGCTCGAGGGCGTGCCGATGGGAACGCGCGCGGGCTCGGTCGATCCCGGTGCGCTCGTCTATCTGCTGCGACACGGCGTCACACTGGACGAGCTCGATCACGCACTCGAGCACGAGTCGGGCCTCGTCGGGCTCGCCGGCACAGAAGACGTAGCCACCCTGACGCGGGAGCGATCGGCCGCCTCGATGCTCGCACTCGAGCTTTACAGCTACCGCATTGCCCAGGCGGCGGCGGCAATGACAGCTGCTCTCGGCGGGGTCGACGCGCTCGTGTTCACCGCGGGCGTCGGCGAGCATTCGGCGTCGGTGCGCGCCCAGGTTTGCTCGCGGCTTGCGCATCTCGGTGTCGCGCTCGACGAGACCGCCAACGCGGAGCTCGTGGGCGAAGGCGCCGTTCATTCGACGGCGTCGTCGGTCCAGGTGCATGTTGTCCAGGCTCGCGAAGACGTCGTCGTTTCGCGGTCGGTTCGCGCACTGCTCGGCATTGGTGTCGATTCGAGCAGCTCTCGTTCGTCGATTCAGTAATCGACCGAAGGAGAGATTCGTGGCTCACCCAGTCATTCACGCCGAGATCCGCTCGACCGATCCCGACGCAACACGCCGGTTCTTCGCCGACCTGTTCGGCTGGACGTACTCCGACGGTGCGTTCCCCGGCTATTCGTTCGTCGACACGGGCGCGGAGGGAGCGCTTCCGACCGCGATCGGCCCGCTTCAGGGCGGCAGCGATGCGGTGCTGTTCTTCATCGCCGTGCAGGACGTGGAGGCGACGTTGCGGCGCGCCGAGGAGCTCGGCGGCAAGATCGTCCAACCCGCGCAGAACGTCCCGGGCGTCACGTTCGGCGTCTTCGCCGACGCACAGGGCCACGTAGTCGGCATCGCTGCGAACTGAGGTGCTCGGCACCGGGCGCTGCCACCTGATCCGGGGGCAGCGCCCGGCTCGAGGGCGATCTCTGCAAGCTGCTCGAGGGTCGCGGCGCGGCGCTAAGGGTCAGCTCCGCGGCGCAATCCGGTAGACGACGCCGGTGCCCCAGTCGCCGACGAGGATGCCGCTGCCGGTCGTCAGAACCGGCAGCGGATGCTCGAACCCGGCCAACACAGTCTCGGCCGTCCCCGTGTACGTACCGGAGCTCAACTGGAGCGGCACGCGCTTCACGACACCGGTCTGCCACTCCGCGACGAACGCCGAGAGCCGATAGCTCGAACCGAGCTGACCGGTGACGAGCGCGATGCCGCCCGCGGCCGCGTGAGCATCGAGCGTCGCTGCCGGCTTCGGCCGCGAGGCGCAGACGCCCGAGGCTTGCCCATAACAGGCGGGAAATCCCCAATTCTGCCCCGCGCGGACGACCGCCAGCCAGTCACCCGGTGTGCGTGTCCCGAGGTCGTCGCGCTGGTTCATCGTCGCGAAGAGGGTGCTCGTTCCAGGCAAATAAGCAAGGCCGTAGGCAGCGCGGACGTTGCGGGCCACGAGCTGCAAACCGTTCCCGTCGGGCCGAAACGAGACGATCGCTCCCGCCCATTTCGACGTGGGAACACAGTGATCGCAGGGCGCTGAGACGCCCATCACCAGACGGCCGTTCGGCGCGACCACCAGGTTGTTGTTCTCGCCGCCGGCCACCGGGCCGTCCAGGATCACCGCGTGGTGAGCGAACCGGGAGCCGTCGAAGCCCCAGTACGCGGTCACGCGCCCGAGCGAGCTGACGATGAGGCGGTCTCCCACCCAGGCGAGGCCAAGCGGCGCGACGAGGCCGGAGACCACCTTGACCGGTTTCCCGTCAGCCCGCGCAATGAGATAGACGCCGTCTGCCTTGTGGGCGGACGAGCCCGAGGCCGTTGCCCACAGCCGTCCACGTTGGTCGAGCGTCAGAGCCGCCACATGCCCGAGCCCGCGCGCGTAAACCGTAGCTTCGAGGTCACTGGGGCCTGAAAGCCCGGCCCCGATCGACGCGGTTCGAATCGTGTCGCCGCTCCCGCACGCTGTCGCAAGCACGACGGCGACGACAGCGATCGCTGAGATGCTCGAGAGCACGCCGTAGATGTAGTCGACACGTCGCGCCCTTTGCGGTCACGAATGCGAATTCCTAGGTGACTCTCGATCAACCCTTAGGTCGCGCTGGTCTGATCGGGTCAATCGACCGAAAGGAGGTAAACGGTGACTCCCATGCGCTACATCGCACCGATCGTTGCCGCCGCGGCGCTCAGCGCAGGCGGCGCGGCCTGGGCGGCAAGTGGCAACTCGACGACCACCACGCCGAGTACGACCACGCCGAGTACGGCGCCGAGCCAGGCGCCGAGCGCGCCCAACAGCTCGAACTGCCCGAACATGGGCTCGAACTCGGGCTCCTCCAGCTCGAGCGGCGCGTCGTACAACACCTCGATGAACCTCTGAACCGAGGTAGTGCGGGCGGTGCTGCTGCACCGCCCGCGCCCAAACCTTGCTACCACCCGTCCGCTGTGGATCTGTTTTAGTTAGCGCGCGATGGGCCTCACCCCCCACGAAGCGCAGCAGGTCGAGCGAGCCAACGACTCCGGATCGACCCCGGTCGTGTTCATCCATGGGCTGTGGCTGCTCGCGAGCAGCTGGGAACAGTGGGCGGGTCTCTTCGCCGGTGCAGGCTTCGCGACAGTTGCAGCCGCCTGGCCCGACGATCCGGAAACGGTTGCCGACGCGAAGGCGCACCCCGAGGTGTTCGCGCACAAGACCGTGGCGCAGGCGGCCGACCACGCCGCGGAGGTAATCGGAGAGTTGCGCGAGAAGCCTGCATTGATCGGGCACTCGTTCGGCGGCCTACTCACACAGATGGTCGCCGGGCGCGGCTTGGCCGCGGTCTCGGTCGCGATCGACCCCGCCCCGTTCCGCGGCGTCCTGCCCCTGCCGTTCTCGGCGCTCAAGGCGGCGTCGCCGGTGCTGCGAAACCCGGTCAACCGGAACCGCGCGGTGCCGCTCACCTATGACCAGTTCCGCTTCGCGTTCGCGAACGCAGTCAGCGAGGAGGAGGCGAAGGAGTTGTACGAGACGTACGCGGTCCCGACGTCCGGCGTCCCGCTCTTCCAGGCCGCAGCCGCGAATCTCAACCCGTGGAGCCAGGTGAAGGTGGACACGCGAAACGCCGACCGCGGCCCGCTGCTGATCGTCTCCGGCGAGAAAGACAACACGGTGCCTCGGGCGATCGCACACGCGTCGTACAAGAGGCAGCGGCGAAACTCGGCCGTCACCGAGTTCATCGAGCTGCCGAACCGCGGGCACTCGCTGACGATCGACAGCGGCTGGCGCGAGGTCGCCGGCGCCGCGCTGTCCTTCGTCAAGCGGTTCACCTAGGTACCCTGGTCAGGGCACCACCGGGGAGCCCCTGCAGAGGGGCTGAGAGCGCGCTTCCTAGCGCATACCCGTCGAACCTGATCCGGGTCATGCCGGCGAAGGGAGGCCATGCAACTCTCGCTCGCGAACCGAAGCAACAACACCATCGCCCTCCGGGGTGTGACGCGCATGCTCGGCGGCAAGCGCGTGCTCGACGGTCTTGGTCTGGAGGTCGCGGCCGGCCGCCGCCTCGGGATCGTCGGGCGCAGCGGTTCGGGCAAGTCGACGCTGCTCGGGCTCGTCGCCGGGCTCGACGACCCGGACGAGGGCACGGTGTCGGTCTTCGGCAACCACGCGGCCGCGGGGCGCTTGGCGCGAAGCGCGTTGATGCCGCAACGCGACTGCCTGCTGCCGTGGCGGACCGCGCTCGACAATGCCTGCCTCGCGCTCGAGAACCAGGGCGTGTCACGAAGCGAAGCGCGGCGCCACGCAGCGCCGCTCTTCGAGCGCTTCGAGCTCGCGGGCGCCGAAGGCCTCCGCCCCGCGCAACTGTCGGGCGGCATGCGCCAACGCGTGGCATTCCTGCGTACGCTCCTCTCGGGCAAGGAGGTGCTGCTGCTCGACGAGCCGTTCGGGGCGCTCGACGCGATCACGCGGGCCGAGCTGCAGGACTGGCTGACGGGACTGCTCGCAGCCGAGCCGCGCACGGTCTTGCTGGTGACGCACGACGTCGAGGAGGCGCTTCTGATCTGCGACCGCGTGATCGTGCTCGCCGACGGGCGGGTCGCGGCCACGCTCGACGTCGACGTGCGGCACGACCGGACGCGCAGAGAGACGGTTGTCGACCCCGCCTTCATCGAGCTGCGCGAGGCCGCGTTAGAGGCGATCGCGTGAAGCGGTACGCGCCCTCCCTCGCGTTGCTGGTCGCCGCCGTCGGCGTCTGGGAGCTGGTCGTGCGTATCCGCGACGTCCCGGACTACCTCTTCCCCGCGCCCTCGGCGGTCGTTTCGGCCCTCAGTTCGGACCGCGGTCTCCTTGCGAGCGCGACGTGGGTGACGGTGCGCGAGATCGTGCTCGGCTACCTGGTCGCTGTCGCACTCGCGGTCGCGCTCGCGGTCGGCATCCATCTCTCCGCGCTCCTGCGGCGCGCGCTGCTGCCGATCCTCGTGCTGTCGCAGACGATGCCGACGGTGCTGCTCGCGCCGATTCTTGCGATCCTCTCGGCTACGGGTCGACGCCGAAGCTGATCGTGGTCGCGGTCGTCTGCTTCTTCCCGATCGTCGTCAACGCCGTCGACGGCCTCCGATCGACCGACCCCGAGCTGGTGCGGATGATGCGGACGCTCGACGCGAGTCGCCTGGCGATCTTCCGCCGCGTCGAGCTGCCTGGTGCGCTGCCGGCGATCTTCTCCGGCGCCCGCGTCGCCGCGACCTACGCGGCTGTCGGCGCTGTCTTCGGCGAGTGGGCCGGGTCGTCGTCCGGGCTCGGCTTCGTCGATGCTGCAGTCGGAGCCCTCGCTCGACACGGCGCGCATCTTCGCCGCCGTGCTCATTCTCTCGGCGCTCGCACTCGCCCTCTACGGGCTCGTCTCACTCGCCGAGCGGCTGCTCGTTCCCTGGCATCGGGAGGTCACCCATGGCTCGTAGGCTCACTGCGGTCGCGCTCGCGGCGGCTGCTTTGCTCGTTCCCTCGGCCGCAGCGGGCCCGCAGCAGGTGTCGCTGACGCTCGACTGGACGCCGAACCCGGATCACGTCGGCCTCTACTACGCGCGCGACGAAGGCCTCTTCGCGAAAGCGGGCCTCGACGTGTCGATTCACGCCCCGTCCGACCCGACCGCGGCACTGAAGCTCGTCGCGCTCGGCAAGACCGACCTCGCCGTCTCCTACGAGCAGGAGGTCTTCTTCGCCGCCGCCAAGAAGCTGCCGGTGGTCGCGGTCGCCGCAGTCGTCCCGCAGCCGCTGAACTCGATCATGGCGATCGAGCCGAGCGTGAGACGGATCGCCGACCTGCGCGGCAAGTCGGTCGGGATCACCGGCGTCCCCTCCGACTACGCCTCCCTCGACACGGCTCTCTCGACCGCGGGCCTCCACCGCAGCGACGTCAAGGTCGTCACGCTCGGCTACAGCCTCCTACCGGCGCTGCTCGCGCACCGCGTCGACGCCGTGCTCGGCGTCTACCGCAACGTCGAAGGGATCGAGCTTCAGAGACGCGGGCTCCGGCCGACGATCATCCCGCTCAACCGCGCCGGCGTGCCGTTCTACGACGAGCTGGTGCTGGTTGCGAGCGCCGACTCGCCTCCGCTCGGACCCGGCGTACGCCGACACCGTGCAGCGGTTCGTGCGAGCGTTCAGGCTCGGCACGGCGAACGCACGCACCCATGAGAGCCGGTCACTGGCGATCCTGCGCAAGGTGACGGGCAGCGACCCGGCATTCCTCGTCGCTCGCGACCCCGGCGACTCTGGCACTCCTGACGGGGACACATGGGGTCGGTTGCATGCGGACGGCGGAATGGCAGCGGTTCGGCGCCTGGATGCACAAGCGCGGGCTACTCAAGTCGTCGATCCCGGCGAGCTCCGTGCTGACGACGCGCTTTCTCCCGAGGACGTGTTAGCCGGGACGAACGGCAAGCAGCACACCGCCCTCGAGCGCGACGCGAGCCCGTGGCTCCGCGAACACGTTCGAGACGCCGCGGGTCGAGCCGGGCAGAAGCGTCTCGCTCCCGTAGCGGGTAGACCAGACCGTCTGTGACGACGCCGAGCGCCGGGCCGTGCAGCGCGAAGAGGGAGACCAGCTCGCCGACGCGACCGGTGAGGACTCGATCGCCGCGCACGACGTGCACCGTCGCCTGACCGAGCAGGGCGTCGACCTCGATCTCGGCGTACCGGTCGTCGGCGAGCAGCGAGAGCTCGCCCAGCAGGTGGTCGAGTCTCCCGCCTGTTCCGCCGACGACGACGATTCGTTGCGGCCGTAGTGCAGCCGCGGTGTCGAGCGCCAGCTCGAGGTCGGTCGCATCCTTGGCGGCCGGATGGCGCTCGACGCGAACGTCGTTGCGCTCGAGTGCTGCCAGCCCCTCGGCGCTGATCGAGTCGAAATCGCCGATCGCCAGATCGATTGGCACGCCGAGCGCGAGCGCATGGTCCGCGCCACCGTCCGCGGCGATCACGTACGTGCCGGCCGAGACGACGCTCCGCACCCTGCGCCCAACCGGCCTCGCGCCGCCAGCGAAGATGACGATCGTGTCCACATCACCATCATCGCCCACCCGCTACGACCGCGAGATCCTGCGCCTAGCAGTGCCGGCGCTGGGCGCGCTCGCGGCCGAGCCACTGTACGTGCTCGCAGACACGGCGATCGTCGGCCACCTAGGGCGGCCGCAGATCGCGGCGCTCGGGCTCGCCGGGACCGTGCTCACGGGGGCCTTCACGATCTTCAACTTCCTGACCTACGGCACTACGGCCGTAGTCGCGCGCGCGAGCGGCGCCGGGGAGCCGGAGCGAGCCGCGCGTCTCGCGGCACAGGCGCTTTGGGTCGCGGCCGCGATCGGCGGCGCGCTCCTGATCGTGTGTGAGGCGGCCGCGTCACCCCTCCTGCAAGCACTCGGCGCGCACGGAAGGTCGGGCGACCTCGCGTTGCGCTACTTCCGGATCGCCGCGCTCGGGCTGCCGGCAGCGCTGATCACGCTCGCTGGCCAGGGCTACCTGCGCGGCGTCTCCAATCTGCGGCGCCCGCTCGAGATCGTCGTCGCCGCGAACATCGCCAACCTCGTCCTCGAGGTGCTGTTCGTCTACGGCTTCGGCTGGGGGATCGCCGGCTCGGCCGCCGGCACCGCGGTGGCGCAGGCCGGGATGGGCCTCGCCTTCGTCATCGAGCTGCTCCGCCCGCATGCTCGCTCGAAACGGCCGCGGCTTGCAGAGATGCGCCCGATGGTGCGCGTCGGCCGCCAGATCTTCGTCCGCACCACGGCCCTGTACGCCTCGTTCCTGGTCGCGGCCTCGGTGCTCGCCCGCGTCGGCGACGCCCCGCTCGGCGCACACCAGATCGCCTTCGAGCTCTACGTGTTCCTGTCGCTGCTCCTCGACGCGGTCGCGATTGCCGGGCAGGTGATCGTCGGACGGATGCTCGGCGCGGGTGATCCCATCGGAGCGCATGCCGCCGCCCGGCGGATGATCGGCTGGTCGGTCGGGCTCGGAGCGATCTTCGGCCTCGCGCTGCTCGCCCTCGAGCCCTGGGTGCCGCGGCTGTTCACGAGCGACCCCGCCGTGCTCCACTCCGCGCACCAGATCTGGATCCTGTTCGCGCTCATGCAGCCCCTCGCCGGCGCCGTCTTTGCGCTCGACGGGATCCTGATCGGGGCGAGCGACACCTCGTACCTGATGTGGTCAACGGTGGTGGCGTCGGTCGGGATCTATATCCCGATCGCGCTTGCCTCGCTCGCGCTCGACTGGGGAATCGTCGGGGTCTGGGCGGGCCTCGATGCGCTGATCGCGGCCCGCCTCGTCTTCCTTGCGACTCGCTTCGCCGGTCGCCGCTGGGCTGTTACCGGCTGGGTCTAGCTCCGGACCGACTCCGGCTGCGGCACGATCCGGATGTACGGCTTCGGTGACTCCCAGCCGTCCGGATACGTCTCCTTGGCCTCGTCGTCGGAGACCGAGCCGGCGATGATCACGTCCTCACCCTGCTTCCAGTTCACCGGCGTCGACACTTTGTGCTTCGCGGTCAGCTGCAGCGAGTCGATCACGCGAAGTACCTCGTCGAAGTTGCGCCCGGTCGTCATCGGGTAGACGAGGATCAGCTTCACCTTCTTGTCGGGCCCGATCACGAAGACGTTCCGCACTGTCTGGTTGTCGGCCGCGGTCCGGTCGAGCGGATCGCCTGACACGCTCGACGACAGCATCCCGTACAGCTTCGAGACGTTGAAATCGACGTCGCCGATCATCGGGTAGTTCGGCGCGTGACCTTGCGTCTCCTCGATGTCCGCCGCCCACTCGTTATGACGGTTGGTCGGATCGACGGAGAGACCGATGATCTTCACGTTCCGGCTGTCGAACTCCGGCTTGATCTTCGCCATGTAGCCGAGCTCCGTCGTGCAGACCGGCGTGAAGTCCTTCGGGTGCGAGAACAACACTGCCCACGAGTCGCCGATCCAGTCGTGGAAGTTGATCCGACCGTCGGTCGTTTCGGCGTCGAAGTCCGGTGCCGTGTCGCCGATCTGCAATCCCATCTCGTCCTCCTCGTTGCGTGAGCGTACCGTCCGGCGAGATTACAGACCGCTGCCCGTCTCACGGAGGACAGCTCTACCTGCGAGGCCCACCGCGAGCACACCGACACCGACGAGCACCGAGGACGCGGGCAGCGTTACGACGAGGACGACGCACGCAACGAGGCCGGCGACGTTCAGCCAGCGTGGCCACCGACGCTGCTCGTCCGACTGGGTGAATGCGGAGGCGTTAGCGACTGCGTAGTACGTGAGAACGCCGAACGAGGAGAAGCCGATCGCCCCGCGCAGATTGGTCGTCAGCACCAGCCCTGAGACGACAGCGGCGACCGCGAGCTCGGCGCGATGCGGCACCTGCCGGCGCGGGTCGACCGCGGCCAGCCACCTGGGCAGATCGCCGTTCCTCGCCATCGCGAGCCCGGTCCGGCCGATGCCCGCGATCAAGGCCAGCAGCGCGCCGAGGCTCGCGATCGCCGCCCCGGCGCGCACGACGGGAACCGCCCACGCAGCGCCTGCGGCCTTGACCGCCGTCGCGATCGGGGCCGAGCTGACGGCCAGCCTCCCCGGACCGGCACCGGAGAGCGCGGCGATGCCGACGATCAGATACAGCCCGACCGTGACCCCGAGTGCGATCGGGATTGCGCGCGGGATCGTGTACGCCGGGTCGCGCACCTCCTCGCCAAGCGTCGCGATGCGGGCGTAGCCGGCGAAGGCGAAGAAGAGCAGGCCGGCCGACTGCAACACGCCGTAGACGCCTCCGTGGAGCGACGACAAGCCACCGGGGAGCGGCGAGCCGGCGCTGCCGCCAGCAGCGATCGCGACGACGACAACCAGGAGAGCGACGAGCGAAAGCCCCACAAGCACACGCGCAAGGCTCGCCGTGCGCGAGATGCCGCGGAGGTTTGCGCCGGTCAGGACGAGTACCGCCGCGAGGGCGACGAGTCGGTGGGCCCAGACCGATCCAGGCAGGACATAGGCGGCGAACGTCAGCGCCATCGCGGCACAAGAAGCGGTCTTGCCGATCACGAAGCCCCACCCGGCAAGGAATCCCCACCACTCGCCGAGCCGCTCGCGGCCGTAGACGTAGGTGCCCCCGGAGGTCGGATACTCCGCGGCCAGCTGCGCCGAGGCGACCGCGTTGCAGTACGCAACACCGGCCGCCAGGGCGAGCCCGATCAGTAAGCCGCTGCCCGCCGCTCGCGCGGCCGGCCCGAACGCCGAGAAGACACCGGCTCCGATCATCGAGCCGAGCCCGATCACGACGGCGTCCCTCGTCCCGAGCCGGCGGGCCAGCGGCGCAGTCGTCACATCGCCGCCGCGACCCGTTCCGCCGCCGCCTGCAGTTCGGCGTCGGTGACGTTCGGAAGCACGTCCTCCCAGAGCGGCAGCATCATTCCCGACGCCTCGATCATGCCGAGCGGTCGTGGGATGAACCAGACGTGGAAGTGCGCCCCGCCGTCGCCCCAGCGATACAGGTGAACCCGGCCGATGTCACCGAGTGAGAGGACGGCGCGCTCGACGCGCGCCGCGACTCGGCCGAAGTCAGCGGCGAGCTCATCCGGGAGATCGGCGAACGAGTCGACATGCTCACGGCTCGCCAGCCAAACGGCGCCGGGCAGGCTGCCGCCGACCGGGGCATGCAGGGTCCAGTTCTCATCCGACCAGACCGCGCTCGTTGTCTGACCGCCGCAGATCCCGCACGGCTTTCCGCCCGGCTCACCCCGCCGGGGCGGCTCTGGGATCGTGCGCTCACCTGGTTCGAGCGGGACGAGTGGTTCGGCATAGGGAAGGCTCATGATCGCTCCTTTCGATTCTTGACAGACCCCGGCGCCCCTGCGCCGGCGATTCCGTGCAACACGAGGTCGACGACGCGTTCCGTCGCAGTCTCCGCAGGCCAGTTGTGGCGCCCCCGAAGATGGACGTAGGTCCAGGCGACGGCGTTGAAAGCAACGTCAGCAGTTCCGACGGCGTCGTCGAGACGCCGCAGCGAACCGTCCTCGGAGCCCTCGCGCAGGAACTGGATGAACGGGTGCAGGTAGTCGGGCGATTGGCCGGGCGCTGTCGACTGGTGAAACGCCTCGTCGGTCGCAAGCATCAACGGCAGATGGCGGTCGAGCAGCCCGCAAAGCTCCTCCAGTCCACGCGACAGTCGTTCGCGACCCGTGCCTTCCGAGGTCAGGATCGGGTACATGGTCGAGCGGAAATCAAGGGCGAGCTCGCCGACGAGAGCGCCGATCAACGCATCGACGTCGAGCCCTTGCCGCCACAGGGTCGAGCGTGCGCGCCCCGCCACCTCGGCCACCCGCTCGAGGGTCAGGCCCTCGAAGCCGCGCTCGCGCAGGACCTCGATCGTGGCCATCCGCAGTTGGTGGTCAACCTGCACCATTGATGGTTCGTTCATGCAACATCAGTGTTGCACGAGTTGGCGAGATTCGTCAAGCGCGGACGTGATAGGACAACGCCCGTGAGCGACCTCGCGCAGATCATTGCCGACTACAACGACGCCTGGAACAGGCAGGACGTCGACGCGATCTGCTCGGCGCACGCCCCCGGGATGGTGTTCGAGAATCACACCGCCGGCGAGCGCGCCGAGGGCAGTGCGGTGCGCGATCACATCGCTACGATCTTCCGCAACTGGCCCGACCTCCGCTTCGCCGGGCGTGCAACCCACGTCGGAGCGGATTTCGTCGTTCAGGAGTGGACCGCGACGGCAACGCACCCGAGCGGCAAGGTGGTTTCCTGGGAAGGGATCGACGTCTTCCCGTTCGCGGGCGAACGGATCCTGCGGAAAGACGTGTATTCGAACGCGTCCCGCCGCGTCAGCGAGCAGCTCACGAGCTGACCGTGCCGCGCTCGGCGACACGGCCAGCTGACTGAAGAACTACGCGCTCGGGCCTGCCGCTCCTGGATCCTTGATCGCCTCGCCGGCATCCTTCGCCTTGTCGGCGATGCTCTCGTCGGAGCCAGCGATGTCCTTGAGCTCCGTCGCGTCCGTCTTCGCCGCCTCCATACCGCCGCGCTTGTCGAACATCTGTTTCGCCTTCTCCGTCAGCTTGCCGAAATCCATTGCGTCCTCCCTTTCCTAGCGATTTGACGTCGTTGAGGTGAACACCCTTCCGTGACGCCTTTGCAACGAGGGAGTCGAGCAGCGCACAACCGGCGCCCCCGAGACCAGCGGCCAAAGCCGGGGTCTGCCGGTGATTCTCGCATGCCCTACCTTCAGGCGGAGCGGACCGGCCGTTCGGCGGGCGCCCGGGAGATCACGACAGTCATACTCGGGAGGGCAGGGCATCGCCAAACGGGGAGAAGGCAATTTGACGTCTGCGGCACTGGCACTCGATGAAGAACGGCCCGAAGCCGAACAGGCGACGGTTGCCGAAACTGCGGCGCGAATCGCGAGCTCAGGCACGCTGCGAACACGCCTGGCGCTCGTCCTGATCGTCGTCGTTCAGGTCGCGTGGCTGGCAGCGCTCGGCTACGCCGTACTCGCGTTCGCGTAAGCGATCGGTCTGAACCGGCTGTGCGACTACGCTGCCGGGCATGACCAACGCCACGATGCAGACCAATCACGGCTCGATCCGGATCGAGCTCTTCGACGAGGACGCCCCGAAAACGGTCGACAACTTCACGAAGCTCGCCCGCAAGGGGTTCTACAACGGTGTGATCTTCCACCGGGTGATCCCCGACTTCATGATCCAGGGCGGCGATCCGACCGGCACCGGCTCGGGCGGCCCCGGCTACCAGTTCGAGGACGAATTCAACGAGAATCTGATCGAACGGGGCGCGCTCGCGATGGCGAATGCAGGCCCGAACACGAATGGCTCGCAGTTCTTCATCGTCACGGCAGACGCCTGCCCCTGGCTGGACGGCAAGCACACGGTCTTCGGTCGGGTGATCTCCGGGATGGAGGTCGTCGACGCGATCGAGAAAGTGCCGACCGGGTCGAACGACCGTCCGATCGAAGAGGTGCAGATCGAATCGATCTCCGTCACGTAGATGGCTGATCGGCAAGCAAACGCCGTGCAGGCCCCTAGCCGCAACGACGGCAATCACCGAACCACCTAGTGGCCGACGAGACTGCGAACGACGCCGGCGTCGAGATCGTCTGCCCGCATTGCCGCAAGACGTTCAGCGCCGACCTGATCGAAGGCGGCGCCGAGCGCTACCGTGGCTTCAAGTGCCCGCACTGCCGGCTGTTCATTCCGGCCGAGCGCGCGAACTGAGCCAAAGCTTCCCTACATGCAGTCGCGGAGAGCCTGCGCCTCGGGCAGGCTCTCGAGCTTCTTCAGTGTGTTGTTCTCGATCTGACGGATGCGCTCGCGGGTGACGCCGAAGGCCTTGCCGACCTCCTCGAGCGTGCACGGCTGACCGCCGGTCAAACCGAAGCGGAGCTCGATCACCTGGCGCTCACGCTTCGGCAGTGACGCGAGCGCCACCTCGATGTCGGAGCGGCGAAGCGTCAGCGAGGCCGCTTCGTCCGGGGTCTCGGTGTTCTCGTCCTCGACGAAGTCGCCAAGAGCCGAATCCTCTTCTTCGCCGATCGGCTTCTCGAGCGACACCGGGTGCTGCGCCATCCGGAGAATCTCGCGCACCTCCTCGGTCGTCATCTCGAGCTCTTCCGCGATCTCCTCGGGCCGGGGCTCACGACCGAGCCGCTGCACCAGTTGGCGCTCGATGTGCACGACCTTGTTCAGCTTCTCGACCATGTGGACGGGAATCCGGATCGTGCGCGCCTTGTCGGCGATCGCCCGCGTGACTGCCTGGCGAATCCACCACGTCGCGTAGGTCGAGAACTTGTAGCCCTTGCGATAGTCGAACTTCTCGACCGCGCGGATCAGCCCGAGCGACCCTTCTTGGATCAGGTCGAGAAAGCTGAGCCCACGACCGAGGTAGCCCTTCGCAATCGAGACGACGAGGCGAAGGTTCGCCTCGGTCATCTGGGTCTTCGCACCCATGTCGCCGCGCTCGATCCGCTTGGCGAGGTAGACCTCTTGATCGGCGGTCAGTAGCGGCACCTTCCCGATCTCGCGCAGATACAGGCGCAGCGAGTCGAGGGATGGCTCGACGGTCAGGTCGAGCTTCGGCGCCGATTTGACCTCTTCTTCGACGAGCGGCTGCTCGTGCGGGAGCCGTTTGTGCTCCTCGCCTTCCACGAGCTCGACCCCATGATCGATCAGGTAGGTGGTGAAGTCCTCTACCTGCTCCTTCGTCAGCTCGACTTCCTCGATCCCCTTGACGATCTCGTCGTAGGTCAGGAAGCCTTTCTCTTGTCCCGTCGCGACAAGCTTCTGGAGTTCTTCGACGTCGGGTAGAGCAATGTCGACAGTGAGCACGTGAGCACGACCTCCGGCTACGACGTTCGTTGACGGGGGAAACGATTGAACGCACCTTGGAGCCGGTCATCCATCTGTGCCGGCTCACCCTCGGACGCGCTGACAATACATCAGAGTTCGCCAAACCGACACGAATTTGTTCGATTACCGCAACATCTCGTCGGAGCGTTACCTTGACCGGATGGTTGTTCTCGTCGCGCTGCTGCTCGGCACGGTCAAACCGCCGGCCGCGTACGCGGCCCCGGGGCATGTCAGGCTGGCCGTCTCGTCGTGGTGCTGGGGCACGCATTGCGGCGCTCCGATCGCTGCCTCCGGCCGCCCGATCGTCGTCCGCCGCGGGGGATCGGTCATGGTCAGTTTCGCGGCGCGGCCGACGCGCGTACGGGTCGCCGTCTCCGGCGCGCCGATCGCGGTCACGACGGTCGGCTCCACGGTCTCGTGGCATCCGAAGCGGATGGGCGGGATGACGATCAACGTCACGTACTCGAAGGGCTTCGCCGCCTACGTGGGCCGTCTGGTCGTGAAGTAAGCGGCTGATCGGCAATTCAACGATCAGCCAGCCAAAGGAGAACGGCGCCGCCGCCGACGCCGTTCTCCGGTTCGTCTGTCGCCCCCGCGCTTCCTTAAGGCCCCGCCGCATCGGGCCTTGGGTTCGCAGGTGACGACTCGGACTCTGGGGCCGTCCCGGCGCTTGATCCATCACCCGTTCCGTGCTTGACCGCGCGACTTGACTACGGTCTGGGCGTGACCGACCGCTTCAGGCAGCGCCTTGCCGAGGGGCCACCGATCGTCGCCGACGGCGGCATGGGCGCCCTGATCACGGCCGCCGTGCCGCGGCTGCGCTCACCCGAGGAGGCGAACCTTCGCGCGCCCGAGGCGGTCGTCTCGCTGCACGTCAGCTTCATCAACGCCGGCGCGGAGCTGATCGAGACCAATTCGTTCGGGGCTAACCGGCGCAAGCTGGCGCACCATTTCCTCGAGGACGAGTTCGAGCGGATCAACTCGACCGCGGTCAAGCTGGCCCGCGAAGCACGTGAGATCTCCGGTCGCGACGTCTTCATTGCCGGCGCGATCGGCCCGCTCGGCGAATCGGCGACGTCTCGGGTGCGGGAGGAGCTGTACAGCGAGCAGGCGAGCGTTCTCGAAGGCCGTGGCGCCGACCTGTTCATGATCGAGACGTTCTACGACCTGGAGGAGCTGGTCGACGCGATCGGCGCGGTGCGGGTGGTCTCGACGCTGCCGATCGTGGCGCTGATGACGTTCGACGACGGTGCGGAGACCCTGGCGGGCGTTCACGCACGCGAAGCCGCGGATCGCTTGCGGGAGCTCGATGTCGCCGCGATCGGCGCCAACCACGGCAGCGGGCTGCTGGTCGCGCTCGAGGCGCTCGAGCAAATGGGCGGCGGCGTACCGCTCGCCGCGCTCCCGAACATCGGCCTCGCGAGCCTCTCCGGCGGTCGTGTCATCTACCCTCACGCCGCACCCGAGTACTTCGCCGAGTTCGCCGCCCACGCTCGCAAACTGGGCGCCCGCGTGATCGGCGGCTGTTGTGGGACGACCCCGACCGAGATCGCGGCGATCAGCGCAGCGGTGGAGGAGGCGCGCGAGCCACGGTCGCAGCTCGAGTTCTCCGAGCGCGAGCTGATCGAGGCGCTCGGCGAGGAGCAACGCGAGACGGCGCTCGCCCGGGCGCTCCGCGAGCAGGAGTTCGTCGTCTCCGTGCAGCTCGACCCGCCGCTCGGCGGCTCGGCGCTCGGACTGCTCGAGGTGGCGCGAGAGCTGAGCAGACGGCGGTGTTCGCTTCGTCGATGTGAACGACAACGCGACAGCCCGGGCAGGGATGAGCTCGCTGATGGTGTCGGCGAAGGTCGAGCGGGAGACAGGGCTCGAGACGGTGCCGCACCTGACGACGCGAGACTGGACGGTGCTCGGGCTCGAGTCGATCCTGCTCGGCGCCCACGCGGAGGGCGTCCGCAACGTGCTCGCGATCACGGGCGATCCGCCCGAGGTGGGCGACTACCCGGGCTCGCGCGGCGTCTACGAACTCGATGCGATCGGGCTGACCCAGCTGATCACGCGCCTGAACCGCGGCGAGGACTACAACGGCCGCCCGATCGATGCTCCCACCTCGTTCTTCGTCGGCGTCGCGGTCAACCCGACGGCCGACGACCTGGAACAGGAGGCCGAGCGGTTCCGGCGCAAGGTCGAGGCAGGCGCCCGGTACGCGATGACACAGATCGTCTTCGACCTGGACGTGCTCGACCGGTTCGGCGAGCTGCTCGGCGGCTGGCCCGTGCCGGTGCTGGCAGGGATCTTCCCGCTGACGAGCCACCGGCTTGCGCTCCGCCTCCACAACGAGGTGCCCGGGATCGTCGTCCCGCAGTCGCTCCAGGATGCGCTGCTCGAGGCGGGCCGCGAGGCAGCAACGCTCGGCCTCTCACACGCCCAGGAGTTGATCGCCGAGGCGCGTGAGCGCTGCGCTGGCGCCTACGTCGTGGCGCCGTACAAGCGCCCGGCCCGCGTGCTCGAGCTCATCTAACAACTACCGGTCGAGACCGGCGCTTTGGCTCGTGCGAGCGCGCGCCGGACCGGCGCCGCCGGCACGCCGTAGCCGGCCTTCGAGCCGATTCGGGCCGCGAACACGGTGGCCTCGACCTGCCCGGCGCCGTTGACCGCCGGGCCGCCCGAGTTGCCGTGCCGGACGAGCCCGCTCAGCGCTGTCACCTCGCGCAGCGAGCTGTCGACGAGCACGTCGGCGGTGTTGCCGACCCGCCCGGCCCGCGCGTCGAACGGCCCGTTGACCGGATACCCGAGGATCGCCACCGGATCGCCCGAATGCGCGTCTGCAAGGGCGAGTGGCTCCGCCTTGAGGCCGGGCACGCGGAGCACGGCGACGTCCTGTTTGCGATCGACGACCAGCGCTGTCGCCTTGTGGCCGTTTGCACGGAGACTGCTGCCGCCGGCAACGACGTGCGCGGCGGTGACGACGATGTGCGGTCGTGCGACCCACCCGGAGCCCTCGACACCGAACCCGCAGGCGACGGCGGTGATCCGCACGACGCTGGCTCGGGCGGCCCGCACGCCGGCCGAGCGCAGCACACGCGAGTCGGGCGGCTTGGCGGGCGGCGCCGGACCGGCGATCTGCGGGAAGGGGTCGACGCGGGCAAGGGCGCGCAGCACTGTCCGCGGCGGCGCCAACTCGTCCAGCCGGTGAAGGATCTTCGACTTCTGCACCTCGGTGCGGAGCTTCGGCTGGCCGGGAATCAGCAGCAGGGCGGCTCCCGCGACCCAGACGAGCGCGAGCCCGAGCCCTGCGCCTGCGACGAAGCCGCCGAACGAGTCGAGCAGGCGAAGCGGCGGGATCACCGACAGGCCACCGCGGGCCAGCGAGCCGGCAACGCTCGCGACCCACTGCAGGAGCGAGGCACCGACAAGCGCGCCCACGAGTCCCGCCAGCGGGGTGTAAGGAGAGCCGGCACCGCCGTGCAGGAGGTGCGGCGCGACCCGCGCGCCGATCAGCGCACCGGCGACGAGCCCGCCGAACGAGAGGGCGGTCGCGACGAGCCCGCGGCGGAGCCCCGACAGCGCCCCGAGCACCGCGATCGCCGCCGCGACCCAGTCGACGCGCGTCATGGAAACCAGTTCGGCCGCTGTGCCCCGCTTCCCTGCCGCCGCTACACTGCGGCGCGCCTGGGGGCGTAGTTCAGTTGGTTAGAACGCCGGCCTGTCACGCCGGAGGTCGCGGGTTCGAGTCCCGTCGCTCCCGCTAATGACCGCGCGATTACGGGCTCGTCGTTGGGCGAGCTCGTCCGCGGTCTTGAAGTAGTGCACGAAGGGCTCTCGCGGCTTCACGGCCACGACGACGCCCTGGTCCTCTCTGGCCCGCGAGTCGCGGCCCGGGTTGAGGCGGGGCTGTTCGTGTCAAGTTTTATGGCAAAAAAACTTGACACCTTTGCTCGCGATCAGTACCTTCAGAGCATGCCCAAGAAGCGCCGCCGGAGTACCGCCGAGACCGTCCGACAGCGGGTGGAAAGGGGGGGTGCTCGTGTCTGGAAGTACGCCGACTTCCAGGATCTGCCGCCGGCTGCGCTGGCCCAGGCGCTTTCCCGGCTCGCACGAGAAGGCACCCTCCAGCGCGTCGCCAAGGGCGTCTACTACCACCCGGAACAGACGTCTTTTGGTCCCAGTCTTCTTGGTGCCACCGGCGCGACTGCCGGAACAGTCACAGCGCCTGTGTACCCCGCTGGCCTGAGCGCGGCCAACGCGCTTGGTCTCAGCTCCCAGAATCCCTACGTCACCGAGTTGGCAACGACAGCACCTGGACCCCCGACCGCGCTCCGCAACTTCCTCGTCCACACTGGCCGGCCTGCAACACGGGAAGGTCTTTCAACCGAGGAAGGCGCGCTCCTGGAGATCTTGCGCGAACGGGCGGAGTCCAGCGACCTCTCAGCGGACGAGACCGCCAAGCGTCTGCTCCGGCTGCTCGCGGATGAAGAGAGCTTCAGGAGACTCGCGCGCGCTGCGCTACAGGAACCCCCGCGCGTGCGGGCGATGTTGGGCGCGCTTGGTCAGGAACTCGACATGCCGCGGCGCGCGCTCGATCCTCTGAAGAGGAGTCTCAATCCGCTCAGTCGGTACGACTTCGGTCGGCTCAGCTCGTTGCAACACGCGAGGGAGTGGCAAGCCAAGTGAGGCTCTTTGAACACGACGAGTTCGAGCAAGCGATGGTGCGCGCTGCGGAACAGTTCGAGGTCAGCGAGCAGTTCGTCGAGAAGGATTACTACGTCACGGAGATCCTTCGCATCGTCGCGGACCGCCTCGGAGACAAGGCGATGTTCAAGGGCGGGACAAGCCTCTCGAAGGGTTGGGGACTCATCAACCGGTTCTCCGAGGACATCGATCTCTTCGTGAACCGCGAGAGGTTCGATCCACCTCCGGGCACCAACAAGATGGACAAGATGCTGAAAGAACTCAGCGAGGCCATCGCGCAACACCCTGCCTTGACCTGGCTAGACGAAGGGATCACCATCGGCGGCTTCGGCCGCGAGGACTACTTCCAGTACGACTCCCGTTTTGACGACCTGCCCGGGATCCGTCCCGCCGTGCGATTCGAGCCGGGCGTTCAAAGCGGGACGTTTCCGACCGAAGCGGTGCCGATTACATCCATAGTCGGCCAGTACTTACTCGAACAAGGCCGTAGCGACATGGCCGACGACCTCAGAGGCTTCGAGATGACGTTGCTCCACTTCCGGCGCACCTTCGTGGAAAAGCTATTCGCGTTGCATGGCAAGGTGGTGCGACTCGTCGCCGAAGGTCACCCCCTCGGGCGACACGCGCGTCACTACTCCGACTTGTATGCGCTGTCTGACCAGAACGAAGTGCGCGCGATGCTTGCGTCCGATGAGTATGAGCAGATACGCAAGGACTACGACAAGACCAGCAGCAGCTCAAAGTACCTCGCGAGGATCTATCGTCCCCCAGAGGACCTGTCCTTCGCGAACAGCCAAGCGTTCTTCCCAGACGCAGCACTCAAAGCACAGCTCGCGGGTGACTACGAAACCCAGTGCCGTCTGCTCTTTTCAGGACCCGGCTATCCAGACTTCGATGAAGTCCTCGCGCGCTTCGAGGAGATTCGCAACCTGCTCTAGCTTCAGCTGTGGTCGAGGAGCTCTCGAGAAGTGGCGGAGTTCCAAGGTGAGACGAGTCTGCCAACCAGACCTAAGGAGAGAACAGGCGTGACGGCAAAACCGACAAGCCCTGAAGCGCTCATCGGGGACACACTCGCAGACCGACTGAGAGGGCTCGGCACGCGCGGTGTCCTCGTTCAGATGGCGCAACGTGGCCAGATCATCGAACTCCGCTGCGAGATGCCGAAGTGCTATTGCCACAAGGGGCGCGGCTACTTCGACCCGAAGTCCGCTCCTTTGCCGGATTGGAAGCCCTCGGCAGACCACTACCCCAGGCTCAAGGCTGATGGTGGACATCTAGTTCCCTGGAACGTCCGGCTCTCGCACGTGCTCTGCAACCGAGAGGACTATGGCTGGCGTATGAGGATCAGACGGATGCTTGAGAAAGGGATGTCACTCGAGGAGATCGCCAAGAAACTGAACGCCGAGGGGATACCGAGGCCACATGGAACCACGACGTGGTCAGTCACCAGTGTGCGGAAAGCGTTCGTCTCTTAACAGGACAATCCGTTCTACATAGACATGCCACTTTAGGGGCCGAAAAGTGACACGAGACTCCGACCCGGACCCGACAGGCAGCCGACACAGCACCGACACGGCCACAAACACAATCCCGGAGCGCGCGCGCTGCGCGTACTACTCGCGGATTTCAATGCGCGGTCTTTCGCGGACTGGCTTCCCGTCGCTCCCGCTCTAGTCACCCCGCCACCGTGGGGTGCTCAGTCTCTGCGAGCGATCCAGCTGACGATCGCTCCGATCTGGTCAGCGAACCAGATCCGCGTAAGGCGCCTGACGCTCTCCTGACTCAATCCTTTGAGTCGGCGCCTGCCCGTCGGACGGCGACGATGCCAACGGTCACGGCGACAAGGAGCATCGCGACGTTGTGCGAGTACTTCCGCGCGGCCGAGACTTCGCCGATCACCGGGTAGTAGCTAAAGGCAAGCACGGCGCGACTCAGGAGCACGCCGGCGGCGACCCCGGCAGCGTGCGCGAGCGTCCAGCCGTCCCGGCGCGAAGCTCGCCAGAGCAGGAGGCCGGCGGCAGCGGTCGCGGCGACAGCCCCCGCAACGCCTCGCCACGTCTCCGGCATCGCGGCCTGCACTGAGGCGAGGACGAAGCTCGCCGCCAGCACCACTGACACCCGCGGCGCACGCGAGGCCTCCGCGCGTTCCACGCCCGCAACGGGACGCAGGGCGAAGGCGGCCGCAGCGAGCCCCGCCGCGACTGCCAGAGTCACGACGACCTCGCCGACGGATGCATGCGAGGCCTCGTTGGCGAGGTGATCCTGCAGAACGAGAGCTGCGGCGGCCAGATAGAGCAGCGCGACGACGCCGATCCCTCTCCGGCCCAGCCACGGCGTACGGGCCGTGGACGGCTGGACCGCCTCCACGAGCGCGATGGGTGCGCAGAAGCTATAGATGATGTGCCCGAGAACGAACGACTGCGCGTAGTACGCGCCGACGCCCAGAGGGGCGACGTAGGTCGCGTGCAGAACGCGCCCCCAGCTGGGGATGTCGCGATAGCTGTCGGTGAAGAGCGACTGGTCGACGAGGCCGCACTGGATTATCCCGAATGCCGTGGCGAGCAGAAGCATCGACTGCCAGCCGCGGCCGGTGCGTCGCGCAACCTCGCGCAGCAGTACCGCAGGCCCACCGTAGAGCGGCCCGAAAACGAGCATGCCGGCGAGAAGCGCGAGCGGCCGGCCGGTCGTGTTGTCATAGGCGGCGAGGTCCTCGGCACTGACCGCGCTCAGGACGAGGAGCGCGAGCACTTGCACCGGGAGCCTGATCCGAAGCACCCCTGCATGCGGCAGGCGCGGGCGCCGGAGCGTCGCTCCGCGGACGAGGATCCGGGTGCCGACAAGAGCGGCGGCGGCGGAGCCGAGTACCTGCACCCAGCGCCCGGCGGCGACGACGACTCCCTGTTCCCCCACGAGATCGGCAAGACGGCCGCCGGCGACGCTCCGCAGGACTACGAGCGCGGCGAGACCGCCGACCGCGACCGCCCAACGCCCGCGCATGACGCTGACGACGACCGCCGCACCCCCGAGGATCGCGACACCAGGCGCGAAGCGAGGAGCCGGGTCCGCGGCGGCCCACGCGACGGCGGCTCCGGCCGCGCCCGAGACGAGCGCCGCCGCGACGACGCCCCGTGCGGCGACGGACACGCCAGGGGTCGTCACGAGGAGAATGCGTCCGGCGGTATGACGCGACCCAGGTGGGCGTTGACGATTGCCGCGGCCGTGCGCGGGGTGCAAATGCCGAGCAGGAGCAACTGGCACAGGCCGCCGACGAAGGCAACCAGCGTGACCGCCTCACGGTCCGCGTCCGGCACGCCCGCCGCGTGGAGCATCTCGGCGAACACGCCGCCCAGTTCGGCTGTGTTGCTCCGGACACGCTCGGCGAGGAGAGACGAGTGCAGAGCGCGAGTCTCGAAGGCAACGAAGACGCGGACCACGCTTGCGGACTCGTCGTCTGTCGGCAGGATCGCCGCGACGATCGCCCGAAGCGCCTCGAAGGGGCCGAGTGCTCCGTCAGCCGCAGCCTCGGCGCGCGCGCCGACGGCGCCGCTCGCAAGCCCATGCGCATGGAGCAGCATGGCGTCCTTCGTCGGAAAGTAGTGCTGGACGGCGCCGATCGACATGCCGGCCGCCGCCGCGACCGCGCGGACGGTCACCCCCTCGAGCCCACGCTCGTCGACCAGCCGCAGCACCACCCGCGACAGCGCCTCGCGACGATCCTCCAACCCTGTCACTGGCCCCATACGCTCGTATGGTACGTCGGCACGCTCCAAGACGACTACTGACCATTCCTGCAATCGCGGCGCTCAGTCCCGAATCTCGATGGGGTGCCTAACGAGGGGCTGAGTCCCGTCGCTCCCGCTACACGAACTCCCTGCACAGACGACAGGACAACCGCGCACCGACGTTTTTCGCAGTGCGTGGCGCCAGGGCGCAAACCGGCAGCAAACCTTCAATCGTCGGGCAACTCTTCGAGCCGCACCTTGGTCGGAGAGGGCGCCACTCGCAAGAGGGCACCACTGCGGAACGCCTCCTACCCGGCCGGCGAGCTCGTCGCGCGCAGCCTCGATGTCGGACACGACCAGGTGCAGACCCCTTGCCGAGCCGGGCTCCGCCTGCCCGCTTCCGCCGGTGCCGATCGAGATCGAGCACGGCCAGCATCCGACATCTCGACCGGCCACACGACGCCGACTCCCGGCGGACAAACAGCGCCAGCACCTCTGCGAGCGGCTGAACGCCGGGAAGAGCGACCGACGGCGGACGCTCAGCCGCGCGCGCGTGGCTCGGCGAGGTGGGCCTCGCCGTATCCCGCCAGAAACGGGCTCAGGTAGCGCGCCGCGATCTTGCTGGGCGACCACCAGAGCGGCTCGGCCGAGGCAGTGCTGGCCTCGCCGCCGCCGAACTGCTCCTGACGCAGGTAGAGCGGCCTGGCGCCCGTCAGCAAGCATCCGTGCAGCACGGGCACGAATGGCCGGGGCTCGACCGACGCGCCGGCCTGGTGGGCGATCGCCTCCGCCGCTGCATCGGCCTGCAAGGCCGCGAGTCCGCCCTGCCGGATCGGGAACTGGGTGATGTCGCCGACGGCGAAGACGCTGTCGAGATCGTGCACACGCCCGCTCCGGTCGGTGCCGATGAAGCCGTCCTCGTCCTGGGGGAGACCGAGAATCCGGAGCCCTTCCAGCCTCGGCAGTGCGACGACACGGTCGGCGGCAACCGTCCGGCCGGGGGCGAGCCTCGCGCCGCTGTGGATCGCGATCCGGTGCTCGACGAGCAGCTGCCGGACGGCGTCGCTCGCAGCCTTACCGAACACCGACAGGGGCGCGGGCTCCGAGGTCACGAGCGTCAGTGAGACCTCCCGATTCGTCGTCTCGAGGCGGGTTGCCGTGAGGAGCGCCAGCTCGTAGAGCGGGAGCGGCCAGACGCCGCCCGCGGGAACGACGAACGCAATCGAGCGGATGTCGCCGGCTTCGGCCTCCATCAGCAGGCTGCTGAAGGCGTCGGTGTCCGCCGGCCCTCGAAACGTCAACGCCCCCGGAACTGCCGGCACCGGCAGGGCGCCGCACGCGATCACGAGCACGTCGTAGTCGATGCGAGCACCGTTGCCGGTCAGCGCGATCCGGGTGTCGGGGTCGACCGACGCCAGCCGGTCGAGCGTGCAGCGGGTCGAGTTGGCCTCCGCGAGGCGTGAGAGCTCGAACGGGCGGACGCGAGCCAAGCCGAACGGCTCCGCAGTCGCAAGCGGCCGGTACCAAAACTGGGGCTCGGGTGCGAGTAGCTCGAGGTCGACGAGGTCGCCGGCCAGTTTCCGCAATCCGATCATCGTCTCGAGCCCGGCCACACCGCCCCCGGCGATCAGGACGCGCAAGCCTCCGTAGGTGTGCGGAATCGAGGTGTCCGCCATTGCGCGGCAAGTTTCTCCTGGCCGGGGCTTGCTGACATCCGCAAGAACTGGCGCGTCGGAAGTGGGAAACCCACACCTCGAACGGCGGGTCGATCACGCCTCTAGGCGAGGACAGCGCCGGCGACGGCCGAGCTGTTGACCACCGCCAGCGCACGGTCGGTCACGCGGGCGAGCGCCCTGGCCGCGCGGGGCGAGAGCACATCGCAGGCGAAGTCCCAGTGCAGCGATACCTGTTGGCCGGCCGCAGGCTCCCGGATGAACGCCAGTCCGTCGTCCCGCCACCGGGCCCGCCGTGGCGCCTCCCTGCCGAGCCGGAGGGCACTACCGGTCCAGAGAAGCGGGCGCGCCAGCACCTCGAGGAAGTCTCCGTCGGCGCGCTGAACGACGGCGGGGGTGATCCGGCATTGATCGAGAATGTGGAGCGGTTGGTCGACGGCCCCGGTTCGCAGCAGGCCGAGCCATGGGTAGACGGCGAACACGTGGAAGCAGTGGTGCGGGACCGCGCCCGCCGCGACGACGTCGTAGACGTGGTCGCGTGCGCGGCCGATTCGTCCGTGGAAGCGGTCTTCGACATGGCGGGCGAGGTCTCCCGGGCGGACTCGGTCGAGCAGGTCGTTGCCGACCCAGTAGGCCTCCACGACACGCGGGTCGAGCGGATCGACTATCCCGTTGGCGCCCGCGATCAGCGTCAGATAGGGCCACGCTCCATCGAAGGTCTGCGCGAGCGATGCGAGGCCGCCGTCGGAAGCCCCGGCCTCGCCGTACTCGAGCAGCGTGCGGGGGCTGTCGGCGCCGCAGAGGCCGAGAGCGTTCGGCGGGTATGCGTAGCGGGCGAACAGGAGCGGCCCGGCCGGTTTGCTCATGAAGCCGCAACCCCGGCGGTGGGCTTGCGAACCGCAACCAGCGCAATCAGGGCTGCGCCGGCCGTGACGAGGATCGTGCCGACCACGTTGACCGGCGTTCCATCGGCTGTCCCGGAGAGCACAGCGGTGACGACGACTCCGAACACGAGCACGGCGGTCACGTCGATCGCCTGCGCCCGCGACAACGCGGCATACCAGGTCGCCACGTACGCCGTCAGCAGCAGTCCGGTCAACACGACCCACTTCAACTGCTGTCCGTCGAGCGCGAAGAGCTGCCCCGCCTTGCCGGAGACCGCGACCCAACCGACGAGCAGCGCCGTCCCCACGCCCATGCGCGCCGCCGCGAGCGTGCGCGGCGGCAGCGCCGTCAGCAAGCGCTTCACGATCACGATCTCGATCGACCAGAGCAGCGTCGCGGCGAGGATCATTGCCTCGCCCGCACCGAACACGACGGTCCCGGCGTGCCCCGCGATCCAGGCCTGTCCGGCGAGCAGAAGGATCACCGCGAGTGCATGCGGTGCCCGGAACCGCTCCTTCAGTAGAGGCACGGCGAGCAGCGCGACCCAGATGATCAGCGACTTCTGGATGAAGGAAGCCTGCGTCGCCTCGGCCCGGGCCAGCCCTTCGAAGAAGAGCACGAAGGGCACGCTGCCGCCGACGACCGCAACCGCCAGCAGACCGAGCCACTGTCCCCGGCGGAGCGCCGGCCTGGCCGGCGTGCGGGGCGCGTGCTCGGCCGTGAGCGCGAGGACGAGCAGCAGCATCCCAGCCACCGCATTCTTGGCTGTCGTGTAGACCGTTGCGTCGCCGAAGTGCTTGACCGCGTGGCCGTTGACGTAGATCGAGACCCCGCTGACGATCGCGGTCACGAAGGCGAGGAGGATCCCGGTCGCGCGCGTGCTCATTGGGTGGCTCCGTTTCGGGTTTGGTCGGGTTCCGCTGTCGCCCGTAGGGCGAGAGCCTCGGTTGCGGCGTCGCGGTCGAGTACCTCGACCGGGATGCCGAGATGGATGAGCAGGTGCGCTCCGACGGGGGCGTCGGGGACGAACGAAAGGGGCACCACGCAGCCGTCGTCGAGCCGGCCGACACGCACGCCCGCGTCGTCCCACGCCTGGGCGAGCACCGCGATCGCGCCGAGACACATCAGGGTGCCGGCGCCGGCTCGGGGAGCTCGATCTCGACGCGCTCCAGCACGACGCCGTGGGCCTGCGCGTCGGTGATGTCGCTGTCGACGACCGCCTCGACGGCGGCGCCTTCTGCAATCGTGCCTCGCGACGCGTCCTCGAAATGCTCGCGAAAGTGATCGGGCGTGAAGTGGGACAACGCGCCGAGGCGGACACTGATCCTGGTGACGCGAGCAGCGCCCTCGACGAGTGCTGCTTCTTCGATCCTGCGCAGAACGTCTTTCATCAGCGCTCGCTCGTGCACGGCTCGTCCTCTCTCGCCAGGCGGTCCAGATCGTCGAGGACGGCCGTCGCAACGATCTCGACTGCCGCTTCGACGGACGTCGTGAGGCCTTCGCCTGCAGTGAACTCGCTGCCCTCGACGCCGTAGACGACGACCTGTCGCGGCAGCCTGCCGAGCGCGCGCGCGACCTCGATCGCCTCGCCGACCCCGAACGCATGAGTGGAGGAGCGAAACATTCGCGCCGGGATCGCATCTGCTTCTGCGCCCGCGTCGTAGCGGTGCAGCGTTCCCGGCGTCGAGCCCGACTCGACCGCATCCACGACGATCGCCGTCGAAGCGCCGTCCCAGGTGTCGAGCAGCCGGCTCAGCTCCTGCTCGCACTCGGCGATCTCGACACCGGCAGGGACGCGGCCGCGGAGCCGTGCGGCGACCGCGAGGCCAAAGCCGTCGTCCCGGCGAAGGTCGTTTCCGACTCCGACGACAACGCGTTTCACCCTCGTTCCACCTCCAGCGAGAGAAAATGCGTGGCACACGAGATGCACGGGTCGTAGTTGCGAATCGTCTGTTCGCACAGCCCGCGCAGGTCGTCGTCACCGAGGTGGGCGTTGCGCCCGACGACGTCGCGCAGGTCGTCTTCGATCGCCTGCTGGTTCTGCGATGTCGGCGGAACGATCTTGGCTTCGAGAATCGTCCCCTCGGCGTCGACCCGGTAGCGGTGGTAGCACAGTCCCCGCGGAGCCTCGCTGGCCCCACAGCCGGTCCCTGCGACCGGCGGGACGGGGACGGCAGGCTCGTCGGGCTCGTCGTATGCCTCGATCAGCCGGAGCGCCTCGTCGCAGGCGTACACCAGCTCGACGCTGCGCACGACGATGCTGCGAAACGGGTCGCGGCAGCTCGAGTCGAGGCCCGCTTCCCGCGCCGCCTCGCGCGCGAGTGGTGAGAGCTGGTCGTGGTTGAGCGTGTAGCGCGCGAGCGGGCCGCAGAGGTAGGTGCCCCGTTCGCGGAGCCTCGAGTGCAATGCGGTCGAGCGCTCGACGTGCTCCTCCTCGAAATGCTCTTCGTACTCGCCGACGGCGGATGTCGAGGCCACGGTCCGAGCGGATCCGGCCGCGCTCGATCGCGTAGTCGTCGGGATGCGAGAGCGAGACGAGATCGCATTCGACCGTGCGTTCGGGGAAGTCGAACGTGGACGTCCACCGGACGGTCTCGAGGGCGGCCTCGCGGGCACGCTCGAGCGGTTCGACCAGCGTGCGGAGCTCCCGGCGGGTCGGCGCGCGGTAGAAGCCGCCCACACGGACGTTGATCGGATGGATCTCGCGCCCGCCGACGAGTGCCATCACTTCGTTACCCGTCTTCTTCAGGGCGAGACCACGCTCGACCGCCTGGGGCGCGTCGCGGGCCAGCTCGACCGCGCCGGCGTAGCCGAGGAAATCGGGCGCGTGCAGCATGTAGACGTGGAGCGCATGGCTCTCGATCCACTCGCCGCAGTAGAGAAGCCGGCGAAGGATCCGGATCGGCTCCGGTACCTCGACGCCGCTCAGGTTCTCGAGCGCGTTGACGGCACTCGTCTGGTAGGCGACCGGGCAGATGCCGCAGATCCGGGCCGTGATGTCCGGCGCCTCGACGGACGCACGGCCGCGGAGGAGCGCCTCGAAGAAACGCGGCGGCTCGAAGATCCGCAGCTCGACGTGCTCGACCTTGCCGTTCTCCAGTCGCACGGTCATCGCACCCTCGCCTTCGACCCGAGCGAGATAGTCGGTCTTGATCACACGGCGCTCAGTCACGGCTCGTCGCCGCCTCTCGGAATGGCTCGGCGCTCGCGTTGAAGGTCTGGAAGACACGTTCGACGCCGCGCTCGGTGAGCCCGAGGTCACGGAGCCGAGGGATGAGCGCCGCTGCATTGGGTGTCTCCATCGGTCCGAAGCAGCCGTAGCACCCCCGGTTGTAGGCGGGGCAGAGGGCACCGCAGCCGGCGTGCGTGACAGGACCGAGGCATGGAGTGCCGTGCGCGACCGTCACGCAGACGAGACCGCGCTTCTTGCACTCCGTGCAGACGCTCGTGGCCGGGATCCCGGGCTTGCGGCCGTGCAGGAACGCGGTCACGACCTCGAGCAGTTGCCGCTTGTTGATCGGACAGCCGTGCAACTCGAAATCGACGGCAACGTGCGCCGAGATGGGCGTCGAGGTCTCGAGCGTCGAGATGTACTCGGGCGAGGCGTAGACGGCGGTGGTGAACTCGCGGACGTCGGCAAAGTTGCGCAGCGCCTGGATCCCTCCGGAGGTCGCACACGCGCCGATCGTGACGAGCGCCTTCGACTGGCGACGAACCTCCAGGATGCGCTCGGCGTCGTGGGCGGTCGTGATCGAGCCTTCGACCAGCGACAGGTCGTACGGCCCTTCGACCACGCTGCTCGTCGCCTCGCGGAACTCGGCGACCTCCACGGTGCCCGCGAGCGCGAGCAGGTCGTCCTCGAGGTCGAGCAGCGAGAGCTGGCACCCGTCGCACGACGCGAACTTCCAGACGGCGAGCTTTGGCTTGTCCGTCACAGCTGACGCACCGCCAGCCACCGTTCGGCCTCCGCGTAGGTGTAGACGGGCCCGTCCCGGCAGATCAGCGTCGGGCCGAGCTGGCAATGGCCGCAGAGGCCCACACCACACTGCATGTGGCGCTCCATCGAGATGTGGATCCGTTCGGGCGAGACTCCGCGATCGATCAGCGCCTTGATCGTGAAGTGCATCATGATCTCCGGGCCGCAGACGAACGCCGCCGCTTGCTCGGGCCTGAAGCGGGCGCCCGCGACGAGCTTCGGCACGACTCCGACCCGACCGGCCCAGTCGCCGCCTGCAATGTCCACGGTCAGGTCGACGTCGAAAGCGTCTCCCCACGCGGCGAGTTGCTCCGGATAGAGCAGGTCGGCGGGCGTGCGCGCGCCGTACAGCAGGCTCACGGTGCTGTAGTCGCTGCCTCGCTCGAGTGCGCGCAAGAGGACCGGGCGCAGCGGGGCCAGGCCGATGCCGCCGGCGACTACGACGACGTCGCCGCCGGCCGCCTCGTCGATCGGCCACGTGTTGCCGTACGGCCCGCGCAGGCCGAGCGTCGCGCCCGGCTCCGCCGCACAGATCGCAGTCGTGACCGCGCCCACTGCCCGCACGGTCAGCACGACCGGCCCGGGCCGATTCGGCGGCCCGCTCACGGAGATCGGCACCTCACCGATCCCGAAGACATAGACCATCATGAACTGCCCCGGGGCGACCGTGACGCTGTCGCCCGCAGCGGGCTCGAGCGTCAGCGTCCAGGTGTCCGCGGTGTTCTGCTCGCGGGCGGTGACCGAGAACGGCAGCGGTGTGAGCGCTCCGAGCGGTGGCTGCTCAGCGACCGTTGCCATAGACGTCCAGGAGTCGGAGTCGCGTCCACTGCAGGCGTTCGATCAGCACCTGCGCGAAGCGGGCCATCAGGTCATAGCCGAGCTCCGGGTCCTGGTCGCATTTCTGCCGCAGGCAGGCACCGTCGAACCCGGTCGCGCGCACGCCGGTCAACGCGCGCGCGTCGAAGTGCCAGCGGTACGGCGCGAACAGCCACGACCAGCCGATCACTTCGCCCGCCTCGATCGTCTCGATCACGACGGGGCCGCGGGTGGAGACGAACGTCTCCAAGGCGACGCTTCCGTGGCGAACGACGTAGAAGGTGTTTGCCTCGTCGCCCTCACGGAAGAGGCTCTCGTTCGCCGCGAAATGCACGTTCCTTCCGCACCCGGCGATCAGGGTCAGTTCTGCAGGTGCGAGCCCGTCGAAGAACGGGACGTCGTGCAAGAGGCTTTCAAGTGGCCGCGACATGGTCTCCCTCGGTCGCGCGGATCGCCGCGACCTCCTCGGTGATGTCGATGCCCACCGGGCACCAGGTGATGCAGCGCCCGCAGCCCACGCAGCCGGACGACCCGAACTGGTCGTGCCACGTCCCGAGCTTGTGGGTCATCCATTGGCGGTAGCGCGAGCTGCCTGACGGGCGGATGCTGCCGCCGTGGATGTACGAGTAGTCGACCGAGAAGCAGTTGTCCCAGACCCTGTAGCGCTCGGCTTCCTGGCCGGACAGGTCGGTCTCGTCCTCGACTGCCGAGCAAAAGCACGTGGGGCAGACGAGCGTGCAGTTGCCGCAGGTGAGGCAGCGCTCGGCGACCTCTTCCCAGCGTGGATGGTCGAGGTTGCGCGCCAGCAGGTCGCGGAGGTCGAAGGTCTCCATCGTGCGGCCCATCTTCTCGGCCGCGCTCTCGACCGATGCGATCGCCGCGTCGAGATCGACCGCGGCGGCGGCCCTGCCGTGGAGCTCGGTGAGGACCTCCGCGCCGCGCTCGGAACCTGTCTCGACGAGAAACCGATGCTCGCCGTCGAGCAACTCGGTCAAGGCGAGGTCGTAACCCGACTGGGCCTTCGGGCCGGTGCCCATCGACGTGCAGAAGCAGGTTCCGCCCGGCTCGAAGCAGTTCACCGCGACGAGAAACGCCCCGTCGCGCCGGGCGGCATAGTCGCGGTCCGTGTGCTTGCCGCCCATGAAGACTCGATCCTGGATCTCGATCGCGTGCAGCTCGCAAGAGCGCACCCCGACAAAGGCGAGCGGCGTCTCGTCGGGTGGTTCCTCCTCGATCGTCGGCGTGCTCCCGTTCAGCTTCGCGCGCCATAACCGCACCCGAGGCGGGAACAGGAAGCGCTTCCAGGAGTGGGGGCCGACCGCATACCCGAACCGGGCCTCATCCCCGCGACGCTCGAGCCGGTACGTGCCGCCGTCCTGCCGGTCGGTCAAGCCGATCGGGAGGTCGTTCGCCGACTCGAGATCGTCGTAGACGATCGCCCCGTCACGGACGGTGGGGCCGAGCACCCGGTAGCCGCGGGCGGAGAGCGCGATGATCAGGCGGTCGAGTGCGTCCGCGACGACGATCGCCTGTTGGGTCTCGGTCAACAGGACCTCCTTACGGACACTTTCCCAGATCCCGTCCTGGCTCGTCGACGGGACACGCTTCGCTACTCGACCATGGCAGCGAGCGCCATCACATCGAGTGTGGAAATGACGCCGAGTGGACGGTCTGACGCGCCGTCGACGACAAGCAGGTGCGACACCTCGTGGTCGCGCATCAACTCGGCCGCGTGCCGGACGGTCTCGCCCGGTTCGATCGTCACGAGCTCGGTAGAGGCGATCTCGCCTGCAGTCATACCGCCGACGCCGGCAGCGAGCGCGGCGACGACGTCGATGTCGGAGACGACGCCCCACAGGCGCGTGTCGTCGTCGGCCAGGTCGCCGAAACCGACCAGGCAGTGAACGCGATGTTCCGCCATCAACGCCGCGACCGCACGCAGCGGCGTCTCTAGCGCACAACCGACGAAGCCGACGTGCATGACACGCTCGACAGTGACTTCCGCGAACGTCGGTGACAGCGGGGCAGAACTCGATGTCGTCAGAGCTTTCATTTCACGCCTCCGGTTGGTCTGTTCCAACCTTGCTCTCAGAGGTGGCCGTGGTTATCGGCGCGGCCGCGGATTCGCTCATCGGGCAACTACGGATGCCGCTGCCATGGACGCGCTCGACAAGTCGTGGCAGGAGAAACGACAAGCGTCGAGAGGAAGGCCCCCCGATGACCCTCACCGCAGTCCGCACGCAATTTGTGTACGACTTCGAGGACGATGCGCCGGGTGGGCGCGCGACACTCGGGGGCAAGGGATCGGGCTCTCCGAGATGACTCGGATCGGCCTGCCTGGACCTCGCGGCTTCACGGTTACGACCGATGCGTGTCGCGCTCACATGGAGAGTGGCGGCTTTCCGGACGGCTTCGTCGAGGAGATCGACGCTGGGCAGCTCGACAACGAGGAACGCGGCCGCATCATCGCCAACTGCCAGCTCGAGCAACCGCTTGGCACGATCTGGGCGCGCGACATCGCCACCGACACGCTGTGACAGACACGAAGACTGGCATGAGCCCCGTGGCGAGACACAACCGTAGCTCAGCGAATCTCGACGGGGTGCCTAACGAGGCGCCGACTCCCGTCGCTCCCGCCTTTGACACCCCGCCCGCGAGGCGGGGTGTTCAGTCTCTGCATCGTCTTGAAGTAGCGCACGAAGGGCAGTCTGGGCCGGACCGCGACGATGTGGCCGCCGTCCTGTCAGACACGGTCGAGCAGTGTCGCGAGCTGCTTGCGTCGTTCGCGTGGCGAGGGCTCTTCGTCCCGGAAGCTGGCGAAGTCGTCGAGGATCGCCTCTGCCTTGGCGAGAGCGGGGTCGATCGGTCGCGTCTACCCTTTACGTTCGCTTCGCATTCGCGTCACCGAGAGTTGACGACCGCCGGCGACGATGAGATCCGCAGCTCGCCGGCCCGACCAGGCTGTCGGAGGTTCCTATGGACAGATCGATCGCGAAGCTCATCGCCCGCCTTTCGTCCGCGCCGCGGGCGAGGCTCGCTCGGGGGCGCGCGGCCCTCCCGCTGCTAGCGCTGCTCGCGTCCGGCGCCGCCGTTCCGCTCGCTGTTGAGGCAGGCACGGCGAATCCGACACCGTCGGCGACCGACGTCACCCGCCTCCCGCTTGGGGACGGCCGCGTTTCGAGCTCGCCGAGGAGCGGATACGTGGACGCCTGCCAGCAGGGGCCGGGCAGGCAGGGAGGCGCCCAGCACGCGGGCCCCTGGATCCACGGAGATACGTTCGACTTGAACCAAAAGACGGTCGTCAGCGGTCGGGTGAACTGGAACGGCGAAATTCGCTTCGCCGTACGCGGCACCGAGCTCCTGGTCACGAGCAACGGGGTGCCGAAGAACGCGCCCACGGGGCGGTTCCCAATCTCTCCGAGCGACCCCGCCTACGCCTACGATCGAAATCCGAATGCGATCAAGTCGCAGTCCGTCGTCCTCTCGCTGCCGTTGCAGCCGAAGGTCGCGGCTACTCCGTCGTGCCTGCCGATGGGGATGATCGGGATCGCGGTCGACGGCGTCGCGATCTTCAACGCGCTCGACGACTCGCACCGCGACGCAGTCGCCCACGAGACACAGGATCTTTGCGACGGGCACCCGCAGATGCGCGGCATCTACCACTACCACTCGATCCCGCCCTGCCTGACCGGCTCGACCGTGAAGAGCCAGGAACAGCTCGTCGGCTACGCGCTCGACGGCTTCCCGATCTACGGCCCTCGCGACGCCAACGGGCACCTGCTGACCGACGCCCATCTCGACGCCTGCCACGGCCACGTCGGCTGGGTGACCCTCCGCGGCAAGCGCGTCCGCATCTACCACTACAGCGCGACCCTCGAGTACCCCTACACGCTCGGATGCTTCCGGGGCACGCCGATCGCGTCGCCTCTCGGCGCGCCCGGACGCGGCCCGGGCTAGCGGTAAGACCCGAGCAGGTCGGTTCTCGTGGACCGGCGCGTGGTGGCTCAGGGTCGCGCTCACGTCCGCCAAGGATGATCCAGGACGCCACGCGACTTCGTCATCTAGCGGGGACGGGGAGCATCCGCTCTCGGCGCTACCCAACCGGCACGTTTGCTGCGCCCGCCGCGGCCTGATCGTGGGCGGTCACGAGTTCCTTCGCGGCAAGCGTGGCGTAGCGACCGTTCCGAGCGACGAGCTCGGCGTGTGTGCCGCGCTCGACGACCTGGCCGGCTTCGAGGACGATGATCTCGTCCCAGTCTTCGAGACCGACAGTGGTGTGGGTGATCGCGAGGATCCCACGGCCGTCGCCGTTGCGGGCGATTCCGGCCAAGAGCTGTCGAGCCGCGCGATCGTCGAGGTGGGCGGCGGGTTCGTCGAGGACGAGAAAGCGGGCGGGCGCGACGAGCGTACGGGCGAGTGCGATGCGGCGCCGCTGGCCACCGGAGACGGCGAAGCCGTCCTCGCCGACCTCGGTCGCGACGCCGTCGGGGAGAGAGGTGATCCAGCCGCCGAGGCCGGCGCGCGTAAGCGCGGCGGTGACGTCGCCGTCGTGCGCCTCGGGATGGCCGATGCGGACGTTGGCGGCGATCGTGGTCGTGAACAGGTGAGCCTCCTGCCCGTCGAGCCGCACCGCCTGCCGCACGTCGGACTGAGCGGCCGTGCGGAGGTCGGCGCCGCCGAGCGTGATCGTGCCGCTGTCGGGATCTTGGAAGCGGACGAGCAGGTGCGCGAGCGTCGTCTTCCCGGCGCCGCTCGGCCCGACGACGGCGATTCTTCCCGCGGGCTGCAGGCGGAGCGAGACGCTGTCGAGAGCCGGCTCCGCTCTGCCCGGGTAACGGACGGTCGCATCCGCGACCGCCAGGTCGCCTGTCCGGGGGAGCGGGTGGGGCTTCGGCGGATCTCCAACGGTCGGCTCGCGGTCGATCACCTGTTCGAGCCGTCGGGCGGCGGCAGCGCAGGCGCCGAGTTGCTGAGCGCCCTGGGGGAGCGGAGCGATGGCCTCGAAGGCCGCAAGCGCTGCGAGAACGAGCGCAGCCAGCAGCACCGAGTCAAGCCGGTGGGCGTTGACGGCGGGTACGGCAACGAGCAGAACGGCGAGCGCGAGCGCGCCAGCGAAGAGCACGCCCGCTCCGGTCGCGAGCCCGCCCGTGAGCGCGTCGCGCGCCTGGACACGGCCGAGCGTCGCCTCGCTACGGTTGAGGCGCGCGGCCCAGTCGGCTTCGCGGCCGTAGACCGCGAGCTCCGGGGCTCCTGTAACGATCTCGAGGAGGTCGCCCGCCAGGGCAGCGCGCGCCGGTGCCTCGCGCCGTCCGGTCGTACGCGCGAGCGCAGCTGTGAGCGCAGGAAGGCCGAGCGCCCCGAGCGCAAGGCCGACGACCAGCAGCGCTCCGGCAGAGGGAAGGAGCGCAGCCGCCCCGGCGCCGATCGCTCCGATCGTGAGGGCCGCGACGAGTGGAGGCGCAAGCCCGCGCAGGTAGAGATCCTGAAGCCGGTCGACGTCGGCGACGAAGCGGCTCAGCAAATCACCCGTCCGCAGTGTCCCGAGCCCGGACGGGACGAGCGGCGCAAGCCGTGCGAAGAAGCGCACCCGCAACTCGGCGAGCATCCGGAACGCAAGGTCGTGGGAGGCCAGCCGCTCGGCGTAGCGCAGCAGCGCCCGTGCGATCGCGAGCGCGCGCACCGCGACGATGGCGACGGTCAGTGAAAGGATCGGCGGACGCTCGGATGCTCGACTGATCAGATAGCCGGAGGTTCCAAGGAGCGCGACCCCAGCCAGGGCCGTGCCCGCTCCGCAGGCGACCGCGGCGGCGAGCCGTCCCGGACGTCCGCCGGCGAGACGGACCGCCCGCCAGAGCACCCCGGCTGTTCCCGCGCGCGTCGTCGCAAGGCTCGAGTCGCTCATGCCGCCGCCGCTCCGTCGCGGAGGCTCCGGGCACGGAGACCGTCACATGTGAGCTCGACGACCCGGTCCGCGCCGGCGGCGAGCTCCGTGTTGTGAACGACGAGCAGAGTCGTTCTGCCGGCCGTGAGCTGCTGGAGCGCGGCGGCGACCAGGCGCGCGGTCTCGGCGTCGAGGTGCGCCGTGGGCTCGTCGAGGACGAACAAGGATGCGTCGCGAAGAAACGCGCGCGCGAGTGCGACGCGCTGCGCCTCGCCGGCCGAGAGGCGCCGGCCTCCCTCACCGATCCGGTTCGCGGCGCCGTCCGGTAGCGAGTCGACGACCGGATCGAGCACAGCCGCGGAGATCGCCGCGCGCACCGCCGCTTCCGATGCGTCAGGGGCGCCGAGCCGGACGTTCTCTTCGAGCGTGGCCGCGAAGATCGTCGGACGCTGCGGAACCCAGGCGAGGCGCCGGCGCCAGGCGACAGGGTCGATGTCGCGCAGATCGATTCCGTCGCAGCGAACGGCGCCTGACTCCGGATCGAGCAGACGCAGCACGAGCGCAGCGAGTGTCGTCTTGCCTTCGCCGCTCTCGCCGACCAGCGCGACTCGTTCGCCCGGCGCGAGGCGCAACGAAACCCCCGCGAGCACCGGGCGGCCGCGGCCCGGGTAGGAGACCGTCACGTCATCGAGCACGATCTCCGCGACAGCGGGATCCGGCGCAGGCCGCGGTCGCGTGGGAGCGCGGATGGCGGCCGGCTCGTCGAGCACGGCCAGAATCTGCCCGGCGGCGGCAAGGCCGTCGACGCCGGCGTGGAAGTTGGCTCCGAGCTGGCGGATCGGCTGGTACAGCTCGGGAGCCAGGATCAGGATGGCGAGGCCCGTCTGCAGACTCAGATGACCCTCGGCGAGCTGGATGCCCACCGTCGCCGCGACAAGCGCCGTGCCGAGCATCGCGCACAGCTCGAGCACGAGCGCGCTGAGGAACGCCAGACGCAGCGTCGCCATCGTCTCCCGCCGGTACGCCTCCCCCGCCTTGGCCAGCGTCGCCGCCTGCTCCCCGTCTCGATCGTGAGCGCGAAGCGTCTCGAGACCGCGCACGACGTCGACGAAATGCGCGCCGAGCCGCGACAATGTCCGCAAGCGCCGCTCGCTGCTCGCGCGTGCTGCGAGGCCGATCAGCACCATGAACACCGGGACGAGCGGGACGGTGACGAGCAGGACGATTCCGGCGGCGAGGTCGTGCGGCATCACCCAGGCGACGAGGAGCAGCGGCACGACGACCGCAAGGACGGTCTGGGGGAGGTAGCGGGCGAAGTAGGCCTCGAGCGCGTCGACGCCCTGCACGGCGGCAGTGACCAGCTCACCGGCGCGACTGTCGCGCAGGGCTGTCGGGCGAGCCCGCAAGATGTGCTCGCTGAAGCGCGCCCGGAGCTCGCGCATCACCCGGCCGGCGGCGCGTCGTCCCGAAAGCTCGAAGCCGGCAGCGACGAGCCCGCGCCCGACCACGACGATGGCGAGGAGCCCGAGCGTGTGGCGCAGCTGGGCCAGGTTCTGGCCGTCGACCGCACCGGCGATCACCCGCGCCAGCAGCGTGGCCTGGGAGATCGAGGAGCGCAGCGGCCGCAACGCCCAGGCCAACCGCGACCACGAGCGACGTGCGCGCCGAGCGGCTGAACCGCAACAGCGGCCGGTCGACCCGAGCCACGCTAGCCGCCGACGGGGGCGTCGCCCTCGCCGCGGCCGGCGAGCAGGTCGAGCGGGTTTCGCACGTGCTCGACGAAATCTTCCGGCCCGATCCGCCGGCGGAACACCCAGTACGTCCAGGCCTGGTAGGCGAGCACGACAGGCAGCAGAATCACGGCCACGACCGTCATCACTGTCAGCGTGTAGTGAGACGAAGCCGAAGCGTTCAGCGTCAGGCTGTACGCCGGATTGGTCGTGGAGACCATCGTGTGCGGGAACAAATCGACAAAGAACATCGCAACGAGCGCGGCGACAGCGAATGCACCGAGCGCGAACGCGGCTCCATCGCGGTACCGAAGCTGAGCGAGAGCGGACAAGGCGAGCGCGACGATCGCGAGCAAGCTCACCGCGATCTCGACTCCGCTTTGGTGAGACTGGTCGACGATCGTCCACACGACGAAGGCGATTCCCACCAGCCCAGCCGCGGGCGCGACCGTGCGCGCGACCCTGCGGGCCCGCTGGACCAACTCGCCTTTGGTGCGCAAGGTCAGGAAGATCGAGCCCAGCGAGAGAAACAGCAACACAGTCGTCACGCCGCCAACGATCGCGTACGGGTTCAGCAGCGTGGTGAGGCTCCCGTCCGCGTTTCCCTTGCCGTCGAGCGGCACGCCGTGGACGATGTTCGCCCACGCGACGCCCCAGAGCAGCGCGACGAGGAAGCTGCCGATCGTGATCGCCCACTCCCAGGCCGACGTCCAGGCGGATCGCTCGTCCTTGCCCCAGAACTCGAAGGCGACGCCGCGCGCGATCAGCGCGAGGAGGACGAGGAACAACGCGATGTAGAAGCCGGAGAAGAGCGTTGCATACCACTGTGGGAAGGCGGCGAAGGTCGCGCCGCCTGCGACGATCAGCCACACCTCGTTCCCGTCCCACACCGGGCCAATCGTGTGGATCAACGCACGTCGTTCGGCACGGTCGCGGCCGAGCAAGCGCAGGAGCATTCCGACTCCGAAGTCGAAGCCCTCGAGAACGAAGTAGCCGGCCCAGAGGACTCCGATCAGGACGAACCAAAGCACCTGAATGGCGGAGTAGTCGTGCATCAGTAGGTGAGCGACGCCTCGGCGCCCAGGCCCTCCTCATGCTCGCCTGGGATGCTGCGCGCCTCGCGCAGGAACAGCCACAGCGCGACGCCTCCGAGAACGGTGAAGATCGCGGCGAAGCCGGCGAGCGTCGTCCAGACCTGGGTCGAGCTCACGTTCGGCGAGCTCGCCTGAGAGGTCTTCAAGAGCCCCTGCACGATCCACGGCTGCCGACCCGACTCGGTCATCAACCAGCCGCCGGTGTTCATCAGGAAAGGCAGCACCCCGGCGACGATGCACGCTCCGAGCCAACGCCGCGAGCTCGCCAGGCGCCCACGCTTCCAAAGCCACATGCCGCTCACAGCAAGCGCGAGCACGAGCCCCCACAGGTAGATCATCGAGCGGAACGACCAGTAGACAATGGCGACGTAGGGTGCGTACTCGCCGGGCCCGTACTGCTGCTGGTCCTGCGCGTCGAGCTGGTTGACGCCCCGGACCTGGTCGTTCCACGAGCGTGTCGCCACCAGCGAGAGCAAGTGCGGGACCTTCAGATCGCGGCTCGTATGGCGCGGGTTATGGGTGAAGCTCCCGGAAGCGAACAGCGAGAAAGCCGCCGGCTGCTCGGTGTTGAACAGCGCTTCCGCGGCCGCCATCTTCATCGGCTGCTCGCGGATCAGCGTGCGTCCGAGCTCGTCACCCACGTACAGCGAGCCGAGCGCACCGACCACGGCGAGGACGAGCGCGATCTTGACCGCGCTCGTGAAGAGCGCCACCTCCTGCCCGCGGCGCAGGTGCCAGGCGGACACCGCCAGCGCGACGAGCGCGACGGTCAGCACCGCGGCGAAGATCACGTGCAGGAACGCCCACACCGTCAGGTCGCTGAACAGCACCTTCCAGATGTCGACGAGCTGCGCCTTGCCGCCGACCAGGCGGTAGCCGACCGGGTGCTGCATCCATGCGTTGGCGGCGATGATGAAGTAGGCGGAGAGCATCGTCCCGCCGGCGACGCACCAGATCGTCGCCAGGTGCAGCCGCGGCGAAAGCCGCCCGCGCCCGAAGATCCACAGTCCGAGAAACGTCGACTCGAGGAAGAAGGCCGCCAGCCCCTCCATCGCCAGCGGCGCCCCGAAGACGTCGCCGACATACCGGGAATAGAGCGACCAATTCATCCCGAACTGGAACTCCTGGATGATTCCTGTCACGACTCCAACCGCGAACGAGATCAAGAGCAGTCGTCCCCAGAACAGCGTTTGGCGCGCGTAGGCGTCCTTCCCGGTTCGGAAGTGGAACGTCTGGCAGATCGCGACGTACAGCGCCAGCCCGATCGAGACCGGGACGAACAGGAAGTGAAATATCGTCGTGATCCCGAACTGCCATCGCGCGAGATCGAGCGCCGTCACGGCCCGGCTCCTCCGACACGGTGATCAACCAACAGCCCGCAACCATAACAGGCCTTTCTTCACCGAGCCGTTCGGTGATCGAGATCACCATGATCCCGAGCTCGAGCGTGCAGGCGAGCGTCGGATAGTCCGGCGCTGACCCGCGCCGGGGCCGTCACAAGACGGATCCAGCCTGCTACTTCCGAACCTGAATGGGGTGACAATCGCGGGTTCGAGTCGCGTCGCTCCCGCTCAGAAAGCCGCCCGTTTTTCCGGTTCGCCTGACGTAGTATTCGGGGCCTCGGCCGGTTCACGAGTGCAAGGAGGGCCGCCATGATCCACGCAACCGCTGCAGCAGCCCTCTCGCTCGGCCCGGCCGCGCGCTAGCTCCGCTTGCGCACAGCACAGATGTCCTAGCCGAACGGTGCGCTGCTGCGTCCCCCGTTCAGTTCGAGAAAGGACTCTGGTTGAGAAAAGCACGCAAGCGTGGTGCCGTCGCGCAGGACCGGCGCGTCACGGCGAGGATCAACGAACAGATCGGCAATCCGGCGGTGCGACTGATCGCCGAGGACGGACGACAACTCGGGGTGATGAGCGCCGACGAGGCGCGGACCTACGCGTACGCGCTCGAGCTCGATCTCGTCGAGATCGCGGCGACCGCGGACCCTCCCGTGTGCCGCGTCCTCGACTACGGGAAGTGGCGCTACGAGGAGGAGCGCAGACTGCGCGAAGCGAGAAGGAATCAGGTTCACATCTCGTTGAAGGAGGTCCAGCTGCGGCCGAAGATCGGCTCCCACGACTACGCGTGGAAACGAGACCGCGCTCTCGGCTTCCTGCGGGACGGATCGAAGGTGAAAGCCGTCGTGATCTTCCGCGGCCGCGAGCGCGAGCATCCCGAGCGCGGGCGCGACCTGATCGCGCGGCTCGCGGAGGACCTCAAGGAGGCCGGGCAGCTCGAAGGGATGCCGGTGGCCGAGGGCAGGACGATGACAGCTGTGATCAGCCCGACGGCGGCGCGGCCATGAGGTCGCACCGCCATCATCTCTACGCACTCGCCGAGCTCGTCGAGCAGCACGGCGATGTCGAGCGGTGTCGCGATGCCTACCTCGCGTCGCTCGACGCCGACGACGGTCTCGTGGTGCTCTTGATCGGCTCCGACGAGATCCGGGCTACGGCCGGCGCGCGTCGGGCGCGCGCGCCGGCCCGGTGTGAGCGCTGCGGCGCGCGGCTGCCGGCGAAGCGCCACCGATGCAAGCGCTGCGGGCTCGAAGCGCGGTGAGCAGGCGCCGCCCGCCGGCCTCGGGGCGGCGGGCGCCGTAGCATCGGAGCCGATGAGCTGGGACGAAGCATTCTCGGACCGGTACGACGAGTGGTCTGCGCCGATGACCGCCGATGTTCCCTTCTACATCGAGCTCGCGTGTGCGGCCGATGGGCCGCTGGTCGAGCTGGCGGTCGGCAACGGCCGTGTCGCCATCCCGGTCGCCCAGGCAACCGGGCGCACGGTGATCGGGATCGATTCCTCCCCGGCGATGCTCGAGCAGGCCCGCGCCAACGCCGCTGCTGCGGGTGCGGAGCTCGACCTGCGCGAAGGCGACATGAGGGACCTCTCGCTCAGCGAGCCGGCGGGCCTCGTCTACTGCCCGTTCCGGGCGCTTCTTCACCTGCCGACGTGGGCCGACCGGCGGCGCACCTTCGAACAGGTTGCAGCCTCACTCCGCCCGGGAGGCCGCTTCGCCTGGAATGCCTTCGCCTTCGATCATCGAGCCGCGGTCCGGCTCGACGGGCAGCACCACGACGAGCCGGTGCCACACACGGTGCGCTACGCGGTCGGCGACAACCGAATCGACATCTCACTCGACGACGGCGGCACCAGCTCACTCTGGTGGGCGACGCGCAACGAGTGGCTCGCGCTGATCGACGTCGCGGGCCTCGAGCTCGAGGCCCTCTACGGGGGTTTCGAAAGAGAGCCGTTCGCCGACGACAGTCGAGAGTACGTGTTCGTCACCCGGCGCTGAGACCCGGGAAGATCACCTCGCCTCGCTGCGTCTTGTGGGTATGAACCCGCGCCTCGTGCTCACACTGCTCGCACTCGGACTGTTGCTGCTCGCGGTCGGCGGCTGGGTCGTTCAGGCCCTGCGCAGGCCGGCGCGCATCCTCGTCTCATCCTGACCCGGCAGCCGAGGAGTACGAACCTCGACAGCCGGGTACGCATGCGCAATGCCGCCGCGCACGACCCGCAACCTGATGTTCTCTCTCGACGCGTGGCTCGGCGCCCGTCTGTCGGAGCAGATCTGCAGTCACCACCACCGCCGGTTGCGGCGGATCGGCCAGCAGGAGGCGCTCGATGCACCAGGCGGCGGCTGGGCGGCCGGCTGGGCGCCGCCGCGTGCGGGAAACGCGGTCGAGATCCTGGTCGACGGCGCCGAGGCCCTGCCCGCGATCGCGGCCGAGCTGCGGCAGGCGCGCTCGCACGTCCATCTGACCGGCTGGTTCTTCACCCCGGGATTCGCCCTGCAGCGAGACGGCGAGCCCGCGGTGCTCCGGAACCTGCTGGCCGAGCTCGCCGAGCGCATCGACGTCCGCATCCTCGCGTGGGCAGGCGCTCCGCTCCCGTTCTTTCGCCCGTCGCGGAGCGACGTTCGCAAGGTACAGGCGGAGCTCCAGCGCAACACCAAGATCGAATGCCTCCTGGACGCGAAAGAGCGCCCGCTGCACTGCCATCACGAAAAAACGGTCGTGATCGACGATCGCATCGCCTTCGTCGGCGGCATCGATCTCACCTCCGAAAGTGGCGATCGGTTCGACACGAGCCGACACCCTCCCCGCTCGCATGTCGGTTGGCACGACGCAAGCGCGCGCATCGAGGGGCCCGCGGTGGCGGATGTCGCGAACCACTTCCGGATGCGCTGGCACGAGGTCTCCGGTCGGCAGCTCGCTCCCCCGAAATCGTCCGAACCCGCCGGTCAGATCGAGCTACAGGTCGTTCGCACCATCCCGGAGCGGGTCTACAAGGCGGTGCCGCGCGGCGATTTCGGGATCCTCGAGTCGTACGTCCGCGCGCTCCGCTCGGCCGAGCGCCTGATCTACATCGAGAACCAATTCCTCTGGTCGCCTGAGATCGCCTCGGTGCTGGTCGACAAGCTCGCGAGCCCGCCGAGCGCCGACTTCCGGTTGCTGCTCGTGCTCCCGGCGAAGGCCAACAACGGCGCGGACGACACGCGCGGGGTGCTCGGCGAGCTGATCGAGGCCGACGACGATGGTGGGCGGCTGCTGGCCTGTACGCTCTACGCCCGCTCGGGCTCCTTGACCGATCCCGTCTATGTGCATGCCAAGATCGCCATCGTCGACGATGCGTGGCTCACGATCGGATCCGCGAACCTCAACGAGCACTCGCTCTTCAACGACACGGAGATGAACATCGTGCTGCACGATCCAGCCGTCGCCACCAGCACACGCCGCCGACTGTGGGCCGAGCATCTGGAGCTCTCCGAGGAGCAGCTTCCCGCCGACCCGATCGCCGCCGTCGAGGAGCTCTGGAAGCCGATCAGCAAGGAACAGCTGCAACGGCGGCTCGGCGGCCTCCCGCTCACACATCGGCTCTGCCGCCTCCCGCACGTCTCCCGACGCTCGAGCCGCGTCTTCGGCCCCGTCTCCGGGCTGCTCGTCGACGGATGACACCGCGCGAACCGGCACCGCCGGGCGGCCTGCAGGAAACCGCCAAGCGCGCAGCGGTGGCGGGACTCGTGATCCTCGGGATCGCGGTTCTCGCGATCGCCTTCTGGAAGCTGCGGCTCGTCGTCGCCCTGCTCTTCCTCGCGATCGTGATCTCCGCGGCGATGAGACCCGGAATCGATGCACTTCGCCGCCGCCGGGTCCCGACAGGCATCGGGATCACGATCCACTACCTCGCGATCGTCGGGCTCTTCGCCCTGATCGTCTGGCTGGTCGTTCCCCGCGCGCTGACGCAGGTGGAGAACGCACTCGGCGTCTCGGGCTTGCCGACCTCAGCGGGCGACCTGAACCATGCGGCCAACAATTCGACCGGCGTCAAGCACGACATCCTCGTCGCGCTCCAGCGCCGGCTCCAGCATCTGCCCTCGGCGTCCAAGCTCGTGCGCCCGGGCCTGCAGGTGGGCGTGACGGCCTTCGAGATCCTTGTCGGCATCTTCTTCGTTTTCGCCAGCGCGGCGTACTGGATCTTCGAGCGGGATCGCGCGGTCGACCTGGTCTGCTCGCTGCTGCCGCGCCCGAAGCGGAAACGGGTGCGCGACACCTGGACGCTGATCGACCTGCGGCTCGGAGCCTTCGTGCGCGGGCAGCTACTGCTGATCGGGCTCGTGGCGATCGTGCTTTCCGGGGTCTTCTGGGCGATCGGCGAGCCGTACTGGATTCTCGTCGGCGCGTTCGCAGGGCTCGTCGAGATCGTCCCCGTCGTCGGCCCGTTCGCCGCCGGTGCGCTGGCCGTCGGGGTCGGCCTCACCGGCTCGCCCCGCCTAGCCGTCGAGGCCGGGATCGCGGTGCTCGCGATGCGACTCCTCGAGGACTACCTGATCGTGCCTCGGGTGCTCGGCGACGCCGTCGGCTTGACGCCCCTCGTCGTGCTCGTCTCGGTCACGTCGGTGGGGATTCTCTTCGGCGGTTTCGCCGTCATCCTCGCGATCCCGATCGCAGCCGTCGGATCAACGCTGGTCGACGTCGTGATCCGAAACCGGGATCCGAGCGATGAAGAGGTCCCGACGGTGCTCTTCGCGGCGACCGACAGCGAGACCTAGAACAGCGAGACCTCGAACAAAGTGTGGGACGGCATTTCAGCCGTCCCACACTCGATCATTCCACTGCGGCGTGCCCGCGGGCTCAGACCGCTGATCTCCGGCCGAGCAGCGCCACGATCACGACCACGATCAAGACGAGAAACAGGAACTTGGAGAGGAAGATGCCTCCTCCAAGCGCAAGGATCAACAAAAGCAGAACCACCAACCACAGCATTCCAAACCTCCCGATTTACGAGTTGAATTACCGCTCGACGACGCGCTCGTGGACGACCGCCGCAGAACCACCGTCGCCGCGGGCGTTGAAGCCACCCCAACTCGACCAGAAGACCAACGACATGATGAAGCCGATGATCCCGACCACCAGCAAGATCACACCGACGGTGTGGATGTTCAAACCGGAAACGGTTGCGTCAACTGCCCAGAGCAAAATGGCACCGGCAGCAGCAAGCAACAGACTGACAGTAATGCCCATCAGTTGGACCTCCGTATACATAGGGAATAGAACGGTCTTTCGCTTGGAGAAACCTGTCCGTAACCCAGGTATCTCCCGCCCCGTTCTAAACCAAACCTAAGCCTCCCTAAAGCGTCTCGGCGGCGACGGCCACTCGCGCCGGCGGCTGCGGCGCGATCCGCCCAGCCTTCACATCCTCGGCGTAGTGACAGGCGATCAGATGGCCGCCGAGCGGGCGCAGGATCGGCTCCTCGTCCGCGCACCGCGTCGGCTGCACGAACGGACAGCGCGTGTGGAACCGGCAGGCCTGCGGCGGGTTCGCCGGGCTCGGCAGGTCGCCGCCGACGCGAATCGCACGCCGCTGCCGCTCGACAACCGGATCGGGGATCGGGATCGCCGAGAGCAGCGTGATCGTGTAAGGATGCAGCGGGTTCTCGTAGAGGTCGTCCGCCGGAGCGATCTCGACCACCTTGCCGAGATACATGACGATGATGCGGGTCGAGATGTGCCGCACGACTGCGAGGTCGTGCGCGATGAACAGGTACGTGAGATCGAACTCGCGCTGCAGATCCTCGAGCAGGTTGATGATCTGCGCCTGGATCGAGACATCGAGCGCGGAGACCGGCTCGTCGCAGACGACGAAGTCCGGGTTGAGCGCGATCGCGCGGGCGAGCCCGATGCGCTGACGCTGACCGCCCGAGAACTCGTGTGGGTAGCGGTTCGCCGAGTCGCTCGGCAGCCCGACGACGCCGAGAAGGGTGGCGACGGTCGCGGCCAGATCCTTGCCGGAAGAGACCTTGTGGGCGCGGAGCGGCTCGCCGACGATCCTGCCGACGGAATGCCGTGGATTGAGCGAGGCGTACGGGTCTTGAAAGACCATCTGCATGCGCCGCCGCAGCCCGTGCAACTCGTTCTCCGAAGCCTTCGTGATGTCACGGCCCTCGAACGAGATCCGTCCGCTCGTCGGCTTGTACAGCCGGAGGATCGCCCGGCCGAGCGTCGACTTCCCGCAGCCCGACTCCCCGACAAGACCGACTGTCTCACCCTTCTCGATCGAGAACGTGACGCCGTCGACCGCCTTCACGTCGCCGACATGGCGGTCGAGCAGCAGGCCGCTCGTGATCGGGAACCAGACTCTGAGGTCGTCGACCTCGACGAGCGGGGCGCCGGGCACGGGGTGCGTCATGCCCGCTCGACCAGTCGCGACCGGGTCCATGCGTCCTCCTCGACGGGGAAGAAGCAGGCAGCCTCCTGCCCGGGCTCGAGCTCGCGGAGCAGCGGCAACTCGGCGTCGCAACGGTGCTGCCGGAAACTACAACGAGGCGCGAACGGGCACGACGTCGGAGCCTCCAGCATGTTCCGAGGCTGGCCGGCAATCGTGTTCAGCGCCGCAAGCCGACGCGTGTCGAGCCGAGGCACGCTCTCGAGCAGCCCGAGCGTGTAGGGATGGCGGGGGTGGTCGAAGATCTGGTCTGCTGAGCCGCTCTCGACGAAGGTGCCGGCGTACATCACCTTGACGCGCTCGCAGATTCCGGCAACGACACCAAGATCGTGAGTGATCATGATCAGGGCCGTGTCGCGCTCGGAGACGAGCTCGCGAAGCAGATCGAGGATCTGCGCCTGGATCGTCACGTCGAGCGCGGTCGTCGGCTCGTCGGCGATCAGGAGCTTCGGCTCGCAGGCGAGCGCCATCGCGATCATCGCCCGCTGACGCATGCCGCCCGAGAACTGGTGCGGGTAGTCCCCGAGCCGCTGACGGGCCCCCGGGATCCCGACCTGATCGAGCAACTCGGCCGCGCGCGTCGTCGCTTCCTTCTGGTTCATGTCGAGGTGGGTCTCGAGCGGCTCCCGCAGTTGGCGCCCGATCGTCAGCACCGGATTCAGACTCGTCATCGGGTCCTGGAAGATCATCGCGATCTGCTTGCCGCGGATCTTGCGCAGCTGGGAGTCGCTCATGGCGGTCAGCTCGGAGCCTTCGAACGTCGCACTGCCCGAAGTCACCCGGCCGGCGCGCGGAAGGATGCCGAGCAGCGCCAGCGAGGTGACGCTCTTCCCGCAGCCCGACTCGCCGACGATCCCAAGTGTCTCGCCCGGAGCGATGTCAAACGAGACGCCGTTGACCGCGTGCACGATGCCCCGGCTCGTCCAGAACCGCACCTCGAGCTCGTCGACGACCAGCAGGGGCTCTCTCGCCATCACGCACGTCCCCGCAACTTCGGGTCGAGCGCTTCGCGCAAGCCGTCGCCGATCAGGTTGAAACCGAGCACCGAGAGCACGATCGCGATGCCGGGATAGATCGCGAGCATCGGCGCCGTCTGGAGGTACCGCACGGTGTCGGTGAGCATCGTCCCCCACTCCGGTGTCGACGGATCCTGGGGGCCGAGACCGAGGAACCCGAGCCCGGCCGCGTCGATGATCGCCGTCGCGAGCGCGAGTGTGCCCTGCACGATCACGGGCGAGATCGCATTCGGAAGGACATGCGAGATCAGGATCGTGCGACGTCGCACCCCGACGGCGCGCGCGGCGAGGACGAAGTCGTTCTCGCGCTGGGCCAGCACGGAGCCGCGCAGCAGGCGCGTGAAGATCGGGACGTTGACGATCCCGATCGCGATCATGATCTGGAACGAGCCCGGCCCGAGCAGCGCGACGATCCCGATCGCCATCAGGAAGCCGGGGATCGCGAGCATGATGTCGACGAAGCGCATCAACACGCTGTCGACCCAGCCGCCGAAGAAGCCGGCGATCGCTCCCGTGACGATCCCGATCGAGAGTCCGACCGACACGGAGACGATCCCGATCAACAGCGAGAGCCGCGCACCGTAGATGATGCGCGACAGCTCGTCGCGACCGAGATCGTCGACGCCGAGAAGATGATGCGCCGACGGCCCGGGACAACAGCCGCTGGTGATCAGGTTCAGGTCCTGCACGCGTGGATCGTCGGGCGCGAGCAGCGGGGCGCCGAGGGCGGTGACCACGAACAGGGCGACGAGGACGGCGCCGACGATCGCCCCGGGTTGCGGCGCAGCCGCGCGAACGCATCCGACCAGAGACCGCCCTGGGCCTCGAGCATGACCTCTCTCGACTCGAGCTCGGCGACCGACATGCCTCTACTTCCCTCCCAACCTGATCCGTGGGTTGATCAGGCCGTACGAGATGTCGACCAGCAGGTTCACGAACACGACGATGATCGCGACGAACAGGATCCCGCCCTGGATCACCGGATAGTTGCGGTCGCTGATCGCCTGGCGAAGCCATGAGCCGATGCCCGGATAGGCGAAGACCGTCTCGGTCAGGATCGCTCCAGAGAGCAGCAGGCCGACCTGGAGGCCGACGATCGTCGACACGGGCAAGAGCGCGTTTCGCAGCACGTGCCGCAGGTCGACGATCCGCGGGGGAAGCCCCTTCGCGCGCGCCGTGCGGATGTAGTCCTCGTTCTGGACGTCGAGCACGGCGGCGCGGGTGATCCGCGTGATCACCGCCAGCGGGATCGAGCCGAGCGCGACCGCGGGCAGGATCAGATGCTTGACCACGTCCCAGAAGGCGCCGAGGTTGGCTGCCAGCAGCGCATCGAGCAGATAGAAGTTCGTTGGGTGCTTGATGTCGATCAGCACCGAGATCTGCCCGACCGTTGGCAGCCAGCCGAGCCGCACGGCAAAGATGTACTTGAGGATCAGGGCGAGGAAGAAGATCGGGATCGAGATCCCGAGTAACGACACCCCGAGCGATATCTGATCGAAGAGCCTGCCATGCTTCTTGGCAGCGAAGAAGCCGAGCGGGATCCCGATCAGGATCGAGAAGAGCGCCGCGGCCACCGACAGCTCGACGGTGGCGGGGAATCTCTGGCCGATCTCGGTCAGCACCGGCTGGCGCGTCGTGATCGACGTCCCCAGCTGAAGCTGTGCGGTCGCCGTCAGGTACCGCCAGTACTGCACGTAGATCGGCCGGTCGAGACCGTACTGATGGTTGATCTGGTGAATCGTCGCCGGGGTAGCCCGCTCGCCGAGGAGCGCTTGTGCCGGGCTTCCGGGAAGCGCCCGGATCCACACGAAGACCAGGATCGAGAGCCCGAGCAGGATCGGGATCAGCAACACCACACGGCGAACGACGAACCGGAGCATCGGGGGGCTTCGAGCCTACTTTCGGGGTGTCGACCAGCTAGGGCTCGGGAGGCCGGCCGCGACGGCCGGCCTCCCGAGAGTCGCGCGCTTTGAGCTAGCCGATCGACACGCTGGAGAACAGCTGAATGTCGACCGGGCTCGGAACGTAACCGTTCACGTTCTTCTGGAACGCGAGCGCCGGGCTCGTGTGCACGTACGGCACACCCGGGAGGAAGACCATCAACAGGCGCTCAGCCTGCTGGTACAGACCGATGCGCTTTTCGAGGTTGGGCTCGTCGCGCGCCTTCGTCAACAGGTTGAAGATCGTCTTGTTGTTGAAGCCCCACTGCTTCTGAGGCGTGCGGAAGAACACGCCAGCGAAGTCGTCGGGATCACCGAAGTCACCGGTCCAGCCGTAGAGGTAGACCTGTGCCTTCCCGTCCTGGACTCCACCGAGATAGTCAGGCGTCCAGGGCGCAGCGTGCGGAACGACCTTGAAGCCGGCCTTCGTCAGGCTCGCCGAGAACGCCTGGAAGTTCTTGGCCGGGTCTGGCATGTACGGGCGTGAGACGCTCGTCGGGTACCAGAAGCTGATCTTGACCGGAAGCTTGTAGCCCGCAGCCTTGAGCAGCGCCCTCGACTTCGCCGGGTTGTACGCGTACTGCTTGACATTATTCGCGTACCCGAACAGGCTCGGCGGCTGGAACTCCTTGGCCACCACGCCGCGGCCACCGTAGAACGCCCCGACGACGCTCTTGCGGTCGAGTCCGTACGCAACGGCCTGACGCACCGCGAGCTTGTTCATCGGTGCGATCGACTGGTTCATGCCGACGATGCCGACGTTGAACGGGGGCCGCGAGAGCAGCTTCAGGTTGCTGTCGCTCTTGATCGTCGAGATGTCCTGCGGCTCGACCAGGTCGTACCCCTGGATCTCACCGTTCTGCAGGGCCTGCAGCCGGGCTGCGTTGTCGGCGATCGGCCGGAAGATCAACGTGTTGATGTGAGCTGCCTTGCCCCAGTAGCTGGGGTTCTTGACAAGGACGAGCTTGTCTCCGCGCGTCCAAGACTGCAGCATGTAAGGGCCCGTTCCGGTCGGATGCTGGGTCGCATACGTGCCGGTCGGGTGGAACACACCGTCGCTGTCGACGCTGCCCTGGTTGGCTCCGTACTTCGCCATGGCGGTGGGGCTCTCCATGAAGAACGACGGCAACGAAAGGGCCCCGATGAACGACGCCGACGCTGAGGTCAGGTTGATCGTCGCGCTCGAGTCGCCGGAGGTCTTACAGCTCTTGAACAAGCTCCCCTTGGGGGCTCCAGACTTCGGGTCGTAGGTCTTGAACCCACCGAACACCGTCTGCCAGTAGTACGTGGCACTCGGGTTCTGGAAAGAGCCTTTGAAGTTGTACCAACGGTTGAAGTTGGCGCAGACCGCGGCGGCGTTGAACGGTGTGCCGTCGCTGAACTTGACGCCCTTGCGCAGCGTGAACGTCCATGCCTTGCCGCCCGCGGAAGCCTTCCACGAGGTTGCGAGGGACGGGATCACGTTCGTCGATCCGGGCTTGAGAGCGACGAGGCCCTCATAAATCTGGATGATCACGCGGCCGGACTCACCGTCGGAGATCAGTGCGCCATCGAGGGCGACTGGATCGGCCGACGAACCGAACACGAGTGTGTCGCTTGCGGACTTGTGGGTTCTCGCGCCGTAGGCAACCGCCACGGCGATGAGCGCCAGAAGGCCCAAGAGGATGGAGGCCTTCGAGAGTCTGTGCATATTGCGGTCCTTTCGATGAAGGCAAGCACGGCGACGCCGCGGTCGTTCAGTATGACGGCTGGGTCGCGCAATCGATAGGAAAAACCATGAACGCTCACCTCCGCTTGCGCGGACAAGCTGGGTGTGCAGACAGCTGGAGAGCCGGATTCGACCGATGACGACCGACCAGAACCTCACCGAAGAACAACTCGCCGAGCTGTCGGAGTTCTTGCGGATCCCGAGCGTCAGTTCTGACTCCGCGCGCCTGGGTGACATCCGCGCCGCCGCGAACTGGGTCGCCGAGCTCGTGCGAACGGCCGGTGGTCAAGCGACGATCACGAAGAGCGACCGGCCGCTCGTCGACGCTTTGATCCCGGCGAGCAACGACCCGGCGAACGCGCCGGTGGTCATCTGTTACGGGCACTTCGACGTCCAATCACCCGCCCCGCTCGAGTTGTGGGAGAGCGACCCGTTCACACCGGAGATTCGTGACGGGTGGCTCTATGCGCGCGGCGTCGCCGACGACAAGGGCCAGCTGTGGTCGCTGCTGCGCGCGGCGATCGACCTCGCGGAGGAAGGCCACCTTCCGGTCAACGTTCGCTTCTGCTGCGACGGCGAGGAGGAGATCGGCGGCACCTCGATCGTCGGCTTCCTCGACGAGCACGCCGGAGCGGCCGCCGCGTGCGTGATCTTCGACGCAGCGATGCTCGACGACGAAACACCCGTCTTCTATATCTCCGCGCGTGGGACGCTCTACCTGCACGTCGAGGTGACCGCCGCACAGCGCGATCTGCACTCAGGCGTGTTCGGCGGCGCGGCCCTGAACGCGCTGCACGTGCTGGTCGCCGCTCTGAGCCGGATCCTGCCGGCAGACGGGCGACTCCCCGAGCCTCTGCTCACCGGCCTGAGCCGCGTCGGCGACGACGAGGCACGTGGCTGGACCGGGCTCCCCGACGGTGGGTCGGTGCTGGCGGCGCAGGGCGCGGTCCCGTCCGACCCGTCGGCCGCCGACGAGTTCTACCTCCGCACGTGGGCGCTTCCCTCGATCGACGTCAACGGGATCGAAGGCGGCTCACCGTTCTTGCAGAAGACGATCGTCGTCTCGAAGGCGCACGCCAATCTCTCGATGCGACTCGCGCCGGGACAGACCGTCGACCAGATCACACCCGTCATCGAGGGGCTGCTGCGCAAGGACTTGCCGGAGGGCTGCGAGCTCGAGATCGCCGTGGTCGCCTCGTGCGACCCGGGCGCGACGCCGGCCGACTCGCGCGTGCTCCAACTCGCCGCCGAAGCGTTCGAGCGGGCAACCGGACGACGCCCACTTGTGCTTCGCGGCGGCGGCTCGCTACCGATCATGCCGCTGCTCGAACGGCTCGGCATTCCGGCGGTGGTCACCGGCTTCGACACCCCGGGCGGCAACATCCACGCGCCGAACGAGCGAATGCTGGTGCGCAACCTCGCGCTCTCCCTCCTGGCCGCGCGCGAGCTGTTCAGCTCACTGGCCGAGCTGTAGCCGGAGCAGGATCGTGAACGTGCTCGCGATCGAGACGCCGCACGGCCGAGCGAACGCGCACATCCGCCCGGCCCGGGAGCCACGGGCTGCGGTCGTCCTCGGCCACGGCGCCGGTGGGGGCATCGCTGCGCGCGATCTCGCCGCGGCGGCCGAGGCCGCGCTCGCGGCGGGCGCCAGCGTTGCTCTCGTCGAGCAGCCCTACCGCGTCGCCGGCCGCAAGAGCGCCGCGCCCGCACACCAGTTGGATGCGGCCTGGCTCACGGTCGTCGAGCACTTGCGGGCCAAGGCGTTTCGCGACTTGCCCTTCGTCACGGGCGGGCGCTCGTCCGGCGCGCGCGTCGCGTGTCGCACCGCGGAGGCCGCCGGCGCGGTGGGGGTGCTCTGCCTAGCCTTCCCGCTCTCGCCGCCTCGCCGCAGCGGCCCACGGCCGTCGAGGCTCGACGAGCTCGATGCGGTCCGCGTACCGATGCTCATCGTCCAAGGCATGCGCGACCCGTTCGGGATGCCGCCCTCGGCGACGCGCCGGGAGGTGGTCGAGGTGCAGGGAGACCACAGCCTTCGCACCGACCTGGCGGCGGTCGGCGCGGCTGTCGGCGCCTGGCTCGAGCGCATTGTCGGGTTGCTAGAGACGTTTCCGTAGGAGGCTGAACGCGCCGCGCACGACTTCCTTCTGTAGCGCCTTGCCCTGACGCGAGCCGAGGAAGTCCGTCAGCGCATTGCCCGTCGGCGTCGCGGCCTTTGCCTTCCCGTGCGACGGCGCTTCGGGCGTCTCGGGTCTGGCGGGTGCAGCGTCGACTCGCTTCGCGAGCTGCTCGGCCGCACTCTCCCGCTCGAGCCGCGTGCCGTACTTCGTCCAAAGCGGGGACGCCTTCGCGACTGTCGCGATGCTCGACGACTCTGTCATGCTCGACCGCGGCGCGCGCAGCCGTGTGTGGACGACCGGGGTGGGCACGCCCTTCTCGGAGAGGATCGTCACGACCGCCTCGCCGGTACCGACCTCGGTGAGCAGCTTGCCGAGGTCGTAGAACTCCGAAGTCGGATACGTGCGGACGGTCTTCTTGAGCGCGTCGGCGTCCTCAGGGGTGAAGGCACGCAGCGCGTGCTGCACGCGTGCCCCGAGCTGACCCAGGACCTCTGCGGGCAAGTCGGTCGGCTGCTGCGTGACGAAGAACACGCCGACGCCCTTCGAGCGGATCATGCGCACCGTCCGCGTGACGGAGTCCAGAAACGACTTGGTCGCCCCGTCGAAGAGCAGATGCGCCTCGTCGAAGAAGAAGACCAGCTTCGGCTTCGCAAGATCCCCCACCTCCGGCAGCTGCTCGAACAGCTCGGCGAGCACCCACATCAAGACGGTCGAGAAGAGAGCCGGCTTGTCCTGCACCGCGGCCAGCTCGAGGCAGGTGATCACGCCGCGCCCGTCCGGGGCCGTACGGATCAGGTCGCCGATCTCGAGCTGCGGCTCGCCGAAGAACTCGGTGCCGCCGCCGTCCTCCAGCTGAACGAGCGAGCGCAGCAACACACCGATCGTCTGGTTCGCGACGCCGCCGACGCCGGTCAGATCCTGCTTCCCCTCGTCGGAGCCGAGATAGGTCAGGAGGGCCCGTAGATCCGCCAGGTCGACGAGCCCGAGGCCGCGCTCGTCGGCGAAGCGGAAGAGCAGCGCGAGCGACTGCTCCTGCGTCTCGTTCGCGTCCAGCACCTTGCCGAGCAGCTCGGGGCCGAAGTCGGTGACGGTCGCGCGCACCGGGACGCCGTCGCCGATGCCTCCCAAGGAGAGGAACTCGACGGGATAGGGCGTCGGCTGGTAGGCAAGGCCGAGATCGGCCATCCGTTTCGGCGCCGGCCCGTCGGCGGCGCCGGAGTCCGCGAGGCCCGAAAGATCGCCCTTGTAGTCGGCTGCGAAGACCGCCACACCTGCGTCCGACAGCTGCTCGGCGATCAGCTGCAACGTCCGCGTCTTGCCGGTGCCCGTGGCTCCGGCGATCAGGCCGTGACGGTTCATGGTCGCCATCGGCAACCGCACGATCGCCTTGGGATCGACCGCGCCGTTGAAGACGCCGAGCCCGAGGTCGACCGCGTCGCCCTCGACGGTGTACGCGGCGGCGATCTCCGTCCCGAAGTCCGTTGCGGCCGGAGTTGTCATGCGCGGATTCTGTCAGGCGCCGAGGAACGGCGCCCACAGCGTCAGATCGACATCGCCGGTTGCGGGAACGTCGTCGCGGGCGCAGACGGCGTCGCCGACCAGCGACGTCTCGCGGGTGCGGAGCCAACGCTGGTAGACGTCGTCCTTCGCGAACCGGCCGAGCACGCCGCGCGCGACGTCGGCGGCACGAGCCGACGGCAGTGCGAGCAGCGGCAGCGACGGTCCGAGCGCGCGCACGGCGAACCGGCCGTCGATCGTGTCGATCGCTTCCGCCTTGCCGAGCGGTAGCGAGAACACCTGCTTCGGCGCGATCGTTTCGACAGCAAAGCCACGCTGTGCGCCGCCGAGCCATGGCGCGGGAACGTCGACGGAAACCAGCCGCACGTTTGTCGCGGCGTAGGTGGAGATGAAATCGGCAATCTGGTGCGCGGTCGCGGGCCGGGGACGGAAGCGCTCCTTGACGCGGTCTCGCGCGAGCCGGTCGGCGATGATCGCGCGTGCGTCCGACTGCGTCAAGTGGGCGGCCGCGAGTGCGGCGCGGTAGCGGGCGGCGCTCGCGCCGAAACCGTCGCGCACGATCGCACGCTCGGCCGCGAGCACCGTCTGCGGATCGATCGGCTCATTCGCGCGCAGGACGAGACGCTGAAGCAGCGCAGTGGCGGCCGAGGACAGATCGCCCGTGAGGGCGGCGAGCCGACCGACGGCGTTCTTGGAGACAGTCTGCTTGCCGAACGTGCAGCGGACACCGGCCGCCAGGGCGATCTGGCCCTCCGTCAGCGACGGGTTGAACCCGCTCCCGGCGATGGCCGGGCCATCGCACAGCTTCGGGTCGCGGGTCCAGAGGTACACGCACGCGGCAGCGGGCTTGTCGGGATCGTTGCCTGCGACCGAGAAGCTCGGCCAGCCCCACGACCACACACCTTCAATCTTGGTGTCCGCCGCGACCTGCTTCGCTGCGAGTGCCTCGAGCTTGATGAACTCGAGCCACGCCGAGGTCGGCTCCAGGCCCTGCCTCCCTCCCTGGCCCGGTGCCGACTGGAACTGCAGCTCGAGCGCGACCCGGCTCGCGGGGATCCCGATCGCACCGAAGTGCGTGACGAGGCCTCGCATCCCTTTGCGCATTGACCGGCTCGCGCGTGCAGGCCCGCTCTTGAACAGTCCCTTCGGGCCCGGAGACGTGAAGTAGACCTGGCGGATCAAGATCGCCGCCTTGGCCGCCTCCCGCCACCAGTCGGCGGCCTCACCGCCCGTGTAGGGCGGGTTCGCGATCGTGATCGCCGGCGTCGCGCCAAGCGCTGCAAGATCCTGGAGGAGAAGGAGCACGTTCGCGCGGTACTGCGCGTTCGTCGCGCTCCACGGGGTCGGCGTCTGCGCGCCGAACAGCTCGTTCTCGGCGATCAGCGGCGTCGAGCAACCGCTCACTTGCGCGGCGAAGTCGAACAGCTTCTTCGCCTTCGCCTCGATCGTCGCCGGATCGGCGGGCGCGCTGGTGGTGCCGATCCGATCGTTCAGGTGCAGGTCGAAGAAGATCGTGGCCGCGCCGGCGGCGCGCATCTGCGCGGGTACGACCGTGCCCGACGAGACCGCCAGCACCATCCCAGGCTTCGGCACGATCGGCGCGCTGTGCCCGGCGTAGTCGACCCAGAGCGGCGCTGTCTCCGGCAGCCCGCAGTCGGCGCCGCGTGCATGAGGACGGTCGTGGGCGATCGCGAGCGCGGCGAGAGCGGCGAGCACGAGAGCGGCGACCCCTTTCACGACTGTCAGGGTAGTGGGGCCACCCGATCGCGCCCGACGTCAGCCGGAGCGGTGCAGCCGACCAACTGCAGCGCGTTCAACGTCTCGCCGCTGCAGGATCCGCAGGACGGCCAGCGCGCCTGGCTCGCCGTCGACGGCGAGCCCCCAGAGCGGCGCCCGACCGGCGAGCACGGCCCGGGCACCGAGCGCGAGCGCCTTGACGACGTCCGTGCCACGGCGGATCCCGCCGTCGACGAGCACCTCGACTCGCCCGCCGACAGCCTCGACGACCTCGGGCAGCACGTCGATCGTCGCGGCGACACCGTCCAACTGCCGGCCGCCGTGGTTCGAGACGACGATCGCCGCCGCGCCGTGCTCGCAGGCGAGATGTGCGTCTTCTGCGGTGAGTACTCCCTTGACCAGCAACGGCAGACCGGCTTCGTCCGCGATCCGCTCGAGGTCGCGCCAGGTCAGCGACGCAGAGATCTGCTCGAACACCGTCTGAGGCGTGATCCCGCCTCGACCGAGCGAGGCGATCCGGACGTCCGGCGGGATCGCGAAGCCGCTTCGTGCGTCCCGCTCGCGATTGCCGCGCACCGGTGCGTCGATCGTCAGGACAAGGGCAGTGAACCCGCACGTCGCGCGCCTGTGCGATCAGATCACGGGTCACACCTTGATCACGGAATACGTAAAGCTGAAACCAGCGCTGCCCGCCGACCTCGGCGATCTCCGCCGGCGTCGAGGTGGCGAGCGTCGACAGGCACATGATCGTGCCTGCAGCGCGCGCCGCACGTGCCATCGCGACCTCGCCGTCCGCGTGCGCGACTCGCTGGAACGCGACCGGCGCGACGATCACCGGAAGCTCCAGCTCGTGTCCGAGCACAGTCGTGCGGGTCGTACACAGCTCGACATCGACGAGCAGTCGCGGTCGAAGATGCAGGCGTCGGTAAGCCGCGACGTTGTCTCGGAGCGTCAACTCGTCGTCCGCGCCGCCCGCGTAGTACCCGTGTGCGGCGGGCTCGAGCTTCGCCTCGGCCAGCCGCTCGTAGTCCCAGACGCTGAGCGCTGCCGTCATGCGCGCCGGCGGCCGAACCACGAGCCGCGCTCCGGCGCGGGCTCCTCACCGAGGGCGCGGGCCCCTGCAGCAAGATCCTCCGGCGTCAGACACACGAGCTCCGTAGGCGACAGGCTCTCGACGTCGCCCTCGCCCAGCCGCAGCGCCTGCGCATTCAGCGCCTGCTCGAACAGCGTGCGCGCGAACCGTGCGTTCCCGAACGACTCGTCCCGCTCTGCCCGTTCAAGGATGCCGTGCAGCACCTCTTCCGACCCTTCGCCGAGCGAGTATTCCGACTCGGCCGCGAAGAGCTTGAAGATCGCGACGAGATCCACGGTCGAGTAGTCGGGGAAGGTGATCTCCCGCGAGAAGCGAGAGCGCAGCCCTGGATTCGAGTCGAGAAACCGGTGCATCAGGCGCGGGTAACCCGCGACGATCACGACGAGGCGATGCCGGTTGTCCTCCATGCGCTTCAGGAGCGTCTCGATCGCCTCGTCGCCGAAATCGAGCCGGTCGCCGTCGCGCGCGAGCGCATACGCCTCGTCGACGAAGAGCACACCGTCGATCGCCTTGCGGATCACGCGCTCCGTCTTGATCGCCGTCAACCCGACGTACTGCCCGACGAGCCCCGCGCGATCGACCTCGACGAGGTGACCGCGCTTGAGGAGGCCCATCGACCGATACATCTGCGCGAGCAGGCGCGCCACGGTCGTCTTGCCGGTGCCCGGGTTGCCGAGGAAGACCAGATGCTGGGTCGTTGCGACCTCCGGCAGCCCGGCCTCTTTGCGACGCGCCTGCACACGCAGGAACGCGACGAGCGAGCGAACTTGCTCCTTCACGGATTCGAGGCCGGGAAGGGCGTCGAGCTCGGTCAGGAGCTCTTCGAGCGGACGCGCCGGCTCGGTGCGGCGGAGCGAATCGAGGTCGAGCTCCTCGCCGATCTGAGCGCGCAACTGCTCGCCAAGCGCCTTCAACGATTCGAGCGGGTTCGGCACGGGCACGGCGGGACCGTACCCGTTAGCTTGCCGTGCAATGCGAGGGCCGATGATGCCTGAGGAGCTGCCCCAGTACGCAGGGATGATCGTGCCCGGCTGTGCCCACGCGCCGAACGAGACCGCTCGGCCGCGAGCCTCGTGGCAGCGGGCGGCGCTGAGCGCGCTCGTCGGGTTCCGCTGCGGGCGACTCGTGCCGAAAGGGTCATTTGAAGACCAAGCCCCGTTGGCTATAGTTAAGTAGGTTAATGATTCCGATGGCTAGAGAACGCCCCACCCCGCCGAGCGCACGCGCGCTCGCCGACCGGCTGCGGCCGGTGCTGCTTCGCCTCTCGCGCGAGCTCCGCCGCGAGGCTCAGTCGCTCGGCGTGACCGGCGGCCAGGTCTCATTGCTGATCCAGATCAAGAGGCACCCTGGGATCAACGCCTCCGAGCTCGCCGAGCGCGAGCGGATGTCCGCACCCGGGATGTCGGGCCACATCGCGCGGCTCGAGTCGGCGGGGCTGATCGAGCGGACGCGAGCTGCCGACCGGCGGCGCATCGGCTTGACCGCGACCGAGGCCGGCGAGGCGATTCTCGTCAGCGTCAAGAGGCGTCGCACGGCGTGGCTCGCCGATCATCTCAAAGAGTTGAGCGACGACGAACGTGATGCGGTCTCCGCTGCACTGCCCGCACTCGAGAAACTGCTGGAGGCGCCGACCCAGTGACGCTGCTGAAACTTGCGTCAGCCCGGACCTTCGTCTCTCTCAAACGCCACCGCAACTACAGACTCTTCTTCTTCGGCCAGCTCACGTCCGTCGCCGGAACGTGGATGCAGAACATCGCACTTGCGTGGGTCGTGGTCGAGCTTGCCCCGCACTCCCGCGGGCTCGCCGTCGGCGCGCTAGCCGTCTGCCGGTTCGGCCCGTTCACCCTGCTCGGCCTCGTCTCCGGCGTCGTCACCGACCGGTTCGACAACCGGCACATCGTGATCGCCACCCAGTCGGTGCAGATGTTCTTCTCCGCCGTCCTGGCGGTGATCACCCTCGCCGGGCACGTGCGGCTGTGGGAGATCTACGCGATCGCAGCGCTCAGCGGCATCGCACTCGTCTTCGACGCTCCATCCCGGCAGAACCTGACGTTCCAGATGGTCGGGCGGGAGGAGCTCCCGAATGCGGTCGCGCTCAACTCGAGTCTGTTCAACATGGCGCGAATCTTCGGCCCCGCGCTAGCCGGCGTCCTGATCGCTGCGTTTGGTGCCGGGTGGTGCTTCGCGATCAACGCCGTCAGTTTCCTCGCGGTGCTCGCCAGCCTCCTCGCGATGCGTGTCAAGGATCTGTTCCCACTCAACGATCGCCGACGACCCACGTTCTGGCGCGGCACGCGCGAGGGCTTCGGCTACGCGAGGCGCAACCGCACTGTGTGGGTGATCCTGATGATGATGGTGATCTTCTCGTCGATCTGCTTCAACTTCAACATCGTTCTCCCGCTGCTCGCGAAGGACACCCTCGACGCGGGTCCGCGCACCTTCGGGGTCATCTCCGCGTGCTTCGGCGCCGGCGCTCTGGTCGGCGCGCTCTCGGCCGCCGCGATCGCACACGCGCGCTGGCGGGTCATGTTCATCGGCGCTGCGGGCTTCGGGATCACCGAGCTGCTGATCGCGCCGGTCCACTCGACGGCGCTCGTCGGCGTCCTGCTGTTCGTCTGCGGCGTCTTCTTCACCAGCTTCACCGCCACCTCCAACACGACGATCCAGCTCGCAAGCCCCGACTACATCCGCGGGCGCGTGCTCGGGCTTTACTACTACGCCTGGAACGGCCTCGCGCCGCTCGGTGCGGTGCTTGTCGGCTGGATGTGCGACCGCGGCGGCACCGAGCTGACATTCGCAGTCGGCGGCGTCTGTGCCCTGGCGATGACCGCCCTCGGCGCCGGCGTGATCACCCGGCCGAGGCGTACCGCCTCGTCGGGCCGCACGCAACCACGGGCGATCGCGGAGCAGATTGCCGCATAGGAGCGCCGACTGGCGTAGGATCAGACCCGTTTCGCGCGAGCCGTAATCGGAAACGAGAGGTTTTGACCGGTGGCACAAGTCGCGTTTGACCGGGTGAGCAAGATCTACCCCGACGGGACCCGGGCCGTCAACGAAATGAATCTATCGATCGACGACGGCGAGTTCATGGTGCTCGTCGGGCCGTCCGGGTGCGGGAAGACGACGGCTCTCCGGATGGTCGCTGGGCTGGAGGAGATCTCCGAAGGCAGGCTCTCGATCGGTGATCGCGTCGTCAACCACGTTCCGTCGCGCGATCGCGACATCGCGATGGTCTTCCAGAGCTACGCGCTCTACCCGCATCTGTCGGTGTACGACAACATCGCGTTCGGCCTGCGGTTGAAGAAGATCTCCGAAGCAGGAGATCGATGGCGCGTCAAGCGCGCCGCGCCGCTGCTCGGGCTCGAGGAATTCCTGAAGCGGAAGCCGCGGGCGCTCTCCGGCGGGCAGCGGCAGCGCGTCGCGATGGGGCGCGCGATCGTGCGCGAGCCCGCGGCGTTCCTGATGGACGAGCCGCTCTCGAACCTCGACGCGAAGCTGCGCGTGCAGATGCGCGCCGAGATCGCGCGGCTGCAGTCGGATCTCGGCGTCACGACCGTCTACGTCACGCACGACCAGGTCGAGGCGATGACGATGGGCGACCGCGTCGCCGTCATGCGCAAGGGGGAGCTGCAGCAGGTCGACGATCCGCAGACGCTGTACGACCGGCCCGGTGAACATCTTCGTCGGCGGCTTCATCGGCATCCCGGCGATGAACATGCTCGAGGCGACGATCGAGTCCGCGAACGGCGGCGCTCGCGCCGAGGTCGGCGGGCAGACGACTCGCGCTCGAGGCAGAGAAGCTCGCGCGCGGCCCGCCCTGCGGGCTACGCGGGCAAGCCGGTGATCCTCGGCGATCCGGCCGGAGCACCTCGAGGACGCGGCGCTGGCGACCGACGCGCCCGCCGACCGGCGGCTGGGCGGACGGTCGAGCTGCGAGAGGCGCTCGGCTCCGAGATCATGGTCCACTTCGCGATCGAGGCGCACGAGGCCGAGACGGAGGAGATGCGCGAGATCGCGCGAGGACGCGGGCGCCAGCGACGGCGGCGCTCGAATCGGCGTCGAACGGAGCGAAGCCTGGTCGTCGGCCGCTTCAACGCCCGCTCCCGCGTGCACGACGGGAGACGAGGTGGACGGCAGCCGTCGATACGCGCGCGCTGCACTTCTTCGACCCGCGACCGGTCTCGGCATCTACGACGCGAGCCCATCGAGAAAGGAGCTACTTCATGAGGAAGCGCATGGCCCGTCGCGGCCGCCGCGGCGATCGTCGGCTCGTACTCGCCGTCAGCGCCTGCGGTTCGAAGAAAGCCGCGACGACCACGACAGCGGCACCGACGACGACGGAGGCGATGAACACCGACGTCTCCGGCTCGATGACGTTCGACGGCGATCTGGACCGGCGCGCGAGGCGAAGGCCTTCGGCAACGTGATCGGCGCCTTCAACAAGAGTTATCCGAACGTCAAGGTCAACTACAAGCCCGTCGGGAACAACATCTCGACAGTGCTGGCGACCGGCGGTCGCGGGCGGCCATCCGCCCGACATGGCTGACATTGCGCAGCCCGGCCTCGTCAAGCAGCTCGCCCAGCAGGGTCACCTGAAGCCGATCGACTACGCGAACGTCAGTGCTCGCAGCGAACTTTGCGCCGGCCTGGTCGCAGCTCGGATCGGTCAACGGCAAGCAGTACGCGCTCGTCTTCAAGGCGGCCAACAAGTCGTTGCTCTGGTACAACGTGCCCGCATTCACGGCGGCCGGCGTATCGGCGCCGAAAACCTGGACCGAGCTGATCTCGGCGGCGAAGACGCTGCGGGCGTCGGGAACACGCGCGTTCTCGGTCGGTGGCGCCGACGGCTGGACTCTCACCGACCTCTTCGAGAACATCTACCTCCGCACGTTCGGGGCCGCGAAGTACGACGCCCTGACGCGCGCACACGATCAAGTGGACCGACCCGTCGGTGGCGACGGCGCTGAAGACGATGGGGCAGGTCGCTCGGCGACTCGGCGAACTTGGCCGGCGGAGCGTCGCGGGGCGCTGACAGACCGACTTCCCGACTCGGTCACGAACGCGTTCTCGACCCCGCCCAAGGCGCGCGATCGTCTTCGAAGGCGACTTCGTCGGCGGGGCGATCACGTCATCGACGAAGGCGAAGCCGGAGCACCGGCTTCAACGCGCACGCCGTTCCCGTCGATCACGCGCCGGTGCCAACTCGAGCGCGGTCGAGATCGGCGGCGACCTGTTCGTCGCGTTCCGTGACACGCCCGCGATCGAGGCGTTCGTCAAGTTCCTCGCCACTGCCTCCGGCGGCCAACGCGTGGGCGAGGCTCGGCGGCTTCGGTACCGGGAACAAGAACGTCCCGGCGAGCATCTATCCGGACGCGATCACACGAGCCACCGAGGCTCCGATCGCGCCAGGCGACGTCGGTCGTGTTCGACATGTCGGACGAACAGCCGGCGTCGTTCGGCGCGACCACCGGCCAGGGCGAGTGGGGCATCTTCCAGCAGTTCCTGAAGAACCCCGAGCGACGTGTCCGGGCATCCAGCAGAAGCTCGAGGCCGCCGCAGCCGCGGCCTACAAGACGGGCAAGTAGCGCGTGAGCGTCGGGGGATCGCAGCGGAGCCGCCGGACGCGGCGGCTCCGCCTCCCTCGGCCGAGCCTGCGCGGCTCGGCCGGTATCTGACAGGTGCGGTGTTCCTCGCTCCCGCCGTGTTCGTCCTGTGCGTCTGGATCGTCTACCCGGCCATCTACACGGTCGTCCGCAGCTTCTTCGGGCAAACCGGGTACCTCGGCACCTCGGTAGGCGTTCGACAACTACAAGCGCCTCTGCAATACGCCGACAGTTGACGTACCGCGATCAAGAACAACGCGATCTGGGTCGCCGTCGTCCCCGCATTCGTCACGTCGCTCGGCCTGATCTTCGCGGTGCTGACCGAGCGCGTCCGCTGGTCGGTCGCGTTCAAGACGATCGTGTTTCTCCCGATGGCGATCTCCGCGTTCGCGACCGGGGTGACGTGGCGGATCATGTACCAGCAGGACCCGAACGTCGGCGCGGTCAACGCGCTCGGGCGCATCGACGTTGTGCAGTCCGTCGCCCGGCGTCCTCCCGAGCGCACTCGCCTCGTCGCCCACCCTCAACCGGCTCGGCGACTACCGGCCTGGTCCTGCAGACACCACTCCAACCCGGTGGCGTCGCACGCCTCGGCCTGACGGGCATCGCCCCGGATGCCGTTCCGAAGGGCGCGCAACAGGCCGTGCTGCCACCGGCCAAACCGGGTGACATCGTCGGCGTCGTCTGGCGTGACTTCAAGCCCGGCGGCGGCGTCGCCGGCAAGGTCGAGTCGCAGGAGGCTCGGCCTGCCCGGGGTGCACGTCGCGTTGCGCTCCGCATCCGGAAAAACCGTCAGAGCTCGACGACGGGCGCCGACGGCACGTTCGACTTCAAGAACGTCCCCGCCGGGTCGTACAAGGCGTCGATCGCGCGCCGCGACGTTCAACAAGCCGTGGCGAGGGTACTCCTGGCTCGGGCCGACACTGATCACCTCGTCGCTGCTGATCGCCTACATCTGGATCTGGGCGGGATTCGCGATGGTGGTGATCGGAGCGGGCCTGGCGGCGATGCCGCGTGACGTGCTCGAGGCTGCGCGAACCGACGGCGCGACCGAGTGGCAGACCTTCCGCCGCGTCACCGTGCCGCTGCTCGCACCCGTGCTCAGTGTCGTTTTCATCACGATGATCATCAACGTCCTGAAGGTGTTCGACATCGTGCTCGCCCTCGCACCGGGGTCGACCCAGGCGAACGCGAACGTGATCGCCCTCGCGATGTGGCGCACATCGTTCGGCGGGCAGAACGACTTCGGCATCGGCTCTGCGATCGCCGTCTTCCTGTTCCTGCTCGTGGTCCCGGTTCTCGCACTCAACATCCGCCGTTTCGGACGGGAGGTCTGACGTGGCCGTCTCCGCACCAGCTGTCGAGTTTCCCGCGACCCGTGAGAGCGGCGCGCGTGAAGATTCTCCGCTGATTGCCAAAGCGCCGGTCCATCTGGTGCTGGCGCTGCTCGGCGTGTTGTGGCTCGTGCCGACGTTCGGCCTCTTCATCACCTCGATCCTGCCGCAGTCCGAGCTCGCCTCGAACGGCTGGTGGAAGATCTTCTCCAAGCCGAGCGTCGCCACCTGGTCGAACTACGATGCGATGTTCCACAACCACGGCTTGATCACTGCGCTCAAGACGACCGCGTACATCGCGGTCGGCAACACGTTGATCGTGGTCGTGATCGGCGCGCTTGCGGGCTACGCGCTCGCCTGGCTCGAGTTCCCCGGCCGCGACTGGATCTTCATCGTCGTCGTCGCGCTTCTGGTGGTCCCGTTGCAGATGGCGCTGATTCCCATGTTCCGGCTCTACAACACCTTCGGTCTTTTCGACTCGATGCCGGGATCATGCTCTTCCACGTTGCGTTCGGGCTGCCGTTCGCAATCTTCCTGCTCCGAAACTTCTTTGTCGGGTTACCGAGAGACATTCTCGAGTCGGCCCGCATCGACGGGGCATCCGAACTGCGGATCTTCGTGCGGCTGATCCTGCCGCTCGGCCTGCCGGCGATCGCGTCGCTCGCGATCTTCCAGTTCCTCTGGACGTGGAACGACCTGATCGTGGCATTGACGTTCGGTCAGAACACGCAGCCGATCACCGTCTGCGATCTTCGGGCAACTGCGCGAGTTCGGCACGAGCATCGACGTGATCGCGCCGGCGTCGTTCATCTCGCTGATCATCCCGCTGGCCGTCTTCTTCGCGTTCCAGCGCTATTTCGTTCAGGGCCTGCTGGCGGGCTCGGTGAAGTAGGGATGGCATCAGAGCCGCGGTGTGCCGATCGTCGGCAGTGGGCTGGCGGCGCTCGCGGCGCTCGCCACCCTGCGCCACGGCGGGCTCGCCGCCGGGCAGGTCAGCGTCTTCGGCACGCACGCCGACCCGACCGAGGTCTGGCGGGAACGCGCTGCAGGCGATCCGCCAGCGGCGCATGCGCTCGGAGTCGGACGGGCACCTAGCGGCGCCTGCATTTCCCGGGCTCGCCGTGCGCGAGTCGATGCGCACCGGCTCGCTTCGGCCCGCTGGTCGCCTCGGCGGTGAATCGCTACCACCCGGGCGTCGGCGAGTTCCTCGTCGCATGCCGAGCAGGTTCGCGAGCGAAGCGGCTGGGACAGCAGCTTCGTGCATCGGCGTGTGCAGCGGATTCGCGCCGTCGAGGGCGGCTTCGAGCTCGACGGCGATGGGCTGTTCGCCCACGTGCTCGTCGCGACGGGCCATCCGGGTCTCGCGCGTTCGAGCTGAGCCGACGCGCGAGCAGTGCATGCGTACGAGCCGCACGAGTACGCATCGCGCGTCGTGATCGTCGGGGCCGGGATGGCGGCCGCGACCGAGTGGCTGAACGCGCTCTGCTGCCGGCTCGGAGGTCGTGTCGTCCGCCGCCGCCCGCCACTCCGCCGGCCACTGAGCGTCGCCGCGGCCGCTCTTCTCGAAGCGCGGCCTCGCGTCGTTCCACCGCACGGCCCCCGCGCAGCGCGCCGCGCTGCTCCGCGACCTGGCCTCGCCCTCCTACCCGCCGGGCCGCGATTGGGACGAACCGCTCGAGCGAGCCAGCGGGCAGGTCAAGTTCCGTGTGTCTGACACGAGTCAGTCAAAGGCGGGCTGAGCAGGTGATCTGCGCGACGGGGTTCTTGCGCGGCTCGGCAACGGGACCCGCTTCTTCGCGACGGCTCGTCGAGGAGCACGGGCTCGAGACCCACGAGGGCTGGATCGTGCTCGCCCCGGACTCGACCGTTCCCGCACTGACCGACGAGACACGCACGCTCTCGCTTGCCGGGGTCGCCGCACAGTGGGCGTTTCCGGCAGCCGACACGATCGCCGGTGCCAAGTACGCGGCACGGGCGTTCCTCCGCCGGGTATGTCGTACACGCTGAGAGGACGCATCGAGTCGCGGCTCGTCGCGACCGCGCCCGCGCTGCTGCTCGCGCTCGGTCTGCACCGCTGGTGGCGATCGAACTCGTCGCGCTGATGCTCGCGTCGGGACGACGCTCGACGTCACCGTCTACCACCGCGCGCTGCCGTATCAGCCCGCCTGGCCGCGCTGCCACTGGGGGCGCTCGAGCTCGGGCTCGTCTACGCGGGCATGCGGCGCGACGGGGATCGACGCGCCGCTCGGCCCGCGCTCGTGCTCTTCGCAGTCGCCTGGACCGCGGCGCAGATCCTCGGTCACGCGGCGTCTTCCCCGGCTGCGGCTCGACGTACGCCGAGGACGGAGGGGAGCTCGGCCGCCGGGGCTGCGCCGCGGCCGCGTTCGCCGCGACGCTCCTCGGCGGGCTCGGCGCCGCCTACGCCGTCCGTCCGCCCACCGTGCACCTACGGCCGGCGTCGTGCAGGGGCCGATCGTGATCCGGCACGCGCGAGACGCTCGTCGGCGAGCGGCGCGATCGTGCAGGGCGGCATCTCGTGCGGGCCGACGCGTGACGCTCCGCAACGTCACCGTCGTCGGCGGCGAGAACGGAATCGACGTCGAGCACGCCGAGGACGTGATGCTCGACCATGTCCGCGTCTCGGCGCTCGAGCCTGGACGGAATCCACGCGCGCTGGAGCCGGCGTGATGATCGACGACTGCTCGATCTCGTCACCGGCAGGCCCGCTGGTCGCAGGGCATCGACGATCTCGTTCTCGATGGGACCTCGGGATGAGCATGGTCGCGGGCTGCACGATCTCCGGCGATGCGAGAAGGGATCTCGACCCACTCGTCGATGGTCGACGTCACCACAACCACGTGATCGGCACGACCGAGCGCGCGATCACGCTCGCCGAGATGTCGATGGGCATGGTCGAGCCACAACGACGTCGAGAGCGCGCAAGGGATCGGCATCATCTGCATGGATCACTCGATGTGCGAGATCGAGCACAACACCGTCGCCGGCACGCAGGTCGACGGCGGACGCAGAACCCGACGCGCGGCGGCGTCGCGATCGAGGCGCACTTCTTCGCTGAGGCCAAGGTGCATCACAACACCGTCGTGGCGAGCCCCGGCGGCGTGCGGCGTTCGTCCGACTCGACGATCACGCGCTGATGCCTGCCGAGCTTCGAGCTTGTCGCCCGCACGGGCCACCCGAGCTTCCTCGACCTGCCGTGGGACGCAGCCGCTCGAGGAGTGGACGACGGACAGGATCGTCAATCGTGATCCGCGGGATCGGCCGTCATGTCGTGCGCTTCGTCGAGTACGACGGAGCGCTCTACGCGCTCAAGGAGCTTCCCGAGCGCCCGGCCCGTCGCGAGTGGACGCTCCTGCGGCGCCTCGAGGGCCAGAGCATGCCGGTCGTCGAGGCAGTCGGGGTCGTCACGGGCCGCGTCAGCGAGCTGGATGCAGTGCTGATCACGCGACACCTCGAGTTCTCGCTCCCGTTCCGCGCGCTGTTCTCGGCACGCGGCGATCCCCGACCTTCGCGACGCAGCTGCTGAATGCACGCGTCGAGCTGCTCGTGCGCCTCCACCTGCGCGGCTTCTTCTGGGGCGACTGCTCACTCTCGAACGCCTGTTCCGCCGCGACGCCGGAGCGTCGACTGCTTACCTCGTCGACGCGGAGACCGGTGAGCTGCACGGGGCGCTCTCGGCCGGGCAGCGCGACTACGACCTCGAAATCGCGCAGATGAACATCGTCGGCGAGCTGCTCGACGTCGACGCCGAGGTCGGGCTGCCGGCCGACATCGACCCCGACGAGACCGGCGAGGAGATCGTGCGCCGCTACCACGATCTGTGGCGCGAGCTGACGCACGAGGAGACATTCGCGGCCGACGAGCGGTTCAAGGTCGACGAGCGCCTCCACCGGCTGAACGCGCTGGGCTTCGACGTCGAGGAGATCCAGCTTGTCGCGACACCCGGCGGCTACCGCCTGCGGCTCGACCCGCACGTCGTCGAGCCAGGGCATCACCGTCATCGCCTGCTCCGGCTGACAGGGCTCGACGCTCAGGAGAACCAGGCGCGGCGGATGTTGAACGACATCGCGCGGTACCGCGAGGCGCTCGAGCGAAAGCAGAAACGCCCTCTCTCCGAGTCGGTCGTCGCGTCCCGCTGGCGGCAGGAGGTGTTCGAGCCGACGGTCGCCGCCGTGCCCGCGGAGTTGCAGAGCCGCCTACCGGCCGCGGAGGTCTTCCACCAGGTGCTCGAGCACCGCTGGTTCCTCTCCGAGCGTGAAGGCAAAGACGTCGGGATCGAAGAGGCGGTGCGCTCGTACGTCGAAGGAGAGTTGCCGCAGCACCCGCCCGAGCGGGTGCTGCTCGAGACCGACGCCGCCCCGGACTAGGAGCTGGTGCCGGCCGGAAGGCGCAATGCCTCCCGGCCGGTCGACCGGGACTGCTTGGTCACGCAGCGCGCCGCGCCGTGCGACGAGCCGCGACGGACGCCTTGCGGGCGCTCATCGCGATCCGCCTTGCGCCTTTGGGCCGATGGACCGGCGTGAGCGCAGTGGCGGAAAAGTGATGAATCGAGTACGTGGGCATTGCACCTCCTCTCATTCGTGAGAGGCTACGGCCGAGCAGGCCGGAAGTCGTCAGCCGGGCTGACGATTCACCATCGTCCGCGAGGAGGATCTCGATCGACGCCTACCGCACCTCCGACGAGCGCTTCGAGCAACTTCCCGGCTTCGACTTCGAGCCGCACTATCTGGAGCAGGACGGGCTTCGCATGCACTACGTCGACGAGGGCCGAGGAGCGCCGGTGCTTCTGCTGCACGGCGAGCCGACGTGGTCGTTCCTCTACCGAAAGGTGATCGCGAGCCTGCTCCCGAACAGGCGCTGCCTCGCACCCGACTATTTCGGTTTCGGCCGCTCGGACAAGCCGACCGATCCGGACTGGTACTCGTACGACCGCCACGTCGCGTCGATCGCGCGGTTCGCCGACCAGCTCGAGCTGAGGGACGCGACGCTCGTCGTGCAGGACTGGGGCGGCCCGATCGGCTTTCGCTTCGCGGTCGAGAACCCGCAATGCGTCTCGCGTCTGGTCGTGCTGAACACGGGTATCGGCGCTCGCGCACCGAACGAGGAATGGCTGCGCTTCCAGGCGTTCATACGCCGCGTCGGGAACGAGATCGTCGCCGGCCAGCTCGTCCGGCTGTCGCTGGTGCAGCCCGTTTCCGACGAGGTGATCGCGGCGTATGACGCGCCTTTCCCCGTGCCCGAGTCGAGGACCGGGATCGTCAGGTTCCCCGAGCTGGTCGCGACCAGCTCCGACCACCCGTCCGCCCCGGCGATGCTCGAGGTGCGCGAGCGCCTGCAGACCTTCGCCCGGCCGGCGCTCGTGCTCTTCTCGGACAGCGACCCGATCTTCGGCCTGCAGGCCGCGGAGGCGATGGCGCAGCTGCTTGCGAACGCCGAGCTCGACGCGCCGCTTGCGGGCGCCGGCCACTTCCTGCAGGAGGACCGCGGCGAGCAGATCGGCGACCGCATCGCCGCCTGGGTGGACGCCGGCTAGATCATCCCGGCGCGCGCGGCCCGCGTCGCAGCAGCGGCGCGCGACGGTTGGGCGAGCTTGCGCAGGATGTTCGCGACGTGCCGGTGCACGGTGTGGTCGCTGAGGACGAGCGTCTTCGCGATGTCGCGATTGCTCATCCCGACCGCTACGAGCCGCAGCACCTCGGTCTCGCGGGAGGTGAGAGGTGAGTCGATGTCTACCTCGACCGCCGACTCGCCGTGCAGGAAGCCGGCGAGCGCGCGCTGCAACTCTCGCTGGTCGTCGCGCCAGGGGAGATGCGAGTCTCCGGCCAGGGGCACGAAGCGAGCGTTCGGCAGCAGCGAGGCGAGCTCGCGGCCGCGGCCGAACGGCACCGTGCGGTCGCCGCGGCGGTGCAGGACGAGCGACGGCGTCGCAACCAGCGGCAGCACGCTGCGCACGTCGGCGCCCATGTCGAGCTCGAGGAAGATCGACGCTGCCTCGGCCGAGGCAGCGCGACGCTGCTGGCGCGTGTACTCCGCGATCTCGTCCCCGCTCGCGTGCGGGTCGAACAGGCCGGCCAGCATCTGGGCGCCGAGCGTCCAGCTGGTGCGGATGAACTCGATCAGCGAGCGCTTCGTCGCGTCCGGGATGTCGTCCCGCGAGACATAGCCGCCGAAGTAGACGAGCTTCGAGACGAGCTCCGGCCGCCGGACGGCCAGCTGGGACGCAGCCAGGCAGCAGCACGACGAGGCGAAGACGATCGCTGCCTCGCCTGTCGCCTCGATCACTGCCTCGAGCTGGCGCGACTCCGCCTCCACAGTCGGGCGCGGCTCGAGCTCACGTGAGGAGAGACCGCAGCCGACGCGGTCGAAGCGAAGCACCCGATGCGTCCTCGCGACCTGCTCGTAGAACGCCCGCTGGCGCAGGTCGGCCCACTCTTCCTCGAGATGGCTGACCCAACGCGGGCCGAAGACGATCGGCGTCCCGTCGCCGAAGCTCGAATACGCGAGCCTTGCCCCTTCGAAGTCGAGGAAACGGATCTCCTGGTCCATGTAGGAGGAGCTTACTGGCCCGGATGGGCCATATTCACAAGATGGCCCGTCGGGCCGAGGCGGCGGGCCATTCTCCATCGGCATCCTCGAGGACATGCACGGCGAACTGATCAACGGACTCACGATCCGGGCGCTTCGCAGAGGCGAGGCCGAGGTCGTCCAGGCTGTCTTCGACGCGATGAGCCCGCGGTCCCGCCTGCTCCGCTTCGGCGGGGCGAAGACGTCGCTGAGCGCGGCAGATCTGGAGCAGCTGACGCAGGTCGACTCCGATCATCACGCGCTCGTTGCGCTGGTCGACCGCACGCCGGTCGGGATCGCGCGCCTGGTGCGCGACGGCATCGAGGCCGACGTCGCGTTTGCGGTCGTCGATGCCTGGCAGCACCGTGGCGTCGGCAAGACGCTCGCGGACCGGCTCGCGGCCGACGCTCGCGCAGCCGGCATTCACCGGCTGAACGCCACGATGCACTCCGACAATCGAAGCTCGCTGGCGCTGATGCGCCGCGCGACCCGCGGCCTGACCTCCCGTCTGGCCGCAGGCCAGCTCGAAGTCAGCGGCCGCGCCTAACGCGAGCTAGAGAGTCGCCGCCTCGAGAATCACGCCCTGCCACGGCTCGAGGACGAGTCCTTCGTGGCCGACGACGTCTTCGGTCAGGTTGACGACGCACGTCGCATCTCCCCGCGCGTACGCCCAGACACCCGCGGCGCTCGGCACCGTGCGGTACGACGCATCGCCGAATGTCCTGCGTTGCTCGACGAGCCCGCGAACGTAGTTGAGCGTACTTTCGGGGTCGGCCCGCTGCTCGGCGACGTTCCGCGACGAATCGGCGAGCGGCAGCCAGGGATCGACCCACTCGTCCCCCGTCGCCGACCAGGGCATCGGCGTGCGCTCAGAGTCGCGCGGCGGATCTGCGACATCAGTGATCCGGTCGTCCGGGACGACGCCGTCCTCGAGCGCCAACTCGTCCCCCTGGTAGAGCACCGCGGTGCCGCGAAGCGTCAGCAGCAAGAAGAGTGCCGCGCGAGCCTTGCGCTCGTCGCCCTTGGCCCAACGCGTCGCGAGCCGCGAATGGTCGTGGTTCGAGCCGCACCACACAGGCGAGCGACCGGCAGGCAGTTTCGCCTCGACGAGCTCGACGATCGGCCGCAGCTCCTCGACAGCGAGTGAGGCTTTCAGAAACGGGAAGTTCTGGACGAGATCGAGGTGCTCCGCGTAGGCCCAGAGCTTCGGCAGCTCGACGTACGTCTCGCCCATGAAGAGCGGCTTCGGTTCGTAGCCCGCTGCGATCTCCTGCCAGCGCGCGTAGATGTCGTGCACCTCGGGCCGCTCGCGTTCGTAGCGTTCGCCGTCTCGCAGCTCACGATCTTTGATCAGCGCGTGCGCAACGTCGACCCGGAATCCCACGACGCCGCGGTCGAACCAGTAGCGGAGGATCTCGTCGAACTCGGACCGCACTTCGAGATTCCACCAGTCGAGATCCGGTTGCTCGATCGCGAACTGATGCAGGTAGTAGCGCTTGCGCCGTGCGTCGTACTCCCACGCGCTGCCACCGCTGAAGATCGACCGCCAGTCGTTCGGGATGTGGTCCGACCAGAGGTAGTACTCCGGCCGCTCGCTGAACCACGAGTGACGATCCGACGTGTGGTTCGGGACGAGATCGAGCCAGACGTCGATGCCGCGGCGGCGAGCTTCGGAAATGAGCGTGTCGAGGTCGTCGAGCGTGCCGTAGTCCGGATGAACGCCGCGATAGTCGGAAACGTCATAGCCCCAATCCACGTTCGGGCTCGGAAACGTCGGGCTGAGCCAGATCGTGTCGACACCTAGCCACGCGAGGTGATCGAGACGGCTCGTCACGCCTGGCAGGTCGCCGATCCCGTCTCCGTTCGAGTCGGCGAACGAGCGGACGTAGATCTGATAGATGACAGCGGCCACGGGGAAGGCAAGCTACCGTGCCTTTCGTGAGTCCGGCTCACAAGCTCGCGAACCTCCTCGGCGTGACCCTGCCACTCGTCGGGCTGGTGGCCGCGGTCGCGCTGCTCTGGAACACGTGGCTGCACCCGATCGATCTCGTGCTGCTCGTCGCCGGCTACCTGCTGACGGGCATCGGCGTCACCGTCGGCTACCACCGCCTGTTCACGCATCGCGCCTTCCAGACGAAGCAGTGGCTGCGCTGGGCGTTCGCGATCCTCGGCTCGATGGCCGTCGAAGGCCCCGTCCTGAGTTGGGTCGCAGACCACCGCAAGCATCACCAGTTCTCCGATCAGGAAGGCGACCCACACAGCCCGCACATCGGCGGCGGTGACGGCTTCTGGTCGGCGGCGAAGAATCTTTTTCACGCGCACGTCGGCTGGCTGTTCGTCGCCGAGGGCCGCGCCGAGATCTCCAAGTACGTCCCCGACCTGCTCGCCGAGCGCGGCATGAAGACGATCCAGAAGCTGTTCGGCGTCTGGCTCGCGATCTCGCTGCTCGTGCCGGCCGCGATCGGCTACGTGATCGTCGGCACCTGGCAGGGCGCATTCACCGCGCTCCTCTGGGGCGGAGCGATTCGCATCTTCCTACTCCATCACGTGACGTTCTCGATCAACTCGATCTGTCACTTCTGGGGCCGACGCAACTTCAAGTCGGCCGACGAGAGCCGCAACGTGTGGCTGCTCAGCCTGATCTCGTTCGGCGAGTCGTGGCACAACAACCACCACGCGTTCCCGACGTCGGCGTTTCACGGAATGCGGAAGTTCGAGGCCGCGCTCGATCCCGGCGGCTGGGTGATCACCGGGCTCGAAAAGCTCGGACTCGCGTGGAAGGTCGTCCGCATCCCGGACGATCGCCAGGCCGCGAAGACGCTCTCCTAGAGGGCGGCGCGTCTAACCGATCGACCAGGTGTCGCCGGAGGTGACGAGCGCCTCCAGGTCGCTGACGCCCTTGGCACTGTCGAGCTGCGCCTGGACGAGCGCGTCGTAGCTCTCGCGCTCGACGTCGCGGAAAACACCGAGCGGAACGACGCCGTGCGTCTCGTACGTCACCCGCGAGAGTGCGAAGGCCGTCGCGAAGTCGGTCTCGTCGTGCGTGATCCCCGTTTCGCCGGCCGGCTGGCCGTGCTCGAGATAGAGGCGGTTCTCCTTGGTGTCGCGCACGAAGTCGAAGGCGTTGTCGTTGTAGATGTTGCAGTTCTGGAAGATCTCGACGAACGCAGCACCCTTGTGCGCTGCGGCGCGGCGCAGCACGTTCGTCAGCCCTGGCTTGTCGGTGTCGAGCGCCCTGGCGACGAACGTCGCCTCCGCGCCGAGCGCGAGCGAGAGGGGGTTGAACGGGTAGTCGATGGAGCCCATCGGCGTCGAGCCGGTCACCTTGCCCTGCTCGGACGTCGGCGAGTACTGCCCCTTCGTCAGCCCGTAGATCTGGTTGTTGAACATCAGGATCTTCAGGTTCACGTTCCGGCGCAGCGCGTGGATCAGATGGTTGCCGCCGATCGAGAGCGAGTCGCCGTCGCCGCTGATCACCCAGACCGAGAGGTCGGGACGCGTGACCGCGAGCCCGGTGGCGATCGCGGGCGCACGGCCGTGGATCGAGTGCATCCCGTAGGTCTGCATGTAGTACGGGAACCTGGCCGCGCAACCGATGCCCGAGATGAACACGATCTTCTCCCGCTCGAGGCCGAGCTCGGGCATGAAGCTCTGCACGGCGGCGAGGATCGCGTAGTCGCCGCAGCCCGGGCACCAGCGGACCTCCTGGTCCGACTTGAAGTCCTTCATCGTCAGCTCGGTCACGCCATCGCCTCCACCGCAGCCGCGATCTCACCGGCGCCGAACGGCTTGCCGGTGACCCGGTTGTAGCCAACGGCGTCGACCAGGTAGCGCGCCCGGACGAGCTGCGAGAGCTGGCCCAGGTTCATCTCGGGGATCAGTACGCGGTCGTAGCTCTTCAGCACCGCGCCGAGATTCGCCGGGAATGGGTTCAGCCAGCGTAGGTGGGCATGGGCGACCGCGTGCCCGTTGCCGCGCACGCGGCGGACACCGGCGTGCACCGGGCCGTAGGTCCCACCCCACGAGAGCACGAGTAGGTCGGCGCCTTCCTGGTGGTCGACTTCGAGGTCAGGCACCGTGATGCCGGCGACCTTCTGCGCGCGAAGCTGCGTCATCAGGTCGTGGTTCTCGGCGTCGTACGAGACGTTGCCGGTCTCGTTCGCCTTCTCGAGCCCGCCGATCCGATGCTCGAGCCCCGGCGTGCCCGGAATTGCCCAGGGTCGCGCGAGCGTCTCGGGGTCGCGCTTGTAGGGCAGGAACGGCTGGCCATCCGCGGTCGCGAACTCGACCTCGATCGGCTCGAGCGCGGCGACGTCCGGGATCGGCCACGGCTCGGCGCCGTTCGCGAGGTAGGCGTCCGAGAGCAGGTAGACCGGGGTCCGGTAGGTGAGCGCGACGCGGACCGCTTCGATCGCCGCGTAGAAGCAGTCGCCCGGTGTCGACGCGGCGATCACCGGCACCGGCGATTCGGAGTTCCGGCCGAAGAGCACCATCAGCAGGTCGCCCTGCTCGGGCTTCGTCGGCATCCCGGTCGACGGGCCAGCGCGCTGAACGTCGATGATCAGGAGCGGCAGCTCGAGCGCGATCGCGAGCCCGACGGTCTCCGACTTGAGGACGACCCCGGGGCCGGCCGACGTCGTGACGCCGAGCGAGCCGCCGAACGACGCGCCAAGCGCCGCTCCAACAGCCGCGATCTCGTCCTCCGCCTGGAACGTGCGGACGCCGAGCGACTTGTGGCGCGCGAGCTCCTCCAGGATCGACGACGCAGGGGTGATCGGGTACGCGCCGAGGAAGAGGCTGAGACCCGAGAGCTTCGACGCGGCGATCAAGCCGTACGAGAGCGCCGTGTTGCCGGTGATCTGGCGGTAGAGGCCGGGCGCGAGCGGCGCCGCCTTCACCTCGTACTGGACCGAGAACGCCTCGGAGGTCTCGCCGAACGCGTAGCCCGTATTGAATGCCTTCAGGTTCGCGGCGGCGATCTCCGGCCGCTTGGCGAATTTCGTCTCCAGGAAGCGCTTCGTCGACTCGGTGGGGCGGCCGTACAGCCACGACATCAGACCGAGAGCGAACATGTTCTTCGCGCGCTCGGCTTCACGCGCGGTGACGCCCTCGATCTCCTTGAGCGCACCGACCGTCATCGACGTCAGCTGCACCGCGTGCACCTGGTAGTCGGCGAGTGAAGCGTCCTCGAGCGGGTTCGACTCGTAGCCCGCCTTCTTCAGGTTGCGGTCCGTGAAAGCGTCGGTATCGACGATCAGCGTCCCGCCCTTCGGCAAGTCGGTCAGGTTCGTCTTCAGCGCAGCCGGGTTCATGACGACGAGCACGTCCGGGCGATCGCCGGGCGTCAGGATGTCGTGATCGGCGAAGTGCAGCTGGAAACCCGAGACGCCGGGCAGAGAACCGGCTGGAGCCCTGATCTCGGCGGGGAAGTCAGGGAACGTCGCCAGGTCGTTGCCGGTCAGCGCCGTCTCGGAGGTGAAGCGGCCGCCAGTCAGCTGCATCCCGTCGCCCGAGTCCCCGGCGAACCGGATGACGACGGAATCGAGTTGCTCTACCGGCTTGGCCACTGCCGTTGCGACCCTACCAGCGTGCTCAGTCCGTACAGACCCGCGTAGGCGAGCGTCAGGAAGCCGCCGAGCAGGATGACGTAGCCGATCAGGTGCGGGTTGCCGAACGGGTCGTCGATCCTGATCCGTGCGAGCTCCCAGAGCCGGCCGGGCCGGTGGACGACGTCCCAGCTGTTGACGCGCTGGACACGCCCGAGGTAGATGCCGAGGCTGGCCGCGAAGAGCGAGCCGACGACTGTCAGCCAGCCGAAGAGCGCCCCTGCGAGCCGCGTGACGACGAGCTGGACGAGCAGCAGCGACGCGAAGCCGAGCGCGAGCGACGTGAACGCGAACGACGCGATGATCAGCGAGTCGTACAGGCGGTGGCTCTGCTCGAGATGAACGAAGTCCGTGAGAACGTACGGCGCGTTCGGCAGGAAGATCAGCCAGGCGATCGCCACCGCGGCGAGCTCGGCGCGCGACCGGCCGCGGGAGTACGAGGCGACAAGCAGGGCCGCCAGCCCGAGCGGGATCCATGCGAGGACAAGATTCCAGACGAGGCCGGCATACGCGAACTCGCCGAACTCGACCTTGCGCACTGCGAGCAGCACCCCGCACCAGACCGAGGCCGCGACCAGCGCGGCAACCGCGAGCAGAATGCGAGTACGCATGCCTCCAGCGTAGACCAGCGAGGGCGGCGCGGCGCTGGGCCGCACCGCCCCCAAAACGGCCCTACGCGGCGATCAGCTCACGCTCGGCGCGCAGCCAGTTCTCGGTCGGGTCTCCGCCCTCTGCGAGATGGATGTAGTACGCGCGCATCGCCACGTGATCCCACGTCGCTTCGACGATCTCCGCCTTCTGGACACGGCGGGTCGTCGGCTTTCTGGCAGCCGGCTTCCGGGTGGATGCGGCGGCCTCGGTGGCCTTCTTCGGCATTGCTGACCCCTTTTCGGTCGTCGCTTGTTGCTTCCGGCCGACTTCCACCGGCCGCGGGCGACTCCTGCCCTCCGCGTCTCTTTGTCTTAGGCGAGCACAGGCGGACCGACGAGACGCCCGTCGCGCATGGCGATCCGGCGAGGGGCACGAGCGGCAAGCGTGGCGTCGTGCGTGGCGACGATCACTGTCGAGCCGTGCTCGGCCGCCAACCCTGCGAGCAGGTCGATGATCTCGCGACCCGTCTCCGTGTCGAGGTTGCCGGTGGGCTCGTCTGCCAGGACGACCCTCGGCTCGACGGAGAGCGCGCGGGCGATCGCGACCCGCTGTTGCTCGCCGCCAGAGAGCTGGTGTGGGAGATGATCCGAGCGCTCGGCGAGCCCCACCTCGCCGAGCAACTCGAGGGCGCGCTCACGTGTGCCGCCGGCGGGGATCAGCTTCGCCTCGACGTTCTCGACGGCCGTGAGCGTTGGAATCAGGTTGAACTGCTGGAAGACGAATCCGAAAGAGCGCAGGCGCAGCTGCGCGAGCTCACGGTCGGCGAGCTTCGCGAGGTCGTTGCCCTCGAACAGCACCTCGCCGCCGCTCGGGCGGTCGAGCGCTCCAAGGAGCTGCAGCAGCGTCGTCTTGCCGGAGCCGCTCGGGCCCTCGAGCGCGACGAACTCGCCGGCGCCGATCTCGAGCGAGACGCCGTCGAGCGCGCGCACGGTGGTCGGGCCACGCTGGAAGAACTTCTCGACGCCGCGGACGTCGTAGAGCCCGTCCATCAGTCCACCTGCCTGAGCGCGTCGGCAGGCCGAAGACGAGCGGCTCGCAACGCGCCGGCCGCGCCGGCGAAGAGCCCCCCGAGCAACGCGAGGCCGAAACCGAGCAGGATGATCTTGAAGCCGATCGGAGCGTCGAGCGACACCTTGCTGGTGGCGGTCCGGGCGGCGCCGACGCTGACACCGAAGATCGTCCCGCTGCTCGCAGGCGAGCTCGCGGTCAGCGTCGGCCCGAAGGCGTCGACGGCGAGCGCCGCGAGGAGACCGAGGCCGATCCCGAGCACGCCGCCAAGGATGCCCTGGGCGAGCGACTCGCCGGCGATCTGCCGCACGACCATGCGCTGTGTCCAGCCGAGCGCTTTCAGCGTGCCAAGCTCACGGATGCGCTTCCCGACCGACGAGAGTGCGAGCAGCGCGGCGAGCAGGAAGGCCGCGACCGCGGCGACGATCGAAAGTACGAGGCCGAGATTGTTGGACAGGTTCTTGGCATCGACGAGCGAGCCGCTGATCTGGTCGGCGACGTCCTTCGAGCTCGCCACCTGTGCCTGTGGCAGAGCCTTCTGGATCGCCTGCTGCACCTGGCCGACGGACGCGCTGTTCGCGGCCCGCACGAGGACGACGTTCGCGAGGCCCTTCTGGCTCGCGAGCGTCTGCAGCTGCTTGAGCGGCAGGTAGACGTCGGCGCTCTGGCCGCCGAGCGGCGGGCTGACGAGGCCGACGACCGTGAACATGGTGCCGTTCAAGTCGAGCTTCGAGCCGACCTTCAGGCTGTGCTTCGCCGCGTAGGTGCCGGAGACGAGCGCCTCCCGGCCGCCGGCCGCTGCGAGGTAGCGGCCCTTCGTGACCTGCGATTGCGTGACGACACCCATCGTCGGGTTGGTCTGGTCGACGCCGCCGATCGTGTATGCGGTCGTCGAGATGTTGGTCTGCGGCGGGTTCAGCACCTGCTGCAGCGTCTGCGTGGGCGTCGTGAAGTTGGTGCGGAACTGGCGCAGGCTCGCGGGCAGGCACTTCGAGAAAGCGCCGCGGTCGAAGCCGCCGCCCCCGCGAAAGCCGCCCCCTCCGCCACCGAGCCCGCCGTTGGTGGTGCCGCCGTTGTTGCTGCTGCCGCTCTTCGCCTGCAGCTTGGCGATGCAGGCTTGCATCGCCTGTGCCTGCGCCGCGGTCGGACGTGGCAGGTTGCGGCGGATCTGGAAGGTCTGGCCGCCGGTCTTCAGCTTCGCGACGATCTTCGGGACGATCCCCTCCTGGTGCTCGGCGAGCAGGGTCAGCCCCTGCGTCACCTGCGCGACGCCGGAGATCGATGCGATCTGCTGCGCGGCGGTCGACTGGAACGTCAGCTGCGTGCCCGGCAGGAAGAAGTCGTGGACGAAATGCGTACCGGGCTTCCCGAGCTTCGAGAGATCGGTGATCACCGACTGGTTCGCCTGGAGGAGGTCGCGGTTGCCGCCGCCTCCGCCCGGCCCGCCGAAGCCGGCGCCCTGATCCTGCTGCGGCTGCAGGGTCACGGTCAGGTCGGTGCCGATTCCCCCGAGCGGATTCAGTGTTTTTTTCTGCGCCTGGTCGAGCCCGTTCGACAGGCTCGTGATCGCGACGACGAGCGCGACGCCGAGCCCGAGCCCGAGCAGCGTGAGGATCGTCCGCGTACGCGCGTCGAACGAGCTCGTTGCGCAGGTAGCGGACGTAGAACACTCAGCAAGAGAATCAGTAAGGCCTGAGAGTTCCCTAAGAAGGCAACACTACGCGGCCGCTTCGCGTGCGCTGTCCTCGTCGCGAAGCGGCGGGATCGCCTCGCCCGGATGGGCAGCAGTCCGTAGCGGCACCTCACGCAGCAGCCAGGCGAGCCCAAAGGCCAGCAGCGAGACGAACGCCGCGACGATGAACACAGGATGCAGCGCCGCCGAGAAGGCGTCCTGAAAGGCAGAGCGAAGCGGCGGCGGCAACTGCCGGATCGTCGCCGGATTTACGGTCTTCGGGGTAACGGCGTGAGCAGGCAGGCGCGAGGCGAGCTCGATGTGAAGCCGGTTGGCGAAGATCGAGCCGAAGAGCGCGACGCCGATCGACCCGCCGATCTGGCGGAACATCGTCGACCCGCTCGTCGCGACTCCGATCTGGCGGAAGTCGACGGCATTCTGCGCGGCGAGCACGAGCACCTGCATGACCATGCCGAGCCCCAGGCCGAGCACGAGCGAGTAGCACGACGCGACCCAGATGCGCGTGTCGGGCTGCAGTCGTGAGAGCAGCAGCATCGCGAGCGCCATCAGCGCCGTGCCCGCGATCGGAAACATGCGGTAGCGGCCGAGCTTCGAGATCAGCTGGCCGCTCGTGATCGACGTCACGAGCACGCCCGCCATCAGAGGCGTCAACTGGAGACCGGACTTGGTCGGGCTCGAGCCCTTCGTGATCTGAAAGTAGAGCGGTAGATACGTGATCGCTCCGAAGAGCGCGAACCCGACGATGAAGCCGACCCCGCTCGTGACCGAGAATGTGTGGTTGCGGAAGAGCGAGAGCGGCAAGATCGGCTCGGACGCACGGGACTCGGCCCACACGAACGCCGGCACGAGCACCACGCTCGCGACGATCAGAGCGATGATCTTCCACGACGCCCAGGCCCACGTCGTGCCTCCGAGGCTCGTGAAGAGGACGATCGCCGAGAGGGCGCCCGCGAGCAGCGCGGCTCCGCGGTAGTCGATCGCGTGCCGCTCGGTGGTCGTGCGCGCATGGAACGCTCCGGCGATCACGGTCAGCGCGATCAGGCCGATCGGCAGGTTCACGTAGAAGATCCACCGCCATGAGAGGTTGTCGACGAAGAACCCACCGAGCAGCGGCCCGATCACCGTCGAGACGCCGAAGACCGCCCCGAAAAACCCCTGGTACTTGCCGCGCTCGCGCGGCGGGATCACGTCGCCGATCACGGCGAAGGTCGTGACGATCAAACCGCCCGCGCCTAGACCCTGCAGCGCGCGGAAGGCGATCAGCTCGACCATGCTCTGTGCGAGCCCGCAGAGCGCTGAGCCGACGAGGAAGATCACGATCGCCGTCTGCAGCACCTTCTTGCGGCCGTAGAGGTCGCCGAGCTTGCCGTAGAGCGGGCCGACGATCGTTGCGGCGAGTAGATAGGCGGTGACGACCCAGGAGAGATGTGAGATCCCGCCAAGGTCGCCGACGATCGTCGGGAGCGCCGTCGAGACGATCGTCTGGTCGAGCGACGCAAGCAGCAGCACGAGCATCAGCGCGACGAAGATCAGACGCACGCGGGGCGCGGCGGTGGTCGGTGCCGTCATCTCGGCAAATATAGCATCAGTACACAACTATTGCGATGTGCAACAATCAGCCTCGATGGGTGAGCCAGTAGCAGATTCGACCCGACGCGTCCTACGCGAGCTGAGCTCGGTGATCCGCCACTTGACACGCGTCTCCGGCGGCCCGGACGACGAGTCGGCGATGACGGGTACCCAGCGGCTCGGCCTTTACGAGCTCTACGTGGGTGGTCCGATGCGGCTGAACGACCTCGCCGAGCGCATGGGGATCAGCGCACCGACCGCGAGCAGGGCGATCGACGTGCTCGTCGAGGTTGGGTTCGTCGACCGGCTGCGCGATCCCAACGACCGCCGCGCGCTCCGACTCGGCCTGACCGAATCGGGCCAGGCGCGAGCCTCCGAGCGTGAGGCCCGGGTGGCGACTGCTTTCACCCCCGCGCTTGCGTCACTCACGGCGGCCGAGCGCAAGCAGCTGGTCGCGTTGCTGGCGCGGCTGGCGGCAGAGCTCGGCTCGACGTAGGACGTTCGAGCGTCACCCGGCGGTGTGCTTGATCAGCGACTCGCGGTGCTGAGCGTCGACGAGCGACAGCTTGCCGCTGCAGACCTCGGCGTTCAGCTCGTTCTCCGTCTGATCGACGGTCGCGGCGCGCGGGTACGGCTCCGGCCACAGGTTGCGTGGATCGGTCGGATGCCCGCCCAGCTCGAGGCTGATCAGGTGGTCTTCTTGGTACTGGGAAGGCGGCCCGCGAAGCCGGTACTGCTGCAGCCCCGTTCGCTTCAGCTCGTTCGTGTACGAAACGGGCGGGCGGATCGTTCGCGTCCACCCTCGCCGGCAGATCGTGGACGCGATCGTCGCCTGCGTGACAGCAGGGTTGACGACGCCCGGCGTCAGTGTCCAGCTCGCGAGCATGGCTGTCCCGCGCGCTCCGCCGCCCGAGCACCGCGGTAGTGCCGCGACGAGCAGCACCGCCGCGAGCGCGACGAGGCCGAGCTCGATGAGGGACATGCGCATCTCTCCAGGCTACGAACGCGTGCGCGACGCACAAGTGTCCGTTTCACAACTGTTGCGAAGAAAGCGCTGTTTCGTTACGTCTTGGCCGTTCCGCCTCGGCCCCGGCGAGCGACCAGACGACGACGGCGATCCAGGGGATCCCGATCACGTCGGTCTGCAGCCCGACGAAGAGGATCGACGCGAACGCAGCAGCGAGCCAGGGCACTTGTCGCAGACGCCCGAGCAGCGCGAGCGACCAGGCGACGAACACGAGCGCGCCAAGCAGGCCAGTCTCGACCGCCAGCTCGGTGTAAGTCGACTCGCCCGCCTCGACCTTGACGTTCGTGCGCTCGGCGGTCACCCCGGCGTTGCCCAGGCCGAACCCCCACGGATGATGGATCGCGGTGCGCGCGCCTGCGCGGAAGCTCGCAAAGTGCTCACTCGCCGAGGATTCGTTGGCACTGGTGGGATCGTTGCTCGCACCTGGGTTCTTGTGGGCGTTCGCCTCCTGCTGTGCGAGCTCCGTCGGAGTGAAGTGCGCCCGCGGCCCGAGGTGCGGATACGCCTTGACGAAGACGAAGCCGAGCACCGCGACGAGAACGGCGAGCCCTGCCGGGAACGCCGCGCGCCGGAGCGCGGCGATCACGAGCAGCCCGAGGACGAGCGCGAGCAGCGCGGCCCGCGTGTGCGTGGCGAGGAGCGCCGCGAACAAGAGCGCTGCGAGCGGCGGAGCCCAGCGTCGCCCACGCAGCGGGACGAAAAACAGCGCGACGACGAGAAGGTAGCCGGTCGCGAGCGGCGAGAGGAACGACGAGGTGAGCCGACGGAAGATGACGCCGCCGCCCTGGTTGTAGATGAAGTTCTCGGGGAGCCCCGAAAGCCCGTGGTACGTGAGTCCGAGCTGGTCGCCGAACCACCCCGCCGACTGCCGCCACCAGGCGAGCGAGACCAGATAGACGTCCAGTAGCCCGTAGACCGCGACACCGCCCGCGATGAAGAGAACCGTGCGGCAGAGCCGCGAACGCTCGTGGGCAGTCAGCCCGAGGCCGCGGCCGAGGAAGTAGGCCAGCACCGGCAGAAGATCGTGACGGGCCCCGTAGAGGACTCCCTTGTGCGTCGCGCCGCCGCCGAGCACGGACTGTGGGATCACGGCATAGAGAACGACGAACCCGCCGAACGCGAGAGCAAGCCAGTCGACACGCCTGAGCTCGGTCGAGCGGCCGCGCCGGCCCCAGAGAACGAGCGCGAGCGCCCCGACGAGCAGCACGTCCTTCCACGCCGCGACAGCCGACAGCCAGCCGCCGCGCACGCCGGCGCGGTAGAGCTGCGACATGACGAGGTTGTGCAGCGCCAGACCGACGATCAGGACGTGAAGTGCCCAGACCGGACGCCGCAGGGCGGGGCTCAGCGCGGCGCGGCTCATCTCGGACCGACCGCGATCAGCGTCATGCCTCTGTTCAGTACACGGACGCGGTAAGGAAAGAGGGACGCGAGCTCGCTCGGCCCGAGTGGCTCGAGCACATCGTCGAAGCCGCGGGCGCGAAGCACTCGGTCGCGTGCCCCGCGCGGGAGCCAGTGGGCGAAGGGCACCAGCGAGTGAACTTCGAGCGGGAAATACCGGTTCGGCGTCGTCACGAACACCCGCTCGGCGACCCGGCAGAGCTCATGGACGAATCTGCGCTGCTCGTCACGGCCGCCGACGTGCTCGACGACGGCGTTCGAGAAGCCGAGCTCGAACGCACCGTCGGCGAACGGCAACTCGCGCCCGTCGGCCTGCACGGCAGTCACTTTCGGGAAGGCCGCCGAGAACGTCTGCAGCGACGTGCGGCCGACCGCCGTCAGCCGCTCGGGCCACGGGTAGAGCGCTTCGAAGAAGTTGTCCGTCGTACCCGCCCCGAAGGGAGCGTCGGTCACGCCGACATCGAGCACCCGCGTTTGCGGACCGGGCCGCAACAGCTCGAGGAAGAGCTCCAGCTTGCGCTCGCGGCTCTGCAGCGAGACCCGCGACGCCACCCGGCTCAGCATCGGCGGAGCCTATCCCTCAGGGTCCCTAGACTCGGTCGATGATCCGCGCCGAGCTCCGCCCGAAAGGCCCCTACTCGCTGAGCGTCTCGGCGCGGCTGGCGGGAGATGCCTGCAGGGTCGTCCGACACGGCAGCTTCCGCTCGACGATCCGAGTCGGTGACCGGCTCGAGCGAGTCGAGGCGGCACAGCGAGCAGACGGGACGATCGTCGTGGCTGCCGAGAGCGAGGACGGCGTCGAGCACGTTCGCTTCGTGCTCGGCCTCGACGACGACCACAGCGAGTTTCTGCGACGGTTCGCCGACGACCCGCTGCTCGGCGAAACCCTGAAACGGATTCGCGGCTTGCGACCGGTCCGCACGGGGACGGTCGCGCAGGCGCTGCTACGGGCGGTCGCGGGCCAGCTGATCCTGGCGAAGCGGGCGCGGCAGATCGAGCGAGCGATCGTCCGAGCGGCGACTCCCGAGCTCGACGGGCTACATGCAGCACCGACGTGCCGCGAGCTCGGCGCGTTCTCACCGGCCGAGCTCGCCCGCTACGGGCTCGGCGCGCGCCGGGCCTCGACCCTCATCCGGCTCTGCCGCGCGGTGGAGCTCGAGCGGCTGAAGCACCTGCCCACTGCCGCAGCAGCGCTCCGGCTTGGGCGTGAGCGTGGGCTCGGGCCCTGGTCGGTCGGCGTGATCTGCCTGGAGGGACTCGGCCGCTATGAACGCGGCCTCCAGCGCGACCTCGGGTTGATCAAGCTGGCGTCCGAGCTCTGGAGACGGCCTGTGGAGGCCGAGGAGGCCGACGCGCTGCTCGTCCCGTACGGCGAATGGGCGGGCCTCGCAAGTGTCTACCTGCTCGCAGGGCGCCACCACGGTCTCGTACCCTTGCCTCGTGCCCGAGTCGCTGCCTGAGCTGCACCTCTCCGACGACCCGGCGGCCGCAGTCGCCCGGCTCCTCGCCGATCAGGCAGCGCGGGGCGGCTCGATCGTGCTCACCGGTGGCTCGACCCCGCGCCGCGCATATGAGCTCGCGGCAGCGCTCGAGCCCGACTGGGGCCGCGTCACGCTCTGGTGGGGGGACGAGCGCTGCGTGCCGCCGGACAACAAGCTCTCGAACTACCTGCTCGCGGCAGAGTCGCTGCTCGACCGGATCGAGTCGCTGCCGGCGGAGGTGCACCGGATCCGCGGCGAGCTGCCGCCGCCCGAGGCCGCTGAGGCTCTCGACGCCGAGCTCGCGGGCGTCGAGCTCGACTTGCTGCTGCTCGGCCTAGGTCCGGACGGCCACCTGGCCTCCCTCTTCCCGGGCTCGCCGCAGCTGCAGGTCGAGGACCGGCGGGCGACCAGCGGCCCTGCGGGGCTCGAGCCATTCGTCGACCGGGTGACGATGACGCTCCCGACGATCCGCGCAGCGCGGCAGATCGTCTTCCTGGTTTCGGGCGCCGGCAAGGCTGATGCCGTGGCCCGCGCATTTGCCGGCCCGGTCACCGACGAGGTGCCGGCCAGCCTTCTGCGGCGTGCACCCACCCGTGTGCAGGTCTTCCTTGACGGCGCCGCATCGTCCAAACTGTCCGCATGACCCGGCCCGAGCCGCACTCGCAGCCGCTCGACGTGCTCGAGCTCGACAAGCCCGAGCAGCTGAAAGCGCTCGGGCATCCGTTGCGGCTCAAGGTCCTGCAGGTACTCGGCGAGTCCCAGGAGCCGCTCACGAACCGCGAGCTCGCCCAACGCCTGAGCGTTGATCCCGGCCACCTTCACTTCCACGTCCGCATGCTCAACCGGGCGGGCCTGATCGAGCGCGCCGAAGCGGCCGGCCGTGAGAAGCCGTACCGCCCGGTCGCGAAGCACCTCCGGGTCGGCCCGGAGATTCGCGCCACCGGGCTCGCCAGCGACCTGCAGGGGGCACAGCTCCGCGAGCTGCGGCGCGGCTTCGATCTGCACGCCGCGAACGGCGAGTTTCGCAGCGCCCAGGTGCATGCCAAAGTCGACATCGAGACGCTCCGCGAGCTATTCCGCGGCCTGCTCGACCGGATCAATGAGCTCGAGGACGAGAGCAACCCGCTGCAGACGATCACGATCGCGTTCCACCCTGCGTTCGAGCAGGGCGAGACCGACTAGCCCGGTCCCGGCAGAGTCGGTGAATCGGGCAGCGAGTGCACGATCCCGCGGCGCGCGGCGAGACGGTCGAGCACGAGCGCAGTATCGGCGACGGCGACGTCCTCCAGGTAGTCGGGACGCGTCTCGAACGACTCGACCACGGCCTCGACCGCTTCGGCATAAGCGACGGGATCGTGGGCTGCGACGAACGCGAGCGCATCGGCGACGTCGACGGGGAAGTCGTCGCGACTGCGCAGGGATTCTGCGAGATGGCGCGCGTCGGCCCACCGTCCGAGGACGAGCAGCGCGAGCGTCGCCGCGTAACGGCCGATCGGTGAGCCTGCCGTCTCGGCGCTGAGGCCGAGCGCCCAGCGGGCGTACGCTCCGGCGGCCCCGTCGTCATCAGCGAGTAGCGACGCCTTGATCGCCCCGACGGGCCGCCCCCACGCATCGACGGAGGCGCCGGCGTCCCAGCTGGCGCGCCACCGCCTCGCCGCCGTCTCGAGCCACTCGCCCGCGGCTGGATCGCGTGCCATCAGGAGCGCCAGGCCCGCGGCGTAGGCCGCGTTGCCTTGCCGCACGATCGAGCGCTCGTCCTCCTCCCCGTGCTGCGCCTCGTAGCGGGCGCGCTTCTCGTCGGCGACCGAGATCCAGTTCACGGCGATGAGCTTGACACAGCGCCGCCGGCCGACGGATCGGCTATGGTGCGCTTGCGCTCCGCGAACGAGAACTCAACGCGAGCGCACCCTTTGAGGAGGCGGCACGGTAGGCGCGCCGCACGCATTGGCAGAAACCATCACGCAATCTCCGACAGAGTCGGAGGACGCGTTGGCCAAACGGGCCGACGCCCTCCGCGCAGAAGCCTGGGCCGGCGAGCCATTCCTGCGAGCCGACGAGGATCCTGCCGTCGCGCTCGCGGCCGGAACTGCGCGCAAACGCGCGCTGGAAGACGCGCTCGAGGAGATCGGCGAAGGTCTGGAACAGCCGTCCGCGGCCTGGAAGGTGCGCTATGCCCTCCTGCTCGGCCTGGAACGGACGCTCTCCGAGAAGCCACCGCAGCTGGCGTCCGGCACCGAGCTGCGGCGCCACCAGGTCGACGCACTCGCCGGCATGCTGACCGAGCTGATCGCGGCCGCCCAGAAGACCACGAACGGGAACGGCAACGGCAACGGGCACGCCGACGAGCCGGCCGAGGAGGACGATGAGCCGGAGGACGAGCTCGAGCTCGGTCCGGAGCTCGACGACGAGCTGCCCGAGCCGCTGCCGGTCGAGGAAGACCCCGGCGCGGTGCGCCGGTACCGCTTCCAGCATCCGACCGCGTCCGGCAAGACGATCGCCGCTTCCGGCTTCGTCGAGGCCGCACGGACTGAAGGCGTTCTCATCCTCACCCACCGCCGGCTGCTCGTCGACCAGTTCCGTCGCGAGCTGACGGAGCACGGCTACGGCTCGCGATTCCACGACGCAGTCCTGGAGGGCCACACCGCGCCCAGGCCCTCGAACCCGATCACGATCCAGACCTACGCCTGGTTCGCGCGACACGTCTCGGAGATCTCGCGCGACGCCTATCAACTTGTGATCTGCGACGAGGCACATACGGCGCTCGGCGAGAAGACCTCGGCGGCGATCCGCTCGTTGTCCGAGCCCATCTACATCGGCATGACGGCGACGGAGGAGCTGATCGCGAAACAGGTCTCGGACGTCTTCCCGGCGTCCGTCGATGACCTACCGCTCGCAGACGCAGCCCGGCGCGGATTGATCGCGCCGCTCCGCAACCTGCGTGTGCCGCCGGTGGCCGCGATCAACCAGGTGCCGATCGTCGGCGGCGACTTCGAGGAGCGTGCGCTCGCGCATGCTCTCGACCACGAAGCCCTGAATATGGCTGCCGCGACGCTGTACCGCGAGCGCTTCGGCGACACGCCGGGGATCGTCTATGCCGCCGGCGTCGATCACGCCTACAACCTCGCAACCGCTTTTCGCGCGGCCGGCATCAAGGCCGAGGCCGTGTCGGGACGAACGCCGCCGGTGAAACTCGCCGAGATCCTGGCCGGCTACGAGCGCGGCGAGATCGACGTGCTGATCAACGCGATGCTGCTCGCTGAAGGCTGGAACTCGCCACGTGCGACCGTCGTCATGCACCTCGCGCCGACGGCATCGAAGCGCGTCTACCAGCAGCGGATCGGCCGGATCATGCGCATTCACCCGCGCAAGGAAGCGGGCATCGTCGTCGACTTCACCCCGAAGGCGGCAACCCACAACGAGCGGGTCGTCTCGCTGCACTCACTGCTGGACGCGGACTTCTACCGCGAAGGGGCGCGCGTCACGCCCGCCCCACGCAGAAGGGTGCAACGCCGCGCGAGGCGCAAGCTCACGCCGGCGTCGTGGCTCGTCCCGGTCACGCCCGACGTGATCCGCCGCAAAGTCGTGATCGCTCGCGAGTGGCAACGCGTCGACCCGAAGTTCCTCGACGAGGACGAGCAGGAGTTCTGGGGTGAGATCGCCGGGCGCCAGCTGCGCTTCGACGAGCGGGCCGCCTTCGTCGAGAAGCTGACGGCACGCGGCGCTTCGAAGCGCGCGATGGAGAAGTTCCTTTCCACCTGCGCCGCGCAGAACCCGAACCGGCGACTGCGCCTGATCGCGCTCGCTGACCGCGTGTCGATGCCCGTCGGCCGGGCCGACTTCGACGATCTCGTCACGCTCGTCACGCAGGGGCCGCCCTGGGAGAAGGATCGCTCGGCAGGTGTGCGGATCCTGCTGCGGGCGATCGCGGAGGGCAAGCCGGACGCACCCGAGCAGATCCTCGCCCGCTGGACGTGGCGGCTCTCACGCGCGGTGCGCAAGCAGCTCGACCGCAAGGCGTCTCAGGAGTACCCGGACGCCAAGCGGCTGCTCGGCGCGCTCGCGAACTCGCGCGGGCATCGTCACGAGGAGAATGCGGCGAAGCTCGTCAACGCGGCGCTCGAGATGCCGAAAGAGGTCGGTGCCGCGCTGCTTGCATCGGCCGAGGGGTACACGCCACGCTCGACGCTGCTGCTCGACGCGGCTCGCGAACGGCTCGGCGAGATCCAGGAGGTCGCCGGCTGGATCTCCGACAACCTGCCGCAGCCGAAGACCGGCCCGGCGCGGACCCGCAAGCGTCGCCGCCGCAAGAAGAAGCCGGGCGCACCGGACGGTCAGGCGGCGACGACGCAGACGGCGACTCCGACTCCCGATGCGGGCGAGAAGCCACCGGTGAAGAAACGGCGGCGCAGGCGGCGCAAGCCGGTCGACTCGACGACCGAGACGCCCTCGGAGCCGGCAGCAGATCTGCCAGCGGCACCGCCCGCCGAGCCCGCCCAGGACGCCGCGTAACATCCGACCGGGCACACTGGTCGTTAGTCACCAGTGTTGCTCCTGATCGGCATCGGGTTTCTCGCTGGGGTCGTCACGGCGATCTCGCCCTGCGTCCTGCCCGTGCTCCCAATTCTCCTCGCGGGCGGCGCGTCGGGGCGCAAGCCCTTCCGCATCATCGGCGGGCTTGTCCTCAGCTTCAGCGTCTTCACCCTGTTCGCCTCCTGGCTGCTCAGCAAGCTGGGTCTACCGCAGGACCTGCTCCGCAACCTGGCGATCGCACTGCTCTTCGTGATGGCCGCGGTCCTGCTGGTGCCAGGACTCGCGCTCTGGCTGGAGCGGTCGCTGGCGTTCTTCTCGCGGCTCCGCCCGGCCAACGCCGGCGGCGGGTTCTTCCTCGGCGTCACGCTCGGGCTGGTCTTCGTGCCCTGCGCCGGGCCGTTCCTGGCGGCGATCACGACGGCGGCCGCGCGCGAGAACTTCGGTTTCCGGACGATCGCCGCGACCGTCGCCTACAGCATCGGCGCGGCGATCCCGATGTTGGCGATCGCTCGCGGCGGGCGCGAAGCGGCGGCACGCATCAAGGAGCACGCGGCGAGCCTCCGCGCCGCCTCGGGCATCGTGGTCGGCGCGGTCGCGCTCGGACTCGTCTTCCATGTCGACGACCAGCTCGCGAAGTGGACGCCCGGTTACACGACGTTCCTGCAGAACAAGATCGAGAAGAGCGCCTCGGCCTCACACGAGCTGGCAAAGGTGCGCGGCGGCAAGGCACCCCTCCGCGCAGTGCAGCCGGCGACCGGCAGCCTGCCCGACTACGGCATCGCACCCCCGATCAAGGCGGACGGCGACTGGATCAACAGCAACCCGCTCGTGCTCTCGAAGCTTCGCGGCAAGGTCGTGCTGATCGACTTCTGGACGTACTCCTGCATCAACTGCCTGCGTACGCTCCCGCACCTGAAGGAGTGGTACTCGACGTACCACAAGGACGGTTTCGTGATCGTCGGCGTCCACACCCCCGAGTTCGCGTTCGAGCACGTCTCGTCGAACGTGCGCGCCGCCGTGAGGCGCCTCGGGATCGCGTATCCGGTCGTGCAGGACAACCGCTTCAAGACGTGGGACGCGTACGCGAACCAGTACTGGCCCGCCGAGTATCTGATCGACAAGACCGGCCACATCCGCCACACCAACTTCGGCGAGGGCGAATACGACAAGACCGAGAGCCTGATCCGGCAACTCCTGGGCGCGAAAGGCGCGAAGGCGCGTCAGGTCGCGGACGCCACGCCCACCGGGCTGCTCACGCCGGAGACGTACCTCGGCTACGCGCGGCTGCAGAACTACGTCGGCACGAGGGTCTCACCGAGCGTCGAGGCGAACTACAAACTGCCTGCGAGCATCGCGCAGAACACGTTCGCCTACGGCGGTCAGTGGCGCGTGGGCGCGCAGGAGGCCGTAGCCGGCCGAAACGCGACGCTGCGGCTGCACTTCCACGCGAAGAACGTGTACGTCGTCCTCGGCGGCCACGGCACGGTGCAGGCGCTCGTCGACGGCAAGCCGATCGGAACGCTGAAGGTGAACGCGCAGCGCCTCTACACGGTGCGCACATCGAAGCAGACGGCGGATGCGACCCTCGAGCTTCGCTTCACCCCGGGCATCCAGGGCTACTCCTTCACGTTCGGATAGGCCAGGTCACATCCGGCCGTGACGGGTGGCAGCCACCGTCACGGAAGTGCCACGGAACTGTGACAAAAGTGAAAATCTTGCTGCCGCGGGTCGGAACCGGCGCTACTGGTCGCGGGCGACGTCGTCGCCGTCGGTGCCGTTTTCTCGCTCGCGGAGGATAACGCGTCAGCTCGGCCGCGATCGAGTCGCCCGACGGGAGCTCTCCTCCGCGGCGATCTCGTCGACTCGGCGCTCGAGCTCCTCGACGTACGATGACGTCTCGGCGTCGGCCGACACCGCTTCGCTCACCTGCTGGGAGTACGACTCGGCCGCCTCGTCCAGTTCCGCCGTGTCGACATCCGCGTGGAGCAGGTCGGCCAGACGGTCGACGAGCGCCTTCGCGGCCCTTGGAGACGGCGTCAGCGACACGTAGTGCGGCACCGCCGCCCACAGGCTCGCCGACTTGAGCCCTGCCCGGCCGCACGCGTCGTGCAGCACGCCGACGATCCCCGTCGGCCCCTCGTAGCGAGACGCCTGCAACCCGAGCTGCTCGATCAACTCCGGGTCGGTCGCACTGCCCGTCACGGGTGCCGGACGCGTGTGCGGCACGTCGGCGAGCAGCGAACCGAGCGTGATCACGAGCTCGACGTTGAACGACGTCGCAAGTTCGGCGACATGAGTGCAGAACGTGCGCCAGCGGAGGTTCGGCTCGACGCCCAGCAGCAGGATCACATCGCGCCCACTGCCTGGTAGGGGCGCGTGCAGGAAGGTGTTCTCCGGCCACTCGATCTGACGCGTCTCACCGTCGACGAGCGACACGATCGGCCGCGTCGCCTGGAAGTCGTAGAAGTTCTCGGGCTCGATCTCGGCGAACTGCTCGGCCGCCCACGCCTGCGCGAGGTAGGCGCCGGCAAGGGAGGCACCCTGGCCGCCGTCGTTCCAGCCTCGAAAGGCGGCGATCAGCACCGGCCGTTCGAGATTCGGGCGTGCGTCGATCCGGAGCTCGTCCGTCATCGCGCCATCCTACGCCGCTGGCGCCGGACGCCAGAGCCTGACGACGAACGCCGTCAGCGCGGCCCAGACGGTTACCGCGACGGTCACGTGCACGAGTACGAGCCACCAAGGCAGATGCGTTCGGTACTGCACCTCCCCGATCGTCATCTGGACCGCAAGCAGCCCGAGCACGAGCAGTGCGGCTCGCAGGTGCGGGCTGCGGTTGCGAACGAGCCAGACGAGCAGCGCCGCGAACGACACGCCGAAGACCGCTGTCGCGCGGACGTGCCAGTACACCGCGGGCTCGAACGACCACAGCCGGCGCACGACCGTGCTACCCGGATGAGGCCCGGCCGCCGTCGCAAGCGTCCCGCTGACGATCAGCACGAACGCAGCCAGCGCGACGAGGAGGGTGCCTCGCCGCACGTACGCCGGAACGCGCACGGCCGGCCGCGCGCTCACCTCGACGGCGAGCGCCACACCAAGCGTCAGTACGACCACCGAGAGCAGGAAGTGCGAGAGCACGAGCCACGGGTTCAAGTGGTAGTGGATCGTGATCGCTCCGAGCGGTGCCTGCAGCAGCGTCCCGAAGAAGATCGCGAAGGCGAGCATGCGAAGCCGGGTCGAAAGACGTGCAGAAAGCGCCCCAACGAACGTGAGCAGCGTGGCGAGGATCGTGAAGAACGCAACGACCCGGTTCCCGAACTCGATAAACGAGTGGAAGCTCTTCGGCTCGAAGTGATGCTGCGCACAGCCCGGCCAGTGCTCGCAGCCGAGGCCTGACCCGGTCAGGCGAACTGTCGCTCCCGTCGCGACGATCAGGACGAGCATCCCGGCGCTCGACCACGCAAGCCGCCGAAAGGCGTCGAGGGAAAGCACCGTCCCGCGCACGCGCGGCAGCGGCTGCGCGCCGGTCTCCACGGCTGCACTGTAGTTAGCGGAGACTAAGGCCTGCGCCGTCGGCAACGGCCCCGACGCGCGCCAGGAACAGACCGGCCCGCGCGAACTCCGCCTCGAGGGCGGGGCCCCGCTCCCGCGGCAGCGAGATGAGGAGGCCGCCTGCGGTCTGCGGGTCGTACGCGAGCTCGATCACCTCGGGCGCGACCTCCCCGAGCTCGACGTTCGCAAAGGCGCGGTTGTTGCGAGTCCCCGCCGTGGACACGCCCGCCCGCGCGGCTGCGAGCGCACCGTCGAGGGCAGGCAGCCGGTCGGCGTCGAGGTCGATCCGTACACCGCTGCGCGTTGCCATCTCGTGCGCATGACCGAGCAGACCGAACCCCGTCACGTCCGTCACGGCCCTCGGTGAGAAGGTCCGCAGTACATCCGCCGCGGCGCGATTGAGGGTTCGCATCCAGCGCACCGCCTCGGCCGGATCGGCGAGCCCGAGCTTCGCACCGCCGAGCACGAGAGCGGTGCCGAGCGGCTTCGTCAGGTAGAGCGCATCACCGGGACGTGCGCCCGACTTCGGCCAGATGCCCTGTGGCGAGACCGTGCCGACGACGGCCAGCCCGTACTTCGGCTCCGCGTCGCGGATCGTGTGGCCGCCCGCGAGCAGCGCGCCCGCGGCGCGAACCTGCTCTTCCGCCCCGTCGAAGACGGCTCGCACGACCTCCGTCGGTAGCTCCTCCGGAAACGCCGCGACCGAGAGCGCGAGCAGCGGGACGCCGCCCATCGCGAAGACGTCGTTGAGAGCGTTCGTCGCCGCGATCGCGCCGAAGTCGGCCGGATCGTCGACGATCGGCGGGAAGAAGTCGATCGTGAAGACGAGTGCGCGCTCGTCGTCGAGCCGATAGACCGCCGCGTCGTCGGCCGGGTCGAGCCCGACGAGCAGGTTCTCGGCCTCCGCAGGCACGAAGCCGCGCAGCAGCTCCTCGAGACGCGATGCGGAATACTTCGCCGCGCAGCCCCCTGCGGTCACGAGCTCGGTCAGTTTCACCATGCGAGCCGCACTCTAAAGAGCAGCGGCGACCCGAAGTCGCCGCCACTCTAGGGAGAGGAACTACACCGGTATCTTTCGCATCGCCGTCAGTTCTCCTCTAGATTCGCTCGCATGCGGAGCGCACTCGTCACCGGCGGCTCGTCGGGGATCGGCCTCGCGATCGCCCGCATGCTTCGCGAAGAGGGCTTCGAGCTGACACTCGCCTCGCGGACACGGGCAAAGATCGACGCCGCCGCCGCGGAACTCGACGCGCAGGCGCTCGCAGCCGACATGAGCAAGGAAGAAGACTGCGTACGGGTGGTCGCCGAGCACGCTGCGCGTTTCGGCGGGATGGATCTCCTCGTCAACTCGGCTGGGATCGGGATCGCCGGCGAGGTGGAGTCGCTGCAGGCGAAGCACATCGACCTGCAGCTCGGCGTCAATCTGCGCGGTCTCCTGCTCGTCTCGCGCGAGGCGATCCCGCTGCTCAAGCAGACGAAGGGCTGGATCGTCAACCTCGCGTCGATCGCCGGCACGACCCCGGCTCCCGGGCTCACCGTCTACGGCGCGACGAAGGCGGCGGTGATCGCGCTGACGCGATCACAGAACGCCGAGCTCGACGCCGACGGCGTGCGGGCGATCGCGATCTGCCCCGGCTTCGTGGCGACGCCGATGGCGGACTGGTCCGGGCTCGCAGCCGAGGAGATGATCCAGCCGTCCGACTGCGCCGAGGTCGTGCGCATGTGCCTTCGGCTGTCGAGCCGGGCGCGGATCCCGCAGGTCGTGATCGAGCGGGTCGGCGGCCGCGACGGCGTCGGCTGACCTCCGCCTGCTGATAAGAGACATCGCATGACCCGCCGCGGCGTTTTGCTGTTCGCGGCGATGTGCGTGATCTGGGGGATCCCGTATCTCCTGATCCGCGTCGCCGTGCGCGAGCTCACTCCGGTGACGCTCGTCTTCGCCCGCACCGGTATTGCCGCGCTGCTGCTGCTGCCGGTCGCGGCGCTCCGCGGCGAACTGCGGCTCGCACGGCGCCACTGGGTGCCGCTCCTCGTCTTCACCGGGATCGAGATCATGCTCCCCTGGCTGATGCTCGCTCACGCCGAGACCAGGCTGACGAGCTCTCTGACCGGCCTGCTGATCGCGGCCGTCCCACTCGTCGGTGCGTTGGTCACGACATTCACGGGGGAGCGGGAGCGGCACGGCGCCCGCCGCTGGACCGGGTTGCTCGTCGGGATCGCGGGCGTGGCTGCGATCGTCGGCCTGGACGTACGAGGCGCCGGTGTTCTCCCGCTGGTCGAGATCGCGGTCGTCGCCGTCTCGTATGCCGTCGGGCCGATCGTGCTCGTGCGCTGGCTGCACGACGCGCCGCCGCTCGGGGTAGTCGCCGTCTCGCTGGCGATCGCCGCGATCGGCTACGCGCCGTTCGCCGCGTTCTCGCTCCCGTCCGAGCTGCCCGGCTGGAAGGTGACCGCGTCGGTCGTGACGCTGGCAGTGATCTGCACGGCGCTCGCCTTCGTCCTCTTCTTCAAGCTGATCGCGGAGACCGGGCCTGTCCGCGCGACCGTGATCACTTACGTCAACCCGGCCGTCGCCGCAGTGCTCGGCGTGACCGTACTGAACGAGCGGTTCACGGCCGGGATGGCAATCGGGTTCGCGCTCGTCCTCGCAGGCTCCGTGCTCGCGACCCGGCCGACGCGAGAGTCGCGGCAGCGGGAGTACCGTTCCGCGGGTGCGGCGTCTCGTGGTCCCGACGGCAGTGCTGCTGACCCTGCTGACGGCAGGTTGCGGGGGACGGTCGGCGACGAAGATCGAGCAGCCGTCGGCGAAGCCGCAGACCTTCGCCGGTAACGCCCTGACACCCCCACGTCTGGCGGCGCCGATCTCGCTTCACGATGCCTGGGGCCGGCCGGTGACGCTCGCCGCGCAACGCGGCCGGTACGTCCTGGTCACGTTTCTCTACGTGCACTGCACCGACGTGTGCCCGTTGATCGCGCAGAACCTGAACCTGGCTCTGCGGCAACTCGGTGCGGCCCGCTCGCACGTGCGCGTGCTGGCGGTCAGCGTCGATCCTCGAGGTGACACCCCGACGGCGGTCAAGCGCTACATCAAGGCTCGCGGCCTGCTGCCGCAGTTTCACTACCTGATCGGGTCGAAGGCGGAGCTTGCCAAGGCGTGGGCTGCGTGGCACGTGATCGCGGTGCGGCAGAGCCCGGGTCTCGTCGACCACGTCGCGTATACGGCGCTGATCGATCCCACGGGCAAAGAGCGCGTCCTCTACGACTCGAAGGTGACTGCGAAGCAGGTGCTGCACGATCTGCGCAGGTTGATCGCTGCCTAGTTGTTAGCGACTCGAGCGCGCTGCCGGCTCCCCAGCTGAGACAAGCGCGCGAGTCGAGCGTGTGGTTCCTAGAGGGGCCCGTCCCAGAGGCCGGCACCATGATTTTGGAACCCGTGCATCGCTCCGACGAGCGCCGCAACGACAGTCAGGACAACGAGCACTGTCGAACGGCGCCGGAGCAAGAACGCGAACTTGGTGGCCACAGAGAACACCTCCTTCCCTCAGAAGCGGAAATCCTGGAGCGCTTCGGCCGCCCGGCGGTAGAGGCCCGCCGCTCGACGCTCGTCACCGCGGCGCGCAGCCAGGTCGCCCTGGGCGATCCAGGCTGCGGAGCGGTGGGAAGCGGATGACAACTGGGCGAACGCGTCTTCCGCGGCGGCGAGCATCGGCTCGGCTTCGTCGAGACGGTCCTGCAGGAGCAAGGCGCGCCCGAGCACGAGGCGGGCGTTCCCGATCTCGTCGAGCATGTCCTCGCGGTCGCCGATGATCTCGAGCGCGTGCATTGCCTGCTCCTCGGCCCGCTTGGCATCGCCGGTTCGCAGGTGCACCTGCGCGAGTGACGAGACAGCCGTCGCGGCGTCCTCGTCGCGCCCGATCTCGAGTGCGACCGCGAAGGCATGCTTGAGGTGCTCGACCGCCTGCTCAGGCTTGCCGAGCAGGAACTCGATCCCGCCAAGGTTGTTGAGCAGGCGGCCGACGTTCGCGCGGTCGGCGAGCTCCTCATACTGCGACTTGGACTTCTCGGCGTACGTCCGCGCGAGCACCCAATGGCCGTCGCGCTCTGCGAGCATCGACGCCTGGAAGTACGCCTGCCCGAGCGCGCGGGCGTCGTGCATCGCCTCCGCCAACTCGAGCGCGCGCTCGACGTCGTCGCGCGCAGCCTCGTAGTCACGCTGCCGGCGATAGCAGCGGGAGCGCCACGCGAACACATTGAGACGCAGCGCGTCTGCCGGGAGCCCGCTGCGTTCGGCGAGCACCAGCGCCTCGTTGAACAGGCCAACCGCGCTCGAGATGCTCGAAAGCATGTATCGGCAAACCCCCAGGCGATACAACACCTCGGCGCGGTCGACGTCGGAGAAACCTTCGTGCTCGACGAGCGCACGCGACTCGGCGAGCAGCGCGAGCCCCGCCTTGACGTCGCCGCTCTGGGCGCGCGCCATCGCCTCGCCGTTCAGCGCGCGGACTTGCAGCTCGGGCGAGCCCGTGCCGAGCACGGCCGGCAGCGCCTTCGCGTACTCCGCGATCGCCTCGTCGAAAACGTGCTCGCCGAGCAGCGTGTCGGCCCGGGCGAGGATCGCCTCGGCCCGGGCGCGGTCGTCGGCGGAGACCCCGCTTGCGAGGAAGCCCGAGTCGACGCCGAGCCGGAGAGCCAGCCAGTCGACGGTCTCACTGGTCGGGCGCGTCTTACCGCGCTCGATCTGCGAGATGTACTCCTTCGAGAACCGCTCGCCGGCGAGCTCGGTCTGCGTCAGGCCGGCGGCGACGCGCAACTGGCGCACGCGCTCGCCGATCCGCAGCCCTCTGGGGGCAGTCTTGGTCGCAGCGTCGATGCTGCCGCGTGCCGCGCGGGACGTCATCAAGGGCGAAGTATCAAGAACACTTGACTCGAATGCAATCCCCCAATTGGGACATGTCCCCCAAAAGGGGGATTTGAGGCGAAAAACCCGGTCAAGTAAACGAATTCTCGATCACTTGACCGAGGCACTTGACACGCCCGCTGCAGACTCGTAGAGTGAGCGAACCTTGCACCGAGGCCGACGCCAGGTCGCCGTGCATGGGGAGAGCGCCAGAGGCGACAAATCCTGAGCAACCGGCCGTGCCGCAGGGCCGAACTCGGGATCGCCGACCCGGCGCCCCGCCTGACCAGGGAAAGCCCCGGGTGCCGCAGCCGGGGCTTTCTCGCGTCTGGGCTGGGTCCCCTCAGGCGTCCGGGAGCATCCAGCGCCGGCGCTCGGTGCGCACGCGCTGCAGGTCATCGCCGAGCAGCCCGCCGAGCCGGTTGTCCATCGTCGTCAGCAGGCCGCCGGCGACGAAGAGCCAGGCCTCGGCGATCGGATCGCGGTCGGCGATGATCACGCCGCGCGCCTGGCCGTCGCGGATCACATCGGCGAAGAAGTCGTGCACCTCGCGCACCTGACGGCGCAGCGCGGCGGCGATCACACGGTCCTCCGCGGCCTCGGTCAGCGCCTGGATCCACAGGTCGACCATCCTGATCCGCGATTTCTTCGCCATGTAGGCATCGGCGATCGCACCGAGGCAGCGGTCCGGGTCCTCCGCGATCGCCCCCTGGGCACCCTCGCGGAAGCTGCGCCAGGCCTCGTCGAGACAGGCCAGGTACAGATCGCGCTTCGAGCCGAAGTGCCGGTAGAGGATCGGCTCGCTGATCCCGGCCTCGCGTGCGATCTCGGCCGTCGTCGCCCCGCGGTAGCTCGACCTCGAGAAGACGCGACACGCCGTGTCGAGCACCGCGAGCCGACGCGCCGCGGCCGTCAGCCGTAGCTTCGGCGTGGTGGGTGCGACGCGCGTCACGCTGCCTCCGCGGCTGCCGCGTGCGGCGAGGCCTGATGCGCCTGCTTGCGAATGGCCGTCGTCGCGACGATCGCACCTGCGAACGCAAGCCCTGCCGCAACCCGGAGAGCATTGTGGAAGCCGTGCAGGAACGCCTCCGGCGTGCGCGAGCCGGCCGCGGCCGAGGCGATGATCGCCCCCATCACGGCGATCCCGAGCGAACCGCCGACCTGCCGGCTCGAGTTGAGCACGGCAGACCCGACGCCCGCCTGGTCGACGGGCACCGAGCTCATAGCGGCCGCAGTCGTCGGCGTCATCGTCAAGCCCATCCCGACGCCGCCGATCAGCAGACCGGGCAGGATCGCCCAGAAGCTCTCATGCGCACCGAGGTGCGAGTAGTAGAGGAGCATGATTGTGAGCAGCGTCATGCCGCCGCCGACGAGCCAGCGCGACCCAAAGCGGTCGGAGAGCTTGCCGGCCTGCGGGGCCGCGACGACGATCAGCAGCGTCATCGGCAGGAACGACGCACCGGCCTGCGTGGGCGAGTAGCCGAGCACGTTCTGCATGTAGAGCGAGAGGTAGAAGAACGTCCCGAACATCGCGAGGCCGATGAACAGCATCGCCGTGTTCGCACCGCTGAAGGTGCGGTTGCGGAAGAGCGCCAGATTGAGCATGGGCAGGCGCTGGTGGCGCTCGAGCAGCCCGAACGTGGTGAGCGCGATCGCGGCCACGGCGAACGAGCCGAGAATTCGCCCGGACGTCCAGCCGTAGTTGTTCGCCTCGATGAAGGCGTAGGTGAGCGCGAAGAGACCGACCGCCGAGGCAACGAGACCCGGGAGATCAGGCCGCTGCTCGTGCGACGTGTCGCGCGACTCGTCGATGAAGATCGGGATCGCGAGCAGGCCGGCGAGACCGATCGGCACGTTGATGAAGAAGATCCAGTTCCAGTTCACGTGCTCGGTCAGCAGGCCGCCGACGAGCGGGCCGATCGCGAGCGCCATCGCGGAGACACCGGCCCAGATGCCGATCGCCGTTCCGCGCTGGCGCGGCGGAAAGGTGGCGGTGATGATCGAGAGCGTCGCCGGGTTCATCAGCGCGCCGCCAAGCCCCTGCACGACACGCGCGCCGATCAGGAAGCTGCCGTTCGGCGCGAAGCCGCAGGCGAGTGATGCGCCCGTGAAGATCGCGAGCCCGACCATGAAGATCAGCCGGCGGCCGAGGAAATCTGCGAGCTTGCCCCCGGTGAGCATGAATGCGGCGAACGTAAGCGCGTAGCCCGCGACCACCCACTCGAGCTCGGACAACTGCAGGTGCAGCGACTGTTGCATCGCGGGCAGCGCCACGTTCACGACTGTGTTGTCGAGCATGATCATGAACAGCCCGACCGAAACGGCCCCGAGCGTCCACCACTTCTTGTTCTCCGGCGTCACGAACCGCTGCATCAGCTCCACCCTCTGTCGTTAGCGCGCGCTAGGTTAGCAGACGCTAACTCCGCTGTCGCATAGGGTTCCGCAGGTGAGCGAGATCGTCTGGCGACCCGACGAAGCCACCCTCCGGCACGCGAACGCGGCGCGGCTCGTCGAGCGCGCAGGCGCTGCAAGCTATGCCGAGCTCGTGCAGCGGTCGGTCGAGGATCCCGACTGGTTCTGGGCCCTCGCGGTCAACGACCTCGGGCTCGAGTTCGACCGGCCGTGGACACAGGTGCTCGACGATTCGCGCGGACCGGCCTGGGCAACGTGGTTCGTCGGCGGAACGGTCTCGATCGCGCACAACTGCGCTCATCGCTGGGCTGCCAGGAATCCCTCGGGAATCGCGGCGATCGGGCTCGGCGAGGACGGCTCGCGACGTGAGCTGACGTTCGCGGCGCTGTCGCACGACGTGACCCGTCTGGCGGAGCGGCTCGTCTCGCTCGGCATCGGCCCAGGCGACCGCGTCGCGATCTTCCTGCCCATGTCCCCGGACGTGGCGATCGCCTCGCACGCGATCGCCCATCTCGGCGCCGTCCAAGTCCCGATCTTCTCGGGGTTCGCGGCTCCTGCCGTCGCGGGACGCCTGCAGGCCTCGGAGGCAAAGGTGGTGATCTCTCAGGTCGAGTCGTCGCGGCGCGGGAGGCCGGTGCCGATGCTCGCGATTCTCGAGGACGCCCTCCGCGAGTCGCCGTCGGTCGAGCACGTCGTGCTCGCACCATTCGAGCTGGACGCGTTCCCCGGCGAGTTGCCCGTCGTGCAGGTCGACTCGGAGACGCCGTACCTGCTCACCTACACCTCCGGAACGACGGGAACGCCGAAAGGCGTCGTGCACGTTCAGGGCGGCTTCCTCGTCTCGATCGCCCGCGAGGTCGCTTACCAAGCCGATGTGCACGCGGGTGACGTCATGCACTTCGCCACGGACATGGGCTGGATCATGGGGCCGTGGACCGTGGTCGGGGTCGGGGCGCTCGGCGCAACGATCGTCTTCGCCGAAGGCGCGCCCGACTGGCCAAGCCCCGACCGGCTCTGGCGGACGGTCGAGCAGGAGCGCGTCACCTCGCTCGGGCTCTCGCCGACCCTCGCCCGCGCGCTCCTCCCGCACGGCGCGCCCAACTGTGACCTGTCGTCGCTTCGTACATTCATCACGACGGGCGAGCCGTGGAACCCCGAGCCGTACCGTTGGCTCTTCGAGGACGTCGGCGGCTCGCGCGTGCCGATCATCAACTGCACAGGCGGGACCGAGGTCGGGGCGTGCTTCCTCTCCCCGACTCCGATCGGGCCGATCAAGGCGTGCTCCGTCGGCGGACCAGCGCTCGGCATGGCGATGGACATCGTCGACGACGACGGCAACTCGCTCGTCGGCACTGGAGAGGTCGGAGAGCTCGTCTGCCGTCGCCCGTTTCCCGGCATGACGCGTGGTTTCTGGCGCGACCCGGAGCGGTTCATCGAGACGTACTGGTCACGGATCCCGGACGTGTGGGTACACGGCGACTGGGCCTCCGCGGACGCCGGCGGCTTCTGGTTCCTGCACGGGCGCTCGGACGACACCCTGAATATCGCGGGCAAGCGGATCGGGCCGGCGGAGCTCGAATCGGCCGCCGTCGGGCATCCAGCCGTCCGCGAGGCCGCGGCGATCGGCGTGCCGCATGAGGTCAAGGGCGAGACCTCCTGGATCTTCTGCTGCCTGCTGCCGGGCGAGGAACCGACCGACGAGCTCGCGGCTGCGGTCGCCGACCGCGTCGCCGACGAGCTCGGCAAGGCGTTCAAGCCCTCCCGGATCCTGTTCGTCGACGCGCTCCCGAAGACGCGCTCGGCCAAGATCGTGCGGCGCGCGCTGCGCGCGAAGGTGCTCGGCTCCGATCTCGGCGACCTGTCGTCGGTCGAGAACCCCGAGTCGCTCGACGCGATCGAACCGGTGGGTGTCTAGATGCTGACGATCCTCTGCTTCGGCGACTCGAACACGTGGGGGTTCGATCCGGCCGAGGTCGGGGCTCGGTATCCGCGCGACGTGCGGTGGCCCGGCCGACTCGCCGCGGCGCTCGGCTACGGGTTCGAGGTGATCGCGGAAGGCCTGAACGGCCGCACCGCGACGCTCGACAGCCCGGTGGCCGACGGGCGTAACGGGCTCACTTACCTGTTGCCGTGCCTGCATTCGCACATGCCGATCGATCTCGTCGTGATCTATCTGGGGACGAACGACCTCGGCGACCGCTACGGCTTGCCGGCAGGCGACGTCGCAGGCGGGGTGGCCCGGCTGGTGCGCGTCGTCCGCACGAGCGAGTCCGGCCCCGGCGGTGCGGCTCCACAGGTGCTCGTGCTCTGCCCGCCGCCGTTTGCCCGCCTCGATCCCGAGGGCTCGTTCGCCAACTCCGGCGAGAAATCGCGGAAGGTCGGCCGCCACTTCGCCGAGTTCGCCGCACTGCTCCCCTTCGAGTTGCTCGATCTGGACGGGGTTGCCTCCTACAGCGATCTCGACGGGATCCACCTCGAAGCCGACGGCCATGCGGCCGTTGCAACCGCCGTCGAGCCGATCGTCAGGAGAATGCTCGCGTGAGGGCGGCGCAGCTTCGGGTCTATGTGATCGGCCTGATCGTCGTGGCGGCCGTGGCCAGCTTCATCGGCAACCGCGAGAACAGCAAGGTGATCAACGCGCTCGGGTTCGGCGCGTTTCTCGCCGCGGTCTTGCTCTACGCGTACTGGCGACGCGCCGTCAGGAACGAGCGCGCTGCTAGAGTTTTCGACCGAGAGGCGAAAACCGATGAGACTCGCACTCGCACAGATCAATAGCGTCGTCGGCGACATCGACGGCAACGCCGCTTCGGTCGTCGAGTGGCTCGGTCGCGCACGCGACGCGCACGCCGACCTCGTCCTCTTCCCCGAACTGGTCGTCACCGGCTATCCGCCCGAGGACCTTTTGCTTCGCCCCGGGTTCGTGCGCGCCGCCCGGCGCGCTGTCGACGAGATCGCGAGAGCGACCCACGGGATCACCGTGCTCGTCGGCGCACCGCACCTCGACAGCGACCTCTACAACGCGTGCTTCATCCTCGCTCGCGGCGAGGTGAACGGGATCTACAAGAAGCGCTATCTCCCGAATTACGGCGTCTTCGACGAAGATCGCTACTTCGCGGCGGGGCGCGATCTCTACCTGCTTCGCCTCGGCGACGTGCTGGTCGGCCCGACGATCTGCGAGGACGTCTGGCAGCCCGGCCCGCCGGCGACCGACCTCGCGCTCGCAGGGGCGCAACTGGTCGCCAACATCTCCGCCTCGCCGTTCCACGTCGGCAAGGATCGCGAGCGCGAGGAGATGCTGAAGGTGCGGGCCACCGACAACTCCTGTTTCTTCGCGCTCTGCAACGCGGTCGGTGGCCAGGACGAGCTGATCTTCGACGGGAACTCCGTGGTGATCGACGATGAGGGCGAGGTGCTCGCGCGCGCCGCCGGCTTCGAGGAAGAGCTGCTGGTGGTCGACATCGATCCCTCTGGGGCGGTCGCCAGGCGGTTGCGTGACGTCAGGCGGCGCGCACTTGCGCGTGACCGCGAACAGCCGGTGGTCACCGAGCTCGAGCTCGCTCCTCCCCGCGTCCAGGACTCGCCTCAGCCGGCGCGCATCGCCGAGCAGCACGACGACCTCGAGCAGATGCGACTCGCGCTCGAGCTGGGTCTTCGCGACTACGTGACCAAGAACGGCTTTGGCGACGTCGTGCTCGGGCTCTCGGGCGGCATCGACTCCGCGCTCACGGCCGCGCTGTGTGTCGAGGCGCTCGGGGCGGAGAGAGTGCACGGCGTCTCGATGCCTTCGCGCTACTCGTCGGGAGCAACGCGAGGCGATGCCGGGCGGCTCGCGACCTCACTCGGGATCGACTTCCGCGAGATCGCGATCGAGCCGATGGTCGAGACGTTCGGCGCGGCGCTCGCGCCGTCATTCGAGGGCCGCGACAGCGACCTGACCGAGGAGAACCTGCAGGCGCGCATCCGCGGGACGCTGCTGATGGCGTTGTCGAACAAGTTCGGCTGGCTCGTGATCGCAACCGGCAACAAGTCAGAGCTCTCGGTTGGCTACTCGACGCTCTACGGCGACCTTGCCGGGGGCTTCGCGCTGATCAAGGACGTCTACAAGACGGACGTCTTCCGGCTCTCCCGCCGCCTGAACGAGCGGGCCGGCCGCGAGTTGATCCCGAGCACGATCATCGAGCGCGCCCCGAGCGCGGAGTTGCGAGCCGATCAGCGCGACGAGGATTCGCTGCCCCCGTATGCGCAGCTCGACCACGTGCTCGAGGCGTACGTCGAGCTCGACCGCTCGCGCGAAGAGCTCGGCGCCGACGGCTTCGATCCGTCCGTCGTCGAGCGCGCTCTCGCGATGATCGACCGCGCCGAGTACAAGCGCCGGCAGGCTCCGCCCGGCGTCAAGCTGCGGCCGAAGGCCTTCGGCCGCGACCGCCGCACGCCGATCACGAACCGCTGGACGGGCTGACGCCGGCTAGGAGACGAGCCGCTGCAGGACGACGCCGAGGATCGGCAACGTCACGGTCAACCCGTAGCTGAGCCAACCGACGACGACGAGCGTCGGCCGCGTCGACTGCTCGCGCTCCTCGCGGATCTCGGCTTGCAGCCGTGGGCCGAGGACGAAGTTGTGCAGGTACGAAACGACGACGAGGCACACTGCGAGTGCCACCTTCACCCAGAAGACGATCTGGAACGACGCGCTCGACTCCCAGTCACGCATCGCGAGCGCAGCGCCCGTCAACGCCGCGACTAGGAGCGCTCCGTAGCCGATCGGCCGCCAGCGAAGGCCGAGCTCTTTCATTGCGCGGCCACGAGGCTCGCCCTCGAGCGTGCGAATAGCCGGAACGCCGACGAAGACGAGCGCTGTCGAACCGCCGACCCAGACGGTCGCAGCCAGCAGGTGCACGACGACGAGGACGGCGGTCACGCGCTCAGGATCGTACGCACCTGCTCGAGGAAGTCGGGCGGAGCGAGCCGCTCGCTCGTCCGCTCGAGCTCGTCGAACGTCCACCAGCGGTAGTCGATGACTCCCTCGGCGGCGAGATCGATCGCCGGTCGCGGCTCGTGCGCCTGAATTCGCACGAGGTAGACGCTGTTGGTCTGGTTCACGAGCCGCTGCGCCCAAGGGAACGTGCGCGAGTGCACCCAGACGAGCGGGCCCGGCTCGAACTCGTGCAGGCCGAGCTCTTCTCGGAGCTCGCGACGGAGGGCAGTCTCCTGGTCCTCACCCGCCTCGATCCCGCCGCCGGGCGTCCCCCACCATGTCGCGCCGGTCTTTGGATTGCGGTACCGGACGAGCATCAGCCGCTCGTCGGCGTCGACGAGCAACGCGCGCACAGCCTCTCGATGTGCCGGCGTCAGCCACTCGCGCAGCGAGCGGAACGAGTGCAGCCGCTCCGGGTAAGAAACAGCTGCGTTCGCGGGCGACGTCGACGGAAGGACGTAGAGCGCCGTAGGCCCGATCGTGCGCCACTGCGGCCCGAGCTCGGGTCGCTCCTTGAACGTGCCGCGGTAGGCCTCCTTACCGACGAACGCGATCGCGAGCGGCTCGAGCTCGGCGACGATCTGCTCGAGCCGCGAGGGGTCGAAGTCGCCACTTCGCAGGTCCCCGGAGCCGGGCGTGGTCCGGAGTGCTGCGTTGGTGACGCCGAAGCCGAGTGGGAGCAGCGAGAACTGCTCGGACGGCGCGAAGAGCCGCGGCGTGAAGCCGGCCTCGTGCAACAGCCGCCAGAAGTCGTTGCGCGGGTTCGCGAAGTGCGCCGCTTTGGCAGCGGAGACGCGGCCGGGGTTGATCCCGCAGAAGATGCAGGTCAGGCCGGGGCCGAGGACGTCGGGGACTGAGCTAGCGGCTGCGTCCACGCGGCTTGCAGCGTGGCACGACTTGCGTCCACGTCGCCGTGCAAACCCACGAGCTCGGCAACGGCGGAGCGGGCCTGCGGGCGGCGTTGACCGTGTTCCGGCGCCGCGTCGTCCAGGTGCGGCACGCGCGCGTCATGCGGCCTCTGCCTCGGGCCCGCGCTCGTCGAGCAGCGCCTCGAACCGCTCTCGGAGCTGCTCGCCCGGCGTCAGCCGCTCGCCGTGCAACGGGACGCGAACGACCGTGACGCGATCGCTCGCGGGGCCACCCCCGTAGCAGCGTGCGTAGCACTCCGCCTCGCTCAGCTGCCTCAGTCTCATCGCGGCGAACCCTAGGACCGCGGTCGGACGGATAGATTTGCCCGCAGTGACCGCGGCACGGCCCAAGGTGTTCGAGTACGTGGTCGAGGTCGACCACGGCGGCCGCATGACCGTGCCGGGCGGAGCACAGGTCGAGCGGCCGGAGGGCTGGTCGGCCGACCACTTACTGCTGGCCGCGCTCGTCCGCTGCTCGGTCGACAGCCTGATCTACCACGCCCACCGCGTAGGACACGAGGTGTCTGCAGCCGGATCGGCACAGGGGACGATCACGAAGCGCGAGTCGGACGAGCGCTACGCGTTCGTCGCGATTCAGGTCGCACTCGACGTGCAACTCACCCCACGCAGCGACGATCCGGCTGATCTGATCGCCAAGGCCGAGCGGGACTGCTTCGTCGGCGCTTCGCTGACGGTCAAGCCGGATTACACCTGGAGAGTCGCATGACGACGATCACCGATGTCCGCTCCCGCTTCAGCGCGCTGCAACAGCCGCTCGCGTTCTTCGACGGCCCTGGCGGAACGCAGGTTCCCGACTCGGTGATCGACGCGATCGGCGGCTATCTCCGCGAGTCGAACGCGAACTCGGGTGGCCCGTTCGCGACGTCGAATCGCACCGACACGCTGCTCGAGGATGCGCATGAGACCGCGGGGCGATTCCTCGGTGCGACGGCGGCGGAGGTCGTATTCGGAGCGAACATGACGACGCTCAACTTCGCGCTCTCGCGCGCTGCGTCGCGCGATTGGGTCGCCGGAGACGAGATCGTCTGCACCCGGCTCGATCACGACGGGAACGTCGCGCCCTGGCTCGAGTTGGCTCGCGACAAGGGGATGACGGTGCGCTTCGCGGATGTAGACGACGAATGCCGCGTCGACCTCGACCAGCTGCGGTCGCTGCTCGGCCACCGCACCCGCGTAATCGCGTTTCCGTGGGCGTCGAACGCAGTCGGCACGGTGACTCCGGTCGCCGAGATCGCTGCTCTCGCCCATGAAGCGGGCGCTCTCGCCTGGGTCGACGCCGTGCACTACGGCCCGCACGGCCCCATCGACGTCTGCGCGGTGGATGCCGATGTTCTGCTCTGCTCGCCGTACAAGTACTACGGTCCGCACCTGGGGCTCGCGTTCGCCCGGCGGGAGCTACTCGACGCCTGGCGGCCCTACAAGGTGCGGCCTGCTCCCGATTTCCCCGCAGGCCAGCGCTACGAGACGGGGACGCAGCCGCACGAGCTGCTCGCCGGCTTCGTTGCAGCGGTGGACTACCTCGACGACGTCGGTTGGGACTTCATCGTCGAGCGCGAGCGCGACCTGGGGCAGCGGTTCCTCGACGGACTGCCTTCCACGTGGCACCTGCACGGGATCCCGTCGATGGACGAGCGCGTGGCCACGTTCGCGATCACCCACGACACGGTGTCACCGGTCTCGGCGGCGGAACGGCTCGGCGCCCAGGGCTTCGCGGTGTGGCACGGCAACTACTACGCGGTCGAGATCATGGAGCGGCTGGGGCTCGCCGACGGCGCCGTCAGGATCGGGATCCTGCACTACAACAGCGACGACGAAGTCGGACGCCTGCTCTCAGCGCTCGCGGAGTTCTAGTACGGGTACGCCTCGCCGGTCGCGTGCGCGAGCGGAGAGCCCGGCTCACGCCTGATCGCATCGGGATCGACGCCGCGCGCTGCCGACTCGGCCAGCGTCAGGAGCTGGAAGTAGACGACGTCGACAACGGGGTGCCGCGTCGGCAACACGGTCACCTCGGCGCCGAGCAGACCGAGCACGCGCGCCAGCTCGTGCGCGCGCTCGGCGGCGATCCCCTCTCCTTCGAGCACGAAAGCGCGCGTCCCCGGCTCGACGGCCGCTAGATAACCGTGCAACAGCTGCTCGGTCTCGAAAGCCTCGGCACCGACGCGCGCTCCTTCGCGCAACTTCAGCACCGCCTCCTGCGCGGTCGGCCAGTTGCGTCCCGCGCCCGCGACGAGCACGCGGTCAGGCAGCCCGGCAGGCACCTCGAGGTGGAGCGCCGCTTCGACCGCGTCCGGCAGCCAGGCGATGTCGCGACCGTGCAGCGCGTCGAGCGCGGCGACCGCGCACGTGTAGCTCGCCGTGTGACACCAGGAACGCTCGAGCTCCGGTGTGACCACGAGGACCTCGTCGGCCGCATCCGCCAACGCCGATGACGGGCTGCCGGTGACGAGCCACGTCTCACCGGCGAACGCGCGCACCGCCTCAAGCGTCAGCGCCGTCCCGCCCTCGTGCGAGACGGCTACCAGAACGTCGGCGTCGGGAGGGTCGAGAACGGCCTCGAGCGCCTGAACTGCACGGCCGCCAGTCTGCGCGGCGTGAAACGACGTACCGCAGCCGGTGTGGACGACCCGCGCGCCAGCCGGGAGGCGGCGATCGGCCGGAACCTGCCGGAGCCAGTCCGGCTGTGCAAAGACCGCCTGTTTCGTCTCTCCTGCCATAGCCGCCTCTATACCATCGCGCGGGTGGGGGAGCCGAGCTCTACGTACCCGTGGGTGGAGCACGAGCACGTCCGGTTCCGCGACTGTGACGCGATGGGCCACGTCAACAACGCCGTCTACTCGACATACCTCGAACAGGCGCGGATCAGCATCCTCGGCGGGCTCGAGCCGTTCATCCTGGCGCGGGTCGAGATCGACTTCCGTTCCGAATTGCACGCGGGCGAGCAGGTTGAAGTCAGGAGCCGCTGCGCGGACGTCGGCACGAAGAGCTTCCGGCTCGCCCACCAGATCTGGGCCGCCGACCGCCTCGTCGCAGAAGCAGTGAGCGTGCTCGTCGGTTACGACTACGCTCAAAACGCATCCGTCCCGATCGCCGACGACGTGAAGAGGAGACTTACCGCATGACCGTGTACGAACGCACCAGCCTCTCGAACGGCCTGCGCGTCCTGACCGCGCCGCTCGAGCACGCGAAATCGGTGGCCTGCTACGTGATGCTCGCGGCCGGGTCCCGCTACGAAGACGCCTCGAACCGTGGGATCGCGCACTTCGCCGAGCACATGTTCTTCAAGGGAACCGAGCGGCGTCCGACCGCGCGCGACCTGTCGATGGAAGTCGACCGGATGGGCGGCGAGTTCAACGCGTTCACCTCGAAGGAGTACACGGGCTACTACATCCGCTGTGCCGGCGAGCAGCGCGACACCGCGCTCGACGTCCTCGTCGACATGATCCGGAACTCGAAGTTCGACGCCGACGAGCTCGAGCGCGAGAAGGGCGTGATCATCGAAGAGATGAACATGTACATCGACACGCCGCGCGACTACGTCAGCTCGCTCTACGAGGAGTTGATCTTCGGCTCGAACCCGCTCGGCTGGGAGACGCTTGGGACGAGGGACACGATCAAGGCGACGACGCGCCAGACGTTCCTCGACTATCTCGGGCACTGGTATACGCCGAAGCGCATGGTGATCGGCGTCGCCGGCGCGGTGGGCGACAATCTGATCCCGAGGCTCGAAGAGCTGCTCGGCGACATGGGCGGCAACGGCTCCGGCAAGCCTGCACCGGCGCAGCTGGAGCATTCGGCCGAGCCGCAGATCAGGCTGCACAAGAAGGACTCGGACCAGGCGAACATCTGCCTCGGGGTCCCCTCGTACCCGTTCGACCACCCAGATCGCTATGCGCTGCAGCTGCTCGGCACAGTTCTCGGGACCGGGATGTCGTCGCGCCTCTTCCTCGAAGTCCGCGAGCGGCGCGGCCTCGCCTATTACGTCTACGCACTCAACAGCTCGTACACCGACACGGGCACGCTGGCCTCCCAGGCCGGCGTCGACCTGAACCGCGCCGACGAGGCGGTTGGCGTGATCGCCGACGAGTTCCGCAAGCTGGCCGACGAAACAGTGCCGGCAGACGAGCTCGAGAAGGCCCGGGCGCTCGCGAAGGGCCGGTTCGTGCTGCAGACCGAGAGCCCGAACGGGCTGCTCCTCTTCGGCCTGCGCCGCGAGGTGCTCGAGGGCCAGGCGGTCGAGCCGGAGGAGCTGCTCGCCGGGCTCGACGCGGTTACCGCAGAGGACGTGCAGCGTGTTGCGCAGGACGTGATCGGTTCGAACGGCATGCGGCTCGCGGTGATCGGGCCGTTCGACGACGAAGACCGGTTCCGGGGGCAGCTCTCCTAGATGGTCTAGAGCGTCGCGAGGTCGCCTTCGAGCTGCTGCCGGTCGTCCGCCTCGCGGATCTCGACTGCACGCGCCAGCTCGACGTACAGCTGGACGGCGTCCGTGTCGCCGCCGACGCCGCTCGCACGCGCGAGTGCCTCGTACGCGAAGGCAAGCTCCCGGTCGCCGAGCGCATGGCGCTCGCACAGCTGGAAACAACGCTCGGCGTGATGGAGGGCAGGCTCCGCCCGGCCGACGACGCAGTAGACCCGTGAGAGAAGCCACGCGCTTCGCGCCCGGTTCCCCGGCTTGCACTCGGCCGCGACCGACCAGTGGTAGGCAGATGCATGCGCACAGTCGACCATCAGGTCGTCGTCGTCGCGAGATTCGATCAGGCGCCGCGTCTCGTTGAACAGGTCGACCCCTGCCTGCCGCTCGTCGCCCATGCGGCAAGTCTCCCCGACCGGCGGCCCGGTCCCATCCTCCGAACGGCAATCAGCATCAAGGCGTGAAGAACCGGCGGACGCCGCGAAAGTCGCTCGTTCGCACCGGGACGAGCCGCACCTCACTTCGCGAGTTGGGCGACTCGATCATCCGTCCGTTGCCGACGTACATCGCGACATGCCCCACGACCGGGTGCTCGTAGAACAGCAGGTCACCGGGGAGAGCGTCCGCCAGGCTGACGGGAGTGCCGGCGGCGAATTGGGCGTCTGCATCGCGCGGGATCGTGATCCCGTGCGTGCGGTAGACCGCCCATGTGAGCCCCGAGCAGTCGTAACCCCACGCCGATAGGCCTCCCCACAGGTAATGAAGGCCGAGGAACTGCTCGGCACTGTGGACGAGGTCGGCCCGCGATCGCGGCAGGGGGCGAGTCGCGGTGCGCAGGGTCGAGCCGACCGGGACATCCGAGCCGAAACCCACCTCCGACCCGTTCCGGAGCTTGGCCGACCGTGCAGTCACGATCACGCGCTTCACCGCCGTCGCTCGTCCGAGCTGCCACGACCGCACCCAACCTGGATACCCGCGAGAGTCGAGCGGCGACGGCTGGTCCGGGACCGCGATGTGCGTCCAGCCGCCTTCGGCGCCGAGCACACGCACGGTCTCGCCGTAGAGCACCTGTGTGGGCATGTGACCGACGAGCGCGATCCGCTCCGCAAACGTGACGGCGCGCGTCGGCCAGAGGTGCGGGTCGAGCGGCAGGTGGCCGGCGTTCGGCGTCACCCAGACGTTCGCCACGGGCACCCGAACCGCCGCTTGTGCCAAATTGGCACTTGCGAGTACGAGCGACAGAGCGAAGGTCGCGATCACTCGGCGAAGGCTAAAGGCAGCGGCCGGAGCCGCCGATGGGGGCCAGGTGAAGGTCGTCGTCCTCGTCAGCCTGCTCGCGTTGCTTTGCGCCGGCGCCGCCTCGGCCGCGACTCCGGCCGCCTACCGCACCCAGGTGAACGGGATCTGCCGCGGCTACACCCCGACCGCCAAGAAGATCGAGACGGCGATGAAGCAGGGAGCGGCGAAGAAGGACTACCACGCTTACGGCGTCGCGCTCGGCGAGCTCATGATTCTCAACCTGACCCAGGACCGGCGCATCGAGGCGGTCCGGGTGCCGAGCGCCTTCCGGGTGCAGATGACTCCGATTCTCGCGCGACTGAAGAAGATCGATGCCCACACCCGGCAAGCGCTCTTGAAGGCGCAGCAGGGAGACGGGACGGGTCTCGGCGCCGAGCTGACCACCATCGACACGCTCGCGAAGCCGCTGAACGCCCAGCTCGACAAAGCCGGGCTGCGCGACTGCGGCTCCAACCAGAGCTGACTTCAAAGCGGGCTGAGCCCTATGTGTCGTCGGGCTGCTCTGCCTGCCCGCGCGACTGGAGCTCCTCGACCACCGACGCATCGGCCAGCGTGGTCGTGTCGCCGAGCGGCCGGTGCTCGGCCACGTCGCGGAGGAGGCGTCGCATGATCTTGCCGCGACCGTGTCTTCGGCAGCTCCGGGGTGAAGACGATGTTCGCCGGCTTCGCGATCGGCCCGATCTTCTGCGCGACGTGATTGCGCAACTCCTCGAGCTTCGCCACCGATCCTTCGCCGCCGCCTTTCAGCGTCACGAACGCCACGATCGCCTGTCCGGTCGTCGCATCGTTCGCGTGCCGCGACCGCCGCCTCGGCCACCTCCTGGTGGTCGACGAGCGCCGACTCGACTTCGATCGTCGAGATGCGATGACCGGAGACGTTCATCACGTCGTCGACGCGCCCGAGCAGCCAGAAGTCGCCGTCGGCGTCGACGCGCGCGCCGTCACCGGCGAAGTAGACGTCGCCGTACTTCGACCAGTACGTCTCCCGGTAGCGCTGGTCGTCTCCGTAGATGCCGCGCAACATCCCCGGCCACGGCCGTTTCAGCACGAGATAGCCGCCGCCGCCCGGGCCGACCTCCTCGCCTGCCTCGTTGTAGATCGCCGCGTCGATGCCGGGAACGGCCTCGTCGCCGACCCCGGCTTCGTCGTCGTGATCCCGGGCAACGGTGTGATCAGGATCATCCCGGTCTCCGTCTGCCACCAGGTATCGACGATCGGGCAGCGGCCGCCGCCGATGTGCTCGTGGTACCAGACCCAGGCCTCGGGATTGATCGGCTCGCCGACCGATCCGAGCAACCGTAGGGAGGAGAGATCGTGCCGGCCGGCGTGCTCCGGCCCCCACTTCATGTGCGTGCGGATCGCGGTCGGCGCGGTATAGAGGATCGTGACGCCGTAGCGCTTCGCGATCGACCACCAGCGATCCTTGTCGGGGAAGTCCGGAGTGCCCTCGTAGAGCACGGAGGTGGTCGCCGTTGCAGAGCGGGCCGTAGACGATGTAGGAGTGGCCGGTGATCCAGCCGATGTCCGCCGCACACCAGTAGACGTCGGTCTCGGGCTTCAGGTCGAAAACGTAGTAGTGGGTCGTCGCCGCTCCGACGAGGTACCCGCCCGTCGTGTGCGCGATCCCCTTCGGCTTGGCGGTCGTACCGCTCGTGTACATGAGGAAGAGCAGATCCTCGGCGTCCATCGGCTCGGGCGGGCAGGAGGCGGGGTCGTCGGAGCCACGGACGTCGTCGTACCAGTGGTCGCGGCCTTCCTCATCGGCACGTCGTTGCCGGTGCGACGGACGACGATGGACGCCTTCAAGCCCGGAGTGCTCTCGAGCGCCTCGTCGGCGATCACCTTCAGCGGCACGGTCGTGCCCCTGCGCCAGGCCTCGTCCTGAGTGATCAGCACCTCGCAGCCCATGTCGTTGATGCGCGCCGAGAGCGAGTCGGCGGAGAACCCGCCGAAGATGACCGTGTGCGGCGCGCCGAGCCGTGTGCACGCGAGCATCGCCACCGGTAGCTCGGGGACCATGCCCATGTAGATCGCGACGGCGGTGCCCTTTTGAACGCCGACCTCCGTGAGCGCGTTCGCAAATGCGACCACCTCGCCTTGCAGGTCGCCGTAGCTGATCGCGCGCCGGTCGCCCTCGGGCTCACCCTCCCAGTAGTAGGCGATCCTGTCGGCGCGACCCTCCTCCACGTGCCGGTCGACGCAGTTGTAGCGATACGTTGAGCTTGCCGCCGAGAAACCACTTCGCGTACGGCAGCTTCCACTCGTAGAGCTGCTCGTAGGGCTGCGACCAGGTGACGCGAGCCTTTGCCCCTGATCCCAGAACGCCTCGAAATCGAGGTCGTAGATGCTGGCTTTGCGTTCGCTTGCGCGGCGAACTCGGGGGAGGGCGGGTACCGCCGCTCCTCCAGCTGCATCGTCTCGATCGTCTGCCCTTGCTCGGGCTGCACTAGAGCCTTGATGCGCGTTGGGGTGCGGACAAATTCACATCAAGCCCCTATGGCTCCAGGTCGTACCGGTACTGCGTCAGGTTCTCGGCGCCGTCGGCGGTCACGAGGACGATGTCCTCGAGACGGACTCCCCCGTAGCCCTGGCGATAGCAGCCAGGCTCGACAGTGATCACGTCCCCGGCGAGCAGCGGCTTCTTGCTGCCGAGGCCCATTCCCGGCTGCCTCGTGCACCTCGAGGCCGACACCGTGACCAAGCCCGTGGAAGAAGCCGTCGCGCAGTGGGACGCCTGGCGTCTTCGTCCGCGGAGTCGACTCGCCCGCCGCCTCGAAGATGTCGCAGGTCCCGTCGAAGATCGCGCGGCCGTCGGCGTCGGCTCTGATCTCCGAGATCGCCCGATCGAGAGCCTCTTTGCACAGCCGGTGCCATTCGCGCACGTCGTCGGCCGGCTCGCCGATCACGTAGGTCCGCGTCATGTCGGAGAAGCAGAACGATTCGTTGTCGCGGGGCCAGACGTCGATCACGATCGGAACGCCCGCGCGGATCGGACCCTAGCCCATGTCGTGACCGACGGCGCCTGCGGCCCCGGCGCGACGATGAAGTCGTCGCGAGGTGGCACCGTGCCCGACGAAGGCAGCGCTCATGGCCGCCTTCACACGCTCGACCGTCAGCGGCTCTCCGTCCACCACCAGTCCATCGCCGTTCCCGCTTGCCCTTCGGAACAGGTCGCGGGCGGCGTCCATGCCGGCCTCGGCGGCCCGCTGAGCGCGGCGGATCCCGGCGAGCTGCTGCTCGGTCTTGACCCGCCGCCGATCCTCGAAGAAGTCGTCGTCGACCGTCAGCTCGACACCGGCGGCGCGCAGCTTGTCGGCGAGCCAGAGCGGGAAGTTCTCGGGCACGACGGCGGTCCGCACGCCGAGCTTCTCGACGGCACGCAACGGCGTCTCGCGCCGCACCTCGGCATAGGAGAGTCCCTGCGCGATCAGGTCATCCGAGCCGTATTCCTCGCCGGGATGCAGCTCGAACATCCCCAGTTCCTCCAGGCGGGGGATCTCCATCGCTCCGATCGCGATGTGTTCGGCACCCTCGCGCTCGACGTACAGGAACGGATCGGGGATCCCGAGCGGCACTTCGCGCCGCAGCTCAGGCGACCTGAAGGTGTCGCCGTAGATCAGGACATCGGTCATGCGCCTGACTCTAACTAGGGCAATGACATAGGTGACTCACCTGGCTAATGGAAAGGAGCGAACCCGAACGCTTCTGCAGCGCGTCAGACACCGTCACTCCTCCGGCCCTCTTGCCAGCGTGCCCGTAGTACCGGTGCTGAAGCACCTTTAGGCGCTCGCCAAACCGAGGCTGAAGGACTTCGAACGCTTGTGGACGTGGACGTTCTGTACGTGGCCTGTGCAGTAGCAGTGGCTCGCCATCGGAAACAGAAGTCCCGAGGCGAGAAGATCGGCTAGTTGAAGACCCACGTGATTCTCGCTGTGACCGAACGTCGGCATTTCCAGCATTCGGCCATAGCTGTCGCCAGTGGCCTTGAACTTCTGCGTAAAGATCGAATGAGCCATTGCAGAATTGAGTTTTGGGGCACTGCTATCGATCACCATGATCCCCTCCGTGGTGTTCAAGGCCAGGAGATCTTGAAATGTGTTGCAGCAAGCCTGAACCGAATGAGTCGTGATCAAAGTCTCGATTGATCGGTACTCCGATCGCCTTGATCCAGACGCGGCCGAAGATCTTGACGTCTTCCTGCTGAAGTAGGCCAACGATCTTGTCGAGGAAGGCGATCGCGTGACGGCGCTCGCGCGAACGGGTCAGCGGAGCATCCGCCGGATCTCAGCTCCCTTGATCTCAGACCGAACGCCGTCAAGTAGATGCCCTGTCTTGGGATCAAGTCCCGGGAAGAAGCGCCGTTTAACTGAGAGAAATGACACCGTGAGGTTCCGTAGCCGCCGCTCGTCCACCGCGATGGCACCGATGATGAAGACGGGTGGAACCGACGGCGTTGTCGCCGTCGGGAGCATCTCAGGATCGCCAGCGTCGTCTACGTAAGCAACGTACATATACGTTGCTTTTACATCTTCGGCACAGCGAGAGGAGGCCTAGAAACCACTACGGCCACCGAAGTGGCCGTGTTACCCGTCTCCGCCGAGCTTGCGCCGGTACGACAATACGTTGCTTCGTGAGACGCATGGTAGCCAGATTGGCTGTCAAGTCAACTTGACAACCTACAACGCCCCGCTGAAAACGTAGCAGATGGAACAAGCGTTCGATAGGGGGCAGCGGCCGTTTCCCAAGCTTAGAAGCCATTTTCAGGACATTGGCCGGTAAGTTCGTCGTACGTGAGGCGCTTGCCAGCGACTGCGCCGAGCACCTTGTCGAAGCGGGCCGAGGTCGTCAAGCTCGCGCTCGTTGAACGTGAACATGCGCTCATCGAGATACCGGAACAGGTGGAACGGCTCGACGCTGATGTAGGTGCCGTGCAGGCCGCGCTTGAGAGCGCCCAGAAGTTCTCGATGCCGTTCGTGTGGACTGGCCGTCCACGTACTGGTCGGCGTGGTCGACGGTCATGGTCGTAGTCGCTGCTCGAGGCCGCTGTAGCCATCGTAGCGTCGGTGTAGACGGCGCTGCCCCGCTCGACGTTGTCGCGGACGTAGCCGCTGCAGGGTCCTCGCGCTTCGGTGTCTCGACGACGTGGCGCGGACCTCGGCCGCCGCGCTCGATGCAGCGCCCACGACGGCGGTCTTGCCCGATGCGGCCGCGGCCCTTGATCTTCCGCTTGCGCTCGTCGCGTGTGCATGTTCCGGGCCTTGCCGCCGATGTACGTCTCGTCCACTTCGACTCGCCGTCGAGCTTGCTCGAAGCTGCCGGTCTGCATCGCCAGCCGGATGCGGTGGAGCATGAACCACGCGGACTTCTGAGTGACGCCGAGCGCGCGGCCGAGTTCGTGCGAGCTGATCCCGTTCTTGGAGTTGGCGATGAGCCAGACGGCCGGGAGCCACTTGTCGAGGCCGAGCGGGGAGTCCTCGAAGATCGTGCCGACCTTGACGCTGAACTGCC
>CAWKBI010000005.1:0-389796 GCA_963847845.1 uncultured Actinomycetes bacterium
CGACGGGTCCGTGACATGCGGTTTTGTCCGGGCTATCTGTGCGTAATTATCAAAACAATGGTAGGATCGTGGCATGTCAGCGGCGGTTGCGGCCATCCTGGAGGGCATGCCAGAGCCCCGCGACCTCCGCATGCGCGAGCACGATGGCCGGTGCATCCGGCCGGGCCGGTGGTGCTGTTCGAGTATGCGGCCGGGGATGTCGTGATGCGGAACATCGCGCTGGCGGCGCTGCGGACTGGGGTTCCGGGGCCGGGTGGTCGCGGCGGTGCTGGGCCTGTCGGAGGCGTATGTCGCGACGCTGCACAGCGCGGCGAAGCGGGACGGGTCGGCGGCGCTGATCAGGCAGGACCGCCGGGGCACGCCCGGGAAGGTGACCGCGGCGCAGTGGGAGCAGGCCAGCGCATGGCGGGATCAGGGCGTGTCCGACGCGGAGATCGGGCGGCGGCTGGGCGTGGCGCACACCACGGTCAGCCGCGCCCTGGGGCCGCGCGGGCAGGCGCCGGCCGGGACGCGAGCCCGGCTGGGCGCCTGCGGAGCCCCTATTCACCGAGCCCGGGCTGAGCCCGGGGCCGAGGCCGAGCCTGAGATCGAGCCTGGTGCTGGTGCTGGTGCTGGTGCTGGTGCTGGTGCTGGCGGCCTGCCGCCTGGCGGAGGGCTGCCCGGCCGGCCGCTGCCAGCCGGAGGCGTGCTCGCGTCGCGGTATGCCGGGGCGATGCTGCTGCACGCGTTCTTCGCGCGGACGGATGCGGGCAGCGCGCTGCCCGCATCCGGTGACCGCCCCCGCCGATGTGGCGCTGCTGTCCGCGGTCAGCATGTGCTTCGCCCTCGGCGCGGGCACGATCGAGCAGTTCAAGCACCTGGCCGCCGCCGATGCCGGGCCGCTGGCCGGGCTGGCGCTTCCGCCCGAGCGGGCGACGTTCCTCCAGACGACCACGATCGCGCTGCAAGCGGTGCACGACGCATCTCTGAAGTTCGGCGACCGCGTCGCGATCTTCGGTCTCGGCACCTTCGGCCTTCTGGCCGTGCAGCTCGCGCGACTGAACGGCGCCGAATGGATCGTCGCCGTCGATCCCCTTCCTGCGCGGCGCGCGCTCGCAGAGCAGTTCGGTGCCGACTTCACACTCGACCCGACGGTAACCGACGTCGGGCTCGAGGCGCGGCAGAAGAATGCGAACGGAGTCGACGTTGCGATCGAGTTCTCCGGCTCCCCTGCAGCGCTGCAGCAGGCGATGCGAAGCGTCCGGATGGGGGGAACAATCGTCGCGGCCGGGTTCTACGCGCCGGGCGAGCTGCGCCTCGGCGAGGAGTTCCACCACAACCGGCTCACGCTCGTCGCCTCACAGGGGGGCTGGAGCAACACGCCCCGCGAGCCCCGCTGGCCGCGCCCACGCGCGCGGGCGCTCGCTGCGAATCTTCTTGCAACCGAACGTGTGCAAACGAACGAATTGCTCACGCACCGGTTCCCGTTCGTCGACGCTGCCGAGGCCTACGAGCTCATCGATGCGCAACCCGCCGAGGTGCTGCGCGTCGCGCTGCACTATTCGTGAGCCGAAGGCGTTCCTTGGCGTGGCGGCGGGTGAGACTCGGCGCCGCTTCAGTGTTGCGGACAAGAACCTCGACAGTTACGCAGCGCGACGCTCGCAAGAAGCGGCAGTCGTCGTGCTTGCGCCGCGCGGTGGCCGAACGAGCCTCGAATGCGCCGGCCTCCTTAACGCCAGAACGACCGGCGCTCCTCTGATGCGAAGGCCAACTTCCTTGCTACTAGATAGGAAGTCATCACGATGGTCACTGAAAGGCTCCTGCGCGGCGAGCTACCGAGACCTGCAGCCACGACAAGCTTTCGCCTCCCCTTTGTCATTCCTTACCCCCTGCTTGGCCCAACGCTGGCGTGACGGCGGGTAGAACGAGGGCCATATCCCACGGCTTGAAAGGAGCAACAGATGCGCAAGCTCACCGCCTCGATCCTCGCCACCGCCGTACTCGCAGGCGGGGCGCTCAGCGGCGGCGCGCTCGCGGCCACGCCGACCTCGCACGCGCAGGGCGAACGAGCGTCCATCAACGGCAACGCAATCAGCCGCGACCGCGCCGATAACCGCTCGCGCCACGAATCCACAACCCGCGACCGCGCGAGTCACGACCGCGCAACCCACGAGCAGCGTGCGCAGACGCGCGACCGTTGACACACCTCATCCCGGGCGTCGGCACCATTCGCCGGCGCCCACCGGCCGGCAAAGGAGGCCACCGATGGTCAGGCGGCTCAGCTTCGACCACACCCCGAAACTACTCGCCCAGCGCCACACCGGCACAGTTGACGTTGCGCTCCTCTGGAGCAAGAGGACGCACCGTGCCGCGGTCACAGTCGACGACGACGCGACCGGCGAGCATTTCGAGTTGCTCGTGCACGACGACGACAACCCGCTCGAGCTTTACGACCACCCCTACGCCTACGCAGCCTCACGGCAAGGCACCCGATAGACCGCCCCGGCCGCCTCACGGTGACACCCTGAGCGCCGCCGCCCGTGCTATCGAGCGATTCCTGGACGTCGAAGATGGCCGCCCAGCGGTTCGGATGGCGCGGAGTCGTCCGTCGAAGGTCAGCGCGAGCGTCGCGCGAGATCTACGATCGTGCGGATGGAAGCCACGATCCGAGATGGCCAAGCACCGGCTGTGGTCGTCGCCCTGCAGACCGGCGAGACGCTAACTTCGGAAGCGGGGGCGATGATGTTCCTCTCGGGCGATATCTCGATGGACGTGGAGATGCCCGGCGGCCTGATGGGTGGAATCAAGCGAAAGCTGCTCGCGGGAGAGAGTCTCTTTCTCACTCGCTACCGCGCGAACGGGCCTGGAGCTGTCGGCATTACGGGTCCGTTTCCGGGTTCAATCCGCCAGCACGAACTCGACGGAGAGATCATCTGTGAGAAGCACGCGTACCTCGGGCACTACGGGGAAGTCGAGATCGAGAGCGCTTTCGCGCAACGGCTCGGGATGGGGTTGCGCGGCGGTGGCGAAGGGTTCTTCCTGCAGCGGCTGAAGGGGAAAGGCACGGTCTGGCTCCATGGCGGTGGTGACTTTCTCGAATTCGATCTCGCCGCCGGGCAGCGGTTGATCATCGACACAGGCTGCATGGTGATGATCGAGCCGTCGGTCAAGTACGAGGTGAAGATGCAAGGCGGAGTCGCCAAGAGCTTGTTCGGCGGCGAGGGTCTGTTCCTCGTCCACATGACCGGACCAGGCCATGTGACTCTGCAGACGCTCCCGTTTTCCCGCACTGCGCGGCGCGTCCTGGCCGCCGCCGGGGGCGGCCGTGACGAGACAGGTAGCGGCGGTATCCTCGGCGGCATCCTCGGCGAATAGGAGGCAACTGATGGGATTTCTCGATAAGGCCAAGGCCGCGGCCGAGCAGGCGGCGGCGAAGGCGAAGGAGGGCGTCGATGACGTCCAGGCGAAGCGCGAACTGAGCCAGGCTTACAGCGACCTCGGCAAGACCACGTACGAGTTGATCGCCGGCGGAGACCTCGCCGACTCACGCCTCGAAGCAGGCGCCGACAAAATCCGCGCGCTCCGAGAAAAGATTGGCGGTAGCAGTGCGACGGATACAGAGCCTGAGCCACCCGATCTCAGTCAGCCGCCCGCCATGCCGACCTGACGGTGACATCGGCGCGCATCCGGGCACGCTCCGGGAACTTGGCGTGCACACTTCCTAGTCTACTAGAAGGAAGTCATCAGGGTGGTTCACGTGAACGGCCTCGTGGCAAATCGCGCGCTCCTCTTCGGTGTTGAAAAGGACGTATTCGGCGAGTCAGCGGTTTCCTAAACCGTGTGCACAAGTTCGATTCTTGTCGGGGGCATCACGAAACTTCCCGCAAATCAGCGTGATTTTTGTGACGCCGTGAGGTTCAAATCTGCGTCGGCAGGGCTGCTGAGCTGATGGCGCGAGCCGGCGTTTTGGCTCGGCTTAACGGTTCTCCAGACTGTAAGCGGTCTGTCCCACCGCTAGCAGCCATCAAGTGGTGCGACCGACCACCTCAGCACAGGAGTGTCGCGATGACGTACCCACCAAAATGCCCCGTCAGGTGGAGGCAAATTGACGGCTGAGCAAGTGAGATTAACGATGTGCAAACTCACGTCTATCTTGTGACTCGCGAAGTCGCTGTCCTCCTGAGGTGCTCCATCAGGACCGTACACGAGCTCACCCGGCGCAACGCGATTCCGCACCGCAAGTTGCCAGGAACCCGGCGCTGTTTATTCCTAGAGAAAGACCTTCACCGGTGGCTCGACGGCGAGGCTCTTGAGGTCAGCCAACTCGAGGGCGGCGGACGGATTGTCCGTCCCCGCTCGTACTCCAGCGGTACTCCCGAACCATTCAAGGCGACCCGAGACCTTTAGTCTCTCGCACACTGCGCTGGATGCGCCGTGGGATTGACAATCCCAGGCGCGTCCATTGAGGAACTGATGCGCGGATTCCACGCGATGCCGCGCCGCTAGAACACGGTTACGGACCCGCGCCGGCCTGCCTACGTGCCGCGATAGAGCGTCCAAAAGAGAAAACGCCAGAGATCAAGCCGGCTGCCTCTTCGTTACGACGAACGTTTTCAGCCCACACTCGACAAGACGCTCGACGCCTTCGGGCGCCTGGTGCAACTCATGACCCGCTCATCTACCTGGCGGAGCTCCGTTCTTGTCAGCTCGTTCAGTTCCAGTCTGGATCAGGCACCTCAGCTGCTGCGCTCGCCGCCAAAACCGCCCGAGAGAGCCACTTAGGCGAGTGCGCTCGCTAGCAGGCGCCGGATCATGGTCGCTCGCGTTGGAGCAGCATCTCAGCCCGCTAACCGCAGTGTGAGCGGCCTACCGCGGCGCACGAGCTCCTGGGCAGACTTCAGCGGATGGACGTGGGAAGCGGCGGCATACATAATACGATCGTATGATTTCCGAACCGGATCGCCCGTGATGAAGACGAGCCTTGGTATCTGGGCGTTCGGCGCCATGGCGACTCGTTTCAACCCTGGTGGCTACAAGCCCGAGCTGGCGGGCGCTGCGACCGCCGACAAGGTCGCGACGGCCGTCGCGGGCCTCGGCGACCTGGTCGACGACTACGAGTTCCACTACCCGCAGGAGCTTTCTCCCGACAACCTCGACCAGGTTCGCGAGGCGCTCGACGGGCACGGCATCTACTGCATCGCAAGCGGCCTGCACCTCGACCCCCGCTTCGCCAAAGGCGGTTTCTGCTCCCCGGACGACGGGATCCGCGCCGAGGCGCTGCGCCTGACCCGCGAGGCGATCGACCTCGCCGCCCAGACGGGCGCCCACATGATCATCTGGCCCGGGATCGAGGGCTACAACTACCCCTTCCAGACCCCCTACGCGACCTCCTGGGCCCGCTTCATCGACGGCGTCGGCGAATCCGCCCAACACGCCCGCGACAAAGGCGTCACCGTCTTGCTCGAGCACAAGAACTCCGAGCCGGCAATGAAGATCCTCATGCGCAACGTCGGCATGGCACTGCACGTGATCCACACACTCCGCCGCCAGGGGATCGACAACGTCGCCGTCAACATGGACTGGCAGCACCTGATCATGAACGGCGAGAACCTCGCCGAATACGCGGCGCTGCTCGCCGCCGACGGCCTGCTCGGCCACCTGCACGCAAACTCAGGCTGGGGCACCTTCGACGACGACAACATGGTCGGAGCAACCGCCTTCATGGAAACCCTCGAACTCGCCGTCGAGCTCCGCCGGATCGGCTACGGCAACAACGGCGAACGCCTCGGCCTCGACCTCTACCCCTACACCGAAGACGCAGTCGGCGCCGTCAAACGCTCCGTCCTGCAATGGCGATTCATCGACGCCGTCGCCGCCAAAATCGACGACACCGCACTACGCAAAGCACAACAAGAAAAGGGCGCAGTCCGCGCCTACGAACTCGTCTACGCCGCGCTCGGCGCCTGACGGCGGACGGAAGCCGGGAGTAAGGATCCGTGCCCGCCGAGCACGCAGGTCATACTCGGCGCGTGACGACCGACCCACGCATTCTCGTGACCGGAGCGACGGGCAAGGTCGGGCAGGCGTTTCTCCGCAGGGTGCTTGCGGCGACCGACGGGCTGCTCGCCGAGGTCACGCTGCGCGCGCTCTGCCACAACCGCGTGCTCGACCCGGCGCCGCGGCTCGAGGTCGTGCGCGGTTCGATCGCCGATCGCGAGACGGTCGAAGAAGCGATGGCCGACGTGACGCACGTCCTGCACCTCGCGACGACGAAGGAGACCCCGGAAACGGTCATGGACGTCGCCGTCAAGGGTCTTTTCTTGCTCCAGGAGTCGTGCCGGACAAGCCCGACGTTCGAGCAGCTGATCCTCGTCGGCGGCGACGCCGCGGTCGGCCATTTCTTCTACCCACGCGACCGGCCGCTCACCGAGAGCCGACCCGCATGCGGCGTATCCGGGCTGCTACGCGGTCGCGAAGGTGCTCGAGGAGGTGATGGTCGAGCAGTACGGCATCCAGTACGACCTGAACGTCTGCTGCCTGCGCGCGCCGTGGATCATGGAGAAGGACGACTTTCGTTTTCAGCTGTCCTTCGGCGACGACGTCTTCGGCGGTCCGCGCTGGCGGGACCTCGTCCCCGTCGCGGAGGCCGATGCGTATGTCGCGAACGGCGCGGTGCCCGTCATGCTCGATCCGGAGGGTCGGCCGGTAAAGCGCAACTTCGTGCACGTCGAGGATCTCGTCGATGCGATCGCCGCCGCGCTTGGCAACCCGGCCGCGCGGCGTGAGACGTTCAACGTCTGCATGGACGAGCCGGTCGACTACGGAGAGCTCGGCGCCTACCTCACCGCAACGCGTGGTCTCCCTAACGTTGCGATCGGCACGCCGTACCACTCGGTGTGGCTCGACAACACGAAGGCGAAACTTCGCCTCGGCTGGCGCCCGCGGTACGACCTGGTGCGGATGGTCGAGGAGGCGTGGGCATACGAGCGCGGCTCCGGGACCACCCGCGGATCGTTTGGTATCCGGGGTAGCCGCCAACGTCCTACTCTTCCGCGCTCCGCAGACGAGGCGATGTACCACGCCAAGCGCACGCAGATTCGATCTCTAGCCGGTGCCGCCCAGGGTCGCGTTCCGGAGGTGCTTCAGTCGGCGCATCACGTCGTCGCCGCCGCGGCCGAAGAGATCGTGCAGGCGCACGTACTCCGCGTAGAGCGCGTCGTAGGCATCCCGATGCTCCGGCAGCGGACGGAACCGCGTCTCGCCGAGCCGTGCCATCCGGCGGGATGCAGCGGCGATCGTCGCATGACCGCGGGCGGCGGCGCCCGCGGCGACAGCACCCCACATCGCCGCGCCGAGCGCGGGAGCCTGATCGGATGCGGCGACCGCGATCTCGCGGTTCGTGACGTCGGCGAAGATCTGCATCAACAGCGGATTCCGGCCCGGAAGCCCTCCGCAGGCCACGATCGAGTCGACCCGGAGCCCCGCATGCTCGAATGCCTCCACGATCACGCGGGTGCCGAACGCCGTGGCCTCGATGAGTGCCCGGTAGATCTCCGGCGCGCGGGTCGCGAGCGTCATGCCCACGAGCAGCCCTTGCAGGTCGGCGTCGACGAGCACGGAGCGGTTCCCGTTCCACCAGTCCAGCGCAAGCAATCCGGACTGCCCGGGCCGAAGCGCCGCCGCCTCCTCGGCGAGGACGTCGTGAAGGTCGACGCTCCGCGCCCGCGCCGCCTGGTGGTACTCGGGCGGCACCGCGTGCCGCGCGAACCACGCGAAGATGTCGCCGAGCGCCGACTGGCCCGCCTCGTAGCCGAAGTAGCCGGGCACGACCCCGTCCTCGACGACGCCGCACATGCCCTCGACCTCGACGAGCTCGTCGCCGAGCACAAGATGGCCGTTGCTCGTGCCCATGATCATCGTGAGCGTCCCCGGCTCGGTGACCGTCGTCGCCGGCACCGAGCCGTGGAAGTCGACGTTCCCGACCGCGACAGGAGTTCCAGCCCGCAACCCCGTCGATGCGGCAAAGCGCTCGCTCAGCCCGCCGGCGCGCGCGCCGGGGGGCAACAGGGTCGGCGAGAGCTTCTCGTCGACAACGTGCTCGAAGCGCGGGTCGAGCGCGGCGAAGTACGCGGGTGCAGGGAACCCGTCGCGCTTCGACCACATCGCCTTGTACCCCGCCGCACACGCGCTTCTGCTCTCGACGCCTGTGAGCTGCCAGACGATCCAGTCACAGGCCTCGATCAACCGCGCAGAACGCGCGTAGAGCTCTGGCGCCTCGTCGAGGATCTGGAGCGCCTTCGCGAAGAACCACTCGGAGGAGATCTTGCCGCCGTAGCGCTCGAGCCACGGCTCCGCCCGCTCGGCGGCCACCGCGTTGATCCGATCCGCCTCCGGCTGAGCCGCGTGGTGCTTCCACAGCTTCACCCAGGCGTGCGGCTCTCGCCGCAGATCGTCGAGCTCGCAGAGCGGTGTGCCGTCGGCGAGCGTGGGCAGCATCGTGCACGACGTGAAGTCGATGCCGATGCCCGCGACCTCGTCCGCCGGCACGCCGGTCTCGGCGAGCACCCGCCGTACCGCGACCTGCAAGCTCGCCACGTAGTCGCGCGGATCCTGAAGGGCCCAGTCGGCTTCGAGCTGCACGTCGTCGTCGGGGGCGGGAAGCCGGGCGTCGATGACGCCGTGCGCGTAGCCTCGACGCTCGTCCCGAGCTCGCGTCCATCCGCGCAGTCGACGAGTACGGCGCGCGCCGACTCCGTGCCGAAGTCGATCCCGAGTGCGCAGCTCACGGCTCGCACCACGCACCTTCACGCCCCGCCGCTCGACGAGATCGCGGAATGCCTGCGGTGCCTCGTCGAGCGGGTATCTGGCGCTCACGAGCGATGCGAGCTCGAGCCGCCCGGACTCCGCCAGGGCGATCGCGCGCGGGAGATCATTGGCGCGCATCCGGCGGCAGAGGAGGAGCGTCAACTCCTTCCGGCGTGCCGGGGCGGCGTGGAACGTGCTGCGGTCGCCGTCGGGTATGCCGACGACGACGACCCGGCCGCCGGGGCGCGCCGACGCGATCGCGTCGTCCAGCACACCGTCCGCACCCGCTGCGTCGTAGGCGACGTCGACCTGAACGCCCGCCGGCTCGGAGCGGCGCGCCCCGAGCTCTCCTGCGGCCACCGCACGATGCCGCAGCGGATCGGCCGCGAACTCGACCGAGACGCCTGCGGCCTGGAGCAGCCTGCACGAGGAGAAGGCCAATCGATCCGCAGCCGAAGACACCGGCCGTCGTCCCCGCCTCCGCCCCACCGAGGTCGATCGCGTGCAACGCGACGCCGAGCGGCTCGAGCAGCGGGGCGGCCTCGTCGGAGACGGAGTCCGGCAGCGGATACGCAAGCCGCTCAGGCCAGGCGACGAGCGTGCGAAGCCCGCCGTCGGTCGAGCCGTGACCTGCGAACCGCAGCTCGCTGCAGAGGTGCCCGTCGCCCGGCCGAGCAGAGTGTGCAGCGGCCGCAGGGAACGGCCGGGTCGAGCACGACGCGCTGCCCGGTGCGCGGACCGCTCGTGACGACGCCGGCGAACTCGTGGCCGAGGACGAGTGGCTCACCGAGAACCGCATCGCCGATGCCGCCCTCGAGAAACCAGTGTCGATCGGAGCCGCACAGACCGACACCGCCGACGCGCACGAGCACCTCGCCTACGTGCGGTTCTGGGTCCGGTTCCTCGTGCAGTCGGAGATCGCACGCCCCGTGCAGGCGCAGCGCCTTCACGTCGGCTGGCCGTAGTAGGCCGCTGCTCCGTGCTTGCGCGAGAAGTGTCTGTGGAGGAGCTCCGGCGCGATCGGCTCGAGCTTTCCGGCGAGTGCGACCGAGTGATATGCGCCGGCCGCGACCACCTCGAGGGCGATCGCGTTCTCGACTGCCTCCTTCTCGGTTGCTCCCCAGGTGAAGGGACCGTGTGAGGCAACGAGCACCGCCGGGCGTCCCAGCGGAACGAGCTCGCGAGTCGCGAAGGTCTCCACGATCACATCACCCGTCGCGCGTTCGTACTCGCCCTCGATCTCGTCGGAGGTGAGCAGACGCGTCACAGGGACTGCACCGTCGAAGTGGTCGGCATGCGTCGTCCCGTAGCAGGGGATTTCGAGGCGTGCCTGCGCCCACGCGGTGGCGAACGGTGAATGCGTGTGCACGATGCCTCCGACGTCGCGCCACGCGCGATACAGCGCCAGGTGGGTGGGCGTGTCCGAGGACGGTCGCAGCCCACCCTCGACGACCGCGCCGCTCGCAAGGTCGACACGGCGATGTCGGCGACCGTGAGGCTGTCTAGGGAGACGCCGCTCGGCTTGATCGCGACGATGCCGGCCTCGCGGTCGATCGCGCTCGCGTTCCCGAAGGTGAGGACGACGAGCCCCGCTGTCCCGAGCGCAAGGTTCGCCTCGAGAACGCGCTCCTGCAGAGCGGCGTGCCGCACTACATGCCTCGCGCGAGCCGGTAGTACGCCTGGTTCCAGCGCAGCTCGTTCGCGATGTCGCGGATCCGCGTCCGTTCGTCGATCACGAGCAACTCGATCCCAGCGATCTCCGCAAGGTCGACGAAGGCCTCCGTCCCGATCGCGCGGCACAGGACGTTGTGGTGCGGGCCGCCGGCCCGCAGCCACGCCTCGGCGGCGGTCGGGAAGTCCGGCTCGGGACGCCACAGCGCCCGGGCGACCGGCAGGCGCGGCAGGTCCTCCGGGGGTTGCACGAGCTCGACCTCGTTCAGGACGAGCCGGAAGCGGTCGCCGAGGTCGAGCAGTCCCACGAGCACGGCCGGGCCCGGCGCTGCCGTGAAGACCAGGCGCACCGGATCGGCCTTGCCTCCGATCGAGAGCGGGTGAATCTCGCATGAGGGCTTTCTTGCCGCGATCGAGGGGCAGACCTCGAGCATGTGGGCCCCCAGCACGGACTCCCCCTCCGGCGCGAGGTCGTACGTGTAGTCCTCCATGAAGGAGGTCCCGCCGTCGAGACCGCTGCTCATCACCTTCGCGATCCGAACGAGCGCGGCCGTCTTCCAGTCCCCCTCGGCTGCGAAGCCGTAGCCATCCGCCATCAGCCGTTGCGCCGCGATACCCGGCAGTTGTGCAAGCCCGTCGAGGTCCTCGAACGTGTCGGTGAACGCCTGGAACCCGCCTGCGTCGAGGAAGCTGCGCAACCCTCCCTCGATCCGCGCAGCGTCGCGCAACGCCTCGCGACGGTCGCCTCCAAGACGGAGGGCTGGAGCGAGGTCGTATGCGTCGTCGTAGGCCGCCACGACGTCGTCTACGTCCCGCTCCGCGACTGCCGCGACGGCCTTGCCGAGGATCCCCGAGCCGTAGCCGTTGACGGAGACGCCGAGCCGGATCTGGGCCTCGACCTTGTCGCCTTCCGTGACCGCGACCTCGCGCATGTTGTCCCCGAAGCGGGCGACGCGGAGCGACTGCGCCTCGCGCCAGCCCGCGACCGCGCGCGCCCAGACGCCGATACCCGCCGCGACTCGCGGGTCGCGCCAGTGACCGACGACCGTCTTTCGGCGCAGGCCCATCCGCGTCTCGACGAACCCGAACTCGCGGTCTCCGTGCGCCGACTGGTTCAGGTTCATGAAGTCCATGTCGATCTCCGCCCACGGCAGGTCCCGGCTGAACTGCGTGTGGAGATGGAGGAGCGGCTTCTGCAGCGCGCCCAGCCCCGCGATCCACATCTTCGCCGGCGAGAAGGTGTGCATCCACGCGATCACGCCGAGGCACGAATCGGCGGCGTTGGCCTCGAGGGCGAGCCGCCGGATCGACTCGGGGCTCGTGGCGACCTGCCGGTACACGACCCGCACCGGGACGTCGGCCTGCGCATCGAGCCCGGCCGCGACCTCTCGCGCGTGCTCCTCGACGCGCCGTAGCGTCTCCTGCCCGTACAGCTCCTGGCTGCCGGCGACGAGCCAGACCTCGAGGTGGCCGAGCGCCTTCGTCGCAACGCTGTCGAGCGCCATGGGTCAAGCCCCCGGGCGCGAGACGTCGTCCAGCTCCCGGCGGTAGCTCGAGACCATCAGCTCGGTCAGCTCCTCGAGCGACGTCTCGTGCACACGCTGGTCGGTGGTGATGCGGCCGCCCTGCATGACGTTGATGCGGTCGCACAGCTCAAAGAGATGGGCGTAGTTGTGGTCGATCACGATGATCGACACCCGCCCCGTCGCGGCAAGTTCCTTGACGAGATCGATGATCAGACGCGACTCGCGTGCACCCATCGCCGCGAGCGGCTCGTCGAGCAGGAGGATCTTCGTCGCCGCCCGTACGGCTCTCGCGACCGCGATCGCCTGCCGCTGGCCGCCCGAGAGCCGCGCGGCCTCGGCGTCGATGCTCGGCACGTGCACGTTGATCTCGTCGAGGTATTGCCGCGAGAGCTTCCGCATGGCGCGCTTGTTGAGCAGGCGAAGCGGGCCCATCGTCGTCAGCTCGTGGCCGAGGAACAGGTTGAGGTACACCGGGAGCTGTGGGATCAGCGCGAGGTCCTGATAGACGGTCTCGATGCCGTGCCCACGGGCAGCACCGACCGAGTGGAACCGGACGGGCTCGCCGCCGACGATCACATCCCCGCGTCTTGCTGGTGGAAGCCGCTCAGGATCTTGACCAGCGTGCTCTTGCCGGCCCCGTTGTCGCCGACGAGCCCGAGCACCTCGCCGGGGCGCAGCACGAGGTCGATGCCGCGCAGGACGACGAGCGCGCCGAAGCGCTTGGTCACGCCGCGCACCTCGAGCGCCGGCGTCGGTCGGGGACGGCGTGGGGGCTCGGTGGGCTCGCTCATGCTTCCCTCGAGCGGGCGATCAACCGGTCGAACTGGGCGTTCAGCGCCATCGCAAAGATGATCACAACGCCGACCCAGACGTAGAAGTCGTTCGTGCTGACCCCGACCAGCGTGAGCCCGTCCTCGAGAATGCCGATCAGGATTGCGCCGATGAAGGCGCCGATCACCGTGCCGCGTCCGCCGGTGAGCGCGGTTCCGCCGATCACACAGGCTCCCACCGCGTAGAGGATGTAGTCGACGCCGAAGTTGCCGGGGTCGAGACTCCCGTACTTGATCGCGTCGACGATGCCGACGAGGCCGGCGAGGAACGAGCAGATCACGAAGCTCCACACCTTCACGCGCCGGACCGGCACGCCTGCCTCGGCCGCGCCGAGCAGGTTGCCACCTGTGGCGATGATCCGTACGCCGAAACGCGTGCGAGTGAGGACCACGGTGGCGAAGATCGTGATCGCCACCACCCAGAGAATCTCGGACCACAGCCAGACGCCCATCACCTGGCTGGAGAAGCTCACCTCCCCGGTCGTCGTCGACGACGACAGCGGGATCGGCGTGGCCTGCGTCTGGTGCGAGTAGATGAGGACGAGGCCGAACAGGATGAAGTTCGTCGCGAGCGTCGTGACGAACGACGGAACGTTCAGGCCCACGGTGATGAGTCCGTTGATCGCTCCGACACCGGCAACGACCACGAGCGCGGCGATGATCGCGAGCACGATCGGCACACCGCTGTTGTGAAGCCAGTACATGACCCACGGGCAGAACAGGAAGACCTGGCCGGCCGAGAGGTCGATCTCGGCGAGCACGAGCAGCAGCACCTCCCCGACGGCGATCGCGCCGATCGGCCCTGCATAGCCGGCGGCAGAGCTGAGGCTCAGCGAGTCGGTGAACGTCGAGCCCGGCCCTGATCGTGAAGTACACGAACAGGGCGACCGTGAGCAGGATCGGCGTCAGCTCGCGCTGGTAGAGGAAGAGGCGCAGGACGCGACGCCCGATCGCAACCAGGCTCACGCTGCTGCCCCGGCGGTTCGTCCGCCGGGGCAGCGGTAGGCGTTGGGGCACCCGAGTGCACGCTCGCCGCGACTAGTGCGGGATCGAGGCGGGCGGCGTCAGGGTCTGCTGCTTCGAGCTCGTGCCACTGAACCTGTTCTTGGCCAGGTACGGCTTGACAGTCGCCTTGACCACGATGCCGAGTCCCGTGTCGGTGTTCGTCGGCTTCATCAGCCCGCCTGAGACGTTGTACAGGTAGAGCTGCATGATCGTGTCGAAGCCCTGCAGGTAGGCCTGCTGGTCGATCGTGAAGGTCAGGTTGCCGGCATTGACGCCCTGCACGACCGGCGTCCCGACGTCCCAGCCTGCCGCGCCGACCTTCCCTTTCAGGTTGTTCTTCTGGATCAGTTGCGCGAGGGCGTCACTGTCGCCGCTGTCCACGCGCGAACATGAACTTGACGTCCTTGTGACCGGCGTACCACGCGGAGATCTTGTTGTACTCCGGGGCACCTTCGGTCGCCGACGTCCCGACCTCGACGAAGTTGATGCCGGCCTTGGTCGAGGACGGGCTTCGCACCGTCGATCCGAGGCTGGATGTTCCCCGTTCCCGGCGTCGCGATGATCCCGGCCACGAGATCGCCCTTCTTCACCTGCTTGAGGATCTGCTGCGCGACCGCAGCTCCGGCGGTCAGGTTGTTCTGGCCGACGTAGGCCATCCGGTGGTTCGGCACCCCGGCCGAGACGTCGGCGTTGTACGCGATCACGGGGATGCCGTGGTCAGCGCGGTGTCGACCGGCTTGTTGAAGGCGGTGTTGTCGATCAGGCAGCACCCGATGCCCTTCGCCTTGCCGGCGATGGCGCTGTTGAACGCCGAGACCATCTGGTTGACGATCGAGCTCGCCGAGCCCGTCCACTGGTACGAGCATCCGGTCAGGGCGCAGGCGTCCTGGATCCCGTAGATCGTCGCCGTGAAGAACGAGTTCGTCGTGACGTGGTTGACCATCACGAAGTGGTACTTCGGATGGCTGGCGAAGAACGCGTTGTCGCTGTTTTGCTTGTAGGTCGCCGCGCCGGCCCCTTGCTCGCCGAGGATCTCGGCGAGCCCGCCGTAGAGCGGTACCGCTGCGGCCGCCACACCTGCGTTCCTCAGGAAGCGACGCCGCGAGAGCTCCCGCTGCTCCTTGCTGACCTCGTCCGGCTTGTCTGATCCCATGCCTCCTCCTTTCACGATCGGTCTCGTTCGGGTCGATCCGGCGCGCCTCGCGGCGACGCGGACTTTCTCAATCACCGGCCTCACCTTCGTATATAACAAGTATCGACAGGCTTTCTCAAGCGCATTTGCCGCCAAGGTTCGATCGTTCCCGAGGCAGCTACCAGCGGTGCTGCACCTGCGGCGCGATGCGGCGCCGGTAGAGGTCGGCGATCGCCGCGTGGACCTCCGCCGGACAGCGGCGGCAGCGCCGCCGCGGCCGCGTTCGCACGAGCCTGGTCCGGCGTCTTGGCCCCGGGATGACGGTCGACACGGCGTCGAAGTAGAGGATCCAGCGGAGCGCGAGCTGGGCGAGCGTCGCCCCGCCGGCACGAGCGGACGGAGCTCCTCGACCGCCTCGAGCCCGAGCTCGAAGTCGACGCCCGAGAAGGTCTCGCCGACGTCGAACGACTCGCCGTGGCGGTTGAAGGCGCGGTGGTCGTCCGCGGCGAAGCGCGGCTGTCGCGGTCGAACTTCCCGGTCGAGCAGCCCGGAGGCGAGCGGGACGCGCGCGATCACGCCGACGTCCCGGCGATCGCCTGCCCGAAGAAGAGCTCCGCCGGCCGCTGCCGGAAGACGTTGAAGATGATCTGTACGGTGGCGACGCCCGGGTACTCGAGCGCCTTCAGCGCCCTGCTCGACCTTCTCGACGCTGACGCCGTAGGCCCGCACGAGACCCTCCTCGACCAGCCGGTCGCAGGCCTCGAAGACCGACGGGCGTGTAGTACGTCTCCCACGGCGGGCAGTGCAGCTGGACGAGATCGACGCAGTCGACGCCGAGGTTCTCGCGCGAGCGCTCGAGCCAGCCGCGGAGGTTCTCGTCCGTGTAGTTCGCGAGGTCAGCGGCGCGCGACGGCCGAACTTCGTCGCGACCACGAGCGGCTCGTCCCGCTCGCTGACGAGGCGCCCGACAAGCCGCTCGGAGCGGCCGTCTCCGTAGACGTCGGCGGTGTCGAAGAAGGTCATGCCGGCGTCGACGGCGGCATGCATCGCCGCAAGCGACTCCTCGTCGTCCACGGCGCCCCAGTCGGCGCCGATACCCCAGGCTCCGAAGCCGACCTCGGAGACCCTGCGGTCCGTCTTGCCGAGCCGTCTCGTGTTCATCACGCTGCCCTCCCGGGCTTTCTCTTTCCGTCGAAAACGACGATACTAATGGCGGTTTCGAAAGCATGCGGACCCTGCCCCGCCACGAGCTTTTCCACGCCGACGGGCGGCGCCTGCTCGTCTACGGGGAACTCAGCGGAGGCCTCCACGACAGGCCTGTGAACGACGAGCCGCAGACAATCCACAAGCGCCTCGACCAGTTCACCGGCACCTGGGTCGGGATCGCCCCGGCGCGGAACGCGCGGCCCCTCGACTCCGACGCGAAGGCCGCCGAGCCATGCCCGTTCTGCGCCGGAGGAACGGAGGTTCCGTTCCCTTACGAGGCGGCCGTCTTCGACAACCGCTTCCCGTCGTTTCGTCCCTCGCCGCCGCCGGCGCCGCCACTCGACGGCCCGATCGGCCCGGCGCTCGGCCGGTGCGAGGTCGTGCTCTACACCGATCGCCACGACGCCTCGTTCGGCCGCCTCTCGGCCACAGAGCTCGGCCGCGTCCTCGCGGTCTGGATCGATCGCGCGCGCGAGCTGTGGAGCGATCCTGCTCATGCCTACGTGTGCGTCTTCGAGAACCGCGGGGCCGAGGTCGGCGCCACGATCGCGCACCCGCACGGGCAGATCTATGCGCTCGACCACGTGCCACCGATCACCGCGGCCAAGGCTGCGGCTCACCGCCGACACCAGGAGCGCGCGGGCCGCTGCCTCTCGTGCGACGTGACCCTGGCCGACGCCGTGCTCCGACCGCGTCGTCTCGACGAACGAGAGCTTCGTGGTCGCGGTGCCATTCGCGGCGCGGTGGCCGTTCGAGGTAGCCGTGCGGGCACGCCGGCACGGTCTCGGCCGTCTCGCCGATCTCGCATCCTGCCGAGCAGCGCGACCTGGCGCCTCGCGCTCCGAGACGTCGTGCTGCGCTACGACGCGCTCTTCGATTTCCCGCTTCCGTACATGATGGTGGCGCAGGAAGCGCCGAACGACGCGCCCGACTGGCACCTCGCGTTCGAGTTCTACCCGCTGCACCGTGCATCCGGGGCGACGAAGATCCGAGCCAGCGTGGAGACAGGCCTCGGACTTTTTCTGAACGATGTCGCGCCCGAGGACGCCGCGCGCCGGCTGGCCGGGCTCGCCGGCCCAGGCCGAGCCGATCGAGCTCGAAACGCTCTTCACAGTCGCGTATCCACAGCGGCGACCCTGCCGTGAGCACCGACGAGCGACGACCGCCGGTACCGCCCTCGCTTCGGCGCGAGCGGATGCTGGCAGAGATCAAGGAGCGGGAGTTCGTCCGCGTCGGCGAGCTGAGCAGCCGGTTCGGCGTGTCGGAGGTGACCGTGCGCGGCGATCTCGACTCGCTCGCCGCGAAGGGAAAGGTCCACCGCGTTCGCGGCGGCGCGATCCCGCGGCATGATCGCGAGTCAGGAGCAGCCGTTCGAGGACAGCGTGTCGAGCTTCGCCGCCGAGAAGGTGGCGATCGGCCAGGCGGCCGCCGCCCTCCTCGAGGACGGGGAGACGGTGCTTGATCGACGTCGGCACGACGGCGGCGGCGACGGCGCGCGCGATCGCCGCGCGCAGCGAACTCGAGGACGTGGTCGTCTTCACGAACGGGCTCAAGACGGCACTCGAGCTCGAGCCGGCGCTCGCCGAGGATCACCATCGTCGTCTCGGAGGGACGCTGCGACCTCTCCAGCACTCGCTCGTCGATCCGCTGGCGACGCTCATCCTCGACCAGATCTCCGTCAAGACCGTCCTCCTCGGCTGCAACGGCGTCGATCCTGTCGGCGGCGTCACGAACATCAACCTGCCCGAGGCCGAGGTCAAGAAGCGGATGCTGGCGGTCGCGGCGCGCCGGATCGTACTGGCCGACGGCAGCAAGCTCGGCCGGGTCGAAGTCGCCCGGCTCTGCGACGTCGGCGACGTCGACACGTTGATCACCGGCCGGTCGGCCGACCCGGAGGTGGTGGAGGCGCTGCGCGACCGAGGCTGCGACGTGCGCGTGGTCGGGTAGGTCGCCTTGGGCGACGACCACTGGCGACTCGCATCCCGCGACGGGATCGCGATCGACGTCCTGGCGTACGGCGCGACCCTTCGGGAGATCGTCGTGCCAGACCGCGACGGTCGGCGCGAGAACGTCGCCCTCGGCTTCGACACGGTCGCGGAGTACCGAGCGCATGGCGACGCCTACTTCGGCGCCGCCATCGGCCGCTACGCGAACAGGATCGCGCAGGGGCGCTTCACGCTCGACGGCCGAACATACTCTCTCCCGCAGAACGACCGCGGCAACTGCCTGCACGGCGGAACGCTCGGTTTCGACAAGCGGACCTGGACTCGTCATGCCGCAGACGACCGCTCGATCACGCTCGGCTACGTCAGCCCCGACGGAGAGATGGGATTCCCGGGTCGATTGGAGGTCGAGGTGACGTACGAGGTGCGTGGGCGCGAGCTGAGGGTCGATTTCCGGGCCAGGTCCGACGCGACGACGGTCGTCAACCTCACCAACCACACCTGCTGGAACCTCGCCGGCGTCGAAGCGGCCGGCCCGGGAAGCGCGCGCGACCACGTGCTCGGGCTCGAGGCGTCGACATACACGCCGCTCGACGACGCAGGGATCCCCACCGGCGAGATCCGGGCCGTCGCCGGAAGCACCGTCGACTTCCGCACCGCACGCGCCGTGGGAGACGCCGGCCTCGACCACAACGTCGTGCTCGACACGGCGCACGGGCTCCGCCGTGCGGCCAGCCTCGCGCATACCGGCTCCGGTAGGTCGCTGGAAGTCTGGACGACAGAGCCGTGCATGCAGGTGTGGACCGGCGGTGCGCTTCCCGCCCCATACGGCGCCGGCTGCTGCGTCGCCCTCGAGACCCAACATGCACCCGACTCGCCGAACCGGCCGGAGTTTCCGACCACCATCCTGGCGCCGGGCCGGCAGTTCGGGTCGACGACCGTGTTTCGCTTCGGCGAGCTCAGCGGGGCATAGCGAGCGCCTCGACGCCGTCGCTCGCCGCGCAGACGGTGCCTCGGCCGGCGCGCCCGGTGCGCTCGCCGTAGCTCGTCGCCACCGTGTCCGCGAGCGCGGCAGCGGCCTGTACGTCGACGACCGCGATCACCGACCCGCCGAAGCCGCCGCCTGTCATCCGCGCCGCGATCGCCCCATGCTCGATCGCGAGGTCGACCAGCAGGTCCAGCTCGGGCGTCGAGACCTCGTAGTCGTCACGAAGGCTGTCGTGACCGGCGCGAAACACACGCCGGAGCACCTCCTCGACGTCGCGGCCGGACTCGAGGGCCGCGACGCACTCGCGCACACGTTCGTTCTCGGTGACGACGTGCCTCAGACGGCGTGCGTCGACGCCGTCGAGCTCGGAACGTTCCGCCAGGGCCGTCGCCTCGGACGGGCCGAGCCCCGCCGCATCGCGACGACCGATCGTCGCGAGAGCGTGCTCGAGCTCCGCGCGACGAGTTGCGTACCCAGAGTCGGCGAGACTGTGCCTGACCCCTGAATCGAGCACGACGATCGCGAGGTCGGCCCGCAGCGGCACCGGACGGTGCTCCGCCGTTCCGCAGTCGAGGAAGAGCGCACATCCGCGGCGAGCGAAGACGATCGCAGCTGGGTCCATCAGGCCGCACGGCACACCGACGGCGAGCCGTTCTGCCTCGCGCACGAGGCGCACCAACTCGAGAGGATCGACGACGAACTCGGCGACGTCGCAGAGAGCGAACGCCACGGCGACGAGCAGCGCGGCAGAGGACGACAGGCCCGCGCCGATCGGAAGCGTCGAGTCGACCTCGCCCACGAGGCCCACCGCCGGCCGGCCACGGTCGGCCAGAAGGCGCGCGATCGCGGCGACGTAGCGCCCCCACCCGTCCGGCGCGCCGTCGCTCGAGCCGTCTGCCGCCAGGTCGACCGCGTCGCCCGCGGCCGTAGAGCGTAGGACGATGCGGGTCGGGTCGGCGTGCCCCGAGACGGTGGTGCCGAGATCGATTGCGACCGGGAGGACGAGGCCGCCCGAGTAGTCCGTGTGCTCGCCGATCAGGTTGACCCTGCCCGGTGCGAACCGCTGCACATCGTGCGGCATTGGTCTGACCTTACTGGGAAGGGTTGCAGCCGCCTGCCGCCTACGGCAGGCTCGCTCCTGTGCCCGCCGCGACCATGACTTCGCCGGAGCAGCGCGGCCGCCCACGGTACGAGGACGCCGAACGGTTTTGCCGCCGCGTGCGCGCGAGCGCGTTCTTCGCGGACGAGCAACCCGTCGCCGTCGCGCGTGCGCCGGCCCGCCTCGACGTGCTTGGCGGGATCGCGGACTACTCGGGAGGGCTCGTGCTGGAGCTGCCCCTCGAAGCGGCAACGCTCGCCGCCGCGCAGCGCAGCGACGACGGCCTGGTCGTCGCCGTGAGCGACGGCCGGCGGATCGCGGTCGAGGTCACCGAGCTCATGACCCTGCCACTGGACGAGCTCGCGGAGCGTTTCAGCGGCCGCGACGCTTGGGGCGCATACGTCCTGGGGCCGATCGCGCTGCTTTTGCGCGGAGAAGCAGCGGTACCGCACGGACTTCGGCTGCTCGTCTCGTCGGTCGTCCCGGAGGGAAAGGGGGTTGGATCGTCCGCCGCCGTCGAGGTTGCTGTCCTCTGCGCAACCGCAGCGTGCCTCGGCGTCGAAGCGGATGCCGCTCGGCTGGCCCTCATCGGCCAGCGCGCCGAGCAGGTCTTCGCGGCCGCGCCGTGCGGGCCGATGGACCAGCTGGCCGTCCTGCACGGTGAAGCCGGCTGCCTACTGCCCGTCCTGTGCCGCCCGGCCGAGGCGCTCGAGGCGTTGCGCCTCCCGGCGTCACTCGCCGTCTGGGGCATCGACTCCGGACTGCGGCACGCGATCTCCGGCGGCGTCTACCGGCGCGTGCGCTGCGCCTCATTCATGGGCAAGGCGCTGCTCGGCGAAGATGTCGCCCACCTCACCGAGGTGGATCGCGACCGGGTCGCGGTCGATGCGCTGCCCGAGAGCGTGCTGGGAGCCGACTTCCTACGCCTGCGAAGAGGCATCGACGATCCCTGGAGCATGATCGAGCCGGCGACCAGGTATCCGGTCCGCGCAGCGACACTCTTCCCGATCGAAGAGCACCGACGCTCGCTCGAGCTCGTGTCACTCGTCACGGGCCCGCCGACCGACGATGCCGCCGAACGCATCGGCGAGCTGCTCTACGAGTCGCATGTCGGCTACTCGCGTTGCGGTCTCGGGGTGGCGAGAACTGACCAGATCGTCGCCGCGGTGCGCAACGCCGGTCGAGCCAAAGGTCTGTTCGGCGCGCGCGTGAGCGGCGGCGGCAGCGGCGGGACGGTGGTGGTGCTCGGCCGCCCCGACGCCGAGCCCCACGTCCGCGAGATCGCGGAGACCCTCGGCACCGGCCTGCTCGGCGGCTCGTCGCCCGGAGCCTGCGCCTTCGGCGTCCGGTTCGTCTCGGGCGGAGCCGGAGCCCCGTCGTCGGCTATGCGGTAACAGGTTCCTCGGCGGACAATTCCCGCGCGAGGAGCCCGCGGAGCCAGTCTTCTGCTGCTGCGAGATGCATCAGGTCCGCGGCTGCCGCACGCTCGGCGTCGCGCGCGACGAGCGCGCTGTGGATGCCGACGTGACTCGCGAGCGTCGCCTCGACCGCGCCGCGGTCGACCAACGAGTGCCAGAGGCGCGCGCGCATCGTGCCGCTCGAGAGGTTCTCGATCAGCGAGGCAAGGCTCGCGTTGCCGCACGCGTCGAGGATCACCTTGTGGAAGTCGGTGTCCGCCTCGATGAAAGCGGGGGAGTCGCCGGCGTGCTCCATCCGGCGAAGGCAATCCCCGAGCCGTTCGAAGTCCTGGTCGGTGAGCCGCGGCGTGGCCAGACGCGTCGCCTCCGGCTCGAGCAGCCGGCGGATCTGGTGGATCTCGATGAGCGAGGCGACGGACACGAGATCGCTCACGAAGCCGACGCCGGTGAGGAGCAGCTCCGGCTCGAGCGTCGTCACGTACGTGCCGTCGCCGACTCGCGCCTCGAGGACGCCGACCAACGCCAACGCGCGCGTCGCCTCCCGCAGTGAGCTCCGCGAGACCCCGAACCGCTGCGTCAGCTCCCGCTCGGTTGGTAGACGCGAGCCCGCCGTGAACTCCCCGGAGCTGATCAGGTCCTTGATCTTCGCGATCGCCTGGTCTGTGGCGCGGCCGGCGCTCATGTCAGGCCGATAGCGTAGAGGCGCACAGCGTTGCGGCCGAGAATCGCGTCGGCGCTGTCTCCCGCGACCGAGCGAATCGCCTTCGTCGTCTCGTCGAAGACGTGTTGATACGTGCCGTTCAGCAAGGCGACCGGCCAGTCGCTTCCGAAGAGAAGACGCTCGGAGCCGAACGCAGCAAACGCGGCCTGCACGATGGGCTCGAGGTCGGCGGCGGCCCAATCGGCTCGCGGGACGATCGTGCCGAGGCCCGAGACCTTGGCGAGAACGTTGTCGTACTCCGCGGCCCTCTCGAGCTGTTCCCGCCAGACGGGCAGCTCGCCCGGCCGATGGGTGGCTTCCCCAGGTGGTCGACGACGAGCGTGAGTGCCGGGTGCCGACGCGCGAGCTCCGGCACGTCGTCGAGGTGGTCCGGGAAGACGGCCGGCAACTCGAGCAGCAGGCCGCGCTCCTCGAGCAGCGCGAGCGCGGGTTGCACCTCGTCACGGAGCAGCCAGTGCGGATCGCTCTCCATGTGGATGAGATGGCGGATCGCGCGAAGCTTCGGGTGGACGGCCAACTCGTCGAGGCGTCGGCGCGCGAGGTCGGCGTCGTCGAGCCGGCACCAAGCCGTGACAGCACCTACCCACGGCGCGTCCGCGAGAAGCTCGAACAGATAATCGGTGTCGCGATCCTCGGCAGCACTCTGCACCACGACCGTCGCCTGCACACCGCACGCGGCGAGCAGCGGCTCGAGGTCGCCCGGCTCGAACGGCCGGTCGATGGCGCCGTGTTCGTCGGTCATCCACGTCTGCGGGATGCGGGCGGGGTTCCAGAAGTGATGGTGGGCGTCGACGATCACTTGGCTACGCTCGCTCTTGGAGCCAGCCTTCGAGCAGCGCGCGCCCGTGCGGCAGCGTCCGCGTGGGATCGCGGTCGAATGGATGGTCCTCGACGCCGATCGGCCCCGTATAGCCGACCTCGAGCAGCGCCCTCACGGTTTCCTCGAGCGGGACGGCTCCCTCCCCGTGCGCTGCGTTCCGGTGGTCGAGTTCGAACTCGGGCGCGTAGACGTCTTTGACGTGCACGTGGAAGAGCCAGTCCTTGAGCTCGTGCACCGCGACGACCGGGTCGAACCCGTTCGTAACCCACCAGCCCGTGTCCAGCGCCGCGCCGATGTGGCCGTCCGCGCCGTCGCCGATCTTGCGCAGTAGGTCGGCCGGCGTCCGCTCGTCGGGGTGGTTCTCGACGCCCAGGCGTACGCCCTCGCCCCGGAGGATCGCGACCACCTCGTCGCGGTCGGCCGTGAGCAGGCGGAGGCTACCTGCCAGCAGGTCGGTGCCCACGGCATGAGCGACCCGGCAGGTCGCGCGGAGCTCCTCCGCGGTCCCGCCGAAGCCGCCTGCGAGGCTCACGACCGTAACGTCGTGCTCCTCCAGCAACGCCCTTGCGATCGCTAGGTGCTCGTCGCTCGCCCACCCTGGGCCGAGGTGCGCAGTCCAGAGGTCGATCGCCTCGAATCCGAGGCTCCGCGTGAGGGCGAGCACCTCGCCGAAGCGCTCCTCGAACGTCTCGAGCGGGGCGTAGTGCTCGTTCGTCGCCGTGTCGCCGTCCATCCAGTCGCCGGAGAGCGCGTACCCGGTCTGGCGGGCGACGAAGCTCGGGGTGAGCAGCGAGACGACGGTCAAAAGAGGACCTCCTCGGTGGCCGTGGGGAGAGGCTCGGGACGCTCGCACGCCGTCTCGAGCGTGACGTGGGCGCCGCTGTCGGACGAGCGCTGGAACGCGGTCATCGTCTCGAGCGCGTGCAAGGCTTGCTCCGCGCTGGCGCGGTGCGGGCGGTTGGTGCGGATCGCGTCCGCGAGGTCGGCGACGCCGATGCCCCGCCCGGCACCCGTGACGTGCTCGACCGGCATCGTCTCCTCGCGGAGCTCGGTGCCGACGCGGGTGCGGCGGACGACCGGGGCGTCGAAGACGTTCGGATCCGGGATCGCGAGCGACCCTTCCGTCCCGAAGATCTCGATGCCGGTGCGACCGTGCGGGATGTCGAAGGAGACGATGAACGTCGCGGTCGGGCCGCCCGCGTAGTCGACGACGCCCGCGTAGTGCGTGGGCGTCTCGACGGAGATCTTCTGCCCCTCGAGCGGGCCGCTCCCGACGACGCGCTCGGGCAGGCGCGCGCTCGTCGAGGCCGCGACGCGGCGGGCTGGGCCGAAGAAGCTGAGCAGCGCTGTCACGTAGTAGGGGCCCATGTCGAGCATCGGTCCCCCCGCCGGGGTGTAGAAGATCGCTGGGTTCGGGTGCCAGCTTTCTTGCCCGCCGCCGATCATCGTCGCGTGTGCCGCGACCGGCGTCCCGATCGCTCCCGCGTCGAGCAGGCGCCGCGCGGTCTGGAGCTGGCTGCCGAGGAACGTGTCGGGCGCGCAGCCGAGGCGCAGGCCGGCCGCCCGCGAGCGCTCGAGCAGGAGGGTGCCCCCCGCCACGTCGACGGCGAGCGGCTTCTCCGAGTAGACGTGCTTGCCGGCTGCGAGCGCGGCAGAGCTCACCTCGACGTGCGCCATCCCGGGGCTGATGTTGACGAGGATGTCGACCGCATCGCCTCCGATCAGCTCGTCAGGCGAGAGCGCCGCGATCCCGTGCTGCGCAGCGAGCGCCTCCGCGCGCGGCCCGTCCAGGTCGGCGCACGCCACGAGCTCGACGCCGGGAAAGAGGCCGAGGCCGATGGCGTACTGAGGGCTGACATTGCCGCAGCCGAGAAGACCGACTCTCACCAGGGAATCTCGTGGCCTTCGAAGAAGAAGCAGCCGCTCGGCCCGTCTGGTGGCAGTGTGGCGAGCATGAGCACCGTGGCCGTTGCCTGCTCCGGCTGGAGCGGGGCATCCAGGCCCCCCATGCCGGTCCGGACCCATCCAGGATGCACTGCGTTCACGAGAATGCCGTCCGGGCAGACCGCCGAGGCCATGACGACGCTCGCGGCGTTCAGCGCGGCCTTGGAGACGGCGTAGCTCAGGCCGTCCGGCCGCATGCCACCGTCGAACTGGCCGGCCTCCGAAGAGACGAAGACCACCCGCGCGCCGCCGGCAGCCCGCAAGCGCGGAAGCAGGCGCTGCGTCAACAGAATCGGCGCCGCGACGTTCACCCCGATGACCGCATCGAATACCTGGGCATCGATCTCACCGAGCTCTTCACGCGGCCGCGGGTTGATCGCGGCATTGTGAACGAGGACGTGGAGAGCAGCGACGGCTTCGTCCACCTGGGTCGCGATCTGCTCGAGCTCCGCCGGGCGACCGAGGTCACCGAAGATCGGAACCCCGCCCACCGCCTCGGCAACCTCAGTCGCGGCCGCAAGCGTGCGGGCGTGACACAGCACGCGCGCTCCGACGTCTGAAAAGGCCTGGGCGAGCGCTCGGCCGATACCTCGCGAGGTACCGGTGACGAGCGCGTTCTTTGCCGCGAGCGATTCCATCGACTACCCCGGGATGCGCACCACGGCGACGCCGCCGGCCGCTACCTGCATCGGGGCCTGGTGTTCGGCACCGGACAGGATGTCGACTCCGCCGACCGGGACGTGCGCCGTCTCGTTCGTGTGGTTCATGACGAAGAGCCAGCTCGTGCCGTCCTCGCCATGGCGGCGCACCGTCTCCACGCCGGGAGCCGTCGGAACGTCGGCACTCACGCCGGCCTCGGCGGCGACGCGTCCGACCAAGCCTTCGAGGTTTTCACGATCGGGCTGCGTCGCCACATACCACGCGACTCCGGCTCCGGCCGCGTTGCGCGTGATGGCCGGCACGCCGGGCAGCGGCCCGTCCACGTATGTGGCCACGACTTCGGCAGTCGTCGCCCGGACATTCTCCGTCCATACGGTCGCCGTCATGGAGCCCGTGAGCGTCACTGCCTGACCAACTGAGAGCGGAAAGAATTGATCGGTTCTGACGCCGAGGAGGTCACGAAACGCGCCGGGATAGCCACCAGGAATCACGTGGTCCTGCTCGTCGACGATGCCGGAAAAATACGTGACAAGCGCGTGTCCGCCGTTGCGCACATACGTGTCGATGGAGGCAACGATGTCGGCGGCCGCCGAATACAGAGTCGGAACGATGACGAGCCGGTACTGCGACAAGTCCGAGCCGGGCCGAGCAAAGTCGACGCCGATTCCGAGCTGCCAGCATGCGGCGTAGTACGCATACGCTTGCTCGCGGTAGTTGACCTCGGCCGACGGGTGCGTGCGGAGCTCGGACGCCCACCATGCCGGGTAGTCCAGGATGATCGCCACGTCGTTGCGCGTCGTGCTGCCGAGAACCTCGGCCATCGCCTCGACGTACTTGCCGAGCCGGACGACGTCGCGCCACACGTCGGAGTCCGTGCCGGCGTGGGGCACCATCGCCGAGTGGAACTTCTCGGCGCCCCGCGAGTGACTGGCGCCACTGGAAGAAGCAGGCCCCGTCAGCGCCACGCGCAATGTGCTGCAGCGAGTTGCGGTGCATCTCTCCGGGCTGCTTGGCGACGTTGACCCATTGCCAGTTGACCGCAGATGTCGAGTGCTCCATCAACAGCCACGGCTCACCGCCGGCGAGTCCACGCGCGAGATCGGCGGCTCATCGCCAACTCGACGTGCGGGTCCGGGTAGAACTCGAGGTAGTGGTCGATCGACACCACGTCGAGCTCGTTCGCGAACTTCCAGTTGTCGAGCAAGTTGAAGCCGCAACCATCAGGTTCGTCGTTACGGGGATGTCGGGAGTCGCGGCTCGGAGCACGTCGGTCTCCGCCCTCAGCTGGACGAGCATGATGTCCGAGCTGAACCGGCTGTAGTCGAGCTCCTGCGACGGGTTTCGCCAGGCGGGAGCAATGCGCGGCGGCAGAATCTCGTCGAAGCTGTAGTAGCGCTGGCTCCAGAACGACGTGCCCCAGGCCGCGTTCAGTGTTTCGATGTCGCCGTACCGCTCGATCAACCACACGCGGAACGCGGCGGCCGACGCATCGCAGTAGCAACGCCCGTTGTGGCAGCCGAACTCGTTATTGACATGCCACATGGCCAAGGCCGGATGGTTCGCGTAGCGCTTCGCCGTCGTCTCCACGAGTCGCAGCGACTTCTCGCGATAGATGGGCGAACTCGCGCACCAATTCTGGCGTGCGCCCTGCCATAGGACGTGACCTTCGCGATCCACGGGCTGGACCTCGGGGTGCGCACGCGAAAGCCACGCGGGAATTGCGGTGGTCCCGGTGGCCAGGTCGACGCTGATCTCGTGCTCGTGCAGCAAGTCGAGCACGCGGTCGAGCAAGCCGTAGTCGAAAACGCCGTCTGCGGGTTCCAGCAGCGACCACGCGAAAATGCCGACGCTGACGAAGTTGACGCCCGCCTCGCGCATCAGTCGCACGTCGTCCAACCACACGGACTCGTCCCATTGCTCGGGGTTGTAGTCGCAACCGAAGATCATCCGCTTGCCGACGGACGGGACGCGGCCGAAGGGGGATTGGGTGCGCATCGCGCTTCCTTCTGTGGAGGTGGACGACGTGGACTAGCGCTCGGGCCCGACACTCTCGCGAGTGCCGGGCCCGAGAAATAGCGTGCTCCTATGCGGAAGGCTTACTGCCAGGCCTTGGTGAACTTGGCCGCGTTGGCCTTCGTCACCAGCGTGACGCCCGTGTCGATGTTCTTGACGTACTTCTGGCCCTTGAGCGACTTGACCGCCGCCTGGATGCCGAGGTATGTCATATGGAACGGCGACTGGGCCATCGTGGCCGTGGCCTTGCCGGCCAAGATGAGCTTGCTCATCTCCGGGTCTCCGTCGTAGCCGAAGATCAACAGCGGGTGCTGCTTGGACTCCACGACTGAAACAGCGCCGATCGCCGGGGAGTCACACGCCGAGTAGATCGCGGTGAGGTCCGGGTACTTGGTGAGGAGGTCCTCCGTGACCGAGGCGCCGGTCTTGGGGTCGCACAGGGTTTGCTGAGCCCCGATCACGACCTTGACGCCAGTGCCTTTGAGGGCCTTCTTGACGCCGTCGATGCGCTGGTCGAGGTTCGGCACGCCACGTACGGCTTCGAGCAGACCGATGGTGTCGCCGGACTTCAGCCGGGTCTTGATGTAGGCACCGGCAGCCAGGCCGCCCTTGACGTTGTTCGTCGCGGCGACCGCAGTCGGGACGACACCGGGGATGGTGTTGTCGACGAAGACGATCCGGACGCCTGCCTTCTTAGCCTTGTTCAGAGCGGCGGTGACGCCGACGCCCATCGGGGAGACCACGATCGCCTTGGCGCCCTTGGTGACAGCGTCCTGGATCTCTGCGATCTGGCAGGGCGTGTCGTCGTTGGTCTTGCACGCGTTGGTCGTGAGCTGGATTTGCTTCGGGTGGGTCTTCGCATACTTCTTGGCCCCGGCGATCATGGCATCCCAGAAACCGCCCGTGGCCTTCGTGAGAAGAGTGACCTTGATCTTCCCGTGGGCGGCGCCGCTTCCACTCCCAGACGCCGCTCGAAGCTGCGGCCGAACGCGGTGACGAGCATCGCGCACGCTCCGAGCACGATCAGTGCTCTCAGTCGAGTCGACATGTGTGTTGCCCTCCTTGTTGTCGGGTCTGCCGCACGTGTCGTGCGTCCAGTTGGTGAAGCTTCATACGGTTGTGCTCCCCCGGGCCCCGACGATCCAGGACACGAGTTGCTCTTGGTTGTCCGCTGTTGCCGGCGCTTCGCCGATCTTGCGTCCGCGGCGCATCACCATCGCGCGGTCCGCAACGGCCATCACGTGGTCCATCGAGTGAGAGATCAAGATGACCGCGACACCGGAAGTTCGGAGCCGATCGACCAGCTCCAGGACCCGCGCCGACTCCCTGAGCCCGAGGGCAGCGGTCGGCTCGTCGAGGATGACGAGCTTGGAGGAGAAGGCCACAGCCCGGGCGACAGCGATCGCCTGCCGCTGACCTCCCGACATCAGTGCGACGTCCGCGTCGAAGTGGGGAAGGCGGATCTGCAGCCGGTCGAGGAGCTCCTTGGTGCGGGTGGACATCTCCTTCTTCTTCATCCACTGCAGCCCCCGAGGAAGCCAGGAAGGGTGGGCCACCTCGCGTCCGGCGAAGAAGTTCGCCGTCGGGTTGAGGTTGTCGAACAGCGCCAGGTCTTGGTAGACGGTCTCGATCCCATTTGATCGGGCATCCGCCGCCGAGCTGATCTGAACGAGCGCGCCGTCGATCCGGATCTCGCCTCGGTCGAGCTTGTGGACGCCGCTGATGCACTTGATGAGGGTCGACTTGCCGGCACCGTTGTCACCGAGCAGGGCGAGTACCTCACCGGAGCGGACCTCGAGGTCGACGCCGTCGAGGGCGACCACGGCGCCGAAGGTCTTGGTGGCACCACGAACACTCAGGACGGGTTCCGCGTCAATGGTGACCTCGGGCTGCGCGGAGTGCATGGCGTCAATCATCCGAGCCTCGCCTGCATGCTGCGGAACCGGTTCTCGACGAGGGCCCGTAGGACGTCGAGCTCGACTGCGATGAGGACGACCACTCCTACGGCGAGGTACTGGAAGTTCGGGTCGAGGCCGAGCAGGTTGAGGCCGTTGTGCATGACCCCGAGGATCAACGCGCCGGCCAGGGCGTTGAGGACGCCGCCGCGACCTCCGAGGAAGCTGCCGCCGCCGATGATCACCGCGGCGATGGCGTTGAGCTCCATGCCCTGCCCGGTGAACGGAGAGCCGGCGTCAGCGGTACCGACGAAGAGCATGCCGCCGATCGCGCCGGACAGCCCGCTCATGACGTAGACCGAGATCAACGTCCCGTTCATGGGCACACCGGTTCGAACCGCGGCTTCGGGGCTGCCACCGACGGCGTAGATCCAGCGTCCCCACACGAGCTTGTGCAGGATGACCGCGCAGATGACCGCGAAGACGATGACGACCAGCGTGGCGTAGGGGAACCAGCCGATTTGGCCCGCTCCTGGGATCCCAGTGATACGGCCGCCCCCGAGCGTGCGCACGATCCGCGGCGAGCCCAGGACGGTGGAACCACCGGCGATGTACAACGCGAGACCGGCGCAGATGCTTAAGGTGGCAAGGGTGGCGATGAAGGGATGAGGAAGGCGACCCCACACAAGCAGGAGGCCGTTGGCGAGGCCGACTGCGAGGCCGGTCAGCAGGGTGGCGCCGATGGCGAGCCAGGCTGAGTTGGTGTCTCTGTAGACCACCGTGACCACCACGCAGCACAGCGAGACGTTGGAGCCGATCGACAGGTCGATGCCTCGCGTGAGGATCACCAGAAGCTGGCCCAAGGCGATGATGCAGACGCCGCCGGACTGCTCGAGGACGTTTCCGATGTTCCCGAACGTCATGAAGACGTGGCCCTCGGTCGTCACCCAGAGGAACAGCATCATCAGAGCCAGGATGAAGAGCGGCCCCGCCTTCAGCGCGAGCAGGACACCCTTGATCGCTCGTGACGACCGGTCGTTGATCGCCTCCGGTGCCTGCTCGGGCTCGGGCGGCGCGTCGTCGACGGCTGCGCCAGCGTGAGTCAGCGGCTCGGCCATCCCTCAGTCCACCAGCGACCTCGTCGCCCGACCAGATCCGCCCGTGTGGGTACTCGTAGTCGGCAAGCGCCGAGGCGTGCATCTCGATGCTGTAGCCGGGCGCCTCGGGTAGCAGGTAGTGCCCGTCGACGACCACGGCCGGATGCACGAAATGCTCATGAAGGTGGTCGACCCACTCGATGACCGGCCCTCGGTCGACCCGCTCACACTCAGGTAGTCGAACGCCGCCAGGTGCTGCACGTACTCGCACAGACCGACCCCGCCCGCGTGCGGGCAGACGGGAACGCCGAACTTCGCAGCGAGCAGCAGGATCGCGATCACCTCGTTCACGCCCGCGACCCGGCAGGCGTCGATCTGCAGCACGTCGATCGCGCCGGCCTGCAGCAGCTGCTTGAAGATGATCCGGTTCTGGACGTGCTCGCCGGTGGCGACCTCGATCGGCGCGACCGCCTCGCGGATGCGCGCGTGGCCGAGGACGTCGTCAGGGCTCGTCGGCTCTTCGATCCACCACGGGTCGAACGCCGCGAGCTCGCGCATCGCGGCGATCGCCTCGTCGACGTCCCACACCTGGTTCGCGTCCATCATCAGCGTGCCGCGCGTCACCGAGCGCGTCGCGGATGAGTCCGGCGCGCCTGACGTCCGACGCGATGTCGCCGCCGACCTTCATCTTCACGTGGCCGAAACCCGTCGAGCGAGCGCGAGGTGCACGAGCTGCTCGACCTTCTCGTCGTCGTAGCCGAGCCAACCGGCCGAGGTCGTGTACGCCGGGATACCCGCGCGTCGCGCAGCTCGTTCTCGCGCTCGTCTGCGCCCAGGCGCCGCCGCGCGCAGGAGATCGACGGCCTCCTCCGGCGTGAGGACGTCGGCGATGTAGCGAAAGTCGATCGGCGGAGACGATCTCGTCGGGCGAGAGATCGGCGAGCAGGCGCCAGACCGGCACGCCCCGCGTCTTCGCCCAGAGATCCCAGACGGCGTTGACGATCGCCGCGGTCGAGAGATGCATGACTCCTTTCTCCGGCCCGAGCCAGCGGAGCTGATCCTCGGAGACGAGGCTGCGCCAGAACCCGGCGAAGTCGCCGGTGATCCCCTCGAGCGTGCGGCCGACGACGAGCGGTTCGAGAGCGCGGATCGCGGCGACGCAGATCTCGGTCCCGCGACCGTTCGTGAACGTCAGGCCGTGTCCCGAGAGCTCCGGGTCGTCGGTGTGGAGCACCACGTACGCCGCCGAGTAGTCGGGGCTGCGGTGCATCGCGTCCGAGCCGTCGAGCGTCGCGGGAGGTGGGAAAGCGGAGATCGTGCACGGAGAGGCTGACTATCTTCAGGTGAAACCCCTAGATTGGTCTGATTGATCCCTGGTAATTCGGGGACATCGGGGCAAATGGTCGCCGCTGGCTGCGATCTTAAGCAGATTGGTCTGATCTTTCAAGATCGCCGTCCACCTGATATGTACGCTCATCATATGTATGCGGCGCGCTACATCGGCAATGGCACGCTCGAGGTGGTCGAGACGAGTCCCGCCGAGCCGAGCGCGGGCGAAGTGCAGCTCGACGTCGCCTACACCGGTATCTGCGGCACCGACCTCCACATCCTCCATGGCGCCATGGACGCGCGAGTGTCGATGCCGGCCGTGCTCGGCCACGAGATGGCCGGCCGCGTCGCCTCGATCGGCGAGGGCGTCGAGGGCTGGCAGATCGGGGATGCCGCCGACCGTCATGCCGCTCGTCTCGTGCGGCGACTGTGCCGCGTGCGCGAGCGGCGCCTCGCACATCTGCTACCGCCTGAGCTTCCTGGGCATCGACGCCCCGGGCTCGATGCAATCGCGCTGGAACGTCCCGGCGTCGGTGCTCGTCCGCCTGCCCGATGACCTGTCGCTGCAGACGGCGTCATTGGCTGAGCCGACGGCGGTAGCGGTGCACGACGTGCGACGCGCCATGCTCGAGCCGGGCGAGCGAGCGGTGGTCGTCGGAGCCGGCCCGATCGGGCTGTTGATCGCGACTGTCGCCGAATCGGTCGGTGCCGAGGTGGCCGTGTTCGAGCCGAACGCGGGACGCCGCGAAATCGCGACGGCAGTCGGCCTCACGGCCGTCGACCCTGTGGGCGGCGACACCGCCGCGTGGGTCGACGACTGGACTGCGGGCGCGGGCGCAGAGGTCGCGTTCGAGGTTTCCGGCACGGGGTCCGGCATGAGCTCTGCAATCAGTTGCCTGGGGGCACGCGGACGGGCGGTGGTGGTGGGTATTCACCCGTCGCCGCCGCCCGTCGACCTCTTCCGCGTGTTCTGGCGCGAGTTGACCCTGATCGGTGCAAGGGTGTACGAACGTGTCGACTTCGAGGAAGCCGTGCGCCTGCTCGCAACCGGCGTGATCCCGAGCGACACGCTGATCACCGACGTCGTGCCACTCGCCGGCGTGGCCGAGGCGTTCGGCGCGATGGACGCCGGCGCATCGATGAAGATCCTGCTGGACTGCGCGACCGCCGGACGGTGATGTTCGATCTGTCGGGCACGGTCGCGCTCGTCACGGGATGTCGCCGCGGCATCGGCCTCGCGATGGCCGAGGCACTCGCGGTCGCTGGCGCCGATGTCGTCGGCACGAGCCTCGTTCTGCCGGATGGAGATTCGGAGGCGCGCAAACGCGTCGAAGCGGCCGGTCGATCTTCTTCCCGTACCGCGCCGACCTCGGCGACCCGTCCGGCGCCGCCGAGCTTGTGCAGGCGATCGAGAGGGACGGGCACTCGATCGACGTGCTCGTCAGTAACGCCGGGACGATCGCCCGCGCTCCGGCTGCTCGACCACACGGACGATCTGTGGTCGACGGTCATCCAGACGAACCTCACGTCTGCGTTCGTGCTCGCTCGAGACGTCGGCAGGCAGATGGTGGAGCGCGGACGCGGCAAGATCGTCTTCACCGCGTCACTCCTCAGCTTTCAGGGCGGCATCAACGTCGCGAGCTACACGGCGGCGAAATCGGGGCTCGTGGGGCTCGTGCGCGCGCTCTCGAACGAGTGGGCACCGCGAGGAGTGAACGTCAACGCGATCGTGCCCGGCTACATCGCGACCGACAACACGCAGGCGCTGCGCGACGACCCCGAGCGGTATCGCGCGATCCTCGACCGGATCCCGGCCGGCCGCTGGGGCGAGCCCGCCGACCTGGCGGGGGCGACGGTCTTCCTCGCATCGCGCGCCTCGGACTACGTCAACGGCATCGTGCTCCCGGTCGACGGCGGATGGCTCGGACGATGACAGCGGTCGCCCTCGATGCGCTGGCGGTTGCGTGCCGCTGCGACTGATCCCGGTCGCGACCGTCGCCGACCCAGCTGACGCGGCGCCGCTCGCGGCCGCGCTCGCCGCAGGAGGCGCCGAGGCGATCGAGGTGACATTCCGCACCGAGGCTGCGCCGCGCGTCCTCGCGGCGCTCGCCGGCTCCGGCCTCGTCGCGGGCGCCGGGACGATCCGGACGAGCGCGCAGCTCGACGAGGCGCTGGCAGCCGGCGCGCAGTTCGTCGTCTCGCCGGCCCTCGATGCGGTCGTCGTCGCGCGCTGCCTCGACGCGGGCGTCCCGGTCCTACCCGGGATCGCGACCGCCACGGAGCTGAACCAGGCGCTCGCACTCGGCCTCCGGGCCGTGAAGGTCTTCCCTGCGGAGCCGCTCGGCGGCGCGGCGCTGGTAGCCGCGCTCGCTGCGCCATTTCCCGAGGCTCGATTCGTCCCGACCGGGGGGTTGGGGACGCACAACGCGGCCGAGTACCTCCGGCTGCCTCCGGTCCTCGCGATCGGAGGCAGCTGGATGGTCGCGCCAGACCTCATCGGCGCGCAGGATTGGGACGCGGTCACGCGGTTGACGGCAGAGGCGATCGCGCTGGCGGCCCCGGCGTGAGGTACGACGTCGTCGTGCTCGGCGAGGTGATGTTGCGGCTCGACCCCGGCGAGGGACGGATTCGCAACGCTCGCGCGTTCCGGGTCTGGGAAGGCGGCGGCGAGTACAACGTCGCGCGCGGGTTGCGCCGCTGCTTCGGCCTGCGGGCGGCGGTCGTGACGGCGCTCGTCGACAACGAGATCGGACGGCTGGTCGAGGACTGCATGCTGCAAGGCGGCGTCGACACGAGCCACGTGGTCTGGCGGCCGTTCGACGGCACCGGCCGCGCGCTCCGCAACGGACTCAACTTCACCGAGCGCGGCTTCGGCGTGCGCGGCGCCGTCGGCGTGTCCGACCGCGGCCATACCGCCGCAGCGGCGCTGCGCCGGGGGACGTCGACTGGAACCGGCTCTTCGCCGTCGAAGGGGCGCGCTGGTTCCACACCGGGCGGTGTCTTCGCCGCGCTGTCCGAGACCACGCCCGCTGTCATCGCGGAGGCGATCGACGCCGCGCGCGCCGCCGGCACGACGGTGTCGTACGACCTCAACTACCGGCCAGCCTGTGGAAGGCGCTCGGCGGCTTCGAGCTGCGCGCACCGTGAACCGCGAGCTCGCCGCGCAAGGTCGACGTGCTGATCGGCAACGAGGAGGACTTCACCGCATGCCTCGGGCTCGAGGTCGCGGGTGTCGACGAGAACCTGACGGGCCTCGATCCGGCGGCGTTCGAGGCGATGATCGAGCAGGCGACCGCACAGTTCCCGAACCTCCAGGTCGTCGCGACGACGCTGCGCGAGGTGCATTCGGCGCACGCGCAACGACTGGGGCGCCGTCGCGTGGTCGGCCGACAGCGGCTTCGTGCACGCGACGCCGCGGCGCGACCTCGAGATCCTCGACCGGGTCGGCGGCGGCGACAGCTTCGTCGCCGGCCTCGCCTACGCATGCTCGAGGGCATGGCGCTCGGCGAGGCCGTCGAATGGGGCGCAGCACACGGCGCGCTCGCGATGACGACGCCGGGCGACACGTCGACGGCGACGCTGGACGAGGTACGGTCGCTCGTCGCGGGCGCCGGCGCGCGCGTCCGGCGATGATACCGCCGCTCGGCGAGCTGTCGCTCGGCTGCGCGCAGCTGGCAACCTCTACACCGAAGTGTCGGAGGAGGACGCACGTGCGACGGTGGACGCTGCGTGGGAGCTCGGCGTGCGCTACTTCGACACTGCGCCGCACTACGGCCTCGGCCTGTCGGAGCGGCGACTCGGCCGCGCCCTCGCTGCACGTCCGCGCAGCGAGCTGGTCGTCTCGACGAAGGTCGGCCGGCTGCTCGAGCCGGTCGAGGCCGTCGAGGGGCTGGACGACGACGGGTTCCTCGTTCCTGCGACTCACCGCCGCCGCTGGGATTTCAGTCGCGACGGGATCCGCCGCTCACTCTCGGAGAGCCTCGAGCGGCTCGGTCTCGACCGCGTGGACGTTCTCTATCTCCACGATCCAGACGACCACTGGAACGATGTTCTCGAGACCGGTTATCCCGCCCTCGCCGAATTGCGAGCGGAGGGCACGGTGGCCCGCATCGGCGCCGGGATGAACCAGTCGACGATGCTCGCCAACCTCGTCCGTCACACCGATGTCGACCTGCTGATGCTCGCGGGTCGCTACACGCTGCTCGAGCAGGACAGCCTCGACGATCTGCTGCCGCTCTGCGAGGAGCGCAATGTCGGGGTCGTTGCAGCGGGCGTCTTCAACAGTGGACTGCTCGCGCGGTCGCAGCCGACGCCCAACTCGCGGTACGACTACGGGGACGCGCCACCTGATCTCCTGGCGCGCGCGAGCGCGATCGCAGCTGTCTGCGACCGGCACGGGACGACCCTTCCGGCGGCGGCGATTGCGTTCCCGCTCGCCCATCCGGCGGTCGAGAGCGTGTGCGCGGGCGCGCGCTCGCCGCTGCAGATGGATCGGAACGCCGCTCTGCTTCGCGAGCCGATCCCGAGCGCCCTGTGGAGCGAGCTCAAGGCGGAGGGGCTCCTGCGCGAGGACGCGCCGGCGCCGGCCTGACTCACGCCCGCGGATCGCGAGCCCGGTCTCCGGGTCGAAGAAGTGCAGCGCCTGCAGGTCGACCCAGACGTCGATGGGCTCGCCGGCGTTCCGCTCGTGCGCGGGCTGAACCGGCCGACGAGCGTCGCCTCCTCTGCGTCCTCCGCCGCGAGCTGCTCGACGACGCGGTCGTCGCCGACGTCCTCGGCGAGCTCGCGCATGTCCTCGGTCGACGGCCTGCCGCGCCGCGATCGTGAAGTGGACGAGCACCTCTGCGCCGAGCGCCTCGCGCAGCTCGACGCGGCCGCGCAGACGACCGCCCGCGCGTCGCCGTTCGCGATCGCGGCATCCTCGAGGTCCTCGGGCCGGATGCCGACGACGACGGCTCTTGCCGACGTAGCGGGGCGAGCCGCTGGTCGTCGAGCGCGAGACGCGTGTCGCCGAGCACAGCGACGACGCCGTCGGCGCCGTCGCTCGACCTGAGCCTCGAGCATGTTCATCGCCGGGCTGCCGATGAACCCCGCGACGAAGATGTTCGCGGGACGGTCGTAGAGCTCCTGCGGCGGCGCGACCTGCTGCAGCTCGCCCTTGCGCATCACCGCGACGCGGTCGCCCATCGTCATCGCCTCTACCTGGTCGTGGGTGACGTAGATCGTCGTCGTGCCGAGATCGTTCTGGAGCTTCTTGATGTCCGCGCGCATCTGCACGCGGAGCTTCGCGTCGAGGTTCGACAGCGGCTCGTCCAGCAGGAACACCGCCGGCTCGCGGACGATCGCGCGGCCCATGGCCACGCGCTGGCGCTGGCCGCCCGAGAGGGCCCGCGGCTTGCGCTTCAGGTACGGCTCGAGGTCGAGGATCCGCGCCGCCGCCTCGACCCGACGATCGATCTCGCCCTTCGGGACCTTCGCGATCTTCAGCGGGAACGCGATGTTGTCGCGGACGCTCAGATGCGGGTAGAGCGCGTAGCTCTGGAAGACCATGGCGATGTCGCGGCTGTTTCGGCGTCAGGTCGTTGACGACGTGCTCGCCGATCCGGACGACGCCGTCGCTGATGTCCTCGAGGCCGGCGACCATGCGCAGCGCCGTCGTCTTGCCGCACCCGGACGGGCCGACGAGCACCATGAACTCGCCGTCCACGATGTCGAGATCGAGCCGGTCGACGGCCGTTGTGCCGTCGGAAAATTGCTTTGAGACGTTCTCGAATGTGACGCTGGCCATGGTTTTACTCCTTCACTGCTCCGCCGACGAGACCCCGGACGAGTGCGCGCTGCGAGAAGATGAAGACGATCGCCACCGGCACGACGGCGATCAGCGTTGCGAGCGCGAGTTCGGGCTTGAAGATCTTGAGCGACTGGCCTCCGCCGCCGACCGCCGGGTTGAACGACGGCGTCGACGCGAGCAGGTCCCAGAGGCCGACCGTGATCGGGTACTGGTTCGAGTTCGCGAGCACGACGTACGGCAGGAAGAAGTTGTTCCAGTCGGCGACGAAGCTGAAGAAGAAGACGAGCGCGACGACCGGCTTGGCGAGCGGGAGCGCGACGCGGAGGAACGTCTGCAGCTCGCCGGCGCCGTCGACCCGCGCCGCGTCGAGCAGGCCGGGCGGGAGCGCGGTCGCGTAGTAGAGGTAGGCGAGGTAGACGCCGAACGGGAAGAACGAGAACGGCAAGATGACCGAGAGCTCGCTCCCGATCAGGTGCATGGCGTTCAGCTCGAGGAAGATCGGAAGCACGAGTGCGGCCCCGGGCACGATCATCACGATCAGCGTCAGCGACAGGATGAGCTTGCGGCCCGGGAACCTCCCGATCGCGAGGCCGTACCCGGCGGGCACGGCGGCCACGAGCGTGATCGCGGTGGCGCTGAACGCGTAGTAGAGCGTGTTGCCGATCCAGCGGCGATAGATGTGGCTGCTGAACGCGTCGAGGTGCTTCCATGCGAGCGCGACGTGGTGGAAGTCCCCGAAGGAGAACGGGCTCGCGGTGATCAGAGCATGGTCGCTCTTCGTCGGCGCGAGGATGAGCCAGAGAATCGGCCCGATGAAGAAGACGACGAACAGTGCGAGGATCGCAAGCCGCACACCGAGCCCGAGCACGCGGAGCCTGCATCAGTCGTCCGTCCTGAAGAGCCCGCTACGCGTGACGATCAGCACTGCGCCGACGAGGCCGATCATGAGCAGGTCGACGGCGATCGCGGCGGCGCCGTTGAAGTCTGCGTACCGGAACGCGAGCTGGTAGGCGAGCTGGTTGGCAGACCACGTGTCCGGAACGAGGCCAAAGCTCGCGGTCTGCACGATCTGCGGCTCGACGAAGAGCTGCGTCCCAGTCGCGAACGAGAGGATCAGCATGTAGGCGATCCACTTGCGGATCAGCGGCAGCTTCAGACGGAGCGCGATCGTGATCGGGCCGGCGCCGTCGATGCGGGCGGCCTCCTCGAGGTCGGGCGGGATCGTGTTCAGCGCGCCGTACATGACGACGATCCAGCCGCCCGCGCCGGTCCAGAACGCGATCATCGCGAAGATGAACGGCAGGTTCCCCGGCGCGATCGACTGGGCGAAGACGTTGGCGCCGAGCCCATGATGCAGGATGAATGAGGCGGGGCTGACGCTCGGGTCGAGCATGAACAGCCAGACGAGGACCGCCGCCGAGCCGGCGAGCGCGCCCGGCATGTAGAAGAGAAAGCGGAAGCTCGCCGAGACTTTGTTGGCGCGGCCGTGCAGGAGCAGCGCCAGCCCAACCACGAAGACCATCAGCGCCGCGAGCCAGACGGTCGTGTAGACGAGGACGTGCTTGAACGCGTCTATGAAGCGGAAGTCGTTGTACGTCCGCACGAAGTTGTGGAACCCGACCCAGCTCCCGCCGACGTTCGTGAAGGCGAGGTCGATCGCGTAGATCGTCGGCGCGACGCCGAAGACGATCAGGAACGGCAGGTACGGCAGGACGAATGGCAATCCCTGCAGGCGACGGGGGCCACGCTTGCGCGTGGCCCCCGCATGTCTCTGGCGTAAGGACGGGCGAAGCCAAGGTGCTACTTCGTGACGACCTTGTAGCCCGCTGCCTGCGCGTTCTGTGTGAGCCCCTTGCCGAGCGCCGGCAGGAGCGAGCTCAACGTCTTTCCTGCGACGAGCTGCGTCACGACGCTGTTCGACCAGACGGGCTGGTCAGGATAGTGACCATGCTCCAACCTTTCCAGATCAGGTTGGCAGCGGCCTTCATCGCCGGCCCTTCCGGAGCGGCGAAGTAGGGATCCTTGGTCAGCGACGTCAGCCACGTTGCTGTCAGCTCCGGGTCGCGCCCCGGAGCTCATGGACGAAGTCGGGCAATGCGATGCCCGGGGTCGTGGGGGCTTGGACCAGCCCGTCGGGGCCGACGCGGGGCTCGCGCACGGCCGGGTTCGAGGTGACGAGGGATTCGTAGTAGGTGTTGTTCGGGACCGCCATGCAGAGATGCACAGCCGACTCGGTTGGGCCGTGCACCTCGGCGCGAAGCCGGAAGGAGTCGGCGAGGTGCGCGATCCGCATCGCGCCGGTGATGCCGCCGCGATGGTTGGCGCTCGTGCGGACATACGTCGCGCACCCGGTCGCGATGAAATCGGCGGTGTTGAGATGGCTTCCGTCAGACGTCTCGCCGACGAGCAGCGGCACGTCGACGCGCTCCGACAGCCACTTGTACGCCGTGACGTTGAACTCGCGCATCGGCTCCTCGTACCAGCGGTACCTCGCCTCTGCGAGCGCGTCGCCGAGATAGATGGCATCCGGTAGGTCGAACGCAGCAGAACCGTCGTACATCAGGTCGACGTCGGGCCCAACATGCGAGCGAACGCGCTGGCAGAGATCTGCGTCGGCGCGAGCGTCGCCCCAGGCATGGAGCTTGAGCGCCGGATAGCCGAGCTCGAGACACTGATCGCAGACATCGAGGAACTCCTCGACTGTTGCGAACGTCGTGGTCGAGGCATAGGCGGGGATCGAGTCGCGGTAGGTCCCGAGCAGTCGATGCACGGGAACGCCGAACACCCGTCCTTCGAGGTCCCAGAGCGCGACGTCGACGATGCCGACCAACCAGATCGGGAACTCCTCCGTGCGGTCGAGCTCCCACAGCCGATGCCAGAGCCACTCACGCCGGTTGGCGCGCTCGCCGACGAGCTCGTCACGGAGGATCCGGTCGACGATGTCGGCGAGCATCGGGCCGCTCCATTCGTGGTAGGCCTCGCCCACCACGCCGCTTTCCGTCGTGATCCGAAGGACTGCCGTTGTTCGTGCCGGGTGCGAGCCGCGCAGACCCCGCCGCCAGGCATACGAGGGCGCAACTGCCGGAAGTGAAATCAGGTCAACGTCGACAGCAGCAATGCGCATCGCGGATGATCATCATACGAATGACCATCCGCTGTCAAGTGTTGATCACGCTCTTGCGCGGAACCATGCGCTCGACCCACCTCGACTCGATGTGGACCGAGATCCGCTCACCCGCGGCCTCCCCGTCGCCTGCGGCCAGGGCCTCGAGGATCCTGCGGTGCTCGGCGCTCGTCCGCTTCAAGGCAGCCTTTGACGCCGGCGTGGCAGCAAGCGGCGGTGTGGCGCCGCCGTGGCGGTGAATGACTCGAACGATCGTCAGGCCGATCTCGTTCCTGGACGCACGCATGATCACGGCGTGGAAGGCGTTGTCGAGCGCCCGGAAGCGCTCGTAGTCCTCATAGACCACCTCCATCTCGTCGATCAGACGCGCAAGCTCGTCGAGCTCGGCGTTCGTGAGCCTGCTCGCAGCGGCGGCGGCCATCTCGCGCTCCAGCACGCGTCGCACCAGCATCAGATCGTCGAGCAGCGCCATGTCGGCGTCGTACTCGAGGGCGATGCGCAGGACGTCGGGATCGAGTAGATCCCACGAAGTCCGCGGCTGGACGGTCGTTCCTCGTCCCTGCTCGACCCGCACGAGCCCGCGGCCCTCGAGGAGCTTCAATCCCTCGCGCACGACAGTCCTGCTGAAGCCGAACTCCTGACAGAGCGCCGGCTCGGTGGGAAGCACGTCGCCCTCGGCGAGCGCACCGCCGATAATCCGGTGACCGAGCTCTTCGAAGATGAACGACGCGAATCGAGCCGGACGCCGGCGAGGTTTGCCACTGCGTGGAGGCAGTGCCTCAACCGCGACGCGATGCTCCGCGCTTTCCATGCCGATCATCATAGGGTGGCACGCCTCCTTCCTTGGTTAACATATGACGATATGACGACTTGCGCGACCGCAACACCCCTGTACGAGGGGATCTCGCCGTTCCCGCCGGATCGCCGATTCGCTTCGCGCGGCACGGGACGCCCGCCCGATCAGCGTGCCGCCGTTCACAGGGTTGGCCGGCACTGTCCGGCTGTTTGATCGCCGGTAGATCCAGGCGGCGCGCCGCGCTGGCACTCCGCGCGGCAGTGCTCGGAGCGTTCGGGGTCTTCTTCGCAGTGCCGCTCGTGTGGCTCGTGCTCGCTCCGACGAAGACCGATGACGACCTTCTGAGAAGGAGCCCGCTCGCAGTCGGGAACCTCGAGAACGTGTGGGCCGCATGGCGGTCATTGAACGCGTTCGGCGGCCACATCTTCTGGCGCTGGATGGAGAACTCCCTCCTCTACTGCCTGAGCGCGACGGCAATCGTGATGGTCACGGCAATCCCGGCGGGCTATGGCCTTGCCTTCGGCAGGTTCCGCGGCCGGAGGTTGATCCTGACTCTGACGCTCGTCTCGATGCTCATGCCGGCGTCGTCGCTCGTCCTCCCGGTCTTCCTGGAACTGAACGCAATGCGACTGGTCGGCACCGCGTTCTCGATCATCCTGCCCTTCGCGTTCTTCCCGTTTGGCGTGTACCTCGCGTACATCTACTTCGCGACCGTACTTCCAGTAGGGCTGCTGGACGCGGCACGAGTCGACGGTTGCACGGATCTGCAGACCTTCCTGCGCGTTGCGCTCCCACTCGCATCGCCGGTTGCCGCGCTCATCTTCTTCTTCAGCTTCGTTGCCGACTGGAGCAACTTCTTCCTGCCGTACGCGATTCTGGCAGACGACCACACGTTCCCGGTCCAGGTCGGACTCTCCGACATCTTCCAATCCACGCGGCCGGCTGTCGCACTCGCGGCAATCGTCGCAGCGCTTCCCGTCGCCATCGTGTTCATCGTCTCGCAGCGAGCCCTTGTGCGCGGGATCGTCGGAGGCGCGGCGACGGGCTAGCAATTCGTCGCCCCGCGCGCGTTGTTGCTTACAGCTTCTCGACGATCACACGCTCGCATCGAGCTGGCCGCGAATCTGCGGCGCCCCTCGCTATCCGTCGTGCCGGATCGCCTCGCCGGTCGCGAGGTCGAAGAAATGCAGGCATCAGGGCCTCACCAGGGAATCTCGTGGCCTTCGAAGAAGAAGCAGCCGCTCGGCCCGTCTGGTGGCAGTGTGGCGAGCATGAGCACCGTGGCCGTTGCCTGCTCCGGCTGGAGCGGGGCATCCAGGCCGCCCATCCCGGTCCGTACCCATCCAGGATGCACTGCGTTCACGAGAATGCCGTCCGGGCGGACCGCTGAGGCGATGACGGTGCTCGCGGCGTTCAGCGCGGCCGCAAACCGGAAATCCCCGTCCAAGCGGCTCGCCTTCGGCCCACATCGAGGAGAGGTGGGTCGAGCGCATCGTTCCGCGCGAGAGCGTGATCAACACTTGACAGCGGATGGTCATTCGTATGATGATCATCCGCGATGCGCATTGCTGCTGTCGACGTTGACCTGATTTCACTTCCGGCAGTTGCGCCCTCGTATGCCTGGCGGCGGGGTCTGCGCGGCTCGCACCCGGCACGAACAAGGCATCGGTAGCTGACCACTGCCCAACATGTGTACAACCAAGGAGGAAGAGGAATGAAGCTCAATCGTCGGTGGCTGGCACTCGTGCCGGTCGTCGTGGCGCTTGCGATCGCGCTCGTGGTCTCGTCCACGAGTGGCGCCGCGTCGAAGAGCGGTGCGGCCAAGAGCGATGCCTCTGGCTCAATCACCGTCTGGGTCGACGCGCCCCGCGAACCGGTCACGGACGCCTACATCAAGTCGCACCCGAACGTGAAGGTGACGAAGGTTATCTTCGACGGTGACGGCAACGGCGCGACGGATCTTCAGACGAAGATCCAGCTCTGGAACCGCACCGGCTCCGGCTGGCCGGATGTCGTCTTCAGCGAGCAGGCGAACGATCCGGTCTGGATGGGTCAGAAGCCGTTCGACTTCGCGACCGACCTGAACAAGGTCTTCCCGAAGAACCTGATCGCGGGCTGGCCGAAGCCGTCGCTCGCGCAGTGCACGGTCAACGGCCGTCTGGTCTGTCTGCAGGACAACCTCGCTCAGGAAGTCCTGTACTACAACAAGAAGCTGATGGATCAGTTCGGTTACACGGTTCCGAAGACGTGGCAGCAGTGGGCCGCGATCGGCACGAAGGTCGCCAAGCAGCATCCCGGCTACATCATCGGCACCGTCGGTGACTCGTACGGTCACTGGCTGTACCTGTGGGCCAACAAGTGCCCGATCGAGCAGGTCGTGGGTCCGAAAACGGTGAAGATCAACCCGAACGACGTGCACTGCACGCAGATGGCGAAGCTGCTCGATCCGCTGCTCAAGAGCGGCGTTGTCGGGAACGGCACGATCTTCGCGGCTGAGTTCGCGAAGAAGTACGGTGGCGCCAGCGACAAGATCCTGATGATGCCGGGCCCGACCTGGTACGCGGGAGGGGGCTCGACCTCGGTCTTGGGGTCGGGGACGCTCGGGATCCCGGCCGGCGAGATGGCGGCCGCGCTGCCGCTGCGCTGGAACAAGGATCCGCTCACGACCGGTCAGGTCGGTGGCGGTCCTTGGATCATCTCCAAACACACGAAGAACCAGGACGCAGCAGCCGACTTCGTGAAGTGGGTCACGACGACAAACGAGGCGAGGAAGGTCGCCGGGGGCTACCCGGCGTACAAGCCCGCCGCGAACTTCCAGCTCTACAGCATGGATCACGACTCCTACTTCGCCGCGCCTCCGGGCCCGGCGATGAAGGCGTCCGCTGGCCTGATCTGGAAGGGTTGGAGCATGGTCACCTACCCTGATCAGCCCTCGTGGTCGAACCAGGTCGTCGCGAAGCTCATCCAGGGAAAGTCGCTGAGCTCCCTCCTGCCGGGTCTCGGCAAGAGCCTCTCCGACAACGCCAAGGCGGCTGGGTACAAGGTTGTGACGAAGTAACACCTCGAGCTCGTCGTTTCACACCTCGAACGGAGCGGGGGCCACGCGCAAGCGTGGCCCCCGCGAACTGCGCGGCCTGCCGTTCGTCCTTGTGATCTGCAGTTGGGCCGTGCGGCGGAGCCGGCCGCGGCGCAGCTCAGCCAACGGAAGGGTGCGTCTCTCTAAGAACCCGCACATCCCACGGCTTTAGTTGCAAAAGATGGCCCACCGGTAGCTCTTCCTGTGTCAGCACGTCGACGGCGGATGCGGGGATCGTCAGGGTCGCGTTCTCCCATGACCAATTGTGAGCGAAGTGGACGCGTTCGCCGCGGTGGTTGGTCGCGGAAGTGACCGTAAGCGATTGAGATTCGGGCCGCCACGCGTTCACCTCGCGCGGAATGTCGATCCAGCGCAGTAGATGCTCCGCAAGAGCTGTGTTGGGGACCGTACCGACGACGGTGATACGGCCCGTGCCGCAGGTGCGCGTCGTGACTGCGGCCCATCTGCGGAAGTGGCGATGCTCGTAGGTCGCCAGCGCGGTGGCAGTAGTCGCAACAAGTCCGTCCACCCAGCGTGTCGCCGTAGCTCCCGGGCCAAGGCGCAGAACTGGCACCGCGCCCGGTTGTTGAGGGCAAGCAACGACAGCTATGTCGTTGTCGATGTTGCTGTATTCGTCGTACCACACGCCCGCCGCCTCATGTAGACGCGCCGGCGCGACCTCCGCGCGTGCCCGCGCTTCGTGATCGGCGTACGCGGTTCGCGGTCCAAGGATCAAGTGTCCCCCCGCCTCGGCATACTCAAGCAGCCAATCGAGGTCCCGATCGCGGGTGACGTAAAGGCCGGGTACTACGAGATTGGGATGCTCTACCGCTGCACTTTGCGGCGAGCTGTCGGGCGTGAACAAATGCTCGGCATGAACGATGCGCGCCTGCAGCTTGGCATCAAAGGCACCGCGGTAGAGGGGGTCGAAAAGACCCTGGTAGGCACGTCGGTCGGGCGAACCGTTGTCGGTTGCAAGCGGTGGTTGCGCCTGAAGCGCCCACCGGCTGCGAGCGGAGTAGACGAAGCTGACGTCCGCGTCCGGAACCAGGCCGGAGACCGCGTCACCAGCGCGCTCGAACTCGCTGCCGAGCTCTGCGATCTCGCGATACACCCGTCCGGGCCGGCCGCTGTGGGGAAGAACACCGCCCCAGTAGGTCTCAGCCCCAAAGTGCAAGGTGTGCCAGTGCCAGTACTCGATCATTTCGGCGCCGCGGGATACGAGAGCCCACGCCGCCTGCCGCCACTGGCCGTCGTAGGCCGGGCGGTTGAGCCACGAGTGACCGATGGACTGAGCACCCGTCTCCGTGACAAGAAATGGGGCCTGCTTGGACGAATACATCCGGTCGGCGCTCAGGTACAGCGACCACGTACCGGAAGTGGCCCAATTCTGCTCCTTTTGAGCAGTGTCGGGTAGCTCGAGGCCGCTTTGCATCATGTAGTACGGGTTGCCGGCAGCGACGTCAAGGACCGCGGCCAACGTCCGGTCGTCAAATGCCGCCGTGTCGTAGGACATACAGGTAGTCACGAACTGGTCCGCCGACACGTACTCGTGGGCGACGCCAGCTTGCCACGCGATGAACTCGGTGGTCTGCTCGGCTTGGAACTGACGCCAAGCGAGATCGTACTGAGGTTGTGCGTTTCCGTCAGGGGTCCACAGATCCGCCCATGTGGACAATCGGTGCGACCAGTAGACGAGGCCCCACTCCTGATTCAGGCTCTCGACATCGCCGTAGCGCTCCCGAAGCCAATCGATAAAGCGTTGGAATACACCATGGTTGTGCAGCAGCTTGTTGCCGGGCTCGTTGTCGACCTGAACGCCGATCACGCCGGGATGTGCTGCATAGCGAGCGAGGATCGCGCGCACCACACGCTCGGCGTGGAAGCGGAATGCCGGGTGGGTGAAGTCGACTTCCTGCCTGGCGCCCCAACCGATCCGCTGACCGGTGGCTCGCTCTCCCGCGATCTCTGGATAGATCCGGGCGAGCCACGGTGGCACCGCGTAGGTCGGAGTTCCAAGGACTACGCCGATACGACGCTCATGCGCACCGTCAAGCACCGGCAGCAGCCACTCAAGATTGAACGTCCCGTTCTTCGGCTCCCACGTGGACCAGACGGACTCACCCACCCTGATGACCGAGAACGAAGCTTCCGCCATCAGGTCGAGGTCTGTTTTCAGCCGATCAACCCGCTGGTATTCGTGGTAGTAGGCCGCACCGAACCGCACACGCGTCGGCTTGTGGTACATGGTGTCGGGTCTCCTCCGTGTGGGCGAACTGCGGGTTTGTCGGAGCCCTTGCGCCGCGTCTTGCGCTCGACCCATCTCGACTCGATGTGGCCTGAGATCAGCTCGCCGGCGAGATCCCCGTCGCCGGAGGCGAGGGCGTCGAGGATGGCGCGGTGCTCTGCGGTCGTTCGCTTGAGCGCCGCCTTCGAAGCCGGGGTCGCGGCGAGCGGCGGCGTAGCTCCGCCATACCGGTGGATGACGCGAACGATCGTGAGACCGATCTCGTTCCCGGACGCCCGCATGATCACTGCATGGAACTCGTTGTCGATCGCTGCGGAAGCGCTCGTAGTCGTCGTATGCGCCTTCCATCTGAGCGGTCAGATCTGCGAGCTCGGCGAGTTCGCCGTCCGTCAGTTGCCCGGCCGCGGCGATTGCCATCTCACGCTCGAGCACCCGACGAACCATCATCAGGTCGTCGAGCAATGACATATCCCCGTCGTACTCGAGAGCGATGCGCAGCACATCGGGGTCGAGAAGGTCCCACGAACTCCTCGGTTGAACGGTCGTCCCTCGCCCCTGCTCGACGCGAACCAACCCGCGTCCCTCAAGCAGCTTCAACCCCTCGCGAACAACGGTTCGACTGAAGCCGAACTCCTCGCAGAGCCCCGGCTCGGTCGGGAGCACGTCGCCTTCCGCTAGCGCGCCGCCAATGATCCGATGGCCGAGCTCCTCAAAGATGAGCGACGCAAACCGGGCTGGCCGCCACCGGAGATTCGCGCGGCGCTGAGGAACTGACTCGACGGCGCCGAGGCGGTCAATGCTCGGCACCCAAACATCATATGGTGCTAAGCGGCTATACGGATTAGCATATGACGATATGACGACTTCTTCCGGTCCGCGAGGCTCCAGATCTGTCGGGCTGGCGCGCCACGTAGCTGATGTACTGGTCGAAGCCTTCGGCGCGTTGTCGGCAACGCAGAGCGAAAGGTCACCCAGATTGCCGGCAGACTGTCGTTGCCCGCAAGCGACGCTGCTCGAGCTCCGACGCGCGGCTCCACCGTCCGGGACAGGGCCGACTTCATGATCGAGATTTCGCCGATGGATGTGCGGCCGTCTGCACGTGTGTTCCGGCTCGACGGCCCGATTGCTCATCCCTAGCTCGCCCCCGCTCGCCGCGCGGGCGGTTCGCACGGTTGTGCTCGGGGTGTTCGCCGTCTTCTTCGTCCTCCCGCTGGTCTGGCTCGTACTGGCTCCGACGAAGACCGACTATGACCTGTTGTCCCGCGATCCGTTCGCAGTCGGCAGCCTTCACAACCTGGGTGATGCGTGGCGGAACCTGGAACCCGGGCCGCTTGGTCGCCGATCCACCGGTAAGCCTCTTCGAGTTCCCAGGGCTCGTCGATCACCCCATCGAGCCGGTCGAGCAGCTTCTCGTGATCGAACGCGCAGTCGAAATTGACCTTCAGGTAATGCAAGAGCGTCGGATTGACTTCCATCTCATCCACCAACGCGAGCTCGAAGTCGTCTTGGGCTGCGCCCAGCGACCTGAGGCTCGCCTGGCGCAACAGCACGGAGCAGCTGGTGTCCAAGTCGCAACCGCTTGGTTGTCCCAGCTGGCGAGGCCGCAGGCAACCGAGAGCGTCTCTAAGCCGCGCTCTTCAAAGTTCTCCTTGGCCTTGTTGGCGATCGTTCACAGACGACGGGCATTGCGTTGGCGCTCTTCCGGATCGCGAAATAGAGCAGAGGTCTTGATCGCCTTTCCCTGAAGCAGCGACGAGAGAGTTCGCTCCGTCGCGTTCGTCAAGTCCAGCGTTCCGGCCGTTAGGTCGCGGTATCGCAGAAGGTTATTCCGACCGCCAAGGTCGATGAGAGCAGCTGTCCACTCTTTGACAGCGCGCGAGACGAGCTCGACTCGTCGCTTCGTGAAGCCCTCAACCGAGGCCGGAAGGGCGACATCCTCGAGTGTCCGGTCGTCCGGCGACGCTGACATTTCGCTGCTCACCCCATCACGGCCGGAGCGTCGGGATCTGAGTTCGCTTGCCGGATAACAATGGTCAACATCGCACAGACCGGAAGCATCCTCAATCCCTTGGGCCGAGAGGAAACGGGAAGGAGCGCGTTGGCGTTTGTAGACCGGACAGGTCGATCAGCTACCTCGCCGAGTATCCGCCAAGCACTAGCGACTCCAACAGATTCGGCAAGTCGTCAAGACTAGTCACCCAGGCGTGACCGACCTTCTTGGGAGTTGCGGGCGAGTCGGTGCGGACGCACAAGACACCGATCACCCACGACCGACCGTACTTGCTCTTCGCCCAGGCCGCGTTCGCCACAGCTCGGAGCGGTCGTTCGAGGCGATCCGGACTGGAAGCTATTCGCGTCGATCGGCCCGGATGGATTACGAGTCTCGCGCCTCGAAGAGGATCTGGCAGCGGACGCACACGTCGAACACTCCGAATGCCGAGACACCAAGAATCGGCTCCAAACAGAGGGCGGTGCGTTTGCTCGGATCATCAGGGTGCGCGTAGTGCCCGATAGGCGCGAAAGCGACAGCGGACTCTGCATTCTCAGTGCTCGTGGGCGTGGTCATCGCGGCCGAAGGATAGGTCCGCTTAGGCACGGCCGCAACGGTCAGAGGCGTGGTCAGACGCCGGCGCCCACCAGTGCCCTCGAGAGCCCCAAACGACAAGCCAACAGCGTTCCTGAGACCAGACGACCGCGTCCGCCCCACACCGCGCAAAGTTCACACGCGAGAGGTCAGATTCCCCCTATTCCACCGGTAGGAGGTCGAGCCCGCCTTCTTAGTGGCTCGAGAGGCGGTTCGCGGCTCGGCGAGTGCCGTTTGCGAAGGCTCGCCGAGAAGCGCCCCGCTGCGCACGGCACTCACCTACCGCGAGTTGGTCGATGGCCCGACGGCGGCGAGGTGAATTTAGGTGTAGGCGTTCCAGAGCGGCAGCGACGTGACCTGCGGCTTGTAGGTCGGGTCGAAGTACGTGCTCCACGCCCACCAGTCGGTGCTGCCCTCGGCGCCGTGCGTGTCCCGCGCCGACGCAATCATCTGCGCGCCTTCACCGCCGGCGCCGAGCCGGTCGCCTGAGCGAACCTCGTAACGGAACCACGCGCCTGCGTCTCCGAGCGGGCTCGGCACCGTGGTTATCCGGTCGGGGCCGTTCGCTGAACGCTCTCCTACTTGCCGAAGGCGTCCCCGGCCCAGAGCAGCCCGCCGGTCGGCGCGGGCGGTGGCGGGGGCGTCGCAACGGTGGTCGTGGTCTGCGCGGCGGTCGTTGTTGGTGCCGTGGTGGTCGTCGGCGGCGTCGGCGTCGTCGTCGTCGTGGCGACGGTCGTGGTCATCGGCGGCACGGTCGTCGTAATCGGCACATTCGGGGTTAGGCTCGTTGGCGCCCGCCGGACACCCCGAACTGTCTCGGACGTCAGGCCGGCGTAAGGCCGGCCGCGACGCCAGCGGCCTGCAACTTACTGATGAACGAGTTCCAAAGGTCGACGAACCGCCTACCCTCTTGCTCCGCCCGGGCGAGCATTCGCAGCCCGAGCGTCTTGTTCCCTTGAGCGATCTGCGCCAGGGCACGACCGGTGTCAGCGTCGCTGGAGACCGCAGAGCGAACGGCGGAGAGGACGGTGCTCGCGGGCGCTTTGACCGCGTCATATCGGTGCGCTTTGATCGCCGCCGTCAGCTTTCCCCCAGTGTTCTTGCAAAGACGCTCCGTTGTGATCAGCCGCGAGAGGAATGCTTTCTGCTGGGTGACCGTTCCGAATGAGCTTTGATCCAGGGCTTCTTGGGCTTTGGCACACGGCAGAACGCCTTTGTATAGCGCGGCCGATTGCGCCGCCACGCGTACGTCTCCCGCTGACGCCGCCGACGCGCCGGCGCCGAGAAGCACCAAACCAGCCAGTCCCAGAGCCACTCGCTTCGCAACCATCACGCACATCGTCGGCGACCTGGAAGCCTGAATCTCGCTCGGAAGGGGGATCTTGCGAATGTGAGCGTGAGGGCCGCCACGCGGCATCCCTGTAGTTCTCGAGCCTTCGACCCGGGGCGAACAGCACTCGCGAAGCCGACCAGCAAATACCCGCTTAGACGAGCAAAGGCGCGAGCTGGGAGGACTGCCCGGGGCGTCGGTCCGGCGGTTGCAGGAAGTGCGTACCTGATCTTTGCCTCGTTGCCCGTGCCACGGATCGCCACCGCGGGTTGGGCATCGCTAACTGTCAGCCTCCGAACTGGCCAGTCGGAAATTGGTAGATCAAGATGTTCAACATCACCTGTCGGGATGTGTATCATCCCGATGATGGATGTTCAGGATCCTGATGTTGCGAATGTGCTCTTCTCCGCCCTAGGAGAACAGCTAGCGGCGCAGGGCTCGGCCTTCGATCTGGTGGTGATCGGGGGATCGGCTCTCCTTGCGGTCGGGCTGATCACCAGGCCGACCCGCGACGTAGACATGCTCGCGCTTCTCAGTGGCGATCGGCTCATCGATCCACGGCCTCTGCCCGAGTCGCTCGTCATTGCACGCGATCGAGTCGCACGAGACTTCGGCCTGCCCACGAGTTGGCTCAGGCAGCCCGAGGTCGAGGAGGGCCGCCCGGGCCAGGATTGAGGGCTTTGTCGGTCGACTCGAACGCCGAGCCTTCGGGCCGGTTCTCCGCGTTCACTTCGCCAGCCGCTTCGACCAGATTCATTTCAAGCTCTATGCGATGGCGGATGGCATGTCCGGAAAGCACGAAGCGGATCTGCGCGAACTTCAGCCAACGGAGGAGGAACTTCTCACCGCCGCCCGATGGACGCGCACCCATGACCCGTCCGACGGCTTCCGCTCACTACTGCTCGGCGCGCTTGTCTCATTCGGAATCGAAGATGCAGATCTCGGCGCTTAGAGACACAGCACGAAATGAGCTCACGAGCTTCGCCTGGGATCAGTGGGCACAGCTCGGCGTCTTCGCGCCAACACAACGACGTGACAAATGGGCCGCAGACCCGGAGGCGCTTCTGCTCTTTACGCTCGAGCTAGGTCGAAGCGACCCGCGCCTGCTCGACGAGGTGTTGGACTGGCTCCTCACGAACGAACGCCTCATCAGCGTTCAGAGGTTGCGCAACCTAGCGACCGACGACGAAGACCGCGATCTCGTTGACGCAGCCGTCGCGTGGCTAGCACGGCGGCAGCCGAGTAAGCGATTCGCGCCACGCAAACGCAACCGCGACACCTCCGAGCCCCGCCCGTTCTTCCGGACAGCCATCCAGCATGTCCTCGATCCCGATCCCGCCTTCCTCAGCGCTGGGCTCGTCAAGCCGAACACCGAGCCAAACCGTAAGTCTGGGCCACCCGATCCGATGCAACCGATCGGCTTCGCCTTCCGCACGCGCCTTCTATTCGGCGTTAGCAGCCGAGCAGAGGTCATTCGCTACCTACTCACCAGTCCCGCACCCGATGTATCAGTCCAAATGGTTGCCGACGCAGCTGGCTACGCAAAACGCAACATCAGCGACACACTCGCCGCACTCGCCGGCTCTCGACTCGTCACGAGCTATGAACGCGGCAACGAGAACCGTTACTGCATCGACCGAGTGGTTTGGGGAACGCTCTTCGCTTTCGGCCCCGACACATGGCCAACCTACCGTGACTGGCCGCGGCTTCTGAGAGTCCTGCGCCGACTCGCGCGCTGGCTCGAGCAACCGCACCTCGACGAGCTCACGCCTTACCTACGCGCGAGCGAAGCACGAACGCTGATGGCCGCGCTCGAGCCCGAACTAGCGATCGCAGGCATCTCAATCCCATCACCCGTAGGAACAGACGGCGACCAGTACTGGGACACATTCGTGCAAACCATCCAAGCGACGCTAACGGCACTGAATACTTGGTCAGAGTGAAACGCCGCCTTCAGAGCTCGCTCTCCGAACGGTCGTAGGTGGCTTCCTACCGCGTCGCGCCGCGATTCTCGCGAGAGACATGTTCTGCGTCTTGCGTTCGTCCAACCTCCTGGTTCAGTAACCGGCAGTACAGCGCCGGCACTGAGGTTGCGATCGGCTGCCCCATTTCGCGGCATCGGAGCATAGTGATGCTAAGATGCGAAGATGGCGAAGGTGAGAACTACCCTGACAATCGACGAAGACGTCATGCGGGCGGTGAAGGTCCGTGGCGCGCGCATCGGCAAAGGAGACGGCGAAGTGATCGAGGACGCCCTACGCTCTGAGCTTGGCCTCGACCTGCTCGAGCGCCTCTGGCAGCGTGACGACATCGGCGAAAACGAGGCGGTCGAGCTCGCCACAGAGGCACAGCACAAGACACGGCCGCGCCGGCGCTAGTGCGGGCCGTTCTCGACGCGAACATCCTCATCGCCGCTCTGCTTTCCCGGAGCGGCGCACCGGCACAGATCATCAGCCGCTGGCTCGGTGGCGGCTTCGAACTCGTCGTCTCCGAGGCGCTGCTCAGCGAACTCGAACAGTCGCTCGCTTACCCGAAGCTCCGCCGCCGTATTCCCACAGAAGATGCCGCGGAGTTCGTGGCTTTCCTTCGTTCCTCAGCGATCGTCGCACCCGATCCAGAAGCCGGCTCCTACCGCTCCGACGATCCAGGCGACGACTACCTCCTCGCGCTTGCCGAGAACGAACACGCCATTCTCGTCTCCGGCGACCATCACCTTCTTCGGTTGTCCGACAACCTGCCTATCCAGACCGCGCGCTCCTTCCACGACCGACTCGCCGCCGCTTAGCCGCACGCTCACCCAGCAACTGGAACTGACGTCGCGGAGCCCATGCCGCCTTGCGCCGGTTCGCCGCTACCGTCGACCCATGACCACGGCCGCTGAGATCCTCAGCTCCCGTTTCGGCTGCACAGAGTTCCGCCCCGGCCAGCAACAGGTCGTCGAGTCGTTGCTGGCCGGCCGCTCTGCCCTCGCCGTCTTCCCGACCGGAGCGGGGAAGAGCCTCTGCTACCAGCTGCCCGCGCTGATGCTCGAAGGCGTGACGGTCGTGGTGTCGCCGCTGATCGCGCTGATGAAGGATCAGATCGACCTGCTCGCGCGCCAGGGCGTCGACGCGGCGCGGCTCGACTCGAGCCTCGACGCGAATGAGGTACGCGCCGTCTCCGACCGACTGCGCGACGGGAGCCTCAAGCTGCTGTACGTCGCGCCGGAACGCTTCAACAACGAGCGCTTCCTCGCGCAGCTCGGCGAGACGAAGATCGCGCTCTTCGCGGTCGACGAGGCGCACTGCATCTCGGAGTGGGGCCATAACTTCCGCCCCGACTATCTGAAGCTCGCGGCGCGCGCACGCGAACTCGGGGCTGAGCGCGTGCTCGCGCTCACCGCGACCGCCACTCCCGCGGTCGTCGCCGATATCCGCGCGGGCTTCGGGATCGAGGAGCGCGACTCCGTCGTCACCGGCTTCTACCGACCGAACCTGACGCTGCTCACCACGCCGGTCCAGGCACGTGAGCGCGACCAGGCGCTGGTCGACCGCCTGCGCGAACGCGCACCCGGCTCGACGATCGTCTACGTCACGTTGCAGCGCACGGCGGAGCGTGTCGCCGCCGTGCTCGCGGCGGCAGGCCTGCCCGCGCGGGCCTACCACGCGGGCATGAACGCCGATGACCGCGTCGAGGCGCAGGAATGGTGGACACACTCGGACGCGCACATCGTCGTCGCGACGATCGCGTTCGGCATGGGGATCGACAAGGCCGACGTGCGCTACGTCTACCACCTCAACCTGCCGAAGGGACTCGAGTCGTACTCGCAGGAGATCGGCCGCGCCGGACGCGACGGCGAGCCGTCGATCTGCGAGCTCTTTGCGTGCCGCGACGACGTGCCGACGCTCGAGAACTTCGCGTTCGGCGACACGCCGACTCCCGAGGCGATCGCGGGCCTGCTCGCCGACGTGTTCGCCTACTCGCAGGGCGAGCAGTTCGCCGTCTCGGAATACGAGCTCTCATCACGCCACGACGTACGGCCGCTCGTGCTGAAGACGATCCTGACCTACCTCGAGCTCGACGGCTTCCTCGATGCAGGGCACGCCGTTCTACGCCGGCTACAGCGTGCGCCCGGCAAGCGGCGAGTGGGACAGCGTCTATGCGATCTTCGACCCAGACCGAGCCGACTTCCTGCGACGTGTGTTGGCGAGTGGCAAGGAGGGGCGCACCTGGACGGGCGTCAACCCCGACGCCGTGCCTGGCGAGGAACGCGAGCGCGTGGTCAACGCGCTTGGCTACCTCGAGCAGCAGGGACTCGCCGAGTTGAAGGTCGCCGACGTGCGCCAGCGCTTCACACTGCTCAAGCAGTCGCCGTCGCTCGACGAATTGCGCGACAGCCTCGCCGAGCGCTTCGACCGCCGCGAGCAGGCAGAAGCTGATCGAATCGAGCGAGTCGTCGCACTAGTCGAGCACGACGGCTGCCAGGTGCAGTCGCTCGTCGGCTACTTCGGCGAGACACGTCCGGATCCGTGCGGCCACTGTTCGTACTGCCTGACCGGATCTGCGCAGAGTCTTCCGGGACCGAGCTGCGACCCCGAAGCTCGAACTCGATAGCGCCGCCCTCGACGAGTTGGCGGCCGAGCATCCGACCGCGCTCGGAACGCCCCGCCAGCGAGCGCGCTTCCTCTGCGGCCTCGCGAGCCCGGCGACAACGAAGGCCAGGCTCTCGCGCCACGCTCTCTTCGGCGCCCTGGCCGAACAGCGCTTCGCCGACGTCCTAGCCCTGACCTACTCCCGAACCTGACCTTGGTACGTGGGATCGCGAGGGGCCCGGACGCGGACGCGCCCGGCCCCTCGCGTATGGGAGTTAGCCGCAGGTGTTCGAGCGTCCCGCGCTGTTCGGCCCGTTGACCGTTACCGGCGGGTTATTCCCCTTGCAGGTCGCGTCGCGACCGACGACGTTCCGCGATACCTCGAGGCTACCGCCCGACACCGCCGTGTTGTTGCTAAATACGAGGTCCCGGCCGACGTGGTTGTCGCCGACGATGAGCGACGACGGGCCGAAGAATCCGACGAGCGCCGTGTTACCGGTGATGATCATGTCGCGGCCGACCGTGTTCGCCGGCTCGCCGTTCCGGGCGCAGATGTTGCCGATTCCGAACCCGAGCGTGACCGAGCGGTTCGTGATGCTGAAGTCGTGCGCGGCATCGACGTCGCAGATGCCGTCGAAGACGAACGGCAGGTCCGGCGACCCGTCGATCGCGAAGTCGTGGCCGACCTTCACGGTGCCACCTGGAGTGTCCGGGCCGACCCGTCCCGTCTGGATGGTCCCCGGCTTCGACGCGAAGAAGTCGTGTCCGATCGTGAGACGCTCGGCCTGCATTCCGCCGGCGAGGCCGAGCAGCCTGACGTCGTGGCCGACCTTGACGCCGGCGATGTCGAACCCGGAGTCCTCCCCGAGCGCAAGCATGTCGTGCCCGACCGACGTGTCGGAGACATCGGCGCCGGACTCGTCGCCCGCAGCGACGATGTCGTGGGCGACGGTCGAATTCACGATGCCTGCTCCCGCGTCGGTCTGGAAGCGCACGTCGTGGCCGACACTCGTCCCCGAAAGATCCGCGCCGGCGTCGTCCTGTTGAATCAGGTCATGGGTGATCGTCGCGCCGGTCACGGCGCAGTAGCCGCCGGTCGGAACAATCAGGTCGTGCGCCGTGCCCGTGAAAGTGTTCGTCACCTGCGAGCAGACAACGTCCGGCGGTCCGGCCGCCACACCTGACATCGGGACGAACAGACACGCCGTGAAGGCCGCCAGAGCGGCGATGAGGACGTGGCCTCGCTTCATCGGAAAATCCTCCTCGGTTGACGTCGGCACGATCGTCCGCCCGCCCACTACCCGGTCGCAACCGACCGGCTACCGTCCGCGGGCAATGCTCGAGTTCCGCGTCCTAGGCCCCCTCGAGGTCGTCGGCGAGAAGGGCTCGATCCGGCTCGGCGGGCCGCGGCAGCGCGCGACGCTCGCGATCCTGCTCTTGCACGCCAACCGGGTCGTACCCGTCGAGCGTCTCGCCGACGATCTCTACGCGGGACGGCCGCCCGTGACCGCGGTCACGCAGGTTCAGCGGCAGGTATCGGAGCTCAGGCGCGCGCTCGGTTCGACCGAGGTGATCGAGACGCGGCCGCCCGGCTACGTCCTCCGGGTCCGCGACGAGAACTTCGACCTCGCTCGCTTCGAGCACCTGACGGGTGAGGCCGGGCGCGCCCGCGCGCGGAACGACGCCGCGGCGGCGGCCACCCTGCTCGGCGAGGCACTCGAGCTCTGGCGCGGGCCACCGCTCGCCGACCTCGCCTACGAGCAGTTCGCCCGTGCGTCCGTCGAGCGGCTCGAGGAGCTTCGCCTCGCAGCGCTCGAGGAGCGGGTCGACGCTGAGCTCATGCTCGGCCGGCACGCGGCACTCGTCGGCGAGCTCGAGGGGCTCGGGGTCGAGTACCCGCTGCGCGAGCGGCTGCGCGGTCTGCAGATGCTCGCGCTCTACCGCTCGGGCCGCCAGGCCGAGGCGCTTGAGGTCTACCGCGACGCTCGGGGGCAGCTCGTGTCGAGTTTTGGAATCGAGCCGTCGGCGCCGCTGCGGGCGCTCGAGCTGGCGATCCTCACGCAGGACGCCTCGCTCGACCTCGGCGTACCGCAAACCCGCGCCGCGGCTGGCGGCGCCGTGCTCGTCGCGCCGTCTCGCGACCGGGCGCTCGGCGCGTTGCTCTCGCTCGCGACCGGACTCGCGGCAGGGCGCGACCTCGTCGTTGCGCGGATCGTCGCGGAGGAGCGGGAGCTCGCCGGCGCCGCCGCCGCCCTCCGCGCCTGCGGCCCGCCGGCTCGGACGGCGGCCTTCACGAGCGACGATGCAGCCGCTGATCTCGTCCGCCTCGCGACGACCAACGATGCCGACCTCGTGCTGGTCGATGCGCCGCCCGGGATCGACGGCGCGAAGCTTCCCGGGCCGCTCGCCGCTCTGCTCGAGCGCACGCCCGCGCAGGTAGCGATCCTCGCGGGTGACCCGATTCGTGTGCCCGGACCGATCTACGTCCCGTTTGGCGGCGGCGAGCACGATTGGGCCGCGCTCGAGCTGGGCGCGTGGCTCGCATCCGCGACCGGATCGCCGTTGCGGCTCGTCGGCACGCGCGCGGACCAGCGCAGCGGCCGCCGCGATGCCAGCCGTCTCCTCGCCGATGCGTCGCTCGCGGTGCAGCGACTGGTCGAGGTCGATGCCGCACCGGTGCTCGCCGACCCCGACCCCGCCGCGCTCCTCGAAGCGGTGGCGGACGGCGCCGTGGTCGCCGTCGGCGTCTCGCCACGCTGGCGTGTCGAAGGAATCGGCGCCGCCCGCCGCGCGCTCGTTCGCGACGCGCGACCGCCCGTACTGCTCGTCCACCGGGGCCTGCGCCCCGGCGGCCTCGCGCCGCGCGAGAGCCGCACCCGCTTCACCTGGACGCTCGGTCCTTAGAAATCCTCACAGGACGGCTCGTTCAACACCACATACGCTGCGAAGCCGAGCGTGATTCCGGAGTAGATCCCCACCGCCGTTACGTGCGTCGAGGGGTGCGGCGGCTTGCCGTTCGCGCCGAAGATCAGGTGTCCGACGATGTAGGCGTACGCCTTCCCGTTGATCGTGTTCGCGGGCGATGGCCGAAGCGCCATGCCGTAGGCATGCTTCAGATCCTCGATCGACGAGCAGGGGCCGATTCCGGCCGCCGTCCTGAAATCCTTGTTCCACGTCGTGATCGCGACCGCCTTGCCGCCGGGAGTCTCGAAGTAGATGGCGACCTTACGGCCGAAGTAGCGGAGCGTCGGGTAGTTCGGTCCCTGGAAGATCTCTTCGCGCCAGCCGACCCCGAATAGCGCCTTGTAGTCGTCCTTCGGCAGTCCGAGTGTCGCACCGGCGATCGACGCGGGCGTGATCTGGGGCAGGGTCTGAGCCGAGTTGTCCCGCGTCACGAGGATGACGGCGAGGGCGGTTACCGCGGCGAGCGCGACCAGGAGCGCTGCGACCCCGATCAGCAGGCCGCTCCGACGCCGCCGGCTCGGCGGTGCGGGCGCGCCGTCGATCGCAGCGTCGGCTGCGCGGTCAGAGCTCACCCGCTGTCCGGTAGCGGTCGCGCGGCGACTTTGCCATCGCGGTTCCGATGACGTGGTCGAGAGCGGGCGGCAGCTCGCACCTGACGTCCGTCAGCCGCGGCGGGGGCTCGTTCAGGTGAGCGAAGACGACCGCAAGTTCGCTGTCACGCTGGTGCGGACGCTCGCCGGCGATGCACTCGAAGAGGACACAGCCAAGGGCGTAGAGGTCCGCACGCCCGTCCACCGAGCCCCCGCGGATCTGCTCAGGCGCGACGTAGTCGACCGTGCCGACGAAGCCGCGGTCGCCGGTGAGGCTGCCGACCGACGAGACGTGTCGCGCCAGCCCGAAGTCACACATGTACGCCCGCTCACCCTCTGGCGTTTGCTCGACGAGGATGTTCCCGGGCTTCACGTCGCGATGGACGAGACCGGCGCGATGTGCCGTGTCGAGCGCCTCGCCGGCCTGTCTCACCAGCTCGGCTGCGCGCCGGGGCTCGAGGCGCCCCTCGCGCCGCAGGAGCTCGCGCAGATCGATCCCGTTCACGTACTCCATCGCCAGATAGAGGACACCGCCGTCCTCGCCCGACGCGATCGTCCGCACCACGTTCGGATGGTCGAGCGTCGCCGCGAGCCGCGACTCGCGCAGGAAGCGCTGCCGAAACCGCTCGTCGTGCGCAAGCTCGGGCGACAGCAGCTTCAGCGCCACCGGCCGGCCTTCGCGGTCCTCTGCGAGGTAGACGGCCCCCATCGCCCCGCGCGCCAGCAGCTTCCCGATGCGGAAGCTGCCGACAACGCTTCCGCTTGGACTGTCGACGCCCATGTCCTGGGGAAACGATCCCAGAGCTGGGCGGCTAACTCAACCCTTCGCCGGGGAAACCTCCGACACCGAGGACGAACGACCGAGCAAGCCTCCTTTGGGAAAGGCAAGTTGGCGTCCGCCGCCCGTCCACGACACCACGCTAGGCGCCGATCGACAGACTTTCGATGTCGCGTGGGTAGTCGGTCAGGATCGCCATCCCGTCCTCAGTCACGACGACCGTGTCCGAATGCCGGAACCCGCCGACCTCGTCCGAGTAGAGCCCCGGCTCGATCGTGAACACCATCCCCGCCTCGACGACCGTGTGATCCCCGATGTCGAGGAACGGCGACTCGTGGTTCCGCAGCCCGATCCCATGACCGACGTGCTGGCGCCAGTACGGCAGCAGGTCGTTGTCCTCGAAGTACTTCAAGACCGCACCGTCGACATCGGCGCACGTCACGCCCGGACGTAGCGCCGCGAACGCGACATCTTGCGCGGCGACCGTGTGGTCGAACAGCCGCCGCATCTCGTCGGTCGGTTCGCCCATGATCATTGCCCGCTCGAGCTCGGCGTTGTAGCCCCAGATCGGTGCGCTTGTCTCCGTCACCAGCACGTCGCCGGCCTTGAACTCGATGTTGTGCGCGACGGCGTGCGCCCACGCGCTTCTCTTGCCGATCTGGCCGCGGTAGCCGGCTGACGCGCCGTCGCTCGACGCCTGCTGGCCGCCGAACTCGTCGCCGAGCGTCGCCTGCATCTCGAGCGTCGCCTCGTGGCCCGCGCGCAGGCTCGCCTCTGCCTCCGTCGCGCCCGGGACCGAGTACTTCTGCAACAGCCGATGCGCGACGGCGCACCACTTGGCGCTCTCGCGGATCAGCTCGATCTCAGCCGCGCTCTTGATCCGCATCATCCGCTCGATCTTCGGCGCGAGTGGCGCGACGCTCGCACCCGTGACCTCGCTCAGCGGCGGCCCTTCATAGCCCAGGATTCCCGGATAGCCGTCCTGGTCGGCACCGATCTTGCCGCCGACGCCCAGGTCGGCGAGCACCCGCGAGAGCAGGCTCATCGGATGCTCGAGGCCCGGATACTCCGGATACGACTCGATCCGCTCAAAGTTGGTCTCGGCCTTGACGCGCGCGACCTCGAACTCCGGCACGAACACCGCCAGGTGGCCCGCCGCGTTCGACGCGACCGCGACCGGACGCTCCGTCGCCAGGAAGCCGAAGCCCGTGAAGTACTGGATGTACTTCTCGTCGAACAGGACGTAGCCGTTCAGCTTCTCCCCGCTCGCGTACTCGAGCAGGCGCCCGCGACGCTCTTCGAACTCGGCTTGAGAGATACCGGCCACGCCGGTGATTCAATCAGGCGGCGTTCAATCAGGCTGCGACGGAGCGGTCGCCGGCACGCGCGAGTGCGCTGCCGTCGAACAGCCCACGAGCACGCTCGACACCCAAGCGACCGGCGACCAACTCGTACGCCCAGTCGAGCCGCGCGTTGCGGTTCATGCCGTGTGCGTCGCTCGCGACCAGGTCGCCGTAGCCCGACTCGAGCAACTGCCACGCGGCCACCTGCGACTTCGGGCCGTGACGGCCGTCGAGGCTCAAGCCGTTCAGCGCGAGCAGCCAGCCGCGCTCGACGAACTCACCGACCCGCCCCGGCTCGGCGGCGATCTGCGCGCAGCGCTCCGGATGCGCGAGCACCGGCAGCAGACCCGCCTCCTCGGCCCGCTCGGCCTCGCAGCGGACGAGCGCGAGCGCGTCACGCTCGGGCGTCCAGAAGCCCGGGAACTCGACCAGGTACGCACCGCTGCCGGTCAAGCCGAAGTCGCCCAGTTCGGCGTCCGGGGGCAATGCACCCGGGTAGACCTCGTAGCCGCGCCGCAGCTCGAGGCCGAACCGCTTGCACGCGGCTCGCATCAGCGGGAACGCCTCGTCGTAGCGCCGCTGCCGCTCCGCGGTCAGCGGATAGTGATCCCACTTCGCATGGATATGCGGCGTCGCGTAGAGGACGCGCGTGCCGTGCTTCGCGGCATCCTCGCAGAGCTTCAGACCTTCCTCGATCGTGCGCGCCCCGTCGTCGCCCGTTGGCACGACATGCGAATGAACATCGACGATCCAGCGTTTCCCCACCGCACCCAGCATGCCTGACCTTTCGGCGCCGGGGTCGAGTACCCCGATTCGCTCACCACTTCCACACACGCTGCACACCACTCCGACCTAATCTCTCGCCATGTCGGACGAGCAGCTGACTCGCCGCGAGCTCGTCACCCGCGCGGCCGGGCTGAGCGCAGCCCTGGCCATTCCCGCCCTTCGCTACGGGCCCGTCGCAGCTGCCCGCGACGCCGTCGATCCACGGATCAAGGCACTCGACAAGGTCGTCCGCGGCCCCGTGCTCACACCCGGCCAGGCCAAGTACGACACCGCCCGCCTCGTCTTCGACAGCCTCTACAACGGCGTCCACCCGCTCGCCGTCGTGCAGCCACTCGACGCGAAAGACGTCAGCCAGATCGTGCACTGGGCACACAAGACCGGCGTCCACATCGTCGCCAAGTCCGGTGGCCACAGCTACGGCGGCTACTCGACGACACCCGGCGTCGTCGTCGACCTCTCGAAGCTCGCGAGCGTGCGGGTCGTCGCGAAACAGGCCGTCGTCGGCCCCGCCGCGCGGCTCGGCAACATCTACAACTCACTCGGAGCCCACGGGCTCGCGATCCCCGCCGGCACCTGCCCGAGCGTCGGGATCGGCGGCCACGCGCTCGGCGGCGGCTTCGGGCTCGCCTCACGCGCCTGGGGGCTCGCCTCCGACAACATCGCCTCCCTCCAGATCGTTACCGCCGACGGACAGATCCTCGTCGCCGACTCCGCTCACCACAGCGACCTCTACTGGGCGTGCCGCGGTGGTGGCGGCGGCAACTTCGGGATCGTCACGCGCCTCACGTTCCGGACGCATCCCGTCACGCAGGGCTCGTACTTCATCGCCACCTGGCCATGGGCGCAGGTCGAGCAGGTGCTCGCGAGCTTCCTCGCCTGGGCGCCGCACGCACCCGACGCGCTCGGCTCGCTCTGCCGCCTCGCCGCCGGGCCGAGCGGGCCGTCGGTGCAGGTGTTCGGGCAGTTCCTCGGCAGCGAAACACAACTGAAGGCCGCGCTCGCGACGCTCGGGCCGCCCGCGACGAAGCTGACCACCGGCACCGCATCGTGGCTCGATCTCGTGCGCCGCTGGGCCGGCTGCCTCGGGCACACACTTCCCTCCTGCTCCGCCGCCGGGCACGCAGGCGTTCGTCGGCGCCTCCGACTACATCGGGAAGATCCCCACTGCCGCGCAGCTGACGAGGTTCCGAACGGCGATCGAGTCGCGCGGCGCGGCTTCGGGCGCATTGCTGATCGACTCGTACGGCGGCGCGCTCAACCGAGTCTCCACCGCCGCGACCGCGTTCGCGCACCGCAACGTCCTTTCGTCGATTCAGTACTTCGCGGCCGGCGACCCGACCTCGGCGCGCGCCTGGGTGAACGCATCGCGGGCGTCGTTGAAGCCCGCGGTCACCGGCGCCGCCTACGTCAACTACATCGACCCGGCGCTCGCGAACTCGCAGCAGGCCTACTACGGCGCCAACTTGCCGCGACTGCGTACCGTGAAACGCAAGTACGACCCCAAGAACCTGTTTCACTTTGCCCAGAGCATTCGGCCCTGACGAAAGGATCCGAGATGAGCGATGCATTGACAGACGAAGAGATCGACACCCTCCGCAAAGGCGCGATGGGCGCAGGGCTGCTGGTCTCGGTCAGCGACCGCGGCTTCTTCGACACGTTCAAGGAAGCGGGAACGCTCGCCAAGCACGTCGCCGCGGCCCGCGGCGACTCGACAAGCGCCGTCGTCCGGAAGGTCGCCGAAGGACGCGGTCTCGGCTTCGGCGCCACGAGCAAGCCGGACGAGATCGAGTCGGGCACGCTCGACGCATTGCGCTCGTCGGTCTGCGCTCCTGCAGGCGAAGGCGCCCGACGAGCTGGACGCCTACCGGGCGTTCGTGCTCGACCTCGCGCGCTCCGTCGCAGCCGCTGCCTCCGGCGGTGACGAGGCCGAGGCTGCGAGCGTCGCCAAGATCGAGGCTGCGCTCGGCAGCTAGCGAAGCAACTCGGCCAACGGCCGCGTATTGAGAACGTCGCCGGCCGTTGCCCGGCCGCGGCGCGCAGTCCGCACTGACAGCTCCATGCCTTCCAGGCCGCGCACCGAGTGCGAGTCGGTGTTGCAGACGATGCGCACGCCCGCCGCGATTGCTGTCCGCACGTGCTCGCCAGAGAGGTCGAGCCGCGGAGCAAGGCCGTTCACCTCGAGCGCGACGCCGTGCTCGAGCGCGACCTCGATCGTCCGCTCCAGATCGAGCGCGTTCTCGGGGCGGTGGCCGATCAGCCGGCCTGTCGGATGGCTGAGGCAGCGCACAGCCGGGTGGCGCATCGCCTCGGTCACCCGCGCCGTCAGCTCCTTGCGCGGCGCCCGTTGTCCGGCATGCAACGACAGCTGCACCCACTCGAGCTCGGCGAGCACGTCGTCGGGCACGTCGAGGCTGCCGTCGGCGCGGATGTCGCACTCGACCCCGCGCAGCACCGTGAACGGCGCGAGCGCCTCGTTCGCGGCCGCGATCTCGACCGCCTGCCGGCGCAACGCGTCGCCGTCGAGGCCCTGGACGACGCCGACGTTCGGCGTGTGGTCGCAGATCGCGAGGTACTCGTAGCCGCGGTCTCTCGCCGCCGTGCCCATCTCGAGCACCGTCGCCCTCCCATCCGACCAGTTCGTGTGCACGTGCAGGTCGCCGCGGATCTCCGCGAGCTCGACCAGGTCCGGCAGCTCGTGGTCGAGCCGGCCATCGCGGATCTCCGGTGGCGGCACCGGCAGGCCGAGCTGCTCGTAGACGGCGGCCTCGTCCGCCGCGAGCGGGAGCGGGCCAAGAGCCTCGAGATGCTCCGCCGGGCCGGTGGCGCGCACGAGTGCAGTGCCGAGCTCCTCGGGCGTGGCGACCACGAGCTCGACCGGGATGCCGTCGATCGTGACGCCCGTGTGCTTGTCGATCAGCGCGACGATCTCCGGTAGCGCGGCGAAGCGCGACGCGGCGTCCTGCGGCGCGTCGTGACGACCGCGAGTCGCGTCGAGGCATCGACCCAGCGCCTGGCGTCGCCCGCGGGCAGGCCGTCGAGCGCGGTTGCGATTCGCTCGGTCAGCTCACGGGCGCGCGGCAGCAGCACGGGGCGGCGCGGGCGCTCGGGCTGCTCGAGCGAGGCGACGATCTTCGCCTCGCGGTGCGGGCCGATCCCGGGCACCTCCTGCAACCGACCGGCGAACGCGGCCTGCTTGAGCTCGGCGACCGTGGAGAGCTCGAGCGCCGCTGCGATCTTCATCGCCAGCTCGACGCTCAACCCGGCGGAGTGGGCGAACGCCACGAGCTCGACGGGCGTCGAGCGGCGCAGCTCGGTCAGCTCGGCGATCTCGCCGGTCTCGACGAGCTCGCGTAACCGACGCTCGATCCCGGCGCCGACGCCGCGCAGCTGCTGAACGCGACCCTGGCGCACAAGGGTCGCCACCGACACCGACAGCCCCCGGATCAGGTCGGCGGCGCGGCGGTAGGCACGCACGCCCTGCCACTGCGCGTCGGACAGCTCGAGCAGCGCCGCGAACTCGTCGAGGTGCGCCGCGATCGCCGCGTTGTCCGGATCGGCCGCCGGCGACGCCACGCCTAACGGGCGCGCCGGGCGCGCCGCACGTGGATCGCGTACGCGGGCAAACCGACGATCAGGAACAGGAAGACGAAGCTCGCCCAGGCCGAGGGGTGCTTGATCTTTCGCTTCTCCGCGTCGAAGAAAACACCCGTCCCGGCGGCCGCGGCGATCACGAACGCGATCAGGAACTGGGCGGTCGTGAGCTGGGCCACCGGGCCAGCGTACGTGTGCAGAGTTCCCCACAGCGTCCGAGCGCCGCCGACGCGCCGAAACGACAGAAACTGCGGTCAGAGCGCAAACGTTTGCGATTTCGCCTGTGGACAACCCCGTTGAAAACCAGGTGCCCCTTGTTACGCAGTTGTAAGGTGCCGGGCGGTGGGCACCGAGAAGCAACCGCGCCTGGACGAGGCGAAGATCGAGACACTCCGCGTCTGGGGCGACGGCCTCTCCGGCGACACGCGCGAGGAAGTGAGAGCCGCCGGGCGGGCGATCACGATGCTCGTCGAGGAGATCGAGCGCTTGAACGTCGACCTCTGGAACGAGCGCGCACAACTCCGCTTCGCCGAGCCGTCGGCGACTGCCGAGCGCGAATCGTCGCTCCAGCGGGCGCTTCTGCCGAGATTCGGGAGCTCGGGCGCTTAGGCTCAGCTACCTGGTTCGCAGGCGAACCGGGTTCGTAAATCGGTAGCCTCCCGCGGCGCCCGAATGACGACGACCGACCCGACCACTTGGTGGCAGCGCGCGCACGCCGAGAGCGGCGCACGGATTGCCTACTTCTCGATGGAGTTCGCGCTCTCCGACGAGCTGCCGATCTACTCGGGCGGCCTCGGAGTGCTCGCGGGCGACCATTTGAAGGCGGCGGCGGAGCTCGGGGTCCCGCTCGTCGGCGTCGGGCTGCTCTACCGCACGGGCTATTTCCGGCAGAGCATCGACGACGCGGGCCGGCAGGTCGAGCGCTACGAGCCGGTCGATCCCGAGTCCGCCGGGCTCAAACGCGAGACGATCGCCGTCGATGTCGAGCTCGACGGCGACACGATCTCCGCGACGATCTGGCGCAAGGAGCTCGGCAGCGTCACGCTCTACCTCCTCGAGGCCGAGGGACTCACCGACGCGCTCTACTCGGGCGACCGGACGCACCGCATCCGCCAGGAGCTGCTGCTGGGTGTCGGCGGCGTGCGCGCACTCGCCGCGCTCGGTGTCGAGGTCAACGTGTTCCATATGAACGAGGGCCACTCCGCGTTCCTCGCGATCGAGCGCGTTCGCGCGCTCGTCGAGGTCGGCATGTCGACCGACGAGGCTCTGGACCTCGTCAAGCGCTCGACCGTCTTCACGACGCACACTCCCGTTCCGGCCGGCAACGAGATCTTCGATCCCGAGCTCGTCACCCACTACGTCGGGCCGCTCGCCGCACGGGCCGGGATCGACAACGCACAGCTGCTCGCGCTCGGCGATTTCGACCACGACAACATGTTCGGGCTGACGCCGATGTCGCTGCGGCTCTCCGCCTATGCAAACGGCGTTTCGGAGCTACACGGCGAGGTCGCACGCGAGATGTGGGCGCCGCTCGCCAACGTCGAGATCGAGATCGGCTACGTGACGAACGGCGTGCATCTCGGCACCTGGCTCGAGCCTGCGCTGACGCAACTGCTACTCGATGCAGGCATCGACCCCGTCGCACCGCCGACGGAGACACCGTGGCACGAGGCACGCGACCTCGACGACGGTGCGCTCTGGCGTGTGCACGCAGCCGCGAAGGCACGGCTTGCCCGGCTGACGCAGCTCGACCCCGAACGACTGACGATCGGCTTCGCCCGGCGCTTCGCCACCTACAAGCGCGCGGCCCTCGTCTTCAGCGATCTCGAACGCCTGCTCGCGCTGCCGGTGCAGATCGTCGTCGCCGGCAAGGCGCATCCGCAGGACAACCCTGGCAAGGACGTGATGCAGCAGGTGATCGCGCTCGCCCGCGAGCATTCCGACCGGATCGTCTTCCTCGCCGACTACGACATCGCGCTCGCGCAGACGATCATCCCCGGCTGCGACGTCTGGCTGAACAACCCTCTCCGGCCACTCGAGGCTTCCGGGACCTCGGGGATGAAGGCGGCCGTCAACGGCGTGCTCAACCTCTCGGTGCTGGACGGCTGGTGGGCGGAGGGCTACTCGCCCGAGGTCGGCTGGGCGATCGAGGGCGTCTCCGACGAGGCCGACCGCGAGCAGCTGTACCGGCTGCTCGAGACCCAGGTTGTGCCAACTTGGCACAAGCGGGACGAGTGGGTGCGGATGATGAAGGCGTCGATCGCCACACTCGCGCCCCAGTTCTCGATGCAGCGCGCGGTGATCGAGTACGTCGAGCGCTACTACGTGCCCGCGGCGTGATCTGATCCCGGCATGGGATCGCTCCCGGCCGGCACCGTCACCTTTCTCTTCACCGACGTCGAAGGCTCGACCCGGCTGCTCGACTCGCTCGGCGAAGCCGGGTACGCCGCCGCCCTTGCTGCCCACCGCACGGTCCTCCGGCACGCGTTCACCGAGAACGGCGGCGTCGAGGTCGACACGCAAGGCGACGCGTTCTTCGTCGCCTTCCCGACGGCGCCCGGCGCTGTCGCGGCTGCCGCCGGCGCGACCGAGGGGCTCACGGGCGGGCCGATCAAGGTCAGGATCGGCATCCACAGCGGCACGCCGCTCGTCACCGACGAGGGCTACGTCGGCGTCGACGTGCACCGCGCTGCGCGGATCGCTGCCTGCGGCCACGGCGGCCAGACGCTCGTTTCCGCCGCGACAGCCGGACTGGTCGGCGAGGCGGAGTTGCGCGACCTGGGCGAGCACCGGCTGAAGGATCTCTCCGCGCCTGAACGGATCTACCAGCTCGGCGAGACCGAGTTCCCACCGCTCAAGAGCCTTTACCGCACGAACCTGCCCGTCCCCGCGACGCCGTTTCTCGGCCGCGAACGGGAACTGGACGAGGTCGCGGCGCTCCTCACGGCGAGCGACCCGCGGCTGGTGACGCTGACCGGGCCGGGTGGCGTCGGTAAGACGCGCCTCGCGCTGCAGGCCGCAGGTGCCGCGGCCGACCGCTTCCCGGACGGGGTCTTCTGGGTGCCGCTCGCCGCGTTGCGCGATCCCAGCGACGTTCTTCCGGCCACGGCCCAGGCCGTCGGGGCAAAGGGAAGCCTGGCCGATCACATCGCCGATCACCGGCTACTCCTGGTGCTCGACAACCTCGAACATCTCACGAGCGTCGCGCCGGAACTGGCCGAGCTCCTCGCGGCCTGCCCCAACCTGCAGCTGCTCTTGACGAGTCGCGAGCTGCTGCGGCTACCGGGCGAGCAGGCGTACCCCGTCCCGGAGCTTCGACCCGAGGACGGCCGCACGCTCTTCCTGGCGCGGGCGTTCGCCGCGCAGCCCGCCTTCACGGCGTCCGCAGCCGTCGAGGAGCTCTGCGCGCGACTCGAGCAGCTGCCGCTGGCGCTCGAGCTCGCGGCGGCGCGTGTCCGGGTGCTCTCGCCGGAGCAGCTGCTCGAGCGGCTGTCGGGGCGACTCGACCTGCTCAAGGCCGGCCGCGGCGTCGACGCGCGTCAGCAGACGCTCCGCGCCACGATCGAGTGGAGCCACGACTTGCTCGACGACGACGAGAAACAGCTGTTCGCATACCTGGCGGTCTTCGTCGGCGGCTGGACGCTGGACGCGGCGGAGCGAGTCGCCGGTGCCGACCTCGACACGCTCCAGTCCCTCGTCGACAAGAGCCTCGTCCGGGCGATCCAGGGCGGACGGTTCTTCATGCTCGAGACGATCCGTGAGTTCGCCACGGAGTCGCTCGAAGCGAGCGGCGAGACGGACCTGCTGCGCCGCCGCCACGCCGACTACCTGCTCGAGGTGGCCTCAGACGCAGCGCCGGGCCTCGAGTCCGGGCGGATCGAGCAGTTCGACCGCCTCGAGCAGGACCTCCCGAACTTCCGCGCCTCGTTCGCCTGGCTGCTCGGAGCTGATCCGGCCGACGCGTTCCGGCTGGCCGACGCCCTCCGCGACTTCTGGTTCGCGCGCGGGTATCTCCACGAGGGACGCCGCTGGTTTGCGTCCGTCCTCGCGAACGACTCCGGTGATCTCGCGGCGCGCGCGCGCGTGCTGAGCGCGGCGTCGATTCTCGCCTCGCTGCAGGCCGACTGGCCCGAGACGCGGCGCCTCGCGGAAGAGAACACGCGGATCAGCGAGACGATCGGCGACCCGACCGCCGTCGCCCAGTCACTCCTCACCCTCGGCCGCGCGTTCCTGGCGGAAGGCGAACCGGATCGCGCGCTCCAGCTGTTCGAGCAAGCGGATGTCGTCGCAACGACGGCCGGCGCGGCTCGGATGGTCGGGATGGCGCGGTTCAACAGCGGCTACCTCGAGCTCGGCCGCGGCGACTACCGAAGCGCGAAGGAACGCTTCGAGTCGGCGCGCGCGCAGTTCACGGCGATCGACAACACCTACGGCGCCGCACGGACTCTCGCGGCGCTCGGCGCCGTCGCGCTGCACGAGAACCGATTCGAGGATGCGGTTCCGCCGTTGCGCGAGAGCATCGAGCTCGCGCGCACGATGGGCGACCGCGAGAATCTGGCCTGGGCGCTCGAGCTGCTCGGCGTCGCCTGGTCGGATTCAGACGCGCAACTCTCGGCGAAGCTGCTGGGAGCGGCCGAGGCTCTACGCGAGCTGCTGGGCGGCAAGCTCGAAGGCATCGAGCTGGCGCTGCACGAACGCGCGGTCGCATCAGTGGGCTCGGCGGGGACCGACTGGGCAAGAGGCCGGGCGCTCACGCCCGAGGACGCCGCGGCGCTCGCGCTCGCTCAGCCGGCGAACGCCTCGTAGGCGCGCTGCAGCACGTCCGCGAGATCCTCGTCGCCGATCTGGATGCCGCTCGGGCCGAGCCGTTTCAGCACCGCACCGACCGGCAGCGCACGCGGAGGGGCGGGCTCGGGTAACTCGCCGCCGACCCACGGATCGCCCTGCACGACCTGCGGCGTCTCCTCGTCGACGCAGCCACGCCAGCGCAGGAAGAGCAGCGGGTTGCCGTCGATCGCGTTCGCAAATGCAAGCCCGGTGGCCGCTACGTGCTCGCACGCGCCGCTCGGGTCGCACGTGCAGCTGCGCCGGATCTGACCGGGCCGCGGGATCAACCGCTCGCCCCAGTCCTCGGCGAGCAGATGGTCGAGGTGCGTCGACTGGATGCGGCCCTTGACCGCTTCCTCGAGCGGCCCCATCCCCTGCGCGTAACGCAGCATCGCGATCCACGTCACACGCGGAACGCGCTCGGCTGCGAGCACGACCTCGCACTCCCCCACGCGCGCCGTAACGCGGCCGATCTCGACGTCGAGCTCACCGACGTCGGCGTCCGGCTCCGTGTTGCCGACCACGGCGGCCGCGATCGAGCGTGCCCACGGGCCTTTCACGCTGCCTCCTCCGTCGACTCCGGCGCGAGCGCGACGGCGGCGCGGATCGCGCCCAGGTCGAGGTCGCCCAGCCAGTCGTCGGCGCGGCCGGCGAGCACCTTCTCGACCAGCTCGCGCTTCGAGTCGAGCAGCGCGTCGATCCGCTCCTCGAGCGTCCCGAGGCAGATCAGGCTGTGCACGAACACGGGCTTTCGCTGCCCGAGCCGGTAGACGCGGTCGGTCGCCTGCTGCTCGACCGCCGGGTTCCACCAGCGGTCGAAGTGAAAGACGTGGTTCGCGGCCGGCAGGTTGAGGCCACGGCCGCCGGCGCGGATCGAGATCACGAGCAGCGACGGGCCGTCGTCGGTCGCGAAGTCGGTCAGCAGCTCGTCGCGCTGCCGGCCGTTCAGGCGGCCGTGGAAGAAGCCGACCTTGCGGCCGAGGCGCTCGGCCAGGAAGGGCACGAGGCGGTCGAAGCTCGGGTACTGCGTGAAGACGAGCGCCTTGTCCTCGGCCGGCACCTCGAGCAGCAACTCGACCAGCCGCTCGAGCTTGCCGGAGCGCCCGTCGAGCGACGCACCCGTGTGCATGAGCATCTCCGGGTGATTGCAGACCTGCTTCAGGTGCGCGAGCATCGCGAGCACCGCACCGCGGCGGCCGAAGCGATCCTCGTGCGCCTCGATGCGCGGCATCCAGTGGTCGACGGTCGCGCGGTAGAGGCTCGCCTGCTCGACGGTCAGGCGGCAGTAGTCCTTCGCGACGGTGATCGGCGGCAGGTCGAACTCCACCTCGGGCGAGTCCTTCTGGCGGCGCAGGATGAACGGCTGCACGATCGCGCGCAGCCGTTCGAGCGCCTGCTCGTCGTGCGCGATCTCGATCGGCCGCGCGAACGTGCGCGCGAACGACTCGCGTGAACCGAGCAGGCCGGGATTGAGGATGTCCATCAGCGCCCACAGCTCGCCGAGGTGGTTCTCGAGCGGCGTGCCGGTCATCGCCAGCCGGCGCCGCGCCGGGATGCGGCGCAGCGAGCGGGCGCGCTTCGTCTGCGGGTTCTTGACGTCCTGCGCCTCGTCGAGCAACACACGGTCCCACGCGATCGCGGCCAGCGTGTCGACGTCGCGCGACGCGATGTCGTACGACGTCACCACCACGTCGACCTTGCTGACCGCCGCGATCAGCACGTCGTCGGCGAGCCGGTCGCTGCCGTGATGCAGGTGCACGCGCAGCGACGGCGCGAATCGCTCGATCTCGGCGACCCACTGCCGCGCCACGCTCATCGGGCAGACGACGAGCGTCGGGCCAAGCTCGTTGCCGTCCTCCCGCTCGGAGAGCAACATCGCGATCGCCTGCACCGTCTTGCCAAGCCCCATGTCGTCGGCCAGGATCGCGCCGATCCCACGGTCGCCGAGCAGACGCAGCCAGCCGTGGCCGCGCTCCTGGAAGCCGAACAGGTCGAACTGCATGCCCGTCGGGGTCGCGAGCGGCTGGAAGCGCGCCTCGCCGTCGAGCAGCTCCGAGAGCGACCGGTCGAGCGTCACCTCGCCGAGGTCGAGCCCGGCCTCGTCGGTCTCGAGGCCCGAGACAGTGCGGACGAGGTCGACGACACCGCCGCCGCGCTTACGCCGTTCGAGGAATCTCAGAGCGCGCTGAACATCCTCCTGGCGCAGCGCCTGCCACCGCCCGGCGACGCGCACGACCGGGCTCTTCGCAGCCGCGAGCTCGGCCAACTCCTCCTCGCCCAGGTCGACGTCGCCGACCGCGAGCCGCCAGTCGAAGCTCGCGAGCGCCTGCGTCGAGAGCAGTCCGCTGCTCTGCGCGCCGATCCGCGCGCTGACGTTGGCGCGGATCCGGGCCGGCGCGCGCACCCACGCGGTCGGGAGCAGCACCGGGACGTTGCGCTTCTCGAGCTGCGGCATCAGCTCGCGCAGGAAGAAGCTCGTCTCCTCGGTGTCGATCGTCGCCACGCCGAGCTCGTCGAACTCGAGCTCGCGGAGGATCGGGTCCAGCTCCTGCAGCTGCTGCTCGAGGTCGCCGACGGGGTCGCCGTCGCGGACGAACGCGAAGCCGTCGTCGCCGCGGATCAGCAAAGAAACCGGGAGGCTCAGCGTCGGGTCGTCGTCGGCGTGCAGCCATTGCTCGACCGCGAGCGCGTCTCGGCCCGGGCGCTCGTCGAGGTGCAGGCCGAGCTGCCAACGCGTCTCACGGATCTGCTGCAGTCCGACGTCGACCCAGCGCGAGAGCCGTCGCTCGAGCGACGCGTACGTCGGCCCGGCAGGCAGGTCGGGTTCGGGCGCGGCGAGCGCGCGCAACACGCCTTCGAGCGCGGGCGAGCGGCCGAGCTGCGACGCGCCGACGAGCTTCACCTCGGCGGCGAGCAAACGGTCGCGCGCGATCTGGTCGACGAACTGCGGGTACAGCGCCTCCAGCTCGCCTGCGGCCGGCGGCGCCGCGGCGACGATCTCGTCGAGCTCCGCCTGCAGGCCCTCGTCGAGCGTCGCGCCCCAGAACGCGTACCAGGACGTTCCCCCCTTCGTGAGCTGCGGGTGCACGAGGCCGTCAGTGACGGTTCGTTCCGCAAGATCGCGCAGCGCGAGAACCGCCCGGGCGGACTCGCCGAGCGGCAGGTCGACGTCGAGGGTCGTCAGTTCGGGGACGGTCAGGCGGCGCGCGACGGCGTGGGTGCCCCCGGCGTGGATCTCCGTTCGCGAGCCGACGGTGAGGCCGTCGTCGGTCAGGACGCCGTCGTCGGAGCGCACGACCGCGTAGGGCGCGTCGTGCTGCCAGATGAGCTCGAGGGTCGACACGAACCCTTCAATGTAGGCACCCGGGGACTACTCCTGCTTGACTCGGGCGGAATGGACCTCGCCGCGCTCGAATTCCCGGCCGTCGTCGAACGTCTCGCGACCGCCACCGCGACCTCGTACGGGGAAGCTCTCGTGCGAGCGTTGACGCCGTCGGCGGACGCTGCCGAGGTCGCGCAGTGGCAGGCACTGACCGCAGAGGTGGTAGCCCTGCTCGACTCGTCGCTCGAGCCGCCGCTCGAGGGCATCTCGGACGTTCGCGCAGACGCGGAGCTGGCCGGGCGCGGCGGGGCGCTCGGCGCGCCGGTGCTGCGGCAGGTCGCGGACACGGTCGCGGGAGGGTTGCGTTGTCGGGCTGCTCTGGGCGCGGAGGCGCCGCTGCTCTCGGAGCTGGCTGCGGTCATCGACATCGGGTTAGGGCCGCTGGTCGACGAGATCGGCAAGGCGATCGAGGAGGACGGCTCCGACGTGCGCGACTCGGCGTCGCCGGCGCTTCGGCGCCTGCGTAAGGAGGTGCGCGAGAGCCGCTTGCGCGTTGCCGAGGAGTTGCAGCGGCTCGCGCGCGCGAGCGGGTTGCGCGAGCACCTGCAGGAGGAGTTCGTCGCGCAGCGCGGCGGCCGGCCGGTGTTCGCGGTCAAGGCGAGCGCGCGGCGGAGCGTGCCCGGGATCGTCCACGACGTCTCCGACAGCGGGCAGACGCTCTTTGTCGAGCCGCTCGCGATCGTCGAGCTTGGCAACCGGCAGGCCGAGGCGGCCGGCGCCGAGCGCGAGGAGGTGGCGCGGATCCTGCGGGAGCTGTCGGCGTCGGTCGGGTCGCGGGCGTCGGCGCTGATCGCGCTGGTCGAGTGCGCCGGTGCGATCGACCTGGCGCTCGCCCGGGGGATCGTCTCGCGCGGCTGGCGCGGTGCTCCCGTCGCGACGGACGGAGGCGTGCGGCTGCTCGGCGCCAGGCATCCGCTACTCGATCGCTCGACGGCGGTGCCGATCGACCTCGATCTCGGCGACTCGCGCGTGCTCGTGATCAGCGGCCCGAACACGGGCGGCAAGACGGTCGCGCTGAAGACGCTCGGGCTCGCCGCGCTGCTGCACCAGGCGGGCCTGCGGCCTCCGGCGGAGACGGCGGCGCTGCCGGTGTTCGACGACGTGCTCGCCGACATCGGCGACCGCCAGTCGATCGAGATGAGCCTGTCGACGTTCTCGGGACACGTCGCGAACCTCGTCGCGATCCTCTCGGCTGCGACTTCGCGCTCGTTGGTGCTGGTCGACGAGGTCGCGTCGGGCACCGATCCGGTCGAGGGCTCGGCGCTCGCGCAGGCGCTCGTGTCGCGCCTCGCGGGGCAGGCGCGGCTGACGGTGGTGACCACGCACTATCCCGAGCTGAAGGAATGGGCGAGCGCCGAGGCTGCCGCCGTCAACGCGGCCACGGCGCTCGATCCGGAGACGTACGAGCCGCTGTACCGGATCACGCTCGGGCGTCCGGGTACATCGCACGCCCTGCAGACGGCTGAGCGGCTCGGGCTCGACGCGTCGGTCGTAGCGGATGCGCGGGCGCGGGTCGAGCCGGAGCGGCTGCGGATCGCCGAGCTGCTCGCCGAGACGGAGGCGGCCGAGCGGGCCGCGGTCGAGTTGCGCGACGAGGCGGCCGTTGCGGCGCGGCGGGTGCGTGCGCAGGAGGCCGTGCTCGGCGCGGAGATCGAGAAGGTGCGCGCGTCGGTCGAGCGTGAGCGTGTGACGGCTCGAGCCGAGGCTCAGGCAGAGCTTGCCGGCGCCCGGGATGAACTGGCGGCGCTGCGGGTCGAGCTGCGGGCCGCGCGTCGTGCTGCCTCCGAGCCGGAGATCGACCGCAGCCTCGGCGCCGCATCAGAGCGCGCCTCGCGCGCCGAGGGTGCATTACGGGCTCTCGACGAGCCATTGCCGGTGCTGGCGCCGCTCGCTCCGGGCGATCCGGTCGAGGCGCCGGAGGTCGGCGTGCGCGGCACGATCGCCGCGATCGACGGCGACGAGGCCGAGGTGGTCGGCGCCGGCGGGCATCGTGTGCGGATCGCGGTCGCTCGCTTGCGGCCGTCGCGCGTCAGTTCGGAACCGACGGAGCCCGCGGTGCGGCTGAACGCGCTCACGCGCGGCGATGTCTCGGACGAGATCGACGTGCGCGGCAGCCGGGCGCAGGAGGCGCGCGAAGCGGTGCGAGCGTTCGTCGACGAGGCGTCGCTCGCCGGCCTCGCGTCGGTGCGGGTGATCCACGGGCGCGGCACCGGCTCGGTGCGTGCCGCGGTACGCGACGAGCTCGATCGCCATCCGCTCGTCGACCGGCGCGAGAGCGAAGCGCAGGACGGCGCGACGCTCGCGCATCTCGGCAAATGAGCGTGCGTTACATCGGCCGCGAGAACGCGCGCAAGCGGCTCGAGCCGCTCGAAGGGAGGCCCGGGCGTGCCGTCTACGCCGACGGCGCCGCCTCGCTGTTCGGCGCCGAGACGCTCGTGGTGCGGCCGACGTTCGGGCTCGTCCACGAGGGGACGTACGAGACCTGCACGTCGCACCGCTGCTCGAGGCGATCGCTGCCGACCACCTCGTCGCCGTCTTCCTGGTACGGCTGGGCGGCTACGCGATCGGCGTCTTCGACGGCGAGCGGATCGTCGCCTCGAAGGTCGGCTCGCGCTTCGTCAAGAACCGGCACAAGAAAGGCGGCTCGTCGGCGAACCGCTTCCGGCGCCGGCGCGAGGAACAGGCGAAGGCGCTGGTCGAGGAGGCTGCCGAGGTCGCGGCGGCGATCCTCGACCCGTGGCGCGGGCGCGCGGAGTTCAGCGCGCTCGGCGGCGACCAGCGCGCCGTCGAGGCGGCCCTGGCCACGCGGGCAGATCTGGCGTGGCTCCGCGAGCGGGCGATCCCCCGCTTCCTGGACGTGCCCGAACCGCGCCACCGCACGCTCGAGGCCCTCCCCTACGACCTTTACGCCGTCCAGTTCGAGGTGGCAGCCACCCGCACGTAAGGCGCACGAAAGTGTGCCAACTTTGCAAATCTTCATTTTGGGACGGCCGGTGAGGTTGCCGACGTTCACGCTCCTATGACGGATCGCCACAAGCTGGGGGTGCTGCACGGCGCAGCGCTCTACGTCGGGCGCGCTGATCGGGCCAGGGCTGCTGCTCGTGCCTGCGCTCGCGGTGCAGGCCGCCGGGGCCGCGTCGATCGTCGCCTGGGCTGCGTTGCTCGTGCTCTCGGCCCCGCTCGCGATCACGTTCGCAGCTCTCGGGGTGCGCCACCCCGTCGCCGGCGGCGTCTCGGCGTATGTGCGCGAAGGCATCGGCCCGGCGGCGGCCGCCGTCACCGGCTGCTGGTTCCTCGTCGCGGTCGATGATCGGCGCACCGGCGGTCTCGCTGATCGGCGGCTACTACGTCGCCGACCTGACCGGCTCGGGAACCGCCGTCGCTGACGGCGTCGGGCTGGCGATGTTCGCGGCGGTGCTGGCCGCGAACGTCTTCGGGCTGCAGCATCTCCTCCGGTTTCCAGCTCGCGCTTTCGGCCGTGCTCGTCGTCGTGATGGCGACCGGCGATCTCGGTCGCGCTGCCGTCGCGCGCCGGCGACAACTGGACGCCGTTCGCGCCGCACGGCTGGTGGGCGGTCGGCACGGCGGCGAACATCCTGATGTGGCTCTTCGTCGGCTGGGAGGCCGTCGCACAGCTCGCCGGCGACTTCCGCCGGCCCGAGATCGACCTGCCGCGCGCGATGGCGCTGGCGTTCGGCGTCGTCACGGTGATCTACGTCGGGCTCGCCGTTGCGACGATCGGCGTCACGGCGGCACCGAGCTCGAAGGTTCCGCTCGCCGACCTGATCGCCGTCGGCTTCGGCCGCGCCGGCCGCGACGCGACCGCGGTGCTGGCGGTGGCGCTGACGATGGGCACGATGAACGTCTACCTCGGCGGGCGCCGCGAAGCTCGATGGCGTCGCTCGCCGCCGAGCGCGATCTGCCGCGCCTGGCTCGCCGGCGACATCGAGCGGAGCGTGCCGCGGCGACCGCTCGCGCTGCTACACCGTCATCGACGGTCGCGATCCTCGGCCTGCTCGTCGCGGGCGTCAGCAGCACCGACGACCTCGTGCGCGCCACGTCGGCGTGCTTCATCGCCGTCTACATGCTCGCAGTGCTGTCGGCGGCGCGCATCCTGACCGGGCAGGCTGCAGACGGTCGCGTGGTTCACGCTCGCGACGGTGGTCGGGCTCGCGGTCTTCTCGAGCTGGTTCCTCGCCGTGCCGATCGTGGCCGCGGCGTTGACGATCGCGCTCCGTCAATCCCTGCGCCCGCGCCAAGAATCGTCCCTGAGGATGACGCAGCCCTAGCTAGGATCGAACGCGCGGGACGCCTCCCGCGCTTTGGCATGGCATTCCTTCGGCCCGTACAACTGCCGGTCGCCGACCCCGGTGACCCTGATACGCGCTCGCCTGCCCGCCTGCTGATCTGGGTCGGGCGCAAGCAGGTCGGCACGCTGCTCGGCGGGGGTGTTGTTCGGCATGCTCTGGATGGTCGCCCAGGCGTTGATGCCGTTCGCGATCGGACGCGCGATCCAGCTCGGGATCGTCGAGAAGGACAACACCGCGCTCGCGGTCTGGGCGCGCGATCCTGCTCGTGCTGGGTGCGACACAGGCGTTCACCGGCGTGATGCGGCACCGCTTCGCCGTCTTCAACTGGATTCAGGCGTCCTTCCGGATGGCGCAGGTCGTCGCCCACCACGTCGCACGCTCGGGGCCTGGCGATGCGCGGCGAGCTGTCGACGGGCGAGGTGGTCGCGACCGTCTCGAACGATGCGATGCGCGCGGGCGGGGCCTTCGACATCACGCGCACGGCTGTCGGGAGCGATCGTCGCCTACATCGTCGTCGCGTTCATCCTGCTCTCGTCCTCGGTCGTGCTCGGGCTCGTCGTGCTGGTCGGCGTGCCGGTGCTGGTGACTCCTGCTCGGCAGCGTGATCAAGCCGCTGCAGGCGGCGCCAGCGCGAGCAGCGCGAGGAGGTCGGCAAGCTGACAGCGCTCGGCGCCGACACCGCTGCCGGGCTGCGCGTGCTGCGCGGGATCGGCGGCGAGCAGGCGTTCCTACGACCGCTACAAGACGCGCTCGCAGGAGGTGCGGGCAGGCGGGCGTCCGCGTGGCGCTGCCGCAGGCGACGCTCGACGCGGCGCAGGTGCTCATGCCGGGGCTCTTCGTCGTGCCGTCACATGGCTCGGTGCCCGGTTCGCCGTCCAGGGGAAGATCGAGGTCGGCGAGCTGATCGCGTTCTACGGGTACGCGGCGTTCCTCGTCATCCCGCTGCGCACCGCCGCCGAAGCGGTCGACAAGATCACGCGCTCGCTCGTCGGGGCCCGACGGATGCTGAACGTACTGGCGGTCGAGCGTCACGTCGACGACCCCGAGTCGCCCGCGACCGAGCCGCCCTCCGGCGTGCCGCTCGCCGACCCGCGCTCGCGGCTGATCGTCCAGCCGGGCGAGCTCGTGTGTCTCGTCTCGGCCGACCCGGCGGAGACGAGCGCGATCGCCGACCGGCTCGGGCGCTTCGGCGACGAGGACGGCGTCGTGCTCGGCGACGTGCGGCTCGCCGACCTGCCAGCTCGAGACGGTCCGCCGCCGGATCGTGGTCAGCGAGGCTGACCCGACGCTGTTCGCCGGGACGCTGCGCCACGAGCTCGACCCGTGGGGCCGCGCGGACGGGCACGACGGCACGAGCTGGGAGGCGATCGGGATCGCGAACGCGGAGGACGTCCTCGAGCCGCTGCCCGAGGGCCTTGACGCGCCCGTCGAGGAGCGCGGCCGGTCGTTCTCGGGCGGCCAACGGCAGCGCCTCGTGCTCGCGCGCGCACTGCTCTCGGATGCCGAGACGCTCGTGCTCGTCGAGCCGACGAGCGCGGTCGACGCGCACACCGAGGCGCGCATCGCAGAACGCCTGCGCGACGCGCGGCGCCGGCAAGACGACCGTGATCGTGACCACCAGCCCGCTCGTGCTCGACCGCGCCGACCGCGTCGTCATGTTCGAGGGCGGCCGTGCGGTCGCCGAGGGCACCCATCGCGAGCTGCTGCGCTCGTCGCCCGTCTACCGCTACCTGGTGACCCGCGAAGGGGACGACTCGTGAGCAACCTGCTGCCGATCGCGGCCGGCGAGCAGCTGCGCGAGCGAGGCTCGCCTCCTCGCACGCCGTCACCGGGGCGGCATCGTGGTGGTGATCCTTCTCCATGCGGCCGCCGCGGGCGCGGGGCTGGCCGGCCCGCCGCTGCTCGGCCGCCTGGTGCAGTCGGTGCGGCAGGGCACGACGACGGGCTACGTCGACAAGATCGTCGCGATCCTCGCGGCGTTCCTCGTCGCGCAGACGATCATCACCTGGTTCGCGCGGCGGGCGTCATTCGTGCTCTCGGAGCAGATGTTCGCGGAGCTGCGCGAGGACTTCATGCACCGCGTGCTCGCGCTGCCGCTCTCGACGGTCGAGCGCGCCGGCACCGGCGATCTCGTCTCGCGCACGACGGCCGACATCGACTCGCTGACCCGCACGATTCGCTTCGCGATCCCGGAGACACTGATCGCCGCCGTCACGGCGCTGCTCACGGTCGCCGCGGCGATCTGGGTGAGCCCGCTCGCCGCGCTGCCGTGCATCGCGGGCGTGCCCGTGCTCTTCCTCGGCACGCGCTGGTACCTGAAGCGCGCGCCGGCCGGCTATCTGTGGGAGCGGGCCGCGTACGCGACGCTAACCGGCACGGTCGGCGAGACGGTCGACGGCGGCCGCACGATCGAGGCGCTCGGCTTGAACGAGGAGCGGGTCGCGCCGCATCGACGAGGATCTCCGCGACGCCTACCGGGCCGAGCGGCGGACGCTCTTTCTGCGCACGGTCTGGTTCCCGTCGGCCGAGTTCGCGTACGTGCTGCCGGTCGCGGCTGCGCTCGCGTGGGGCGGCTGGCTCGTCTCGAACGGGAACGCGACGCTCGGCCAGGTGACCGCTGTGGCGCTCTACGTGGTGCAGCTCGCCGACCCGGTCGACCGGCTGATCTCGTGGCTCGACGAGATCCAGATCGGCGCGACCTCGTTTGCCCGCCTCGTCGGGATCGCCCACGTGCCGCCCGACCGCGACCGCCACCGACGATCAGCCCACGCACGAGCGGCTCGCCGCCGAAGCGGTGCGCTACTCGTACATCGACGGTCGCGACGTGCTGCACGGGATCGACCTCGACCTCGAGCCGGGCGAGCGCGTCGCCGTCGTCGGCCCTTCGGGTGCCGGCAAGTCGACCCTCGGCCGCCTGCTGGCAGGCATCCATCCCCCGCGCTCGGGCCGCGTCGAGGTGGGTGGCGTGCGGCTGGTCGACCTGCCGCTCGAGTCGCTGCGGCAGGAGGTCGCGCTCGTCACGCAGGAGCAGCACGTCTTCGTCGGAACCCTCGATGAGAACGTGAGGCTTGCGCGTCCGGATGCGACCGCCGACCAGCTCGGCGCCGCGCTCGCGGCCGTCGACGCCCTCGACTGGGTCGAGGCGCTGCCCGAGGGGCGCGAGACGGTCGTCGGCGCCGGCGGACATGCGCTCACGCCCGCGCAGGCGCAGCAGGTCGCGCTCGCGCGGCTCGTGCTCGCCGACCCGCATACGCTCGTCCTCGACGAGGCGACCTCGCTGCTCGACCCGCGGGCGGCACGCCATCTCGAACGGTCGCTCGCCTCGGTGCTCGACGGTCGCACGGTGGTCGCGATCGCGCACCGCCTGCACACGGCGCACGACGCCGACCGCGTCGCGGTGATCGAAGACGGCCTGCTCGGCGAGCTCGGAACGCACGACGAGCTGGTCGCGCGCGGCGGTTCCTATGCGGCACTCTGGGACTCATGGCACAGCGAGCAGTAGACGCGATCCTGCAGGAGGCTCGTTCGACCGTCGCCTCGGGCCGCCGGCCCGACGAGGCTGTCCTGCGCGCGCGGCTGCAGGCCGAAGGCGGCGACGCACAGGCACTCGAGCGGCTCGAGCGGGTGCTGTCCGTGCACCGCGCTCGTTCGCTCGTCGAGCAGGTCGCCCCGGCGCCCGCTCCGCCGCCGCGTCCCTCGCTTCGCACGGCGCTACGGACGAAACCGACGATCAACGCCAACATGGAAGTTCGGCGTGAGAACGGCTACGCCGTCGCTTGGGACGCCGTCCCGTCGGTCGTCGGCTGGGAGGTTCGGATCAGCGAACGCCCCGACGTGCGCACCGACTACGTCGTTCGTGAGTCGATGCAACTCGAACCGGGCGTGACGCGGGTCGAGCTACCGCTGGCCGACCAGCCGCTCCGCGTGCACCTGCTCGGCCGGGCGCGCGACGGCCGCCTGGTCCGGCGTGCGGTGATCTCGGGCTTGACCCGGGACGGCTGGAACGAACGCTGGCAGCGGCGGGCGAGCGCGAGCTAAGCGTCGGCGGCGTCATCGCCGCCACCGGAACGCTTCTTCCAGAACGTCAGCGCGCCGAGGGTGCCGGCGACCAGTAGGGCAATCGCACTCTTGTTGGGCTTCTTGGACTCCGTGTCGATCGCCGGAACCGCGTCCTTGGCCTTCTTCTTGAGCACGCGCTTACCGACAAGCAGAGCCAGCCAGCCCACGGCTGCGTTGCGACGGTTGAAGACACTCATGCTGTGACCCTACCCCTCCAGGCGTCGAAGGCAAACGCCTGGCGAACTCGCGAACCTGGTTCGCCTCGGCGAACCAGGTTCGAAATGCCCGAGTTCTAGGCCTTGGCGGGGGCGCGCTTGCGGTTCGGGATGTGGATCGCCCGGCCGAGGGCGGCAAGGCAGGCTTCCTTGATCGCCTCGCTCAGCGTCGGGTGCGGGGCCATGCCGTCGCCGACCGTCTCGACCGTCGACTCCGCGTCGATCGCAACGACGGCGGCTTCGATCATGTCGGTCACGTGCGGGCCGACCATCACCATCCCGAGCAGCTCGCCGTACTTCGTCTCGTGGATCGACTTGACCCAGCCGGTCGTCTCCGCCTGCATCACCGCTCTGGCGTTCGCGACCCATGGGAACGTGCCGACCGCGACGTCGTCGCCGTACTGCTCGCGCGCCTCGGCTTCCGTCAGCCCGACGCCGGCGATCTCGGGGTCGGTGTAGATCGGCCGTGGCACCGCGCGCGTCGAGACCGTCCCCTCGTGGCCGAGCGCATTCTCGGCTGCGACCTCGCCCTCGCGGAACGCGGTGTGCGCGAGCTGCCAGTACCCAGCGCAGTCGCCGACCGCGTAGATGTGCGGCACCGTCGTGCGCCGACCGGCGTCAGCGGTGATGCCCGTGCGCTTGTCGAACTCGACGCCGGCAGCTTCCAGCCCGAGCCCCTCGACCAGCGGCCCGCGGCCAACCGAGACGAGCATCAGGTCGCACTGCGCGCTCTCGCCGTCGCCGAAGAAGACCGTGAGCGAGTTGCCGCTCTGCTCGACCTTCGTGCACTGCTTGCCGAGCTGCAGCGTAATCCCACGCTTCGTGAACGCCTTTGCGAGCTCCTTGGCCGCGTCGGCGTCTTCCTGCGGGATCAGCGTGTCGAGCATCTCGACGATCGTCACCTCGGAGCCGAAGCGGTTGAAGATCGACGCGAATTCCGAGCCGATGATCCCGCCGCCCAGGATCACGAGCCGCTTCGGCACCTCGGTCTGCGCGAGCAGGCCGGTCGAATCGACACATAGGTCGGACTCGAGGCCCGGGATCGGCGGACGCAGCGGGAACGAGCCGGTCGCGATGATCGCCGACTTGAACGTGACGTCCTCGCCGCCTTCGATCGCGATCGTGTTCGGCCCGGTGAACTTGCCGTAGCCCTTCACCCACTCGGCGCCGTTTGCCTTGAGCAGGCCTGCGACGCCGCCGGTCATCTGCTTGACGACGCCCGCCTTCCACTCGTTCGCAGCGCCGAAGTCGAGCTGCGTGTTGCTGACCGAGACGCCGAGCTTGCCGAACGTCTCGTTCGCGAAGTGCAGGAACTGTGCGGTCTGCACCCAGGCTTTCGTCGGGATGCAGCCGACGCGCAGGCAGGTGCCGCCCAGCTCGGGCTCCTTCTCGATGCACGCGACCGTCGCGCCCAGCTGGGCTGCGCGGATCGCTGCGGTGTAGCCACCAGGCCCACCGCCAAGAACGGCGACGTCGACTTCCATCTCAGCTCCTCAGGTTTCCTCGGTTTCGACATCGCGATGGTACCGCCGCGATCCGGGGCTAACCGAAGGTGAACGCGTAGGCGGTCACACCTGGGTCGAAACGGAGCTCCAGTAACCCGTCCCGGAGCGCCTTCGAGCTGAGGAGCGTGTACAGCCGATTGCCGTCGACTCGCACGGTTCGTGTTTGGCGACGGCGACGAGGACGCGAACGTTTCCGTGCCCACCGAGCACGAGATAGACGTCGTGCGCATGGAAGTGAAGCCGAAGGGCGGCGTTCTGACCGGCGACGGCGCGCTGGTCGCCCACGTTCCAGCTTCCGGCGTAGGAGAGATCGTCCCGGCGGAGCGAGCTCGCGAAGCGATATGACGCCGCGACCCGCGGGCGGACGGCGGTACCGCGATAGCGGCTCGAGTCGAGGCGGGCGTAGCCGAGGTACGTCTCCGGCGTGACGACCGTGGTCGGCGTCGCGTCCGCAACGTGCCGAGCACCCGGAACGCTCGCGCCGTCGGCGGCGAGCAGGCTGCGGATCGCCTTCTCGGTCGTGTCGTACTCGCCTTCTCCGAAGTGCGCTTCGCGCACCCGGCCGACGCGGTCGATCAGGTACTCCGCCGGCCAATACTGGTTCGAGTACGCGTCCCAGGTCTTGTAGCCGTTGTCCAGCGCAACGGGCCAGGTGACATGCAGGTGGCGGGTCGCACTTTCCACGTTGCCGCGAACGTGCTCGAAGGCGAACTCAGGCGTGTGGACGCCGACGATCACCAGGCCGTCTCGGTGGTACGCCGCGTACCACGAGCGGAGGTGCGGCAGGGTGCGGATGCAGTTGATGCAGGAGTACGTCCAGAAGTCGACCAGGACAACCTTCCCGCGGAGCTGCGCGAGGGTGAGCGGGCGGTTGCCGGGCGTGTTCAGCCACGAGTCGATTCCGGCGAAGGCGGGAGCCTTGCCGAGCACGGGCAACTTCGAGCCGGCGACGGTCGTCGTTCCGGCGAACGCGTTGCCGCCGCCACGGAGTTTCGACAGATGGTCGCGGGCGAGTTTCGTGTCCTCGACGTGCTTCTGGAGTGCCGAGGAGTATCCGCCGAGCCGCGTCTGCAGCGTCTGGTCGAGGTTGAAGAGGATCGCGACTGCCCCGAGCGCGAGCACGATGCCGCTGACGCGGCGGAACATCGGCCCGGTCGCGCGGAGGCGCTTGGAAGCGCGCTGCCCGCCGAGCGCGATCAGCAGCATCGGCACACCGGCTCCGACCGCGTAGGCCAGAGTCAGCACCACCGTCTCGAAGCTGATCTGGTTTTTCGCAGCGAGCACGGTGATCGTCGCGAGCACCGGGCCGGCGCACGGGACAAAGACGAGGCCGAGGCTCAGCCCGAGCACGAAGCCGCCCGCCGGATGGCCACCGCGACGTCGCGTCATGAACGCAAACGGCCGCTCGAGCAGGAATGCAAACCGCTTCGAGAGCAGCGTGCCGGCGAGCACGAAGAGCAATACGATCGCGGCGTTCCGCAAGATGTCCTGCGGAAGATTGAGCGCGGAGAGGATGGAGGCCGCAGCGAGGGTGAAGACCGTGAAGCTCGCGACGAGACCGCCGATGATCATGAACGGTCGACGCGTCCCTCCCGGGCCGGCGCCCCCGGCCAGCACGATCGGCAGAACGGGAAGCACGCAGGGCGAGACGGCGGTGATCACGCCGGCGAGCAGGCCAATTCCGATCAGGACTAGCACCGGGCCAACGTAGTGCGCCCGGTGTACAGCCCGTCTTAGCGCTTTCTTACATCTTTCTTACGGCTACCTCGAAGCTGCGGATTCGCGAGAAGAATGGCCGGCAGCAACGGCAACTCGACCCTGAGGGGGACGGCATGAAACGACTGCTCATCTGCGTCGCGGCGGCTGCGCTGCTTGCACCGGCCGCACTCGCAGTACCGACAGCGATGCACCCGGAGCTCGGGGCGACGCTCCTCGGCAAGAACGAGGTTCCGAAAGGCTCGAAGACCGCGCACGGGATCGTCAACATCACGCTCAATTCCGCCAAGGGCACGGTCTGCTGGACGTTCGATCTGGCCGGAGTGACGAAGCCGACGGCCGCGCACATCCACAAGGGGCGCGCGGGCGTGAGCGGCCCGGTCTTCATCCCGCTCGGCGGCAAGTACAAGACGAAGGGATGTACCAAGGCGGCGAAGAAACTGATCGACGCCGTCGAGTCGAACCCGAACGGCTTCTACGCGAACGTGCACAACGCCAAGTACCCGAACGGCGTCGTTCGCGGGCAGCTGGTCGCCGGCATGGTGCACATGTAGGCAGTAGCCTGGTCGGGGTCGCCTGCCGAGCGGCGGGCGACCCCCAGAGGCTTGATGCCTCTAGCTCACGGCAGCAGCACGAGCTTGCCGAACTTGCCCGGACGCGCGAACGCCTCGTAGGCGCGCGGCGCGTCCTCGAGCGGGAACATCTGCTGGACGGGCACGGTGACGCGGCCGGCGGCGAGCAGCGGCAGCACCGCCTCGCGGAGGCGCTCGACGACCAGCGCTTTCTCGTCGGCGCTCCGCGAACGGAGCGTCGAGCCGAAGATCTGCGCCCGCTTGCGCATGACCGGGCCGAAGTCGATCTCGGCCCGCGAGCCCGCGCCGGTGCCGATCACCGCAAGTCGCCCGTGCTCGGCCAGGCGCGCGATGTCCTCGGTCAGGTTGGCGCCGCCGACGAGCTCGAGGATCACGTCGTACTCGCCGTGCGGCTCGGTGGCCGCGCCAAGCGCGTCGACGAGCTCGCGATTGCCGCGCGTGGTTCCTGTCACCTCGGCCCCGAGCGCGACGCCGAGCTGAACCGCCGCGGTGCCGACGCCGCCCGCGGCCCCATTGACGAGTAGGCGCTCCCCCGGCAGCAACAGCGCCTGCGTGAACAGTGCGTCATGGGCGGTCGCGTAGGCCTCCATGAAGCCACCGGCCTGCGGCCACTCCACACCGTCGGGAACGGGCAGCGCGTGGCGCGCGTCGACCGTGGCAAGCTCGGCGTGACCGCCGCCGCCGAGGAGCGCGAGCACCCGCTCGCCCGTGTCGACAACCTCACCGGCACACTCGAGCCCCGGGATGTCGACCGGCGCGCCGGGCGGTGCGGGATAGTGCCCCGCGACCTGCATCAGGTCGGCCCGGTTGATCCCGGCTGCGTGAATCCGGATCAGCAACTCGCCTTCGGCCGGCACCGGGTCGGGCCGCTCCTCGAGCTCGAGCCTACCCTCATGGGTGATCGCGGCGCGCATCTCGCATGAGAGGATAGGTACGTGCAGCTCCACGGGATCCACCACGTGACGTGCATCACCGGCAACGCGCCGCAGAACGTCAACTTCTACGCCGGCACGCTCGGGCTGCGGATGGTCAAGAAGACCGTCAATCAGGACGACCCGACCGTCTATCACCTCTTCTACGCGGACGAGCAGGGCTCGGCCGGCGCCGACATCACGTTCTTCGAGTACCCGGGCGCGATCCCGGGTCGCGCCGGCGACGGCATGGTGCATCGCGTCCAGTTCCGGGTCGGTAACGACGATTCGCTGACCTTTTGGGAAGAACGGGTCGGCGGCGAACGCAGCGACGGCGGCCTCCGCTTCAGAGACCCCGAAGGGCTCGAGCTGGAACTCGTCGTCGACGACGGCGTAGACGTGCCGCTCGTCGCACGCCACGCCGAGATCCCCGAGGAGCACGCGCTCCGCGGCTTTGCGGGCGTGCGCGCATATGCGTCGAACCCTGAGGGAAGCACCCGGATGCTCGAGGGCCTGACGCTGACGAGGGCCGGCGGCGGCTGGGAATCACGAGGCACCCGGCACGGCACCTACAGCTACGACCCGCCGCCGGCAGAACGCGGCATCCCGGGCGCCGGCACCGTGCATCACGTCGCCTGGTCGGTGCCGCTCGACGAGCACGCCGGCTGGGTGGAGAAGGCGATGAGGGCCGGCGGCCGCCCGACCCCGGTGATCGACCGCTTCTGGTTCCACTCGATCTACTTCCGCGAACCGAGCGGCGTGCTGTTCGAGATCGCGTCGCTCGGCCCTGGCTTCACGACTGACGAAGACCTCGAGCACCTCGGCGAGAAGTTGATCCTGCCGCCGGCGTTCGAGCATCTGCGCGCAGAGGTCGAACCGAAGCTGACCCCGCTCCCGAATCCGCGAGCATGATCGTCCGCGAACGGCCGGCCGAGGGCGAGGCGAAGGGCGCGCTCGTCCTCTTTCACGGACGCGGCGCCGACGAGAACGACCTCTTCCCGCTGCTCGATCTGCTCGATCCCGGCAAGCAACTGCACGGCTACACGCCACGCGGGCCTCTGTCGCTGCCGCCCGGCGGCGCGCACTGGTACATCGTGCCGCGCGTGGGTTACCCCGACGCCGAGACGTTCACGGCGTCCTACGGCGAGGCTGCCGACTGGCTCGATGCCCTGCCGTACGAGCGCATCGTGCTGGGTGGGTTCTCGCAGGGCTGCGTGATGGCGCTCGCACTCGGCCTCGGCCGTGGGCGGCCGCGCCCGGCTGCGATCGCAGGCTTCTCCGGCTTCATCCCCCACGTCGACGGGTGGGAGCTCGACACCGAGAGCCCGTTCCCGCCGATCGCGCTCGGGCACGGCGCGCTCGACCCGATCATCCCGGTCGAGTTCGGACGCACGGCCTGCGACACGCTGCTCGCCGCCGGCGCAACACCGCTCTATCGCGAGTACCCGCAGCGCCACACGCTCGACCCGAGATTCCTGCTCGAGGTCCGAGACTGGCTCGGCCGGCAGCTCTAGTCAGAGGTCGCGCCGCATGACCAGGCCGCCGGCGCTCTCGCGCACAGCCTCGAAGCCGTTTCGCTCGTAGAACGCGACGGCCGGGGAGCCGACCTCGACCGAGAGCGAGACGGCCGGGTGCCGGGCCTCGCGGCCTCGCACGAGCAAGGCATCGAGCAGATCCTGGCCGAGCCCATGCCGCCGGCGAGAAGGGACGACCGAGATCGTCAGCTCGGGCGTGCGCTCGTCGATAAAGCCGTAGCCGGGGCTCTCCTCGCGGAAGACGCGTAGCCAGGCGGCACCGACGCGGTTCCCGGTCTCCGCCGCGATCACAGCGATGTCACCGGCCCGGCCCCAGTTTTCGACGTAGCGGGTGAGCGGGATCTCTGCCTCGAGCTGGTTGACGCGCCAGCCGTACGCGTGCGCGAGCATGGAGCGCATGAAGGGGGCGTCGGCGTGCGAGCCCTTACGGATCACAGCGCGAGGGCAGGATCCTCGACGAACTGCTTCACGGTGCGCAGGAAATCGGCTCCCGCTGCACCGTCGACTGCTCGGTGATCGACCGTCAACGTCATCGTCAGCATCGGCCGAATCTCGACAGCGCCGTCTCGCGCGACCGGCGTGTCGACGGTGGCACCGACCGCGAGGATCGCAGCCTGCGGCGGGTTGAGCACCGCGACGAACTGCTCGATCCCGAACATGCCGAGGTTCGAGATCGTGAACGTCCCGTCCTCGAGATCCTGCGTCGTCAGCTTGTTGTCACGGGCACGCTCGACGATGTCGCCGCGGGCTGTCGCGACCTGCGCGAGCGACTGTCGCTCGACCGAGCGCAGGACGGGAACGATCAGGCCCTGCGGGGCGGCGACGGCGATGCCCACGTTGGCGGTCGGGAATTTGAGGAGCGCATCCTCGGTGTACTGCACATTGACTTCACGGTGGCGCATCAACGCGTGCGCGCACAGCTTGGCGAGCAGATCGGTGACGGTGATCCGGACGTCCGGGTTCAGCTCGCGCGCGCGGGCGACGAGCTCGTTCGCACGCGTCATGTCGGCACTGACGGTCAGCTGGAAGACGGGCGCCTGCCAGGCAGCAGTGAGCCGGCGCGCGATCGTCTTGCGGATCTTCGTGAGCGGCTGTGACTCGACCGCTTCCTTGTGCCAACTTGGCACAAGCTGGGTACCCGACTGCCCGCCGCGCTCGACGTCCTCGGCGACGATCCGGCCATCGGGACCCGTGCCGCGGAGCGCTTCGAGGTCGATGCCGCGCTCGCGGGCGATCCGGCGCGCGAGCGGTGATGCCTTGATCCGACCGCCGTTCGAGGCTGTCGCCTGGGGCTCGGGAGCCTCTACCTCGCGAACCTGGTTCGGCTCGGCCGGGGCAGGTTCGGCCGCCTTCGGTTTCGGCGCCTCGGGCGCAGCCGCAACCTCTTCACCTTCCTTGCCGATCCAGGCGATCGTCTGGCCGACCGGCGCTTCGCCCTCGGTTAGCGCGATCTTGAGCAGGACGCCGTCGTAGTCCGACTCCACTTCCTGCGTCACCTTGTCGGTGTCGATCTCGAAGAGCGGCTCGCCCTTCGTTACCGACTCGCCCTCGGCCTTCAGCCACTTCGTGACGGTGCCGGCCTCCATTCCCTGGCCGAGCCGCGGGAGCTTGACCTCACTCGCCATCTGGCAACTCTACTTCCCCGCTGTCTTTCCAACCGTCCGCTTGATCGCGGCAAGGACGTCGTCGGCCTTCGGAACAACATAGTCCTCCATCACCGGCGCGAACGGCAGCGGCACGAACTTCGCCCCGACCCGCTCGATCGGTGCGTCGAGGTAGTCGAACGCCTTGTACTGCAGCACGGCGGTCACCTCGGCGCCGAAGCCCATGCGCGTGACGGCCTCGTGAGCGACCACGACGCGGTTTGTCTTCTTGACCGAGGCGACGAGCGCGTCATCGTCGAGCGGCTGCAGCGTGCGCGGGTCGATCACCTCGACCGACAGTCCTTCCTCGTCGGCGGCGCGCTGCGCAGCCTCGAGTGAATGGTGAACGAGCGGCCCCATCGCGATCACGGTGACGTCGGTGCCCTCGCGCATCGTTCGTGCCTTGCCGAGCGGAATCGGCTCGATCTCCGTCGGCACGTCGCCCTTGACCGGGTAGAGCAACCGGTGCTCGAAGAAGACGACCGGGTTGTCGTCGTAGATCGACGTCCAGAGCAGGCCGCGCACGTCTTCCGGCGTCGACGGGAAGACGACCTTGAGCCCGGGGATGTGCACCAGCCAGGCCTCGAGCTGCTGCGCATGCTGCGCGCCCGGCGACCAGCCGGCGCCGCCCTGCGTACGAATCGTCAGCGGCACCTTGATCTGGCCGCCCGACATGTACCGGTGCTTGGCCGCCTGGTTGACGATCTGCTCGAGCGAGAGCGTCAGGAAGTCCTCGTACATGATCTCGACGATCGGCCGCATGCCCGCGATCGCAGCGCCGATGCCGGCGCCGACGATCGCCATCTCGGAGATCGGCGTGTTGCGAACCCGCTCTGGGCCGAACTCGTCGAGCAATCCCTGGGTGACCGCCATCGAGCCGCCCATCTCGGCGATGTCCTCGCCCATGATGAAGACGTCGCCGTCGCGCTCCATTGCCGTGCGGAGCGTGTCGCGTACCGCCTCGCGGTACGTCAGCTCAGGCATACACATTCAGGAGCGCGTCTTCGGGTGAATGGTCGGTGCCGTTCTGCGCGAACTCGAGCGCCTCGTCGACGATCTTGCGCGCTTCGGTGTCGAGCTGCTCGAACTCGTCGTCGCCGAGGCCGAGGCGCTCGCGAAGGTTCGTGATCGGGTCGTGTTCGGCCGCATCCTCGCGATCCTCCTTCGAGCGATAGACCTGCGGGTCGCCGATGAAGTGGCCGTGCATGCGCTTCGTCTCGACATCGAGGAAGACGGGGCCGTGGCCGGAGCGCGCATACTCGAGGGCGTCGAGCGCAGCGTCATAGACGGCCTCGACGTCCTGGCCGTCGACTTTGATCGACCGCATGTCGAACGCGAGCGCGCGCTTCGACATGTCGTCCCAGACCGGGGAATGCTGCCAGCCCGGCGTCGACTCGGCCCAGTGGTTGTTCTCGCAGACGAAGACCGTCTTCGTCTGCCAGAGCTGCGCCAGGTTGAGCGACTCGTGGAAGGTGCCGATGTTCGTCGCGCCGTCGCCGAAGAACGCGAGTGCGACATGCGGCTCGCCGCGCAGCTTGAAGGCGAGCCCGGCGCCGGTGACCGCAGGCAACCCGCCGCCGATCACGGCATTCGCGCCGAGGTTGCCGCGCGCTAGATCGTAGAGGTGCATCGAACCGCCATAGCCGTGCGAGCAACCCTCGACCTTGCCGTACAGCTCGGCCATCAATGCCTTCGGATCGGTTCCGCGGGCGAGCGTGTGCCCGTGCGCGCGATGCGTCGAGGCGAACACGTCGCCTTCTTCCATCGCTTCGCAGACGCCGACCGCGACGGCCTCCTGGCCGATCGCGACGTGCAGGAACCCGGGCAGGTCGCCGGCGCGAAAACGTTCCTCGACCTTCTCCTCGAAACGACGGATCAGCAGCATGCCGCGCAGGAATTCGCGCAGCGTTTCCTTCGTCACGGATGCCTTCTTCTCGACCTTGGCCATAGCGCGGGCAGTGTACGTTTCGGGCGATGAGCCTCGCGGGAGAGTGGAAAGCACTCGGATCCGAACTGCCCGATGGGTGGTCGAGGGCCGATCTCCGCCTCGAGCTCCGCGACGCCGAGACTGCAAGCCGCGCGGCCTCGCTCTTGGGACCCGCCCAGCCCTTCCGGTCCGAGCCGACCGTGCTTCGGTTCGCGGCGGCGCCGGACGGCAGTGCCGTCAGCCCCGACGCGGTCACGAGGCTGCTCGCACGGCTTGACGAGGCGAGAATCGGCGGGACGCTGACGCTGGCCGCGACGGAGCACGGCGCGGCGCGCGTCGAGCGCGAGGTGACGCTGCTCGCCGACGCATGGCAGACGGCGCTTGCCGGACTGCCCTCGGACTGGAGCGATCTGCTCGCGGAAATCGATCTGCTCTCGTCCGACTACGTCGAGCGGGCGGCGGTGCTTTGTATCCAGATGAATCCGCGGCGCGACGGAAATCGCACCGCGCTTCGCTTCCGGGCCGCCAGAACGGCGGGCTACGGGGTCTCGCCGGAGATGGCTGGGCGGTGCTTCGAGCGCTGCGACGCGGAGCAGATCCGCGGTTCCGTGACGGTGCTGCATGCGCTCTGCGGCACGGGTCACGTCGGCTCGCAGGGCCCGGTCTGGAACATCGCCGGCCAGACCGTCTGACGTGCAGGACGCGCTCGCCCTCGCCGCGCAGGTTCGCGCGCGAGAGGTGTCGCCACGCGAGCTCGTCGACGCCACGATCGACCGGATCGAGGCGACGAATCCCGAGCTGAACTTTCTCGTCACGGAGTGTTACGCGGCGGCCCGGGAGGCTGCGGACGGGGTGCAACCGGACGGGCCGTTCGCCGGCGTGCCGATGCTCGTCAAGGATCTGACCGAGACTGCCGGAGTGCGGACGACGTTCTCGTCGCGCGCGTTCGCCGAGCACGTGCCGACCACCGACATGGCGGTCGTGCGGCGGATGAAGGAAGCGGGGTTCATCGTCCTCGGCAAGTCGAACACGCCCGAGTTCGGGATCACGTGCGTCACCGAGTCCGAACTGAACGGCGCGTGCCGCAACCCGTGGGACACATCGAGGACCCCGGGCGGCTCGTCGGGTGGCGCCGCAGCGGCCGTGGCCGCCGGTGTGCTGCCGCTCGCCCACGGCTCCGACGGCGGCGGCTCGGTGCGTATTCCGGCATCGTGTTGCGGCCTCTTCGGGATCAAGCCGTCGCGCGGCCGCGTCTCCTCGGCGCCGTATGCGAGCGGGTCGCTCGAGCTTTCGCAGAGCGGACCGATCTCGGTCTCCGTGCGCGACGCGGCGGCCTTCCTCGACGCGATCTCCGGCTACGAGCCCGGCGACGCACATTGGGCGGCACCGCCGGAGCGGCCGTTCCTCGACGAGGTCGGACGCGACCCTGGGCGGCTTCGCATCGCCTTCACGGCGTCACCTGCCATCCCGTACGAGATCGACCCGCGGGTCGTCGACGTCACTCGCCGCGCGGCCGAGGCGTTCGCGGCGCTCGGGCACGATGTGGTCGAGCGCACTCCACCGTGGGTCGACGAGCAAGCTCTCGGGGCGTTCGCGAAGCTCTGGCAGTTGACGCCGGCGATGTACCCGGTGAGCGATCCGTCGCTGCTGACCCCGCTCAACCGCGCACTCGCCGAGGAGGCACATGCGACCTCGAGCGTCGTCTTCGCGCAGGCAGTCGGCGCATTGCAGCGTGCCGCGCGGCGGATCGTCGCGTTCTGGGACGACGTCGACGTCGTGCTGACGCCGGGGCTGGCGAAGCTGCCGGTGCCGATCGGCTGGGTCTTCGAGCCCGAGGATCCGTGGCTGCAGTTCGCGCGCGGCGGCGAGTTCACGCCGTTCACCCCGATCGTCAACGTCACCGGCCAGCCCGCGGCAGCGGTGCCCTTCGACGTCGTCGACGGCCTACCCGTCGGCATCCAGCTGATCGGCCCGCCCGCCGGCGAAGCGCTGCTCTTCCGGCTATCGGCTCAGCTCGAAGCCGCGCATCCGTGGGCGCAGCGCCTGCCCAATCGGTGAGTCTCAGCCGATCGCCGCCAGCAGCTCCTTCGCGACGCGGCGGGCTGCGTTTGCGTCGCGGGCGACTACGAGACACGTGTCATCGCCGGCCAGCGTGCCGAGGACGAGTGGATGCTCCAAGCGATCGAGGGCGCGGGCGATCGCGGGTGCCGAGCCGATCTCCGACTGCACGACGACGATGTTCTCCGCCGCTGTCGCCCGCTTGCCGAACTGACGCAAAAGCGCGTCGAGCGTGTCGCGCGGGTCGGCACGCTGCTCTCGGTTCGGCAGGACGTAGTGCATGCCGCCGAGATGGTTGTGCGTCTTCACGAGGCCGAGCTCCCGGATGTCACGCGAGATGGTCGCCTGCGTTACTCGCACGCCCGCTCCCCGTAACGCAACCAGCAACTCGTGCTGCGTGGCGAGCCTCTTGCGCTCGACCAGGCTCGCGACCAAACGTTGGCGCTCGGTCTTGGATAGCGAACGATCGGCGTGCATAAATTCAGCATCGCGTATTCAGTGGGCGGCGGCAACGTTTGCCCGGCGCCGCACCACGGGCACACTGCGGGCATGCTCGCCGACTGGGTCGCCATTTTCAAACGAACGTTCAAGGAGTTTCTCGCCGACGACTGCATGGGCCTCGCCAAGCAAGTCGCCTACAGCGCCCTGCTCGCGTTCTTCCCCGCGATGGCATTCCTGCTCGGTCTGCTCGGCGTGCTGAACCTCTACGACCAGCTGCAGTCGTTCCTCGCAACGGTCGCGCCGCACGGCGTGATCACGTTTATCGACGGCCTGCAGCGTGACCAGAGCGGCAGCGCGAAGGTGTTCGCGCTCGTCGCCGGCGGTGCCGGCGCGGTCTGGGCAGCGAGCGGCGCGATGGGCTCCGTGATCAAGGCCGTCAACCGCGCCTACGAGCACGAGGAGACGCGACCGTTCTGGAAGGTCCGAATCACAGCGATCGTGCTCGTGCTCCTGACGGGGGTCACCCTCATGGCGCTCGCGGTCCTGATCGTCTTCGGCGGCCCGCTCGGTCAGGCGATCGCCGACAAGGCGAACCTCGGCGGGGCGTTCAACGTGCTCTGGAGCCTGCTTCGTTGGCCCATCGCGCTCGTTGCGGTGCTCGCGCTGTTCGGCTTCGTCTACACGCTCGGGCCGAATACCCCCGAACGCAGGTGGCTCTGGGTGACGCCCGGGTCCGTGCTCGCCGCCGTCCTCTGGCTAATCCTCTCGGCTCTCTTCACGCTCTATGTCACCTTCGCGGGCAGCTACTCGCGGACGTACGGCACGCTCGCGGCCGGCGTGATCCTGCTCCTCTGGCTGAACTACACCGCGTGGGCGATCCTCTTCGGCGCCGAGCTCAACTCCGAGCTCGATCGCCGAAAGCTAGGCACGAAGATCGGCGCCGAATCGGTGCGAGAGCGCGCGCACGATCGCGTCGCGTAGCCGAGCGCCGTCCTCATCGGAGAGCGTGCGCTCTGACGACTGGAACGCGAAGGAGAACGCGACCGACTTCTTGCCGGGCGCGATCTGGTCGCCGCGGTAGTCGCTCAGGAACCGCGCTTCGCGCAACTCCTCCCCAGCCGCACCGCGTGCGGCGTCGAGCAGTTCGCCCGCCGGCACGTGCTCGTCGACGACGAACGCGAGATCGAGGCGAAGCGGCGGATAGGTGATCACGTCGCGGTAGAGGATCCGCTCGGGAACGAGCGCGAACAGTTCGCCGAGGTCGAGCTCGAATGCACCCCAGGCACCGTCGAGGTCGACCTGACCGTACTGCGCGACCCAGCCCCCCTGTACCGAAGCGCCCACCGACGCGTCGTCGAACGGCTGCGCGCTCGCGAAGCGCGCCTCGATCTGGAGGGACTCGAACACGCGCTCGACGATCCCCTTGGCGACCGCGAAGTCGCCCTGCACGATCGCGCCGAGATGCCAGCGCTCGTCGGGAACCTCGGCCGCCGGAAGATAGACGTGCGCAAGTTCGAAGAGCTGGACGCGGTCGTTGCCCATCGCGACGTTGTGCTGCGCGGCCGCGAGCAGACCGATGCGGAGCGTCGTCCGCAGGATGCGCTGCTGCGACGAGAGCGGCACCGGCAGGACGATCGCCTGCGGATCGGGGTCGTTCGGCTGCAGCGAGTAGGTGTACGCCTCGTACAGCCCGGCGCCCACCAGCACGTCCTCGACCTGACGGCGGAGCCGCTGCTCGTGCGTGAGCCGGCCGAACATCGCCTGGCGCACCGGGAGGGTCGCCGGAACGTCCTCGAGCCGGAAGCGCGCGACCTCCTCGACAAGGTCGATGTCGCGGCGAACGTCACGGGCGCGCCAGCTCGGCGTGTGCACCGTCCAGGACTCGTCGACGCCGAAGCCGAGCCGCTCCAGACGGTCCCGCTGCTCCGGCTCGGTGACGGAGAGGCCGAGTACCGCGTCGGTGTACGCGGGGCGGAAGACGATCGGCTCGGGCGGCGCCAGCTCGGCGCGTACCTCGCCGCTTCCTACCCACCGTGCGCCGGCGAGCGAGGCGAACAGCTCCGACGCATAGGTCGCCGCAGGACCTGCAAGCTCGAGATCGACGCCCTTCTCCCACCGAGTCTGGCTCTCTGTTCGCATGCGATGACGCTCGCCGCTGCGAAGGACGGTCAGCGGCTCGAAGTTGGCCGCCTCGAGCAGGATCGTCGTCGTCGAGTCGCCGATCTCCGTGTTCGCGCCGCCCATCACGCCGGCGATCCCGATCGGCCGCTCGGCATCCGCGATCACGAGATCGTCGGTCGATAGCTCGCGCTCCGCGCCGTCGAGGGTCTCGAGCTTTTCGCCGGCCCGCGCGCGCCGCACGACGATGCACCCGCCGGCGAGCGAGTCGAAGTCGAACGCGTGCAGCGGGTTCCCTAGCGCCAGCATCACATAATTCGTCACGTCGACGACGTTCGAGATCGGCCGCATGCCGGCGGCGAACAATCGCGCCTTCAGCCAGGCGGGCGACTCGCTGATCGTCACGTCGCGGAAGAGCCGCCCGGTGTAGCGCGGGCAGGCGGCGAGATCCTCGATCGCGATCTCGACGGGCTCGTCGCCCGAGCGCGCCGGCTCCGTCCCCGGCATCGGCTTCAGCCGACCGCCGGTCAGGACCGCGACTTCGCGCGCGATCCCGTAGATCGACGTCAGATCGGGCCGGTTGTAGAGCGTCTCGATCTCGAGCACGTCATCGCCGAGCGGCAGGATGTCGACCAGCGGCGTACCGGCCGCGAGCGCGTCGTCGAGCACCATGATCCCGGCGTGGTTTTCGCCAAGCTCCAACTCGCGCTCGGAGAGGATCATCCCGTCGGAGGCCTCGCCTCGCAGCTTGCGCTTCTCGATGCGCAACTCGCCGCCGGGCATTGTCGCGCCCGGCAGCACAACCGCCACGGTCGCGCCGGCGCCGAAGTTCCAGGCGCCGCAGACGATCGAGCGCGGCTCGCCCTCGCCGACATCGACGCGCGTCAGCTGCAGCTTGTCGGCATTCGGGTGCTTGCCGGCCTCGAGCACCTTGCCGACGACGAAGTACTCGAGGTTGTCGCCGCCGGGCACACCGCGGCGGACGACCCTGTCGACCTCGGCGCTCGAGAAGACGAGCCTGCGCGCCAGTTCGGCGAGTGGCCAGTCGAAGTCGACGTACTCACGAAGCCACGAGACGGGGACTTTCATTAGTGGTCACCTCCGCGACAGCAGTCGTCGGCTGCCGCGCGAAAAACAAGCGAGGCAAGGACGCAGGGCGCGTTCGTACGCTGTGCGTACGGGCGCAACCGAGGACGTGGCATCGCGCAGTTTTGCAGCCGGAAGGGGGCGGCTGATGTCGCGGGCCACTAAAATTGGCCCAACACGCGTAGGTCGTTCTCCCAGAACGCGCGCAGGTCGGGGAGGCCGTGCCGGAGCATCGCGATGCGCTCGATCCCGAAGCCGAACGCGAAGCCCTGCCACTCGGCCGGGTCGAGGTTGACGTTGCGGAAGACGTCGGGGTCAACCCAGCCTGCACCGCCCATCTCGATCCAGCCCGAGTGCTTGCACGTCGCGCAGCCCTGGCCGCCGCAGATGAAGCACGTGACGTCGAACTCGACCGACGGCTCGGTGAACGGGAAGAAGCTCGTCCGCATCCGCACTTCACGCTCGGCGCCGAAGAGCGCCCGGAAGAACTGCAGCACGGTTCCCTGCAGGTCGGCGAGCGTGATCCCGCGGTCGACGGCGAGGCACTCGACCTGCAGGAAGATCGGCGAGTGCGTGGCGTCCGGCGTGTCGCGGCGATAGCAGCGGCCTGGCGAGACCATGAAGAGCGGCGGTGAGCGCGACAGCATCGCCCGGATCTGGTCAGGCGACGTGTGCGTGCGCAGCAGGGTGTTGTCGTCGAGGTAGAAGGTGTCGTTGATCGACCGGGATGGGTGGCCGGGGTCGGCGGTCAGCGCGTCGAAGTTCTCCCAGACGGTCGCGACCTCGTTGCCATCCCAGACCTCGTAGCCCATGCCGAGGAAGATGTCCTCGATCTCGCGGCGGATCTGCGTGAGTAGATGCAGCCGGCCACGCTCGATCCGGACGCCGGGGATCGTCACGTCGACGCCGCTCAGGTCGGGCAACGCCGCGCGCGCGATCCGAGTCGTGGCGGCTTCTCCCGCCGCCTCGAGCGAAGCCCGCAGCGTGTTCAGCTTGAGGCCGGTCTCGCGATCACGCACCTCACGAAGCGCCTGCGGCAGCGGCGCTTTGCGGCCCAGGTAGCGCACGTTGACGTCGCCAAGCTCCTCGGTGGACGAGGCAGCGCCGTACGCGGCGAGTGCTTCTGTTTCATACGCGGTCCAGTCCACCGCGGCGACACTATCCAAGGTTCGAGCCTCCTTCGGTCTGCAGGGGCAACAGGAAGCGCCCCGGTTCGGGCCGAAGGCGCTAGTGCGCGCCGCGGCCCGGGCACCGGGGCCGCATAAACAGCGTCACGTGCGTCGACTGCATCGCTGCAAAGCTTAGCGAGATGTCGGCCTACGACAAGATCGCGCGCCTCTACGACTCGTGGTCGCGGAGTGTCGTCGAGGACGTCTCGTTCTACGTCGGCGAGGCGGTGCACTCGGGCGGCCCCGTGCTCGAGCTGGGCGTCGGCACGGGCCGGATCGCGATCCCGATCGCGGCGGCAGGGGTCTCGGTGGTCGGCGTCGACCTCTCCGCCGGGATGCTCGAGGTGGCGCGCGAAGCCGCGACGCTCGCGGGCGTCGAGCTCGACCTCCGGCAGGGCGACATGCGCTCGCCCCCGGTCGAGGGCGAGTTCCCGCTGATCCTGATCCCGTTCCGGTCGTTCCTGCACATGGAGGGCGACACCGACCGGCGCGCGGTGCTGCGCGGCGTCGCCGAGCGGCTCGCCCCCGGGGGTCGCTTTATCTTCGACGTCTTCGCGCCGGGCGCCGAGGACATCGCCGAGACGCACGGCCGTTGGCTCGAGCGCGAGCCCGGGATCTGGGAGCGCGCCGACTGGAACGAGGAGACCCGCACGCTCCTGCTGCGCGTACGCGGAGCCGACGGCGAGGCGGAGATGTCGCTCGCCTGGCTCGCGGTTGCCGAGTGGAAGGAGCTCCTGCGTGAGGAGGGCTTCGCCGTCGACGCCGTTTACGGCTGGTTCGACCGCTCACCGTGGCGGGGCGGCGAGGACTCGGTCTGGGTCTGCCGGCGCGCCTGAGACGCTGATCACGACCTTGCCGCGCGCATGCCCGCCCTCGACGTACCGGATCGCCTCGCCGGTGGCCGCAAGCGGATACGTGCGGTCGATCACCGGGGTCACCGTGCCCTGGTCGACGAGCCCCCTCAGCACGACGAGATCTTCGTTGTGGAGCTTCGCGAACAGCCGTGTGAGCCGTTGCTTCGTGAAGCGGTCGGCCACGATCGACTTCGGCAGCTGGGCCAACCCACCGATCAGCCGGCCGCCTCCGCCACCGACGATCACGAGCGTTCCGGTCGGCGTCAGCGCGCGACGAAGCTCCCGCAGCGAGCGGTTGCCGACCGTGTCGATGATCAGGTCGTAGGCGACATCACCCCGAGTGAAGTCGTCGACCGTGTAGTCGACGACGATGGTCGGCGCCGAGTGATCGCACCAGGTCGACGTTCCGGCTGCTGCAGACGCCGGTGACCCGAGCGCCGAAGGCATGCGCGAGCTGGACGGCGAAGGTGCCCACACCGCCCGAGGCGCCGTTGATCAGAACGCTCTGTCCCGCCTCGAGCGCACCGCGATCGCGTAGTGCCTGCAGCGCGCTGATCCCAGCCATCGGGATCGCCGCCGACTGCTCGAACGTGAGGCGAGCCGGCTTCGCGACGAAGTCCTGCTCGGTGCCGGCGACGTACTCGGCGAACGCGCCATGGACGGTCCCGAACACCTCGTCGCCCGGGCGGAGAGTCGTCACGTTCTCGCCGACAGCCTCGACCGTCCCCGCCACGTCGACACCCTTGCGGCTGCGCTTCGGCCGCCGCAAACCCATCCCAACCAGGCGGCCGATGTACGGCTGGCCGCGCACCACGTGCCAGTCGAAGGGATTGACGGAGGCGGCACCGACCCGTACGAGCACGCCGTCGGCGCCGATCTCAGGCTGCTCGAGCTCGGCGAGGCGCAGGTTCTCGGGTGGGCCGTACTCGCTGTTGACAATCGCCTGCATCGTGTCCTCCGAACCGTTGACATACACTGTAAGTTGAGGCTAAACGTACAGCGTAAGTTTGTCAAATGGCGACCAGAGACTCGAAACCGCGCACGAAGCTGAGCCGAGAGCGGGTGCTGAGCGCCGCGATCGAGCTCGCCGACCAAGGCGGGATCGAGTCGCTGACGATGCGCAAGCTCGCCGGCACTCTCGGAGTCGAGGCGATGTCGCTCTACAACCACGTCGCCAACAAGGGCGACCTCGTCGACGCAATCGTCGATCGCGTGATCAGCGAGATCGAGCTGCCCTCCGGCGAGGAGTGGGACGTGGCGATCCGGACCTGCGCGATCTCGGCGCACGACGCGCTGCTACGGCACCCGTGGGCGTGCAGCCTCGTCATCTCTCCGACCTCGACCAGCGCCGTGCCGCCGCCTCGGCGGCTGCGCTACATGGAGTGGCTACTCACGCCGGCTACGCGGCGGCGGCTTCTCGGCCGAGCTGACGTACCACGCGTATCACGCGCTCGACAGCCACATCCTCGGCTTCACCCTCTGGGAGCTCGGCCACTCGGCCGCGGCGAGGAACATCGCCGCTGGGCAGGAGTTCGCAGACGTCGCCGCAGCTCTGCTCGAGGAACTGCGGACCGACCACCCCTATCTCGCCGAGCATGGCGAGCAGCATCTCGCCGGGTTCGGGGACGACGGCCCACACGCGTTCGACTTCGGGCTCGACCTGATCCTCGACGGACTTAGGCGACTGCGCGAATCGGACTAGGTGCGCTGCCGCTGCCACTCGTAGAGCGCGATCGCGCCCGAGGCGGCGACGTTCAACGACTCGGCGCCAGAGATCGGGATCCGCGCCTCGAAATCGCGCTCGACGTCTGGCGGTAAACCAGCACGCTCGGCGCCGAGCAGAAACGTGACCCGCCCGGACAGGTCGACCGCGCCGAGTGGCTCCCCACCGTGCGGCAACAGGGCAATCTTCCGGCCGGCGACCGGCCAGGTTCCGAGCGGCACGCGCCAGATCGAGCCGGCGCTCGCGCGCAGTGCTTTCGGCGAGGTCGGGTCGGCGCAGCCCTCGGAGAGCGCGACCGCCGCACCGAAAGCATCGGCGGTGCGGATGAGCGTGCCGACGTTGCCTGGATCGGCGAGCTGCCAGAGGGCCAGCGTCGCCGGACGCTCCTCCCAGACCGGCAGGTCGGCGCGGCGGTAGACGCCGATCAACGCGCGCGGGGTGGGGCGTCGTCGCGACCTCGGCCAGCAGGCGTGGCTCGACGTCGTCACCTGCGCGCAGGAGGTCGACCGGCTCCGCAGTCGCGGCCGCGACAGCGTCCTCTCCTTCGACGAAGAAGAGGCCGAGCTTGTCGCGCCAGCTGCGGTCGCGCAGCTTGCGGACGAGCTTCAGGCGCTCGTTGTCCCTGGAGACGATCACAGCGGGACTGTATTGACAGACATATTCCTCTAAGGGAATATATAAGAACAGTGGCAGACCTCTTCACCGCGATCGCCGAGCGGCACCGGCGCGACATCCTGGACGCCCTGTCCGACGGCGAACAGGCAGTCGGCACGCTCGTCGCCGACCTCTCGCTGGCGCAACCTCAGGTCTCGAAGCACCTGCGGGTGCTCAGCGAGGTCGGGCTCGTCAGGTCACGGCCGGACGGGCGTCGCCGCCTCTACAGCGTCGACCCGGCACGCCTGGCGCCCGTTCGGGACTGGCTGGCCAAGTACGAGCAGGCGATGAGCGATCGGCTCGATCGGGTCGACGATTACCTCAAGGAATTGCAACGACAAGGAGAGACGCAGTGACAGTGAATCGGATCGAGTTCCCGAGCGACCTCGAGATTCTGATGACGCGCGAGTTCGAAGCTCCGGTCGAGCTTGTCTTCGACGTCTTCACGCAGGAAGAGCACGTTCGCAACACCTTCCCTCCGTTCGGGGAGGAGATGGCGGTCTGCGACATCGACCTCCGCGTCGGCGGGGAGTACCACTACGTGATGGTCACCGATGAGGGACGGGAGATGTCGTTCCGCGGGACCTTCCTGGAGATCGAGCCGCCTACCCGCCTGGTCCAGACGTGGCTGTTCGAGGGGTGGCCCGACGCCGAGGCCGTGGAGACGGTGGATTTCCGCGAGACCGGCGGAGTGACGACGATGACGTGGAAGCTGGCGTTCCGCGACCAGGCCGGCCGCGACCACATGACGCAGTACGACGGCATCGAAGCGAGCTGGGACAACGTCGAGGCCTATCTCCGAGCCCTGGCGGCCGCCTGATCAACGCCCCCATTCCAGCCAGGCGCCGTGGAAGTCGAAGACCGCGAGCCGCTCGACCGAGCCGCCCGGGTAGCGCTCGAGCTCGAGCGCGAAGCCGTTCGTCGTGCACGCCCGAGCTGAGGAACACGATCGGCTCGACCCGCGCGGCATGCTCGAGCGCGGTGCGCAGCCGGGCCAGGTCGGCCTCGGTCAGATACATCGTCGACGCAGTCTGAAAGACCACCGGCTGCGCTCCGTCGACCCGGTCGGCGAGGAGCGGTGGCAGCGAGTCGACGTAGTCGCCGCGGATCAACTCCGGCGGATCGGCGCGGAGTGCGTCGATCGCCCGCCGCAGCCGCTCGAGGCGCGCGGTCTGGTCGGCCCAGACGAACGCCTGTAGGACGCGGGCGCCGTGCTCGCTCGTCGCCTCGACGGGGTTCAGATCGACGCCGCGCCGGCGGACGACCGAGACGTCGCGCGCGAGCAGCTCGGCCGGCGGCGGCGTGCGGTCGTCGCCCTCCAGCACGAAGTCGCCTTGCCCCCAGGAGCCGGTCGAGTAGCGGTAGCGGTACCGGTCCCAGATCAGGTTCAGCCCTGCGGACGGGCCGAGCTCGAGCACGTCGAGCGGGCGCCCGTCCGCCACGGTGAGAAACCCCGGCAGCAGCGCCCAGGCCCGCTGGACCTCGTTCGTCTGCACGCGCTGCTCGGTCGTGAAGCGCCGGAGCTCGGCGGCGTGCTCGACGAGCGCGCCGCCGACGTCGACCCACCTCGCCTCACCGGCGAGCACGAGGTAATGGAGCGCGCCGAGCAGGCGAAGCGGAAAGTCCCAGTCGAGGTCGGGGGCGACCTTGGCAACAAGCGGGTCGTTCGCGAAGCGGCGGCAGAGATCCGCGTAGAGCTGCGAGCGGCCGTCGCAGTAGCCGGCCTGCCTGCTGAAGATCTCCGCTTGCCGGTTTATTTCGCGGTCGCGAGCGCGGCTTTCGCCTGCTCGACCAACTCGGCGAACTTCGCAGGATCGACCACTGCCAGGTCGGCGAGGACCTTGCGGTCGAGCTCGATCTCAGCGGCCTTCAGGCCGGAGATGAACTGGTTGTAGGAGAGGCCGTTCGCGCGTGCCCCCGCGTTGATGCGCATGATCCAGAGCTTCCGGAACTCGCGCTTTCTGACCTTGCGGTCGCGGTAGGCGTACGAGAGGGAGCGCTCGACCTGCTCCTTCGCGTACTTGTAGTTCGTGCTCTTGAGGCCCCAGTAGCCCTTCGCCTGCTCGAGAACCTTGCGGCGCTTCTTGCGCCCGTGAACGGATCGCTTGACGCGAGGCATCGGTCAGTTTCTCCCCAGCATGCGGTTGACCGCCTTCTCGTTCGCCGAGTCGACCGATTTGTCCTTACTGAACTGGCGCTTCTGCTTCGGCGACTTGTTCATGAGCTTCCCCGACCTCTGGCTGGCTCGCATCAGCTTCCCGGTGCCGGTCACTCTGAATTTCTTCTTCGCTCCCGAGCGTGTCTTCTGTTTCGGCATCTCTCTTCGCTCCCGCATTCTTGGTTGGGCCGAGCACCATCGTCATGTTCCGCCCTTCGAGCAGCGGCTGCGTCTCGATCAGGCCGATCTCCTTCACGTCGTCCGCCAAGCGCATCAGCAGATCGCGTCCACGATCGGGGTGCTCGCGTTCGCGGCCCCTGAACATGATCGTGACCTTGACCTTCGCGCGCTGGTTCAGAAAGCGCTCGACGTGGCCCTTCTTGGTCTCGTAGTCGTGGATCCCGATCTTGGGTCTGAGCTTGATCTCCTTGACGTTGATCTGCGTCTGGTGCTTACGGGCCAGCTTGGCCTTCTGCTCCAGTTCGTACCGGTACTTGCCGTAATCCATCACGCGGCAGACCGGTGGATCCGCTTGGGCCGCGACCTCGACCAGGTCGAGATTCTTTCCGTAGGCGTATTCGCGCGCCTCGTCCGTTGTCTTGATCCCGAGCTGCTCGCCGTCCTCATCGATCAGCCGGACGCGCGGGACGCGGATCGCGTCGTTGATGCGGGTCTGCGGCTCCGGACGGCGCGGCGGCTCGAAACTGCGCCTGCCCCGCGGCCTCAAATGCTCTTCACCAAGCTCGTGTTGACCTCCTCATTGAACGAAAAAACCGCTGGCATGCAGCGGCAGGATGGTTTCCTCAACATCCAGACGTTGAGTAGTCATTTTCAACCCCTGAAGCGTGAGCTAGGAGGTGAGAGACGGTTCCGCCCCTGCTTGCCAGGGTTCAAGGGTAGCAAGTTTCGCCTGGAAATCTGCCAGGGAGAGCGTCGTCTGTTCGCCGCCGTGCTCGCGGATCGCAAGCGACTCGTCCGACTCCTTGTCGCCGTAGACGACCAGGTAGGGGATCTTCGCGAGCTCGCCGTTTCGGATCCGCTTGCCCACGGTGTCGTCCGCCTCGTCCACCTCGACCCGGTAGGGCCGGAGCGACGCCGCCAGCTCGGCCGCGGCCGGCCGATGGCTCTCGCCCACCGGGATGACGCGGATCTGCACGGGTGCGAGCCAGAACGGGAAGGCACCGCCGTAATGCTCGATCAGGATCCCGATGAAGCGCTCGAGCGAGCCGAAGAGCGCCCGGTGGATCACCCAGGGCATGTGCTCGGCGTTGTCGGCGCCCATGTAACGGCAGCCGAGCCGCTCGGGCTGCTGGCCGTCGAGCTGAATCGTCCCCATCTGCCACGGGCGCCCCATCGCGTCCTTCATGAAGAAGTCGATCTTTGGCCCGTAGAAGGCACCCTCTCCCTCCATCACCTTGTACGGGATCCCCTGCCGGTCGATCGCGGTGCGGAGCACACCCTCGGTGTAGTCCCACTGCTCGTCGGTGCCGAGCTTGTTGTCGGGCCGCGTTGCGAGCTCGGCATGGGCCAGCTCGCGCACCCCGAAGGCGTCGTAGAGGAACCCGACGTAGTCGAACATCTCGTCGATCTCGCCCTGGATCTGCTCCTCGGTGCAGAAGACGTGCGCGTCGTCCTGGCTGAACTGACGGGCGCGGGTCAGGCCCTGCAACGACCCGGTCGGCTCGTCGCGGTGCAGCACAGCCGCCTCGGCGAAGCGAACGGGCAGCTCGCGATAGCTCCGCAGGCGCGAGGCGAACAGCAGCATGTGGCCCGGGCAGTTCATCGGCTTCAAGCCGTAGGTCGACTCGCCGTACGGGATCAGGAAGAGGTTGTCGCCGTACTTCTCCCAATGGCCCGACCGCTTCCAGAGCTCGATGTCCCACATCAGCGGCGTCTTCACCTCGAGGTAGCCACGCTTGTCGTTCTCGGAGCGGCGCATCGACTCGAGCGCGTTCCAGAGCGCCATCCCCTTGGGGTGCCAGAGCGCTGCGCCGGGCGAGACGTCCTCGAAGTGGAAGAGGTCGAGCTGCGGGCCGAGCCGGCGATGGTCGCGCCGCCTCGCGTCCTCGAGCCGGGCGAGGTGCGCGTCGAGGTCTGCCTGTGAGTAGAAGGCGGTCCCGTAGATGCGAGTCAGCTGCTTGTTGTGCTCGTCGCCGCGCCAGTACGCACCGGCGATGCTCGTCAGCTTGAACGCCTTGATCGGCTTCGAGTTCTGCAGGTGCGGCCCGCGGCAAAGATCGACGAAATTCCCCTGCTCGTAGAGCGTGATGTCGCCCTCCGCCGAGTCGACCAGCTCGACCTTGTACGGCTCGTTCTCCTCCAGGAACCGCTGGTGCGCCTCGGCCCGCGAGATCTCCTTCCGCTCCCAGGTGCGCCCCTCCTTGAGCTCTCGCTTCACCTCGGCCTCGATCCGCTCGAGGTCGGCATCGGTGATCGGCTCGGGAAAGTCGAAGTCGTAGTAGAAGCCGTTCTCGATCGGCGGGCCGATCGCCACCTTCACGCCGGGATAGAGGCGCCGCACCGCTTCGGCCAGCAGGTGGGCCGAGGAGTGACGGAGGACGGCGAGCGCGTCGGGGTCGTCCGTGTCGCGCGTGGTCAGGATCTGGATCTTCGCTCCGTCGCGGAGCGGCGCCCGCAGGTCCTGCGGGTGCCCGTCGACGCGCACGAGCACCGCCTGCTCGGCGAGCTTCGAGCCGATCGCACGCGCGGCGTCGAGGCCGCTCGCGCCGGCGGGGAGCTCGAGCTCGGAGTTGTCGGGCAGGACGACGTGCATGCGAGACAGGGTAATCACCGCCACGCCGACCGTGCCGAAACGATTTCCGACGAAAGAGCGGCTTTTTGTCCGACGACCACTTGCGCACCAAGGGGGCGAACCGTAGATTGGCGATCCCGCAGGGCACGGAGCGCAAGTAGGTCGAAGCCTCCCGAGCAGTCGTGACAGGCGCAAGCCAGGATCGATCGGTCGGTAGGTGGACGAAAGCGCCACCGGCCCGGCGGGATTTTTTTGTTTCCGGGATGACTCGCGACGAGCTTCAACCGCACGAGCTTCAACCGCACGAGCTTCAACCGCACGAGCTTCAACCGCGTAGCCCTGATGACTGGCGTGCCTGGCTCGACTCGAACCACGAGTCGGCAGCCGAGGTCTGGCTCGTCTTCTGGAAGAAAGCCTCCGGCAAGCAGGTGATCACGTGGGCGCAGGCGGTCGAGATCGCGCTGCGCTACGGCTGGATCGACGGTGTGATCGGCGGGATCGACGACGAGCGCTACGGGCAGCGGTTCACACCGCGGCGACCGAAGAGCAAGTGGTCGAAGGTGAACAAGGAGATCGCGCTCCGCTTGATCGCGGCCGGCGAGATGAGGCCGATGGGGCTCCGAGCGGTCGAAGCCGCGAAAGCGAGTGGCGAATGGGACCGGGCGTACACCGTGCAGCGTCCACTGCCCGCCCCGGACGATCTGAAGGAAGCGCTGAGACGCAACGCCGTTGCGAAGGCGAATCGCGAGCGGTTGAGCCGGACCCGCTGGGACCGCTGGCTGACCTGGCTCGAAGGAACCGAGGGCCGAGCTCGGACGCGGCGGCTGAATGCGATCATCAAGGCGCTCGAGACTCGCGACTACGCGGCCGTCGACGCCGCTGCTCAGCGCAAGGCTGCTCAGCGCAAGACGTAGACCGACCGGAGGCGGGTGAGCACGCCCTGGGCGACGAGGTCGCCCGCAGGCGGGGTGTAGTGCACGCCGTCGGGCAGCCGCATCAGCGTCAGCTTCCCGTGTACCCGGAGGTACGCCGTGTACTTGCCCTGTGCGCTGTCGAGCATGTGCCAGGTGTCGACGTACTGCGAGCTCTTCGCATGGCGGGCGGCGACGGAAGCGAGGATCGAGTTGACGATCGGGAAGCTGTGCCTGAAGCCCGGCCCGTCGGGAATCGGCAGGCCGAGCCAGACCGTCCTGATCCCGGCGGCGTTCAATTCGCGCGTGACGCCGTCGACCCGTCTGCGGTACTCCGCGATCCAGCTCGGCGTCCCGAAGCTGCCGACGGATTTGCCGCCCGGGACGCCGGCCATGTAGTCGTGCGCGTCGTCTGCGCCGAAGGAGAGGACTGCGACCTGCGGCTTCAGCGTCGCGATCACCTGGGTGAAGCGCGTGTACCAGTTGTAGAGGTCCGGTCGCGCGAGCCCGGTCGAGAGTCGGCTCTCCACCCCGACGACGTCGATCGCACCGCCGACCCGTTCGAGAGCATCGCCCGGGACCTGCGCGAGCGAGTCGCCGGCAACCCAGATCCGCAGCGGATGGGCTGCGGTGAAGACGGGCTTCGCCGGCTTGGTCGCGTGCTTGTGGGGCCGCGGCTTCGGTGCCTTGGACGGCAGCGGGCCGGCGGGCGGCGGCAGCGGCAGGTGCACCCGCGAGTCGATGCTGTCTTCGTTCTGGCGCCCGATCGCACGCTGCAGATCGTGCCGCGGCGTCGTCAGGTGCAGTGCGCGGCTGATCCGCACGAGTGGCCGCGTCGCGTCGAGCGCGACCCGCCTGCCGAAGCCCGGCTGCTGGATCTGGGCCTGCTTGCGGAGGCCCTCGGCGTCGAGCAGAGCGGTGAGGCAGAGAGCCGTCAACAGGACGACGATCCCGCGGCCGGCCGGTGTTGAGATGAGGCGCATCTAGAAGCGGAAGTAGATGAACGGCGCGACGCCTTCGGGGCCGAGCGTGTTGATCAGCATCAGGCAGACGGCGACCGTCACCGCCTGCGCGGGAACCGGCAGCCGGCCGAAACCGCGGAGCAGGCCGGCGAGCGCACCGGGGCGCACGAACTGGGTGCCGACGCCAACCACGATCGCGGCAACGACCGAGGTGGTGACGAGCGGCGAGGACTGCCCCCACGCCGTGAAGAGCCGCTCCAGGACCGTGCCGGCCCGGCCGAACGAGTCGGCCCGGAAGAACACCCAGCCGAAGCAGACGACATGGAAGGTGAGGATGCGCCCGAACCACTGCGCGGCGGCGGAGGTCGGTCGCCAGCCGAGCGCGCGCTCGATCGCGAGCCCGCCGCCGTGGATCGCGCCCCACGCGACGAACGTCCACGCGGCTCCGTGCCAGAGCCCTCCAAGCACCATCGTCAGCAGCAAGTTGCGGTAGGTCAGCAGACCGCCCTTCCGGTTGCCGCCGAGCGGGATGTAGAGGTAGTCGCGGAGCCAGCGCGACAGCGTCATGTGCCAGCGGCGCCAGAAGTCCTGGAGCGAGGCGGCGGTGTACGGCGAGTTGAAGTTCTGTGGGAACTCGAAGCCGAGCAGCAATGCGACTCCGATCGCGATGTTCGTGTAGCCACAAAAGTCGGCGAAGATCTGCACGGCGTAGCCGTAGACGCCGACCAGCACCTCGAGCGACGAGTGCGCGTTCGGCGCTGCGAACACGTCGTCGACGATGTGTGTCGCGAGGTGGTTCGCGATCACCACCTTCAGGAAGAGGCCGCTGATGATCAGGAAGAACGCGCGGGAGCTGTCGACCCGACGTGGGTCGCGCGGCGATTCGAGTTGAGGCAGCAGCTCGCTCGCACGAACGATCGGCCCCGCGACTAGGTGCGGAAAGAACGCCTGGAAGACCGCGAAGCGGGCGAACGACGCCGGGACGAGCTCGCGACGGTAGGTGTCGACGACGTACGAGATCGCCATGAAGGTGTAGAAGGAGATGCCGACCGGCAGCACGACATCCGTCAGCCAGGAGGTACCGACCGCGTTGTCGACCGAGCTCAGGAAGAAGTTCGTGTACTTGAAGTAGCCGAGCAGGCCGAGATCGAAGACGAGCGCAAGTGAGAGCAGGAGCTTCCGCGCCCCCTGCGGCCGCGTGCGGTGGATGGCGACCGCCAGGAGGTGGTTGACGACCGTCGAGGCACCGAGCAGGAAGACGAACCGCCAGTCCCACCACGCGTAGAACACGTAGCTCGCGACAAGGATCCAGGCGCGCCACGCGCGCTGGTAAGGCTGCAGAACCCACGAGACAGGCAGCACGACTGCGAAGAAGAGCGCGAACGTGACGGTCGGGAACAGCACCGCCCAAGTATCAGCGTCGGAGGCGGAGCAGCAGCTTTCGCGTGCCGATCTGTCCGTTGCCGTCCTTGACGTGGACGACGAGGGTGAACGTGCCTGTCTCGTCGATCGTGCGTGGGGTGCCTGACAGCAGCCCGCTGGCGCGCAGCCGAAGTCCTGCCGGCAGGCGCCCCGTCAATGACCAGGCATACGGCGCGTGCCCTCCGGCGGCGCTGAGCCGCGTCGAGTAGACGTGGCCGCGACGGCCCGCCGGGAGCGCCCGCGTCTGCACTCGGGGCGCGGGCGCGGCGACCCCCGCCGCGAGGAGCTTCTGGTGGATCAGCCCGGCCATCGCTACGGCGCCGCCCACGAGCGTGTGGAGTCCGTCGTCCTGGAACCACTCCGGATGGCTGCGCGAATAGACGTTCCAGTCGATCACCGAGACCTCGGGGTGCTTCGCCGCGGCGGCGGCGATCTCGTCGTTCATAGCGATGTACGGGTGATGCGCGGCTCGGAGCGTCAACCAGAACACGTGCTTGACATTGACGGCCTCGAGAGCGGCTAGCACGTCGTCGATCTCAGTCGCGTAATGGTCGGCGAAGTCGTTGTAGCCAACGGCGATGACGACGGTCGGCCCGATCGCGGCGCCCTGCTGCTTGATGAGATCGATCACGGTCGGCGGGCCCGGCGGGCAGCTCGCGTCCTCGAGCCGCCGGCAGGCAGCCGCCTCGAGGTCGAGGTCGATCCCCTGGTTCAGCACCGCTACTGCCGACTGCGTGACGCCGATCGAGGAGGCGACCGAGTCGCCGATCAGCGTCACATGCTGCAAGCTCTTACCACCGGCTTTCGCGGCGGTGATCGAACAGAGAGCAAGCGCAGCGACGACTGCGATCGCGGCTGACCCAAGAGCGCGACGCATCAGCAACGATGGTAGCCGTGATGGTCAGGCGCCAAACCACGCAACGTGCACACGATTTCTCGCCGACGCCCCTTGCGTGCGGGCCGGCCCGGGACGTAGTCTGCGGTTCCTGCCAAGCGCGGGGCGCAGAGTAGGTCGAAGCCCCGCCGAGCAACTGGAGGAAGCACGCAAGTGCAGAGCCCGGCTGGTCGGCGAGGTGGACGAAAGCGTCCAGGCGCCGGGTGGGAATTCGAAGGGGCCCCTCGGGGCCCCTTCGTCTATCCCGGGCCCTTCATGACCTCGGGCCTTGTTCCAGCCTTCCTCGCCGTACGCCCACGGCACGGCGGTGCCGCGCCGGAAGACGAGGTCGTTGGTCTCGTCGCCTGCCCACACCCCGATCGTGTCGCTGTCCGGGTAGACGGAGACGGCCAGCCCTCGCGAGCTCGAGAACAGGAGCGTCCTCGCCGGCGCCCCGCTCCGGTTCATGACCTTGTGCGCGCCTTCCGGGCCGGCCGGGAAGCGCACGAGATCGCCACGCTCCAGCGTGTGCTCGCCGTCGGGCGCGCGCAACACGACGGTGCCGTCGACGACCAGCAGCCATTCCTCGTCGTACTCGTAGTGATACGGCGACGAGCTCTGCCCCGGCGCGAGGTCGTAGATGAACATGAGGGTCGCCGCCGAGCCTAGAGCGCGTCCCACGTCGATCCGGCCTTCGTGGTTCTCGCCGCTGAAGATGTTGACCGCGTCGGCCACGACGGCAAGCCTACGCCCCCTAGCGCCTGAGGTGGAAAGGCGCGAGCCGCCACGCGGCCCACCGCCAGTACCAGGCAGGCAGCTTCTTGGGCGCAGCCTTCGGCCGCGTACCGCCGCTGTGCTGCCAGGTGAGCACCGACCACGCCCAGCGAGGCAAGGCCTTCGGCGTGTCCTTCGGCCGCTTCGTCGGGAGCACGACGACCGCTGTTGACGGCTTTCCGAAGATGCCGGAACCGTCGACAGCCTGGATGCGGTACACGGTCTGGGTGGCCGGGTGGAAGGAGCGGACGATCACGCGACGCTTCGTGCCGTCGAGCGTCGCCACGGGCGTCCCGTCGAGCAGCAACTGGTACGAGGCGATGCGTCCGCTGTTGTCGGTCGCTCCCTGCCAGGAGAGCGTCAAGGCGTTATGCAGCAGGCGCCCGGTGAACGACGGCGGCTGGCTCGGCGGCACCGTATCCGGAAGCAACCCGAAGAAGCCCGGTACGAGCGTCTGGATCTCGATCGTGCCGTCGGGGTCGAGGGTGTAGCCGGTGTCGACGCCGGGTGGGAGTGTGGCCGAACTGAGCAGCGGCATCGCCTTCCACGTCGTCCCGTCGGGCGACCACGACGGTGTCAGCGCACCGGCGGTCACCAGGAGGTGCACGATCACAGGCTTGGCGAAGCGCGTGACGGGGGCGGCGATCGCCGGGTCGGTGACGGTCAGCTGCACGCCGTAGCCCGACGGCGCGGGCGGCTGGGTAGTCGGCGTCAGCGTCACGACGGCCGTCGAGGCGAAGGCTCCATTGGGCCAGGTCGCGGTTGCCTTGGAGTCGCCCGAGCCGACCGAGCCGGCGGGCGGCTCGACGGGTGGCGGCGGAGGCGGCGGTGCGGCCGAGCCGCCGACGACAGGACCGTCGACGACGTTCGAGTCGATGTTGATCGTGACGCCGTGCCACGTCTCGTTGTGGCCGCCCTTGTACTGGTGGACGCGCTGGTGATTCGCCCACACACCGTCGCTCACGTATGGGTCGCCGAAGACGCTCTCGACGCCGTTCCAGTTGGCGATCCAGCCGGCGTCGGGCAAGCCGGAGCCGACCGCAGCTACGTCACGCATCGTCGAAGCGGCACTGCCGTACACACCAGAGGCATAACCCTGCGCCTGCAGCGCGATCGTCCACGCCGAGACGAACGACTGCACGGCCTTCGAGCACGTTGGGTTCGAGATCGAGTAGCCCTCCATGTCGAAGTAGATCGGGCTATCGGGCGGCAGGCCGAACGCCGTCGCTTTCGCGATCGCGTCACTCGCCGCCGCCCGTCCCTGGTTGGCTGCGGTCGTGGTGACGGCCGAGATCTTCTGCAGGCCGCTCTGAGCGACACACGGGGCCTGCAAGCCGACGTAGAGAGGAAGCAGGCTCCAGCCCGCGCTCAGCGTCGAGGACACCCAGGCCGGCGAGAGGTTACCATCCTTGCAGGAGCGGTTCGCGCCGCCGATGTAGATGCCGAGCGCGCGGTACGGCGATGCGAGCCAGGCGTTCAGCGCCGCGCTCGACGGCGCTGTGCACGAGTCGAACGCGTAGCCGCTGAAGACGCCGGCGCTGGCCGTCCGCGGAGCCGCGGAGCTCCCGGATGCACCGACCAGGACGGCGGCGGCGAGAACCGCGGCGATGAGTGAGCTGCCTCTCACGCCCACGAGGATTGCGCACACCTGTTAGGGAAATCTGATTCGCAAGTGGTGCTTCGAACCTGGTTCGAACCACGTTCGAACCAGGTTCGTGAGTTTCTGCCTGCCTACAGCGCTGCCAGCGCCGCGAGCAGCCGGTCGACCTCGGCCTGCGTGTTGTAGTGCGCCAGGCCGGCGCGCAAAGACTGCTCCGGGAGGATCGGGCCGAGCGCGACGCAGTACCAGTTGTCTGCGTACCAGAGCCCGATGCCCTGCTCGGCCAGCTTGTGCGCAACGTCGCCGGCCGGGACGCCCTCGACGTTGAAGAGAAAGGTCGGCACGCGTCCGTCCATCGTCGGCGGCCCATAGAGCTCGACGTTCGCGGGCAGATTCTCGATCAGGTGGTCGCCGAGCGCGCGCTCGTACTCCTTGATCGCAGGCAGCCCGCCGATCGAGTCGAGGTACGCGATCGTCGCGCTGAAACCGGCGAGCAGCTCGTAGGGCAGCGTGCCCGTCTCGAACTTCCGGCCGACGGGAGTCGCTGCCGACGGGCGCGCCTTGTACGGGCGCCAGCTCTCGGCCAGCTCGCGGCGGACGTACGAGACGCCGAGGTGCGGGCCGCAAAACTTGTACGGCGAGCAGAGGAGTACGTCGCATCCGATCTCGGCGACGTCGATCGGCTCGTGGGCCGCATAGTGGACTGCGTCGATCCACGAGATCGCCCCCGCATCGCGTGCCAGAGCACAGATGCGCTTCGCATCGGCGATCGTGCCGGTCGCGTTCGAGGCAACGGCAAACGCAACCACCCGCGTGCGATCGGAGAGCTGCCGCTCGAGGTCGTCGTAGTCGACCGTCAGGTCGCTGGTCGCTTGCGCGATCCGCACCGCCATCCCTCGGTCCGCAGCGAGCTCGACCCAGGGTGCGACGCCGCCGTCGTGGTCGAGCTGCGTCGTCAGCACCTCGTCGCCGGCCGCGAAGTCGCGACCCGCGGCCCGCGAGATCGCGAAGTCGAGGCTCGTCATGTTCATCCCGAACGAGATCTCGTCGGCGGAACAGCCGAGGAAACGACCGGCGTCGGCCTTCGCCCGCTCGAGGATTCCCTCGACCGCACGTCCCGTCGCGTACGGCGCGCCCAGGTTGCCCGAGGCGTCTCGCATCGCGTCCGCGACCGCCTGACCGACCTCGTCAGGCACCTGCGTGCCCCCGGGCGCATCGAAATACGCGAACCCGTCGCCGAGCGACGAGAACCTTGCACGAATTGCATCGACGTTCACGGCTGCTCTCCAATCAGAATCCGGCTCAGGACGGCCGGGTCGATGTTGCCGCCCGAGACGATGCAGACGACTTTGCGGGCGCCCGCGAGCCTGTTCGAGAGCGCGGTTGCAACCGAGAGCGCGCCTGCGCCCTCGGCGATCACCCGCGCCCGTTCGGCGATCACGCGTACGGCGGCGGCGACCTCGTCGAGCGGCAGCGCATAGGCAGCGTCGAGCAGCTGCGAGGCCTGATCCCACACGCGCGGGATCAGCTCACGGCTGCCGGAGCCGTCGACGAACGACGGCGTGTACTCGACCGCGGTCGGTGTCCCGGCAGCGAGCGTCGCCGCCACAGGTGCGCCGGTCTCGGGCTCGGCGACGACGAACTTCACCTCGGGCCGCTCCGCCTTGACAGCACTCGCGATCCCGGTCAGCAGACCGCCGCCGCCGTACGGCACGACGACCGTGTCGAAGTCGGGCAGCTGCTCGAGCAGCTCGAGCCCGATCGTCCCATTGCCGGCCATCACCCGGTCGTCGTCGACCGGATGGATAAAGAGGCCGCGAGCACCTTCGTAGAGCCCGGAGACGAGCACCTGCCACCACTCCTCGTACGGCACCTTGATCACGCACCCGCCGTAGCGCTCGATCGCATCGATTTTCGTCTGCGGCGCGTGCTCTGGCACCACGATCGTCGCGGGGACACCGCGCAAGCGGGCGGCATAGGCGACTCCCTGCGCCATGTTGCCGGCGCTCGCCGTGAGCACGCCGTTTGCGAGCTCGCCGTCCGTCGCCTGCAGGATCGCGTTTCCGGCACCGCGGATCTTGAACGACCGCACGGGCTGCAGCACCTCCAGCTTGAGCCAGAGCTCGGCGTCGGAGTCGACATCGAGCCGAACGAGCGGGGTACGGATCGCCGTCCCGTCGAGCACCTCGCGGGCTCGACGGATCTCGGCGACCGGGATCACAGCGAGACCATCGTGCCGACGTTCTCCGCCTCGGCCCGCGCGAGCACGTGCTCGGCGGCGGCGAGGTCCTCGACCGCGAGGCCGAGTGACTTGAACAAGGTCAGCTCGTCGTCCGACTCGCGCCCTGTCGCGGTGCCGATCAGCAGCTCGCCGATCTCGGCGCGAATGTGCTCAGGCCCGATCACGCCTTCGCTCTGCGGGATCAGGAAGTCGCCTGCCTCGTTGGTCGTCGACTCGCGGCGGTCGACGAAGAGCGATGCGTCGCGCATGGTCGCGGTATCGAGCTCGCGCGTCGACGGGATGCTCGAGCCGACACCGTTGATATGGACGCCGGGACGCAGCCACTCGCGTTGCACGATCGGCTCGGCCGCCGACGTCGCCGTCACGAGGACGTCGGCGACGCGAACCGCTGCTTCGGCCGTGGCCAGTTCCTCAACGTCGTCGAGCTCCGCGGCAGCCCGCCCCGGCGTCCGGCTCCACGCGACGACACGATCGAAGTCGCGCACCGCGCGCATCGCCTCGAGATGCGACTTGGCCTGGATGCCGGCGCCGAGGATCGCGAGCGTGCCCACGTTCTCGCGGGCCAGCAGGCGCGTCGCCACGGCTGAGACCGCAGCGGTGCGAACCGCGGTGATCCCACCGGCATTCATGATCGCCCGCGTCGCGCCGGTCTCGCCGTCAAAGAGCGCGACGAAACCCTGGTGCAGGTCGAGCCCGCGCTCGGCGTTCGACGGGAAGATCGCGATCGACTTCAGCGCCCAGAGCGGCGCGCCGCCGCCGCGATGCGACGGCATCAGGCCGAGCAGGCTCGACTCGCCCGGCGGCCGAACGACGAAGCGAAGCGGATTGTGGACCTCACCGCGCGCCAGCGATTCGAGCGCGCCGGCCATCACTTCGATGCACTCGTCCATCGGCAGCAGCCGGCGGACGTCCTCCTCATCGATCACGCGAACGCTCATAGGTCGAAAAACCTCCCAATCCGGTCTCGGTCGTCAGGTGAAAGTGCGAGCTCCCGCGCGGCGAGGACAGGATCGAGCTGGTCGGCGCGGTTCGGCCCGCAGACGGCGCCTGCGACGCCGGGGCTTGCGAGCACCCACGCGAAGGCGATCGTTGCGGTGTCGACGCTGCGAGCCTCGGCCTCGTCGCGCAAGCGGTCGAGCCCGTCGAAGACTCGGTCCGAGACAAGCTGCTCGTACGGCCCGGGGCGCTGCGTCATGCGCGAGCCCGCCGGGAAGGCCTCGCCACGCCGGTACTTGCCGGTCAGCCAGCCGCCGGACAGCGGCCCGAACGGAACGTACGGGATCCCGCGAACGCCGCAGAGCGGCAGCACGTCGGCCTCGTCGCCACGATCGAGCAGCGAGTAGGGGTTCTGGAGCAGCGCCGGGGTCCCGTGCTGCAGCGCCTCGGTGACCCCGACGGCGTCGTAGTTCGAGAGGCCCCAGGCGCCGATCAGACCCTCCTCGCGCGCCGCCTCGAAGGTCGCGATCGTCTCGCCGATGGGCGTCGCCTCGTCCGGCTCGTGCGCGAGATAGAGGTCGATGCGATCGACACCGAGCCGCTCGAGACTGCTTTCGAGCTGGCGCCGGATGCGGTCGGGAGCGAGTCCGACGTCGCCCAGTGTCCCGGTCGTCGAGTGGAAGACCTTCGTCGTCAACTGCAGGCCCTCGGGTCTGCGCGCAGCTCGCCACGCGCCGATCCAGCGTTCCGAGGTGCCGCCGCCGTAGGCGTCGCCGGTGTCGAACCAGTGGAGGCCGTTCGCCCAGGCGCGGTCCATGATCGCGTACGCCTCGTCCTCGGCGATGCCCTGGCCGAAGAACTCCGGCGCCGAGCCGACGCCGCCGAAGTTGCCGCAACCGAGGGCTATTCCCTCGAATTTGGCGGCGCTGGTCATTCGGGCAGGTTCATCTGCGTCAGGTCGTTGCGCACGTCCCAGAGCTCGGGGAAGAACGAGTGGTGGATCAGACGCCCCATCACCTCGACCGGAGTGCCCTGCGTGCCGATCACATCGCCGCCGATCACGCGCTGCACGACCTTGAAGTGGCGCACGCGCCAGACGATCACTCGCTCGTCGAACTCGATCAGGAGCTCGGCCAGCGTGTAGAGGTCCTCGAACTCGCGGCCGCGGGTGTAGACCTCGACCAGCGAGAGGCCGGCGCGCTCGTGCGCGTCGTGGAACGATTCGCCGACCGGCTTCATGACCCGGCGGATCTCGCGGAACCCCGGCGAGTCGAAGCCGCTGCCGTGCCCGAGCACCTTCCGCACCTCCGTGTACTCCCACGGCGACATGTGCTCGAGCATGTCGAGGGCCGTGGTGACGATCTTCAGGCAGTCGTTCGCGCGACGCAGCAGGCGGTTGGCCGCGGAAATGTCGTCCTCGCGGATCAGCCGCCCTGCTTCCTCGACCTCGTTCCAGGCGAGCTTCAGCCAGATCTCGGAGGTCTGGTGCACCGACTGGAAGAGCAACTCGTCGCGGTGCACCCACTCGTCTGAGGACTTCTGCAACGCGAGCAGGTCGTCGGTGCGCAGGTAGCGCTCATAGTCCGACCCGCCTGCTCCCGGCAGGACCGGCTTCGCAAGCTCGCTCATCTCCGCTCCTCCGTTCCGTCGAAGATCTTCATCGGCAGGTCGGCAAGCGGCACGCCGCCGTCGGCCGTGACGAGCCAGGTGTCTTGCATGTAGAGGCAGGTCTGACCGTCCTGCGAGATCGCGTGCGGGTGCATCGAGAAGACCATGTTCTCGCGCAGCTCGGTCTCGTCCCCTTCGCCGATCTTCGGGAACTCGATCATCGTCATCCCGATCGAGTGACCGGTCACGTGGCCGAGTACGAAGCCGCGGTCGAGGAAGCCTTTCGAGACGGCGCGATGCACGTCGTGAGCTGTCGCGCCGTCCTTCAGCGCCGACCGCGCTGCGTCGTAGTACTCCTCGTATGCCTCCATCATCTGCGCCGTCCCGGCGCTCGGCTGCTCGGCGCAGATCGCGCGCGACACCTCGACCCAGTGCCCACCTGCGCCAGCGATCTCGAGCGACGGCAGCACCATGTCGCTCGCCTTGATCGCGTAGTCGCCTGCGATCTTGAACTCGGGCAGGGCCGAACCGTTCGCGCCGACGAGCACCATGTCCATCGTCAGGCGCCCACAGCCCTCGCTGACGAAGTACTGCTCGCAGTGGGAGAGGATCTCGCGCTCGGTCTTCCCCGGTGCGAACTGCTCGAGGAAGATCCAGAAACCTTCGGTGTTGATGCGGACGCTGTCGCGAACCGACGCCAGCTCGTGCTCGCTCTTGACTGCGCGCGCGTGGTCGAACGCGATGTCCCAGGGCACGATCTCGGCGGCGCCGTCGAGCGCGCGGAAGTCGCGCACCGTCATCACGTAGTCAAGGCCGTACACGCCGACGCGCTTGCCGCGCACCTGGTCGGCCAGCCATTCGCCCGGCTTGTCGACGAAGATCTGCTCCTCGATCCAGGTCGTCCCGTGCTCCCCGACGTAGGTCGCCTCGCGCGGGAAGACGATCACGGGATCGCCCTCGAGCGGGAGCAGCACGTACGCATAGCGATGCACGATCACGAAGCCGGACATGTACGTAACGGCGCCCTCGAAACCGCTGTATTCGTTCCCGGCGACGATCACTGCGTCGAGCGAGTCGCGGGCCATCGCCTCGCGAATCCGGCTGTAGCGCCTGTCGATCTCCGCAGACGGCATCACTGTTGCCACGCGGCCTCAACTCCTTTCACCAGTGCCCAGATCGATTCGTGTGTCGGGGTCGGCACGCCGAGTGAGCGCCCGAACTCTGCGATGCCGCCGTTCAGGTAGTCGACTTCCGTCTGACGCCGGGCCTCGACGTCTTGCAGCATCGATGCCTTGTGCCCGTAGGCGACGTCGGGTCGCGCTGCGTAGTCGATCAGTTCCTCCGGGTCGGCGTCGAGCACGATGCCCTGCGCAGCGGCGACCGCCTTCCCCTCGTCGACGAGTTTGCTGACGAGCCGCCGCAGCGCCGGCTGCTCGCACAGGCGCCCGTGGGTGAGCCCGGTCAGCGCGCCGAGCGGATTCGTGGCCGCGTTGAAGATCACCTTGCGCCACTGCGGCCCGCGTGCGTCCTCCACGGCCGAAGCGGGCATCCCGCCCCTCGTGCAGGCGTCCGCAAGCTGTTGCACGGCCTCGAGCGGCGCGGGCTTCGGCTCGAACGGCCCGAAGGTGGTGTCGCCCTTGACGTCCCACTGCACGACGCCGGGCGCGGTGATCTTGCCCGCCGGAAAGGTCGTGCCGCGAATCACGCGCTCGACGTGCTCGGCGAGCACTTCCTCGTTGCCGATCCCGTTCTGGACGGTCGCGACCGAGCCGTCGGCGAACGCATGCGCCGTCGCCGCGATCGCGGGCGCCGTGTGCATCGCCTTCGTCGCGACGATGCCGAAACTGCACGCGGGTATCTCTGACGCGTCGCTCGTCGCACGTGGCCGTGAGCTGACCTCGCCCGCGCCCGTCAGCCGCAGTCCGTCGCGGTTGATCGCGTCGACGTGCGCCTGCGCCAAGTCGTACGCCCAGACCTCTACGTCGTCGAGAGTGGCGAGATTCGCCGCGAAGAGCGATCCGACAGCCCCGCAGCCGACGATGCACACCCTCACCAGGAGGCCTCCTTGGCCTTGATCAGGCGCAGCATCGCCTTGTGCAGCGGCACGGGAACGCCGACCCGGTCGGCCTCGCGTACGAGGGCGCCGGTGATCATCTCGATCTCCGTCGGGCGATGCGCCTCGACGTCCTCGAGCATCGACGGATAGTGGGCGCTCCCACGTTGCGTCGCGAGCACATTCATCTCCCAGGGGTCCTCGTAGGGGTACGCCCGCCGCTGCCGCGACGGCCTTGCCTTCGTTCATCAGATCACGCACGAGGTGGCCGAGGTCGCTCTCGCCGCCGACCGCCGCGAAGTGCGGGTCGTGGGGCAGGCCGGTCAGCGCCGCGACCGTGTTGACGGTGGCGTTGAAGACCAGCTTCGACCACTGTGCGGGCCGAAGGTCGTCGAACGCCTCGGCCGCTAGCCCCGAGCTGACGATCAACTCGGCGACCCGTTGCGCGTCTGCAGGGGTGGTGCCGCGCGCCGGCCCGATCCACGTCGCCGTGTCGAGCACGTACTCGACGTGCGTGTCGTCGTGTCGCGTCCCGCTCATGAACGTGACAGCTGTGAGCAGTTTCCAGGGACCGTACTGAGCGACTGTCTCGTCGGCGCCAATCCCGTTCTGCACGGTCATCAGGGTCGCCTCCGGCCAGTGGCCCGCGAGCCCGGCCGCGACCGTGGCGAGGTCGGTGCCCTTGCAGGCGAGGATCACGAGCTCGGGTGTCCCGAGCTCGTCCGGAGACGTCGCTGCATCGAGCCGCGAGGTGAAATTGGCGCGACCGCTGATCCGCAGCCCGCGCTCGCGCAGCGCGTAGGCGTGCTCGGGGCGGCGGACGAGCGCCGATACGTCGGCGACGCGCGCGAGGTGCGCCGCGAACAGGCTGCCGATCGCACCCGCCCCGGCCACGCAGACGCGCGTCATGCGCCCCTCCTGCGGAGGCTGAACTCGCGGCCGCCGGTCAAACCGGACGGGCGCAGGATCAAGACGACGGCCATCAGCACGCCGACCACGATCACCCGGGTGCCTGCGGGCAGGTCGATGTGCTGCCCGAAGAGCGAGGTGCCGTTCTCGGCGACGGCGAGATACGAGTCGAGCGCGCTGACCGCGAGCGCACCGACGACGGCGCCGAAGAGGCTGCTCGCGCCGCCGACCACGAGCATCGCGAGCGTGATGAACGTCAGGTCGAGATAGAGCGCCTCGGTGTTCAGCGGCAGCAGGTGGACGTAGAGACCGCCGGCCAGTCCGGCAAGCAGGCCCGAGATCGCGAACGCGAGCAGACGCTGGCGGTACACCGACGTGCCGACGGCCCGGGCGGCGGCCGCATCTTCTCTGGTCGCCCGCAGCAGTCGCCCGTAGCGGCTGCGCGCGTAGGCGTAGGCGACCACGATCACGACCAGCGCTCCGATCGCAGCCTGCCGGAGGCCGGTCGTCTCGGGCACCGACGAAAACGTGTTCAGGCCGGGGCCGATCTTCTCGTAGTAGCGCAGGACGTTGTGCGTGATCTCGAGTACCGCGAACGTCGCGATGCCCGCGGCGAGTCCCGAGAGGCGCATCAGCGGGATCCCGACCACGAGTGCGGCGATCCCGCCGACGATCGCAGCGAGCAAGAGCGAGGTGAGATTGCCCGCGGTGCGGTGTACGAGCCAGTGCGCGAGGTTCGGCATGATCGCCGGCTTCTCACCCGTCGGCACCGTCAGGACGCCCGCCGTCCAGGCGCCGAGCGCGACGAAGCTGATGTGGCCGAACGAGAGAACGCCGGAGTTGCCGATGAAGACATAGAGCGCGACGACGATCGAGACCTTGACGAGCGAATCGATGAAGTAGGTCTGGGTCGAGGCCGAGGTAGCGGCGCCGAGTAGCGCGGCGGCGATCACCAGTGCCGCAGGAGCGAGCAACTGCTGCAGCGAGGCGACGGCCCTCATACGCGCTCGACCACCTGCGCCCGGCCGAAGAGGCCGCCTGGGCGGACGAGCAGGATCACGATCACGGCGACGAACAGGAACGTCGGCAGATACTGGCTCTTCTCGGTCGGCAGGGCGCCGCCGAGCAGGCCGCTCGCGAACCCGATCGCGAAGCCGCCGAGTGTCGCCGGGATCGGCCGGTTCATCCCGCCGAGCACGACGCCGGCGAGCACGATGATCGTGTCGCGCAGCGCGAAGTCGGGCGTCACGAGCGGGTTCTGCACTGTCAGCATCACGGCGACGACCGCCGCCAGGGCTCCCGAGATGAGCACCGCCGCGGCGATCACCCGGTTCGCGCGCACGCCGAGCAGCCGTGCAGTCTGGAAATCCATCGACGACGCCCGCATCTGCAGCCCGATCGTCGTCCGCTCGAGCAGCAGCCAGAGCGCGACCAGGCACGCGGCAGCAACGATCAGCGCGACGATCGTGATCTTGCGGATGTCGACGCCCGAGACAGTGACCGGGCGGTTCAGGTAGGCGAGCGACGAGGCGATCTTCCCGAGCGCGCCGAACCAGAGGAGCGCGACACTCTGCAGCAGGAACGCGACCGCGAACGTGGCCACGAGCATCACGGCCGGGGCCTGTCCGCGGAGCGGCCTGAAGACAAGGTAGTCCATCGCGACCGAGAGCGCGAGCACGACCGCGAAGCAGAGGAGGATGCCTGCCCACACGGGCCACCCCCACTGCGCAGCAAGCGCGAGCGCGAAGGCGCCGGACATCACGAGTTGCCCGTACGCGAAGTTGACGAGCCGCAGGACGCCGAAGACGAGACCGATCCCAACGGCCATCAAGGCGTAGATGGCTCCAAGCGCCGTCGCGTCGGCGAGCGTCTGGTAGCTGATGTTGAGCACGGCGACGGTCATGCGAAATAGGCCGCCACCATCGTCTCGGTGTCTGCCGCGTCCTTCGGCCCGAGCGTGACGCGGAGCTCGCCGTTCGAGAGCACGTGACTGCGGTCGGCGAGCGCGACCGTCCGCTGCGCGCGCTGCTCGACGAGCAGCACCGCGAGTCCACGGTCGCGGATCGCCTGCAACGCACCGAAGACCACGTCGACCATGTTTGGCGCGAGGCCGAGCGAAGGCTCGTCGAGCAGGAGCACGTCGGGCTCGGCGACGAGCGCGCGGGCGATTGCGAGCTGCTGCTGCTGGCCGCCCGACAGCGCCCCCGCATGCCGGCGGCGGAACTCCTCGACGATCGGGAACAGCTCGTAGACGGTGCGCACGGCATCGCTCGAGCCGGTGCGCGACCGGCGTGCCGCGAAGCCGAGCCGCAGGTTCTCCTCGACGGTGAGCTCGGAGAAGATGCGACGGCCCTCGGGTACGAGCGCGATTCCACTTCGTGCTACGTCCTCCGGCCTGCGGCCGCGCAGCGAGCGCCCACCGAGCCTGACGTCGCCCTCGCTGACCGGAGCCGCGCCCATGATCGCGTGCAACGTCGAGGACTTGCCTGCGCCGTTCGCTCCGATCAGCCCGACGATCTCACCGGGCTGGACTTCGAAGGAGAGGCCGCGTACTGCTTGCACGCCTCCGTAGCGCACCGAGAGGTTCTCGACCATGAGTGCTTGAGTCACTCCGCCACCGCCGACTCGCCCAAATACGCGGCGGTCACGTCGAGGTTCGCCCTGATCTCCGCAGGAGCGCCGTCGGCGATCGTCGCCCCCTGGTCGAGGACGTGGATCCGGTCGCAGACGTCCATGATCAGCGCCATGTTGTGGTCGATCAGCAAGACCCCCGCGCCGTGCTCGGCCGCGACCGACCGGACGAGGGTCGCGAACTGGGGAACCTCTGCCTCGGGCAGCCCGGCCGCAGGCTCGTCGAGCAGCACGAAGCGCGGCTCGGTCGCGAGAGCTCGCGCGACACCGAGGCGGCGTTCGTCGCCGTGGGCGAGCGCACGCGCCGGCCCGTCCGCGTAACGATCGAGTCCCAGCCGCTCGAGCAAGGCGTCCGAACGTTGCGTGGCGACTCTCGGCCCGGCGCCGACACCGAGCGCAGCGACCTCGACGTTCTCGCGCACCGAGAGCTCACGAAACGCATGGCTGTGCTGGAACGTTCGCACGAGACCGCTTCGGCCGCGACGGTGGGGCGTCCATCGGGTGACATCGCGTCCTTCGAGCACCACCGACCCACCGTCCGGCCGGTCGAAGCCGGAGAGGATGTTGACCAGCGTCGACTTGCCCGCGCCGTTCGGGCCGATCAGGCCCAGTACCTCGCCGCGCTCAAGCGTGAGCGTGACGCTGCGCAGCGCTTGCACGCCGTCGTAGGACCGTGACACAGCGGAGGCCCGGAGGGTTTCTCCGGGCCTCCGCTCGTGCCTGCGGTCGGCTTGCGAATCAGCCAACCAGGTTCCTAGATCTTCGGAACGACCTTGGCGACGACCGTCCCGACAAGCTTCGCCTTGTTGTTCTGGATCCGAATCACGCGGTACTGACGGCCGAAGACCGTGTGCAGCTTCGTCGAGAAGCTGACAAGCCCTGAGATCGTCGGCACCTTCTTGAACTTCTGCATCTTGGCTGCGAGCGTTGCCCCGTTCGTCGAGCCGCCGGACCGCCGGATCGCAGCCGCGACACCGTCGATCGCAGCCGGGCCCGTGACGAAGCCGCCCGTGCCCGCATGCACCTGCTTCGCGAGCTTGTTGACCGCCGCGCTCGGGTCGTCGCCGAAGACCGACGCGAACGTGACGAACCAGTAGTTGGTCACCTGCGGGCTCTTCGGGAGCCAGTACGTGCCGTCACCGGCCCACGAGTTGAGCACCGGCGTGTCGTTGCCGAGTGTCCGAAGCCCGGAGATCAGCGTCGACAGCGCGCCGAACGCACCCGCAGTCGAAGTGACGATCACGTCGGCCTTCTTCCCGTTCAGCCGGCTGATCGTGTTCTGCACGTCGTTGCCGCCGAGTGAGTGGTACGTCTCCTGGTCGACGACCTTCCCGCCGAGCTGCTGCCAGCGGACCTTGAAGGCCTGCACGACGTTCTTGAAGTAGACGATCACGCCGTCGGTGGCGAGAGCGGCTGTGCGCCAGCCCTTGCCCCACGCGTACTGCGCCATCGCCGAGCCCTCGTCCTGAGCCACGTTGCCGAAGCTGAACGCGAGCTTGCCCTTCGCACCGAAGCGCTTCGGGCCCATCTGGTCGGTGCCGATGCACGGCGCGACTGCGAGCACACCACGGTTGATCGCCTCCTGCACCACAGGTGCCGCGAGGTCGACGTCGCAGGTGGTGAAGATGACGTTCGCGCCGCCCCCGAGCAGCTTCAACGCACACGCCTTGGCGATCGCCGGCTTGTTGCCCTGTGTGTCACAGGTCTTGATCTGCAGCTTCTTGCCGCTGACGCCTCCCTTTGCGTTCAGCTGCTTGACGCGCAACTGGGCGGCAGCGAGCGCCGGGTTGTCGAACGGCGCCATCGCGCCTTTGCTGTCGAACGCCCAACCGATCGTGATCGTGCCGGCCGTCGACGTGGTCGAGCGCGCTGCCGCTGTCGCCGCAACCGCGACGACTGCCACCGCAATCGCGACAGCCATGAGCCCCGTGCGGGAACTCAATCTCCTCATCTTCACTCCTCTGGTCGTGGTGCGGACTGGTCGATCTTCTCACGAGGTTTGACATCTGATCAAGGGTTGTGGGACGTTCCTGCCATGGCACGTGCCACGGAAGGCCGGATGCGCCACCGGACGATGGCCGAATACGCCCTCGAGCAGCTGCGCGAGGCGATCATTCTCGGCGAGCTCCCGGCCGGCACCCCCCTGCGGCTGGACGAGCTCGCCCGGTCGCTCGGGATGAGCATCTCGCCGATCCGGGAAGCCGTCCGGCAGCTCGAAGCACTCGGACTCGCCAAGCACGTGCCCCACCAGGGCGCGCGGGTGCTCGATTTCGACCCCGACGAGCTGCGGGACCTGTTCGAGGTGCGCCTGGCGCTCGAGTCGCTCGCGGTCCGGCGGGCAGCCGAGCGGTTGACGAGCGCCGAGGCGGGCGAGGCCCGCCGCCACCTCGACTCGCTCGACGAGCTCAGGGGCGCCGGAGACGTCCGGAGCACTATGCGCGCTCACACCGATTTTCACTTCACCCTCTATGACGCTTCCCAGTCGCCGTGGTTGGTCAGCCTGATCCGTCCCGCCTGGGACCGATCGGAGCGCTTCCGGCCTGCACTCTTCTCACCGGCGGGCGAACTACAGGAGCGCCATCGCGCCCTCGACGAGCGGCTCCTCGCCGCGTGCGTCGCCCGCGACCCGGAGGCGGCGGGCCAGGCCCTGTTCGAACATCTGGAGCTCGCGAGTCTCTTCTTCGAGACGGAGCTCGGCGGCACGGGCATCTTCGCGCACTGAGGGCCGAAACTCGCGTACTTGGTTCGAACCAGGTTTGGGTGGTGGTTGGGTTCGAACCTGGTTCGCCTGCGAACCAGGTTCGCGAGTTCACGACCGGAACTTCGCGGCCAGGCGCTTGTGCAGCGGCGGCTCGAGCAGCTGCTGCGCGACCAGGGCGCCGCTGCCGCCGCCGAGGCCCGGCCCGGGGTGCGTCGAGGCTCCGACCTGCCAGACGCGAGGCACCACCGTTCGGTGCGGGGCCCGCCAGAGGAAGTTCTGGTCGAGCGCCAGCGAGCCGCCGTACGGATCGCCGTGCACCAGGTTGACGTTCGCTGTCTGCAGGTCGGCGGGAGACAACGTCGTCCGCGCGAGGATCGACGATTCGAGATTCGGGATGTGCTTCGCGAGGCGCGCCTGGATGCGGTCGGCATAGCGCTCCCGGAGCGACTCGGTCCACGTGCCGTCGCCGACGTCGAGCTCGCCTGCGGCATCGCCCTTGATCCGCCACGGCAGCTCCTGCAGCTGGATCCAGAGCAGCCCCTTGCCGTCGGGCGCTCGGGAGGGATCCATCGTCAGCGGCTGACCGACGACGACGGTCGCCTCGGCGGGCAGCAGCCCCCGGTCGGCCTCGTTGACCGCTCGCGAGACGCCGTCGAGCCCGGGCGTCACATGCACGATCGCCGTCTCCCCAAGCCGGCCGTCGCCGTCCCAGCGCTGAGGCTCGGAGAGCGCGAAGTGGATCTGCATCTCCGAGCGGCCATAACGAAACGGCGGTGCCTCGAGCCCTTCGAGCAGCGAGCCGTAGAGCTGCGTCGGCGTCACGTTGCAGATCACTGCGCGCCACGCGTCGATCGTCTCGCCCGTCGACGTCCGAACGCCGTCGGATGACACGCGCTCGACGTGCGTGAGGTTCTCGCAGGTCCCTCCCTGCTCCCGGATGAACGCGACGAGGGCGTCGGCCAGCTTGGCTCCGCCGCCGCGCGGGATCGGCATGCCACCCTCCTGGACCGCGACCGCGATCACCTGCGCCATGTAGCCGGATGCAGCCGCGTCCGGGCCGAGCCCTGTGTGGAGCACCCACGGCGCGAGCAGCCCGTGTGCGCGCTCCGAGCCGAACGACGTCTCGAGCCAGTCGCGCGCCGATACGAGCAGCCTGCCCGCGAACTCGATCGCACCCAGCCGGCCGAGCCGCCGGTACGTCTTGAGCCCGAGTCGCGCCCCGTGCCGTGACCAGAGCTCGGTGCCGAGAATCCCGAACGCAAGATCGGCGTTCGGGACGAACTCCGCCAGCAGTGCATGCCACGCGGCACCGTCACCCGCGTGATGGCGTTCGAGCTCGGCCGCGTTCGCGTCGGCGGTTCGGTGGAGGAACGCGCTGCCGCCGTCCGGGAAGAGCGTCCCCGTCGGGAGCTCGGTGTTCAGATACTCGAGCCCGTGCTTCGCCAGGTCATCGCCGAGCTGCGCGTGTGCGGCACCTCCGAGCCACAACGGGTGCCAGGCACTGAAGACGTCGTGATGAAACCCCGCCTGCGTGATCTCGGCTGTTTTGATCGCTCCCCCGAACCAGTCGTTCCGCTCGAGCACGCAGACGTTCCAGCCGGCCTTGGCTAGCAAGGCACCACAAGCAAGCCCGTTGACGCCCGAGCCCACGATGACCGCGTCGTAGGAGCGATCAGCCAACGAGCGACCGGAACTCGTCGTCGGAGACGAGACCCCGCTTCTCCATTCCGAGCTTCTTCACGGCAGCGAGCACCTCGCCGCGGCGCTCGTCGGGCACGTCGAGCCCGAGCTCGTCGGCCTTGATGCGGATCGAGTCGAGGCCGCTCTTCTTGCCGAGCACAATCGACCGTTCCGTCGCGACGAGCTCCGACGAGTAAGGCTCGATCGACTGCGGATCGTGAAACTGCGAGGCGACCGCGCCGCTCTCGCGCCGGTAGAGAGTCTCGCCGGTGACCGGCTTCCACGGCTCGAGCTCGTAGCCCGACAGCTCACGGACACGTGCGGCCACGTCGCGGATCCGGTCGAGCCGCAGGTTGGAGTCGACGCCGTAGAGCGCCCGCAACGTCAGGGCGACCTCGCCGAGATTGGCGTTGCCGGCCCGCTCGCCCATCCCGTTGATCGTGCCGTGCACCCAGCTCGCGCCCGCGCGGACGGCCGCGACGGCGCTCGCGGTCGCGACGCCGAAGTCGTTGTGCCCATGGAAGTGCACCGGCACGTCGACGAGGTCGACGGTAACGCCGACAAGCTCCTCGACCGACTCCGGCGAGGCGATCCCGAGGGTGTCGACAACCACCACTTCCTTCGCCCCCGCCTCGACCGCCGCGGAGTAGACGCGCTTGTAGAAGTCCCGGTCGGCGCGGGTCGAGTCGACGCCGAAGAACGCGGCATGAATGCCGTTCTCGTCGGCGAAGCGCATCGCGCTGGTGATTCGGTCGAGCATCTTCTCGCGCGGGACACCGATCGCGTCGAGTTTCAGATCGGAGATCGGCGACTCGATCACCGAGAAGCGAACGCCCAGCTCGACGAGCGCCTCGAGGTCGGCCGGGACGGCGCGCGAGAAACCCCAGACCTCAGCCCGGAGGCCGGCGGCCGCGATCAGCTCGACGGCGCGCCAGTCGTCGTCGGAGACGCGCGGGAAGCCTGCCTCGATACGGTCGATCCCGAGCTCGTCGAGCAGCCGCGCGATCTCGAGCTTCTGCTCGGGATCGAGCACGACCCCGACGGTCTGCTCGCCGTCGCGCAGCGTCGTGTCGTACAGCCCGACATGACCGCCGATCACATGGGCGTCGTTCAAAGCACCGGTCCAGATCAAGTCGCGCAATAGACCACTCCGTCCGGGAAGGGCGAGAGCTTCTCGGCGCCCTCACCGGTGATCAGGAAATTGTCCTCGACGCGCAGGCCGCCGCCGCCGTCCCAGTAGCAACCGGGCTCGATCGCCAGCACCATGCCCTCGGCAAGCTCGCCGCCGCCGGCCTGATGGGCGTACGGCGGCTCGTGCGCCCGCGCGCCCACGCCATGGCAGATCGGGTGCGTCGGCTGGCCGGGATAGCCGATCGACGCGATCCCCTCGCGCACCAGCCGGTCGAGCTCCGCGAAGCTCGCACCCGGGCGGCAGTGCGCGATCGCCTGCTCGTAGACCCCGACCAGCCCTGCCTCGAGCTCGCGATAATCGGCGCGGAGCTCACCGGGGCAGAGCAGCTTCGTATGGTCGGCCCAATAGCCGTCGGCGCACACCCAGATCTCGAACAGCGTCGGCTCGTCGGCCGAAACAGGCCGGTCGCCGGTGGCGGTGAACGTCCTGATCCCGCGGCCCGACCAGACCAGTGAGAAGCCGAATGCGAGGTCGACCTTGCCTTGCCAGCCCGTGCCCTCGCCGTGGACGAAGCCCTGCCAGAGCGCGGCCGCCTGACTCTCCTTCATCCCGGGTCGCAGCTCCCCGCGGACGTACTCCATCGCGGCGGCGCAGATCTCGTTCGCGAGCCTGATCCGCTCGATCTCCTGCGAGGTCTTGATCGCCCGCGCGGCGTTGAGCACCGACGCCGCGTCACGCGCGTTCGGCCACGCGTCGAACCATCCCTTCGTGAACGTGGTCGGCTCGCCGACCATCCGGTCCGTCGCCTGCGTGCCGAGCGAGAGCTCGAGGCCGACCCGCCCGTACTCCTTCGCCGCGGCGAGAGCCGCTTCGAGCGTGCGCGCCGGCACCGGACGAGGATCGTCCTCGGCGTAACCGGGCACGAAGCGCACGTCCTTCGTCCACGCGGCCCGCTCGGCGTCGTCGGCCGACGCTTCGAGACAGATGAGCACCGGCTCCCCCTCGCGCGGGAACACGCACGCGTCGTAGCCCTTCATCCCCCAGAAGTTCGTCAAGTAGAGAACGTTGTCGGGCGCGCGCACCACCAGCGCGTCGAGCTGTTGCTCGCCCATGAGCGCCCGTACGCGCTCGAGCTTCGCCTCGTCGGGGGCCCAGGTCAAGCGTCCTCGCCCCACGGGCGGACCCGCGGCGGCGCGGGTGTGCCGTGCCCCTCCTGCCACGAGATCACCGGTGTGCGCAGGACGCCGATTCGCTCGATCTCGGCCTCGATCACGTCGCCCGGCTTCAGGTACAGGCGCATGCGCTCCTCCTTCGACTTGAAGCCGGCGACGCCCGCGACCGTGCCCGTGGAGAGCACGTCACCGGCCGAGTACCCGAGCCCCGAGAAGTTGGAGAGGATCTCGGGAATCGTCACACTCATGCGGCCGGAATGCGATGCCTGCCGCTGCTCGCCGTTCACGCGCAGCTCCATCGCGAGATTGTGCGGGTCGGGAATCTCATCGGGCGTGACGATCCACGGGCCGAGCGGGCAGAACGTGTCGATCGCCTTGCAGAAGCTGAAGACGCCCGAGCGCATCTCGCCGCGCTGGATGTCGCGCGCCGTGATGTCGTTGAAGATCACGTAGCCGCCGATGTAGTCCGCGGCCTCCTCCGGCGAAAACCATTTCCCGGCCTTCTTGAGCACGACGGCCAGCTCAAGCTCGTAGTCGAGCTCCTCGGTCAGATGCTCTGGATAGATCACCGGCTCGTCCGGGCCGACGATCGCGTCGACGTTCTGGAAGAAGTTGATCCACGGCGCGATCGCGTGCGACCAGTCGACGTTCTTCGACTCCTCTTCGTGCTCGCGGAAGTTGCCCGCCGTGTGGAAGAACTTCTTCGGCTTGATCGGCGCGCGCAGCTTGACGGCGTCGAGCGGTGTGCGTTCCGCAGTGTCTTCGGCGCCGCCGCGCTCGAAGTACTCGCGCATCGTCGGCACATCGAGGCGCACGACTTCCTCGTCGTCGACACGACCGACCTTCCCGTCGTCGTACGTGACGAGCTTCATGCGCACACCTTCTGCGCGACGAGCGCATAGGTCTGGGCCATCTGCACCAGTCCTTCGATCTCGAGGTTCTCGCCGAGCGAGACATCCATCAGCCCGGTCGAGGTGCCGTAGTTGACGGTCGGGATCCCGTAACGCGTGAGCGCGGACGCGTCGCTGAACCAACGCGTCACGTCGCGGCCCGGCGGCGACCCGAAGACCTCTTCGTGCGATGCGTCGATCGCGGCCACCAGCTCGTGATCCTCGTCGATCTCGGAGCCCGGCGCGGTTACGTAGATCTCGCCTTCGATTCCGTACGCCGGCCAGCGCTCGGCGAGCGAGCGTACGAGCTCGAGCACCTCGCGCCGGGCGACGCCCATCGGTTTCGTCGGCGGAACGCGAACGTCGAGGAAGAGATCCGCGTGGTGCGGCGTCCGCGAAACGCGCCAACCGAAGCCGCCTTCGACGGCACCGACGTTGACGATCGCCTTGGCACCGCGGTAGGAGTTCGCCGGGTCGTCCTCCCACGTCGGGATCCAGTCGAGCACCGCGCTCGTCACCTCGTGCATGCGCAGGATCGCGTTCAGGTCGCGCTTGCCCTCGCTGAAGGCTGTGTGGATGAAGTTGCCATGGGTGCGGATCCGCAACCAGAGCGCCCCGAAGTGCCCCAGCACGACGTTGCCCTCGGTCGGCTCACCGAGCAGGCACATGTCGGCGACGCCGCCGTGCGAGACGAGGTAGCGCGAGCCCGCTGCGTAGCCGCGGTACTGCGCACCCTGCGCGTCGCCGTACTGCGTCTTCTCGATCTCGCCGCAGACAGCCGCGATCAGCACGTCGCCGCGGAGGCGCATGCCGGCGTCCTTGAGCGCACGAATCGCTTCGACGTAACAGGCGAGCGCGCCCTTCATGTTCGAAATCCCGAGTCCGTACAGGCGGCCTTCACTGCTCGAACGCCTTCGGCTGGAAGCCGGGGACGTCCTTGAGCCATGGCTCGCGGCCCGAGTACGACGTGTCCATGTGCCCGTTGAACATCAGCGTCTTGCCACCGCCGGACCCGTTCCAGGTTCCGAGCGCATTGGCGCGGCCGTCTTCGACCTGCTGCCACTGCACCTGCAACCCGAGCTCCTCGTAGAGCGAGACCATCCGCTCGGCCATCGCCTGCTCGTCGCCCGTGAAGCTGTGGACGTCGATCAGCGCGCTCGCCGTCGCGACCAGCCGGTCGCGGTCGATCTTCACTCGGTGCCGCCCATGCCGGGCGTTCCCTTGGGCTCCGGCGCGGCGGCCACGGGTAGGCCTGCGCTGCTCCAGGCCTCGAAACCGCCCACGAGATCGCCGACATCGGCGAGACCGAGCTCGATCAGTGACGCTGCTGCCAAGCTCGATGACTCACCATGCGCGCAGACGAGGACGAGCCGTCGCCCTTCGAGCACCGGGTTCGGATTATCCGAGCTCTGGTCGCAACGCCACTCGAGCACCGAGCGCGGTACGTGCACCGAGCCCGGAATGATTCCGTCGCGCGCGCGCTCGTCGTTCGAGCGCAGGTCGACGAGCAGTACACCGTCGTCGAGCTCGCCGGGCGCGTACCGGGTGATTCGCGCGCGAGCCTTGACCAGCATTTCTTCGACCATTACCGAACGTGCGGCAGGACCTGCTCACCGAACAGGCGAATCTGCTCGTGACGGTCCTCGCCCCACAACTCGAGCATCACGTGCGTGCAGCCGGCGTCCTTGTACTCCTCGATCGCGGCAATGCAGTCGGCCGGCGTGCCGGCGATCGGCTTGCACTTGTCGAGGATCGCGTCGGTCACCTGCTCCTTGGCGGCGAGTCGCCCGCCGCGCTCCATCGCCTCGGCGACCGGGCGGATCTCGTCCTGCTCGAGCCCGGCGAGATCGAGGAGGGTGTCGGCCGAGCCCTGGATGTTCTGCACCTTGTTCGCGAGATACATGCCGGCGATCTCACGTGCGCCGTCGCGGCCGCGGTCGCGGTCGGTCGCGTGGATCGACGCGACGACGGTGCAGCCGATGTCGATCTCCGACTTGACGTTGCCGCGCGTGTAGCCGACGAAGGCGGGCGTGGTGATCGACGGCGTCAGGCAGCCGTCGCCGATCTCGCCGGCAAGCGCCTGCATCTTCGGCGCGGTCGCGGCGACGTATACCGGCGGCACTTCGCGCGGGGTGTGCGCCTCGGGCTGCAGCGCCGGCACGTCGGCGCTCCAGGTCTCGCCCGTGTACTCGAACCGCTCGCCGCCGAGCACGCCGCGCACGATCGAGACGGCGTCTCGCATCGGGCCGAGCGTTTTCGACGTCTGCATCTGCGCGTTGTTCAGGAAGATCTTCGAGGTCCCGTAACCGAGAATGAAGCGTCCCGGGCCGGCGGCCTCCTGGACGACTCGGGCGTCCATCGCCACCTGGACCGGATGCCGCGTGAACGGCGAGATGATCCCCCAGCCGATCGTCAGGCGCTTCGTCTCGCGGGCCATCAGCGCCGAGACGACGGTCGAGGACCGTGCCTCCATGCCGTGCTTGCGCCACCAGGGATACGCCTCGGCGAGCCAGATCGTGTCCAGGCCCGCCTCGTCCATCGCGCGGGCCGAGGCAAGCATCTCGTCGAGCGGCTCCATGGTGAGCTGCATCACGCCCACGCGGAAAGGGACTGCCACCCTCGTCAGGCCCCGCCGGCCGCAGCTTGAACTTCACGGTCGAGCGCGCTCAGCACGTGCGACACCTGTTGATTGACGATCGGCTGCAACACCCGCTGGCCCATCGATCCCACCGGCCCGGCGATCTTGACGTCGGCGTTCCAATGCATCGAGGAGCCGCCGCCGGCGACATCGCTGAGCTCGAACGACGTCTCCATGCTCATCATCGCGCCGACACCCTTGCCTTTGACCGAGAGCTTCGCGAACTCGGGCTCGCGCTCCTCGATCTTCTCCATGTCGACCTTCATCTTGAGGCCGCCGAGACCGAGCGGGATCTTCACGTTCGCGGTCCAGCGCTTCTCGTCATGGATATCGAAGCTCTCGACACCGGGCATCGTCTTCGCCATCGACGCCGGATCGTTCAGCACCTTCCACACCGCCTCTTTCGGTGCCGCGAACGTGCGGTCGCCGTTCACATTCATGCGTCCACCACGGCAACGCGGCCGCCTGCTTCGGCGGGATCCGAGAGCATCTCCCAGACCCGGTGGTAGGGATTCGAGCTGTCCCAGACGATCGCGTCGCCGTTGCCGCGGAGCGCATCTTGCACGGCCGCGCAAACTGCATGGATGCCGGCGCCGCCGCCTTCGCCCATTCCCTTCGTGCCGAGCGACGTGAACGGCGACGGGCTCTCGAGGAAACCGGTGCGCAGCGGGGGCATGTCGAGCGCATGTGGCACGTGGTAGTCGTAGAAGTTGGGCGTCAGCAGGTTGCCGTCCTCGTCGTAGACGAACTGCTCATGCACGACCGCGCCGAGCGCCTGCGCCGTGGCGCCCATCACCTGCCCCTCGACGATCTGCGGGTTGATGCGCTTGCCGCAATCGTCGACAGCGGCGTAGTCGACGATGTCGTAGTAACCCGTCTCCGGGTCGATCTCGATCACGGCCGTGTGGATCTGGGTTGCGTAGGTGAGCGTCAAGTTGCCGAACTTCCTCTCGATGTCCGGCACCTGGAACGGCGGCCGGTAGACGTAACGGCAGTTGAGCGTGACGCCGAGATCCTCCGGCAGCCCAGCGTTGTTCGCGTTGATGATCGCGCCGCAGGCCATGAAGGGCAGAAACGCATCGTGGCTTTCCTTGATCCGGATCCCGCCGTCTGCCAACTCGAGCGCCTCGGCCGGCACACCCCCGAAGACGGCTCCGGCGAGCTTGAAGATCTCGTCGCGCAGCATCTCGGTGGCGCCCTTGACCGCGCTCAGGCCGGTAACGGCGAACTGCGAGGCGTAGGTGCCCGAGAAACCGGCGTGCGAATTCCAGTACGAGTCGTGGCCGGAGCGCACGTGCACGTCGTCGACGGAGCACTTGAGGATGTCGGCGACCACCTGTGCGGCCGTCGTCTCGTGGCCCTGCCCCTGTGGAGTCGTGCCGAGCGTGACGACGATCTCACCGAAGATGTCGAGCTTGACGGTGGCGACCTCGTTGTTGCCCGAGAACTGCAGCTCCGGGTTGATCATGCGCGACTGGCCGAAGTTGTTCGTGCCCGAGTCGAGCGTCGAGCCGATGCCGATGCCGAGTAGCTTGCCGCGAGCCTTTGCGTCGGCGCGGCGCGCCTCGAGGTTCGGGTAGTCGATCAGGTCGAGCGCGATGTCGAGCATCTGCGCGTAGTCGCCCGAGTCGTAGACGCACCCGTTCGGCGTCTCGTAGGGCATCTCGTCGGCGCGGATGTAGTTCTTCTTGCGCACCTCGACCGGATCGAGGTCGAGCTCGTGCGCGACGATGTCGATCATCCGCTCGGTGAACCACAGGTGCTGCATGCGCGAGTAGCCGCGGTTCGGGGACACGGGCGCCTTGTTGGTCGCGACCTGGGTGAACTCGAGGCGGATGTTGCGCCAGCGGTACATCCCGGGCGTCACCTGCGCCCAGATCACCCCGCCGAGCGGCTCGTAGCGGAGCCAGGCGCCGGCGTCGTCGAGCGCCTTCGTGCGGAAGCCGAGCAGCGTGCCATCGTTCTTGACGGCGACCTCGGTCTCGAGGAACCAGCGCTCGTTCCCGTGTGACATCGACATGTGGAAGTCGGTGCGCCACTCGGTCCACTGCACGGCGCGACCGAGCTTGCGGGCGAGCAGGCAGCAGACGACGAGCTGCGGATGGGTGGTGATCTTGTTGCCGAAGCCGCCGCCGATGTCTTGGGTGACGAAGCGAAGCTTGTCGAGCCCACAGTGCATCGCCGGGCCCATCATGATCGCGGCGAAGCCGGGGAACTGGTTGTTCGTGTGGATCGTCCACTGGCCGACGCCGCGGTTGTATTCGACGAGCGCTCCGTCGCACTCGAGCGGCGTCGAGTTGAAGCGGTGGAAGTGGAGCTGATCGATCTTCACGATCTTGTCCGCCTCGGCGAACGCGGCGTCGAGGTCGCCCCACTCGTAGACGCCTTCCCACATCAGGTTGCCGCCGGCGTCCTCATGAATCGTCGGCGCTTCGTCGGTCTGCGCCTGCCGCGCATCGGTGATCGGCGCGATCGGCTCGTACTCGATCTCGACGAGCTCCGACGCATCGCGGGCGAGCTCGCGGGTCTCTGCGACGACCGCGACGATCGCCTCGCCGACGTAACGCACCTTGCCGACGGCGAGCGCGTAGTCCTTCAGGTTCGCGCCGGGGACGGATGAGATCTGGAAGAACGGGTCGGTCAGAGACGCGACCTCTTCGCCGGTCAGCGTGCCGTAGACACCGGGCGTCTGCTCGGCCTGCGAGACGTCGATCGAGGTGATGTGCGCGTGTGCGTACGGCGAGCGCACGAAGTGGATGTACCCCATGCCGTGGCGCTTGATGTCGTCGACGAAGACGCCCTGGCCCTGGACGAGGCGGCGGTCCTCCTTGCGCGGGACGCTCTGGCCCTTCCAGGTCTCCTCGGCGGTCTCTGTCTTCTCGGGAGCAAGTGTTCCCGCTCCAGCGCCGGCGAAGCCGGCACCTCCGCTGCTTGGCGGCTCCGTCAAGCCTACGCCGCTGGTCGTCGAACTCATTCGGAGGCCGCCTTCACTGCTTCGAAGATGTTCCAGTAGCCGGTGCAGCGGCAGATGTTGCCCTGCAAGCTCTTCTTGATCTCGTCCTCGGACGGGTGCGGGTTGTCACGCAGGAGCGCGGTCGCGCTCATCAGCATCCCGGGAGTGCAGTAGCCGCACTGCAGCGCGTGGTGATCGGAGAAGGCCTGCTGCAGCTTCGTCAGCTCCTCGCCGTCAGCGAGCCCTTCGACGGTCTCGACGGTCGAGCCGTCGGCCTGGACGGCCAGCAGCATGCAGCTCTTGACGAGTGAGCCGTCGACGATCACGGAGCAGGCCCCGCAGTTGCCGGTGTCGCAGCCGATGTGGCTGCCCGTCAGGTCGAGATCGTCGCGGATGAAGTGGATCAGCAGCTTGCGCGCTTCCACCTCGCGCTCATAGGTGGTCCCGTTGACGGTGACCGTGATCGTGCGAGACGTCGGGATCGTGCCTGCTTCCACCTTGGCTTCAGCTCCTCGCGTTGTCCGTGGCTTGGACGACTGCGCGCACGGCGAGCACCGAGGCGAGATGCCTGCGGTAATCGGCCGACGCGTGCACGTCCGAAGGGGGCTCGAGATCCGCGCCGGCGACCGCGGAGCGCACCGCGTCAGCGTCGGCCGACGGCGGCTCCAACACGACCGGCACGGCGTCGACGCAGCCGAGCGCGATTTTGACGCTGCCGTTGATCGAAGCAGCCGCGCTGACGATGCACGTGCCCTCGACGCCGAGCGTGACCGCGGCGAAGCCATCAGCGCGTCCGGCGGGCACCGTAATCCGCGTCACGAGCTCGCCGGGGCCGGCAGCGGTCAGGTAGACGCCGAGAAAGAAGTCGGCTGCGGAAACGGTGCGCTCGCCGTCCTGCCCCGCGATCGTGAACTCCGCGCCGAGCGCAGCAAGGAGCGGCGGCAGGTGGTTCGTCGGGTCGTTCGTGCAGACGTTGCCGCCGAGCGTCCCGCGGTTCCGCACCTGGACGTCGGCGATCTGACCGCAGACCTGGCCGAGGATCGGGCGAGCGCGTGCCTCACTCGACTTGACGATCTCGGTGTAGGTGACCATCGCACCGATCGAGAGCGTGCCGTCGCCGGCGAGCTCGATCCCTTTCAGCTCCTCGATCTTGCTCAGGTCGACCAGCTGGTCGGGCGAGCCGGCGCGCGCCTTCATCACGTTCAGGAGGGTCTGCCCGCCCGCTAGCGCCCGCGCGCCGTCGTTCGCCGCGAGCAGCTCGACCGCCTCTGCGAGCGACGAGGGCCGCGCATATCCGACTTCACGAAGCAGCATCTGCGAGGTTTTATCAGGTGTCAGACACCAACAGGTGTCTGACACCGTCGGTGGCGAGCGCCCTCAGGACGTGATCGATGTCGTCGGGGGTGTTGTAGGCGTGGGCCGAGATGCGCAGGTTGCCGTCACGCTCGGAGGTGACGATCCCCTGCTCGCCCAGCTTCGCGACGAGCGCCGGTGCATCGGTGGAGCGGATACAGACGAGCGCACCACGGTGCTCGGCGTCACGCGGCGTCATGACGATGCCGCCGAGTTCGTCGATCCCCGCGATCAGCCGTTCGTTGAGCTGGTTCACGTGCTCACGGGTTTCGGCGATCCCGATCTCCATCATCAGCTCCATCGCGGCCACCCCCGCGTAGATGTTCGGGATCGGCGGCGTGCCCGACTGGAAGCGCCGGGCAGTCGGCGACGGCGAGTAGTCGTCGATGTCCATCTCGAAGATGTTCTCATCGGCGAACCAGCCTGTCTGTGTCGGCAACAGGCCGGACGCGAGTCCCGGCCGCGTCCACATGAAGCCGAGGCCGGCCGAGCCGAGCAGGTACTTGAGGACACCGGCGGCGAGCACGTCGACGCCAAGCGACGCGACGTCGAACGGATAGGTGCCGATCGCCTGGTACGCGTCGAGTACGACGAGCGCGCCACGCTCGTGCGCGATCCGCGTGATCTCCTCGACGTCGAGGCGTGAGCCGTTTCGGTAGCAGACCGCTGCGATCGAGACGACTGCGGTACGTTCGTCGATCGCCTGCTCGAATCGCTCGACCGGGATCATTGACCCGTCGGCCGGGACGTGTACTACCTCGGCGCCGCGCAGCCCTTGCGCGTGCCAGATCTGCCCGATCGTCGGGAACTCGAAGTCGCTGATCACGATCTTCGGCCGATCGCGCAAGTCGATCGCGCTCGCCAGCGCGCTGACGCCGGCCGACAGCGATGTCGTCACCGCGACGTCGTCGGGCTCGCCGCCCACGAGCCGCGCGAAGGTCGACCGTGCCGTCTCGGTGCGCTCGACCCAGTAATCCCACGGCGCTCCGCGCTCGTCCCAGCCCGTCAGGTAGTCGTCGTACGCCGCGCGCACCGAGTCGGAGAGCGCTCCCTGCGAGCACGAGTTGATGTACGTGAGCCGCTCGAAGATCGGGAAGCGATGGCGGCAGCGCTCTGCGACTGACTGCTCTCTAACGGCCAAGGTACGCCTTTCTCAGATCCTCGTTGTCCCGCAGGTCGGCCGCCGGCCCTTCGAGCACGAGCCGACCCGTGGAGAGAACGTACCCGCGGTCGGCAATCGAGAGCGACACGTTCGCATTCTGCTCGACGATCAGCATCGCGACGCCGGATGCATGCACCTGCGCGATGATCTCGAAGTTGCGCTCGACCAGGATCGGCGCCAGCCCCATCGACGGCTCGTCCATCAGGAGCAGCTTCGGTCGCGACATCAACGCCCTCCCCATCGCGACCATTTGCTGCTCGCCGCCGGACAAGGTGCCCGCGAGCTGCGCGCGGCGGTCATGCAGCAGCGGGAAGAGGTCGTAGACACGGTCGAAATCCTCCTTGCTTCCGCCACCGCGGAGGTACGCGCCCATCTCGAGGTTCTCGAGAACGGTCATCGGTGCGAACAGCCGCCGGTTCTCAGGGACGATCGCGAGACCGAGGCCGATCCGATAGCTCGTCGGGCGGGACGTGACGTCCTCACCGTTGATCCGCACGCTCCCGTTCCGGGGCCGGACGATCCCGAGGATCGTCTTCAACGTCGTCGACTTGCCCGATGCGTTACCGCCGAGCAGGCAGACGAGCTCCCCCGCGCCGACGGACAGCGACAGCCTCTGCAAGATATGGATCTGGCCGTAATAGGTGTCGACGGCGTCAAGCTCGAGCAGCAGGGTCATTTGCGCGCGTGGGTCTGGAGGCCGAGGTAGGCCTCGACGACTTTCTCGTCGGTGGCGACCATGTCGAACGATCCCTCGGCGATCTTGATCCCGTGATCGAGCGCGACCACGCGGTCTGAGATCCCTTCGACGACGTGCATGTCGTGCTCGATGACGAGAATCGTGTACCCGCCGTCGGTCCGGAGCTGCGCGATCAACTCGGTCATCTCGTGCGTCTCCGACGGGTTCATGCCGGCCGCGGGCTCGTCGAGGAGCAGGAGCCGCGGGTTGGTCGCAGTCGCTCGCGCGATCTCGAGCCGGCGCCGGTTCGCGTACGAGAGCGAGTAGGCCGGCTGGTTCCAGCGATACCCCATCAGGCGCTTGCCGAAGAACGCGAGCCGCTGCTCGGCGAGCTCCGCGATCGCCCGCTCCTCGCGGCGCATGCCCGGCGTTCGCAGCATGGAGCGAAACACGCCTGCCTTCGTATGGCTGTAGGCCGCGGCCATCACATTTTCCTTGACCGACATGTTCAGGAAGAGGCGAAGCGTCTGGAATGTGCGTGAGATCCCACGTCCGCAGATCTGGTGGGGTTGCAGACCGACGATGCTTCGGCCGTCGAGGGTGATGTCGCCCGTGTCGGGCCGGTAGATGCCCGTGATCAGGTTGAAGAGCGTCGTCTTGCCGGCGCCGTTCGGGCCGATCACCGAGACGATCTCGCCCTCCTCGACGTGCAGGTCGAGGCGGTCGACCACGGTCAGGCCGCCGAACGCGAGCGAAACGCCCTTCAACTCGAGCAGCGGCATCAGACGATTTCCACTCGGCGCTCGCCCAACAGGCCGTTGGGCCGAAGGATCATCAGGCCGATCAAGATCAGGCCGATCACGATGTAGCGCGCAGGCTCGGGCTTCGCGAGCATCACGTTCTCCCAGACGAACGAGGCGAGGTAGAGCGTCGGCGGCACGAGAACGAGTCGCAGCCGGCCCCGGACCATCGTCAGCAGCAGGGTGGCGGCGATCGCGCCGATGTACGCGAACGGCGGGATCCAGCGCGCCAGGTGGTCAGGTGCGATCACCCAATGGTCGATCGCACCCTGGAAGCCGCCGGCCTTCTCACCGGCCACCCAGCTGCCGTCGATCGCACGCGCGAGCTCGTGCACGGCGAATCCGAAGACGATCGTCGCACCGCCCACGATCCCGAGCCGCCGCGAGAGACGGAATGCCAGCAACGTGCCACCGACGAGCGCGAGGAAGAAAAGGATCCGCGACTTGCCCGGGTCGCGGAGCATCTCGAGCAGCGGCGAGATGATCACGGCACCAAGCACGACACCGGGTTGGCTGCCCGATCCGCCGAGAATGACCATCGTGTAGATCGTGATCAGCAGTACGAAGTAGAACGCGAGCGGGAAGACGCTCGCCGACTGCGCTGCGAACAACGTGCCGGTGAAAGCAGCGACCGCGGCACCGAACGAGAAGCTCAGCAACTTGAGCCAATTGACGGGCATCCCCATTGCCTCGGCTGCGAGCGGATCTTCCCGGAGCGAGCGCCACGCCCGGCCGGTGCGGGAGCGATCGACGAAGCGCAGCGCGACGTAGACGACGACGAAGCACCCGAGCGCGAGATAGAGATATGAGGTTGCGAACACACCTTCGTGCTGGATCGTCAGATCGTGACCGAAGAAGTTGTACGGGTCGACGTTCAGGAGCCCGAACGGCCCGCCCGTGACGTTGTGGCCGAAGGCGTTGTCTCCATTCGTGGTCAACGTCTGGAAAAGCTGCAAGAAGAAGAGCGTCACAATCGCGAGGTAGTCGCCCGCCAGGCGACGGGACGGCAGCCCGACCAGCAGGCCGATGGCCGCGCCGATCAGGACGATCAGAGGGATGGAGACGATGGTCGGCAGATGGATCCCGAACTTGTCCGAGTCGAAGAAGGCGTAGAGATAGGCGCCGATGCCGTAGAAGGCGACATAGCCGAGATCGAGCAGGCCGCCCCACCCGACAACAACGTTGAGCCCGAGCGCAAGCAGCATGTAGAGAACGGTCTGGAACGCAACGAAGCGGACGTAGCCGCTCGACTCGACGGCCGGTAACAGCGAGAAGGCCGCAACGAAGAGCGCAAGCCACGCCCACCACGGGGCGCTACGGACGCGCTCCTCGATTACACCGAGCCTCCCCCCGCGCACGAACCGGCGCTCCGTATGGCGCGCAACCCATTCGTCGTGCCCGACGGCCGGGCCGTCGTCAGGGGTCTGCGGGTCGCTTGGAGTCGAGTCGCTCATTTTCCGCTCCAGCACCGGCCAAGCCGGTGCTTGCGCTCTTTGCTGAGCTCCGTCAAACCTACGCTCATCTCCTCAGACCTTCCTGATATCCGCGCGCCCGAGCAGGCCTTGTGGGCGGAAGATCATGAAGCCGATCAGAAGGGAGAAGACGACGAGGTCGGACCACTTCGTCGAGATGTAGCCCTGGGTGTACGACTCGGTGAAGCCGAGCAACAACCCGCCGGCCATCGCGCCGGGGATCGACCCGATTCCTCCGATCACGGCCGCGGTGAATCCCTTGAGCCCGGAGATGAACCCAATCGAGACCGTGGTCGGCACCCGCAGCGCGAACATCACCCCGGCCGCTCCGGCCAGAGCGGAGCCGAGGACGAAGGTGAAGACGATCACGCGATCGATGTCGATTCCCATCATCGCCGCCGCCTCGCGGTCGAAGGAAGTCGCACGCATCGCCTTGCCGGTTCTGGTCCGGTTGACCAAGAACCACAACACGATCATCAGGACGAATGCGGATGCGATCGTGATGATTCGCAGGAGCGGCACGCGCACGTTGCCGATGTCGATTCCTCTGAGGTAGAGCGCGCCGCCCGATAGTGAGAACGTGTCGTAGTTCCGTGGCTGCGCGCCGAACAGGAGTTGCATCGAGTTGGCGAGGAAGAAGGACACGCCGAGCGCGCTGATCAGCGGGGCGATTCGCGGCGCATCGCGAAGCGGACGGTAGGCAAATCGCTCGATCACGACGCCGAGGACGGCGCACCCGGCCATTGCTGCGAGGACCAGGATCGGCAGCAACAACCACACGGGCACCGACGGGTTCGACGAGCCACCGAGCAACTGCAGGACACCGAAACCGATGAAGCTGCCGACCATGAACACGTCCCCGTGGGCGAAATTGAGCAGCTTCAGGACGCCGTAGATCAGCGTGTAGCCGAGCGCGATCAGCGCGTAGACGCTCCCTAGTGTCAGGGCATCGACTGTGAGTTGGATGAATGTGTCCACGGATCTCTTTTACAGCGTCGAGGGGCGACCCGTCATCTCGGGCCGCCCCTCCGCCGTCAACTTCTCAGCCAGTCCTTACTGGACGAGCTTGTATGAGCCGTTGGACTGGATCTGGAAGATGTAGAACTTCGCGTTCAGCGGGTCGTTCGTCTTCGTCGAGAAGGCGAAGTTGCCGCCAAGAATGAAGTTCTTGATCTTCACGTGCTTCATGCGGTTGATCACGGCGCGGCGGTTCTTGATCACGCCGTGTCCAGCCGAACAGGTCTGCTTGATCGCCTGGAGCATGATCTGAACAGCACCGTAGGTCGGCGGTCCGAACGAGCCGACCGTCTTCCCGGGGTTGTCCTTGAGCCAACCGGCGATGATCGCCTTGTTGTAGGGGAAGAGGCTGATCGGCGCGGCGAAGTTCGAGACATACGAACCGGGCACCTTGAACTGTGACGGATCGTTCGAACCGTCACCGCCGAACACCTTTGCCTTCTTTCCCTGCTCGAGCAACTGCTGGGCGAACGTCTGTGCGTCGCCCGGCTTCTGGGTCGGGAAGAACACGACGTCGGCGTCGTTCGGCACCTTGGTCACGTACGCCGAGTAGTCGGTCGTCGTGTTCGGGGCAGAAAGACGGCTCGTCTCGACGCCGGCCTTCTTCAGCACTCCGGTCGCCGCGTCGGACAAACCGACCGAGTACGGCTCCTGGAAGTCCATCAGGACGACCTTCTTCGCCTTCAGTTGATTGATCATGAATCGCGCATCCGTCGGGCCCTGGATGTAGTCGCCAGGAACGTCACGGAAGAATGCGGGCGTCCCGATCAGCGGATCGCCTGCCGTGCCGATCGTCAGGTCGGTATGTGTCGCCGACGGCGAGATCGCGGCAAGGCCGGCCTGGAAGAACGGCTTTGCCGTGGCACCCGCGTCGCCTGACGTCGACGGCCCGAGAATCGCGAGCACGCTCTTGTTGGCGATGTACTTCTGCGCCAACGCGAGTGCAGGAGCGGGACCGGCTTCGACCGGGGTGTCGCCGAGGCTCAGCTTGACCTTCAAACCGTATTGCGGTGCAAGCCTCTTGACTGCGAACTTCGCCCAACTCGCCTGCTCGGCGCCGAGGAATCCGGCACCGCCGGTCAACGGTGTGATGAACGGAAGCGTGATCGTGCTCTTGCAGTTGAAGGACGCTTGACTCGTCGCTGCAACCTTCTGGCCGCCCTGCGCAGTCGTCGCCACCACCGCAGTGGCGAGGATGGCAAGGGCGAAGCCCGTGGCCTTCTTCATCTAGTGTCCTCCTTGGCCCATCCGGGCCATGCTGACGGGGGGTGTCGCGCTGAGCAGCGAGTTTCATCGCTGCCGCACGCGGTGTCAATGATCAAATCTGCAGAGCAGCGATCCAACCCGCCGTATCGAGGTACTGCCGGAACCGGATCGCCTTTTCGCCCTGCATGGTCCAGATATGGACGAACGGAACGTCAAGTTGTTTGCCGGTGTGCTTGCCGACACCGCGATACCGGCCGATCACCACCACCTGGTCACCGGCGTCCAGGAACTCGTCGGGGTCGGCCGTGAAGTCGTCCCACCAGGCCTCGTCGAGAGGGTCGAAGATGTTCGCGCGAACCTCTTCGAGCCCGTGGTAGAGCCCACCGTGCGGCAATCCCTGAGCCTGATGCCACTCGATCTCGGGGTCCATGTCGCCGAGGACAGCGTCCAGATCGTCGCGCGCGAACGCGTCGTAGGAGCGCCTGACGATCTCGACGGGGCTCACCGGCATCTCTGCATAACCTAAAGGGAGATGCGGTACGCGATGCACGAGACGGACACGAGCGACGGGAGCCTGTTCGACGTCGGCCTCTTCACCCAGCGGGTCGTCCCGCTCGCGGGCGAGCGGGAGGCGGCTCGTTTCGACGAGGTGCTCTATGTGCTCGAAGGCTCGGGGGAGGCGACGATCGACGGCGGCACTCACCCGCTGCGATCGGGCACGTCGGTGTTCGTCCGCGGCGGCATGGAGTGGAGCGCCGAGGGCGAGGGCCGTGCGGTCTCGGTCCTCGTGCACGATCCTCCGCCCGAGTCCGCGACGCACGCCGTGGTCGACCTGACCGCTGTGGAGAAGGGGAACGCCACCGCCGGCCGCCAGTTCGTGCTCGGGGCAACCCCCGAGGTGGGCTGCAGATCCGTGACGCAGTTCATCGGCCTCGTGCCGCCCGGCCGGGCTCCCGACCACTTTCACACCTACGACGAGGTGATCTACATACTCGAGGGCGAGGGAGAGTTGCACATCGATGGCGAGCAGGCCGAGCTCCGTCCCGGCTCGTGCGTCCACCTGCCGGCGCGGCTCGTGCACTGCCTGGCGAACACCGGTGAGACGGAGCTGCGGTTGCTCGGCGTCTTCCGTCCGGCGGGCTCACCCGCCGAGGCCTATTACCCCGACGGCACTCTCGCCGTCTCTCCCCAGGAAGAGGTGAGCTAGGTGCCGAGGATCGAGCGGTCAGCGGATGTGGTCTGGGAAGGGAATGTCGCCCGCGGACAGGGGCATCTGACCGGCAACACGGGCGCCTTCACGGAGCTGCCGTTCTCGTTGCCCAGCCGAATCAGCGCCGCCGCGGGAAAGACCAGCCCCGAGGAGCTGCTTGCGGCAGCACACGCCGGCTGCCTGACGATGTCACTCGCGAGCGAGCTGACGACAGCCGGCACCCCGCCCGGCCGCCTCGAGGTGCACTGCACGATCGTGATGGACGAGGTCGAAGGTCAGGGACACCAGATCGTCGGCTCGAACGTCGAGATCCGCGCCGAGGTCGAAGGCACGGACGACGCCGCGCTCGCCGCGGCAATCGAGCGCGCGGACGAGGGCTGCCCGTTCTCGGCGCTGCTCCGCCGGGCCGGAGCGACCGTGAGCGTCAGTCGCCGCTGAGCCAGGCGCGCAGCTCGTCGCCGTGCTCGTCGAGATCGGGCGGCGGGCGGCGGGTCGTCGCGGGCGTGCCTGACAGGTGGGCGGGAAACGCGACCGTCCTCACGCCGCCCATGTCGTCGACCACTTCGAGCCCGAGTGCCGCGGCAAGTGAGAAGGCCTCGTCGATCGATTGGACCGGCCCCGCCGGCACCCCAGCCGCGGTCAGCCGGTCGCGCCACTCCGCCCTCGTCGCCGTGACGAGGCGCGCTTCGAGCTCCGCGTGCAGCGCTTCGCGGTTCCGGACGCGGAGCTCGTTCGAGCTGAACCGAGGGTCGGCGGCGAGCTCGGGCACGCCGAGCGCACCTGCCAGCCGGGCGAACTGGCCGTCGTTGCCCGCGAGCACCATCAGCTCGCCGTCCCCGGTGAGATACGTGGCGAACGGCTCGATGCTCGGGTGCGTGTTGCCGAGCGCCTTCGGCACCTCGCCGCTCGCCAACCACCCCGCCGACTGGTTTGCGAGCATCGCGAGGTTCGTGTGCAGCAGATCGATCGTGACGCGCTGGCCGCGACCGAGCTCCCGTCTCGCGTAGAGCGCTGCAAGCACGGCGACCGTCGCATAGAGCGCAGTCACGACGTCGACGATCGCAACACCCGCTTTCGACGGCGTGCCCGGCGGTCCGGTGACGCTCATCAGGCCCCCGACGGCCTGCACCAACGGGTCGTAGCCCGGCAGGCTGCGCCCCGCCCCCTCGCCGAAGCCGCTGATCTCGCAGTAGACAACGCCCTGGTTGCCGACCGCGATCCGCTCGTAGTCGAGCTCGAACCGGTCGAGCGTGCCCGGCTTGAAGTTCGAGATGACCACATCCGCCCGGTCGCAGAGCTCCCGCGCCAGCGCGAGATCCGAGGCGTCTTTGAGATCGAGCACGACCGAGCGCTTGTTGCGGTTCGCCGAATGGTGATACGAGGCTCGACCCTGGGAGTCGGCAGGCGGGCGCCAGCTGCGGGTGTCGTCGCCGCCGGGCGACTCGACCTTGATCACGTCGGCGCCGAGATCACCGAGCGTCATCGCCGCAAGCGGGCCGGCGAGCACACGCGTGAAATCGACGACGAGCAGTCCGTCGAGCGCGCTCACCAATGGAGTGTCAGCGGCACGCTCTCCTGCGGCCCGGGAACGCGCGAAACAAGCCTTTTCATATGCGGACGTTATAACGGCGCCTGGCTCGCGGCCTGTCCACACGCCGTCTGGGCATCCTCAAGTCGGCACGGCCGCGCGCCGATAGATGCGCCAATGGATATCGCCGCTTCAGGGCGCCCCAGCTTGCGCGCGGTGCGCATGTCGCGGCTCATCCTCCGGCTCTGGCAGGCGAGTCTCGTCTGCGGCCTCGCCCTGCTCGCCGCTCACGATCTGGTCGGGCTCGGTTGGGGCGGCAGCGGCCACTTCTTCGATCGCTGGCTCTACGAGGGCCTCGAGGCCGCGGCAGCTGCCGGCTGCCTCGTGCGGGCCGTTCGAGTCGGCCACGAGCGCACCGCGTGGCTCGCGCTCGGGATCGCGCTCCTCTCGACGACTGGCGGCGATGTCATCTACGACTTCGGGTACGGCGGCAATCCTCCGTTCCCCTCACTAGCCGATGCGTTCTATCTCGGCTTTTACCCCGCCAGCTACCTGGGGATCGTCCTGCTCGTCCGGCGCCGCATCTCGAGCTTCAACGCCAGCCTCTGGCTCGACGGGCTGACCGCTGCACTCGTCGCCGGCGCGGTCGGCGCCTCGGCCCTGCTGGAGGTCGTGATCTCGAGCACCCACGGCAGCCGGATCGTCGTCCTGACGAACCTTTCCTACCCGCTCGGCGACATCGTCCTGCTCGCCTTGCTCGTCTTCGTCTTTGCCGTCAGTGGCTGGCGCCCGGGCCGCGCCTGGTCGCTGATCGCCGCTGCGCTGCTCCTGAACGCGATCGGCGACGGCGTCTACCTCTACCTGAGCGCGAACAGCAGCTACGTCGAGGGCGGAATCCTCGACGCGCTCTGGCCGGCGTCGCTGATCCTGGTCGCGCTCTCGGCGTGGCAGGCTCCCGCCCGCGGGCGTCCGGGCGGCGGCCTTGAACGGCGCGCGCTGTTCGCGACTCCGGCCGCGTGCGGGCTGATCGCCGTCGGCGTACTGGTGTACGCGTCGGTCACTCACGTGCATCCACTCGCGGTGATCCTGGCCGCCGGCACGATCGTGCTGGTGCTCGCGCGCACCGCCTTGACGTTTCGCGAAAACACACTCCTCCTAGACCGCAGCCGGACCGAGTCGCTGACCGACGCGCTCACCGGGCTCGGCAACCGGCGGAAGCTGATCGGCGACCTGGAGGAGTACTTCGACGCCGCGGCCACCGACGATCCTCATCTGCTCGTGGTCTTCGACCTGAACGGCTTCAAGGGATACAACGACAACTTCGGCCACCCGGCCGGCGACGCATTGCTCGCCCGGCTCGCCGGAAAACTCAAGGAGGCGGTCGAGCCGAACGGCAACGCCTACCGGATGGGTGGAGACGAGTTCTGCATCCTGATCGCCGCGTCGGAGACGCTGCTGCATCAAGCGGCGTCGTCGCTCTTCGAAGAAGGCGAGAGCTTCCTCATCTCGAGCGCGTTCGGCGCGGTGACCCTGCCGGAGGAGGCGTTCGAGTCGAGCTCGGCGCTCAGCCTCGCCGACCAGCGCCTCTACGCCCACAAGGACCAGTTGTCTGCCAGCCGCACCAGCCCCCATGAGTTGCTGCTCCGGACGCTCGCCGAGCGTGAGCCCGGCCTGCGTGTCCATGTCGAGGGCGTCGCGAGGCTCGCCGTCAGCGTCGGCCGCGCACTCGGCCTGAACGGCGACGAACTCTCCGAGCTCCGGCTCGCCTCCGAGCTGCACGATGTCGGCAAGTTGGCGATCCCCGATGCCGTCCTGCGAAAGCCCGGCCCGCTGACCGACGAGGAGTGGCAGTTCATCCATCAGCACACCCTGGTCGGGCAGCGCATCCTGGGCGGCGAGCCGGTCCTTCGCCGCGTCGGAGAGATCGTGCGCTCGACGCACGAGCGCTGGGACGGCGATGGCTACGTCGACGGGCTCGCGGGAGACGCGATTCCGATCTCGTCCCGGGTGATCGCTGCGTGCGACGCCTTCTCGGCGATGACGGCCGGCCGGCCGTACCGCGCGGCCCTCGACGCACCGCAGGCGATTGCCGAACTACGCCGCTGCGCGGGATCGCAGTTCGACCCCGCCGTCGTCACGGTGCTCTGCGACCTCCTCGAGCGCGAGCCCGAGCTCCTACACCAGGCATCCGCCGTGGGTGACGACTAGCGCGGCTCCTCCGCGAGCGCAGCTGCCGGCTCGGCCAACTCGGCCAGTCGGGTCAAACACGCCTATGGGAACTGGATCACGCTCCTGATCCCGTCCTGGGCTTCCATCAGCTCGAAGCCGCGGTTGACGTCGGCGAGTGAGAGCCGGTGCGAGATGAACGACTCGACGTCGATCTCGCCGGCCAGCCACCGCTCGATCAGCAGCGGCACACCGTCGCGGCCCTTGACGCCGCCGAATGACGAGCCGGCGATGCGACGGCCGGTAATCAGGAACCGCGGCACGATCTCGAGCGTCTCGCCCCTGCCGGCGACACCGGCGACCGTGCACAGCCCCCAGCCCATCCGGGCCGACTCGACCGCCTGCCGCATCACGCCGACGTTGCCGGTGGCCTCGAACGTGTAGTCGGCACCGAACCCACCGGTCAGCTCCACAAGCTGCTCGACTGCGTCTGGCCCGCCGATCAGCGTCTCGGTCGCGCCGTGCGCGGTCGCGAGCGAGAGCCTTTGCGCTGAAAGGTCGACGCAGATGATCCGCTCCGCACCCTGCAGACGGCAGCCGATCACGGCGCCGAGGCCGACCATGCCGGCGCCGAAGACCACGCAGGTCGAGCCGGCTTCGACCTGCGCCGTGTTGATCGCGGCGCCGAGGCCCGTCGAGAGGCCGCAGGCGAACAGACAGGCACCTTCGAGCGGTGCCTCCGGATTGATCTTCGCGAGTGCGATCTCGGGCATCACGGTGTATTCGGAGAACGTCGAGGTGCCCATGAAGTGCCGGATCGGCTGCCCTTCACTCGACAAGCGGGTCGTCCCATCCGGGAGGTAGCCCTGGTTCTGCTGCTCGCGGATCGCGAGACACAGATTCGTTCGCTCGTTCCGGCAGTGGATGCACTCGCGACATTGCGGCGAGAACAGCGTCACGACGTGGTCGCCGGACGCGAGCGACGTGACGCCTTCGCCGATCCGCTCGACGACGCCGGCTCCCTCATGGCCGAGGACGGTCGGCGCGTACCCGGACGGGTCGGCTCCCGAGGCGGTATACAGGTCGGTGTGGCAGACGCCGCAGGCGACGAGCCGCACGAGCACCTCGCCGGCGCGCGGCTCTGCGAGCTCCAGCTCGCGCACGACGAGCGGAGCTCCGAACTGCTCGAGGACGGCGGCCCTGATCTGCATCGTCCGATCCTACGACCGGTTAGATATCCGCGCGCAGCGGACAGGATCGACCAGGCACATCATCTTTGCGGCATGAGGAGGATCTGATGCTTTCACGCAAGAACGCAGGGAACACCCTGGCCGGCGCCTACGACACGGTCGCACCGATCGGCGAGCAACTCGTCAAGGATCAGAAGCTCCGCGAGCGCCTCGTCGCGGCCGTCGACGCGGGGATCGCTGCACGTCAGCGCGCCCAACAACAGGTCGGCATCGCCGGCACGGCGCGGCGGCTCGGCACCGACCCCGCGCTACGGGCGGATCTGCTCGAGATGGTCGGCCAACTGCGCGAGGCTCGGCACCGGATCGAGGCGAAGCGCAGCCACAAGCTGCGGAACCTCGGGCTGGTCGTCGCAGTCGTCGCGGTCGCGGCCGCCGTCTCGTCGCTCTGGAACCGGTTCAACACGCCAGATCCGGACAGCCCGCCGGCGCACGGCTAGGACAGTCGGCCCGCACTGAGAACATGCGGGCGTGAGAGCGCTCGCGATCGTTGTCGCCGTCGTGCTCGCCGTGTGGCTCTGGACGAATCATCAGCGCCACGCGACAGAGCACCGTCTCGGCACGATCGCGAGCCAGCTCGCCGGGCGCCCGGTCGGTGTTCGCTGTCAGGGGTTCTGGGCTGCGATGCTCGACATCAACGACCGCAAGGGCGAGGTCGATTTCCCGCAGGGGCGCGTGCCGGACCACATGTTCCTGACGCGCGATGTCTGCGGGAGGCTCCGCCACTTCGGCGCCGCGAAGGCGCGCAAAGAGCTCGACTGCCTGTCGGCGATCGACTGGACGAGATGGTCGACCGGCAGCTTCAACGCGCCGTGCGAACGCCGCGCGCGCGACGATGTCGAAGCGCTCAACACCCTCGCCCACGAGGCGATGCACCTGCGCGGTTTCGTCTCGGAGGCACAGGCGCAGTGCTATGCGATCCAGCAGGATGCGTGGACCGTGATGCGCTTCGGGGGAACGCCCCAGGAAGGAAGAGCGGCAGCGGCGTTCGTACTCGCTCTGCAGCCGCTTCTCCCGACTCAATACCAGTCGAGCTCGTGCCGTGGCGGCGGCGGGCTCGACCTGTGGCCCGGTACGACCGCGTTCCCGACCGAGTCGCCCGCTGAACTCCTTCCCGCGCGCGTTACGTGAGGACCGGCGCGAGGTCCGTGCCGAGCCCGAGCAGCAGCCCGCCGGCCTCAACGGCGGGGCTGGTCGTGACGAAGAGCACCGCCCCGTCGGACGGCGCGCGGAGCTCCTCGAGCACGGAGCCCCAGAGGTCTCTGATGCGGCCGACGACCTGGCCCTCGGTGACCTCGTCCCCGGAGTTCACGGCGGCGTCCCACCACCCGGCAGACGCGCAACGCAGCCAGGCGAATTTCCCCACCAACTGCATGTCCGGCCGGGGCGGCTCCGGCGCTCCCGGCAGCATCTCGAGCTGCCGCAGCACGTTCCGGACACCGCCGGTGAGCAGTGCGACCGCGCTTTCCTCGAGCTGACCCCGGCCTCCGGCCTCGGCGATGATCGCGGGGATACCGGCAGCCGCGGCAGCGTCGGCTGTCATGCCGCCGAGCTCGCCCTTCGCTTTCTCCTGGCGAACCACGTAGGGCAGCCCGAAAGCGACCGCGAGCTCGTGCGCACGCTCGGAGACGTCCGACTCGGCGTAGAGCGCGAACGGCTCCAGGTCTTCGACCAGGTCGCCGCCGTGGAGGTCGACGAGCGCGTCGGCCGGGACGATCAACTCGTCGAAGAGCGATCGCGCCAGGGCATCGGTGTAGGTGCCGTCGAGTGTCCCGGGGAAGGAGCGGTTGAGGTTTTTCCCGTCTGCGGGGATCACGAACGCTGAGCGCCGCTCGAACGACTGCATGCTCGCCACCGGCATCGCCAGGATGCGCCCGGACAGCTGCGACGTGTCGAGCTCGTTCATCACGCGGATCACCGCCGCGATCGACGAGTACTCGCAGCCGTGGACGCCGCCGAGCAAGCAGAGCGTCGGACCGTCGTGGTCGCCACGTGCATCGAAGACCGGATGCTCGACGCCGGCCAGCAGCTCATGCTCGAAGACGATCGTGCGGCGCTCGATCATACGAAAACGTGCAGCAGCAGGCTAGCTGCAGCTGTCAGGCCGCGATGATCACGTACAAGGCGAACCAGACCACGACCATGACGCCGAGGCTCATCCCGGTCAGGGCCATCCGCTTGTCCGACCGCCGGGACTGCCGGCCAATGGCGACGTGCCCGAGCACGAACGCCGCCGTGGCGGCGACCAGCGCGAGCAGGAACCACCAGCCGCCGATCAGGAAGCCGAAGAGGAAGAACGCAAGCACGCCGATGACGCCCGAGGCAACCGAGAGCCGCGCCAGCGGTCCGGCCTCACTCCAATCGATCATCAGCACGTTCATCCCAGCTCACCAAGGCAGCCGAAGTAGGTGCGAGCTACCGACTGCCGCCGCGGAACAACTGAGCGAAGGTCTAGGCCCGAGCCGTGAGGAGGCTGTGGGTCTGCCACGGACTCACTGTCTCGAGGGAGGGCCCGGATGGAGCTTCACCGTAATGCCAAGCTCGGATTGGCGGGCCGTTTTGCGTTGGTGCAGGCGCGGGCGGCTGGTTTGCCCGTGCGCGAGGTCGCGCGGCGGTTCAGCGTTTCGGTCGCGACTGTCGCCGCTGGTCGCGCCGCTGGCATGCGGCGAGCGTGGAGGAGCGCGCCTCGCTGGTGGTGCCTGCATGATCGCTCGAGCCGCCCGCTGCGCATGCCGCGGCTGCTTTCGGCGGGCTGATCAGCGACGGATCTGTGCTGCGCGTCGCGAGACCGGGTGGGGGCCGCGTCTCGTTGACGCTGCGGACAGGCCACCCGCATTCGACGATCTCGAAGGTGTTGAAGCGTCACGGGATCTCGCGGCCGCCCACGCCTGCGCGGAGCCGGAGCGTCGTTACGAGTGGCCCTGCCCTGGCGATCTGCTGCACATGGACGTGGCGCACTACGCTCGCTTCGACCGGCCCGGCCACGCCGTCACCGGCGACCGCACCACCACCTCCGCCGAGAAACGAGCACGGGTGGGCTACGACTACGCACACGCGATCGTCGACGACCACTCGCGCTTCGCCTACGCCGAGCTGCTCGACGACGAACGCGCCGACACCGTCACCGGCTTCGTCGAACGGGCGCTGAACGACGTTCGCTGAGCAGGGAATCGAGGCCTGCCGGCTGATGACCGACAACGCATGGACGTACACCAAGAACCGTGCTCTGCGCGAGCTGCTCGACAGTCGCGGCGTTCGCCACAAGACCATCCGAGCCGCGCCGGCCGCAAACAAACGGCAAGGTCGAACGCTTCCACCAAACGATGGCGCGGGAATGGGCATACGGGCTCCGCTACCCCAGCTCAAGGCACCGCGCCGCCGCTCTGCCACACTGGCTCGACCACTACAACCACCACAGACCCCACAGCTCGATCGGCGGCCAACCACCAATCAGCCGCGTTCACAACCTCCGTGGGCAGGACACCTAGTTAGCTCGGTTACTTACCGAGCTCTGCCCAGACGACTTTGCCCCCGGGGCGCGATTCGACGGCCCAGCGCGTGGCCAGGTCACCGACGATGTGCAGTCCGCGTCCGCCCATCCCAGTAGGCACGACCGACCGGCGCGCAGGCAGCGCGGAACTGCCGTCGGTCACGGAAACTCGAACTGTGTCGACCGTTGTCGCGATCGCCACTGTGAAATGTGAGCTCGCGTGCACGATCGAGTTGGTAGCGAGCTCGGAGACGATCAGCTCGGCGTCGGCTGCCAGGCGCGACTCACTCCAGTCGCGCAGTGTTTCGGCGACGAAACGCCGAGCCGCCCGGGGTGAGTCCGGGGTCGCCGCGAACGAGCGAACGACCTCCTCCTCCCGCCAGCCGCCGTCACGCACGGGCGGGCTCCCGACGACCGTTGAATGCAGCGCGCAAAGCTCCTTGAGCGCGCGCCGGCGCTGGTCCGACATCGTCGAGTCAGATGGGTACCCGCAGACGAGGGAAAACGGAGTCTCGCGTGCCAGGTCGTTCCAAAATGTCTCGAGCTGGATCGCCGCCTGGATGAGTCCACGGCTCCAGAGCAGCGCGACCATCTCGCCGAAAACCTGGACTGCACGCCCCTCGGCCGCCGCCTCCCGGACACGATCGCCCACGGCGCGATCGAACCCACCCCGGCTCGGGAGGCCGTCGACGAGAAACGCAGCCAGCGACTCCTCGGCGTCGAGGAAGGTCACGCTGCCCGGCCCTGGGGCCGCGCCCAGGAACCCCTCGAAGCCTGCGCGATGCAGCGGGGTCGCGACGACGATCGCTGCCTCGCCACGCCCGACCGCACTCCGGACGTAAGGCCCCACGCGGCCGATCAGCTCGTCCTCGGAGCCGTAGAGCTGGACGACGTGGTCGCACCTCGGCGCGGCCGCGCCACTGATCGCTGACCCCACAAGGCAATCATCGCAGTCTCGGGAGTCGGAGGACCCGAGGGGAGATGCGGCTTGCAGCCGCGCCGGTGCAGTCAGGGTTCGCGGCGTCGCCGCAGTAGCTCACCTGATGCGAAGCTGGAGACTGAATCGCTGCTGGCGCGGCGACCAGATCCGGAGTAGCGCGCCTCGCTTGAGGCGGATCGTGCGGACGAAGAAACCACCGTCGTTGGTCAGCCGGTCGTGCCCGACGGCCTGCCAGACGTTCTTGTGCAGCACCTCGAGGCGGTAGGTGTGCCGCCCCGGCCGGTCCGCCGCGGATCTGCCCCCAGACGACCGCCTGGTAGCCGCGGCGCGCCATTTGCGCGAACGGCAGCTTGAACGCCTGCAGCGATGGCTTCGGACGGTCGTCGGCGAAGACGAGCCCGGTCTGGAAGCGGCTGAGCGCGACCTCGTCGCGGTACAGGTACTGGATCAGAATCGTGACACGGGCCAGCCTCCAGGCGCGCAACGCGGCGAGGCTGAGCATCGTCGCTTGCCGCTTCGGCGGCACTCCCAGGAAGTCGTCGGGCGGTTTCGTCTGGTAGCCGTACTCGGTCAGCCAGACCGGCTTCGGCCCGAAGAATCGCCTGACGAGAATCAGGAGCTTCGGGATCGTCGCCATCGTGATCGACGGGCAGTTCTTGCACCCACCGCTCGACGGCGTCTCCCCGGGCGACGACGGATACGGATGGTGCGCGTAGGCGTCGAGCTTCGCGTGCGCGGCGGCCATGCCGCGAACCCAGGTAACGGGGGCAACTCCGCCCAACCCCCCTCGGGGCGCCGTCACCCCTCCACCCACGAGGGCATGGGGCAGCACGGCATGAATCGCCTCGAAACCCGGGTTGAGCAGATGCTGGACGTAGATCCCCGCCTTCGTCGGCCGCAGCCAGAGGCGCTTGTTCGGCTCGTTCCAGATCAGCCAGTAGCGAACCCAGGGGTAGCGACGCGGCAGCAGCCGTCGCGAAACGCCGGAAGTCTCGCGGCCGCGGCGGCGCGAAATTCGCCGCCTTTCCCCCGTTCGCCCAGGCCGGCGTCCCGACGAGCGTGAGCACCGGCGTCAGACCGTAGCGGTGCAGGCCCTGCAGAACCCGGTCCGACCTGTGCCAGTCGTAGGCGCGATCGCGCGGCGAGGTAGCGTCGCCCGGTCGCCGCGGAGCGATCTGGTCCCAGTGGAGCGTGAAGCGGACGAGCGGTACGCCGAGCCGCTTGAACGTCGCCAGCCGCTGGTTGAGCGTCCCGGGCCCGAACTCCAGCCACGCATCGTCCTGAATCCCATAGCGAACGGCAGGCGACGCCTGGGCGCAGCTCGCGGCGACGCACGCCGTGATGGCGAACAGCAACGTCACGAGCCCCACACGCCCCCCGGTCTTCCTCATCCCGCGTCGGACTCTCTCACGTCGGCCGCACGGCGACGCGGCGTAACAGTGCGCTGACAACGCCTCGGCTCCGATCAGCCTGGTGTCCCCTCTCGGTCCTCCCGTTCGTCGCTGTCTTGAGATCGCACGTCGACCAACAACAGTCGTAGGGGGATTCACATGACTAGAAGCTCAATTCAACGGCTGCGCACGCAGATCGTCGGACAGGTGATCGAGCCGGAGGACGCCGATTACGAGGACGCACGCCACGTCTTCATGCCGCAGATCGATCGCCGGCCCGCCGCGATCGTCAAGCCGGCCAACGCGGGTGAGGTTTCGGCCGTCATCGAATTCGCGCGCGACCAGAGCCTGGAGCTCGCCGTCCGAAGCGGCGGCCACAGCGCAGCCGGGCACGGCGTGAGCGACGGTGGGATCGTGCTCGACCTCTCGCTCTTGAAGGCGCTCGAGATCGACCCTGACGATCAGGCAGCCTGGGCTGAGACGGGCCTGACCGCAGGTGAGCTGACCACCGCCGCCCAGGCGCACGGGCTCGCGATCGGTCTCGGCGACACCGCCTCTGTCGGCGTCGGCGGCTTGACGCTCGGCGGCGGCATCGGCTACCTGGTGCGCAAGCACGGTCTCACGATCGACGACCTCCTCGGCGCCGAGATCGTGACCGCCGACGGCGGCCTGCTGCAGATCGACGCCGAGCACGACCCGGACCTGTTCTGGGCGATTCGAGGCGGTGGCGGCAACTTCGGCGTCGCCACCCGCTTCCACTACCGGCTGCACCCCGTCGGGACGGTTACCGGCGGCATGCTCGTCCTGCCTGCGACCGCCGACATCGTCGCCGGCTTCATCACGGCGGCCGAGGCGGCCCCGGAGGGCCTCTCGACGATCGCCAATGTGATGACGGCGCCGCCGCTGCCGTTCCTTCCCGAGGAGTGGCATGGCAAGCTCGTGCTGCTCGCGATGCTCGTCCACACCGGTCCGCTCGATGAAGGCGAACGCGCCGTCGCGCCGTTCCGTGCGCTCGCGACGCCGCTCGCCGACCTGGTCAAGCCGATGCCGTACTCGAACATCTACCCGCCGGCGGATCCCAACTACCGGCCGCGGGCTGCAACCCGCACGATGTTCCTGGACGCGGTCGACACCGCGGTGGCGGAGAAAATCCTCGGCCGCCTCGAGGACTCGACGGCAATGCTCCGTGCCACCCAACTGCGCGTGCTCGGCGGTGCGATGGCGCGGGTCCCGGCCGATGCGACCGCGTTCGCACACAGGCAGAGCAGGATCATGGCCAACGTGGCCGCGATCTACGCGGACCCCGATGAGGCTCCACTCCACGACGCGTGGGCGACGGAGACGGCGGCGTCGCTTCGCCAGACGGACACCGGCGCGTACGTCAACTTCGTCGGCGACGAGGGAACGGAGCGCGTTCGCGCCGCCTACCCCGGAGCCACGCTGGAGCGGCTCGCGGAGGTGAAGCGTCGCTACGACCCTGACAACCTGTTCCGGCTCAACCAGAACATCTCACCGGCCCGGCTCTGACGGAGCCCTCGACCGAGCAAGCTCACGAGGCCGCAGCGAGCAGGGACGTCGCGCGTCGTACGTAAGCCGAAGCGCCGACCGAGCGCCAGAAGGCCAGCGAGGACTCGACGTAGCGGCTTGCCTCCTGCCTGCGGTCAAGCTCGACGAGGCATTCGGCAGACCAAAGACGGGCGAGCGCTGCGGGCGAGACAGCGCCCATCCGCTCGAGTTGCATCGTCGCGGAAGCGAAGTCGCGCTTGATCAGCGACATGGCCGCGGCAGTCCAGGGATTCGGCGGCATCGAGTCGATCGCGCCTTCGAGCCGCGCCTCGTCACCCGTGCGCCGGGCGGCGTACCACGCCTCGAGCACCCATTGATCGAGATTCCCTGAGCCTGTCTCGACCCAGGCATCGATCAGCTCGACGCAAACTCGCTGTGCGTGGTCGAGTTCGCCGAGCTCCGCATGCAGGCGGGCGCGGAAGCCCAGCGGGTCACACAGGCTCTGGAAGCTCCGTCCCTCACGGCCGAGCTCGGCAGCCCGGTCGGCGTCCGCGACTGCCTGGGCGACATCGCCCTCGGCGATCAGCATGCGTGCCCGGCAGACGCGCGTCTGTGGCTCGATCCAGAACGGCGACTCCGCGTAGCCGGGAATGAGCTCGTCGACCATGCGCCGCGCCTCCTGCCAGTCGCCCGCGAGCTCCAGGTCGATCGCGATTTCCGTCGAAAGCCACCGGGTCGGCTCCTCGTAGCCGATCTCTTTCGCGATCGCGAGTCCCTCTCGATGCAACCCGGCCGAGCGTCCGAGCTGCCCCAGCGTTGCGAGGACCGAGGCGAGGTTTCCGGTCACGCGCAGGTACTCGGGGCCGCCGATGCGGCGTGAGACTTGGCGCCCTGCCTCGATGTCGTCGAGGCCGTCCAGATCGCCCAACGAACAGCGTGCCACCCCGAGGCTGTTGAGTGCGTGGGCGCGCATGTCATCGCGGTCGAACTGATCGGCAAGTGTCAACGCCTGCCGCGCAAGACCCGTCGCCCGCTCATACTCATCTGAGAGCATTGCGAACCGCGCGAGGTTCGCGAGCACGCGCAGCCGGGCCTCCCCGTCGTGCATCTCCGCCGCGAGCGCCTCCGAGGCTCCGAAGTGCGTTTCTGCTCCCGCCCGGTCACCGCGAAGCCAGCGATACTCGCCGAGCACCATCTCGGCCCGGGCCGCGTCATCGACGTCGGCCGCGGCAAGAGCGTCGCGTGCGCGGAGGAGGAACCGGTCGCCGTTGGCGACATCGACGTAGGTGGTCGCCTCGGCGTGGTCGAGCGCGAGCCGAGGCCACCCGGGGTCGTCCTCGGGCGTCAGTTCCAACGAATCCTCGTAGAAGCGCGTTGCGATCGTGAAGGCGTTGAGCGCGACGGCGCGGCGTCCGGCGTCACGCAGAGCGTTCCGCGCCCGGCGCGAGAGGTCATCCGCGTCTGCGCCGAGCGCGCGCGCATACTCGAGGGCGCTCCCGTAGTGGTGGGCGAGCAGCTCGGCAGCATCCTCCGCGCGCACCCGCGACTCGATCCACGCGGCCGCTTGTTGATGCCGTGCGGCTCGGGCGGCACGTGGGATCTGTGCGTACGCGATGTCGCGCACGAGGACGTGCCGGAACGCGTACTGCTCCTCGCCCTCCACCGACGAACGCCGGTCCCGGCGCACGAACTCCTTCCGCTCGAGGCTTCGCAGCGCGGCATCGACCTGGTCGCCGGCGCTGCTCGGATCGATCAGCGCGCCTCGCCAGAACACCTTCCCGAGAACGGCCGCGCCCTGAAGCAGTTCCTTCTCGGCGCGCGGCAACGTGTCGAGGCGCGCCGAGATGAGGCCCTGGAGCGAGTCGGGTACTGGCAGCTCGCCGTCCGCCAGCGCGCCGCGCTCCACGACAAGCCGCGCGAACTCCTCCGCATACAGCGGATTGCCGCCCGCGCGGGCAAGCACCGCCGCCTGTACGTCGGCTGGCAATACGGCCCGCTCGAGCACCGCGTGCACGAGCTCGGCCGTCTCCACTTCCGAGAGCGGCGCGAGCGACAGCGCCGTCGCGTTCGGTTTCCCGCCGCCCCAGTGCGGACGGCGCGCGAGGAGCTCGGGCCGCGCGGTCGCGATCACGAGTAGCGGCACGTCGGTGGCCCAGTCGACGAGCCCGTCGACAAAATCGAGCAGACCATCGTCTGCCCAATGCAAGTCCTCAAAGACAAGCACGGTCGGGCGCTCGGCGGCGAGCCCTTCGAGGAACCGCCGCCAGCCGGCGAACGCCTCGCTGCGCCGGTCGGAACCTGCGCGTTCCTCGGCGACCCCGATCAACGGACGCAACGTCGATCGGATCCAGTCGATGTCGTCGGCGGCACAGATGCGTGAGACGAGAACGCCGAGTTTCGCCTCTGCGATGTCGGCGGGGTCGCTCTCGAGTATGCCGGCCTCGGCCTTCACCATTTCGCCGAGCGCCCAATAGCTGACGCCCTGCCCGTAGGGCAGCGACCGCCCCTGCCGCCAGCGGATGAGCTCGGGCTGACGCTCGATTGCGGCCGACAGCTCCTGTACGAGCCGGCTCTTACCCATTCCCGGCACGCCGACGATCGTCACGAGTTGCGGCTCGCGCTCGGCGCCGGCGCGAGCAAGCGCGCCAAGCAGCTGGTCGAGCTCGCGAATTCGGCCGACGAGACGAACCCGCGGCCGCAGCTCGACGTCGACGCCGAACAGCGAGCGGGCCGCGACGGCCTCCCAGACGGGGATCGGCTGCTGCTTTCCCTTCGCCTCGACCGGCGAGTGCGCGCGGTACTCGATCGCCAGCTGTGTCGCACGTCGTGTTGCCTCGCCGACGAGAACACCGTTCACCGGTGCCGCAGACTGGAGGCGGGCAGCGGTGTTGATCACGTCGCCGGCAACCTGGCCTTCGCCGGCGTCGGGCCGCGCGTCGATCGTCACGAGCGCCTCTCCGGTGTTCACGGCGAGACGCACCTCGACGCCGCTCTCCTCGACGGCCCAGTCGCGGATCGCAAGCGCCGCCCGCACAGCACGCTCGGCGTCGTCTTCGTGCACCGCGGGCGCTCCGAACACGGCGACGACGGCGTCGCCGATGAATTTCTCGACGGTCCCGCCGCGCCGCTCGAGCTGCTCGCGGACGCGCGAATGGAACAATGACAGCTCGGCGCGAACATCCTCGGGGTCGAGCCGCTCTGCCCGCGCTGTCGATCCGACGAGGTCGCAGAAGACCACGCTCACGACCTTCCGCTCCTCGACCTTCGGTGGCCCGTCGACGAGCCGGTGGCCGCACTCCGAGCAGAACTTGGCGCCGGCTGCGTTTTCGGTGCCGCACGTGGGACAGACATTCACGCCGTAAAGCGTACGGCCGGAACGGTGCACGCGCAGCGTCCGACATCGCGAGCGACCCGGCCCCGACGCTTGGCGGCGGATAGGGCATTCGCCCGATGTGCCGGCGACGCCGTCATTGCATGGTCTTCGCACACGACGCGTGTTGCCGGCCGGCCATCGGGCGTCCGGCGGCGCACCAAGGAGGAGTCATGCCGGATTCAACCCGAGTTGCACTCGCTGATCCGATCAAGGTCGGCGTGATCGCCGACCAGTCGGGGCCGCTCTCGTTCGTCGGTCTCGCGAACGCAAACGTGGCCCGCATGGTGATCGACGAGCTCAACGCTGGGGGTGGCCTGCTCGGGCGGCAGGTGGTGCTCATTCTCGAGGACAGCGCGACGGACGACGCCGTCGCCGCCGCCAAGGCTGCGAAGCTCGTCGGGCGCGATCAGGTCGACGTCGTCTTTGGGGGCATCTACAGCTCGACGAGGCAGGCGATCAAAGGCCCGGTCGTCGCCGAGGGCAAGACGCTGTACATCTACCCCGAGCAGTACGAAGGTCAAGAGTGCGACCCGTTGATCTTCTGCACCGGGCCGGTGCCGGCGCAGCAGGTCGATCCGTTGATTCCGTGGCTGATGCGCGAGACGGGCGCGAAGACGTTCTACCTGCCGTCGGCCGACTACATCTGGCCCCACGTGCTGAACGCGCGTGTCAAGGAGGTCGTCGCTGCCAACGGCGGCTCGATCGTCGGCGAGGAGTATTTCCCGCTCGACCACACCGACTATCGGGAGACTGTCGAGAGGATCACGGCGAGCGGCGCCGATGTCGTGTTCAACACGATCGTCCCTCCTGGGGTGACGCCGTTCTTCGCCGAGTTGTACGAGTCAGGTTTCACGCGACGCGGCGGCCAACTCGTCTGCACGTACTTCGATGAGAACTTCCTGAACATGGTGCCGGCCGCCCACGTCGAGGGTCTGTACGGCTGCCTCGACTACTACCAGGCGGTCGCCGACCCGTTCAGCCGCACGCTGCTCGAACGCTACGACACGCTCTATCCCGGCGACGCCAAGTTCACCGGCGGCGGTGCCTGCTCGGGCCTCTACCGGGGCCTCCGGCTCTGGGCAGCCGCGGTGACCGAGGCCGGCTCGCTCACCCAGGAAGACGTGATCGCCGCCCTCGACCACGCGCGCATCGAAGACAGCCCCGGCGGACCTGCAGCGATGGTCCCCGGCCAACACCATCTGCGCCTGAACATGTACATCGCCCAGGCCCGAAGCGGCAGATTCGAGATCGTCAAGAACCTCGGCGCCATCGATCCGCAGGAGGGACTCGTCGAAACGCCGGCGCTCGTCGGCTAGCCACTACGACAGCCAGCCGCGCCGGGTGACTCGACGCTCGATCTGAGGCCCGCGCGGGGCGGCCCACGTGGGACGCGTGGTTGCCCCGCGCGGGTCGGCTTGCCCGCCCGCGGCGTTCCCTCGCGGGCGCCGAGCCCGCTGGAGCGGGTCGCAGCATGCGGTGCCCCCGCAGGCAATCACGTGCGCCCCGGCCGTCCCAAGCCCTCACTGAAGTGGAGGCGCAAAGACTGCGCGATCAGGCTCACCCGAAGCCGATCGCCTCGGATTGCCTACCGATCCTTTCCACAGCCTTGCCTTGCCACAGCCTGCCAGTCGTCGCCTGGTTGAGCAACAAAAAAGCCCTTGTGCAGGGCTTTTTTGATGGGCGGTACTGGGCTCGAACCAGTGACCCCCAGCTTGTCGACTCGTTCCGGCGTTCGTTCCCGTGGTGTCGCGTAGGCTCGGAGCGCATGTTCAAGCCGCCTTGGGCAGCCTCGGCAAACCCTGGTAAACGCGACGTAACGACGGCTGTGCCCAGTGTGCCCATGGCTCGCCGACAGCTCTTCTTAACTTCCGAAACGGGAACAACTCGGCACCAGCGGCCCCTGACGGACCGACCAACCGACTCTCACAGACGCCAGAGCGCGTCGGGGTTGGGAGCGATGAGGGATTTCGCAGAACGCTAGTTAGGACGCCTCGTCCGCTCGGATTGTCATCGGGCAATAAGGGGCAGGTTTGCCCCGATGGAGGAGTTCTTGTTCAGGCTGCCACGCGACCCAGCGGTACTCGCTGAGCTTCGCCGTGATCTAGGTGCGTGGCTGAGACAGTTCGACGACGTTCTGTCGGAGCAGGAGGTGGTGGACATCGTCCTTGCGACGCACGAGGCGGCGGCGAATGCGGTCGAGCACTCCGAGGATCCGTTCGGGCCTGGCCAGGTGAACGCCTGGCTGATCGACGATGTTTTAACGGTTGAGGTCAGAGACAGCGGTAACTGGACGAGGGAGCGGCCTGTCGTGGGCGACCGTGGCAGGGGCCTGGCTCTAATCGAGAATCTCGTTGACGAGGTTCGGATCAGGAGGAACCCTCGCGGTACGACGTTACGGCTTGTTCAGCGTGGCGCCCAGGCCAGGGCTTCGTTGCGCGAAGAGACATGATCGAAGTGCTCCAGGAATTTGGTGATCTCGAGCATCCTTCGAACCGCTGGGTGGGTGCCGACCTGCAACAAGACCGTGCGCTCTCGTTCGCGGGCGGCGCGTTGGGCCTTGACCAGATTGTTCAAGAAGGACGAGTCGATGAAGTGCGCGTCACTGATGTCGATGACGACGAGGTCGTTCTCGGCAACCAGGCGGGCGAACAGTTCTGCGGTTTCGTCTCGTGTCGAGAGGTCATGCTCGCCGAGAACTTCAACCACGGCCGTGTTGGGCGAGGGCTGTAGCACTTTCAGTTCAGAGGTAACGAACATCGGAGCCTCCTAGCCGTAACCAAGTTGCTGATTACGACGCTCGCCCAGGGAAAGCCCGTTCAGAACCTTTCCGGGCGAGGCGTCAGATGTATGGCGTCAAGTGGCCCTTAGCCCCGCCAGAACCACTCGCGCAAGGGAGATCTTAGAAAGAAGCAGACCGTGCTGTCAAGCCTGATGCTGTGCATCCGCTTCGACGTCTGAGACCTCGTCACCGCTCTCGGGGTCTAGGACGAACATCTCTACAGCGAGCGGCGGGTCGATGTGGTTCTGGGACAGGAAGGCACGCACCTTGCGGCCCGTGACGGTCTCGATGATCTCGGTGTATTCGTCCCGCATCATTTGCTGGAACGCGAACCGGCCGTCGATCACGAGCTGGTCATGTCCGCCGGAAATCAGCGTCCTTTCGAAGGGCGTATAGATGTCCTCGAGGAACGTGACGACGCCATCATCCTGATCGTGGTGATGATCTTCTATCCGGCGTGCCTAACTCGCACTGAGGTTTCGCACGGAGGAAAGCTGTCGATATTCGAGTAGGCCGGACGGGCCGCGTTCTCCTGGGGGACTGGGGGCTAACCAAGCGCCGTCACGTCCGGCCAACTTCTCAGTGAGACACCTCAGGGCCAAACATCGCTGGCTTGGTTTAGGCAGCGCCCGCCCCGGATACAACGGGATTCATGGACGAGGTTGTGTCATTGAGTGACGTCCGGGCGCGGCGGGCCACCAAGGTGAAGCGCGACCAAAACGACAAGGTCTACGTCCTCATGAGAGAGCAGCAACGTCTTCTCGACGAGATCCAGTCCCACCGGAGACTGCGACTACAGCCGCCATCACCTGAAGAACCGTTCGGCCTCGACCCTTACGAGCCTTGGTAACGAACTCACGGGGAACTGATGCCTAAAAGGCGTCTTGACAGGCGGACTCCCGGCGTACGATCCGACTGCGCGGACGGCTCTGTCGGGCCGCTCGTTGCCACTACATCTAACGCCTCACCAGGAGGTTCTGACCGGGCTCTTCTAAGCGAGCGTCGTAATCGAAGTACACCGCGAGGAGGCTCGGATGTTTGTTCCAACTGAACCGAGAACGACCTCGTCGTCATCGACATCCGAGGCCACGCTTCGGCTACGTATTTTCCCCGATGCTCGAACCGACTGACAGTTCATAGCGTTCGGCGTCTTGTCAGTTATTGGCGTCTCATGCGTCGGCAGCGGCCGACGACCCCAGTCGGCGACGTTTCGCCCTTCGAGGGACGGAAAGGAATCAGGCGTTTGTCCGATCTGCGAGCGTCGACTCGAACTCGGCTATGCGAATTGTTTGCCCATTCATCGCGCGGCCGAGAAGCCGAGCAACGACTAGCACTCGGCTGAGGCCGCATTGACAAGCCGGATCCATCGGAGGAGAGTGGCCGCCAAGTCTGTGGCCGACGAGAGCGACCTTGGAGGGGGAGGGCGCTTTTGTCGTTCTAGACGAAAACCGCATGCGGCGCCGCGTGATCGCCGCTGGTCAGCTCGCAGGCGTGATCGTCGTGGACGACCGCGTTCGCGGCTGAGGTCGACCTAAACGGTTCGACCTCGATAAGCCCGACATCCGGCCCGTCGACGAACTCTCCGATCCTCGGTACAGGAATCACGGACACGACTCGATAACGAGAACGGCGGGACGGCGCATATCAGCGATTACGTCGCTGACGGCATCGGCGGTACCTGGAAGTCGGATCGAGCTGCCGACCGTGCCCGACACGATCCTTTCAGTCCGCCGAGTCACTTAAGAAATAGATGGGAGCCGCGACAACCCCGACGATCTGGCCACGGCAGGAGTCTGCCGGGCTCGCCGATCTGCAGCCGCTGGTTGTGCGAACGGTTCGTCTCGTGGTCAGCGACCGGCTCCTTGATAGCGGAGGACGCGGACCAGGAGGCACTGATCGAACTGGACCGCGCATTGCCGCGGCTTCGCGATCCGAGGCTTCTCTGCCTTCTTAGCGCGCCGCCGCTGTTCGCACTCGGCACACTCCTAGGCGCGCTCCAAGCCCGCCGCTGACGCCACCGCCGGGAACCGGCATTGCACCTCGCTGGTTGAAGGGGCATCCGGCGTGAACGGCGTCGCCGGTTGGCGGGGCGTTGACGGTTTAGCAGTTTCTGTGGGTGAGCGTGGTTGCGGCCGCAAGGGGTGACATTGGGCAATGGACGCGGCAGTCCATGAGGACATTCGCAATCGACTGACCAGGTTGGAAGCTGCAGCTCGCGCCCTGGCTGACCGCGTGAGCGACGCCCGAGCGACGCTCGACGAAGGCGAACCACACACGGCCCTCCGCCTGCTCAACAACGCGAACGATCTACGGCACGAACTCTCGGCCCTCCGACCTGCGTTCGAGTCGGCCGGACTGCGCTAACGCGCACCGGCGTCGGTTAGGCGGCCAGTGCCTCGTCGATCGTTTTGACACGGTTGAGGCCGGGTAGCACGCGCGTAATTTCGAGTACGCGTTCTACGATCGGCGTTGAGGCGAGAACGAGGTTGAACTTACGGTTTGCTTGGTCGGCGCGCTTCTTCGCGTTGACCAAGGCGCTGATGATGGACGAGTCGATGAAGGCGGCGGACGAAAGATCGACGATCAAGTGGGTGCAATCGGCGAGTGCCGTGATGAGCATCTCGTTGAGTTGGGGCGCCGATGTCAAGTGGTGCTCCCCTAACACGACGACCACCGCAGCGTCCGGGCGCGGCCGCCGAACTTCAATTGACGCCTCCGTAGGCAGGTGATCACCCATTCCTACACCTCCCGAAAATCGCGTCTGTGTAGTACGATAATGAACTCACGAAGTACACTACCCGCCAAAAAACTTCACATGTCAAGTTCAGAGCGCACACCGACCTGGCGGTTCCTGTCCAACCACACCCAGGTTCTTCTCTGCCTCAACCGCAACCCAGACGCACGGTTCCGAGACCTAGCCGAGAGCATTGGCATCACCGAGCGAACGGCCCAGGGGATCGTCGCCGACCTGATCGAGTCCGGCTACGTCAGCCGCGAGCGAATCGGGCGCCGAAACGGCTACACCCTCCACCTTGACGCCGCGATGCGCCACCCCGCTCAGCACGGCCACGACATCGGCGAACTCGTTGAACTTCTCAAACTCACCGACGAACATCGCTGAGGCATGAGCACCTCATCATCGGCCCGAGAGACCGCTGGACTTGAGACCCTGCTCAACCCTGCCGACCCTGCCGAGACCCTGCGGTAAGGGTCACGAGGGGAGTCCAGTGGTTCCTAACGGGGCAACATGGTCTAGGTGCCGATCAGCCGATTTGCGGGAACTTTCGGCTGATTCGGCTTACCTAAACGGGATGGGCGGTACTGGGCTCGAACCAGTGACCCCCAGCTTGTCGAGCTGGTGCTCTCCCAACTGAGCTAACCGCCCGTGCGAACCCGCGCAGTCTAGCCGACCGCTACAGCCAGCCCTTTTCCTCGGCGATCTCGACCGCCTCGTGCCGGTTGCGCGCGCCGAGCTTGCGCATCGCCGTGGACAAGTAGTTGCGGACGGTTCCTTCCGAGAGGTACAGCGTCGTTGCGATGCCGGCTGCCGTGTCGTTGCTCGCCGATGCGGCCAGCACCTCGTGTTCCCGCGGCGTCAGCGGACTGTCGCCCTCGGTGATCGCGGCCGCGGCAAGGACCGAGTCGACCACGGTTCCCCCGGCTGCGACCGTTCGGATCGCTGCTGCCAGCTCGGTCGCGGGCGCGTCCTTGTGCAGGAAGCCGTTCGCACCTTCGTCGAGTGCGCGGCGGAGAAAACCGGGCCGGCCGAAGGTCGTCAGGATCAGCGAGCGCGTCGACGGCATCTCGCGCGCCAGAAGCCCGGCAACGGTGATCCCGTCAAGGCCCGGCATCTCGATGTCGAGCAGCGCGACGTCCGGCCGCGCCCGCCGCGCCACGTCGAGGACGAGATCGCCGCGCTCGACCTCGGCGACGACTTCGATGTCGTCCTCCATCGCGAGCAGGCTCGCGAGCGCGCCGCGGATCATCGCCTGATCCTCGGCGATCAGGACGCGGATCATCAGGCTGCGAGCGGCACCGTCAGCCGCAGCCGGTAGCCGCCTTCTGGGCGCGCCCCTGCTTCGAGGTCACCGCGCAAGCGCTGTGCACGCTCCCGCAAACCGCTCAGCCCGGACCCGGCGAGGCCTGCGTCGGTGCCGGCGCCGTCATCCTCGATCTCGACGGCGGCAGACTCACCGTCTGCATCGACCCGGATCACGCAGTGCTGCGCGCGACTATGCCGGATCACGTTCGTTGCCCCTCTCGCACCGCCCACGCAAACACGGCATCGACTTCCTCCGGCAGCTCGACCAGGCCGTCGTCGAGGTCGCAATCGATTCCCGCCGCCGTCAGCGCCGTCTCCGCCCCCTCGAGCTCCCGTGCGAGCGAGCGCCGGCGGTAGCCCTTAACCGCTTCGCGCACGCCGGAGAGCGCATCCCGGCTGACCGACGAGATGTCCTCCAGCTCGGAAGCGGCGCGCTCGGGCTCTCCTCGACCAGCCTGCGCGCAAGCTCGCTCTTGATCGCGATCACCGACAGACTGTGTCCGAGCAGGTCGTGCAGATCTCGGGCGATGCGGAGCCGCTCTTCCGACACGGCGAGCCGCGCGAGATCTTCCCGCGTCGCCTTCAGTTCGCGGTTCGCCCGCGCGAGTCGGGAGAAGGCAGCCATCATCAGTCCCGATCACAACGATCGTCAGCACCGTTGCAGCGAGCGAGCTGTCGTCGACGCCGGCGAGCGCGCCGGTCAGATCCAACCCCGAACGCGGTCGCCCGATCACGCGATGGCGACGTGAGCGGTCAGCAGGATGCCGGCGCGGCCGCGAAATAGACGAACAGCGCAGCGAACGACCTCGGCGCGCCGCCGAGGAGTAGCGCCACGGCGAGCAGCGGCATCGACGACGAGCCCGAGCGGGATCGCCGCCGGGCCTCGGCGGGCGAGCCACGGGCTCGGCGGCAGGAGCGAGATGTAGGCGCCGACGAACAGCGCAGTACCGAGCAGCAGCGCTGCAAGGTGGACGCGGCCGCAGCGATCACGGTCGAAGCAGATCGGCAAGCGGGCCGCCGAGGAAGAGCAAGCCCGAGCACGAACGCCGAACCGTGCCCGCAGGCGCGCCATCGGAATGGAGCTCGAAACCCGGCCGGTCGGCAAGCAACCTCCACACGGGAAGGAATGGTGCCAAGCGCTGACCGCTATGCGCGCTGGGTGTCACGCCGGTACGCCCAGGCCGCGAGGACGCTGAGCGCAGCGGTCCAGGCAGCCGTGACGAGCCAGCCGAGGGCGCTCCAGCCCCGCACCGCCGCTCGCGAGGTGGCTCGCCTGCGTCAGCCAGTAGGAGGGCAGCGCCTGGGCAACCGCGTGCAGGAAGCCGTCGTTGATCGGGAACCAGACGCCGCCGAGGAAGCCGAGCAGCGCGGTGGTACCTCCGACCGCCGGGCCGACGGCGTCGACACCGATCAGATGGCCGAGGGCGATCCCGAGCGCGGCGAACGGCAGCAAGCCGACGAGCAGCAGGCCCACCGTCTCGGCCCAAGCGAGGGGCGAGAGCCGGACACCGAGGATCGTCCCGGCGATCGCGAGACTGAGGATCGTGATCAGTGCGGTCAAATACGCGACCACGATCTTCGTCGCCAGATAGTTGCGCGGTGCGAGCGGCGTCAACCGCAGCTGCCGCGTCCAGCCGGCGCTGCGGTCGTATGGCGATCCTCGCGCCTCCCGAGAGCACCGAGTTCATCGTCCCAAACGCCGCCAGCCCGACCATGAAGTAGAGCGGCGCCGAGACGCCGCTGCCCGCCAAGATTGTGCTCGTTGCGATTCGGGCTCGCGATCAGGAAATAGACGACCAATGGAAAACCGAGCGAGCATGATGAAGAACCGCCGGTTTCTGAAGCATGCGGATCAGTTCGAAGCGGACGTAGGTGATGGAGTTCATCAGGCTGCCTCCTCTTCTGGCTCGTCGCGCGGTCAGTTCGAGGAAGGCCTCCTCGAGACCGGCGCCCGAGATCTCGATGTCACGGATGCGTACGGGAACTGCTCGAGCAGCGACGCGGATCGCGAGATCCGAGTCGGTGCAGCGCAGGACGATCGCGTCGCCGCGGGCGTCTGCGGACGCGACACCGGGCAGGCTGCGAGAGCAGCGCCAGGTTCGGCGTCCGGCAAGGTCGCTCGGATCAGTCCGCATCCGACCCGCGCCTTGATCTCGGTCGTCGGGCCGTCGACACGACTCGGCCGCGCGCCATCAGCACGGCGCGATCGGCATAGAGGTCGGCCTCCTCCAGGTAGTGCGTCGCGAAGAGCACCGTCTTGCCGAGCGCCGCGAACTCGCGCATGGTCGCCCAGAACTCATGTCGGCCCTCGACGTCCATCGCGGCCGTCGGCTCGTCGAGGACGAGCAGATCGGGGTTGCTGACGAGCGCCAGCGCGAAACGCGACGCGCTGGGTCTCGCCGCCCGAAAGCTTCTGCGTCCGTCGCTCGGCGAGGCGCGGGATCCCGACGGTCGCAAGCGCCTCGTCGACCCCGAGCGGCGCCGGATAGAGGGACGCCATCACCGTCACGAGCTCGCGCACGGCGAGGTCGCGCGGCAGCACGCCGACCTGGAGCATCCCCGCGACCCTTCCTTCCTTGACCGCCTGCGCGGGGTCGCCGCCGAACAGCCGCGCGGTGCCGGCGTCTGGCCTTCGTCGAGGCCGAGCAGCACGTCGATCGTCGTCGACTTGCCGGCGCCGTTCGGCCCGAGCAGCGCTACGACCTCGCCGGGCGGATCGACACGTCGGCGCCGCGAACCGCGTGCACCGGCCCCTCGGGCGAGCGGAACGTCTTTTCGATCCCACGCAGCTCGACGGCCAGGATCTGCGGCGTAACTGAGACTCGTCATGCCTCTATGGTGCAGAGACCTGGGTGGCCGCCGCCAGTCCTCGGTATCACCGATCAGGTATGACAAATGTCAAAAGATCTCTGCGCACCACGGCGCCGACGAGGCGCGGAAAAGCGCGTCGCCGCGTGCAACCGCTCCCTCCGTCAACTCCTCGGCCCGCGAAGCTCGGATGAGGTCGCCAAACCCGAAACCACCGAGGTAGACAGAGCCGAGCCCGCTGACGTCGAGTCGCAGGTCACTGGCGGCCTCGGTCCGCACCGCTCCGGCCGGGCCGACGCGGTAGCGCCCGCTGTTCTCGGGCAGGAACGGATCGTCGATCTCGAGCACGACCTCGTCGTCGCCTTCGTACGTGCGCGCGCCGAGCGCTCCCTCGATGTCGATCAGCCGCACCCAGACGCCGTCATTGACCTTGAACTGCATCCGGCGGGGCTCCGCGAGCAGCAGGAAGAGCGGGTGGTCGAGCGGGAGCAGGTCGGCCACGAACTGGGACGTCCAGTCGAAGTCGAACAGCCACCGCCACAGCTCCCGCGTCGCCTCGGCGGTGGGCGTCACCACCTCCTGGATCGTCACGGTGCCCTTGCTGAACCCGGACTCCCAGTCCTGGGCGACGCGATAGAGCGCATAGCCGGCCGGCTCACCGTCGAGCGAGAGCAGAGCGCGATGGAGCGGGCCTCCACGTCGTCGCGCCGGGTCGTCGTTCAGCTTGCGCGTCTCCCACCAGGCCTTGCTGCGCTCGAACATTCCCGGGCGCTGCGCGAAGAGCTGCTCGTAGAGCGGCGGAAACGCCCTGGCCGCCTCCTCGAGGCCGAGCAACTGCACCGTGCCGCGCTGTTCGAACGGCAGCGCGAACCTGGCCCGGTCGCGCGCCAGCGAGATCGCGCCGATCCGCGAGGCGAGGCCGTAGCCGAACCGGCCGTAGATCGTCGCCTCCGACGCCCACAGATACGCAGCCGCCTCGCCGTGTGCACGGCTGTCCTCGAGCTGGGCGCGCATCATCGCGGTGAGGACACCGCGGCGCCTGTGCGTGGGCAGGACGCCGACAACCGTGACGCCGCCGGCGGGAATCGAGCCGCCGGGAACCGACATGCGGTAGGTGAACGTACCCGCTCCGCCGACGATGCTGTCGCCGTCCCAGGCCGCCTGCACGCGGTCGACCTCGATCCACTGCGCGAACCGCTCGGCATCCTCCTCGGCGTTCTCATGGCCGAAGTAGTGCGAGATCGCGTTGAGCGCGTTTTGCAGCTCCTCCACGGAGCCGCATGCTCTGACTTCGATGCTCATAGCCGCTCGAGCGGAGCGTACTCCAGCATCAGCCGGCGCTCGCTGCCGTCCTCGAAGTGGACGGTGACGACACCGCCTGCCTCGATCCGCGTGACGATTCCCGTGCCGAGAGTCTGGTGGCGGACGGTGTCCCCCGTCGACAGATCGGGGACATCGGTGCGAGGCGTGAACTCGCGCGGGACCTGATTGCCGTAGTCCGACCACGAGGTCGGTCGTAGCCGCTCCCGCTCGACGCTCAAGGTGGGCAACTCGTCGAGGAAGCGCGACGGCAGGTTCGACTCGCTCCGGCCAAACAGGTTGCGCCGCATGGCGTGCGTCAGCGTCAGCCGCTCCTTCGCCCGCGTCATCCCGACGTAGGCGAGCCGGCGCTCCTCCTCGAGCGAGTTCTCCTCGATCGAGCGGGCGTGCGGGAAGATCCCCTCCTCCAGGCCGAGCATGAAGACCGCCCGGAACTCGAGGCCCTTGGCGTTGTGGAGCGTCATCAGCGTCACCTGGCCGCTGGGGTCGTCGTCGCGGATCGCGTCCTGATCGGAATAGAGCGAGATCTCCTGCAGGAAGCCGCTGAGCGACGGCTCCGTGGCGCTCGCGTCGTATTCACGTGCGACCCCGACCAGCTCCTCGAGGTTCTCGATCCGCCCTCGGGCCTCGATCGTCCGCTCGGCCTCGAGCGACTCGAGGTACCCGCTGCGATCGAGCACTGCCTCGACGATCTGCGCGACGCCGCCATCGGTGGCCACCGCGAGCATGCTCTCCATCGCGGCGCGAAACCCCTTCACCGCCCGGACGGCGGCCGCAGCGAGCCCCGCCTCTTCGGGCCGGGCCGTCGCCTCCCAGAGCGTCGTGCCGGTGCCGGCCGAGTAGGCGACGAGGCGCGCGAGGGACGTGTCGCCGATCCCGCGCCTCGGACGGTTGGCGATCCGCGTGAGGGAGACGGCGTCCGCGGGGTTGTCGAGCACCTGCAGATACGCGATCAGGTCCTTCACCTCGGCCCGTTCGTAGAAGCGCGGCCCGCCGATCACCTGGTACGCGATGCCCTGCCGCACGAGAATGTCCTCGAGCACGCGGCTCTGCGCGTTCGTGCGGTAGACGACGGCGATCTCGCGGGCGCTGTAGCCGAGCTCGATCAACGCGGCGATCTCGGCGGCGACGAAGCGCGCCTCCGCATGCTCATCTTCGGTCTCGACCACCCGCACCGGCTCGCCTTCACCGAGGTCCGACCAGAGGTTCTTCTCCTTACGCTCCCGGTTGTGCGAGATCAGGTCGTTCGCGGCGTGCAGGATCGCGTTCGTCGAGCGGTAGTTCTGCTCGAGCGGGATCACCTTCGTCGCTGGAAAATCGCGCTCGAACTCGAGGATGTTGCGAATGTCCGCTCCTCGAAAGCTGTAGACGCTCTGATCCGGGTCGCCGACCGCCATCAGGTTCTGGTGCTCGCCGGCGAGCAGCTTCAGCAGCACGTACTGGGCGTGGTTCGTGTCCTGGTACTCGTCGACCATCACGTAGCGGAACGACTTCGCCCAACGCTCGCGCGCCTCCGGAAACCGCTGCAGGACGTCGACGGTCAGCATCAACATGTCGTCGAAGTCGACGGCGTTCGAGCCGAACAGCTTGCGCTGGTAGAGCGAATAGACGTCGGCGACCGTCTGGTCGTAGAAGCTCGCAACTCGTGAGGCGTACTCATCCGGCCCGATCAGCTGGTTCTTGGCGTTCGAGATCTGCGAGTGGATACCGCGCGGGACGAACCGCTTCGGGTCGCGCTCGAGCTCCTCGAGGCATGCCTTGACGAGCCGCACCTGATCGGCCGAGTCGTAGATGGTGAAGTTCGAGCGATAGCCGAGCCGCTCGGCCTCACGGCGCAGCATCCTCCCGCACGCCGCGTGAAAGGTCATGATCCAGATCGCGCGCGCGACGCTGCCGAGCTGCCGCTCGACGCGCTCCTTCATCTCCTGCGCGGCCTTGTTCGTGAAGGTGATCGCGAGGATCTCGTTCGGCTTCGCGCCGGCCGCTGCGAGCAGGTGCGCGACGCGGTAGGTGAGGACCCGCGTCTTACCCGAGCCGGCACCGGCGATCACGAGCAGGGGCCCCTCGGTCGTCAGCACCGCCTCCCGCTGGGCGGGGTTCAGGTCGGTCAGGTACGTCTCGGGGCGGGTGGCTGACACTCCTCCGAGGGTAGCCGTCAGGTCAGGCGATCGAGCTCTGCCTCGAGCCACGATTTGGCCGCTCCGAGCGCTGCCGGATCCGACGACTTGAGCACGACCTCGACCTCCGGCCCCGAGTCCTGGAAGCTCGGGTAGGAGCCGACCCCGACCGAGGGCCAACGGGCTGTCGCTTCTTCGAGCGCCCGCGCAATCGTCGACTCGCGCGTCACGTAGCGGCGGCGCCAGGTCTCGATCGGACGGTCTGCTGCGAGCTCGGAGGCATAGAGGTCGAACATCGCCTTCATCTCGCTCGGCAGCCCGGGTAGCACCCAGGTGTTCTCGAGCTGAAAGCCCGGAGCGCCGCCGAGCGGATTGTCGAGCGGCCGCGCCCCGGCCGGAAGAGCCGCCCAGCGGGCCGCATACTCGGGATCGCTCCTGAACCGTGAGCGAAGGTCGTCCGCCAGCTCGGGGACGACCGCCTGCGGGACGTCGAACGCGGCTGCAAGCGCCTCGCGGGTGATGTCGTCCGGCGTGCCGCCGAGCCCGCCCGTGACGAGCAGGTGGTCGACGCGGGCTCGTTCCCGGCGCACGAAATCGACGATCCGCTCGGTTTCGTCGGGCACGGCGGCGCTCACCGCGACCTTGACCCCGAGCGCCTCGAGGCGGCGAGCGAGCCACGATGCGTTCGTGTTCTCCGTGTCACCTGCCACGAGTTCGTTGCCAATCGTCAGGATGGCGGCAAGCACATGCCGAGTATGACCATCAGGCCAACCGAGCCAGACCGGGACGCGGAGCAGATCGTCGCGCTCCTGTACGCGACCAACCCGATGATGGTCGCGAACACGGCCGAGTGGCTGCACCGCCGCGCGGCCACTCCGGAGCGCGTGCGCCTCAGCTCGCTGGTGGCCGAGAGCGGCGGCCGCATCGTGGGCTCGCTCAGCGCCGGGCTCGATCCGTTCGCGGGGGACAACTCGGCCCGGCTCGATCTTCGGGTCGAGCCGACGAGCCGCCGCCGCGGCATCGGCAGCGAGCTCTACCGCCTCGGGCTGGAGCACATCGAGAACCTCGGGACGGCCCGGGTCGCTTCGACGTTCGCCGAGTCGCCGGCCGGCGTCGCGTTCGCGCAGTCGCGCGGCTGGAGCGAGCAGCGCGCGGAGACGCTCTCGACCGTCGATCCGCGCACGATCTCGGAATCACCGGACCGAACGATCGAGGTCGTCTCGGCACGCCACCTCTACCCGCGCGACCTGCACCGGGTCGACGAGGAGGCGACCCGCGACCGGACGGGGCTCGAAGCAATCACCGCGATCCCGTATGAGGAGTGGCTCGAGCTCGTCTGGCACAACCCGCTGTTCACGCGCGACGGCAGCTTCGGCGCGGTGATCGACGGGAGAGTCGAGGCGGTGTCGTTCCTGCTCGCGAACTTCGAGTGGGGCCGCGGCGTGAGCATGTTCACCGGGACGAGCCGGGAGCATCGCGGGCGTGGCCTCGCCCGCGCAGTCAAGGTCGCCTCGATCCTCTGGGCGGCCGAGAACGGAATCGCCCAGCTCGTGACCACCAACGACGAGAGCAATGGCTCGATGGTCGCCGTCAACCGCGGGCTCGGCTACGTGCCCGCCGGGCGGCGCGTCGAATATCTAATGCAACGGGAAGGGCTTCTGCGCGAGCGCAGCGAGCACCTGTGACGTGACCCACACCGGCGTCGTCACGTACTTCGCCGAGTAGCGGTAGCTGCCGTCGGGCCGTCTCAGGCGGGCGAGGTAGGTGAATGCGCTCCGCGGCGGATGCCGCCCGGCAGCGACGAGGCCCTGGATCGCCCATGCGGTCGACTGGGCGTCGGAGCCGCGGCCGTGCGTCAACTCGAAGCCGCCGTCGTGGTTCTGGAAGCCGAGCAGGAAGGTGGCAGCACGGGCGATCGGGGCGCCGTGCACGCCCGCGATGCGAAGGGCCTCGAGCGCGGCGGCTGTGTCGTTCGAGTCGGGCTGCCCACCGATCGCCCAGGCGAAGCCGCCGTTCTTCGCCTGTTGCTCGAGCAGCCAGCGGGTGGTCTGCTTCGACGACCGGCCGAGCGCGAGCACAGACCAGCAGGTCGAGTTGACCGTGGTGCCGATCCGACCACTCGATGTCTCGGCTCGCTGCAGCCGGTCGAGCAGCGTTGCCGGATGCGCACCGAGCGACTCTTCCGCGAGCGCGACGAGGGCAGCATCCGTGGTCGTCGTGAGAGCCGCCTCCTGCGACTGCAAGTAGGCGAGCGAGCCGGGTGCGGGCTGCCCCGCAGCGGCGAGGCCGAGCACAGCCCACGACGTCAGCGCTGCGTCCGTCGTTCCGCCCGCTTCGGCGAACGCGCCGCCGCTCGCGTGCGCCTGCACGAACTGCACGGGCGTGACGGCGAGCACGAATGCCGCGACCAGCGGCGCTAGGCCCATACGACCACCGTCCGCAGCCGGCTTCCGTAGCGGTCGAGCATCCGCCTCAACTCGGGCCCGACCGCGAGAGCGAGCACCACGTTGCCGATCGCGTGCGAAAGATCGAACCAGAGCCCGCGCCCGAGCACCGCGATCAGCGACGCCCACGTGTGCGGGAAGAAGCCGTACCAGAGCCAGATGTCCATCGAGGCGCTGAAGAGCAGCCCAAGCACGAAACAGACGACCGCGAGCGGCACGCGTCTGCGCAGGAGCGGCGCGAGCAGCGCGCCGACGGCGCCGCACGCAGCCCAGCCGAGCATCTGCTGCGGCGTCCAGAAGCCCTGACCCAGGAAGAGGTTCGAGACGAACGCGGCGATCGCGCCCGTCGCGACGCCCGCTCGCAGGCCGAGCGCAACCCCGGCGACGACCGCGACGACGGTCACGGGCTGCACGCCTGGCAGCGCAGAGAACAGGACTCGGCCCGCAGCAGCGGCCGAGCCCAGCGTCGCCACGACCGCAAGCTCGCGCGTCGAGTCGGATCCCGACTCGAACCAGGCGACGCCCGCCGTGACCAGGGCGGCTCCGCCGAGCAGCGTTGCGAGAGCGCCGTCACCGGTCGCGAGCGCCGCGACCAGCAGACCGCCCGCGACAAGCAAGAGGTTACGCATGGACGCTCGTCCTGACCTCCAGGCTGACGACGCGATCGGCAACCTCCGCCGCCCACGGAAGGTCATGCGTCACGACCAGCGTTCCGCGCTTCGGCGCCTCGGAGCGCAGCAATGCAGCAAGCTGGGCCTTCCGTTCTGGATCGACGCCGCGGGTCGGCTCGTCGAGGACGAGCAGCTCGGGCTCGGTCGCGAGCACGGCTGCGAGCGCGAGCCGCTCGCGCTCGCCGACCGAGAGATCGCGGGGATGACGTTCGGCATGCCCGGCAAGTCCGAGCTTCGCGAGCGCTGCTCGCGCGCGTGTCTCGTCGCAGCCGAGCGCGACCTCGTCGACGACGCGCTCGGTGACGAGATGACGGCCAGGATCCTGCGTGAGAAAGGCCGCGCGGGCGTGCTCCACCTGGCCGGCGTCAGGCTCGAGCAGGCCGGCCGCGATCAGCGCGAGCGTGGTCTTTCCGGCTCCATTCGGGCCTGTGAGAGCGACGATCTCACCGCGCCGAATCTCGAGCGCTTCCCCGTCGAGCACGAGGTGCTCGCCGTACGAGAACCGGGCGCCGCGGACCGAACAGACGAGCTGCGGCGGGTGTCCGAGGTAGACCGGGTGATGCTCGGCGAGCCAGGCGACCGCTTCGGCGCGCGGGGCGTCGAGCACGATGCGGCCGTTGTCCATGAAGAGCACGCGGTCGGCACGGGCGAGCGGCCGCGCCGGCCGTTGCTCGGAGACCAGCACCGCGCAAGAGAGCTGCTCGATCAGATCGAAGAACGCGTCGGCCGCTTCGGGGTCGAGTTGCGAGGTCGGCTCGTCGAGCAGCAGGAGCCGTGGGCGGAGGGCGAGAGCCGAGGCGAGACAGACGCGCTGCAGCTCGCCCGCTGACAGGTCTGCCACGGGGCGCTCGCCGAGATGTGCCGCCCCGACGGCGCGGAGCGCCTCGTCGACCCGGGGCCAGATCTCCGTCGACCGGACGCCGACGTTCTCGAGGCCGAACGCGACCTCGTTCGCGACGCGGCTCATCACCGCCTGGTCCTCCGGATCCTGGAAGACCGACGCGACGTGGCCGACGAGCGAGGCGGGAGCCGACTCACGCGTGTCGAGGCCGCCAACGAGGACACGACCCGAAAACACGCCGCCGTGGAAGTGCGGGACGAGCCCGGCGAGCGCGCGGAGGAGCGTCGACTTGCCGCTCCCCGACGGGCCGAGCAGCGCGACGTGCTCGCCGTCGTCGATCCTCAGCGAGACGTCGTCGAGCACCGGAGCGCCGGCGACGTACGAGAAGCGAAGGTTGTCGACCAGCGCTAAGACGCCCACGCCGCCACCACGATCAGGAGCGAGCAGGCAAGGGCGAGCGCGTCGATCCCCGTCCAGGGAGGCTGCGGCGCGCGTGTCCTGCCCGGGCGGCCGTAGCCGCGGGCCTCCATCGCCTCGGCGACGTTGAGACCACGCTCGAGCGAGCCTGCGAGGAGTGGCGACAGCTGCCGCACGGCGCCGAGCTCGACGTGGCGCCCGCGCAGAGCGAGCCGTTGGTCGCGCGCGTCACGCTCGAGCACCGGCAGCAGGCGAGTCGCGAGCGCGACGGCGACCGTCGAGCGTCGCGCCCAGCCGGCGCCCGCAAGCAGACGGTCGTGGTCGATCCGCAGCGCATAGACGGCAAAGGCAAGCCCGACAGCGGCAAGCCGCAACCCCTGGAAGAGGCCGTTCGCAAGCTCTTCGCTCGTCACGTCGAGGCGGCCGACGACCGGGATCGTCGGCCCGGTCCAGAGCGGGTGCGAGCCGATCACCTCGACGAACGGCGTCAGCACGACGACGAGCCCGGCGCTGGTCAACGTCCCGATCAGGTACGGCCAGCGACGTTCTGCCGGTGCGCGCAACGCGGCCAAGAGCAGGACGGCGCAGATGACCGCAACGGCCGCGGTGCTTCCGGTGAGGAGCGCCGCCACCGTCAGGGCGGCGAGGAGCGCGGAGGCCGGGACCGCACTCACCCGGCAGCTCCGTAGCGATAGCGGAAGGCGCTCTCGTCGGCTGCAAGCCGGCGTGCGGCGGCCACTCCGAGCTCGAGCCGGAAGCGCGACCGGACGCGCCTGATCTGGACGAGGGCCGGGGCGAAACGGGCGCTGACGACAATGGAGTTGCCGTTCGGCGACGCTGCCGTAACAGTGCCCCCGACCTGCTTCGCAATCGAGGTCGCGACGCTTCGGGCGACACCGTCTGCGACGACGGTCGGCCTCGTTCCGGCAAACGGTTTCGGGTACGCCCCGACGACGACGGGCACGCTCATCGCGCTGCCTGCCCACGTCCGGTAATCCCACCATTCGACGTCACCAGGGTGGAGCGTCACCTCGGCGGCGCTTCGATCGCCCTCGATGCCGTCGACGAAATAGAACCAGTCGCGCTGCTTCGTGAGCGATCCGTCGACGCCGTCGATCGACTGCACGAACCGGCCGCCGTAGCGCGTCGACACCTTGCGCACTCGCTCGAGTGCCTGCATGGCCGTCAGGCCGGCGGGCACGGTTCCCGTGTAGAGCACCTGCGAGCCCCGGTCACGCGTCACCCAGAGCGTCGCCGTGCCGTGTTCGCGTTCGCCGCCACACGCCGTGACGGCGAACGCGAGCACGAAGACCAGCGCCGGTCTCACTTCACCGCGTTCGAGCGGACCGCGCCCGTGGCGGTCGCGCGCACCAGGACGCCGGGGTGCGGCCCGGGACAGACGTTCGTGTCGGTCGTCGCCTTGATCGAGCGCTTCGAGCCGATATGGACGACCAGTCCCGAGACCGTGGCCGTGCCGCCGTTGTCGTCGAAGGCGTGCACCGCGTAGCAGCCTTTCCCGGCGGCTTTCACGGACAGCGTCGGCGGGCCGCCGGTCGGGCCGAAGTCGGCGTAGTACCAGAGCACGTGATCGCCGTCTGCGAGCTGAGCCTTGTCGGCTCCGACCGGCGGCGACTTGTCATCGACCTTGAAGACCCAGCCGCTCGAGTCCGTCCCGCCGTAGCGGCCGACCTGGTCGATGTACGGCCCGAAGCTGGTCTGGGTCAGGTGATAGTAGAACTCGCCGAGCAGCGAAGCCTGCTCGAGGGCGTCGAGCGCGGTCGTCGCCGTCACCGTCACCTCAGTGGGGGCGAACAGCGTCTGCGTCTTGCCTTCGACACGGACCTTGACCGTGGCTGCCGCAGCAGCCTGCGGCAGAACGACGAGAACGACGAGCAAGAGAACGAGGCGCTTGGCCACGATTCCTCCTTCCGCGAGGGGATCGATCTGGGGCGACCGGCAGGTCTTCTGACTCGGGGCTCCCCCTCCGCCGCCTTCCCAGGCATCTCACCCAGTGGCGTTCGGCGGAAGGCATCTCCCCTCACAGCGGCGGGACCGTCCCGGAATTGCACCGGCTTCCCTCACCGCTCGCCCGTTTGTGGCGCCAATCTACCATCCGCCCGAATGGGCTTTAAATGGCTCGCGCTGCTGATCTGGGCGGTCGTGATCTTCGCGTTCTCCTCGATCCCGTCGCTCAGCACCCATCTCGGGACGTGGGACCTCCTGCTGCGGAAAGCCGCGCACCTGACCGAGTACGCGATCCTGGCCGTGCTCGCGCGGCGCGCTACCGGCTCGTCTCCGTGGGCTTTCTCACTCGCCGTCGCGTACGCGGCGAGTGATGAGTTCCACCAGACGTTCGTCCGGGGCCGGCACGGAACGCCGATCGATGTCGGCATCGACGCGGTCGGGGCTGCCCTGGGTCTCATGGCGTGGCGTCGTGCTGCCGATCTACGCTAGTGCTATGGAACATGGAGAGGTCACCGACCGCCAACTCGAAGCACTGCTCGCCCGCCTCGATCTGATCGTCGAAGAGCTCGGTCGCATGAACCGGCGCGAGGAGCGTCGCGAAGAGCTCACGGTGATCGCACACGAGCTGCGGAACCTGAACGAGGCGCTGCAGACGATCGCGTACGCAGCACTCGGCACCCAGGGCCCGCAGGTGCGCCGCCGCCGCGCAAGCTAAGCAGGGATCAGGGCAGGTGGAAGATGTTGAGCACGCCGCTCGTGACGTGGTCGTTCGCGTTGCCTTCGGCGATCGCAACGCGCCCGTCGGCGACGATCGGGCTCTGCCAGTGGAGTGAGCCGGTCGGAAGCGACGCGACGAGGCGGCCGCTCGTCGGCTGGTACACGTGCACCGCGCCGGAGCCCGCGACGTAGAGCAGCGAACCTGCGATCACGGGGGACGTCCCGTCGGTCCGGTTCGACCAGACCTTGTGCAGGCGCTCGGCCTTGAACGAGAGCGCTTCGGTGCCTGCCCCGGTCGCGATGAAGACCCACTTGCCATTCCAGACGGCCGGCTCCGAGAAGACGTCCGTCGGGCCGGGCGCCGGCAGCTCCTGCACCTCGCCGCCGGTTGCATCGTTGCTCGCCGCGGCGAGTGAGTGTAGCGCCAGCAGGCGGATGATCCCGTCCTTGCCGCCCTGGACGGCGTAACCGTTCGGCAGCAGCGCGGGGCTGGTCGAGCCAAGATCGGCATCGGACCGGTTCAGCTCGTCGTGGTTCGACGGCGTGTAGTGACGGAGCAGCATGCTTGCGTCGGGTGAGAGGACGAGGGCGCTGTCGCCCCAGTTCGCCTTACCGTCGTAGGGTGCATTGCCGGTCGCGACGATCAGGTCGCCGTTGGCCGGGTCGACGGCTGCCCCGTTCCGTGACCAGATCGCCGAGTCGCTCGCGTTGCACGTGCTCGGCACGATCAGGACGTGCCGGTCGCTGCAGAGCGAGTTCCAGACGTGAACGATCTTCCCCGTCTTCTCCGACATTGTGACCACGTGGCCCTGATACGGCGGAGCGTCGCCGATGTAACCGCCCGTGGTCATGATCACGAGCCCGCGCGAGACGTTGATCGACGACGTCAGCTTCTCGCGTGTCGGGTCGAGCGTGATCGAAGTCGACCACAACGGCTTGCCGTCGGCGACGCGGAGCTTCCGCACGCGGCCGTCGGACGCCGACGCATAGATCGCGGTGCGATCGGTCGAGGCGGCCGGGGTCGAGTTGGTGATCTGCGCGGTGCCTGCGAGCTTGGCGTACGTCGGGGGGACGAACCGCCACAGCACCTTCCCGCTCGCTGCGTCGATCGCCTCGGTCTTGCCGTAGGTGGTGGTGACGAAGAAGACGTCGTGCGTCTTTCCCTTCACGCTCACGTCGTGCAGGTAGATCGGCGAGGAGTCGACCGTGCCGTCGAGGTAAACCGCAAGCCTGACGAGCTTGCTCGCGTTCGCGGCGGTGATCCCGCTGCTCGGGGCGGCGTTGTGGCGGGCCGCGTCGTAGCCGAACCGGTTCCAGTCCATTCCGGCGGTGGTGGCGCCGGGACGCGCGACCGCGACCGCGACCGCGGCGACGATCCCGCCGAGAACGAGCAGGGCGAGCGGGGTCAGCCGTCTCACTGGGCCGTCAGATCGGGCGTCTTGACCCAGGGGCCGGGTGGCGTCAGCAGCGACTCGGCATGCAGGTAGGCGAGGCCGGCGAGCGGGAGGTCGCCCCAACGCTCGAAACAGAAGTAGCGGCGGCGCCAGTGCGGGAAGAACTTGCGGTTGAAGCTGTGCAGGCGCTCGAGCTGGAAGAGGCGGTCTCCCTTCAGGAGCAGCCAGCGAAAGCTGCGTGTCCAGAGGGCCGCGTCTTCGTCGGCGCGCATGAAGTCGGCGAAGACGGCGAAGTTGAGCGAGATCTCGGTCACGTTGTGCGCCCTGCCCCATTCGACCGTCTCGGTGATCAGGTACTCCATGAGGCCGTTCGGCGAGTCGCGACGCCGGCGCATCGAAGCCAGCGAGTAGCCCTCGCTCGCCGGCGACGGAACGAGCTGCAGGAAGCCACCGACGGCCCCGGTGGGCGCGACGGCGACCGCGAGGACGGTCTCGGGGTAGCGGAAGAGAGCGTCCATCGCCATCGTGAAACCGCGCTCTGGGTAGCTACCGCGCCATTCCTGCGAAACCGACTGGAGCTCTTCGCGCAAGCCGGCGGCGGCATCGCCCGCCGACAGGATCCGCACTGTGTAACCGCTCTTCTTCAGTCGCGAGACCGACTGCCGCACCTTCCGGATCGGGCGCCCGTCGAGCGAGAACTCGCTCGGACGGATCACTGCTTCGTCGCCGAGGTAGATCGACTTGAAGCCGAGGTCGGCGTAGTCCTCGAGCGCGTCGTTCGAGGCGCCGGCGATCGCGACGCGCCAGCCCTTAGCATGCGCGACGCGCCGGAACTCCGCCATCACCTCGTGGCGTTCGCGCGGGGCGCCGATCGGATCGCCCGCGACCAGAGCGGTGTCGGCGATCACCCGGTAGGCGAGGAAAGTCCGGCCGCTCGCCGAGAAGAAGTAGCTCTTGTCGCGGCGAAGGGCGAAGTAGGCGAGGCTGTCCGATCCGGAGGCGCGCACGAGCTCGGTGGCGCGCTCGCGATCAGCGCTCTCCTGCGGCTCGACACGCAGCGGCCGGAACCAAAGCCAGAGCGCGCGGACGGCGAGCCCGCCGATCACGATCAGCAGCGCCTCCTCGATCCGCTCCGAGAAGGCGTCGTTGTCGTACGCGTAGACGAGCGAGACCGGGACGCAGACGGTGAGCGCCGCGCCGACCTGCACGAGGGGACGGATCGTCGCGGGGTCGCCGGGTGCGACGAACTGGCTGCGCGCCCGGACGAGCGCGATCAGAAGCAGGATGTGCGTGACCGACTCCTCGAAGTCGAGGCCTTTCGCGAGGTGCGTGACCGCCGAGGCGAAGACGACCGCAACCGCGAGCCACCAAGCTCTCCGCTTGCGGCGGGCGAGGCCCCGCGACAGCCAGACGAGGCCGAGGCCGAGGGCAAGCGCGATCGTGCGTGCAGCGTCGGGAACGCCGGGCGGCAGCACGCCGCGGATCAGATGGACACGGTCGGCCATCTCTGGCGTCAGCGCCGAGACGATCGAGATGACGCCGGCTGCCGTGGCGAACCAGGCCAGGAGAACAGGGGTCGCCGGACGGCGCACGACGGACACGGTAGCCGGACTGTCCGCCGGGCCGGCTGGGTCAATTACGGGCTACGGGCTAGGAGCTGAGGAGGATCCGCCGGAGCTCGTCCTCCTTGCCGGGCTCGAGGATGGCGAGTACCTGGTCGCCGGCCTGGAGCTGGGTCTCCTCGTCGGGAATCTCGGCCTTGCCGTTCCGCACCACGGAGATCAGGCGGGCGCCTTCGGGCAGCTTGAGCGCCCGGACCCGCTTGCCCTGGCAGTTGGCGGACTTGTCGATCGAAACCTCGACGATCTCGAGGTTCTCCTTCCGCAGTTCGAGCAGCTGGATCAGCCCATGCTCCGGCACCTCGTGCTCGATCAGCGCCATGATCGATCCGGTCGCCGAGACGGTCGGCGAGATGCCGAGCAGGTCGAAATAGGCCTGGTTGCGCGGGTCGTTGATGCGTGCGATCACCTTTGCGACGCCGTACTTCTCGCGGCCGAGCTGGCAGATCACGATGTTGTCCTCGTCGTCGCCCGTCGCCGCGACCAGCAGGTCGGGCGGGCGCTTGATCCCGGCGCGCTCGAGTACGAACACCTCGGTCGCGTCCCCGCGGATCACCTGGTGCTCGAACTCCGCCTCGAGCTTGTCGAAGCGGTACGGCTTCTGCTCGATCAGCGTCACCTCGTTGCCCCCGCGAAGCAGCGAGCGCGTGAGGTTCGCGCCGACCTTGCCCCCACCGGCGATCAGCACGTACATCAGGCAACTGCCTCCTCGGTTGCGCGGACGGCCTCGACGAGCGACTCGATCGCCGCCGAGGTCGGGCAGACGATGCGCATCCCGCGCGCCGCATAGAACTTCGAGCGGGCCGGATCGAGCACGCGCACGACGACCGTCGGCACCTCGAAGTGCTTCTGTGCCGCTTGGGCGATCACGATGTTGGTGTTGTCGCCGTCGGTCGTCACCACCGTCGCGTCGGCCTCCTCGATCCCGGCCTCGCGGAGGAGCTTCAGATCCATGCCGTGGCCGACCAGGAAGCCCCCGGTCCAGTTCTCACCGAGTCGCCCGAGGGCGTCTTCGTTCTCGTCGATCACCGTCACATCCCAGCCCGAACCATCGAGCTGAATCGCGACGGACGAGCCGACCCGTCCGCAGCCGATCACGATCGCTTTCACAGCGGCGCAGCGTACTCCACGCGGGCCGGCCAGCGCGGCCTCGCGCAGGTCTGACAGGAGTCGTTCGAGCGCGGGTGGGCTGCGCGTCAGGTCGCTGCGAGCTCCTCGTCGAGCACCGACTGCGGGAAGGCGACGATCAGCACCTCGCACGGGGCCTTGCGGAGCACGTAGTCGACGGTCGGGGAGAAGAAGCGCGCCTGGCGGCGCCAGCGCGGGGCCGAGCCGAGCATGATCAGGTCGGCGTCGACGGCGAACGCGTGCTCGACGATCGCCTGGCCGATCGCGCGCGCCCTCACGGTTGTCCCCTTCACGGCGACATCGTGCTCGGCGCCGAGCAGCTTCGCCTCCTCGAGCGCCGCTTCGGCCCGCTCGTCCTCGGGGAGCATCGGGGCGTCGAGCGACTGCTCGAGCGGCACCCGGATCACGTGCAGCGCCTGGACCTCCGCCTCGTGATCCGAGGCCAGGCGGATCGCCGTCGCGAGCATCTCCTCGCCGATCACTCCCAGCTTCATCGGCACGACGATCCGCTTGAACTGAACCGCAGCCTCGAACGTGCGCTCGTCGTCGGCAGTGACGCGCTCCAGCAGTCCCTCGCCGTGCGCATGCCGGACCGCGACGAAGACCACGAGCCCAACCGCCAGCCATGCCGGCCCTGCGTAACGCGCACCGGGATGGGTTGCGAGCGCCAGGATCCAGATCGAGAACGTCCCGATCGAGCCGACGACCGCGGGCAACGGGATGTCGACGCCGCGGATCCGGACGTTGAACGGCGTGCGATAGGGACGCTCGAGGTCGGGCTCTGCGATGCGCAGCCTGATTACGGCCAGTTGAGCCGCCGTGAAGGCGAGTAGGACGCCGAACGAGAAGAGACTCGCGAGAAACTCGACATCGTGCCGGAAGAACGAGGTGGCGATGACGATCGCCGACGAGGCGACGGCGACCGAGACGATCGCTGCCGGCGAGACGTGCGCCCGTCGGCTCAACCGCCCGAAGCTTCGCGGCAACTGGCCGTGCTCGCCGAGCGAGTAGGCGAGCCGCGAGAAGCCCGAGATCGATGTCGTCACCGCTGCGAGCAGGATCAGCGCTCCCGTCAGTCCGACGTAGACGCGCAGCGAATCGCCGAGCCAGAACGGAAGCTCACTCCGGATGCGGGTCGCGACGCCCACGAGCGGCGAGCGGATCCAGCGCGTGCCCAGCTCGGTCTTCGGGCCGGGGAAGGCCGAGAGCGCGACGATCGCGATCGCGACGTACATCGTCACGACCGTCGCGATGCCGGCGAAGACCGATCGCGGCAGATCGACACCCGGCGTCCGAGCCTCCTCCGCCAGGTTGGCGACCGTCTCGAGCCCCGTGAAGGCGAGCATCGCCAGCGGGAGCGAGAACGCGAGTGCATGCCAGGTCGGGTGCGAACCGAGCGAGGTGCCGTGCGTGAGCGCATGAGGCGAGAAGACGAAGACGAACCCCAGCACCACGAGCAGCAGTTGCGTCAGCAGGTCGAGCGCGGGCACGACGATCCCGAGCCCGTAGAGCGACGGTCGCCGGAAAAGGCGGATCGCCGCGACCAGGGCGATCATCACGACCGCCACGATCACGTCCCAGGGATTGTGATCGAGCGAGTCGACTTGCAGCGCACCTGCGAGGTAGTGCGGTAGGAAGAGCGCCGACAAGGCGATCACGATCACGTAGTCGAGAAACAGCGCCCAGCCGGTCATGAACCCGGCGAGGTCGTTCGACGCGCGGCGCACGAACGTTGCCGCACCGCCCGTCTCCGGCAGCGCAGCCGTCCCCTCGGCGTACGAGAGCGAAACGATCAGGAACAGCGCGCCGACCGCGAGCAGCACGAGCGGCGTGAAGCCGAGCGCGTTCGCGGCGAGCACGCCGAGCGCGAAGTAGATCGACGAGGCGATCTCGCCGTACGCAACGGAGAACAGTGCGCGCGAGTCGAGCTCGCGGCGCAGGCCTGGGAGCTTGCGTGCTATCGGGCCCTCCCGCGCAGCATCCAGTAGCGCCCGCCGCCCGCGGCAACGAAGAGCACCCCGAGCACGACTCCGACCCCGAAGCCTCCCTGCGCGAGCGTGCGGATGATCAGCGCGATGCCGAGCAAGACCATCGCGAAAGCCATCGTGAGCACCATGTTCCGGTACACGACGTTCAGGCCACCTTCCGGCCGGCAGCGACCATCACACGCGACGGGGCGTTCTTGAGCACGAAGTCGACCGTGTGGCCGAAGATGTTCCGGTGCTCGCCGCGCGGCGCGCCGAGGACGATGATCTCGGTCCCACGGCGCCCCGCCTCCTCGACGATCGCGCGGCCCGCATTGCGCGCGCGGACCACGCGCTCGATCGTGCGGACGCCGTAGGGGGTCGCCACCGAGCGGGCTTCGTCGAGCAGACGGTTCGCATCGTGCAGCTCCTCGGTCAGATCGGCGTCGAGGGGCAGTTCGAGCGGCACGACGACGACACGCAACAGAACGATCCGCCCCGCGCGCTCCGTCGCGAGACGCGCGGCGACCTCGACTGCCTCGCGGGACGCGCCGCCTGCGACCAGCGGGACGAGGATCGAGCGATACTCGAGCGCCAGCGCAGGGCCAAGTGGAACAGGCGCTCTCGAGGTGACGTGGACGGGCACGTGGAGCCGCCTGCGATAAAGGACGTAGAAGACGAAGCCGGCGAACAGCCACGCGAGACCCGCGTAACGGGTCGGGGCATCCTGGACGACCACCACGAGCCAGGCGCTGCCAGTGCCGAGCGCACCGACGATCGCGAAGATCGGCCAGCTGATACCGCGGAAAGTCATGTTCGGCCACGCGCGCCACTCGAGCTCTTCATCGCGGCGACGGGCTCGCAGCGTGACCACGGCGACGTGCGCGATCGTGAACGAGAGCATCGCGCCGAACGCATACATCCGCCCGAGGAAGTCGACTTGCCCGGAGAGCAGGAACAGTGAGGGCCCGACGCCCGCGAAGACGACCAGCGAGAGCCATGGCGTCTTCAGCTTCGGGTGCAGCCGCCGAAACGCCTCGGGCAGCTGCCGGTAGCTCGCCATCGAGTAGGTGATGCGCGACGCACCGATCACACCCGCGTTCGTGGCGATGAACAGGATGGTCGCGGCAAGGATGCCGACGTAGATCTTCACGATCGTCAACACGCCTCCGTGCAGGTTGAGGTTCTCGACCAGCCCGAGCACCGGGTCGTTCTTGAAGCCGTGCGGCGGCGGCTGGCCGAGCTGGGTCACGTAGTGCGTGCCTTGATGCACGACCGGCATGGCCGAGAGCGCGATCCACGGGAGCGTGAAGTAGATCGCGAAGACCGCGATCGCGACCCACGAGATCGCGCGCGGGATCGAGCGCACAGGATCGCGTGCCTCCTCGGCGAGATTCGACACCGTCTCGATTCCCGTGTAGGCGATCATCGCCACCGGAATCGCGAGCAGGAACGCGCCCCAGGTCGGCGCAACCCCGAGGTGGATGTTTCCCCACAGCACGTGCGGGTGGAAGATCAGGAAGAACCCGAGCCCGACGAGCAGCAGCTGCGTCGCGAAGTCGACGACGGCGAGCACGATGTTCAGCTTCGCTGCCTCCTGGATCCCAACCACGTTCAGGCCGACCAGCAGCCAGGTCAGGACGATGCCGATGATGATGTCCCACGGGTTCGTCCGCAGCGGCGCCCAGAAGATCGACAGGTAATGCGGAACGAAGATCACCGAGATCGCGACGGTGATCACGTAGTTGAGCATCTGCGCCCAGGCGGCGCCGAACGAGACGAGCTCGTTGAACGCATGGCGCGCAAAGCTCGACGAGCCGCCCGCCTCCGGGTAGCGGACAGTGCCTTCGGCGTACGTAGCCGCCGTCGCGGCGAAGATGATCCCGCTGATGATGAAGACGATCGGCGTCAGGCCGAGCGCGATCCCGGCCGTCAGGCCGAGCGCGTAGTAGATCGAGGAACCGACGTTGCCGTAGGCGGTCGCAAAGAGGGCGGGCGCCCCGAGGACACGTTCGAGCCCATGACTCTGACGCCGACGCCGTGGCACCGGCGGGATGCTACTGCGAGCGGCTCGGGACGCTGCTCAGAATCACGTGCGGGCTCGAAGAGCAGGCACCGCTTGATCGCGAGCGCCTGCCGGCCGCGCAGGAGGCGCATGTTCTCGTGCAGCCGCTCGGGCAGGATGAGGTTCACGGCGCACAGCCGGGTCGTCGGTCAGCCGACGGATGTAGGCGAGAACGGCCTCGCCGAGGCTGCCCTGCTCCGGCTCGGAGTCGACCGGCAGCCCGAGCTCATCGTCGGCCCAGTCCCGGTCGCCGATGTGGACCGCACGGACGTCGCTCTCTCCGAGCAGCCCGGCATAGTCGACCGCTCGCCGAGTTGCGTCGTCGAGCCCGTCTGCGAGGACGCGCACGGCGAGCCAGTCGGGAACCCTCCCCTCGGGCCGACGGCTGGACCCGACCGCAGGCACATCTGCGACGACGATGCCGGGCTCGACGAGCAGACGCAGCTTCAGCCGAAACTGCGCGCTTTGCGCCGCCATCCGCAGCGACGGCTTGCGGAACTGCTCGGCGAGCACGACGGTGATCGGCTCGTCCGAGTCGTCGCGCATCGCCGCGATTGTGTCGAGCACGACCTTCGTCGGATCGCTGCCTACGGCCGAGACGGTAAGCCGCGGATCACCCTCGGTGAGGTCGAACCAGCGCGCCTTGATCCCGGAGTCGGTCTTTTTGCCCGGCACGTGAATTGCGGTAAACGTCCCACCACCGATGCGGCGTGCGTACCAGACCGCTCCCTCAGTGGCGACGTCGACGGCCTCGGCGTAGACCAGGACGCGCACGTCCCGAACCTACCACCCGGGTGAGGGATCGACTCAGGCGGCGGCTGCTGCGGAGCCCGGACGCAGGACGATCGTCTCGGTCGGCGCGTGCGTCAGGATCCAGGCGAGCTCCTTGGCCGTGAAGCCGGAGGCGGGCGCGACGATCCGGTCGAAGCGCTCGACCTCCCACAGCTTGCGGAGCGCGTGCGTCAGTGATCGTCCCTTTTCGATCCGTGCGTCGACCGGGACGCCGGCACGGTGGGCAGAGAGCTCGACGGCCTCGAGTACAGGCAAGGCAACGGCAACCTGCTCCTTGCGCGCCGAGTCCTCCGGGTACTGAAGCGGGACGACGAGCAGGTAGGCGGCGACCAGCACCGCTTCCTCCGCCCGGGCCACGCGAATCGCGGCGTCGAGCACCCGTGGCTCGAGCGCCCCGGAGAACGGCACCAGGATGCGCCCCTTACCCGCGTACGCCGGACTGTGACGCCGCCCGCGCATCATTCCGGTGCCCGCCGATCGGCACGGTTCGCGACGACACGAACGTCCACGCCCGGCAACTCGCGAACGAGGGCCGAGACGAGCGAGCCATGGACGATCTCGCGCCGGCGACTCTCGTCGGGCGTCCCGACGAGCACATAGGTCGAGCCGCGCTCACCAACGACCCTCCGCACCGTCGCAACGAGATCACCTTCCTCCTCCAGGAAGTGAGCGCCGAGGACGATCGCCAGGCGCCGCAGCGCGGCAAGCTGAACCTGCTGCTCCTCTGACAGGTCGTGACCGGCTCGATGCACCCAGAGCGCATCGAGCGGCGCCGCCAAGCGCTCGGCCGAGCGCCAGGCACGTCGCAGGATTCGCTGTGACCTGGGCTCGGGCGTGACCAGCGCAAGCACGCGCTCGGCAACCGCCGTCGCGCTCAGCGCATCGAGCACCACCGCCTGCCGCTTCGCACCCACCCCCTCGGCCACCTCACGCAACGCGAGCTCGCGCAACGCCGAGAGGCGGTCGGCGCGGAAGAAATTCTCGAGCGCGACGTCGACCCGCTCGCGCGCATAGACCTTCCCCGCGCGCAGTCGCTGCTGGAGCGCCTCGGGCGAGATGTCGACGAGCACGACCTCGTCTGCTTCCTCGAGCACCGAATCCGGGAAGGTCTCGCGCACGCGGATCTCCGCCAGCTCGGCGATTGCGTCGTTCAGGCTCTCGAGGTGCTGGATGTTGACGGTCGAGACGACGTCGACGCCGGCGGCGAGGACCTCGTCGACGTCCTGCCAACGCTTTTCGTTGCGCGCCTCTGGCAGGTTCGTGTGCGCGAGCTCGTCGATCAGCGCGAGTTCCGGTGCGCGGCGAACGACTGCGTCGACGTCCATCTCCTCGAGCTCGAGCCCGCCGTACGCGGCGCGCAGGCGCGCCACCTGCTCGAGCCCGTCCGCCAGCTCCGTCGTCTCGGGGCGGTCGTGCGGCTCCAGATACCCGATCACGACGTCGCGGCCCTCCGCATGCACCGAGCGACCCTCCTGCAGCATGCGATAGGTCTTGCCGACACCGGCGGCCATCCCGAGCAGGATCCGGTGGCGGCCACGCATCAGCGCTCGCGCTCAGGCACCCAACAGGTTGTGGACGACGAGATCGATCAGCTTGATCGCGACGAATGGCAGCATCATCCCGCCGAGGCCGTAGATCGCCAGATTGCGGCGAAGGAGGGCGGTCGCGCCGATCGCGCGGTATTTGACACCGCGCAGCGCCAGCGGCACGAGCACAGGAATGATCAGTGCGTTGAAGATGATCGCCGAGAGGATCGCGCTCTTCGGATCGCCGAGGTGCATGATGTTCAGCTTCTCGAGCGGCCCGCGCTGCCCCGGATGCTCTGCGTACGCGAACGCGAACATTGCCGGCAGGATCGCGAAGTACTTGGCCACATCGTTCGCGATCGAGAATGTCGTCAGCGCGCCGCGCGTGATCAGGAGCTGCTTTCCGACCTCGACGATCTCGATCAGCTTGGTCGGGTTCGAGTCGAGGTCGACCATGTTCCCCGCTTCCTTGGCTGCCGAGGTGCCGGTGTTCATCGCGACACCGACGTCGGCCTGCGCGAGCGCGGGCGCGTCGTTCGTGCCGTCGCCGGTCATCGCAACCATCCGGCCCTTCCCCTGCTCCTCCTTGATCAGCGCCATCTTCGTCTCGGGCGTCGCCTCGGCCAGGAAGTCATCGACCCCGGCCTCCTCGGCGATCACCGCGGCGGTGACGCGGTTGTCGCCGGTGATCATCACGGTGCGGATTCCCATCCGGCGTAGCTCGTCGAACCGTTCGTTCATGCCGCCCTTGACGATGTCCTTCAGGTGGACGACGCCGAGCGCCCAGTTGTCCCGGGCGACCACGAGCGGCGTCCCACCCTGCTCGGCGACGCTCTGGACGATCCGGTCGAGATCGCTCGGCGCGCTGCCGCCCTGCTCTGCGATGAAGCGCTTGACCGCGTCTCCGGCTCCCTTGCGGATCAACATGCCGTTCATGTTGATCCCGCTCATCCGTGTGGTCGCGCTGAACGGGATGAACTCGTGCTCGCCGAGCTCGCGCTCGCGAACAGCGAACCGCTCTTTGGCAAGCACGACGATCGAGCGGCCTTCCGGGGTCTCGTCGGCGAGCGAAGCGAGCTGGGCGACCTCGGCCAGCTCGCGTTCCTCGACGCCTGCGACGGGTAGAAATTCGGCCGCCTGGCGGTTGCCAAGGGTGATCGTCCCGGTCTTGTCGAGCAGCAGCACGTCGACGTCACCGGATGCCTCGACGGCGCGCCCGGACATCGCAAGCACGTTGCGCTGCACGAGCCGGTCCATCCCGGCGATGCCGATCGCGGAGAGCAGAGCGCCGATCGTCGTCGGGATCAGAGCGACGAGCAGCGCGATCAACACGGTCTGCGACGTCGGCGTCCCGGCGTAGATCGCGAACGGGCGAAGCGTCACGACCGCGGCGACGAAGGTGATCGTCAGCCCGGCCAGGAGGATGTTGAGGGCGATCTCGTTGGGCGTCTTGCGGCGCTCGGCACCTTCGACGAGAGCGATCATGCGGTCGAGGAACGACTTACCCGGTTCCTGAGTGACCTCGATCACAAGCCTGTCGGACAACAGTTTCGTGCCGCCGGTCACCGCCGACCGGTCGCCCCCCGACTCGCGGATCACGGGCGCCGACTCCCCGGTGATCGCGGACTCGTCGACCGAGCCGACTCCTTCGACGATCTCGCCGTCGGCGGGGATGATCTCCCCGGCCTCGACGACGACCACGTCGCCGCGCTGCAGCTCGGGCGCCGGCACAGAACGGCCGTCGCGAAGCCGCGCGTTCGTGGTCGTGCGTGTCGCGCGAAGCGCGCTCGCCTGCGCCTTGCCGCGACCTTCGGCGATGGCCTCGGCGAAGTTCGCGAAGAGCACGGTCAGCCACAACCAGATCGCGATGGTGGCGACGAACCAGAGACTGTCCGTATGCCCGCGGACAAGCTCGAGGACGCAGATCCCAGTCGTGATCATGCTGCCGAGCTCGACGATGAACATGACCGGATTGCGCGCCTGCCGGCGCGGATCGAGCTTGGGAAACGAGTCACGGATCGCGGCGAGCACGAGCCCGCGCGAGAAGACGCTGCCGCGGTCGGCGGCCATCACGCACCCCCGAGGCGGTCGAGAGACAGATTGAGCTCGAGGACGTTGACCCCGGGCTCGCCGAAGAAACCGAGCGTGCGGCCGTCGGTCGCGTCGCGGATCAGCCCCTGCACCGTCGTGAGCGGAACGCCCCGCACCGATGAAACGCGCTTCGACTGCAGTCGCGCGTTGGCGAGCGAGATGTCCGGGTCGATTCCGGACGCGGACGTCGTCACGGCATCGACCGGGATGTCGCCGATCCTCAGACTGGGGTTGTACGGCCGCTCGAGCGCGAGAATCGCGGCGGCGGCAGCTGCGACGTTCTTCGCCAGGTCAGGGCTCGTGGGACCGAGGTTGGCGAACGTCGTCGCACCAGCGTTGTAGGCGGGCGCGGTCGCCGACGGCCGCGGATGGAAGTACTTCGCCGCGCTGAACCCCTGCGCTGCCAGACGGGAACCGACGACCACGCCGTTGCGGCTGATCAGGCTGCCGTTCGCCTTGTCGTTGAACGCCACCTGGGCGAAGCCGGTGAGCACGACCGGATAGGCAAAGCCGAAGACAGTCGTCGTCAGGACGATCGCGATCAGCGGGCGGGTGACCGCCTTCATCAGTGCATCAGCCCCTCGACGACCGGCCCGAGCGTCAGCGCCGGGAGGATCATCAAGCCGGCGGTCAGGATGATCACGCCGACGAGCAGGACGGCGAACGTCGGGCCGTCGGTGCGGAAGGTCCCCGCCGAGGCAGGAACGATCTTCTTCCGCGCGAGCGACCCGCCGAGCGCCAGCGCTGCGAGCAGTGGGACGAAGCGTCCGAGGTACAAGGCGACAGTGCCGAGTTCGGCGGAGAAGCTCGTCGCGCCGAACCCCGCGAACGCGCTGCCGTTGTTGTTCGCCTGCGAGTTGTACGCGTAGAGCGTCTCGGTGAAGCCGTGGACTCCTCCGTTGTAGATCGATGCGAGCCCGGAGTGCGTGACGACCGAGATCGCCGTCAACGTGAGCACCATCGTCGGCACGAAGAGTGCGCCGATGGCGGCGAGCTTCATCTCGCGCGCCTCGATCTTCTTCCCAAGCCACTCGGGTGTGCGGCCGACCATCAGACCGGCCACGAAGACCGCGATCAGGATGTAGAAGAACATGCCGTAGAGACCCGAGCCGACACCACCGAAGACGACCTCGCCGAGAAACAGGTTCACGAGCGGTACGGCCCCGGCGGCCGGCGTCTGCCCATCGAAGCCGCCGTTGACCGACCCGTTCGAGGCGGCGGACGTAGCGACCGTCCAGGTCGCGGTCGCTGCCTGGCCGAAGCGCACTTCCTTGTCGCTCATGTTGCCGCCGGACTGGCCAGCTCCTTGAGTCAGGTTCACCCCGGAGCCCCGGAGCACCCTAGAGCCGTGCTGCTCGGCCGGCAAGGTGACGCCGACACCGATCGCGAAAATCGTGAACATCGCGGCGAAAACCATCCACGCGTGGCGCCGCGCGAGCACGAGTTTCCCGAACATGAACACCTGCGCCGCCGGAATCAGCAGGATCGCAAGCATCTCGAGGAAGTCGGTGCCGCCGTTCGGGTTCTCGAACGGCACCGCCGAGTTCGAGTTGTAGAAGCCGCCGCCGTTCGTCCCGAGCTGCTTGATCGCCTCCTCGGAGGCAACCGGGCCGCGCGCGATTGTCTGCGTCGCTCCCTGCAGCGTCGAGGCGGTGGCGTGTGCGTCAAACGTCTGTGGCACACCCTGCCAGATCAGCAACGCCGCCAGGAAGATCGAGAGCGGCAGAAGAATGTAGACGAGCGACCGGTACAGGTCGCGCCAGAAGTTGCCGATCGTGTCCATCGAACGCCGTGAGATGCCGCGGACGACGGCAATCAAGACAGCCATCCCGACTGCCGCCGAGACGAAGTTCTGCACCGCGAGGCCGGCCATCTGCGTCAGATAGGACATCGTGTACTCGCCGCCGTAGAACTGCCAGTTCGTGTTGGTGACGAAGCTCGCGGCAGTGTTGACCGCGATGTCCGGCGCGACCCCTTTGAGGTGGTTGGGATTGAGGAAGAGGTGGCCCTGCAGACGCTGGATCGCGTAGAGAACGGCGGTGAAACCGACGCTGAAGGCAAGCACCGTCTTCGCGTATGACTTCCAGTCCTGCTCCTCGCCGCTTCCCCGCCCGAGCAGGCGGAGGAACGCACGCTCGACGGGGTCGAGGCGCTCGCGTGTGTAGACGCGGGCCATGAGCACTCCGAGCGGATAGGCGGTGACGATCAGCGCCGCCCCGTAGAACAGGATCTGGCCGATTCCCTGGCTGCTCATCTAGAACCGCTCGCCGCAGAAAAGGGCGTAGACGAGATACGCAAAGACGAGCAGCGAGATCACGAGCCCGAAGACGTCCGCCGCAGACATCAGACCTTGCTGAGCGCGTAGAGCAGGACGAAGCAGAACGCGAAGCACGCAACGGCGACGCCGAGCGCGGCGAGGTCGTACATCAGTGCAGCTCCAACGTGGGCATGCACCCGACCGTAGGACGGGTTACGTCAACGCAGCCTCAAGCCGGCCGGCTCCGGCCTAGAGATTCCCTCAAGACTCGGACGGGTCGACGAGTCGGTAGCCCGCGCCCGGCTCGGTCAGCACGTAGCGCGGCCGCGCGGGGTCGAGTTCGAGCTTGGCCCGCAGGTGCGAGATGTAGACGTGGAGGTAGTGCGCCTCGACCTGGTAGGCCGGCCCCCAGACCTCGCGCAGCAGCATTCGGTGGGTGAGGAGCTTGCCGCGGTTCTGGGCGAGCACCCGGAGCAGGTCGAACTCGTGGGGCGTCAGCTTGACGCGCTCGCCAGCGCGTGTGACAAGGCGTTCCGGTACGTCGATCGCGAGCTCCCCGACCTCGATCAGCGGGCCGGCGTCACCTGTGCGCCGCCGCAGCACGGCGCGCAGCCGTGCGAGCAGCTCTTCGACGCTGAACGGCTTCGTCACGTAGTCGTCGGCACCGGCGTCGAGCGCGGCGATCTTCTCGCGCTCCTCCCCGATCGCCGAGAGGACGATCACTGGTGCGTCGGACCAGGTGCGGAACTCGCGGCACACGTCCGTGCCTCGGCCGTCCGGCAGAACGAGATCGAGGATCATCGCAGCGGGAGGCTGAGCCGCCGCCGCGGTCAACGCGCCCGCCGCTGTCTCGGCCGTGTCGACGGTGTAGCCCGCGCCGCGGAGCGTCGTGCCGAGGGCGCGCAGGATCTGCGGTTCGTCGTCGACGACGAGGATCCGTTGGCTCATACCGTCAGCTCCGCCGGGGCCTGGACGACCGGCAACGCGAGCGCGAACGTCGATCCCTGATCCGGCCGCGACTCGACCCACACCCGACCGCCGTTCGCGGCGGCGAAGCCGCGGGCGATCGCAAGGCCAAGCCCTGCCCCCGAGCCCTGCCCGCCCTGCCTGCGGTAGAAGGGCTCGAAGACACGCTCGAACTCGTCTTCCCGAACACCCGGTCCGTGGTCGATGATCCGCACGATCGCCTCCTGCCGCGTCGCCGTGATCCGGATCTGCACGCGAGAGGTCGCCGGCGAGAACTTGAGCGCGTTCTCGATCAGGTTCGCGAGCACACGCTGGATCTGGACGGCGTCCACCAGTACGAGGGGGCTTTCGCCGCGCAGCTCGATCCGCTCGGCGCCGACGAGGCCGTCGACTGCCTGCCTGACCAGGTCGTCGAGCGCCCAGACCTCGGCCGCCGGCTCCGCGCCGCCCACCTCGAGCCGGGAGAGATCGAGCAGGTCGGCAACCAGCCGGTTCAGCCGTTCTGCGTCGAGCGCGATGGTCTCGAGCAGCGCTCGGCGGTCGTCGTCGTCGAAGACGAGCGTCTCGTTGCGAAGAGCTCCGACCGCCGTCGTGATCCCTGTCAGCGGCGAGCGAAGATCGTGGGAGACGGCCCGGATGAGGGCGGTCTTGACGAGGTCGCTCCTGCGCAGCGTCTCTGCCTCCAGCGCCTCCTGCTCGAGCCTCGTGCGGTCGATCGCGACGGCGAGCAGCGCCGCGAGCGCCGGCAGGAAGCGGCGACGGACGCCGACATTGGGGTCGGCGCCAACCGGCGTGAAGATCGTCCCGACGATGCGCCCGTCCACCTCGAGCGGATTCGGCGCGTCGCGGTTGCCCGTGCGCGTCGGCGGGCCGAGCTCGATCTCGGCCCGCTCGACGCCGAGCACCTGCGCCGACCGAGCGCTGAGCCACGCGAGCTCCTCCTCGAGATCGCGCCCGGCGAGCAGGTGCGCAGCGATCGCGGCGAGCAGCGAGGCCTCTCGCTCGCGCTGCTCGGCGTCCCCGGCGCGCCGCCGCGACCGGGCGGAGAGCTCGCTGACGACGACGGCAGTCGCCGAGTACGCGGTAAGGGCAAACCAGTTCGCCGAGTCACGCAGCGTGAAGGTGTGCAGCGGGGGCAGGAAGAAGAAGTTGAAAGCGAGCATGCTCGCCACAGCGACCAACAGCGCCCAGACGCGGCCCCACGCGATCGCCACCGGCAAAACTGCGAAGACGTAGAGGACACCCAGGCTGAGAACCGGTGCGACAGTGTCGATCGCCCAGACGAGCAGCGTGGCCAAGGTCACCGCGACCGCCGACCCGGCGAGCCGGATCACAATGGGCATGGACGAGACGGTAGCGCGGGGACCCGTCGCCGGGGCCCCGCGCCGCTATCTGCTAGCCGTGAATCGAGACGAGCAACGGGATGATCAGGATCGCGACGATGTTCGCGATCTTGATCATCGGGTTGATCGCAGGACCGGCTGTGTCCTTGTACGGATCGCCGACCGTGTCGCCCGTGATCGACGCGGCGTGGGCGTCGGAGCCCTTGCCGCCGTAGGCGCCGTCCTCGATCGACTTCTTCGCGTTGTCCCACGCGCCGCCGCCCGACGTCATCGAGATTGCGAGGAAGAGACCGGTGACGATCGTGCCGATCAGCAATCCGCCGAGCATCTTGACGCTGATGATCCCGACGATGATCGGAAAGCCGATCGGGATCAGCGCCGGGAGCAGCATCGACTTGATCGCCGAAGTGGTGACGATCCCGACCGCGCGGCTGTAGTCCGGCCGTTCGCTGTAGTCCATGATCCCGGGGTGCTCGCGGAACTGGCGGCGCACCTCCTGCACGACCTCGCCGCCGACGCGCCCGACCGCCTGCATCGCCAGTGACGCGAACAGGAACGGCATCAGACCGCCGATGAAGAGACCTGCGATGACCCAAGCGTCCGAGAGCGAGAACGACGTCGGCAGGCCGGCGTCGGAAAGCCCAGTCGTATACGAGTCGAAGAGGATCAGCGCGGCGAGCGCAGCTGACCCGATCGCGTAGCCCTTCGTGACCGCCTTCGTCGTGTTGCCGACCGCGTCGAGCGGGTCGGTGACGCCACGAACCTCTTCGGGAAGATCGGCCATCTCGGCGATCCCGCCCGCGTTGTCGGTCACGGGTCCGTACGCGTCGAGCGCGACGATCAGCCCGGTCATCGAGAGCTGCGCCATCACCGCGACGCCGATCCCGTAGAGGCCCGCGAAATGGTGTGCGACGAGGATGCCGGCGGAGATCACGATCACCGGCAGCGCGGTCGCCTGCATGCCCATCGCCAACCCTTCGATGATGTTCGTCGCATGCCCTGTCTGCGACGACTTGGCGATCGCCTTCACCGGGTTCCAGCGGGTGCCCGTGTAGTACTCGGTGATCGCGACCAGCAGGAACGTGACGATCAGCCCCACGAGCGCCGACACGTAGAGGTCCCTGAAGCCGTAGGTGCCGCCGTCGAACGCCATCGTGATCGGGATGAACCCGAGCGCCGAGAGCACCGTCGCAACCAACACGGCCTTGTAGAGGGCGTTGATGACCGCGTTCTCGCCCTTGCCGAGGCGGGCGAAGAACGTGCCGATCACCGAGGTGACCGCGGAGACGCCGCCGATCGCGAGCGGGAAGAGGTAGAGACGCGCGTCGGAGAGACCGGCGAGCGTGCCGAGAAGCATGACGGCGACCGCGGTGACCGCGTACGTCTCGAACAGGTCGGCAGCCATGCCTGCGCAATCGCCGACGTTGTCGCCGACGTTGTCGGCGATCACGGCGGGATTCCGCGGATCGTCCTCGGGGATGCCGGCTTCGATCTTCCCCACGAGGTCGGCGCCGACGTCGGCGGCCTTCGTGAAGATGCCGCCGCCGAGGCGGGCGAAGACCGAGATCAACGAGCCGCCGAACGCGAGGCCGATCAGGTCGTGGATCGCCGAGTCAGGAGAGTTGCCGAGCGCGCCCGTCAGGAACCAGTAGTAACCGGCGACGCCGAACAGTCCAAGACCGACGACGAGCAGGCCCGTCACCGAGCCGGCGCGGAACGCGACATTGAGCGCGGGCTTCAGGCCACCGCGCGCCGCCTCGGCCGTCCGGCTGTTCGAGCGCACGGCCACGTTCATCCCGATGAAGCCGGCGGCGGACGAGAGCACCGCGCCGATCAGGAAGCCGAACGCCGTGCCCCAGCCGAGCTTGTTGTAGAGGCCGAGGACGAAGAACGGCACGATCGCGACGATCGCAATCGTCGTGTACTGCTTCCTCAGGTAGGCGGCAGCGCCCTCCTGGACGGCGCGTGAGATCTCGCGCATCCGGTCGTTGCCGGCGGGCTGCTGGAGCAGCCACCAGGTCAGATAGAGCCCGTAGCCAACAGCCACGCCGGCACCGACGAGACCGAGGAGCACGGGGTGATGCATGAACCAGTCCATCAGTTTTGCTCCCTCACAAAGTCGAGCGCCGAAGGGCTTCGGCGCGGGCGATTATGTATCACAAAGTCTCTTTCGGAGATGAACCAGCTTGCGGTCCGGAACTCAGCGGATCGGCTCGCCGGCGCGCACCTGCTCGGCATAGATCTCGCGCAGGCTTGCGCCCTCCTCGAGCCGTTGGATCTGCCGTTCGGCCGCGTTTTGCTCCGGGATCGCGAGATGGGGAGCGGCGCCGATCTCGTCGGCGACCGGAGCGACCCATTCGAGCAGCTGCTCGAGCCGGCGGCGAGCCGGGACCGGCTCGGCACGGTCGAAATCGAGCAGCTCCCCCGCGAGCCCGTACCTGATCGCCCGCCACATGTTCTCCTCGAGGAGACGGTGCGGCAGGCTCGGCAGCGCCTCGCCTTCGTCGTACGCGCGAGCACAGCGCGCTGCGAGGGCGTAACAGAGGGCGGCCAGAGACTGCGCCTCTCCCAGATCGGGTTGGCCGTCGCAGATGCGGATCTCGATCGTCGGATAAGCGAGATGCGGCCGGACGCTCCACCAGATCTGCGTGTGCTCGCTGATCGACCCGGTCGAGTAGAGGAACGATGCGTAGTCCTCCCATCCCTGCCAGCTGCCGTACGAATCGGGGATGCCGCAGCGCGGGAACATCCGGGTGAAGATCTCGGTGCGCGCCGAGTGCAGGCCGGTGTCGACGTCCTCGACGAACGGCGAGCTCGCCGACAGGGCGAGCAGTTCGGGCAGGAAGTTGCGCAGAGCGTCGTGAACGGCGATCGCGCGGTCTGCGCCCGCGATCCCGATGTGCACGTGCAGCCCGAAGGTGTTGTTGCGCCAGACGACGTAGCGGAGCAGCTCGTCGTTGCGGCGATAGTGGGGCGTATCGATGATCCGCTGGTCCTGCCAGCGGCTCCAGGGGTGTGTGCCAGTGCCGCCGAGGCCGATCTTCAGCTCTCGCGCGACCGAGTGCAGCTGCGCCCGCCGGTCGGCCATCGCCGTCGCGGCAGCCGTGAAGTTCTCGCAACGGCCTGTCCGAACCTCGATCTCGGATGCGATCAGCTCGCCGACGACATTCGGCGCCAGGTCGGTCTCGACGGCGGCGGCGTACAGCTCCTCGAAGCGGTCTGTCAGCTCGAGCGACTCGTGATCGAGGAGCGCGAATTCCTCCTCGACCGCGACGGTCAGATCGGTCCCGGCGTCGAACGCCTCCCGCGACTGCGCGAGGAGCTCCTGCCACGAGATGCGCTGTTCCTCGCCCACCGGCGGGAGACTAGCCGCGCCCGCGTGTCTGACTCGAGTCAGACACGCGTCTGACCAACCGGGTCGCCTGCTGCTGCCGTCAGATCGGTCGAAGCAGTCGTTCGGCGATGCTCGGCCACGACCAGCGCTCGACGACCGCTTCGCGGGCTGCGCGGCGGAGCTCGTCGTGCTCGGCACGCGGGAGCGCGAGAATCCGCTCGAGCTTCGCCGCGAGATCGCGAGCATCCCCGCTCTCGAACGACGCCAGGCCGGCGAAGCGTTTCGGATATGACTGCTCGAGCCCGGCGGCGACCTCGGCGAGACCGGAGTGGCGGGCGACGACCGGCGGCGACCCCGCAGCTGCTGCCTCCGCAGCGACCATGCCGAACGCCTCGGCGAAGATCGACGGCACCACGGTCACATCCGCGAGCGGGAGCAGGTGCACCAGATGGCGATGCTCGAGCGGGCCGGTGAAGAGCGTGCGCGTCGGCGCCAGCCTCTCGAGCGTCTCACGGTACGGCCCGAATCCCACGATCACGATGCGCGCGTCGATGCCCTGCGTCGCCTCGAGCAGGACCTGGACGCCCTTCTGCTCGATCAGCTTCCCGAAGTAGACGACCGTTGGCTCGTCGCCGGCGAGGAAGTGCGCGAGCCGCGCGGCGTTGCCGTCGTCCGGGAGCCGTTCGTCGGCGTTCCCCGGATTCGGTGCGTCTCGGCCGGCCTCGGCCAGCAAATCGGCGAGCGCCTCCGCGCGTTCCTGAAACACGAACTCGTCGACATCGACGCCGGGCGGCACCTCGACCACCCGACCCACAGGGCCGACGACCTCTTCGAGCACGCCGCGGATGTGCTCGGAACCGACATAGGTCACCTCCGCCTGCGCAAGCGTCTCGGCGCCCCACCGCTCGAGCTCCGGCCGCCCGCGCATCGAGTATTCGAGCTCGGAGCCGTGCGCCTTCACGCGAAACCGCGCACCGCTCGCCGCTCCGACTGGTGCGCCGAGCAGCACGTGATTGGCGAAAACGAGGTCCGCGGGCATGAGCGCGCGCAACACAGAGGCGTTCGCCTCGACGTACGCGCGCAGCTCCGCAGGGCTGAACCCCTGGAGGAGCTTCGGCTCGAGCCCTGCATAGCGGTCGAGCACGAAGACGGGCAGGAGCCCGCCCGGTAGTTCCGGCCGGACGACCTCGGCTCCGGCGAGGTCGAACCGCTCGGGCTCACGCTCCTGGCAGATGACCACGACGTCGTGGCCGGCGCGACTCCACGCGCGAGCGAGCGCGCGGGTGTAGACGTTCGAGCCCGTGCCACCGAGCAGGTAGCCGTGCCAGAGCAGAATCCGCATCTACTACGTGAGGTGGAAGTAGAGGGCGTGCAACAGCTCGACCGCGGGGTTCGAGGTATGCACGGTGACGTCGGCGGGGACGTCGAGCAGAGCTTCCGAGTAGTTGAAGATGATGCGGACGCCGGCGTCGACGAGGTCGCCTGCGACCTTCTGGGCGGCTCCGGGAGGCACTGCGAGAACGCCGACGACAATGTTCTTCTCGCGAACGACGTCCTTCAGATGCCGTTCGTCGTCGATCGTCGAGGAACCGAGGTTGTGCCCGATCTTCGCGGCGTCGGAATCGAAGACCGCGGCGATGTTGATCCCGTGCTCGGCGAAGATCCCCGAGCTGGCAATCGCCTGGCCCAGGCGGCCAGCCCCGACGAGCGCGATGTTGTGCTGGCCCTGGGTACGGAGGATCTTTCGGATCTCACCGAGCAGCGAGTCGATCGAGTAGCCGACTCCCCGCTTGCCGAACTTGCCGAAGTTCGAGAGATCGCGGCGAATCTGGGTGGCGTTGATGTTCGTGTAGTCGGCGATCTCCTGCGAGGAAATGCGTTCCTTCCCCATCTTCCGCGCTTGCGTCAGGACCTGGAGATAGCGGGAAAGCCTGGCGGCGACGCCGACCGTAAGGCGGTCGGGCGTGCTGTTCGGCACCGAGGTTTGCAACATCACGAGCATTGTGCCCGAAGGCTTTCCACCTACCGGACGGTTGTCACAAGCCCGGACTTTGTGACACCTTCCGCCGGAATGCAGCCTCGTCGACGAAGTAGACGAACGCCCGTCGGCCGTCGATCTCGACGACCGGCAACCACTCGCGGTACGCAGCCTCGAGCTCCTCGTCCCCTGTGATGTCGATGAGCTCGAGCTCGAACTCGAGCTCGCCGCGAAGCTGCTCCAACTGAGCGCGCGCCCGGTCGCAGAGCGAGCAGCCCTGGGCTCCGTAGAGACGGACCCGCGCGCTAGGGATAGAGGCCGCGGGTGATCGTGGCCTCGGCGACGCGCTGCACAGCCAGGCCGTACGAGGCAAGACGCATCGAGACGTTCCGCTCCTGCATCGTCGCCCACGTCTCGTCGAACGCACGCGTGACGATCTCGTTCAGGCGCGCATTCACCTCGTCTTCCTTCCAGAAGTACTCCTGCAGGCCCTGGACCCACTCGAAGTACGAGACGACGACGCCGCCCGCGTTCGCGAGCACGTCCGGGAGCACGAGCGCGCCGCCCGACTCGAGGATCTCGTCGGCTGCGGGCGTGACGGGTCCGTTGGCGCCTTCGACGATCAACTTCGCCTTCACCTTGTCCGCGTTGTCGGTCGTGATCACCTGCTCGAGCGCGCACGGCGCGAGCACCTCGCAGTCGACGACCAGCAGCTCCTCGTTCGAGATCACGTCGCCGCCCTTCCATTCGATCAGCGGCCCACCGTCTCGTTTGTGCGCGAACGCGGCCGCGATGTCGAGCCCACCCGAGTTGTAGACGCCGCCGCTCGAGTCCGAGATGGCGACGACCTTCGCGCCTTCTTCGGCAGCGAACTTCGAGAAGAACGAGCCGACATTGCCGAAGCCCTGCACGGCGACCCGCGCCCCAAGGAGCGTCTTACCCTGGCCGCGTAGCGCCGAGAAGAGACAGAACAGCGCCCCACGTGCGGTCGCCTCCTCGCGCCCCAGCGACCCACCGATCGTCAACGGCTTGCCGGTGACCACTCCGAGCACGGAGTGCCCCTTGTTCATCGAGTACGTGTCGAAGATCCACGCCATCGTCGAGGCGTTCGTCCCGACGTCCGGCGCCGGGATGTCCTTCTCAGGGCCGATCTCGTTGATGATCTCGGAGGTGAAGCGGCGCGTCATGCGCTCGAGCTCCGGGCGCGACATGGTCTTCGGGTCGCAGACCACTCCGCCTTTCGCGCCGCCAAACGGTAGCCCCATCAGCGCGCACTTCCAGGTCATCCACATCGCGAGAGCCTTCACCTCGTCGAGGGTGACGTCGGGGTGGTAGCGAATGCCGCCTTTGGACGGCCCCCGCGCAATGTTGTGCGTGACGCGGAAGCCGGTGAACGCACGCACGTCGCCGTCGTCGAGTGACGTGGGGATCGAGACCTCGACCGCCTTCTTGCACTCTTGCAGGACGTTGACGAGTCGCTGGTCGATGCCGAAGACGTCGGCGACCTTGTACAGCTGTTGACGGGCGAGCGAGAGCGGGTTTTCGAGCAGGTGAGTCTCGGCGGCAATCGCCATCGTGCGCGAATCTACTTGATCGTGAAGCGCGCCCGCGCCCGGCTCGGCTCGGCGTTCTTCGGCAAGGTCGGCCAGGCGGCGAGACGCAACTCGTAGCCGCCGGCAGGCAGCCGGAGGCTGGTCGGGCCGCGACCGGTGATCCCGAAGCTGTAGGAGCCCGGAAGCAGGTTGCGCAGGCGGGAGAGAACCCCGACGAAGCGCCCTGCCGAGGTGTAGAGCAGCACGTCGAGCCTGGACACGGCCTCGATCTGCAGACCGGCGCCTCTCGTCAGGGCTCCTGCCTGCACCGACAGCAGGGCCGGCGACGTGTCGGAGGGCGCGAACGAGCTGCTGTCGAGCGAGACGTGCTGAAGCAGGTTGGGTGTCTCGTGCTTGAACTGCAGGGCCCACGGCACGTGCAGGGGCTCGCTGCCGGCTGCAGCGACGCGGATCGAGCCGGTAACGACATCGGAGCTCGGCGGCGCGGGCGCGCTGACCGTCAGCTTCACGCGCCTGGCGCGCCCGGCGCCGACGATGAAGTGGCTCGGCTTGACCGTGAAATGCAAAGCTTCGGAGTCACCCTTCGCGATCACGCTGACGGACAGCTGCAGGCGCCGCGTCGAGACGTTGCGGACGGTGACGGTGCGGGTCGCGTGCCAGCGGGCGCTCTTCCAGATCCCGAACCCGAGTGTCGCAGGCGCCGTCGCGACCTCGCCGACTGCCGAAGCGCCCAGTCGAAGCGTGCCACCGCCGACGGCGAACGGCGACGCACGGCCCTGCTGCGCGTACCCGGCTAGCAGGCTGCGGAGCGCAGAGGCATCGAGCGACGGCCGCAACTCGGCGAGCTCGGCGGCGGCAGCGGCAACCGTGGCGGCCGCACCGCTCGTTCCGTTGACGGTTCCGTAGAGCGCCGAGCCGTCAGGAGAGGTGCCGGGCTCGGCGGTCGCGATCGCCACGCCGGGCGCAACGACGTCGGGCTTCATGCTGCCGTCGAACGCAAGCCCTTGCGACGAGAAGCCCGCCACGTGGCCGCGGCTGACGTTCGTGCCCGCCCCGGCGGCGCCGACGGCGACGCCCGCGTCGAGCCCCGCCCGCTGCGCCGCGAGCAACTCGAGAGCCGCGGTCGAGGGAACGACGACCACGGGAACCGTTTCGCGTTCGCTCACCTGGAGGCCGCCAGGCGGCAGCTCGTCGCCGTACAGGAGCACGGCTGCCGCTCCCGCCCGTGCCGCGGCGGCGACGGTGTCGGCCGGAGTCGCGCCCGCGGGCGCGAGGACGGCGCGGCCGGCGACCAGGCTGAAGCCTTTCGCGTCGAAGAACGGGATCCGAGACCCTGCCGAGCCGCCGGCCGGAACCAGTGTCAACGCGTGCGTCGGAGCGACGGCGCCGGCGAGCGGCAAGCGCCGGTCGAAGATCACGTCCAGCCCCTTCCGCAGCACGACGCGAACCAGCGGTTCGCCCGTGCGTGAATCGGTGGCGCCGACGGCGAGCGCCGCCGCCCCCCCGCCCGGCCCGGCGACCGACCCGAATGACGGGCCGGCAGTGCCGTCGTTGCCAGCCGGGGCGACGAGCAGCGTTCCGAGATCGAGCGCGCCCTGTGCTGCCCACGCCTCCGGCCCTTCGGTGAAGGCGGCGTACGGCTCGACGACGCCCGTGACCGCCACTCGTACCGCGTCATGCGCGTCGCCGTCGCCGTTCGGGTCGACCGCCCGCTCGAGCCCGGCGAGCAATTGATCGCTTCGCGCATAGACGAGCTCGCGTCCGTCCGCTGCCGGCTGCCAGCCGGCGACCCGGATCGGTAGAACGGTCGCTCCGGGCGCAGCCCCATGCAAGCCGTCGGGGCCGCCGGCGCCCGCGATGATCCCCGCGAGCTCGGTGCCATGCCGCTCGAGTTCGGTCGAGTCCTGGGGGTTCGCTCGCGCGCTTGCGTCGAGGCCGGCATTGACGATGTCGAAGCCCGGAAGCACTTTCCCGCGCAGATACGGATGCGCGAGATCGACGCCCGTGTCGAGCAGCGCGACCGTCACACCCCGTCCATCGACGCCCGGTAAGCCCGCCTCAGGACGGTGCCCGCTCACCGGCCCGAAGGCGCTCGTCGAGAGCACCTGATCGGAGACCGAAGCCGGGAACGCGGGTCGCACCGGGTAGACGCCGACGACTTCCGCCGTCTGATCCAGCAGGGCGATCGCCCGGGGATCGAGCGCAGCCGAAAACCCGTCGAGCACCCGCTCGTAGGTGAAGTCCGGCTTCACGAGAATTCCGTGGATCGCGAGCGAGGTCAGCACCTCCTGCTGCGCGGCCGAGGCCTGCGACGTCCAGGAGCGCTCCTGCGCCTCGGTCGCGAACCGAACGTGCGCGAGCCGCTGTCCGACCGACGGCGTGCGAAGCACGACGATCGACCGCTGGCCGTTCGGCACCGCCGCTCGCGGCCCGCCGACGAGCCCGCGCCAGCTCGCGGCCGACACCGACGCTGCCGGCTCACGCCCACGGGCGCCGATTGTGGCGATGAGAGCTGCTGCGATCGACCCGGCGACGACGACGAGTGCGAAGGCACTACGTGCTTGCACGCGCATCGAGCGAAAGGTACTCGGGGTACGGGACGGGCCGGACGTAGCGAGCCGCCGAGCCGATCATCGCCGCGTTGTCGGTGCAGAGCTCGAGCGGCGCCAGAGCTGCCTCGGGCAGCGCGGCTCGCAGCTCGGAGTTCGCTGCGACACCGCCGACCACGGCAATGCGTGTTTCCCCGGTCGCCTGTAACCGCCCGACGAGGGCGCGCACGATCGCCCGCTGATAGCTCGCGGCGAGATCGGCACGGCGTGCATCGAGCTCGGCCGCAGTCAGCTTGCGAACCGTGTAGAGGAGCGCCGTCTTGAGGCCGGAGAACGAGAAGTCGAGCCCGGGCACTCGTGCGACCGGGAACGCGTAGGCGTTCGGATCGCCGTCCCGTGCCAACGCGTCGATCTCCTTCCCGCCCGGGTAGCCCAGCCCGAGCAGGCGCGCGCCTTTGTCGAACGCTTCCCCGGCAGCGTCGTCGAGCGTCGTCCCAAGCACGCGGTATGCGCCGCGTTCGCGAACCCCCAGCAACATCGTGTGGCCGCCACTCGCCAGCAGGCAGGTGAAGGGCGGCTCGAGGTCGAGCGGCCGTAGGTACAACGAGGCGATGTGACCGTGCAGATGGTTGACCGGGATCAACGGCAGGCGGCGCGACCACGCGAGCGCCTTCGCTGCGGAGACGCCGACAAGCAGCGCGCCGATCAGCCCCGGCTCCGCGGTGACGGCGACAGCCGTGACGTCGTCGAGGTGTGCGCCGGCCACATCGAGGGCTTCCCGGAGCACGGGGACGACGAGCTCGAGGTGACGCCGTGACGCGACTTCGGGAACGACGCCTCCGAACCGCGCGTGCAGTTCGGCCTGCGAAGCGACGACGTTCGACCTGAGCTCCCCTTCGTCGGTGACGACCGCAGCTGCCGTCTCGTCGCATGACGTCTCTAGCGCCAGGATCACGTCTTGAGACGCGCGTCGCGCCACATGATCAGCGCGTCCTCACGGTTGTCCGTGTAGTAGCCCCGCCGAACGCCCCTGGCCTCGAAGCCGAGCTCCTCGTACAGCCGGATCGCCGCCTCGTTCGAGACGCGGACTTCCAGTGTGTAGCCCCGCCTTTCGTCGTCGACCGTCAGCTCGAACAGACGCTCGAGCAGGCGAGTTGCGACACCGCGTCGCTGATGAGCCGGGTCGACCGCGACGTTCATCACGTGCCACGCGTCGACGTAGCGCGAGTTGATGATGTAACCCACCAGGTCGGCCCCGTCGAACGCGCCGAGGCAGATCGAGGTCGGCTTCGCAAGCTCGGAGGCGAACATCGACCGTGACCACGGAGTCGGGTACGCGACCTGCTCGATCACCTCGATCGCGCTCAGATCGTCGAGCTCGAGCGGTCGGATGTCGAGCGCGACGGCCGTCATGATTGCGGTCTCGCATCGGGCTCGCGCCCGTACAGCGGCAGCACGTCCTCGGCCGCCCCGAACGACCCCGCCCGCGACGCGAGGAGCTCCGGATCGGGAAGGTGGACGAGGTCGTGATCGGGGGGCACCGTCGCGCCGCGTGCCTCGAACAGGCCCCGGTAGCGCAGCGCCCCGTCCCCGACCAGCACCCGGCCGCTCACCTCGAGCTCGGCCGGCGCGCAGACCCGCGGCCCGGTCGTGAAGACCTCGCCGCGACGAGCGTCGATCACCGGCGTCCCGTCTGCGTACCCGTCGAGCGTCGAGACGCCCGCGACCGGAACGCCGAGCGACAGCGCGAGCGACCGGGCCATCGCGAGACCGATGCGGATGCTGGTGAAGCTGCCCGGCCCGCGGCCGACCACGATGCGCTCGATCTCGGCCGGATCGCCGATCAGCTCGTCGATCGCCGCCAGGAGGTCGCCGGCACGGTCGCGGTGCGAGCGGCGGGCTGCGACGCCACAGACGGCGCCGAAGGACGTTGCGGTGTCAAAGGTCAATGTCGTCATCACTCGAGATCCGAATCCGCCGATGCGACTCGTCGACATGGGTGAGCGTAACGGCCACCCGAGCGCTCGGGAGCCAGTCGGTGCCGTGCTCCGGCCATTCGACGAACGCGATCGAGCCGTCGAAGTACGGCTCGAGATCCCCCACTCCTCCGGATCGAGCCCGGAGAGCCGGTAGAGATCGAGATGCGCGACGGGAACCGGCGCCTCGTAGCGGTGGCCGATCGTGAACGTCGGGCTGGAGACGGGCTCGACGACGCCGAGAGCGCGAGCGACGCCCCTCACGAACGTCGTCTTCCCGGCTCCGAGCTCGCCCGACACGGCGACCACGTCGCCTGGGCGCAGCGTTGCCGCAAGCCGTGCGGCGAGCGCCTCGGTCTCCTCCGGCGAGGCGGTCACGACCTCCATCGGGCCTCTAAAAGAGGCCGAGCTGGACCGGCTGCTCGACGAGCTCGGGCGCCGGTTCGGGCTCGGGCTCGATCTCGACCCGGCGGCCGAGCAAGGCGGGGATCCGCGCGAAGTCGTCCTCGAGCACCTGCAGCATCCGCGGGGTGTAGAGCGCCGCCGCCGGATGGAAGATCGGGTAGAGCGTCACGTCGTTGCCGCCGAGTACGACCTGCTGCTCGCGGCCGTGCACCTGTGTGATCCCAGCCGGCTTGCCCGAGAGGAGCTTCGTCGCGAAGTTGCCGAGAGTTGCGACCAGCGTCGGCGAGATCAGCTCGATCTGCCGGAAGAGATGCGACTCGCACGCCTGGATCTCCTCGGGCAACGGATCGCGGTTGCCAGGAGGGCGGCATTTCAAGACATTGCACACGTAGACGTCCTCACGCGTCATGCCGATGCCCTCGAGCAGCTTGCCGAGCAACTTCCCGGCAGCGCCGACGAATGGGACACCTTGCTTGTCCTCGTGGAAGCCCGGCGCCTCACCGACGAACATCAACTCGGCCGTCGGCGAGCCGGAGCCGAAAACGACCTGGGTTCGCGTCTCGGCGAGCGCGCAGCGCTCGCAGCCGGCGACCTGGTCGCCGTAGGCGATCAGCGCCAGGTCAGTTGCAGGTGCCACACGAGCCGCCGCAGCACCCGCCGCCGAACGAGGGCTGCGAGCTGACGCCGTGTGCTGCAAACGCCGTCGAGAACTGCTTCGAGACCTTCGCCTTGCCGCAGTCTGGGCAGGCGGGGTCGGGGTCGGACATCCCGACCAGCTCCTCGAAGTGGGACTCGCAGCTCATGCAGACGTATTCGTAGATCGGCATCGGGACAACCCTACCAAGGCGCCCCATCTTCGCCCCACGGCCGGACGGCACCTGGATACACTGCGTTTGCCCGGTATCCGAGTCGGAACTGGAGCGCCACATGTTCAACGACGTGACCGTGATCGGCTCCGGCCGTGCCGGATCCACCATCGCCGCCCGCCTCCGCGAGCGTGGCGTCGCCGTGCGCGCCTCGGGCGAGCTTCGACTCCTGTGCGTCCCCGATCGTGAGATCGCCGGAGTGGCGAGTGAGATCGAGCCGGGCCCGTGGGTCGCGCACGTCTCCGGCGGGACGCCCCTCGCCGCGCTTGCTCCGCACGAGCGCCGGTTCTCGGTGCACCCCCTGCAGACGCTGACTCTGGCTCGTGGACCGGAGCAGCTCGACGGAGCCTGGGGCGCACTGACGGCGGAGACGAGCGACGGGTACGACCGCGCGCGTTGGCTGGCCGGGACGCTCGGCCTGCAGCCGTTCACGCTCGCCGACGACCGCCGGGCGCTCTACCACACCGGCGCCTCGATGGCCTCCAACTTCCTCGTGACGCTCTATCGCGCCGCCGCCGACCTCTTCGAGCAGGCGGATGCGCCTCCAGCCGCGCTCGTGCCGCTGATGAGGCGGACGATCGAGAACGACTTCGAGCTGACCGGGCCGATCGCCCGCGGCGACTGGGAGACCGTCGACCTGCACCTCGCGGCACTCCGAGGCGGCGAGCTCGAACCGCTCTATCGCGCACTCGCTGAGGCGACGCGGCCATGATCACGATCCGGCACGTCGGCGATCTCGACCTCCCGCGCCACGGCGCGGTCGGGCTCGTCCCGACGATGGGCGCGCTCCACGCAGGCCACGAAGCGCTCTTCGCCGCTGCGCGCGTGGAATGCGACGTGCTGGTGGCGAGCCTGTTCGTCAACCCGGCGCAGTTCTCCGACGCTGCCGACCTGAGCGCCTACCCGACCGACTTCGAGGCGGATGCAGGACGTGCTGAGGCGGCCGGCGTCGACGTGCTCTTCGCCCCGCCCGCGGCAGAGATGTACCCGCCGGGGTTCGCCACCTGGGTCGATCCGGAGGGCGCCGCGCTCGGGCTCGAGGGAGCTCATCGCCCCGGCCACTTCCGCGGAGTCGCGACCATCTGTCTGAAGCTGTTCAACATCGTCCGCCCGCAGGCAGCCTGGTTCGGCCGCAAGGATGCACAGCAGGCCGCCGTTCTCAGGCAGCTCGTCCGCGACCTGAACCTGGAGGTCGCCATTCGCGTGGTCGACACCGTGCGTGACCACGACGGCCTTGCTCTCTCGTCGCGCAACGGGCAATTGAGTGCCGAGGAGCGCACTCAGGCTCTCGCCATCCCGCAAGCCCTCGCGACCGGTGATCCAGTTGCGGCCCGCGAGATCCTCGTTGCCGCGGGGCTCACTCCCGACTACGTCGAGGTCGCGGAGCTCGACGGCCCGACACTCGCCGTCGCGACACGCGTCGGCATCACACGACTGATCGACAACGTCCTCCTGAAAGACAGTGCCTCCCTGAAAGGAGCGTCATGAGTACCCGTCCTCGCACGCCCGCAGCCTCGACGCCGGCACCGGGCAAGCTGCCGCTGCCCGAGCTCGCCCAGATGAAATCGCGCGGCGACAAGATCGTGATGATCACCGCCTACGACGCACCCGGTGCGCGAATCGCCGACGAAGCGGGAGTGGAGCTGATCCTGGTCGGCGACACCGCGGCGATGGTGATGCTCGGGCATTCATCGACGCTGCCGGTGACGCTCGACGAGATGATCTTCCTCACGCGAGCGGTCACGCGCGCCGCGACTCATCCACTCGTCGTCGGGGACCTCCCGTTCGGGACATATGAGATCTCCGACGAGCAGGCGGTCGCAAGCGCGATCCGGATGATCAAGGAAGGCGGCGCCGACGTCGTCAAGCTCGAAGGCGCAGGCCGCATGGTCTCCCGCGTCAAGGCGATCGCCGACTCGAACATCGGGATCATCGGTCATGTCGGCCTGACGCCGCAGTCGGCAACGAAGCTCGGCGGCTTCAAGGCGCAAGGCCGCACGGCCGACGCCGCGAAACAGCTCTACGACGATGCGCTCGCTCTGCAGGCTGCCGGAGCGTTCGCGATCGTGCTCGAAGCGGTTCCGGCTGCGGTCGCCACGCGTGTCTCCGAGGGGTTGCAGGTGCCGACGATCGGCATCGGTGCGGGCGCGGGGACCGACGGACAGGTACTGGTCTGGCACGACATGCTCGGCATGTATGCCGGCCGAACTCCCCGTTTCGTCAAGCGCTACGCCGAGATCGCGGAGCAGATCGGTGAGGCGGTGACGCAGTACGCCTCGGACGTCCGCGGCGGCGCGTTCCCCGAGGAGAAGCACACCTACGGGATCTCACCGGATGAGCTGGAGCGGTTCGAGATGCTGCTCAAAGAGAGCTGACCGCGAGTACGACGGCTATCGGCACGGCGACAGCCCCCACGGTTCCCGCCGTCGCGCGTGCCCAGGTCCAGCCGTGGACCGAGCGCACGCCGATCACGAGCAGAACGGCAGCCCACGCGACGGCGACGAGAAAGAGAGCGGGGAAGATGTGGGCGCCGGTGCCGCCGTCGCTCCCGCCGCTGCGAAACGCGTCCTCGCCGTAGAGGGCGAGCTTGACCGGCCAGACGACGAGCGACAGCGCGATCGGCACCGCGGCGAACGCAAGTACCTGCCGTGAACGGCGGTACGTCCCCTGGGAGCCGAGCAGCTTGACGCCGCGGTCGAGCAGCGCGCCAAGTACGAAGTACGCGACCGCTCCGTAGATCCCACCAGCGATGAAGGTCCAGATGGCGATCAGCACGCCGTCGTAGGAGCCGTCGTCGAGCAGGTGCCCCGCGGTCGTCGTCGAGAGAACCGTGGCCATGCCGGCGAGGATCACGATTCCGAGCACAGGCTCGGACCGGTTGGCGAGCGACGCAGGGTCTTCTTCGCGCAACGCCACGAAGACCGGCCGCGGTTTGGAAAGCACGAGCAGTGCGCGCAGCCACCAATCCCCCATCGGCGCCAGCGTAACGGGCGAACGAAACTCAGGCGGGAAAGGAGCTGTCAGTTGTTGAGGGTGACGACCTGGCCGTCGTGGCAGCGCACGACGACCTGACCGAGAAGGCCGCCGCGCTGGGCGACCGGTGCCTTACGGTCATTGCAGACCCTGTCGTGGCGATGCAGGAACGCGGCGGCCATGCCGGCGGCGAAGAGGCCGGTACAGACGACCGCGATCAGGACGAGCACGTTGCGACGGTTGCGCCAGTTCACGCTGCGACGACCGCGCGTGCGGCGAGCAGCGGGCGCAGGAACCGGCCGGTGTACGAGTCCTCGACGGCAGCGATCTCCTCCGGTGTGCCGACGGCGATGATCTCGCCGCCGGCTTCGCCGCCTTCCGGGCCGAGATCGACGAGATAGTCGGCCTGCTTGATCACGTCGAGATTGTGCTCGATCACGAGCACGGTGTTCCCACCGTCGACGAGCCGCTGCAGGACCTCGAGCAGCTTCTCGATGTCGGCAAAGTGCAGGCCCGTCGTCGGCTCGTCGAGGATGTAGAGCGTCTTTCCGGTCGCGATCTTCGACAGCTCGGCAGCGAGCTTCACCCGCTGCGCCTCGCCGCCCGACAACGTCGTCGCAGGCTGGCCGAGCGTCATGTAGTCGAGACCGACGTCGTGGAGCGTCTGTAGCCGCCGCTGCACCTTCGGGATCTTCGAGAAGAAATCGAGCGCCTCCTCGACCGACATCTCGAGTACGTCGGCGATTGTCTTGCCCTTGAAGCGGACCTCGAGCGTCTCGCGGTTGTACCGCTTGCCCTTGCAGGTCTCGCACGGGACGTAAACGTCGGGCAGGAAGTGCATCTCGATCTTGATCTGCCCGTCGCCCTTGCAGGTCTCGCAGCGGCCACCCTTGACGTTGAACGAAAAGCGGCCCGGCTTGTAGCCGCGCACCTTCGAGTCGGGGGTCAACGAGTAGAGCTCGCGAATGTGCGTGAAGAGGTCGGTGTAGGTCGCGGGGTTCGAGCGCGGCGTGCGTCCAATCGGGCGCTGGTCGATCTCGATCACCTTGTCGAACGCCTCGATCCCTTCGACGCGATCGTGCTCGCCGGGTCGCACTCGCGTCTTCGAGAGCGAGTTTGCGAGTGCCTTGTAGACGATCTCGTTGACGAGCGTCGACTTGCCGGAGCCGGACACACCGGTGACCGCGATGAACTTGCCGACGGGAAAGTCGACGTCGATTCCTTTCAGATTGTGCTCGGCCGCGCCGACGACGCTGAACCAGCCGTGATCCTCGGTGCGCCGCTCCGGCACCGCGATCCCGCGCGTGCCCGAGAGGAACTGGCCGGTGACCGACTTCTTGTTGCGCATCACCTTCCCCGCCGTTCCCTCCGCGACGACGTGTCCCCCGTGCTCCCCCGCTCCCGGCCCCATGTCGACGAGCCAGTCCGAGTTGCGCATCATCTGCTCGTCGTGCTCGACGACGACCACGGTGTTGCCAAGGTTGCGCAGCCGCTCAAGCGTCCCGATCAGGCGGTCGTTGTCGCGCTGGTGCAGGCCGATCGAAGGTTCGTCGAGGATGTAGAGCACACCGACGAGCTGTGAGCCGATCTGGGTCGCAAGCCGCAGACGCTGAGCCTCGCCGCCCGAGAGCGTCGCCGAGGCGCGGTCGAGGTTCAGGTAGCCGACCCCGACGTCGTCGAGGAACGTCAGCCGCTCGCGAATCTCCTTGACGATCCGGGCGCCGATCAGCTGCTCTGTCTCCGTCAGGTCGAGCGAATCGAGAAACTCGAGCGCCCGCGTGATCGAGAGGCGCGTGAACTCGTGAATGTTCTTCTGGCCGACCGTCACGGCAAGCACCTCGGGCTTCAGCCGCGCGCCCTTGCACACCGGGCAGGGACGGAACGACATGTACTCCTCGATCCGCTCGCGCTGCGTCGACGAGTCGGTCTCGCGGTAGCGGCGCTGCAGCGAGTTGACGATGCCCTCGAAATCGACCATGTACGACCGCCGCCGGCCCATCCGATTGCGGTACTGCACGTACACCTTGTCGCCGTCTGTGCCGTCGAGGAAGAGCGATTGCTGCTCGACGCTCAGGTCCTGCCAAGGGACGTCGGTCGGCACCTCGTACCGATCGGCGATCGCCTGAATGACCGATTCGTAGAAGCCCGAGCCGCCGACGGCCCACGGCACGAGTGCGCCGTCGTCGATCGAAAGCGACCGGTCGGGCACTAGCAGGTCGGGGTCGATCTCCTGCTGCGCGCCGAGCCCGGTGCACCGCGGGCACGCACCGTGCGGTGAGTTGAACGAGAAGATGCGCGGCTGGAGCTCGGCCAGCGAGACACCGTGCTCCGGGCACGCGAAGTTCTGCGAGTAGGTCGTCGACTCGTTCGTGTCGACGAGGTCGACGACGATCAGCCCTTCCGCCAGCGCGACCGCGGTCTCGACCGATTGCGTCAGTCGCGTGCGCAAGTCGTCCTTCATCACGAGCCGGTCGACCACCACCTCGATCGTGTGCTTGAACTTCTTGTCGAGCGTCGGGGGCTCGTCGAGTGAGTGCTGCTCACCGTCGACCTTGATGCGAGAGAAACCCTCGTTTCGGAGCTCCTCGAGCAGGTCGCGGAACTCGCCCTTGCGGTCGCGGACGACCGGAGCATTGACGGTGAACCGCGTTCCTTCGGAGAGCGCGAGGATCTGCTCGACGATCGAGTCGATCGACTGTCCCGAGATCGGGCGGCCGCAGATCGGGCAGTGCGGCCGGCCGACCCGGGCGTAGAGGAGCCGCAGATAGTCGTAGATCTCGGTGACCGTCCCGACGGTGGAGCGTGGGTTCCGCGACGTCGTCTTCTGGTCGATCGAGATCGCGGGGCTGAGCCCGTCGATCGAGTCGACGTCGGGCTTCTCCATCATCTGCAGGAACTGCCGCGCGTAGGCGGAGAGCGACTCGACGTAGCGTCGCTGCCCTTCCGCGTAGATCGTGTCGAACGCCAGGCTGGACTTGCCGGAGCCCGAAAGCCCGGTGATGCAGATGAGGGCGTTCCGCGGGAGCCGGACGGTGATGTCCTTGAGGTTGTGCTCGCGGGCGCCGTGGACGATCAGCTCGTCGGCCGCCATGGAGCCATTCTAGCTACCGAACATACGTTCGTGCAGCCCCATTCGATACTCGCCCGATGGAGGCCAGGCCTCGTGACCTGCGGATCGTCGCAGCCGCGATCGCCGTCTCGTCGATCGGCGACTGGGTGGCGGTCCTGACGCTCGCGCTGCGCACCGAGCAGCGATGGCACGGCATCGGCGTCTCCGTCCTGCTGATCGCGCTCTGGTCGCCCGTCGCTCTCCTCTCCGGGCATGTGGGCCTGCTCGTCGATCGCCTCGAAACACGCTCGGTTGCGATCGCAGCCGCGCTCGCCCAGTGCGCGGTCGTGACCGTGCTCGCGTTCAGCACGGGATCGATCGCGACGGTGCTCGCCCTGACCGTGCTGCTCGGGGCGGGAGCGGCAGTCGGGCAGGCCGCGGAATTCGCCCTCGTACCGCTCCTCGCCGGCCCCCGGACGCTGGGCGGCGCAAACGGGCTCGTCGAGTCGGCCCGCTCGGTCGGGTTCCTGGTCGGCCCGCTGATCGGCGGCGCTCTTGCCGCCGGAGCGGGGACCCGGCCCGCGCTCCTCGCGGACGCGGCCACGTTCCTGGCAATCGCGCTCGCACAGCTCGCAGTCGCGCCGCGGCGGCGGGTCGAGCGCTCGAGCGGCCCCGGGCCACGCGCGAGCGACGGCTTGCGCCTGATCTTCGCCGGACGAACGCTCGCGATCGCGATGGCCGCAGGCGCGGCCACCCTCGTCTTCATGTCCGCGTCGATCCCGGGCGACTTCGTCTACGTCCGCGACGGCCTGCATCGCGGTGGCCTCGCGCTCGGCTCGGTGCTCACGGTGTGGGCCCTCGGCCTGATCGTCGCCTCGAGAGGGATCGCGCCGCGGATCCCGACGGCCGCGGTGGGCTTGTTCGCGCTGCTTGCGGCGAGCCTCCAGGGCTTCTCCAAGTTCGCAGCGCCGTTCTGGATGGTGCTCCCGTTCATGCTCGCCTGGTATCTCGTCGGCGGCATGGGCCACGGCGTCAAGAACACTCTCTTCCGGACGCTGATCCACCAAAACGTCGCACCGTCACAGCATGGTCAGGCCTTCGCCGCCTACAACGGGCTCCGAAACGGCGCCGAGCTGGTCGCGCTCGCCGCCGGCGGCGGCCTGACAGCGCTGGTCGGCGGCGCCGGGACGCTTTGGGTCGCAGGCGGCGCCGCCGGGTTCACCGGGCTCGCAGGAGCGCTCTTGCTCAGACCTTACGCCAGCGGCCGAAGATCAGGCCACCGAGTGTGAAGCCGAGCCCGAAGGTGCCGACGGCGAATCCGCTGATCGCGATTCCCTTACGCCAGGTCGAGAGCCGTTGCCAGCGCCCGAGGGCCTCCTGCTCCTCCTCCGTCAGCGGCTCACCGCGGCGCTGCTTGCGCAGTGCGCCGCCGGCTCTGAGGCCGAGGTAGAGGTCGTCGAAGATCTCCGTCGATTGCTCGTCGGCCATCTCACTCACTGTATAGCCTGCTTCGCCGGTGCAAACACGCCTCCTTCACGTCTCTGACCTCCACGTCGGGGCCGGAGACGACCTGCAGCTCGAGCGCGCGCTGGCTGGCCTGATCGAGCGCAGCCAGCCGGAGCTCGTGATCGCAAGCGGCGATCTCACCCATCGCGGTCGCCGCGACCAGCACGAACGTGCGGCCGCATTCCTACGGCGGCTCGGGCCGGCGGTGCTCGCGGTACCGGGGAACCACGACATCCCCTATGCGATCCCAGCCCGCTTCACGTCGCCGTGGCGCGAGTTCGAACGGCAGTGGCAGACCGTCGAGCCGGTGTTCGCGAGCGACGGCGCGCACGTCGTGGGGCTCAACTCGGTCCGCCCGTCGCACCATCAGTCGGGCGGGGTCGACGACGACCAGCTAGGACGGGCGGCCGGACGCCTCGGCGACGCAGCGCCCGGCGCGCTGCGCGTGGTCGCCCTGCACCATCAACTGATCGACGCACCCTGGCGGTCGCACAAGAAGCCGCTCGCGCGCCGGGGGCATGTGCTCAAGCGGCTCGTCGCCGCCGGAGCCGAGCTCGTGATCGGCGGGCACGTGCATCAAGGCGCCGTTGCCGAGCGGCGGGAGTTCGAGGTCCTCGCCGAAGACGCGGGCGGCTGCGTCCTGTCGGTCGCTCCCGGGCTCGGTCAACCTCGGCCGAAACGCCTCGGCGAGGCCCGCGGGTGCGTGGTCTACGACGCGGACGAGGCCGCGCTGACCTGCAAGACCCACATCTGGCGCGGCGAGGGCTGGCGCCTGAACGCAGAGCGCCGTTTCAGCCGCACCTAGCGCGCGTCGAGGGCGGCCCGCTTGGCGTGAAGCTCGGCGTCGTCGAGCAGCCCGGCCCGGTGCAGCTCCTGCAGCATCGCCTCGAGCCGCGCCCGCTCGACCAGCTTCGGGTCCGGCCGCAGCGCGTCGGGATCGACCCCGAGCTTCTGCAGCCGCTCACGCTGCTGCTCGACGCCAAGGCCGCGCTTGGGGAACTCCGCCGCGCCGGGGCCGAAGATCGGCCGGTGCTGAACGAACCGGCGGTAGGCGGCGACGAGCGCGATCGCGACGCCGAAGGAGGTGAACGAGATCACATAGCCGTTGTCATTCGAGATCGCCTTGCCGAAGACGGCGCCCGTGATCGAGCCGGCGAGTCCGATCGCAATCGTCAGCCAGATCGGCATCGGGTCGGGACCCGGAATCGCGAGGCGAGCGAGCGCGCCCGTGAAGAACCCCGAGATCAGGATCGCGAGGACGAAACCGAGACTCATTTGCTCACCTCCGCTGCCCGCTTGTCGCTCCGCCGGTTGGCTCGGACATCTGCGTCGGCGAGCGCGTTCAGGTCGCGCCGGAGCTCCTTGAGCTCGTCGCGCAGCTTCGCGGCGTACTCGAACCGCAACTCCTCGGCAGCCTGGAACATCTCCTCCTCGAGAGTGATCACCAGCTTCTCGAGCTCCTCCTGCGACATCCCCTCGACCTGCTCGCCGCCGCGGCGCCGGCGCGAGCTCGGCACGTGCGGCTGCTCGAGAGTCAGGAACTCAGCGATGTCGGAGACGCCCTTGATGATCGAGAGCGGCGTCGTCCCATTCTCCTCGTTGTACGCCAGCTGCACGTTCCGACGACGGGTCGTCTCGTCGACGGCTCCCTTGATCGCCTCGGTCAGCTTGTCGGCGTACATCAGCACGCGGCCGTTGACGTGGCGCGCCGCGCGGCCGATTGTCTGGACGAGTGCAGTGCGGCCGCGCAAGAAGCCTTCCTTGTCGGCATCGAGGATCGCGACGAGCGAGACCTCCGGCAGATCGAGGCCTTCGCGCAGCAGGTTGACGCCGACCAGCACGTCGTAGTCGCCGAGCCGCAGCTCGCGGATGATCTGGATGCGCTCGAGCGTGTCGATCTCGGAGTGCAGGTAGCGCGCCTTCACGCCCGCCTCGAGCAAGTAGTCGGTCAGATCTTCCGACATCTTCTTCGTCAACGTCGTCACCAGCACGCGTTCGCCCACGTCCTCGCGGTGGCGGATCTCGTTCAGGAGGTCGTCGATCTGGTTCTTCGTCGGCCGCAGCTCGATCTCCGGGTCGACCAGGTAGGTCGGACGGATCAGCTGCTCGGCGACCCGCGTCGACTGGCGCAGCTCCCATGCCCCCGGTGTCGCCGAGACGAAGACGGCCTGCGGCACCTTCCCGAGGAACTCGTCGAAGCGGAGCGGGCGGTTGTCTAGCGCCGAGGGCAGCCGGAAGCCGTAGTCGACGAGTGTCTGCTTGCGCGAGCGGTCCCCCTCGTGCATGCCTCCGATCTGCGGCACGGTCTGGTGCGACTCGTCGACGAAGATCACGAAGTCCTCGGGGAAGTAGTCGAGCAGGGTGAACGGATGCGAGCCCGCGGGCCGCCCTTCGAGGATCCGCGAGTAGTTCTCGATCCCGTTGCAGAAACCCAGTTCCTGCATCAGCTCCAGGTCGTACTCGGTGCGCTGGCGGATCCGATGCGCCTCGAGCATTCGCCCCTCGGTTTCGAACTGCTTGACCTGCGCCTCCAGCTCGGCGCGAATCTCCGAGACCGCGCGCTCGATCGTCGGCTTCGACGTCACGTACTCCGTTGCCGGCCAGATCGCGAGATTGTCGAGCTTGGCGAACACCTCTCCGGTCAGCGGATCGAAGTGGGTGATCTGCTCGACCTCATCGCCGAAGAACGAGATCCGGTAGGCAGTCTCGACGTTCGCCGGCTGCACCTCGAGGATGTCGCCCTTGACGCGGAACCGCCCGCGGCCGAGCACCGTGTCATTGCGGACGTACTGCGACTCGATCAGCTTGCGCAGGACCGCGTCCCGGTCCTGCTCGCTGCCCACCTCGAGATAGAGCAGGCGGTCGCGCCATTCCTCCGGCGAGCCGAGACCGTAGATGCAGGAGACGGACGCGACGACGATCACGTCCTTGCGCGTGAAGAGCGACGACGTCGCCGAGAGCCGCAGGCGAGCGATGTCGTCGTTCTGCGACGAGTCCTTCTCGATGTAGAGATCCGCCTGAGGCACGTACGCCTCGGGCTGGTAGTAGTCGTAGTAGGAGACGAAGTACTCGACGGCGTTGTCGGGAAAGAACTCCCGGAACTCGTTGCAGAGCTGCGCGGCGAGCGTCTTGTTGTGCGCGATGATCAATGCCGGCTTCTGAACCTGCTCGATGATCCACGCCATCGTCGCCGTCTTGCCGGTGCCGGTGGCGCCGAGCAGCGTCTGATAGCGCTCGCCTGCCCGTAACCCGTCGGCGAGCCTGGCGATCGCCTGCGGCTGGTCGCCGGTCGGGACGTACGAGGAGGATGTCTTGAGCGGCTGCACGTCTGCCTGAAGGGTACTTCCCGTCCTAGGGCCTGGGTACCCTGGCGCGAGTGCGCAGGCTCGGGCTCGTGACCGCGGTGGCGCTCACCCTCGCGGCGCCCGCACACGCGGCGACCCTGAGCGTCGCACCGCGCGACTTCTCACCACACGCAGGCAGCCTGCGTGTGCTGGCGCACCTGACCGTTCCGCGACAGGTCGGCGTCAGCCTCGTCACGGATCAGGGCAAGAGCCTCGGCTGGATCGTCCGTCCGTCCCAGCGAAGCACCCTCGAGACAGGCTGGAACGGCAGAATCGGCGGACGTCGCGTCCCGGACGGCGACTACCTCGTGCGGCTGGTCTACCGGTCAGCCGTGCTGGCGACGGCGCCGCTCCACCTCGACTCCCACCCTCCGGATTTGGTCGGCCTACGGGCCGACAACGGCTCGGCGACGCGCTTCGCCGGCGACGGGCCGCTGCTGACGACGATCAGCCCGAACGGGGACGGGTTCCGCGACAAGGCGAACATCACCTTCAGGCTGCGGGAAGCGGCGACGGTGACGATGGAGGTGGCGAGAACCGTGAAGGTGCCGTCGGTTGCCTACACGCTCACCCAGGAGCTCGAGCCCGGTGTGCACACCTTCACATGGGCGCCGGCAACGAGCACGAACCCGCGCACATTCCTGGTCCGGCTCACAGCGATCGACACCGCAGGCAACAAGATCGTCTACGGCGCCCCGAATGCGTTCGTCGGTCGTTACCCGCGGAGTGTGGTCGTACGGGTGCAAGGGATCGACGCCGGCTTCGGACAGCCGAGCTACGCGCCCGGGCAGGTGGCGCGGATCCACATCGCGACCGACGAGCCGTCGTTCGACATGCGCATCTTCCATGCGGGGCCGGAGCAGGTGGTGACGTACGCCGACAACCAGCTCGCCGGGATCGACATCGGGATCGCTCCGGTGCGCTTCGACTGGACGAGTTGGCGGAGCACACAGCACTCGATCCGCTTTCAGATCCCGAACGTTCCGAGCGGCCTCTACTACCTCCAGTTCAGCGGAGCCGACGGCCGGGTCGGTTACGCGCCCTTCGTCGTCCGTCCGGTGACGCTCGGTGCGACGAACCGCGTGCTCGTGATCCTCCCGACGAATACCTGGGAGGCCTACAACTTCCAGGACGTCGACGGCAACGGCTACGGCGACACCTGGTACGCGGGGCCACCCAACGGCCGGGTCGATCTTTCCCGCACGTACACCGCACGCGGCGTTCCGCCGCGCTTCTACCGCTACGACCTCCCGTTCTTGCACTGGCTCTACTGGTCGGGTAAGAGCGCCGAGTTCATCTCGGACTCCGACTTCGACCTGATCGCGAACGGCGACCAGCTCGCGCACGCCTACGACCTCGTCGTCTTCGAAGGGCACGAGGAATACGTCACCTCGCACGAGTACGACGTGGTGCAACGGTTCCGCGACCTCGGCGGCAACCTGATCTTTCTCTCCGCGAACAACTTCTTCTGGAAGGTCGAGAAGGCCGGCCAGGTGCTGCGCAAGATCGGCAAGTGGCGGGATGCGGGACGGCCCGAGGCGGCCCTGATCGGCGTGCAGTACCGGGCGAACGACAATGGCCAACGCCAGGGGCTGTTCACGGTCCAGAACTCGGCCGCCGCCCCGTGGTTCTGGACGGGCACGGGCCTGTCCGACGGCTCGACGTTCGGGCAGTACGTCGGCGGCTACGGGATCGAGATCGACGCCACGGCCCCGTCGACGCCGCCGGGAACCCTCGTGCTGGCCCAGATCGCCGACCTCTTCGGCCCCGGGATCACAGCGCAGATGTCGTACTACGAGACGGTCGGCGGCGCGAAGGTGTTCGGCGCCGGCACGCTGGACTTCGGCGGCTCAGCGACGTTCTGGCCCGTCAAGCAGATGCTCGACAACCTCTGGGCTCGGCTGAGCCAACCCTGAGCCCACTGTGCTCGCTCGCCCGAGCGCGGGCTCCGCCCGCGCTCGTAGCTCACAAACGGCGAAGGACGAAAGGGAAGGGGGCTCGTGGGGGGAAACGGCAGGTGGCAAGTGGCCAGTCGTTGTAGAAGACCCTCTCGCTAGGCTTCGTGTCGCCCCGGCGTGTTGTAACTTCGGGTTGCTTCAGGCCGGGGCATTACCCGAAGGAGCTTGTGATGGCTGGCAAGAAACAGGTGGACGCGACGGGCAATCTGAAGCCCGACGATCCGACCCAGGTTCTGCCGAAAGGCACGAAGACGGGTCTGCCGAAACGCCGCGACGTGATGGGTCTGATCGACCGTCTAAGCGGCAAGAAGACGACGAAGCCCTAGACGGAGAACTCCGGTTCGAAGCTGTTCACGATCTCCGTGACGGTCCAGAGCAGCCGCTTCAGAACGGCGAAGGCATCCTCGTCGCCGGCGTCGGGGAGGCTGAGTCCGAGGTAGGCGAATGCGGTGAGATTCGGGTGTCCTCCCTTGATCTCCTCCTCAGCCTTTGTGCCCCTCAAGTAGATCGGAATGGCAACTCGGGTCCCCGCCGCCGCCCGTGGTCTTCCTCCGACCGCTCGATGACCATCGAGATGTCTCCGAGTCGCGTTGTCGTGGCGAGCAAAAGACGGTGTTTGTCGGCGTTAGAGAGTTTGTTGAGGACGGCGAGAGGATGCGTTCCTGGGTCTGGGAACTGGTACGGCTGGAGTTTCCGTATCCGCCGTCGCAGTTCGCCAGGCAGTTCCTTGATCTGGTAGCGGCGGCCGTAGAAGTCTCCGGCCGCGACGTACAGAGGGAACTGTGTTTGCAACCGTGGCTTACGGCCGCGTGTATGGCGAACAAGTTCATAGATGAGGTAGTCGAGGGCGGATCGGATGTTCTGCACCGTCTCGCCAACGATCACAGCAAAGGTTGGGTTGGCTTCGACCTTGAAGTTCCAAGGCGTATTTGGAAGCTCGGGGTGGTACACCCATTTCATCCCGTGGGCGCAGTATGAGCGGAACTGCTCGTCTAGTTCGTCCATGTGGAACGTCGCACGGTCTAGACGAAGGCGGCATCCATCGAGGGGGTGAGACACGCCTCTACCTCAGCACACGCGCAGCTGCAGTACTAGCTAGCTGTCCCGCCTACACAGGTTGTGAACGGCTGAGTTGATATCCGGCCCTCCTTCGAGGCTGTGGGTCTTCGCGGACTCACTTCTCAAAGGAGGGCCAGATGCAGTTTCACCGTAACGCCAAGCTCGGACTTTCCGGGCGGCGCGAGCTCGTGCTTGCGATCGCCGGCGGGTGTTCGATTCGGCAGTCGGCGGCACGCTTCAATGTCTCGCCGGCGACAGCGCATCGTTGGTGGCGGCGTTGGCAGGAAGCGACCGATCGCGAGCGTGCAGGGCTTGTCTGTTTGCTCGATCGTTCGAGCCGGCCCGCCCACAGCCCGAGGCGGCTGCCGGCGGCGTCGGAGCGCGCGATCTGTACTTGTCGGCGTAAGACCGGTTGGGGTCCTCGTCTGGTCGGGGGCGCGACCGGGTTCGCCCACTCAACGGTCTGGAAGGTGCTGCACCGCTTCGGGCTCTCCCGGCCGGCAAAGAAGGCTGCGCGAGCCCGCGAATCGCTACGAGTGGCCGTGCCCAGGTGATCTGCTGCACATGGACACAAGCCGCTACGCACGCTTCAACAAGCCTGGCCACCGCGTCACCGGCGACCGCTCGCACCGTGGCGGCGGCTGGATGCGGCCCGAAACACGAGTCGGCTACGACTACGTCCACGCGATCGTCGACGACCACTCCCGCCTCGCCTACGCAGAGATCCATCCAGACCAGAAAGCAGCGACCGCGTCCGCCTTCCTCGAGCGTGCGCTCGCGTACTTCGCTGAGCACGGGATCGCTGCCAAGCGGCTGATGACCGACAACGCCTGGATCTACGTCAACAGCCGCTCAATGCGCGAGCTACTCACCCACCGCGGCATTCAGCACCTGACGACACAGCCCTACCGGCCACGCACAAACGGAAAGGTCGAGCGCTTCCACCAAACGATGGCGCGTGAATGGGCCTACGGCCTCAGCTACCGCTCAGATCGACACCGCCACCGCGCCCTGCCACACTGGCTCGACCACTACGGATGAAAGTCAAGTCGTTTGACGGCTGGCTTCCTCGTTTGCGAGAGTTCGGTTGGGTGCGGGTGACCGCGAGCTAAAGCGCAGGAGTTGGGGCCGTCTCCTGCCGCGCTGCTTGTCGCTTCGGCTGACTGGAAGATGCGCGCCCCGGTGCGGCACCCGCACCCTGCTTCGGGTTTGGTTGCCAGTCGGCCATGAGGCGGCGGTAGGCGAGTTCTGCCTGGGCGGCAAGTTCCTTGTCGAGCCGGTGCTGTTCGCTGGTCGCGAAGACGCGGACAGGGTTGCGCTTGCCTTGGCGGCGTTCGGCGCCGGTCATCAACTCGAGCCGGCGCAGCTTCTCGCGCACGAGCGAGGGGCGGGCAAAGGCGTAGTCCTCGCCGCGGCTGAGCATGTGCCACGCGATCACGGCCAGCTTGCGCGCGACAGCGACGGTGGCGATGTTGCGGCCGCGGCGCGAGGCGACCCGTTCGTGGAAGGCGCGCAGCGGTCCCGTGGTTCGCGCGGCGTGCCAGGCTCCCTCGACAAGTACATGCCGGGTCTCGCCCGGGCCTTGCTTGGAGATCCGGCCGTGCCGGGCCGGCTCCGACCCCGACTGGCGTACCTTCGGGTCGAGACCCAGGTAGCTGACCAGATGCCGGGCGGTCGGGAAGCGCCTGACGTCACCGATCGCCGCTAACAGCGCGCAGGCGGTAACGAAGTTGACACCGGGAAGGGTCAGCAGCCGCCGCAGCTCGGGCGAAGCGAGCACGAGCTCGGCGAGGGCGCGATCGATCGCCGCGACCTCACGGTCGAGGAAATCGATCCCGCGCAGGCAGGCCTCGACCATTTCTCGCTCGTCGGCCGGCAGCTCCTGGGCGGTCAGCCAGCGTCGACCGGCGGCACCGAAGAGGTCGGTCGCCGGCGAACGCTGCTTGAGGTTGCGGATCAGGATCGCGTGCACCTGGTTCTTCTCGCGTGTGCGTTGCCGCACCAGCTGCGCGCGGCGGGAGATCCGTCGACGCAGGACACGCGTCCGCTCGTCCGGCGTCCAGACCTCGGGCAGAAAGCCGGCCGCGAGCAGCTTCACGAGCGTGCGCGCGTCGACGCTTATCCGTCTTAGCCGTCTGCGTTGCGTTCTTGACAGCCTTCGGGTTAGCGAGCACGACGCGGGCCACGTGCGGCTCGATGATTCGGGAGATCGCGAGGGCGTTCCCGGTCGCCTCAAGCACCACCTGATCATCTGCGGCAAGGCTCTGAGCGAACAGCTCGAGTGTCGTCGGCGTCGTCTCGACTCGCCCAACACGGCGCACCTGACCGTCCTCTGCGATCGCGACCTCGCAGAAGTCGCGGTGCACGTCGAGCGCGATGAAGCGCATCAATACCTCCTCCAAATCGCTTGACAGCGGAGGCGAGGCGGGCAAAACGACAACTACGGATCCGTGCTCGCGGCACACCCGGGCAGTCGCAGGGGCGGCCAACTACAAACAACGGGCTCTCAGCCCATAGTGTCAGCGACGGCCTGCCCAACCTCGTTTCTCCCTGAAGCCCCTGTCCCGGAACAGCCAGTGACGTTAGCTCGGCCTCGGGACACAAGGACCCCACGAGGCGATCTTCATGCCCTACAACACACGCACGACCGCACAGCTCACTCGGAGGCCAATCCCCGATCAGCCGCGTTCACAACGTCCGTGGGTAGGACAGCTAGCGGCGTTGGCGAGCAGCGTGCGGAACTGCGCAGCGTCATCGTCGCGGTGGTTCCACTTCCAGACCCACTCGTTCAGATAGCCGGGAAGCCAACGCGTAGAGATCGAGTGGTGGGTTCCGCGCACGTCGGTCTTGAAGTGGCCGAAGAACCCTTCGATGGTCTGTGTGTGCGTGTCGCCGTGGACGTAGACGCGCTGAGAGTGGTTGATCCGGCGATGAGTGAAGTGGCGGTCGAGGCCGTTGTAACCAGCCCAGTCGTCGGTGAAGACCATCGAACCGGGCAGCACGAACTCGCCCACGGTGCCGCGAGCCTCACCACGACGATTGATGACCGTTGCCTTGATCTTTCCTTTGCGCTCGACCGCCCCAAAGACGATGGCGCGGGACTTACTAGCCGGGCCACGGTTCGGCGTCCCGGCAGCACGGAGCTTCGCCCTGTCGGACTCGCGCAGCTTCCCGCCGATGAAAGTCTCGTCGGCTTCGACCTCTCCGGAGAGAGGGCCCTGGTAATCCTGCTCCATCAGTTCCTGGCGGATCAGGTGGAGCATCCGAAGCGCGGTCTTGTAGTTGACGCCGATCTCGCGCTCAAGCTGCTTCGCAGCGATCCCGCAACGGGAACTAGACATGAGGTAGATCGCGTAGAACCACAGGTGCAGGGACGTGGACGACTTGTGGAAGATCGTCCCGGCGGTTGGGTGGATGTGATGGCCGCAGGCGGTACACGTCCATGCCTGCCGACGCGGCGCGATCTTCTCGTATCTCTTGAACGAGCGTGTCTTGTCGCACTTCGGACAGTGAGCGTGCTCACCATCTTCGGCGTACTTCGTGCGCCACAGGTGCTCAAGGCACGTCGCGTCGTCGGGGAACTCACGCATGAACTCCACGAACGAGACACGCGAGTCAGACGACTTCGCACGAACCGGGTTGTTCCTATCGACCGGAGGCATCTTGTACCCCTCATTGTATAAGTCGTGGCGGATCAAGTCAAGCGGGAACAACCCTTTCCAGCGCGAAAGGAGAGCGGATGTTCCACGTCAACTTCCCAGGCCCCTTCACCTATCACGACGTCGTTTTGGATGGCTGGAAGGTTCCACTGGTCGAGGCGCAGCCTTGCGGCAAGAACGACGAGAGCGTGATGTTGATTCTGGATCGCCGCATCGCTCTAACAGTGACGGTGGAAGAGGCGGAGCGCTTCGTCCCGTTCTTGGCGCACTCGATTGCAGTTGCGCTTGGCTATACCTCGCACCCAAACGAGGACGCGGAGCAGCCACTTGTGAAGCAGCCGCAGCCGCGTCCCGTTCGGGTGCATGGGATCGCCGCCCTGGACGACGGTGTAGCTGCCTAGAAGCGCGGGAGCGAAAGCAGGTTGTTCGTAGCCGTACTGTCGGGATGCGTAGTGATGTAGTCCCTCGCACCGCACCACGGACACGCATGCACGTAGACGCCTGCCGGTGGCAGCACGTTCGTCGCGTAGTGGTCGCCGCCGTAGATGTTGTTGATGACCATCGCGCGAGTCTCGACTGTCCCATTGGTGAGCATCACGGACCCGATGTGCTCGTGAGTGGAGTATCCACTCGGAATTATGTGAACCTTGGTGATGAGCTTGTTAGCCACTGTGGGCTCCTTCCGGTAGGTGACAGATCAGCGGAGGCTCGCTGGAACAAGCAACCGCTGTCACACAGTCAAGCGCGCCGCCCGGACGGCACCGACCTGCGGTTCTGGAAAGATGGGTCGTGCGTCCTGCAGGCGCGTCACTCGGTAGGTGATCCGCGACGGTCGGGCTGGAACCCGGCCGTCGCTACTTCTTTGGATTCGTCAGTGCGCCCGGCGCTCTGCTCGCCGTCGCTCCTGCGCCCGGCGATCTCTGATCTGGAACACCCGGTTCGCGATCAGCAGCGCAATGACGAACGGTGCAAGCGCGATGAACACCCAGTCCGGCACGAAGTCGAGCGGGACTGGAAAGAGGTCCACCTCGTCAGCGTAGTGGCCTTCGGATCAGTTCTCTACAGAGACTGGTCATGCACGGCAGGTTTCCCCCTGCGACCTAATCTCCCCAGTCGAAGTCGCGGGACTTCGACCAGAGGTTCTCGTCGGAGCGCTCTTCGGGGTCGAGCGTCTCGTGCGCCTCGGTGGGCTGCTCGTTCGTCACCTGGGGCTGCTCGATGAACGTGTCGTCCGTGGTCGGCCAGTCGAGCGACGTCTCGTGCGACTCGATCCCCGGCAGGCCGTCGTTCGTGTCCTCGATGCGGGCCTGCTCTTCCGTCTTGAAGAGCGGGTGGTTCTCGAACGGATCCTCGTGCATGTACTTGCCGAGGGGCATCTCGTGCTCGAGCGCTGAGTTGCGCCGCTTCAGCTCCAGATGCTCCTGGATCACCTGCGCAAACATCGACGACGTGTCCACGGCCATGTAGTCCTCCTGCTTCGCTCCCAATTTCGTCCCCCGGCCGCGGAAGTTTAGACCATCGCGGCGCCTCAGCCAATCTGGGGCTTGGTCGACTCCGCGGCGATCACAACTCGGTTCTTGCCCTCCCGCTTGGCCGCATAGAGCGCCGAATCGGCCGCGGCGAGCAACTCGCCGAGCTCCTCGCTCTCGGGAAACGACGCGACGCCGAAGCTGCCGGTGATCCCCACCTGGCTGCCGTCCGGGGCATCGACGAGCCGCGACTCGACGAGCTTCCGGACCCGCTCAGCAAGCTGCATGCCGCCTTCGGCGCTCGTTCCCGGCAGGACGAGCGCGAACTCCTCGCCGCCCCAACGCGCGGCCACATCGCTCTCCCTCGCAGCAGCTCGCAACGCATTCGCGAACTCCTTGAGCAGCTCGTCGCCGAATGGGTGCCCGTATCTGTCGTTGACCTGCTTGAAGTCGTCGAGGTCGGCGAGCACGACACAGATCTCGCCACCGAACCGAGCGGCTCGGGCGAGCTCGAACCGCAGTGAGTCCTCAGCACTCCGCCGGTTGGCGAGTCCGGTGAGGCTGTCGATCAGCGCCTGGTGCTGCACGAGCCGATGCAGATGCGCGTTCTCGAGCGCGACGACCGCCTGGACGGTGAGCGATCTGGCGGCCTCGATCTGGCCGGCGTCGAACGAGTCGGCGACGATCACGAGGTGACCGAAATCCGAGGCTCCGGCTCGCAGCGGAAACGCGATCCGCTCGCCTGCTGCCTCCGGCTCGCCGGCCCGCGCGACCTCTCCGTCGCGCCCGATCACGATCCCACCCGCCGCACCGGTCGCCTCGACCGCCGACTCGCAAACAACGCGCAGCAACTGTCTCGGATCGTGCGTCGAGACGAGAGCCTCGCCGAGCCGCTCCGTCGCCTCGCGCACGCGGGCTCGCTCGGTCTGGACATCGATCCGCTGCTGCTCCAGCTGACCGGCCATGTCGTTGAACGCGCGCCCGAGTTGCGCGAACTCGTCGCGGCCGGGCACGTCGACACGCTCACCGAGCCGCCCGCCGGCGATCGACCGTGCAGCTTCTGCAAATCGGCGCAGTGTTCCGACAACCGACTTGCCGAGGAGATAGGTGATCGTGCCGAGTAGGAGGAGAGAGCTGAGGAGCGCAGCTGCGATGCCGTGCTCCGAATCCCGAGCGCCTGCGGCGATTGTGCTCTGCGGCACGAGCGCCGCGAACGACAGGCCCTGCGGATCGGAGAGCGGCGCCGTGAGGAGACCCCGGTACGACGTTCCGCCGATCCGCACGCGGCCGGGAGTTCCGGATCTGAGCCCCATCCCGGCGTGCAGCGGTTGGCCGACGACGATCTTGCCGGCCTGCACGGCGACGAGGCGGTCGCCTGAACTGAGCCCCGCCCCGAGACGCGCGAGCAGGCCGTCGTCGATCGGGATGCGAATGGAGACGCGGCCAAGGATTCGATTCCCGTCGAGCACCGTGACGGCGCGCACCCCGGCGGGCGAGCCGGTCGCGCCGATCGTTACCTTGCGGCTCGACACGGCGGCCCCGGGAACAACCGCGACCAGCCGCCGCAGCTCGTGCCGATCGTCACGGCGGAGGGCGCGCTGCAGCCGTGGGTCGCGTGCCAGCTGGGCAGCCTGCCCCGCAGCGGCGTCAAGGCTGATCACGTACCCCGTCAACGCACCGCGCAGAGCGGCCTCGAGATCGCCGTCGGTGCGCCTCGTCTCGCTTCGCTTGGCGAGCGAGTCGTAACCGTAGAAGGCAATCGCGAGCGGCACGAGCGCGAGCAGAGCGAACCAGAGCACGAGCTTCAGCCTGAAGCTCCAGATCAAGGTGCTCAAGACCCGCCCTCGTACTGCCGATAGGCCATTCAGCAGTTGTTGTCGGCCAGATCGGGGGAATACATGAGGGTTTCCTGGGCGCAGGGCGCGGTCGTCGCGCTTTCGCTCACAGCCGGCATCGGTCTCCTCGACACGCCCGCACGCCTGCTCGGCCCCTCCTCGATTGCCGAAGGCCCGCTCAACCTCCCCCGCACCGTCTCGCCGTCGATCGTGATCGCGACCGTGCCCCTCCGCGTCCCGCGGCGGCAAAGGGTTCGGCACCCGCCTGCCCCTGCCGCCGCCCCGCTGACTCCGGCCCGCGCCGCGATCCTCGTCGTCGCACGGCTCCCGGCTCCCCCTAGCTCACGGCCGCGGCCCGAGCAGGTCGGCGCGGCAGCGAAGCCCGCCTCTGCGGCACCGAGGCGAATCCCGCCCGACGAGCCTCGGCCGGTCCCCGTACCCGCACCCGCACCCGCGCCCGTGCCGGCACCCACGCCAACGCCCGCGCCAACGCCAACGCCCGCGCCAACGCCCGCGCCAACGCCGCCCGTACCCACGCCTGGGCCTCCGGGAGCCGGGCCGACTACGTCCCCCGTTCTGCCGCCGGCGACCACACCGCCCCCCACGAGCGCGCCCGAACCGTCACCGCCGGTCACACCCCCGGCCGGCGGCGGCAACTCGCCCTGCAACGGCGATGACCACCGGCACGACGACCACGGCGACGACGGCCACGGACACGATCACGACGGCGGCCACGGCTCGCACGGCCACGGCGGCTGAACGGGCATGATGGCGCCGTGCCTCGCCTCAAGCTCTCGCGCCGGATGGGCCCAGTCGGAACGGCCCTCCTCCTCTGGGACGTCTACCGGCGGCTGCCGCCGGCGCAGCGGCGCTGGCTTCGCACCCAGGTGCGAAAGCACGGCCCCCGCGTCGTGAAGCAAGCCAACGCTGTCCGCAAAGCCCGCCGCTAGAGCGTCAGCGCCGTGCGAGCGATGCGGTCCTGCTCGATCCCGTGCGCGGTCGGATAACCCTCGGACGGGCTCGCCCGCCAGGGCCGGCCCACGTAACGAAGGGGCGTTCCGGCCGCAGCCTCCTCGAGCCGGTGGCGGATCGAGCGCCACGGGCCCATGTTCTGCGGTTCCTCCTGCGCCCAGACGATCTCAGTGAGGCTCGCGTACGACGCCACGAGCGCGGCAACTGACTCGGTCGGGAAGGGATAGAGCTGCTCGACGCGTGCGACCGCGACCTCGCCGCCAGTGTGCGCCTCATGGGTGATCAGGTCGAAATAGGCCTTGCCGGAGCAGAGAACAAGTCGGCGCACGGCGCTCTTCTCGACCCCGGCGTCGTCGAGAACGGGCTCGAACCGCCCGTTCGCAAGGTCGCTCGGCTCCGATGCCGCATCCTTCAAGCGCAGCAAGCCCTTCGGGGTAACCACGACCAGCGGCCGCGCAGTCGCATCGAGTGCCTGGCGGCGAAGCAGATGGAAGTACTGGGCTGCCGTCGTGCAGTTGACGACGCGGATGTTCTCTTGCGCGCCGAGCTGCAGAAAACGCTCGAGGCGCGCGCTCGAGTGCTCCGGCCCGTTCCCTTCGTAGCCGTGCGGCAGCAGCAACGTCAGCCGGGACGTCTCGCGCCACTTCGAGAGCGCCGATGAGATGAACTGGTCGATCACGATCTGGGCGCCGTTTGCGAAGTCGCCGTACTGCGCCTCCCAGAGGACGAGCGCTTCGGGAGCGGCGGCCGAGTAGCCGTACTCGAAGCCGAGGCACGCATATTCCGAGAGCGGCGAGTTGAACACCTCGAAGGATGCGTGCGCGTCATCGAGATGCTGCATGGGCGTGAACGGCTCGCCGGTGTGCACGTCGTGGAGCACGAGGTGACGCTGTGCGAACGTGCCGCGTTGCGAGTCCTGGCCTGTCAGCCGCACGGGGATCCCGTCGACGAGCAGCGATGCGTAGGCGAGCGCCTCAGCCTGCCCCCAGTCGATTCCGCCCTCGACGATCGCGACTCGGCGCCGCTCGAGCTGGCGCGCGAGCTTCGGGTGCACGGTGAACTCATCGGGCGTGCGCAGCAGCTGGTCGTTCAGGTCGACCAGGCGGTCGGCCGAGACGGCTGTCGTCACCTCGGCGGTCGTCGCGCGCGGGATCTCGCCGTCGGGATCGACCTTCGCCGTGCCGGCCAGCGACGCGCGCAGACGCTCGTGCGCGGCTCGCAGGGTCGCCTCGACCTCGGCAACGAACTGGTCGGCCTCCTCGGCGCTCAAGACTCCCTCGGCGACGAGTTGCCCCTGGTAGAGCTCGCGCACACTGGGGTGCGCGTTGATCTGCTCGACCATCAGCGGCTGGGTATAGGCGGCCTCGTCCTGCTCGTTGTGACCGAAGCGGCGGTAGCCGACGAGGTCGATCACTACGTCCTGGCCGAACCGTTGCCTGTAGGCCATCACGAGTCGTACCGCCGCGATCGCGGCCTCGGGGTCGTCGGCGTTGACGTGCACGATCGGCACGTCGAAGCCCTTGGCCAGGTCGGAGGAGTAGCGAGTCGACCGACCCTCGTTCGGATCGGTCGTGAAGCCGATCTGGTTGTTCGTGATCACATGCATGGTGCCGCCCGTCGAATAGCCCTCGAGATCGTGCAGGTTCAGCGTCTCCGCGACGATTCCCTGGCCGGCGAAGGCCGCGTCGCCGTGCAGCAGCACGGGCAGCGCAACCGACGGATCATGTGCCCCGTTCGGAGTCGAGCGGTCGGTCTGCTCGGCGCGCGTCCGACCTTCCACGACCGGGTCGACCGCTTCGAGATGGCTCGGGTTCGCGACGAGGCGCACACCGACGTTGCCGTTCGCCGTCTTCCGGGTTCCGTGCGCAGCAAGGTGGTACTTGACGTCGCCGGTGCCGCCCTCGGGATCTGCGGTGACGGCGTCGATCGTCCGCTCGCCTTCGAACTCCCGCAGAATGTATTCGTACGGCATTCCGATCGTGTGGGCGAGCACGTTCAGGCGGCCGCGGTGGGCCATGCCCAAAACGACGTGGTGAGCGCCCGACTGGGCCGCGAGCTCGATCGTTTCGTCGAGCATCGGGATCATCACGTCGAGCCCCTCGAGTGAAAACTGCTTCTGGCCGAGGAAGCGCTTACGCAAGAACCGCTCCATGCCCTCGACCTCGCAGAGCCGCCTGAAGAGCGCCTTCTTCTCGGCCGCGGCGAGTGGGCCTCGGTAGCGGCGCGACTCGATCGCCTGACGGAGCCAGACGCGCTGCTGATGGTCCGAAAGGTGCTCGAGCTCGTAGGCGATCGTCCCGCAGTACATCTCGGCGAGCTCGGGCAGGACATCGGCGAGCGACCCACCGGGCACCGCGACGCGCAGGACCGAGGCGGGGATCCGTGCCTGGAGCTCGGGAGTGAGCTTCGGCTCGAGCCGAAGCGGCTCGAGCGACGGATCGCCGACCGGCTCCGATCCAAGCGGGTCGAGCCGCGCCGCCAGGTGACCATGTGTGCGATGCGCCTTGACGAGCGCCATCGCCGCGGCGACACCGCCCAGCAGCTGCGCGTCTGGCGTCTGCGCGGTCGAGGCAGGAGCGGGCGACGGCTCGTGCCCGTTGCCGTTCCCGGCCGCGGGCAGCTTCTCGAGCAGTCGCGCGATCCCGGGATGGGTCGCGACAAGCTCGGAATCGCCGCTCTCGAAAAGCGTGCGCCACTCGGCCGGCACCGCGTCGGGGTTCTCGAGGTACTCATCGAGCAAGGCGCGTGCGTAGCCGGCGTTCAGGCCGTCAACGTCTTGCGTGCTCACCCTTGTGTTGTACCAGGGGCGTCTCGGAACCCCTGCCGGAGTCAGGTGCTCTCAGTACAGCGGATGCTTCGTCAGCACCTGCAACGCAGCGCCGACGACGAAACAGATGCCGACGACGGCGAACGCGATCCCGATCAGCCGCTGCTGCCTGCTGCTCATCACGGTCGCGATCAGAAGCAGGATAACCGCTGCCGGCGCGAGCCGGAACGGCCGGTAAGCGAGCTCGAAGAACCCGAGGAAGAGCGCGGCCGCGGCGAGGATTCCTGCCACCGCCTCGGCGGGGCGCCAGGCATCGCGTGTCGTCGAGCTCACGGCGTGACTCTATCGCGACGCTCGTGCCGCACGCGGGCCGAGTCGCGAGTGCCGTGCGGGCCGTCGCGGCGCGGACGCGGCCCGTCCGTGCGGCGCCAGGGCCGCCAGGCGGAGTACTCGTGCGGATCGACACCCGGCTCGGGCTCCGCGCGGATCGCATACCAGACGACGAGCCCCAGATACGCGATCGGGATCTTCAGGATCAGCAGCATGAAGATCAGCTCCCAGGCTCCGCTCGACATCGTGGGAGTGTACGAAACTGGCGCACAATCGGGTTACCGCTGTCCGATCGATGGGACGAGGCTACAGTCTCGAAATGCGCGCGCTGGCACAGCTGATCTACCGTCGCAAGTGGGTCGTGATCGGCATCTGGATCGTGCTGACGGCGTTCGGCATGTTTTCGGCCAGCCAGGTCTCGAAGCGCTGGTTCGAGTCGTTTTCGATTCCCGGCTACTCGGCCTACGAGGCGAACCAGCGCATGGTGAAGACGTTCGGCTCGGGCGAGAACGCGCCGCTTGTCGTCGTCCTGACTTCCAAAGGGAACGTCGTCGAGAACGCCGGGGTCAAGCAGGCGATCGCCGCCGCAGTCGCGGCGAATCCCGGGTCGCGGTCGAGCTCCTACTTCACGACCGGGAGCAAGCTGTACGTGTCGAAGGACGGCCATACGACGTTCGCCGAGATCTTCCGGCCCGGGCTGCCCGGCTTCGGCTCGGATTCAGGTGTCGGTCCGACCCAGCGCGCCGTCAGCCAGACCGCGCCGCCGGGCATGAAGGCGTACGTCACCGGCCGCGACGCGATCGAGTCGGCCGCCTCGAAGGGCAACAACAACGGCCCTTCGGTACTCGGCGAAACGCTGATCGGCGGCTTCGGCGCGCTGATCATCCTGCTCTTCGTCTTCGGGACGCTTCCTGCCGTTGCGATGCCGCTTCTGACAGCCGTGGCGTCGATCCTCAACACCTTCACGCTCGTGTGGGTGCTGACCTACATCACCGACGTCTCGATCATCGTCCAGTTCCTGATCGCGCTGGTCGGGCTCGGCGTCTCGATCGACTACGCGCTCCTGATGATCTTCCGCTTCCGAGAAGAGCTGCGGCACGGCGCGTCGACCGAGGACGCGCTCGCAACGACGATGCAGCATGCCGGTCGCTCGGTGATCGTCTCGGGGTCGACCGTTGCGGTCGGGCTCGTCAGCATGGTCTTGCTGCCGCTGCCGTTCATCCGCTCGATCGGGATCGGCGGCATGCTGATCCCCGCTGTCTCCGTGATCACGTCGCTGACGCTCCTACCCGCGATGCTCTCGCTGCTCGGGCCGCGGATCAACCGCATCCGCGTGATGCCGAAACGCCTGGTCGAGGGCAGCGACGACGCGAGCGGCTTCTGGGGTTGGTGGGCGAACATCGTCCAGAAGCGCGCGCTCCTGACCGCGACGATCGGCGTCGTGATCGTCGCAGCGCTCCTCGTACCGGGGCTGCAGCTGCACGCGAGCGAGGCGCTGGCGAAGGATCTCCCCGGAGGCGGGACGGCGATCGAAGGACGCACCGCCGTCGAGGCCGCGGGAATCTCGCCCGGCGTCTACAAGCCGTTCGAGGTGCTGGTCGAGGGGAAGCCGACACCTGCCGCGCTCGCGCGGGTCGTACAGCGCATCGCCTCGACACCCGGCGTCGCCGGCGCCGTCGCGCCGACGGCCTGGCGCACGAACAGAGCAGCGGTCGTCGAGGCGATCCCGTCGGCCGACGGCGCGGCGAGCGCGACGAAGCATGCGATCACCGACCTGCAGAAGAACGTCCTGCCTGCGACGGCCGCCGACACCGGGCTTCGCCTCTCGCTCGGCGGCGTCGCGGCCGAGGATCAAGATTTCGTCCACGCGGTCTACGGCAACTTCCCGTACGTGCTGCTCTTCGTCGTCCTGCTCACGTATCTGCTGCTGGCGCGCGCGTTCCGGTCGTTGATCCTGCCGCTGAAGGCGGTCGTCCTGAACCTCGTCTCGCTCGGCGCCGCGTACGGCATCGTCGTCTTCATCTTCCAGTGGGGGCACGGGTCACAGGCGATCTGGGGCGTCCCTGCGACCAACTCGATCATTCCGTGGATCCCGCTGATGATCTTCGCGTTCCTCTACGGCCTGTCGATGGACTACGAGGTGTTCATGCTTACGCGCATGCGCGAGCTGTACGACGAGACCGGAGATACCTCGCAGGCGATTGCGCACGGGCTGTCGCGCACCGGCAAGCTGGTGACGAGCGCCGCGCTCGTGCTCTGTCTGGCGTTCTTCGTGCTCTCGACCGGCCCGGGGACGGACATCAAGCAGTTCGGGATCGGGCTGTCGGCCGGCGTGATCTTCGACGCGACCGTGATCAGGGCCCTCCTCGTGCCGTCGTTGATGCAGCTGCTCGGCCGCTGGAACTGGGTCTTCCCGACGCCGGTCGCACGGCTGCTGCTGACGAGCCCCCGCGTCGCTCCGGCGGCCGAGTAAGGCTCGCTGTCGAGCGCGGCGGCGGTTGCCTTAGCAGCGATGCCGGCGACTCCCCGACGGTCGTGGGACGAAGCTCCACGGCCGCCGAGAATGGTCAGGGCGTCATCCCCTTGTGCCGGACGAGCGTGACGAGCAGCGTCAGCACGAGCGAGACGAGAGCCCACGCGAGGACGGTGATCACAACCCACCGCGGCGGCATCACCCCATCCAGATCCAGACGTTGGCGACGCTCGTGTAGCTGAGCCCCGTCAATCTGTTGACCGTCGTTCCGTAGTACGCGTGGCCTTCCAGATAGGCCCAGCCCGAGCCGACGCCTCCGGAGCTGATCCAGGCCGGACCGAGGTTGCAGAATGCGAACCCGCTCACGTCGCAGCCGTGGGCGGTGATCGACAGCTGCGTGATCAACCCACGAACCTTGCAGTAGTAGACGATCAGGTAGTGATGCCAGAACGCGATCCCGGGAACTCCGCCCTGGTCGTTGCCGGTGACCGTCGTGCAGCCAGTCCAACCGCTTCCCCCGCCGTCGCAGGCGGTGCCGCAAACGACGTCCGGCTGAGGTGGTTTGACCTGCGCCGTCGCGACGGCCGGAACGGCGAGCGCCGCAGCGACCGCGAGCCCCAATAGGAACCTCCGCATGTGTGTTCTCCTCCCTTCGTTGTCCAATGGAGCAACGGTAGGGCCGAAACACGCACGTGTCTGTGCCGGTTTCGTGCCGATAGCGTGACGTCGTGACCGACCGAGCGATCATCGAGCCCGCACGTCCAGGCGAGCTCTCCGCCGTGCAGGCGCTCTTTCACGAATACGCGGCCTCGCTGTCCGTCAACCTCGACTTCCAGAACTTCGACGAGGAAGTCGCAAGGCTCCCGGGCGACTACGCGCCTCCTCGAGGCGCGCTCCTCGTCGCACGCGCCGAAGGAGCGGTCGTGGGCTGCGTCGGCCTGCGTGGGCTCGGGGAGCTCACAGGCGAGCTGAAACGCCTCTATGTCCGCCCGTCGCAACGGGGCACGGGACTCGGCCGGCGCTTGGCGGAGGCCGTGGTCGCCGAGGGCCGTCGGCTCGGCTATCGGACGATCAGGCTCGACACGCTGCCCGGCATGGAGGCGGCGCAGGCGCTCTACGCCGACCTCGGCTTCGTCAAGGTCGCCCCCTACACCGCGAACCCGGTGCCGGGCGCACGTTTTCTCGAGCTCGACCTCAGCTGAGGCGGCGCACGATCCGGGTGGTCAGCCGGCGAGCAACGGCTCGCGGAGGCCCTCGCCGGCGCACGACGAGCGCGCTGACTCGACGAACGACGACGCGTCGGCGCGCGGCGGCTGCATCCTCGACCACACCACCGCGACGGTCCGATTCGCGACGACGCCGGGTGCGAGCTCGAGGACCGCGGTCTCGAGCCGCCGTTCGTCGACCGCGAGTCGCGGCAGCACCGCGGCGCCGAGGCCGGCTGCCACCAGACCCTGGACGGCGGCGCCCGTTGCCGCCTCGAGCACGAATCGCGGCTCGACGCCGTGCGTTCGGAGCTGCTCCTCGACATGCTCGCGCGTCGGTGCGTGCGCGATCAACGGCAACCGGCCGAGCTCGTCGCACGTGACAGGGCGGCGGCGACCCGCGAGGGGCGCGCCCGCCTGGAGCACCGCGACGAACGAGTCGACGCAGAGCGGCACCGCGTCGAGTGGTCCCTTGGGAAGCGGCGTCTCCGCCAACGCGAGATCGAGCTCGCCCCGGATCAGCGCGGCGAGCAGCGACCGCGTCCCCGACGTCTCGTGCAGCGTCACCGGAGCCCCATAGGCACGGAGGAGCGAAGGGACAAGACGCGCAAGCAGGTCGGGCGTCGCGCCGACGCGGAGAGCAGCAACACCCTCGCCGTCGAGCGCCGCCAGGTCCGCCTGCGCTGCTCGCACGCGGGCGATCAGCGCGTCGGCATGCGCCAGAAGGATCTCGCCGGCCGGGGTCAGCGCGAGTGGCCGCGTGCCGCGCGAGCGATCGATCAGCCGCTTGCCGATCAGGGCCTCGAGCGCCGCGATCTGGTGGCTGATCGCCGACTGGACGTAGCCGAGGCGCGTCGCAGCGCGGCGGAACGACCCTTCGCGGGCGACGGCGTCGAGCGCGACCAGATGTCGCATCTCGATCCCGGGCCACCACTCGCCTGCCATGAAGGCTGTGACGTCCCGCGAGTGCCCGAGGCGGTGCCTCGAACGGCGCATAACAGCTCCTTAACAACTCCGCGGAAGAAGGAGCAGGCGGGGCGCTCGCGCACCCCGCCTCCTTGTCGCTCCTTCTGACTCGTGTCGCCTACTTGAGGCAGGCGGCGGCGAGGTCGACCGTGTAGATCGCGCTATAGGTGAAGCACCCGAACCGCTTGCTGACGAGCATGCGGTTGTTGGTGTTCGACCGCGGCGCCCACGGCACGGCCTGCTGCATGATCGCCACGTCGAGGTTGCCATAGGCGCTGTAGCGCCCGGTTCCCGACAGGAGCGACGCCTGCGTCATCTGCTGGTTGAACTTCGGATCGTTGAAATACGCGAAGTTGTTGTTGTTCGTGTCCTGGATGTTGTTGCCGTCCAGGAGCACGTTGATGAAGTCGTACGGGTCGGCGTAGTCGGCTCCCCACGACTCGTCGGCGATGTCGAACGGCTCGCCGCGCGTGCCTTCCTTCTGGATCTGAACGGCCCGCGGGAGCAGCGTCACGTTGACGTTGAGGCCGATCTGCTTGAGGTTGAACTGGATGATCTGCGCACGCAACGGTGACGCTCCCCGGTTGCCTTCGTAGAGGACCACGTTGCCGTCGCCGGTATGACCGTTCGCGAGCTTCTGCGCCGCCTTGATGTTCGGCTGCTGGAGCGGGTAGAGATCGGCATCGCGGAACCCGGCCATGCCGGGAGGCAGGATCTGGTCGGTCCGCTTACCGGCCGCGAAGCCGGACTGGGCGAGCATCGCGCGTCGGTCGATCACCTGGTTGACGGCCTTCCGGAGCGCGATGTTGTTCTTGAAGATGCCCCGCGACGTGTTGAACGCGAGATAGGAGGTGTTGAGCAGTGGCTTGACCCAGAACTGGCCCTTGTTGATGCCGTACTTCTGGGCTGCCTCTGCGTACGACGCGGGCGGGATCCCGCCGGCGGCGTAGTCGGTCGCGCCCTGCTGGACACGAAGGTACGTCGCGTCGAGCGAATTGCCGACGTTGTAGACGATCTGGTCGGCGTTGTGCGGGCGCTTGCCCTTGTAGTACGGGTTGCGCTTGAGCACGATCGACTTGTTCGCCACACGGCTCGCGACGTAGTACGGGCCGGCCGACGGCGGCGTGTCGACGCCGTTCGGGTCGTGCGGAAGCGACGCCGGCACCGCACAGAAGAACGGCATCGCCAGCCGGGCGAGCAGATCCGGCGCAGCGTGCGTCATGGTGATCAGCAGGTGGCTGCCCTTGACTCGCACACCCGAGACCGGGCTCGCGTTCGCGCCGACGATGTCGGCCATGAACGCTCCCGACGGGGACTGCATCTTCGGATCGGCGTCACGATCGATCGCCGCCTTGAACGATAGCGGCTGTCACCGGCTGTCCGTTCGAGAACTTCGTGAAGCCGGCGTTGACCGTGAAGTCGTACGTCTTGCCGTTGTTCGAGACCTTCGGGAAGCCCGATGCCGCCTCGGGGACGAGCTGGCTCCCTCGGGCACCATTCGCGTCCGGGTAGTTGACGAGCTTGAGGCACGTCGCGTACTCGAGCTCCCAGCCGGTCGAGAGATAGCTGAGGGACGGGTCGGTGTAGTCGACGTCGGTCGTGAGGTCGACGTTGAGTGTCCCGCCTGTTTTCGTCTGTTTTGCGCCTGCCGTTCCTGCGACAACGAGTGCCGCAACCAGCACGACGAGCGCAGCTGCGATCGTGGAACGCATTCGTTCCTTCCTTTCGGCGGAAGGCGTCCGCCTGACGTTCGCCTTCGCAGTCGAGTGGTGTCTGACGCTGAAACGCGCGCAGCGCGGCGTGGTTGATGCGGAACGAGCGCGACACCGATCGAAGATTCAGAAAGGCCCCCTTTCGGGGGCCTCGTCAAGTGGACCCAGCCGGGCTCGAACCGGCGACCTCCGCCATGCCATGGCGGCGCTCTCCCAACTGAGCTATGGGCCCGCTGAGCATCGGCAGTGTAGCTCCGAGCTCGAAATCGGGCGCCCAGTTGATACCGGTGTGCTGATTGTTCCGCGACGGCGTCAAGCGGAGCTGAACAGCCGTACGACCGACCCATACCTCGAGCGGCAAGAGGTAACACGAGTCGGTTCCCGCGCAATAGGCCGCAATCACGTCGATCTCACTGGGCGCGTACAAACGCCGGATATAGCCATCAGGGCCGCGCCTGTTCGTTCGACAAGTGACCACGACAACATCACCGCGACGTACCGCCCATTTGCACTGGACCCTGAGCAAGCGCGGATGGAGATCGAAGATCAAGTCGTATCGCTCGTCGTCGAGCGGGCGCGCTACCCCGATGCCGCATTCGATCGCGACCGCCACGATCTTCGCCTCCGCCAGCGTGCCCTTCTGGTTCGTCGTCAACACAGGCAACATGATATCCGGCCGCCAGGACGGACTGTTGTCCATCCAGAAGACAGGTCCGTTTAGGCCGAGGCTGCTTCGAGCGTCTCGTGCGGCACGTCGTCCCACAGGTCCTCGAGGCGGTAGTACTCGCGCGCCTCGGGGGTGAAGACGTGCAGGACGACGTCGATGTAGTCGCCGACGATCCAGGTCGCCTCGGTCCCGCCTTCGACCGAGCGGGGCAACAAGTCGTGCCCTTTCTTCAGCTCGGTGTGCACCTCGTCCCAGATCGACTTCGTCTGGCGCGCGTTGCCCCCGGTGCACAAGACGAAGAAGTCCGTGTACGAACAGACGGGTCGCATGTCGAGGATGACCACGTCGCGCGCAAGCTTTCCCTGGGCGAGCGCCGCCATCCGGCGTGCTTGGTCGATAGGCGTCAAGCTCGGCCAGTGTAGCCGGAGAGCCGGGTATAGAGGCCTCCGTCATGGATCAGCCGCTCGACGGCGGCGGGTAGCTCGGCGGAGACATCTCCACCGGCTTCGAGACGGACACGCAGGTCGCGCGAGGAGATGGGCAGTGGCTCGATCTCGAAGAAGCGCACTCGATCCGGGCTCTCGAGTTGCGCGAGCACGGCCTCGAGTTGTTCCTGCGGGAAGCCCGGCCGCGTCGCGACGGCGAGCCTCGTCAACCGCAGCACCTCGGCGGGCTTCTTCCATTGCGGGAAGTCGAGAAACTGGTCGGCGCCGATCAGGAAGATCGGGTCCTGCCATTCGGGATGTGCATGCAGCAGGTCGACGGTGCGCGGCGTCGGGTCGAGCTCGACCTCGTCGTCGGGAAACGCAGCCTCGGTCAGCCGCAAGCGGATCTCGGCCGGCGTCTCGACGCGCTTGTGGCCCGGGTCGGCGGAGACGAGGACATGCAGACGCTCGAGGGCGAGCGCCTCCTTCGCCCGGGCCGCCAACTCGACGTGGCCGAGATGCGGCGGATCGAACGAGCCGCCATAGATCCCCACGGTCACGCTAGCTCGAACTCCTCGTCGCCGACCTCGACCGTGGCGCCGTGCTTCGCGCCGGCGGCACGGAGTGCGCGTTCGAGCTCCTCGTCGGACGGAGGCGTACCGAGCACCCGGAACCCGCCCTCGGTACGGAGCAGCCGCCACTGGCGGGTCTTCGGTTGTGGCCGGTAGACGAGGTACTCCGGCAGGTCGTCCTCCCCGCGCTCGGGCAGTTCGGGCGCCGGGACGAGCGTGAACAGGGCGCGCCGGAACTCTTCGAGGCCGGCTCCGGTCGCGCACGAGAGACGGAAGACGGCGAGCACCCGTGGATCCTCGATCGGGAACGACGCGTCCGGAGCGAGATCGAGCTTGTTCAGAACGACGATCTGCGGCCGCTCGTCTAGCGCCGCCCCGTAGGCGGCAAGCTCGGCGTCGATCGTCTGCCACTGCTCCGCGACATCCTTCGAAGCGTCGATCACGTGGACCAGCGTTCGCGCGCGCTCGAGGTGGGCGAGGAACTCGTGACCGAGCCCCACGCCTTCGCTCGCCCCCTCGATCAGCCCTGGCACGTCTGCGACGACCAACTGGCGGCCGTCGGGCGACGCGACTGTGCCCAGAATCGGCTGGACGGTCGTGAAAGGGTATTCGGCGATCTTCGGCTTCGCGTTCGAGATTCGGGCCAGGAGCGACGACTTGCCGGCGTTCGGCAGCCCAACGAGTGCGGCGTCGGCGAGCAGCTTCAGGTGCAACTCGACGTCGCTCTCCTCACCCGGCGGCCCGACCTCCGAGAAACGCGGCACCTGGCGGGTCGACGACACGAACCGCGCGTTGCCGCGGCCGCCGTTGCCGCCGTGGGCGAGCACTACGCGCGCACCGGCGTGGGCCAGGTCGGCGATCAGCCCGCCGTCGTCTGCGAAGACCTGTGTTCCGACCGGTACGCGAATCTCGGCGTCGTCGCCGTTCGCACCGTGCTTCCGGGCGCCGCGGCCGTTCTCGCCTCGCGTCGCCTTGATCAGGCGGCGCCGCTGGAGCGCGGAGAGATCGCGCAGTGCGGGATCGGCAATCAGCACCACGTCGCCGCCATCTCCGCCGTCCCCACCGTCCGGGCCGCCCTTCGGGACGAACTTCTCACGACGAAAACTGAGGCCGCCGTCGCCACCCTTACCTGCCTGGACATGAATCGTCGCGCGGTCACTGAACATCGCTCAACGGTAGCGCGGCCCTCTCGAAAGAGCGGTCACGACGTGATGGGACATGTCCCGCCGCCACACGTCCCGACGCCAAACCAGCGCAACGAAAGTGCAACATTTCATCCACAGGCCGATCGGGCCGAGCGTTCATGCTGGATCGAGCCACGCCATTCGGACATGGCCCGTCGCCAAACGAAGGTTTTCGACGGTGCGCTAGGCCGCGTCGTCGGCAGTCTCGACGACCGAGATCGTGCGACGCTCGCCGCTCGTCTGGAAGGAGACCGTGCCAGGGCGGATCGCGAAGATCGTGTCATCCCGACCGATCTGCGTCCCGGGGCCCGGCCGGAAACGTGTGCCGCGCTGGCGGACGATGATGTTGCCGGCTTCGGCTGCTTGGCCGTCGAACATCTTCACCCCGAGGTACTTCGGTTTCGAGTCGCGACCGTTCTTCGAGGAGCCGAGCCCTTTTTTGTGTGCCATCGCCTACGCCTCCTCGTCCTTGGCCTTGAGTGCCGATTCGAGCGCCGAGATCGCGCCCTTTCGAGCCGCGTGCGCGCGCTCGTACTCGAGCGCAGCCTCCAGCATCGGGTGATTCCAGCTCTTCGCGCCCTCCGCGACCTGAGCCACAGTCAGGTCCTCGTAACCGCTCGGCATGCCCTTGACGTGATCCTCGGCCGCCTCCGGAGCTGCGGGCGCGGCAGCCGGTGCGGCAGCCTTCTTGGCCGGTGCGGGCTTGGACTTCGCGGCCCCGCCGAGTGAGATCTCGATGCGCGTGGTCGCGGCACGAAAACCCGTATGACGCTTGTAGCCCGTGCGTTTGCGGTACTTACCGATCAGGATCTTCGGCCCACGCTCGTGTGAGAGCACCTTCGCGGTCACGGTGGCGCCGTCACCCGAGCAGGACGTCGGGCGTAAAGCTCTTGCCCTCGTCGGCCTTGACGCGGTCGACGACAAGCGTCTCGCCCTCCCGGACGCGGTACTGCTTGCCGCCAAGACGGATGATTGCGTAATCCATGTGTGTGAGTGGTCTCGCGCAGGCGATTTTGCCCAGCGCGAAGCGGTCGCAAGTGTAGCGGGACCCGCTACCGCTCGTCCACGCCCCATTCGCTCATCGGCGTGTAGCCCCAATCCTCGCCGGGCTCCACCTCGGACTCGGGTTCGGATGCGGCTTCAGGCTCGGGAGTGGGCTCGGCTTCAGACTCCGGCTCGTCGGCGGCCGCCTCAGGCTCCGGCTCGCGTCGAGTCTCGGGCTCGGCGCCGTTCGCGGACTGCTCCTGCACCTCGAGAGTTGTCACCTCGAGCGCCGCGCCTGCGACCGTCGGCTTCTTGCGCCGGTTCTTCCCGCCGCGCGAGCCGCGCCGCGTGCGCTTCTTGGGCGCTGCCGGGGTATCGCCGTCGGGTCGGAATCGGCCTCGCCGAGGTCTCTCTCGGGCATGTGGATCACCGGGCCGACCGGCTCGGGCACGTCGTCGACAGCGGCGACCTCAGCATCCGACTCGACTTCGGCAGCGTCTTCAGGGGCACCGTCGACGTTCGCCGTGGCCGGCTTCTTCTTCCGATTCCGGCCCCCACGTGAGCCCCGCCGCGTGCGCTTCTTCGGCACGATCGGCTCGCCCGTCTCGGGATCGAGCTTGACCTCGACCTCGGCGACCGCGCCGTCCTCGGCGACCTCGTCCTCGACCTCGACCTCGCCGACCCCGACCTCGTCGACCCCGACCTCGTCGACCTCGGCGTCGGCGTCGACCTCCGCCTCGGTCGCAGGCTCGTCCTTCTTGCGCGTCGAGCTCCGTTTGGCGCGGGTGGGCTTCTCGGCCTCCGACTCGGCGGTCAACGGCTCCTGCGAGGAGACGACCGGCATCAGCAGCGACGCCCAGGCCAGTCCCTCGGTCACCGCCTCAACCCTGACTTTCACCTTCTTGCCGACGAGCTTCGCCGCGTCGGCGACGATCACGTCGAGCTCCTCGACCTTGCCGACGCCGGCGTGCGCGTCGTAGAGGCCGACCTCGCCCAACGACAGACTGAGCTCCTGGCCGAGTGCAACCGGCAGCTTCGGCTCGACCTTCTCGAGCGTCCCCTGGTCGAGCACGCGAAAGTGGTCGAGATGCTCGCCGTCCTTCCCGACGAGGAAGAAGCGGCGGCGCGTCGTCTCCTCGAGCTCGTGCAACCGTGAGCCGGCGGGGCCGATGACGAGCGAGGCGACCTTCGCTTCGACCTCCACCTTGAACGCCTTGTCGCGCGAGCCAGGCGTGACGAGCGAGCGCAGGCGCCGCTCGACGTCGACCGCAGCCGTGTGCTCCGAGACGACGATCCCGTCGCCTCCGCACGTCGGGCACTTCTTCGTCATCACTTCGCGCGGCCCGTCGGTGACGTTCTGGCGGGTCATCTCCACGAGGCCAAGCGGCGAGATCTCGACGACATAGGTCTTCGTGCGATCGCGTTCAAGCTCCTCGCCGAGCGCCTTCTCGACCGCAGCCCGGTTCTTCGGGCTCGCCATGTCGATGAAGTCGATGACGATGATTCCGCCGATGTCCCGCAGTCGCAGTTGGCGGACGACTTCTTTGACCGCCTCGAGATTGTTCTTCGTGATCGTGTCCTCGAGGCGAGCGCCCGACTTCTTCGAGCGTGAGCCGACGAAACGGCCGGTGTTGACGTCGATCACCGTGAACGCCTCTGCGTAGTCGAAGATCAGATAGCCGCCGGAAGGCAGGTCGACCCGGCGGTTCAGCGTCGACTTGATCTCCTGCTCGACCCCGAACGCCTCCATCAGCGGCTCGCGCTCCTTGTAGCGCGTGACCCGCTCGGCCATGTGGGGCGACGTCTTCCGCAGGTAGCCGACGATGCGCTTGTGCGTCCGGTCATGATCGACCAGCAGGCGCTCGAAATCGCCGGTGAAGAGGTCGCGTACGACCCGTAGGGGCAACTCGGCCTCCTGGTAGATCAGCGACGGCGCCTTCGCGTCCTTCGCCTGGGCTTCGATCGACTTCCAGAGGCGCTGGAGGAAGTCGAGGTCGCGCTCGATGTCCTCCGCCGACGCGCCCTCTGCCGCGGTGCGCACGATCACGCCGCCGTGCTTCGGGGCGATCTCCTTGAGGATCGCCTTCAACCGGTTGCGCTCCTCGTCCTCGATCCGGCGGGAGACGCCGAGACCGTCGCCGTGCGGGACGAAGACGACGAAACGGCCGGGCAGCGAGACCTCGGTCGTCAGCCGGGCTCCCTTCGTCTTCATCGGGTCCTTGACCGCCTGGACGAGCACGGTCTGGCCGCGCTGGATCAGATCCTGAATCTTGCGAGCACCCTTCCGCCCTTCGAGCTCGGGCCCAACGATCTCGTCGACGTAGAGGAACCCGTTCTTCTCGAGGCCGATCTCCACGAACGCCGCCTCCATCCCGGGCAGGACGTTGTCGACGATGCCGAGATAGATGTTGCCGGCGATCGAGTGACGCTCGGGCCGCTCGAGATAGACCTCGGCGACCTTGCCGTCCTCGAGGACGGCAACGCGTTTCTCGCCTGCGTCGACCGAGATCAAGAGCTCGCGCTTCGCCTTCGGGAGTGGCGCGCGCTTCGGGGGCGTGCGGCGGCGCGACTGCGAGGGCCGCTCACGCGGCTTCCGCTCGGTCGTCTTTCGCTCTTTGGCGGGCGGCTTGTCGTCCGAGGCCGCCTCCACACCGTCCACCGCTGCGCCGTTGGCAAGAGTGCCTGCCGGCCGCTTCTTGCGATTGCGCCCGCCGCGAGTGCCGCGACGCCGCTTGTTCGGTGTTGCAGTCGATTGTCCGCCGGTGCTCGCCGCTACTTCTGCGACGGGCTCGTCGACGGTCAGCGATTCAACTTCGAGGTACTCCGAGGCAGCCGCGAACGGCGCCTGCTCTGCCGGCTTCTTGCGCCGGAACCAGGGCAATGGCAAACGATTTCTCCTGAGTCATGCGCGCGCGCAGCCTCGCTGTATTCACCAGTGACATGAAATGCACAAGTGACAGAAACGGGCGCGCGTCGCGGGTTGGGTGGAAAAGCCTTGGCATAGGCCTGACGAGCAGAGTATCAGCGAGGTGTCAGGCTGCTTCGACGACAGGCCGGAGCTTGCCCCGGCGCGCGCGAATGGCGCGCAATCGCTGTGACAGGCGGGCCCAGGCCCAGGGCTCGAGCTCGACGTAGCGCCGCGGCGACTGCGCTCTGGTCGCCTCGAGGTATTCGAACCACGCGTCCGCCTCCTCGATCAACAAGAGCTCAAGCGCCTCCTGGTGTCCCGTCAGAGCCATGCGGTCACCTCCCGTCGAAGTTGACGAGAGCGTAGGTCCTGGACCGGACGGAGCTAAGAGGGCTTGGCCCGTGCCTCGAAGTAACGAATTGCCGCCTCGCCGACCGCCTTCGTGCCCGCGTAGGCGACGCCGCCCTTCACCGCCCAGCCGGCGACCGGGACAAAGTCGAGCAGCTCGCGTGCGACGGTGCGGAACCCGAAGCCCGCGCCGACGACGCCCAGCAGCTCCGTCGCCCGGTTCCGGTCGATCTCCTCGCCGTAGGCGAGCGCGATCCGGAGCACGAGCCTGATCTGGTTCAGCGTCAGAACCGGCATGTCGACGCCGGGGATGAAGATCGCCGCCGAGATCAGGGCATTTCGCTTCGAGAAGTGCGCGATCAGCTGCCTGCAGACCGCCGGACGCAGCACAGGCAGCCGGGCCGCAAGCGCGGTGCCGTTCTCCCCGAGCCTCCCAGCGATCGCCGCGGTGATCCTGTCGATCGGGAATCCATGCCCGGGAGGGACTCGCACCAGGTCGCCCGCGAGGACGTAGGGCAGCGATGCCTCGTCGGTGACGGCGACGATGGGCACGCCGGCCTTCGTTGCACCCCGGAGGCGCTCCTCGTCGGCGGCACCGACCCAGACGAGCACGGCGATACCCTCGAAACGTTCCTCGACGACCGCGGCGGCGTCGCCACCGGCCCGAAGCTCGCGAGCGAGGAGCGGGACGAGCTCACGCGCGCCGGCTACACCCAGCGGCCTCTGGTCGCCAGCTCCCCGCCGGACCTCGCGGACGATTCCGAACACCGAGAGCGGATTCAGTTTTTTCACTCGCTCAACCCCTTCGTCGTAGGACACGCCGCATATAGATCGCCTGCAGGATCCCAAGCGCGAGGAAGTTCGTGATCATCGACGAGCCACCGACCGAGACAAAGGGCAGCGGGACGCCGGTGATCGGCGCAATGCCCATCGTCATCGCACTGTTCACAAACACCTGGAAGAGGAACATGAAAGCGATCGCGCCGGCCACGACAGCGCAGTAGAGGTCCCGTGCGCTCGCGACGATCTTGAGCGCACGCCAGACGACGAGCAAGTAGAGCAGGAGCAGGATCGATGCGCCGAAAAAGCCGTGCTCCTCGGAAAGAGAGGCGAAGGCGAAGTCGGTCGCGTGCTCCGGCAGGTAGTCGAGCCTGGTCTGCGTCGCGCCCTGCACGCCGCGCCCACGCAAGCCGCCGGCACCGACCGCGGTGATCGACTGCGTCAGGTTGTACGTGGCGCCTTTCGGATCGTTCGCGGGGTGCGTAAAACCGGTCAGGCGCGCCGTCTGGTACGGCCGGAGCACGTTGACGCCGGACGCGGGCAGCAGCCAGAGAACGCTCAGCGCGACGACGACCGTCAGCGTCAGCAGCACGGCCAGGTGCGACCAGCGGACGCCCGCGATGAAGAGCACGGCCGCGAGCGCCGCCGCGTAGACGAGCGCAGTGCCGATGTCGGGCTGCACGAAGACGAGCACGATCGGCCCCAGCCCGTAGCCGATGATCGTCAACGGGGCGAGCGCGCTCGCCAACGACCGTGAGCGCTCGACGACGAATCCCGCGAGGGCGAGCACGAACACGACCTTCCCGAACTCGGAGGGCTGGAAGGTGAAGAAGCCGACGTCGATCCACCGGCGGGAGCCGCGGGTCGCGGCCCCGGCAGCGAGGACGAAGATCATCACGGTGAGCGTCCCGAAGTAGATCGGGCGCGTCAGGCGCAGGTAACGATCGGGGTCGATGAAGAGGACGCAGAGAAAGAGCACGCCGCCGGCGCACGCGTAGACCGCCTGTCGCGGAAGTGCCGAGCCGCCTGCGTCGTGCATCGTGATCCCGTTGATCGCCCACAGCCCGAAGACGACGATCGCTCCGTGCGCGGCGAGGAGCAGCCAGTCGAGGCGGAGCAGCCGGTCGGCGAAGCTCAGTGCTTCGACCTCGCGGCGCGTCCGGAGAGTTCTCGCGCGTGGGGTGACGGCTTCGATCGACATCAGTCGGATGCGTGGCTCGTGACGGTGGCCGTTGTGTGGAAGTACTGCTCGAAGACCTTTAGCGCTGCCGGGGCAGCAGCCGTCCCGCCGTGCCCGCCGTTTTCGATCACGGCACAGACGACGATCGAGGGAGCCGTATACGGCCCGTACCCGCACCACCACGACTGGGTCAGGTTCTGGGGTGTCGGATAGCCGGGAAGCGTGATCAGCTTCTCGGCGCTGCCCGTCTTGCCGACGATGTCGTAAGGGAATGCACCGAAAACGCCGGACGACGTTCCGGCCGGCGAGTGCGTCGCCTCTTCGAGCCCGCGCTGCACGTACGTCAGCGCTGTCGCATCGACGCCTGTCGGCTGCGGCGACTCGCCACCGAAGCGACGGAGGACACGCAGCGGCTGCCCCTTGGCGCCCGTCAGCTCGACGTCGTCGGCGACATGCGGGGTCACGAGCTTCCCGCCGTTGGCGATCATCGCGTAGAAGCGCGCCATCTGTAGCGGAGTCACAAGCACCTGGTTCTGGCCGATCGCCATCTGGATCGAGTAACCCGGCTTCCATGTGCGGTCGAGCTCGCCGTAGCCCGCGCTCGCCGGAAACGCCTTGCGCCGCCACTCGGGAGTCGCAATCAGACCCGGGTTCTCCGGGCCGACATCGAGACCGGTCGTCTCGCCGAAACCGAAGCGGTTCGCCCACGCCTGCAGCGGGTGGCCGCGGTCCGGCGGCAAGTTGTAGAACCGCTTGCCGAGCTCATAGAAGTACGTGTCGCAGGACTGGGCGAGCGCGGTCGTCAGCGTCATCCCGGTGTCGATCAGCGGCGTCCAGTTCAGGAACGTCGAGCCGTGATCCTTGAACGTCGGTGTGCACGGGATCACGTCGTAGGGCTTCATCAGGCCCTCCTGCATCGCGGCCAGTGCCGTCACCGGCTTGAAAGTCGAGCCGGGCGGATACGCAACGCTGATCGCGCGGTTGAAGCCAGGATGGTTGTCTGCGTCCGCGATCTTCGCGTCCAGCAGCGGGGCGAGCTTCTTCGGATCTTTCCGACCGACGAAGATCGACGGCTTGTAGGTCGGGTACGAGGCCATCGCGAGCACGGCTCCGTCCTTCGGACTGAGAGCCACGATCGCCCCGCCGTTCGCGTGCGCGCCCTCGAGGCTCGAGTGCGCGAGGCGGATGCCTTCGCGGAGTGCGCGCTCGGCGGCCCGCTGGAGATTGATGTCGATCGTCAGCTTGAGCTCCTCGCCCGGGGTCGGGCTCGTCTGGAAGACCGCCGCGCCCTTCGGCCGTCCGCGCGAGTCGACGGTCAGCTGCGCCTTGCCGTCCTTCCCACGCAGGTAGGTGTCGTAGGTCGACTCGACCCCGGCCTGCCCGATCGAATCCGTCGGCTGGTAGCCCTTCTTCTTCTTCGCCTTGTACTGCGACGGAGAGATCGCGCCGACGTAGCCGACGACCTGAGCGGCGAGCGACTGGTACGGGTAGCTGCGCAGGAAAGCTGTCCTGCATCTGCACCCCGGGGAACTGCAGCGAGTGCTCGGAGAGGTAGTCGATCTGGTCGCGGCGGATGCCTCGCTGCACGACGACCGGAGACAGCGGATCGTCGCCGTGCGCCTTCAGCTGGGCAAGCATCTCCTGCACCGTTGCGCCGGTGACGGCAGCAAGCGCCCGCAGCTCCTTGCGCCGCGCCGCCCAGGTCTTCGGCAGGTCTGCGGGCCAGAGCTCGACCCGGGTGCCGGCGACGTTCCCGACCAGGACGCGGCCGTTCCGGTCGACGATCGGCCCGCGCGGCGCTTCGAGACGGATCGTGCGCACGCGGTTGTCGTTCGCGACCGACAGGTAGCGGTCGCCCGACAACACCTGCAGAGCCCAGAGCCGAAGGAAGAGGACGGCGAACACGGTCAGAGCGAGGAACCCGAGCACGGCGACGCGAAGCGCCGTCTGCGGGGTCAGGCGGTACGGCTCCTCGACGCGCGGGTCGCCCGGCAGGAAGCGGCCTGGCGAGAACTCAGCCAAGGAGCCGCACCTCGCGCACGCGATCGCCGAGCTGTTGGGGCGGGAACAGTCGACGCACGAGGCCGTAGACCGGAAGCGTCAACAGAAGGTTCAGCAGCAAGCCGAGCGGAAGCGCATGGACGACCACCCCGGCGGGCGCGGGCTCGCCGAGCACAAACTGCAGGAACAGCTGGCCGAGCGCGTAGAGCACGGTGACGACGGCGACCGAGACATACGGCGCGTGGAACCGGTCCCGTGCGGTCGTCTCGCCGTAGCGCCCGATCCAGAAGCCGCCGACGGTCAGAAGCAGCGAGGTCACCCCGAGCGTGCCGAGAGTTGCCGTGTCGAGCATCAGCCCGGTGCCAAAACCGGCCAGTGCCCCGAAGACCGAGCCGCGCAGCAGCGCGACCGAGAGCAGCGCGACCAACACGATGCTCGACGTGCGGAACGCCCGGTACTCGGTCAGCACCGAGAGCTGAAGCAGCGCGGCGACGAACAGCACGCCTCCAGCTTTGACGCCGTCCATCAGGGGGCGGCCACCGCGTGCGGCACCAGCACGATCACGGATTGGAGCGACGAGAAATCGACGAACGGCTCGATCTGGATCGTCTTGAACGTGTCGACGTCGTTGTTGCTGACGCTCGAGACCGTGCCGATCCGAAGTCCTCGCGGGAACATCGACGGCAGTGCCCCCTTGCCGAGTGACCCCGCCGAGATGACGATGTTCCCGACCGCGACGTTCGAAGACTTCGAGACGCGATCGAAGACGAGCACGTCACCACCGCCCCCTCCACCGCGGACGATGCCGACCGCGTCGGGGTCGCTGAGGTCGGTCGCCGTCACGTTCTGCCCCTGCGTCAGCAGGGTGACGCGCGCAACGCTCGACCACGCTCGGTCGATCGTGCCGACGAGCCCACCCGACGCGTCGATCACCGGGCTGCCGGCCCGGATGCCGTCGCGGGTGCCCGCGGCGATCGTGATGCTCTCGTCGAGCGCGCTCTGCGGATTCGTCAGCACGGCGGCGTGCTTCAGGTCGAAATCGGCCTTCGACGGCGGGCCGTGGTAGTCGAGCTGAGCGCGGAGCTGCACGTTCTCCTGCACAGCCGACTCATCGAGCACCAGCTGCTCTCGGAGCGTCTCGACCTGGCGCTTCAGCTTGGCGTTCTGGGATTTCGCGCTCGCGAGCCCGTGCACCCACCCGATCGTGTCACGGAACGGCCGTGAGATCCGGTCGGCTGCGACCTCGAACGGGCGCAGGATCCCGGCGGCGGTGCCCTGCACCCCGTCGAGCGCGCTCGAGCGGAAGGAAACGGTGATCAGGACGAGGGAAAGCGCAATCAGGCCGCCCACGACGATCCGACGCTTGAGAGCGCTGGAGCGACTCGAGGGGTAGCCGGAAGCGGCGGTGCGCTGGACAGAGTTGCCCAGGACCGCGAAGCGGACGGTCCGGTTACGAGGCACAGACCGAGGAAGTCTAGCCGCCCCAGCAGCCGGTCAGCTAACCACCGCAGCGGGCGGCTTGGAACTGGCGCCGGGTGATCGGCTTGCGAGGCAACGGCGTCGCTGCCTCGGGGCGGAGGCCGTCGAGGGCCAGGCCGAGGTGCCGGCGCCAGGCTCCCGGCGCGGTCTCCTCGAGCATCAGGCCCGCGTGAGCGACTCCATGGACGACGAAGAGCAGGTCTTCTGCGGTCGCGTCGGGGCGCACGGCACCCGCTTCCTGAGCGCGGGCGAGGACGGCGCCGAGCCTCGTGTGGACGAGGTCGAACTGTGCTCGCAGCTCATCGCGGGCCAGCAGATCGGTGCCGATCGCGTCGCAGAGACCGCGATCGCGAATCTGCATCGCGACGCCGTCTTCCAGCAGGTCGCGGAACGCTGCCCCAGGATCGTCACTCACGAGCGCAGCGTCGGTCGCCTCGAGCAGCTGGGCGCTGCGATCCTCGAGCAGTGCGACGATCAGCTCGTCCTTGTTCGGGAAGCGGCGGAAGATCGTCCCCACACCGACGCCTGCTCGGGCCGCGATCTCGGTGACACGGGCGTCGATGCCCTCTTCCGCGAAGACCTCGCGCGCAGCCTCCAGGATGCGCGCGAGGTTTCGCTGTGCATCAGCGCGGAGTTCCCGCTCCGGCGCCGGCCCCTTCAGCCCGGCTCCGTCGAGCCTACGCCGAGTGGTCGTCACGCGGGAACCGGAACCTCTTGAGCGTTGATCTGAGTCACGTCCTCGCGCCTGATGAAGAACGCGATCATCACGATGCCCGCGACGAGCAACGCTACGGCCCCACCGAAAGCGAGTGTGTAGCCGCGCGTCATCGCCGAAGCCTGACCGACCCCCGTTCCGAGCAGGTGACTCGTGCGCGAAGTCGCGATCGTCGAGAGCACCGCTAGACCGAGCGCGCCACCGACCTGCTGCGACGTGTTGAAGAGCCCGGACGCGAGCCCGGCGTCCTCCACGGCGACGTTGGTCGTTGCGAGCAACGTGAGCGGGACGAAGGTCATCCCCATGCCGATCGACATCACGGCGATGCTGGGAAAGACGTCGGCGAGATAGGTGCTGTGCGTCGTCAGCTGCGTGAAGTACAGCATCCCGGCGGCTCCGAGCGTCAAGCCGATGAAGACGACCGAACGGATGCCGATGCGCTGGATCAGCTGCTGCGAGGCGACCGCTCCGATCACGATTCCAAGCGTGAACGGCAGGAACGCGAGTCCCGCCTTGAGCGGGCCGTAATCCCTGATCTCCTGCAGGTAGATACCGGCGAAGTAGAACATCGAGAAGAGGCCTGACGCGACGAAGAGCATCGCAACGTTGCTGGCGCTCAGCGAGCGCAAGCGAAAGATGCCGAGCCGGATCAGCGGCGCCTTGGAGCGAAGCTCGATCACGACGAACGAGGCGAGCAGCGCCAACGCGAGCGCCCCGAGCCCCAATGTCTTGCCGGAGGCCCACCCGTACGTCTGCGCCTTGACGATGCCGTAGACGAGGACGAGCAGCCCACCGGTCACCGTGACTGCTCCAGCCACGTCGGCCGTGTCGGGCTCGTTCTCGGCACGTGTGTTCTGGATGTAGCGCAGGGACAGCAAAGCGGCCGCGATTCCGATCGGCAGGTTGATGAAGAAGACCCAGCGCCAGGAGAGCGTCTCGGTGAGCAGGCCGCCGAGCACCAGACCGACGGCTCCGCCGCCCGCGGCGATCGAGCTCCAGATGCCGAGCGCTTTGGTGCGCTCCGCTCCTTCGGCGAACGTCGTCGTGACGATCGAGAGCGCAGCCGGTGAGACGAGTGCTGCACCGAGGCCCTGCAACGCACGACCGCCGATGAGCATCCCCGATGAGGTCGCGATCCCGCTGATCAGTGAGGCAACCGTGAAGACGATCACGCCGGCGACGAACAGCCGCTGGCGACCGATCAAGTCAGAGGCGCGACCACCGAGCAGCAGGAAGCCGCCGAAGATCAGCGTGTACGCGTTGACGACCCACTGCAGGCTCGAAGCGTTGAAGTGCAAGCCGTGCTGGATCGACGGCAAGGCGACGTTCACGATCGTCGCGTCGAGAATCACCATGAACTGTGCGATGCACACGAGGACGAGGACGAGCCAGCGGTTCGTCTCCGTCCGTGTTCTTCCACCTTCGATAGCTGCCTCCACGGCACAAACCCCCAGTAAGCGGACTCTACGTTCCGCTTAACCTAGCAGAAGCGGAATGACTGTTCCGGTTACTAGGTGGTGAACGTCAACGCGCTGCACCCCAGGTCGGCCAGCCGTCGAGGTTCGGCGACCGCGTGACGGGCCTAAGCGCACCGCCGTCCAACGGCAGAAGGACGACATCGACGCGGCGCCGCCACTCCACCGCGGTAGTCGTCGAACTCACGGAGCGCGCCGTGCCCACCGTCGAGATCGGCCACCACGATCGACGAATGCTCGATCGTGTCCCCGGTCGCGCGGTGCCGTACGTTGCCCCACTCGTGCTGGTAGACGACGTGCTTGCCGTCGGGCGCGAACGACGTGCCAGGAGTGCGACCGTCAGACGCACGGACTGCAGCCTGCACGTGCGTCGTCGATCCCTCTCACCGCAGGGAGGCCGCGGCCGGGATACCAGGCTGGACGCGCACGCTCGAAGAGACCGCCGCCCGTCAGTCCGGTCGTAACCGTGGACTCCCAGGTCGTGGTGTTCACGAGCAGAACGCCGGCATGGGTCTGGACGGAGAGCCGCGAACCGTCCGGAGACCAGGACGGAACGCCCTTCGGCGCGACCGCACGGGGGACGATGCCCGGGAGCTCCGGCGTCAGGTCAACTCCGGCCGGGCTGACGAGCCTCACGCCGTGCAGTGAGTCGTACGCGATTGTGCGTCCGTCCGGAGACCAGTCGGGCGTCGCCGCGTCGTGCACGAGGAGCTTGCGCCCTGAACCGTCGAGCCCGACGACGTAGACCGACGAGCGACGAACGATCGGCGGCCTCTCCGTGTCGTAGCGAACTCTGCTGACCGGCGCCGCCCAGGTTGCGAAGGCGATGTGCTTCCCGTCCGGCGACCATGACGGTGAGAACGCGTTGACGGTTTCTGTCCGGAGCAATCGCCGCTGCTTGCCGTCGCTGCCGATCGTGTAGATCCTGGCTCTGGGACCCGCCGGCCACGGAGCGTTGGCGGGGTCGTAGCGGCACGCGTACGCAAGCCGTCTGCCGTTCGGCGACCACGCGAGATCCGACGGCTCCGTACAGCCGAGCCGCGCCGTGATCTGCTTCGCAGAGCGCTCCATGACCGCCGCTGACTGGTGCGGCGCGAGAGGATGGGCGAGTGACAGGCTCGGGATGTGGAGGTCACGCCCGGTCCTGGTGTCCACGATGTGGAGGCCGACGTACGCGCTCGTCCCGCCCAGCTCGGTCAGCGAGAACGCGAGCCGGTGCCCGTCGGGTGACCAATCGATGCTCAGGAGGTCGCCGCAGAACACGTTCCGAGGGCAGTGCCAGACAACGCGAGTTCGCCCGCCGGGCAGCACCGCGAGGATCTGGTCGGAGGCGTTCGAGTGCGGGTTGACGAGCGTCAGGCTGCCAGGCGGCTTCGTCGCAACCGGGCGGTGGACGGCGAGATAGGTCGCAGTTGCGATCCCTGCGAGCAGCAAGAGCAGCACTACCGCGAGCAGCAGCGTGCGGCCGAGCCGGCGGGCCGGCCGTTCGAGCTCGTCGAGCAGACGGGCGCGTAGCTCCGCCGCGAAGACGGCGCGCGGCGCGACGGCGAGATCGAGCTCGCCGAGGAGTGACGCGACGGGGTCGGTGCTCACGATGCCTCCTCCAGGTAGGCGCGCTTGAACTGGCTGCGGCCGCGGGCGAGCAGGGATTCGGCCGCTTCGACGCTTCGCCCGAGTACGGCGGCGAGCTCGGGAACCGAGAGGCCCTCCATGTGTCGCAGCACCAGCGCGGCGCGCTGGGTCTCGGGCACGGCGCCGAGAGCGACGAGCACCCGTGAGCGCTCGTCGCTGTCCTCGACCGCAACGTCGTCGACCGGACCGGGTGACTCACGGCGCCGCCCCTCGCGCCGGTAGTGGTCGAGCAGCTTGTGCCGTGCGATGCCGTACAGCCAGGGCAGCGGCGCGTCGACGTGACGGCCCTTGCGCAGCTCGGTGACCGCGGCGACGAACGTCTCCTGCGTCAGCTCCTCGGCGGTCGACGCTGTGCCGCCGCACCGGTGCAGGAAGTAGCCGTAGATCCGCGGCAACGCGTCGTCGTAGAAGCGGGCGAACGCGGCGGGATCGGAGATGGACGGTGCGGCGGCCATGGCGGCTACCTGCTTAGTCGCCGCCCGAGCCAGATTCCGTCGGCCTAGTGCCGGCGGTGGCCGTTGCGCGAGCGGGCGCGCGAGCTGCGATGGATCGCGTCGAACTCCTCGAGGCTCCGCCCCGACCCGACGGCCACGCAGGTGAGCGGCGACTCGGCGAGATGCACCGGCATGTGCGTCTCGTGCCGCAAGCGCTCGTCGAGCCCACCGAGCAGCGCGCCCCCGCCGGCGAGGACGATGCCGCGATCCATGATGTCGGCGGCGAGCTCGGGCGGCGTCTTGTCGAGCGTGGACTTGATCGCGTCGACGATCTGGTTGACCGGTTCCTCGAGCGCGTGGCGGACCTCCTCGCTCGAGAGAATCACCGTCTTCGGCAGCCCGGTCAACATGTCGCGTCCGCGGACCTCGGCCTGCACCTCTTCCTTCATCTGGAAAGCGGAGCCGACCTCGAGCTTGATCTCCTCAGCGGTCTGCTGGCCGATCAGAAGTTTGTACTCACGTTTGATGTGGTTGATGATCGCCTCGTCCATCTCGTCGCCGCCGACTCGCAGTGACTGTGAGACGACGATCCCGCCGAGTGAGATGACCGCGACCTCCGTGGTGCCGCCGCCGATGTCGACGATCATGTTCCCGGTCGGCTCGGCGACGGGCAGCCCGGCACCGATCGCAGCGGCCATCGGCTCCTCGATCAGGTACGCCTTGCGGGCGCCCGCGCTGAGGGTCGCCTCCTCGACGGCGCGCTTCTCGACGCCGGTCACGCCCGAAGGTACGCAGACGACGACGCGCGGATGCGCGAAACGGTGCTGGTGGACCTTCTGGATGAAATGGCGGAGCATCTGCTCCGTGACGTCGAAGTCCGCGATCACGCCGTCCTTGAGTGGCCGGATCGCGCTGATCGTCCCGGGCGTTCGGCCCAGCATCCGCTTGGCCTCGAGACCGACGGCGTGTACCTCGCCCGAGCGCTGGTCGATCGCGACCACCGACGGCTCGGAGAGCACGATTCCCCGCCCACGCACGTACACGAGCGTGTTGGCTGTGCCGAGGTCGACGGCCATGTCACGACCGCCGAAACCGGTGAGGTAATTGAAGACGCTCATAGGGAACCCGGGGCGAGTCTAGCTTGCCCCTGGGCGCATTGACTCTCGCGCTCGGCAGCGCCGTGCTGCACGCGGCCTGGAACCTGCTGCTCGGACGGGCACGCGACGTCCAGGCCGCCGCGGCGGCGACCTTCGTGCTCTCGGTCGCGATCACGCTCCCGTTCGCACTCGTCTGGTGGCATGCCGACAGCTCCGTCTGGCCGTACGCGCTGGCCTCGGCGGCGCTCGAAGCCGTCTACGTCGTCACGCTGGCGCTCGCGTACCGACGCAGTCAGGTCTCGTTCGTGTACCCGGCGACCCGCGGCCTCGCCCCGCTGCTCGTCCTCGTGTTCGCTGTCGTGTGGCTCGGCCACCACGCATCCGCGGCGGAGATCGCAGGCGTGCTGCTCGTCTGCGCAGGCGTCGTGCTGGTGCGCGGGTTCGGTGGCAACGGCGATGCGACCGCGCTGCTGCTGATGGCGACGCTCGCCGTCTCGATCGCCGCTTACACGCTCGTCGACCGCGCCGGGATCCAGCGCGCGGGCGCACTCACCTACTTCGTGCTCACGCTCGCGTTGCCGTCGTTGATCTACCCGCCGCTCGTCGGCGCGCGCGCGATCCGGCGCGAGCTCGGCTGGAGCGTCTCCGCCGCTGCGCTAGCGAACGTCGGCTCGTTTACGCTCGGCCTGCTCGCGCTGCGTCACGGCAGTGCTGCTGCCGTGCTCGCGGTCCGGTCGTCGTCGGTCGTGCTGGCGACGGCGCTCGCCGGCCGGCTGCTCGCCGAGAACGTCTCGCGCGGGCGCCTAGCGGGCTCCGTGCTCGTCTTCGCCGGGATTGCGCTGCTCGCGCTCTGACAGGAGGCGCTGGAGCGCGGCGCCCGGGAGACCGACGACGTTCAGGTAGTCGCCGTCGATCCGCTCGATCAGGCCGGCGCCGAGGCCCTGGATCGCGTACGCGCCGGCCCTGCCCTCCCACTCTCCGGCCTCGACGTAGCTCGCGAGCTCACGCTCGCTCAAGCTCCGAAACGTGACCAGTGTGGTCACGGTCTCGAGCACCTCCCAGTCGCGCGTCCGCAGGCAGAGACCGGAGACCACCTCGTGCGCGCGGCCCGCGAGCGAGGCGAGCATCTGTGTCGCCTCGGCTGCGTCCGCGGCCTTTCCGAGCAGGCGCCCGTCGAGCAGCACCTCGGTGTCGACGCCGAGCACGAGGCGGCCGCCGCCGTCGACCGAGCGAGCCTTGCCTGCGGCGCGCTCGAGTGGGGTGGTTCCAGGAACCTCGTCGAACGAGGGCGCGACGACCTCGAAGGGAATCCGTAGCTGCGTCAGGATCGCCGTTCGCTGCGGCGAGGTCGACGCGAGCACGAGCGTCTCGGTCATTTCCCGCTTCGGCTCCGTCAGGCCTACGCCGGCCCGCGTTTGCGGGCGACCCAGATCTCCTCGGCCGGCCACTTGCGAGCCCACTCCGCAGTCACGTACGCGTAGTAGTCGTGCGTCGTCGCGTCGGCCGGCGCCTGCAGCTCGAGCAGCCGTTCGAGCTCGAACCCGTTCGCTCGCAGCAGGTCGACCCACTCGCCGTGAGCGAGGTGGAACTCGACGCCGCCGCCCGGCCACTCGAACCGCCCCATTCCGAACTGGGGCCGCTGCAGGATCTCGCCGGCCGCCTCGTCGTCCGAGGAGCAGAGGATCACCAGGGTCGAGTTGCAGAGGAAGATCAGCCGGCCGCCTGGCCGCAGCAGCCGTGCGGCCTCAGGGATCCAGCGGTACGGATCGACCCAGATCGACGCGCCGTACTCGGACAGCGCCAGATCGAAACTCTCCGACGGCAGGCCTGTCTGCCCGGCATCGGCCTCGACCAGCGGGAACTCGATCCCGGTCTCGGCCATCAATCGTCGCGCCGAGTCCAGCTGCGCCGGCGTGATGTCGACCCCGACAGGCTTTGCCCCGCGCCTGGCGAGCCAGGCCGAGAAATAGGCGGTCCCGCAGCCGAGCTCCACCACGTCGAGGCCCGAGACGTCGCCGAGGATGCCGAGCGCCGACTCGTCGATCGCCCAGACACCCCAGGTGATCTCGTCGAGCGCCCAGTTCGTGGACGCCGAGTCGTTCGTGTACTCGCGGTTCGACTCGGTCCAGTGTGCTGCGTTCTTCGCCGCGTCGGACTCAAACAAGTCCATCGGGAAACCAGAGCCCAATCTCCCGCTGCGCAGACTCCGGTGAGTCCGAGCCGTGGACGAGATTGTTAGGCATCGCGAGCGCGTACTGGCCGCGGAGCGAGCCGGGAAGTGCTTCGGCCGGGTTCGTGGCGCCGATCGTCAACCGGCAGGTCGCGACCGCCCCTTCACCTTCGAACACGAGAGCGAGAGTCGGAGAGGAAGTGATGAAGTCGACGAGCTCGGCGAAGAACGGCTTTTCGGAGTGCTCGGCGTAGTGAGCTTCGCCGAGCTCGCGAGACGCGACGAGTAACCGTGCGGCGCGAAGCTTGAGCCCGCGGCGCTCGAACCGCGCGAGGATCTCGCCGGCGAGACTCCGCTCCACAGCGTCCGGCTTGGCAAGGATGAGTGTCTGCTCGACGGCCATGCGGCGGGGGAGACTACCGGGACCGCTGGCGTCGCGGTGGTCGCTTCACTTCGGCGAGGACGGTCGTCGGGTCGTGCTCGATCGGCGTCTCGCAGTACGGGCACACCTGCCAGAGCGCTTCGAGCGGCTTGTGGCAACTGACGCACGACTGGCGCAGCTTCGTCGTGCAGACGGGGCAGATCAGGAAGTCCTCTTCGACCTCGGCGCGGCAGACCGGGCAGTGCTGGTCGCGACCGCCGAGCCGCTTCTCCATCGCCTTGATCTCGAGCTCCCGCTCGCGGACGTCCTCGAGGTACTCGGGCGGGCGGAAAAGCATGTAGATCAGCGGGCCGATGAACGGGACGACGCCGAGCAGCGTCGCGACCCACACGAGCAGCGGATCGGCGATGCGGCGCCGGGCGTCCTTGTAGACCCAGTAGACGCTCGCGACCCAGAAGACGAGGACGAAGAAGAGCGCCAGATTGCGAATCACGTACCACGTCGAGGAGTGGAAGAAGTCGTGCACGCTGCCGAACGCGGACGCGAGAGTCACAGGAGGATCCTGCCTAGCGCGTAGCCGGCCGCGAAGGCCAGGCCCACGAAGAGGGCCAGGAGGCAGAGGGCGAACAGGAACACGCTGATTCGTTCACTGGAGCGCGACATCGTATGCAGTTTCAGTCTTTCTCCGCGAGATCGGCGAGCAGGTAGAGCGAGCCGGTCACGAGCACCGGTCTGCCGAGGCTCCGGGCGTGCTCGAGAGCGCTCCCTGGGTCGTCGACTGTAACGACAGTCGCGAAGGAGCCTCGTCCGTGCTCGGCGACGACCGCTGGGTCAAGTGCGCGCTCGTTCGACGAGCGGGTCGCAACAAGAGTGTCCCCCGCCTGTGCGAGCCGCTCGAGAATTCGCGGTGCGTCCTTGTCGTCGAGGATCGAGGCGACGACGACATAGTCCCGCGGCCCTGGCAGTCGCTCGAGCAGCCAGTCGGCGGCTTCGGGAGTGTGGGCTCCGTCGCGCACCTCGCCGTCGCGCAGCTCGAGCCGGCCCGGGAGACGAACGTCGACCGCTGCGCCTACCGGCCGGCCGAGGTGGGCGGCCGCTGCCTCACGCGCACCTCCGAGGAGCACCGTGCGACCGGGTACGAGCCAGGCGAACTCGTCGTCTGGCAGGACGAGGATGGCGGACGCCCCGGCGACGGCGAGCTTCTCGCGCGCGATCGCGGCGCGCGTCTCGCCGAGCACCGCGGTGTGCTCGAGGCCGACGTTCGTCAGCAGCACGACACGTGCATCGACGACGTTCGTCGCATCGAGGCGTCCGCCGAGACCAGCCTCGACGACGGCCACCTCGACCCTACGCGCCGAGAAATCAAGCAATGCCGCCGCCGTGAGAATCTCGAACTGAGTCGCAGCCAGCTCCTCTGCGGCGGCGCGCACACGCGCGACGGCCCGCTCGAAGCCAGCCGCATTGGTTTCGAGGCGCTCCGCCCAGCCCGAGACGTGCGGCGACGTGTACGTCGCGGCGGTGACGCCCTCCACGCGCAGGAACGCGGCCACGGTGCGCGCTGCCGTCGACTTTCCCTTCGTCCCGACGACGTGCACGACGTCGTAGTCTCGCTCCGGATGTCCGAGTGAGTCGAGAAGCGACCGCATCCGCTCGAGCCCGAACCCGTCAGCCGGCCAGGGCGAAAGCGACGCGACCCAGTCAGTCGCCGATTGCATCGAGCTCGCGCCGGTAACGCTCGAGCTTCTCGCGTTCCGCGCCGACCACGGCCGGGGGCGCGTTCGCGACGAAACGCTCGTTGGCAAGCATGGCCTCGGCGCGCTTGATCTCGTCGCGCAGCCTCCCGCGCTCGGCCTCGACGTTCCCGTCTCGTTGCGGAACGCGCTCCGGCTTCACCACCGCGGCGAAGATTCGCTGCTCGTCTCCCTCGAGCGCCGGCAGGACACCCGAGCGTCTGAAGCTCTGCGCGACCTCCTGGACCCGCGTCAGCGCTCCGGCCTCCACCTCCTCGCCGGCCGCCGGCCACGGGGCGACGATCAGCCTCGTCGCGCGTCCCGGAAGCTGCGACCAGATCTCCTCGGTGACGTGCGGCATCACCGGGTGCAGGAGCTTGAGCAGGCGCTCGAGTGCAGCCGTCGCCGTCGAGCGGGCCGCGGCGTCGCCGTCGTAGAGCCGGGCCTTCACCGCCTCGAGATACCAGTCGCAGAAGTCGTCGAAGGTCAGGTGGTAGAGCTCGTCGGTGACGTGGGCGAAGTCGAACTCGCCGAGGAGCCGCTCGACGACGCGCTGCGTCTGCGAGAGCCGGGCGAGGATCCAGCGCTCTTCGAGCGATGCTGGCTGCTCGGCGGGCTCTGCTCCTTCGCAGGCGAGCACGATCAGCCGCGCGGCGTTCCAGAGCTTGTTCGAGAGCCGTGAGCCCTCCTCGATCGCGGCATAGGAGAAGCGCACGTCTTGCGTGAGCGAGTTCTTCATCAGCCCGTAGCGGGTCGGGTCGGCCCCGTAGCGCTCGAGCACCTCCTTCGCGTCGATCCCCGTGCCGAGCGACTTCGACATGCGGCGCCCGTCGGGTGCGAGGACAGTCGAGTAGATGATCACGTCGGAGAACGGGATCTCGTCGAGGAGCTCGAGCCCCGAAAAGATCATCCGGTTCTCCCAGAGACGGATGATCTCTCGCGCGGTCGTCTGCAGGTCGCCCGGGTAGAAGTAGGCAAGGTCGTCGGTCTCGTCGGGCCAGCCCAGGGTGGCGAACGGCCAGAGCGCGGACGAGAACCAGGTGTCGAGCACGTCTGTCTCGCGGGTGAGCTCCGCCGAGCCGCACTCTGCACATGCGGCCGGGGCCGTCTCATCGACCGTGACGTGACCATCTGTGCAATACCAGACCGGAATCTGGTGGCCCCACCAGATCTGGCGCGACACGCACCAGTCGGGGGCGGTCTCTAGCGAGTCGATCGCGTAGCGATGCTGGCTCTCCGGGTGGTAGACGACGCGCCGCTCGCGGAGTGCAGCGAGTGCCGGCTCCTTGAGCTCGGTCATCGAGCACCACCACTGGAGTGAGATCAACGGCTCGATGCGCGTCTTGCAGCGTTCGCAGCGCGCGACCGAGTGCCGGTAGTGCTCGCGCTGCTCGAGCTGCCCGCGCTCCTTCAGCCAGGCAAGGATCTTCTCCTCAGCCTCCCTCTGCGTCAGACCCTCGAGGCCAAGCGCCGTGACGCGACCGTCAGGGCCGATGCACATCGGCTCGGGCAGGCCATGATCCCTCCCAATCGCGAAGTCGGTCGGATCGTGTCCGGGCGTGATCTTCAGAGCGCCGGTGCCGAACTCCCGCTCGACGCGCTCGTCGGCGATCACCGGGACCCGCCGCTCGACCCACGGCACGATCACCTCACGCCCGATCAGATGCTTGTAGCGCGCGTCGTCGGGGTGCACGGCGACCGCGACGTCGGCCGGGATGGTCGCCGGCCGGACGGTGGCGATGGGGATGTAACCGTCGCCGTCAGCAAGCGGGTAGCGGATCGTCGAGAGGGTGTCGTCTGCGTCCTCGTGGATCACCTCGAGATCGGAGAGCGAGGTCTCGTGATACGGGCACCAGTTGATGATCCGGTTGGCGCGGTAGATGAAGCCGCGGCGGTACAGATGCACGAACCAGCGCATGACGGCGCGCACGTAGTCGTCGTCCATCGTGAACCGGGTGCGCCGATAGTCGAGCGACGCGCCGACGCGCCGGAAGTCGTCGAGGATCTTCCCGCCGTACTCGTGCAGCCACTCCCAGACGCGCGCCACGAACTGCTCGCGGCCGACCTCCTGCCGCGACGTCCCTTCCTCGATCAGCGCCTTCTCGACGACGTTCTGGGTCGAGATCCCCGCATGATCGAAGCCGGGCTGGAACAGCGCGTTGAATCCCTGCATCCGTTTCCAGCGGATTACCGTGTCGCCGATTGCCAGACCGAGCGCGTGGCCGGTGTGCAGCGCGCCGGTGACGTTCGGCGGCGGATGGGCGTCCACGTACGGCGTCCGTGACGGGTCCGGATCGGCGTTGTAGAGGCCCTCGGCCTCCCACGTCTGCTGCCAGCGCTCCTCAACCCCGTGCGGGTCGTAGCGCGGTTGCATCTGCTCGCTCATCGGCCCGCCATCCTACGCGGGCACGAACTGCAGTCGTCCTGCGCTCAGGCCCGCGCCCAGTCGGCGCCGACGTGTTCGAGGATCGTCGTCAAGAGAACGAACGAGTGCATCACATGCTCGCGGGCGAGCTCGCGAGCACCGGCCTCGGACCCGGCGGACAATGCCTGCCGGATCGCACGGTGCTCGGCCTGGTTTCGCTCGTAGAGGCGGTCGAGCTCCTCGTCGAGCGGCGCCCAGACTGCGGGCCCAGAAAACGTGCGCCGTGCGCCCTTCGCGATCGACTCGACGTACGGCATCGCGGCGGCCGTGTAGAGCACGTCATGGAAGGCGTGGTTCGCGCGCATCCAGTCCGCCATCAGTCCTCGCCGATCGCCGCCGGGCTCGCGAGAGCGAAGCTCCTTCGTCAGCCGCGCGAACCTCCGCTCGCACTCCTCGAGCTCTTCGAGCGCCTCCGAAGTCAAGTTGCGTGCGGCGACCTCGGTGACGAGGCCCTCGAGCTCGGCGCGTACGAGAAATGCCTCGTACAGGTCGTCGTGCGAAAGCGTCCGGACGCGCACGCCGCGATTTGGCTCGAACGAGACGAGGCCGAGCGCGGCGAGCCGCCTGAGCGCCTCCCGGACCGGCGTACGGGAGACGCCGAACCGCTCGGAGAGGTGCTCCTGGCGCAGCACGGAGCCGGGGGCGAGCTCGCCGGAGACGATCGCCTCCTCGATCAGCACCGCGATGTCGTCTGCCTTGGTGCTCTCCGTCACGGCAACTGATCGTACGCGGACGTGGTCAGGAAGTCGCGAAACGGGATCGAGAGCGCGACGTCCGCGAAGACCGCCTTCGCCTGGTCGGAGGCCCCGATGTCGGCGATCTGGGCGCGCACTCGCTCTTCGTCGAAGCGGCCGGCCTGCACCCACGACCAGATCTGCGCCCTTGAGATCTCGGCGGTCGCCGCGTCCTCCATCAAGTTGTCGATCGCAGCCGCCCCCACTCCCTGCAGCCAAGCGTCCACGTAGCGAACACCGACACTGACGTTGACGCGCAGGCCCTCGGCCGTGATCTCCCCACCCGGGATCTCGAAGTCGAGCAGGTCGTCCTCGCTCACCTCGACGTCGTCGCGCCGCCGGTCGACCTGGTTCGGGCGAGCACCGAGCACAGAGTCGAACTCTGCGAGCGCAACCGGGACGAGATCGGGATGCGCCACCCAGGTTCCGTCGAAGCCGTCACCGGCCTCGCGGCGCTTGTCCTCCTCGACCTTCGCAAGCGCGACGGCGTTCACCTCGGGGTCGCGGCGAGACGGGATGAATGCCGCCATGCCACCGATCGCGTGCGCTCCTCGTGCGTGACAGGTCTTGACGAGCAGCTGCGAGTAGGCGCGCATGAACGGAACCGTCATCGTCACCTGCGCACGGTCGGGCAGGACCGCGCCCATCTTCTTGATGCAGCTGAAGATGTAGTCCCAGCGGCCCGCGTTCAGCGCGCACGAGTGGTCGCGTAGCTCATAGAGGATCGCGTCCATCTCGAACGCAGCCAGGATCGTCTCAATCAGCACCGTGCACTTGATCGAGCCGTGCGGCAGCCCGAGTTGCTGCTCCGCGAGCGCGAAGGCCTGCGCCCAGAGACGCGCCTCCTCATGCGACTCGAGCTTCGGCAGATAGAAGTACGGCCCCGTCCCGCGCTCGAGCTGCTCCTTCGCGTTGTTGAAGACGACCAGACCGAAGTCGAACAGCGAAGCGCTGATCGGTGCGCCATCGACCTCGTGGTGCCGCTCGACCAGATGCCAGCCTCGCGGGCGGATCATCAGCGTCGCCGTCCGGTCGTTCAGCCGGTAGCTCTTCTCGCCCGTGTCGAGCTCGATCGTGCGCCGCACCGCGTCATGGACGTTCTGCTGACCGGCCCGCACGTTCTCCCAGGTCGGCGAGTTCGCGTCCTCGAAGTCGGCCATGAACACGTTCGCGCCCGAGTTGAGCGCGTTGATCATCATCTTCCGCTCGACCGGGCCTGTGATCTCCACACGGCGGTCCTGCAGATCCGCCGGTGCCGGCGCGACCGCAAACTCCTCGGGCGCGCGGACGAACACGGGGCGCTCCCCCCGCCGCTCGTCGCGACGCGCCAAAAGCCGCTCACGCTCGGGATTCAACTCTCGGTGGAGACGCTCGACGAATGCCAGCGCCTCCACCGAGAGCACACCTTCGGCTACGCGAATTGGGCTTCCTCCGTCGAGCCTTGGAGCGCCAGGGTGGACGATTCCTTCGACACGGCCTGCATCACCTTGTCGAAGTATCCCGCACCGACCTCCCGCTGGTGCTTCGTCGCCGTATAGCCCTCCGGCTCGAGCGCGAACTCACGCTCCTGCAGCTCGACATAGGCGGTCATGCCCTGGTCGCGATAACCGCGCGCAAGTTCGAACATGCCCGCGTTCAACGAGTGGAAGCCGGCGAGCGTGATGAACTGGAACGAGTAGCCCCAGCTGCCCAACTGCTGCTGGAACGTGGCGATGTCGTCGGCCGAGAGCGCCTGCCGCCAGTTGAACGACGGCGAGCAGTTGTACGCGAGCCGCTTGCCCGGGTAATGCTCGTGGATCGCCTGAGCGAACTCCTTGGCCTCACCGAGGTCCGGCGTCGACGTCTCGAACCAGAGCAGATCCGCATACGGCGCGTACGCCAGCGAGCGCGCGATCGCCGCTTCGAGCCCATCCTTGACCATGAAGAAGCCCTCACTCGTCCGCTCGCCGGTGACGAACGGGGCGTCCCGCTCGTCGATGTCCGTCGTCAGCAGCGTCGCGGAAAGAGCGTCGGTACGCGCCACGAGCACCGTCGGCACATCGAGCACGTCCGCGGCGAGCCGAGCCGCCGTCAGCGTCCGGATGAACTGCGATGTCGGGACGAGCACCTTCCCGCCCAGGTGGCCGCATTTCTTCTCCGCCGCGAGTTGGTCCTCGAAGTGGACCCCACCGGCGCCGGCTTCGATCATCGCGCGCATCAACTCGAATGCATTCAACGCTCCCCCGAAGCCGGCCTCCGCGTCGGCCACGATTGGCGCAAGCCAGTGGGTGCCGTTTCGCCCCTCGGACCAGTCGATCTGGTCGGCGCGCAAGAGCGCGTTGTTCAACCGACGCACGACCTGCGGCACGGAGTTGGCCGGGTAGAGGCTCTGGTCGGGATAGGTCGAGCCTGCGAGGTTCGCGTCTGCCGCGACCTGCCAGCCCGAGAGATAGATCGCGCTGAGCCCCGCCTTGACCATCTGGACCGCCTGGCCACCGGTCAGCGCGCCGAGCGCGTTCACGTAGCCGTCCTGCCCGAGCAGTTCCCAGAGACGCTCTGCTCCGAGGCGTCCAAGCGTGCTCTCGGGCACGACTGAGCCGCGAAGCCGGACGACCTCTTCCGCGTCGTAGAGCCGCTCGATCCCGGCCCAGCGTGCATCTCGAGCCCAGCGAGCTCCGAGTTGCCGAGCCTCTTCCTGGATCCAATCTTCGGTGTTCACCACGAGTCCTCCACAGCTGAATGATGTTTCTCGGATCCTACAGACGAGTTTTTGTGGCGCAAGTGGCCGAATCGTGCTAATTTCGGATCCAGAGTTGACCCATCACTGGATCCAAGGAGGCGCTCCGATGACCACGCTCCCCGCCCGCACCGCCGACGAAGCCGAAGCCGTCGTCCGAGAACCCGCCCGGCGCCCGATGTGGGAGCTCGCGGAGTGCACGTGCCCCGACTACTGCGAGCGCGACCACGAGCAGGACTGAAGCGTCGAGCGCGCTACGCGGCCGACCAGCCGAGATCGATCGGAACCGGCACGCCGGTGATCCCGCGGCCGGACGGTGAGAGCAGGTACGCCACGAGGTCGGCGACCTCGTGCGGCTCGAGCAGGCGCTTGACGGCTTGCCGCTCGAGCATCACCGCTCCGAGCACCTGGTCCTCGGTCAATCCGTGCGCAGCCGCCTGGTCGGCGAGCTGGCGCTCGACGAGTGGTGTTCGGACGTAGGCTGGGCAGACCGCCGTCGCGCTGATCCCGACTGCCGCCCCCTCGAGCGCCAGTGTCTTGACCAGTCCGAGCACGCCGTGCTTTGCCGCGACGTACCCTGCCTTGAACGGCGAGGCCGTCAACGCGTGCGCCGAGGCGATCACGCAGATGCGACCATCGCCGGACGCGGCCAGCGCATCCCACGCGTACTTGGCGAGCAAGAACGGCGAGGTCAGAAGAAGTGCGAGCAGGCGGTCCCATTCCTCCTCCGGGAACGCTTCGACCGGCGAGACGTACTGGAGGCCCGCGTTGGGGACGACCGCGTCGAGCCGGCCGTGCCGCCCGAGCGCGCCCTCGACGACAGATCGGTTGCCGGCTGCGGTCGTCAGGTCGGCATCGTCGATGTCCACGCCATCGACGGCCCAGCCATCCTGGGCGAGGCGCTCCACGATGGCCGCACCGATCCCACCCTGCGCGCCGGTGACGAGCGCGACCTTCGCCACTACTCGTAGTAGCGGAAGACGACCTCGGCCACGCAGACCGGCTTGTCGCCTCCCTCTCGCTCGACCGCCGCCGTCATCGTCACCTGCGCCCCGCCCTCGAACTCATCGACTGCGGCGACCTCGAACGACGCACGGAGGCGCGAGCCCACGGGAACCGGCGCGGGGAACCGTACCCGGTTGAGCCCGTAGTTGATCCCCATCCGGCCTTTGCGGGGGATCACCTCGTACGAGGCGACCGGCAGGAGCGACAGCGTCAGGTAACCGTGCCCGATCGTCGTGCCGAACGGCCCATCCTTGGCGCGCTCCGGCTCGACGTGGATCCACTGGTGGTCGCCCGTTGCCTCGGCGAAGGCGTCGATCTTGGCCTGTGGGATCTCGATCCAGCTCGACGGGCCGAACCTGTCCCCCGGCTTCATCGGACGGCACCCCAGCGAAGGACGGTCGCCGCCCAGGTGTACCCGGTCCCCGCCGCGAGCAGCAGCACGACGTCGCCGTCTGCGATGCGACCGTCCCGCACGGCGCGGTCGAGCCCGAGCAGCGAGTCGACGCCGCTCATGTGGCCGGTGTCATCGAGGTACACGGCCCTATCTTCGCTCAAGCCGAGCTCGGAGAGCAACGCAAGGAACATCGAGCGCTTCGTGTGCAACGGGCAGACGAAGGAGACATCGTCGAGTCCCAGGCCCGAGCGTCCCAGCGCGCCGCGTGCCGCGGCGACGAAGTTCGGCAACGACTCCGAATCGAGACCCCCCTTCATCGTCGCCGGATCTGCAACATCGAGGAAGCGGTAGCCGTCGGGATCGACCGAGCCCCCGCCGGGGACCTTCACCTGGAGCGAGTACGAGCCGTTCGTGATCGCGTGCGAGCCGAGCACCTCGTTGCGGGTGGCATCGGCGACCAGCAGGCCTGCGACAGCACCATCGCCGAAGTTGAACATGAATCTGGAGCGGTCGTTGGTGTAGTCGAGGAGGTACGACTCCCGGCACGCCGCGACCAGGAGCACCCGCTCGAGGTCTGGCTCGGCCCGGAGCAGGTCGCGCGCGACGCGCAACGCGATCGGCGTCCCGTGCGAGACATTGTCGTACTCGAGGGCGAACGCCTTCGTCGCGCCGACGCGGTACGCGATGTCTGGCGCGACCTGCCACATCGAGTGGTCGCGCCACATCGAGCCGAAGTACATGACGACGTCGATCGACTCGGGATCGGTGCCCGACTCCTCGAACAGTCGCTCGACCGCCTGCACTGAGAGGTCGCTGACGTGCTCCTCGGGCGCCGCGATGTGCTTGCCCCGCAGGCCGAACTTCTCCACGATCACCTGCTCGGGGATGTTGGACAGCCCCGAGATCTCGGCAGCCGTCAGCCACCGCTCCGGCAGGTACGAAGCGGTCGCAACGAGACCTACGCGCCTCACGTCGGTTTCGCCCCGAGGATCGAGCGGATGATCCGTTCGAGCTCTTGCCAGACGTGCGACGGCAGCGCCCCGCCGCCCCAGAGGATCCAGCGCATCCCGACGAGCTCGCCCAGGCCCATCAGCGCGTACGAGGTCACCTCCGGATCGAGGTCGCCGATCTCACCGTCCTCAGCCGCCTTGCGGAGCGCGGCGACGTAGCCCTCAGAGACGCGGTCGTAGTGGAACCGGAGCATCTCGGGGGCGACGAATTCCGACTGACGGATGATCCGGTAGAGCGCCGGGTGCTCGGCGGTGAACCTGAAGTAGGCGTCGAAACCAAGGAGTTCCGACTCGACGCGGGTGGATCCGCGGGCCGCCCCCTCGCTCATCGCATGCCGGATGCGGCGGTTCAAGTCCCGCATCAGCTCTTCGAAGATCGCCTTCTTCGAGTCGAAGTACAGATAGAACGTGCCGCCGGCCACACCTGCTGCTTCCGTCAGCTTGACGATCGACGCCTCGTGAAAGCCAAGCTCGCCGAACACGCTCTCAGCGGCATCGAGCAGCCGGCGGCGCGTATCGAGCCCGCGCCTCGAAAGCGGCCTGCCGTCGACGTTGGTCACGACCTCGGTCATGCGGTCACGCTCAGTTCGGACTTCTGGATCTTCCCCATCGAGTTACGGGGCAGTCGCTCGACGCGGCGGAAGGACTTCGGAACCTTGAACCGTGCGAGTTGCGCAGAGCAGTGCTCGCGCAACTCGTCGTCGGAAGCGGGTGAGGCGAGCACGACGAAGGCAACGCACACCTCGCCCCACCGCTCGTCGGGGACGCCGACGACCGCCGCGTCTGCGACGGCGGGATGGTCGTGAAGAACCGCTTCGATCTCTGCGGGATAGACGTTCTCGCCTCCGGACACGACCATGTCCTTGAGGCGCCCACGGATTCGGTAGTTGCCCTCGCCGTCGCGCTCGGCGACGTCGCCGGTCAGCAGCCAGCCGTCGCAGAACGCCGCCGCTGTGGCCTCGTCGTTCCGCCAGTAGCCGGCGAACACGTTCGGCCCACGCACGAGCAGCTCACCCTCGTCGGACAGATCGCACGCGACATATGGGTACGGCTTGCCGGCCCAACCGACCTTTCTGCGCGCATCCTCGGGCGCGAGACACAGCACGTTGGGCGCCGCCTCCGTCAGCCCGTAGCCCTGCACGATCTCGACTCCGCGACCCGCCCACGTGTCGAGCAACGCCTCTGGCATCGGGGCGCCGCCGACAACCGCGAGTCGCAGCGAGCCCAGGTCGGCGACGTCGAAGCCCGGCTCCTGCGCCATGAACAGGTAGTTGGCCGGCACGCCCATGAACGTCGTGACCCGTTTGGCGCTGATCAAGTCCAGCGCACGGGCAGCATCGAAACCCCGTTCGAGAACCACCTTCGCTCCCTTCCACCAGGCGAGAATCGATTGCACGTTCCAGCCCCCGCAGTGGAACTGCGGCAGCACCTGGAGCACGACATCGTCGGGGCGGATCCCCGTCGCCAGGTCGAACGACAGGTTCGTCCAGAAGCAGTTCGCGTGTGTGAGCAGCGCTCCCTTCGGCTTCCCGGTCGTCCCCGAGGTGTAAATCAGGAGCAGCGGATCGCGCTCCGAAACCGCTGTTTGTGCCAAGTTGGCACGAACCAGGGCTCGCGCCGGACGCACGCTCGCCAGTTCGAGCGCCGCCTCGCCGAGCTCGCGGTGCTCGTCCTCGACCAGGAACAGGGCCGGGTCGGCGTCGTCGAGCTGGTAGGCGATCTCGGCCGGAGCAAGGCGCCACGAGATCGGGTGCAGGATCGCACCGGCCTTCGCGCAGGCGAACATCAGGGCTACGTGCTCGCCCGAGTTGCCGGTGAGCGTCGACACCCGGTCGCCGTGCCGCAGCCCGCGGGCCAGCTCGTCCGACCGCAGCTCGAGCTCGGCATAGGTCCACGTGCGGGGGCCCTCGTCGATCGCGACGCGTGCAGGCGTGATGCGCGCCCGGTCGCGGAGGATCCGATCGATCGTCTGCTCGTTCACGCGAGGAACTCCGTCACGACGCGCACGACCTGCTCGGGCTGCTCCCAGAAGAAGAGGTGGCCGGTTCCTGGGAACAGCTCGACGCGCGAGCCGGGAATCCGTGCCGCGAGCAGGTCGGCGTTCCGCGGGTCGACCACGTTGTCCTGGGTCCCCTGGAGGACGAGCGTCGGAGCCGCGAGCGTGCCCTCGATACCCGGGAAGGTCGTGCCTGCGGCTGCCTGCGCCTGCCAGCCCGCCGGGTCGGGCGGATTCTCGAGCCGGCGTCGGAAGATCTCGTCCACGAGCTCTTCAGGTGCATCCGCGCCGAGCGCATTCTCGACGAACCGGCGCAGCGCGACCTCAGGCGCCAGGGTCGCCGCCTCCGCGAACAGCTTCAGCGTGACCGCGGGCAGCGGCGGCGCGTCAGGCCCGCCCGGTGTGGTGCACGCGAGGACGAGCTTGTCGACACGCTCCGGCTCGAGTGCGGCGAGCTCCTGCGCGATCATGCCGCCGAGGCTGGCGCCGAGGACATGGGCTCGGCCGACGCCCGCCTCGTCGAGCACCTGCAACGCGTCGCCGGCCATCTGTCGGGCGGTGTACGGCCCCTCGGGCTTGTCCGAGCCGCCGATGCCGCGGTTGTCGAACAGCAACACGCGATACTGCTCCGCCAGGCCCGGGACGATTGGGTCCCAGCCCCAGCGGCCGTAGCCCAGGCCCTGGATCAAGAGCAGCGGCATGCCTTGGCCGCGCTCCTCCCATTCGATCTTCATCGTTGCATCGCCTCCTGGAGTCGCTGCAGGGTCTTCGGTCGGCGCAGCCGGTGAACCTGTGCGAGGCCTCCCGGCACGAAGAACACCACGAGGATGAAGAGCACACCGAGCACGAACAGTGGCTGCTGCAAGGGCGTGCGAACGAACGATGGAAGTCTCGAGATCGCATGCGACGACGAGAGGTCGCCCAGGCGGTGGTCGGCGTAGGTGTAGAGGATGCCGCCGAGCATCGCACCCCAGCGCGTGCCCGTGCCGCCGATCACGACCATCAGCAGCAGCGTCAGTGTGAAGCTCGCGGTCGTCACCTCGGTGGTCGCACCCCCGAGCAGCAGCAGGTAGACGACGCCGCCCATGGTCGCGAGGCCCGACGCCAGGACGTACGACATCAGCTTGTAGGGATACGGCCAGATGCCGAGAACCTGCACGCGCAACTCGTTCTCGCGGATCGCCTGCCAGAGGTGGCCGGGCGAGGATGAGACGGCCCACTGGACGATCGCGAACACGGCGGCCGCGTAGACGAGCGCGATCCAGTAGAGGTGCTTGGTGTTGAGGATCCCGACGGTCCATGCCGGAAGCTTGTGGTAATCGACCCCGAACCCTTCCTCCCCACCGGTCCAGTTGTACGGGTTCTTGAACGCGAGGATCGATCCCGCCTGCGCGAAGGCGAGCGTGACCATGGCGAACGCAATGCCGCCGACGCGCAGCGACACGGCTCCAAGGATCGCAGCGAGCACGAGCCCGACAACCGCGGTGAAACCGATCGACGGCCAGAAGCCCCAGTGCCAGCGCGTCATCGCGATCGCGGCGATGTAGACGCCGACAGCGAAGTACAGCGCGTGACCGAACGAGAGCAGCCCGGTGAAGCCGAACAACAGGTCGTAGCTGAGCGCCAGCCCGCCGAAGACGAGGCACAGCGCCAGCAGCTGGAGCGTGCCGGGAGTATTCAGCCCTCCCTGGAACAGGTACGGCACGTCGATCGCGAGCCTGGGCACGAACGCCAGCGCAGCGAAGAGTGCGAGTGGGATCGCAATGCGCCTCACGCAAAGCTCCCGGAAAGGCCGCGCGGCCGCACCAAAAGGACGACGCCGAGCAGCAGCACGACACTCAGGTCGCCAAGACCGGACGAGGCGTAGTAGTTCGCGTACTGCTGAACCAGCCCGACGACCACTGCGGCCATGGCCGTGCCCCGTAGCGAGCCGAGACCGCCGATCACGACGACGATGAACGCAAAGATCACGAGCGACGTCCCGTGCTGCGGATCGACGGTGGTGAAGTAGACGGACGAGAGCACGGCAGCGATGCCGGCGGCTAGCCCGCCAATCGCAAAGACGAGCGTGAACGCGCGACGGACGTCGATGCCGAGCGCCGTCACCATCGCGCGGTTCTCGACCCCGGCGCGGATGATCAGTCCGTAGCGCGTCCGCTGCAGGAACGCCTCGAGCCCGAACAGCACCGCAACTGCGGTCAGAATTTCGATCCAGCGGTCGTTCGGGATGTGAGCACCGAGGACGGTCGTCGTGCTGCCGACCCAGCCGGGCACCGCCACGACCCTGGCGTCGTTGCCCCAGATCGCGGTGACGAGCGCTGTGATCGCGAGCGCGAGGCCAACGGTTACGAGCACTTGCTCGATCTGCCGTCCGTAGAGCGGACGAATCACGACCAACTCGACAAGCGCCGCGAAGACTGCGCTCACGATCAGGCCCACGAGCGCCGCCAGCAGGAATCTCGGCATCACCGACAGACCGCCGAGCTTCGACTCCGTGTACCAGAGCGCATAGGCGCCGACGGTGAGGAAGGCGCCGTGCGCGAAGTTGAGGATCCCCATCAGGCCGTAGATCAACGACAGCCCTGATGCGATCAGGAAGTACATCGCGCCGAGCCCGAGCCCGGTGATCGTGAGCAGGACGAAGGTGCTCATGCGTGTCCCACCCCGAGCATGCGCTGGATCATCGGCTTGTCGCCGAGGAGCTCCTTTGCCGGCCCGACGTGGACGACGCGTCCGGTGTCGAGCACGACGGCGTCGTGCGCAACCCGTGCCACGACGCCCAGATTCTGTTCGACGAGCAGCACCGTGGTCAGCTCCGAAACTCGTTCGAGCACGCGGGCGAGCTCCGTGACGAGCAGCGGCGCCAGGCCCTTGGTCGGCTCGTCGACCAGCAGCACGCGATTGTCGTTGAGGAGCGCACGGGCGATCGCGAGCATCTGCTGCTGACCACCAGACAGCGTCCCCGCCTGCTGTTTTCCTCGCGCTTGGAGCTCCGGGAACAGGTCGTAGACGAGGCCGTAACGAGGTTCTCCATCGCGCTCTGCTAGGCGCAGGTTCTCGTCGACGGTCAAGCCGGCGAACACATCGCGGTCCTCCGGGACGTAGCCGACGCCGCGTCGGACGATCTTGTGCGTCTCCATCTGTGTGATCTCGGTCCCGTCGTAGAGGACGAGACCCGAGCGCGCGACCAGCCCCATCAGCGCGCGCAGGGTCGTCGTCTTGCCGACGCCGTTGCGCCCAAGCAGCGCCGTGACGCCACCTTCGGGAACGTCGAACTCGATTCCCTGCAGGACGTGCGACTGGCCGAGTCGTACGTGCAGGTCGCGAACCTCGATCAACGCCATCAGATCGGCTCCCCGAGGTAGGCCTGCTGCACTGTCTCGTTGCGCATGATCGCCGCCGGCTCGTCGATCGCGAGCAGCGCGCCGTGATGGAGGACAGCGATCCGCTGTGCGAGGCCGGTGACAACCTCCATGTGGTGCTCGACCATCAGCACCGTCTTGCCCTCCGCGTGGACCGAGCGGATCAACTCGACGAGCTCGGGGATGTTCTCCATCGAGACACCAGCCATCGGCTCGTCGAGCAGGATCACCCGCGCATCGCCGGCGAGCACCATCGCGAGCTCGAGCTTGCGCTTGTCGCCGTGTGAGAGCAGCCCGGCCGGCACGGGCGCCCGCGAGCCGAGGCCGACGCGGTCGAGAGCCCAGTGCGCGCGCTCGAGCGCCTCGGCGACGTGCATCGCGCGCCGCCAGATCCGCATCGTCCCGCCGATCGCCACGTCCGCCGCCAACCGGACGTTCTCGAGTGCCGGCAGGAGCGGAAAGACGTTCGAAACCTGGAACGTCCGGCCGATTCCGGCTCGAGCACGCCGGAACGGCGGGTCGGCGGTGATGTCGACCCCGTCCATGAGCACCCGACCGCTCGTCGGCCGCAGCAGACCCGAGACGAGGTTGAAGAGCGTGGTCTTTCCCGCCCCGTTAGGGCCGATCACGCCGAGAAGCTCTCCCTCGCGAACCTCAAGCCCGACACCGGCGACGATGGTCGCGCCGCCGATGTCGAGCCCGAGATCACTCGTTGCGAGGATCGGGGATGCGCTCACGCGCAGTGCGTCTTTTCCCTAGCCCCGCATCGCCACGACCGGCGGCGCCGTCTGGTACGGCGATGCGGTACCGAGGATCTGTGGCACGAGGTGACCGTTCTTCGAGACCAGCTTCACCCGGAACATGGGCTGCAACATCGCATGATCCTGCGGCCTGATCGCCTGGAAGCCCTTCGGCGCCAGGAACTTGTAGCCCTCGAGCGCGGTGATCATCTTGTCGACGTTGTAGTCGCCCTTCTGCAGCGCGTGAACGAGCAACTGTGCGAGCACGAAGCCGTCCGGCGTGAAGATGTCCGGCACCTGGCCGCGCTTGCGCATCTGGGTGACGAGCCAATCGTTGACCTTGCTCTTCGGCGCCGTGTACGTGTAGTGCGAGAGGTAGTGGATCTTCGTCGCCTGGTCGCCGAGCGCCGACCAGGTCGCGCGCTCCGCGAGGCCGGTGACGACGTCGGGGCCGTTGAACACACCCTGCTGATCGAGCGACTTCCACATCGCCCCGGCAGTGGTGCCAGCCCACGCGACGAACACCAGGTCGGGATTCGCGTTCTTCGCCTGCTGCGCGAACGGCGTGAAGTCCGTGGCCGTCAACGGCACCGAGATCTCGGAGACCGTGTGCCCCTTACCGCCGATCACAGCCTTGACGGCTGCATAGTTGCCGTGCCCGAAGACGGTGTCCTGGTCGAACACGACCACCTTCTTGCCCGAGCCCTTCAGGTACGACGCAGCGTCGAGGACGTCCTGGTACGTCTGCCGGCCGGCGCGGAAGGTGTACTTGTTGATGCCGGTGATCGCGTCGGCGGCCGCCGGGCCGGAGATGTACAGGACCTGGTTCTGAGCGGCGAGCGGTGCCATCTGCAGGGCCACGCCCGACGAGCCGGTGCCCATCAGGATCTTGTAGCCCTGGCCGATCAGATCTTTCGCGGCTGAGACTCCGGTCGCCGCATCGCCTTTGTCGTCGACGAACGTGACCTTGATCGACTTGCCGTTCACCTTGTTCGTGCCCTTCGTGGCGTACGAGAGGCCGTACTTGAAGCCCTCGAGCTCCTCGGCGCCGTACGCCCCGAGCAGACCCGTCCGCGGATAGACGAAGCCGACGTTGTACGAGGCGGTCGAATGGTGCGACCGCGCCGCGACGGTCGCCGTCCCGCCGAGGAGTGTGAAGAGCACGAGGCCGAGCAGGACCTTCGTGAAACGATGACGCATGAAGCATCCCTCCTGATGAGTGATCCTCAAGAACCTGAGACCCGATTCAGGTGTTAGTTTTGCCGTTTCGCGGCGCGTCTGTCAAGCCGCGCGGCAAAGCGGCCTGCTGTTCCGCGCTGAGACCGGAAGCTAGGCGGACTCTTCGGCGAGCTCGTCGGGCTCGGCGTCCGCCCCGGCGCTCGTCACGAGTGTCGGCTTCAGGCCCTTCTCGATCGTCTCCTTCGTGATCACGCACTTGGAGACGTCCTTGCGCGACGGCAGCTCGAACATCACGTCGAGCAACGCGTTCTCGATGATCGAACGAAGACCGCGCGCACCGGTCTCGCGCTGGAGGCCCTTGTCGGCGATCGACCAGAGTGCATCGTCGGTGAAGACGAGGTCGATGTCGTCGTAGTTGAAGAACCGCTGGTACTGCTTGACGAGCGCGTTCTTCGGCTCGGTGAGGATCTGCACCAGGTCTTCACGGCGCAGCTGGTGGACTGCCGAGAGCACGGGCAGCCGGCCGATGAACTCCGGGATCAAGCCGAAGTTGAGGAGATCCTCCGGCATTACTTCGCCGAGCAGCTCAGCGCTCTGCGCGTCGCGCTTCGCCGAGATCTCGCGGCCGAAGCCGACTGCGTTCTTGCCAAGCCGCTTCGCGATGATCTTGTCGAGGCCGGCGAACGCACCGCCGCAGATGAAGAGGATGTTCGTGGTGTCGATCGAGAGGAACTCCTGGTGCGGGTGCTTACGTCCACCCTGCGGCGGAACGGATGCAACCGTGCCCTCGAGGATCTTCAGCAGCGCCTGCTGCACGCCCTCGCCCGATACGTCGCGCGTGATCGACGGGTTGTCGGCCTTGCGCGCGATCTTGTCGACCTCGTCGATGTAGATGATCCCGGTCTCCGCCTTCTTGATGTCGAAGTCGGCGGCCTGGATCAGCTTGAGCAGAATGTTCTCGACGTCCTCGCCGACGTAGCCGGCTTCGGTGAGCGCGGTCGCATCCGCGATCGCGAACGGTACGTTGAGGATGCGCGCGAGCGTCTGCGCGAGATGGGTCTTGCCGCAACCGGTCGGGCCGAGCAGCAGAATGTTCGACTTCTGCAGCTCGACGTCGCCTTCTTCCGAGCCCATCTGGACGCGCTTGTAGTGGTTGTACACGGCGACGGCGAGCGAGCGCTTCGCCTCTTCCTGTGAGACGACGTACTCGTTCAGCCCACCGTAGATCTCCATCGGGCGGGGCAGGTTCTCGAGGTCGAGCGAGCTCGGTGCGGTCAGCTCTTCATCGATGATCTCGTTGCAGAGATCGATGCACTCGTCGCAGATGTAGACCCCTGGGCCTGCGATGAGCTTCTTGACCTGGCGCTGCGATTTGCCGCAGAAGCTGCAGAGAAGTTGTTCATTGCCTTCGCTCGCCCGCGCCATCCGTTCTCTCCTTTTACCCTCGATTGACCGAAATCGCTAGCTCGCTTAACTAGGCGGCCGCTTCGGCCTTTCCCGCTTCGCGGTGTGTGATCACCGTGTCGATGATCCCGTAATCCTTCGCTTCGACCGGACTCAAGAAGAAGTCTCTCTCCATATCGTGCGAAACCTCTTCCTGCGTTTTGCCTGTGTGGAGCGTGTAGATCTCCTCCAGGCGGCGCTTGAGGCCGATCACCTCGCGAGCCTGGATCTCGATGTCGGTGCCCTGGCCCTGGAAGCCGCCGGACACCTGGTGGATCAGGATCCGTGAGTTCGGCAACGACATCCGCTTCCCTTTCGCGCCACCCGCAAGGAGCAGCGAGCCCATGCTCATCGCGATCCCGACACAGATCGTCTGCACGTCCGGCTTGACGAACTGCATCGTGTCGTAGATCGCGAGACCCGAGTACACCGAGCCGCCGGGGGAGTTGATGTAGAGGAAGATGTCCTTGTCGGGATCCTCCGACTCGAGGTGGAGGAGCTGGGCGATCACCAGGTTCGCGATCTGATCGTCGACCGGCGTGCCCAGGAAGACGATGCGCTCGGCGAGCAGGCGCGAGTAGATGTCGAATGCGCGCTCGCCGCGCGAAGTCTGCTCAACGACCATCGGAACTAGTGGCATTTCTTCAACGTCTCCTTAGGTGCCTGGGGTCCATAGCTTCGCGGGCTCGGCCGGCTGCTCCTGCCCCGGCGTCCAGATGCTCTCGCGTGCCTCGTGCAACTCGGGTGCGATCGGCTTCACTTCGGCGGCGACGCGGTCGAGCGCGCGCTGCAGGCGGAGGTCGTCGCGCACCCGGTCTGCGCCTCCGTCGGCGACGAATTTCTCGATCTCTTCCTCGGCCTCGCCGCCCGCGCGGAGCTCTTCGCGGATCTCGTCGTCGGTCACCTGGAGCTCGAGCTTGTCGGCGACCGCCTCGAGGATCAGCTCGCGGGCGACCGAGAGCGACGCCTCGGCGTACAGCCGCTCGTTCAGCTGCTCGACCGTCTGGCCGGTCAGCTGCAAATAGGTGCCGGCGTCGAGACCGCGCGCCTCGAGGCTGCGGGCGAGGCCGGCGAGCAGCTCGCGCGTGCGTAGCTCGACGAGCGGGCCGGAAGCCTGTACGTTCGACGCCTTGACGAGCTCGTCCACGGCGGCGCCGCGGAACGCGCCCTCGAGCTCCTCGGCGATCTGGGTCTTGAGCCGCTCTTCGATCTCGGAGCGCAGCTCGTCGAGCGTCTCGAACTCGGTCGCGGTCTTCGCCAACTCGTCGTCGAGCGGGGGCAGCACACGTTCTTTGACTTCCTTGAGCACGACGGTGGCGCTCCGCCGCGAGCCGTCCGCGAGCTCGTACGCGACGTCGCGCTGGTCGCCGGCTGCGAGGCCGCGCACACCGTTCTCGATCTCCTCGACGAGCCGCTCGGAGCCGAGCTCGACGACGTAATCGCGCTGCGCCGTCCCGTCGTCGGCAACCAGGTCGACGACAACCGTGTCTCCGTTGCCAGCCGGTCGTCCCTCGACCGGAACGAGCTCGGCGACGGTGCGCTGCAGCGCCTCGAGCTCGGCCTGGACCGCCTCCTCGGGCACCTCCGCTTCGTGCTTCGGTACCTCGAGCTGCGTCCAGTCGGCGGGCTCGGGCTTCGGCTGGACCTCGACCGTGGCCGAGAAGCGCCAATCCTCGTGATCACTCGACGGGAGCTCGTAGTCGTACTCGGGTTGCGCGACCGGGTTGACGCGGGCGCGAGTCGCCGCTCCCCAGAACCAGCCCCCGATATGGGTCTCGACGGCCTCGCTGTAGAGGCGCTCACGGCCGACGCGCTTGATCAGAAGCGGCATCGGCACCTTTCCCTTGCGGAAGCCGGGGATACGCGCCGAGGCGGCGAGGTCGTTGGCGGCGTGCTCGACGGCGTGGTGAACGTCGTGCGCAGGCACCTCGACGGTCAGCTTGACCTTGTCCTCTCCGACCTGTTCAACGGTATTCGGCATGGGTGAGCCATTGAACCAGACCTGTACGTTGCGGGGACGTGGACGTCGGGGACGCCATCCGCAGCCGCCGGACGCACAAGCAGTACGGCTCGGCGCCGGTCGACCCTGCGGTGATCCGCGAGCTGGTCGAGCTTGCGCGCAATGCGCCGAACCACCACCTCACCCAGCCGTGGCGGTTCAGGGTGCTCGGCCCCGAGACGCGATCGTCGATCGAGCAGCGGTGCGGCGAGAGGGAGGCGATCAAGCTGCGGCGCGCGCCGACGCTCGTCCTCGCGACGGCGGTGCTGAGCGGAGCCGCGGAAACGGACGCCGAAGATCTCCACGCGACCGCATGCGCCGTTTACGCCGTGCTGCTCGGCGCGACGGAGCGAGGGCTGGCGAGCTACTGGCGAACTCCGGCCGCGTTCTCCGAGCCACCTGTCCGCGAGGCGCTCAGGCTCGCCGCGAACGAGCAGGTGGTGGCGCTGATCCACCTCGGGCCGAAGGTCAGCGAGCCGCCGGTCAAGGACCGCGCGCCGCTCGACGACGTGCTCAGCGTCCTGCCCTGACGGCGAAGAAGAGCGGTGGGTCGATGTCGCCCGGCTCCTCGAACGCTTGCGGCGAGAGCCCGGCAGAGACAAACGCGTTCAGGAACGGGGCGAGCGGCAGGTGGTTGATGCCGACCCGCGACCTGATCCCGGTCTCGGAGAAGTTCCGTGACTCGTTCTGCCAGCCGGTGCGGCGATACTCCGGATGGACGAGCGCCGGCTCGCCTTCTCGTCTCTCGACGGCCGGTGACCCGAAGCACGGATGGACACCGAGGTAGACGAACGAACCACCTGCCCGGAGCACTCGGCTCGTTTCGGTGAGGGCGCCGGTCAGATCGTCGAAGTCGGTGTGGGTGAGGACGGAGACGACGGCGTCGAACGCGCCGCTTTCGAATGGCAGCTCGTGCGCGTCGGCGCAGACGAGCCGTTGTGCATGCCGCCCGGATTCGCGCTCCGCGACGGCGAGTTGGTCGCGGGAGAGATCGACGCCCGTCACCGCCCACCCGGCGGCCGCGAGCAGCGGAATCGCCCGTCCGGTCCCGCAACCGAGATCGAGGCACATCCCGGGTCCCGGCCCAAGCAGCCGCACAGCGGCGAGGCGCACCTCGGCGAACAGGTCGCCGGCTGCGAACGACTCGTACCATTCCGCCTGCCCGTCGTAGCGCGCGGTCGACACGGTCCCCAGATCCTAGGAGGACGATGCGGGCGAGAGGACTCGAACCTCCAAGGGCCGAAGCCCACCGGGTCCTAAGCCCGGCGCGTCTGCCAGTTCCGCCACACCCGCGTGCGAAGGTTCAGCGTAGCTTCGCGAGCGGCGCGAGGAAGCGGTCGGCGCGCGCCCAGTACGCCTGTTGCGCGGCCGGGGTGTCAGTCAGTACCGACAGGTGATCGGCGATGAACAGTCCGTGCGAACGGACGGTCTCGAAGCGCACGTCGGCGTAGGGGAATCCACTCGCAGCCAACTGTGTGACGAGTTGGCCCGCGCCGACTGTGCCGACGGTCGTGTCGCGGTCGCCGGCCAGGATCAGCACCTTCGTGTGCCCGGTCAGCGGCGCGAGGTTGAGGAGCGCGTCCATGATCCCGGATGGGAAGACACTCAAGATCCGCCCGGGTACGAGCCCGGTGGTCGAGGCGACGCTCGCATAGTCCATCACCAGCCGTCCTCCTCGGGAGTAGCCGATGGCAGCGACCGGAACGCCCTTCGCTACGTGCGGCAAAGCGAGCGCGACGCCCAGGATCAGGTGCTTGAGGCCGCCGGGCTGGTAGGGGAATTTCTCGTAGGCGGGGTAGACGACCTCGTAGCCTTCGCGCGCGAGATGCATCAGCCAGGGCCGGTGGTAGTAGGGCGTCGTCTCCCGCTGGGTGCCGAGGCCGTGCACGTAGAGCACGATGAGCTTCGGACGCGCCGCGGGGGCGAACACCCAGACCCGGGTCGCGGCGCTGCCGTAGAGGTGGACGCTCACGGGCGGGGGGCCTGCCGTCTGTTTCTTCCCGGAGCCACACGCGACGAGCGCGAACGGCAGCAGCACTACGAGAGGAAGCAGAGGGCGGCGCATGTCGTCTATGAGACAGCGGCGACCGCGACGTTGTTGTTGCGGCGGCGTTAAGCGGCGATTGGTTTCAGCGGCCCCGGGTGGAATCGAACCACCGCACGGAGCTTCGAAGGCTCCCGCTCTGTCCTCTGAGCTACGGGGCCGAGCGGATCAAGCGTACCCGCCGGCGTCGCCATTCAACGGCTTTCGGTTGGACCGAGCGACTCGAGCACATAGCCGGCCGGGTACGAGCGGTGGCGCTCGAGCGTGCGCAGCCGGGGTGCGCGACGCGGGGGCAGGTGACGCACGATGCGCCCGCGCGCGCGAAGCGCCGCCTCGACTACGACGCGCTCGAGCCGCGACGGACGGGCCAGACCGAGTGCGGCGAGCAGCGGCTCGTCGAGCAGGGCATGGACGATCACCCGGCCGCCGCGAAGATCGCGGGTCGCGACCGCAATTCGATGGCCCGAGTCGGTGTACGCGAAGTGCGTTCGCTCGTACGCGACGTTGAAGCGCTCGAACTCGTCGTAGCTCTCCGGCAGATCACAAATCGCCATCCGGCGACCGACCTCGCGCCAGAAGTAGAACGACGCGAGCTTCTCGACTTCGATCAGCGGCCGCCAGCCGAACCGTGCGTTCCAGCGGATCGGCTCGAAGACCATCGCCGAGAGGACGTACAGGTAGTCGTCGTTCGAGATCGTGAATCGCCCGTGGATGCGATTCATCTGCCGGATCGCACGCCTGCCGAGCTCGCTGTCGTAGCCGTGCTCGCAGAAGGTCGCGATCAGGATCCTGGTGTCGTCGTAGCGTCTCTGAGACCGGTGCTCGGACTCGCCGGTCGCGTCGAGCAGGCGGGCGATCGACGGGATCGCATAGGTGCGATAGAACGCGAGCTCGAGCGCGCGCTCGGTGTCCCACGGAAACTCGAGTGAGGCGTCGAGGAACACGATCCGCTGAGCGTCTCGCTCCGGGTCGAGCGTCGCTAGCTCAGCGAGCCGACGCGACCGAGCCATGCAGCGCGACCGAGCCATCAGGGTGGCGAACGGGACTCGAACCCGCGACCACCGGGACCACAACCCGGGGCTCTACCAACTGAGCTACCGCCACCACGCGCGCCTCATCGTATCGGCACACGGACGCTCTGCTGAAAAAACGGTCCGCGGCGGCCTCATCGTCGGAAGGCCGCCGTGGACCGCTTCGATCAGAGCAGATGACCGCCCACGGATTCAAGTTGAGGCCTTACCTGTTCAGCTTCTGATCAGCTTGGAGCGCGGCTCAGCGGCTGATCCCCTGGATCGCCGCGAGCAGCTCCTGATGGCGGCGCTCTTCGTCGGTCACGACCACGTCTTCGGGCTTGCGCCGGGCCAGGATCATCTCGTACGGCTTGACGATGAAGAAGAAGACGGCGGCCGCGATCGAGACGAACGTGATCAACGCCGTGATGAACGATCCGTATCTGAAGAGCGAGTTGTGGATCGTGAACGTCAAATTGCTGAAGTCGGACTTGCCGAAGACGGCGCCGAGGATCGGGGTGATGATGTCCCCGACGAACGACGTCAGCACAGCCGCGAAGGCGACTCCCATCACGAACGCAACGGCCAGTGTGATCAGGTTGCCTTGCATCAGGAAAGCCTTGAACTCGTTGAGGATCTTCATCGTGCCTCCAGTCGGACGGGCGAAGCGGGTGGGCTGGAGACGAGATCCTGACCGTCTCTGCTCCCCGATTCAAGCCGCGCCCCGTTGCCTGAACACAGGCGAACGTGCTGCCTTCCCGGCTACCGGCCTCGCTCGACGCCTGGCCTACTCCGGCCGGGAGCTAGAGGCGGTCACGCGCCCGGGAGGATTCGAACCTCCGACCCACGGCTTAGAAGGCCGTCGCTCTGTCCACTGAGCTACGGGCGCCCGTCCGCCAAGCGTAGCCCGGCCCGCCTACGGCTCCTCGGCCACGGGGCGCCGCGCTGAAAGCTGGTCGCGCACGATCACCTGGATCGATCCGGCCACCGGGATCGCGGCGAGCGCACCGAGGATCCCTGCGAGCTCCGCTCCGACCAGCACCGAGACGAGTACGGCGAGTGGCGAGAGCTGGACGGTTCGGCCGTAGATGACGGGCTGGAGGAAGTGATTCTCGACCTGCTGGTACGTGATCACGAAGACGAGCAGGACGATCCCGGCCGGGATCGTGTGGAGGAACGCGACGAGCACGACGATCACACCGGCGACGGTCGCCCCTGCGAGCGGGATGAGGTCGAGCACCGCAACGAGCAAGCCCAGGGCGACCGCGTACGGCACTCCCATGATCAGCAGAACGATCGTCGCTGCAGCGCCGGCGATCACGCTGATCAGGATGTTCCCGGTCACGTAGCCGCCGACCGTCTTGTAGATGTCGTCACCGACGCGACGCCAGCGCGCCTGCGAGCGCTCGGGGAAGAGGGAGTAGACCCGCTCGACCCAGACGCCGCCCTCGAGGAGCATGAAGAAGGTCAGAAAGACGATCGTGACCGTCGCAGCGATGATCGTGATCACGCTCTTCGTGACCGAGAGAGCCGCTCCCGAAAGACCGAGCACCTTGGCGGCGCCGCCGTTTCTGACCTGCTCGCGGACCTTCTCGACGACCTGGTACTTCGTCTCGAGGAAGCCGAGCCGACCTCGACCGTGCGTCAGATCGTCGACGTAGTTCGGTAGCGCTTGGACGAAGCCGTTGACCTCGTCGATCAGCTTCGGCAGGAAGGTTGCCCCGAGGCCGACGATCACGATCGCGAGCAGCAGGTACGCGATGCCGATCGCAGGGCCACGGCCGAGCCGCGTGTGACGCTCGATCCAGCCCACGAGTGGGTTCAGCGCCAAAGCGAGGAAGAGCGCGATCACCACCCAGGCGAGCACGTGGCGGGCGATCCAGACCACCTCGAGCGTCAGCGCGACGGCGATCACGATCAGGAGCACGCGCAACACGGTGCGCGGGCGGAGGTCGATCACACGGTCGGTCGCTGTGGAGCGCTCGGTCGTCACCGAGCGGAGGATCCATTCGGAGTCGGACGTTGTTACCGTGCACGCCATGCCGCTTCGTAGTTCGCCTGTGACCGAGCATGCCTCCCTGCCGGGTGGAGGCTCGGTGACCGTCTGGGTGGGCGTTCCGGACGATCCCTACATCGACGACAAGCGGCAACTGAACACCGTCGACATTCAGTTGCGCGAAGGCTCTTCGGTGATCGCGAGCCTGACGACCGTCCTCGAGTCCGACCAGACGTCGGAAGCGCTCGCGCTGGCCCGCGAGGTCAAGGCTGCGATCGAGGCCGGGGAGATCGGTCTCAAGGCAAGTGAGCTCGAGCCATTCGCCGACCAGCTCCGCTGACCGCTAGCGCTGCAAGCGCAACTCGTGGATCTGCAATGCAGTGTTCGAGCGCAGCGGCTCGGTGAGTCCCGTGGCGACGAAGCCGTAGCGCTCGTACAGGCGCCGTGCAGCCTCGTTGCCGTCTGCGACGCTGAGGCGAACCTCCGCCCCGCCTGCGTGGGCGACGGCTGCCTCGAGCAACTGGAGCCCGATCCCGCTTCCCCGCTCGCGCGGGTCGGTCCACATCGAGATCACCCGGTAGTAGGCCCCTTCGTCGAACACCCCGGCGATCCCAACTGTCGTACCGCCGTTCCAGGCGAGAAACATTGCCTGGTCGGCCCCGGCAGACGCGTCCAGCGCGCGGTTGCGCCACCACTCGTCAGGGCGCACCAGAGCCTCGGCGTGAGTGCTCCCGAACGCTTCCGGGGCGTCGCCGAGCGCACGCAAACGTGTGTCGCGTAGCTCCCGCCACTCCTCCTCCCGCACCCGCCTGACCTCGGCCAAGAGCGGGTGGCGGGGATCGAACCCGCATAGCCAGCTTGGAAGGCTGGAGCTCTACCATTGAGCTACACCCGCGCGTCGACGGTCTAGGTTAGCCGCCGTGCACTCGCCTTATGCCTGGCAGGCGGACGTCGACACGACCGTCGTCATCCCGGCCCTCTCGCTGCTCTACCTCTTCGCCGTCGGCCGGTTCGGCGCGTCACGGGCGCGCGTCGTCGGCTACGCCGGGTCGATGGTGCTGCTGGCCGTGGCGTTCTGGACTCCCCTCCATCATCTCGGCCTTCACTACCTGCTGACGGCCCATCTGCTGCAGAACGTGATCCTCGCCGAGTGGGCGCCGCTGCTCGCGGTCGCCGGCCTGTCCCGCGCGATGGCCGACGCACTCGCGCGCCGCCGTGCCTGGCGGCTGCTCGTCCATCCGGCCGTCGCCCTTACGCTCTGGCTCGCGAACTACTACGTGTGGCACGTGCCGCCGGTGTACGACGCCGCGCTTCAGCGACAGGCGTGGCTGATCCACATCGAGCACGCGTGTTACTTCGCGACGGGCTTCGCGATGTGGTGGCCGCTCGTGCACGACGTCCCGCGACGACTCGCCTCGGGTGCGCGAGCGGGCTACGCGTTCGCCGCCTTCGTCCTCGCCTCGCCGATCGGGCTTCTGCTCGCCCTCTTACCGCGGCCGGTCTACTCGTACTACGAGCACGTGCCGACGCGCGTCTGGGGGCTCTCGCCACTGGCCGACCAGGAGCTGGGAGGTGTGACGATGGCCTCGGAGCAGGCGGTCGTCCTGTTCGTGATCTTCCTCTTCTGGTTCCGCCGCTTTCTCGCGGAAGAGGCCTGACTACTGAAGAGGGGCCCGACCTACTTCAGGCAGGCGGTGATGCGGGCGAGGTCGGCGTCGCTCGGGTGTTGATGCCAGAGCATCACGACGTTGCCCTGCTGGCGGAGCACGTCGTCGATCCCGACGTTCTGCGAGTGGAAGCGATGGTAAGCCTGGTTGATGTTGTCCGCATCGGCCAGCGTCTCGCCGAAGACGACGGTCGCGTCGTTGTCGGCGAGATGGGCTTTGAGCGCACCGCCGGTCGCGGTGGTCGCGACGAAGTCGAGCGCACCGCCGAGCTTGACCCCGTCGGCGATCAGGCACGTGCGTGTCTTGGCACGGCTGCTGAGCTTCGTCCCCTGGCCGCCGCACGAGATCGCGGCGAGGACGACGACGGCAAGAAGGCAGGCGAGCGGCTTCACGGCGCGACAGTCTACGGGGAAGTGCCGGTGGATCTCGATGTCACGGCTATCGTTCGCCGCCGTGCCTGACAGCCCTAAGATCGACGAGAGACTCGAGCAGTACGCACGCTTGACCGTGCAGATCGGGCTGAACCTCCAGCCCGGCCAGAACCTCTGTGTCAACGCACTGATCGAGCATGCGCCGTTCGCCCGCGCGATTGCGCGGCAGGCGTACGAGGCCGGCGCTGCCTATGTCGACGTCCTCTACACCGACCAGCACGTCCGCCGGGCTCACATCGAGCGCGCGGCGGAGGATCAGCTCGGCTGGTCGCCGCCGTGGCTGGTCAACCGCCTCAGGACGCTCGGTGAGACCGGTGGTGCGCTCTGCGCGATCACCGGAAACCCCGAGCCTGAGCTGTTCGCCGACCTGGACGGCGGACGGGTCGGCAGGGCGCGCATGCGTGAGGTCGCCGAGGCGTCGCTCGCGCTCACCGACGGACTCTGCAACTGGACGATCGTCGCCTACCCGAACGCCGGCTGGGCCGAGACCGTGTTCGGAGAACCTGACGTCGAGCGGCTGTGGCAGGCCGTTGCCCAGGCGGTCCGGCTCGATGAGGCGGACCCGATCCAGGCGTGGCGCGAGCACATCGGCCGGCTCGAGGCGCGCGCGGCGACGCTGAACATGCGCCGTTTCGCGAGCCTCCGCTATCGCGGCCCGGGAACCGACCTGACGATCGGGCTCCACGCGGAGTCGATCTGGCAGGCAGCGCTCGACGAGTCGAGGGGAATCAGGCACATCGCGAACATGCCGACCGAAGAGGTCTACACAACGCCGGATGCCAGATTCGTCGAGGGGACAGTGCGCTCCACGCTGCCGCTGCAGATCCAGGGCAACATCGTGCGCGGGCTCGAGGTGCGCTTCGAAGCTGGGCGCGCGGTCGACGTTCGCGCTGACTCCGGCGAGGAGGTGATTCGCGAGCACATCACGACCGACGAAGGCGCGGCCCGCCTCGGCGAGGTCGCGCTCGTCGACGGGCACTCCCGCGTTGGCAAGACAGGCCTCGTCTTCTACGACACGCTGTTTGACGAGAACGCGTCGTCGCACATAGCGCTTGGGACGTCGATCGTGCAAGCAGTCCCGTGGGCCGCCGAACTGACCCCGGACGAACGCAACGAGCGCGGCGTCAACCATTCCTCGATCCACACGGATTTCATGATCGGCTCGAACGAGCTCGAGATCGACGGCATCGACACAAACGGCGAAGCCACGCCAATCCTAAGAGCCGGCGAGTGGCTCTTGGTCTGAGCCTTTCGCCGAACGCCGGGCTTCGCCCGGGCGAGAGCCGGACGGCGCGTAGCCAGCCACACGAAAAACCGCAGCACCCCAAACGAGGCCGACCGCAGGCGGAGGGAAGGGAGGCCCGCGGAGGGAAACCCCGGGTCTTCCTCCGCGCTCAATCGGGACGGTCGGATTCGAACCGACGGCTTCTGCCTCCCAAAGGCAGCGCTCTGACCAGGCTGAGCTACGTCCCGTTCGCAGAAGAGTAGTTGTAGGTAGCGTCGGCGGCCCGTGTCGGAGGCCGCCTTCCTAGTCGAGCCTGCGCGCGTTCGGCGGCCAAGGCTCGGCTACCTGATGGCTGCGGCGGCAGCGCTCCTCTGGGGCGTCAACGGCGCGGTCTCGAAGACGATCCTCTCGACCGGCCTTTCCTCGGAGCGGCTCGCGCAGGTTCGCTCGCTCGGCGCTGCGGTCGGACTCATGGCGATCCTGGCCGTGATCGCACCGGCGCGGCTGCGGCTGACACGACGCGAGCTGCCCTACCTGCTTGCGTTCGGAGTGGTCGGCCTCGCCTTCGTGCAGTGGTTCTACTTCCTCGCGATCCACCGGCTCGCGATCGGGGTGGCGCTGCTGATCGAGTACCTGGCGCCGCTCCTGGTAGCACTCTGGGCGCGCTTCGTCTACAAGGATCCGGTTCGCCGGCGGATCTGGGCAGCGCTCGCTCTCGCCCTGACAGGGCTCGCGCTGATCGTGAACCTCTTCGGCGGCGGGACGTCGCTCTCCACCGACGGCGTGCTCTTCGCCCTCGGTGGCGCCGTCGCGTATGCGACGTACGTGCTCCTCGCCGAGCATGTGGTCGGCGGCCGCGACCCGGTCTCACTTCTCTTCTGGGGTTTCGGATTCGCCTCGGTCTTCTGGGCGGTGCTGGCGCCCTGGTGGAGCTTTCGTGCCGGCACGCTGACCCGCCAGACATCGCTGCACGGCCACCTGTCGTCTCTGCATTCGCCTGTCTGGCTGCTCGCGGCATGGATGATCGTCTTCGGCACGATCGTGCCGTTCTTCCTGCTCGTGAGCGCACTGCGGCACCTGAGTGCCAGCCGGGTCGCGATCGTCGCGATGCTCGAGCCGGTGGCCGGCGCGCTCGTCGCCTGGGCATGGCTCGGCGAGTCGCTCGACGGTCTTCAGCTGGCCGGAGCGGGTGTCGTCCTGGCGGCGATCGGGTTGGCCCAAACCGCACGCTGAGCCAGCGTTCTAGCCTTATTCGGTCGGACCCCCCGTGTGGGGGACGACGGAACAGGTTAGGGTCGCGACGTTGAGACCTATGGTCAGAGGCCTCTACGCGATCCTCGCGGTCGTCGCCCTTGCGCTCCCCATCTCGGCGACGGCCGCCGGTTCGACTCAGGACGCCTCGGTACTGCGCGAGATGAATCGCGTCCGCGCCGAGCACGGTCTGTCGTCGCTCCGCTACGACGAGCACCTGCAGCGCGCCGCGGTCTCACACACCCAGGAGATGCTCTCGACGAACGTCTTCTCCCACGGGGCCTTCGGCAGCCGGATGCTGCAGTTCGACGTCCAGAGCCACGTCGCCGGCGAGAATCTCGCCTGGGGCACGGGGAATGAGGGAACTGCGAGGGCGATCGTGGCCGCGTGGCTCGCGAGCCCGGAGCATCGCGCGAATCTCTTGCGGCCTTCGTTCGACCGGGTCGGCATCGGCGCGGTCACCGGTCGCTTCCTCGGCCACCGCGGCGCGCATGTCGTCACGGCCGACTTCGCCGGGTAGAAACCTAAGGCTTTCACGGCCTACGAGCACGGCTTGCAAAGATGGGCCGCTCGGCCTATTCCAACCGTCTGCGAGGCCCGTTAGCTTCACCCTACTGGGCGATGCGTACCGCGGCGCGCATTCCTGGTCCATCTGCCGCGGTGTGCGATCACGGAGAGCCCGCTGCGACGACCCCCCGAGCAGCGGGCTCTGCCGTTTCTAGGACTACGATGGCCGCATGGTCAGGAAAGTCCTTTTGGCGTCCCCGCGCGGCTATTGCGCCGGTGTCGAGCGCGCGGTCGAGACCGTCGAGCGGGCCCTCGACCTGTACGGGCCGCCCGTCTACGTCCGTAAGCAGATCGTGCACAACCTGCACGTCGTCCGTGATCTCGAGGCGCGCGGGGCCGTGTTCGTCGACGAGGAGACGGAGGTGCCCGAGGGGGCGACCGTCGTCTTCTCTGCGCACGGTGTCGCGCCCTCGGTACACGCGAACGCGCTGGCGCGGGGACTGAACACGATCGACGCGACCTGCCCTCTCGTGACCAAAGTGCACGTGCAGGCTCGTCGCTATGCCGCCTCCGGGTACACCGTCCTACTGATCGGCCACGCCGGCCATGAGGAGGTCGTCGGGACGATGGGCGAGGCGCCCGACGCGATCGTTCTGGTCGAATCGCTCGCCGACGTCGACCGCCTCGAGTTCGCGCCAGGGACCCGGCTCGCGTACGTCACCCAGACGACGTTGTCCGTCGACGAGACGTCCGAGATCATCTCAGCGCTCCGCGCGCGCTACCCGGAGATCCACGCGCCGAAGAAGGAAGACATCTGTTACGCGACGTCGAACCGGCAGTGGGCCGTCAAGGAGATGCTCGCCGAGATCGACCTGCTGCTGGTGATCGGATCCCGCAACTCGTCGAACTCGAATCGCCTCGTCGAGGTCGCGCATGCGAACGGCGTCGCATCGCACCTGATCGACGATGAGACCGAGATCGACGAGAGCTGGATGACCGGCGTCGAGGTCGTCGGTGTGACGTCGGGGGCTTCTGCGCCCGAGAAGCTTGTCGACCGGGTCTGCGACTGGTTCCGCGCGCGGGACGTGCTCGAGATCGAGCCCTATCGGCTCGTCGACGAGGACGTCGAGTTCCGGCTGCCGGTCGAGTTGCGCCGCGAGCTCGCGCTCGCCGAATCACAGCAGTAGACCTAAGCACTCGCGAGACCTAGGCACTCGCGGGCGGAGGACTCGAGCCCGAATCGGTCGAACCACATCCTGATATCGACAGCGGTGCCGTCCACGAACTTCCCGTCGCCGAGCCCGATCGACTCGGAGTTGACGCCCACGACCTTGACCCGCCGGGGAGCAGCGATCATCGGCGAGCGGGTTTCTTAGCCGACGTACTCGGCGAGCGGCGCCACCGACTGGTCGACCGAATGAAGGTCGCCCCATGCCTTCGTGTAATGGTTGTGCACGATCTGGTCGAGCACTCTGACGGCTGCGGCGCGCGGTTTCTCCTGCGGTTTCGCATCGCTGGTCGCGGCACACGCGGGGGCCGCGAGCGCGACGGCGAGCAGAACGACAGCACACGCGACACGCACCCCGCCGAGCATATGACTACACGCGTTCGAGACGAAGGTCGCCGACCTCGATCGACGACGCAAGTGTCTCGGCCGCGAGGCGCTCCCGGAACTGCTCCAGCAGCTCGCCGTCGGGGATCCAGAGCCGGATCCGGTCGGTCAGCTCGAGCCCCGACTCCTTGCGCAGCACATTCACCTCGTGGATCCGGTCGAACAGCCGTCCCTCGAGGCGAAGCTCGTCGTCGAGCACGGTGTCGATCGCGACCGTCACGCCGTCCTCGCTCGCGACGGCCCAGCCCTCGCGGCCGACCCGCTCGACGAGCACCTCGCCCGCTTCGAGCACATGTCCGTCGACCTGGAAGCGGCCGCCGTCGAGCTCCTCGAACTCGCCGCGTTGCAACGACTCGCGGACGGTGCGGAGCGCCGGCCCGAGCTTTGGCCCGAGCACCGGCAGGTTCGGCTTGACGCGCAACTCGGAGGCCCCGACGTCGCCGAACGTCACCTCCTTGACGCGCAGCTCGTCCGCGATCTCGTCGGCATGGGCATGCGCCACGGGATCGGCGCCGGCGATTACGAGTTGCCGCAACGGTTGACGCAGCTTGAGCTGCGACGACGATCGCGCCTGACGGCCGAGCTCGACTACACGCCGCACCTCGGCGATCTCTGCAAGTAGCCTCGCGTCTGCGGCTACGAGCTCCGGCCACGGGGCCAGATGCACCGACGCAGGGCCGTCCGGTACGAGGTTCCGCCAGAGGTGGTCGCTGAGAAACGGCATCACCGGCGCGATCACGCGCAACGACTGGACGAGCGCGTGCCAGAGAGTGCCGAATGCAGCCGCGTCATAGGAATAGAAGCGGCGGCGAGAACGCCGGATGTACCAGTTGGAGACGTCGTCGACGAAAGTGTCGAACGCCCGGGTGACATCGCCGGTCAGCGTCGCCTCGTAGCCGGCCGTGGCATCGGCGACGAGCTGCTTCGTGCGCTCGACAAGCCAGCGATCGAGCGGCGTCAGCTCGCCGGTCGGCTCCAGCGCCTCCCAGGAAGGGGTAAAGCCTTCGATGTTCGAGTAGTCGATGAAGAACCGGACGGAGTTCCAGAAAGTGAGCAACCGCCGCTTGATCTCGTGGGCGGGGCCGAAGCCGAAGAGCAGGTTGCGATCGGGAGGCTGCGCGCAGTACTGCCAGCGCATCACGTCGGCGCCCATCTGGGCGAACGCGTCCTCCGCGTCGATCGTGTTGCCCCACGAACTGTGCATCTCGCGGCCCTTCTCGTCGAGCATCTTCTCGTAGCCGAGCACGCGCTTGTACGGCGAGCGCCCCACGAGCACGACCGACATGAAGAACTGTGAGTAGAACCAGAGCCGGATCTGCTCGCGCATCTCCGACACCCAGTCGGCAGGGAACCACTCTTCCCAGTACGCGTGGTCGGGCAGGTCGGCGGTCGTCAGCCCTTTGGCCGCCCCCGTCCCGTACCCCTGCGAGATCCGCTCCGGGTTCTCCCAGCCAAGCGTCGAGAGCGGGACGATCCCGGCATCGAGCCAGACGTCCCCGACCTCGGGGATCCGCGTCACCGACTCGCCGCACGACTCGCAGCGAATCGGTACCCGGTCGATCCAAGGGCGGCGCAGCTCCTCGAGCTGCTCGATGCCTTCAATCGCCCGCTCCGTCAACTCGGCCTTCGAGCCGATCACGTTCAGGTGCCCGCAGGCGCAGGGATAGAGCGGCAGCGGCAGGCCGTAGTAGCGACGGCGCGAGATGTTCCAATCCCCCATGTTGCGCAGCCAGTCGTCCATGCGCTTGCCCATGTACTCCGGCACCCACTCGACCTTCGCGTTCTCCTCGAGCAGCTTCGGCCTGATCTCGTCGACGGCGATGAACCAGTCATCGGCGATGCGGAAAATGAGCGGCGTGTCGCAGCGCCAGCAGTGCGGGTAGGCGTGCGTGTAGAGCGCAGCCTCGACGAGAAAGCCCCGTTCGCCCAGCCGCCCGATGATCTGGTCGGCGGCGTCTGTGGTCGAAAGGCCGTGCAGCCAACCGTAGTCGTCGTAGAAGCGTCCCGATTCGTCGACCGGGGTCAGCACCGGCAGGTCGTGCAGCTTGCCGAGCTCGAAATCTTCGCCGCCGCAGCCGGTCGCGATGTGGACCAGGCCCGTCCCCTGATCCATCGTCACGTCGGACCACGGGATGACGCGGTGCTCGACCCGCGAGCCGGGCGCAAGATCGTCGAACGGTCCCTCGTACCGCCACCCGATGAGCTCGTCGCCGCGTAGACGCTCGACGAACGTGTCGTCCGCGTTCAACTTGACGGCGACCCACTCGCCGTTCTCGCGTCGGCCGTACTCCTCGTCGGGGTGTACGGCGACCGCGACGTTGGCGGGAAGCGTCCACGGCGTCGTCGTCCAGATGACGAGCGACTCGCCCGCCCGGCCGAGCAGCGGGAAGCGAACGAAGAGCGAGGGGTCGGCCCGGTCCTGGTACACGCCGGCCTGCGTCAGCTCATGCTGGGAGAGCGACGTCCCGCAGCGGGGGCACCACTCCGTCGAACGGTGACCCTTGACCAGCATGCCCCGCGCGTGCACGAGTTTGAGGAACTTCCAGATGTACTCGATGTTGGTGTCGCTGAAGGTGAAGTAGTCGTTGCCCCAGTCCATCCACTGTCCGAGGCGCTGCGAGCCGCGCGTCAGCGCGGCCGAAGAACGGACGACGACGTCACGGCACTTCCGAGCGAATGCCTCGAGTCCGTACTCCTCGATCTCCGGCTTCGAGTTGAGGCCCAACTCCCGCTCGACGCCGACCTCGATCCAGAGGCCTTGGCAGTCGAAGCCGTTCTGGTAGCGCTGGTCGAAGCCTCGCAGTCCCTTGTAGCGCTGAAAGACGTCCTTGAGCGTCCGCCCCCAGGCCGTGTGAACGCCGAGGGCGAACCTGTTGGCGGTGACCGGTCCGTCGACGAACGACCACTTCTCACCGCCGCGGTTTCTCTCTCGCAGCTGCTCGAAGGTGCGCTCGCGATCCCAGATCTCGAGCAGGGCGAGCTCGATTGCCGGATGATCGGGCTTGTCCGAGAGCCGGGTGAACACATTTCGATCGTATCGAGCGGGAAGAAACCATCCGGCCGGGGCGTTTGAAACGGTGTACGTTCTCCCCGAAAGGAAGTTAATGGCGACCAATGCAACGACAGATACGTTCGAGACCGAAGTCCTGAACTCCCAGGGCAAGGTGATCGTCGACTTCTGGGCCGAGTGGTGTGGCCCGTGCCACGCCGTCTCACCCGTGCTCGACCGGATCGCCGATGAGCATCAGGTGAAGATCGTCAAGGTCAACATCGATGAACAGCAGGACCTGGCGCAGCGCTACGGCGTCGCCTCGATCCCGTTCATGGTCTTGTTCGAAGACGGGCAGCCGCAGGCAAGCGCGATCGGCGCGATGCCGAAGGGCTCGCTCGAGAAGGCACTCGGGCTCGCGGCCGCCTAAGCGGCCACGAGACTACGCAGACGCTTCGTCGCGATCGAGGTACGACAAGAACGCCAGGTGCTTCGCGAGGTAATCCTCGAGGGCCTGAACGCCGTGCTCGGCTGATTGGTCGAGCCAGCTCTCGGCCAGGTCGTCCTCGATGCGATGGAGCGTTCCTCGTGGATCCATGCCGGGATGATCGACCGCGGGTCGGACGGCCACATGAGCCGTTCGGCCCATCTTGCGCCTCGCTCAAGCCCAGCGCTGCAGGAGCCGCGTCTGGCCCGGGAAGGCCAGCTCGGCCGGCAGGGCGTCCCTGCGGAACCAGCGCAGCTCGGCGACGTCGTCGGCCGCGACGGGCTCGCCGGCTGCGCTGATGAGCCACGTGACCGAGAAGACATGACGGCCGGCATAGGGCTCGATGTCGATCCCAAGGAACTCGATCGGCTCGATCTCGAGGCCCGTCTCCTCTCGGAACTCACGGCGCAGGCCGTCGAGCGGCTGCTCGGTCTCGCCCAGGAACCCGCCTGGAAGATCCCAGTGACCGAGTCTGGGCGGGCGGCCGCGGCGGGCGAGCAGCACGTTGCCGTCGCGCTCGAGGATCCCCTGCACGCCCGGGATCGAATTCGCCCAATAGCTCTCGACGCAAGCTCCGCATGCGAGATGATCCTGCTCGATGGTCAGCGGCCCACCGCAGCGGGGACAGAAACACCAGTTGTCGAGCGCACCCACGAGCCGTACATGATGGACGACGGCGCGTGAAAGTCGTGCTTCTGCACTCGGCCCTCGGCGACTCGCGGCTCTGGCACCGCCAGATCGCGGCGCTCGAACCGGCACACGAGGTGGTCGCCCCGGATCTCCCGGGCTGGGGGACCGAGCCGATGCCGACGGAGCCGTTCTCGCTCGTCGACCGCGTCGCGAAGCATCTGCCGGCCGCGCTGGTCGGCAACTCGTTCGGGGGAGCGGTTGCGTTGCGAACTGCGCTGGCTCATCCGGACCAGGTCTCGCGCCTGGCGCTCATCGGCTCGGGTCTTCCCGCCTGGGACTGGACGGACGAGCTGCGCGACTATTTCGCGCGCGAGGAGGCGGCGATCAGGGCCGGCAACCTCGACGCCGCGACCGAGGTCAATCTGGAGTTCTGGGTCGCGCCCGAGCACCGCGACGAGGTACGGCCGCAGCAGCGCCTCGCCCTCGACCTGCAGACCGCGCACGAGGAGCCTGAGCTGGTCTGGCCGGAGATGGCGCCACTCGCTTCCCTCGCGATGCCGGTGCTCGTCGTGGTCGGCGACCAGGACAAGGGCGACTTCATCGCGATCGCCCATCATCTGGCGGATGAGATCGACGGAGCCGAGCTCGCGGTCGTCGCCGGCGCGGGCCACCTGGTCGGCGTCGACCGGCCGGAGGAGCTGAACGCGCTCCTGCTCGACTTTCTAGGCTGACGCCGCTCCCAGGACGGCATCCGCGAGCGAGGGCCAAGCCTGTGCCGCCCAGTCGCCGAAGGGACGGTCGGTCAGCAGTCCGAGAGCGAGCCCGGCGACCGGGTCGACCCAGAGGAACGTGCCGCTGCGACCGAAGTGACCGAACGTCTGCGGCGCGTTCCGCGCGCTCGTCCAGTGCGGCGACTTCGAGTCGCGGATCTCGAGGCCGAGCCCCCAGTCGTTCGGAGCCTGCCGCCCGAACCCGGGCAAGACCCCGTCGAGCCCGGGGAATTGCACGGTCGTTGCCTCGGCCAGCGTCTCGGGCGCGATACGCGTCGGCTCGGAGAGCTCGCGGGCGAGCACGCCCAGATCGTCGACAGTGCCGCTCGCTCCGGAGCCCGCCGAACCCACGAGCTCGATGCCGGTGCCGTCCCAGACGTGCTCGAAGTACGCCACGAACGACATCTCGGCGCGCTCGCTCACGAGCGCCGCAGCGACCTCGAAGCCGTAGTTCGAGTAGATCCGCCGCCGGCCGGGCTGGGCGATCGGTACGCCAGGCTCAAACGGGAGGCCCGACGCGTGCGCGAGCAAGTGTCGAAGAGTCGCGCCCGGCGGGCCGGCCGGCTCGTCGAGATCGACGATCCCCTCCTCGCACGCTACGAGCACCGCCACCGCGGTCGCGAGCTTCGTCACCGACGCCAAAGCAAACCGATGAGTCGGATCGCCGTGCGTCGCCTCGACCGCACCGGTGACGATCGCTGCCGCGTGCTCGCAGTCCCAATCGTCGATCTGGCGCAGGACGTCCAAGAACGGCGAGACTATCGACGTGGAACGTCGACTCATCTCCTCGGGCACCGCCTTCGAGCAGCGCGTCGGCTATTCGCGCGCGGTGCGTGTCGGGAATCAGGTGTGGGTCGCGGGCACCGCGCCGATCATGCCGGACGACGCCGATCCGCCGACCGGCGCCTACGACCAGGCGCGTGTCTGCCTGACGATCATCGAGCGGGCGCTCGCAGACGCCGGTGCGTCTCTCGACGACGTCGTCCGCACGCGGATCTACGTCACCGACGCGAGCCTGATCGAGGAGGTCGGCCACGCTCACGGCGAGGCGTTCGCGACCGTGCGTCCTGCGACGACCGGCATCGTCGCGCAGCTGCTCGACCCGCGCTGGCTGGTCGAGATCGAAGTCGAAGCGGTGATACTGACCGCGTGAAGCAGATCTTCCCGCCGTCGATAACGGGCAAGGGCGCTGCAGGGGCCGGTGGTTCGCAACCGAGCGTGCTCGAGCACTCGTTCGGCAAGAGCGACCCCTACACCCTCGGCGTCGAGGAGGAGTACCAGCTGCTCGACCCCGAGACGTGGGATCTCGTCCAGCACATCGACTCGGTCCTCGCCGCGGTCGCCGACGGTGATCACGAGGATCAGATCCACGCCGAGCTGATGCAGTCGGTGCTCGAGGTGACGACCCCCGTCTGCCGGACGGCGGGCGACATCATGCGGTCGCTCGCGCAGCTCCGGGGCTACGTCGCCGAGATCGCCAGGTCGGAGGGCTGCCGGGTCGGAAGCGCCGGGACGCACCCTTTCAGCCTCTTCGAGCGGCAGCGGATCACGGCGCGCGATCGCTACCGCCAGCTCGTCGATCAACTCCAGTACGTCGCGCGCCGGGAGCTGATCTTCGGCATGCACATGCACGTCGCGGTCGACGATCCCGAGAAGGTGATCCAGGTGATGAACGGCCTGCTGCTACACCTGCCGCACATGCTCGCGCTCTCTGCGTCCTCGCCGTTCTGGCGGGGCGAGCCGACCGGGCTGTCGTCGAGCCGCCAGATGGTGTTTGCCGCGTTCCCGCGCTCAGGCCCGCCTCCGCGGTTCAAGGATTACGCCGATTACGCCGAGGTCGTCGGGCAACTCGAGCGCACCGGCTGCATTGCCGACTACACGCACATCTGGTGGGACATCCGCCCGCACCCGCGTCTCGGGACGATCGAGATGCGCGTCTGCGATGCGGTCACGCGCCTCGAGGACGTCGTCGCGATCACCGCGTATTTCCAGGCGCTCGTCAAGTTGCTCTGCGAGCAGTTCGAGGCCGGTCGCGAGATCCCTAGCTGGCATCGCATGCTGACGACCGAGAACAAGTGGCTCGCTGCCCGCTACGGGCTCGAGGCGCCGATCATGGACCTTGCGACGGGGCGCCGGAACCGCGTGCCGGTGGCTCAGCTGATCAGACGCACATTGCGCGACGTCGAGCCCCACGCACGCGAGCTCGGCTCGGAGCGTGAGCTCGAGGGCATCCGCGAGATCCTGTCGCGCGGCAACGGCTCGGACCGTCAGCTGCGCGTGTGGAACGCCAACCGCGACATCGTCGAAGTCGTGCGCGAGATCTCGCTCGCGACCGAGGCTGCGGCAGTCCCTAGCTGAACTTCCAGAGCGTCGCGCCGTCCGGCGAGTAGCCGAGCGCGAGCGCATCGGCCTGGTCGCGCTGCACGACTCTCCGCTGCTCGAGCCCTACGACCGCGACGGTCTCGCGGTCGGCGATCGCGATCCGCTTCCCGTCGGGTGAGAGCGCAGCGCTCGTCGCCATGCCGAGGTTCCACTGCGGCAGTTCGATCCGGAATGTCCCAGTCACCTTCCGGCTCGCGACATCGATCGAGACGACGCGGCCGTACCCCGGGCTGACCGCCCACAGAGTGCGCTGCTGCTTCGAGAGCACGAGCGCCCACGAGGTCGCCGAGCCGTAGTTGCCGGTGCCGGGCAGATCGATGCAGCGGGCCTTCGCCGTCTTCAGGTCGAGCTCGTGCACCATCGAGCCGCCGTTCGAGCCGATGTAGAGCGTGAACACGTAACGGCCGTCGGCGGACGAGAGCCGCGAGAACGGTGAGCCCCAGATCGTGCCCGACTCGTGTGGATCCTTGAGCGGGGCAGCCTCCAGCCGACGCGAGCCAACGTGCGCCAGGCGCACCTGGTAACCGCCTTCCTTCAGGTACTTGATCAGGAAGAGGTTGTCGCCGCGAAGAGCATCGAAGCTCCACTGTGCGCCGGGCACGGTGAGCTCGCGCTGCTCGTTCTGCGAGACGACCGTGAAGGTCGTCGCTCCGCCCACCAGCCGCTTCACGACGGCGCGGCGGCCGTTCTGCGAGACGCCCTCGAGTGAGCCACCTTGTGCCAACTTGGCACGAGCTGTCACCGTGCCGCGGCTCGCGTCGTACCAGACGAGCGAGGCGCCGTCCTCGGAGACGAGCACATCGTCGGCCGTCACCCCTGCGGGGAGGACCCACTTCGCCTTGCCCGTCTGCAGGTCGACGACGGTCACCGGACGGTCGGCGGCAGTCCGGAAACCGAGCATGGCGCCGCCGGCGAGCGAGAACTGGCTCGCGGCGCAGGTGAGCGGCGAGCAGGCGGCCGCGCGAGCCGCACCCGGCAGGACGACGGCCGCAGCGGCGAGGACGAGCGCGAGACGCTTCATACACCCTCCTTACGGCCGCGGGACCCGTGGAGGTCCCCGGCCCGTATGGACCTCGTGACCGTCTGCCATCGTAGATTGGGCGGGTGGCGGAGCGCGCCTGGATCAAGGGTGCCCAGCAGGGGTCTGTCGCCGACCTCGAGCTGCTCTTTCGCGAACATTGGCCGCGGGCGTTCCGCGCTGCACGCCTCGTCACGGGCGACGCCGCCGCCGCCGAGGACATCGCCCAGGAGGCCTTCCTCGCCGCCGTTCGCAATCTCGACCGATTCGACCGGCGACGCCCGTTCGCGCCGTGGCTGCACCGGATCGTGGTGAACCGGGCGATCGACTGGACCCGCGCGCGCCGCCTCCGGGCCGAGGTCGAGCTCGGCGACCACCTCCCTGCCCCGCCCGCCCCGAGCCGGAAAGCGGTGCGCTCAACGGAATCGCGAACCTCCAACCCGAGCATCGCGCGGTCGTCGTGCTGAGGTACGTGCTCGAGTACACGCCCGGCGAGATCGCCGAGTTGCTCGACCTGCCGCGCGGGACGGTCAATTCTCGACTGCGCCGCGGCCTCGACCGGCTCAAGGAGGCCGAGTGAGGGACGTCGAGGACCGCAACTGGGAGATCGTGCGCCGGGCGTTCGAGGAACTCTCGCCTGCCCCACGCCACCGAGGCCGAGCTAGTAACAAGTTGTTGCTAGCGGGGCTCGGGGCGGTGCTCGCGGCTGCCGTCGTGGCCGCCGTCTTCTCGCCGCCAGGCCGTGCCGTCTTCGAACGCGTGCGCGAGGCTGTCGGCGTCGAGCACGCAGACCCGGCGCTCTTCTCGCTGCCCGCGCCGGGGCGGCTGCTCGTGGTCTCCGCCGAAGGCGGTGGCGTCTGGCTCGCCGACTCGCACGGCTACAAACGCTCACTCGGCGCCTACGACGACGCCGAGTGGTCGCCGCACGGGTTGTACGTCGTGGCGACGCGGCGAAACGAGCTGACCGCACTCGACCTCGACAAGGGCGTGCGCTGGTCACTCGCCCGCCGCGACGTCGCCTGGCCCACCTGGGCGGGAACCCGCACCGACACGCGGATCGCCTATCTCGCAGCGAGCGGGCTGCGCGTCGTCGGCGGCGACGGGCACGGCGACGGCCTGCTCGACCGTACCGCGGCGGCGGTCGCGCCGGTCTGGGCGCCCGGACGCGGCTTTGCGATCACCTATGTCTCGGGCAGCAGCACGATCGTGCTGCGGGAGGCCGCCGGCGACGTCGTCTGGCGCCGCCAGGTCGGCGTTCTGCCAAGCGCCTTGCAGTGGTCGACCGACGGACGCCTGCTCGCGGTGCAGTCGGCGCATCGGGTCGTCGTCCTCGACCGGCGGGGCCGCGTACGCCGGACGATTTCCTCACTGGGCAGCCTCCTAACCGGAAGCGCATTCAAGCCCGGGACGCACAGCCTCGCGGTGGTCGCGCGCTCACCTGTCCGCACGGAGCTCAGGCTCGTCGATGTCGACCACCCCGGTCGCAGCCGCCTGCTCTTTGCCGGCCCTGGCATTTTCGGCGACATCGTCTGGTCGCCTGACGCAACCACATTGCTCGTCGACTGGCCGACCGCGAGCCAGTGGATCTTCTTGCATGGCCAGAAGGTGCACGCGGTCGCGATCGGCGGAGAATTCCCGCGCCACGACGACCTCCCGCCACGGTTGCTGGTCTCCGACCGCTGGTGTTGCCGCTAGATTCGCCGCATGCTGAGCGCCGGTGACCGCGTCCCCGACGTAACCGTCTTCCTAGGGCCGAACGAGCCGCTGACCATCCTCGACCTGCTCGACGACGGGCCGAAGCTGCTCGTCTTCTACCTGTTCGACTGGTCTTCGACCTGAACGAACGAACTCGAGCTCCTGCGTGACAGGAGAGCGGAGTTCGAGGCGCTCGGCGTGCAGCCGGTCGGCATCTCGCGGGACTCGCCGTGGACGCACATCGCCTGGACGCAGGCGCTCGACCTGAACTTCGGGTTGCTCTCGGACTTCAACGGCGAGGCCGTCTCGGCGTTCGGGATCGGGCAGGAGTTCCGTGGGTTCAAGGATGTCGCCCGACGCTGCGTCTTCCTGGTCGACGAGCAAGGCGTCGTGCACACGGCCTGGACGTACGAGAACAGCGAGGTGCCGGACGTCGATGAGCTCGTCGCTGCCTGCCGTGCGCTACGGACTTGAAATTCCAGCCGGAACCTGGCTGAATCGGCGCATGGACACAGTCGCAGACTCCACTGACACGAACCGTGGGAACCTCCAGCTCACCCTCGCCCTGCTCATCGTCGTCGTCGCGGTCGTCGCGCTCTTCGCGGCGACCTCGCTCTACGACGGCTGGTACGCGCTCTTCAAGACGGTGCACATCGTCTTCGCCGTGATCTGGATCGGCGGCGGCTTCCTGCTCACCCTCCTCGGGATCATCGCTGAGACCAAGAACGACCCGAACGAGCTCGCGATCGTCTCGCGCCAGGCTGCCATGGTCGGGGAGAAGCTGTTCGCACCGGCGGGGCTGATCGTGTTCGGAATGGGAATCGCGATGATGCTGAACACGAACTGGGGCTGGGAGAAGTTCTGGATCATCGCGGGGCTGATCGGCTATGCGGTGACGTTCCTCACCGGGATCGCGGTGCTCGCACCGCTCGCGAAGAAGATCACGGCATCGGTCGAGGCCAACGGCCCGACCCATCCCGACACGATCGCGCTCGTCAAGCGGATCATGTTGATCGTTCGCCTCGACGTCGCCATGCTGCTGCTGGTGATCGCTGACATGGTCGCGAAGCCGTTCGCGTAGGCGGCACGAGCAAGTCCGCCGCCGAGTCCCAGCGATCAACGCCGAGCGCGGCGACCGGCTCGTCTACATCCCCATGGCGTGATACCCGGAGTCGACGTAGAGCGTCGTCCCGGTGACGTTCTTCGCCGCGTCTCCGAGCAGGTACGCGGCAGCGCCTGCGACGTCTTCGGCGTCGACGTGCCGGTGGAGCGGTGAGCGTTCCTCGACGATCGACTCCATCGTCGGGAAGCCGGCGATCGAGCGAGCGGCGAGCGTCCGCACCGGGCCGGCCGAGACCGCGTTGACGCGGATGTTCTTCGCACCGAGATCCCAGGCCAGGTATTTGACGGACGAGTCGAGGGTCGCCTTGGCGACGCCCATCACGTTGTAGTGCGGCACCGCGCGTTCCCCTCCGAGATAGGTCATGGTCACGATCGAGCCACCGCCCGCCTGCTCCATCAGCGGCTCGGCGGCGCGCGCGGTGGCGATCAGCGAATACGCGCTCACATCGACGGCCATCCAGAACCGGTCGCGGGGCGTGTCGGTGAACCGCCCCTCGAGGTCTTCTGCAGCCGCGAACGCGACCGAATGCACCAGGATGTCGAGCTTCCCGCCGAACGCCTCGCCGACCTCGCCGAAGACCCGATCGATTGCGGCGTCGTCGCGGACGTCAAGCTCGGTGACCAGCGGGCTCGCGACCGTCGCGGCGAGCTCACGCACGTTCTTCTCGATTCGCTCACCCTGGAAGGTGAAGGCGAGCTGCGCGCCGCCGTCGGCCAGGCGCTTCGCGATCGCCCAAGCAATCGAGCGCTTGTTGGCGACGCCGAGAACCAGTGCGTTCTTCCCCTCGAACATGAGGTTCGCATCTAATCAGGTTCGCTACTGTGCGTTCCCTTGCGCCGCCCTCTCGCCCTTTCGGTCGCAGTCGGGTTGGTGGCGGTCACGTCGGCTTCGGCAGCGCTCACGCCGGTCCGCCGAGACACGCGTGAGGCAGCGCTGCCGCGCGTCCGGGCCGGGACGATCGCGATCCCGCCCGCGCATCGCCTCGGCCTCACGCGGGTGATCGTTCGCCTCGCAGAGCCGCCGCTCGCCGCGTGGCGCTCGGAGCGCTTGGTGAGAGGCATCGCCGCCCCGACCCGGCTCGACGTCCAGAGCGTGGCCGCCCGAACCTACCTCGCGCACCTCGCTCGGCTGCAAGCCGCCGTCGTCGCTCAGGTGCGAGCAGCAATCCCGCAGGCGCGGATCCAGCAGCGCTACGCGATCGTGCTCGACGGGTTCGCCGTCGAACTGCCCGCGAAGTCGCTCCCGAAGCTGCTCGCCGTCCGGTCTGTCGACCGGATCTACCCGAGCCTCACCTACACCCGGACGATGGACCGCGGCCCGTCGGTGATCCACGCGACCGATCTCCAGGCAGCCACCGGGGACAAGGGACAGGGAATCAAGATCGGCGTCGTCGACACGGGCGTCGATGCGTCGAGCCCGTTCCTCGCACCGGCCGGCTTCTCGTACCCGCCCGGCTTCCCGAAGGGCGACGCACGGCGAACGACGGCGAAGGTGATCGTCGCACGCGTTTTCCCGGGACCGGTGCGCGACAAGCTCAGCAACCAGGCGTTCGACCCGACGGAGCCCCACGGCACCCATGTGTCCGGAATCGCTGCCGGCGACGAGGGCACCAACGCACCCGCGGGACCCGACCATCCGGCGACGGCGAACCTCTCGGGCGTCGCACCGCGAGCCTGGATCGGCAACTACCGAGTCTTCACGATCCCCACGCCCTTCGGCCACGAAGCCGACACCCCCGAGATCGTGAGCGCGTTCGAGTCTGCGGTCGCCGACGGCATGAACGTGATCAACTTCTCCGGCGGTGGACCCGAGACCGACCCTGTGAACGACGCGATGAACGAGACCGTGCACAACACAGCCCTCGCGGGAGTCGTGCCGGTGATCGCCTCGGGCAACGACCGAGACGACTACGGCCTCGGCTCGACGGGCTCGCCCGGTACGGCACCCGATGCGATCTCGGTCGCCGCGGTCTCGAACGCACACGTCTTCGCACCCGCACTCGGCGTCGTCGGCGGCCCGTCCTCCCTCGGGGCCGTCCCGATCCAGATCGCCGGCGTGCCGGCCGCCTGGGCGAGCTCGGATCAGACATTGGTCGACGTCGCGACTGTGGTCGGCACCGACGGCAAACCGGCCGATCCGTACCTTTGCGGCCCGGTCGCCGATCCGGACAGCGGCCTCGGCAACCTGCCGAACGGCTCGCTCGCCGGCAAGATCGCCCTCGTCTCACGCGGACGCTGCAGCTTTGTCTCGAAAGCCGCCCGCGCACTCTTGGGCGACGCCGCCGGCATCGTGCTCGTCGACAACCGCCCGGGCGAGGCCAATCCGATTCCGGTGCAACTGCCGGTACCTGCGGGGATGATCGCCGACCTCGACGGCAGCCAGCTCAGAGCATTCGCCGACGCGAACGGCGGACAAGCCCGGATCCGAGTGTCGGCCAACGTGCTCGAACTGCCCACGAACCGCGCCGGCGTGATCACGAGCTTCTCGTCCGCCGGACCGACCGACTTCGACCACCGGTTGAAACCAGACCTGTCGGCACCCGGGCTCGACGTGCTCTCGTCGACTCCGCCCGCGACGACAGGCTCCACCTTCTCGGTCTTCGCGGGAACGTCGATGGCGACGCCGCACGTTGCCGGCGCTGCGGCCCTACTCCTCCAGCAACATCCGACCTGGTCGTCGTCGCAGGTCAAGTCGGCCCTGATGTCGACGGCCGGACCGGCCTTCGACGACACCGCCCGGACCCACGAGGCACCGGTCCTGCTGGAGGGCGCAGGGCTCGTGAACGTGCTCACTGCCGACGATCCGAAGCTCTTCACCGACCCACAGTCGCTTTCGTTCGAGCGAATCGACGTCTCGACCGGCGCGCAGCGCGCATCGCTGTTGCTGACGGCGAGCGATGCGGGCAACGGCTCTGGCACCTGGACGGTCTCGCTCGCGCCGCAAGCGGCCTCCGCCGGTGTTGTGATCGACGTGCCCGGTCAGGTGACCGTCGCGCCCGGAGGCGACGTGGCGATTCCCGTGGTCGTGCGCGCGCAAGCCTCCGCTGCGACCGGCGAGAACTACGGCTTCGTGGTCCTGACCGGCGACGGAGTAACGCGGCGCGTCCCGTACTCCTTCCTGATCGAGCGCCCGGCGCTCCGCGATCTCCCCGCGACGCGCCTCGCGAAATCCCAGCTCGGCGACACCGCCGTCGGCACGAGCCACATCTCGGTGTACTGCTGCCCGTCCGAGCCTTTCGGCCCGCCGCCAAACTACACGGGCAGCCCGATGAACGAGGACGGCGCCGAGCATCTCTACTTCACCGACATCAACCAACCGGTGGTCAACTTCGGCGTCTCGGTCCTCGCTGCCTCGAGCGGTGCGCTGGTCGACCCGTTCGTGCTCGGTTCGAAGGACGAGAACAACGTCCAGGGCTATGCAGGCATCCCGACCGACGTCAATCCGCTGACGTTCGACGGAGGCGCGGACATCGGTGCGGCAGGTGTCCAGTTCCCCCGGCTGCAACGGTTCTTCGTCGCCGTCGACTCGCGGGCCGACGCGTACACGAACCGCCCCCAGAACGGGAAGTACCTGCTCAACTCGTGGACGAACGATCTCACGCCGCCCGCGGTGCACGTCCTCACGACCCGGGTGTCCGCCGGCCGGCCGCTGATCGTGGCGGCGGTCTCTGACCTTCAGTCCGGCGTCGATCCGCTGTCGCTCGTCCTCTCCTACGGCAAGGTGCTGATCGGAGCGTCGCTCTACGACCCCGTCAGCGGGCTGCTCGTGTTCGGCCTGCCGCCGCAGGCGCCCGCGCTTCGCCCGGGCAGGACCCCGGCTCTCGTCGTCGCCTCCGACTATCAGGAGGCGAAGAACATCAACACGGTCGGCAACGCACTAATGCCGAACACCACCTATCACCCTGCAACCCTGCGCGTCGTCGCAGGCCCGACCATCTCCTGGATCGAGCCCGCGGCGCGGACCTGTGCGCAGAAGAGCACCGGGCTGTTCGTCGTCGCAGACTCGACCGCACACGTGAGCAAGGTGGTCTTCCACGATGGCACTCGTCTGATCGGCAGCGATCGCGGCGCCTCGGGCTCGCTCTACTCGAAGCTCTGGCGGACCGGCGCCCTGAAGAAGGGTCTGCACCGGTTGACGGCGACCGTTCTCGACACGAAGGGCCGCGCGGCCACAGCCGTGCGTGCGTTCCGGATCTGCGGATAGCCGTCGTCACCGGCGCGAGCTCGGGGATCGGTGCGGAGCTCGTCGACCGGCTTCGGGCAACCGGCTGGCAGACGATTGGGCTTTCACGCCGTCCATCGCGCACCGACGAGCACGAAGCTTGCGACGTTGCCGACCGCGGGGCCGTCGCCGCCGCCGCCGCACGCGTGCTCGAGCGACATCCGAAGATCGACCTGCTGGTGTGCAACGCGGGTTTTACGGCCGGAACCAGTTTCCTCGACGGCCGGCCCGAGGCTATCGAGCAGATGATGCGGGTCAACTACCTGGGCTCGCTCTGGACCGTGCTGGCGTTTCTCCCGGCTCTCGGTCGCGGCTCGCACTTGGTCACGATCGCGTCGGTCGCGGGAACGGTTGCGGGAGGCCCGTATTCGGCCTCGAAGCACGCGCAACTTGCGCTCTCTCGATCCCTGACCGTCGAGCTCGCGCCCCGCGGGGTATCGGTCCACACGGTCAACCCGGGCCTGATCGAGACTGAAGGATTCCCGCAGCGTCACCGGCTCCCACGGATCGCCCGGCGGCTCGTCGCCGACCCACCGCTGGTCGCGGCCAGGATTCTCGACGCGATCGAGCACGATCGGCGCGAGATCTTCGTCCCGCGCTGGTACCGCGGCTTCGCCTGGGCGCAGGCGCTCGCGCCGGCGACGGTCGCCCGTGCGCGGTTGTCACGGACGCGTAAGTAGGAACCAGCCGACCGTTGCCTCGTACGACGAGGGCGCGAGCGCCTTCACCCGCTCGCGCTCGTCGCCGGCGCAACCGGCGAGATCGAGGTAGGCATCGAGGTCGCGCGACTCCGACACGGTTTCCTCGCGACGAAGTACGAGCCCGTTGGCATCGAAGAGGGCTCGCAGGTCGCCTTCGGCAAGCACCCTGGTCGTCGATGCATCACGAGCGCGCTCGAAGCGGTTCAGCTCGAACGCGGCGAGCGGGTCGACCGGCGCAACCTGGTCGACGACGAGAATCGTGCCTCCGGGCTTCGTCACTCGAACGAGCTCGGCGACCAGCAGCTCGGGCCGCGGCGTGTGGTGGAGCGTGCGCAGGCTGCCAGTCAGGTCGAACTCGAACGCATCGAAGGGCAGGTGCTCCCCGTCCCCGAGCAGCACCTCGACGTTCGCGGGCGCGGTCGCTCGGGCGCGCTCGACGACCGTCTCGTCCGTGTCGACCGACACGACCTCACGAACCCGCGGAGCGAGCGCGTTCGCCAGCGCTCCCAACCCCGAACCGACGTCGAGCGCCCGCTCGTCGCCGCGGAGCACCAGCAGGCGGTCGAGCGTTGCGGCCAGCTGATCGGCACGCGCGGCCTGCAACGCGGCACGGTGCTCAACCCGGTCCACGAACCACCACCCTGGTCGCGCGTCCGGACGACGAAGTGATCCCGCAGGCAAGCTCGTAGGTAATCGTCTCTGCGACCCGGGCGTGCTCCTCGAGCGGCAGGCCCGGGCCGACCAGCGTGACCGGCGTCCCCGGCGCGTACTCCCGGTCGAGCTGGACGGCCGTCGCATCCATCGAGATGGCGCCGACGACACGGCGCCGCTCGCCCTCGACGAGCACCTCGGTACCGGTTAGGTCACGGCGGAAACCGTCGGCGTAGCCCACGGGCAGGATCCCGATCCACGTGTCCTCCGCGGCGACGAAGCGTCGCCCGTAACCGGTCGACTCTCCCGCCCGCAGCAGCTTCGACTGAGCGATCTCCGTACGCCACGACAACACCGGCTCGAGCCCGTCCACACCCGGATCCTCGCCGAACGGCGAGAGGCCGTAAAGCGCGATCCCGCACCGCGCCGCGTCGAACCGCGACTCCGGAAGGCGGAGCGCAGCTGCGCTGTTCGCCGCGTGTCGGGTCAGCCCAGTCAGCCGGTCCGTAGCAGCGCGAAAGCGTGCGAGCTGCGCGCGTGCGAAGTGGAGGTCGGTGTCGGCGGTCGCGAGGTGGGTCATCACGCCGACGACCCCGTCCGCCGCCGCGGGAAGCTCGGACAGCCCCCAGCGGCCCATGCCGGTGTCGAGCTTCAGGTGAACGGGGACGCCGGCCGGCAGTCGGCCGCCGGTGATTGTCAGTTCGAGGCGGGCCTCGCGGGCAGAGACGATCTCTTCCGCCGCCGGGCCAAGCACCAGGATCCGGGCCTCGGGCTCGCTCGAGCGGAGCAGTACGCCCTCGGCGACCGTCGCGACACACAGCGCTGCGGCACCGCCGACGAGCGCCGCCGCAGCACAGTCCGCCGCGCCGTGGCCGTACCCGTCAGCCTTGACGACGGCCCACAGCTCCGCCCCGTCGAGTGCGCGCACTAACACCGCCGCGTTGCGGCGGAGCGCCCCAAGGTCGATCGTCACTTCGCTTCTCAAGCGAGCGGGGCGCGCTGCAGGCCGTGGCCGCTGAGAGCGCGGCGCAGCTCGGGCAGGAGGTCGGACGCAACGGCGCCGGCCTGCGGGTCGAGGAGCTCGGAGGCGACGCCGTGCGCGACCGCCGCGGCGGCCGCCGCGTACTGCGCCTCCATCCCCTTCGCGAGGAATGCAGCGACGACCCCGGTCAGCACGTCGCCGGAACCTGCCGTTGCGAGCGCGGGCGTCCCGTACGTCGCGACGAGGACTCCGGCGCGCGGAGCGGCGACGAGCGTGTCCGCTCCTTTCAAGAGCACGACCGAGCCGAAGCGCGATGCGGCACGCCGCACCGCGTCGAGCCGGTGAGCGTCGAGCTCACGCCCGTCGACGCCGAGCAGGCCCGCGAGTTCGCCGCTGTGCGGAGTCAGGACTGTCGGCGCGGCCCGGGTGAAGGGCTCGAGCCCCCAGAGCGCGTCGGCGTCGAGCACGATCGGCAGGTCGAGCCGCTCGAGCAGGATGCGGACGAGCTCGACCGTGCCCTCGCTGCGGCCAAGTCCAGGTCCGATTGCCACAGCATCGGCCTTCTCGGCCGCCTCGAGGATCGCGTCCGCCGAGCGCGGCAGCAACCGCCCGACGCTGTCCTCGGGCAGCGGGCGTTTTACAGCCTCGAGCAGCACCGCTTCCAGGACCGGCAGGACCGACTCGGGGGCGCCGATCGCGACGTAACCGGCGTCGGCGCGAAACGCGGCCCGGGCGGCGAGAATCGGCGCACCGCTGAGGCCGCGGGAACCGCCGACGATCAGAACCGAGCCGGCAGAGTATTTCGTCGACATCGTCTGCTTCCGCGGCACATCGAGAAGGACGGCCGCGGGGACGAGTGAATGCTCGTGCTCGCGCGGCCGTAGGCCGAGCGGCACGACTGTGACCGCGCCGGCATAAAACGCTCCAGGCGCGATCGCGAGGCCGACCTTGGCGGCACCGAACGTCACGGTCTCGGTCGCCCGCACCGCGGCTCCGGCGACCTCGCCCGTCGACGCATTGACGCCTGACGGGACGTCGACCGAGACCACCGGCCGCCCTGCGGCGTTGATCAGCTCGATCATGCGCGCAGCGTCCTCACGCGGCGGCCCGTCGAGCCCGATCCCGAGCAACGCGTCGACGACCACATCGGGGTCGCCGAGATCCCCGACCTCGTCGAGCACGGTGACCTCACGCCCGCCCTCGCGCAGCACGCGGGCGCTGATTCGGCCGTCGCCGCCGTTCTTCCCCTTGCCGCAGACGACCGTCACCCGCCCGGGGAACGATCGCAAGACGAGCTCGGCGACCGCGACTCCGGCGCGCTCCATCAGGTCGTCGAGCGACCCTGCGTAAGCCTCTTCGGCCCGCCGTGTCTCGTCGGCGGTCAGGAGCGGCTGCAGCCTCAAGCGTCGACCACCACGGCCACGGCAGCTGCCAGCTCACGCGAGTGCGTCATCGAGAGCTCGATCTTCCCCGCCCTGATCTTCTCGGCCCACGCCGCGGTGCGGCCGCGCAGGTGTACGCCCGGCTTCGGGCGGCCGCGGATCTCGATCTCCTTCCAGGTGAAGTAGACGCCCGAGCCGAGCGCCTTGCCGACCGCCTCCTTGGCGGCGAACCGTCCGGCGTAATGCTGCGGAGGGTTGGGCTTGGAGTCGCAGTAGGCGCGCTCGGCCTCCGTGAAACAACGTTCCTTGAAGTCGTCTCCGTGCCGCTCGAGCGCGCGCCGGATCCGCTCGATCTCGATCAGATCGACTCCCACACGCACCAGCTAAGAATTCCGTTCGAGCCAGTCGGGCAGCTGCGCGATCGAGGAGACGATCCCGTCGGGCTGCACCCTCGACCGCTCGACGTCGTCCGGGCGGAACTTGCCGGTACGAACGAGCACCGTACGCATCCCGTAGTTGTGCCCGCCGAGAATGTCCCCTTCGACGTCGTCGCCGACCATCCAGGTCAGCCCCGGTTCGGCGTCGAGCGCCTCGAGGGCGGCGGCGAAGTATGCCGAGCTCGGCTTCCCTAGCACCGTCGCCTCGATGTCGGCGGCGTACTCGAGGCCGGCCACGAACGCCCCGGCATCGAGGCGCGCGCCGTCGGCGGTCTGCCACCACTTATTCTTGTGCAGGCAGTAGAGGTCAGCACCGGCCTCGAGCTCGTGGAACGCGCGGTTCAAGTTGAGGTAGGAGAAGATGCGGCCGGTCTCTTCGCCTTCGTCGGCGCCGCCGAGCAGCACGGCGTCGACGTTCATACCGACGAGCTGAAGACCGTCGAGATCGTCGAGGATTCCCGGCATCGTCAGGGCGAGCACCCGTTTGCCGGCGAGGGCTCGCGCCGCGACGCTGCCGGTCGTCTGCAACTCATCACTCTCGAGCTCGATCCCCATCTGGTGAAGCTGCTCGACCAGTTGCGCCCTCGACCTGGTCGTGGAGTTGGTGACGAAGCGAAGGCGGTGACCGTCAGCTCGGAGCCTCTTGACCGCGAGCGCCGCACCGGCGATCGGCGCACCGGAAACATGCAGGACGCCGTCCACGTCCACGAGAATGGCGCCCATGGACAGCGAGTCTATTCGCTCGGAAGTGGCCTTCAGGTTCTCGCGCTCCAGCGGGCCGGGCGGCCAGCACGCACAGAAGAGCTCGACGCGGGTCGAGGCGCTGTTCGACGTCGAGGGCTCGGCCGCGCTCACCGACCGGGAACGACGCCTCGTCCTTGCGAAGATCGGCCCGGTTGTCCACGCAATCGCCCAGGATGAGCGCTCCCAGTTGCGGAACCGCGGGCTCGCGACCGAGCGCATCCTCGAGCAGTTACACGAGGCGACGAGGGTACGGCGGCCGCGTCACGCGACGAAACCGACCAGGGCCTCACAGGAGCGCCGGCTCGACGAGAAGAAGCGCCGGGCGCAGACCAAACGGCGCCGGCGCGAGCCCGACGACGGCTAGTTGACCGGAACGGGCGCGGACGTGGTGCGGCGGCGGCGCACTCGGCGCACGACACCCGCGATCGCCGCGAGCACGACGCAGGCTAGGGCGATTTCGAGCCATGGCAACGGGTGAGAGCCACGGTCCGGCAACCCGGAGACCGTGAAGGTCCGAGTATTCATCGCCAACACCGGACGACCGCCGTCGAGCACGTGAACCGCGCCACCCTCGTCGGCCATCCCGAGGCGGAGCCGCGACACGACCGAAGGAGCAACGCTGACCAGATCGATACACCGAGCCGTCGCCCGCACCGTATCGAGCGCATGCACGAACGGCTGCGTCCCACCGCCGTCGTAGAGGGTGTACGCCCACCGGCCGTCAGCGCTGGTCGCTCTGCTGAGCGGGTTTCCGCGCATCGCCTGATCGGGCTCGCGAGGATCGGCGATGCGCTTCGACGTCAGGCGCATCGCCACCAGATCGAAGCTGCGCACTGCATAGCGGGTCGGGTCGGTCGGCGATAGATACTGGATCAGGAAGAGCCGGGAGCCGTCGGGCGAGACGGCATCGAAGCTGAAATCGCCGTGAAGCTCGACGAGCGTGCGCCTCGCGAGGCTCGGCGCGCGGAGCACGAGCAAAGCTGTGGTCGACCGCGGGAAGGCCCGGCGGGGCTCGATCAGGACGAGCGTGTGCCGGTCGCCCGAGAGCCCGGCCGCCGATCCGTCATAGGCAACGGCCGGGATCGTGAAGGTGCCGCTGACGAACACTGCTGCCGACACCTGACCGCCGGCCCGACGGATGCGCTCGACCATCGTTCCCCCGGGAGCTGCGATCGTCACGTATCGCTCTGAGCCGTCCGGCGCCGCGACTCCGCTGCTTCCGATATCGACCCCGAGCACCGGGAGCCCGTCGGCTCGGGCGGTGCCCGTGCCGGCCGCGACCGCGACGAGCAGCGCGGCTGCAGCAACGACGATGGGGCCCGTCCTCACAGAGAGACGTACGAGCGCGTGCTGCCGGGAGGTCCGCCGGACAGCGCTAGGCGTTAGGCGCTTGCCGCGGCGAACGCGTGCGCGCGAGCCAGGCGCTCGTCGATCAACAGCCCGACGACGTACTGCATCAACTTCCAGGCGATGTCCGGGTTGTCCTTCGCAATCCGCCGGAAGTCCCAGAAGGTGATCTCGAGACACTGAAGCTGCGTACTTGCGGTCACCGTGGCGGTGCGCAAGCCCTCACTGATCAGCGCGAGCTCCCCGAAGTGCTCGCCAGGCCCGAGGCGGGCGACCTCTCTGCCATCGACGATCACGGCTGCCTCTCCCTCGGTGATGATGAAGAAGCCGATCCCGCTCATCTCGTTCTGCCGCACGATTGACGCTCCGGGCTTGAAACGCCGGTCGCGAAAATCGCGGGCGATGCGCTTCAACTGCCGCTGGTTGAGCTCGCTGAAGAGCGGGACCTCCTTCAGCCGTTCACTCACGTCTGCCACGTCGGGAAGTCTACGCCCCGAACTGGTGGATCGAAAATTCACGCACCAGCTAGCGCGAGCGGATGAGCCGCTCGATCGCGGCCGTCACCTCGGCGGCCATCTCGTCACCGCCCTCGCGGACGCAATGCTGGACGTGGTCCTCGAGGATCTTCAACGCGACGGCGTCGAGCGCCGCCTTCGTGGCCGAGATCTGGGTGAGGATGTCGATGCAGTAGCGCTCCTCCTCGATCATCTGCTGCAGGCCCCGCACCTGTCCCTCGGCACGCTTCAACCTGCGCGTCAGCGACTCCTTGCGGTCGGTACGAACGTAGCCGTGGCTCACGAATAATGCTCCGGATCGTTGTCGAAGGTGTGGCGGCAGTGGTCGCTACAGAAGAAGAACGTCCGGCCGCCGTGAACCGAGGTCGGCCCGCCTGCCTGCTTGTCGACGGTCATGCCGCAGATGGGATCCTTCGTGCCCCGGCGGAGCGTCAGCGCGATCAGCGCGACGAATACGAGCACGAAGACGAGATCGAGCACCGAGGTGTAGTTCCAGGTGATCGGGCGCTCGGCGATCGACTCGATCGACGGCCGCTTTGCGGGGACGAGCCCGAAGAGCGAGAACAGCCCGTCGACGACGAGAGCCGCCACGGACATCGCCGCGAACATCACAGCAACGAGCAACGCCGCGAACCTACCGCCGTAGTACTTGCGGTAGATGTTGACGATCGGGACGATTATCAGATCGGCGAAGATGAACGCGATCACCCCGGCGAACGAGATCCCGCCGCTCCAGAGCACCGCGGCGAGCGGGATGTTCCCGATCGAGCAGACGAAAGCAAGTGCCGCGACGAGCGGCCCGACGACGACATTCTCCGCGATTCGGACCGGCGTAGAGGCATCAGTGAGGAAGAGCCGGTTGAACACGTTCATCGGCAGCGTCGACACGTAGCCGGCGATCACGAAGCCCGCCAGGATCTCCTTCCACAACATCTCCCAGTCGCCTCGGAAGTTGTGCGCGACATCGGACCACGCCTGAATCGAGACGACCTTCTGCCGAACCGAAAGGCGCTCTGTGCTCGCCGCGTGATGGGCGTGACCTGTGGTCGCCGCCTCAGCGTGGATACGCAGTTCCTCCTCTCGAGCGCGTGGCACGAGCCTGTCGAGCGCGAGCCACATCAGTCCGATCAGGACGATCCCGCCTACGAACTCTGCCAGCGTGAAGCGCCAGCCGAGGAAGAGCCAGAGGACGAGGCCGAGCTCGAAGACGAGGTTCGTCGACGCGAACTGGAACGTGATCGCGGAGACGAGGCTCGCCCCCTTGGCGAACATCGACTTGGCGATGGCAATCGCCGCGTACGAGCACGAGGACGACGCCGCTCCGAGCCCGGTCGCCAGCACGACCTCCCGCAGCCGCCTGCCGCCGAGCGCGCGCTCGATCCGATCGCGCGGGATCCAAGCCTGGACGACCCCGGAGAGCGCAAACCCGAGCACGAGCGCCCACCACACCTCCCAGAACATCCGGAAGGCATTGAGCAAGCCATCGACGATCCACATACCCCCTTAGGGTATATGGAGCGTCAACGAGGCTCTAGATGGTTGATCGGTAATTGCCGTCGTTGCGGGGAGGGAATGCACCAAGCAGTGTGGTCGACTCGACCGGTGGCAAGGCCAGTAGGCCTTGGTACCGGGCGAGGCGGGCGCAATGCGCCGCGTGCAGGCCCCCAGCCGCGACGGCGTGAATTACCGATCAACCATCTAGGACCAGTTCGGGCGGTGGAAGCCGCGCTCGTCGTGGCGCGAGTCGATGCCGAAGCAAGCACCGAGCACGCAGACCGCGACGAGGGCGATCAGAAGGGCGATGGCGATCATAGGGACAGAGTGCCTGACCAGGGACTATCAGAACAAATGGAACTATGATTGAAGATGATCATGAAATCTAATACATCGCATCCGAACTCGTGGCTCGGGGTCGAAGTCCGGCATTTCGCGGCGCTGCAGGCGCTCGCGCACCAGGGCTCGTTCGGCCGAGCGGCGAGGCAGCTCGGCTACACCCAATCAGCGATCAGCCAGCAGATCGCGACGCTCGAGCGGATCGTGGGCGAGCAGCTCGTCGAGCGCCCCGGCGGGCCGCGGCCGGTCTCTCTCACCGAAGCGGGCGCGCTGCTACTCCGCCACGCGGAATCGATCGTGGCGCGGCTCCAGGCCGCTCAGGCGGACCTCCGCGCCCTCCAGGCCGGCGAGGCCGGGACTCTGACGGTCGGCGCCTTCCAGTCGGTCGGTGCCCGCGTGTTGCCCGAGCTGATGCGCCGCTTCACCGAGCAATGGCCCCAGATCGAGGTGATGCTGGACGAACTGGAGGACGACGAGATCGTCGGCGCCGTCGAACGCGGTGAGCTCGACATCGGCTTCGTGCTCCTACCCGTCGGAGACGCGCCGCTCGAGACGGTCGAGCTGCTTCGAGACCCCTACGTCCTGATCGTGGCCGCAGGCTCACCGCTCGCCGGGGAGCGGCCGACGCTGCGCGACGTCGCCGACCACCCCCTTGTCGGCTTCCGTGACAGCCCGGCGGTCGCGCAGGTCGTCGCGGCCTTCCGGGCCGAGGGGATCGAGCCGCACTGGACCTTCCGCTCGAACGACAACCCAACACTGCAAGGACTCGTCGCGGCCGGAGTCGGAGTGGCCGTCATGCCGCGCCTGACGGTCAATGAGGGAGACCCGGGGATCGCTGTCGTCGAGCTCGCGGCCGAGGTGCCGTCACGGATCGTCGCGGTCGCGCAGCACCGCGACCGCTACAGCTCGCCGGCCGCTCGCGCGTTCGTCCAGACCGCGCGGGAGGTCGCTACTCGACCGTGACGGTTTTGGCGAGATTCCGCGGCTGGTCGACGTTCAAGCCGCGCAGGCGCGCGATCCGATAGGCGAGCAGTTGCAACGGCAGGATCGCGAGTGCGGCCTGCAGGAATGCCGGTGAATCCGGGACATAGATCACGTCGTCGGCGTGATGCTGGATGTCCTCGTTCCCGTCGGTCGCGATTGCGATCACGTGCGCACCGCGAGCGCGCGTTTCCTGGATGTTCGAGACGATCTTCTCGTACACGTGGATCCGTGTCGCCACGACGACAACGGGCGTTCCCTCCTCGAGCAGCGAGATCGGCCCGTGCTTCATCTCGCCGGCCGAGTAGGCCTCGGTCGGGATGTAGGAGATCTCCTTCAGCTTGAGTGCACCCTCGAGCGCGACTGGCAGTCCGATGTGACGGCCGAGGTAGAGGAAGAACGGCTGCTCGTGGAACCGCTGTGCAATGTCCTCGATCGGATGGTCACCGTCGAGGAAGCGCTGCATCTTCGCGGGTAGGTCGTACACCTCGTCGAGGATGAACTCGATTTCCTTCGGCGGGAGCGTGCCGCGGCATTGCGCGAGCTTGAGCCCGATCAGGAACATCAGGGCCACTTGCGCGGTGAACGTCTTCGACGCGGCGACCCCGACCTCGAGGCCGGTGCGCGTGTAGACGACCGAGTCGACCTCGCGGGTGATCTGCGAGCCCATCATGTTCGTGACGGCGACGGTGCGCGCACCCTTCTCGCGCGCGAGCTTCATCGCCTGGATCGTGTCACGGGTCTCGCCGGACTGTGAGATGCCGATCACGAGTGTCCCCGGATCGACGACCGGGTTGCGGTAGATCCACTCACTGGCGACATCGGGCTCGACCGGGACGCGCGCCCACTCTTCGATCGCGTAGCGAGCGACGACGCCGGCGTTGTAGGACGTGCCGCACGCGACGACTACGATGCGGCGAAGATCGCGCAGCTCGTCCTCGGACATGCCGAGGCCCTCCAGGACGAGATGGCCGTGCCGGACCCGGTCACCGATCGTCTCGGCGACGCCCTCGGGCTGCTCGTAGATCTCTTTCAGCATGAACGTCTCGTAACCGGAACGCTCGGCCGCTGCGTCGTCCCAGTCGACCTCGATCACGTCGTGCTCGATCTGCTCGCCGCTGGTCGCATCGATGATGAGGACATCGTCGGGCTTGATCGAGACGATCTCGCCGTCGTCCGGGAACTGCACTCGCCGAGTCTCGGCGAGGAAGGCCGCGAGATTCGAGGCGAGGAAGTTCTCGCCGTCGCCGAGCCCGACGACCATCGGTGTCTGATGGCGCACGCCGACGAGGTGATCCGGGTGATCCTGGTGGATGACCACGAAGGTGAAGTGGCCCTCGAGGCGCGTGTAGGTCGCGCGGACGGCGTCGACGAGGTCGCCGTCATAAGCCTCTTCGAGCAGATGCGCGACGACCTCTGCGTCGGTCTCCGAGCGAAACTTGTGCCCTGCGGCGAGTAGCTCGTCGCGCAGTTCGCGGTAGTTCTCGACAATCCCGTTCAGCACGATCGAGAGCTTCGCGTCAGCGCAGGCCTCGAGCGGGTGCGCATTCTCCTCGGTGACGCCGCCATGCGTCGCCCACCGGGTGTGGCCGAGTCCGGTTCTCGATTGCGACCCGTTCGAGCCAGTCTTCTCCTTCAGGTTCTGGAGGTTGCCGACGGCGCGGACGTACTCGATCCCATGCTCCTCGATCAGAGCGATCCCGGCGGAGTCATAGCCTCGGTACTCGAGACGCTCCAGCCCTTGAATCAGTAGGGGCTTCGCGGCCCGGCTGCCGACATACCCGATGATTCCGCACATTCGGAGCCTCCTTCTCGAATTCGGCAGTAAGCCGAAACCTGCCCCCCGAAAGGTCCCTGGAAACGCAAAAGCCCGGCTCCAGACCGTCTCCCCGCGTCGGGAGCGGTCAGCCGAGCTCTCGTCGAACGAGCGCTGCGATGCTAGCACAGGCGTCCGCGGCGAGACCCTGATCCTCGGCCTCCGCGAGCACACGAATCAACGGCTCAGTTCCCGACGGACGCACCAAAATGCGGCCTTTTCCGTTCCATTCGGCGTTCACGCGCTCGACCTCGGCGATGACGGCCGGGGTCAGTTCGCGCTCGGCGACCCGCACGTTCTCCTTCACCTGCGGGAAGCGCGGCATCACACCGGCAACCTCGCTGAGAGGTCTGTCCTTGAGCGCGGCGCAGAGCAGCAGCCCCGCGGCCAGACCGTCGCCCGTGACGTGGTCGTGCAGGTACAGGATGTGCCCCGACTGCTCACCGCCCAGGATCGCCCCGGATTCCTGGAGCGCCTCGAGCACGTATCGGTCGCCGACGTCGGTTGTCAGTACGCGGACACCTCGTTCGCGCATCAGCGCGTGAAAGCCGAGGTTGGTCATCACAGTCACCGCGACGGCATCCACCTCGAGGTCGAGCGCGAGCATCGCGATGATCTGGTCGCCGTCGACAGCCTCTCCGTTCTCGTCGACAGCGAGCATCCGGTCGCCGTCCCCGTCGAACGCGAGCCCGAGATCGAAGTGGCCGTCGCGGACCGTCTCCTGGAGCAGCGCGAGATCGGTGGCACCGCAGCCGACGTTGATGTTCTGGCCGTCGGGCGCGTCGCCGATCGCATGCACCTCCGCGCCGCACAGCTCGAAGGCATGCGGAGCGAGACCGGAATAAGCGCCGTTGGCGCAGTCGACGGCGATCTTGAGGCCGCTCAGATCGGAGCCGAACCGATCGATGATGTGGTGCTGGTACGAGTCGGTCGCGACTTCGACATGCTCGATCTTCCCCTGGTCGATGCCAGGTGCGGCTGCGAGCAACTCCTCGATCTGCTCCTCGGCTGCGTCCGTCAGCTTGTGCCCCTGCGCGTCGAAGAACTTGACGCCGTTGTACTCGGGCGGGTTGTGCGACGCCGAGATCACGACCCCGAGGTCGAGCGCGAGTAGCGCGACGGCCGGAGTCGGCAGCACACCGCCCAGAATGCAGTCGCCGCCCGCCGAGATCACCCCGCGGGCGAACGCCTCCTCGAGCTCGACGCCACTGGCGCGCGTGTCGCGGCCGACAAAGACCTTCGCGGCTCCGGTCCAGAGAGAAGCAGCGCGGCCGAGGCGCTCGACGAGCTCCGGCGTCAGGAACTCGCCCACGACGCCACGCACCCCGTCGGTGCCGAAGTACTTGCGAGCCACTGGCCGGAGTTACCGCTTGCTGAACTGCGGCGCCTTGCGCGCCTTGTGCAGCCCGGCCTTCTTGCGCTCCACGACGCGCGCGTCGCGCGTCAGGAAGCCGGCCCGCCGCAGCGGCGGGCGAAGCTCAGGATTGACCTCGACGAGAGCACGTGCAATTCCGTGCCGCATCGCCCCGGCCTGTCCCGAGGGACCGCCGCCGTGCAGCCGCACGCGGAGGTCGTACTGCCCTTCGAGGCCGGCCACCTTGAGCGGGGCGGTCGCCAGCATCCGATGCACCATGCGCGGGAAGTACTCCTCGATCGTCTTGCCGTTGATCCACGTGACGCCGTCACCGGGACGGAGGATGACGCGGGCGACTGACGTCTTGCGCTTACCGGTGCCGAGATACTGAGCGGGAGTCGACATCTGTCTGCTTACACCTCGAGAGTGGTTGGAGCCTGCGCCGAGTGCGGATGATCCGGCCCGACGTAGATCTTGAGCTTGGTCAACTGGGCGCGGCCGAGCTTGTTCCGGGGCAGCATTCCCTTGACGGCCTTGCGCAGCACTTCTGTCGGCTGCCGTTCGAGCTGCTGGCGCAACGTACGCTCACGGAGCCCACCCGGATAGCCAGAGTGCCGGTAGTAGATCTTCTCGTCGAGCTTCTTCCCCGTGACCGCGATCTTCTCTGCGTTGACCACGACCACGAAATCACCGGTGTCGACGTGGGGCGTGTAGACAGTCTTACCCTTGCCGCGTAGACGTTCTGCGATCTGGGTCGCCAGTCGGCCCAGGGTTTTTCCCTCGGCATCGACAATGAGCCAGTCGCGCTCGATCTCGCCCGGTTTGGCGTTGTAGGTCTTCATACGCAGAAAGGGCGAACAGGCGTCCGCCGGCACGGAATGGTAGCAGGGTACCGGCCGGGATTCCGATAGAACTCTGGCCGATCGATGGCCCAGCGCATCGAGATCCGCACTCTGACGGACGGGGGCCAGCAACCGGCCGAGATCGCCCAGGTGGTGGCCACCTTCATCGACGGCGCCACAGCGACGCTCGACCTCGCCCAGTACGACTTCAACCTCGGCGAGACAACGAGCCAGATCGTCGGCGACGCGATCCGGCGGGCCGCCGGGCGCGGCGTCCAGCTGCGGTTTGCGTACAACGTCGATCACGCGAATCCGATCCCGGTCCCGCCCCCTCCCGAGCCCGACACGATCCTGATCGCTGCGCTGCCGGTCGTCGCCAAGGCGATCGCCGGTGTGCCCGATCTGATGCACCACAAGTACGTGATTCGCGACAACCAGTCGACGTGGACCGGTTCGCTGAACTGGACCGACGACTCATGGTCACGGCAGGAGAACGTCGTCACGATCGTGCACTCGCCTGCGATCGCGAAAGCGTTTCAGCTCGACTTCGACCAGCTCTGGACGACCGGAGACGTTGCCCAGAGCGGTTTCGTCGACCCACGCTGGGACGACGGCGTGCGGGTCTGGCTGACGCCGGGCCACGGCGAGGATGTCTCGATCCGTATTGCGAAGCTGATCCGTCGAGCGCGCAAGCGTGTGCGGATCTGCTCACCTGTGATCACCACCGGCCCCGTACTCGGGACGCTGGCGCAGGTGATCGCCGACAAGTCGGTCGACATCGCCGGCTGCGTCGACGCAACGCAGATCCGCGAGGTCGTGCACCAGTGGCGCACGAACCAAAATGTCTCGTGGAAGCTGCCGCTGCTGCAGCACGTGCTGACGGGCCCGTTCACCGGCAAGATCTCGACCCCGTACGGCGACGGGACAGTGCACGACTTCATGCATGCGAAGGTGACGGTTTGCGACGACACCGTTTTCGTCGGCTCGTTCAATCTCTCACGCAGCGGCGAGCGGAACGCCGAGAACGTGCTCGAGATCGAGGACGCAGCGATCGCGGACGAGCTGGCGGCGTTCGTCGACCTGGTTCGTGCTAAGTACGGGCCGGTCGAGCTGCCCACGGCGTAACGGCTACCAGCGCTGCCAGTGCACGAGGTGGTCGGACGGCCGCTGGCGTTCGCGCAGGCGCGACCCGACCGGCGCGCCCGGACCGGGCCTGCCGATCAGCGCCAGCCCGATCGGGACCACCTCCTCGGGCAAGCCGAGCAACTCGTCGAAGATCCGCTTCTGGTCGGGGTGCCCGATGAACGCGCTCGCAAGGCCCTCGTCGATCGCCGCCGCCAGGACGAGCATCATCAACGCGCCTGCGTCGACGAACCAGTACGGCACGGGCCATGTGACCTCGACCCCGCCCGTGGCCGCGAGCTTGTCGGCCTCGTTGTAGCGCGCGTGGTAAAGCGCCTCGTTGGCGGAGATGACGAGATGCACGGGCGCGTCGGCGATGAAATTGCGGCCGCCTTGTGAGTAGTGCTCGTCGCCGAACGCAGCGGCGATCTCGGCGCGCTTCGCCGCGTCGGTGATGACGACGATGCTGCCGCCCTGGCTGAACCCGCCGGACGGCGCCCGGTGGATCACGCCGACGACACGTTCGATCGTCCGGGCGGGGATCGCGTCAGGCTCGAACGCGCGGTGCATGCGCCGCCGGCTGAGGATCTCCCGGAACTCCACGTCGGTCACCGTATAGGGTCGCGGGCATGAGATTCGACGGGAGGACGGCGCTGATCACCGGCGGCGCGCGCGGCATCGGCGCTGCAACTGCGACGAGGCTGGCCTCCGAAGGCGCGACCGTCGTGATCGCGGACTTCGATGAGGCGGCCGCGAAGGAGACAGCAGCGGGGTTCGGCGGTCACGCCGTGCGCTGCGACGTGACGGTGAAAGCCGACGTCGAGGCCGCTGTCGACGCGGCTGTGTCCGCAGGCGGGTCGCTCGACATCCTCGTCACCTGCGCAGGGATCATCCGCGACAACATGCTCTTCAAGCTGAGCGACGACGACTGGGATGCAGTCATCGACACACATCTCAAGGGCTCGTTCTATGCGGCGCGCGCCGCGCAGAAGCACATGGTCGAGCAAAAGGGTGGAAAGATGGTGCTGATCTCGTCGACTTCGGCGCTCGGCAATCGCGGCCAGACCAACTACTCGACCGCCAAAGCGGGCCTGCAGGGGATGACGAAGACCTTGGCGATCGAGCTCGGGCCGTTCAACGTCAACGTGAACTGCGTCGCCCCCGGTTTCATCGCGACCGCGATGACCGAGCAGACCGCCGAGCGGATGGGCGTCCCGTTCGAGCAGTTCACCGAAGCTGTCGCCGCCCAGACCCCACTGCGGCGCGTCGGGCAGCCGGAGGACGTGGCCGGGACGATCGCGTTTCTCTGCTCCGAGGACGCCTCGTACGTCTCGGGCCAGGTCATCTACGTCGCCGGCGGCCCGCGGACCTAGCGCGCGACGCCGACGTACGCCAACGCGGGCACGCCCCGGCGTCTGACACTTACCCTGACCGTTTGGGTCAAAGCTCGCGGCCGAGGCCGTCGTACGCGACGTACTCGAACGCCATGCACGGCGATGCGGCGAGCTCTCCGGCCAGGATCGAGAACATGAGCTGATCCCGACGCGGGCCGCCGTCGCTCTTCGGCGGCAGCCTCCCGCGCAGCAGGCCCTCTTCGACGAAGCCGAGCTTGCGCGGGATCTTCCTGCTGCGCTCGTTCTCCGGATCGCACGACAGGTCGACCCGCTCGAGGCCGAAGCACTCGAACCCGGCCCGCGTCAGGACCGCCGCAGTCTCGGTCGCGAGGCCGCGTCCAATCGAGTCTGCGCGGATCCAGTAGCCGATCTCGAGCGAGCCGTCGCCCCCGCGCGGATGCAAGCCGCTGCCCCCGAGCGCGCGCGCCTCGTCGGGCTCGAAGATGCCGTAGACGTACTGCTCGCCGAGGTCGAACTGGCCGCGAAACGTCCGTGCGAGCTCGACCTTCTCGTCGAGCGTCTGCGGCTCGAATCTGGCCCATGGCATCCAGGGCCGCAGGTGCTCGAGGCTCGAGTCGACTGCCTCCTTCATCAGCGGCGCGTCCTCCGGCTCCCAGCAGCGCAGGACGAGACGGGGTGTCTCGATCCTGTAGGCGACCTTCATTCCCACTCGATCGTCGCGGGCGGCTTCGACGTGACGTCGAGCACGACACGATTCACGGCGGGTATCTCATTGATGATGCGGGACGAAACGAGCTCGATCAGGTCGTACGGGAGGCGCGCCCAGTCGGCGGTCATCGCGTCCTCCGAGGTGACTGCGCGGATCGCGATCGGGTAGCCGTAGGTGCGCGAGTCGCCCTGGACGCCGACGGTGCGGATCGCGGGCAGCACGCAGAACGACTGCCAGAGCTCCCGGTACAAGCCCGCGCGGCGCACCTCCTCCTGCAGGATCGCGTCCGCTTCGCGCAGCGTCTCGAGCCGCTCCTCGGTGACCTCGCCGATGATGCGGATCGCGAGGCCCGGGCCTGGGAAAGGCTGGCGCCAAACCATGCGCTCGGGCATCCCGAGCTCCTCGCCGACCCGCCGCACCTCATCCTTGAAAAGGAGCCGCAACGGCTCGACGAGCTTCATCTCCATGTCGGCAGGCAACCCGCCGACGTTGTGATGCGACTTGATCGTCTCAGCGATCCCGTCGGTTCCGCCGGATTCGATCACGTCCGAGTAGAGCGTTCCCTGCACGAGCCAGCGCACGTCGCCGAGCCTGCGGGCCTCGTCCTCGAAGACCCGGATGAACTCCTCGCCGATCACGATCCGCTTCCGCTCCGGGTCGGAGATGCCCGCCAGCTTGTCGATGAACCGGGCCTGGGCCTGCACGTGGACGAGCGGTACATGGAAAGCACCGTCAAACATCGCAACCACCTGCTCGGCCTCGCCGCGCCTCATCAGGCCGTGATCGACGAACACGCACGTCAGCTGGTCGCCGACCGCCCGGTGCACGAGGAGCGCGGCGACCGCCGAGTCGACACCCCCGGAGAGCGCGCAAAGCACGCCCTCGTCACCGACCTGATCGCGAATCCTGTCGATCTGCTCTTCGATCACGGCTGCCGGCGTCCACGTCGGCTCGGCCCCCGCGATCTGGTAGAGGAAGTTCTCGAGCACGCTCTGGCCATGCGGGGTATGCACGACCTCGGGGTGGAACTGCACGCCGTACAGGCCGCGTTCGGAATCCTCGAAGGCGGCCACCGGCGTGTGCTCGGACGTGGCGACCACGGTCGCGCCGGCAGGCGGCGCGACGACGGTGTCGCGGTGTGACATCCAGACGGACTGGTCTTCGGGCAGCGACGCGAACAGCTGGCCCCCCGTCGCCCGGAGCTCCGTGCGCCCGAACTCGGAGACGTCCGTGCGGTCGACCCGTCCGCCGAGCTCGAGGGCGAGCAACTGGGCGCCGTAACAGATGCCGAGCGTTGGGATCCCGAGCTCGAAGAGCGCCGGATCGAGCCGTGGCGCCCCGTCGGCGTAGACCGACGCAGGACCTCCCGAGAGAATCAGCGCGCGCGGGTTCCGGCGCTGCAGGTCCTCGACCGTCAGGCGGTGCGAGACGAGCTCCGAGTAGACATGGGCCTCTGGGACCCGCCGCGCGATCAGCTGCGAGTACTGCCCGCCGAGATCGATCACCAGCACCGGCTTCTCCTCGACGGAGGGCGCCGGGGCGAGCACGGCCAGCTCAGCCGCGTCGGTAATTGGGTGCGTCCTTGGTGATCGTGACGTCGTGCGGGTGCGACTCACGGAGACCTGCACCCGTGATGCGGACGAACCGCGCCGACTTCATCGCCTCGGTCGTCTCGGCGCCGCAGTACCCCATCGCCTGGCGAAGCCCACCGACGATCTGGTGCAGCACCGCGCCGACTGGGCCTTTGTAAGGCACGCGAGCCTCGATCCCCTCGGGGACGAGCTTCTCGACGTCCTCGACGTCTCCCTGGAAGTAGCGGTCCTTGGAATAGCTGCGCGCCTTCATCGCGCCGAGCGAGCCCATGCCGCGGTATTCCTTGAAGCGCTCGCCCTGGACCACGATCACGTCGCCTGGCGCCTCGTCGGTGCCTGCGAGCATCGAGCCGAGCATCACGGTGTCCGCGCCGGCGGCGATCGCCTTCGCGACGTCGCCCGACGACGTCAGCCCACCGTCGGCGATCACCGGGACGCCGTGGGCGGATGCAATCTCCGCGACCTCATAGACCGCCGTGACCTGCGGCACCCCGACACCTGCGACGACGCGAGTCGTGCAGATGGCTCCGGGACCTTGCCCGACCTTGACCGCATCGGCACCGGCGTCGATCAAGGCGTCGGCAGCATTACCGGTCGAGATATTGCCGGCAACCACCTCGAACTCTCCAGACAGCCCCGCGATGCGCGAGACCATCTCGAGCACCCCACGCGAGTGCCCGTGTGCGGTGTCGACGACGAGCACATCCGCGCCGGCAGCGATCAACGCGCCTGCGCGTTCGACGGCATCCGGCCCCACGCCGACGGCCGCGCCGACGCGCAACCGCCCCTGTTGATCCTTCGTCGCGTTCGGGAACTCGACGCGCTTCGCAATGTCCTTGACGGTGATCAGGCCGCGGAGCACGCCGTCTGCATCGACGATCGGCAGCTTCTCGATGCGATGGCGGTGCAGCAGCTGCTCGGCTTCGCGATGGGTCGTCCCGATCGGCGCCGTCACCAGGTCGCACGCCGTCATCAGGTCGGAGACCGGCTGCGCGACGTTGCGCTCGAAGCGCAGGTCGCGGTTCGTGAGGATGCCGACGAGCCGGCCGCCGTCATCCGTGATCGGGACGCCGGAGATGTGGTAGCGCTCCATCAGGTCGAGCGCGTCGGAGACGAGCGCGTGCGGCGGTAGCGTCAGCGGCTCGACGATCAGCCCGGACTCGGACCGCTTGACGCGGTCGACCTCGCCGACCTGGGCTTCGATCGGCAGGTTGCGGTGGACGATCCCGATTCCGCCTTCGCGAGCGAGCGCGATCGCCATGCGCGCCTCGGTAACGGTGTCCATCGCCGCCGAGACCACGGGCGACTCGAGCACGATCGTCCGTGTCAGCCGCGAGGCGGTCGAGACGTCGTTCGGAAGGACCGACGACTCTGCCGGGACGAGCAGGACGTCGTCGAAGGTGAGGCCCTCCTTCGCGAACTTCTCTGGAAGCGTGCTCCCAAGGCTCTCGAAGGCGAGTTTCCCGACGTCCATCCGGGAAGGTTACCGACGGGTGCGGATCACGCTTCGACCGGCTCGAGCTCCGAGACGTCGACCCCGGCCTGCAGGCGGCCTGCCTGACGCGGGTCGAACCTGCCGGCCCCGACTTCGAGGGTCGAGGCGGCGCCCGTCGCGACGGCTGCGCGCAGAGCTTCCGAGTTCGTCCGGCCGGCATGCCGTGAAGCCAGGAAGGCACCGAGCAGCACGTCGCCGGCGCCGACGGTCGAGACCGGCTCGAGCCGGGGTGCGGAGGCGCGGAACCGACATGCCGCGCGCTCCTCGTGTAGCAGGGCGACGCAGCCACTCTCGGTGGTGATCAGAACGTTGCGTGCGCCCATTTCGGCGATTCGGTCGACGGCGAGCAGGAAGTCCTCGTCGTCGTGGAACTCCTGTCCGACGAGCGCCTCGGCCTCAGCCTGATTCGGCGAGACGAGGAACGGCTCCGCCTCGACGCCGAGGCGCAGCGGCTCTCCTTCGGTGTCGAGGACGACGGGAACGTGACGGCGTTCGAGCTCGCGGGTCGCTTCGGCGTAGAAGTCGTCTGCGACGTCGCGCGGCAAGGAGCCTGCGAAGACGACGAGCTCAGCGCCCTGCGTCAGATAACGAAGCTTCTCGAGGAGCGTCTCGAGCTCTTCGACGGAGACGGCGGGGCCCCACTCGTTGATCTCAGTGTAGGTCCCGCCCGCCGGATCGACGACGGCGGTCGACGTGCGCGACTCGCCGTCGATCCGGACGAAGTCGTTCAGGATCGCCTCGGCGGTCAACTCCTCGACGATCCGCGTGCCGGTCGTGCCGCCCACGAGGCCGGTCGCAACGACCGGGATGCCGAGCGCCTTCAGCGTGCGCGCGACGTTGATGCCTTTGCCTCCGGCCATCGTCACGCCCGCGCTCGCCCGATGCCGCTGCCCCCGCTGGAAGTTCGGGACTGTCAGCGTGCGGTCGATCGCCGCATTCAGTGTGACGGTGACGATCATGGGTGTCGGCTGCTCACAGGAGGTGGGTCAGGTGGTGCAGTGTCCTTCGGGCGTACCAGCGTAGACGTCCCTCGGCGCCGGGCTTGTTAATCGTCCGCGAAGCGACGAGGTCGCGCGTCCCCACAACGCGTGATCCGGCTCTGATCTCGACACGGCCCAGACGATCACCCCGCTGCACCGGCAGCGAGACGCCCGCCGCGGCCACAACCGTCTCGGTGAGCGGCCTGTCGATCCTTGCGACGGTCAGAAGCGGCTTCGAGGCGACGAGCCCGAGAGGCGCCTTCCCATACCCGACGGCGACCGTCGCGTAGACGCGCCCCGCCTGCACGGCCGGCACCAGGCGGAACCGCGAAAGGCCCCAGACGAGGAGCGACTCGAGGTCGTCGTTCCGCTGCGACCGCCCCGGGCTGCCGAGAAGCGTCGCGTACACCGTGATGCCGTTTTGGCGCGCGGCGGCCACCTGACACCAGCCGGCAAGCCCGGTATGCCCCGTCTTGACCCCGATCGTCTCGGGAAACTGGGTGAGAAGGTCGTCCCAGGTGTGCAGCGTCCTGCCACCGCCGATCGTCGCCGTCTCCTCGCGAACGGTGCGGCGCACGAAGGGGATTCGCATCACCACACGTGCGAGTTTCGTTACGTCCGCGGCGCTCGAGACGTGGCCGGGGGCATCGAGACCGTCAGGGCGGACGAAATGCGTGTCGTGCAGCCCGAGTTCCCGGGCCTTCTCGTTCATCAACGTCGCGAAAGCCGGGTAGTCGGGGGCGACCGATAGCGCGAGCGCATCCGCCGCATCGTTGGCCGACTGGATCAGCGCTGCCTTCACGAGATCCGAAACCGTCAACTCGTCGCCGGGGCTGAGGTTGGCGCTCGCCTCACCCACCGCAGCGGCACGCGGGTCGACGTCGATCACGTCGTCGAGCGACCGGTGCTCAAGCGTCACGAGGACGGTCATCAGCTTCGTGATCGATGCGATCGGCACGCGCTCGTGCGCATTCGACGCGCCGAGCACCTCGCCGGTGCGGGCGTCCTCGATGATCCAGGCACTCGCCTGGACCTGGGGGACCGCAGCCGCGGCGCCCGAGGCGGAGGTCGCTGCGACCAGCGTCACCAGCACGAGCACCGCCCACCTCATCGGATGCGAACCTTCTCTCCGATGAAAAGCGACGTCGACGATGCCTTGGGATTCAGCCTGGCGATCGTCGCCACCGGCACGTGCGTCTTCCTCGAGATCGTGCTGAACGTGTCGCCCGCTCGAACAGTGAAGAAGCGCTTGGCGGCCGGCTTCCGCGTCGTCACGCTGGTCGTGACGGAGGTTGTCCGGCCCGACGTGGAGCCCGCGTTCATCCCCGCGCGGATCAACACGACGGCCACGGTCACGGCGAGCAGGAACGCGGCCGGTCCGACGTACCGCCGCCAATCGTCTGTGCGCACTACCAGCCGGAGGCGATCCAGACCTCGCGTTGAAGCCGCGACGCCTCGGCGCCTGCCGCCTCCCGGAAGTCCGCGGTCGATTCCCGGTACGCGTAGATCACGGAGCGTGACGCCGAGACGAGCGCGCTCGCCGGGCCGCTCTGAAAAGCGCGCGCGAGATCGGCTACCGACGCTCCTTGTGCGCCGACGCCGGGAAGTAGCAGGATCGTCCGTGGCATCAGCCGCCGGGCCTCGGCGACGGCGCGCGGGTGGGTCGCCCCGACGACCGCACCAACCGACGACAGGCCGACCTCGCTGGTCGACTCCTCGCCCCACTCGTCGACCAGCCCCGCGACGTGGTGCCAGAGAGGGCGGCCGTCCTTGAGCACGGCGTCCTGGACGTCGCCGCCGGAGTTCGAGGTGCGCACGAGCACGAAGATGCCGGCGCCGCCGCGTCTCACAGCTCCGAGGAACGGCTCGATCGCGTCGCGTCCGAGCCAGGGGTTGACCGTGAGGGCATCGGCGCGCGGCGGGTCGCCTTCGAGGTACGCGTCGGCGTAGGCGCGTGCTGTCGAGCCGATGTCGCCTCGCTTGCCGTCGGCGATCACCAGGAGGCCTGCACGGCGGGCGTAGGCGCACACCTGGTCGAACGCGGACATCCCGCGCGGTCCCAGGGCTTCGAAGAAGGCGAGCTGCGGCTTGACCGCCACGGCGTAGGGCGCGACCGCGTCGACGATGCCGCAGCAGAAGCGCTCCACATCCCCGCGCAACTCGACGGGCAACAGGTCCGGGTTCGGGTCGAGCCCGACCACCAGTTGCGACCGCTTGCGCTCGACCTCGGCGGCCAGACGGTCGGCGAACGTCAGCGTGGCAACGGCCATCGCCTCGAAAGGTAACGAGAACAGCGGAGGGCGGCTCGCGCCGCCCTCCGCTGTCGAGCCGATCGGACCGGCGTTACGGCTTGAGCGCAGCCTTCAGCTGGCTGCCGGCTGAGAACTTCGGCACGATCGTGGCTGCGATCTGGACGCGCTCGCCCGTGCGCGGGTTGACACCCTGCCGCGCGGCGCGCGGAGAGGCCGCGAACTTCCCGAAACCGGTGAAGTTGACGGAGTCGCCGCCCTTCAGAGTCTCGGTCACCGTCTCCATGAACGCATCCACGGCCTTGCCGGCTTCGCGAGCAGACAGTCCGCTCTTGTGGCTGACCTGCTGGATGAACTCCTGCTTCGTCAACGAACTCCTCCTGTTTAGGGACCGGAAAATCAGACCTTGGTCGGAAGCCTAACAACGGAATCGGACGAATCCGCTCAACCAAGCGGATTTGCGGGCAATTCCAGGAGCTCTGAGGCACGGAAGAGGGGCCACAGGCGGACGCCGTTCCGGGCGAGAGCATCGACGCCGCCTTCCTCGCGGTCGACCACGCAGATCGCCGTCGATACGCGAAGGCCGACTGCCCGCAGCGCCTCGATCGCTCCGAGCGCGGCGCCGCCGGAGGTGATCACGTCCTCGACGAGGCAGACCTGCTCGCCTGGCTCGAACACTCCTTCGAGGCGGTTCGCGGTCCCGTAAGCCTTCGCCTCGCCGCGCACGATCAGGAACGGCAGACCGCCTGCAAGCGAGGCCGCAGCCGCGAGCGCGACCGCGCCGAGCTCGGGCCCGGCCAGGCGCGTCGCCTCGGGGTCGTGCTCGGCGGCGGCCCGGGCGATCTCTGCGCCAATGGGCCCGAGCAGGTCGGGTCTCGTCTCGAAGCGGTACTTGTCGAGGTAGTACTGGGAGCGGCGCCCGGAGCGAAGTAGGAAGTCGCCCTCGAGGTACGCGGCCTCGCGCAGGGCGCGGCCGAGCTCGGGATCGCTCACGTAACGAAGAGCTCGCGCGCGATCGACAGCAGCCGGGCGGCTTCGAGCGAGTCGTCGGCGTACGAGTGCACGAGTCCGTCCTCGGAGTACAGATCGACGCGCTCTCGCTTCCGCGCCGCGCGGCGTCGGACGAGGACGGAGCCGGCAAGCGAGCCGGCCGCGAGCAGAATGCCGGTCACGAGCTTACGAGGCGTCATCGTCGTCCTTTGCCTTCTTCGCGGGTGCGCGCCGTTTCTTCGCCGGCGGCGCCGGCTCGTCGACCGAGCGCAGACAGCTCTTGAGGTCGTAGAAGACGAGCCCCACCGTCGGCTCGGGCGTTGTCGTAGCTGCGATCACTCGTCCGGCTTCGCGCACGACGAAGACGCTGCCGCCGACCGTGGCCGCCTCGAGCTGGGCGACGTCGGGGCGCAGGCGCTCGGCTTCCTCGAGGAGCTTCGCGGCCGCCACAGACAACGTCGCGGCGGCTTCGGCCGGCGCGTTCGAGCCAACCAGCGCACCGTCAGCGGCCACGATCGCGACCTCCCGAATCTGCGGTGAGATCTCGGTCAGATCCGCGATCGCCTGGGCTGCGTCCATTGAGGCGAGCATACTGCCGCGGGTGAGGCGGGTCGTGAGCAAGTTCTTCGCCGACCGGGGGACGCACCTGGCCGCGATGATCGCGTACTTCGCGCTCCTGTCGTTCGTCCCGCTGCTCTTCCTCGCGCTGGCGCTACTCGGGCTCGTGCACCAGGCGAACGAAGGGTCGTTCTTCGTGCGCGAGCTGTCGAAGACGTTCCCGAGCACGTCGGTCGACTCGATCCTGCGTGCGGTTCGCGGGATTCAGGCGAACGCGACGACACTGGGGATCGTCGGCGGTGCGTTCCTGCTCTGGTCGTCGCTGTCGTTCTTCAGCGTGCTCGAGAGCGCGTTCAACATCGTCTACGGCCGTCCGAACCGCGGCTTTTTGCACGGCAAGGCGCTCGCGACGATGATGATGGTCGGCTTGCTCGTCGCGCTGTTCGCATCGCTCGTGATCGGCTCGATCGGCCAGGAGGTGCTGAAGCGCTACTTCGGCTTCTCGGGCGACGTGGTGACGGCGAGGGTGATCACGATCCTCGTCTCGGGGCTCGGCCTGTTCGTCTTCCTCGCGTCGGCGTACTACGTGCTCACGAACGTCGATCTGACGCTGTGGGAGGTGCTCCCGGGCGCTGTGACGGCGGCGGTGATCCTCGAGGCGACGTTCCAGCTCCTCCCGGTCTACGTCGACATCTCGAAGCACAACCCGGTCCTGCAGACGCTCTCCGGCCCGGCGGTGCTGCTCGTCTGGCTGTACGTGATGGCGAACGTGATCGTGCTCGGCGCCGAGGTCAACTGGTGGCGGGCCCAGCGAGCGCGTCCCACCGATTCGACGACTGTCGCCTAGGGCCAGGTCCTGACACCGGCGAGCTCCGCAAGGAGCGCCTGCGCCGCGAGGGCTCGATGGGAGTGGAGTGCCTTCCACTCGTCTCCGAGCTCGGCGACCGTCCTCGTCTCGCCGGCTGGGACGAACACCGGGTCGAAGCCGAAGCCGCCGAGCCCCGCCGGATGCTGTGCGATCGCGCCGGTGAGCACGCCCGTGCCACGGAACTCGACGGCGTCGGGTGAAAGGAGAATCAGCTCGGCGACGTAGCGGCCGCTGCGATCTGGGGCACCGTCGAGAGCGGCGAGCGCCCGCTCGACATGGCGCCCCTCGGCCCAGCGCGCGGTCTGGACGCCCGGGCGACCGTCGAGCGCCACGAGCTCGAGGCCCGAGTCGTCGGCGAGCATCCAGCGGTCGGCCGGTCCCACGATGCGGCCGTAACGAGCTTTGATGCGTGCGTTATCGAGGTACGTCTGGCCGTCCTCGTCGGGGTAGCCGCCGGCGGCGAGCAGCTCGACCTCCCAGTCCGGCAGCGCCTCGCGCACCTCGACGAGCTTCCCTTCGTTGGCCGAGCAGAGCGTTACTCCTATCGGCGCCAACGCACCCCGATCACGTAGTCGAGATCGGAGAGCTTCGCGACGAGCGCCTCGTCGATGTGCGGCAGCTCGAGCTGCACGACGCGCCGGTCGAGCTCGTCGGTCAGCTCGAAATGGCGAACGTCCGCCAGCTCCGCCAGAAACGGCCCGACCGACTGGCCTTCCTTCAACTCCACGATCAGCCTGTTCTCCTCGGGCTTGAGCCGCTCGATCGTCCTGTAGGCGATCAGCCGGAGCGGCCAGAGGGCGAAGATGGTCAGCGCCGTGACGGCGACCGCAGGCCAGTAGTAGCCGGCGCCGCAGGCCATCCCGATTGCGGCAACCACCCACAGCGTCGCCGCGGTCGTCAGGCCACGGATCGAGAGACCCTCGCGGATGATCGCGCCTGCACCGAGAAAGCCGATCCCGGTGACGATCTGCGCGGCGATCCGCGTCGGATCGACTCTGGCGATGTTGGCACTCCCCGTCAGGAACTCGTGAAAGCCGTACGCGGAGACGATCGTGAAGAGCGCCGAGCCGAGCGAGACCAGCAGATGCGTACGGATCCCCGCTTCACGATCCCGTAGCTCACGCTCGAAACCGACGCCCGCCCCGAGCGCGGCCGCGAGGCCGAGTCGAGCGGTTGCGTCGAAGCCCGCAAGCTGCGGGATCTCATTCACGAGGAGCTGCAATGGCCTCCTCCTGGAAGCGCTGCAGATCCTCGATCCCGGCCGCGGCCAGGTCGAGCAGCTCGTCGAGCCGCTCGCGTTCGAACGGCACCTTCTCGGCCGTCGACTGCACCTCGACGAAGCGGCCGTCAGCCGTCATCACGACGTTCACATCGACGTCTGCGTTCGAATCCTCGGAGTAGTCGAGGTCGAGCAGCGACACGCCGTCGACGACGCCGACCGACACCGCGGCGACCGATCCGGAGAGCGCCTTCGAGAGCCCGAACCGGTCGAGCGCGCGCATCGCGGCCACGTAGGCGCCGGTAATCGCGGCGCAACGCGTACCGCCGTCGGCCTGCAGGACGTCGCAGTCCAGGTACACCGTTCGCTCTCCAAGCGCCTGAAAGTCGACCACACCGCGCAGAGCACGGCCGATCAGCCGCTGGATCTCGACCGTCCTCCCGCCCTGCTTGCCGCGTGCCGCTTCGCGATCGGTCCGTTCTCCCGTCGAGGCAGGCAGCAGCGAGTACTCGGCCGTCATCCAGCCGCGGCCCGAGCGGGCGAGCCAGCGCGGCACACCATCCGAGACCGTTGCGGTGCAGAGGACGCGCGTCTTGCCCTGCGACCAGAGCACGACCCCGTGGGGCTGCTCGAGGAACGCCGGGTCGGCCACGACTGGACGGAGCTGTTCGGGACGGCGACCGTCTGCCCTGCTCACGCGACCGCCTCGAGCTCTGCCACTGTCACTTGCTCGACCTCGGCGATCGGCAGCTGCAGGAAGCGCTCGCCGAGCTCCCGGAACACGGCCGGGTCGCCCGTGGTCAGGAACCGGTAGCTCCCCTCCCGGTCGGCGCTGTTCTCGAAGCCCTTGCGCGTCAGCGTCTCCGCCACCTCTCGCGCCGTCTCGTCTGCGGAGAAGACGAGCGTCACGCCTCGGCCGAACGCGCGCTGGAAGATGGGGCGAAGCAACGGGTAGTGGGTGCAGCCGAGGATCACGGTGTCACACCCTGCCTGCTTGAGCGGCGCGGCGTACTCGCGAACCGCCGCGACGACCTCGTCGCTGTAGGTGTCTCCCGCTTCGATCAGCGGCACGAGCTTCGGGCACGCGACGGGCGTGAAGCGGGCGCCGGCATCGAGCGTGCGGATGAGCGTTTCGTATCGACCGCTCGCGACCGTCAACTCGGTTGCGAGCAGGCCGATCTGCCGGTTTCGCGTCGCCTGCACCGCTGCGTGTGCCTCCGGGACGATGACCGAGACCACGGGCACGGCCAGTTGCTCCTGCAGGTCGGGTAGCGCGACCGAGGTTGCCGTGTTGCAGGCGACCACGACCATCTTCACCGCCTGCCGCTCCAGATAGGCGCCGATCTCGTGCGCGAACCGGCGCACCTCGCCGCTCGAGCGTGGCCCATACGGCAGGCGCGCGTGGTCGCCGAGATAGACGAAATCCTCGTGCGGCATCGTCACGAGGCACTCGTGCAACACGGTCAGGCCGCCGACGCCGGAGTCGAACACGCCGACAGCACGGGAATCCGCCATGGGCCGATACTAGAGGCCCCGGTACACGGCGCTCGTTTCCTATCCTGGCCGTTGGCATGGCAACACCGGTCAGGATCGGGACGTGCTCGTGGGCGGACGATGCGCTCGCGAAACACTGGTACCCGGAGGGAACACCGCCGCGCGAGCGACTCGCGTACTACGCCGAGCGTTTCTCGACGGTCGAGGTCGACTCGACGTATTACCGCGTTCCGACGCGTCAGATGGTGCAAGGCTGGGCCGACCGCACACCAGAGGGGTTCGTCATGCACGTGAAGGTGTTCGGGCTGATGACCCGGCACCCGGTGAAGCTGGAACAGATCCCGCCCGAGCTTCGCGAAGGACTGCCGATCGACGCTCGCGGTCGGGTCGATCGCCCCGACCGCGAGCGGCGCGGGGCGATCTTCCAGGAGTTCCTCGAGGCACTGACGCCGCTTCGTGAGGCGGGCAAGCTTGGCGGGCTGCTCTTCCAGATGCCTCCGTACGTCGTCTGGAAACCCTCGTCGCTCGACTACCTGGAATGGGCCCGCGACCAGGTCGGGGACGACCAGTTCCTGTTCGAGCCGCGTCATCGCTCCTGGTACGCCGAGGATGTCCGCACGGAGCTGCTGCGCTGGCTCGAGCAGCGACACATGTCCTGGGTGGTCGTCGACGCCCCGAAGGTCGATGCGGGCAACGTGCCGGCGACACTCGTCGCGGCAACCTCGCCCCTAGCCTATGTGCGCTTTCACGGTCGTAACGCGGGCACTTGGAACTCGCGTGGAGGCTCGGCCGCCACGCGCTTCGACTACCTCTACGACGAGAACGAGCTACGTGAGTGGGTGTCGCCGCTTCGCGAGCTTTCGCATCAGGCCGAGGAGACGTACGCGTTCTTCAACAACAACAATCAGACGAACGGCGTCGCGCAGGCTCCCGCGGGAGCGCAACTCCTGCGCCGGCTGCTTGACGACGGGCACGTACCCTCGGCGTGATGCGCATGCTGGCCGTCACCCACGGGCCGGTCGTCGGGCCGGAGCGTTTCGGCGACGTGATCGCCGAGGCGGGTCACGAGCTTTTCCCGTGGGACATCCCGGGGCAGGGAACGCCTCCGCGCACAGGCTATGACGCGGTGCTCGTTTTCGGCGGCGACCAGAACGTCGGCGAAGAGCTGCTCTATCCGTGGCTGCACGACGAGTACGCCGCTCTGCTGCGGTGGCTCGACGAGGAGATACCACTGTTCGGCGTCTGCCTGGGTGCGCAGACACTCGCCTGCGCGCTTGGTGGCGCGGTCGGCCCGCTGCGGGGAGGCCGCTTGGCCGGGTTCTACGAGACGGAGTTGACTCCCGCGGGCGTCGCCGACCCGGTCCTCGGAGTGCTGCCGCCCGCGTTCGAGGCTCTGAACGCGAACGCCTACGGGTTCGCCCTGCCGCCCGGTGCCGTCGAGCTCGCGCGCGGCGGCCCGACCGTGCAGGCATTCCGAGCCGGCCCGTCCGCGTGGGCGGTGCAGTTCCATCCAGAGGTGCAACGCGATCAGGTGCTCGGGTGGTTCGCCGACGACGGGCCTCTGTTGCCAAGGCCTCTGGCGGAGCTGGAGCTGGAGGTCGACGCAGGTATCACGGCGTGGCAAGAGCACGGGCGGCAGCTCTGCCTTGCGTTCCTCGCGGTCGCCGAGCACGCCCCGTAGGACGCGGGCCTGCCGGTCAGATCTCGAGCGGCAACTCGTCGTGACGCGACCACTCGTGCCACGAACCGAGGTAGTTGCGCGCGTCGTAACCGAGCGAGCGCAGGATCTGGGTCGCGACCGCCGAGCGCGAGCCGCTATGGCAGTAGGCGACGATCTCGACGCCTGGCTCGAGCGAGAGCTCCTCCGCGATCTCGGACGCTTCAAGCTGCATCAAACGGGTGACATCGAGGTTCCGTGCGCCCGGTATGCGCCCCTGGCGCGGATCGCACGATTTGCCAAGGCTGCCGTCGTACTCGCTTGCCGAGCGCACGTCGACGAGTCTCACCTCGCCGAGGCGCGCTGCGAGCTCGGTCACATCGATGTCGGTCACAGCGAACGAACGATCTCGATCTCAGCAGCCACCGATGGGCGCTCCGCGAACTCGTCCAGCCACGACGCGAGCCGGGCGGGCAACTCGACTCCGAGCATGTCGCGGGCACGAATCACCCACGGTACGTAGGCGACGTCCGAGAAGAGGCTGTCACCCACCTCGAGAGCCGCGAGCTTCGCAGGAAGGTCGTTCGCGTCGCCGCGCCGGAACGCGTAGTAGTCGTCACCGAGATTCGTGTCGAAGCGGTGGACGAGGAGGCGCGCTCGCGCCCGGGCGACGAGATCGTCGGCGAGCAGCGGACGTTCGGGATAGCGCTCCTCGAGGTAGGCCATGATCACCTCGGACTCCGGCAGCACGAAGCCGTCGTCCAGGATCGGCACGCGACCGAGTGGGTTCAGCTCGTAGACCCACGCGGGACGGTCGCTCAGGTCGATCTCGACTGTTTCGTAGACCCGCTCTTTTTCCGCGAGTGCGATCCTGACGCGGGCGCAGTAGGGGCACCGCCGAGCGTCGATCAGTCTCATCCTTCCAGTCCCATCAGCCGCGCGAGCTGCTCGTAGAGCTCGCCTGCAGGCGGCAGGGCCGAAGGTGACTCGGCGGTTCTCGCGATGCGGCGAACGTCCTCCCGGTCGGCGCCGGTCAGGCGGCCGACCAGCGTCGGGTTGGCAGCGAGAGCGAGCTCGTCGCCCTTCGAGAGCTCACCGTAGAACGTAGGAACCGAGAGGTACTCGTCGACCATTCGCCCTCGCTCGTAGAGACGGAACCGAACGACGGCTCCCTCGAGCGCCAGCGCGACCGTCACCGCCCCGAGTCGCTCCGAGAGCTCGCGCGCGAAGCGGCCGTGCGCATCGCGGTCGCGGTCGAGCACCGGGTCGGTGGCACGGATCCAGCTGCCGTTGGTCTGGAGCTGCGGCTGCTCGAGGCGCGGCAGGAACTGCGCGACCGCACGCTCGACCGACACCTCGTCATCGCTCTGAACGTGTGTCGTCGCCCGGAACTCGCCGGCGTCGCGTTCGGCCAGCCGCTCATCGAGGATGTCCAGGGGGGCCGCCATGAAAGTGGAGACGCTCTCGAAGCCGAGCCGCCGCCACACGGCCTGTGCCGCCGTGTTCGCGAGCAGCACGTGTAGGGAGATCGTTGCCGCGCCCGATGCTCGCGCCTTCTCGACGCAGGCGCGGAAGAGTTGTTTGACGACTCCTTGCCGGCGCGCCCGCGGCCGCACGTAGACGAGGTGGATGTGCATGGCGCCGAGCTTCGGCTCGTCGATCTTGGCGACGCCGACGGGACCTTCCCCGTCGACCGCGAGGAACACGCCGCCTGAGGCGATCTGGCGAATCGTGTCGGCCCATTCATCGTCCCAAGTCTCGGGCTCGAAGCCCGCCGGCTCCGGCACCTCAGCCTCGGACTCCGCCCAGAGCTCGCGCAGGATCGGCTCATCCGCCTCTGTGGCGAGGCGGATCGTTACGGCTTCGTCAGCCATCCGGTCAGCAAGTAATGGGCGGACAGGTTCTGGAAGGGATCGAGGCGTGGCCCGAGCTCGTGCACCTCGACACCGTAGAGGTCCAGGGCCGCCTTGCGGAGGGCTAGATCGCCGGCCGGCCACGCGCGCGGCCGCGCAAGGTGACGGGCGAGAAACCACTCGGCGGTCCACGGACCGAGCCCTCGCAGGGCAGTGATGCGCTCCCGCACCCGGTCGTCGGCGAGTGCCGCCAGCCCGTCGAGGTCGAGGTCGCTCCGGGCGAGCGCGACCGCGTACTCGGCCTTGCGACGGGTGAAGCCGACCTCGACGAGCTCCTCCTCGCGAGCCGACGCGATCCGCTCGCGAGTCGGAAAGGCCCACGCTCGGCCGACGGCGCCTCCGAAGCGCTCGACGAACCGGTTCCTGATCGCGACCGCGGCGAAGAGGGAGATCTGCTGCGCGGTGATCGAAGTGATCAAAGACTCGAACGGCGAAGGCGAGAGCGGTGGCCGATACCCGCGTAGCCGCTCGACGATCGGTGCGAGTACCGCATCCTCGGCTGCCCAGGCGTAGAACGGCTCGAGCTCGAACGGCATCCCGAGCAACTGCGAGACGACGGGCCGGGTGGCCGCATCGAGCGGCTCGACGTCGACACCCCCGGGACGAGCAGTGATCCGCACCTCGCGACCGTCCACCGCGCGATAAAGCTCGTCGCCGACGAGCCGGTTCGCCAGATCGGTGCCAAAGGCGCGGAAGCGACCCGTCGAGAGCGCGAAGTCGTACGGATCAGGAAAGCGCAGCAGCGACATCGTGCAGCGTGTCGAACGCTTCGTAGGCAACGGCGTGCTCGTCGAGGTAGCTCGCCAGACCGTCCCGCGCGAACACCCGGTCACACGCGAGCGACGCACAGCGGTCCGACCAGCCGTCCCCGACGAAGACGAGCGGGCGCTGTTCAGGAAGCGAACGGCGCTTGCACCGGTCGCCGCACACCGGGCACAGCCCGTCGTGCCGGAAGCGAACTTGCCAGCCGTCGGGCGACGGGTCGGCGAAGTTCGCGCGCACCTCGACCTCGATGCCTTCACGCGCGAGGACGGGCAGGATCAGCTGCGGCAGGCCGCTCGAGACGATCACCGGCGCGTACCGGTCGACCAGCTCGCGAAAGCCGGGCCGCAGCTCGACGTGCTCGACCGCCCAGGCGGCGGCAGCCTCCGCCGTCACGGCGATCGTCGCGATCTCCGCGGCCAGGGCTTCGCCGTACGACTCGAACTCGAGGTCGTAGACGCCGGGATCGCCAAGGTCGTGCACCGCGGCTACGAGTGAATCGCGCACCGTGCAGGTGCCGTCCCAGTCGAGAACGAGCTTAGAGATGAGAGGTGACGCCGGCGGGGTCGTCGTCGGTGGTACGGCTGTCGGTCGACGGATCCTCGGCCCAGGAGAACATGTACTTGCCGTCGTCGAAGCCCGCGGCGAGTTTCGTCAGTCTGAGCGGGTTGAAGGTGTCGCACATGACGGCGTACTCGTGCGTCTCGGTCATCCCGAGCGACTTCTCTGCAAGCCCCGGCTGGGGCCCGTGCGGCAAGCCGGAGGGATGCAGGGTCACAGAGCCGACCTCGATCCCCTTGCGCGACGAGAAGTTCCCGTCGACGTAATAGATCATCTCCTCGCTCTGGAGATTCGAGTGGTGGTACGGGATCGGGATCGCGTTCGGGTCGAAATCGAGCTTGCGCGGGCAGAACGAGCAGATGACGAAGTTCGGGCCGGCGAATGTCTGGTGGGACGGCGGCGGCATGTGAATGCGCCCGGTGATCGGCTCGAAGTCGTGGATCGAGAAGGTCCACGGATACACGTAGCCGTCCCAGCCGATCACGTCGAACGGGTGGTAGTCGATCACGTAGGTCTGGTAGCCGTCGCGCACGCGCACCTTGACGATGTGCTCGCCGCGATCGCGATGCGTCTGCAGCTGCGTCGGAGCGTGAATATCACGGTGGTAGAACGGCGCGTGCTCCATCAGCTGGCCATGCTCGTTGCGGTAACGCTTCGGGATCGTGATCAGGCCGGGCGTCTCGAAGACGAGATAGCGCTGCTCGGAGGCATCTCCTTCGCCGCTGGGCCGGAAGCGATAGGTCGTGCCGCGCGGGACTACGACGTAGTCGCCGGGCGAATAGGGCAGGTCGCCGAAGATCGTCTCGAGCGTCCCCGAGCCTTCGTGGACGAAGATCACCTCGTCGCCTTCGCCGTTGCGAAAGAAGTAGTCCATCTCGGCGGTCGGCCGCGCGAGCGAGATCTCGACGTCGTTGTTCCACATCAGCAGCTGCCTGCCGGAGACGGCGTCGCCGCCGGGTGCGACCTCCCACGTCCGCAGGTGCCGGTGTGCGTGTGCGTCGGGAACCCATTCCTCGCGAACGATCGGCTCGAAAGGGCCACACGCGATCACGCGGCACGGCGACTGAAGGTGGTAGAGGATCGACTCGAGCCCAGAGAAGCCTTCGAACCCCATCACCTCTTCGGTGAGCAGCGTGCCGTTGTCGCGATGCACGACGTGCCGCTTCCTGGGGAGATCACCGAGACGCTGGTAGAACGGCACCGATGGAGGATATCGGCGCGCGGATCTGCAGGGAGGTCGCCTCGTGGGAGGGCGTGACAGTGCACGAGCACCGCTTTGGAGGGGTCGAGTTTCGGCTGGGCAGGCGCGAGCTCGGGCACCTGCACGACTCGTGGGCCGACCTCCCGTTTACCCGGCGGATCAGAGAGATGCTCGTCGAGACGGGCCGCGCCGAGCCGCACAAGTTCGGCGTCCCCGGCTGGGTGTCAAGCGATCTCGACGACGAAACCGTGGAGTTGTTCAGGCTCTCGTACGAGCGCGCGCGGGTCGCGGCGAACGCGCGATCAGGCCAGAAGCTCGGCGAACCGCTCGGCGCTGACGTTGCCGCCGGAGACGATCACTCCGATCCGGGCGCCTGAGACGAGCCCGGCCCGGACCGCCGCGATCCCCACCGCGCCGCTCGGCTCGATCACGAGCTTCAACCGCTCGAACGCGAACCGCATCGCCTCGACGATCTGCTCGTCGCTCACCGTCACGACTTCGTCGACCAGCCGCGATCCGACCTCCCAGGTCAACCGGCCGGGCTCACTGGTCTGCAGCCCGTCGGCGATCGTGCGAGGAACGTCGATCCGCACGCGCTCGCCCTTGGCGAGCGATTGCCGCCAGTCGTCTCCGGCCACCGGCTCGACACCGACGACACGCCGCACACCGAGATCCCGGCCGATCGTCGCGCTGCCGGCAATCAGCCCGCCGCCGCCGACGGGCGTCACGAGCGTGTCGACGCCTCCAGCGTCCTCGAGCAACTCGAGCGCCGCGGTGCCCGCGCCCGCCATCACCAGCGGATCGTCGTAGGGCCGTACCAGCTCGAGGCCGCGCTCGCGCGACAGCTCTTCGCCGAGTGCGTCGCGGTCGTCGCGGTAGCGGTCGTAGCCCACGACCTCGGCGCCGTAACCGCGCGTGGCATCGAGCTTCGACCGCGGTGCGTCCTCGGGCATCAGGATGGTCGCCTTCGAGCCGAGCAACCGCGATGCGAGCGCGACCGCCTGCGCATGATTGCCGGACGAGAACGCGAGCACCGGCGTGCGCCTTCGGCAGCGAGGCGATCTTGTTGTACGCGCCGCGGAACTTGAACGCGCCGGCGCGCTGCAGGCATTCGGGCTTCAGCACGACATGCTCGCCGAGCGTCCGCGAGGTGACGACCGGCGTGCGATGTGCGACGCCTTCGAGCACCCGCGCCGCAGCGCGAACATCGTCCGCCGAGATCACGCGATCCGGTTTCGGAGCACACCGATGCCTTCGATCTCTAGCTCCACCACATCGCCACGCTGCAGCCAGCGGCCGTCGCCGTGCTCGAGGATGCAGCCGCTGCCCACCGTCCCCGACCCGATCACGTCTCCCGGGCGCAGAACCGTGTTCCGCCCGGCCTGCGCGACCATCGAGTCCCAGCTGTGGAACAGGGCGTCGAGATTTCCACGGGAGCGTTCTTCACCGTTGACGCGGGCGACCATTTCCCCCGCGCTGCCGTCGAACTCGTCGATCGTCACGACGACCGGCCCGAGCGACGTCGCGAAGTCCTTCCCCTTCGCCGGCCCTAGGCCGACCCGCATCTCGTGTCGCTGCAGGTCGCGTGCGGACCAGTCGTTCAGGATCGTGAAGCCGCCGATGCGCCCTTGAGCGCCGATCACGGCGGCGCACTCGAGCTCGTAGTCGAGCTCGCTCGTCCCTTCGGGATACGGGATCTCCCGATCCGGGCCGAAGATCGCGGCCGGGTTGGAGAAGTAGAAGACGGGTGTCTCGTACCACTCGGCCGGCACCTCGGCGCCTCGTTGCCGGCGCGCATTGGCGACGTGCTCCTCGAACGCCATGAAGTCGCGGACCGCCGGAGGGTGGAGCACGGGCGGCAGCAGGTCGACGTCGGCGAGCGCATACTCCGCGTGCTCGCGCGCGACACCGCCGCCGGTGAAGAACGACTGCAGCGTCTGCGCCGCCAGCTGGATCACCCGATCGCCCTCGATCCGGCCGGGCCAACCGCGTTCGAGCGCGAACTCGCGCGGCGTGAACATGCAGAGCTTCACGCGGCGAAAACTAGCTTTACGGCTCGGTGTGAACGATCACGTCGGCGATATCGGGTCGCTCGAGCCGGATCTGCTCTTCAATCTTGCTTGCGCGCGCATGCGCCTCGTCGAGGCTCGTCGCCCCTTCCAGGCCGAGCGTCAGAAACGCGACCAGGCCCGCGTCTGTTCGCAGGAAACGAAGCTCGCGGGGCCCCGCACCCGTGGCGGCTCGAACGACGCGCTTGACGACAGCGGCCCCATCGGCCTCCACCTCGCGCGCCTCGCGGACATCGGCCAGCGGCTCGAGGTGCGTCTGGATGCCGGTAATCTCCGGCACCGCGGAGCGAATCGCGGTCTCGAGCTCCTCGGCGATGGCGTGCGCCTCTTCCAGCGGCAGCTCGCCGGGGAGCTTCACGTGGAGAGACAGTTCGGTGCGGCCGTCCACGGCGACGAGCGAGAGGTTGTGCACCTCGCGCACCTGCCCGACGCCGATCGCGGCGGCGTGCGCGCGCTCGCGGAGATCCGATTCCTGAAGCGGCTCGACGTGAACGACGACGTCCGCGTTCGGGAGCGCCTGCTCCACCGCTGCCTCGACGGCGTCAGCGGCGGCGTGGCCCTGGCCGACGGCTGCGCCCGGTGAGATCCCGATCACGACGTCGGCGAACTGGCGGCCGCCCGCCTGCCTCATCCGCAGCCGCCGCAATTCGACGGCGGGCCGCAGCGCGACGATCGCTCGTCGCGCTGCCTCCTCGGCGACGGCAGGCGCGCGATCCATCAGCACGTCGACGTTGACCTTGATCAGGCGTGCGGCGGCGAGCAGGACGAGCACGCCGACGAACAGGGCTGCGATCGGATCGCCGTTCGGATGGCCGCCCCTCGCGACGAGCAGCCCGATCAGAACGGCGAGCGTGCCGGCGAAGTCGCTTCCGAAATGCAACGCGTTCGAGGCGAGCGCAGCGCTGCCATAGCGGCGCGCGGTGCGCCAGGAAACCGCGGTGCGACCCAGGTCGATCGCGAGGACGATCCCTAGTACGACGAAGGCGTACCAGGCCGTGTGAACCTGCGTGCCGTTCGAGCCGAGGAGGCGCTCGATCGCACGGACGGAGATGAAGACGCTCGCGATCGAGAGGAAACCGGCTTCGGCGAGCGCCGAGAGATGCTCCGCTTTGCCGTGACCGAACTGGTGGGACACATCCGCCGGCCGGGCCGCGACGCGGATCGCAAAGTACGTGAGCAGCGCGGCGACGAGGTCCGTGCCGGAGTGCACGGCCTCGGAGACGAGGCCGAGGCTGTGAGTCGCGAGACCAGCGCTCAGCTTGAGGACGACGAGCGTCGCTGCGGCGGCAACCGAGACGAGCGCTGAACGGCGCTGCGGGCTCACCGCCGGAGCCTTTTCTAGAGCTCTTGCAGGGGCCAGATGACGACGTCCTGCCGGGGCGAGAAGAGCACGTGAGGCCCTTCGTCAGGGAGCGGCAGCGGCGCCATCGTGTTCAGGTCGATCCGAGCTTCACCGCGCTGCAGCTGCCAGCGGCGGTGGTGGAGGTCGGCGCGGTAAACACGCCCGCCGTCCTCGGTGTAGAAGCAGTAACGGTCGGTCACGAACTCATCGAGCGAGCCGGGCTCGGCATCGAACAGCTCGCCGTCGCCTCGGTAGCTCGCGCTGAACGCAGCGCCCGCCCGCGCAGACTCGTGATGCACGAACTCGTCGTCGCGCACGTATCGCATCTGCGCACGGTGATACGGCAAACGGTAGAGGCGCTTCTCGGCCTCGACGACGAGCGTGCTTCCGACATCGAGCGCGAAGAACCAGAGACCCGGCCTGCCGTCGCGGGTGACGTACGTCCGGACGTTCAACTCCGGGAACGTGGACACACCTGGCAGCGGGGGCAACCCGCGAAGCCTCAGGCCGCTGAGCAGGAACGGCGTAATCCCGAGCCACGCGGAGCCGTCGAACGTCTGTAGCTCGACCGAGTCGGGAACGAGCCGCTGCAGGTCCGACACGTCGAACCGCCAGTGCAGGAAGGCGATATCGACCCATGACTGGGCCTGTGCCCACGGCTCGCTCGGAACCGCCCATGGGCGGTGCTCGAGGTCGTCGACGACATGCGCCTGACGCGTTGCTGTGTCGAGAAAGTCGAGGGCGCTCAGGGCGCTCAGAGGTTTCCGCGGAGCGCCTGCTCGCGCTCGATCGCCTCGAAGAGGGCTTTGAAGTTGCCGTCGCCGAATCCGCGGGCGCCGTGCCGCTCGATCACCTCGAAGAAGAGGGTCGGCCGGTCCTGCGTGGTCTTGGTGAAGATCTGCAGTAGATAACCGTCGTCGTCACGGTCGGCGAGGATCCGCAGGCGCTGCAGGTCGGCCCAGCTCTCGTCGATCTCGCCCACGCGGTCCGGCGTCTCCTCGTAGTACGTGTCTGGTGTCGTCAAGAAGATGACGCCCCGCTTCTGCAGCGCTTCGACGGTCTCGACGATGTGCGACGACTGCATCGCGATGTGCTGCGCGCCCGGGCCGTGGTTGAACTCGAGGTACTCGTCGATCTGGCTCTTGCGCTTTCCCTCGGCCGGCTCGTTGATCGGAAACTTGACCTTGCCCTGGCCGTCCGTCATCACCTTCGACATCAACGCCGAGTACTCGGTCGAGATGTCGTCGTCGCTGAAATGGATCATCTCGGTCATCCCGAACACTCGCTCGTAGAACTCGACCCACTCGTTCATCTGGCCGAGCTCGACATTGCCGACGACGTGATCGAGTGCGAGGAGCCCGACGCCGTCCGTGGCGTCGGCGGTCGTCTCCTGCGCGACGTAGCCCGGGAGGTACGCGCCTTCGTAGTCACGACGTGTTACGAACGTGTGGACGACGTCGCCGTAGGTCGCGATCGTGGCGAGCTCGACGCTGCCGAACTCGTCCTTGGCCACTGACGGCTCGGCGACGCCGTGCGCACCGCGCGAGACCGCCTCGTGGTAAGCGCGGCCGGCATCGGGGACGCGAAGCGCGATGTCCTTGACGCCGTCGCCGTGCTTGTACGCATGATCGGCGATCTCGCCGCCGGGATGCAGGGCGCTCGTGACAACGAGCCGGATCTCGTTCTGCTCGAGCACGTAGCTCGCCCGGTCGCGCAGGCCGGTCTCGGGCCCTGCGTACGCGGTCCGGCGGAAACCGAAGGCCTGTTCGTAGTAGTAGGCAGCCTGTTTGGCGTTCCCGACCCACAGCTCGACGTGATCCCAGCCGTCGAGGGGCATGAAGTCTTCGGTCACGCGCTCGATTCTACTGCGGCTGTGGCCGGCGTGGCTGCTGCCGCATCGACGACCGAGACCTCGTCGAGTGAGCGGCGGAGCGGCTGTTCCTTCACCCAGATGGCTGCGATCACGCAGACGGCCGCCGAGACGACCGCAGCGGAGAGAAATGCTGGGTGCAAGGCGTTCGCCAGGCCGGCGCGAGCGGCCGGCGGGAGCCGGTGGATCGCCGACCCTTCCGCTCCGGCGCTCACCCCCGCCGGCAGTCCGTGGTTGACGATAACGCCCATCACGGTCACGCCGAGCGTTGCTCCCATCTGACGGCTGAACTGGGTCAAGGCGGTGGCTGAGCCGATGTGCGAACGGCTGACCGCGTTCTGCACGGAAAGCACGAACACCTGCATCATCGAGCCGATCCCGATGCCGGCGATCACCATGTTGCGCGCTGCCTCGCCGTTGGTCGTACCCGTGCCCATCCGCCAGAGGAGGAGCATCCCGATCGTCAGGACGATCGGCCCGAGGATCGCGTTCCAGCGGTACCGGCCGGTCCGGGAGACGAGCTGGCCGGTCAGGAGCGAGGTCGTCACCGCGCCGAGCATCAGCGGAGTCAGCACAACGCCGGACGACGTCGCAGAGGTACCGATCACACCCTGGACGAAGAGTGGGACGTACGAGATCGTCCCGAACATCGCCATCCCGACGAGCGCCATGCAGGCAACGCTCCCCGCAACGATCGGATTGCGGAGGATCTCGAACGGGAGGATCGGCTCGGGCGACCGCCGTTCGACGACCGCGAACGCTGCAAGCAACAACGCAGAAGCGACGAACGCTCCGATCACTTGCGGTCCCGTCCATGGGTATTGCTTGCCGCCCCACACCAGCCCGAGCAGCAGCACCCCTGTACCGCCTGCCAGTAGGCCTGCCCCGAGCCAGTCGATCGTGTGCGCGTGCCTTGCGGCACGCCGCGGCATGGTCAGCGAGATCACGACGAGCGCGAGGCCGCCGACCGGCAGGTTGACGAGGAAGACCCACCGCCAACTCGTGTTGTCGACGATGAAGCCGCCAACGGCAGGCCCGATGATCGACGATGCAGCAAAGACCGCGCCGATCAGGCCCTGCCAACGTCCGCGGTCGCGCGGCGGCACGATGTTGCCGATCACGGCGAGCGAGAGTGGGAAGAGGCCGCCGGCGCCGATCCCCTGCACAGCGCGGTAGACGACGAGCTGCGTCATCGTGGTCGCGAGGCCGCAGAGCGCCGACCCGACCAGGAAAACGACGATCGCGAAGAGGAAGAGGTTCTTGCGGCCGTAGGCATCACCGAGCTTGCCGTACAGCGGAACGGTCACGGTCGACGTGAGCATGTAGGCGGTGAACACCCATGAGTACTGCGTGATCCCGCCGAGGTCGCCGACGATCCTCGGCAGCGCTGTCGCGACGATCGTCTGGTCGAGCGCAGCCAGCAAGAGCGTCACCATCAGGCCTGAGTAGATCGCGAGAATCCGGCCGATCGTGAACTCGTAGCCGGGAGGCTGATGGGCGAGGCGCTCGCGCACGTTCATCTCAAAAGGTTAACGAGGTTAAGCAGCTTGCGGCTTGGGAGTCTTTCGCCGGGTGCGGTCGAGCACGATCCCGCCGGCGATCCCGAAGGCGCCGACGATCTCCCAGCGGTTCAGATGCTCGCCGAGGATGGCGATCGCGAAGATGACCGCGAAGAAGGGCTGCATGTTCGCGAACAGCGACGCGCGGGACGGGCCAACCCGGTCGATCGCCGTGAACCAGAGGATGTTCGTCAGAAAGAGCGGTCCGACGACCGCGAACGTGAAACCGAGCCAGGTCCCCCAGCCGAAGTGGAAGCCCTGGTGCGCGGTCTGCACCGAGCCGACGATCGCGATCGGCACCCAGCCGAGCGCCAGTACGACGGCGCTGATCCGAAACGGCGAGTAACGCCGCATCAGAGGTGCAATGGTCACCGAGTAGCCCGCCCAGGTCGCGGCGGTGAAGAGGTCGAGCAGGTCTCCGCCGATCTTCCCTGTCACGCCGCCGTTGCCGGAGGCGACGAAGCCGACGCCGATGAATGAGCAGAGCGCTGCTGACCAGAAGCGCCGACCGAGGCGCTCGAATCCGAATAGCGTCACGAAGATCCCGATGAAGATCGGCGTCGTGCCGAGGATCAGCGCCATCGTCGAGGCGCTCGAGGTGTGCAGGCCGTAGACGAAGCCGATCTGGTTCAGGAAAATCAATGATCCGGCCAGCGCGACGAGCTTGGCGTCCGAGAGCGCGATCGTGAACGAGCGCTCGCGGGTGTAGGTGAAGCCCCAGAAGAGCGCGGTCGCGGCGAAGTAGCGGATCGTCGCGTAGGAGAGCGGCCTGAAGCCGTGCTCGAGCACGTACTTCGTGACGGTGATGTTGAGCGACCAGAGGAGGACGGTGCCGAGCAGCATCAGGTCAACCGCTTGGACTCGCCGCACGTTTCGACCCTATCGATAGGCTTGCGCCCGGCATGGCTGAGCCGACCCGCGACGACGTCGACGCTCTCGTCGCTCCCGCGACCCCGCACTTCGCCTACCAGTTGCGGGCTCGGGTTCGCGAGCTGGTGGCCGGGCTTGCCAAGGGGCACGAGGTGCGGGTCTATGCGGAGTCGCAGATCGAGCGGCTCGACCGTCTCGGGCACGCATCGTCGAAGGCCGACGAAGGGCCGCGCGAGTCATCGACGCGCATCGGCTGGGACGAACTCCCGTCGGCGGCGTCGGCTGACCAGCCGCTCCCGCCCCGTTCGTGACCGTCTTCGTCTCCGGCGGCTCACGCGGGATCGGCCGTGCGATCGCCTTGCGGTTCGCGCGCGACGGCGCAAAGCGCGTGGCGATCGGCTACCTGCGGAACGACCGAGCAGCTGAAGAGACAGCGGCCGAACTGACAGCGCTCGGGGCCGAGCCGGTCCTCGTGCGGGGCAACATCAGCTCCGACCGGGTACTCGGCGAGGTCGCGGCGCTCGGGCCGCTCGACGTGCTCGTGCACAACGCAGCCACCGGGGTGATCCGGCCTGCGCTCGAGACGGAGGACAAGCACTGGGACTGGACGCTGAACGCAAACGCGCGCGCGCTGCTTCAGCTCGCGCGCGTGGCTGCTCCGCAGATGCCGGACGGCTCGTCGATCGTCGCCATCTCATCGCTCGGCGCCCAAAGGGTGCTCGAGAACTACGTGCTGATCGGGACCTCGAAGGCGGCACTCGAATCGCTCGTTCGCTACCTGGCGGTCGAGCTCGCGCCGCGGATCCGTGTCAACGCAGTCTCGGGAGGCGTCGTCGAGACGGGCGCGCTCGAGCACTTCCCGAACCGGGAGGAGATGCTCGCCGCCGGCCGGGCGAACCCGGTCGGCCGGATCGTCGAGCCGGACGACATCGCCGGCGCGGTTGCCTTCCTCTGCTCGCCGGACGCCGCCATGGTGCGCGGCCAGACAGTGATCGTCGACGGCGGCTTCTCGCTCCTCGCCTAGGCCGAGCTGTGGAGAAAGAAACCCGAAGTTGGCACGCTTTCGTCACTCTTCCGTGACCGTGGCTGCCACCAGTCGTGTCCGCCCGCGGCTCGTTGGTTCAGGACGAGCGGCCGAAGATCGCGCCGACGGTGTCGCGGGCGACGTAGCCCGCGATCTTCGGGTTTTCTTGCAATCGGCGGAGCGAGTACTCGTACCACTGCGTCCCGTACGGGACGTAGATGCGGACCCGGTGGCCCGCGGCGACGAGCTCGCCGGCCCGCTCCGAACGTACGCCGAGCAGCATCTGAAACTCGTAGCGGTCGCGTGACAGAGGCTCGACGATGCGCAGCGCCTCGCCGATCAGATACTCGTCGTGCGTGGCGATCGCGACGTACGACCCCTGCGCAACGAGCTTCTCGAGCACGAGCAGGTAGTTCGCACGTACCGCCTCGAACTCGCGATAGGCGATCGACGGCGGCTCGAGGTAGATCCCCTTGCAGAGCCGGACGTTCTCGGCCCCGGCGACGTCCTCGATCGTCCGCCGTAGATACGCCTGCACGACGATCCCGAGACTCGTATGCCCGAGGTCGCGCAGCTCCCGGTAGAGCTGCAGCGTCCGGTCCGTGGTCGCCGAGTCCTCCATGTCGATCCTGACGAAGCTCTCCCGAGCCTGCGCATCGACGACCACGGCTTCGAGGTTGTCGCGGCAGAGATCGAGGTCGAGTTCGAGCCCGAGCGCCGTCAGCTTGATCGAGATGTTCGAGTCGAGGCCGTCGCTGTCGATGCGGGCCAGCACGTCGTGGTACTGCCCGGCAATCGCGCGCGCCTCGTCGGGGCTTGTCACCTCCTCGCCGAGGACGTCGATCGTCGCGAGTTGCCCGCGAGCGTTCAGCTCCCGGACGACGCGGATCGCGTCGTCGAGCGACGAGCCCGCGATATACCTCGCTGAGAGCCGACGCACCACCGGACGCGGGACGGCCGGCAGGAGCCGGACGATCGTGCGATCGAACATCGAACGACCGAGGAGCGCCAAGGCGGCGTCGATCGTAGAGCAAACCGATCCCGGCGGGCGTCCGTAGGAGCCCATATGAAGATCACTCGTTCGATCCAGTTGCTCGCAATCCTCGGTATCGGCGTGCTCGGCGCCGCAACCGCCGGGATCGTCGCCCATGCGAGCTCAGCCAAGACGACGATCAACGTGACCGAGCGCGAGTTCTCGATCAAGCTGTCTGCGCGCAAGGCGCCTGTCGGCGTCGTGCACTTCGTGATCAAGAACACTGGCAAGTACCCGCACGCCCTGTCGCTGAAGGACGGGAGCCTCACCAAGCGGACGTCGCTGATCAAGCCTGGCAGATCCGCCAATCTGACCGTCACCCTGAAGAAGGGGACCGTCTCACTCTGGTGCCCGGTCCCCGGTCACGCGGCGCGTGGCATGAAGGCAACGCTCGCCGTCGGCACATCGGCAACACCAATCACGCCGATGACCACCGACGACACGACCACGACGACCTACAACCCGCCGCCCGTTCCGGGGTACTAGGTCTCAGGTCTCGCGCATGAACCCTTGGCGGGCGGCGCTCACCAGCGCCACCGCCTCGGGGAACAACACGCGCATCGCGTCACGCATCGCGCGTGTCTGACCATCGACGGCGCCCTCGAGTTGCAGCTGGGAGAGCGCCGCAGCGGTCAGCTCGACGGCCGTGTTCAGGGTCAGCGTCGCGAACTGCTCGCGCTGCGCCTCCTGAACCGACTCCGCCTGCTGCTCCGCGAACTCGCGCAGGCCGCGCAACAGATCCTCCGGGTCGCCCCCGAACGGGAAGCCTCCGAATCCACCTTCCATGCATCCAAGTTAGCGCAGGTCGGTGAGGTAGCCGCGCTCGACGTCGCGGACGAACGCGTCGACGGCCGCGGTCCCTGCGCGAAGCGCCTCCGAGAACGGCGAGGCCATCTCCCCGAGCGCCCGCTCGAGCGCCAGGGTCGCCGCCCCCACGTCGTCCAGGTACGCCGGCGTGGCAAGTCGCGGAGGGCTGCCGACCGCCTGCTCGAGCTCCAGCGCAGCCCCCTCTGCCTCCTCGATCCCCGGTGGTTGCTCGACCATCCGCACCTGGACGAGGTGTGCCCGCAACTGCTCGAGATCGCCTCCTCCGGCGAGCTCCGCGGACAACTCGCACATCGCCACGATCGAAGCGGCAGCTCGCACTTCGTCACGCCTAGCAACGACGGTCCCGGCGTCGTCGAGGACGATCCAGCTCCGCTCTTCGCCGGCATCGAGCGCAACCAGGTACCTGCGCCGGCCGACTGCCGGCTCGGCGGCGAGCACGCCCGCAACCTCACCGTAGGTGCGAGGCGGCCCCGGCGATCCGCGCCAGGTCGTCGGCGAGCGCCATAGAGTCCAAGCCTATGGATGCGACTGAGCTCTTCGCGCCGCTCGGCCCGGGCTACGACCGCTGGGGGGCGATCCTCTCCTTGGACAGGACCCGCGCTGGCGGCGGTTCCTCGTCTCACGCATCGACGCGCGAGCGCCCGACACCGTTCTGGACGTCGCCACCGGGACCGCCGCCGTCGCGATCGAGCTCGTCCGCCAAAAGGACTGCTTCGTCGTCGGCATCGATCTCACCTCCGGAATGCTCGACGAAGCCCGGCGCCGCGTCGTTCTGGCCGCCGCCTCCGAAAAGATCCGGCTGCAGGAAGGCGACGCGCGCTCGCTGCCGTTCGAGGACGGGCAGTTCGACGCGCTGACCTTCACCTATCTGCTGCGATACGTCGACGATCCGCCTGCTGTGCTGCGCGAGCTCGCGCGGGTCGTGAAGCCGGGCGGGACGATCGCCGGGCTCGAGTTCGGCGTGCCGAGCGGGGTGTGGCGACCCTCATGGGAGCTCTGGACACGTGTCGGTCTACCGGTCGCCGGTCGCCTGATCGGCGACGGCTGGCACGAGGTCGGAACGTTCCTGAACCCGTCGATCCGCGAGTTCTACGAGCGGTGGCCCGTGCCGCGGCTGGCCGCCGCCTGGCGGGACGCAGGAATCGACGGCGTCCAAACGCGACGCCTGAGTCTCGGCGGCGGGGTGGTGACGTGGGGACGCCGGCAGGCGTAAGACCGGCGTTCTACGCGCTCCGCCGCGGCGGCTGGCGCGACTACGTGACGCTCCTGCATCCGCCGTACACGCTCTGGCATCTGTCGTACGTCGCGCTCGGCGCCGGCCTCGCCCCCGACTTTCACCTCGACCGGATGCTCTGGGCAGTCGGCGCGTTCTTCCTTGCGATGGGCGTCGCTGCCCACGCGCTCGACGAGCTGACCGGGCGACCGCTCCAGACCGCCATCCCCGGCCCTGCGCTGGTCGCGCTCGCGGGAGTCTCCCTGGCGGGCGCGGTCGCGATCGGCATCGGGGCAGCACGCGCCTGGGGGTTCGGCCTGCTCCTCTTCGTCGCGATCGGGGCGGTCGCGGTACCCGCGTACAACCTGGAGGTCGCGTTCCACACGAACCTGGGCTTTGCGCTCCTCTGGGGTGCGTTTCCGGTGCTTACCGGCTACTTCGTCGAGACTCAGACTCTGAGGGTCGAGGCGTTCGCGGCGGCCGCGTTCGCGTGCGCGACGAGCCTCGCCCAACGCACGCTGTCGACGCCCGTGCGGCACGCCCGCCGCGCGCACTCGACAACCGAGGGCATCGAGCCGCTCGAACGCTCGCTACGGCTGCTCACCTGGGCGATGGTGGCGCTCGCCGTCGCGCTCGTAGCCGCGCGCCTACGATGAGGCGATGACCCCGGCGACCATCACCGCCGTCGTGGCGGCTGTCGTGGCGGTGGCCGCGCTTGTCGCCTCGATCATCGTCCTGCGCAAGGTGAACGAGCAGCAACGCCAACTCGAGCGCGAGGTCGACCGCGGCAAGGAGGAGTTCGATCGAGTCGTCGCCCAGGAGCTCGAGCAGCGCACCGAGGAGCTGTCGCACATCCTTGCGCGCTCACGCGCCGACGCGATGTCGTTGCTCGCGGACGAGGAGCGCCGGATCGCCGAGGAGCGGCGGCGGGATGTCGCGGAGCGCGAGCGAGATGCGAGCGCCCGCCTCGGCGAACAACTGGTCGCGGTCCAGCGCACCGTCGAGCAGCGGCTCGGCGACTGGAACAACGACGTGGCGAAGCTGCAGGAGGGTCTCGCCGACGAGTTGAAGCGGCTCGAGACGAAGCAGCGTCAGCTGATGACGGACATCGAGTCGCGCATCGGCCAGGATGCGGAAGGCCTGCAGACTCAGATCGAGGAGCAGCGCCAGGTGATCACCCGGCTGCGAACGGAGCTGGCCGCGTCGGCGAAGGACGTGACGCAGCAGGCGGCGACCGAGCTCGAGCAGCATTCGGCGGAACGCCGCCGTGCGTTGCAAGACGTCGCAGAGCGTCTACGCAAGCGCGAGCGCGACCTCCAGGAGATCGTCGAACGCGAGGGCAACGACGCCACGCAACGCATCCAACTCGCGTTCGGAGACATCGAACGGCGCCAGGTCGAGCAGTTGCAGCGGCTCGTCACACGCGAGACGACTCGCTACTCAGAGGCCGCGTCACAACAATTCGACACGGCGATCCGCACGGCGCGTGAAGGGGCAGCTCGACGCCTCAGCCGGGAGCTCGACCTGGCGGTGGAGCGATTTGCGCGGGAAGCGGAGGGGGTGCTCGCCGAGCGCCTGAATCACGTCAGCGACGCAGCCGCGAAACGGGTCGAGGATCGTCTGACACGACTGCGCTCAGGACTCGAACGTCAGCGTGACGAGGCCCTGAGGTCGCTTGAGGATCGGGCACACCAGGTGGAGAGCGCGCTCCGCGAGCGGCTCAACGAGATCGCCTCCGACGCCGAATCCGAGCGCACCGTCCTTGACTCCCGCCTGCAAGATCTGGCCCGCAAGCTCGAGGATCTGACCGCACGAAACGAGGCTTGATCTCCAACTTTTGGAGGCAGGGTTCGTCTAGGACAGAGCGAAAAGGCTGCCACTATGCCCCAGACGATCGAACAACCACTGACGGAGCGCGAGAAGGTCGAGTCCTGGCGCCTCCACGTCCTGATCGAGGCGGGGTACCCGTTGCCGCTCGCAGAGAAGCTCGCCCATTCCGACGCCGACCTGCATCGCGCGGTCGAGCTGACCGGTTACGGCTGCAGCTTCGAGACGGCCGCCGAGATCCTGCTCTAGCATCGACGCCGTGAAGGTTGCGGCGACGGAGATCGACGGCCGAAAGGTTTATTCGGTGGCGGCGTTCAACCAGGGCGTCGCGATCTGGCTCGCCCGGCTCCCGACCCTGTGGGTCGAAGGCGAGGTGACCGAGCTCCGCCGGCAGGAGCGCTGGGCGTCGGTGTTCTTCACCCTCAAGGACCCCGAGAACGGTGCGTGCCTGGCCGCGCAGATGCCGCGCGGGCGGTTCGATGCGCTCCAACTCGGTCTCGGCGACGGGGAGCGCGTCCATGTCTTCGGCCGTCCGGAGCTGTACGAGCAGCGCGGCGAGCTGAGGCTGAAGGTGCTGACGATCGAGCGCTTCGGTGTCGGTGCGCACCTCGCGGCGATCGAGCGGCTGAAGCAGCAGCTGGCCGGGGAAGGTCTGTTCGCGGCCGGTCGCAAGCGGCCGTTGCCGCGTTTTCCGAAGCTGATCGGGCTCGTGACCGGCAACGACGCAGCGGCAAAAGGCGACGTGCTCACGCACATCGTGCAGCGATTTCCGCCCGCCAACATCTTGGTGGCTGAGACCTATGTGCAGGGGCCGCGCGCCGCGGAGGCGATCGCGACGGCGATCGGAGAGCTTTGCCGGCGTGGCGCCGATGTCGTCGTGCTCGCGCGCGGGGGCGGAAGCTTCGAGGACCTGCTGCCGTTCTCAGATGAACGTGTCGTGCGCGCGGTCGCGGGCTCGTCGGCACCGGTCGTCTCGGCGGTCGGCCACGAACAGGACACGCCGCTCTGTGACCTTGCCGCTGACGCTCGCGCCTCCACACCCACTCACGCAGCGCGGCTCGTCGTCCCCGACGTGGAGGAGTTGCAGGCCACGCTCGCCCACCTGCGCGAGGCGGTGCACCGAGGCGGCAAACGCGCGGCCGAACGGCACGCGCTGCGGGTGGCGACCGCACACGAGCGCCTGCGGCGAGCACCGTTGCTTGCGCTCGAGCGCAAGACGGCGCGGCTCACGACCGTGCATGCCCGCCTCGCTGCGCTGTCGCCGACGGCGACGCTCGACCGTGGCTACGCGATCGTGCGGAGCGGAGAGCACGTCGTTCGCTCCGCGGCGCAGGTTGAGGCGGGCGATCACGTCTCAGTGCTCGTCACCGACGGCTCGTTCGACGCGGTCGTCGGATGACCGAGCCCACGCTCACCTTCGAGGAGGCGCAGAGCGAGCTCGAGCAGATCGTCGAGCGGCTCGAACGCGGCGATGCCGACATCGAGGAGCTGACGAAGCTCTGGGAGCGCGGCGAAGAGCTGTTTCGAATCTGCTCTGCGAAGCTCGAAGGGGTGCGCGGCAAGATCGAGGAGCTCTCACGCGAGAGTGCCGGCTAGCGCCTCCCCGAGGCGGTCGAGATCGTGTCTCGCGTTGGCGGGGCGTCCCGACAGGGCGTGCGCGCTGATCCCGTCTCGGACGATCCCCCCGAACAGCTCACACCGAAGTCCGAGGGCGCGGCAGCGCCGCTGAACCGCGCCCGGCGCTTTGCCCTCGAGCGTCGTCGCATCGACCGTGCCCTCGCCGGTGACGACGAGCGAAGCGCCGGCCGCGCGCGCGTCGAAACCGATCAGGTCGAGCACCAGTTCGGACCCGGCCACCAGCTGGCCTCCGAGCGCCGCGAAGGCGGCAGCGAGCCCGCCACCTGCGCCGGCGCCGGCGAGCTCTCGGTACGGCTCGAGCTCGACCAGCGACCCGAGCCGCGCTTCGAGTTCGACGACGGCCGCGCTGCCTGCCCCCTTTTGCGGCCCGAACACGCGGGCAGCGCCACGCTCACCGAGCAGTGGGTTACGCACGTCACAGGCGACGCGGACGGAAAGCCCGTCCAACGCGTCGCCGACGACCGCTCGCATGCCGGTCCCGCCGTCCACGGTCGCCGTCCCACCGACGCAGACGAGCAATGCCGAGGGCTTTAGCGCGACGGCCGCCAGAATGAGCTCGCCGGCGCCTCGACTCGATGCGCGAAGTGGGTCGCGCTCCTCGGCGGTGAGCCTCGGCAGACCCACCGCCTCCGCGCACTCGACGACCGCGGTTCCGTCCGGGAGCACAAGCCAGCTCGCAGTGACCGGACGGCCCAAAGGATCGGGGACGACGGCTACGTGCCACTCGCCGCCGAGCGCGTGCTCGAGCACGGCTGCGGTTCCCTCGCCGCCGTCGGCGACCGGCGCGGTACGGGCCTCAACGCCCGGGATGCGTCCCATCCCCGCTGCGAGACACGAGCTCGCCTCGATTGGGCCGAGAACTCCCTTGAGGCTAGCCGGCGATGCGAGCGCGATCATCCAAGGGCTCGTCCTCGAGAGTGTCCTCCGACCCGTCGCCCGGCGAGTCCTCGATGTCTCGCAGGGTGGCGTACGACAACCCCTCGCGCGCCAGAAAGACCAGTCCGACCCCAACACCGACTGACGCCTCGATGGCCTGCAGGCCGATGCCGAACGCAACGCCGTGGGCGTACTCGACGCCGTAGTTGACGAGTGGGAACGCAATCGCGATCTGGACGAGCCCGAAGTTGCCCGGCCACAGCGGGAAGATCGTCGCGACGTTCATCAGGACGAGGACGAGCCCGGCCGCGGAGATCGGCAGGTGGATTCCGAACGCCTCCATCGCCGCCCAGACGGCGAAGAGCTGGCAGATCCACCCGCCGAACTGGAAGGACGCGGCCGTGCAGGCGGCGCGGGGCGAGCGCATGATCGCCAGCCCTTGGCGGGCGCGGACGAGCAGCAAGCGCACCCGACCGACCTCGGTGCTTTCACGTCCCTGGCGCCGCGCGAGGATGACGGCCGTCAGGAAGAGAGCGAGCCCGACTACGACGAAGATCGCGATCGACGTCAGCGCCCAGCGTGGAATCTTGGCAGCGAGCAGAACCCACGTGACGAGCGCCACAGCGGGGAACAGGTCGAACATCCGATGGGCGAAGACCGAGCCGACGAGAGTCGCAGTGGTTCCCTTGCGACCCGTCAGCCGTCGCCTGAGAACCGCGACCCGGGCGAGCTCGCCGACTCGGCCCGGCAGCACGGCATTCGCGAAGAGCCCGACGGAGAAGGCAGAGAAAACAAGCGGAAAACGGGGATGGGGCGGCGCGATCGACTGCTTGATCGCCGTATCCCAGGCGAGCGCGCGTGCGACGACGGAAAGAAGGTTGAGCCCGATGGCAGCTGCCACCCACTCCCAGGTGACCGCACTGAATGCGTCGTGCACGACCTTCCAGTTCGGCCCACGCCAGATGATCAGCGCAATGGCCAGCGCGAGCAGCGGTACCGGCACGAGAATCTGCCAGCGACGCTTCACGCGGCAGCCTCGTGGTAGGTCTCCTCGAGCCGGCGCGCAACGTCGTCCCAGGCGTAGTTCGCAAGTGCGTGAGCACGCCCGGCGCGACCCATCTCGACGCGCCGTGACTCATCGGAGAGCACGTCGATGACCGCATCGGCGAGCGCTTCCGGATCGCTCGGAGGCACGAGACGGGATGCTTCGGGGATCGCGACTGCTGCGTAGCCGGGGATGTCGGACGCGACCGACGGTGTCGCGCACGCGAAGGCTTCGGCGAGCACGAGGCCGAAGCTTTCGCCGCCGAGAGCCGGGGTCACGGAGACCTTTGCGCGCTCGAGCTCGTGCGTGCGCACCTCGTTGGTGACGATGCCGAGCACGTCGATGCCAGCCTCGTCAAAGCGCAGGCGGGCGTTCAGGAGCCGGTACTGCAGGGGATCGGTGCCGATCAGGCGAAGGCGCGCCCCGGTCTCCTGATGGATCCGCGGCCAGGCGCGCAGGAGCGTCGGAAGGCCCTTGCGTGGGTCATGGCGCCCGATGAAGACAATCGTGTGGTCGCGGTCCGCTGGATCCGCGCCTTCGGGAATGAGCACGCCGTTCGGGATCACGCGATAGTCGTCGGGGATCCAGCGCGACGCCGACTCCGCCGCCATCGGCGACACGGCGATGCGGATGTCGACGCGATCCATGAGGAAGCCCCAGAAGTGCAACGCCGGTCCCATCCACGCCAGGTCGCCGTGCGCGTGATGCGTGACGATGATCGGACACTGCGCGTAGGCGAGCGCCGCGACGCAGACGGCCGGCGTCATGGGCTCGTGCAGATGCACGACGTCGAACTGCTCGTCGTCGAGCACGCGCCGCACTCTCCCAATCGAACGCGGGGACAGAACGATGTTCGGCAGCGAGCCGTTGGCCGGGACGACGACCGACCTCCCGACCGGAATGATCCCGTCGGGTAGCGGCCCGTGCCGACCCGTTCTCGGGTGCAGCAGGCGGGTCAGGCGGCCGGGTGGGTCGTTGCCCATCAGGATCTTCACATCGTGGCCGCGGCGGCGAAGGGCGGCGGCCTGATGCTCGGCATGCTCGACGACACCACCCCAGTACGACCACGAGAAGGGGACGACGATCCCGATCTTCATGCGGCGACCGCGGCGAAGGCGCGCTGCAGACGTTCCGCGCCGACCTCGATCTCGGCATCGCTGACGGCGACGGAGAGCCGCGCCCAGCCGGCACCGCTCGGCCCGAACCCTTCGCCGGGCGCGACGGCGACGCGGTGCTCGAGCAGCAGCCGCTCCGCGGTCAGACCCTCGGGGAGACGGACCCACATGTAGAAGGTTCCTTCGGAGATCGGGGCACCGGGGAGCGCGGCGGCGAGCACGTCACGCCGGCGCTCGTACGTCTCGACGCGCTCGGCCACCGAGTCCTGCGGACCTTCGAGCGCCGCGATGGCGGCGTGCTGCAGCGGCGCAAAGATGCCGACTCGGGTGTGGTCGTTGAAGAGATTGATGCGCTCGACGATCTCGGCGTTGCCGACGACGAAACCGATTCGCCAGCCGGCCATCCCGTAGGTCTTCGACATCGTCCACATCTCGCAACCGACGTCTTTCGCGCCCGCAACTGCGAGGAAGCTCTCCGGCCGGCGACCGTCGAACACGATGTCGATGTAGGCGGCGTCGTGCACAACCGCGCCACCGGTTCGATGCGACCATGCGACGGCGTCTTCGAAGACGCCGTCGGGCGCGCAGACCGCGCATGGGTTAGACGGATAGTTCAGATACAGCGCGGCTGCCTCGGGCGCTGTCTCCAGTGCCGGCGCCCAGCGCAGGTCGGGCTGCAGCGGGACCGTGTCGACGCGCGCTCCCGCAAGTGCCGAGCCAGAGGGGTAGTCGGGATAGTAAGGGTCGGTGAACAACAGATTGTCGTCTTCATCGCTGAGAGCAAGCGCAAGCTCGACGTGGGCCGCCTTCGTGCCGGGGACGACCGCGACCTCGGTGTCCGGATCGAGCGTGACGCCGTAGACGTCCTGGTAGCGCGCGGCGATCGCCTCTCTCAACCGCAAGAGCCCGCGGATCGGCGCGTAGCCGTGTACACCCGGTTCGAGCGCGGCTGAGCGAAGCGCCTCCACGACATGTGCTGGTGGCCCCGTCTCGGGGTTCCCGCGCCCGAGGTCGACGATCGGGAGCCCGCCCTCGGCCGCCGCAGCCGAGATCCGTGCCAGCAGGCTCACGAAGTACTGCTGTGGGAGGCGCTCGAGGCGCTGCGGTCGGCGCATTTCGCCAGATCGTATTTCCCAGACGGCGATCCGTGCCGCGGACACTCATGGAACGCGGTCGGAGATACGCCTTTCGACCGATGGTGCGCAAGGCTTCGGGTTCGTACCTTTGTCGCCATGCAGGCACTCCGAGATCCATCCGGTATCACCACACGGCAGCGACAGGTGATCGAGTTGATCGCACAAGGTCTGTCGAACGACGAGGTAGGTCTGGTCCTCGGCATCTCGCCGAGAACGGCAAAGGCCCACTGCGACGTGCTTCGCCAGAAGCTCGGCGTGCCTCGACGCAGGCAGATCCCTGTCGCCTTCAGATTGCTGACGGGAGAAGACCCGTTGGCATCTCGCCTGGCGTCGGCGCGAGCTGACAACGGGGGCTGACGGCGAAGCGACGCCCGCGACGACCCCTCCGTCGCGGGCGTCCAGCCCCTTCCATTCCCGCCTTCGCCGACGTAGCGTTATCTTGCCCGTGTCGAACCTGTCGCACGTACGCAGTTGAAACCAACTAGAAGACAAATCCAAGGTCATGCTCGCCGGCTTATCGACCGGCCCCGGTTGACGCAACTCCTCGACGATTGCGATGCAAGAGCGATCCTTCTTCTTGCACCCGCGGGGTACGGCAAGACGACGCTCGCTCGGCAATGGGTAAAGACTCTCGACCATTCGATCTGGATCACGAGCACGCCCGCACATCGAGACGTGGCCGTCTTTCGCTGGAGAACTCGCCCGGGGAATCGACTCGGTCGATGGCAATGCCGGAGTTTTCGTCCGGGAGTACCTGACTGCACACGCAAATCCTCAACGCGTTTACCGACGGATGGCAGCTTCGCTTGCCGAACACTCGAGGATCCAAAGAGGCGTGGCTGTTCATCGACGACTACCACGAGTATTCCTTGCGTCACCGGAGGCGGAAGAATTCGTCGACGTGTTGCGCCGCGAGACAGCGAGTCGATTGGTCGTTGCTTCGCGGCTTCGACCGCGATGGGCTGGCGCGCGCCAAATTTTGTACGGCGAGGTCGAGGAAATCACACGGGACATGCTCGCCATGACAGATCAGGAGTCGTGCGCGCTGGTGGGCCGCCGGACCGGAATGGCGCAACTCGCCCGTCAAGCCGAGGGGTGGCCGGCCGTCCTAGCGCTTGCGGCAGGTGCTCGCGACCTTCCTCCGAGTGGAATTCTCCCGAGTGCCCTGCATTCTTATCTCGCGGAAGAACTGTTCCAAGGCGCGCCGATCGAACTGCAGGAAAGCCTACTGCGGCTGGCGTTACTTCCAACTCTCAACCCAGCAGGGATTACCGATTACCTTCAGGTCGACGGCTACGCGCTCCTCGAGGAAGCGCGTGAACTGGGATTCTTGGCAGGGGAAGAAATACCGACGCTACATCCGCTCCTCCGCGGGTTTCTTCTTGAGAAGCTCGCGGAACGTCCAGACGCGCGAGCGCAAGTGCACGAGGCAGTTGAATGCTGCGTTCGCGAACAGCAGTGGGGCATGGCCCTGGCGCTCGTTTCACGATTTGCGTGCGACGACCTCATAGAACCTGTCCTTCGAGAATGCTTCAAACCCTTGGTCCGCAACGGCCAAATCGAGACCCTCTCGTCCTTCGCGACACAGGTGAGGCTTCGTCCATCATTTCCTCCTCCTTCTGTCGATCTCATCGAGGCCGAGGTCTCGCTACGCGACGGTCAGGTCGCGTTGGCAAACAGCCTCGCAACACGCGCGCAAACCCATTTGGCTCCAGATCACCCACTGCGATCGCGCGCCGGCGCGATACGCGGACACTGCGGGCTACAGCGCGGCGATCACACAATCGCCGAGGAAGCTTTCGCGGACGCACGGATGAGCGCGCAGGATGACCGTGACGAGTCCGAAGCACTGCACGGCATCGCCCTGGCTCGAATAATGGGCGAGCGCGCTGACGCGCGCGATGCGGTCGAAGAGTTGCAGGGTCGTCGGTACGAATCGCCAACTCTGCTTGTTCGTGCGAGTACCGCAGAGATTGCGCGGCGACGTTTCAGTGAAGGAATAGCGGCCCCCCTGCCCATTGAGGAGGCGCAACATGCGCTTCCACACGTCGACGATCCGCGAGTTAGGAGTTCATTCGCTTATACCGTCGCCTATGCGCTCGCACAACGAGCGGAATACTCGGAGGCGACGGAGTGGCTAAAACGCCTCGCGAATGAAATCGAAGAGTTCGACCTTGAATTTGCCAAGCCACACGCGCAATGGGTGACCGCACTAACGCGGCTGGGGACACGTCGCTTTGGTGAAGCAGAGCGCCTACTTCAATCACTAGAGGACGGGAACGTAGCCAGTCGAGAACGCCATCAGACAATGAACGCTCGGTTACTTAGAGCGCGGCTGTTGCTGCAGACAGGCAAAGCAATCGAGGCAGCGCAACTCACTGCTCAGCAACCAGACAAGCGGAACTACCCGTCGTGGCGAGCCGAGTACCTCGCGACCCATGCGTTAGCCCTGGCGTGTCTTGGAGATGACGTATTAGCGATCAACACCGCCGCCGCTGCAGAAGAAACCTCTCGTGTCGTTGAGGTGCGCGTGCTTGCTATCGCCTGCCGCTCCATTGTCAGCGCACGCGCTGGAGACGTGACGACTGCGGGAGCATTGCTGACGGCTGCGCAGCGATTGGGGGCTTGGGATCCAGTCGTCTGTGCCCTTCGCTCCTCGCCGATCTTGGCCGACGCTTTGGCTTCCAACGAAGACGGACGAGGACACCTGCGCATTCTTTATCTGGCGTCAAATGACCTCGGACTTGCTCGACGTGCTGGCTTCCGAACCCGTGCAACCCGCAGCCCGGGCGAGTTGCTCACGCCGCGAGAACTAGAGGTGTTGGGTCTAATCGCGCGGGGAATGCGAAATCCGGAGATCGCAGCCGCACTCTTCATCTCAACTTCGACGACGAAGGTGCATGTACGTCATTTGCTGGAGAAACTCGGTGTCCGGACTCGGGCGGAGGCCGTGGCTCGCTACGAAATGTTCGCTGATGCAGAGTAGGCGAGGACTGGCAAGAGGTCCTCTTCATGTTCTTGCGGCCCTGTGTCGAGCATGAAGTCGGCGCCGCGTGCCAAGCGGTAATCCTCATCAGCGCCAGCAAGCAGCGCCTCAAATGCGGCGACGATCGAGGTGTCGAACTGTGTCTCGACGGCCTGCGCAAGCCGCAGGCGCGCCACGCGACTCGGCATCGCATCGCGGTATGGCCTGTCCGAGGTCATCGCATTATAGGCATCAGCGACTGCGATGATCCGAGACAAGAGAGGGATCTCGTCGCTCGGCACGCCGTCCGGATATCCGCCGCCGTCGACACGCTCGTGATGGTGTCTAACGACTGCCGCGATTTCGGCGTATGTATCGACGTTACGGAGGATCCGCTCGCCAATCTCCGAGTGCTTCTGCATCTCTCGGCGCTCGTCAAGCGTTAGAGCACCAGGCTTCTCCAAGAGTCCTGCGGGAAGACCGATCTTCCCAATGTCGTGAACGAGCCCGCACAGATGCGCCATCTCTTGCTGGTGTTGATCAAGTCCCATTCGCTCGGCTATATCGCGGGCGTAGATGGCCACAGCAGCTGAATGGCCAGCCGTGTAGCGGTCCCTCGCGTCAAGGGTTGCGATGAGCCCGTTCGCGAACGAGAGGTTGGCCGCCTTCAGTTGTTCGTTTGCACCCTGCAGGTCAACGGCAAGCCTTTGCTGATCCTGGTACATGATGAACCAGCGCTGCGCCGCGAGTGCAGGCGCAAAGAACAGCGGCAAAGTCCACGGTGAGACGCCTCTGTACGCGAGTACGAGCAAAGCTACCGCCGGGCTGTACAACGGGACCGAGGCGACGATCACCGGGAAGAGTTCCCCAGCAGCTTCCTTCCAGGAGCCGTTGCCACGAAGGCGATGGGTTGCCGACGCGAAAGCGGCGTCTAGCACCTCCGCCGCGAGCGCTGCTGCTGTCGAAGCAGCGATGACCTCACCTGCACCACCTGCCATCAGCGAGGCTGCGGCTGCTGCGGCTCCGGCAGCAGCAGCCCCAGTCAAAGCCCGGCTGCAAAGATAGGTAAGCCGGCCAACCAACGGCATCTGTAGGCCGAATACTGACGCTCCGAAAACGATCATTGCCGCCACGGGCCCGTACAGCACCGCGGCAAAGACGGCCGGAAGCAACGAAATCGAGACGTCCAGACTCCCGCTGAGCTTGATGCGGCCGCGCTCGCCGAGCGCAGCAATCGCCGCTAGGCCGAAGACCCCTACCCAAGTCCCGGCCCGCTCCGGCTGGGCGCTAAAGAATATGAGCGTGGCGAAGGTCGCGGCGGTAGCTGCAGCGACGCCGCAGATGTAGACGACGATCGGCAGAGTGAGGTCGCCCACCGCGTGGCGAACCCTCGAGATTGTTGACATGTCCCCCATTCGGGTTATAGGGTTGTACTCGCCGTCAGTTCAATGCAATAGGGGGAACCACAATGCGCAAGATCGCCAAGTTCGTTCGCCGGGGCACCATCGCCGGTGGCGCCTCTTCCTGGTAGGAAGAGTTCGTAGTTAACTGGGTTCTCCAATGTGGCCGCGTCACCCATTGAGGTGATTGTCCACAGATAGTGGAAAACCTGCACCAAACGTCAGTTCGTCAGTTAATGAGCCCACGCCGGAAGCCAACTGCTACGGCGTGGGCTCTGCTGCGCGCCTGAAGCTTCGCAAGCAGATGCCTGACATGGCTCTTGACCGTCTCCTCTGAGAGGAACAGCCGGACCCCGATCTCGCGGTTCACGAGTCCGTCGGAGATCAGCTGGAGCACCTCGATCTCGCGTGCGGTCGGCTCCTGCTCTAGCTCTTTGAGGGGCTGAAGCGGGATCACCGCTGCGACCACCGTTTCTCGACGGGCAGCCACGGACTCGAATCGGGCCGAGTGCTCTCGGTAGCGAGTCAGGATTGCGTCGCGCTCTGCAGCGTCCATGGGCCTGCTATCGACCGTCCGCCGCGACTTCTTTAGCGGCCTCTCATCCTCGATCGAGGGACGCCCTGAGCGCCTGCTCGGCGGCCGCCGCGATATCGCCCGGAAGCGAGGCGGGCTCGGAGCAAACGGCCACCCCGAGCCGCCGATCGACCAGCGCCGCCTCGTGATGGACCCGCGGCCAGATCCCGCCTGTTTCACCAGGACTTCGTGCTCCGGGCAGGCGGTAGGGCAGCTCAGAATCATGGGCCACCGACAGGGCCTCGAGGATCCGCGGCTCGTCGTGGGCAGCGATCCCCCGCGCCAGGTCGCGGGCGGAGGTGACGTTCTCGGGGCCTGCTGCCATCATCAGGCGCCGAACCTCGGTGTCGAAGCCGAGGCGCCCCAACAGGACGTTCGTCAGCATTGTCGGAGAACGCGAGCATCAGAAAGGGCGCAGTCACCAAGCGTGAGCGGGCCAACAAGACGGTCCGAAACCGACCAGGGTGTCGCGTCGACCACCGCCGGTTCGTGAGGGTCGAGGTCGGAGCGCCAGAACGCCGAGGCAATGAACAGCTTGATCGTCGACGCGGCCGCGACGACTCTGTCGCCGCCCTGCTCGCGACCGTCGGAGCACGCCCAAGTGATCACAGGCGAACGATCTTGCGCCGGCGCGAGTGCAATGGTTCCGGCTCCAGCTCCTCAATGACTCCGATCCCGCCGTCGCGGCCCGTCGAGTGGAGAATTCGGCCGTCGCCGAGCCAGAAGGCGATGTGATCGGCGGTGTCGCCGCCGTACGTCACAAGATCGCCGGTCCGTGCCTCGGTCACCTCGAGTCCGGCTTCCTCCTGCTGATCGGCGTCGCGCGGGACGAGCCTGCCAAGGCGCCGAAAAGCCATGTGGACGAGTCCCGAGCAGTCGATCCCGCTTTCGGTTATCCCTCCCCACAGGTACGGCGTCCCGAGATACGAGCGGGCGACCTCGACCGGCGTCCCGACGGCATCCGTCACGAGCTCGCCCTCGCCGCCGCCAAGCGCTTCGGCGCGCACCCAGCCGGGATAGTCGTACGCCGTTCTCACCCGCGCCCAGCCGTCGCACTCAGCCTCCACCTGCAGGGGCTCGCCGAACAACGCCTGCGTCACCTGCTCGGCGCCCTCATTCGGCTCTGACCGGATCGCCGCGATCGCAACCGCGCATTTCATGTGACGTGCCGCTCGATCTTCTCCTCCAGCATCGCTTTCACGCGAGGCCAGTCGTCGTCGACGATCGCGTACCACGCAGAATCGCGGATCGAGTCGGGCAAGACCATGTGCTTGCGGAAGATCCCTTCGAAGGTGCCGCCGATCCCGAGCAGCGCACCACGGACGCGCAGGTTTCGCGCGTCGGTCTTGAACTCGACGCGCATCAACCCCGCGCGATCGAACGCATTTTGAAGCAACAGGTACTTCGCCTCGACGTTCGCGCCCGTGCCCCACTGCGGGCGCTCCAGCCAGGTCCAGCCGATCTCAGCGCGCTTGTGGAACGGCTCGATGTTCAGATAGCGCGTCGAGCCGACGGGACGGTCGCCGACTTGGACGACGAACGGAATCTCGTTCGTGCTGCCGAGCGCCAGATCGAACCACTGGTCGAAGCCGAAGGTGTAGAGGTTCGTGAAGCGATGGATCTGCGGCTCGCTCTCGGCAGCCTCGCGGAGACCTTCACGATGGCGTTCGTCGATTCGCTCCAGCCTGACGATGCGTCCGTCGAGTGGGCGCTCCGGATCTAGAGTCCTGCCGGTCATGAGCCTGAGTATCGCGTCAGCGAGAAAGTCCGCACCCGCTCTACCACCGACCTTGCAACCGTTCTCGACCTGGAAGGGCACGTTCACCGGCTTCGAGCCGGTCGCTCACGAGGCGCTCTTCTATATCGGCTTCGGGCAGTTCAACTACGACAGCCAGTTCAGCCAGCCGTTCTCGACGAGCAGCGCAAAGTCGGGAACCAGCCCCTGAGCGGACGCTAGGCGGCGAGCCCTGCTAGCTCGCGCAGCGCCGCGAGACGCGAGAGCGCCTGGCCCTCGAGCTGACGGACGCGCTCGCGCGTCAGGTCGAGCTCGTGCCCGATCGCCTCGAGCGTCCACGGCTCGCCCTCGAACCCGAAGCGGAGCTCGAGGATCCGCCGCTCGCGCTCCGGCAGGGCGTCGAGCGCCTTGCGGATGTTCTGGCGGCGGAGGGACTCCTCGGCCTCGTCGAACGGGTCTGCGGCCTCACGATCGGCAAACAGGTCTCCCAGCTCGCCCTCGTCGTCGGCGCCGACGGTCTGGTTCAGCGACACCGACGCCGAAGCTGCCGAGAGAGCCTCCTCGACGTGCTGGAGCGGCAGGCCGGTCGCCTCGGCGAGCTCCTCTTTCGTCGCCTCGCGGCCGAGCTCGACCTCGAGCCGACGCGCCGCCCGCGAGAGCTTCTGCTGCCGCTCGACGACGTGCACCGGCACGCGGATCGTGCGCGCATGGTTCGCGACAGCCCGCTGGACGCTCTGGCGGATCCACCAGGTGGCATAGGTCGAAAACTTGTAGCCACGGCGCCAATCGAACTTCTCGACGGCGCGGTTCAACCCGAGCGTGCCTTCCTGGATCAGGTCGAGGAACGGTACGCCGAGCCCACGGTACCCCTTGGCGATCGACACGACGAGCCGTAGGTTCGACTCGATCATCCGACGCTTGGCGCGCCCGTCGCCACGCTCGATCGCTTTCGCCAGGACGACCTCTTCGTGAGCCGTCAGAAGCTTGTGTTTGCCGACATCGGCGAGGAAGAGCTGCAGGCTGTCGCCCGCGCCTGAAGGAGCCGAAGCCTCGTAGACCACGGGCTCCGGCTTGTGCTTCGTGTTCGTCTCCTCGGTGACTGGCTCGCGAACCTCGAGCCCGATGCGCTCAAGCTCTTTGACGACGTCGGCGATCTCGGCCTCGGGCAGGTCGTTCTCGACCGCGAAGGCCTCGAGCTCGGCCGGTTCGATCCAGCCGCGCTCCTCACCCGCCTCGATCAACGTGCGGGCGCTTTCGGTGTCGAGCAGTTCGGAAAGCTGGCTTGAAGTCAAGTGGAAATCGATGTCCTTTCATTTCAGCGGACGGCTGATCAGACCTGCTGTTGGGCCAGGGTACCGCCCATTCGAACGCGTTCGGCGGCAGGGGCATTCCGTGGCGGCCGATTCAGATTATGGACGACTCGCGGGTCGCGATGTTGGAGTGACCGTTTTGCCCCGGTTAGGAGCGTTTCTTGGGCGCGCGCTTGGTCGCCGGCTTCTTCGCCGGCTTCTTCGCGGGGCCGCGTTCCCGGCGCGCCTCGAGCAGCTCGGCGGCTCGCTCGGACGTGATCGATTCGACCGAGTCCGACGCTCGCAGGCTCGCGTTCGTCTCGCCGTCGGTGACGTACGGGCCGAACCGGCCTTCTTTGACGGTCACCGGCTTCTTCGAGACCGGATCGTCGCCGAGCTCACGCAGCGGCGGGGCGGCCGCACGGCGGCCCCGCGTTCGCGGCTCGGCGAGCTTCGCGAGTGCCTGATCGAGCGTGATCGTGAACATCTCCTCTTCGGTCTCGAGCGACCGCGACTCTTTGCCACGGCGCACGTACGGGCCATAGCGGCCGTTCGTCACGATCACCTCCTCGCCGTCAGTCTCGCCGAGCGTCCGAGGCAGCGTCAGGAGCCGAAGCGCGTCCTCGAGCGTCACCGTCTCCGGGCTCATCGCGCGCAACAACGACGCCGTCCGGGGCTTCTCGTCGCCCTCGAGCATCTCGGTCACGTACGGGCCGTAACGGCCGGTGCGCACGACGATCGTCCGCTTCGTCTCCGGGTCTTCGCCGAGCTCGTGCTCTTGGCTGCCCTGCGCGAGGATCTCGGCAGCGCGCTCGGGAGTCAGCTCGTCGGGCGCGATGTCCGGCGCGAGCGTCTGACGCTCGCCCCCGCGCTCGAGGTAGGGGCCGTACTTCCCCACCCGCACGACGATGTCGCTGCGCGGGATCGGCACCGTGTTGACCTCACGCGCGTCGATGTCGCCGAGGTGCAGCTCGACGAGCGCTTTCAGCCCGTCGTCGCCGTTGGAGCCGTAGTAGAAGCGCCGGAGCCAGCCGGTGCGCGACTCGTCGCCGCCCGCGATCTCGTCGAGGTCGTCCTCCATCCGGGCCGTGAACTCGTAGTCGACGAGCTGCGGGAAATGGCGCTCGAGAAGATTGACGACCGCGAACGCGAGAAACTCGGGCACGAGCGCCTGGCCCACCCTGCGCACGTAGCCGCGGTCGAGGATCGTGCCCATGATCGCGGCGTAAGTCGATGGCCGGCCGATTCCGCGCTCCTCGAGCGCCTTGACCAGGCTTGCCTCTGTGAAGCGAGCGGGTGGCGACGTCGAGTGGCCCTCGGGCTCGAGCTCGTTGGCCGCAAGGGTGTCACCGACCGAGAGCTGCGGCAGCCGCTTCTCCTCGGTATCGTCAGTGGAGTCGTCGCGTCCTTCCTCGTAGGCGAGCAGGAAGCCGCGGAACGTGATCACCGTGCCGGCCGTTGAGAATTCGGCAGTGCGGCCATCCGACGCGTCGGCGGTGATGCGCACCGACACCGTCTGGCCACGCGCATCCGCCATCTGCGATGCGACCGTGCGCTTCCAGATCAGGTCGTACAGCTTGAACTCGTCACCCGAGAGCTCACGGCCGACATCGTCGGGCGTGCGGAAGCGGTCGCCCGCCGGACGGATCGCCTCGTGTGCCTCCTGCGCGTTCTTCACCTTCCGCTCGTAGCGACGCGGTTGCGCCGGCACCGACTCGGCGCCGTAGAGGTCGCGGGCCTGGTCGCGTGCGGCGGTCAGCGCCGACTCGGACAGAGTCGTCGAGTCGGTGCGCATGTACGTGATGTAGCCGTTCTCATACAGACGCTGCGCGACCCTCATCGTCTGCTGCGACGACAGGCGCAGCTTGCGGCTCGCCTCCTGCTGCAGGGTCGAGGTCATGAACGGGGGCGCGGGCCGGCGCGTGTACGGCTTCTCGTCGACCGACGCAACCCGGAACTCGGCGCCTTCGAGCACGGCCGCGAGGCCACGTGCGTCCGCCTCGACCAACTGCACGACGTCCTTGGTCTTCAGTGCACCGTCGCGCCCGAAGTCGCGGCCCTGTGCGACCCGGGCGCCATCGACCGCCGAAAGACGGGCGGTGAACGTTCCAGGATCGAGGGTGGCGACGATGTCCCAGTAGGCCGCGGCAATGAACTGCCAGCGTTCCCGCTCGCGCTCGACGACGAGCCGGGTCGCAACGGACTGTACGCGTCCAGCGGACAGGCCCTGCATCACCTTGCGCCAGAGCACCGGTGAGACCTCGTAGCCGTAGAGACGGTCGAGCACTCGGCGGGCCTCCTGCGCATCGACGAGGCTCGAGTCGATGTCGCGCGTCTCCGTGAGCGCTCGCTCGATCGCCGGCCGCGTGATCTCGTGGAAGACCATGCGGCGAACCGGAACCTTCGGCTTCAGCTCCTGGACGAGATGCCAGGCGATCGCCTCACCTTCGCGGTCTTCGTCCGTCGCGAGCAGGAGCTCGTCGGCGTCCTTCAACTTGGCCTTCAGGTCGGAGACGACTTTCCGCTTGCGCGGATCGACGACATAGATCGGCTCGAACTCGCTGTCGACGTTGACGCCGAGCCTCGCCCACTTCTCGTCCTTGTACTTGGCGGGCACCTCGGACGCGTTGTGCGGGAGGTCGCGGATGTGCCCGATCGACGACTCGACGACATAGTCGGAGCCGAGATAGCCCGCGATCGTCTTCGCCTTCGCGGGCGACTCGACGATCACGAGGCTCTTTCCCTTGGTAGCGGCCATTTCGCGCGCCACCTTAGCGCCCTGGCCCAGATCCGCGATACTCGCCGCCGGTGACCCGTCTTCCAAGGCCATCTCCGCTCTACTCACTGGTCGCCGTGGTCTCGTGGCCGATTCTTCGCCTCGTCTTCCGCTATCGAGCCCGTGGAACCGAGCATCTGCCCGCTTCCGGCGGCTACGTGCTCGCGGCCGGCCACCTGTCGAATCTCGATCCCTGGGCGCTCGGTCTCGCGCTCTGGCCGCGCCGGTTCCTGCGCTTCATGGCCAAGTCAGAGCTGTTCTGGTTCCCGCTCGGAGCGATCATCAAAGGCTGCGGCGGCTTCAAGGTGCGCCGCGGCCGCGCCGACCTGGAGGCGATCGAGACCGCCGTCTCGCTCGCACAGCAGGGCTACGTGATCGCGATGTTCCCGGAGGGCACGCGACGCAAGAAGGGACTTCGCAAGACGCGCGAGGCGCAGGCGCACACCGGCGCAGCGCGCATCGCGCTCGACGCCGGCGTGCCGCTCGTGCCGGCCGGTGTCCGGGGGACCGACGGGCTGCGGGCGCTGCAGGCGTGGCGGGTCCGGTACGGCCCGCCGATCGATGTCGGCGATCTCCGCGAGCTGCCGCCTGCGGAGGCCGCCCGGATCGCTACCGAACGCGTGATGGCGGCGATCGCCGAACTCGAGGAGGCCACGTGAGCAAGACGCTCCTCGCGATCGACGGCGACTCGCTCGCGCATCGCGCCTATCACGCGATCCCGAAGTCGATTCGCGGCAACGGCCGCCCGGCGAACGCGCTCGTCGGCTTCGCAGGCTTCCTGATGCGCCTCTGGGACGCCGAGCGGCCCGACTCGGTCCTCGTCGGCTGGGACTCGCTCGAGACGCCGACCTACCGGCACGAGGAGCTGCCGGCCTACCAGTCCGGGCGTGTCTTCGAGGACGCGATCCTCGAGCAGCTACAGATTCTGCCGGTGTTGACCGAGTCGTTCGGCTTCGCAATCGGCAAGGCGCCCGGGTTCGAGGCCGACGACTTCCTCGCCGCAGCGGCGGCCGCCTGGCCCGGCCTGGTCACCGTCGTCACCTCGGATCGCGACGCCTACCAACTCGTCTCCGACCGAGTCTCGATCCTCCAGCCCGTCAAAGGCGTCTCCGAGCTCACCCGCATCGGCCCCGCCGAGGTTCGGGAGCGCTACAGCGTCGAGCCCGAGCAGGTGCCCGACTTCATCGCACTTCGTGGCGACCCGTCCGACAAGATCCCCGGCGCCCCGGGTGTCGGGCCGAAGAAAGCAGCCGACGTGCTCAAGCAGCACGGCTCACTCGACCAGGCGCTCGCGGACGGAAGGTTCCCGACGATCGCAGATGAACTCCGTCTCTATCGCCGGATCGCGACGATGGATGCGGCTGCGCCGCTGCCGCAGCTCCGCTCGACCCCGCCCGACTGGGCACAGGCGTCCGCAAAGGCAGCAGAGCTCGGGCTGAACGCGCTCTCCGGCCGACTGGCCGAGCGCGGGTAGCTCGCACCGTGGAGCTCGTCAGCCACCGCGCCTTCGCCGAGCTGCACCCGACGGGCAGCCACCCGGAGTCGCAGGCTCGCATCACCGCGCTGCACGAGCGCTTCGCCTTCGTCGAATGCACCCCTGCGACCGAGGCGGACGTGCTTCGCTGCCACACGGCCGAGCTCGTTGAGCAGGTGCGCACCACTCGGGGCGCGCTCGACTCCGACACGATTTGCACCGAGACGACGTTCGAGGCTGCGCTGCTCGCCGCCGGCGCGGCGATCCAAGCGGCTGCAAGTGGCGGCTTCGCGCTTGCCCGGCCGCCGGGCCACCATGCCGAGAACGCCCGGGCAATGGGCTTCTGCCTCTTCGATTCGGTCGCGATCGCCGCCCGCTGGGCGCAGGCCGAGCTCGGCCTCGAGCGGGTCGCGATCATCGACTGGGACGTCCACCACGGAAACGGCACCCAGGACATCGTGGGCGACGATCCGTCGATCTTCTTCGCGTCACTCCACCAGTGGCCGTTCTACCCGGGCACCGGCGGTCCGGGCGAACAGGGCGAGACGCTGGTCAACCTCCCATTGCCCGCCGGGACCGGCGACGACGACTTCCTGGACGCGTTTCGAACCGTCGAGCGGTCGGTCGGGCGCTTCGACCCCGACCTGGTGCTGGTGTCGGCCGGCTTCGACGCGCACACCGATGATCCCCTGGCCGACCTGAACCTGTCCGCGAGTGCGTTCACCGAGCTCGCGCGGCGCACGAAGGCACTCGCGCCACGAGTCGGGGCGGTCTTGGAGGGCGGCTATAACCTGGAAACGCTGCCGCTCCTCGTCGCAGCAGCGCTCGAAGGCTTCGCCTCCTAGCCGGAGGGCTAGCGGCGGCTTGACGGAGAGCCAGTTCGTCGTGTCCGCGGACGCGAAAGCATGTCATGGGAGCCGGGCGCGGGCCCAAAGGGGTAAGGCACCTGGCCGCAGGGATGCCTCGAGCCCCACGCGGTTTGGGGCCCGGCTCCCTCTACGAGGGTTTCGCGGACTTGCGTTTCTTCTTTCTGCGGTACATGTCGATGTCCGCCTGCGCGAGCAGGCGCACAACGCCCGTGCGGCGGCCCTCGGTCGCCGCGACCCCCACGCTCGCGCTCGCGACCACCACACCGGCAAGCGTTTCGACGACCGCCTGGCGAAGCAGAGTCTCGAGCTCCTGCGCGAGGTTCTCTGCGGCGTCGAGCCCCGCACTGGGGAGGACAACGGCGAACTCGTCGCCGCCAAGCCGCCCGACGATGTCCCCGCGACGCGTGCGCCCGGTGATGGTCTGTGCGACCTGGGCCAACAGGGCATCGCCCAGCGAGTGGCCGTGGCGATCGTTCACGCCTTTGAGGTCGTCGACGTCGACGACCAGCAGAGCCGTCTCCGTCTCGTCCCGCGTGGCCCTGGCCAGCTCCCGCTCGGCCGACTCGAAGAAGCCGCGGCGATTGAGCGCGCCCGTCAGGTCATCGGTCTGGGCGAGTTGCGCGAGGCGGGCACGAGCCCGCGCGTTGTCGAGCACGAGCGCTGCGGCATCAGCGAAGCGGGCGATGAACTCGAGCTCGCGATCGGCGAACTGGTCGCCTTCGCCTTCACGGTGGATCCCGAGAGCCCCGGTCACGCGGCCGTGAGCAACCAGCGGCACACGGAGCGCTTCGTCGGCAGTCGACCCCCGCGAGAGGACCGGGGTCAACTCGTCTTCGGCCTCATTCCGCTCAAAAATGACGAGACCGGAGCACGCCACGAGGTCTTCGACCGCGTTTGCGACCTCGTGGAGCAGCCCTTCCGGGGTGTGCTCACCGAGCAACCTCGCGAAAATGTCGGCAAGCCGTTCGTAAGCGAGTAGCTCTGCCTCTCTGCTGTTTGCTGCCCGTTCTAATTGACCCATGTGCCGCAGCGACGCGCCCGCTGATTGAAGGCCGCGCCAATCCCCTCCCGCCGAGATCATCAACGCGGCGGGGCACGGACGCAATCACCTGTCCTAGTGATCCCCCGTCCGGGGGGTCGCCGGCTCGTCCAGGGATGACGACGTCTTAGCTGCGGTGGCGAAACCACAGATCAGCGGACGACTTCAACGGGCGAAAGCACCGCTTCCGGCTGCCGACAAGGCACACCGCGAGCTCGTGCGGATGTCCCTCGATCTGCATGACGGCCCGATGCAGGATCTGGTTGCGGTCGGCTTCGCACTCGAACGGCTGCAGCGCGATCTCGCCTCGTTGCCGGGCGACACGGCGTCCCTCGACGTTCAGGTCGACTCGATCCGCGAGCAACTCGGCGACATCGAGGTCGTGCTCCGCGGTCTCGCCGCCGAACAGGCGGACCACACCCGCGAGACGACCCTCGCACAGCTGTTCGCCGACGAAGTCTCCCGCTTCGGGCACTTCGGGGGCGCCCAGCTCGAGCTCGACATGGATGAGCGGATCGAGCCGGAGACCGATTCGCAGCGAATCGTCCTGCACCGCGTCCTGCGCGAAACCCTGACCAACGTCAACAAGCATGCGAGCGCCGACCACGTCACGGTGCGCCTCTACGAGCAGGACGACGTGATTTACCTGCAGGTGAGCGACGACGGCATCGGCTTCGATCCCGCCGCAGCCCGCAGTCGCGGCGAGAGCCTCGGGCTGAACGGCATGTACGAACGGCTTCGACTTCTAGGCAGCGAACTGAGCGTCGACAGCCGCCCGGGCGGTCCCACGACCGTCACGGCCGCCGTCCGGCGCTGGCGGCCTTGACAGCCCGAACCAACCGCTACCGCTCGGGACGCCCGAAAAGCGCATCGAGCTGCAGTACCTCGGCGGTGAGCGGATCGGAGTATGCGGGCCAGATGGCGAGCAGACGGAACCCACGCTCGTAGACGTAGGGGAGCAGTTCGCACGCCAGTGCCTGCCCCTCATACAGCTCGATGAGCGACAACTCCAGCTCGAGGCCGACGCAATGCGCCACGGTCTCCTCGGCCCCTGCGAGAATCTCGAGCTCGGCTCCCTGGGCGTCAAGCTTGAGGAAGGCGTCCTCTCGGAAACCGAACGAGTCGAGGCGACGCATCGGAACCTCCTCCGTTGCGACGTAGGCGGAGGTCGGTTCGGCGGCAAGATGGCGTGCTGCCATGCCGCGAACGCTGCTCGACTGTGAGTTGCCCGCGACATTCAAGAGAACGGGACCGTCGCGATCGCCGAGCGCGACGCGATGCCGCTCCGGCTCGTCCAGTACCGAAAAGGCGGCAAGAAGCGGCTCGAAACACACAACCCGTCCGTGGTAACCGGCGCCGCGCACGCCGCGTGCCCACTGTCCCTCGTTCGCTCCGACATCGATCACCAGCCCTATCCGGCGTTCCCGCAGGAACGCGGCGCGCCGCCGCGCGGGGCTCCGAAGCGGGTCGTAGCGCCGAACGTCCAGGCCAAGGAGGTTGATAGCCCGCCTGAGCAGATCGGTCGCTACCACGGAGCGAGCATACGCCGACAAGTAACGGCCCCATTCTGCGGAGTACGCCGAGCAGCCGTTCTAGACTTGCTGGTTCATGCTCACCATCTTCACGGTGCCGAAGCCGTTCGACGGGCACATCGGCGTCATCCAGCGGAATGCGATCCGCAGCTGGAACGCCGTCCAGCCGAAAGGCCAGGTGCTTCTGATCGGCGATGAAGCTGGGACGGCGGAGGCTGCAGCCGAACTCGGCGCGCAGCATCTGCCCGAAGTGACGCGGAACGAGCTGGGAACACCGCTTCTCGACTCGGTCTTCGCAACAGCGGAGTCTGCAGCCGAGCACGATCTGCTCTGTTACACGAACGCGGACATCATGTTCTCGCCCGACCTCGTCGACACCGCCGAACGCGTCTCGGACACCTGGCGACGATTTCTCGTCGTCGGCAGAGCATGGAATCTCGATGTCGAGGAAGAACTCGCGTTCGACAACGGCCTCTGGGACGCAGACCTTCGCTCCCGGATCGACCAAGAAGGCGCCGACCGGGAGGAATGGGCGATCGACTATTTCGCCTATCCACGAGGTGCACTCGGGCGACTACCACCGTTCGCCGTCGGACGGCCGGCCTGGGACAACTGGATGATCTACCGCGCGCGTAGCCTGGGAGTCCCCGTGGTGGACGCCTCCAGCGCCCTTCTCGCAGTGCACCAGAACCACGGCTATGGCCATGTCAGGGAAGCGACCGGAGATAAATGGCAAGGTCCGGAGGCAGAGCAGAATCGCGAGCTTCTCGGAGGAAGGGAACGTGAGTCGTTCTCCCTCCACGACGCCACGCACCGTCTGACCCGAGACGCGCTCGTCCCGGTTCGTCCTGCATTGTCTCGTAGGCTGCGCACACGTGTCTTGCTGACGCCGCAACTCATGCCCCTCTACCGACTGGTCCGTGACACGGTTCGAAAGGTGGGTCGATAAGCCCACCGTCCCACTGCCGAGAGTTGCGCCGGCGACGATCCTGTAGCCGTCGTTCTCGGGATGCGCCGCCGACGCATGGCATGCCTTCTCGTGCGGTCTCGCACCTCCTTCCCGACGCCACGGACTTCGATCACTGCGACGAGAACGAGAAAGTCCCTTTGCAGGCCGATCCCGTAGCTAGCGTTCGAGTCGTGCGGATCCGCGTTCTGATCGCCGACGACCATCGCCTGATCGCCGAAGGCATCAAGCGTTCGCTCGAAGCTGCGGGTGATTTCGAGGTTGTGGCCGAGGCCAGCACCGGTAGCCAGATCCTGCCCCTCGTGCGCAGGACGAAGCCGGATCTCGTCCTGCTCGATCTCCGCATGCCGGGAAGCGACGGGTTGACGACCCTCCAGCAGATCAAGCGAGACCATCCGGAGACCAAGGTTGTAATCCTGAGCGCCTCGACCGACCAGGCCGTGATCCAAACCGCACTCTCCAGAGGCGCGAGCGCCTACGTGATCAAGAGCGTCAACCCGCTCGATCTCGCCTCGACTCTGCGACAGGCGATGGAAGGAAGCGTCTTCCATGCGGTTGGCTTGCCACCCGAGACCCAGCAGTCGGCAGCCACGTCGTTCGGATTGACGGCGAGAGAGGTCTCGATCCTGAACGCACTCGCGCGCGGCCTCTCGAACCAGGCGATCGGCAAGGAGCTGTTCGTCGCCGAGCAGACGGTGAAGTTCCACCTCACGAACATCTACCGCAAGCTCGAGGCCGCAAACCGCACCGAAGCGGTGCGTTTGGCCTACCAGCGCGGGATCATCGACAACCCGATCTATGAGAAGTAGCGATTAGCGCCGCCGGATCCGGCTCGGCAGGCTGCGAAGCGAGAGCTGGGCGACGCGGGCACGTACGGCCAACCACCCGACAGGACCGGGTCTCCCGATCAGCAATTCGTAGCCGAGGTGCTGGTCGACGGCGTAATGCTCCTTGTGGCCGCCCTCGCCCATGAGGTCGATCTCCCGAATTCCATCAGCGAACGCTCGCTGCACCTTCTCTGCGTGCATCAGCTGGCCGGGAGAGGTTCGTTTGATCGATTGGTCACGAGTCGTATAGAGGAAGACGCGCCGACGGCCGCTGTCGACGTAGAGCGAGGCGACGATCACCTCGTCGTCGAGGTACAACAGGAGCACTCGGGCATTCATCTCGCTGATCAGCTGCTTGTCGATTCGAGCACCACCGTCGAGGTGCACCCAGCTGATCGTCCTGCCAGGTGTCCACTGCTTCCGATGAAGCTCGCGTAGAACGTCATAGCCCTCGCTCGCGTCGACCTCCACGAAGCGTAGATTCCCTGCCCGCGACAGACGATTCCGGGTATACCGAAGACTCGCTCGGGTCTTCGCCGACCACTGCGCCAGATGCTGGTCCCAGTTCGTGTCGTCGAGCGAAAGCCGAAACCGGCGAAACCGCGGCAGGGCACGGGCCGGGAGGCCGAGCAGCCCAGCTGCCTCGAGTGCACCCTCGACGCCGCCGAGATCGTCAGTCGCGTGTGGCACAACGACGATCGCGATTCCCGGCGAGCTGAAGACCGTTCCGAGGATCGCCGCCCAGGCCCGACGGGCGTCGGACGGATCGACGACGAGTTCTCCGGCGACCTTCACGCGGCCCGGCAGGCTGAATACGAGCGGCCCGCGGCGGGCCCAGGGAGCAACCGCACAGAGAAAGCCACCCTGATCGCGCACCTGCACCACGAGCGGCCGGCATCCGCCGCCGAACTCGTCCAGCCACGTCGAGTAGAGCGTCGGGCCGACGAACGGCGAGGCCTCCAGCGAGCGCCGAAGCACCTCCCACTCCGCGGCCAGTGCATCCACACCGGCGCGCGTCGAGACCAACGTCGCCGTCAGCCCTCCCCGATCCTCACGCGCACCTACTACCGCAGACACCGTCACCTCGCGCTCGGAGTCACCTCAACGTAAGACTCGAGGCCCGAAATGTCTGCAAACCGTCCAGGTTGCATTCAGATCGACTAGCTCAGCTCGGCGCTCCTTTCGGCAACCCGGAGACGCGACGCGCGCGGCCCCGGCGGGCGCGGAGACCGGAGGCGAGACGGCTCGGCACATCGAGTGCACCGTCGAGCTTCGCCTCGAACGTCTCGACGTCGTCGCGCCAATAGATCATCGTCCGGTGGAGCTCGGCGAGCGGGCGACCAGCGCGATTGACGCCGGGAGTTGTCGTTACCGCGGCGCGAAAGCCGGCGTAGAGGACGGCGTCGACCTCACGCGGTCCGTAGATCCCGGCGGGGTAGCTGAAGCTCGTGATCGCCGGCACGTATCGCTCGAGCTGCTCCTTCGAGCCTGCGATCTCGCGACGGAGATCGTCGTCGGAGAGAAGCGTCAGCCGGCGGTGAGACCTCGAATGCGCCTGCACGTCGACGAGACCACTCTCGAGCAAACGAGGCAAGTCGGAGACAGTGAGCGCCGACGGAGGATCCGCGGGGTACCAGTCGAACCCCGCCTGGCCCTCGAGCACATCGCTGATAACGAAGACGGTCGCGTGGAGGCCGACGCTCTCGAGCACTGGGACGGCGTTTTCGAGCGTGTCGCGATAGCCGTCATCGAACGTGACGCAGGCGTACTGGCCGGCGACGCCCCGCTCGAGCAGGTCTAGCGCCCGGGCGAGCGGTACGACCTCGACCCCCGATGCGCGGAGAAGTTCCATCTGGCCCCGGAATGCAGCCGGCGTCACGGCGAAGACATCGTCGTCGCCCGAGACCCGGTGGTAGCCAAAGATCCGAACGCCCTCCCAGGCGGCCCCGCGTCTCCGCGCTGCTTTCCAGGCCGTGATCCGGGCTTGCTGGTGTACGCGGACCGCCCGGTGGTAGAGGCGAGGTTTCGACGGTGGCACGCCGTTCCGCGTCGAGCTCAACTGACGCAGGTGCCCCTCCACCTTGTCGAGCATCGGCTCCGAGCCAAAGCGCTCCTCGACCCTGTTCCTGCCCGCCGCCGCCCGCCGCTTCGCTTCGGCCGGGTCGGCAAGGCAGTCGACGATCGCCGCGGCAAGCGCGCGCGAATCTTCCGGAGGCACAAGCCACCCCGTCTCTCCCTCGACGATCACGGTCGAGGTCCCGCCGACGTCGGTCGCGACGACGGGCCGGCCGACCGCTAGCGCTTCAAGGGCGACCACCGGCAGACCCTCGCGCCGTGACGGCAGGATGATCAAATCGGCGCCGGCGATGTACGGCGCGGCGAAAGGGATCAGGCCGACGAACTCCACGTGCTGGGAGACGCCTAGCTCGGCGGCGAGCTCTCGGTTCGGCTCGAGGTCGCCCCCGTCACCCACGATCGTGAGACCGGCATCCGGGTAGGAGCGGACGACCTCGGGCAGGGCGCGGACGAGAACGTCGACTCCCTTGACGTGGTCCTGGCGAGCGACACAGACGAGCCGTTGCTCTCCGATCAGGTTCGGCGGGTTGCCGGCAGCCTGGCGCGAGAACTGCTCGATGTCGATCCCAGGCCCGAGGATGTCGACCGACGGCGCCCAGGCGTGCTTGAGGAGCCCGGCCGCGGCAACCTCGGAGACCGCGGTCAATCGGACGTTTGCGCCCCGCAGCAAGATGGAGGCAAGCGGCTCGTTCGCCTTGCTGATCCCGTGGATCGTCACGAGCAACGGAATCCGCCGTGCTGCGAGCCGCGCTGCGACCGCCGAGGTCACCGACTGCGCATGGATCACATCGGGCCGCTGGTCGTCGACGAGACGGCGAAGACGGCGCGCCCAACCGGTGACGGTCGACGGCCTGAGTCCCTTCGGTGAGAGCGGGAAGATGTCGATGCCGGCTTCGAGCAGCGGTGCGGCCTGCGAATCGCGGGAGCTGAAGGCGACGCCGACCTGGTGCCCGCGGCGGCTCATGCCCAGCGCGTAGGAGACGGTCAGCTTCTCGGCCCCGCCCGTCCCTAACTCGTTCGTCAGGAAGAGAATCTTCATCGCCGGCGAGGGTACCGCCCGAGCCGGACCGAAACCGAGCGCCTGGCCCACCAGTCGGCCGGAACGCCCAATGCGATCGTCGGGGGGACGAGCTCAACGCTTGCCGCGGAACTGCACGCGCACAGTGACGGCACCGGCGTTGCCGAACCGATCCGTGGCGATCCGCGTAGTGCATGCCAGCCGCGCGCCTTGACAGAGCAGGAAATCGCGCCGTTTGCTCGGTGCAGACTTCTTGCCGTCAAGCAGGAGCACCAGCCGCGCGATCCGGACGAGTCCTCGGCCGTCACATGGATCAGACTCCCCGAGAGCACCTTCGAACCTGTACGCAGGTTCGAGAACCACCGCTTCGGCGGCTTCTTGTCCCTGTGACCCGCGACGACGGGCGTTGTCGTCTTGGCCGGAGGTGCAGGTGTCGTCGTCGTCGTCGTCAACGGTGACGTGGTCGTAACGGGCGGAGGAGGCAGCGGAAGGGTCGCCGTCGTGGCGGTCGTCGTCGAGACCGGCGGCGGCGGCGGGGGCGGTGAGGTCGTCGTCGGCGGCGTTGCCGTCGTCGTCGTCGTCGTCCTCGCGGTGGTCGTCGTCGCTGTCGTGGTTGTGGTCGGAGGCGGAGGCGGAGGCGGAGAAGCTGTCGTCGTCGCGGTCGTCGTCCGGCGGTCGTCGTCGCGGCCGTCGTCGTGGTCGTCGCGGCCGTAGTCGTCGGCGGCGGAGTCGTGGTGGTCGTGGTGGTGGTGGTGGTGGTGGTCACCGAGGGTGTGGCCGTGGTTGTTGCCGTCGTGGTGGTCGTCGTCGCCGCTGCGGTCGTCGTCGGCGGAGGCGGAGGCGGGGGCGGAGTCAGTTCGCCGACGTTCTCCACGGCACCCATGTCGGGGGCAGCGCCGCAGTAGTGGAACTCTGCGCCGTCACAGGAAGCGGTGTAGTTGATCCCCGCTACCGACTTGGCGCCGGCGTCGATCAAGGCGGAGGTGTTCGGCAGTCCCAACCCCGGCGAGGAAGCCAGGCTCGGGTTGACGTGCTTGTCGCCAGAGCCATTCGCGAAGTTCGAACTGCCGCCGTACCAGTCGTTGTTGTATTCGCTGCAGGACGAACAGCCGCGGTACTGGCTGCCGTAACTGCCGGTGAAGACGCTGTTCGCGATCGTCACCTGAGCGGCGCGGATCTCCGAGACGTTGATCGCCTCGTCCGCGTTCGAAAGCTGGGCGGGTTGGACGTCCAGATCACGTAGATCCGTCGGCTGGCCGTTGAATGGTGCCCGCGTAGTAGAACGCGAACCCGGTGATGTTCCACATGCGGTTCTCATAGATCCGGTCAGTACCCGTGTTGGCCGGGTCCTGAGGGAAAAGCGAGAACGCATACGGCGTGTCGTGGATCGTGTTCCCGAAGACCCGCGCGCCGGCATAGCGGAGTGAGATCGCCGAGCCGTTCGTGTCATAGGAGATGTCGTTGTTGGAGATCGTCATCGTCGGGCCCTTGGCGTAGATGCCGTGCTTCCCATAGGTGAGTGCCGGATTCCATCCGGTGTCGGTGATCGTGCTGCTGTCGATCGTGACCTGGCCACCCTGCACGAGCAGACCGTCGTCACCGAGGTGACGGAACATGTCACCGGTCATCGTCCAGTTGCTGTCCTGCGGCTGCACGACGACGCCGCAATACGGCGAGTCGTGAACCGTGGAGTTCTTCAGGACGATTCCGACGCACCGGATCCCGAGCCCGCTGCCGCGAAGACGATCGAGTTACTCGCCGACAGATCGAGCTCGGTGAAGGTCACGTCATGCGTTCCCGACGCCATCCACACTGCCCCGTTCGCGTTGACGATCTTCGCCTGTCCGGCTCCGTACGAGCCGAACGTGACCGGCGCAGAGGACTGCCAAACGAAGGCGGAGTCAGCGTCGCGTCGGTGAACGACGCGCCACCCTGGAAAAGCACGGCATCGCCGGCGGCGAGCGAAGCGCGATTGACGCGCGAAACAGTTTCCACGGAGCGGTTGCCGTGCGGAATCGAATCCGAGCCGGACGGGCTCACGTAGTAGGTGTTGGAAGACGTGCCGGAGCCAAGGGCGGCCGTCGCGCTGATCGCGACGGCCGCGACGACTACGAGGCGGCGAATGGTGGCTTGTTCATCGGGAAGCCCTTCCGGTCGAGAGGGATCCGCCTCGAGTGGCGGTAACTGTCATCTCGAGGGGAGTCGGCCGAACCGCCGGGCTCCTCGTGCGGGAAAAACCACAGACACGAGTACAGGCGCGGCACATATCTTACCTCGGCCCCCAAAAGGGGCGCGTCATCGCTTGATCGAGTGATCGGAACTCGCCGAAAACTGGGCAATCCTTTGTCAGCTGTCGCGCGTCGGCCGAAGCTTTAGAGTGGTGGGCCGACGACGGTCGTTCGTTCTCTCACCGTGACCCACCTCACCCCTGGACGGCCGAAGCTCCTGATCGTGATCACGCTCGCCGAGATCGGCGGGGCACAAACGTGCGTCGCCGATCTCCTCGGCCCTGACGCGCGACTACCACGTCACCGTCGCCGCGCATGGCGACGGGCCGCTTCGAGCCGCAATTCGCGAGGCGGGCGCGACCTCGATCGAGCTGAGACAGCTCCGACGCCGGATCGGCCTTCGCGACCTGGCCGCCCTGCTCGAGCTCGTTCGTCTGATCCGAACGCTCGGGCCGGCGATCGTCCACACGCACAGCTCGAAGGCTGGCATCGTCGGGCGGTTTGCGGCGGCGATCTGCCGCACCCGGGTCGTGCTGTTCACGGCACACGGCTGGGCGTTCAAGGCCGAACCGGGTCTGAAGTCGAGGTTGTACCTCTGGGCCGATCGGCTGGCGCGCCGCGTCACGACCACGGTCGTCTGTGTCTCGGAGACGGAGAGACTCACGGCCGGCAGCCCGGGCCTGCGCCGCCGACCATACGGTCGTCATCCACAACGGCGTCGCGGCGGAGCGCACCGTCACAGCGGAGCGCTCCGCCGGCGACCGGCCGGACTGATCACCGTCGGCCGGTTCCAGGCGCCAAAGGACTATCCGACCTTGGTCGCCGCGCTTGCGCGCCTCCGCGAGGTTCCGGTGAGCGTGCGAATCGTCGGCGGCGGCCCGGACCTTGAGGCGATCGCGTCAGCTGTCCGCGCGGCCGGGCTCGAAGAAACAGTCGAGTTCCTCGGCGAGCGCGACGACGTGCGTGCGCTGCTCGCAGCGGCCGACTGCTTCGTCCTCGCATCTCACTCCGAAGGACTGCCGCTCTCCGTGCTCGAGGCGATGGCAGCCGGATTGCCCGTCGTCGCGAGCGACGTCGGCGGCGTGCACGAGCTCGTCGTCGACGGTGAGACCGGAACGCTCGTAGTGCCCAACGAACCCCACGCTCTGGCAGGGGCGCTACGAGACTTGCTGCTCGACCCGGCCCGCCGGCAGCAACTGGGCGCTGCCGGCTGGCGAGAGCACGGGCCGAGTTCACGATCGAGCGCTTCCGGAGCGCTCACCTCGAGCTGTATCGCGCCAGCCTGTCGGAATGACAGACCGCTACGAGCGCTGCTTGACAGGCGCTGCCGCGGCCTGCTGATCCCGCCGGCGCGGCCCTTCGCTGCGCGGCGGCTCCGCGCGGGTGACCCCGCCCGCCGGGTAGTAGACCGAGTCGAGTGAGCGACGCTCGAAGACGACGACCCCAACGATCGGCGACGGCGTACGGCCAGCGCCTCGGCGGCCGTGGTCAGCGCGGCACGGTCGGTCTGACCCGCGCGCGCGACCAGGATGCTGGCGTCCGAGAGCGCGGCGAGAATCGAGGCGTCCGCGAGGCTTCCGACCGGCGGCGAGTCGATCACGATCAGGTCGAAGCGGCGGCGGAGGTCACCGATGAGCTTCGCAGTCTTCGCGCTGGCGAGCACGCTCGGCGGGTTCGGCGGCGTCGGCCCGGCCGGCAGCAGTGAGATGCCCGCGCCGACCTCGACGATCACGGCCTCCGGAAGCGCGCCGGCTGCGACGACGCTGACGAGCCCTGGCCGCTTGGCGGCACCGAGCCGCGTGGACAACTGAGCGGTGCGCAGGTCGCCGTCGATCAAAAGGACGTAGATCGCGGCGGCGAGCGGCGTACGCGAGGCCTTTGGCGGTCCACTCTTCCCTTCGCCGGCTTCCGAGCTCGTCACCGTCAGGAC
>CAWKBI010000006.1:0-49879 GCA_963847845.1 uncultured Actinomycetes bacterium
CATCGTTGCAAACGGTCTTACCAATCGGTCTGCCCAAAGGAACAAGCTCGCGGTTGGTCGTCGGGCCGCTTTGAAAGCCCAGCCGATGGGCCGTGAAAATACACACGGGAACATCAGCAAACGCCGCGGTGATCCGACCAAGCACTCCAGCTTTCGAACTGTTCAGATGGACAATGTCTGGTCGCAGTCGGCGAAACAAACGCGTCAGCTCAATCAGCCCAAGCACGTCGTGAACCGGGGACAGGTTCCGGCGAACGTGCTGCAGCGCAATGAACGGAATGCCGAGATCGCTGGCAGCGCGGGCTAAACGGCCCCGGCCCGTGTGCCGCGACCGTGACCTCGAACCCTTTCAGCCATCGCGGGTAGGAGGTCACGGACATACGACTGCGCGCCTCCGACCTCCGCCAGCGTCAGCGACGTAGACGAGGCGAGGACGACCTCCACCCATCGCGGCCAAGAGTACGTCAACCTCGGCGGTTAGAATCTCGTCGGTGCTGAGGCTCTCTACGATGTCAGAGCGCCCCACCGATGAAAACTGAGCTAGCGGGCGTCTGAGTTGAATGGGCGCCCAACCGAACTGGCGATCCAGGGCGTTGCCGTTCTCGATCGTTCTCGCTGTTGTAGCCTTCATGGTCGAGAAGCGAAGGGGCTTCGCCCTGACGGTCTGGTCGCCGCTCGCGTTGATGCTCTTGGAGTCGCGGCAACGATGGTGTTGTCGGCCCGCCAACTCCTCGGGGACAGGGCCTAGCGGTCGAGCGCAGCGCCTAAGGCTCGGGGCGTTCACGGTCTGGAGCTTCGTCACGATCTCTGGGCCGGGTGCCCGGGGACGCCTGGGACGGTCGAACCGCACGATGCTGTACTGCTCGTCTTCGCGCTCGTTGCGCACTCGTCCTCGTCGGCGCGGGCCGTCTGGCCCCCTACTTGCGGTCGGGACGGCTGATCGCAATCGAAGGGATCATCACGGTCGAGCAGGCGATCCACGCATCCGATCCGACGCAGTTCTGATCGGCTCGCGCTGTCCGAGCCCGCTCGGGTACCCGAGCGCCAACGCGGCCCTCTTCATGACCACGGCGTGGCTCATGATCGGGCTTGCCTCGCGCCGCCTGGATCCCGGCGACCGCGCGCGGCTTCGCGTTCGGGCTCAGCGGCATCTACGCCGTACTCAACCTGATGGGCGAGAGTCGAGGCTCCGTCTTCACCCTGCCGGCTCGTTGCCGCCGCCTACTTCATTTTCGTGCCGGGCCGCCTCCGCTCGCTGGCAGTGATCGGGCTGGTCACGCTCGGCATCACCCGGTGATCCGTCCGGTCATCGATGTCTACAGCGGCGACGCGACAACATCGGAGCGAGTCTTCGCCACGCGGTCGATTGGCCCTCGTCTGGTCGGCCGTCCCGGCAGTCGCTTGGTTGCCTGTTCGCGGCGTTCGACTCCCGGCTTCGTTGCCCGCGCGTGACGCGGGCAGCAGGAGTCGTCGTCAGTCTCGTTCACCGTAATCGTGGCGATCGGGGGGCTCGCGATCGCGAAGCCGTGGCCGCGCGCGAATCCGCGTGGCATAGCTTCAAGTACGCCGGCGAACCGCAGGGCACAGCGAGTCATTTCGGGGGGCTCGGTAGCAACCGTTACGACTTCTGGCGGGTAGCTCTACTCGAGTTCAAGCGTCATCCGGTCCAGGGAATCGGACCGAATAACTTCCTCGTCCCCTACCTCGAGGAGCGCCGAAGTAGTGAGGAACCGATCTACCCACATAGCATCCTCCTCGGGCTCCTTTCGCAGACAGGACTTATCGGCACGCGTTGTTCATCGGCTTCCTGACGTCCGCTCTAGTGGTCGTCCGGCATATCCCGAAGGGCCGCGAACGTGAGCTTGCGGGCGTGCTCATAGCCGGGGCATCGGTGTGGTTGTTCCACGGGCTGGTGGACTGGCTCTGGGAAATGCCCGTCCTCAGCGTGCTCGGCATGGCCCTCGTCGGAGCAGCTCGTGGCTTGCCCCGACACAAACCGCAGTTGGCCAGGGCTCACATCCGCAATCGCATACGACGCCTAGCGACACGGGGTCGGAGTGGTGGTGACTGCCGTTGCCACGAGGACGATCGTGCTTCCGTGGTTCGCCCAGCGTGACATCCAGCGCGCTATCGCAATCTGGCCGACGGACACGTCGGGGGCATTCTCGATCTTGCAGCGAGCTCACGAGCTCGACCCGCTCAGCAACAAGTCCGACGTCCTGGCCGGAGCGATCGCAGACCGTCTGCATCGCTACGACCTGATGCGTACGCGATATCGAAGCGCCGTTGAGCGCAGCCCGGACGACTGGTACGCCAACCTCGAGCTTGGCATCGCCGCCTCACTGACCGGCGACCAAGCGCTCGCAGGACGTCACTTCGCAAGGCGGTGCGCTAAACCCCCGTGAGCGGATAGCTCGCCAGGTGCTGGCGACGTTCACCTCGGGGCGCAGAGTCGATTCGGACGCCATCGATCGAGCCTTCGCGGGCCAGACCCCGTAGGAGTGCGGTTCTGGAGGAAGGTAGGACACGGACCTCGACCTATGGCGCGCGACAGGTAACGGTAACCTTGCCAGGGTAAGCTTGATGTTCGTGGACGAATGCGGACGCAAATTCGAGACCGAAGGACAGACAACACGATGAAAAGAGCGATCCTCACTTGCACCGTGGTTCTGGCCATCGTGTTCGCGCCTGCGGCACTCGCGGCGGGAAATGGGCCGACGAAGTCGGTCTATGACCACACGGCGGCCAAGGTTCAGCACGCGGTCAGCGCAGCGCTGGTCGTCAAGAAGCAGGCGACGAAGAAGCCGACCCATGTCACGCACGCAACCGTGGCCAGCAGCACGCTGCCGTTCACCGGCCTCGACCTCGGCTTCCTCGCCGGGCGCCGGGCTCGTGCTCGTCGTCGATGGGCGCCAGCCTCCGCCGCATCACCCGCAAGTCACAGATCTAGAACAGTCCAGATCTAGGACAGCAGGGGGCACGGTCGTACAACATGCTCCGCGGTTCGCGCTCAGCGCGAGCCGCGGAGCATTGCCATGCGCGGAAACGTCTTCAAGCAGATCATCACGTCGAGCACGAGGCTGCGATGGCGTAGGTACCAGAGGTCGTACGAGAGCTTCTCGACGGTTCCGAGCGAGTCAGCGGCATAGCCGGCGCGGATCTGCGCCCAACCGGTGATCCCCGGCTTGAGCAGGTGGCGATGCGTCCAGAACGGCACACCGGCCTGCAGGTGTTCGATGAACTCCGGCCGCTCCGGGCGAGGCCCCACGATAGACATCTCCCCGCGGAGCACGTTCAAGAGCTGCGGCAGCTCGTCGAGGCGCAGCCGGCGCAAGAGCAGTCCGCCCCAGATCACGCGCGGGTCGTTCGTCGCAGCCCACTGGGCCTGCCCAGGCGCCTCGGCGTCCATACGCATCGAGCGAAACTTGAGGATCTCGAAGGGCCGGCCGTTCTCGCCCACGCGCTGCTGCTTGTAGAGGAGCGGCCCGCGGCTGTTCTTGACGAGGATCACGATCGCAGGCAGGACAAGCGCCGTCACTGCGAGCCCAAGAATTGCCACGACAACGTCGAACATTCGCTTCGCGAACCGGTTCGCCGGCCGGTTGTAGGCGTGCAGCACACTCATGAACCACGCGGACGTGAGGTCTTCGACCGGAAGACGGCCGAAGGCGAACTCGTAGATCTCCGGCAGGCCGACCATCTGGAAGCCGGCGTCGGCGACGCCGAGCAACTGCTCGAAGACCTCCGGGCGGCCGGTCGGAACCCCGACGACAACGAGATCCGGCGCGAGCCGTCGAACGACTGCCGGCAAAGTCTTGAGCGGCCCGCAATAGGGGACGGCCTCATCGATTCTGTCGTCGATCGCGTCGTCGACGACCCCGATGATGTCGAGCCCCGAGTCACGCTCGAGGGCGACGTCGGCCAGCAGGCGCGCTGTCGGTGCACCACCGCCAACGAGCAGGACGCGCCGCGGTGCGCGGGCTGCCTGCTGCACCGCGTAGTCCCAGATGCCGACGCCGACGGACGTGGTCAGGGCGATCAGGAGGAGAGAGTCGCGGGCGATCCCGAGCCGCGGGATCCAGAAACCGAGCACCGAGAGAGCGGCGATTCCGCCGAGCGAGGTGATCGCCGAGACCGCGAACACCCCAACGGCAAAGCGCATCGCCCGGGAGGCCTGAGCCGCTCTGTGGCCGATCACCGACCAGATGACGACCGCAAGGAGCGCCTGCAGGGCGGAGAGACCGGCGTCCGCGGAAAGACGCAGGACGACGTAGGCGGCGATCCAGACCATCGCGCCGCGGCCGACGGCCTGGCGAGTGGACACCTGGGCACGCAGCGGCACGCGATCCGCACCAGGGGGGCTGATCCGGCGCTGGCCGATCGCGTGCGCGTTTGGGCGCGTCGGCGTGGGACGCGAAACCGTCGACATCCCTATCGATATCGGTCACCGCCCGCGAAGCTTGAGGAATCGAGGAGCTACGGCGCTGCCGGCCGAGTGCGTCAGCTAGAGGTGAAGCAGCGTCGCGACCGGCTCGAACGTCTCGCGCCGCTCGGCCGCACGGGCCGGAGCGGGGTCGCCGCAGAGTGCCGTCGCGAACGTTCTGGCGCAGATCACGAGATCGACCGTCAGGCTCCGGTGCCGGATGTACCAGAGGTCGTACGAGAGCTTGTCGAGGCTGCCCGCCGCGTCGGCGGTGTAGCCGCGCTTGACCTGCGCCCAACCGGTGATGCCCGGCTTGACGAGGTGCCGGCGAGACCAGTAGGGGACCGCCTCGAGCAGGTCGTCGATGAACTCCGGCCGCTCGGGGCGCGGGCCGACGATCGACATCTCGCCGCGGAGCGACGTTCCAGATCTGCGGGCAGCTCGTCGAGGCGGAAGCCCGCATGATCCGCCCGGCCGTCGTGACCCGCGGATCGTTCACTGCGGCCCAGACCGCCTGGCCGGGGACGCTCGGCGTTCTGGTGCATGGTGCGGAACTTGACCATGGTGAACAGGCGACCGTGCTCGCCGACGCGGGTCTGGCCGATCAGGACGGGGCCGCGGGTGCACGCGACGAGCAGTGCGAGCACGGGAAACAGCGGCAGCGTCAGCGCGAGCAGTAGAACGGCGCCGATGACGTCCGTCGTCCGCTTGGCGAAGCGCGGGTACGGACGCTGGTAGAGGTGCAGAACGCTCATGAACCATGCACGCGTCAGGTCGCGCACCGGGACCCTGCCGAACGCGTGCTCGTAGAACTGTGCGAGCTCGAGCACGCGGAACCCGGAGGCGGCCGAGTCAAGATCGCCAGCGAAGGTCGCGGGGCGGTCGGCGCCTGGGACGAGCGCGATCAGGTCGGGCTGGACGGCAGCGACGATCCGCTGCAAGTCGGCGACCCGGCCGAGCACGAGGGAATCGCGAACAGGCTCGGCGCCGCCATCGACGATCCCGACGAGGAGGAAGCGACGCTCGCCGGACTCCTCCAGATCACGGATGACGTTCACGCACCCTTCGGGCGGCCCGACGAGCAACAGCCGCTTCGGCGGTGTCAGGCGCTCGACGAATACCGACTCCCACGCTCCGACGAGGAGGAGGACTGCAACGGCGGTCGCAAGCGATGCCCGATCCCCGGGCATCAGGGCCGGCGACCAGACACCGACCACGGTCACCGCGATGAACCCGAAGATCGTACCGCGCGCGACGGCCACCCATGGGCCGAGGGTGGCGAGCGTCGTGCGTCCGGTAGCGACGCCGACGCTGATCCCGGCGTACCAGAGGCTGCCCAGAACGAGCGCAGCCGCGATCGCATGGCTCGCGGGCCAGTCGGTTGCGAAAATGACGGCGGCGATGACCGGGACGAAGACCGAGATGGCCCGTCCTGCGTGCTCGCAGGCGCGCGTCGAGAGCGCGCTCAGGCGGCGCGTCTGCGATACGGCAGACTGGCTCATGTCGACGCCGCGGCCGCTCGCGACGTCACGCTCACTGTTCCCCTCGACCAGCACCGACTCTCCCGTCACCTCTCCCCTAGTGCTGCACCCGGAAGTGCAACGAAAGCATACCTATCTGTCGTTTCCGCCGCCAACTCCCGAAAGTCTCTGTAACGATCCGGTCGGTATGACCGGTCATTTGCCCGTACGCGCACCCATCCGAAGCGGATTGGCGCGTTGACAGACCGTTTGGATGTCGCCGTCGTCGGCGCAGGGCCGTTCGGCCTCTCGGTTGCCGCCCACCTCCAAGACCGCACTGTGCGGACCTTCGGCGAGGAGATGTCGACGTGGAGGAACTCGATGCCACGGGGCATGCTCTTACGTTCGGCCTGGGAGGAGACCTCGCTGTCAGGTCCCGGCGGCGCAGGGACGATCGACGACTGGATTCGACAAACCGGCAACCCCCGCACCGAGCCGATCCCGCTCGAGCTCTTCCTCCGCTACAGCGTCTGGTTCGCCGAGCGGTTCGTGGCCGAACGTGACGCAAGTGACGTCGCTCTGATCGCACCGAACGGATCCGGATACCGCGTCGTCACGAAAGCAGGTGCCGAGTTCGACGCCGGACGGATCGTGATCGCGGTCGGCGTGATGCCGTTCGCCTACGTTCCGCCGCCGCTCGCCAAGCTCTTCGGCGACACGATCGGATTCTCGACCGGGCGTCCCGACGACGCCGCCAGGCATGCGGGCCGGCGCGTGCTCGTCGTCGGCGGCGGTCAGGCAGGTCTCGAGAGCGCGGGTCTGACGGCGCAAGCGGGCGGCAAAGTCGAGCTGGTCACTCGCTCGGTCGTTCACTGGTTCGCCGACCGTGAACCCGACAAGCCTCGCGGGCCGGTCCAGCAGCGGCTCTACCGCCTGGCCTACCCGGCGATCGGCTACGGGCCGCCGCCGCTGAACCGTCTCGTCCTCTACCCCGATCTCTTCGCGGCGTTGCCGCTCGGCGTGAAGCGACGCTTGACCAAGCGGCTGCTCCGACCCGGGGGCTCACCCTGGCTGCGCCCGCTGATCGACGGAAACGTCCGGGTCACCGAACGCTGCACCGTCACGCAGGTCGAGGAGTCGGCGAACGGCCTCGTCGTCGACCTGAGCGACGGTTCGAAGCGTGAAGTCGACGATGTCCTGATCGCGTGCGGTTACCGGTTCGATCTCGACCGGCTGACGTTTCTCTCGCCCGAAGCGCGAGCTCGGATCACGGTCCGCGACGGCTGGCCGGTGCTCGACCGCTTCTTCCGCTCCACCGACGAGCGCGTGCAGTTCGTCGGCTACCCCGCCGAGGGGCGCTTCGGCCCGATCTCGAGATTCGTGCTCGGCACGAAGTTCACCGCTACGCGGGTCGCTGCAGCCCCGGGCAGATGAGCCGGAGAGTCCCTTAGTCTCCGTATGGCGATGAGCATCCAGACTGAGGACCACCCCAATGCGTTGATCGTCCGCGGGTGGCCGGGACAGCCTCCCGCACAAGAGATCATGCGACTCGCGGCCGAGGGACAACGCCCTCGCGGGTTGTACGTGGAGCTTGCAAAAGCACTCGACGCTGACGTGATCGACGCCAACTACCTGGCCGAGCGCGGCTCTCAGCGATCTCGTTTGGTCGGCCGCCGAGTCGGCCTCCTCGAAGGGCAGGTAGTCGAGGCGTTCATCAGAAGGCGGCGTTACCGGCACATTGTCGCCTTCGCGGATCGCATCGGCCTGGAATTGGCGCTGCTCTTGAAGCTCGCACGTTCGAGACGCGACCTCGTCCTGATCTCGAACTGGCTGATGGGACCGTCGAAGCGGCGATTTCTCGATCGCGGGGTGCAGTCGCACCTGGGCACGATCATCGGGTACGGCAGCACCCAACTCGAGTTGGCCGCGGCGGAGTACTCGATCCCGCGCGAGAAGCTTCATGTTGCACTCCAGCCGGTCGACGAACGGTTCTGGCAGCCGACCCGGATCGAGCCCGAGAATCTGATCTGCTCGGTCGGTTGCGTCTCGGGCTTTCGCGACTACCGCACGCTCGTCGACGCTGTCCGCGAGCTGCCCGTACGGGTCGAGTTGGCCGTCGGCAGCCTGATCCTGAGCGATGCTCACAAGCAACAGCGCGCTCAGCTCTTTCAAACTGCGATCCCGCCCGATCAACTGCCGGCGAACGTCGGTTACCAGCTCGACATGGCAGCACCGGCGCTGCGTGACCTTTACGCCCGCTCGCGCTTCGTGGTAATGCCCCTGGAGGAGGTCGACTTCGACGCCGGGGTGACGTCGATCACCGAAGCGATGGCGATGGGCAAAGCGGTGATCGTGACGAAGAACAAAGGCCAGGTCGACGTGATCCGCGACGGGATCGACGGCCTCTACGTGCCACCGCGCGATCCCGGAGCGCTGGGAAAGGCAATCACCCACCTGTTCGAGAATCCGGCGGAGGCGGAGCGAATGGGGGCGGCGGGCCGGAAGGCGGTGCTCGAACGGCATACTCTGGACAAATACACGGCCCACGTTGCGGCGATCATTCGCGGCGAGGCAGATAAGCGTGAAACCGCACGCCATCGGATCGATTGCGCTCGCCGCGGTGCCACCAGGGTGGGTGCGGGCGATCCGAGTACCACGTGCGCGATGGCTGCTCCTTCGTCTGATGAATGTTGCACTCAGGCAGTTCCCGATCAATTTCGACGTGCAGACTCCGCTTGGCTTTCGGATCCTCGGGAACACGAACGATCTGATCCAGCGCCACATCTATCTCTTCGGCGTGTGGGAGCCGGACGCGACAGCGGCGGTGCGACGCCTCCTGAAACCCGGCTCAACCGTGGTAGACGTCGGTGCGAACATCGGCTACTTCAGCCTCCTGGCCGCCATCTCTGTAGGCCAACAGGGTTCGGTTCATGCGATCGAGGCGCTGCCCTCGACTCGACGGTTGCTCCGCCGCAATCTCGCGAGCAACCAGATGTCCAACATTCGGGTCCACGCAGTCGCCGCGAGTGATCGCGAGGGCTTGGTCGAGATGTTTCGAGCGCGTCCGGCCTTCATCGGCTCATCCTCGACGAAGGCCGGTGCAGTCAGCGAAGGCGCAGTGCCCTCGGCTCGGCTCGACGATCTTCTGGCGGAGGTCGAACCGGGTCGGGTGACGCTCCTGAAGGTCGACGTCGAGGGAGACGAGGCCGCCGTCCTGCGTGGAGCGACCAAGCTACTCAGCGGCATGCCGGCTGGCGCGGCAGCACTCGTGGAACTTGCCCCGCCCGACGAAGTGGCGGCAGGAGACGATGCGGCAGCCGTCCTCGAGCTGATGTCAAACTACGGCTTCGTCGCCTATGCGCTCTCGAACGACTATTCGGTCAAGCGGTACGCGGATCCGCGGACGAAGCCGCCCGAGCCGCTCCTCGAAACGCCAACCGGCTGGGCTGACGTCCTGTTCGTGAAAGAGCACTGATACAGAAACTCGACCAAAAATCGCCACGCGCAGGCCGTCCATTCGTCCGGGTTTACCTGGCCCAGCGAGCCGTTGACTTCGACTCCGCCGGCTCTACAGTGAAGCGACCAGAACTCGTAAAACACAGGGGGAGATTCATGAATCTGCGTGCGTGGGGGTGCGCCGCCTTGCTGGCTGCGCTGGTGGTGGTGGTCTTCGGAGCCCTTGATGCGGGGGCCCGTTCGGCTGCTGCGCTGTGTGCCTTCCGTGAATCGACCACGAAGAGCGGCAACATCGGCGACGACCAAGTTCCACGTCGTCCAGAACGGCTGCCAGCTGAGCTTCCTCTCGATCTCGAAGTTCGCGGGCGGTAACTCCGTCTTCGACACGGCAACCGGGACATTCAACGCGAGTGACACGCTGCAGACGATGACCGTGCAGCTGCCGTGCGCCGTCAGCAGCGAGACCGACCTCGTGCTTGGCCCGCCGACCCTCTATCCCCCGGACGACCTCGACCTGGGCGCGACCGCGTTCGACGAGTTCGCGTGCCCGTCGGGTGGCGGCGGCGGAACCGGTGGCGGCGGCAGTGGCGGCGGCGGCAGTGGCGGCGGCGGCAGTGGCGGCGGCGGCAGTGGCGGCGGCGGCAGTGGCGGCGGCGGCAGTGGCGGCGGCAGTGGCGGCGGCGGTGAGTGGCGGCGGCGGCGGCACCACTGACCTCCCTGACCTCGCGACCGCGGTCACGGCGTCGAAGACGACCGGCATCCATCTCGGGGACAAGATCTCGACGACGGTCACCGTCTCGAATAAGGGGAAGGCCGGCGCGGGCGGCGTCCACGTCCTGATCTCGCTCTCGCCGAACGCGATCCCGAGCGGCAATGCGACCGCGAGCCGCGGACCCGGCTGCACTGGTGTGACCGTGCTCGACTGCAACCTGGGCAGCCTCGGGGCGACCGCGACTGCGACCGTGCACCTGATCGTCAGCGCTGCGTCTGGACGGACGCTGTTCGTCGCCGCGCAGGCGCAGGAGATCGAGAACGACCTGACGCTCAAGGACAACGCAAGCACGCTGTCGCTGGCGCTGCTGGCGAAACAGGTCAAGTTCGTCGTCTCGGGCGTCCCAGGCCGGATCATCGCGGGTGAGCAGCTGCTCTACGTCAAGCTGTCCCGCTCGGCCCGGATCACCGCGCAGGTCTATGTCGGCTCGAAGGCGAAGCCGATCACCTGGCGCCGCAGCATGGGAGCCGGCACCGCGATCGTGCGCATCCCGCTGCCGAAGCTGACCAAGGGGCAGCACTTCAGGCTCGTGCTGCGGGCGATCAATGGCAAGAGTAAGGCGTCGGCCACGCTTAGGCTCAAGCGCTGAGCATCGATCGCCTCCGCGCGGGGCCCCGTCCTTTCGACGAGGCCCCGCGCGTATCATCGAACGACGCGTGACCGAGGGACCGCCGAAACCAGGGTTGGGGCTCACGCTCGGGACAGTCTCGTCCGCGGCCGAGCTCGAGGCGCTCTCGGGCGAGTGGGACAAGCTCGTGCGGGCGATGCCCCGCCCGAGTCCGTTCCTGCTCCACGGCTGGATCGTCGAGTGGTGGCGCGAGTTCGGGGACGGCGCGCAACTCGCTGTCTCCGTCGCACGGCGGGACGGCCGGCTGGTCGGCGCCGCCCCCGTCTACGTGCGCCGCTCACAGGGGCTGCGGGTTGCTCGGTTCCTCGGCGGCCACGAGTCGGCACTCGCCGACCTCTTGCTCGCGCGCGATGAGGATCGCTCGACCGGGCTTGCGCTGATCGACGAGCTGCGCGGGCAGCCCTTCGACTATGCCGACCTCTTCGGTTTGCCCGATTCGTCGACGCTCGCGGGCTCCGGCGGCCCCGCGCCGATCCACCGGGTCGAGGCGCCGGTCCTCGACATGCCCGCTGGGTGGGACGCCGCCTACGAGGAGAAAACGAGCTCGAAGAAGCGCAACCTGCACCGGCGGCGGCTGCGCCAGCTGGGCGAGATCGGCGAGGTCGAGTTCGTCGTCGGACGAACGAGAGAGGAGCTCGAGCCGTTGCTCGAGGACGCCTTCAAGCTGCACGACCTTCGCTGGCAGGGGCGGCCGGACGGCTCGACATTCGGAACCGCGGAGGGTCAGCGCTTCCATCGAGCAGCGCTGCGTCGGATCGCCGATGACGACGTGCTGCGCATCGTGATGATGCGCGTCGGTGGGAAGCCTGCCGCTTTCCACTATTTCTTCGCGCTTGACGGCGTGATGATCGTGCACCGGCTCGCGTTCGATCCAGCGCTCTCGCGGTGCTCGCCTGGCCTCGTCGCTACGCTCGAGACGCTCCGCGTTGCATCCGAAGACGGCCTGAGGCGCGTCGAGTATCTCGGCGGCGGCGAGCGATACAAGGTCGAGCTCTCCGACCGGCTGGAACCGCTCTCGCAGGCGATCGGGCTCGCCCGGAACCCGCTCGGCGCCCTCGCCGCGCGCCAGCGCCTCGGGCTGATCCAGCTGCGCAAGACGCTCAAGCGCTCGGAGCGGCTGCAGCGGCTGTACCTGAACGGCATACGGCCCAAGTGGCTCCGCGGCGGTACGCCGGCCACCGATCCCGACCCCGCGCCTGACTAGACTCTCGCCGATGGACGCTCCTTACGCCTTCAAGCACTCTCTCGAGCCGGATCTGTTCACCCTCGACCGGCTCGACTCTCTGTTCCGCCGGGCGCCGGCCGGCAAAGCGTTCGTGCAGATCGCCGACGACGGACGCGACCGGCCACCCGGGTTCGAGCCGATGATGACCGAGCTGCAGGGCTCGCTCGTCGACGACCTTGCCGCACGCCGCCTGCACGTCCACCTTCACGACCTGCCCGAGTGGGCTCCCGAGTACGCCGAGCCGCGCCGTCAGGTGCTCGAGGCGGCCGGCATCGACCTCGCCGAGCCGCGCTATGGCGAGATGACGGTAATTCGCGTGTTCACGCCGGATGTCCCCGTCGCGCTGCACGGCGACGGAGAGACGCAGCTCGACTGCGGGCTCGGCGGTCGCAACGTGTGGCACGTCTACCCGCCGAGCGGGCTCTCGCAGGAGGAGAACGAAGCCCTGCTGCGCGGGGGTCACTTCGTCCCGTGGCGCGAAATGCCGCTGTTCGAGTCCTACGACCTGCACGTCGGTGACGGCTTCGCTGCGCCGCCGCGCTGGCCGCACTGGATCGAGCATCCGGGTCCCGATGCCGCTGTCAGCTTCGAAGTCGGATACTGGACCGCCGATGACATTCGCGCTCGCAAGGTCTGGGATGTCAACTGGCTGCTCCGTAAGGCAAAGCTCTCGCCTCGCCCGCCGGGAGAGGTCGACGCGCTCGACCGCCGCAAGCGCAAGGTCTTCGACGCGATCAGCGTCGTCACCCGCAAGGGCGGAGAGTTCCGAGGCCTCTGAGCTAGGACCGTCGGCGGGTGAGCCCGCGGACGGCAAATCCGACGGCACCCAGCATCGGCCGGCGATCGCGAACATCGAAGCCCTCGAGCCGCGCTCGATGGAGCACGTAGTCCGAGCCGATCGACCGAAGCGTCTCACCCGGGCGTGGGCGAGGCGGCGGCGAGCCGGCGAGCGAGCCGACGAGCAAACGCAGGTCGCCTGCCAGCCAACCGACGCGTAGGCCGACGACGGGCTCGCGAGGATCCGGGATCGTCCCACCGCGAGCCCACTCGAGCTGCATCCGCGGGAAGTCGATGCCGGCGCGGCTCGCGAGCTCGACCGATTGCGAGAGGCGCGGGTTGATCTCCATCAAGAGCGGACGGTCGCGCGCGTCGCGACGGAACTCGACCTCTGAGTAGCCGTCGAGCGCGATCTCGGCAACGAGCCGCTCGGCCAGCTCGAGCGTGTCGGCAGGCGGCGAGATCGTGCGGCGCATCACCGACGAGCCGCCGAGCGGCGGCCACGCACGATCGACGACCATCGCCAGCCGCGCGAGCACCTTTCCCCGGTCGCGGAAGAGCTTGATCGTCTCGCGTGTGCCGCTTGCGAGCTCCTGCACGAGGACAGGCGCGTCGGCGCGAACGAAACCCGCACCGAGACGGCGGCCTTCGTCGGCGTCGGCGACGTAGACGGGCGAGACCCGCTCGCCCCCGGCGCCTGTCGAGCGCCATGATGTGATCGGCTTCAGGACACACGGCGTTCCGATCTCCGCGACCGCCGCATCGAGCTCGTTCGTGGTCGACACAACGAGCGAACGAGGTGTCGGGAGGCCGAGTGCACGCGCAAGCTCGAGCGTCCGCTCCTTGCTGAGCGCGATCTCGACGGCAGCCTTCGAGCCGAGGGCGGGGGCAGTGAGCCGGCCGATCTCGTCACGATGGCGGTGTAACGCCTCGACGCTCGAATCGATCACCGCGATCGCCGCGTCGGCGGGCTGATCCTCGAGCGCCTGGAGCAACGCCGTGGCGTACGCCTCGAAGTCGACCTCCGGATCCGGCAGGACGCTCCTATGGACCGCGTAGCGTGTCCGCAGGCCCGAGGCGCCACCGTCTCGCGCTGCAACCGACACCCGGCAGCCTTCACGTCCGAGGCTTCGTGCGATGCTGAGCCCGGCGCGTGTATCGAGGTCGAGGACGAGCGCGTCGGCGCGGCCCACGGGCTCAGGCACCTAGCTCGTCAAGCACCTAGATCCCCCGGTACTGCGTGCCCTTGCGCGTGATCGTGCTGATGCTGTCGAACACGCGGCGCTTCAGGTCGTCGTTGCCCACGCCTGGATCCTCGGGAGTCAGTCCGGCGCGTCGCAGCATCCAGTTGACGTCGTACACCTTGCGCATCCGGATGCTCTCCGCCGTCCAGAACCCAACCTCGAAGCTGACAACCGGGACATCGCCCGGATGACTCAGCCAGTGGGCCCACCGCGACGGCAGAAAGCAGCCGTGGCCGGCCGGAATCCGCAACTCGAGGTCGTCGTAATCGCGCCACTCGAGGAAGAAGTTGCCGCGCAGCAACTGCTCGTGCTCCTGACGGGTCATCGCGTCGGGCGGCCTGGCCCACCAGATCGTCTCGCCCGCGATCGTCGAGACGATCTTCAGGTCAGGGTCGCCGTGCAGCGCCACCTCCACCCCCGGGGTGAAGACGCGAACGACCGTCTCCGGGTGGAAACGCCCGAGCGCAGGGTCCGGCCCTGCCACCGAGAAGACGTGGTCGAGGCAGGCTTTGTATTCCGCGCCGGCGAACAAATCGACACCTGTGATCCGGTACTGGATCGGGCGTCGCATCGTGTCTTCGACGATGGGGTAGCTCGGGCGCGCGTAGATCGGGTCGTTGCCGTAACGCTGCCGGCCGGGGTCGGCGAACTGGACCTTCAGGCTGCCGCGTTTGTCGGCCTCCTTGCAGAGCGCGTCGAGCCGGTCGCTCGTGAAGAGCTCCGGGTCGAGCTGATGCTCGAAGAGTGCGGGTGTGTCGGCGGATGGAAAGCTCATCGTAGGTCGCTCGCGCAGCGGTCGTGAACGTTACCCGGTGCGGCAGTTGGCTAGCGTCTTGGTCATGCCTGACTCCGTGATCATCTCCGCGCATCTCGACGATGCGGTTCTCTCCTGCTACGGCGCGCTGTCACCGACCGCGACCGTGGTTACAGTCTTTGCCGGCTTTCCGCCGCCCGGCACGCTCGGATCGTGGGACGCGGGCGGCGGCGCGACCGACTCGCGTGAGCGGATCGCTGTGCGGCGCGACGAAGACCGTGCGGCCCTCCGGCGGTCGGGCGCTCAACTGGCCCACCTCGACTTCCCCGACGTGCAGTACGTGGCGATGGGCGCCGCACCGGCGACGGCGGCCCGCGAGCTGGAGGCTGCTCTGCGCGATTTGATCAAGGACGATCAGACGGTGCTCGCACCGTCTGCGCTCTCGGCGATGCGGCGGCTGCACTGGCTCCGGCCTCGCCGCTATTCGGACCACCGGTTCGTCCGTGACGCAGTGCTGGCAGTGCGGCCGAACGCGACGCTCTACGCCGACCTGCCCTATGCGCTCAACCCGCGCACGGGCGGCTTCAAGCTTCCGCGCGACATCAACCGGAGCGGCTATCTGGAGCGCCGAAGGGAACTCGACGCCGAGCTCGTCGCGGACAAGGTCGAGTCTGTGCGCTGCTACTCGACCCAGCTCGACCAGTTGATCGCAACCTTCGGCGACTTCGTCAACCCCGAAGGGATGGGGCTCGAGGTCTACTGGGAATCGACGCGCGGCTGAGTCGCACGCGCCGGGACGCCGGCGACGATGTCCCCGGCAGGCACGTCGCGGGTGACGACGGCTCCGGCCCCGATCAGCGCGCCCTCGCCGATGTGCACACCGCCGAGGATAACCGCGCCGGAACCGATCGATGCCCGACGCGCGACGACGGTGGAGACGAGCGTCCAGTCGGCGGGGGATTGCAAGGCGCCGCCGTCGTTGGTCGCGCGCGGCCGCTTGTCGTTGATGAACATCACGCCGTGACCGACGAACACCTCGTCCTCGATCGTGACGCCTTCGCAGATGAAGGTGTGGCTCTGCACCTTGCAGCTCGCTCCTACGACCGCCCCTCGCTGGATCTCGACGAACGTACCGACGGTCGTGTTGTCGCCGATCGAGCAGCCGTAGAGGTTCGTGAACGGACGGACGACGACGTTCTCCCCGAACTCGACGTCCGCGAACTGGCGGAACGGCGCGTCGTTGACAGGGCCGTCAGCGATCGAAGTACTCCTTGACGCCGGCTACGACAGTCTCGACTTCCTCGTCTGTCATACCGGGGAAGATCGGAAGTGACAGAACCGTCGCTGCGATGCGCTCCGTGACCGGGAAGTCGCCGCGGGCGTAGCCCAGGTGCCGGTACGCCTCGGAGAGATGGATCGGTTCCGGGTAGTGGCGGCCGGTCCCGATGCCGCGTGCGGCCAGGTGGTCGGCGAGCGCACCTGGGCTCTCGGTGCGAACGACGTACAGGTGCCAGACCGGATCGCTGTCGTCGGCGCGGAACGGCAGCGTCAGATCGCCGACGCCGTCAAGCTCTCGCGTATAGGCAGCCGCGACGGTGCGGCGCTGATCGTTCCAGCCGTCGAGATGCCTGAGCTTCCGCAGCAGGACGATCGCCTGGATCGTGTCGAGGCGGGCGGTGTAGCCCTCGACCACGTGACGGTACTTCTCGCGCTGGCCATGCTCGCGCAGGGCACGCACGCGGGCGACCAGCTCGGCGTCGTCGCTGACGACCGCACCCGCATCTCCCATCGCGCCGAGGTTCTTCCCCGGGTAGAAGGAGAACGCCGCCGCGACGCCCATCGTCCCGGCTCGAACTCCGGCACGCGACGCGCCATGCGCCTGGCAGGCGTCCTCGATCACCGGCAGGTTCCGCCGGCGCGCGAGCTCGCCGAGCGCCTGTGGATCGACGAGCTGCCCGTAAAGGTGCACGGGCAGGAGCGCCGCCGTTCGCTCGGTGATCGCGGCTTCTGCGAGCGGCGGGATCGAGATTGAAGTCGTCCTCGCGCACGTCGGCGAGCACCGGCCGGGCGCCGGCTTGCGTGACCGCCTCGACGGTCGCGATGAAGGTGTGGGCGGGCACGATCACCTCCTGGCCATCGGTGAGGCCGGCAGCGATCAGCGCCAGCCGAAGCCCGTCGAGCCCGTTCGAGACGCCGACGCAGTGCTTGGTGCCGCAGTAGGCGGCGAAGTCGGCCTCGAACTCCGCGACCTCGGCGCCGTTGACGAACGCGCCGCGCTCGATCAGAGCAGAGAATTCCGCCCCGAGTGGGCCTGCGAACTGCTCGTGGGTGCGCCAGAGATCGAGGAACGGAACGGCCATGACGCCCGGACGGTAGCGCGTCACGACGATCCGAACCGCCGCAGGAGCTTGCCGATCGCGGTGCGCTCCGGCCGGTCGGGCACCGGAGTGTCATCGAGGATCGCCCGGGGCACGTCGTGCGTGAGCCAGCGGGCGAGGTGCGGATCGCCGACCGCGCGTGCGGCGGCCGACATGCCGATCGCACGGACCGTGGGCGCGTGCGCGTCGCTCGCGATCAGGTGCACGAGCTCGCGCTTCAGCAGGACCGCTGCGCATGCTTTGGCACGCCGGCCGCCGCGACCGTCCACCGACGCCGCAGTCATCTGCACGAGCGTCCCGCCGGCGACGATCCCTTCCAGGAGCCCCGGGCGCGATTGCACGTCGAAGTTTCGCTCCGGATGGGCGAGGACGGGCGTGATTCCCACCGCGAGCAGCCGAAAGAGACGATCGGCAAGATCGAGCGGCCACCCGTGGTACGGCGTCTCGACGAGCAGGTAGTTCGGGTTCCCTCCCAGCCCGAACCGTGCGAGCTCGCTGAGCGGGCGGTCGAGCTCCTCGAGATCGAGCTCACCTCCCGGTACCACCTGCACGATGTCGCCGACGACGCCCCGCAGCTCGGCGAGCGCAGCCTCCATCGCGGAGGGCGTCGTCGGGTAGTCGGAGCGGCGCACGTGCGGCGTCCCGGCGATCACCTGGATACCGTCCGCAGCCGCGGCGCGGCAGATGTCGAGCGCCTGCTCGAGGTCGGCGGCTCCGTCGTCGAGGCCGGGGAGTACGTGCGAATGGAGGTCGATCATCTCGCCGGACATAGTCGCAGGACGTAGCGGGCGGGACCCGAGCCGCCTTGACCCGAAGCGTCAGGCCGGGCCGGAAGGCGGTCTACAATGCTCCTGTTGTGCGGACTCGAGGCCCCAGGGCGCCACGCTGAGCGCGAGCGCCCCCCAGGGCGAGGACGCGCTGCGGCGTGGCATCGACAGCACGGAGGCACGGATCGTCGCCGACGGCTACCGCGGTTACGACCCCTACGACGCGTTGTCCTCACCCCTCTTCCGGTTGCCTGTGCTGCGCAGCAGTAAGCTCGCCCGGCTCGCGGCGCAGCAGACCCTGAAGCGCCTTCCACTGAACGTGCGCCCACTGCTCGGGATTCCGCAGGGCTACAACCCGGTCACGCTCGCGCTCGCGCTGCAGGCGTACTCCTATCTGGCGATCGCGCGTCCCGATGACGCGGACCGGTACCGCGACGCGTCGGCAGGGCTGATCGCCGAACTGACCAGGCTCGCATCGCCGGGCTACAGCGGCGCCTGCTGGGGCTACGACTTCGCCTGGCAGACGCGATTCGAGTACTTCCCGGCGTTCACGCCGACGATCGTTGCAACGTGCTTCGTCACGAACGCCCTGGTCACAGCCCACGAGTCGACCGGTGTCCCGGAGGCGTTGCCGCTCTGCTCGAGTGCCGTCGAGTTCGTGACGCAGGACCTGAACCGTATCTCCGGGCCGAACGACAGCTTCTGCTGGTCGTACTCCCCGCTCGATCACCAACCGGTGTTGAACGCGACGGCGAAGGGCGCGCGGCTCTGCGCGCAGGTCGCCCAGCTCACCGGCCGGCCGGAGCTGCTCGAAACCGCCCGTGCTTCGCTGCGCTTCGTCGCCGCCAACCAGTCAGCGAGCGGCGCCTGGCCGTACGCGGTCGACGATCCTCGCAGCTGGAGCGACAACTTCCACACGGGCTATGTGCTCGACAGCCTGCACGAGTACGGCACACGCACGGGCGATGCGACGTTCGCCGAGTCGACGGAGCGAGGTTGGCGGCACTACCGTGACCATTTCTTCGACGACGGCGAAGTGCCGCGGTACTACGACCGCGAGCGGTACCCGATCGATGCGACTGCCTCGGCGCAATCGCTACTGACTCTCTGCCGCTTCGGCGACGTCGCGACCGCGCGACGTGTCGCGGCCTGGTCGCTCGAGCACTTGCAACGGCAAGACGGAGCGTTTGCCTTCCAGCTGCACCGCCACTACGCGAACCGGATCTCGTACATGCGCTGGTCGACGGCGTGGATGTTCTGCGGGCTCGCTCGAGTCAGCCTGGCAGCGGCCACATGAAGGTCTGGATCGACATCGACAACCCGCCACAGGTGCAATATCTGCTGCCTTTCAAGCGTGCGTTCGAAGCAGCCGGTCACACGGTCGTCGTCACCGCGCGTGATTACGGGATCACGCTCCAGCTTCTCCGAGAGCGCGATGTCGAGCACCAGGTGGTTGGTCGTGAGGCGGGCACCGGCCGGATGCGGAAGGCGACCGCTGCCGTCCGGCGTGCGTATGCGCTTACCAGGCTTTTCAAGCGCGGCGAGCGGCCGGGGATCGTCGTGACCGCCTCTCGCGCCGCTGCACTCGCTGGGCGCCGGTTCGGCGCTCCGGTCTTCACGTTCATCGACTACGAGTACGTCGATCTGAACGTACCGCGTCGAACCGGCTCGTACGTGCTCTTCCCCGAGGCGATCGGCGCCGACGTGTTCGAGCGCAAGGGTTTCGCGCCTGACCGCCTGATCGCGTTCGCGGGCTTGAAAGAGGGGATCTCGTTCGCCGACGTCGAGCTCGCCTCCGTCATCCCGTTCGACTTCGGCGCCGCCGCGAGCGGCGCCCCGCGGCTGCTCTTCCGGCCGCCCGCCGAACGGGCGCACTACTACGACCACGAGTCGGGCGACCTGGCCGGTGCGCTGCTCGAGCGGCTCTCGGCGCGCGACGACGTCCAGGTCGTGCTGACGCCGCGGTACGCCCACCAAGTCCAATACGTCGATGCCTACGACTGGACGGTCGCGCCGATCGTGCTCGCCGAGCCCGTCCCGTTTGTCTCGCTCCTCGCCGCAGTCGACGCCGTCATGTCGTCGGGAGGAACGATGCTCCGCGAGGCCGCCTACCTCGGGCTGCCCGCCTACAGCATCTTCCGCAGCGAGATCGGCGCGGTCGACCGCCACCTGCAGGAGCTGGGCAGGCTTCGCTTCGTGGAGAGCGCCGCAGAGCTCGACTCGATCGCGTTCGAGGAGAGCGGCGGGCTCGCACCGGCGTTCCCGCCGGGGCGCGAGCTGGTCGACCGGCTCGTCGCCGAGATGGTGGCCCGGAGATGACTCTTCGCATTCTGATCGCGAGCGACCAGTGGTTCCCGGACGTCCGCGGCGGCGTCGCACGGCTCGCTATGGAAAGTGCGCACCAGCTCGCAGCGCGCGGCCACGAGGTGACCGTGATCGTGCCGGCGACCGTCGGCGCCGCGACAGACGCAGACCATGGCGTTCGCATCGTCCCGGGCCTACGCCGCACCCGCGTACCGCAGACACTCAGCGACCCGATCGACACCGCGCGCGCTGCGCGCGCCCTGGGTACGACCTTCGACGTCATGCTCGGCCACAACTCGACGACCGCAACAGGGCTGCTCGCGGCGGACCTCAGGGTGCCACTCGTCACGTTCTTCCACGCAAGCGCCGTGCTCGAGCTCGAGTTCCTGCACGAGCGGGTTGGGCTCGGTCGCGAGCGCATCGCGGGCTACGGCCTGAAAGCGATGCTCGCCGCGCGCGAGCGGCGCAGCCTCGAGGGCGCCACACGGATCCTCCTCCTGAGCGAGTTCACTCGCGGCTTGCTCGCCGGACGTCATCCCGACGCGGCAGCTCGCGCCACACTCGTGCCCGGCGCTGTCGACACGTCTCGGTTCACACCTGGTGACCGGGAAGCGGCTCGCGAACGGCTCGGCGTCGCAGTCGACGAGACCCTGCTCTTCACTGCGCGGCGACAAGTCGCACGCATGGGCCTCGAGGAGTTGATCGAAGCAACGGCGCTGCTCGAGGACGTGCCGCGGTTGCGGGTCGCACTCGCGGGCGCCGGCCCACTCCGCGAGCGACTGCTGCAGACGCGAGCCGCGGCCGGCGTCGAGTCGCGCGTCGCGCTGCTCGGCCGGGTCAGCGACGACGATCTGGTCGACTGGTACCGGGCCGCTGACCTGTTCGTGCTGCCGACACTCGCCTACGAAGGGTTCGGGATGGCGACCATCGAGGCGCTCGCGAGCGGCACTCCTGTTGTGGGTACGCGGGTGGGCGCGACGCCCGAGCTTCTGGCCCCGCTCGACGAGCGTCTGCTCGCAGCCGGGACAACGGCCGAGGCACTCGCGGCCGCGATCCGCCGTGGGCTGGCCCTGCTCACTCCCGAGCTCCGCGATCGCTCGCGCGCGCTCGCGCTCGAGCGGCACTCCTGGGAGGCGGCGATCCCGGCGTGGGAACGTGAGCTCGAAGCAGCGGCAGCGGCCGGACCGCCCGTGCGCAAACCGATCGTCGTCCGGACCGCGCGTGCGCTCGATCGTCATCTGCCGGTCGATCTGAAAGCAACCCGCGACGGCGCCGTCGCTCACGCGCGCGAGACCACGGGCCTCGCGGTTCGGTCGAGCCGTCTTCCAGCGGCGACGAGGCGGCTGGGCGGCGCTAAGCGCGCGGGAATCCTGCTCTACCACAACCCGGAGCCGGCGACACTCGAGCGGCATCTCGATTACCTCGCCAGACGCCACCGCTTCGTGTCGTACGCGACGATCGCCGACGCGGTTCGCACGCGCGACTGGTCCGAGGTGCCTCCGAAGAGCCTCGCCGTGACGTTCGACGACGGTCATGCCGGTAACGCGGCGCTGATCCCGGTGCTGGAGCGTTACGGCGCGCACCCGACGATCTTCATCTGTACCGGGATCGTCGGGACGCACCGGCGCTACTGGTGGACGATCGACGAGCTCGGCGCGAAGGAGCGTGACCGGCTGATGAACGCGCCTGATTCCGAGCGTCTCGCGCGGCTCGCCGAGCTTGGTGGCTGGCACCCTGAACATGAATACGATGAGCCGCCTCAGGCGCTTTCGACCGACGAGCTGGCTCGGCTCTCAGGCAGCGTCACGTTCGAGGCGCATACGCGACTTCACCCGATCCTGACCATGTGCGACGACGAGCGGGCAGTGGCCGAGATCGAGGGCTCGAAGAGCGACGTCGAGCGCCTGACTGGTGCACCGTGCACGGCGTTCGCGTATCCGAACGGCCGCTATGGGTCGCGCGAGCTCGAGTTCGTGAAGCGCGCCGGCTTCCGATCGGCACGCACGATCGAGACCGGCTGGAACGATCCGGAGACGGATCCGTTCCGCCTCCGCGTACTCGGAATGCCGGACGATGCCTCCCTCAACGTCGTCGCAGCCCAGAGCACCGGATTGCCACTGCTCCGCGATCTGATGTACCTCTCATGAGCGACGTGCCGGCTGCCGACACATCATCTGTGGCGCCCCAGGCGAGTGATCTCCTCGTAGTCGTCGGCGCTCGCCCGAACTTCATGAAGGCGGCCTCGATCCTGCCTGCGGCGCGAGCCGCGGGGATGACGACCACGCTGCTGCACACGGGTCAGCATTACGACGCCGACCTGTCGCGGATCTTCTTCGAGGAGCTCGAGCTCGACGCGCCCGACGTCTCGCTCGGCGTCGGCTCGGGCAGCCATGCTGCGCAGACGGCGCGCGTGATGGTTGAGTTCGAGCGCGAGCTGCTGCGGATCCGTCCGCGCGCCGTCGTCGTGGTCGGCGACGTCAACTCGACGCTCGCGTGCGCGCTGGTCGCGATCAAGGAGCACTATCCGGTCGCTCACGTGGAGGCCGGCCTTCGCTGTTACGACCCGTGGATGCCGGAAGAGATCAACCGGCGGCTCACCGATCACCTCTCGACATTCCTGTTCACGACGAGCCCCGATGCGGACGAGAACCTGGCCGGCGAGGGAATCCCCGCCGAGCGGATCCACTTCGTCGGCAACACGATGATCGATACGCTGCTCCGCTTCCGAGGTGCAGCAAGCGAACGCGGCGCGCCCGCTCGGTTTGGCGTCGACGGCACCCCCTACGCTGTTCTCACGCTGCACCGGCCGAACAATGTCGACGAGCCGGGCCAGCTCGAGCGCGTACTCGACGCTGCGCTCGAGGTGAGCACGGAGCACCCCGTCGTCTTTCCTGTCCATCCACGCACCCGGCAACGCCTTGCGGGCACCGATCTGCTGCGCCGTCTCGACGAGCAGCCTGCGTTCATCCAGACGGAGCCGCTCGGGTATCTCGACTTCGTCGGGTTGATCGCAGCCGCCCAGGTCGTCTTGACCGATTCCGGCGGCATCCAGGAGGAGACGACCGTACTCGGCGTGCGTTGTCTGACCCTCCGTGAGTCGACGGAGCGCCCCGTTACGGTGACCCACGGCACGAACACAGTCGTCGGCACCGACGCGAAGCTGATCGTCGCAGAAGCCCGCAAGGCATTCGCGACCGCGACGACCGAGGAACAGCGGCCAGAGCTCTGGGACGGACAGGCCGGTGCTCGGATCGTGGACGTGCTCAGCCGCGAACTGCCGTGAGCGACCGCACCAGCGCACCGACGCACCCGGACGTCCTGCTGATCCTCCGGACGCCGCCGCCGTACGCGGGCGGAGAGATGATCGGCAGGCAGCTCGAGCAGTGCTTCACAGGGAGATACTCGCTCCTCACCTTCCGGCGCCCACGGCATGCCCGCGGAGACCAGGGGAAGGTGTCCGGCGCAAACCTCGCGTTCGCGATTCGCTTCGTGGCCAAGAGCTCCCTGCGCCTCCTCCGGTCACGCCCGCGCGTGCTCTACGTCGACATCCCGAAGGACGGCCGGTCGTTCCTGCGTAACAGCGGCGTCCTCCTGACCGCGCTTCTGCTTCGTGTGCGTGTCGTCGGCGACCTGGCCGGCGAAGACTTCGAGTTCTTGCGCGGTCGGTCGCTGATCGGGACCTACGCGCGAGGTGTGTTGCGTCGCCTCCACGCCATCAGAGTGCTCGGCGAGCACGTTGCCGAGACTCTTCGCGCCCACGGACTGGAGAACGCCGTGGTCGTCTCGAACGGGATCGACGAGCCTCCTGCTGCGAACGTCGAGCGTGTGCTCGGCCCGACCCCGTCGTTTCTCTATGTCGGCAAACTCGCGGAGGCGAAAGGCGTGCTGACGTTGCTCGAGTTCATGCGGGCACGAAAGGCTGCGGGCGAGCCGGGGCGACTGCACCTCGTCGGCGAATGGGAGAGTCCGGCGTTCGAGTCGCGCGTGCGCGAACTGCTCGCGGCGGGAGAACTTGCCGACACCGTCGAGCTACACGGGCTGCTCGTCGACGAGCAAAAATGGGCGCAGTTCAGATCCGCGGACCTGCTGCTGCACCCGACGCACTGGGACGGCCAACCGGTGACGATCCTCGAGGCGCTCGCGTTCGGCCTTCCCGTCGTCGCGACGAGGGTCGGCGCGATCCCTGACACGATCCGCTCCGGCGTCGACGGCTATCTGATGGCCGACGGCTCGGCTGGGGAGCTCGCGACCGGTGTACACACCCTGACCGCGAACCCGGAGACGTACGCCCTTCTCTCGCTCAATGCGCGGAATTCGTTCCTCGAACGGTTCACCGCGGCGAGCTTCGAAGCGGGCATGGCGACCCTGCTCGAAGACGCTGCCGATTGAGGTTCCGGCCCTAGCGCGGATCGCTGCTACGGTCGAAACGGTGGGGAGAGAAGGGACGCAAGCAAAGGCTGGCGGAACCGGTGGTCGGCGTCGAATCACGCTCATCACGGCGCTCGTCGTCGTGCTGGGCGGCGGCATCGCGATCGGCGTCTGGGTCTGGCCCGGCGACAAGCAGCAAGCGGCCGTGACGAGCACATCGAGCGAGCAGCTGCCGACGATCCAGCTGACCTCGGCGCAGTCACCGGCCCCCGTGCGGCGGGCGAAGATCCAGGCGGGCGAGACGCCGTTCGGCGCCAACTTCGAGGTGTCGCCGCCAGGTTGGCAGCAGTTCACGGGCTTGCAGTACGAGGAAGACCGTCCGCTCGGCGACAGCTTCTCGCTCGTCACCTCGCCGGTGCGCGAAGGCAAGACGGCGGCGAAGTTCACAGTACGCCAGGGCTACAGCCGCTTCGGCGCCAACGAGGACACCGAGGCCGTCTGGCATTCGCACGAGCGGCAAGGAGACGACTACTGGTACGCGTGGTCGACGTTTTTCCCGACGAACTGGGAGCCACCGTACGGCTGGGGGATCTTCGCGCAGTGGCATGCGCCGCTCGGAACGTCGCCAATCATCTCTTTCGACGCGCGCGCCGACACCGCCATCCTCGACGTGCACAGCGGTCTGACCGACGTGAAGCGGAATGCCTTTGCTTTCGACCACCAGTTTCCGCTGCTCAGCACGCTGTCGAAGGGGCGGTGGAACGACTTCGTCATGCACGTCCACTGGTCGAGGGAGTCCAACGGCGTGATCGAGGTCTACCACCGCGTGGCCGGCGCCAAATCCTTGCGCAGGTTGATCAGCCTCGGGCACATCCCGACGTTCCAGTTCACGCGTGACGGCTCGGGCACGGGGACCTATTTACTGCTCGGCCTCTACCGGCGGAGCTATTGCTCGCAGCCGACCGCGCTGGACTGCACGAGCGGCATGGGCGTGCAGGCGCCGACGGTGATCTACGACGACGCGTTCGCGCGCGGTCGGACCTTCAAGGAAGTCGTCGCGCGTGCGTTCCCAGACTCGCCTCCCTCGCTGCCCTAACCGGCGGTGTGCAGAACGGTGCCCGCTGCGCCGATCGTCGCGCCGTCGCGGCCGGCTCCGTTGAGCGCGCGCTCGTAGACCTCCGTCATCGCGTCGGTCATCCGCTCGACGGTCATCTCGGCGAGCACGGCTGCCCGCCCGTTCTCCCCCATGCGTTCACGTAACGCCGGGTCGGCGAACAACCGGCGTAGAGCGTCGGCCAGCTCCGTCGGCTTTCCAGGGCGTACAAGAAGGCCCGATTCACCGTCCGGACCGAGCATCTCGGGTACTGCACCGATGCGGGAGCCAATGACCGGCTTTCGCATCGCCATCGCCTGCGGAACTACGAGCGGGCCCGCCTCGGCGAGCAGGGTCGGGAAGACGAAGACGTCGCAAGCAGCCATGTACAGTGCGACTGCTTCAGGAGCGATCCTGCCGGCGAAGACGACCTGCTCGGCAACGCCGAGCCGGTCGGCGAGTGCCTCGTTCTCGCCACGCCGCGGACCGTCACCGACGAGGATCAGCTGTGCCTCAGGGAGCTCGGAGAGCCGCGACAGCGCCTCGATCGCCACCTGAGCGCCTTTGCCATGGTCGAGCCGTCCGGCAAAGAGCGCGATCGGGCGTGAAGAGGCGAGGCCGAGCTCGGCGCGCGCCTCATCTTGAGCACGCGGCTGGAAGACGCGAATGTCGACGCCACTTCTGACCACATGGACGTGGCCACGGCGCAGCAGATGGGACCACCGCGAGAGACGAATCTGTGAGGTTGACGGGACCGAGGTCTCGCAGCTACGGAAAAGCCGCCAGTTTCCGTCGTGGAAATGCAGCCCTGAGACCTGGACGATCGAACGGAGCGCGCGTGCCAGAGATCTCGCGTTAGGGGCACTGACCGCCTGCCGTAACGCCGCCTTGACGATCGAGAGGTAGTTGCCGTGCAAGGACAATACGACCGGCGGCAAGCCCACCGGCCGGCTCCGGAGCAGGGGTAACGCACTCGACGACTGGCTGTGCACCACGTCGAACTCGTGATCTCTGAGCTCCGCGCGAACGGCGCGGTCGAGCTCGGTCTCCCAAGCCGGGTCGAGCCAGTTTGGCTCGCTGTCGACATACGTCCAGCGCACGCCGTCGACCGTCTCCCCTGTGACGCCGTCTGGATGCCGGCCCGTGATCACGCTGACCTCGTGCCCGCGCCGCGCCAGCTCCTCGGTCAGCGTGTGCAGATGATCCTCCATCCCGCCGATCCCGTGTGGGCGCGCGCTCATCGAGACGGCAAGGATGCGCATCGGCTCGAGGTTAGCGAGCGCGTCGACGCCAGGCGTCGGTTGCGAGTGTGCGCGTCGGCACGACCGCCGGCAGCACGATCAAGGCCCAGATCGGCAGCAGATCGCTCGGGAGCTCGAACATCGTGCCGGAGGCCGCCTCGAAGAGGAAGACGAACAGCGTCGCACCGGCCCAGGCGATCAGCAGCCGTTCTGTGTCCGTCTGGCTTCGCCGGTAGCGACGGACCGCATCGAACCCGAACACCCCGAGCAGGGCGACGAACGAGCCCAATGCGAGCAGGCCGCCACCCGCGAGGATGAAGAGGAAGCCGTTGTGGGGGTCCTGTCCGATGTCCTGGCGGAACGGAACGAGGAAGCCCTCCGAGTTCGGGACGTTGAAGTAGAAGGTCGACGAGCGGCCGAAGCCGACCCCGAAAACCGGTTGCTCCCGCACCTGCTCGAGGACGGCAGCATTCGCGCGCTCGCGCCAGATCACGTTGGCGTCCTGCGCCGGCGACGCTGAGATGCGGTGCTGAAACGACGAGATCAGATTCGGGGCCGTGTGCACGACGATGACCGAGATCAGGATCAGGAACGGCAGCGCGAGCGGCAGGCCGAAGAAGACGCCGCGGCGCACTCCGGGCGACGTGACGAGCAGCACGAGAAGGACGATCGCGACCCCGGCGAAGACGCCGCGGCCGAAGCCGAGGATCACCCCGGCGAGGCCGATCCCGGCCATCGCCAGGTGCGGGAGCGCGCCGGCACGGCTCGGTGACTTGCGGATCGTGAAGAGCGCGAGGAACAACGCCCCGGCGCAGTACAGGCTCGTCGAGATCGCGAGCGGTCGGCTGCCGCCCGTCGAGAGGTCGACGGATGCCGTTTGCGAGCCTCCGGTGGCGATGTAGTACGCGCCCCAGAGCATGCTCACGACGGCGCCGGAGTAGAACACCCAGAGCAGCAGCTTGTACATGCGCTCAGGTGTCGTGCCGACGAGCGTGACGGCGACCGCGGCGTAGGCGACCAGTCGCAACGGCTGCCCGAGCAGGCTCGCACCATACGAGTAGTGCCCACGTAGGAGCGGGATCACGATGAAGACCCCGAACACGACGAGCGGCCAACCGAGCACGGGCGTCCAGGGAACTTTTGCGCGCTCCCGACCGCGCGAGCGATCGATCAGAGCCCCGAACGCCCACGAGCCGAGCGCCAGCACGACCAGCAGATCCTGCAGGCGAACGTTCGCCCCGCCGACGGGCACCGGGTCGGCCAGGAACTTGATCCCGCTGAGCGGTAGCGCGAAGGTGAGTGCGAGGAGCGCGATTCGCCCCGGCCCGACGAGCAAAGCTGCGCCGAACGCGACCATCGGCAGGAGCGCGAACGCGATCCCCGCTGTCGGGCCCATCCGATAGCTGATCAGGGCCGCGACAGCAGTCAGGAACGCGCACGCGGCGTACATCGGCGCGTCGGGAGACGCACGGACGACGCGCAATTCAGGCCCCGTAGCCGTACGTGTCTTGCTGTCCCTCCCGGTTCAGGACCAGGCCGGCGATCGGCGCATGAACGAGCTCGAGTCGCCTCAGCGCTCTCGTCACGTCGTGCCGGCGGGTGGTGCGCGTGACGACGAACAACACCTCGAGCCCGGCGCGGGTCGCGATCGCTGCGGCGTCAGCGCTTGCGAGCACGGGCGCGGTGTCGACGATCACTGCGTCGTAGCGCTCGCCTGCCGACTCGAACAGGTCGGACATCCGCGGCGACGACAGGATCTCGGCCATGCGCGACACCTCCCGGCCGACCGTCAGGATGTCGAGCTTCGCGGGGCCGGACTGGAGAAAGGTGTCGAGGTCGCCGCCCGAAGCGAGGAAGTCGACCAGGCCGGGCCCGCGCGGCAGACCGAAGATGCTGTGCTGCACAGGCCGCGGCAGATCCGCGTCCACGAGCAGCACACGCGATCCGCCGAGCGCGGAGACGACCGCGAGATTGGCTGCGATCGTCGACTTACCGGCGCCAGGCTCCGCGCTCGTCACGAGGATGCGTGAGCCTGCGTCGGAAGCCGAGCGGAGCACGAGCGCGAGTCGCAGCGCGCGCATCACCTCGACCGAAGCCGAGGCGAAGTCGATCAGCGACGGCCTGCCCTGCAGCCGCTTTGCTGCGCCTCTAGCCACCTGGACCTCGCCCGAGGCCTTCTCGCTCGCGTGGTAAGACGGCAACCGGGTGCGTGGCCGCGGTACGGTCGATGTCTCGCACTGCGCCAAGTGACAAGCTCGGGACCGTGGCGATCACCGGCAGCCCGGTCAGCTGCTCGAGGTCTTCGGCACCTCCGATCCGATCGGCAAATGCTGCCGCGAGCAGAACGATCCCGCCGTTCAGGATCAGGCCGACGATGAACCCGATCGCGATGTTCAGCTTCGTGTTCGGGGAACTCGGACTCGTTGGGGGAGCAGCACGGTCGATCGTGGTGATCACATCCGGCGATGGTCCGCTTTGCTTCACAAGCGTGATCAACGCACCCGGGACCACGTTCGCGATCTTCGCTGCGAGCTTCGGGCTGGCGTTCGTCGCCGACAACTGCAGCAGATCGACGTCACTCACCTGCCCCGCGTGAATCTTGATCGCCGACGCAGGCACCGAGTTGCCGAGCTGAGACTTGACTAGACCGGCGACGGTCGACGACTCGGCGATTTGGGCGTACGTGCGCGCGAGGAGCGCACCGGTCTGCAAGGAGCCGAACTGGTCGGCGGCGGTGGTGCTCTTCTGCTCGACCCGGACGAGCGCCGAGGCGGTGTACAGCTTGGTCTGCTGCGCCGTCACGAAGGCGTCCGCGACGACGAGCGCGAGCGTCAGCACGGCAATCAGAAGCCGGCGGCGCCAGAGCGCCCGGTATACGTCCGCAACCGTCATGACTTGCGGCTCAGTGTAGAGGCGTCCCGGGCGGTTCGGGACGAACGACCCCCGGTCTCGACCATCGTCTCGCCTATGGGCGATCGCAAGCTAAACCAACGGTCAGGCCGTGGCAACGCCGGCGGAAATAGATTGAGGAAATGGCGCGACGCGGCTTCGATCCAGGACGTTCGTAATGTGCGGGATCGCCGGTTGCGTCGACCTGGAGCACGATCTCGAGCAGCCGACCGAGCTCGTCGCCGCGATGACGGACGCCCTCCGGCACCGCGGGCCTGACGATGCCGGGATGCTCAGCGACGGCCCCGTGACGCTGGGCCACCGCCGGCTCGCGATCATCGACCTCTCGGCGGCCGGACATCAGCCGATGCCGAGTGAGGACGGAACGCTCTGGCTCGTCTTCAACGGCGAGATCTACAACTACCTCGAGCTACGCGAAGAGTTGCGCGACGCTCGGCCGCGAATGCCACACCGCCTCGGACAGCGAGGTGCTGCTCGCCGCCTACGCCGAGTGGGGCACTGCGATGCTCAATCGCCTGAACGGGATGTTCGCGTTCGCGGTCTGGGACAGCCGGACGTCGACCGTGCTGCTCGCGCGTGACCGCTTCGGGGTGAAGCCGCTCTACTACACCACCGCCGGCGGCAGGCTCCGGTTCGCCTCTGAGATCAAGGGGCTCTTCGCCGACGACGCTGTGCCGCGCCGCGCCAACGATGCGCGCGTGCTCGACTTCCTGGCGTACGGCCTGGCCGATCACACCCCCGAGACGATGTTCGAGGGCATCCACCAGGTGCCGCCCGGCAGCTATCTCGCGGTACGGCCCTTCGAGCCAGTGCCAGCACCGGTGCGGTGGTACACGCTGCGGCCGGCCGCGCAGGGATCGAAGCCGCTCGGCGTGCGGACGCGGGAACTGCTCGATAAAGCGATCTCGCTCCGACTCCGCAGCGATGTGCCCGTTGGAGTCTCGTTGTCGGGAGGAATGGACTCGTCGTCGGTGCTCGCGGTTGCCTCCAGCCTGCGGACGGCCGAAGGCGTCGCGCCACCGCAGTCGTTCTCGGCGCGCTCGAGCGATCCCGCGACCGACGAGCATCGTTATGCAGAGCAGGTCGTGACCGCCACGGGTTCCAGGAACTCGGAGGTTCTGCCGTCGTTCGAGGGACTGATCGACGAACTCGACTCGATCATCTGGCACATGGACGAGCCGTTCCACAGCCCGAGCGTCTACGGCCAACGCAAGGTCGACGAACTGGCGCGCAACGCGGGCGATTGTCGTACTGCTCGACGGTCAGGGCGGCGACGAGGTGCTCTCGGGTTACCACCACTTTCATTACCCACCGCTCCTGCTCGCGCTGCTGCGCCGAGGCAAGCTCGTGCGGCTGGCGCGAGAGCTGGCGGCCAGACGTCGGCGAATCGGCACTTCGTTCGTGCGCTCCGCGAAGGACGTCGGCAGGCTCGTCGTGGCGAAGCACCGGCCGCGTGACGCGGCCGGTCCGAGTGGCTGAGCGAGAAGGTGGCGGTCGGTCCGCGACCGATCCCCAGCTCCAGCCTCGCAGCCCATCAGGACTACGGCCTCGCGATCTCGCCTCTCCCCGCCTACAACCACCACGCCGACCGCAATTCGATGACGTTCTCGCTCGAGACACGCAATCCGTATCTCGACGTGAACTTCGTCGAGGCCGCCCGCGGCCTCCAAAGCGAAGAACTGCTGCACGACGGGTTCAGCAAGTGGGCTCTTCGTGAAGCGGTGCGCGATGTGGTGCCGTCAGAGGTCGTCAACCGCGCACGGAAACAGGGGTTCACGACGGACGAGGCGATCTGGCTGCGAGAAGGCGTGCTCGACCAGGATTTCGAGCGGACGTTCTGCTCTGAGCTCTTTGCGAGCCGCGGTTATTTCGACCCGCCGAAACTGCTCGCCGCGCTGCACGAGCACCGCGAGGGCGGCGATCGTGCACCCGAACTGTGGCGCGCCTATGTCGTCGAGCGCTGGCTGCGCCTGTTCGTCGATCCCGAGCGGCTGTCGGCCCCGGCACCTCCCGTGTCGGCGGTGCATTCGGCTCTCGACGCGATCGACAAGCTGACGACACGCGAACACAACGGCGACGCTCCGCCTCTCCAGCGCCCCGCCACGCAGGGTAGCCGCGAGTGCGGCTTCGCGCTGATCGTCGCGCGCCTTTTCTAACCGGACGCAGACATCCCACGGAGGCTCAGCCACATCGTGCGCACGAGATCGCGCGCGAACAACGCGACGGCGGCGACGTAGAGGCCACCGCCCACGCCGACAAGCGCCCCGAGGGCCGCAGCAGGCGGGAGCCGATGTGCGAGCGGCAGCATGAGCACCAACGCAGCCGTCATCAATCCCCAGCCGATCGCCGGTCGGCCGATCGAGGCGGCCACCTCGCGCCCTGAGCACGTGCAGCATCCGCATCAGAACGACCAGGATCGGCAGCCCGGTCGCGATGTTGACGAAGACGACGGCCGCGGCGACCCCAATGATTCCGTGCACTTTCGCGCCGACGATCAGCGCCGGGACGACGAGCAGGAAATGCGCCACCTCGACGTAGACCCGGTACTGCGCGCGCTGCATAGCCTGGAACACCTCCCCGGAGGTGGCCGAGAAGGTGCGCACGATGCCGTTCAGGGTCAAGATCTGCAGCGGCACGATCGCTGCCTTCCACGTTCCGCCTAGCATTATCTCGACGAGGGGCCGCGCGACGAACACGATCCCGATCGAGGCTGGCACGGAGAGCAACGCGAGTCGCTGAAGGTTCGTCAACCAGATGCGCTTCACGCCGGCAACGTCGTCGTTAATGTGCGCCATCGCCGCGTAAACGCCGCGGCCAAGGATGTTGCCAAGGACCGACACCGGCATCTGGGCCAGGCGGGAAGCGACTGTGTAGTAGCCGAGCGGGTGTGTCCCGAGCACTCGCCCAATCACAACGCCCTCGGCGGTCGCGTTGCCGTAGTTGATGATGTTCGCGGCGCCGACGTGGCGTCCGAAGCGCGCCAGCTCACGCAGAGTCTTCCAGTCGGCTTCGCGCGGGGACGGCCTGATGGGCGTGAACCACCAGGCGACCCCGAGTTGCGCGAACGCAGCCACGACCTGACCGGCAACAAGGCTCCAGACACCCGCCCCGGCCACCGCCAGTCCGAGCGCCGTGCCCGCTTGGGCGACGCCGCCAGCCAACTCGATGCCGGCCACCGGCGCGAAGAGCATCGCGCGCTGGAGCATGGCTTGCGGCACGATCGCGAGCCCTCGCAACGGCACCACGAGCGCCGTGACCCGCAGCACGTTCGTCAGCCGCGGAGCGTGGAAGACGTCGGCCAGCAGCGGCGCGAGCGCGAAGATCGCCGAATACATCGCGAGTCCCACGAACGGCGAGAAGACGAGCGCGGAGGCTGCGGCGCGCCGTAGGTCGCTCTTGTGCACAATCAGCGCGGCGCCGAGACCCGACTCCTGCGCGAGGTGGGCGACTGCGAGCAGCGTGAGCGTCAGCGCGACCAGCCCGAAGTCGGCAGGCAGGAGGAGCCGGGCGAGGATGACCGTCGTGATCAGCGAGAGGACATTCGTGCTGCCGTACCCGAAAACCGCCCACGCTGAACTGCGCATGATCTTCGTGTCGAGCTCGTCGTGATGGGTCCGCTCTTGCTTCATCGCTGACGAGTTTGATGGTGTGACGCAGCCTCTGGTGCAACCACGGCGCCTCATCGCCATGGTGCGCACGATAAGGGGAGACGCCGCTCGTCAATTGTAGGCACAGCTCCACATGCCAACGGTGCCGGTCGCTACGGTTGCCCCGGTGACCACACAGAGCGACGTCGTGATCGTGGGTGCGGGAATCCTCGGGCTCGCTACCGCGCGAGCCATGCTCCATGAAAGACCGAAGTTGAGCATCACGGTCGTCGATAAGGAGCCGGAGGTCGGCCTTCACCAGACCGGCCACAACTCAGGCGTCTTGCACTCCGGCATCTACTACCGCCCCGGTTCGCTCAAGGCGACGCTCTGCCTACGAGGCAAACAGGCACTCGAGCACTATGCGGATGACCGGGGACTTGGGATCTCGCGCGTAGGGAAGCTCATTGTCGCTACCCGCGTGGAAGAACACGGACGACTCGGTGAGTTGCAACGCCGCGCCGAGGCGAATGGCGTGGCCGGCCTTCGTGAGTTGAACGCCGCGGAGATTCGCGAGATCGAGCCGAACGCGGTCGGCACACGTGCCCTCCACGCGCCCGAGACCGCCATTGTGGATTACCGCTCCGTCGCCCGATCGCTCGCCGACGACGTCCGGGCCGCGGGAAGCGAGGTGGTGCTTGGCCACGCTGTACGTTCAGTCGCGACGACAGCGCGAGGAGTTCGGCTCGAGACTACGGGAGGCCCGATTGAAGCAGGGCACCTCATCGGCTGCGCCGGGTTGCAGTCCGACAGACTCGCTCGTCTTGCGGGAATCGACGTTCGGGCACGAATAATCCCGTTTCGCGGCGACTACTACACGCTCCGCCCGACCGCCACACCGGCGGTCCGGGGACTCGTTTACCCGGTTCCCGACCCCGCGTTCCCGTTCCTCGGTGTGCACTTCACACCGACGATCTCCGGAGCGGTGATCGCAGGGCCGAACGCGGTCTTGGCTCTGTCCCGCGAAGGGTACCGACGGGCGGCGTTCAACGCCAAGGATGCCGGCTCGTCGCTTGCGTTCGCTGGCCTCTGGCGTTTCGCCCATCGGCACTGGCGCATGGCGGCCGGTGAGATTTGGCGCGATCTGTCAAAACGCGCTTTCGTAGCCGACATGCAGCGCTACGTCCCCTCCGTGACGGCGACCGACGTCATCTTCGGGCCGAGCGGGATCCGCGCCCAGGCGATGACTGCGGACGGCAACCTCGTCGACGACTTCCTCATCCAGGGCGGAAATCGGATGATGCATGTGCTCAACGCCCCATCGCCAGGCGCTACGGCCTCACTGGCCATAGGTCAGGAACTTGCGCGCCGGGCCTTCGACGAGCTTATCGCCTGACCGTTAAGCGCCTCTCAGCGAGCGGCGCACCTGTAAGAACGCACCTCTCCTGAGCCTCGCGCGAGTCGTCCCTCCGAGCAACTCACGGATCCGCTCCCGGTGGTACGCCCGGAACTCGCCGCTCCTCAGCTTCGACGGATGCCTCGTAAGAGCGGCCGCGTAATGGAGAAGTCGGACGACAAGCTTTCGGCTGTACTCGTCGTCGTCGAGGAAGACCGGTCCCCAGCGCTGAAACATTCCGACGTCGGCAGGAATGTACGTACCGAGCCGTCGTGTGGTCGCCGTGACCGCCTCGTTGTGTCGACGCGTATACGTCAACACCTGGTGGACCAGCGCAAAGTCTGATTCGGTCAGCACATCGAGACACGCTTCGGTGTCCGCATGGATGTTTCCCTCGAAGTAGAAATGCTCGCGCTTGCGGACTAGATCCGCTCGGAGAAGTGTTGACGTAGGAGATCCGAACAGATACGGGAGTGGGCCGCCGAGGAGGAACGACCTTGCGAGGTCGCGTCCAGGCACGACCGTGGTCTCTGGCGGCAGCCCGTCGAGATTGACGTGATCCTCGTCGAGACGATAGGCCCCGACGAGCCCGACGTTTGGGTGGTGCTCGGCTACTGCCACCATCTCGTCGAGGCAACGCTCGAAGAGCCAGTCGTCGGCGTGAACGACCTTGACATAGCGAGCCTCTGCTGCGACCAGGCGCATCGATCGATTCCAGCTGGCGAGATGATGGCTCAGATGGTCCGCGTGGGCCACGACACGGAGTCGTCGGTCCTGCTTCTCATAGGACCTAGCGATGGCCAACGAGTCATCAGTGCTCGCGTTATCCGCAACCACATACTCGAGTTCCTGATACGTCTGACCGAGGACGCTCTCAATGCACTGAGCCAGATACGTGGCGCCGTTAAACAACGGCGTGACCACGCTGACAAGCGGTTGCGTCCTCGGGGGCATGGTCACATTGTGCGGACCTCGGGCGCCAACTTGCTTGTCGAAAGCGCTGGGCTGACCTGATCCATGGTCTTGCTCGTTCGGCAACTGGGGGCTATACGGTTCGATTGGGCGTGAGCCGTCGGGCTCAGGAGCAGAAGACGAGAGGGGAGGAGTGAGAGGGGCTGATGCAAACAGTGATCCTCGCCGGAGGGGTGGGCAGCCGCCTAGCTGAAGAAACCGAGATTCGTCCCAAGCCGATGGTCGAAATTGGGCACCGGCCGATTCTCTGGCACATCATGAAGATCTATGCCCAGTACGGGTTCAAGGACTTCGTGCTCGCGCTCGGCTACAAGGGTGAGCAGATCAAGCGCTACATGGCCGATTACGCGGCACTATCGGCCAATCTGACCGTCGATCTGGGCGCCGGCACGGTTGAGGCGCATTCGGCCGATGGGGATGGAACCGAGGACTGGCGTGTCCGACTCATCGATACGGGTCGGCACACCGAAACCGGTGGCCGAATGCTTCGTGTTGCAGCGCATTTGGAAGGCGACCGGTTCATGATGACCTTTGGCGATGGTGTCGCAGACGTGGACGTCAGCAAACTGGTCGAGTTCCACCGCTCCCATGGCAAGCTCGCGACCCTGACCGCGGTCAGACCACCGGCGCGGTTTGGCCACGTAGAACTCGATGGCGACCAAGTGGCGATGTTCTCAGAGAAACCCCAAGTGGGCGAAGGATGGATCAACGGCGGGTTCTTTGTTCTTGAGAAGAAGGTCCTCGACTACATCGACGGCGAGGAAACGCACTTTCAGAAAGAGCCGTTGGAGCGGCTGGCCGCGGACGATCAGCTAATGGCCTATCGGCATACCTCGTTCTGGCAATGTATGGACACTCTCCGAGACAAGATCCTGCTTCAGCAGCTCTGGGACAGCGAGACGGCACCCTGGAAGGTCTGGGCGTGAAATGAAGGTCCTGTTGACCGGAAGCGAGGGTTACATCGGATCGGTGCTCGGCCCTTTCCTGATGCAACAGGGACATGATGTGGTCGGCCTTGATACCGGCTTCCATCGCGCTGGCTGGCTCATCAACGACGTCGACGGGGCGCCGGAATGGAAGAACATCGACACTCGCAGGATTGATGCCGACGACGTCGCCGGTTTCGACGCAATCGTGCACCTTGCCGATCTGTCCAACGACCCAGTCGGCGAACTCAATCCGGAGATCACACTCGATATCAACCACCGGGCCACGGTGCGCCTCGCTGAGCTGGCAAAGGACGCAGGCGTACGCCGATTCGTCTACATGTCGTCATGCTCGATTTACGGAGCCGCCGGCGAAGTGGATAGCGCCGAGGATGCCCCCGTCGAACCGTTGACCGCGTACGCAAAGTGCAAGGTGCTGGTCGAGAACGACCTGCGGCGCCTCGCTGACGACCGTTTCAGTCCGACGTATCTCCGCAATGCAACGGCATTCGGAGTATCGCCACGAATGCGATTCGACCTCGTCGTAAATAATCTCGCAGGGCATGCCTGGACCGATGGGGTGATTCGCATGGACAGCGACGGAAGTCCGTGGCGACCATTCGTCCACATCCGCGACATCGGCCGGGCGATCGCGTGCGTCCTCGTTGCCAGTGATGAGATCGTGCACAACGAAGCATTCAACGTCGGAGACAACACCCAGAACTACCAGATTCGTGACATTGCCGAAATCATCTCGCGCACTTTCCCGGGTTGCGAATTGACGATCGGAGACAGCTCCGGCGACAAACGGAACTATCGCGCTAATTTTGACAAGATCAACAGCACGCTCCCAGGGTTTCGATGCCAATTCGATGTGGAAGCAGGAGCACAAGAACTATTGCGCGCCTTCCAGGCGATCGAGATGCCGCACGAGTTGTTCGCCTTCCGTGGCCACACTCGGATCAAGCAGATCAAGTATTTGCTCGAGACACACCAGATCGACGAATGGTTCTACTGGACGAGCGGCCCGGCCGGTCGATGATTATCGAGCCCGCCGAGATCGCCGGAGCCTTCTTGGTCTCGATGGAACCGCGTTTGGACGAACGCGGGTGGTTCGCGCGAGCGTGGTGCGAGGAGGAATTCCGCGCAGTCGGAGTGAACATCCGTGCTGTCCAGACGAACGTCAGCTTTAACTCTCGGCGTGGAACGATCCGCGGGCTCCACTGGCAGCTCGAGCCCCATCACGAAACGAAGCTCCTCCGCTGCACTGCTGGCTCGGTGTTCGACGTGATCGCAGACGTTCGGCCGGATTCACCGACGTTTGGCCGTTGGCAAGGAGTACGCCTCAGGGCGGGCGACCGCCGGCAGGTCTTCGTGCCCGCAGGCTGTGCCCACGGGTACCAAGCCCTCGAAGACGACACCGAGGTCAGTTACCAGGTCTCGCACGCCTATGTCCCTGGCGCGGAGGTCGGGATCCGCCCAGACGATCCGTTTTTTGTCATCGATTGGCCGGTCGCCGGAGGAACCGTGTCAGAGAAAGACGCCTCTTGGCCGGACTTTGCGGGGCAACGCACGAAAAGCAGAATGCGTTGATCATCGTCGATTCGGCGCTCGCGCGGCGGGCCGCGGAGGCAAATCCGGTTCGGGTCGCCGTGGTCGGCGCCGGCTTCGCCGGCCGCGGAGTTGTCATGCAGATCGTCGGATCGACACCTGGCATGGACGTCGTCGCTGTCTGTAACCGCACTCTCGAGACAGCGGAGCAGGCATACCGCGACGCAGGTATCGAGGAGGTCGTTCGCGTCGACACCCCAGCGCAACTCGACAACGCGATCGCGAGAGGAAGATACGCGGTCACCGACGACCCGGCGGTCGTCTGCAGCGCGGACGGCGTGGATGCGGTGGTAGAAGCGACGGGCGAGGTAGAGCACGGCGCACACGTGTCATTGCTGTCCATCGGCCACGGTAAGCATCTGATACTGGTCAACGCCGAACTCGACGCGACGCTCGGGCCAATCCTCAAGACCTATGCTGACCGAGCCGGCGTCGTTCTCAGCGATACGGACGGTGATCAGCCCGGCGTCCTGATGAACCTCGTCCGCGAAGTGAAGATGCTCGGGTTCGATCCTCGACTCGCGGGAAATATCAAGAGCCTGCTCGACCACTACCGAACGCCCACCACTCAACAGGCGTTCGCCGACGCGGTCTTTCAACGCCCGAAAATGATCACATCATTCGCCGACGGCACCAAGATCTCCGCCGAAATGGCAACACTTGGAAACGGACTCGGGTTCGGCGTTAGCAAGCGCGGTATGTCGGCGGCAGCGTGCTCTCACGTGGATGAAGCCGCGGGGCTCTTCGACCCTGAAGAACTCCGGGAGCGGCCCGTGGTCGACTACATCATCGGGGCCGAACCGAGCTTTGGTGTCTTCGTCCTTGCCGAGTCCGAGAAGCCGCTCGTCAACCGCTATATGAAGATTTATAAGATGGGCGCAGGCCCCCTGTATACGTTTTACCGCCCCTACCACCTGAGTCCGCTTGAGACACCGTTGACGATTGCACGCGCGGTTCTCTTCGGAGACGCCGCGTTGACCCCGAGCGGCGCGCCCACGTGCGAGGTGGTGACCTTGGCGAAGCGAGATCTCAAGGCCGGCGAGACTCTCGACGGAATCGGCGGCTACACCTGCTACGGCGACATAGACAACGCCTCGGCGGCGCGATCACACGATCTCCTGCCGATGGGCCTTTCGGACGGCTGCATCTTGCTGCGCGATCTTCCGAAGGACGCTGAGATTGGCTTCGGGGACGTCACACTGCCCGAGGGCAGATTGTCAGACCGACTGTGGCGCGAGCAGGTCGAGCGCTTCCCGGTCTCTTAACTGACTTGAGTCGTCATGAAATGGGCGATCGTCCCGGCGCGGCCGACAAAGGAGAGTCGGCTGTCCCCGAGCAACTCGTCGCACAGACGGCGGACACCGTCCACGTGGCACGGATCGCTCCACGGACTAAACGGTTCCGGACGAACAGCATCGTGAAGCAACAGGTGCCCCTCGGGTACCAAGGCGGGCAGCCAGTGTTCGACGTCAGCACGCGCGCCCTCATAGGAGTGGTCGCCGTCGATGAGAACCAAGTCCTTCGTGGCGGCCTCGACTCCGTAGTCGTGCGAGTCTCCGATCACCAACGTCACGCGCGGCTCCAGGCTGCGAGCCTCCAGGGCTTCGATCAGGGCTATGTCATGCTGAGCAACGTTCGGGTCCACGTCGATTGACACGACCGACGCGCCTGCGGCCGCGAGCAGGAGCGTCGTGCCGCCACGATAACGCCCGATCTCCACGACCTGCGGCAAGGACGTCGGAAGCTCTCTGATCAGCCCGAAGAGATACGCAGCTTCGCTGATCATCAGGCGCGAGACCCCGTGGTTGAGAAGATTCGAACTCAAGACGCCCACGATTGCCTCGAAGCCGACCGCCCGCACTGCCAACGGGGAGGTTCCGTCAAAACTCGATTCGGCGGCGACCCGGTCGGACAGCGCGGCAAGCGTCTCACGCAAGAATCGATCGTCGCGAAGGGCTGTAGCTATGAACCTGCGGCCCAGGCGCGTACGCGCGGCTCCAACAACAATTCGCCGCCTCGGGGTCACGCTGCAGCGTACCAAGGTGCGTTGATTTCGCTGCAGTTCACCGCCGCGTACGCAGGAGGACACCGTTCGTGTTCGGTTGAGACCGCCGCCCTGCTGTTCCGTCATTCCCCGAGTGGCTAGCCACTCGAGGAGCGAGCCGGCGCCGCCAGTCCCTCGATCGAGTGACGAGAGGTTCTCGAGCTCGGGGTCGATGGCGTGGAGGTACTCCGACCCCCCGAAGGAGCCTCTCGCCCATGTTCACCGATCAACGCCGCTCGATCCTTTCCATGCTCGTCGGGCTCGCCGTCATCGGATTGTTCTCCGGCTTTGCCTCAGGCGCCGACAAGACCAGCGACGGCCTCAGTGCCTACGACGTCACCCTTACGCCGAACTTCATCACCCCCGACGACAGCCGCTCGGACAACTACCAGGCCGTCTGGCTCTACGGGTCGTCGCCGACGACGCCGTACATCTCTCCCGACAGCTACGCGCACCAGGGTCGCTACCTGCTGCTCGATCCGAGGTCGACCGATTCGGCCGGCCGGCCGGGGCGTGACGACTGGTGGTTCATCATCCAGCGTTACTGGCCGTCGAGCTACTCCCCGTCCAACCATGGCAACTGGGGCCGCGAGGTCAACTTCCACAACGTCGCCGGTGACGCCGGCCCCGGCGGCGGGATCGGCTGGGGCTTCGGCAGCGGCGTCTCGTCACTAGCGCTCGACTGGCTCCCCGGGGCGAACGCACCGCAGTTCACCGTCGAGTGGAACCACCCGAACGAGAACCTGCTCCTTCCGCCCGTCAGCCGGGACAGCTGGCATACCTACGTCGTCCACTTCGTAGCGGGCCGCACCGATCACAGCACACCCCGGCCCGGCGCACTCACGGTCTGGGCCGACGGCGCCGACAGCCCGACGATCAACCTCAGCAACATCAACACCGTCCAGCGCGCGCAGGGCCCCGACGGCAACTGGTACGTCCAGCGCTGGATGCAGCTGTGGGAGGGCGACTACACGCAGGCGCTGGGAGCAGCCTCGACCGTGCGCCTCGCGCTCACGCGCATCGGGCCGACGCTCGCAGACGCGCTCAACGACCGCCCCACACTCGACAGCACAAACGTCGACCGGCAGTTCTACAGCGGCAGCGGCGCGAATCTCGGCGCGCCCTCGGTGCGGCAGGTCGGAACGTTCAGCTCGAACGACGGCGCGATCCCGACGAGCCTCGGCGGGACCGGAGCGTCAGCCGGCACCTCCTCCGGACAGGGCACCGGCGGCACAGCGCCGACCACGACGGCGCACCCGGCCGCCCCAGCGAAAGCAGAGGCGCCGCGGGCTGCGACCCGCAGCGAGCTCGCCGCAGCCAACGCTGCTACGCCGTCGGTCTGGTGGGACGGCGTCCGTTTCACGAGCTGGGCGAGCCTCAAGTCTCATCTCATCGTCCGCGGCGTCGAGCCGAACAGCTTCCTCCGCGTCCACCCGACTATCGTCGCGAGGTTGTCACTCACGTCGGTGCCCTGGGACGGGAAGCAGTTCTTCGTCCGCGGCAGCTTCGCGCGCTGGCTGCAGGTTCGCGGACGCGACTACAGCACGTGGGCGGAGCGTCACGCCGTCGCGGCCGCCCTGCTCTCGAACTGACCGTAGCTCAGCAGACCGCCTCGGAGAGGTGGGTTCTGGCCGGGTTCGCTTGCTGCGCACGTGCGCAGGCGCGAGCCCGGCGGGCGCGGTCCGGCTGCTCCTTGGCCGCCCGCGCCTCGAGCAGGTAGTCGAGCCATGGCGACTGTGAGTACCTCGACGCCTCGACGTACTCGTCGGCGGCGGCTCGGTACTCGCCGGCCCGCTCGGCGATCACGCCGAGCAGCTCGGGCGCGTCCGGGTTCCACCGGTTCCAGCGCCGGGCCGAATCGAGCCTCTTCACGGCTGCCACAGGATCGCCGATGCTGAGCGATCGCGCCTGGTCGACGCGACGATTCGAGATCCAGGGCGCGGCGAACGCGCCGACCGCACAGAGAAGGACGATCGTGCCTGCGACCAGGCTGAGGTTCCCGGGCGGAGACGTGCGGCCGCCCCCGAGAGCCGCGCCGACGACGAGGAGCACGGCGGCCACGAGCGCCGGGAACGACCAGGTCCAGTCGACCGCCGCCTGGACGACCAACGCGCCGAGCGCTCCGACGGCAGCGGCCGGGAGCGCGCCGCGAGGGCGACGCGCGATCCCGGCGACGAGCACGCCGATCACACCGACGAACAGAGCAAGCCCGATCAGCCCCAGCTCGGAGAGCAGCTCCATGAAGATGCTGTGCGGCTGGAGGATGTAGAGCTGGTCGAGGTGACGCTCCTTCACCCAGAAGATCGGGAACGTCCCCTGACCCTTCCCGGTCACGACCTCTCGACGAGCCATCGACCACGCGACGCGCCAGGCATCGCGTCGGCCGTTGAAGGACAGGCTCAGCAGCCGGGTCTCACCCGGGGCGGCGTCGAGCGCCGGGTCGGCATCGACATTGCCGAGCGTCGAAACCAGGTGACGGGCCGTCGAGCCGGGCTGGACCTCGATCACTCCGGCGACGATCGCGCCGCTGAGGGTCGCGGCCACAACGGCGGTAAGCAGTCCGAGGCGCACCCGTCGCGAGGCGAGCGCCGGAATCGCGAGCATGGCGATCGCCACGATCACGAGACACGACCAGCCGGCGTAGACGCGCAGCGCGTGGTCGACGCCGTGCCGGTCGACAAGCGAGCGATCGACCGCTTTGAGCGGCGAGATCAGCACAGCCGCGCCCACGAGTACCGGCACGGCACGTACCAGAGCGCCGGCATCACGCAACCACGCAACCGTGACGACGACCGCGACCAGCGCGACCCCGATGCCCGCCCTCGACTGCGTCAGAAGCAGGATCGAGACCATGAGGCCGGCGGCGGCCGACGCGAGCACCCGGACGAGCACGGATCGGCTCGCGAGGGCAGAGACGGCCAGCGCCAGCCCGATCGCGCACAGATTTGCCTGCGCGCTGTGGTAGCCGATCGCTCCCTGGAAACGACGACCGTAGAACCATTCGGCCGGCACCGTGCCCACAAGCGATCTCAACAGGATCTCGCCGGCGTTGAGGACGATCCCGGCGAGCACGGCCGGGTAGACGAGTTGCCGCTTCCCCGCAGCGGCGAGCAGCCCGCCGAGCGCGAGCGCGGAGGCTGCGAGCAGCGCCTGGTCGAAGAAGCGCCAGGACTGGTTGGCGAGACCACCCCAGGCAGTCGAGGCCAGGCTCCACCCGCCGAGCGCAACGAGACCGAGCGAGGCGGCGAGTACGAACTTCGACGTCCGAAGGCCGAGCGGCAGGAGGCCGGCAGCGGCGACCGCGACCACCACCCCTGCCGGTGCCCACACCGCGGGGCCGTATCCGCCGCTACCTCGTGCCAGGGCCGCCATGCCGGCCGCGACGGCGGCGAACAGCAGGGCATCTCCGCCGAGCGGCGCCAGGCGGACCCGGGCGTGGCCGCTCGGCCCTGGGCCGTTCGGTAATTCGTCAGTCAGAGGTGGAACCGCGCCCGTGAAGAACCGCGCCCGTAAACCGCGCGCCCGGGCTAGACGCCGGTGCGGCGGCGCCCGAGAAAGCGCAGGAAGAGGCCGGCTGCGAGCAGCGAGGCGCCGACGCCGAAGAACGTCACGAGGCTCTGCCCGGTGAACGGCAGCCCTTGCTTGGCGGGCTGGGTCGTCCGGATCACGGCCGCGACGGGCTTCGTCGGCTTCGTTGGCTTCGCGGTGGTGTGAGCCCCCTTCGTCGAGCCGACGACCGTCGGCTTGACGGTCGGCTTGACGACTGCGGGCTGCGTCGTCGACGGGTTGTCGTACTGGGTCGTGTTCGGCGTGGCACCGGCGACGCTCGTCCCGAGCCCACCGAGCAGCGCAGCCGAGACGGCGGCGCACAACGCGAATTTCACCCGGTTCCTCATCCCGAGCGAATAGTAGACGTGATGGCCCGAAGCGCAAGTGGTACGAAAGGCCAGGATTCACGCTCCATCAGCCGAGTTCCGCCTCGACCCGGCCGAGCAGCGTCGAGGCTCTCGATTCCCAGGTGTTCGAGGCGGCGACCTTCATTCGACGCTCGCGGTCGCCGGCTTCACGGCGGCCGAGAGCCCGCTCGATCTCTGCCACGAACTCGTCCACCCCGCGGGCGAGCACCACGTCAGGCTCCATTCCGGCGAGATCGGGGTTGCCGCTCGCGACCACCGGCTTGCCGGCTGCGAGGTACTCGTAGAGCTTCAGGGGGAAGCAGCTGCGCCCGTAGTCGTTCCACTGGTTCGGACAGAGACCGACGTCGAACGCCGCCACGTAGCGCGGCAGCTCGTCGTACGGCTTCGGGCCGAGCCAGCGCACATTCGGGTTGGCGGCCGAGATCCGGTCGAGCGCCGCCCGGGCGCGCTCGTCGGCGGGGCCGATCAGGAGCAGCGTCCAGTCGGGCCGGGCGGCTGCGAGCGATCCGAGGAGCTCGACATCGACTTTCTCGAGCATGAAGTTGCCGGCGAAACCGATCACGGGCCGTTCGAGCGAGCCGAGGTCGGGCATGGCTGTGGCGGGGTCGGCGGCCGGCGAGAAGTGGGCGAAGTCGCCGACGTTCGGCACGAGGTACGTCTTCGGGTTCAGACGGCTGTGGCGCTCGAAGAGCGCCGAGGTCGTGGCGAAGACGAGTCGCGAAACGAGGGCGGCCTCGCGGTCCCGGCGGGCGGCGAGCGCCTGCTCTGCCGGCGTGTAGAACGCGAGCGAAGCGTAGTCGTCGACGCAGTCGTAGACGGCGAACGTCTCACCGCACGAGCCTACGAGCCTGGCAGCTGCCGGGTCGTAGATCCAGAGAACGACCGGAGGGGGAAGTTTGCGCGCGTAGCGCCGTACGAGCTGCGCAGTGAGCGTCGCGTTGACGACGTTCGGAAGCCCGTACCGGTGGCCCCAGGGCGTCGCGTTCAGGGCACCGAGCGTCGAGACACCGCCTCCCTGCGCGACCGGCGCGACAAGGCTCCTCGGCGACGGCCGCTGCAGGAGGCGACGGCCGAGGAAGGGGGCGGTCTCGACGAACAGCACCTCGTGACCGCGCTCGGCTGCGCGGCGCATGATCTGTTGGCGGTTCGTCGGCAGGCTCGCTGCCCACGGGGACTGCGACAGGCAGACGATTGAGAACGGTCGGCTGCCGGCCGTCACACGAGGTCGGCGACGCCGACGACGCCGACACGCTCGCCGCCGCGCGCCAGCGAGGCTTCGACTGCCTCGATCACCTGGACGATCTCGACTCCGAGCGGCCCGTTCGAGGTGGGCGTGCCGAGCCCTCGGACAGCCCGGCAGAAGTCGAACATCTCCAGGAGCAGCGGCTCGACGTTCTCGAGGCGCGGCGAGACGATGTCGCCCATGCGGTAGCTGAGCTGAAACTCGCCGAAACTCTGGGGGTCGCGGAACGAGACACCGGAGTCGAAGATCCGGACCGGCTCCTGGCTGGTGTCGTCGTAGACGATCATCTTCTCGGACCCGACGATCGTGGTGCGCCGAAGCTTGCTCGGCGCGAGCCAGGACAACTCGACGTGGGCGATCGTCCCAGAGGCGTATTCCAGGTTGATGAACGCCACGTCGTCACGGCCCGGGATGACGCAACTGCGGCCGATCGCCGAGACGTTGACCGGGTTCTCGCCGAGCCAATAGCGAAGGATCGAGAAGTCGTGAGACCCGAGGTCCCAGACGACGCTGACGTCGTTCTGGTGCAGGCCCAGGTTGACGCGGCTCATCGAGACGAAATGCGGCGTGCCGATCGCCCCTAGCTGGATCTGCTCGCGGATCAGGTTGACGCTCGGGCTGTAGAGGAACGTATGGCCGGGAACGATCGTCAGGTCGCGCTCGCGCGCAACCTCGACGAGTTGAAGGGCTTCACTGGACGAGCCGGCCAGCGGCTTCTCGACGAAGACATGCTTGCCTGCCTCGAGGGCTCGGAGCGCGAGTGGGTAGTGCGTGCCGACCGGGGTCGCGAGCGCGACGGCCTCAATGCCGGGATCGTCGAGCACGACTTGAAAGTCGGACTCGCGGCGCAGCGCCGGGTAGCGCCGAGATAGCTTGACGAGCGAGCTCTCGTCGCGGTCGCAGACCGCGACGAGGTCAGCCTCTGGCAGCTCCTGCAGGTTGCGCGCCAGGTTCGGGCCCCAGTAGCCGAGGCCGACCACGGCGACGCGGACCGGCTCGACGAACGAGCCGTTGCCGTTCATGAGGCGATCCATCAGACCGCGCGATCGCGGCGAACGATCTGGTTGGTGGTCCGCAAGAGCAGTGAGATGTCGAGGCGTAGCGACCACGAGCGCGCATAGGCGACGTCGAGGTCGAACGCTTCCTTCGGCGTCATCAACGCACGCCCCTCGACCTGCCACAGACCCGTGATGCCCTGTGGCACGAGGAAACGCTCGAAGTGGTACGGATCGAAGAAATCGGTCTCGTAGGTGAGGCACGGCCGCGGCCCGACGAGCGACATGTCGCCGCGTAGGACGTTGATCAGCTGGGCGAGCTCGTCGAGGCTCGTCTTCCGCAGCCACGCGCCGAACGGTGTCACGGAGTCGGATCGGCTCAGCTTGTAGAGGCCGTTGGCGGTCGGGCTCGCTGAGGCGTCCATCGTGTCGCGGATGTAGTCGCGGTGGACCGACTCGTCCGTCCCGACGTACATCGTCCGGAACTTCAGCATCTGGAAGGGGCGGCGGTCGAGGCCGAGCCGCTCCTGCTTGAAGAACACCGGCCCGGGTGAGCTGCGCTTGACCTTGTAGGCGATGAAGGCGAAGAGCGGCGAGGTGAGGATCAGCATCACCGTCGCGACCGAGAAGTCGAACGTACGCTTGAACCAGCGCGATGTGCGGGTGATCCGAACCGAGGGCAGGCCCATGAGCGGGAGCCCTTCGATCGAGTGGATGCCTGCATTCGGGCCGACCGCCTCGAACAGGCGCGGCACGATGTCGATCTGCAGCGACCGATCGCGCAGCTCCCGTACGAGCGCGAGGGTGCCCTCGTTCGACTCGCCCGAGAAGGCGACGATCACGCGGTCGACATCGAGCTGCGAGACAAGTCTCGGGAGGTCGTCGGGAGTTCCGAGAATCGTCAGGTTCTCGAGATCGGCACGCGGCTCCTTCGGGTTGGCGTCGACGAAGCCGACCACATTGATCCCGTATTCCGGGTGCTGCAGAATCTTGCGGGCGATCAACTGACCGATGTCGCCGGCACCGACGATCACGGCGTTCTGCTGGTAGGCGATGCTGCGGCTGACGACGCCGCGCGCGATCGCGCGGTTCGCCGTTACGACGAGCCCCGTGATCGCCCACAGGACCACGATCGCGCCGAGGTCGACAGTCGCGCTGAAGGCGGCCGTGATCGCGATCAGCAGGAAGGCGCTGACGGTGCAAACGTGGAACACGCCGATCAGGTCGCCGACGGTGGTGTGATGGGCCTGCTCCTCGTCTCCATCGTAGAGCCCGTAGAGCTTCGAGAGCATCAGGATCAGCGGTGCGATCAGCGCATACCACGCCGATCCCTGGGCGAGCAGTGACGCGACAGTGACGCCAACGACGATGCCGACGAGATCGGCCAGGAAGAGCGCGCGCCGGACAAGCCAGCCCCGGCGGCGGGCGTGCGGAACGCCACGACGATGAGCCAGGATCGCGGTCGTTCGCTCGCTGATCGGGGGCACGGTGGCCGTTGCGGCGCCAAGGCGGCGCAGCGGCGTCTTCCCCGTCGAACGGAATCTCGCGCGCAAGACCTCGCTCGCGCTCACGGCGTTCGTGCCTTCCTCTCCCACTTGTAGTCCCTCCCCCGGAACCGCGGAATCATCAAAGCGCTATGTGCTGTGACCGTCATCCCCTGCGACAATGCCTCCCTAACACTGTCACCTTGTCCCTTCTAGACCATACCCACCAATGGCCAGTTCGTCTGCTCCCGTGGGTCTAGTTGTTCTCCGGGCCTGAATCGTCGGAAAACCCTAGGGGCCTTGCACCGTGACGGTCACGATCGGCAGCGTGACGGTTAGGATGCTGGTCACGGTCTGAGCGGGCAAGGTCTGTGTCTGCGTCTGGGTCACCGTGACGGTGGTCGTCTGGGTCTCCGTCTGCTTGACGGTGACCGGCTGGGTCTCCGTCCGCACGTTCGTCTCGGTGTGGGTGTGCTCGAGCGTCGTCGTATTCTGGTTCGTGACCACGGTCGTCTGGGTCTGGGTCTGGGTCTGCGTCTGCGTGCGGGTCGTCTGAACCAGGCGCGTCTCGGTCGTCGTCCGAGTCTTACCGTTGACGGTGACGACGCGACGCCTGATCACCGGGACCGTTCGCACGACCTTTCGCTCGACGATCCGGACTCCGCCCGGGGTCGTGATCACGCGGGTGTCGTACCGGGTCTCCATGACCGTGCGCGGCGTCATCGCGATCCGGCGGACGACCGGGACCCGTTTGACGATCGTCTTGCCGTGCTCGCGCACGGTTACGACCTTCTGGACGGTCGTCTCGAAGGTGTAGGCACCGGTGGAAAGCCCGGTGCTGGCCGTCGCCAGCCGGTCAGCGGCGAGAAAGCCACCCCCCAGGAACACGATCACCGCGATCAGGGCACCCACCAACCTTGCCGTCGTCGGGACACGGTTGTGCCACCACCAACGCCAAAAACCTAGCTCCCGCCAGTGCTCCCGAATCATCCCCTTCTCCCCTCCATCCCCCAGGATGTCGAACTCTCACGTTAGCGCGACTTGGCGAAAAGTGTGAGTCCCCGCGTGGCTCGGGGAGTCGACGTACGTTCAAGCCCAGTACCGATGCGGCGGCGCGGCGGCCCCGAGGGGAGAGGTTCGGGGCCTGCCGGCCGGCCGCAGGGCGGTCCGGACTGCGACTCACCGGACGCCATCCGACGGTTTCGCGGCCGCCGCAAAGCGTCCTGCGCGGTCTGGGACTCAACGACGCTTACGGGCGCGAGCTCTGCGAGCGCTTGGGCGCCGCGACCTCTTTGCCCCGTACCCGGGCAGGTGGCCCTTCAGGCAGCTTCGACGCGATTATCCGGTCGAGCTCTTCACGCTGCTTCGCGAGCGAGGGCTGCTTGCGCTTCGCCGGCATTGCGAGATGGTACCGGCCCAGCGACCGCGAAGACGCAGGGACGGCGGTCGTCGGGAAGCGGAGAGGTGCCGACGCGCAGCACCTCGGCAGTCGACTCGGCGCCCGCAATCCGATCGCCGGGAAACGGCAGCCGCCCGAAGGCAGAAGCAAGCTGGTAGCCGTCGAAGCCCGCCACGAAGACGACGTAGTGGAGCTCGCGGAGGGACAGCTCGGGTGTGCTTGCCTCGAGGCGGCCGAGCCGGCGCTCGAGGCTGCTGATGCGCTCAAATGCCTCGTCGACGCGAGCCTCCGTCGTCTCGAACAGCACGCCCACGCCGCCGGTCTCGGCGGCTGACTCGCGCACGAGGAGCCCTTCGAGCCGGCGACCCGCCGGGAAGATGTCAGCGCTCTGCACGAAAACGCTGTTCGTCGGCGGCGGCCGACGTCCTTCGCGCCCTCAAGGAAGAGCACGTCGGCGCCGATCACTCGCCCATGAAGGGCCAGCGTGTTCTCGACCAGGTGATCC
>CAWKBI010000007.1:0-36114 GCA_963847845.1 uncultured Actinomycetes bacterium
TTCGCGTGCGCTGCCATGAATTGCTCGCGCGGTTCCGCAACGACTGCCCGCTCGAGCCGCTCACGGACGACTTCGTCCAGATGCTCGGGTTCCGCCTCCCCGGTCGAGGACGGCGACGCGTTCAAGCGAGCGCTCTACGACCGTCACCGCATCGAGGTGCCCGTGGTCGAGACGAACGACGGGTGGACGCTTCGGGTGTCGATCCAGGGATACAACGACGAGCGCGACGTCGACGCGCTGCTCGCGGCGCTCCGCGATCTGCTTTAGAGCGAGCGCGTTTCGAGCGGCGTCTCGCCCGAGGTGTCGACGCGGAACGCCGACGCGCCCGGCCGGCAGTCACGACCTCGACAGCTCCGTGCCTTCGTAACGCAGCGCGACGCCGTCGTCCGCGGCGATCCCCGGGGGGAGGCCCTCCCGATCAGCCCCGAAGGCGGCCGACGGTGCTCTTCGCCGTCGTAGTGCGGGCAGCCGCTCCCCGGGAGGAAACCGAGGCAGTCCCATCGCCCTCCAGCTCGCGGGCCGAAAGAGTCGGTGATGCCGGCCTCGAACCAGCAGACGAGGCCTGCGCTTCCTCCCGTCAGCACGATGCCGGGCTCCCAGGCCTCGCGTAGCAGTCGCATCGAACCCATGCAGTCGCCAGATCGCCAGCATGTTCGCAGTGTTGCCGCCACTGACGCAGATGGAGTCTTGCGAGAGGAGAAGTCACGAAGATTCTCCGGCGGCCAGGGGAACGTCTTCAGGTGCGACAGCTCGCCACGGCCGGCGAAGCGTTCGTAGAAGCCGACGATGCCGCCGTTCGACTCCGCGATCGCCGTCGGCACGTACAGCACGCGCGGGCGACTCTTCCCTGTCAGGCCGAGGGCGTAGTCATAGAGCAGATCCGTCTGCTCGGGCGTGTCGCCCCCGCCGCCGAGGCCGACAATGTGGCTCGCAGACCCCACCCCTTCAAGTCTACGACACCGCTTCTGCTTGAATCGACGTATGGCGTCACCGTCCGAGCTCAAGGTTGGAGATCGTTCGTACGAAATCTTCCGCATCGACGGTTACGACGTCGGGAAGCTGCCTTACACGCTGCGCGTCCTGCTCGAGAACGTCCTGCGCCAGGGGTCCGAGCACGATGCCGAAGCGGTGGCCGGGTGGGATGCGAGCGCAGAGCCGTCGCAGGAGATCGCGTTCGCGCCGTCCCGCGTCCTGCTGCAGGACCTGACCGGCGTGCCGGCCGTCGTCGACCTTGCAGCGATGCGAAACGCGATGGCCGATCTCGGTGGCACGCCGTCGAAGATCAATCCTTTGATCCCCGTCGAGCTCGTCATCGACCACTCGGTGCAGGTCGACGCGTTCGCATCGCGCGTCGCGTTCGGGCGCAACGTCGAGCTCGAGTTCGAGCGGAACCACGAGCGCTACCTCTTCCTGCGCTGGGGCCAGGAGTCGTTCAGCCGTTCAAGTCGTCCCCCCGGAACAGCATCTGCCACCAGGTGAACTCGAGTCCTCGCGCGTGTCGTCGAGGACCGCGCCGGTGTTGCGTTCCCGGACACGCTCGTCGGCACCGACTCGCACACGACGATGGTGAACGGGCTCGGCGTGCTCGGCTGGGGCGCGGGCGGCATCGAGGCCGAGGCGGCGATGCTGGGCCAGCCGCTCTCGATGCTCGTGCCGCAGGTGGTCGGGTTCAAGTTGAGCGGGAATCTGCCCGACGGATCGACGGCCACCGACCTCGTCCTGACCGTGACGGAGATGCTGCGCAAGACGGGTGTCGTCGGGAAGTTCGTCGAGTACTACGGCGAAGGGCTCGCGGGGCTGTCGCTAGCCGATCGCGCGACGATCGGGAACATGTCGCCCGAATACGGCGCGACGTGCGGCTTCTTCCCAGTCGACCAGGTAACGCTCGACTACCTGCACCTGACCGGCCGCAGCCCGGAGCGGATCGCCCTCGTCGAGGCGTACTGCAAGGAGAACCTGCTCTGGCACGACCCGTCCGTGCACGCGACGTACTCGGAGATCGTCGAGCTCGACCTCGGCGACGTCGAGCCGTCGCTCGCAGGTCCGCGGCGCCCGCAGGACCGCGTACCACTCGCAAGCGCGAAGCAGAGCTTCGCCGACACGCTCGGCACGTTCGGCGTCGACTACGCGAACGGGTCACACGATCGTGCCGTCGCCGACACGTTCCCCGCGTCGGACCCGACGACGGAGCAGCAGCCTGCCGGCCACCCCGAGCCGGTCGCCGACCTGGCGCCCGCGACCGCCTCCGCGCCCGGACATCGGCGCACGCAAGTCAAAGGCGCCGACTACGCGCTCGACCACGGCTCCGTCGTGATCGCCGCGATCACGTCCTGCACGAACACATCGAACCCGCAAGTGATGGTCGCCGCCGGCCTACTCGCCCGCAACGCGATCGAGAAGGGCCTCGACCGCAAGCCGTGGGTGAAGTCGTCGCTCGCACCGGGCTCGAAGGTCGTCACGCGCTACTACGAGCAGGCCGGACTGCGACAGCACCTCGACGCGCTCGGGTTCAACACCGTCGGCTACGGGTGCACGACCTGCATCGGCAACTCCGGCCCGCTCGCCGACGAGATCTCCGGCGCGATCGCCGAGGGAGAGCTCGTCGTCTGCTCTGTCCTCTCGGGCAACCGCAACTTCGAGGCGCGGATCCATCCCGAGGTCAAGGCGAACTACCTCGCCTCGCCACCGCTCGTCGTCGCGTACTCGCTCGCGGGGCGGATGGACATCGACTTCGAGCACGAGCCGATCGGAACCGGCCGTGGCGGCGAGGACGTGTTCCTGCGCGACATCTGGCCGAGCGCCGGAGAGGTCGGCGACACGATCGCCTCCTCGGTCCGAGCCGAGCAGTTCGCCGAGACATACGCCGACGTTTTCACCGGTGACGACGAGTGGCGGGCGCTCCCGGTTCCCGCCGGCGAGCTTTTCGCGTGGGAGCCCGACTCGACGTACGTGCGGCTGCCGCCGTATTTCGACGGGATGTCGCGTGAACCGGCCGGCTTCGGCGACGTCAAAGGCGCGCGCGTTCTGGTCTGGCTCGGCGACTCGGTGACGACCGACCACATCTCACCGGCCGGGGCGATCTCACTCGACTCGCCGGCCGGTGAGTACCTGCTCGAGCACGGCGTCGAGCGCAAGAACTTCAACACGTACGGCGCGCGACGCGGCAATCACGAGGTGATGATCCGGGGCACCTTTGCGAACGTCCGGCTGCGCAACAAGCTCGTACCAGGCTCGGAGGGGACGTGGACGGAGCACGTTCCGTCGGGCGAGGAGATGACGATTTATGCGGCCGCGCAGCGGTACCTCGCCGAAGGGACGCCGACCGTCGTGCTCGCGGGCAAGGAGTACGGCTCGGGCTCGTCACGCGATTGGGCCGCGAAAGGGCCGAACCTGCTCGGGGTGAAAGCGGCGATCGCCGAGTCGTACGAGCGGATCCATCGCTCGAACCTGTTGATGATGGGTGTGCTGCCGCTGCAGTTCATGGACGGCGAGACACCAGACACGCTCGGGCTCACCGGCCGCGAGTCGCTCTCGATCGAGGGCGTCGCGAACGGCGAGGCCGACGAAGTGACGGTGCACGCCGACGACAAGGAGTTCCGTGCACGCGTCCGGCTCGACACGCCTCGCGAGCGCGAGTACTTCCAGCACGGCGGCATCCTCCCGTACGTGATCCGACGGCTGCTCGCAGGCTCCTGACGTCCAGCGAGCCATTGCTCGTCGTCGTCACCGGCCCGCCCGGAGCCGGCAAGACGACAATCGCCGAGCAGCTCCGCGATCGACTGTCGCTGCCGCTGCTCGCGAAAGACACGTTCAAGGAGACACTCGGCGAACAGCTCGGCGTCACCGCGCGCGCGGCCTCTTACCGGCTGGGCGTCGCCGTGTTCGAGCTGCTCGCCGTGATCGTGCATGAATTGCTTCGGAACGGCGTCTCGCTGATCGTCGAGGCGAACTTCTCGCCGCGCGCACGTCTCTTCACGGCGGTGCCGCCGTGCCGGATCGCCCAGGTGCATGTCTCCGCGTCACCTGCAACCCTTCGCGCACGGCTCCTCGACCGCGGGCCCAACCGCCACTCGGTGCACTACGACGGCGAAGTCGCGAACGAGATCGCCGACCGCGCAGCCGCCGGCGAATGGGATCCTCTGCCGCTTCACGGCATCCTGCTGCGGATCGACACGACCGAGGGCTTCTCCGCCGACGTGCCAACGCTGGTCGCCGATGCCCTCGCCGGCTCGACGTGATCGCGCTGATCGGAAACCTGTCGCGCGACCTGCTTCCTGGTCGGCCTCCGACGGTCGGCGGGGGGCCGTTTCACGGTGCGCGAGCTCTGCAGCGCCTGCGGGTGCCTGCCCGCATCGTCGTGCGGTGCGCGCTCGCCGACCGCGAGTTACTTCTACAGCCGGTGATCCGCCTCGGCACTCCCGTGCGCTACGTCGCCGGCGAGCAGACCGCGACGTTCTCTTTCTCCTATGCCGGAGACCGGCGCACGATGCGAATCGACGCGCTCGGGGACACCTGGCTTCCATCCGACCTGCCAGAGCTCCCACCGACGCGCTGGGCCCACGTCGCGCCCCTCGCACGTCACGAGTTCCCGCTCGAGACGATCGCGGCGCTCGCACGCCGTTGCCGCGTCTCGCTGGATGGACAAGGGTTGGTGCGAAGGGCCGAGGTCGGGCCGCTGCGACTGGACGCCGACTACGATCCCGAGCTGCTGCGGCACGTTTGGGCGCTCAAGCTTGCGGAGGAAGAGGCGGAGATCGTGGGCGACGTGAGCGCCCTCGGAGTCCGCGAGGTGCTGGTCACCCACGGGTCGCGCGGGGCGACGGTCTACGCCGGCGGCACGCAGGAGCTCGTGAGCGCACGCGGCGTCGACACCGATCCGACCGGGGCCGGCGACGCGTTCATGACCGCCTATGTGGTCGCGCGAAACGCGGGCTTCGGGCCGACCGGCGCGGCGCGGCGCGCGACGGCGGTGGTGGCAGCGGTGCTGACGCGGAAGTGATCGCTCTCGTCTCAACCGCGTCGGGCGTGTTCTCGGTCGAGCTCGAGACGGAAGAGGTAGAGCCGTTCGACGGCGAGCTCGAGCCGGTCGATGTCTTGAGCCTGAACCTGCCGCGGCTCGTCGCGGCAGCAGCGTCGGGTGCGACGGTGTTCGCGGTGGTCGACGCGAAACCGCCGATCATCGTCTCGCACGATGCGGGGACCACCTGGCGCGAGTCGGGCCGCGGCCTCCCGGCGGGCAAGGCATTGGCCATCTCCTCGGACGATCCGGACACCGCGATCTACGCGGCTCGCAACCGCCTCTACGTGACGCACGACGGCGGCGTCTTCTGGAATGCGCTCGCCGTCGAACTGCCCGAGATCGAGGCCGTGCGCCTCAGAAGCTGAACTCGCCGCGCGCGACGACGACGGCCGACCCGCCCACGAGCACCCGGTCGATCCGATCCCCTTCGCCGTCGGCCTGTGCGTAGAGCGTCGACGGCCGATTCAGCTCGGCTCCCTGCGCGATCTCGATCTGCTCGCCGTAGGCGATACAGCCGTGGCGCGCGAGATGGATCGCGAGCGGCCCGGCGGCGGATCCGGTGGCCGGGTCTTCGCCGACGCCGTGCCCGGGCGCGAACATCCGCGTCTTCCAGCGCAGCCCCGCGACCCGGGCGAAGCAGTTGACGCCGTCGTCGGTGGCTCGCTCGAGCGCGATCAGATCTGGCCGGAGCGCCGCCACCTCCTCCGGTGAGCCGAGCTCGACGTAGACGTGACCCGGCCCAAGGTCGTAGCGCTCGACTGGCAATCCCGAGCCCGAGACTCCGAGCGCGGCGAAGATCGCCGCTCCGTTCGGCTCCGGCTCCCAGTGCGGGATCGGCTGTTCCATCTGCCCAAAGACGATCCGTGGGCCTTCCCGGGTCAGCTCGACGGGCACAATCCCCGAGCCGGTCTCGAGGCGGATCACGATCTTGGACAGCGGGCCGGCGAGCACGAACGCCGCGCCGAGCGTCGGGTGGCCCGCGAACGGGAGTTCGGTCGCCGGCGTGAAGATCCGGATCCGGACATCGGCCTCGTCGGACGACGGCGGCAGCACGAACACCGTCTCGGAGAGGTTCGTCTCGCGCGCCAGCGTCTGCATCGTCACCGAGTCGAGATCTCTGGCATCCGTGAACACTGCGAGTTGGTTGCCGGCCAGCGGGACATCGGTGAAGACATCGGCGATCACGTAGCGAAAGCGGCGCACGACGAGAACCTATCGACCCCTTGTGTTGTGACCGCCGAGTAGCAGAGAATCGACCCGACCCAAACCCCCCAAGGAGGTCGAGTGGCAGGCCACACGCACCAGCACGACGACGATTCGCGGCTACTCCATCGGCTCGGCTATGCGCAGGTGCTCTACCGCGAGATGGGCGGATTCTCGAACTTCGCGATCTCGTTCACGATCATCTCGATCCTTGCCGGCTGCCTGACGTCGTATTTCATCGCGTTCAACTCGGGCGGCCCCGTTGCGATCACATGGGGCTGGCTGATCGTCGGTTTCTTCGTCCTGCTCGTCGCCCTGGCGATGGCCGAGGTCGCATCTGCGATGCCGACAGCCGGGGCAATCTACTACTGGTCGTCGAAGCTCGGCTCTCCCGGCTGGGGGTGGTTCTCGGGCTGGTTCAACCTGATCGGCCAGATCGGAGTGACCGCGGCGATCGACTATGGCGCAGCCACGTTCTGGACCGCGCTTCTGAACCTGTGGTTTCCGGGCATCCACACCGACACCCACACGATCTTCGTGGTCTTCAGCGTCATCGTCGGCGTTCATCTACTGCTGAACTTGAACGGCGTGCGACTGCTGGCCGCGATCAACTCCATCTCAGCCTGGTGGCACATGCTCGGCGTCTCGATCGTCGTGCTCGTGCTGATCGTCGTCCCGGATCATCACCAATCCGCGTCGTTCGTGTTCACGAAGACGATCAACGCGTCGGGATTCAGCGGGCACAACTTCTCGAATCCGGTGTTCTGGTTCGTCTTCGGGATCGGGCTGCTGATGGCTCAGTACACATACACGGGGTACGACGCGTCCGCCCACATGAGCGAAGAGACGCGTAAGGCGTCGAGGGCCGCCGCACTCGGCGTGGTCATGTCAGTGGTCATGTCGATCATCTTCGGCTGGATTCTGCTGGTCGCGGTCACGTTCGCCGTGCCCGATGTTCAGGGAACCATCAACGCCGGAGCATTCGACGTCACGTACATCTGGCAGAACTCGATGAGCACACGTTGGGCCGAGTTTCTGCTGGTGATCGCCTGCATCGCACAGTTCTTCTGCGGGCTCGCGTCGCTGACCGCGGCATCGCGGATGATGTTCGCGTTCTCGCGTGACGGCGCTGTCCCAGGACGGACTCTGTGGCGGAAGGTCAGCCGGACAAATCGCGTGCCGACGAACGCCGTGATCGCGATCGCGGTGCTCGCCTGGGCGCTGATGCTGCCGACGCTGGCGAATGGCGCGATTGGCTATCTCGTCGGGACGTCGGTCGCGGTGATCGGTCTCTACATCGCGTACGGCATTCCGATCTTCCTGCGCTGGCGGGCGGGAGACAGGTTCGAGGCGGGCGCCTGGACGCTGGGGAAGCACTACCGATGGATCAACCCCATCGCGGTGCTGTGGATCCTGCTGGTCTGCATTCTCTTCCTGATGCCGTCGGTTCCCGCCGGGATTCCCTGGAACAGCGGGTTCGACTGGAACGTCGTCAACTACGCGCCGCTGACCGTGGGCGGTGTACTGCTCGCCGTGGGCCTGTGGTGGATCGCCTCCGCGCACCGCTGGTTCAAAGGACCGATCGTGCAAGGGTCCGAGGACGAGCTCGCGCGGATCGAGGCGGAGTACGAGGGGCCGACTCCCGGCGCCGCGCCTTCGTCGGCGTAGGATCCGACTCGGATACCGGATCGGAGGGAGCCGGCACGCGCCGGCTCCCTCCACGAAGGAGGGCAACCAGTGCTGACGCTCGACGAGCTGCGCGCGGATCAGTCGATCGACACGGTGATCATGGCGTTCACCGACATGCAGGGCCGCCTGCTCGGCAAGCGCCTGCACCGGGACTTCTTCTTCCATCAGGTCGAGCATGGGCACGGCACCGAGGGCTGCAACTACCTGCTCGCGCTCGACATGGAGATGGAGCCGGTGCCTGGCTACGAGCTCGCGTCGTGGGAGCGCGGCTACGGCGACTTCAACCTCACCCCCGACCTCGCGACGCTGCGCCGCATCCCGTGGCTCGAGGCGACGGCGCTCATTCTCTGCGACGTCGAGTGGAACGACGGCACACCGGTGCGGCCGTCGCCCCGGCAGGTTCTCCGCGCCCAGGTCGAGCGCGCCCGCAGCCTCGGATTCGAGGTGATGGTGGGCTCGGAGCTCGAGTTCTACTTGCTGCGCGAGACGTTCGAAGAAGCCCACGCCAAGGGCTATCGCGACCTGACCCCGTCGGTGCCCTACATCCTCGACTACCACATCCTTGCCTCGTCCTACGACGAGCCACTGCTGCGCCAGATCCGCAACGGCATGCACGGCGCGGGCATCGGCGTCGAGACGTCGAAGGGCGAGGCCTGGCCGGGCCAGCAGGAGATCAACTTCCGCTATTCCGACGCGCTGACGATGGCGGACAACCACGTCGTCTACAAGAACGGGGCAAAGGAGATCGCACACCTGAACGGCTGTTCGTTGACGTTCATGGCGAAGCCCGACCAGAAGTGGATCGGCTCGTCCTGCCACATCCACTCGTCGCTCTGGCGCGACGGTGAAAGCGCGTTCGCGGGCGAGACCGCGACCTTCCGGCAGTACCTGGCGGGACAGATCGCCTGCGCGCGCGAGCTCGCATTGTTCTTCGCGCCGAACATCAACTCGTACAAGCGATTCGCGGCGGGCTCGTGGGCGCCGACGACACTCGCTTGGGGCATCGACAATCGCACGTGCGGCTTCCGGATCGTCGGCTCGGGGTCTGCGATGCGGGTCGAGTCACGCATCCCGGGTGGTGACGTCAACCCGTATCTGGCGTTCGCTGCGACGATCGCGTCGGGTCTCTACGGGATCGAGAACAACCTCGAGCTGCCGGCTGCGCTCGAGGGGAACGCGTACGAGTCGGACGCCGAGCGGTTCCCCTCGACGCTGCGCGAGGCAATCGGTGCACTCGAGTCGGGCTCGCTCGCGCGCGGGGTGTTCGGCGCTGACGTCGTCGACCACTACCTCAACTACGCACGCACGGAGCAGGGCCTGTTCGACAAGGCCGTCACTTCGTGGGAGCGGGAACGGCTGTACGAACGTGGCTAAGCCGGTCGTCGGGATCACGACCTACCTGACACGCGCCGCGTGGGGCGCGTGGGACATCGACGCCGCGCTCGTCCCGGCGTCGTACGTCCATGCTGTCGTGCGGGCGGGCGGGGCACCGTTGCTCGTCCCGCCTGGCGCCGGGGTCGAGGAGACGCTCGACGCCGTCGACGCCCTGATCTTCTCGGGCGGCTCCGACCTCGACCCGGAGCTCTACGGCGCAGCGGCACATACCGAGACGAACGGCGTCGTGCGCGAGCGCGACGACTTCGAGCTGTCCCTGATGCAGGCGGCGCTCGCGCGCGACCTGCCCGTGCTCGCAATCTGCCGCGGCTCGCAGGTGCTGAACGTTGCCCTCGGCGGCGGCCTCGAGCAGCACGTCCCGGACCGCGTCGGCACCGCCGTGCACAAGGAGACGCCGGGCGTGTTCGCCGAGCATGACGTGGCGGTGCTCCCCGAGACGCAGCTCGCGTCGATCCTCGGCGACCGCCACGACGTCAAGTCGCACCACCATCAGGGCTTCGGCGACCTGGGCCAGGGTCTACGCGAATCAGCCCGCGCCCCGGATGGCACGGTCGAAGCGCTCGAGGCCCCCGAGCGGCGCTTCACCCTCGGCGTCCTCTGGCACCCGGAGGAAGGCGAAGACCTCGCCCTCTTCGAAGCGCTGGTCGCAGCCGCACACCACTAGTCCCCTCCCGCCAGGGCCACGCAGGACGTGACCCGTCGCCAAACCAAGGTGACAAATGTGTGACGTTTTATCCACAGACGATGCGGCGGCGCTTCGACGGTCGTAGCCTGGTGCGGTGCCACGGCGGCCTCCGATCGATCCCCAGGGCTACTACCACGTCGGCTCGCGCGGGACCTACGGCCAACTGCTCTTCCGGAACCCGGATCAGTACGAGCTGTTCCTCCGCCTCTATGCGCGCGCGGCCGCGAAGTACAAGTGGCAGACGCTCACGTGGGTCCTGATGCCGAACCACCATCACTTCGTGATCAAGCTGACCGAGGGCGGCTTGTCCGAAGGTCTACGCGAACTGCACGGCTCGTTTTCGAGGCGGATCCACGCCATTTACGGAGTCACCGGTCAAGGGCATCTCGTTCGTCACGCGTTCTTCGGGCGTGAGCTCAAGACCGATGGCGAGATCCTGGTCGCGTGCCGCTACGTCGACCTCAACGAGCCGGCGGCAACGGGTCGAAGGCCCGAGGCGACCCGCTGGGGTGGCTATCGCGCCGTCATCGGGCTCGAGCGTGCTCGGCCGTTTCAGCACCCCGAGGCCCTCCTGGGGCTCATCTCTCCGGAACCCAACGCCGCCCGGGCTGCCTACCGCCAGTTTGTCCACGAGGGCCTAGCGTCCGAGAGCCATGACCCATCGCCAAACCAAGGGGTCGGGAGCCCGCGGCGCTTCCATGGTTGAATCGGCCCCGTGACCGTCACCGTCGTCAACCCGGCTACCGAAGAGACGATCGCTTCGCTGCCTTCGGCCGGGGTCGACGAGACCGACACAGCCGTGGCTCGCGCTCGGGCGGCTTACCCAGCCTGGCGGGCTGTCTCGCCCGCCGACCGCGGCCGCCTGCTGCGGCGGGTTGCCGCACTCGTCGAGGAGCACGGCGAGGAGCTCGCGCGCATCGAGTCGGCCAACGTCGGCAAGCCCATCAGCGGTGCGCGCGGCGAGATCGAGATGGTCGCCGACGTCTTCCAGTTCTACGCCGGTGCGATCGACAAGCGGTACGGCGAGACGATCCCCGTCGCCGGCGGCGTCGACCTGACCTTCCGCGACCCCCTGGGCGTGGTCGGGCTGATCGTGCCGTGGAACTTCCCGCTCAACATCGCCTCCTGGAAGCTCGGGCCTGCCCTCGCCTGCGGAAACACGGTCGTACTGAAGCCGGCCGAGCTGACCCCACTCTCCGCACTCCGGTTCGCCGAGCTCGTGCTCGAGGCGGGCATTCCCGAGGGCGTCGTCAACGTCGTCGTCGGCAAAGGCTCAGTCGTCGGGCAGCGGCTCGTCGATCATCCCGATGTCGCGAAGATCGGCTTCACCGGCTCGACCGAGATCGGCCGCTCGGTGATGCAGGGCGCGGCCTCGACGATCAAGCGCGTCACGCTCGAGCTCGGCGGCAAGTCGGCGAACATCGTCTTCGCCGACGCCGACCTCGAGCGCGCAGCCGCGGCGGCGCCGTATGCCGTGTTCGACAACGCCGGCCAGGACTGCTGCGCCCGCTCGCGCATCCTCGTCGAGCGCAGCGCCTACGACCGCTTCGCCGAGCTGCTCGTCACCGCAACCCGCAACGTGCGCGTCGGCGACCCCGCCGACGACGCGACCGAGATGGGCCCGCTGATCTCCGCGCAGCACCGGGACACGGTCGCGAGCTTCGTCGACGGCGAAACCCTCTACCAGGGCGACACGCCGACGGGCAAGGGCTACTGGTATCCGTGCACGATCGTCGAAGCGACGAACGACGACCGGATCGCGCGAGACGAAGTCTTCGGCCCGGTCGTCGCGCTGATTCCGTTCGACGACGAGGCCGACGCGATCCGGATCGCGAACGACACGCCCTACGGACTTTCCGGCTCGATCTGGACCCAGAACGGCGCCCGCGCCCTGCGCGTCGCGCGCGCACTCGAGACGGGAGTGTTGAGCATCAACTCGAACAGTTCGGTGCGCGTCTCGACCCCGTTCGGCGGCTACAAGCAGTCGGGTTTCGGCCGCGAGCTCGGAATGCACGCGCTGGACGGCTACTCGGAAGTCAAGAACGTCTACTACTCGACGGAGGGCTGATGGGACGCCTCGACGGCAAGGTGTGCGTGATCACCGGCGCGGGCGGCGGGATGGGGCGCGAAGCCGCAATCCTGTTCAGCGCCGAAGGTGCCCGGGTCTGCGCCGCAGACGTCAACCTGAACGCCGCCGAGGAGACCGTCGCAAGCTGTCCCGACGCTTTCGCGCACGAGGTCGACGTCGCGGACGAAGCAAGCGTCGAGGCGATGATGACTGCGACCGCGTCACGGTACGGCGGCATCGACGTCCTCTACAACAACGCGGGCATCTCGCCGAGCGACGACGCCTCGGTACTCGACACGAGCGTCGAGGCATGGGATCGCGTGCAGGCTGTGAACACGCGAGGCGTCTTCCTCTGCTGCAAGCACGGCATCCCCCACCTTCGGCAACGAGGCGGAGGCTCGGTGATCAACGTCGCGAGCTTCGTCGCGATCGTCGGAGCCGCCACGAGCCAGATCTCGTACACCGCGTCGAAGGGCGCTGTTCTCTCGATGACGCGAGAGCTTGCGGTTCAGTTCGCCCGCGAAAACATCCGCGTCAACGCGCTCTGTCCGGGACCTGTCGAGACTCCTCTCCTGCTCTCGATCTTCGGCGACGACCCCGCGGCGCTCGAGCGTCGCCGCGTGCACTGGCCGACGGGGCGCCTCGCGAAGCCGCGCGAGATCGTGAACGGAGCCCTCTTTCTCGCCTCTGACGAGTCCTCGTACGTCAACGGCTCGACGTTCCTCGTCGACGGTGGGCTCACCGCCGCCTACGTGACGCCCGAGTGATGCGCATCTGCCTGATGCTCGAAGGGCAGGAGGGAATCGATTGGGAGCAGTGGCTCGCGCTCGCCCTCGCCGCCGAAGCGGCAGAGCTCGACGGCCTCTTCCGCTCCGACCACTACCGCTCGATCATGCGCGGCGACCCGGCCGGCTCGCTCGACGCCTGGACGACGCTCGCAGCGATCGCCGCACGCACCGAACGCCTCAGGCTCGGGACGATGGTCTCCCCAGTCACCTTCCGCCCCGCCTCGGTGCTCGCCAAGTCCGTCGCCACCGCGGATCACATCTCGAACGGCCGCGTCGAGCTGGGGATCGGCGCCGGCTGGTTCGAAGCCGAGCACGACACGTATGGCTTCCCTTTCCTGACCTCAGGCGAGCGGCTGGACGAGCTCGAGCGCCAGCTCGCCGAGATCACGCGCCAGTGGGGCGAGGCGCCGGACGTCTGGCCGAAGCCCGTCCAGCAGCCGCGGCCGCCGATCATCGTCGGCGGGCGCGCGAAGCCGCGCACGGTCCGGGCCGCTGTCCGCTTCGCGGACGAGTACAACACGGTCTTCCCGAGCGTCGACGAGGCCCGGGAGCGGCGTCGAATCCTGGACGACGCCGCCCGCGAGGCCGGCCGGGAGCCGCTTCGGTTCTCGATCATGATCGGCTGCCTCGTCGGCCGCGACCAGACCGAGGTCGACGAGCGGCTCGCGCGCTACCGCGAGCTCGTCTCACCCGAACCGCCGCCGATCACAGGGACCGTCGACCAGGTGACAGAGCAACTTCGGGCGTACGAGGCGGTCGGCGTCGAGCGGGCGATGCTGCAGCACCTCGTCCACGAGGACGTCGACATGATCAGCGTCCTTGGCGAAGTCGCTGCCCGACTACGCTAGGCGCATGCGCCTGTTCGTCGTGCGTCATGCCGAAGCAGCGCCCGGCGAGCCGGACGAGTTGCGGCCGCTGACGGACGCCGGCCGCACGACTGCCCGCGCGCTCGCAGCCAAGCTGGCGACAGACGCCGTCGAGTTGGTCGTCTCGAGCCCGCTGCTGCGCGCGCGCGAGACAGCAGGCGAGATCGCGCGCGCCGCCGACGTGCCGGTCGAAGTCGACGACCGCCTCGCGCCGGGCGCAACCCCCGACGGCGTCCGTGCCGCGGTGATCGGCAAGGGTGAGGTAGTGGTCGCGGTCGGTCACCAGCCGGACTGCAGCGAGCTCGTGCTCGCCTTCGCGGGCCGGCTGGAACGGTTCGAGCCTGCAGCGTTCGTCGAGGTCGAGCTCTGAGCACGGTCACCGTCACGGGTCTACGCAAGAGCTACGGCGGCCACGAGGCGCTCCGCGGAATCGACTTCACGATCGACAGCGGCGAGGTGTTCGGGCTGCTCGGACCTAACGGCGCGGGCAAGACGACGACGGTGGAGATCCTCGAGGGCTATCGCGGCCGGGACGGCGGCACCGTCGAGGTGCTCGGCGCGGATCCCGAGAAGGCAAGCCGTGACTGGCGGGAGCGTGTCGGCGTCGTGCTGCAGTCGTCGTCGCTGTATCCCAACCTGACCGTCCGGGAGAGCCTCGACGTCTTCGCCGGCTACTACCGCGCCCCCCGCGACGTCGGCGAGGTGATCGACATCGTCGGTCTCGACGAGAAACGCGACGCGCGCGTGCGCACGCTGTCCGGCGGCCAGCAACGCCGTCTTGACCTGGGTCTCGCGCTGATCGGCGACCCCGACCTGATCTTCCTCGACGAGCCGACCACCGGCTTCGACCCGGGAGCGCGGCGAAACGCCTGGGAGACGATCCGCAACCTGCGTTCGCTCGGCAAGACGATCCTGCTCACGACGCACTACCTCGACGAGGCCGAGCAGCTCGCCGACCGCGTCGCAGTGCTGCGCGACGGCGTGATCGTGCGCGAGGGCGCTCCATCGGAGCTGACCGGCGGCGCTGTCGAGACCGAGATCCGCTACCGCCGTGACGGCGAGGAGATCGTCGAGCGGACGCACGAGCCGACCCAGCGCCTGAACGAGCTGACCGCCGAGGCGCTCGCCCGCGGTGAGGAGCTCGAGCGCCTCGAGGTGCGCCGCCCGACGCTCGAGGACGTGTACCTGGAGCTGACCGCCGAATGAAGCTGTTCCTGCACGAAGTGCGCACCGAGCAACTGCTCTTCTGGCGCAACCGCGAGGCGGCTTTCTTCACGTTCTTCCTGCCGATTCTCTTCTTCCTGATCTTCGGCTCGATCTACGGCGACAGCATCATCACGAAGGAGCACATCCGCGCTGCGCCGTTCCTCGAGGCGGGGATGATCGGCTACGGCGTCGCTTCGACCGCGTTCGCCGGACTTGCGATCACGATGGTGATCCGCAGGGAGAGCGGCGTCCTCAAACGCATCCGCGCCACGCCGCTGCCACCGACGACCTATCTGCTCGCAGTTCTCGTCTCGACGTTCATCGTTTTTCTGATCGAGGCGACGCTGATCGTGATCATTGGGCGGCTGCTCTTCCACATCGCCTTCCCGGACCGGCTCGGATCGCTGTTCGTGATCCTGATGCTCGGCGCCGCGTGCTTCGCCGCAATGGGACTCGGGCTGACCGGGCTCGTGAGGTCGGCCGAGGGGTCGTCAGCAGTCGTGAACTTCGTCTACCTGCCGATGGCGATCATCTCCGGCACGTTCTTCACGCCGAAGGAGTTCCCGTCGTTCCTGCGCGCGATCGCCGACGTGCTGCCGCTGACGTACTACACCAAGCTGACACGCGACGTGATGGTGCGCAATCACCACTTCTGGTCCGAGTCGGGCTCGATCGGCGCCGTGTTGCTGTGGGGTGCGATCGGCCTGGTCGCGGCCGTGCGCGGCTTCCGTTGGCAGCCGCGCGAGCGCTAGAGACTCCGCTCGACGGCGTCGAGCATGCGGCTCGCCTGCCGCTGCGCGATCCCGTCGAGGCCAGAGCCGGCCAGCCGGCCGAGGATGCCCGACAGCTCGAGCGTCGCCTCCCAGCGCATCAGCGTGCCGGAGTCGTCGGGCGCGAGCTCGAACGTGGAGGTCACGACGGCCCCACCACCGTGCGCGCGGAGTGCTGCCCGCTCGCCCGGCTGCCGCTCGACGACCTCGAACTTGATCGTGATGCTCGGCGCGAGCGGAACCGGCGGCTTCACCTTCGCCTGCCAGTGGTCCCGGTCGATCACCCGGTGCCCGCGAACCGCAGGCAGCGCCGAGCTCACCACGTCCGGATCGACGAGGAGCTCGAACACACGCTCCGGCGAGGCGGCGAAGCGACGCTCTCCCGCGACGACGGTCATTGCGGGACGCTAGCGCGTGAGCGTCACCTTGGAGAGGCCGAGCGGCCGGTCGAGATCGATGCCGCGGAGGCGGGCCAGGCGTAGCGCCGCGAGCTGGCCCGGAACGACCGCCGTGAGCGGACTCAGCCATTCGGGAACGCCGGGCAGGAGCGGGAAGGCGATGTCGGCGCGCGCGAGCAGCGCGTCGTCGTCGGAAGCGACGATCAGCCTGGCACCACGATGAGCGACGCCCTCGATCGCCTCCTCCATCGAAGCGCGCGCCGGGCCAGATGGTGCGAGCGCGAACACGGGCCAGCCGGGAGCGACAGCCGCGACCGGGCCGTGCATCAGGTCGGCACCCGAGTACGCCTCGAACAGCAGGCCCGAGAGCTCGCGAATCTTGAGAGCGATCTCGAACGCCGTCCCGTAGTTGACGCCGCGCGCGACCACCGTCCCACCGTCGAGCAGGTCGAGCGCCTCCGCCGAGTTCCGCGACAACTCGAGCTGGCGCTCGAGGCGAGCCGGCACGTCGGCGAGCTCGCCGAGCCCCGCACCGGTGGTCGCGACGAACAGCAAGGCGATCGCGCCGAGCGAATTGATGTACGTCTTGGTCGCGGCAACAGCTTGCTCGGCGCCGGCCTCGATCGGCAGCACCGCGTCGCTCGCGAGCGCAAGCGGCGATGCGGAATCGTTCGTGATCGCGACCGTCGGCCGTCCTTGCCGGCTCGCTTCCTCGATCACCGCCTTCACGTCGGGCGATTCGCCCGACTGCGAGATCCCGAGCACGAGCGCGCCGTCGAGGCGCGGAGGCTGCTCGTACAGGGTGTAGAGCGAAGGCGTCGCGAATGCGACCGGCACGCGATGCGCGCGGCCCAGTACGTACTGCGCGTAGCGCGCAGCATTCGAGGAGCTGCCGCGTGAGGCGATCAGGATGTACTGCACATCCGGGCGCCGGAACAACCCAGCGATCTCATGGGCGTTCGCCCCCTGACGGTCGATCAGCCGGGCCAGCGCCTGCGGCTGCTCGGCGAGCTCGAGCTCAAGATGCGAGGTCACGCGGGTACTCCTTCCGAGAGAAGATCGCTGACGGCCTGGTAGGAAGCGCGGCTGCCGCCGTAGGCCACGATGTAGCCGCGAGCCCTTTCCGGCCGCCAGAGAGGCAGCCCGGTCTCGATGACCACCGCGCCGTCGACGTCGACCGCCGCCTGCATCCAAGAATGCCGGTGCGCATCACGCACGACGTAGACGTCAGCGTCCGGCACCGGCTCGCCCTGGCGGACGACGATCGCTGCAAGCGAGTGCTCGGCCTCGCCCGCAGCGATGTTCGCGACCGGGCGCAGCTCGACGATCCTGGGCGCCGAGATGAAGCTCGTGTCGCCGATGCAGTCGAGCGCCCGGCGCGCCGCATCCGCGGCACCGGCACGGTCCGGCTCGCCGCCCGTTGGACGAGCCCACGCAGCGACACGCGCAACTCGCGCGGCTGCATCCTCCAGGCGCTCTTCGGAAACGCGCTCGACGAGGGCGGCACGGACACGCCGGACCTCGTCCTCGCCGAGGTCGTGACCGACACAGAGCGCGTCGACGCCGGCTTCGAGCGCGCGGACGGCGGACTCTTCGATTCCGTAGGTCGTACTGACTGCCTTCATCTCGAGCGCATCTGCCAGTACGAGCCCGTCGAAACCGAGCTCGTCGCGTAGTAAGCCCTGGACGATGCGCCTGCTCAGGGTCGCCGGCACATCGTCGAGCGCAGGAACCCGCACGTGCGCGGTCATGATTGTCTGCACACCCGCGGCGATCGCCGTGCGAAACGGCTCAAGCCCGTTCTCGACGTCACCGGTAACCGTCGGCAACTCGAGATGCGAGTCTTGCTCGGTCGCGCCGTGGCCCGGGAAGTGCTTGGCACAGGCGGCAACATGATTCGCCTGCGTGCCGCGGACGTAGGCGGCAACGTGGCGCGCGACCAGTGCGGCATCGGAGCCGTACGCGCGCGCACCGATCACGGGATTCGCGGGCACGTTGACGTCGGCAACCGGCGCCAAGTTCCAGTTGACGCCTGCTGCGGCGAGCTCGGCGGCGATCGAAGCGGCAACCGCCTCGGTCGTCGACGGCTCGTCGAGAGCGCCGAGCACGGCCCCGCCCGGATACGAGCTGCCCGTGCGCCACTCGAGGCGCGTCACGTCGCCGCCCTCCTCGTCGATCCCGAGCAGCAGGTCGTCGCGTTCGATGCGAAGCGACGCGCAGAGCGCAGCCAACTCGGCGACCGAAGGGACGTTGTAGGCGAAGAGCACGAACCCGCCCCCACCCTCCTCGACGAACCTCCGCACCCAGTCGGGCGCAGACGCACCGGGAAAGCTCGGGAAGATGCACGCCGATGCAAGCCGTTCCTTCGACGTCATCCGCGCACCGCCCCCTGGGTCAGCCCGAAGGCGATCTTACGCTGCACGAGCAGGAAGAAGACGACAACCGGGATCGCTGTCAGCGACGACGCGGCCATCAGCGCGCCCCAGTCGGTGTGCCGGCTCGAGCCGAGAAAATATGAAAGCCAGACGGTGACGGTCTGCTTCGACTGGTCGTTCAGCAGGACGCGCGCAAAGATGTACTCGTTCCACGTCGTGATGAACGCGAACACGGACGTCGCGACGAGCCCCGGCCCCATCAACGGCAGCAGGATCTTCAAGAAGACGCCGAGCCGGGTCGAGCCGTCGACCATCGCCGCCTCCTCGAGGTCTTTCGGGATCCCGATCAGGAAGCCACGCAGCGTCCAGACCGAGAAGGGCAGCACGAACGTCATGTAGGTGACGATCAGCCCGGTGAGCGCATTCACCTGGTGGTAGCGGGCGAGCACGACGTACAGAGGGATGATCAACCCGGCCTGCGGCAGCATCTGGATCCCGATCACGAGCACGACGAAGAGCTTGCGCCCGCCGAAGCGGTAACGCGCAAGCGCGATCGCCGCGAGAAATGCGAGCACGATCGAGATCGCCACCGTCGCGGTGACCACGATCAGGCTGTTCTTTACGTCCTCCCAAAAGAACGGCCGGTTGACCGCGTCGCGGAAGTGCTGCAGCGTCGGGTGCAGCGGGAACCAGGTCGGCGTCAGGCTGACGATCTGATCGTTCGACTTGAACGCGGTCGAGATCATCCAGAAGACAGGGAAGACCATGACCACGAACACCGCGAGGCCGACGACGTTCCAGGCCGTCTGCCGTGCGCGGCGCCCTCTGCGACGGCGGCTGCTCACTGCACCTCTCCGATCCGCACCATCTTGCGCACGTAGGCGACGCTCAGCACCGCGACGATCAGGAGCATCAGGATCGAGATCGATGCGCCGCGCCCGAAGTCGCTCTTGAAGTAGCCCTCTTCGAACAGATAGATGCTCATCAGATAGTTGCCGCTCGTGATCTTCGACTGGCCGATCAACAGGTAGGGCTGCGTGAACACGCCGAAGTCCCAGATGATCGAGAGGCTCGTCAGGATCAGCAGGATCGGGCGGAGGATCGGGAGCGTGATGTCGAGGAACACCCGCCAGGAGCGTGCACCGTCCACCTCCGCGGCCTCGACGAGATCGTTCGGGACCTGCGCGAGCCCGGCGTAGAGGGTGATCACCACGAACGGGATTGCGCCCCAGACGATCAGGACCGTGACGAGGCTGAGCTGGGAGAACGTCGTCCCGTACCAGTCGTGCTGGAAGAAGTCGCCGATCTGCAGCTCGGTGAGCACGTAATTGACGACGCCGTTCTGGAAGTTCGTCATCCAGTAGAAGACCTGAACGGCGACGACGACAGGCATCGACCAGACGAGCACGAGCCCCGAGCTCAGGAGGATGCGCACGAACGCGCTCACCCGCACGAGCAGGAGCGCGATCAGCATCCCGATCGCCATCGTCAGCGTGACGTTGACGATCGTGAAGACGACGGTGCGGAGCAGCGTGTGCCAGAAGATCGAGTCGCGGAGGACCGACCGGTAGTTGTCGAAGCCGATCGATGCGCCCTTGTGCTGGATCAGCTCGAAGAGCCCGTATCGCTCGGTCGACAGCTTCGCAAGCCAGTAGAGCGGGTAGCCGAGGACGAGCCCGATCACGACAACGACGGGTGCGATCAGGCCATAGGGAACGAAACGGCGGAGCATCCGGCCCCAGACACGGCGTCGCCGCCGAGACCGGTTGAGCGTGGTCTCGGCGGCGACGGCCATAGGGCTTCGGTCGTTCAACGGCGCTGATCAGGACTGGTTCAGCACCGAGGCGATGTTGTCGCTGGCCGACGATGCTGCCTGCTGGATCGACAGCTTGCCGGTGAGGATCTGCGCGAGCATGTTGCGCAGGATGTTGCCGTTTTCGACGTCGACCCAGTGCTTCGCGGTCGGAACGAACCAGCTCCGCGCCGCGGCCCGTTCGTTGACGCTTGCCCCCAGCAAGTTGGTCGCGTTCGGGATGTTGCCCTTCGCCTGCAGCCCCTTCTCGGAGCTCGTGCTGGTGAAGTCCTTGACCCAGTCGGCAGCGAGCGCCTTGTTCGAGCTCGTTCCCGGAACTGCGAGGTCGGAGCCGCCGAGGAAGCCCGGTATCGCCTGGCCCTTGAGGTGGCCCGGCATCACGAACTGGCCCGTCGCGGCGGTGAACTTCTTGCCGACGCAGCAGCTGAACCAGCTCGGCCCGATCATCGACGCTGCCTGGCCCTGTGCGTACACGTCGTAGGGGTTCGGATGCGTCTCGTCGGTCGTCTTGGCCGCCCGCGAGGTCGCGAGGTAGAAGTTCTTGTACGCGGTCAGGCCGGCGATCGACTTCCGCGAGCCGAGCAGGCCCTTCCACTTACCACTCACCTGCGCTGCAATTCCACCGCCGTAGTCGAACACGAAGCCCATCGCGACGTACCAGTCGGTTCCCGCGATGTAGACGGGTGAGAACCCCTTCTTCGGGTTCTTGGCGAGCAGCTTCTTCGCGTCCGCCATGTAAGCGGACGTGGTCGCCGGCAGCTTTGTGATGCCGGCGCTCTTGAACAGATCGGTGCGGTAGGTGACGACACGCGAGCCCGCGTAGTACGGAACGCCGTACGTCTTCCCACCATAGGCACCCGAGGCGGCAAGGCCCTTCAGCCAGTTCGACGAGTTGTCGAACGTCGACTTGTCGAGCGCCGAGAACGCGCCCGCTGCCATGTACTTCGTCATCTCGGTGTTGCCCATCTCGATCACGTCCGGGCCGCCGCCGCCCGCGAGTGTGGCGTCGAACTTCTGCAGATGGTCGCCCCAGTTCTGGTACTGGACGGTGACCGTCGTGCCCGGGTGGTCGGCCTGGAACTTCTGGTTGGCGGCCGCGACGAGGTCCGGCCAGCCGGACTGCGCGTCGACCTGGAGCCATACGGTGATGCTGTTGGCCGTCGCCTTCTTCGTCGCGCCCGACGTCGCGGCGACCAGCGACGCGGCGAGAACGACGACGAGACCGAGAGCGACGATGGTGCGTCTCTTCATCTGGATCCCTCTCCAGTCAGGCGGCTCTGTCGCTCACAGCGAGTTCCGGCGCCGCACATTTGGTATAGACCACTTCTCATTCCGGCCGATGCTTTCACAATCCGGTTGCAGATGTCAATACCACTTCAGTTAACGAGTAGCGGCGACCGGAGCGATCTCGAGCGGCTGCGCGGGGCGGCCACCGAGCCCGAGTTCGGTCTCGAGCCGGTAACGGTCGCCACGGTAGGTCGAGCTCGTGAACTCGATCACGTCGCCGGTCGAGGCGCGAGTGACGCGCTCGAAGAGCAGCGCCGGCGAATGGAGGGGCACCCCGAGAGCGGCTGACTCCTCGTCGTTGGTGACCGTCGGCTCGACCGTCTGCGTGCCACCGGCGATCTGCAGGTCGTAGCGGTTCGCGAGCAGGTCGTAGAAGGAGTTCTCCTCCAGATCCTCGGCGGTCATCCCCGGCACGAGCGACGCTCGGACGTGCAGCAGCTCAATCGCCATCGGGTCGCCGTCGGCCAGCCGCAGGCGCTTCACCGAGACGATCGGCTCGGACGGCGACACGTGCAGCATGCGGCCGAGCCTGGCGCCCGCGGGCACAACTGTCAGATCGAGCGTGCGGCTCGCCGGCGTCAGGCCGCGTGCGCGCATGTCGTCGCTGAACGAGCTGACGTCGAGCCCCTTCGCCACTTTCGGCTCGGCGACGAACGTGCCGGCGCCGCGACGACGGACGAGGTAGCCCTCGCGTACGAGCCCGTCGAGCGCGGCGCGGACGGTCAGCCGTGAGACGCCGAGGTCGACGCCGAGCTGGCGCTCAGAGGGGATCGCGGCGCCGACGGCGAGCGGCTCGATCAGCTCGAGCACGCTCTCCCGGGTCTCGCGCTGCTTCGTCAACGAACGGCCGCCAGAGCCGTGGCAGGATCCTGGCTGAGACGCGCCCCGGTCTCGGGATCGAAGAAGTGGAACCGGCGAACGTCGACCGCCAGCTCGATCTGATCGCCGACCCGTGCCGCGGTCTGGGTGCTGACCCGGGCCGTGAACAGCGAGCGTCCGTCGGGGAGCCCGCCGCCGGCCGCAGCTTCGAGAATCTCAGCGCTGATCGGGGGTGCGTCGACATGGAAGAAGATGTGGACGTCGGAGCCGAGCTCCTCGAGCACCTCCACCCGCGTGCGGATCCTGGGGAGCGCGGGGGCGAAGGCGGCGTCCTCGAAGGCCTCCGGTCTGATCCCGAGCACGACGTTCTCGCCGAGTGAATCCGGCCGCTCCGCTTCGGGGAACGGGACGTGGAACTGCCCGAACCGCACGCCCTCGTCGGCAATCGTCGCGTTGACGAGATTCATCGCCGGCGAGCCGATGAACGCCGCGATGAACAGGTTTGTGGGCCGCTCGTAGAGGTTCTTCGGCGTGTCGACCTGCAGGAAGCGCCCGTCGCGCATCACGGCGACCCGTTCGCCGAGCGTCATCGCCTCCGTCTGGTCGTGAGTCACGTAGACGGTGGTGACGCCGAGCCGCTGGTGCAGCTGGGCGAGTGAGGCGCGCATCCCGACGCGCAGCTTGGCGTCGAGGTTCGAGAGCGGCTCGTCGAGCAGGAAGGCTTGTGGCTGCCGCACGATCGCTCGACCCATCGCGACCCGCTGCCGCTGGCCGCCGGAAAGCTGCGCCGGTCGCCGGTCGAGCAGCTCCGACAGCCCGAGCAGCGAGGCCACGTCGGTCACCCTGGTTGCGATCTCCGCCTTCGGCGTGCGCCGGGCCTTGAGGCCGTACCCCATGTTCTGGCGCACCGACATGTGCGGGTAGAGGGCATAGGTCTGGAAGACCATCGCGATGTCGCGGCTCCTCGGCGCAAGGTCGGTGACATCGCGCTCGCCGATGAAGATCTCGCCGCCTGAGACATCTTCTAACCCGGCGATCATTCGCAGCAGGGTCGACTTGCCGCAGCCCGAGGGGCCGACGAGGACGAGGAACTCGCCGTCGTCGATCTGCAGCGAAACGTCGTCGACCGCCGTCACGCCGCCGAACATCTTGGTGACCCCTGCGAGCCGGATCTCGGCCATTGGATTCGAGATGGTATAGACCAGCTCGGCAGGGCACAAGCCTGATCAGGGAAAAACTCGCGAACTGGTATTGACCAACGTAGGGGACCACTCATAGACTGACGCGATGAGACTCGGAGTCGAAGCGTCCCTGGTCGACGGCCTCCTGCTGCCCGGCGACGTCGAGGTGGTCGATGGGCGCATCGCGGGCTTCGGCCTGGCCGGGCCGGGTCGCGGGCTGGCTGTCCCCGGCTTCGTCGACCTCCAGGTGAACGGCTTCGGCGGGGTCGATTTCCTCGACGCCGACGCCGACGGCTATCGCCGCGCCGGCGCCGCGCTGCTCGAAAGCGGGGTCACCGCCTACCTGCCGACCCTGATCACGAGCCCGGAGGAACAGGTGCTGGCCGCGATGCGCGAGGTGCCGACCGACGAGGCGCGGCCGCGCATTCTCGGCATGCACCTGGAGGGGCCGTTCCTCTCGCCGTCACGCCTCGGCACGCACGAGGCATCGGCGCGACGCGATCCCGATCCCGCCTTGCTCGAGCGGCTCCTCGACGCAGGCCCGGTGCGGCTGATGACCCTCGCACCCGAGCTGCTCGGGGCAGGTGAGCTGATCGACCGGCTGATCGAGCGTGGTGTCGCCGTTTCGCTCGGCCACAGCGATGCGACTGCCGCGCAGGCGAACGCGGCCTTCGACCGGGGCGCGCGCGCAGTCACCCACCTGTTCAACGCGATGCGCCCCTTTTTCCACCGTGATCCCGGGATCGTCGGCGCCGCTCTGGCGCGCGACGACGTCATCGTCTCGATCATTCTCGACGGCATCCATCTCGCACCGGAAACGGCAAAGGTCGCCTGGCGCGCCGCAGGCGGAAGGCTCGCACTCATCACCGATGCGATCACCGCCGCCGGAGTCGCCGACGGCGAATACAGCTTCGGCAACTTCGACGTGCAGGTGCACGAGGGAACAGTTAGAGGCCCTGATGGTGTGCTCGCCGGGAGCGTCCTGACGATGATCGAAGCCGTGCGCAATCTGCATGAGCTCGGTGCGCCGCTTCCTGAAGCGGTTGCGGCAGCGACTTCGACCCCCGCGCGCGTGCTCGGCGAACCGGACCTGGGCCGGCTCGGGATCGGGTTGCCGGCCGATCTCGTGATCCTCGACGACGCGCTCGAGATCGAACGGGTGCTCGTCGCGGGCACCGTGCACGTCGCAGTCTGAACGGTTCGGCAAGACTGCAGTTCCGCAAGACTCCGGGGAGGTTGGAGCCCGGAACCCTGATCCTCGTCGTCGGCGCGATCCTGCTGGCAGCGGTCGCGGCGGCAGCGGTTGCGGGGAAGGCGGGAGTTCCGGTCCTGGTCACGTTCCTCGGCCTCGGGATGCTGCTCGGCAGCGACGGAATCGGCGGGATCGGCTTCGCCGACGCGCACCTGGCGCGCACGGTCGGCATCGTCGGGCTCGCGATCATCCTCTTCGAAGGCGGGATCACGACGCCCTGGCGGGCGATCCGGCCGGTGCTCGTTCCCGCCGCCGCGCTGAGCACGGTCGGCGTCGTCGTCTCGACCGCGATCACCGGCCTGATCGCGCACACCGTCTTCTCGCTCTCGTGGCCCGCGTCGTTTCTGCTCGGCGCGGTCGTCGCGTCGACCGACGCGGCCGCGGTCTTCTCGACCCTTCGCGTCACGAACGTCCGCCGCCGACTCGCGCGCGTGCTCGAGGCCGAGTCGGGCGCAAACGACCCGATCGCGGTTGCGCTGACGATCGGCCTGATCGAGTGGGTGCAGAACCGCTCGAACGGCCTGCCCGACCTGCTCGGCCTCGTCGCCCGCCAGGTGAGCGTCGGGCTCGTGCTCGGCGTCCTGATCGGCACGGCGTCGGCGTGGGCGGTGGCGCGGCTGCCGGCACTCGCGGTCCAGTTCGCCCCGGTCGGCACCGTCGCCGCCGGTGCGATCGGCTTCGGGCTGGCAGACGTCAGCGGCGGCAGCGGCTTTCTGTCCGTCTACATCGTCGGGCTGTTCGTCGGCAACACCGCCACCCCGCTCCGCCGCTACCTGGTCAGCTTCCATGCCGGCCTCGCATTCCTGGCCCAGGTCGGGCTGTTCATCGTGCTCGGGCTGTTCGTCTTCCCCCGCCAGCTCGGCCCGGTGATCCTGCCCGGCCTCGCAGTGGTCGCCGTGCTGCTCTTCGTGGCGCGGCCGGCGGCCGTGTGGATCTCGACCACATTCCAGGGGTTCGCACCCCGGGAGCGGGCGTTCCTGGGCTGGGCGGGCCTGCGCGGCGCCGTGCCGATCGTCCTCGCGACCTACCCGAGGGCAGAAGGACTGCCCGAGAGCTCGACCATCTTCAACGCAGTCTTCTTCGTCGTGGTCGCCTCGGCGTTGATCCAAGGCCCGACGCTCGAGCCGCTTGCGCGGGCGCTCGGCCTGACGGGCCGCCGCGGCTCGTACGAGCCGCCGCTCGAGGTGGCCGCTGTCGACAGTCTCGGCAGCGGCCTGCTCGAGTTCGGCGTGGCAGGCGATTCAGTGGTCGTCGGGCGCCACGTACGAGAGCTCGGGCTGCCCCGTGACGCGCTCGTGGCGGTAATCGTGCGCGACGGCGAGGCCGTGCCGCCGCGCGGCTCAACCGTGATCGAGGACGGGGATCGCCTCTACGTCCTCTCCCGCAAAGAGAGCCGCCGCGCGATCGAGCGGCTGTTCGAAGGCTGGCGCTAGGCCCAGCCGCGTCCCTTCCGAGCCACGTTCCTCCAAGCCCCGGGACCTGCCGGGAACGACCGTGGCCGAAAGGGAATAGGCCGCCGCACTTCAACCGTTGAAGCTGGTACAAAGGTTGAAACCGCGAAGGAGAGTCATTTGTCGAACCTGTTGCTGATCCCACTCGAGGACAGCGTCGTTTTCCCGAATATGTCCGTCACGCTGGCGATCGACGTCGGCGACGCCGAGCGCGTGTTCCTCGTCCCCGTTCACGAGGGCGAGTACGCGAGCGTCGGCACGGTCGCCGAGGTCTCGGGGACGATGCGCCTCCCCGGCGGCGGAAACGCCGTCACCCTGTCCGGCCTGCACCGCGGCGTCGCGGGCGCAGCCAACACCGGCGCCGACGGCCGCCTCCGCGTCGAGGTCACCGAGCACGTCGACGAAGAGCCGCCGCGTGCCCAGACCGCGGAGCTCGAGCGCGAATACCGCGCCGTCGTCGAGGAGATCCTCGAGTTGCGCGAGGCTGACCCCCGGATCCGTGAGTTCGTCCGCGCGATCAGTGGTGCGGGCGCCCTCGCCGACACCTCGGCCTATGCACCCGACATCGGCTTCACCGACAAGGTGGAGCTGCTCGAGTCGATCGACGTCGTCGAACGCCTCGAGCTGTCGCTGCGGCTCCAGCACGAGCGGCTCGCCGAGCTGCAGGTCCGCCGGCGCATCCGCGAGGACGTCGAATCCGGCGCCCAGAAGCAGCAGCGCGAGTACATCCTGCGCCGCCAGATGGAGTCGATCCGCAAGGAGCTCGGCGAGGACGACGGCTCGGCCGCCGAGGACTACCGCACGAAGCTCGCCGAGAGCGAGCTGCCGGAGTCGGTGCGCGACCAGGCCGAGCGCGAGATCGCGCGGCTCGAGCGCATGGGCGACCAGACCGGCGAGTCACAGATGATCCGCACCTACCTCGACTGGCTGTTCGCGGTGCCGTGGGGCAAGACCTCGGAAGAGCGCCTCGACCCGAAGCACGCACGCGAAGTACTCGACTCCGACCATGCAGGCCTCGACGACGTCAAGGAACGGATCGTCGAGTACCTGGCCGTGCGCAAGCTTCGCGAGGAGCGCGGCATCGAAGAGGACAAGCGGTCGGGCGCCATCCTGACGCTGATCGGCCCTCCCGGAACGGGCAAGACGTCGGTCGGCGAGTCGATCGCGCGCGCGCTCAACCGTGAGTTCGTGCGGATGTCGCTCGGCGGCGTCCACGACGAAGCAGAGATCCGCGGCCACAGGCGCACGTACATCGGCGCCCTGCCGGGCCGGCTCGTTCGCGCCTTGCGCGACGCCGGAACGATGAACCCGGTGATCCTGCTGGACGAGGTCGACAAGGTCGGCGCCGACTGGCGCGGCGATCCGTCGGCGGCGCTGCTCGAGGTGCTCGATCCGGCGCAGAACCACTCGTTCCGCGACCACTACCTGGACGTCGAGCTCGATCTGTCGCAGGTCGTCTTCATCGCGACCGCGAACGTCGCCGAGACGATCCCCGGCCCGCTGCTCGACCGGATGGAAGTGATCCGCTTCGACGGCTACACGGTCGACGAGAAGACCGCGATCGCCCGCGGCTACCTGTGGCCGCGCCAGCGCGACCGCAACGGCCTGCGCGAGGACGAGGTCGAGGTCGACGACGCGGTGCTCGAGACGATCGTCTCTGACTACACACGTGAGGCGGGCGTTCGGCAGCTCGAGCGCGAACTCGGCAAGCTGCTGCGCAAGACCGCGACTCGGATCGTCGCCGGCGACGTCGAGTCACCGGTGCAGATCGAGCTCGAGCTGGTGCGCGATGCACTCGGCCGCCAGCGGTTCTTCCAGGAGTCGGCCGAGCGCACCGCCGTTCCAGGCGTCGCGACCGGCCTGGCCGTGACCGGCACCGGCGGCGACGTCCTCTTCGTCGAGGCGACCTCGATGAAGGGCTCGGACGGCCTGGTGCTCACCGGTCAGCTCGGCGACGTGATGAAGGAGTCAGCGCGGATCGCGCTGTCGTACATCCGCTCGCATGCCGACGAGCTCGGCATCGACGAGGAGGCGTTCGACGACCGCTCGTTCCACGTGCATGTTCCGGCGGGCGCGATCCCGAAGGACGGCCCGAGCGCCGGCATCACGATGACGACGGCGATCGCGTCGCTGCTCTCTGGGCGGCCGGTCAAGCACACCGTCGGGATGACCGGCGAGGTGACGTTGCAAGGCCGCGTCCTGCCGATCGGCGGGCTCAAGCAGAAGGTGCTCGCTGCGCACGCCGCGGGACTGACCGACGTGATCATCCCGGAGAGAAACCGGGCGGATCTCGACGACGTACCGGCCGACGTGAAGGCGGAGATGTCCTTCCACCCGGTGATGACGCTCGGCGAAGTGCTCGCGCTCGCACTCGAACCGGTTGCAGCAGCGCATGCGCTGCCGTAGCTGCACGCCGATCCCCGAGGAGGTCCGCCGCGCGGCGGACCTCCTCGAGCGTCGCTGGACGGTGTCGATCATCTGGGCTTCCCACGAAGGTGCCGTGCGCTTCAACGAGTTCTCGCAGTCGCTCGGCTCGATCCCGCCGGCCACGCTCGCGACACGGCTCGTCGAGCTGGAGCAGGCGGGGATCCTCGCCCGAGCGACGGTCGAGGGCCGGCCGCCCCGCACCGAGTACCGGCTCACCGCGCGCGGGCTCGAGCTCCGGGGGTTGGTCGCCGCCTTGCGGCAGCTCGCCGCCGGCCCTCAGCCCGGCTAGAACGGGAGTCGTTCCCGCGCGCCTGATCCTGCACGGATCTGCCTGTTCTTGCTACGAGCGCATGCGGTCCGTCGCGAGCAAACGACTCGGTGTGCTCGGCCGAGCGGTCAACGCGCCGACTCCCACTGGCAGCGAGCAGGCGCGCGTTCCCCTCCGCAGCCAGGCGCACGAATTCATATAGTCGCCGCCGGCAAATCTGTTCGATCCAGGGGAGGTTCTCAGTGAGGAAGCTCAAGCCGCTGCAGCGCACGCCGTGGCTCGTCGTCTTCGCACTCGCGGTGCTCGTGCTCGCCGCAGCCGCCGTGAAGGCGGCGACGAGCCCGGCGATCCTGACGTTCACGCCGAAATCGGCCGATGACGTCACGAACGTCGACGTGCTGAAGCAGCAGATCAAGAACTACTACGGCGACCCGCTCGGGACCGGGAACTTCGCGGCCGACAGCAACTACGCGAACGAGGCGGCGGGCGTCGCCGCCGACGGGACCAAGTGGCTCGACAAGCAAGCGAAGGCGAACAAGGTCAAGAAGCTGTTCGGCCCGCCCGCGATCGTGCTGGACGTCGACGACACGACGCTCGCGACCTGGAACTACGAGATCGCGAGCAACTGGGCCTACAACCCGATGACGAATGCGACGTACGTGAACGGGGAGCTGTTCCCGGCGGTGCCGGGGATGGTCGACATGGTGAAGACGGCGGCGGCAGAGGGGTATGCCATCTTCTTCCTCACCGGCCGGCCCGCGGCGCAGGCTACCGCGACGATCGGCAACCTGACGACGGATGCGAGTCTGGCGCCTGCGATTCACGCCGGCTACCCGACACCGAAGGCGCTCTTCACGAAGCCGGCGCTCGACGACTATCCGAGCTACCTGCAGTTCTGCAAGGCCGACGGAACGAGCGGGTGCTCCACGACCCACTACAAGACGGCAACACGGCAGCACATCGAGCAGGATCTGGGCTACGACATCGTCGCCAACTTCGGCGATCAGTTCAGCGACTTGAACGGCGGCTTCGCCGACAAGACGTTCAAGATGCCGAACCCGAACTACTTCCTGCCGTAAACGGGATCGTCGGTGGGGCGCCCGGGCGACCGGACGCCCCACCGGCTCCAGAGCGAGGTACGCGTCGAATTGACACCGTGCCAGCCGCGCGCGACGAAGTTGCCGAGCAGGATCACGTTCAGCGCGCCCCAGTACACGCTGCCGACGAGCAGCACGACGCTCGGATACGTGTGGAAGCGAACCGCGTAGATCGCGACCGTCGCGACCGCGGCGACCGGCACCGACTGCGGCAGCGTGTGCCGCCAGTGCCACCGGACGTCGTCGTTCTTCAAGGTCACCTTGTACGTCGGCTTGCGATTCGGCCCGCCGAGGATCGCCTGCATCGACGCCTTCATGAACACAGGTGAGAGGCCGACCCACATCGTCCGCACCTTCCAGAGCTCGCGATAGCGCGCTCGCTGCTTCCCACGTCGGTCGTTGAACGGCTGGTTGAGAACGAACAGCCAGAGCTCGGTGGCTACGACGAGCGGCAGCACGTGTCCGACGAACCCGAGCGTCCCTGCCGTGAGCGGCGCGAAGCCGAGCAAGGCGCCGGCGAGGCTGACGAGATAGAGAGGGACGGTGAAGCTCGAGAAGTAGAAGAGCGCGAGCTCGACGAACTGCGCGCGCTGCCTGATCTTCAAGCCGTGCAGGTTGCCCCAGAGCATCAGGCGCACCGTGTCGAGACACCACGTGCCGCGCTGCTTGTAGAAGTTCGGCACGTCGTGCGGTGAATGCTGCGGCACCGCACCGACGATCGGGACATACAGCCCACGCCAGCCGCGCCGAAGCGCCTCGACACCGGATTGCAGGTCCTCGACGAGGTTCCAGGTCGGGAAGTCACCGATCGACTCGAGCGCCGAGCGCCGCCAAACGACTCCGCGACCCGCAAGGGAACACCGCGTTCGCGGCATTCCGTGCCAGCATCTGGCTGCGATAGAAGATCGCCTCGCGGTTGTTGAAGGGATCACCCGGCGCGACCTGCGCCTCCTTGATCGTCTGCACGAAGGCGAGCTTCGGATCGAGCTCGAGCTGGCCGATCGTCTGCCGCAGGAAGCCGTTCGAGCCTAGCTCGTCGTCCGCGTCGCGGGTCTCGACGTACGCGATCTCCGGGTGCTCGTGCCGCAGGAACTCGAGTGCCGAGTTGAGGTTGCCGGACTTGGCGGCGCCGTCGCGACCTGGTGCGTGGCGCGGCGGCGGCTCGTGGTAGACGACCGGCCAGCGCTCGAGCTCGTCGCGAAGGCGAGGGTCATGCCCGTCATCGCTGACGACGATCACGAGCCGGTCCGCGGGCCAGTCCTGCTCGAGCACCGAGGTGATGGTGCGGAGGATCATCGCGATCGGCTCGCCGCAGGTCGGCACGATCACGCCGACGAGCGGCTCCTTTCCAACAGGCTGAAGAACGGGTGTAGGCGTGGTACGGGCCCAGGAGTTGGCGACGGTCAGCAGGCCGAGGCAGATCGTGAACAGGTTCGCGGCCGCGAACGGCACGGCGAGCCAGATCGCACCCGGGTTGAGCGACGAGAACAGCCACGGCACGTACCACGCACTCGCCACAGCGAGCACGACAGCGCTGACGCGCATCCAGCGCTGGGGCGGCGCCGGGGGGAACTCGTCGCCGAAGGCACGCGCGGCGACAGCGATCGGCGCCGAGGGCGCCGGCTCGATCTCCGTGCGGGGAACCGTCTGCATGGAAGGACGGATCGGCAGTTCGGCGGGCGCGCTTGAGGAGCGGCGCGGGCACGACCGCCCGCCCGCGCCGGGCAACCGGCGCGTCGATCGACCAGCGAGGCGGGGCTACAGTTTGCTCCGCGCTGCCCCCGTAGCTCAGTGGATAGAGCAGCGGTTTCCTAAACCGCGTGCACAAGTTCGATTCTTGTCGGGGGCATTGGCCGCGCGGCCGCTTCGCGAGCGGTTCACGGGGCGCGTGGTGCTTCTCACACGCCGCGCGGGTCCGTCGTCTACAAGCCGCCCCTCCGCGGACTCATTTACTTCCAGGCCGAATACAGGTTGCACGGACTAGTCGTAATTGTTGCAAACGCAGTCTCTGCATGAGACGTTTGGGCCGCGATGGCGGCAGGCGGCGCACCAATCTCCCGCGGCGAACTCGACCCCGAGGCTGTGAGCGGGCTCTTCGACATGCTCGGAGCGGATCACGAGGCGCTGACCGAGATCGTCGACGCGTTCCTCGAGGAAGGCCCCGAGCGTGTCGCCGAGGTTTCCGAGGGGCTTGTGAGCGGCGACGCCGCACTCATCGGGCGAGCTGCGCACACCCTGAAATCGAACGCGGCAACCTTCGGCGCCGGCAAGCTCGAAAGCGCATCCCGGGCGCTCGAGGAATCGGCGCGCGCCGGGAACCTGACGAACGCACCCGCGCTAGTCGACGAGATCACTGCCGCCTGGGCGCTCGTCAAACCCGAGCTCCTCGCGCTCAAGGACGCCGTCCCGTCGAGCGCCATGAAGACGGGCTCGATCCTCATCGTCGACGACGATCGGGTGAACCGGACGCTGCTTGCACGTACCTTGAAGGCGTCAGGACACGACGTGATGACGGCCGGGAACGGCCGCGAAGCGCTCGAGCTTCTACGGATCCAGTTGCCTGATGTCGTTCTGCTCGACATCGTGATGCCCGAACTCGACGGAATCAGCGTGCTCGAGCAGATGAAGAACGATGCCGCGCTCCGCGACGTGCCGGTGATCATGATTTCGGCCCTCGACGACTTCGCCAGCGTCGTCCGCTCGATCGAGCTCGGCGCGGAGGACTACCTACCGAAGCCGTTCGACCCAGTGCTGCTCCGGGCACGGATCAACGCCGGCCTGAACAAGCGGGCGCTGCACGAGCTCGAGCGGTCCACGTGCACGACGTGTTCGCACGGTTTTTGCCTGAGTCGATCGTCGATGAGGTGCTCGCTCGGGCCGACGGCAACGTCCGCCTCGGCGGTGTGCGGCTGATCGGAACGGTGCTTTTCACGGATCTCCGCGGTTTCACGACATTCGCCGAGCAGGCCTCCCCGGACCGCGTGATCGACGTCCTGAACCGGTTCCTGAGCGAGATGAGCGATGCGGTGCTCGACAACGGCGGTACCCTCGTCAGTTACCTCGGCGACGGCCTACTCGCGGTCTTCGGCGCTCCCATCGAATGCGAAGATCACGCCGATCGAGCACTCGCAGCCGCGCGCGAGATGCTCGCCGTTCGCCTGCCCCGCTTCAACGATTGGCTCGACGGCTCGTACGGTGCGTTCGCGATGGGCGTCGGCGTCTCTAGCGGTCCATTGATGTCTGGCAACGTCGGCTCCGAGCGCCGGCTCGACTACACCGCAATCGGCGACACGGTAAATATCGCCGCGCGGATCGAAGCCCACACGAAGGAGGTCGAGCACAAAGCTCTCTTCTCTGATTCGACCCGTCTGCTGCTGACGGAGCCCAGCGAACTGGTGCTCGTCGGGGACATAACGCTCCGCGGAAGGGCAACCCCAACTCGCCTCTGGGGGCTCGCCGGACGATAGCCGTCCGGCGTCGAACGATCGACCCAAGCACAGTCGCGCTGCACTTTACGGCGGTCACTCTTAGTCAAGAAAGCGAGGAGTATCGATGTCTCGAATCTCGACCGGCATGTTCGTCAAGACGGTGGGGCTCACAGCGTGTCTCGTCCTGATTCTTGCGGGCGCGGCGTGGGCCGGGTCGCGGGCGACTCGTCCACCGACAAGCTCGCTCAGATCCTTTCCCGGGGCACCCTCATCCTGTCCACGGATCCCGCGTATCCGCCGCAGTCGTACCTCGTGAAAGGTGCGAAGCGGCTCCTGCACACGAAATGCTTGGCGAACCAAATGACCGCGAATCAGATGGCCGGCTACGACGCCGACACCGGCAAGCTGGTCGCGAAGCGGCTCGGGGTCGAGGCCTGCTTCGTCACGCCTACGTGGAGCGAGATCATCAGCGGGCACTGGAACGACCGATGGGACATCTCCTACGGCTCCGGAGCAATCAACTCTGACCGCGCGAACCGGCTCTACTTCACGCAGCCGTATTACGCCGCGCCGCAACTCTTCTTCGTGGCGCTGAAATCGAAGTACAAGAAGCCTCAGCGACTTGAACAGCAAGGACGTCGGCGTCTGCGCCGGCTGCGCGCACGAGCTGTACCTGAAGCGGACGTTGAAGATCCCCGGCGTCAAGGTCGTCTACATGGTGAAGAACGTCAAGATCTCGATCTTCGATGTTGAGAACCCCGGCCTCGCAGCCGTCGCCGCCGGGAAGATCGACGCATTTCTCTGCGCCGCTCCGGAAGGTGACGGCGAATCCCGCGAACGGACTGAAGCTACGCGCGCTCAAAGAGCCGGCGTTCTTCATGTATCCGACGGGGTTCGTCGACAGGTTCTCGGCGTTCGACGTCAAGTCGTTTGTCACGAAAGTCGACCAAGTCGTTGCGGGACTGCCCGAGACGGCTCGCTGAAAAAGCTCTGGAAGAAGGACTTCTTCGGAGTCGACTACGCCGCCAAGGCCGGCCAGTTCGACATGGCGACGATCGGGCAAGTCGTCAGGTAGAGCGCCTCGCCTAGCCCCACGGTTCCCTCGCGACGCTTCAGGGCTGCCGCGGCGCACGCTCATGGTCCGGCTGGTCGGCTCGTTCCTCGTCCTGTCGCGGGCTGATCGTGGCCGCTGTCAGCGTGCTCGCGTACGTTGCACGCGCGCAGCACGCTCGAACAGTCGGTCTTCGCCCGCCTTGACGCCGCCATCTGAGCAGAAGAGCGGCGCCTTCAATAGCTCGGGCGACGACCAGCGGCGAAACATCGTCTTCGTGGGCCGGCTGATCGGAAGCACGCAGTCGAGTGGTGATCCTCGACTGAAGCGGCTCTCGCGGAACTGCTCGCGCCGGCACCTCCGGCAGGATCCGCCGCGCAGGCGCATGATACGATCCTCGCGACATTGAACGGGTGGTCAGCCGACCGCGACGCCGAGGAGTACCGCATCCTCGACCAGGGCGGCCAGGTGCGGCTGTCGACGGAAGCCCTGCGGACGAGGGGGCGGCACAGAAGCATGTCCGGTACTTCGAGGACGCGAGCTCCAGCGTCGCCGTCGTCGAGCCCATGCGCATGTCGTCGCTGACCGGAAAACCGACGATCACGATCGCCACCCCGCTGTTCAACCAGGACGGAGAAGAGATCGGCTGAGCTCGCCGCGGATCTGAGCCTCGAACGGCTCGACGGGATCGTGGCGCCGACGACGGGGCTGGGGGCCTGCCGGGCAGATGTTCCTCGTTGGCTCCGAGCGGCCGCTCATCGGACAGCGGCTCGCGACAGGCGAGTTCGCGGCAGGGTTCATTCGGCAGGGATGGACGCGGGGTCGCGCGAGCAGACGGAGCACGCCTTCTGTCGCGACTACCGCGGCGGGGCCGTGATCGGCGGATATGCATGGCTCCCGGGCACGGGCACGGCCCTCGTCGCCGAGATGAGCCAGGGCGGCGCGTTCGCGCCCGCGCGGCGGCTCGGGATCACGATCGGCGGTTTGGACTCCTCGTCGTCGCCCTGCTCGGCGCCGGACCTACCTCCTCTCGCGGCGGATCGCGAAGCCGATCCTGGCAATGACGCACACGGCAACCGCCGTCACCGGGGGCGATGTCACACGCGAGGCGCCTGTGACGACCGACGACGAAGTCGGAACACTGGCGCGGCCTCAACACGATGACCAGCGAACTTCGGGAGACCCTCGAAGGACCTCGAGCAACGCGTTGCGGAGCAGACCGAGGAGCTGCGGATCCAGAACGCGGAGCCGGGTGCCTTCCACGAGACGACCCTCGGCGATATGCACCGCCTCGACCTCGAGGACGTCCTGCGCGAGTTGCTCGCGCGTGCGTGCGAGCTGCTCGGCGCTGCGCACGGATAATTCTACCTTCGCGCACCGGGCGAGGACGTCCTCGTGAACCGCGTCTCGACCGGCGTGTTCGAGAACGAGCTCGGTGCTCGGGATCGAGCGTGGTGAGGGGCTCGCTGGCCGCTGTGGCAGACCGGGTCGCCGGTTGTGATCGAGGACTACGACGCCTTGGAAGGGCGACTGTCCGCCTTGCCAGCGGGCCGCATCCGCCGCTCTCGTCGGAGTGC
>CAWKBI010000008.1:0-19392 GCA_963847845.1 uncultured Actinomycetes bacterium
GGACTCCCGGGCCGCACGGCTCCGACAGCGCCCACGACACAGCCGTCGCCGTCGAAGGCGGTAAGCAAGCGTCCGCGCCGCGCGGCGCGCAACAGCTCTCGCGTCGAGCGCTTTGAGACTCCTGGCTCGGTGGCCGCTCGCGCCTGGATTCCACGCACGACCGCCGCCCGGCGCGCCACAGGTATCTGGGTGGTCACGGCAACCACAGCATCGCCCCGATTGCTAGCGGAATCGCGAGACTTGCCCACGCCGCTTGCCCGCCCGTCTTGCGGGTCTTGAGTCCCGACAGCTGAGCGACGGCGAGCACCGCGAGAGCGCCGACGCTGACCCAACGAAGGTTGTCGACGAGGTGGTCCATGATGAGCAGTGCCATGGCCGCGGCGGAGACCTGAGTGGTGACCACGCCGCGGTAGTACTTGTTCGACTCATCCTCGAATCCACTCGCCGTGAACCGCGCGAGGCGCATGACGCCGGTCGCCATGATGAGGAGGGCAAGAGCCCACCCCAAGCGTCCCGGCGCCAGCTGGACCACCACCAGCACGGCCGCGTAGAGGGAGTAGTTCACCAGATCGACGAGGCTGTCGAGGATCCTCCCGTAGTCGGAGCTGACGCCCAAGCGGCGGGCGAGGAAGCCGTCGGCCATGTCGAGCACGAACGCGACGAGCGCGACGAGCACGCTCCACTTGAGGTGGCCCGCAATCGCGAGGCCGATGGCGAGCCAAGCCGCCGAGAGGCTCGCGAGCGTGACGAGTCCCGGCCAGCCGAGAAGGCCCCACCATGCTCGCGGCGTAAACGCCGGCACGGCGCCTCCTGAGTTACGAGACACTGACCGCTCCCGTCGTCCCGTTGATGGAAACCACGTCGCCCGTGGCGAGGCGTTCCGTTGCCCCCGGCACCGCAACGACGGCCGGAATGCGAAGCTCTCGGCTCACGATGGCCACGTGAGACAGGGCGTTTCCACGCTCGGTGATCACCCCCGCAGCCTGCACGAGTAGAAGCGTCCAGCCGGGGTCAATGTGCTCGGCCACAAGGATCTTCCCGCGGACGTCGAGGTGCGGGTCAAATTCCCGCACCACCCTCGCTGGCGCCGTCAGGGTGCCCGGCGGCGACTCCGAGGCCAGACAGTGCCTGCTCGCCGTCGGTCGAAGGCATGTCGGCGACGATGGCTCGCGGCGCGATCACTCCGGAGCCGACCATGCGGCGCCAAGGCTCGACGCCTCGTAGGCTCCGTACGCGGCCTTGCGCTCCGCGACGCGCGGCGCGAGGTCGTGGTCCCACGAGTGCGCGTAGACGGCGCCGTCGATCTCATCCTCGGTGAGCCAGAAGACGTCCTCGGGCGAGGCGATGACGCCCGCGGTGGCGAGGCGATCTCCCAGCGCCACGAAGGCCCCCGGGCCAGGCCGAACACCTGCGCCCGGTTGAACCGGAAGCGCTCACGCCAGTCAATGGCCTTGCGTGTGGCGCGACCGAGGATCCCCGTGCCGAGCCGCTGCCGCCCGAGGTTCGGTGCGGGTGCTGGCGAGGTGTCGACGCCGGTCGCCCCGAGTGCAAGCGCCACGAGCGCCACCTCGTCGTCGCCGAGTCGCGGGTTCTCCAGCTGAAGCTCGTCGGGAGCGCGCCCTCCGAAGCGATCGAGGTAGGTCAGGGCAAGGCCCCGCGTTCCCGGACGGCCCGGCGCTCCGCGCCACTCGGGCGACGCCACAATCGCGGCGCGCATCCGCCGCCTCCCCGTGCGCCGCGATGGTTTCGCCCCGAGATCGCCGAGGGCGGCGAGCGGCGCGATGCTCGCGCGGTCCGTCAGCCCCCCGAGATACGCGAGGTAGTCGCCGTGGCGTTCGGGCCCAAAGGAGTAGGACTTGAGCAGGCCGTGGAAGATCATCACGCTGACGTCGTTCAGGATGGGAGTCGCCCAGAGGCTCAGCAGGTCGGTCCGCATGCGATCAGGGTCGGCGAGGATCGCGTCGGCCTGGAGGGCGTCCCAGCGAATGGCGCCGTACGTCTCGAAGCGGCTCGCGAACTCGCGGGAGAATCTCCGTCGACTTGCGATCCGCGGAGCGGCGAAAATCCACCCGAGCCGCGCGCGGAGGACCGCGAGCACGATCCCGCCCGCGACCGTCGGACGATTGCGCGTCGCCACATCCTTGGCGGGGTGCAGCATCGCGCTGAAGAATCCGCGTTCCGGCTCGATCCTGGAAGCAGCCGGGCCATCTCGTACCAGTTGTCGATCTGGTAGTACACGTGGCCGTCGAGGTAGCCCATGGTGTTGCGAAAGACGTGATCGTGCGAGCGGATGGTCGCGTCGCTCACGCCGATGAGCCGGAAGAAGTTGGGGTACACCCGAGCGTAGAGTCCGCGGATGAAGGAGTACGTGAGCGGCAGGGTCACCTTGGGATAGTTCTCGGCGATATTGCTGCAGTCCCACGCGAGGCTGTAGGAGTCCTGGCGTGTGGTTTGCGGGCGCACCTGCAGCAGCGCGAGCCGCTTTCCGCGCGACGCCCACTCGATATCGAGCGGCCCCCCATGAGCCCGTTCGAGTTGCTCCGCGACAGCGATAGCTCGCGGGGGAACGGGAGGCCTGCGGGGCGCGGGACCGAGCTTGGGAACGTCGACTTGCGCGGCGTCGTCCCCTCGACGGTCGCGTTCGGAGAGCCGTCCGAGAAGGCGACCGACATCTCGAACCGTCCGTTCTCGGTGAAGAGAACGCCGGACTTGTCTCCCACGAACATCCTCTGGACCACCACGGAGCCGCCGAGTTCCACGGCCGGCATCCCCCGCACGCGCGCGTACGCGGCGACGCCGGGCGAGAAGAGGCTCGCGACGCAGCGCGGGCCTCGGCGGCGACCTCGCCCACTGTCGCGTTGAGCGCCGTGTAGTACTGCCCCGCAAAGGAGTCGGCGGCGCCATCCTCCGCGAGCGCGGAGGTCCGGACGCTCACCCTCCCCCAGCGCGCGGCATTCGCGCCTGCGAGCGCGGCTTCGAGGCGGGCCTCGTCGATGGCGATCCTGTCCGCGAGTTCAGCGGGCGGCCGCCTCAAACGCGGAGGCCTTCGCCGGGCTCGCCTTTCCCGCGAGAAACTGGGCGAGCGTGGCGTCGCCGCCGCTCTTCACTTCGGGCCAGTTTGCGACGACGCTCCGCGAGGGGAATCGCGACGAACGGGGGAACGAGCCGGGGGTAGGACGCGGCGAGGGCGGTGAGACCTGCCGCCTTGGCTCCGAGGGGCGGCGCGGTCACGCGAGCATCGCCAATGCGAGGAGGGGGACATGCGCGCCCGCGCCCGCCATGACCCACGAGTCCGATCGATGGTTCGTCAGGATCACGATTGCCGCGAGTCCCGACACTCCCGACGGACAGCCATCCGGTCGCGACCAGGTGCGCCAGGCCTCCGGCCACGACGATCAGCACCACGACGATGGTGAGGGCCGCAGGCCTCCCCCACACCACGGAGTAGGTGTCCGCCACCGCGGCGCCCTCCGTGTCGTGGCGCGGCTGGAACTTCCGGACCACCTCGGCGGAGGCGAAGAGGGCCGTCGCCGAGCGCCACCCCGAGCCACGTGTTGAGGGACAGCGGCGCTCCGAGGACGCGAGCGGCCCAGGCGAACATCGGCACGTACACCAACTGGTGAACCACGAAAGCCGCCGTGAAGTGCGCGTCGAGCCACGCCTTGGCGAAGTACTCGAATGCGGTGAGAACGGACAGCACCACCACGGGCGTGTAGAGCGCGAGGCCTCGCAGCCCGCCCAGCGCGAACACCGACCCGATTTCCGCGACGACCCCAGCGCGCCGAGCGTCGCGAGCGCGCGCACGGAGATCGATCCCCGCGGCACGGGACGGCCGGGGTAGAACCGCGAGTCGTGGCGAAAGTCCTTCCACTCATCGACCACGCGGTACCGCAGCAACAACGCCGTGTACAGGAGGGTGAGCAGCGCGCCCGCGCGCCACCATGCGCGACGACCCCACCTTGTCCGTGGCGAAGAGCCCCAAGACACGCCGCGGAAAAACTCACGGCGAGCATCAGCACCAGAGACGGGAGGAAATCTTTCGACGAGATATCGGACGACGTTCCCGATACTGTTAGGCCCATGCTGACGCTGGCGTGGACCGCTCTGGGTTTGGGTGTGGCGCTCGCCATCCATCTCGTAGCAATCCCTCTCGTCAAGAGGCGAGCCGTGCTCGTGCGCGGCCGCGAGGCGTACCTGGCGTGGTTCCTCGTGATCGCGAGCGGCTGGGCGCTCAGCCCTTGGCTACTCGCTCTCCTCGTGGTGCAGGCCATCGTAGCGTGGAGGGCGAGCCCGTGGCTTGTCATGGGGGTGACCCGGGATCGCGTCGCTGGCGCCGCCTCCAAGGCGGGTCAAATGATCCGCCTCGACGTCACACCTGGCGCCTCCGCCAGAACGGGCTTGGGCGCCACGGCATCGATGCGGATCGTCCGCGTCGTGCCGCGGACCTTCCTCGTGACCTTCTCGCCGGGCGCACCAAGAAGGTCGACCTGTTCCGCAACGTCTTCCGCAAGTGCGTCCAGAATCTTGACCGCAGTCCCTCGTAACCACACATCACACACGATCAATGGAGGAATCATGGCCGTCGCCACCGGAGTAGTCGTCATCAACAAGCCCGTCTCGGAAGTCTTCGCCTACACGGCGTCGGCGGAGAACGGCCCCGCGTTCATTCCGAACCTCAACGAGAACACCAACATCACCCCGTCGGAGCCCTCGATCGACCAGTCGGCATAGGAGAGTCCCTGCGCGATCAGGTCATCCGAGCCGTATTCCTCGCCGGGATGCAGCTCGAACATCCCCAGTTCCTCCAGGCGGGGGATCTCCATCGCTCCGATCGCGATGTGTTTGGCACCCTCGCGCTCGACGTACAGGAACGGATCGGGGATCCCGAGCGGCACTTCGTGCCGCAGCTCAGGCGACCTGAAGGTGTCGCCGTAGATCAGGACATCGGTCATGCGCCTGACTCTAACTAGGATGAAACGAGTGGATGCGCGTTCGCGGGCGCTCAGTTGGTCGAGCAATGGGATCGAGAGCTGCAGCGTGCGCTGCCGCAGGACGCCGAGGTCTTCGACGCTCACCTGCATCTCGGCCACGACATCGACGGGATGGTCGGCGACTACGAGCAGCTCGAGGAGCTGATGTCCCGCTATGGCATCTCGCGCGCCTTCATGTTCTGCCTCGACGAGCCCGACCGGCACCCGTCGTTCAGCGCTGCCAACGACCGGACGCTGGCCTTTGCCGAGCGCTCGAACGGCCGGTTGATCCCGTTCCTGCGCCTCGACCTGAACGAATCGCCGCTCGACGAGGCGAAACGCTGCCTGGCCGCCGGCGCGCGCGGGATCAAGCTTCATCCCCGAGCGCAAGGGTTCACCGCGACCGACGAGCGGCTCGGGCCGGTCTTCGAGCTGTCGGCCGAGTACAAGGTCCCGATCCTGATCCACGGCGGCCGTGGGCTGCCGCCGATCGCCGAGGGGCTCCGGATGCTCGTCGACCGCTATCCGGGAGCGACGCTGATCATCGCGCATGCCGGGATCGCCGATCTCAGCGAGCTCGCACGTTGCATGGCCGGGCGGAAGGGAGTGCTCTTCGACACGTCGACTTGGAGCCCGGTCGACCTGCTCGATTTCTATCGCCGGATCCCGCCCGAGCAGGTCGTGTACGCGAGCGACTACCCGTACGGCCAACAACCTTCATCCCTGTTGATCGCACTGCGGACGGCGCAGATGGCGGGCTACTCCGACAGCCAACTGCGCGCGATGCTGGCTGGTACGGCGAACGCCGTCGCGGACGGAGACGAGCTGCCCGAGCCGACGACTCCGGTCGGCGCGGACGACCTCGCCCAGCCGCTACAGCTCGCCCGGATCCACCAGTACCTCTCGATGACGACGCCCCTGCTCTGGATGCGACAGCCCGATACGACCGGGATGCTCGGCCTGGCGATCAACGCCTGCGCCGAGCGGAACGGCCACGTCGAGGCCGTCGACCGGATCCACGAGCTGCTCGTCGCCGCGCGCGATCTCTGGGCAACACTGCCCTCGATCGAAGACGAGTCCCAGCAGCGCTTCGAGACACGGCTGACGTTTCGGCTGATCCACCTCGCGGATATCGAGGCGGTGACCGCCGGTGCCTGATCTGAACGTGAACGACCACATCTACGACGTGCGCTCGCCGGTCGGTACGACGCTGGCCGAGGTGCTGCGCGACGAGCTCGCGCTGACGGGAACGAAAGTCGCTTGCGGCGAAGGTCATTGCGGTGCCTGCACCGTTCTGGTCGACGACGTGCCGACGCTCTCCTGCATCACGCTCGCGCACTCGGTCCGCGGCGCAAGGGTGACGACAATCGAGGGCCTGCGCGAGCATCCGATGGTCGAGGCGTTCGTGCGCGCCGACGCCTTGCAGTGCGGCTTCTGCACGCCGGGCCAGATCGTGAGCGCGGTCGCCCTCGTCGATTCGACGCCGGCACCGAGCTCTGAAGAGATTCGACACGCGATGGCAGGGAATCTCTGCCGTTGCGGCGCGTACCCGAAGATCGAGGAGGCCATCCGAACGTGGCGAGACTGATCCGCACCGAGAAAGAAGTCGAAGGGCGTTACGAGGAGGTGTGGCTCGTCGTCGACGAGGACGCACTCGAACAGTGGCCGGAAGGGCCGCGCGAGACCGTCGGCCGGCCGGCGGTTCGGGTCGACGGGCTCGAGCGGGCGCGCGGGGAGGCGGTCTTCACGGCCGACCTGCGGCTGAGCGGGATGCTGCACACCGCGGTACTGCGTTCGCCGCATGCGTCCGCGATCGTGCGGCGCATCGATCTCGCCCCAGCGCTCGGCCTGCCGGGCGTGCACGCTGCGGTCGGGCCGGGCGAGATCCCGCAGCTCGAGCGGGACTGCGCCTACCAGGGCGTCGCCGTCGCGGCCGTCTGCGCCGACTCGTTCGCGCACGCTCAGGCAGCCATCGCGGCGATCGACGTCGAGTGGGACGTGCGCAAGCCGCTCCTCGATCCCGACGAGGCGGTTCGCACCGGCTCGCTCCTCGGCGAGCCCCGTCTGCGCGAGCGCGGCGACTACGACCGCGGGCTCGCGGAGGCCGACGTCGTCGTCACCGGCGAGTACACGACGTCCGTCGTCCTGCACAACTCGATGGAGACGCACCAGGCGGTCGTGCAGTGGGTTGCGGACGGCATCGAGGTGCACATCTCGACGCAGTACATCTGGGGCATCCGCACCGAAGTCGCGGAGGGCCTCGGGCTCGCTCCCGACAAAGTGCGCGTGATCTGCCATTACATGGGCGGCGGCTTCGGCTCGAAGAACGGTCCCGACGACTACACGTTCATCGCGGCCGAGTTGGCGAAGCGCACAGGACGCCCGGTCAAGTGCGCCTTGACGAGACGCGAGGAAAACATCACTGCCGGCAACCGCAACGCGACCATCCAGCGGCTGACGGTCGGCGCACGCAGCGACGGGACATTGACGGCGCTCGGAGGCGACTTCGTCAACGCCGTCGGCTGGTCGGGCTGGTCGTCCGGCACCGAGGGGCCGATGCAGATGCTCTACGCGTGCCCGAACGTGCGTACGACGACCTATGCGGCGAAGATCAACCAGCCCCCGATGAAGGCCTTCCGCGCACCGGGGTTCGTCGAGGGAACGTTCGGGCTCGAGTCGCTGCTCGACGAGCTCGCCTCGAAGCTCGACCTCGATCCGCTCGAGCTGCGCCGGCGCAACTACGCCGACGAGGACGAGGTCGACGGGCGCCCCTACAGCAGCAAGCAGCTGCTTGAGTGCTATCGCCGGGCCGAACCGCACTGGGAGCGGCGGCACGACGTGCGCGCTCGCTCGACCGACACGGTCAAGCGAGGCGTCGGGATGGCTTCGCAGATCTGGTACGGCGGCGGGGGGCCGCCGAGCTACGCCTGGATCCGCGTCGGCTCCGACGGCCACGCCACCGTCGTGACTGCGATGCAGGACATCGGCACGGGCACGAAGACCGCGATGGCTCAGATCGCTGCAGAAGAATTGGGGATCCCGCTCGCGCACGTGACCGTCTCGCTCGGCGACTCGGCTCGCGGCCCGTTCGCTGCGATCAGCGCCGGCTCGTCGACAACGCCGTCGATGGGTCCTGCCGTGCGTGCGGCGGCAGCGGACGCGAAGCGGCAGATCGTCGAGATCGCAGAGCAGCGCGGCGACCCCGACATGCCGCTCGCCGAGGTCGTCGCGTTGCTCGAAAACGCGCAGATCCTCGGCAGTGGTGCACGGGGGCCGAACCCGGCCGGCATGCAGGTGCTGACGTTCGGCGTACAGGTGGCGGAGGTCGCCGTCGATGTGGAGACGGGCGAGGTCTGGGTGGATCGGATCGCAGCCGTTCACGACGTCGGGCGCGTGATCAACCCACTCGGCGCATCGAGCCAGGTCGAAGGCGGGATCATCCAGGGCATCGGCCACACGCTCTCAGAGCAGCGCGTCCACGACCCTCGTACCGGCCAGATCCTGAACACCGGGCTCGACGCGTACAAGCTGCCGACGATCGCCGACGTGCCCGAGATCGTCAGCGAGCTCGTCGACCGTCCCGACGCGCATCTGACGAACCTCGGCTCGAAGGGAATCGGCGAGCCGCCGATCATCCCCACGGCCGCGGCGATCGCCAATGCGATCCGCGACGCCACGGGCGCCGACGTGCGCCAGCTGCCGATCACCCGCGAAGAGATGCTGCGCGCGCTCCGCGAAGCCGAGCTACGGCGTACCGAGAAGGAGAAGGTTGGAGCTCCGGCGGGCAGCTAGCCTCGACGAGATCACAAGTAACAAGTTGTTACTTGCGGGCGGCACCGAGCTCGTGCCGCTGCTGCGGGCGGGCCTGGCTACGGGCGACTCGCTGCTCGACGTGCGCGGCATCGTGCCGCGCGGGATCTCCGCGGATTCGATCGGCGGCGGCGCCACGCTTGCCGAGCTCGAGTGCGACCCCCAGGTGCCCGACGTGCTTCGCGAAGCCTGCCGGCTGGCCGCGAGCCCACAACTCCGCAACATGGGCACGGTTGCAGGCAACCTGCTGCAGTCGACGCGCTGCTGGTACTGGCGGCTCGACTGGCCGTGCCGCCTCCACGGCGGCGACGAGTGCTTCGCCCACCAGGGGGAGCACGGCGAGCACGCGATCTTCGCGAACGGCTTCTGCGCGTCTGCGCACCCGTCCGATGTCGCCGCGGCGCTGCTCGCGCTCGATGCGACGATCCGCACCAACCGCCGCGAATTCCCGATCGCCGAGCTCTACCGGCTGCCGACGGAGGAGGACCGCCGGACAACGACGCTCGAGCCGGGTGAGCTTCTGCTCTCGGTCGAGCTCGCCGACTGCGACGCGTCGGTGTACCTGAAAGCGATGGAGCGAAAGCGCTGGGCGTTCCCGATCGTGGGCGTTGCCGCGGTGAGACGAGGCGGCGACACACGCGTCGCGCTGGCCGGCGTCGCGCCCACTCCGTGGCTGCTCGACGGAAGCCTCGACGCGGCGACGCCGCTACCTCGGAACGCGTACAAGGTCGAGATCGCAAAGGCGCTGGTCAAGCGAGCCGAAGCGGCAATCAGCCCGCATTGACGAGCTTCCGGATCATGCTGCTCGCTACGGTCGCGCTCGCTCTCGCGGCGTGCGGCTCGTCGAAGCACGCGACAACGACGACAGCCTCGACGACTACAGCTGGCGGCTGCCAGTCGGTCACGCCGCCGGCCGCAGCGGACCGCCGCGGCACGAAGCCGACCAAGCCGCTCGACGCCTCGAAGACGTACGACGTGACTCTCCACACGAACTGCGGTGACTTCGTGATCCGACTCGCAGTCAAAACGTCGCCGGCGACCACCGCGTCGTTCGTCGCACTCGTACAGAGCGGCTTCTTCGACAAGACCGTCTTCCACCGCATCGTCCCCGACTTCGTCATCCAGGGCGGCGACCCGACCGCAACCGGTGCGGGCGGCCCCGGCTACAAGACGGTCGACGCTCCGCCTGCCGACACCCGTTACACCTTCGGGACGGTCGCCATGGCGAAGGCCGCGAACGAGGCGCCCGGGACGAGTGGCAGCCAGTTCTTCGTGGTTACCGGGGCGGACGCCGGCCTGCCACCGGATTACGCGGTGCTCGGCAGCATCGTCTCCGGCGCCCCGGTCGTGCGGCGCATCGGCAAGCTCGGCGATCAGGCCACCGAGCAGCCAACCGAAACCGTCGAGCTCGAACGGGCGACCGTCACGGTCAAATGAGCGTCGCGGCCGTCGTGCTCGCCGCGGGTGCTGCGACACGCTACGGCGGCGCGAAGCAGCGCGAGCTCCTGCCGGCAGTCCTGGCGGCGCTGGCCGAGGCGTCCGTGTCTCCGATCGTCGTGGTCGAAGGCGCCTGGGCCCTCGAACGAGGTTCGAACGAGGTTCACGGGTTGACGTTCGTCCATTGCGAGCAATGGGCCGACGGGCCAGGCGCGTCTCTGCGCTGCGGTCTCGCCGCACTCGGCGACGAGGTGACGCACGCGCTCGTCGTGCTCGCCGACGGGCCCGAGCTCGACCCGCGGGCCGTGTCCCGCGTGGTCGGGGCCGCCGGCGGCGAACCGGTCGTCGCCGCGACGTACGACGGCTCGCGCAGCCATCCCGTGCTGCTCGGGCGCTCGGCCTGGTCGACCGTACCGTCGGAGGGTGGCCGCGCGCTCGAGCCGACGCTCGTCGACTGCACCGACCTCCGCCCACCGGGCGACGTCGACTACCCGCGTTGAATCAGTTAGTGCAGCGGTGTACGCAGCGCCGCGAGCTTCGCCTTTAGATCAGGCGACATCGGCTCGGCCGTCGCGACGCGCACATAGTGCCGCAAGCGCTCCTCGAAGCGGTAGCGGCGGGCGCACCAGCTGCAATCACCGAGATGGCGCTCCGCCTCGGCTACTTCCTGTGGAGAGAGCGAACCGTCGAGGAACGGCTGCATCATCTCTTCGCACTTCTCGCACCAGTCGATCATGGGGTCACCACACCGTCAGCGAGGTTCTTCTTGAGGATACGCCTGCCGCGATGCAAACGCGACATGACAGTGCCGATCGGGATGTCCAGGATCTGCGCTGCGTCCGCGTAGGCGAACTCGCCGATGTCGACGAGAACGACGACGTCGCGGAAGTCGTGCGGCACCTCGGCAAGCGCCTCGACGATCGAATCCTGACTGAGTCGCTCGAGCACGCGCTCCTCGTCGGGATTCCCCTCCGGCGCCTGCGATTCGAGTTTGTTGTAGAGGAAGTAGTCGCCGGCCTCGGTGTCGAGCGACGTCGTCTGCGGCGAGCGCTGCACGCGGCGACCGCGGTCGATGTTGAGATTCGTGAGGATGCGCAGGAGCCAGGCGCGGAGGTTCGTGCCCGGCGTGAACTGACGCCACGAGCGGAAAGCCCGCTCGTACGTCTGCTGCACGAGATCCTCGGCCTCCTCGCGCGACCCGACGAACCTGCGCGCGACTCGGTAGACCTGGTCACTCAATTCGAGTGCCTCCTCTTCGAACCGGACACGGGCCCGCGCCTCCTCGGCGAGCCTGCGTGTATCAGCAGTCGTCGGCGCGCTCTCGCTCATCCGGCGGCCACCCTAGCAATGGTTCGAACGAATACCTGCCGGGTCTGATTCCCGTTCAGACGAACGCCTGCTCGCGAAAACCGCCGCTCGCCATCAACTCGAGCAGCGCGTCGCGTGAGGTGCGTTGGTCGTCGTAGACGATCTGCACCTGGCCCATCAGGTTGGCATTCGCGGATTCGAGACCGTCGGCGCCTTCGAGCACTTTCCCAAGGCGCATCACGCAGCGCTCGCAGCGGATCCCGCTGACCTGGATCGTCTCCGTCGTCACGCCTCTCAGCCTAGCGAGCGACTCACGAGCTCGGCAGCCGCCGCAAGCGGTGACGACGCTGAGCTGCAACTCCGCCTCGCAGGACGACGGGCCGAGACGCTCGAGCGCGAACTCGCCACCAAGAGCACGTGCGGCCGGGCGAACGAGCTCGATCAACTCTGCGCCGAGCGCGGACGCGCTCGCAACGCTGCCACCGTCGGGGTGCAGGAGCTCCGCGTTCGGCCCGGAGCGTGCGGCCGCCCAGCGGTTCTGGGCGTAGTCGGCGCGCCCGCGGTCGGCGAGCAACGAGCGGTCGTTCGGCAAGCTGTCGCCGAGCGCGGCGGCGCACATCGCTTGCAGCAATGCTGCGAATGCCGCCGACAATCGCACGTCGGTGGGTTGATCCGGGATGCGCACTTCGAGCGTTCCGAGCCCCGGGTGCGGGCGCACGTCCCACCAGATCCGCGTGTAGTCCTGGGTCACACCGAGCGAGACGAGGCGCTCCACCCACGCCTCCCACTCGGCATAGGAGGCGAAGCCTGGCGGCCCGCCGGCGCGGGGAAGCTCGGCGAGCACGGGAGCGCGGTTCGAAGCCATCCCGGTCAACTCGCCGGCGTACCAGGGCGAGTTAGCGGACATAGCGAGCACGACCGGCAGCCACGGGAGGATCGACTCGAGACAGCGCCAGCAGGCTTCTGCACTCGGCATGCCGATGTGCACGTGCAGGCCCTGGACCCCCTGCCTCCGCACTGAACTGCCGCCGTAGGCGACGAAGCTGACGTACCGCTCCTCCTTGACGATCGGCTGGCCCTCCGGCTTCGCAAACGGATGGGTCGCGGCGGCAGCAATCACCAGGCCCTCGTCGGCGGCCGCTGCGGCGGCCGCGCGCCGCAGCGCGGGTAAGGCCTCGTCGACCTCGGTCACGGACGCGCAGACGTCGGTGTTCGTCTCGAACACCGAAGCGAACAACTCGGTCTTGATCCGCCCTGGTAGCTCCCGCGACGAGGCTCCGCGGATGATTCGGTCGACGGCGGCGACCTGCTCGAACGTCTCGGCATCGAGAATCATCAACTCTTCCTCGACGCCGAGCGAGTACGGCGCCGATTCGCCGAACCTGGCCGGGATCAATGCGCCTTGACGCCGTGGACGGGTCGGCCGGCCGCGACCCAGGCGTAATACGACGCACTCGGCCCGAACTCGGAGCGATAGCCGGTGACCCGCGGGTTGCGGCCGACGTCGCGTGCGCGCGCGGCGTGACGGAGCAGATTTGGATCGTCGAGTGCCTGCCAGACGAGAATCAGGTGAGCCGCGGTCATGAACTCGGCGACGAAGCTGCATCCCGCAGCAGGGCACGGAAACGGATCGGTGCGAACGCAGAACCAGCCGTCGTGCCCAGTGTCGGAATCGTCCTCCCAGAGCTCATGCTCGCCGCGGACGGTGACCGACTGTTCCTCGAAGAGGATCTGCCCTCGCTCCATCGCGGAACAAGGTAGCGACGGAGCGCAGGTGGAAGACCGGCCGCGCCCCGGGCAGGCAGACGGGAGCGCGGCCGGCCGTCGTGTCGGCTCTAGCGGTCGAGCCGAACGGGTGTCACCGTGTGTCCTTGCCGAGAGTTACGGTGACGGTCTTCTTCGAGCCGTTGCGATAGATCTCGACCTTCACCTTGTCGCCCGGGCGCTTGTCGGCGACCGCGTCGCGAAGCTGCTCGTAGGTGGTGGTCGGAGTGCCGTCGAGCTTCGTGATGATGTCGCCGCCGATCGCGTACGAGACGCCGCCGACGATCACTTTCGTCTTGCCGGCCTTGAGCCCGGCCTTGTCAGCGCCGCTGCCTTTCTGGATCGTCTGCACGAGCATCCCCTGCTCGGTCGGCAACTTGAAGAGTTGGGCGAGCTGACTCGTGATCGGGAAGGTGCTGACCCCGAGGAGCGCGTGCTCGGCCTTGCCGGAGGTGATGATCTGAGCCGCGACATTGCGCACGGTGTTGATCGGGATCGCAAACCCGATGCCGACGCTGCCCTGACCGCCTGTGTTGCCGGTGGAGATCTGCGAAGTGACGCCGATCACACGCCCCGCAACGTCGATCAGAGGCCCTCCCGAGTTGCCGTGGTTGATCGCAGCGTCGGTCTGGATGGCGTGATCGATCGCAAGCGTGTTCGGAGCTTCGATCTGACGCTGCACGGCGCTGACGAGCCCGCTCGTCAACGTTCGCGTAAACCCAAACGGATTGCCGATTGCGTAGACCGGGTCACCGACGACCACGGCATCCGAGTCTCCGAGCGGCAGCGGCGTGAAAGCGCGTGCATGCGCGTCGACCTTCAAGACCGCCGTGTCGGTCGACGGATCGGTGCCAACGACGGTCGCGGTGAGTTGATCCTGGCTCGAGAACGAGACCTGAACCTTGGAGGCGCCCTGGACGACGTGGTAGTTGGTGACGATGTGGCCCGCCTTGTCGATCACGAAGCCGGAGCCGAGCGACTCTTGGGTCTGGGTCGACGGCTGCAGGTTGAACGGGTCGGTCGTCTGGCTGACGCTTGTCGCCGTGATCTGCACGACGCCCGGCGCGTCCTGCCGGTAGATCCGCTCGGGAGTCAGGCCCTTGGTGGTCGGCGCCTGCAGCGCCACGTTGCCGAGACCGCCGCCCTGCGCGAGCGGCGACACCTGCTCGATCGTCGTCGAGCTGCCGAGCTTGCCCAGTGCCGCGGCACCGCCAAGCGCCAGCGCGGCGCCGACGATTGCCGTGAGCGCGAGCTGTATCGTCCAGAGGCGGTTTCGGCCCACGCGCCCGTTATAGCCGGTGCATGTTCACAAGTTTCGATCAAGGATTAATGGGCGATTAAGGGCTGTGAAGGAACTTTTCCTCCTCGATCCGTCGATCGTCTACCTCAATCACGGATCGTTCGGCGCCTGCCCGAAGCCGGTTTTCGAGGCGTACCAGGGCTTCCAACGCGAACTCGAGCGCCAGCCGGTCGAGTTCCTCGCGCTCGGACGCCGCTTCCCGGGATTGATCGACCACGCCCGGTTGGAGCTCGCGGCGTATGTCGGCGCCCCACCGGACAATCTCGTGTTCGCGACGAACGCGAGCTCCGCGCTGAACACCGTGATCCGTTCGCTCGAACTGAGCCCCGGCGACGAGGTGCTGCTCGGCGACGCCGAGTACGGCGGCATGGAGATCCTCTGGGACCACATCGCCGGCCTGAGCGGCGCGACGCTCGTCCGGCGACCGTTCGCAGAGCTCGAGCCAGGCCCACGGACGCGAGTCGTGTTCTGCTCGCACATCGAGTGGACGTCGGGGGCCGTCAACGACCTCGCACCGGTCTGCGCAGCGGCGCGCGCGGCCGGGGCGATCTCGATCGTCGACGGCGCGCACGCGCCGGGTCAGATCGCGCTCGATCTGGGCGCGCTCGACGCCGACGTCTACGCCGGCAACTGCCACAAATGGCTGTGCGCGCCGAAGGGCTCTGCGTTCCTCTGCGTGAAGCCGGACGTACAGGGCTCGATCGAGCCGTTCGTCGTCTCGTGGGACTGGCTCGAGGGTGCACCGTTCCACGACCGGCACCGCTGGCAGGGAACGCGCGACCCATCGGCGTTCCTCGCCGTCCCGGCCGCGATCGCATTCCAGGACGAGCACGACTGGCCGTCGGTTCGCGTGCGCTGCCATGAGTTGCTCGCGCGGTTCCGCAACGACTGCCCGCTCGAGCCGCTCACGGACGACTTCGTCCAGATGCTCGGGTTCCGCCTCCCGGTCGAGGACGGCGACGCGTTCAAGCGAGCGCTCTACGACCGTCACCGCATCGAGGTGCCCGTGGTCGAGACGAACGACGGGTGGACGCTTCGGGTGTCGATCCAGGGATACAACGACGAGCGCGACGTCGACGCACTGCTCACGGCGCTCCGCGATCTGCTTTAGAGCGAGCGCGTTTCGAGCGGCGTCTCGCCCGAGGTGTCGACGCGGAACGCCGACGCGCCCGGCCGGCAGGTGACGACCTCGACGAGCTCCGCGCCTTCGTAATGGAGGCCGACGCCGTCGTCCGCGGCGATCCCCGGGGCGAGGCCGCCACCGATCAGCTCCTGGAACCGCGGGCGACGCTGCTCCTCGCCGTCGTAGTGCGGGCAGGCGCTCCCCGGCAGGAAGCCGAGGCAGTCCATCGCGCCGAGTCGCGGGCCGAAAGAGTCGGTGACGCCGTGCTCGAACCAGCAGATCATGCCGGCGCTCGCTCCCAGAGCACGATGCCTTGCTCCCACGCCTCGCGCAGCAGTGCATCGATCCCATGCACGCGCCAGATCGCGAGCATGTTCGCAGTGTTGCCGCCACTCACGCAGATGGAGTCTTGCGAGAGGATAAGCTCACGAAGATTCTCCGGCGGCCAGGGGAACGTCTTCAGGTGCGACAGCTCGCCACGGCCGGCGAAGCGTTCGTAGAAGCCGACGATGCCGCCGTTCGACTCCGCGATCGCCGTCGGCACGTACAGCACGCGCGGGCGACTCTTCCCTGTCAGGCCGAGGGCGTAGTCATAGAGCAGATCCGTCTGCTCGGGCGTGTCGCCCCCGCCGCCGAGGCCGACAATGTGGCTCGCAGACCCCACCCCTTCAAGTCTACGACACCGCTTCTGCTTGAATCGACGTATGGCGTCACCGTCCGAGCTCAAGGTTGGAGATCGTTCGTACGAAATCTTCCGCATCGACGGTTACGACGTCGGGAAGCTGCCTTACACGCTGCGCGTCCTGCTCGAGAACGTCCTGCGCCAGGGGTCCGAGCACGATGCCGAAGCGGTGGCCGGGTGGGATGCGAGCGCAGAGCCGTCGCAGGAGATCGCGTTCGCGCCGTCCCGCGTCCTGCTGCAGGACCTGACCGGCGTGCCGGCCGTCGTCGACCTTGCAGCGATGCGAAACGCGATGGCCGATCTCGGTGGCACGCCGTCGAAGATCAATCCTTTGATCCCCGTCGAGCTCGTCATCGACCACTCGGTGCAGGTCGACGCGTTCGCATCGCGCGTCGCGTTCGGGCGCAACGTCGAGCTCGAGTTCGAGCGAAACCACGAGCGCTACCTCTTCCTGCGCTGGGGCCAGGAGTCGTTCAGCCGGTTCAAGGTCGTCCCGCCCGGAACCGGCATCTGCCACCAGGTGAACCTCGAGTTCCTCGCGCGTGTCGTCGAGGACCGCGCCGGTGTTGCGTTCCCGGACACGCTCGTCGGCACCGACTCGCACACGACGATGGTGAACGGGCTCGGCGTGCTCGGCTGGGGCGCGGGCGGCATCGAGGCCGAGGCGGCGATGCTGGGCCAGCCGCTCTCGATGCTCGTGCCGCAGGTGGTCGGGTTCAAGTTGAGCGGGAATCTGCCCGACGGATCGACGGCCACCGACCTCGTCCTGACCGTGACGGAGATGCTGCGCAAGACGGGTGTCGTCGGGAAGTTCGTCGAGTACTACGGCGAAGGGCTCGCGGGGCTGTCGCTAGCCGATCGCGCGACGATCGGGAACATGTCGCCCGAATACGGCGCGACGTGCGGCTTCTTCCCAGTCGACCAGGTAACGCTCGACTACCTGCACCTGACCGGCCGCAGCCCGGAGCGGATCGCCCTCGTCGAGGCGTACTGCAAGGAGAACCTGCTCTGGCACGACCCGTCCGTGCACGCGACGTACTCGGAGATCGTCGAGCTCGACCTCGGCGACGTCGAGCCGTCGCTCGCAGGTCCGCGGCGCCCGCAGGACCGCGTACCACTCGCAAGCGCGAAGCAGAGCTTCGCCGACACGCTCGGCACGTTCGGCGTCGACTACGCGAACGGGTCACACGATCGTGCCGTCGCCGACACGTTCCCCGCGTCGGACCCGACGACGGAGCAGCAGCCTGCCGGCCACCCCGAGCCGGTCGCCGACCTGGCGCCCGCGACCGCCTCCGCGCCCGGACATCGGCGCACGCAAGTCAAAGGCGCCGACTACGCGCTCGACCACGGCTCCGTCGTGATCGCCGCGATCACGTCCTGCACGAACACCTCGAACCCGCAAGTGATGGTCGCCGCCGGCCTACTCGCCCACAACGCGATCGAGAAGGGCCTCGACCGCAAGCCGTGGGTGAAGTCGTCGCTCGCACCGGGCTCGAAGGTCGTCACGCGCTACTACGAGCAGGCCGGACTGCAACAGCACCTCGACGCGCTCGGGTTCAACACCGTCGGCTACGGGTGCACGACCTGCATCGGCAACTCCGGCCCGCTCGCCGACGAGATCTCCGGCGCGATCGCCGAGGGAGAGCTCGTCGTCTGCTCTGTCCTCTCGGGCAACCGCAACTTCGAGGCGCGGATCCATCCCGAGGTGCAAGGCGAACTACCTCGCCTCGCCGCCGCTCGTCGTCGCGTACTCGCTCGCGGGGCGGATGGACATCGACTTCGAGCACGAGCCGATCGGAACCGGCCGTGGCGGCGAGGCCGTGTTTCTGCGCGACATCTGGCCGAGCGCCGGAGAGGTCGGCGACACGATCGCCTCCTCGGTCCGAGCCGAGCAGTTCGCCGAGACATACGCCGACGTTTTCACCGGTGACGACGAGTGGCGGGCGCTCCCGGTTCCCGCGGGCGAGCTCTTCGCGTGGGAGCCCAACTCGACGTACGTGCAGCGCCGCCGTATTTCGACGGGATGTCGCGTGAACCGGCCGGCTTCGGCGACGTCAAAGGTGCGCGCGTTCTGGTCTGGCTCGGCGACTCGGTGACGACCGACCACATCTCACCGGCCGGGGCGATCTCACTCGACTCGCCGGCCGGTGAGTACCTGCTCGAGCACGGCGTCGAGCGCAAGGACTTCAACACGTACGGCGCGCGACGCGGCAATCACGAGGTGATGATCCGCGGCACCTTTGCGAACGTCCGGCTGCGCAACAAGCTCGTACCCGGCTCGGAGGGGACGTGGACGGAGCACGTTCCGTCGGGCGAGGAGATGACGATTTATGGGCCGCGCAGCGGTACCTCGCCGAAGGGACGCCGACCGTCGTGCTCGCGGGCAAGGAGTACGGCTCGGGCTCGTCACGCGATTGGGCCGCGAAGGGCCGAACCTGCTCGGGGTGAAAGCGGCGATCGCCGAGTCGTACGAGCGGATCCATCGCTCGAACCTGTTGATGATGGGTGTGCTGCCGCTGCAGTTCATGGACGGCGAGACACCGGAGCACGCTCAGGCTCACCGGCCGCGAGTCGCTATCGATCGAGGGCGTCGCGAACGGCGAGGCCGACGAAGTGACGGTGCACGCCGACGACAAGGAGTTCCGTGCACGCGTCCGGCTCGACACGCCTCGCGAGCGCGAGTACTTCCAGCACGGCGGCATCCTCCCGTACGTGATCCGACGGCTGCTCGCAGGCTCCTGACGTCCAGCGAGCCATTGCTCGTCGTCGTCACCGGCCCGCCCGGAGCCGGCAAGACGACAATCGCCGAGCAGCTCCGCGATCGACTGTCGCTGCCGCTGCTCGCGAAAGACACGTTCAAGGAGACACTCGGCGAACAGCTCGGCGTCACCGCGCGCGCGGCCTCTTACCGGCTGGGCGTCGCCGTGTTCGAGCTGCTCGCCGTGATCGTGCATGAATTGCTTCGGAACGGCGTCTCGCTGATCGTCGAGGCGAACTT